>CAVRVP010000007.1:0-724955 GCA_963724675.1 uncultured Actinomycetes bacterium | reverse complement strand
GATCTGGTTGACCATCTTGGCGAGCTGGCCGGCGCCTGACGGTCCGATGCGATTAACGGAGCGGGCATACGTAGAGATGAACGGCTTTGCGCGCGCAGACGCCTGCTCGTCGCCGCCCATCATCACCGTGAGCACCCCGTTCTGCGCCCCGGCCTGGCCGCCGGAGGCGGGCGCGTCGAGGAAGGAGAAGCCACGCTCGGAGGCAGCAGCGCTGAGTTCGCGTGCGACCTCGGCCGAAGCCGTCGTGTGGTCGACGAAGATCGTGTCCGCCCCCATGCCGTGGAAGGCGCCGTTCTCGCCTGTCGTCACGGCCCGCAGGGCGTCGTCGTTGCCGACGCAGCAGAATACGATTTCGGCGCCGGCGGCGGCTGCGGCCGGCGTCAGCGCGTCGCCCCTCCGTACTCAGCGACCCACGCCTTCGCCTTTAACTCGTTGCGGTTATAGGCGACGACGTAGTGGCCGTCCTTCTTGAGGAGGTGGCCGGCCATGGGATAGCCCATGACGCCGAGCCCGATCCACGCGACGTGCGCCATTCTGGCCTCCTCGACCCGCGAGCGAGCGCCGACGACGCTGTCGCCGGCGGTCCCGGGGCTGCTCGGTACGGAGCTAGTGCTTGATGGGTTGGGTGGGGAACGCGAGCTGCTCGCGCGCGCGCCAATAGTTGGTCACGTAGTTGATGATGATCGACTTGCGCACGCCGTCGATCTTGCGCCGCTCGAAGCCGTGGTAGGTGATGTTGGAGGGCACGAATACGAGCGCCGCGTTGCTCTCGAAGGGCGAGCGGCCGACGTGGCCCTTGTCCGCATCGTAGATGTCGGTCCCCAGCGCCGCGTGGCTCGGATCCTTCGATGTGTAGAGCAGCATCGTGAACAGCTTGACGCCGAGGTCGGTGTCGGTCTCGAGCCAGAAGCCGTCGGTGTCCTGCGCGATCTCGACGCGCAGGTAGGAGCCGTCGAGGCTGGTGCCGAAGTGCTGCTCGATGCGGTCGGTGACGGTCTTGCTCTGGAAGGCGTCGTTGAAGGCCTGGCATACCGCGAATTGGCCCATGTTCTCGGCGTCGAAGTACTTGCGGGTGTTGTTGTGCAGCTCGCGCTTGCCGGAAACGCCGTCGAGCGGCGGCGCTTCGAAGGGGAGGGCGAGAATAGTGTCGATCACGTCCTGGGGAAGGCACTGACGCAAGAACCAGTGCTTGTAGGGTGTCGGCGTGAACTTCGAGGTTTCGATGCTGTTCAGCAGCAAGTCGACGATTGCTTGCTTTGTAATGGCCATGTGGCGTTGCTTCCCTGGTTCAGGCGGCAGGAGCAGACCGGCGGGCGCTCCGAATGGCGTGGGCCGGGGCACTGCACGTCGCCCTTGCGCCGATCTCGGCGGATGCAGGGAGCCCCCTAGCGTTCTGACGGATCAGAAGGCCGCTGCGCCACTTAGCATTGGCTCCTGTGAAAGCGCAAATGGTGCGCAGCGCAATGCTTACGGGGGTTGGCCTGATGGCGGCTGATGAAAGAAAAGGGCCTCGGTTCCGATGGATCCGAGACCTGAAGTTCAATTGGGGGAGAGAGGTCTGAAACAACTCGTCGTGGGCGGAGTGGATGTTGTCTGGTCTCAGCTCTGCGCGATCTGGGACCAGGGGTAATTGGCGCCGGCGTCGGCACGATGGTTCTTGAGGCCGCTGAGGGAGGCAAGGAGAAGCACACCGGTCAGCAGGAACAGAAGCAGGGCGCCCGTTCGGGCCCAGGCCCAATTGGACCCCTCCTGTCTCTTGGCGGCGTTGAGATCCATGAGAAAGTCCCTATGCGGATCGGCATGTATGATCGAGTTGAGGATTTTGTAACCGATAAGATATTGTTAGTCTAACCAATGCTTGTGCCATGGATAACGGCACAACTGCAGATTTAACGAAGTATTTACGTGTAGGGCGGCGGTGCGGCGGAGCGCGTTCAGCTTCGGGCCTTCGCGATCTCGCTCAGGCTTTGACGCACCGAAATCGCATCGGGGTCGATTTTCAGCTCGATTACGGTCGGAACCGACGCGGAAAGCGCGCGCCGCAGGACCAGCAGAAGCTCCGTGTCGCCTCGACGGTGACGCCGGCTGCGCCGAACGAACGGGCGAGCGCGGAAAAGTCAGGGTTAACGAGGCTCGTGCCGACCACCCTGCCAGGGTAAAGATGCTCCTGATGCATGCGGATCGTGCCGTACATTCCGTTATTGACGACGATTAGGACGATGTTTGCGCCGTATTGCACAGCAGTTGCCAGCTCTTGCCCCGTCATTAGGGCACATCCATCGCCCGCGAGCGCGACCACCGGCCGCCCAGGGTGGATAAGCTTCGCTGCGATCGCGGCCGGCAGACCGTAGCCCATGGACCCGGACGCGGGGGCAAGCTGGGTCGGGAAGCCCTTGTACTGGAAGTAGCGGTTGAGGAAGCCTGCATAGTTGCCGGCGCCGTTGGTCACTATCGCGTCGTCGCTCAGCTCGCGCGACGTCGCGATCACCTCGGCGAGCTGGACGGAGCCCGGTGTCGGCAGCGGCTTCAAGGAGGCTTCGTAGCTCGCACGCAGCTCGCGGCGCAGCTTGCGCCAGGGACGCTTCTCGGGGGCGCGCAGGCGCGACAGCGCGCGGCAGAATGCCTCCGGACTGGCGACGATCGGCAAGTCGGTGCGGTAGAGCGCCCCAAGCTCATCCGCGGAAGGATGCGCGTGCACGAGAATCCGACGGGGTCCGGCGCCGCGATCAGCGTCTGCGCAGCGGTAGACACCTCGCCCGGCGTCTCGCCGATCACGATCAGGACGTCCGCGCCCGCGATCGCTCCGCTGAGCACCGGATCGATGTCGATCCCCGCGTCGCCGACGTAAGAGGCGTGGCGATTGTCGAGATGATCCTGCCGGCGGAACGTCGCTGCCACGGGAATGTCGAACCTGCCGGCAAACGCTGCGAGCTGCTTTGCGGCGCTTGAGCTCCAGCCGCTGCCGCCGATGAGCACGAGCGGGCGCTTTGCTGCGGCAAGCCGCTCCTTCAGGCGGCGCATGTCGCCGGCGGAGGGGCCCGGGCTCGCCGGCTCGATCCGTGCCGCGTCCTTCGTCTCGGACGTTTCATGCAGCACGTCCTCTGGGAGCCCGAGCACGACGGGGCCGGGCCGGCCGGAGCACGCGGCCCGATAGGCTTGCGCGACCGCCTCGGGGATGCGCATTGCCGCTCGCACGATCTCGACGTGCTTTGCGATCGCGCCGAACATTGCTTCGAGGTTGATCTCCTGGAACGCCTTGCGCCCCGCGCGCGCGCGCGCCGGCAGCCCCACCAGCAACAGCATCGGCGTCGCATCGTGGTGGGCGACGAACACGCCCGAGGCGGCGTTGGTCGCTCCGGGCCCACGCGTCACGAAGGCGACGCCTGGCGCGCCCGTGAGCTTGCCTGCCGCTTCCGCCATCATTGCCGCTGCTCCCTCGTGCCGGCAGACGACCGTGCGGATGGGCCCATCGTCGAACAGCGCATCGAGCGCGGGGAGGAAGCTCTCGCCGGGCACGGTGAAGAGCATCCGGCAGCCCTGTGCCGCAAGCCCTTCGATCAGGATCTTTCCCCCGTTACGCATCACGCCGTCCAACGCCCCGGCTTGCCGCCGGTTTGGTGACATCACTTCGTCTTTTAGGCATCGCGCGCGGTGGGAGAACAGCACAAAGCCGCAGCTCGGTTACGAGCCCTTTGAAGCGAGCCCGGGAAGCAACGCTTGCCCGCGCCACCCGACGGAACTCCTGACACAAAAAAGCACTTTACAGGGGGGGGCAGCGCACCCTAAATGCAGGCGCTCTTTGCGCTATGCGGTCATGGTGCGTCCCTAGGGGCGGTGGAGGTTTCATGCGATGGAGAAGCTCTCCTCTGCGGCAGCTCTGATCGAGAAGTCCCGGCCGGAGCGGCCGGTGCGCGCTCCGACCGCATGCGGCGGGGCGCGCGGCCCGCTGGTTCCTCGACAAGTTCCCCGGCGACGTCGCCTACGCCTACAAGGCCAACAACTCGGTGTTCCTGATCGGCGCGCTCTACGGCGCCGGCATCCGCCATTTCGACGTCGCCTCGCTGCCTGAGATCGAGGATGCGGCGACGATCCCCGACGCGCACCTGCACTTCATGCACCCGGTGAAATCGCGCCACGCGATCCGCCGCGCCTACAGCTTCGGCGTGCGCTCGTTCGCGCTCGACGGCGAGGATGAGCTCGACAAGATCCTCGAGGCGACCGACCCCGCCGCGCGACCTGCTGCTGTGGGTGCGCATCGCGGTGCCGGCGATCAACAGCCGCATCCCGCTCGAGCGCAAGTTCGGCATCACCGGGCCCGGCGGCAGCGCGGCTGCTCGTTAAGGCGCGGCAGGCCGCGAGTCGGGCTCGGCCTCACCTTCCACGTCGGCTCGCAGACGATGACGCCCGATGCCTACGTCACGGCGCTCGGCGAGGTGCACAAACTGATCGTGCAAGGCCGGCGTCGTCATCGACCGGCTTGACGTCGGCGGCGGCTTCCCCTCGCGCTATCCCGACAGCGAGCCGGCACCGCTCGCAGATCTTCATGGCTACGATCCGCGACGGCGTGAACGACCTGCCCGTGAGCGACAACATCCGCCTGATGTGCGAGCCGGGCCGCGCGCTCGTTGCCGAGGCCGAGAGCCTGATCGTGCGCGTCGACGCGCGCCGCGGCAACGACCTCTACATCAACGACGGCGGCTACGGCATGCTGTTCGACGCCGCGCACCTCGGGTTTGATCTTCCCCGCGCGCCTCGTCGGCCGCGACGTCGATCCGCGAGGTGCTGGTGCCGTTCGAGCTGTGGGGCCCGACGTGCGACTCCATCGACTACATGAAGGGCCCGTTCCTGCTGCCGGCCTCGGTGCCGAGGGCGACTACATCGAGATCGGCAACATCGGCGCCTATGCGCGTGCGATCGCCGGCCACTTCAACGGCTACGGCGAGTACGACGAGGTCATCCTGCAGGATGAGCCGATGCTGACCATGTACGGCGCGGAGGCCGCGCCCCCCGCTCCGCACATCGCTGAGCAATCATCTTCTGGCTGCGTTTTCCAACCCCCCACCTGACGCGCCAGCACACTGGCTGTCAGGGGACAGCAGGCGCAGTTATCCATAGGCTGTCCACCGTTCAGCGAAGGCGAATCGCGCTACCTCTCAACGAGCTAACTCTCGGGGAGAGGCAGACATGGCGGGCCACGAATTCTTCGAGCGGCTCATGCCGCGGTTCGCGCTGCCGTCGGGCGCGGCCAAGAAGGCCGCCGACCGCCAGGTTAGCGCAGAGCGGCTCATCGCAACGGCAGAGCACGAATGTACGCAGATGCGGCGCGAGCTGATGGCCGCGTTCGCGGTACCGCTGTCGCATCGCGCGGTGCAGATCGCCGAGCCGGAGGCGTTGGCGGACGTAACTCCCGCAGCCCCGCCGCCGCCAAAGCGGCTTAGCGCTGTCGCACTTTGCGCATGTGCGCGGAGTGAGCATACAAGCCCACGAATTGCCTACGTTGTCAGCTACGTACACTGTCGAGCGGGAACGCTGCTTCAGCTCGACGGGGGTCGACGATGCGATTTAAGTACGAAACTCCAAGCCTCTTCCGTAAGGCCGCGATCGGTTTCAAGGCTCCGCACCGGTGGCGCATCGGCACGCGGCCGTGGGTGTTCGACAACCTCAGCGGCATCCGCTTCCAGCTCACTCAGGACGAGGAGACCGTGATCCGGAAGCTCGCCCTGGCCATGGACAAGCGCACTCCCGCGCCGAGCCAGGATGCGGCCTTTGACTACGTGGCGGGAGCCATCGCGCGGAAGCGGCTTGGCTATCCGTTCGACTGGCGCCGCATCTCCGCCTGGACCCGCGAGGACTGGGATGGCTGGCTGGTGACGACGGAGCCTAGCGGGCCCGAGTCGACCGCTTAACCGGCAGAGAGAGCGGTAGCTCGACGAGCAAGGGCGGTCCTCGCCAGGGCCCCCTTTCCCTTTGGGCGGCGAAAGCCCACCTTAAGGTTCGGACAACGGACGAGCCCGAGGTAGAGCATGCATCGAGTGGCGACGTCGGTGCCCGCAGCCGCGGGCGGCTTGGCGGAAGCGGGCGAGCTGGAGGCTGCGCGCGCCAACGCGCGGGCCGGCGGGCCGGTGAGCGAGCGGGATGCGGAGCTGTTGGAGCGGTGGGGCTGCCTCAGCGGCACGCGCAACCCGTTCTGCGAGCGCCTTTCGCACCGCGGCGTCCACTACTATCGGCCGCATCGGCGCGTGCACGGGCACCGGAACTGATCGGCGGCTTGGGATCCACGCTGGAGTGCCGATGTCGTGGTGGTGGGCGGTATAGGGATTGAACCTATGACCCCACGCGTGTGAAGCGTGTGCTCTACCGCTGAGCTAACCGCCCTCCGTAATCGGCAAGCGGTCCTTATGCGAGCCGCCAGTGGGCCCTGTCAAGAAGCGCGCCACCCCTCACCCGGTCCGCCATGCTGCGCATGTCGACCTGACCTCCCCCAGAGGGAGAGGTCGTTCAGCCCGTGGCAACCGCATACCGGAACCAGGGCGAGGCTCACGGCACCAGTGCGAAGCTGCCGGCGATCTTCGGGAACTCTTCGTTCAGTCGCTCCACGTCCCGCGGTGTCGCAATGCCGATCAGGCGGAAATAGCCGCCGTCCTTGCACTCGACCAAAGCCTGATAGAGCCGCACCGGTACATTGTCGTCCTCGTCCATGGCGCTGGCCCACGTCTCTACTGCCGGCAGCCCGCCGATCGTCACCTCGTGCGGCTCCTCCGTCTTGATGCCCTTGTAGCCCGACAGGCTCGCCAGCAGCGCGACCGCTTCCTTCTTCGGGTTACCAATCGTGCGCTTGTCGAGCGAGGGCGCGACCATGAAGGCTGAGCGCGTCACGCCTGCGCGCTCGGGGTCCAGGCGCCCGTCGAGCGTATAGACCTTGCTCGTGCCGACGAGCGTGCCCGCCTCCTTGAAGGGACCGAGATGGGAGAGCGAGAAGATGTCGTGCACGGCCGGCTGGCCCGCGGTCGTCGCGGTTGCGAGCACCTTCTCGATCTCATCGACCGTGACGCTGCCGTCGGCGACCGCGCGCGCGGGTACGTTGCTGGAGACGAGCACGGTCTGGTCCTTGGTGCGGAACAGCACGAAGAACTTCTGGTAGGTTCCGGCTGCCGATTTCTGGCGTGCGCGCATGAAGATGTGCGGGTCGGAGCGCTGAAGCTTCTTCGTCGACGCGTCGGTGATTCCTCGCTTGGCGAACTCCGCTGCCGTGAAGCCCTGCGCCATCTTGTCGTACTCGGAGGCGGGGGCCTCGAGGATCACGAAGGAGACGCCGCGCGCGTCATCCTGGAAGCCGGAGAAGAGGGGCGAGGGCGTGTAGCTCGAGGGCAGGTCGAGGACGACGCGGCTGTTGGGGGCCTGCTGCGGGCTCGCCGCTACGGGGGCGGGTTTCGCAACCGCGAAGAGCGCGATTAAGCCAAAGAGGCACAGCACGCCGGCCACGCCTCTGGTGGCGAGGCCCAGGGCGGACAAACGGCTCGGAAGCGTGGGGCAGTTCGGCATCAGGCTGACGCTTATTTCTTCGCCGCGCGAGGTCACACAGGGGCCGCGTTGGGAGGCGGCAAGGAACACGGGGGCTGCGGCCACAATGGGACGCAACCGGGCGCCCCGATCCTCAGCCGATCCCCTTGCACATTAACTGGGGCAAATGCGACGATCCGTCGTCGGGCCTCGATTCCGCAAGGAATGCGGGGGCTCGGGCGTGCAAAAAGCGCATCGGCCGGCCGCTCACGAAGCTGCGCCCGAACGAGTGCCGACGGGGGAGCTATGGGGAGCGCTGAGGAGCCGGGCCGGTCGTTTGTGTTCTCGTTCGGCCTGGAGAAGTTGGGGCTCGTCGCGTTGCGCGCGCCCTACGTTGTTGCGATCCTCGTCGTCCTCGCCACCGTGCTGGGCGCAATGGGCGTTACCAAGCTGCAGGTCAATGACTCGCTGTCGGAGCTGTTTCGCACCAACTCCGAGGAGTTCCATCGCTACGAGGCGATCGACCGCCGCTTTCCTTCAAGCGAGTACGACGTGCTCGTGGTCGTCGAAGGCAAGAACCTCCTGCAGCGCAAGGGGCTCGAAGCCTTCGCCAATCTGACGACGGAGCTGCAACTCGTCGACGGCGTCTCCGGCCTCGTGTCGATGCTTTCGGCACGCGGCAAGCCGGATCCAACGGGATATGCGGCGCCACTGGTGCCGGACGAGCTGCCGGCGGACGGCCCGGCCTTCGATGCGATGATCGGCGCCTTGAAGTCCAACGACATCGTCAAGGGCAAGTTCCTCTCCGACGACGGCCAGCTCGCCATGATCATCATCGCGCTCGACCGCGAGCTCGTGAAGGAGAAGACAGCCCGCGTCGTCATCGGCGAGATCAACAAAAGCGTCAACGATGTCCTCGCGGGCTCCGGCCTCACCGCGAAGATGACCGGCGCGCCGGTGATGCAGCTCGAGATTCGGAACGCGGTGGAGCGCGACCAGATCCTTTACAATGGCCTGGGGCTTCGCCGCCCGCGCGGTGCGGTCGCTCGGCGGCGAGCGCCGCTCGACGACCACCCGGGTGGCTCGCCTGCTCGAAGCGGCAGCGGCGAGGCCCGGCGAACGCTACGGCGGGTTGATGGAGGTGTTCCCGGCGGCGCTTCGGACGGAGCTCTTCGATCCTGCCTTCGTGCCGCGACCCGCGCCGTCGTGGCAGCTGCTCGGCCCGCCACCGCGGCCGGGCATCGCCGGGCTCCAGCTCCTCGACATCCGGACGTACCTCCCCGGCGATCTGCTCGTGAAGGCGGACATCGCCTCGATGGCGCACTCACTCGAGCTGCGCTCGCCGCTCCTCGACTGGGACGTGCTCCAGCTCGGCGTCTCCCTGCCGGACTCGCTCAAGGTGAAGGGCCGCCGCGGCAAGGAGGCGCTCCGCCGCGCGTTCGCCGACGACCTCCCGCCGGAGATCGCCAGCCGCGGCAAGACGGGATTCGGCGTGCCCGTCGCCGCGTGGTTCCGCGGCGAGCTCCGCGACCTGGCGGGAGACGTGCTGCTCGGGCAGGCGACGAGGCAGCGGGGCCAGCTCCGCGTACGGCGCGTCGAGCGGCTCCTGCAGGAGCACGTCGCCGGCCGCGTCGACCACGGCCACCGGCTGTGGTGCCTGCTCATGCTCGAGCTCTGGCAGCGAAACCACCTCGACGCGTGAGTCGCCGCGCCGCCTACGGAGTCGTCGCGGCCGCGGCCGTCGTGCCGCGGCTCGCCGTGCTGCTCAAGGAACGCGGCGACATCCTCGCGTCGTTCACGGAGAAGAGCGACGAGTTCGCCCGCACGCTCGTCGATCACGGCACGTTCGGCTTCATCCCCGGCGAGCCGTCGGCCTGGACGCAGCCGCTCTATGCGTTCTTCCTCGCGCCGATCTACTGGACCGTCGGCCGGGAGTGGTGGACCGTCGGGCTCGTCCAGATCGTGGTCGCGGCGGCCGCCGCGCTCGTCGTCTACGAGACGGGGCGCCGGTTCCTCTCGCCGCGCGCGGGGCTCATCGCTGCACTCGTCGCGACGCTCAATCCCTATCTCGTCTGGCACGACGTCCACGTCAACCGCGAGATCCTCGATCAGCTGCTGGCGGCGATCGTCGTCTTCCTCACGCTGCTCGCCACCGAGCGCACTGGGGCGGCGGGGGCTCGCCGTGCCGGCGCTGCTCGGGCTCGCGCTCGGCCTCGCCATCCTCGGCAACTCGCGACTCGTGCTCCTGCCGCTCGTGATCGCCGGCTTCGTCCTGTGGCGGCTTCGCGCATGGATGCCGGCCCTGTGCGTCGTCGCGGTGTGCGCGCTCACGCTCGTGCCGTGGCTCGTGCGGAACCAGGTGAGCGTCGGCTGCTTCACATTGACGACCGACTCGCGTGCGCTGTGGAAGGCAAACAACCCCGCCACGTACGACACGCTCGCCCGGGGGCTGTGGATCGACGACGTGCCCAACCTTCCCGGCGCGCCACCCTGGCCCGAGCTGGCCGCCGACCTCACGCTTCAGGGGACGCCGACGACGGTCGACGAATGCGCGCAGATGCGGCTCTACCGGCGTGAGGTGCTCGACTTCTGGCGCGACGAGCCGGGCGAGAAGGCCAGGCTGATGGGACAGGCGGCACGGATGCTGTGGGATCCGCGGCAGCTCCGCACGGAGGGTCGCTCGGAGGCGGGTGGCTTCGTCGACGACGTCCGGACGTGGGTGCAGCCGCTCTACACGATCCCGCTCTACATCCTCGCCGCGATCGGCCTGTTCGTCATCCCGCGCCGAATCGCGGCGCTGTTCGTCGCCCTGCTCGCCTACAACACGCTCGCGGCGCTCGTCTTCGCCGGGGCGACGCGGTACCGCGTGCCGTGGGACTTCGTCCTCGCGCTCGCCGCCGGCGCGGCCGTCGTCTGGCTCCTCGATCGCTGGAGGCGGACGGAGCCGGCGACGTGAAGGTGACCCATGTCCACAGGATCGGCGGCATCGGCGGGTCGGAGCGCCACCTGCTGACGCTGCTTCCCGCACTTGCCGGGAAAGGCGTCGACGTGCGCTTCGTCGGGCTCGACATGCCTGGCGCCGATCCCTTCTATGCCGAGCTGGCGGTGCCGTACGAACGGCTCACCTGGCCGTGGCAGCTTGCGTCCGCGATCGGGCGAGGCCGCCCCGACCTCGTCCACACGCATCTCGTGCACGCGGACGTCTACGGCGCGCTGACGACACGCACGCCGATCGTCTCGACGAAGCACAACCCCGACCCGTTCCGCGCCGGCCCGTGGCGCTTTGCGGAGCGCGCGCTCGCGCGACGTACTCGCCGGATCGTCGCCATCAGCGACGCAGTACGGCGCTTCTCCGTCGAGGAGGTCGGCCTGCCCGCCGCGAAGATCGACGTCGTCCACTACGGGCTCGACGCGCTGCCGGAGCCGTGGGCGCCGAACCCGCCGCTGCCGATCCCGGACGACGCGCCGCTTCTCCTCTGTGTCGCGCGGCTCGCGCCACAGAAGGGTGTCGACGTCGCGATCCGCGCTCTCGCTCGACCTGCCCGACGCGACGCTGCTCGTGCTCGGCGAGGGGCCGGAGCGGGCTCGGCTCGAAGCGCTCGGCGCGCGAGATCGGCGTCGACGAGCGTGTAGTCCTGCCGGGTCGTGTCGGCGACGTCGCGGCGCTCTATCGCCGCGCAGATGTCGTCGTCCACCCCGCGCGCTGGGAGGGATTCGGCCTCGCGATGCTCGAAGGCATGCTGGCCGCGAAGCCCGTCGTGGCGGCGCGCGCGGCTTCGGCGCCGGAGCTCGTCGATCGACGGCGAGACGGGATTCCTCGTGGCGCCCGACGACCCAGCCGCGCTCGCCGGTGCGATTCGAGAGGCACTCGACCGGCGTGACGCGCTCGGCGCGGCCGGCCTCGCGCGAGCCCGCGCAGAGTTCTCGGTCGAGCGGATGACGACGCGGACGATCGAGGTCTACGAGCGCGCGGCGAGCGCTTCGCGGTAGAGCTCGTCCGTTCGCGTCGTGCAGCGCTCCTCGAGGAACTCCGAGAGTGCGCGCCTGCGCCCCGCCTCGCCCATCCGCGCCGCGAGCTCGAGATCGCCCGCGAGCCGCACGATCGCGGCCGTCAGCGGCGCCGCCTCGCCCGGTGCGACGAGCAGCCCCGTCGTCCCGTCGTCCACGAGCTCACCGAGCCCGCCGATTGCCGCGGCGATCACAGGTCGCGAGCGCTCCATCGCCTCGAGCGCCACCATCCCGAAGCCCTCGCCCATCGACGGCACGACGATCACCGCCGACTCTTCGATCGCCTGCTGGATCGGCGAGACGTACCCGAGGAACCGCACCGCGTCGAGAACGTCGAGCTCGCGCGCAAGCGCCTTCAGCGCGGGCTCGAGCGGCCCCCGTCCCGCGATGTCGAGCGTGAGCCCGGGCACGGCCTTCCTCGCCTCGGCGAAGGCGCGAAGCAACACGATGTGGCCCTTGATCGGGATCAGCCGGCCGACGCAGAGCAGCCGCGGCGCGTCGCCGGCGTACGGCATCGGCTCACCGCGCGGCGCGATCCCGTAGTGAACGATCTCGAATCCATCTTCGTCGAAGCCCTCCGCCTCGGCGAGATAGCGGGCGAGGCCGCGCGAGATGGCGATGTGAAGGTGTGCCAGGCTCGCGACCCCACGGTCGGCGAGCGCGAACGCACGTCCCTCGCGAAACTCGTTGAACCCGTGCTTCGTCGAGACGCGCACGGGGACCGCGGCGAGAGCGCCGGCCATGAGGGCGTACGCGTCCGCGTGGACGAGGTGCGTGTGGAGGATGTCCGGCCGCTCGCGCGCGAGGTAGCGCGAGAGCCGCATGAACGCGACCGGGTCGACGTCGCCCGAGATCGGGATTGCGTCCAGGTGCACGCCGCGGCGTTCGAGCTCACGCGCAAAGTCCCAGGCGCCGGGCTCGTGCTCGTGAAGCATGAGCAAGCGGACGTCCCAGCCGCGCTCGGCCAGGCGCGGCAAGAGTGAGAGGAGGTGCGCTTCGGAGCCGGAGATGCCGGCAACCTTCTGCACGTGGAGCACCTTGGCCTCGCTCATCGTGCGGCTACCTCCAGCACCTGATCGGCCCAGTGCTCGACGGAGTGCCCGGCGGCGACACGCTCACGCAAGACCCTGCCGATCGACGCCCGCTGCGCAGGTGTCGCCGCTGCGAGCCGCTCGATGCGTTGCGCGAGCTCCTCGGGGTCGCTCCGCGCGAACTGGAGCGGTACGAGCAGCCCGTCGAGCAGCTCGTCGAAGACGGGATTCGACGCGATCACGGGCAACGCGCTCGCGCAGGCCTCGTACACGATCTTGTCCGGCGCACCGGCCTCCATGTTGTTCACGAGACAGTCGGCGCGGTGGAAGATCTCTGGCACCTCCGAGCGAAGCACGGCCGGGTCGAGGCGCACGCGCGCTGCCAGGTCGAGCCCTCCTACGAGGCCGAGCAGCTCGCCGCGGTGCTCGCGCTCGGCGGCCGACAGCGCAGGGCCGTGCACCTCGAGCCGCACGTCGAGACCGTGCGAGACAGCGACACCGACGGCGCGGACGATCGTCTCGAGCCCCTTGGCACGCGAGTAGCGGCCGAGCGCCGCCACGCGGAAGTCGGTCCCCTGCTGACCCTTCCGGTCTCGGCGGAAACTCCGCGAGGTCGATGCCGTGGCCGATGGCGACGACCTTCCGCGACGTCGATCGGGAAGGAGCGCCGGTCGACGCTGATCACCGCGGTCGCAGCCTTCTCGGCCGCCTCGAGCGTCCTCGTCCGCTTCCAGTGCGTGAACCAGAGGAGGAGCGGTACGCCGAGCGGCCGCGCGAGCGGCGCGGCCAGCACGGCGTAGATGGGGCACATGTGGGCGACGATCGCGATCGGCCGCGGCTTCCGCGCGAGCTCCTTCGTGAGCGACGCCTGGAAGCGCGCGCCGCGACCTGCCTTCGTGCGGGAGGCGAAGCTCAGGCTGCGGCAGTTGCCGGGGAGCGTGCCGGGAAGCACGCGGTCGGCGAGCACGACGACCTCGTCGACCCGCTCGGCGAGCGCGCGGATCTTCGGGATCGTCGCGGCGAGGGCCGGATGCGCGGGGTCGACCTGCTGCGTGATGAAGACGAGGCGTCGCATCAGAAGAAGTCCGTGTCGCCGAGGGTGACGCGCCAGGCGCGCGGGTCGGTGTTCAGCTTCCCTGCCAATGCCTTGCCCATGAAATTCAGCGTCTGCGGCGTTGGCAGGAAGCCGGCGCGGAGATAGGCGGATCGCTGCTCCGGCGCGGGGAGCGCGAACTGGACGCGAGCCTGAGCCCTCTGGCGCGCCTCGTGCAGGAGAGCGGGCGGCCCGACGTGGTCTGCGACGACGGAGATCGTCTTCCCTCTGTGCCGCTTCGCCGGCCACACGACGGCGTAGCCGTCATCGCTCGTGAACGCCTCGTAGCCGCGCGGGGAGTCGAGATAGCGCCACTGCAGGTACTCCCGGTCGCGGATGACGTGGTTCGGCCAGCCGACCGCCGCATCGGCGTCAGTCAGGCTCGTCGATCCGGTCAGATGCAGCTCCCCACGCCGGCCGCGCCCACACCCGGAGCTTCCCGATCGGCGACCAGCCGAGCGGTCCCAGGAAGAGGGGCGCGGTGGGCGCGCTCGCGAAGGCGAGGACACAGGCAACGCCTCGCTCGGCCGCCTCGCGCTCGTGCTTGCGCTCGAGCTCGACGAAGATGCCTCGGCCGCGCGCGATCGGGTCCGTTGTCGCGTGGACCGAGGCGCTCATGACGGCCTCCTCGCCGTCCAGCACCGCGCGGTAGAGCGAGTGGGCAGCGACGCCGACGACACGATCGTCCATGACGGCTACCGAGCGCAGCGAGCCGGCCGGGTTGCCGTCGAACCACCAGTCGAACTCCGCGCCGGACATCGAGCCCTCGCCCCACGCCTCGTGCAGCAGCCGCAGATAGTCCTCCCGGTGCTGCGGCTCGTACGCCGCGAGCTCGTAGTCCTTCACTTGCTCGACGTGCCGAGAGCGGCGTTGAACCAGCGCCGCGCGTGCGTGCCGGCCACCGTGTCCTTCACGCCGATCAGGTCGCACGCACCCGCGAGGACGAGCTCGAACGTCCGCGGCGGATACGGCTCGACGTTGTAGCGGTGGAGCTGCAGCGGGTCGGTGGACGGTCCGTTCGCGCCCGAGATCGACGTGAACGCGACCTCGTAGCCGGCCTGCTTGAGCAGGCTGAGGTGGACGAGCCGATAGTGCGCCTCCGAGCCCTTCACGTACGCGAAGGCACGCACCGGTCGCCCGAGCGCCTCCTCCAGCCGCAGCTTCGAGAGCGTGATCTCGCGCGCGGCCTCGTCCACCTCGAGATCGGCGAGCGGGCGATGGCCGATTCCGTGCGACTCGACGCGCACGCCAACGCGGCCGAGGTCGGCCAGGTCGGCCCACTGGAGCGTCCGGTTGAGGATGCCGCGACTCGCGAGGTGCTCGTCGTGCGGCAGCGGCCGCGAGCCGTCGAGATACCCGATGGGCACGAACAACACTGCCGGATACCCGTGCTTCTCGAGTACGGGCACGGCATTCTCGAGGTTGTCGCGGTAGCCGTCGTCGAACGTGATGAGGACCGCGCGAGACGGCAGCGGCGTTCCACCTGTGTAGTAGTCGAGGACGTCGTCGAGCGAGACGGCCGTGTACCCGAGCTCCGCGAGCTGCGCCATCTGCTCGTCGAACATCGTCACGGGCACCGTGACGGAGTTCTCCGGCTCGTCGTTGACCTTGTGGTACATGAGCACGCGCAGCGTGCGCTCGTCGTCGCCGTTGACGACGCCCGCGCCGGCCGTCGCCTCGCCGAGCGTGCGATAGACGCCGTTCTTCAGCAGCTGCTTGAGGTGGTCGGCGCGCATCGATTCAGTTTAGAGCGGAGACAACAAGCTCCTTCATCCGTCGCGCGAAGTCCTCCGCCGTCTGGTTCCAGTCTGCGAATCGGAGCGACGCGGCCGCGCCGAGCCGCTCCGCCAGAGCCCGGTCGGAGAGGACGCGCGTCAGTGCCGCTGCGAGCCCGGGCACGTCCTCCGGATCGACGAGGAGCCCCTCCGCGTCGTCCGTGACGAGATCGAGCACGCCGCCCGCGCGGCCCGCGACGACGCCACGGCCGCGCGCGAACGACTCGATCACGACACGCCCGAGGCCCTCGTGGCGCGAGGGCAGCACGAGCAGCGTCGCCTCGTCGAGCGCCTGCGCGACGCCTTCGGGCGGCAACGCGGAAACGAGCTCGACGCTCGCGGGAAACGCTGCCGCGAGCCGCTCGACCTCGGGCCGCATCGGCCCTGCGCCGACGATGACGAGGCGCGCGTCCGGCACGGCCTCGACCACACGCGGCCAGGCTGCCACGAGGCCGTCGACGTTCTTGTAGCGCTCGAGCACGCCGACGAAGAGCGCCGTCGGGCGGTCGGGCAGCGGCTGCGTCGGCTCGGCGGTGAAGACGGACAGGTCGGTGAAGGTCGGAAAGACCGCATCCGGCGGCCGGCCGCGCACCTCTTCGACGAGCCGCGCCGTGTACGGAGACAGGGCGCGTACGGCGTCGGCGTGGCGAATCCCGTAGCGATCGAGGGCATCCACGAACGGCGTCAACAGGCGACGGCCTTCCGAGCCGTACAGCCTCGTCGAGTGGCGCCAGTCGCCGTGCACCTCGCAGATCACGCGTGGCTTCGGCCCGCCCGCGAGCGCGCGGCCGTCCATCACGAGCGTTGCCGTTCGGGGATCCTCGGCCACGATCACGTCCGGCCGGAGGCGCCGGATCGCGGAACGCACGCGGAACGGCAGCCGGGCGTAGAACATGACCCCGTCGGCAATCGGCGCTGCGGGGATCAACGAGAAGCGCGGATCGGAGCCGGCATTGGCGGGATCCTCGCTCGCGAGCACACGCAGATCGAGCTCGGCGCCGAGCGCTGTCCACTTGTGCTCGAGCCACGGCGCGAGCGGGAGCCGGTAGCGCGTGCGGCCGACGAAGAGGACGCGCGGCTTCATCGACCCGCCACAGCCTTCTCGACGAGCTCGGCCGTCCGCTCCGCGAACTCGTCCGGCGTGAACAGGAACGCGTCGACACGCTCGCGCGCGGCGCGACCCATGCGCTCGGCGAGCGCCGGATCGCCGAGGACGCGCACGATCGCAGCGGCGATCCCCTGGATGTCCTCAGGATCGACGAGCAGCCCGCTGACGTCGTCCTCGAGCACGTCGGGTACGCCACCGACCCGTCCGCCGACGACCGTACGACCGCGGCAGAACGCCTCGAGCAGGATCCGCGGTGTGCCCTCGGCGCGGGACGGGAGAAGGAGCACGGACGACTCGTCGATCGCCGCAGCGACCTCCTCCGGCGTGAGCGACGGCGTCCAGGAAACCGTCTCCGGGTACGCGGCGACGAGCTCGTCGACGACGTCGCGGCGGTGACCCTGACCGACGAGCCTCAGCCGCGCGTCAGGGAGCTGCTCGGCCACGAGCCGCCACGCCGCGGCGATCCCGTCGATGTTCTTGTAGCGCTCGAGCACGCCGACGAAGAGCGCCTGTGGTCTCTCCGGAAACGGCGCAGGCGGCGTGTCCGTGAAGGCCTCGAGGTCGGTGAAGGCGATGAACTCTGCCGCCGGCTCCACCCCCACGTCCCGCGCGAGGCCCGAGGTGTAGCGCCGACAGCGTCCGCACGGCGTCAGCCCGGCGGAGTGCCCACGGCGCCAGGCGATCGGCGATCGGTGCGAGCGCGCGCCGAAAGGGCGATCCGTACAGCCGCGAGAACGTCCGCCAGTCGCCGTGGAGCTCGACGATCAGCGCGGGTCGCTCGGCGCGCGAGGCTTCTCCCGCCCAGCACCGCGATCGCTTCGTACGGGCTCTGCGTCATGACAGCGTCCGGCTCGAGGCGTCGGATCTCGCGCCTGACCCGGAAGGGCAGCGTCGCGTGGAACGCCACGCCGTCGAGAACGGGGAGCCGCCGCCAGAGGCTGAAGATCCCGTCACCGTGCGAGCCGTCGGCCGACGACGCGATCACCCGAACATCGAGCCGGTCGGCGAGCGCCGAGAACTTTCGCTCGAGGCTCGGCGACAGCGGCAGGCTGTACCGCGTCCGCCCCACCATCAAGAGCCTCCTCATGCGGCAGCTTCGAGCAGGACCGCCTCGATCCGGGAGAGGATCTCCTCGCGGCCGTGGCCGGCGACCGACCCGACCGTCGCCGCGGCGAGACGCTCGCGCAACCCGGCTCGCCGAAGAACCTGCCGATGGCGGCCGCAAGTGCGTCGGGATCGCCCGCGGGAACGAGCAGGCCGTTCTCCCCGTCCGTCACGACCTCGGGCACGCCGCCGACCGCGGTCGAGATCACCGGTGTACCCACGGCGAGCGACTCGACCACCGTGTGCGGGAAGTTCTCCCACGACGACGATAGGAGCGACGCGTCGGCTGCACGAAACAGCTCGAGCACGCCGCGCCGGTCGAGCGCGCCGACGAAGCGCACCCGCTCGCCCAGGCCGAGCTCTGCGGCGCGGCTCTCCATCGCGTCACGCTCGGGGCCGTCGCCGGCCAGCATCAGCGTCACGCCGTGCGACGCAGCAACGGCAGCGAGGCCGACCTCGAGCGCCTTCTGTCTCCCGATCCGCCCGGCGAAGGCGAGAAGCGGCCCTTCGATGCCCGTGGCCTTCCGCGCCACCTCGTGCGAAGGAAGCTCGGGCAGGTCGGGCGCGGGGTTCGGGATGACGAGCGCGCGCTCCTCCGGAACGCCCCAGCGCACAGCCATCCGACGGAGGTACGCACTCGGGCAGATGACGCGGGCAGCGCGAGAGAGCGCGACGTTCCGCGCACCGCGTAGCGCGAGGACACGGAGATCGCCGTCGACCTCCTGAAAGGCATCCATGTCGACGTCGACGAGGCCGCGCCGCCGTGCGCGCTCGTACGCCTCGTCCGTCGTCAGCTTGACCACGAGCGGGCAGCGGGCGGCGGACGAGCCGAGTGCAGCACGCCCGATCATGCTCGTGGCGTAGACGACGTCCGCTCCGCGCGCCCGCGACCTGACCCGCTCGGCCACGGCCAGGTGCCTGACACCTACGGGGAGCGCACGCGAGATCCAGTCGACGAGATAGGGCTGGGGCGCCGGGCTCGGCGTCGGCCGTCGTCACGACGGCCACCTCGTGGCCGCGGCCGATGAGGAACTCCGCCAGCTCGGGGGCGTGGCTCGCCGGCCCGCCCACGTCCGGCGGCCAGATGCCGCTCACGATCAGCACCTTCACGTCGCGGCCGCCTCACGCTTGAGCCGGGCGAGGAGCACGACCCAGACGAGACAGAACACGACGCTCGACGCGAGCACAGCGCCACCCGCGCCCGTCGCACCCCACTCGTACCCGAGCCAGACGACGAGCGGGATCATCACCACCGACTCGATCCCGTGCGCGATGACGCGCAGACCGGGGCGCCCGATCGAGACGGGTAGCGACTTCGACCACCCGACGACGAACTGGAGGCCGGCCGCGAGGAGGACGAGCCGCGCCGCGTTGCTCGCGCCCGCGTAGTCCTCGCCGTACAGAACGCGCACGAGCCACGGCATGAGGACGAAGAACGGCGGGATGATGATCGCCATCAGCGCCGCCGCGCCGATCGTGTACCGCCGAACACCCGCGAACACGACCGCGGTCGCTCCTCGCGCCCAGTCGCGCGTCTGCTCGGTCAGCAGGATCAGCCTCGCGGGCGCGCTCAGCGACGCGAGCCCCTGCATCGGTGCCTGGGCGATGCGGAAGAAGCCGACCTGCACGGGCTTCGACACGATCCCGAGGAGCAGCGGAGCGAGCGCGCCGCGCAGCGACACGACGCCCGTCGCGAGGCTCGACTGCACGACGAACCCCATGACGCGCGCGGCGGTCGTCGCCGAGCCGTTCGGGCGGGGCCGAGGGGAAGTGGCGGAACCCTCGATAGGCGACGTACGACAGAACGACCGTTGCCACGACCTGCGCGATCACGAGCCCGGCAACCGCCTCGTTGACGCCGTAGTGCGCGCCGATCGCGAGCCCGGCCATCCGGAGACCCATCGACGACGCGAGCAGCCATGCACGGACGTCATACCGCTCGCGGAGGATGAGAGCCGCGCTCGCAACGCCCTCCGGGCTCTGGAGAAGCGGCAGCGGGGCCGCGATGAGGAACGCGGTCTGGAGGCCGTTCGCGTCGAAGATCGAGTCCGCGACCGGCGCGAGCGCGACGAGCACGAGCCCTGCGAGCAGCCCGCCGCCGGCCTTGATCAGGAGCGCCTGCCCGAACAGCCGGCGAAACCGCCCCCACGCCTCGGCCGTCGCGTAGTCGAAGCCGTACTTCACGAGCGCCTCTTCCGCCGTCAGGTCCAGGAGGCTCTGGAAGAAGCCGGTCGTGACGAGGACGATGGCGAAGAGACCGAATTCCTCCGGCTCCAACTGACGGGCCACGAACAGCGTTCCGAGGAAGCCGAACGCGACGGAGAGATAGATCCCGGCCGCCGTCGCCGAGTGTCGGAGACGAATCGCGCGGAGAGGGCGAAGGAGGCGTTCGAGCGGCGAGGCCGTCAAACGGCAGCCAGTATAGTGGCCGCCCGTGGCCGTCCGAACGCCCTCGCGTAGCGGCTCGGGCGCCGGCACAGCCTCCTTCGCCGTCCCGGCGTCCGCCGTCCTCGCCGCGGCGCTGCCCATTCTCTTCTTCCACGTCGACTTTCAGCCTGGCTTCACGGTCGACGTCGGCTCCGCCTCTGCGCACGTCGTCCTGTCCGACTTTGCCGTGCTCGCAGTGGCGATCACGGCGCTCGTCGCCGGTGTCAGGCACGGCTTCGAGCCCCTGCGCGCCGGCTGGCCGGTGTGGCTGACAGGCGGGTTGTTCGTGTGCCTCGTAGGCGCTGCGAGCCTCTATCCACGCATCTGGGACTCCGCGTATGACGTGACGACGCACGCCGTCACCGCGGGGAAGTTCGGCGAGTACGCGCTCCTCGCGCCGGCGGTGCCGCTGCTGCTGCGCGGTGCGCGTGACCTGCGGCTCGTGCTCGTCGCGCTCGTCCTGTGGGCGGCGGCGGCCGCGATCGTCGGGGTCGTCCAGATCTTCGGCGTCGACATCTTCGACGCCTGGCAGGCCGGTCGGCGCCAGCCGTCGTTCCTCGGTCACTACGACCTGGCCGCGCTCTGCGGAGCGACGCTGCTCGTGGCGATCGCGTGGCTCGCGCTCCGACCGCCGCTCGCGCTGCCCGGCTGGCTCCTGTGGGTCGCGGGGATCGCGGGCGCCGTCGGCGTCACGGTGTCGGGCTCGGCCGCCGCCGGGCTCGGCCTCGGGGCAGCCACCGTCGCCATCCTCCTCGTCGCCGCCTATCGCCGTCGCCTCTCCGTCCGCCGTGCCAGTCGCCGCGTTTGCGATCGTCGGCGCGGTCGCGATCGGCATCCTCGTCATGCGCGGCGGCGACGTCGACCAGTTCGTTCGGTTCCTCGGCATCCGCGACCAGGATCCGTCGGCCCAGGAGAACGTCCAGACGTACGTCCAGCGGACGATGCTCGCGTACCTCGGGTGGCGGATCTTCCTCGACCACCCGATCGCGGGCGCGGGCTGGCAGGCGTCCGCGAAGGAGGAGCAGGTGTACGGCGACTACCTCGACGACGCCCGGCGCAAGTTCCCCGACACGCCGGAGGAGGCGTTCCCGACACCTGAACGGCCGTACGGGATCCAGAACGCGTACGTCCAGGCACTCGCAGACCTCGGCCTCGTCGGCTTCCTCCTCCTCGATGAGCACGTTCGCAGCCGGGCTCTTCCTCTCCGCGAAGGCCGCGCTTCGCGCGCCACCGGAGACTGCTATCGCCGGCGCGCTCGCCGGCGCCTGGCTCGTTCTCGTGATGGGGACGTTGACGGCGGTCGGCCTCGTCGCCGGGGTACCCCTCGATGCCCTGACGTGGATCGCACTCGGACTGGCCGCGACCGCTGCGGCTGGAGCGACGCTTGCCGGCGACTGAGCCTCCCGGAGCGGACCGCCGACGGCCGCAGAAGAGCCGCATCACGTACCACGTGCGCGCGGCGCTGTCGGCGTGGCTCCAGGCCGAGGCCGTCCGCGCGCATGAGGACTTCGGCCGCTACCGGGTGCTCGACGTCGGCTCCGGCATCAAGCCGTATGCCCCGTTCTTCGAGCCGTACGCCGACCGCTACGTCGGCGTCGACAGTGACAACCCCGCGGCCGATCTCGAGGGCACCGCCGAGAGCTTGCCGGTCGAGGACGGCTCGTTCGATCTCGTCATCTGCACCCAGGTGCTCGAGCACGTCGGCGATCCGGCCCAGGCCGTGCGAGAGATGCATCGCGTGACGGCGCCCGGCGGGCGGGTGCTCGCGTCCACGCACGGCGTCCAGGTCTACCACCCGTCGCCGACCGACTACTGGCGCTGGACGCACGCAGGTCTGGCGCGGCTGTTCGAGCAGAGCGCGGACTGGGCGACCGTCTCCGTGTCGCCCGTTGGCGGCGCCGCGACGTGTCTTGCTGCAACCTCTGCGGTCTACGTCGACCTTCTCTTTCGCAAGGCGCATCTCAAACCACTCGCGCATGGGTCCGTCTGGACGCTCAACTCGCTCGGCACCCTGTTCGACCGGGCGGTACCCTCGTTGCGCCAGCCGATCCCCGGCTCGCTCTTCCTCAACTACCACGTGACGGCCGAGAAGCCCCAATGACCAGTCTTGTCACCGGAGGGGCCGGCTTCATCGGCTCGAACCTCGTGCGCGCGCTGCTCGCGCGCGGCGACGAGGTCCGCGTGCTCGACAACTTCTCGACCGGCCGGCGCGGCAATCTCGCCGGCCTGGAGGCGGACGTCGAGCTCGTCGAGGGCGAGCTGCGGAGCTACGAGCGCGTCCACGCGGCGGTGCGCGGCGCCGACGTGGTCTTCCATCTCGGGGCGCTCGGCTCGGTTCCGCGCTCGGTGCAGGACCCGCTGACGACGAGCGCCGTCAACATCGAGGGAACCCTCAACGTCCTGCTCGCTGCACGCGACGAAGGCGTGCGCCGCGTGATCTTCGCCTCGTCGTCGTCGGTCTACGGCAACGCGCCGGAGCTGCCGCTCAAGGAGTCGATGGCTCCCGATCCGATCTCCCCCTACGGTGTTGCAAAGCTCGCCGCCGAGCGCTACTGCGTGAGCTTCAGCCGCGTGTACGAGGGCTGCGAGACGGTCGTCCTCCGCTATTTCAACGTCTTCGGGCCACGCCAGGACCCGACGTCGCAGTACGCCGCCGTCGTGCCGCTCTTCATCACGGCGATCGCGAACGACGAGCCGGTGACGATCTTCGACGACGGCGGGCAGTCGCGCGATTTCACGTACGTCGACAACGTCGTCTCCGCGAACCTCCGCGCCGCCGACGCGGACGGCGTGAGCGGTCGCATTCTCAACGTCTCCGCGGGATCGCCGACGACGGTGAACGAGCTCGCCGAGACGATCGGCCGCATCCTGGGCAAGCCGGTCGAGAGACGGCACCTCCCGGCGCGACCTGGCGACCTCCGCAACTCGTGGGCCGACCCGAGCGAGGCGCGAAGCGCGCTCGCCTGGGAGCCTGCGGTCGGCCTCGAGGACGGCCTGCGCAAGACGATCGAGAGCCTTGCCGGCGCCTGAGCCGGTCCGGGTCCTGCGCGTCATCGCTCGGCTCAACACGGGCGGGCCTGCGCTCCACGTCTCCTATCTCACCGAAGGCCTCGTCGAGCGTGGGTACGAGACGACGCTCGTGGCCGGTTCGCTCGCACGGGGCGAGGGCTCGATGGCTCACGTCGCCGAGCAGCGTGGAATCGACGTCGTCACGCTGCCCGACCTTCATCGGGAGATATCGCCGCTCCACGACCTCCGCGCGGCGCGCGCGCTGGCGCGCGTCATCCGCCGCGTCCGCCCGCACATCCTCCATACGCACACCGCCAAGGCAGGCGCCGTCGGTCGAACCGCCGCGATCCTCGCCGGAGACGCGCGTCCGCCGATCACCGTGCACACGTTCCACGGCCACGTTCTCCGCGGGTACTTCGGGCCGATCAGCGGTGGCTTCTTCCGCCTGCTCGAGCAGCGGCTCGCCGCAACGACGACCGCCCTCGTCGCCGTGAGCCCGGAGATCCGGGACGACCTCGTCGAGCTCGGGGTCGCACCCGCGGAGAAGTTCACGATCATCCGCCTCGGCGTCGAGCTCGAGGAGCGCGTCGGCGCGGAGCCGGGCGCACGTGAGCGGGCGCGCCGGATGATGGGGATACCGCCGGAGCGCTTCACGGTCGGCTGGATCGGACGGATGACTGCCGTCAAGCGAATGGACGACATCCTCCGCGCGTTCGCCGAGCTGAGGCGGCGCGGAGTAGACGCATGCCTCTGCCTCGTCGGTGACGGCCCTGACCGCGACGACGTCGAGGAGATGGCGAGCGAGCTCCGGATCATGCGCGACACGCTCTTTCTCGGCTATCAGGACGACGTCGCGCCGTTCTACGCCGCCTTCGACGTGCTCCTGCTTCCCTCCGCGAACGAGGGAACGCCGGTGAGCGCGATCGAGGCCCTCGCCGCCGGGAAGCCCGTGGTTGCAACCCGCGTCGGCGGCGTGCCCGATGTCGTGCGCGACGGCGTCGACGGCTTCCTCGTCGAGGCGGGCGACGTCGACGGGTTGGCCGATCGCCTCGCCGAGCTCGCCGCGGACAGGGAGGCGGCTCAGCGGATGGGCGCCATGGGCCGCACGCGCGTGCTCGAGCGCTACTCGGTCGGCCGGCTCATCGACGACGTCGATGAGCTCTATCAGCGGCTCCTCGCCGACGCCGGCGTGCGCCAGCGCTAGGGACCGACGAGCGGGCCGACGGCCTGGAGCATTCGCCTGAGGCCCTCCTCGAGCGGGATCTCCGGCTCCCAGCCGAGCACCTGCCGCGCCCGCGTGATGTCGGGCTGGCGCACCTGCGGATCGTCGACCGGCAGCGCCTCGTACACGATCTCACTCGACGATCCCGTCACCTTGAGCACGGCGTTCGCCAGCTCCAGCAGGGTGAACTCGTCGGGGTTGCCGATGTTGACCGGAAGGTGCTCCTCGCTCGTCGCGAGCAGGTAGAGGCCCCGGATCAGGTCGTCGACGTAACAGAAGCTTCGCGTCTGCGAGCCGTCGCCGAACACCGTCAGCGGATCGCCGGCGAGCGCCTGTCGCATGAAGGTCGGAATCGCGCGGCCGTCGTGCGGTCGCATGCGCGGGCCGTACGTGTTGAAGATCCTGACGATCGCCGTGTCGACGCCCTGCTGGCCGTGGTAGGCCATCGTCAGCGCCTCGCCGTAGCGCTTCGCCTCGTCGTAGACGCCGCGCGGGCCGATCGGGTTCACGTTGCCCCAGTAGCTCTCCGGCTGCGGGTGGACGAGCGGGTCGCCATACACCTCGCTCGTCGACGCGAGAAGGAAGCGCGCGCGCTTGACCTTCGCCAGGCCGAGCGCGTGGTGCGTTCCGTACGAGCCGACCTTGAGCGAGTGGAGCGGCTGCCGGAGGTAGTCGATCGGGCTCGCAAGCGCGGCGAGGTGGTAGACGAAGTCGACGGGACCGTCGATCTCGATGTGCCCCGTGACGTCGTGGTTGAGGAACAGGAACTCCCCGTCGCTGATGTGCTCGAGGTTCTCGAGCGAGCTCGTCTCGAGGTTGTCTACGCAGATCACGCGATGCCCGTGCGCGAGGAGGTAGTCGCAGAGATGCGAGCCGAGGAAGCCGGCCCCGCCGGTGACGACACAGGTGGACATCGACGTCATGGTAGCCCTGGTTCGGAGGTACAGCCGAACCTCCTGCGCATCACGACCGCCGTTTCCAGATCGTTACCGGGCCGCGCGGCGTACCGCGACGGAGAACGACCGCGTAGTCGCGTTCGAGCAACGCCTCGCCTCGCTGCACGAACGTGTTCCAACGGGGGTGCACCGTGGCATCGGGCGCGAATCCAGCCCCGGCAAGGACGAAGGTCGGTCGCTGGCGATCGATGCACTCGACGACCGCGTCCAGATCCTCCGTATGCAGGTGCTGATGGAAGAGCGGGCAGACGAGGTCGAAGCGATGATCGAGGAAGAGCCCGTGGGCGTCGTCGTCGTCGCGACCGAGGCGGGCGTAGCTGACATCGACAGGAGGCGGAAACGTCCGCGCGGCTGCGTCTTCGAGCGCCTCGGCCGAGGCGCTGGTTGCCGAGGACCACCACAGTGAGCGCGGACCCGTCACGGCGCCCGAGTCGTCCCACGCGCTCAGTGCCCAGAGCGACGCCACGATCACACTGGCGACCGCGGCGACGCGAAGGAGCGCTGCGCCCGGAATGTCCATCACGACCGCGACGACGAAGCCAACGAGCATGGTCGCCGGATACGCGATCAGCTGCATGTGGTGCACCCACGCCGCCGTGAACGCGAACGTCACCAGCACAGCGGCACTCGAGGCGAGGACGAGCGCCGCGAGAAGGGCGTGTCTGTTCCCTGCGGCGGATGAGCACCCAGACGGCGAGAGCGCCGCCGAGCACGAAGAGCGCGAGCAGCCGCGGCGTATGCGGCGACTCGTCGACGACTAGCCGGAGATGACCGAGGATCCCGCTGCGGCGGCCCTGATACTCGAGCACGTGGTTCGCGTACGTCACGTTGCCGCGCTGCATCGTGAGATACGGGCCGAGCTCGCCGCGTACGGCGAGGACTGCCGCGAGACCGGCAACGGTCGCGGTCACGCCGGTCGCGGCACGCAACAGCACCTCGCGGAGACGTTCCGCCGGAGGCGCCATGAAGAGCGCAACCAGCGGTGCTGCGAGGGCGACGAGCGCGAGGTTGAGCTTGAAGCCGAGCACGAGCCCGAGCACGGCGCCGGCCCAGACCCATCGCTCGCGCAGCCAGAGCCACCCGATGACCGGGATGAGCGCGAGCGCAGCGATCATCGAGTAGCCGACCGAGTACCACGCCCCCGTCAGCAGGAGCGGGTAGACGAAAAAGCCGGTCGCAGCGACGAGCCGGCTTGCCCCCGCAGCCCGAAAGAACGCCGCCGTCCCGATCGCGCCGACCGCGAGCCACAGGCCGTCGAGGGCGGCGAGCCCCTGCCAGCCGATCGCCTTGACCGCCAGAGCGCCGGTGTAGAAGAACAGCGGGTCCTTGTTGTCGAAGACGTCGCTGTACAGACGGTCGCCCGCGAGCAGCCGACCGATGACGCTGAGGAAGATGCCCGAGTCGGCGTCCGTCGACGGCGTCGCGCGGAGAAAGACGAGCAGCGCACCGTAGGCGAGCCCGGCCGCCACGACCGCCGGTGTCGAGACGAGCAGCCGCCGCATCAGGCGAGTCTACGAGCCGCCTAGCGGAGGTCCTTGTTCCGCTCGAGGTCGAACCACATCGCGAACAGCGTGAACTGCGAGCCGAAGATGAGGAGCAACGCGACGAGAACGACCGTCGCCGGCGGGATCGGGTTGCCGAGAATCCGCAGGACAACCTCCGCGATGCCGAGCCCGAGGCCGGCGAGGAACATCGCGATCCCGAACACGTAGAAGAAGACGAGCGGGTGGAAGTCGCGGATGACGTACTTCTCCTTCAGCCGCCAGAAGAACGCCTTGAGCAGCAGCCAGGAGATCGCGGGGACGACGCGGGAGTAGCGGATGCCCGACTTCTCGCCCACGTTGTAGACCGGGCGCGACGGGACGTCGCGCACGCGAGCCTCGACGACGTTCAGGTGGACGAGCATGTCGTTGGGGAAGCCGTAGCGCGGGTAGATGCGGTCGAGATCGAGCCGTTCCAGCGTCGGCCAGCGAGACGGCGGTGAAGCCGGACTGCGAGTCGGCGACGTGCCAGTAGCCCGACGCGATCTTCGTCAGCAGCGACAGCATCGCGTTGCCGAGGTAGCGCGCGTGCGGGATGAGGTTCCACGCCTCGCCCGAGACGAGTCGGTTCGCCTTCGCGTAGTCAGCCTCACCGTCGACGACGGGCCGCGCAATCGCCTCGAGCTCGTCCGGCGGCATCTGGTTGTCGGCCGCCATGACGCACGTCACATCGATCCGGTCCGCGATCGCCTGCCGGTAGCCGGTGACGATGGCGGCACCGACGCCGCGGTTCTCGCTCGTGCGACGAGCAGCTGCACGCGCGCGTCGGTCGAGGACCGTGCCCGCTCCGCCGTCGCATCGCGCGATGCGTCGTCGACGACGTACACGCGATCGACGAAGTCCGGGATGCCCGCGAGCGTCTCGCCGAGAAGCGTCTCCTCGTCGTAGGCGGGGACGACGACCGCGACCGTCTTGCCGTCGAGCATCGCGCCACCCGCTAGGCCGTTGCGGGTCGCGCCCGGCCGGCCACCGGGTCCCACGCGAGCGCGACGATGATCCCGAGCAGAAGCCCGATGAAGGCGCCGACGATGACGCCGGTCGACCGGCTCTTCGCGGCCGTCTTGACCGCGATCGCGGACGTCGTCACACGCGCCTGCTCGACGTCCTTCGCGAGTGACAGCGCCCGCCGCGTGTTGAAGCGGTTGAGCTCGAGGGTGGCCTGCCGCTGCTCGGAGAGCGAGATCTCCGAGTTGAGGTTCGTCAGCGCGACGAGCTTCTCGGTCGGGCTGAGGTTCTTGTTGGCCACGATCTCCTCTTGCGAGGCGCGCGCACTATCGATACGCCGGGTGATCACCTCGAGCTGACGGTCGATGTACGTGAGCTGCTGATCGAGCGTCTCCACCTTCGTGTCGGAATACGTGCCGATCTCGCCGACCACAGCCCGCGCGAGCGCGTTCGCGGCGATCTGCGTCTTTGCGCGGGACGAGCCGGTGACGGAGACCGAGAGCAGCGGCGCGGGCTGCGCCTGGCGCGTGTTCGAGACACCGGGGATCGCGCGTGCGGTCACATGGTCGCGGAGCTTCCCGGGCTTGATTCCCGCGAGAGCGGCGGCACGACGAATCGTCTCCTCGGCCGTGACGAACGCCGTGACGAGGCCGAGCGTCGTCGGCGCCGTCGAGACGGGCGCGGCGCTGTCGGGCGCAAGCGGCTGGCCGAGGTAGATCTGCGCCGTCGCCTTGTAGATCTGGCCACCTGAGAGCGACACGAGGAAGCCGACGAGGGCGCCGAGCGCAACGCCCAGGGCGAGCAGCCACCAGCGGGCCGCGACCGCGCGCCAGTAGCGGCCGAAGTCGACCTCCTGCTCCGTCTCCAGCTCGACGGCGGGCTCGCGCGAGTCCGGGCTCATGGCGCGGGAACCTTAGATGAAGCCCATTCCCACTGGGCACGGAGGCCGTCCTCTAGTGCCGTCTTCGGCTCCCAGCCGAGGTCCTCGCGGATGCGTGTCGTGTCCGCACTCGTCCGCCGCTGGTCACCGGGGACGGGGGGCTGCTCGCGGATGTCGAGCTTGGCGTCACCGATCCGCTCGAGGATGGCGATCGCCTCCCGCACCGACGCTTCGACGCCGCCGCCGACGTTGTACGTGCCGGAGCCGCCGTCCATCGCCCGCACGGTCGCGTCGACGACATCGGCGACATACGTCCAGCCACGCGACTGGAGCCCGTCGCCGTAGAGGTCGAAGGGCGAACCGTCGGCGAGCGCCCGCACGATCTTCGTGAACGCCATGTCCGGCCGCTGGCGCGGTCCGAAGGCGTTGAAGTAGCGAAGCACGACGACGTCGAGGCCGAAGCTCCGCGCATACGCCCGCGCGAGGTGCTCGCACGTGAGCTTCGTGATCCCGTACGGCGATACCGGCGCCGGCTCGGTCTCTTCCGGCGTCGGATATCGCTCCGCCTCGCCGTAGACGGACGACGACGACGCGAAGACGACGCGCACGCCGTCGCGCGCGGCAGCCTCGAACACGCGCTGCGATGCGAGCACGTTGCGCTCGACGTAGTGCGCAAAGACGTCGCCGAAGCTCCGAACGCCCGGCTGGCCGGCGAGGTGAAAGACGCCGTCGAAGCCGCCGAAGTCGAGCTCGTCGCGTGCGAGATCGATCCGTCGGACGTCGATGCCCCGCGCGTTCTCCTCCTTCAGCGCCGGGTCGTAGTAGTCCGTGAAGCTGTCGATTCCGACGACATCGTCGCCTCGCGCGATGAGCGCTTCGGCCAGATGCGAGCCGATGAAGCCCGCCGCGCCGGTGATCACGTAGCGCATGGCGGCTAGCGTAGCCCGCGCTCCGCGCGGACCTGCTCGTAGAGCGCCTCGTGCGCCTCCGCCGAGCGCGCCCAGCTCAGCCCCTCGCGTGCCGCCTCCGTGCCGCGGACTGCGCTCGCGAGCGCCTCGGCGCGGAGCAGTGCGACGCACGATGCTGCGATCGACGAGGGATCGTTCGGGTGGGCAACGATGCCGGCGCCGAACTCCCGCACCGTGTCTCCGAGCGACCCGACGTCCGTCACGACGACCGGCCTGCCGTGGCCGAGCGCGGTCGCGAGCACGCCCGACGACTCGATCTTGCGATACGGCAGGACGACGACGGTCGCCTCTTCCATGAGATCGGGGATCTCGGCGTCCGCGAAGAAGCGAAGCCGCCACTCGATGCGCTCCGCGACACCGAGCTCCTCCGCCAGCTTGCGAAACGCCCACGCAGGCTCGATCTCGTCACCGGCGACGACGAGGCGAACGTCCGGCACCTGGTCGGCGACGAGCGGCAAGGCGCGAACGAGCAGATCGAGCCCCTTCGACTCGCGGATGAGCCCGAAGAAGAGGAGCGTCGTCCCGGTCGGCGGCGCGAGAGTGCGGCCCGCCGGCGGCTCGAACACGGGGTGCGGGATGCGCGCGATCTTCTCGCGTGGCACGCCGAACGTCACCAGCTCCTCGACGGCGCCCTGCGCCGTGGACTACGACGCGATCGACCGTCCCGAACACGCGCTGCCAGAGCTCGACCTTCTTCTCCGTGCGTCGCGGCAGGACGTCGTGCGCCGTGAAGACGAGCGGCCGCACGGCAGCGCTCGCCTCGAGCCAGCGTAGGTCGGTGCGCGGCAGGCCGAGCCACTGGACGTGGAGAACGTCCGGGATCGAGGCGCGCGAGCTCCTTCGCCAGCCGCCGCGCGTTGGGAATGTATTCGAGCCCCTTCGCCGCATACCGGAGGCGTGAGCGTGGCCGGCCGCGTAGCAGGCGAGCGCTGTGACGGAAGAACAGCTCGTGCTCGACGAAGCCGTCCGGCGGGTCGAGCTCGGCGAAGAGGAACGCGGCGCGGAACAGATCGACGTCGTGACCGCGGCGTGCGAGTGCTCCGGCGAGGCCGCGGTCGTACGGAATGGTGTAGCTGACGGGGTCGGCTAGGCTGACTCGCACCGCACTAGTCTGCTCGAAAGGCGAGTTTCCACGGCGTCCGACTTCCCCTTCTTCCTCCTCGGCCACGACCGCTCCGGAACGACGATGCTGCGCCTGATCCTCGATCGCGGCGACGTCGCCATCCCCTCCGAGTCGATGTTCCTCGTCGACGTCGGCCCCGACGCGTCGCCAGCCGACGTCCTGCGCAAGGCATGGGAGCATCCGCGCGTGCGGCTGTGGGGCCTCGAGGGCGAGCCGCCGGCGATCCCGGCCGGCCTCGACCGCGGCGCCGCCTACCGCTTCGCGTACGCAGCCCCCTTCGCGGCGTATGCCCAACGCGAGGGGAAGGCGCGCTGGGGCGACAAGACGCCGGCCTATCTCGCCCACGTCGACCGGCTCGCGGCGATCTGGCCGGACGCACGGTTCGTCGTCCTCGTGCGGGACGGGCGTGACGTCGCGCTCTCGATCATGCGCGTGCCGTTCGGCGCGAACAACGTGTGGGCCGCAGCCCGCTCGTGGGCACACGCCATTCGGCTCGGCCGCGCGGCCGAGGGCCGGTACCCGGGACGCGTGCTCACCGTCCGCTACGAGGATCTCGTCGAGCGACCGGAGGACGAGACGCGCCGGATCTGCGCGTTCCTCGAGCTCGACTTTCTACCCGAGATGCTCGCGATCGAGGAGACGGATCGGACGAAGGTGGTCGAGGACCAGTCGGGCTGGTTCCAGAACGTCTGGGCCGGGATCAACACGCGCGCCGTCGGCAAGTGGCGGCGGGAGATGTCGGCGCACGACCAGCAGGTGTTCGAGAGCGTCGCGGGCGACGAGCTGCGCGAGCTCGGCTACGAGACGAGCGCGGGCGCGGCATCGCACACGCTCGCGCCCGCGTACGCCGCGCACGACGCGGCGATGCGGGGCGTGAACTTCGTCCGGCTGCGCATCGTCCAGGAGCGCGGTCGCGAGGTGCGCCACGTCCTGCGGCGAAAGCTTGCGCGATGAGATCTGTGAAGAGGGTCCTCGATCCGATCGTCGCCCTCGCGGCGCTCGTGGTGCTGAGCCCGCTCTACCTCGCGATCGCGATCTGGATCCTCGTCGAGTCGGGCCGGCCGGTCTTCTTCGTGCAGGATCGCGCCGGCAAGGGCGGCAAGCCGTTCCCGATGTTCAAGTTCCGGACGATGGTGAAGGACGCCGTCCGGGTGGGACGCGAGATGGGGATCAGCGACGATCCGTTCGGCCTCGTCAAGGACGATCCGCGGATCACGCGCTCGGGCAGGTTCCTCCGGCGCACGAGCCTCGACGAGCTGCCGCAGTTCGCGAACGTCGTGATCGGCCACATGAGCGTCGTCGGGCCGCGTGCGGACCTCGTCGAGCAGGCGGCCAACTACGCGGAGGAGGAGGCCCGGCGGCTCACGGTCTATCCCGGCGTCACCGGCTGGGCGCAGGTGCACGGTCGCGACAGCGTGCCCTGGAAGGACCGCTTCGCGATGGACCTCTGGTACATCGACCACTGGTCGCTCTGGCTCGATCTCAAGATCGTCTTCATGACCTTCGGTGAGCTCTTCCGTGGCGAGCCCGACCCGATCGAGGACGAGCTCAACATCGAGCGCGCGCGAGCGGCCGACACGTCGGACTCGTGAGAGAAGTCCCGGCCGCCGAGTGGGACGCGGTGCTCGCCAAGCTCGGCCTCGCCGACCCGTACTACCTCCGCGCGTACGTCGAGGCGAGCTCCATCGTCGAACCCGGCGAGCCCGTGCTCCTCCACCACGATGTCGCAGCCATGGCCCTCATCCTGCGCGACATCCCGGGCAGCGACCGCCGCGACGTGATCACGCCCTACGGATACGGCGGCCCGGTCGGGCCAGGGCTGAATGACTTCTACGACGAGTACGGCTACCTGGTGTGAGGATCGCGGCGTCGTCTCGACGTTCATCCGCTTCCATCCGTTGTTCGAGAATCACCGTGACGCAGGCCCGGGGGTTCACACCGCCTTCTCGAACCCGACCGTGGGCTGGCAGCTCGACGGTGATCTCCTCTCGTCGATGCACGGGAAGCACCGGAATACCGTGCGGAAGGCGATGAAGAGCGGGGTCACGGTCGATGTCGTCTCCGCACCCGCTCTCGATCCGTTCGTCGCCATGTACGAGCGAACGATGGCGCGGCAGGAGGCGGCGGACTACTACCTCTTCTCCCCGGAGTACTGGGCGCGTCTGGCCGGGCTCGCCGACCGGCTCGTCCTCTTCGACGCCGTCCACGACGGTGAGACGGTCGCGTCGGCGCTCTGCCTCCGCGGCGACCGCTGGCTCCATTACCACCTCGGTGCCACCGACGACCGCGCCCGCGACCTCGGCGCGTCGAATCTCCTGCTCTACGAGGCCGCGGTGTGGGGGCAGCTGCAGGGGTTGGAGGAGTTCCACCTCGGCGGCGGCGCCGGAGGCCGCGAGTCGTTGTACGCGTTCAAGGAGCGCTTCAGTCCGACCGGGCGCCGCGAGTTCTGGACCGGGAAGGCGGTCCACGACGAGGACGCGTACCGGCGGCTCTCCGGCGGCGCGGAGATCGACTTCGAGGGCTTCTTCCCGGCCTACCGCGTGCCGGGCGCCTTGTCCCAGACGGCCGGCACGCCGCGCTCCACGTAGTTCTTCAGCGACTCGACCGTTCCCCACGTAACGAGCGTGTAGTAGCGGGCGAGACCTGGCCGCCGCGCCGCCTCGGCGAGGAACGCGAGCTGTCCGAGCCACGCGAGCCGGTAGACGCCGCCGCGGCCGGCGAGCATGAAGCTCGAGCCGAGCAGCGCGAGATGGAGGACCCCGCTGCCGTATCGCAGGTGGCGATGCGAGACGAGCTTGACGAGGTAGTCGGGTGGGAGATCGGACAGCATCCGGCCCTCGTGGAGCATGAGCCAGCCGTGCTCGAACATCCGCACCTTGCGGCGGTATTCGTCCTCGACGTCGGGCGTCGGCTTCTCGAAGGCGAGCGCCTCGGGGTCGTAGGCCGCGCGGCGTCCGCGCTGCACCATGAGATACGGAAACGAGAGGTCGTGGCCGAAGCGCGCGTCGACGTCGACGTAGTCGTCGCGGCGCACGGCGTAGATCGAGCCGTTGCCGCCCGTGATCGAGCCCGTCTCCGCCTCCTGCTCGCGCAGCCACGTCTCGAGCTTCCAGTACGCGCCCTCCACGTTCGTCCCGTCCGCCGACTCGAGCACGAGCCGGCCGCAGACGTACGCGACCTCCGGATCGGCGAACGCACGAACGAGCAGCCGCAGTGCGTCGGGAGCCCAGGTGGCATTGGCATCCGAGAAGGCGACGACGTCCGCGTCGGCGCGCGACACGGCGAGATTCTGCGCAGCCACCTTGCCGCCGCGCGGGCAGCGCGAGGAGCGAGACCCGCGGCTCGCGCGCAGCGATCTCCTCGACGATCGCGTCGGTGCCGTCGGTGGACGCGTCCGAGGCGACGACGATCTCGAGGAGCTCGGGCGGGTAGTCGAGCTCGAGGAGGTTCTCGACGCGGCGTGCGATGACGGCCTCCTCGTCGTGCGCGGCCACGATCACCGTCACCGTCGGCAGCACGTCGTCCCGGCGCACGGGCCGCGGCGCGAGTCGTGCGGCGAGGGCTGCCGCTGCCGGATAGCCGGCGTGCGTCCACGCAAGCGCCGCGAGGCTCCCCCAGAAGACCTTCCGCATCAGGCAGCGCCCTGCACGAGCTCGCGCAGCACCGCGCGGTACCGGCCGAGTGCGACGCGCGTGTCTGCGTCCTCCTCCACGTACGCGCGCCCGCGCGCACCCATCTCCTCGAGGTCGTAGTGCCCGTCGTGCGCATCGCGAATCACCTGTGCCACCAGCTCCGGCCTCGTCGGAGGGACGACGATGCCGCAGCCGACGCGCTCGACGACCTGTGCCGTCTCGCTCTCGGCGTCGGCGGCGACGAGGACGGGCCGCGCCGCGGCCATGATCCCGTAGAGCCGGCTCGGCACGACGAAGCCCGCGAGGCCCTCGGCAAGGCCCACGAAGTGGAGATCGGCGCTCGAGAGCGACAGCGGCAACACGTCACGGGCCTGGTACGGAAGCGAGCGCATCTTGTCCGCTTCGAGACGCTCGGCGAGATGGACGAGATCCATGTAGCGAGCGCCGGCCCCGATGATGATGATCGCGAGGTCGTCGAGATCGCGAAGGAACGTCGACGCCCGCGCGAGCAGCTCGAGGTTCTGCGCGTGGCCGACGTTGCCCGAGTGCATGACGACGAACTTGCCCGTGAGGCGGTTTGCCCGCGCCCACGGGTTGTCGCGCGGCTGCGGCGCGATCGCCTCGGTGTCGACCCAGTTCGGGATCACGCGAATGCGATCGGCGGGGGCGCCCTTCTCCTCCAGCCGCCGCCGCATCGTGTCGCCGATGGCGACGACGCGGTCGGCCCGCTTGAGATAGAGGGCGATCATCTGGCGCAGTGCCCCGACGAGTAGCGGGTTCTCGAGCCGCCCGAGCTGCGTCGCGATCTCCGGGAACACGTCCTCCGAGATGACGAGCAGCGGCACGCCGAAGCGCCGTGCCACCGCGAGCCCGACGTCGCCGACCATCGGCGGATCCGTCATGCAGAGCACGAGATCGGGACGCGGCCCGGTCAAGCCGGCGAGGAGCGAGCTGCCGATGTACGAGGCGTAGTTGAGCGCGCGCAGGCCGAGGCTGGCCCGCTCGAAGGCCGTCGACGCGACGCGCACGATCTCGACGCCGTTGCGCGTCTCCCGCCGAGGCAGCTCCTCGTGGCCACGAAGCACCCCCGTGAGCACGCGGATGTCGTACTCGTCCGTCAGCGCCTCGCACAGCTCGGTGAGCAGGTGCGCGGTCGCCTCGACGCCCGGCCAGTAGTACTGATTGACGACGAGGAGGCGAGGCTTCACCGCCCAGAACGCTACCGTCCACCGGGATGGAGGGCGCCGCACTCCGGATTCTCTTCGCCGCGCCGGCCTGGTGGCCGGCCGTCGCCTTCGGCGGGCCGATCCCCGTCACACGCGAGCTCTCGCGACGGCTGGCCGGGGGAGGTCACGACGTCTCCGTGGTCACCTCGGCGCTCGTCGACCTTCACCGCCGACCGTCCGCGCACAGTCGCGTGGAGAGCGACGACGGCGTCGAGATCCACTACCTCGCAACGCCCGTCAGCTATCGCTGGATGGGGATCACGCCGACGCTGCCGATCGCCCTCGAGCAGGCGGAGCGGCCCGACGTCGTGCACGTGCTCGGCTTCCGCGACGTGGTGTCGACGGTCGTCGCCGGCTGGGCGAGGGCGCGTCGTGTTCCCTACGTCTTCGAGCCCCTCGGGATGTTTCGGCCGCGCCTGCGCAAGGTGGCGATGAAGCGCACTCTCGACGCGACGCTCTACCGCGGCGTGGCGGGGGGCGCGGCCGCGGTCGTCGTCAGCTCCGAGCTCGAGGCGGAGGATGTCGTCGCTGGCGGCGTGCCTCGGGAGTGCGTCCACGTCCGCGGCAACGGCTTTCCCGACCCGGAGACGATGCCTCCGTCCCGAGGCGTGCTCCATGCGGATCTCGGCATTCCCGAGGGCGCGCCGATCGTCCTCTACGTCGGCCGGATCGCGTCGGGCAAGGGGATCGAGCACCTCGTAGCGGCGGTCCGCGAGCTGCCGGAGATCCACGTCGTGCTCGTCGGACCCGACGACCGCCACGGCGCGATCGACCTCGTCCGCTCGGCGCAGCATGATCCCGCCACAGCCGGGCGGGTGCACGCACTCGGAGCGACGGAGGAGCCGCCGCTCCACCTCTACCCCGAGGCAACGGTGCTCTGCCTACCCTCCGCCGGAGAGAGCTTCGGCATGGCGGCGGCGGAGGCGGCCGCGGCGGGTACGCCGGTCGTCGTCTCCGACCGCTGTGGGATTGCCGCCTTCTTCGCCGAGGGCGAAGCGATCGTCGCGCCGTACGGCGCGGCCGGCCTGATCGACGCGCTGCGCCGGGTGCTCGGCGACGAGAACCTGCGCCGCTCGCTCTCGGCGGGCGGCGTCGCTGCCGCGCACCGCATGTCCTGGGAGCGCGTCACGGCGCACCAGGAGGAGATCTACCGCGGCGCTATCGCCTCGCGGCAGGCTGCGACGAGAGCCTCCACCGACGGCTCGTAGCCCCACGTCGCGACGAGCTCGCGCGATCGGGCGCCGTACTGGCGGCGAAGGTCGTCGTTGCGAAGCAGGCGAAGCGCGTCCGCAACGCGACCGACATCGCCGGGAGGCACGAGGACGCCGTTCTCGCCGTCTCGCAGAAGGTCTGCGGCCGCACCGACGCGATCCGAGAGAACGAGCGGCAGACCGGCGGCCGCCGCTTCGTTGACGGCGACACCCCACGGCTCGTGGGTCGAGAGCAGCGCGAAGACGTCAGCGGCTGCATACGCCTCCAGCACACGGTCGGCGGACAGCTCGCCGGTGAAGATCGCGTCGCCTCCCATGGCCTCGAGCCGCGCGCGCTCGGGACCGCTGCCGACGACGAGCGCACGGCCCTTCCCAGCCTCGGCGGCGCGGAGAAGCGTGTCGAGACCCTTCTCGGGCACGAGCCGCGCAACGCTGACGACACAGAGGTCGGCGCTGTGCAGTCCGAGGGCGGTTCGAAGCTCGACCCGACGCGTGAGCAGGCGATCGACGGTATCCACGTAGGCAGCGACATCGATCGTGTTTGCGAAGACCCGCACGCGGGCCGGGTCGGCGCCGAGGGCCGCTGCGGACTCGCGTGCGAGCGAGCCGACGACGAGCACGGACGCGGCGCCGCGGACGATCGGTGGCACGAGCGTCGTCTTCACGCTGCGACGCCAGCCGGCCTTCGGCCCCGCGTCGTGGCTCTCGACGAGCAGCACGTACGGCACCCTCCGGACACGGCACCACGTGAGGGCACCCTCCGCCGCGAACGTGCTCCAGCCGGAGACGACGACAACGTCGGGATCGGCGTCGCCGAGCGCGCCGAAGACGCCCGGCGTGATCGGGTAGTCGTGGCGCAGGACACTCCGCGCCCCGGGAACCGAGACGCCGCGGAGGTAGACCGCCGGGTGGTCGACTGCGACGTCCCAGCCGCGCGAGGCGACCGTACGCGCCGCGTAGATCACCGTCAGGTCGATCTCCGGCTGCGCGGCGACGCGATCGAGGAGCGGCGCGCGGTACGGCGTCGGCTCCGGCGAGACGAACGCGACCCTCATCGCTTGCCCATCTTCCACGACACCTTCCGGACGTTCTCGCGCCAGCGAAGCGAGGCGCCGAGGTTGCGCCGGAGCTTCCCGTCCCGAAGGACGTGGCTCGCGTCGTGGAGCGTGTACAGATGTCCCTTGCCGCCGGCGAGCTCGAGGTTCCGCGCAGCCTCCTCGCCGTAGTACGCCTCGTTCATGCCACCCGCAACGTGGGCGTAGTCGTGGGGCTGGTGAACGGCGCGGACGTCGTGCGTCGCATCGACGACGATCCCGACCTGCCGGCCCTTCCAGATGAGCCAGTTGTCGAAGCACGCGCGGCCGATGGCGAACGGCGGAACGTCGCCGAAGAGGCCGGCGGGAAAGACGAACCAGTCCATCGCCGCCGCGCCGCGCGGCTTGCCGTCCTCGAAGGACTGCCCGACGACGAGGAAGCTGTTCTGCCTGTCCGGCGACGGCTCGCGTCGCCGCGAGAACGTCCTCGCCGAAGAACGATGTCGGCGTTGACGAAGGCGCGGAGCGGGAAGCGCGCGACGGCGTCGGCGAGCGCGAACGCCGAGTCGAGTCGCGGCGTGCCGTGCGCCGTCAGCTCGAGGCCCGCCACGTGCTCGACGTCGAGATCGCGCGCCGCGCCGGCCACGCCCTCCTCGTCGCCCAGGAGGACGACCTGCACGGAGAGGGCGGCCCAGCTCTCGACCGCCCGGCGCTGAATCGCGCCGATCTCGCCGGTGAACGGCTTCGGCACCGAGAAGAGCGTCAGCACGCGATCTCCCGGTAGAGGTCGAGGTACGCGTCCACCTGCTGCTCGAGCCCGAAACGCTCGCGGGCGTCGGCAGCCGCTGCGGCGCCCATGCGAGCGCGCTGCTCGGGATCGTCATGAAGCGCGGCGATCGCCGCCGCGAGCGCCTGGGGGTCTCCCGGCTCGACGAGCACCCCCGTCTCCTCGGTCAGCTGCTCCGGGATGCCGCCCACGCGGCTCGCGACCACCGGGAGGCCGCACGCGAGCGCTTCGAGCACGGCGAGCGGATGATTGTCCGCCTTCGTCGCGTGGACGTAGATGTCCGCTCCCCGGAGTCGCGCCGCCACGTCCTGCCGCGCGACGAACGGCTCGCACCGCAGCGTCACCTCGCCGATTCGCTCCTCCGGGCCGGGCTCGCCGAGCGCGATCGCGAGCAGCGGGCGGTCGCGGAGCAGCTCGAGCGCCCCGCGCAGGGTCTCGAAGTCCTTGTACGGGTTCGTGCGGGCTCCCTGGGCCGCGAACACGAGCACGAGCTCGTCGCCGGCGCGCCGCTCGCCCGGCGAGAAGAGCGTGAGATCGATGCCGTTCGGGATCACGCGCGCCGTCGCGATCGCGGGCGAGAGGATCGAGCGCCGTGCGCGGTCGAGGAGCCAGGAGGACGGCGCGACGACGTGCACACGCGAGCGCGCGTAGAGCTCCGCCTTTCGTCGACGATTGCCGGCCGTGCCGTCGACCCGGAGCGCCGGATAGACGTCGAGGTGCGGGCACGACCCGCACGTCGTCTCCCACCGGTCGCAGCCGAGCGTGTACGCGCAATGACCCGTCATGAGCCACTCGTCGTGCATCGTCACGACGGTCGGCTGGCGTCCGGCGAGCTCCGGCAGGACGCGGAGATCGAAGTAGCCACCGTGCAGGTTGTGGAGGTGGAGCACGTCGGGCGGCTCCGGCGCGAGCTCGACGACCTGGCGCGACGCCGGATGGCGGAAGTCCTCCCGCCCGCGGAGGACGTCGAGCGCGACACGCGGGTCGCGGATTGCTCGTTGGCGAACGGACCGCTCGCGACCGATCGCCACGACACCGTCCTCTCCCGTGCGCTGCACGCCCGACGGCGAGCTGCGACTGGATGCCGCGCGCGCGATACGCGCGGTGAAGTGCGAGCGAGACGGCCTCGGCGCCGCCACCCGTGTCGGATGCGTTCACCTGGAGGACGGAGAGCGTCATCTGCCTCGAGCGTACGCCGCGAGCTCCCGCGTCGCATCGAGGAAACGGCCTTGCCGCAGCGCCCGCTTCAGGACGAGAGCGCGGGCACGGCGGGCGAGCGTCGCGCGCGCGGGAGCCCCAGGCACAGCGGCGGCGGCCTCGAGCAGCGCTGTGGCCTCGCTGTCACGGCCGACCCGCCCGAGCGTTGCCGCCCAGTGCACCGCATCGGATACGACCGTCTCGTCGAGCGTCGACTCCGCCACGCCGAGCCGCGCAAGCACGGCGCGGTCGAGAGTCGTGACGCCGTCCAGAGGATCGGCCTCACCACGCCGTCGCGCGATCGCAGCCGCACGGACGCAGAGGAAGCCGAGCGCCTGCCGCTCGAGGGCAGTGACGGAGAACTGCCCGGGATGGAGCCGGTAGCGAATCGCGAAGTCGGGCAGCGCCGCAACGCCGTGCTGCTCCTCGAACCGCAGCCACAGGTCGTAGTCCTCGGACTGGTCGAGTCGATACCCGCCGAGCGCGCGGAACGCCTCGGCACGCATCATCACCGTCGCGTGCGTCAGCTCGTTCCGCGCGAGGAAGTCGAGCGTTGGCCTGCCGGGCTCGCGATCGATCTCCACGCCGTTCTCGTCGGTGAGGACGATGCCACCGCCGAGAAGAGCGAGCTCGGGATGCCCGGCGAGGTGGCGGGCCTGCCGTTCGAGCCGGTCGGGCAGCATCACGTCGTCGGCGTCCATGCGCGCGATCAGCGGCGCGCGGGCAGCAGCGCAGCCGGCATTGAGAGCGACAGTCAGGCCGCCCGGCTCCTGGCGGTGCACGTGGACGCGGTCTATCCCGAGCGGCCCACTCGGCCAGGATCGCCGGCGTCCCGTCGATGGAGCCGTCGTCGACGACGACCAGCTCGAAGTCCACGAGCGACTGCGCGAGCGTGGACGCCAGCGCCTCGTCGAGGAAGCGCTCGCCGTCGCGCACGGGCATGACGACGCTGACGCTGGGATCGGTCACACGCCCACCAGCTCGGCGAACAGCGCGCGATGGCGCGCCACCCACGGTTCGAGCGGAAACGACGACACGGCGCGCTCGCGCGCAGCCCGCCGGTAGCGGTCGAGGTCACCGAGCACCGTCCGCACTGCGTCGGCAAGCGCCTCCGGCGCGGGTGGAACGTCCTCGTCCCACGACGTGGCCGAGACGACGCCGACCCCCGCATCCCCGACGAGCTCAGGCGTGCCGCCGGAGGCGGAGTGGACGACGGGGACCCCGCAGGCGAGCGCCTCGAGCACGACGTTCGGACACGGGTCGTTCACCTTCGGGTGGAGGAGCACGTGAGCACGGCGATAGAGCGCCGGCGCGTCACGCTGCGCGTAGCGCCCGACGAGCTCGACGCGGTCGCTGAGACCGAGCTCCTCGATCAGCTCCTCGCCGCCGACGCGGCCACCCGCCACGAGCAGGCGGGCCTCCGGCAGGTGCGCGAGCGTCTCGAGCGCGACGGTGAGCCGATAGGTCTGCGACTGGTCGCCGGCGAGGAGGAGCACCGGGGCGCCTTCCGGCGGGCTCTGCGCCGGACTGAACGCGGTCGTCTCGACCGCGTTGTGCAGCACCTCCGTGGGCACGTCCACGGCGCCGACGAAGCGATCTGCCGTCTCCCGGCAGAAGGCGCTCTGGTACAGGACGTGCGCCGCCGAGTCGAGGACGAGGCGGTGGCGTGCGTTGAGTCGCTCCGTCTCCGCACCCGCCCACGCCGGATAGGCGACACCGTCCTGGTTGACGACGATCGGCGCGCCGCGTCGTTGCGCGAGAGCGATCGCGGTCTCCGCATCGCTCGGGAGCGAGCTCGAGCCGAGGTAGAGGAGATTGAAGTCGCGCGGTCGGTTGGGGAACGTCTCCTGAAGTCGCTGGAACTTCACCATCCCGCCCTGGACGGGCTCTCCGGGTGCGGGAATGCGGCGATGGCCGTACCACACTGCCACCTCACCCCGCGCCGGGCGGGACAGCCGAATGAGCGCCGCACGCCCGGCCGAGCGGAGCGTCCCGCCGACATGCCTCATGCGCCGAGCTCCACGAAGCCGTCGAGCAGCGTGCGCCAGGCCGGCGCGAGGGCGTCGTACGAGCACTGCTCGGCCGTCGCGCGCCCGGCCGCCACGATCGCGCGCGATCTCCTCCGAGCTCGCCGCGGCGACATGCGCGGCGCGATCGGCGACCGCCTCGGCGTCCCCGATCTCGACGAGATAGCCGTTCTCGCCGTCCCGCACGAGATCTGCCGCCTGCCCGACTCGCGTGCTCACGAGCGGGACACCGGTGGCCATCGCCTCGAGCACGGCCTTCGGGCCGCCCTCGTCGCGCGAGGTGACGAGGCAGACGTCGAGGGTGCGGTACGCGTCGGCGACGGCGTCGAGGTCGTCGAGAAGCACGTGGCGATACTCGACGCCTGCGCCCTCGAGGCCGCGCATCACGTAGCCGCGGGCCGGGCCGGTGAGGAGGACGACGAGCTCGGGCACGTGTCGCGCGAGGATCTCCGCTGCGGCGACCAGCACGTCCGGCCCCTTGATGAGCTTCGGCTCGAGGCCTTCGTCCCAGCCGACGCCGTCCTTCTGGAACGACCCGGCGACGAACGCCCCGGCGGGAAGCCCGAGACGCTCACGCGCATCGACGCGATCCTCGGCCGTTCGCGCACGGAAGCGGTTCAGGTCGATCCCGATCGGGATCCGGAACACCTTCTCGCGGGGGACGCCGGCGTCGAGCACGAGCTCCTCCATCGCGAGCGACGGCACCTGGATGCGGTCGAGCTCGTCGTGGCGACGACGAACGGTCTCGTAGCACGTGTCGAACTCGGGCATGCCTGGCGTACCCGGCCGTCCATGGAGGTACGCGACCCCAAGGCGGTTGCCTGCGCGCTCGAAGGGCTGGCCGAGCAGCGCGAACTGGCTCGCGTGGAAGATCGACTGTCCGCGGACGCCGGAGATCCATGCCTCTGGGCCCACGCGTGCGCCCAGCGTTGCGGCGACACGCCCGATCTGGCGCGCATCGTCGCCGATCGCCCAGTCGCGTCCATCACCTCCGACGAAGAGCCGCGAGTGAGCCGGCCACGCCGACGTGCGAAGGCCGATCGCGAGTCGCCGCAGCGGCCGTGCGACCGGCGTCACGATCCGCCGGAGCGTGCTCATCCGCGTAGCACCTCGAGGTAGCGCCCGGCCGTCTCGGCCAGCGACGGCACGCTGATCGCCGCCTGAAGCTCGTGCCAGCGCACGACCATCTCGTCGAGGCGGGCTGCGGCGTCCGGCGCGTCGGTGAACGCCAGGCCGCCCGTCGCCGACGACCTCCCCGTTCGAGCCGCTGTCGACGTAGAGCGCAGGCAGGCCGCAGGCGAGCGCCTCGAGCAGGGAGTTGGAGCACGACTCGTTGAGGCTCGCGAACACGAAGACGTGGTGCGCGCGCAGCAGCTCGGCCACCTCGGCGGGCGGCACCGGTGGAATCATTCGCGCGCGGTCGAACGCGACGGGCGAACGGCCGACGAACGTCAGCTCGAACCGAGCCGGGTCGACGAGCCGTTCGAGCTCGGCGATCACCGCAGCGCCCTTACGCGGATTGTCGGACCAGCTCGTCGTGATCAGACGAATCGGTCCAGTGTCCGGCAGGGCCGCGCGGCCGTCGGTGTGGAAGAGCGCCGGGTCGGGCGCGTTGTGGATGACCACCGGCTCGCGCAGCTCGAAGCCGAGCTCGCGCGTGCATCTCGAGGCTGTAGCGCGACTGGAAGACCGTCGCGTTCGCGAGCTCGTGGTTGAGCTCGACGATGCGACGGTCGGTCCCGTCGTCGAAGCCGCGGTAGACCCCGATCGGCCCGTCCACACGGTGGACGAGGCGGCAGTCCTCTCGTGAGAAACGGCGAAGGCGCCCGGCGTCGACGTTGAACGAGTTGAAGAGGCACGCAGGCGTGGCACCCGAGATGCGGTTCACCTCCACGTCGACGCCGCTCACGACGGAGCTCGCCGATCAGCGCCGGCGAGGAACTGGTGGCCGCCACCGCGCGGCGGCGGCACGAACTCGTGGAAGACGGCGACGTCGGCACGTCCGCGCCGGGTGCGGGCACGCTCGACTTCCGTTCCCGCGACGCGCGACAGCGTGCGCCATGCACCGCGTGCGTGGACGAGCGCCGCTCGGGGTGCCGTGCGGAGATTCATGCGGGGAATGCTAGGTTCGACCGTCGATGCACCGCCAGCGAACACAGCTCGTGCCGCGCACGGAGCGGATGGTGAAGAGGATCGGGCACGGCGAACCGCTCGTGCGCACGGCGAAGAACGTCGCAGTTTCGCGGCATCATCACGACGTACAAGATCCACGACCGACTGCTCGGAAACAGAACGGCGCGCCGCCGCTACGAACAGGAGCCGTCTGCGCTCGACGACGTGCAGCAGCGCGTGCTGAACGACCTCGAGCAGCACGACTACGCGATCCTCCCCTTCGCCGATCTGTGCGGAACGGAGGCGCTCACAGGAGTCGAGGCCGACGGGGCTGTCTTCGTCCAGGATGCGGAGCGCTCGGACGCAAGGGACATGACGAAGGACTACCTCATTCGCCGGTACGCGCCCGGCGACGAGCTGATCGCCGGGCTCGCCGTGGCTTGCCGCGTGCTTGTCCGACCGGCTGCTCGGGCTCGCGAACGCGTACCTCCAGATGTGGTCGAAGCTCGAGTACGTCGACTTCTGGTACTCGGTGCCGATCGAGGCCGACTCCGGCCGCATCCAGTCCCAGCGGTGGCATCGCGACTTCGACGACCGGCACCTGCTGAAGGCGTTTCTCTACCTCGTCGACGTCGACGCGGACACGGGGCCGTTCGAGTTCGTCGCCGGCAGCGCGCGCGGCGGCGAACGGCGGCCGACTTCTACCCCTGGTACCCGGGAAGCCCGGCGTATCCGCCGGACCGCGAGTTCGACGCCACGGTCGACGCCGCGGACATCAAGACGTTCACGGCGTCCTCGCGGGACGCTCATCCTCTGCAACACGAGCGGCTTCCACCGCGGCGGCTTCGCGACGGCGAAGCCGCGCGTGCTCGCGACCGCCACGTACTGCTCGCCGGCGTCGCTCAAGTCGCTCACGGAGCGGAACTACCGGCTGGCCGCCGACGCGGCACGCACGCTGTCCGGCCCGCAGCGCTACGCCGTCAGCTGACGAAAGCCGTCGACAGCCTCGACGCGATCGCTCGTCATCGTCTCGTCGAGGAGGGATCTGTTCGGCCGCTCGCCCTTGCGACTTGCGTGCCAGAGGTGGAGCAGCGTGCCCTGCGGCCCCGGCCACCCGCAGCGGAGGCCGAGCCGGCTCAGGCGAACAGCGAGGTCGACGTCCTCCTCGCCCCACCCTTCGAAGCGGTGGTCGAAGCCGTTGGCCCGCTCGTAGTCCGCCCGCCAGACGCCGAGCAGCGAGCCATAGCGGTTCCCGTGCGGGACGAAATCCGGCAGTCCCTTCCGTCCGGGGCGACGCCGGTCGCGCGGCGTCAGCGCCGCGAGCGGCTGTGCGTGGCCGCGCTCGCGCAGCCACCGGCGCGGCCGGCCAGCGGTGAATCGGCAGGCGCTCGGCGAGCACGCGCGTGGTCAGCTCGCGGTCGAGCTCGAGCCGCTTCCCGGCGACGAACCAGCCCGGCGTGGCGCTTGCGCGCAGCGCCTCGACGAAGCCGCGACGCGGCACCGCGTCGCCGTCGACGAGGACGAGGAAGTCCCCGCTCGCCGCGTGCGCGCCGAGGTTCTTGACGCGGCCGAGGCGGAACCCTTCGTCCTCCTGGCGCACGTGCTGGAGGCGCCCGTCGAACGCAGGCCGCCAGCGATCGACGACCGCAGCCGTGTCAGGGACCCGAGCCGTCGTCTGCGACCACGACGTCGAAGCTCCGCGACCGTCTGCTCGGACAGCGCGAACAGGACCGCATCGAGAGCCTCCGGCCACTCGTACGTCGCGACGACGACGCTCACCTTCGTCATAGGAGAAAGGGCGTTATGTCCTTCGTTACGAGCTCGCCCTGGCGGTACTTCTCCTCCTTCCAGGCGGACGTGTCAGTGCGGGCGGCGCACCCGGTCGAGAAGCGCCGTCGAGACGCGTACCGCCGCTTCCCGCCGAGGTCGATCGGGCTTGGCCGCGCGTGCCCTGCCGCGTCGGCCGGCTCGGCACTGGAGCGGCGGAGGAAACACGTGTGGAGGCAGCGGAGCGAGCTCTCCTCCCACGCGAGGTCGTCGGAGAGGACGCCGATCGACTCTCGCGCGTAGCCCGGACGGAACGCGATCTCGCCGTCGTGCATGTACTGGCGGTAGCACCTCGTCCAGGAGTCGATCGCCGCGAAGTTGAAGAGCTTCGTCACCGAGCGCGACGGTGGCGCGAGATAGCCGCTGGCGCGACTCCAGCCGCATGTCGAGCTCCGTCACGTGGAGGACGTTGCCCTTGAGGCTGAAGTGCTCGCGATGCGCGCCGTCGAGCAGGTCTTCCCGGAAGCGGGCGAGGCCGGCCCGGTCGTAGAGCTCGTCGCCGTCGATCCCGAACACCCAGGTGTCGGAGCCCGCGTACCCCTCGACGAGCGCGTGCGAGTCGCCCGTCGAGCGCACGCGGACGCAGTCCACGTGATCGAGGTCGGCGGCCACCGCGCGCACGATGTCCCACGTCGCGTCCGTCGACATGTGGTCGGCGACGTGGAACGCGTCGCAGAAGCCGGCGGCGTTGCGTAGCGCCCGCTCGACGAACGCGTCCTCGTTGTGGACGAGCATGACGCCGACGATCTGCATCAGCGCACGAGGGCTAGCGGCGCTCGGTCGTCCACTCGAGCAGCGGCCGGACCGGCCCGCGAAGGTGACCCGGGAAGTGGCCCTTCGAGGAGTCGCCCTCGCCCGGGTCGTGGACGTGGAACGACACCGCTTCCATCGCGCCAGCCTCGTGGATGAGCTTGTGGGCGCCTGACCTGTCCGACGCTGCACATCGCGACGTCGACGGTGTAGAGACCCTCGTTCAGAAGGTTGCCGGGGATCCATACCGTCGAGACGTAGTCGCCGGCGGCCGGCGGGTCGTCCCAGCGCGAGCTCGTGTCGAGCGCGTTGAAGGCCGTGTCGCCCTCGCGGTCGTAGACCTTGATCTTCGGAAACACCGGCACGTCGTCACGGAGCACGGAGAAGGTCATCTCGATGCCGACGGGATGGCGCACGTCGATGCTCTCTGCCAGCTCGCCCCGCTCGTCGACGACCTTCACCTCGCGCAGCCGTGCCCGCTTGCCGCCCGGGGCCGACTCGAGGTCCTCCCACGAGCGGTGCGACGGCGTCCCGGACACCGTCTGGAGGTAGTGGGCGACGACGTCCTCGCTCGGGCCGTCCATCACGATCTCGCCCTCGTGGATGAGGAGCGCGCGGTCGCACAGCCGCGCCATCGCCTGCATGTTGTGCGAGACGAAGAGCACCGTGCGACCGGACTGGCTGTACTCCTCCATCCGACCGAGCGAGCGCCGCTGGAACTCCGCGTCGCCGACCGAAAGCACCTCGTCGACGAGAAGGATCTCCGGCTCGAGGTGCGCAGCCACGGAGAACGCGAGACGCACATACATGCCGCTCGAGTAGCGCTTGACGGGAGTGTCGATGAACGTCTGCACGCCGGCAAACTCGACGATCTCGTCGAGCTTGCTCGTGATCTCGCGCCGGCCCATGCCGAGGATGGCGCCGTTCAGATAGACGTTCTCGCGACCGGTGAGCTCGGGGTGAAAGCCTGTGCCGACCTCGAGCAAGCTTCCGACGCGGCCGCGAATGACGGCGCTTCCGTCGGTCGGCGTCGTGATCCTCGTCAGCAGCTTGAGCAATGTCGACTTCCCGGCGCCGTTTCGCCCGATCACGCCGAGCACCTCGCCCTGCTCGACCGAGAAGGTCGCGTCCTTCAGCGCCCAGATCTCCTCCGCCGCCGGCCTCGGCTCCTTGTGCACGAGGCGCCGGACGCCGTGCGCCCAACGACTCGCGCAGCGTCCCGTAGCCGGTCTGGAGCTGGCCGATGCGATAGCGCTTCGAAAGACCCTCGACCTGGATGGGCGCCGTCGGCCATCAGATCGTGTCCGCGAAGCTCGGCTCCGCCCGCCGAAAGAGAGTGATGCCGCTGAGCAGGAAGGCGACAGCCGTGACGGTGCCGATGACCACAACGGTCGCGCTCGGAGGCGGAGCGCCGAGCAGGGACCAGCGGAAGCCGGTGATGACCGCCGTCATCGGATTGAACGACAGAATCCACTGGTAGCGGTCCTCGAGCGCGTTGACGGGGTAGATGACCGGCGAGAGGTACATCCAGATGTTGATCACGAACGGGATCGCGTAGGGCACGTCGCGATAGCGCACGTTGGCGACGGCGAACAGCAGGCCGACGCCGAACGCCGTCACGGCAGCGAGCACGAGGAAGAAGGGAACGAGCACCGCCTCGATGCCGACGGGAATGTCGAACCAGAAGATCAGCACGACGAGCGCGGGGAACGCGACGAGGAAGTCGACGAACGGCGTCGTGATGCGCGACAGCGGCAGAAGGACGCGAGGGAAGTACACCTTCGTCACGAGCGACGCGCTGCCGGCGATGCTCGAGCTCGCGCCGCTCAGCGACGCTGCGAAGTACGTCCACGGAAGGACACCCGCGAGGACGAACACGGGATACGGCAGGCCGTCCGAGGGAAATTCGGCGAACCGGCCGAAGATGAGCGTGAAGATGACGGTCGTCAGCAGCGGCTGGATGACGACCCACGCGACGCCGATCAGCGTCTGCTTGTAGCGCACCTTGAGATCGCGCCAGACGAACGCGCCGGCGAGCTCGCGGTACTGCCAGAGCTCACGCGCCTCGAGGCGCGGCACGTCGTGGTCGGGGCGGATCGTCGTCACCCGGTCGTCGCGCTGTGGCGGCGCTCCGGACGCCGCCTGCGGCACCGGCTTCTCGACGACGCTCATGCGTCCAAGGCTAGCGAGCGCGTGTGAAGATTCAGCGCAGCAGCGATCTTGTCCGCGTAGACGGGAATCGCGAACTCGCGGCGGAAGCGACTCCCTGCCTTCGGCGCGAGCCGCGCGGAGCCGCCTCGTCGTCGCGAAGCGTCTCGAGCGCGGCGCGGAGCGCGATTGGGTCGCCCTCGGGCACGAGGAGCCCGGCGGAGCCCATGATGTCGGGGATCCCGCCGCTGTCCGACGCGACGACCGGCACGCCCATGCAGAGGCCGTCGACGAGCGTGCTCGCCGACTGCTCCATCCAACGTGGCGTCGTCAGCGACGGCACGGCGAGGCAGTCGAGCGCGGCATAGAAGCCCCAGAGGTCGTCCTTCGGCAGCAGGCCGAGATAGTCGATGCGGGCATCTGCCGCGGCGAGCGCCTCGAGCTCGGCGCGCTGGGGGCCGTCTCCCGCGAGCACGAGCCGTGCGCCGGTCGGGCAGCGCCGCGGCGAGCACCTTCCATCCCTTCTCCTCGACGATCCGTCCGGCGAAGCCGACGACGAACGTGTCGTCCCGGTCGAACGGCAGCTGCCATCGGCGTGACCGGCCCGCCGGCTCGAGCCCGCCCGCGACGAGCGTCGACGCGGGAACCGATTCCGGCATCCCCGCGGCGCGGATTCCGTCGAGCGACGGCTGAGCAACCGTCAGCAGATGGTCGAGCCGCGGCCAGAGGAGCCGGCGCGCCGTTCTCTCGGCGAGACGCCGCGGCCGCGGAAAGATGTTCTCGCACACGGCGGTCGCGATTCGCGGGCGCTTCGCAAAGCGGTAGATGCGCGAGCATCTCGAGGAGGAACGGGTCGATCGGCTCCTCCTGCACCCAGACGGCGTCCGGGACCGATCGCGCGCAGCTGGCGAGCGATCCACGTGAGGCGCGAGCGCCGCGACCCAGCGGGCACGTGACGCACCTCGATCGGGAGGCCGCGAGGCGGCTCCCGGATCGGCCGACCCGTGCGCCTGATGGACGGTCGGCAGGTCGGCCGGCGGAGCCGCGGCGAGAACGACCGCGCGGACGTCGTAGCGGCGGACGATCTCCTCGAGCGCACGCCAGTGGACGGGGTAGAAGGCGAGCCGGCTGTAGAGGACGAGCGTCGTCATGACGTGCCGAGCGCAGCCGCGATCGCCGTGACGACCCGCTCGCCGGCCTTCCCGTCCACCGTGCCGACGAGCTCACGCGCGATCTCGGTCCGCTCGGCGGCGAGAGCGTCGGGCTCGGTCGAGGGACCGGTCGATGGCGGCAGTCAGCTCGTCGAAGTCGCGTGCCTCGAGAAATGCGCCCGGAGCGCGCCAGGCGCCGATAGTGGTCGCCGGCGAGGTTGCGGTCGGCCCAGTGCTCGCCGGGCTTCGCCCCCTCGTCGAAGAGGACGCACACGGCCGGCCGGTCGTTGACGATCGCGTCCAGCAGGACGGTGCCGGCGTTCGCGACGACACCGTCGGCGTGCTGGAGCAGCGTCGCGAGATCCTCGAGATCCGTGTAGCTCGGCTCCTGCACCGCGACTCCGTCGATGCCCGCGCGCGGCTGCGAATCGCTCGGCGGCCCGGTTGTCGCGAGGATGGGGCCGAAAGAGAAGTGAGTAGCGCTCGGACGCACCGCTCTCCTGCCACCACCGACCAGCCGCGCGACGAGCCGGCCCTCGTACGGCGCGTTGTCGGGCGTGTTCCCTGCGAAGAGGACGAGCGGCCGGCCGGGGTCGAGGCCGTAGCCGCCCGAGCAGGGCCGCGTACTCCTCCCGCGTTCGGCGCCGGTGGTAGACGTCCGTCTGCGGCCAGCCCGTGACCATGATCTTCGCGGGGTCGATGCCGTGGTAGCGCTCGAGCTCGCGCGCCATCGTCTCGTTCTGGACGACGTAGCGGTCGAGGTGCGGCGACACGATGCCCTTGCCCGACGGTGTGGTCCCAGCTCGCGACGTAGCCGACCACCGGTACGTCGAGCTTTCGCGCTGCGACGAGGTACGGCATCGACACGTGAGCCTGGAGATTCGTCACCACGAGGCCATTGCAGGTCGCTCGCATCTCGTCGAGCAGCGGCTTCGGCGCATAGCGATGGGGCGAGAAGAGCCAGCGGCCGAGCGCGCGGTCGACGACCTCCCAGCGCGGCAGGTGGCCCGCACGGTCGATGTCGAGGAACGCGATCGGGTGCCCGTGCGCCCAGCGCTCGCGGTTGAAGCCCATGCGCAGGCTGTGACGCACCGCGACGGCGTGAAAGCCCGCGTGATCGTCGACGAAGATGTCCGCCCGCCGGACGAGCCGCTCGTACGGCGGCACCTGCTCGGGCGTCGAGCGCCGCGGCCTCGAGCACGCGCAGGCCGTCGAGCTGGCCGAGCCACGGCTCGATGTGCTTCGCATGGAGCGGGAAGAGCGCCGTGATCCGGTCGTCGAACGCCGTCCTCAGGCCGGCGACGATGCCGCAGTCGAAGAAGACGCGGTTCGGCAGTGGGTCGACGAGGGCAAGCCAGAGCCGGCGCACGGGCCAAGGCTAGACGCCCGGGCACTCAATACTCGTGCGCTTTCCGCCGATAAGGCCGAGGTGCGGCTCGCGTGGAGTGACCGTCTCGTTCCCGTACTCGCCCTGGGCGCGCTCGTCGCTGCCGTGCCGCCGCTCCTCCTGCACATGTTCGCGGGCGACAAGATCTACCTCAGCGGCATGGTCCACTTCGTCGGCGTCGGCGTGACAGCGCTCGCGGCGACGGCCGCGGCGATCGCGCTCACGGTCGTCGGCGACAGAGCGGCGAGACGGTCGCACGGTTCTCGTCGGCACGGCCTTCTCCGTCATGGCCGCGCTTCTCGCTCTCCACGGGCTCGCGACGCCGGACGTCCTCGTCGGGGATGAACGGCGTCGTCGCCTTCACAGGCGCCGGCACGCTACCGATCGGCGCGCGCGATCCTCGCGCTCACGGCGCTGCCTGCGCTCCGCCGCCCGGAGAGCGTCCGACCGCTGCTGCTGCGTGCAGGCGGCATCTGCTCGCGGTCATCCTCGGCCTCGGCGTCAGCGCGCTCTTCGCTCCGAGCCTCGTACCGCCCGTTCCCGAGCCGAAGAGCCCGGCCGCGCTCGCCGCGCTCGCCCTGGGCCTCGTCTTCTTCGCCGTGCTCGGCCTGCGTGCCGTTCCGCACGTTCCTCCTCACCCGACGGACGGAGGACCTCGTCGTCGCCGTCGGCATCGTCTGGCTCGGCGCCGCGCTGCCGCCCGCGCTCACGCAGAACTACGTGCATGGTCAACTGGTGGCTCGGGCACGCCTTCGAGGTCGTCGGCATCTTCCTCGTCGCCGTCCCCGTCGCTCTCGACCTCCGCCGGACGCCATCAGTCGCGTCCGCTCGTCGGCGACCTTCGCGGCCATCATCTCGTCGCCGCCGAGGAGGCGTATCTCGGCGCCCAGGTGCGCGCCCTCACGCAGCGCCTGGCGGAGAAGGACACGTATACGGAGGAGCACACGCGACGCGTCGCTCTCCGCGCCGTCCAGGTCGGCGAGGCGCTCGGCTTCGCGCCGACCCGCCTCCGCGAGCTCGCGATCGGCGGTCTCCTCCACGACATCGGCAAGCTCTCCGTCCCCGACGCGATCCTCAAGAAGCCCGGCCCGCTCGACGACGCTGAGCGCGACGTGATCACGAAGCATCCGACGTGGGGCCTTCGGCTCCTGGCCGAGCTCGGCGGCTTCTCGGAGAGCGTCCGCCGGCTCGTCCGCGACCACCACGAACGCCTGGACGGCAGCGGCTACCCGGCGGCGCGCCGCGAAGCAGATCTCGCCCTCGACGTCCGCATCCTCGCCGTCTGCGACGTCTACGACGCGCTCATCTCGCCGCGCGTCTACCGCGGGCCGTGGAGCCACGACGAGGCGATGCGCTACCTCGCCGAGGGCGCCGGTACGTGCTTCGACCGTCGCTGCGTGGACGCGCTCGCCCGCGTGCTCGAGAACGAGCGTGCTCGGGCCATCGCGCCTGCAGCGGCACCCGTCGTCGTGCCTGCGCCCGCTACCTAACGGTCGCCAGCGCCTTCGCGAGCGACTGGCCGCCGTCGAGAACGCGCGCGAAGAGATCTCCGTGGCGCGTGACGCGGGCCAGCACCACGTCCATCGTGAACGTCGCCGGGTCGAGGTCATCCGTCACCTCGTCCCACGTGAGCGGCGTCGACACGGGCGCGCCTGGCACGGGCCGCACGGAGTACGCCGAGGCGATCGTCTTGCCCGCGCCGTTCTGATTCGCGTCGAGCAGAACGCCCCGCCGCTTCGCCTTCACCCACTCGGTGGTGACCAGGCCGGGATGGGTCGAGGCCAGCGTTCGGGCGACGATCTCCGAGAACGCGCGCGTGTCGGCGAACGTCGAGCGCCGGGCGATCGGAACGAGGACGTGCATGCCGTCGGCGCCGCTCGTCTTCACGACGCTGTCGAGGCCGAGGACGTCGAGCACATCCTTCACGAGTCGCGCAACGCGCGTGACGTCGGCGAACGTCGCGTCGGGCGAGGGGTCGAGATCGAAGAGCACCCAGTCTGGCCGTTCGGGCCGGTCGACCCTCGAGTACCACGTGTTCATGTCGATGCACGCCATGTTCACCATCCAGAGGAGTGCGAGCTCGTCGTCGACGAGCGGCGCCTGGATCTCTCGCCGTGCGCGCGAGCCGTCGCGCGGCGAGACGTCGAAGGGCCGCGTCTCGATCCAGTCCGGCATGTGTGAAGGCGCGTTCTTCTGGAAGAAGACCTTCCCCTCGATGCCGTCGGGGTAGCGCTTCATCGTGAACGGCCGGCGACGGAGATGGGGCAGGAGCACCGGCGCGATCTCGCGGTAGTAGGAGAGGAGATCGCCCTTCGTGATGCCCTCGACAGGCCAGAACACCTTGTCGAGGTTCGAGAACGTGAGCGTCCGCTTGCCCTTGCGGAACTCGGTGGGGAACGGCTGCTCCCGCCGCACGTCGGTCGCCGCCTTGTCGTCGCGGAGGCCGAGGAACGTCGGGAAGCGGAGCCTGCCCTGGTGCGTCCATTCGACGAACTCGACCTCGGCCACGAGCACGGGCTCGACCCACACGACGTCGGTCGCACGGACGCGCGGCATCTTGGGCGCGTCTCCGAACGCGGAGTCGGGGCGCTCAAGCGGGCGGAGGCGGCGGAGGAGCTCGTCGAGCGTCCCGTCGGTGAAGCCCGTGCCGACGTTCCCCGCCCAGCGCAGCCGACCGCGCTCCCAGATCCCGAGGACGAGGGCGCCGATACTGGAGTGACGGCGGCCCTGCCCCTTCGTGTAGCCGCACACGACAAACTCCTGCTGCGGGCGGATCTTCAGCTTTAGCCAGGCGCGCGAGCGACGCTGCTCGTACGGTGCGTCCACGCGCTTCGCCATCACCCCTTCGAGCCCGGCCGCCTCGGCCGCGTCGAGCAACGCCTCTCCGTCGTCGAACATCTCCGTGACCACCACCGTCCGTGAGCGCCGGTCGACGAGCTTCTCGAGCCGCTTGCGGCGCTCGACGAGCGGCAGGTCCACGAGCTGCTCGCCGTCCACCTCGAGCACGTCGAACACGACGTAGACCAGCGTGCCGGCGCCCTGTTGGATGGCGGAGAACGTCGCCCGCCCACTCTCGTCGAGACGGCAGATCTCGCCGTCGATGACCGCATCCGGCGTGCGAAGCGCCTTCGGAATCGTGCTTGCGAGCTCGGAGAAGCGCGTCGTCAGTTCGTTCTCCCGCCGGCTCCTCAGGTCGACGACGCCGCCGCGGACGTAGGCGAGCGCGCGGTAGCCGTCCCACTTGGGCTCGAACCACCAGCCCTCCCCGGCCGGCAACTGCTCCGTCGGAGTCGCCGCCATCGGCCGGTAGGCACTGCGGCTCGAGATCGCGCCGTCCGCCTTTCGCAGGATGAGCCAGTTCTTCGGATCCCCGCTGAGCTTCGCCGGCACCAGCGTCCACGTGCCCTGCAATCGCTTGCCGTGGAGCTCGACCGTCAGGCCACCGTCGCGCTTCTCCTCGACGAGCTCGTACGTCCCGTGTGTCCCAGATCTCGACGGTCCCTGCGCCGTACTCCCCCTTCGGGATCTCACCGGCGAAGGTCGCGTACTCGAGCGGATGGTCCTCGACGTGGACGGCGAGGTGCCGTTCGCCTGGCTCGAGCGGAACGCCGTTCGGCACCGCCCAGCTGGGGAGCACGCCGTCGCGCTCGAGCCGGAGGTCGTAGTGGAGACGGCGCGCGTCGTGGCGCTGGACGACGAAAAGCGGCTTCGCGGTCGTTCCGGAACGCTTCGACGCCCCGCCGGACGGCTCCGGTGTCCGCTTCGGGCTACGCTTGTTCCGATAGTCACGAAGTCTGTCGGATGGGGGCATACTCGCGCGCCTGATCGGCCGAATCTGGCTAGTTCATTGGGTTTCGAGCGTGTATGAGCGACGGGGAAAAGCCTGTGGAGAGTGTGGATTGCTCAACTTCGTGACGATTTGCCACAAAGATCGTCACGCAAACACGCCCATCTGGCGGAACTTCGCCCGCCGGTCGCGCCGGAGGATCTCAGGAGGCGTTCCCTCGACCTCCGACAGGGCCTGCTCGAGCGACTGGCCGAGCAGGCGCGCAGCCTCGTCGTGGTCGGTGTTCGCACCGCCCGGAGGCTCCGGCACGATCGCGTCGACGACGCCGAGCTCGAGGCAATGCGCCGCGTCGGGCTTGAATGCTGCCGCCGCCTTGCGCGCCTCACCCGCGTCGCGCCAGAGGATCGCCGCGCACCCCTCGGGCGAGATGACCGAGTAGATCGCGTTCTCCTGCATCAGCACGCGGTCGGCGACGGCGATCGCGATCGCGCCGCCCGAGCCGCCCTCGCCGATGATGCACGAGACGACGGGGACGCCGAGCCGCGCCATGACCGCCTGCGAGCGTGCGATCGCGCCGCCCTGGCCGTGCTGCTCGGCGGCGACGCCCGGGTACGCCCCGGGCGTGTCGACGAGCGTGAAGAGCGGGAAGCCGTGCCTGCCCGCGATCTCCATCACGCGCATCGCCTTGCGGTAGCCCTCCGGATACGCCATGCCGAAGTTGCGCTCCGTCCGCTCCTTCAGATCGCGACCCTTCTGATGGCCGATCAGCGCCACCGTCCTGCCGCGGAAGCGGCCGAGCCCGGTCACGAGCGCGTGGTCGTCGGCGCGGCCGCGATCGCCGTGCAGCTCGACGAAGTCCTCGAGCAGTCGCTCGACGTAGTCGAGCGTGTACGGGCGGTCGGCGTGCCGCGCGAGCTCGACCGAGCGCCAGATCTCCTCGTCGGTGACGTCCTCCTCCATGCGCTCGAGCTGCTTCTCGAGCCGCTCGAGGTCGGTCGAGAGTCGCGTGCCGCCAAGAAGGCTCATGCGCCGAAGCTTCGCGAGCCGCTCCCGGAGGCGGAGCTGCTCGTCAGCGCTCACGGCCGAACAACCGCAGGAGTCGGGCGAGGTACGGGCGGAGCTCGCGTGCGGGAGACGATGGCGTCGATGTGCCCGAACCGGTAGTTCGACTCGGCGAGGCCGAAGTCGTCGGGCAGCTTCTCGCGCGTCGTCTGCTGGACGACCCGCGGGCCCTGTGAACGAGAGCAGCGCCCCCGGCTCGGCCACGATCACGTCACCGAGAGAGGCGAAGCTCGCGAGCACACCCGCCGTCGTCGGATGCGCCATCACGCTGATCATCGCGCCGCCCGCGTCGTGAAGCTCCTCGAGCGCGCAGACGGTCTTCGGCAGCTGCATGAGCGAGAGGATTCCCTCCTGCATCCGCGCGCCACCCGAGGCGGTCACCGACACGAGCGGCACGCGGCGCTCGGCGGCGCTCTCACACGCGAGCGCGAACTTCTCGCCGACGGCGCTTCCCATCGACCCACCCATGAACGAGAAGTCCATGACGGACAGCTCGCACGGACGGCGGTCGAGCGTCGCGCTGCCGATCACGACGGCCTCGCCGAGGCCCGTGGCGAGCTCGGCCTCCGCCAGCCGCTCCCGGTACGGACGGAGGTCGAAGAACTCGAGCGGGTCGGCGGAGCGGAGGTCGGCGGCCTCTTCCTCGAAGCTGCCCGGATCAGCGAGGTGCGCGATGCGCTCGGGCGCCGGCATCGGGAAGTGATGGCTGCACTGCCGGCACACGCGAAGCGCGGCCTGGAGCTCGTCGTCGCGGTAGTGCGAACCGCAGGTCGGGCACGTGTTCGGATGCCGCTTGCCGGGCTCGGCGGGCGGCTCGTCCTTCCGCTCGATCGATACGTCGACGCGGCTCTCTGCCATGGGGTCAGCTTAGAGCCTCTCAGTCGGTAGACAGCCCGAGCGCCGTGACGAGTCGCGTCATCGCCTCGATGCTCGACTGTCCCGTGAACCCCGTCAGGCCAGCTCCCACGACGGTACAGCCGGCGGCAACGCGCTGCAGGAGCTCCTCGGCCTCGTCAAGCGTCATCCCGTCCGGCTCCGGCATCCACGACGCCATCTCACCGGGATCGAGCACATCGGCATCGAACGCGACGTACACGGCGTCCGCACCGTCGAGAGCCGCCGCAATTGCATCCGAGCCGGTTGGCAGGCCGCTCTCCCGGATGAAGACCTCCTCGGGTGGATCGAGATTGCGCGCGCCGACGAGCACCGCGTCCTCGGCCGCAACGGAGCCGGCGTCGAGCACCATGCGGAACGGCATCCCCCACTGATTCCCGCTCGGTGAGCTCTCGGTCGTGTTGAGGTCACCGTGGGCGTCGAACCACACGAGCGCGAGCCGCTCGTACCAGGCATTGAGCCCTTCGACGGCGCCGACGTGCGAGCAGCAGCAGCCACCGAGCACGAGCGGTCGCTCGGGGAGCGACGCGGCCAGGGCGAGCTCCTGCTCACCAAGGGTCTCCTCCTCGATCACCGCCACCTCGGGATACGGGAGCGCGAGCGAGGCGGCTTCCACCATCCCCTCGCCGCCGTCGCCCCACGCGCGCGGCACACGGACGAGCCCCACGGCGAACTCAGCGCCACACGCGTGGCACTCGTAACCGGGGCCGATCGCAACCGCGGTGTAGGTGTGGCAGAACGGGCACTTGGCGCGCAAGACACTCATGCCAACTCCTTCTCAAAGGTGACGAACTCGCTCTCGACGTGCATCCCGACACTCTCGTACAGCCGCGTCGCGCCCGTCGGATTCTCCGAGTCGACGCCAAGGCTCGCCCGCTCGAAGCCCCGCCGGCGGAACTCCCTGAAGGCGTGCAGGAGCAAGGCTCGGCCGAGCCCGCGACGCCGCCACGGCTTCCTGACGCCGAGCAGGCCGACGTAGCCTCCGCCGTACCCCGCCTCGCAGCGCCCGACAGCCGCGATCTCATCGCCGTCTCGCACGACGAACCACAGCGACGGGTCGAAATTGGAGTCCTTCGAACGCATCTCCCACCAGCGCTCGAACTCCATCGGTGAGTGACCCCACTCGTCCTCGAACGACTCCGACGACGCAGCGTGGAAGGCCCGCGCATCTTCCGTCCGGAACGCGTCGATTACGAGAGGCTCCGGCACGTGCGGCGCCTCCGGTTCCCCGGCCAGCTCAATCGCCATCTCGTAGTGACGGCGCACCTCGCGGTACCCGCGCCCTTCGAAGAGCGCCCGAGCGCCGGCATCCACGCTCATTGCCCCCTGCCGGAGCAGCCTGAGACCGAGCTCTCGCGCGCGAGCCTCGCTCCGGTCGGCCAGCCAGCTTCCGATCCCACGGCCTCCCGCGTCGGGCCGGACGCTCCCGACGGCGAACGCCCAGTCGTCGACGGGAGAGAGCCAACCGGTCGCGACGGGCGCCCCAGCCTCGTCGAGCAGCCACGAGTCGTGCTCGAGGTCCGTTCTCAGCCACCACCCCGAGACGTCCTCTGGCCCGATCTCACCCCGCAGCCCGAAGTGGCGCTCGCTCTCGGCAACGAGCGTCGCCACAGTGCCGGCGTCGTCGGGCCGCAACGCCCGCACCGCGACGCCGTCAGGAAGCGAGCTCACGCGATCTCCTTCACGTACGTGACGTGCTCGGCTTCGACGTGCATGCCGGCACTCTCGTAGAGCCGGGTTGCCCCCGTCGGATTCTCCGAGTCGACCCCGAGCCCGGCACGTCTAGCGCCACGCCGATGGAATTCGGCGAAGAGACGCAGGAGCAGCGCTCGCCCGAGTCCCTGGTGCCTCCACGCGTTGCGGACGCCGAGCCAGTTGACGAGCCCGCCTCCTCGCCGCTCGGCCTGTCCGTGAGCCAGGCCGGCTATCTCGCCATCTCTCCGGATCAGGAACCACAGGCCGTGATCGTCTGCCGCGTGCCGTCCCCACCACTCGTCGAACGGATCCAGCTCGAAGCCCCACTCCTCGTCGAAGATCTCGTTCATCGCCGCATACCAGGCAGTTGCCTCCTCTTCGCGAAATGTCTCCATCGAGAATCCCTCGGGAAGCACGGGCTCGGACGGTTGCTCGGTGAGCTCGATCGTCATCGCGTAGTGACGGCGGACATCGCGATACCCGCGGGCCTTCAACAACGTCGTCGCCGCCTCGTCAGGCCCGAGCGCGACTTGGTGCAGCGTCGCTACGCCGTGCGCCCGCGCCCGTTCCTCGGAGATGTCGAGCAGTGCCGTCCCGAGACCGCGGCCCTTTGCTCCCGGCCGGACGCATCCACGCACGAAATACGTTCCGGCGTGCAGCTGTCCCCCGCCTGCGGCCAGGATCCGATCGCCCTCCTCACAGAGCCACGAGTCGCTCTCGAGGTCCGTGCGCGCCCACATGTCGACGATCTCCTCCTCGCCGAGGCGCGAGCGAAAGCCGAACGACACCTCGTCCTCGTCGAGCAGTGCTGCGGCGGCCGGAGCGTCCTCCGGACGCAGCGGTCGCCAGCCCTCAGGCAGCGAGCTCATCGAGCGTCTCCGGAAGCCGCGAGAGGTCGGTCAGCTCTCGTTGTGGCGCGAGCGCGTCCGCGTCCTCGTCGAGGCGGTTGATCCAGACGCACGGCACGCCGAGCTCGCCCGCGGGCGCAACGTCGTGGAAGAGGCTGGCGGCGACGTGGACGTCCGGGAGCCGCCCGACCTCCCCTTCGAACGCGCGCCAGTGCCCGTGTGCGGGCTTGTACGAGCCGATCTCCGAGGCGACGATGGCGCGCTCGAACGGCACGCCGATCGACGTCATCGACGCGTCGATGAAGTCGCGGTCCGTGTTCGAGAGAATGCAGAGCTTCCAGCCGCGGGCCTGCGCCTCCTCGAGAGCGCCCGGCACCTCGGGAAAGACGGGCCAGCCCGGGAGCGACGCCCCGAGCGCGTCGCGCTCCGCCGCCGGCGCGCCGAGCCGCTCGAGCACACGCGCCATCACCTCGCGGTAGGGGAGCGACGAGTCCTCGTGCTCGACGACCGGCTCGAGCTCGTGGTACTCGGCGAGCTTCGCGTCGGCCTCGTCCTCGCCGAAGATCCGCGCCAGCTCCGTCCGTATGCCGCCGTTCCAGTCGACGAGCGTGCCGTAGCAATCGAACGTCGCCCAGCGTTCCATGACGCTGAGCTTACCCAGGCTTAGACGAGGATCGTGATCGCGTCCCGCTCGGCCTCGAACACCGCCTCGTCGACGTCGCCGAGGTCTTCGCCGTCCGCCTGGAGGGCGAGCGGGGCATCGCAGACGAGCTCGATCCGGTCGGCGTCGTGCACGGACAGGACGCCGCGCGCGCCGTCGAAGCCCCGGGCGAGGACGAGGCGCGGGAGCAGCCGTGCGAGCGTCGCTGCTCCGACGGACTGCGGCGCGACGAGGTCGAGCCCGAGCTCGAAGCGCGCCCGACGTGCGACCCGCATCGGCATCGGCCCCGCGTACGTGAAGACGCCACCGTTCGAGACGAAGACGACCGCAGCCCGGCCGAGGCCGCGGATCTCCATCCGCTCGCCGTACCCCCGCAGAGCGTGCGAGGCGACGGCGCGCGCGTAGGCGAGATCGCCGGGCCTGCGGCCGCTGTCGGCCCGCTTCACCGTCTCCATCTCGCGAACGACGTCCGCGTCCACGCCGATCCCTGCGGCGAATGTGAACCGGCGGCCGTTCACCCGGCCGAGCGAGATGCGGCGCGAGCGAGCCCCGATGGCGCGGTGGAGGACGTTCGTGTGCCCTCCGGGGAGCAGGCCGAGGGAAGCGCCCGCCCGCAACCCGTTCACGACCTCGTTGATCGCGCCGTCGCCGCCGAGCACCCACACCTCGTCCCCCGCCGCTTCGCGGGCCAGCTCGGTGGCGTGGCCGCGGTGCTCCGTGCGCAGCGTCTCCACGGGCCGCAGACGCGCCTCGGCACGAGCGACGGCATCCTCGGTGACGCGAGACGCACCGGGGTTGACGATGAGCGTGCGGGTGGCCGTCAGATGACGAATGCCTCCGGTCGCGCCTCTCCGCGTGCGAACCGATCGACCGAGAAGGGCGAGAGGTCGAGAGCCGGCTCGCGGCCCGCGACGAGATCCGCGACGTGCTCGCCGACCGCCGGAGCCTGCTGGAAGCCGTGCCCCGAGAAGCCCGTCGCGTAGAGGAAGCGCGAGGGCGTCTCGGCCTCGCCGACGAGGGCGTTGTGGTCGGGGCTCACCTCGTAGTAGCCCCACCACGAGGACTGGACGGGGAGCTCGGCGAGAACCGGGAGCCGCCGCGCCGCGTGCTCCGCGAGCTCTGCCAGCTCCTGTTCCCGTCCGCCGAAGACGAGCCCCGGGCCTTCGCGGTGGAAGTAGAAGCCGGTCGAGAAGTCGACCGTCAGAGGCATCCGCTGCGGCAGGCCGCCGTCCGCCGGCGTGAAGTGCATCCAGCGCTCCTCACCGCGTACGGGGATCTCCACGTCCGGCCATCGCACCGACCTCGCGCCGACCACGCGCCGGCGCAGCAGACGACCGTGTCGGTCGCGATCGACCCGTCGGTCGTCTCGACAGCGACGATGCGTCCGTCCTCGACGTCGATACCCGTCAAGGCGCAGTGTTGCCTCACGTCCGTGCCGCGCGCGTACCACTGGACGACGGCCTCAGGCGTGGCCCACCCGTCGAGCTCGCAGTAGACAGCCGCGATCAGGCCGTCGGGTGCAAGCTGCGGGACAATCGCGAGCGCCTCCGCGACGGAGAGCTCACGCGACGGGACGCCGAGGGCGTGTTGAAGCGCCAGCGCATCCTGGAAGCGCGCAAGGTCCGCGTCGGAGTCGAGGAGAAACAGGTAGCCGTCCTGGCGCAGGTCGATGCCGTCCATCTGCTCGAACGCGTCGAGCGAGCGAAGAGCGATCTCGACGTTCAGCGCGTCGGCGAACTGCGTCCGGAAGCCGCCGGCCGACTTGCTCGTCGATCCCGACGCGAGCTCGTCTCGCTCGAGCAGCACGACGTCGTCGATGCCGAGCTGGCGGAGATGCCAGGCGACGCTCGTGCCCATGGCACCCCCGCCGATGACGACGACGTCGGCCGTGTCCTGCACGGCCGCATTGAATCAGCGCGGGGGTCTGACTTCAGTCTGACGCCCGCTCCGTTCCTAGACGATCACGACGAGAAACGGCACGTGCATCGGCGGCAGGAAGTTGTCCTCCGTGCCGACGCCGCGAAGGCTGACCCGATACGAGCCGTCCGGCTGCGGCTGGCACGAGACGCTTCCGGCGGAGGCGGACATGCTGCTCGCGAGGCAGCTCGCGCCGGAGATGCCGGGGAAGCGGACGTCGTACTGGCCGTTACCGGCGCGCCGCACCTCGGCGCTCTTGCCGGTGCAGTTGAAGCGGCGTCCGAACACCTGCGGATTCGTCGTGAACGTGTTGGGCAGGTTGTCGATCCCCTGCGTGGGAATGCCGGTGACGACGGCGAGCGCGCGGACGGCGCCGTTCTGGCAGCGCGCCTGCGGGGCGGTCTTCTGGCCGATCGGCGAAGGCGGAGCCGCCGAGAGCGAAGAGCAGTGCAAGCCCGGCGACGACGAGAGACGGTGAGAGACGAGGTGAGCTCATGTGACCTCCTTGGCTGTCACCTGCACTATCGCGCGCCGGTGGGACGTTCTAAACCCCTGATCGGCGGAACCGTCAGGCCGGCGTCGCGTAGCCGCGCATGCCGTTCACGAGCAGATCGACGAATCCGTCGGCGAGAGCGTCGGTGTCGCGGCCGGGCTGGAGCCACGTGTACGCCCAGTTCGCAGCCGAGAGGAAGATGCGCGCCGCCGCAGCGGCGTCGAGATCCGACCGCAGCTCGCCCTCGTCGCGACCGTCGCGAAACAGCTCGCGAATGCGCTCCTCGTACCGCCGCCGCTCGGCGACGAATGCGGCGCGCCGGTCGTCGTCGAGATAGCGCCACTCGCGGATGAACACCGTCGCGATGTCGAGCTGCTCCGCCACGACGCTCAGGTGGGCACGGAGCGAGAGGCGGATGCGCTCGACGACCGGTGCGTCCGCCGGCACCTCGTCGAGCGCCGCATGAAACGGCACGCGCGCCCTCCGAGGCGATGTCCCAGAGAAGATCCTGCTTCGAGGCGATGTGCGCGTAGACGGAGCCCTTCTGGACACCCAGCGCGTCGGCGATGTCGCCGATCGACGTGCCGTGGTAGCCCTTCTCCGCGAAGAGCCGAGCCGCCTGCCGCGTCAGCTCTGTCCCGTCGCTCGCGTCATGGTAGATTCGCAGCCTAACGATCGTTCGGTCGGGAGGTCGTATGGACACCACAAAGCCGCGCACCGAGCAGGAATTCCTCGAGCACGTGCAGTCCGGCGGCGCCGTCGAGTCCGGCGACTGGATGCCCGACGAGTACCGCGCGCGCCTCGTGAAGTTCATCGAGATGCACGCCAACTCGGAGCTCATGGGTGTGCTGCCGGAGCGCGAGTGGATCCTCCGCGCGCCGACGCTCCAGCGCAAGCTCGCCCTGACCGCCAAGGTGCAGGACGAAGCGGGCCACGCGCAGCTCATCTACCGCGTCGTCGAGGATCTCGGGAAGCCGCGCGAGCAGTGCCTCGCCGATCTCGTCTCGGGCACGTCGAAGTTCCACAACGTCTTCCACTATCCGACGAAGAGCTGGGGCGACGTCGGCGTCATCGCCTGGCTCGTGGACGCGGCCGCGATCATCTCCCAGAAGGCGCTGCTCAAGTGCTCGTACGCGCCGTACGCGCGGATCATGAAGAAGATCTGCTGGGAGGAGTCGTTCCACATCCTCCACGGCCGCGACGTCATCCTCGCGATGATGCTCGGCACGGACGAGCAGCGTGAGCTCGTCCAGGAGGCGCTCGACCCGCTGGTGGGGACCGTTGATGCAGTTCCACGGCAACCCGATCGCGGCCGAGGACGACCCGACGTACCGGTGGCGCATCAAGAGCCAGGCGAACGAGGAGGCGCGCCAGCAGTTCCTCGACGGTTACGTGCCGCAGATCTGGGAGCTCGGCCTCACCGTCCCCGACCCGAAGCTGCGGAAGCGCGACGACGGCGTGTGGGAGTACTCGGAGCCCGACTGGGCGGAGCTCATGCACGTCGTCACCGGGCACGGCCCGCTCACGGAGGAGCGCCTCGGCTTCCGCAGGACGACGCGCGCGGAGACGGCGTGGGTGCGCGACGTCGTTCTCGCACAGGCAGCGTGACGGACAAGCCCCCGCAGCTCGACCCTGCGCTCGTCAACGCGTTCGTCTCGAACGCGCACGGCGACCTGGACGAGGTCGAGCGACTGCTCGCGCAGGAGCCGGCGCTCGTCGGCGCAGCGTGGGACTGGGGCGGCGGCGACTTCGAGACGGGGCTGGGCGCCGCTGCGCACATGGGAAACCGTGAGATCGCGCTGTTCCTTCTCGAGCACGGCGCCGCGCTCGACCTCTTCGCCGCGGCGATGCTCGGCTACGTCGACGTCGTCCGCGCGATGCTCGTGGAGCAGCCTGGCCTCCGCGACGCGAAGGGGGCGCATGGCATCCCGCTCCTCGTTCACGCACAACAGGGCGGCGACGAGGCGCGGGCCGTCGTCGAGCTCCTGGAGGCGGCGTGATGCCTGATCTACGAGGTCTTCCGACAGGAGCGGGCCGGCCAGGCGTTCCAGCACGCGGGCTCGTTCGTCGCGCCGGACGGGCGCTTCGCGCGAGGCGTATGCGCGCGAGTTCTACGGCCGCCGCGGCGAGTCGGAGGCCCTCTGGGTCGTGCCGCGCGAGGACATCACGGAGATCCACGAGTTCGTCGACGAGCTCCATCGCAACTACCACCGCGTCGACGGCTACTCGCTGAAGGAGAAGCTCGGCAAGGCACGTGAGCGAGCGGGAACTACTCCTCCAGCTCGCTGACGACGAGCTCGTCGTCGGCTGGCGCGACTCCGAGTGGACGGGCATCGCGCCGTTCCTCGAGGAGGACGTCGCGCTGTCGTCGATCGCACAGAACGAGATCGGCCACGCGCGCGCGATCTACGAGCTGCTGGCGGACGACGCCGACGCGCTCGCCTTCGACCGCGCGCCCGAGCGAGTACGTCAGCGCGCCGCTCGTGGAGCTCCGCCTCGTGCCCGACTGGGCGCGGACGATCGCGCGACGCGTCCTCTACGAGGCCGCCGACGCGCTCCGTCTCGAGACCCTGCGAGCGCTCCGACGATCCCGACGTCGCCGGGCTGGCGGCGAAGATCGACCGCGAGGAGACCTACCACCGGATGCACGCCGACATGTGGGCGGAGCGTCTGCGCGGACGAGCCGCGCTACCGCGACGCCGTCGAGGAGCTGTTCCCGTATGCGCTGGGAGTGCTCGACGCCTTCGCTCCGGCCAGCCCTGGCCGAGCGCGTCGGTCTCGACCGAGGTGGAGGCGGTCGAACGCGGCACACACATCGAGGAGTGGCCCGCCCTCTGGGAGGAGATGACGATGGTGCGCCGCTCGGTGCCGGGTGCCACATGGTGACGGAGGCGGACGTCTGGGCAGGCGCTCGGCGAGGTGCCCGACCCCGAGATCCCTGTCGTCTCCCTCGTCGAGCTCGGCGTCGTCCGAGACGTCCGCGTCGAAGACGGCCGCGTCCACGTCGGCTTCACGCCGACCTTTCTCGGCTGCCCGGCGCTCGAGGTCATGCGCGACGCGATGGCCGCGCGCATCGCAGAGCTCGGCCGGAGCCGGACGTCGAGACGATCCGCGACGACTCCGTGGTCGACCGACCGCATCACCCCGCGGGGCGCGAGAAGCTCCGCGAGGCGGGCTTTGCCCCACCCGCGCCACGCGCTGAGGCGACGACGCTCGTCCAGCTCCAGACCGGATGCGTTCCGCTGCCCCTACTGCGCCTCAGCCGACACGCGGCTCGAGAACATCTTCGGCCCGACACCGTGCCGCTCGATCCGCTACTGCAACGCCTGCCGCCAGCCGTTCGAGCAGTTCAAGACGCTCTGAGCCAGGTACCGTGCACGCCGATGCGCCTGCCGTCGCCGCAGCGGCACTCGTCCTCGCGCTCTCGTCCGCGCTGCGGCGCAACTCGGGTCGGCCCGACGCGACGCCGCTGTCCGCCGCCGCAGTGGCGGCGCGAGGCGAACCGCGGTCTGCAGCGCTAGGTGAGCCGGGAGATCCGGCGCTTCCCGCTACCGAAAGCCGGATAGCGAGATCTCCGAGTTCGTCGCCGGCAACACACCGCTCTGGAGGAGGCAGGAGAACCAGATCGCGCCCTACGAGCCGCCGGCCGACCTCGCCGTTCCCGTGCGCGACTACGTCATCAGCGCTCAGCTACCTCGAAGCGGCTCTCGTCGAGATCCACATCGCGACGCCAGCGAAACGACGGGCGACGGCGGTTCGACGCGTGAACAAGGCGGAAGCCGCGCAGAGACATGCGGCGACGGGCCGAGAGGCTTCGGCCTTCCCGCCTGCGCGCAGGCAGCGATTCCGCTAGCTAGCGCTCGACGCCCGGCGCCCTCTTCCTTGGCTCGGACGACGAGCGCAGCCGCGATCGCGACGTCCCACGCGGCGATCCCGTTCGACTTGAAGACGACGATGTCGTCGTCGGACTGGCGTCCCGGACAGCTCACCCGCCACGACCTCGGCCAGCTCGTGCACCTCGAGCCAGTCGAGCACGCCCTGCGCCGACCGGCTCGATCAGGTCGCCCGACTCGAGCTGCGCGTCCTCCTTCGAGTCGCAGCACACGAAGGCCGCGCGCTCGAGCACGGTGTTGTCGAGCTCGCGGCGCGATCGCGATGTTCGCGCCGACGGCGCACACGAGTGCGCCGGGGCGAAGCCACTCGCCACGCAGAACGGGATCCTTCGACGTCGTCACCGTCACGACGACGTCCTGCTCGCCGGCCTCACGATGCGTCTCGGCCGGCGCTCCACCGACGCGCTTCGCGAACTGCCTTGCGGCGTTTCTCGTCGCGACAGAAGACAACCGTCTCCGCGATCCCGGCACCGCCGCACGTACCGCCGCCACCTGCGTCTCCGCCTGGCTAGCCGCACCCGATCACGCCGAGGCTCGTCGCACCGTCCCGTGCGAGATGCGTGGCCGCCACGCCGGTCGCCGCACCTGTCCGCAACGGCCCAGGAGGTCCGCCTCGATCACCGCGAGCGCTCGACTGCGTCGACGCGTCGAACAGCACGACGACGAAACGAGCGCCGTCCGCGCCCGCCGCATACGTCTTCACGCCTGCCACGCCGAGGCCGAGGTCGGCCGCCGCCATCACGGCGAGCTGGCCGCCGTCGAGCCGCAGCCGGTAGCGCGGCCGGTTCTCGATCTCCCCGGCGGCCTGGCGCCGAAACGACCCCTCGACCGCCTCGAGCGCGTCTCCCATCGAGAGCAGGGCCTCGACATCCGCCTCCGTCAGGTAGAGGGCCACGCGACGGAGTCTATGGAGGCGGCGTCGGCCTAGGGCCCGAAGCTGTACGAGCCCGTTCGTAGGTCAGCACGCTCGTCGCGCGACCGCGACCCGCCGTATCGTGCCCGCGTTCACGTTGACGAGATCGACATCCGCGCTCCCCTCGATGAGGCGAGTACGAATGCAATGCGCTTCACGACGTCTCTACACCGTAGACGGTGTCTGAGTTCCCGCGAGGTGCGCCCGGCACGATTCGAACGTGCGACCTCTGCCTCCGCAGGGCAGCGCTCTATCCCCTGAGCTACGGGCGCGAACCGGCTGAGTCTACCCCGCGCGCGATGGCGCCCCCGACCTCCAGAGCTGCATCCTCGGGCACCTCGCGCCGCACGTAGCCGAGTGCGAGGACGTGTCCGTCGTCGAGCACAGCGCTCGTCACGCGACCGACGATCTTGTCGTCGAGCACGATCTCCGCGTCGTACGACGGCGGCTCGGTGCCATCGATCTCGAGCACCCGAGGCCGCGGTTCGCCCGGCCGCGGTAGTGAAGGCGCGCGACCGGCTCCTGGCCCGGATAGCAGCCCTTCGTGAACGAGATCGCGCGCTCGTCGAGGCCCGGCCTCCGCGGGCAGCACGCGATCGTCGAGCTCCCGTCGCCCACGCGGCGTGCCGGCCCGGATCCGCATCAGCTCGAGCTCGTCGTCGGACGATCGTCGCGTCGAGCTCCTCGTCGAGCACCTCGACCGCAGGCTCGCCGTAGTCCGGTTCGGAATGCCATCGGCCGCGGCCGAAGACGACCGCCGACGTGTGCTCCTCGAGCTCGACCTCGCACTCCGCCCGCAGACGCGTGCGCGCAGATGCGCTGCTCGCACGATCGGACCGAGCTCCGGCTCCGTCAGGAGCAGGAAGTCGTCGTCACCGCGGCGCCAGACGCGCAACGGGGCGACGATGCGCGCCTTCGGCGTCAGGAGGAGCGCCTCGCAGGTCTCGCCCGAGACGTCGTTCGAGACCATCCGCTGGAGGAAGTCGAGCGCGTCCGGCCCCTTCACCGCGACGAACGCCGCGGGCGGCGAGCGACACCGTTCACGCTGGCTAGTGTAGGCAGCGTGACCCTGTTCAGATCACGTGCGGAGCAGAAGGTCGTCGACGGCCGGGCTACGACCCTGCGCGCCTCCCGCCGGGGCAGTACTTGACGGAGAAGTGGCCCGTGCTCCACGCGGGCTCCGTCCCCGAGACGGACCTCTCGACGTGGGACTTCATCGTCTCGGGCGAGGTCGAGGAGCCGCTCCGCCTGACGCTGGGAGGAGCTGCTCGCGCTGCCGGCCACCGAGGTCACGGCCGACATCCACTGCGTCACGCGGTGGAGCCGCTTCGACGTGACGTTCCGCGGCGTCCACTGGCGCGACCTCGCCGCACGCGTCCGCCCGAAGCCGACGGCGCGCTTCGTCGTCGCGCACGCGGAGCACGACTTCACGACGAACCTCCCGCTCGAGGCGCTCGAGGCTCGACGACTCGCTGATCGCCTACGAGGCCGACGGCGAGCCGCTGACGCCGGACCACGGCTGGCCGCTACGCCTCGTCGTTCCGCGCAGGTACTTCTGGAAGAGCGCGAAGTGGCTGCGCGGCATCGAGCTCACGATCGACGGACGAGCCCGGGTTCTGGGAGCGCTACGGCTACCACAACGACGCCGATCCGTTCGCCGAAGAGCGATACAGCTTCTAGCGTGCCCGCGGAGAGCCGATTCCCTCGATCGGGGGACGGGCCGCGACGCCGTACGCCGATACCTGTACCTGCCCACCTCCCCATCCTCCACGATGGCAGAAGAAAGGGTCGCCGACCGGCGGCCCTTTTCTGTTGAGCGGTGAAACGACGAAGGGCCGGCGACTGCCGGCCCCTCGTGTGAAGCGTCGACCCGAGGGTCGGGTTACATCATGTCCGGCATGCCTCCGGGCATTCCGCCGCCGTGGCCGTTCTTCTCCGGCATCTCGGCGACGACCGCCTCGGTGGTGAGGATGTTCTTCGCGATCGACGCGGCGTTCTGGAGCGCCGAGCGCGTGACCATCGTCGGGTCGATGATGCCGGCCTTGACGAGATCCTCGATCTCGCCGGTCTCGACGTTCAGGCCCTCGCCCTTCTTCGCGGCACGGACCTTGTCGACGACGACCGAGCCCTCGAGGCCCGCGTTGTACGCGAGCTGACGAAGCGGCTCTTCGAGCGCGCGGATGATGATCTGCGCACCCGTCTTCTCCTCGCCTTCGAGCGACTCGAGAGTCGTCCTGACGGCGTCTGCAGCGTTGAGCAGCGCGACGCCGCCGCCCGAGTCCGATGCCCTCTTCGAGAGCGGCACGGGTGGCCTTGAGCGCGTCCTCGACGCGGTGCTTCTTCTCCTTGATCTCGACCTCGGTCGCTGCGCCGACCTTGACGACGGCGACACCGCCCGACAGCTTCGCGAGACGCTCCTGGAGCTTCTCGCGGTCGAAGTCGGAGTCGGTGTTCTCGACCTCGGCCTTGAGCTGCTTGATGCGGCCCTTGATGGCGTCTGACTGACCGGCGCCGTCGATGATCGTCGTCGTGTCCTTGTCGATGACGATCTTCCGTGCGCGGCCGAGCTGCGAGAGCTTCGTGTTCTCGAGCTTGAGCCCCATCTCCTCGGTGATCACTTCGCCACCGGTGAGGATCGCGATGTCCTCGAGCATCCGCTTGCGGCGGTCACCGAAGCCCGGCGCCTTGACGGCGACGGCGGTGAACGTGCCACGGAGCTTGTTGACGACGATCGTCGCGAGCGACTCGCCCTCGACGTCCTCGGCGACGATCAGCAGCGGCCGACCGGCCTGGATGACCTGCTCGAGAACCGGAAGCACGTCCTTGACAGCACCGATCTTCTGGTTGGCGATCAGGACGTACGGGTCCTCGAGGACGGCCTCCATGCGCTCGGCGTCCGTGATCATGTACGGCGACAGGTAGCCCTTGTCGAACTGCATGCCCTCGGTGAACTCGAGCTCGAGGCCGAATGTCTGGCCCTCCTCGACGTTCACGACGCCGTCCTTGCCGACCTTCTCGATCGCGTCGGCGATGACCTCGCCGATCTCGCGCTCACGCGAGACGACCGTGCCGACGCGGGCGATGTCTTCCTTGCCCGATACCGACTTCGAGTTCTTCTTCAGGTCCTCGACGACTGCGAGAACAGCCTTCTCGATGCCGCGCTTCAGCCCCATCGGGTTCGCGCCGGCAGCGACGTTCTTCAGACCCTCGCGGACGATCGCCTGAGCGAGCACCGTCGCCGTCGTCGTGCCGTCACCGGCGACGTCATCCGTCGACGTGGCGGCCTCGCGGGCGAGCTGCACACCCTGGTTCTCGAACGGGTCCTCGACCTCGATCTCGCGGGCAATGGTGACCCCGTCGTTCGTGATCGTCGGCGCGCCGAACTTCTTGTCGAGCACGACGTAGCGACCCTTCGGGCCGAGGGTGACCTTCACCGCGTCGGCGAGGACGTTGACGCCCCGCTCGATCGCGCGACGGGCGTCCTCGTTGAACTTCAGCTCCTTGTGAGCCATCTCTTCTCCTGTCCTTTGGTGTGTCCTACGCCTTGGCGGTGACGCGCTTCGCCTTGGCCTTGCTCTTCTGAGCAACGACCTTCGCCAGCACGTCCGTCTCACGGAGGATGAGGTACTCATCCATCCCGATCTTCACCTCGGTACCGCCGTACTTCGAGTAGATGATCTCGTCACCCACCTCGACGTCCATGGTGATGTACTCGCCGTCCTCGTCACGGCCACCCGGGCCGACCGCCATCACGCGGCCGCGCTGGGGCTTTTCCTTCGCCGTGTCGGGGAGAACGATGCCGCTCGCCGTCGTCTCTTCCTCTTCAAGAGCCTCGACGATGAGCCTGTCTCCAAGCGGCTGCAGATCCATCCGCACTCCTCCTCAACTTTGTGACAGTTCCTGGCACTCTCTCATCAAGAGTGCCAGGCCATTGTACAACCGTTTGGGCACTCTGCGCAAGCTCGCCAAACCGACGTGTCACAAGCGGTAGCGTCCCGGGCATGAGGCGCGAGCTCTCCGCCGGCGGTGTTCTCGTGCGCCGACTCTCGAACGGCTGGCACATCGCCGCGATCCGGCCGGGCGGAAAGCCCGACGGCGTCTGGGCGCTCCCGAAGGGGTTGATCGCCCCCGGCGAGCCTCCGGCGACGGCGGCGCTGCGCGAGGTTCTCGAGGAGACCGGGGCCACAGGACGGCTCGAGCAGAAGCTCGGCGACGTCCGCTACACGTACACGTGGGACGGCGAGCGGGTATTCAAGATCGTGAGCTTCTACCTCGTCCGCTACACGCGCGGCCGCCTCGGCGACCTCCGGCCCGAGCACGCGCACGAGGTGGCCGACGTCCGCTGGCTTCCCCTCGACGAGGCTCCGTCGCTCCTCGCGTACAAGGGCGAGCGCGAGATGGCCGCCGCCGCCCGCGCGATCGCTCGTCGGGAACGCTCTATGATGCGGCCCGCAGCTCGCAGCCCCGCCGAGAACCCGATGTACGCGCTGAACTTCTACTCCCCGATCGTCGCGGACCAGCTCCGCAGCCATCGCAAGACGGCGACCATTCGCCTCGGCGACAAGTCGGGCAAGTACCGCAAGGGCATGATCGTCCAGGTGCTGTGCGGCTCGCGCTACAGCGTGCGGGACAAGATCTTCGAAGCCGTCATCGACAAGGTCGAGGTCAAGCGTCTCGGCGAGCTGTCGCCGAACGAGGTCGAGCACGACAACCCGACACTGCGCTCACCCGACGAGATGGCGAGCTTCCTCTCGCAGCTCTACAACCGCGACGTCACGCTCGACGACACCGTCACGCTGATTCGCTTCTCCGAGATCCGGGCCTAGCGCGCATGGAGACCTGGAGCCTCGCGGTCGTCGCGGCGCTCCTGCTGGTCTACGCGGGCGTCTCCCACCGTCTCGAACGCACGATCGTCTCGGCCGCGATGGTGTTCACGGCGGCGGGTCTGCTGCTGGGGCCGGACGTGCTCGACTGGCTCCACTTCGACCTCGGATCTTCCGAGATCCGGCTGTTCGCCGAGATCACCCTCACGCTCGTCCTCTTCCTCGACGCGTCGCGGATCGACGTGCGGGCACTGCGCCGCGAGCTGGGGTTTCCCGCCCGCCTACTCGGCATCGGGCTGCCGCTTACGATCGTCGCCGGAACGCTCGTCGGCGCTCTCCTCTTCGACGAGCTCGGATGGGCCGAGGTGCTCGTGCTCGCGATCGTCCTCGCGCCGACCGACGCGGCGCTCGGCCTTCCGGTCGTCACCGACATGCGCCTTCCCTCGCGGGTGCGTCAGAGTCTCAACGTCGAGAGCGGGCTCAACGACGGCATCTGCGTGCCGCTCCTCTTCATCGCCCTCGCCATCGCCGAGACCGAACAGAAGGCGATTGGGGGAGGTCACGCGACGCGGATCGTGGTGGAGGAGATCGGCTACGGCATCGTCGGTGGAGTGGCGGCCGGCCTCGCCGGCGCGCTCGTGCTTCGCTTCGCGTCGAAGCGCGGATATGCGAACGAGATCTGGGCGCGGCTGATCCCGGTCGCCGCCGCAGCCCTCGCCTACGGCATCGCGGCGCCCCTCGGCGGCAGCGGCTTCATCGCCGCGTTCGTGGGCGGACTCGTCTACGGGATCGTCCGGGGCACCGGCGAGCTCGCTACGCCGGAGTCGTCGTCCGTCATGGACGCGGCGGCCGAGGTGTTCGCGGCGCTGACATTCATCGGCTTCGGATCGGTTGCGCTCGGCTGGGCGCTCCACCGCGTGGACTGGAAGGTGGTCCTATATGCCGTGCTCAGCCTGACCGCGATCCGCATGCTCCCGGTCGCGATCGCGTTCGTCGGAACCGGGGCGAAGCGTGAGACCGTCGCGTTCGCCGGGTGGTTCGGACCGCGCGGCCTAGCCTCGATCGTCTTCGCGGTGCTCGTCATCGAGGAGTCCGCCCTTGCGCACGCTGAGCTCCTCATCACCATCTCCTTCATCACCATCGCGCTATCCGTGCTCGCGCACGGAATGACCGCCGTGCCGCTGACGGACGCATACGTGCGCTGGATGTCGGCGAGACCGCCGGCCGTCACGGAGCAGGTGGCCGTGCACGAGCATCCGTGGCGCCGCCCGGATCGCGCGCGTACGCGCTCATGATCCGCGACGGTGCGCCGCCGCGGCGAAGCTCATCGGCCATGAAACGCATCGGGCCGTCGACGTGGTGGAAGAACGCCTTGTACCCCGCGCAGAGGTAGTTGAGACCCTCCTCGCCGTCGGGCGTGCGGATGAACCGGTCTTTCGGGCAGCCGCCGTGGCAGGCGAAGCGCACGTTGCAGTCGAGGCAGTACTGCGGCAGCGTGTCGCGCTTGTCTCGTCCGAACTTCTGCTGCTGCTCGGAGCCGACGAGCTCGAGCATGTGCGTCATGGTGATGTTCCCGAGCTTGTGCTTCGGCTCGACGAAGTGGTCGCAGGAATAGAGGTCACCCGTGTGCTCGAGCGCGAGGGCTGCGCCACACGTCTCCGAGTGGACACACAGGCTTGGCGGGGCGCCGACCCAACTGGCGAGCGCGACGTCGAACATCTGGACGTACACCGTGCCGACGTCGCGCCGCACCCACTCCTCGAACACCTCGATGAGGAAGCGTCCGTACTGCTCGGCCGTCACGGAGCGGTCGGTGACGTCCTCGCCCGCCTGGACGTACAGCGGCCGGTCACGCCATGACGACCATGGGGCGGCCTCATCGCCCGCGTCCGCCTCGACGCGCTCGATGATCGGGATGTACTGGTGGAACCGAGACCCGCACTCGTCTCGGAGGAAGCGGTACACCTCGACGGGGCGGTCAGCGTTCGCGGCGTGCAGCGTCGTCAGCGTGTTGAACTCGACGCCGCCGGCGCGGAGCGCCTCGATCCCGCGCATGACGCTGTCGAACGTCCCCTTGCCGCCCTTGTCGACCCGGTACGCGTCGTGCAGCGCGCGAGGCCCGTCGATCGAGACGCCGACGAGGAAGCCGTGCTCGCGGAAGAACGACGCCCACTCGGCGTCGAGGAGCACCGCGTTCGTCTGGATCGTGTGGACAGCGCGCTGCCCCGGGCGAAGGAACCCGTCCGCCAGCTCGACCGAGCGGCGGAAGAAGTCGATGCCCATGAGCGTCGGCTCCCCGCCCTGCCACGCGATCGTCACCTCGGGCACACGGGCGTGCGCCTCGATCAGCTGTCGGAGATACGTCTCCAGCAGGTCGTCGGCCATGCGAAAGCGGCTGCCCGGGTAGAGCATCTCCTTCGAGAGGAAGAAGCAGTACGAGCAGTCGAGATTGCAGACAGCGCCCGTCGGCTTGGCGAGGAGATGAAACGCCTGCGGAGCGGCCGCGCGCGACATCAGGCTCGTCTGCGGCCCACTTACGTACCGAGTACGGAGATGCAGAAGCCGAGGGCGGTGGCTGCCCCTGCCAGCGCCTTGCCGCGCTCAAAGGCGAACGGCATCAGCGAATTCGTCAGCATGGCGAGCAAGCCCCCGGCGGCGAGCGCGGCTGCGCGATCGCCCATAGCGGCTGACGACGCCTCCGTGGCGAGGTAGCCGAGGAGCGCTGCGACGCCGCAGCTCAGCACGACCATCGTCCACAACGTACCGAGGCGCCGTGCGCTCCAGCCCGAGGCTCGAAGGTCGGCGGAGGGTGCGATCGCCTGCGGGATGTTCGAGATGAACACGGCTGCGAGGAAGCTCGCGCTGATCGGGAAGCCGGTGCCGATCTGGATGCCGAAGATCGCCGACTCCGGGACGCCGTCGACGACGGACCCGACGACGATCCCCATGGCGCCGCCCACGCCTGCCGTGCCGAACTTGCGATCCACGACGGCATCGCCGACGAGGAAGATGGCGACGCCGATCATCATCCACAGTGCGAACTCAGGTGGCGTGAGCTGCTGGGCCTCGGCGACAAGGTCGAAGGAGACCGCTGCCAGCAGCGCCCCGGCTCCGAAGCCGGCAAGAATCCCGACGATTCGCGTCGGGATCGTGATCCAGCAGACGAGCAGGCCTGCAATGAGGAGCGACGACTGGGCCAGCGTGCCGAGCGCAAATGCGTCGAGCATCGGGGGAATCTACCGCCCTACAGGTCCGGCACGGGAAGCCCGGCGAGCTGAACGAGCGAGAACGCGAGCAGAATGGCGCCGACGACGATGAGGCCGTAGCGCGCCCCGCGTACCGGGAAGTGCGTGCTGATGCCGACGAGGAAGAGGACGCTCGCGAGCAGCACGGTCGTCCGTACGTACTTGTCCGCCGTCGCGCCCTGCGACTCGCCCCGCACGAACGCCGCACTGGCCTTCGCGTCAAGCGCCCTCCTCTTTGTGAGGCCGGGCTCGCGGTACTGCGGCATGTATCCCGGCCCCTTCGGTGCGTTGGGGTTCGTCTCCGGATTCGTCGCTCGCCAGGCGTCAAATGCGACCTTGTACTCAGGCCGGAACCGGCGCTCGGCGATCCTCATGGCTTCCTCGTTGCCGGCGATGTACGCGGCGAACCAGGCCCCGAAGGTCGAGGAGTCGAGGTTCCTCAACGCGGCCGTCTCTCCCTCGGCCCTGTTTGCTTCGATACGCGCTGTCGACGCCTCGGCGACGCTGAGCCGCGACTCGGTGCTCCACTTCGCCGCCGCATAGCCCGACCAGGCGGCACAGAGCGTGACGACGGACAAGAGGATGGCCTCGAGAATCACGATCAGCCGATCGCGCTGGTCATGGCCGCCCGCGTGCTTCGCGTGCGCGGCGATCTCCTGGCCGACCTCGGTCGCTGAAAGCCCCTCGGGCATGACAGGATGGTATGGAGGAACCTGCTCGTGTGTCGCTGGCTCGCATACTCCGGATCGCCCGTTCTCCTCGAGAGGCTGCTCTACACGCCTGAGCACTCGCTCATCGACCAGAGCCTCCACTCGAAGCTCGGCGCGGAGACGACGAACGGTGACGGCTTCGGCGTCGGCTGGTACGGCGAAGGCGACACTCCCGGCCTCTTCAAGAGCACCGAGCCGGCGTGGAACGACGCCAACCTGCGCGAGCTAGCCCCCCACGTCCGCTCCGGCCTCGTCTTCGCTCACATTCGCGCGTCGAGCGGGACGCCGATCCAATGGACGAACTGCCACCCGTTCCGTCACGGAAAGTGGCTGTGGATGCACAACGGCGCAATCGCGCAGTTCCACGACGTCAAGCGCGACCTCGCCTTTGCCGTCGACCCGACCCTCTGGCCGGACATCGCAGGCTCGACAGACTCCGAGGTGTTCTTCTTCCTGGCGCTGACTTTCGGGCTCGAGGACGATCCTCCCGCCGCCGTCGCGCAGGCGGTCGGATTCATCGAGAAGGTCGGCCGGGAGCACGGGATCGAGCATCCGATCCAGATGACCGTCGCGACGAGCGACGGCACGACCCTCTGGGCGTTTCGGTACTCGAGCGAGGGGAAGTCACGCTCATTGTTCTTCTCGACGAAGGTCGCGGAGCTACGGAAGCTCCACCCCGAGCTGGAGATCCTCGGCGAGGTGAGCGACGAGTCGCGCCTCGTCGTCTCCGAGCCGCTTCGCGATCTCGAAGGTGCCTGGAACGAGGTGCCGGAGTCGAGCTACGGGATCATCCAGCCGGGGCAGGACGAGCTCCACCCGTTCGTCCCGGTCGGCTAGCCGGGCGCCTCCAGCTCCGCCAGCCGCGCGCGCAGCGTCTCCGTCGCGGCCTGCTGCTCCGCGAGCAGTCGCTCGACGTCCTTCAGCGCGGACTGCGCAGGTCCGTCGCCGCAGGAGTGGCAGGAGCATCGCGCTTCATCGACAGGAACGTGTTGGCGAGGAAGCCGGAGAAGGTGGCGAAGAGCGCGACGCCGACGGTGAGCATGATCCAGCCGACCAGACGGCCGCCCGTTGTCACCGGGAACTGGTCGCCGTACCCGACCGTCGTGGCCGTCACGTATCCCCACCAGAGGGCATCGCCGGCGGTCGTGATGTTCGCGCCCGGGGCGTTCTCCTCGAAGCGCAGCTCGAGCAACCCGACCACCTCGAGCGTGAGCAGGAGCATGAAGACGACGAGGTAGACCGTGCCGGCAGCGAAGCCCTGCCGCAGCTCTCCGAACATGCGCCTGCCGCCGAGGCGGCGAATGATCCGGACGGCGCGGACGATGCGGAACAGCCGCAGGATGCGCAAGCCGGGTGCGCAGCTGAGGAGGTCGAGCATCCCGCCGCCACGACCCAGGTAGTGCCGCCTGGACGGAGCCGTCTTCAGCCGGTACGCGAAGTCGGCGAGGAAGAACGCCGTGAGGATGACGTCGACGTAGACGACGAGCCACCAGTGCTGCGACTCCCCACTGGAACACCGACACGAGAGCGAGGTTGACGATCGAGAGGATCGCCAGCGCGAGCATGAACAGCTCGTAGGGGACACCCTTGAGGTCCTCGCGATCGGTCGACGGGGACGGCGTCCGGCACGTGGCCGGATTCGCGCTGCTCCCCGGTGCTCCTCTACAGGCCATGCGCCTGCGGGGCGCCGCAAAGCTCCAGCGCCCCGCATGCGGGTGGTGCTACTCCTCCTCGTCGAGCTCGGCCGTCTCGATCGCGAATGCCAGCGCGCGAACGATGTTCGTCGTCGCCGAGGCAACGCGCGCCGTCCCGACGATCGGGGCGACGGCGGTGAGGACGCCGCGTACGTGCTCCTCGGTGATGCCGGCCTCGACAGCTACGCCGAGGTTCATCAGGTACGACGGCGCCGGGGCGTCCATCGCCACGAGGGCCGCGAGACGCACGAGCATCAGCGTCTCGGTATCGAGTGTCGTTGCCTCGATCGAGTCGGCTGTCATCGCCTCCAGAAGATCGAGGACTGGGGTCTCGGTAACGGTGGTCATGGCTCTCCTTTCGTCGTGCGAGCGAGTTTCAGTTCGAGCCTACGATCGCTTCGTACGGGCCGCATCGGTACTTTCAGGCAAGGTTCCGCTCTGCACTGCGAGGGTCAGATCGACAGCGTGGTCGGCAGTGTCGCGAGCCAGATGGCGGTGCCGAGGAAGACGAACCAGCCCATTCCGAGCAGGGCTTCTCTCTGTCCGAGCGACCTGACCTTTGTCGAGATGCCCGCGAAGAAGAGCGCCGTCGCGAACAGGACGACCGCGAGGATGTCGTCGTCGGCGCGCTGATTCGCCTCGCCGGCCGCATCCGCGTAGGTGCCGGCCAACGCGTTCAGGCGCATGCTCTCCTGCGCCTTTGCGAGGCGGTATTGGGGCATCGCGAACGGCGTCAGCGGTGCGTCGGGATTCGTCTTCGGCTCGGTCGCGATCCAGGCGGCGAACGCGGGCCGGAACTCCTTGCGGAACCGCTTGCGGTAGAAGCGCGCGAGCTTCTCATCGCCGTGGACGTCGGCGTCGACCCACTGGATGAACGTCGCGATGTCGACCTGCGACAGCTGACCTGCTCGGGTCGACGCCTCGGACGACTGGATGCGAGCCGCGGTCGCCTTGCTCGTATTGACGGCCTGGTCGCCGCGCCACTGCGTGGACTGGTACGTGCTCCAGGCTGTGCCGACGGCGGCGACGGCGAGCAGGATCGTGGCGAGCAACTCCACCCGATGCAGCCTCCGCTCCTGCGCTTCCACCGCGCTAGCTAAACACGTTGACTGCGCGGGCGATCACGAGCCCGACGACAGCGAGCGAGATCAGCGACTGCACTGCCATCGTCAGCTTCGCCCATACAGCAATGGGCATGACGTCGGTGGGGCTGAAGGCGGTGCTCGTCGTCAGCCCGAGGATGAGGTAGTCGATGTACTGCGGCCGCCACCCTTCCGGCGCGAGCTCTGGGCTCATGTGCTGCGTGAAGGCGAAGTCTCGATATGGGCGGTCTCCGCGATAGCGGGCAAGTGGCCCACCGCTGTCGAGGTGCCAGTAGAGAAGGCCGAACACAAGACAGTTGCCGAGCCATACGAGCGCCCCGGACGCGAGCAGCGTGGATGCCTGGTCCGCAACGTGAGCCCCCCTGATCAGATCCGTGATGAGAACCGCAGTCGACGCGAGCGCCATGGCCGCGAGCGAGAAGATGAGGACACTCGCTACCGGTCGGAGCCAGCGCGCGCGTCGGGTGACATGAGCGGGATCGGCAGCTATCAGGGCCACGAGCAGGAGGCCCATGAGGCCCGGCACGAGCCAGCGCGTACCCAGCACCGGCCGGTCCGGCTCGTACACGCGCAGCACGACCATCAGCCCGAGGTAGGACCCGACAGTAACCGCGATCGGCCATCGCGGCTCGATGCCCTTGCGCGGATCTGGACCCACGGTGCCTCGAGCTATTGGCGCGCCATCGCGAGGCGCAGCCGTTCCTCGGGCGAGATCAGGTGGTCAGCGTCTTCTGCGTCCTCGCCGAGGTCGATCTGTACCCACTTGATCGTGCCGCTGAAGACGCTCGACTCACCCGCATAGTCGTCGCTCACCGGAGACGCGGTGTCTTGCCCGACGTCGGCGGTCTCGTCGCCCGAGAACATCATCGGCACCGTGCTTTCAACGCGCCCCTCGCCGACCTGAGTCCCGTCCACATACAGCGTCGCCGTACCGCCCTTGGCAAGGCCGCCGCCGTCATACGCAAACTCCATGCGCACCTGGTGCTCGCCCGGAGCGACTGGAGTGTCGCTCGCCACCTTGAATCGCTGCAGGCCGAAGAGGTTGTAGCAGTAGCGTGGCTTTCCCTCCGTGAGATAGAGACTCCAACCGCCGAACTCGCCACCTTGCGCGAACGATCACACCCTCGGCCCCGCCCTCGGGGATCACGATCTCCGCTGTCACCGCGTGCGACTTGTTCTTGATGTTCAGAAGAACGTTCTCGGTCAAGCGCCCCATGCCGCTGAAAAGAAGCTGCGAATTGCCCTTGACGAGGGTTGGTCTGCCCGCGAGGTCGGCATCGAACCGCTCGACACGACGGTCATCGAGCGGCAGCACGTCGTACTTCCGCGCCTCCTCGAGGAAGAGCTGCTTGAGCTCCGCGAGCTTCTCCGGCATCTCGGCGGCAAGGTCGTGACGCTGGCTCCAGTCGGTCGACGTGTCATAGAGCTCCCAGACGTCGGCGTCGAACGCCGGCAGGTTCGCCGCCATCACCCACGGCGTCGAATGGCGAGTGACCGCCGCCCACCCCTCGTGGTAGATGCCGCGGTTGCAGAACATCTCGAAGTACTGGGTCGTGCGGCGATCGGCGGCGCCTGCGTCATCGAACGAGTACGTCATGCTGACGCCCTCGATCGGCTTCTGGGATACGCCGTCGACGACAGTCGGCTCGGGCAGGCCAGCCGCCTCGAGCACGGTCGGCGCCACATCGATCACGTGGTGGAACTGCGACCGAATCTCGCCCTTTGCCTTCATCCCCGAAGGCCAGTGCACGATCGTGCCGTTGCGCGTGCCGCCCCAGTGCGATGCCACCTGTTTCGTCCACTGGTACGGCGTGTCCATCGCGTGCGCCCACCCGACTGCGTAGTGGTTATAAGCGGCCGGGGTGCCGAAGAGGTCGATGCGCGCCGCCATGAACTCCGTCGTCTCGAGGGCCGACGGCGCCGTTGAGCATCAGGAGCTCGTTGAAGCTCCCCTGCACCGTCCCCTCGGCGCTCGCGCCGTTGTCGCCGATGATGTAGTAGACGAGCGTGTCCTCGAGCACGCCGAGGTCGTCGAGCGCGTCGACGAGCCGGCCGATGTGGTGGTCCGTGTGCTCGAGAAAGCCCGCGTACACCTCCATCTGGCGGGCGAGGATCGGCTTGAGCCCGTCGGGAATGTCCTCCCACGCGGGAATCTCCTCGTGCCGCTCGGTCAGCTCCGTCTCGGGCGGCACCACCCCGAGCTCCTTCTGGCGCGTGAGGATCTCCTCGCGCAGCGCGTCCCACCCGCCGTCGAAGCGACCCTTGTACTTGTCCGACCACTCCGTCGGGACATGGTGCGGTGCGTGCGTCGCGCCCGGCGCGTAGTAGACGAAGAACGGCTTGTCGGGCATCAACGACTTCTGCTGGCGCACCCAGGCAATCGCCTTGTCGGTCATGTCCTCGGTGAAGTGGTAACCCTCCTCGGGCGTCTTCTCAGGCTCCATCGGCGTCGTGCCGTCGTAGATGGCCGGGTAGTACTGGTTCGTCTCGCCGCCGACGAAGCCGTAGAAGTGCTCGAAGCCCCCGCCGCCGGTCGGCCACGCGTCGAAGGGCCCCATGGGGCTCGTCTGCCACACCGGCACCTCGTGGCACTTGCCGAACTGCGCCGTCGAGTAGCCGTTGAGCTTCAGTGTCTGGGCGAGCGGCGCACAGGTATTCGGCCGGAGAGAGTTGTACCCCGGCGCAGACGTCGCGAGCTCCGTGATGACGCCCATACCGACCGTGTGGTGGTTGCGGCCTGTGAGCAATGCCTGACGGGTCGGAGCGCAGAGAGCCGTCGTGTGAAAGCGGTTGAACTTCAGTCCGTTCCCGGCCAGCCGCTCAGCGGTCGGCGTTGAGATAAGGCCCCCGAATGCGCTCGAGGCGGCAAAACCCACGTCGTCGAGCAGCACGATGAGGACGTTCGGCGCACCGTCCGGAGGCCGTAAGGGCTCGATGGGCGGGAACGTCGCCTTCGGATCCTTCGCGTCCATCGGCAACTCGCCCTCGTAGGGCTTGTCCGGAATCGGCAGGACGGATCGGTCGGTCACCGGATCATCCTCTCAGATCGCCCGCGCGTACCAGGCAGGCGGCAACTATTCGTCGTCAGCCGCCGCAGCCTCGCCGAGCAGCTCAGCAACCTCGGCGCCAGCCTCGGCTTCTTCGGCGAGCTCCTCCGCGACGGCTTCCTCAATCACGGCCTCTGCAGCCAGCTGTTCCGCTGCCTCTTCGAGCACGATTGCCTTGGCCGCCATCTCCACCGCATCTTCGTGCAACGCCTCGGCAGCGACAGCTTTCACGACTGCGTCCTCGTGTAGCGCCCTGGCGGCGACGGCATCGTCGATCGCCTCCGCTGCCACGTCCTCTGCCTCACCCATCAGCTCTTCGTCCATGTGGCGTCCTCTCTCGTAGGGGTGTTCTTCGCACCCTACTCAGGGTGCGCCATGTCCGCCTCGTGGTAGGCGGCGAGCAGCCGCCGCTCCTCGTCTCGCTTCGGGAACATGAAGAAGACGAGCGCCGCTCCACCGAGCACCGCGGCGATGCCGGCGGTGTAGGCCCATTGGTCGCCCTGGAGGAACGACTGCTTGGCTGCTGCTGTGATCTGATCCGCGTATCTCGGGTACTGCTCGGCAACGGCTTCGGCACCGGCGAAGGACTTCGTCAGCTGGCTCTGAACGCTGTCGGAGATGTGCTTGTCCGACGCCGCGATCGCGCTCGAAGCCGCAGCCGCGTAGCCGGCGGTGAGCAGCGCGCCGAAGATCGACGTCATGATCGCGCCGCCGAGATCCCGCTGGAGATCGGCCGTCCCGGAGGCCATCCCCGCTCGTGTGACAGGAACGGAGCCCGTCAGCGAGTGGGACGCCGGAGTACCCGCAAACCCGACGCCGATCCCGATGAAGGCGTAGGCGAGCGCGATCTTCCAGTACGGCGTGTCCTCCTTCCAGAGCAGGAGCATCGACAGGAACGCGAGCACGAGGAAGACGTATCCGGCGAGCAGTGTGAAGCGTGCTCCTCGCGCTTCGACGAGCTTTGCCGAGCGTGGTGCGACGATCACCATCAGCAGCGCTGCCGGAAGGATCGATGCGCCGGCCTCGAGCGTCGAATAGCCGAGGACGTTCTGGAGGTACTGCTGACTCACGAACGCGGCCGCCATCAACGAGCCGAAAACGATGATGCCCGCGCAGGCAGCGACCCAGAAGATGCGGCGAGCGGCAACGTCGAGGTCGTACAGCGGGTTCTTCGCACGCTGTTGTCGAAGGTAGAACGCGACTGCCCCGACGAGCGCGATACCGAACAGGACGAGCACGAGCGTTCCCTCGTTCGGCACCGGCGCGAAGTTGATGCCGAGAACGAGCGCGGCGATCATGACGAGAGAGAGGACACCGCCGAGGTTGTCGACCGCCTCCGTTGTCTCGTTCACGTGAGCGGGGACATAGATGTAGGCCATGACGATCGCGACGATCGCCAGCGGCAGGGTGATGAGGAAGACCGATCCCCACTCGAACTGGGTCAAGAGCGCGCCGGCGATGAGCGGCCCGAGCGCGGCGATCGCGCCGCCGAGCGCCGACCACAGGGCGATGGCCTTTGTCCGCCCTGGACCCGACCACAGCGCGGCGATCATGGCGAGCGTGGTCGGGTACGCCATACCGGCCGCCAGGCCGCCCCCGACCCGCGCCACGAATAGCACTTCGTCGGACGGTGCGAACGCCGCGAGCAACGACATCGGCACGGCGAACGCCGTGCCGATGAGGAGCAGGAGCTTCCGGCCGTAGCGGTCGCCGATCGCGCCGAAGTAGAGGACGGAGGCCGCGAGCCCGAGCGAGTAGCCGACGGCGATCAGGTTCAGCGAGACCTGCCCGGCGTCGAATGCCTGCGCAATGTCGGGCAGGGCGACGTTCGCGACCGACAGGTTGAGGTTCGCGACCGCCGCGACGAGGATCAGCGAGATCGAGAACGACGGCGGCCCGCCCGGAGCCGCGGTGGAGCTCGCTGCCCGTCTCCCGACCACCGCGTGCGAGTCCTCAGCGAGATCCGCCGTCTCCGCCGGACGACAGCGGGACTCTACGACGCTGCGTCCGCGGTGCACCCGTGCTGCTCTTCACGGCTTCGACGGCATGGGCCTTCGGCCAGCGCCCGGCGACATCGCCGTGATCTTCGGCGGATCGGGAGGGGCGGCAGGTGTGCCGGCCCCTCCTTCCGCGGTCTAGGAGCTGACCGCGCTCGACACCTCGTCGGAAGACTGCGAGATCGCCTTCTGCAGCTCCTCGTAGTCGCCCTTGTCGATAGCCTTGTTGATCCGCTTGTCCGAGTTGACGAGCGCGGCTTCGACCTTGTCGGCGTAGACGTCGTCGACGACTGCGACGACCGCCGATGAGTCCGGGGGCAGGTACTCATCGACATCGACGCCCAGTTGCTTCTCCTCGTGCTTCTTCTTGAGCTTGCCGACGACAGCGCCGATCCCTGCTCCGACCGCGGTCGCGGCCAGCAACGGCGGCGCGAACAGCCCGAGCACCAAGCCGGCACCCCCACCGAGAACAGCACCGCCCGCGACGTGCGCGTCGCCGTGCTCCTGCACGTCGACCTTGCCGTCGGCGTCGCGGTTCAGGACGACGGCCCCGACGACCTGATACTCGCCGGCGTCCTCCCCGGCCTTGAGCGTCTTGAAGTCATCGGCTGCCGCCCCAGCATCGGCGTACGCACCGACCACAAGGACGAGATTGTCACCATCCATAACGTCTCCTCTCCTTCTTGGCCGTGGAAACCATGTCCGATCGGCCCGATTAGGACGAAGCTAAGACGTCGCCTCGCACGAGGCATCAGACTTTGCCCGGGTCGGTTGTCCGCAGTAACCCACAAGCGCGCGCGAGGGACACCGCGACGCAGCGCTGCTAGCCGGGTCCTCTCGGTCTCCGCATCCGGAGAGACGGGATTCCTACGTTTCCTCCTGCCGCCTCGCCGTGTCCGCACGATGGCGAGCGGTCACGCTACGCGGATGCTTTCGCGGATGGGTCGCTCCGGTCGCCACGCGCTCGGAGGACCGTCACGACGGCGATGAGGAGGAACCCGTACACGGCTGCGACGGGAGCCACGACGGCGAGCACGATCACACCGACGTAGAAGCCGATAGTTGGTGTTGTTGCCAGCGTGATCGCCTGGACCTCTTTCTCGTCGACCTCTGGCCTGAGCAGGTGGCGGTCGAGTGTGACCGATCCCCAGAGGGCGCTGAGCAGTGACGAGATGACGAGCAGCGTTGCGCCGTAGAAGATGACTGCGGCGCGCTCGGCGTCGCTGCGGTGGATCGCTTCTGCCATCAGCTTGGTCGGGAACGGCAGGAACGAGACGACCATCAGCAGCAACAGGTTGATCACCATCAGTCGCTTGTTCGCGTACTGCAAGCGCCGGAAGATGCCGTGATGGGCGAGCCAGATCCCTCCGATCGTGATGAAGCTCGTCGCGTACGCCAGATACGAGGGCCACTGATCGACGATGCCCCGCCACAGGTTGTCGAACGCCGTCTCCGGCACATTGACCTCGAGAATGAGCAGCGTGATCGCGATCGCGAAGACCCCGTCACTGAAGGCCTCTGTTCGGCCTGTGCCCCAGTAGGTATCCACGGCGAACCCCGCTCGCCTACGCAGCCGCACCGGCGGTATCCGGGGTGCCTCTGGGGCGATTACTTTCGTCGTCCTCGGTGGGATCTGCGTGCTCGGGTAAGCGTCTGACCCATGCCAGCGCGAGCAGCGCGAACAGGGCGAGGAACCCGAGCGCGGCCCGCAGTGCCTTGAGCTGCGAGTCGGAGTAGACGGCGACGATCTCCGTCCGTCTGGCGTCGGGAGCAGGCCGGCGTCCTCGGCTGCCTGCTCGACCTGCTCGACCGAGACGAAGTTGGCGCTTGTCTCAGCGGCCGCGCTCACCTGTTGCTTGACTCGATCGGGCAGCGTCGAGCTCGCCATCACCTCGGTCGAGAAGTTCGTCGCCAGGGATGCGATCAGGATCGAGCCGACGAGCGCTACCCCGAGCGAGGCGCCGAGGTTGAGCGAGGTGCCCTGGAGCCCGCCCGCCTCGCCGCCGCGCGAGGGATCGACCGACGACATGATCACGTTGCCGACCTGTGAGGCGAGCAGCCCGAGGCCTGCTCCGAGCAGCGCCAGCCCGATCCCGAAGCCCCAGCCGTTCAATTCGGGCCCGATGAAGTGGAGCAGCATCGCTTCCCCGACGAGCATTGCGGCGACGCCGCGCTGGACGATCAGCTTCGGCGAGTAGCGGCCTGTGATCGCGGAGCCGCCGATTGCGAAGACGAACATCGCGACCGACATCGGCAGGATCGTCTTGCCGGTCTTCAGGGCGTCGAAGCCGAGCACCGTTTGCAGGTACAGCGGGATCACGAAGAAGGTGCCCTGGATGATGAACGCCTGGCACCACTGCACCACCAGCCCGGCCCGCATTCTCGGGATCTTCGGGAGCGCGAGGTCGAGCAGCGGCTCCTTGCCACCCTCTTTGACCCGTTCCTCCTGCCGGACGAACAGCCACAGCAAGACGGAGCCGATCGCGATCAGCCACAACGTCGGCGACAACCCGAGCGGGGAAACGGGCGCCGCGGCCTTCGCCGTCACCCACCCCCACTGGCTCGACTTCAGGACCCCGAACACGATGGTGCCGAGGCCGGCCGCCGACAGCACCGCGCCCCCCAGGTCGAGCTTGCTCTTGCGGCCAACCGTCGCGGGGAGCACCTTCAGGAACAGCATCAAGATCAGCATCACGACCGTCTCGCCGGCGAACACGTACCGCCAGGAGAGGTTGGCCGTCACCCAGCCCCCGATCAGCGGTCCGGCCGCCATCGACACCCCGCTCACACCACCGAGGATCCCGTAGGCCATGGCACGCTGCTTGCCCTGATAGGTCGCGGCCGTCAGCGCAGCGATCGCCGGGATCACGAGCACCGCGCCGAGGCCCTCCACGAGCGACCAGCCCACCAGCAGCACGGCCAGGTTGGGCGACAACGCTGTCGTCAACGACCCCGCCCCATAGACGAGCCCTCCGATCCAGAACGCCCGTTTCGCCCCCCAGCGATCGCCGATCTTGCCGCCGATCAGCATGAAGGAGGCCATCACGAGCGTGTACATCGTGATCGCGGTCTGCAGACCCACCACCGTCGTATCGAGGTCCGCGACGACCTGTGTGATCGACACGTTCATCACCGTCGTGTCCAACACCATGATGAACTGGGCCGTGGCCAGAATCGCGGCCACACCCCAGCCGACCTTCGCCGCGACGGGCGCCGACTCCAAGCGATTGCTGACCGCACCCTCGCTCGCCACAGACGTCACCCTATACGGCTCCCGGTCGTCATTCTTGTGGCCCCGTTTGACACTGCTTTGACCCGCAGCGCGTGCATGAGGACACTCGCGCACGGGATCCGGGCTCGGGAGCCTAGCCGCGGATGGCGTTCGGTTACAGGCCCTCTTCTGCCGTCACTCGCCCGCTCTTCACTGCTTCGACGAGCACCTGGTAGTCGCGCTCGTTCTGGTCGGCATACGTTTCGGCGAAGGTCGCCAGGGAGCGATCGAACGAGTCGCTCGTCCCGAGATAGCTTGCGATCGCGACGGAGTCTCCCGAGCGTGCGTGGGCCTTGGCGAGCGTCCAGCCGCAGACCTCCGCGTACGTCGTCATCGTCGGCGGCTCCATCACCTCGACGGTCGCGGACGCTTTCCCATCCCAGAGCTGGCGGACGTAGAAGTCACGCTCGACCCCATCGACGCCGGTCACACGAAGCCAGCCGAGCATGATGTCGCTCGACGCCTGCATCAGCCTCTGACCCTCGACGACGCGTTGGCCGCTGGTCGCGAACTCGCTCCGTCCGAGGAAGGGCTCGAGCACCGACGGCTCAGCCTCCTTCGCCTGGAGAAAGAGCGGGTCCTGCTCGTCGTGACCGAGCAGGAGCATGATCCAGGCACGCGTGCCGACGCTTCCCACGCCGACCACCTTCCGCGCGGCGTGGGCGTACTGGAAGCGCTCGAGCAGGCGCCGCCGGTCGCCGGAAAGCGTTCGGCGATACGAGCGGATGACCGTGCGCATGGACTCCTCGACCTTCGTCGCGTCCATGCCGTCGGCGACGTCCTCTACGGGAACGATCAGCGGCGGGTCGCTGATGATCCTCGGCTGGCCATCGACCATCGCCGTGAGCTTGTCGAATGCGCGGAGGCTGTCCTTCGCCCGCGCCTTCGCCACGTTTCGGTCGAACGTTTTCAGCGCCTTCGCGCTCGCCTGCTTGCGGAAGGCTTCGGTGAACGCCTCGACGTCAAAACGGGCATACCAGAGGTCGAGAGTGCGCATCGTCGAGAAGCGCTGCATTGCCTCGCGGTAGGCCCTTGTCGGCGGTGAGGCAGATCGCCTCCCGTTCCTTGTCGTCGAAGCCGCGGTCGCGTCCCGCGACGGCGAAGCTCGCCACGAGTCGTTTCACGTCCCACTCGAACGGGCCTGGAAGCGTCTCGTCGAAGTCGTTGACGCTGAAGACGAGGTCCCGGTCCGGCGCCATGAACGCGCCGAAGTTCGAGAGGTGCGCGTCGCCGCAGAGCTGTGCGTGCAGGCCGGTGCGCGGGCCGCCCGAGAGGTCGGAGGCCATGAGATACGCCCCCCCTCGGAAGAACGTGAACGGTGAGACGAGCATCCGCCCGTACCGGATGGGCACGAGCTCCGGGACGCGCGTCGCTGCCTGCTCCTCGAGCAGATCGATCGGGTCGGGGCGGTGCGGGGACGGTGTCCACTGGCCGTGGCTCGAGCGTGAGACCTCGGCGCGGGCTGCCTTTCCGCGGGCAGCGCGCTCGGCAACGGTGAAATGGGCAACGGCCGACGGTGCGGTCCCGTCGATCGATGCCACCGATGGTGCCTGCTTCGTCGTCATCGCGTGGTGCCTCCTCTCGGCGCCATGCGCCTTAGGCTTTCTTAGGGTTCTTGACCTCGGTGCCAAGGGCACCCTGAGCTGCTCCTGAGCCGGCCCTTCCCCCGCCGGCACCACGCAACACCCAGGCCGCCCCAACCGCGAGTAGCGCTCCCGCCAGCGGCCCGGCGACGTAGACCCAGTAGCTGGTGAAGTCCGTGCCTACGAGATCTGGCCCGAATGTGCGGGCGGGATTCATCGAGGCACCAGAGATGGGGCTACCCCACAAGCCGGCCAGCGCGATGTATGCCCCCACGCCGATTGCTCCGAAGATGCCGATGTTCTGGGCGCCCGACGCCGTCCCGAGGATGACGCTGACGAGACCCAGCGTGAGCACCGCCTCCATGAGGAACGCGTCGCTAGCCGAGAATCCTGGCGCCGGGTAGTTGGAGCCGTATGTAGCCGAGACGTCGATCACGGCACGGAGGAACAGCGCCGCGAGCGTGGCGCCGATCAGCTGCACGACGACGTAGCCAGGCACCCTGCGCCACGGGAAGTCGCCGCGGAGCGAGAAGGCGATGCTGACCGCGGGATTCAGGTGCGCGCCGGACACCCTGCCCATGAACAGGATGATCGCCATCACCATCAACCCCGGTGCGACAACGGCAGCAGTACGGCTGATCGTGTCCGGGAACGCCTGACCCATCATCCCACCGCCAGCTGCGACAAGCACGAGGAAGAACGTGCCCAGCAGCTCGGAGAACAGCCGGCGCCACTCCTGGCTCGGATCCTGGAAGTTTTCGAGAGGCTCGACCACGTCCCGGTCGATCAGAGAGGTGATGAGCTCGACGCCGTCCTTCTCCACGTGCCGCCCCTTTCCGCGAATGCATTGGAATGGCGGACGAACCCTAGTGCGTATCGGCGCGGCTCGCGTCAGGGCGGTGTGTTGCGTAGAGTCTCCGCGTTCTGGCCGAGATCCTCGCGCTTGTGGCGGCGTTCCTCTTTGCCGTGGCGGCGACCCTTCAGCAGAAGGGTGCGCTCGAGCTCGCCATTTCCCCGGACAACCTGCGCGCGTTCGCGAAGCTCGCGGGAAGCAACTGGTGGCTCGTCGGTTCGGGGGCCTTGCTCGTCGGCTACGTCGTGCAGGCGATCGCTCTCGACCACGGTCAGCTCGCGATCATCCAGCCGCTGCTCGTCACGACCGTCGTCTTTGCACTGCCGCTCGGCTACTTCCTCACGAACCAATCGGTAGGCGGCCGCGAGATCGTCGGCGCCACGATCGTCGTTGGGGGGCTTGCGCTCTACGCGATCTTCGGAGACCCGGCGGGCGGCAACGAGAGCGCGCCAAACGGCGAGTGGCTCGTCACGTTGCTCGTCGTCGGCGTCCTGTGCACGGTGCTAATCGGGCTCGCGCGCCGCGGAACCGGTGCGCGCCGTGCCGCGTTCTTCGGCGTCGCGTCCGGCATCCTCTTCGGCGTCTCCGCCTGTCTCGTCAAGCCGACGCTCGAGGCGCTCCACGCCGGGGGCGCGTCCGAGGCGCTGTCGACGTGGGAGCTCTATGCGATGGCCGGTACCGGCATCTACGCGTTCGTCCTCCAGCAGGTGTCGCTGAGCGAAGGGTTTCTCGCGACCTCGGTGGCCACGGTTTCCGTCGCCAACCCCGTCGTCTCGGTTGTGATCGGCACGCTGCTCTTCGACGAGCGGCTGAGCCGACCAGCGTGGCACGTCTTCGTCGCGGTCTCTGGCCTTGGGCTCGCGCTGATCGGCGCAGCGATGATCTCGATCGCCCGTGAGCGGCGCGAGAGCTCCAGCGCAGAGCCGGCGCTCGCGGCTAGCTCGTAAGCCCTGCGATCCCGTTTCGCAGCAGCCCCGCGGCGAGCAGGACGAGGATCACGATCAGGATCGCCATGAGATTCCGCTCGAGCCAGGCTCGGATCGAGCCGAGGATGCGCAGTGCCCACGACCGCGCCACGACGAGCAGGATGATTGCGACGAGTAGCGGTAGCAGCGACACGAGCGCGAAGAAGAGCCAGTCGACCGCGTAGCCGAGCGTCGAGGGATCGGTCTCCGAGATCGTCTTAAGCGCGATCGGGATGAACGCGCCCGGATTCGCGAGCATCGCGCCGGCTCCCACGACTGCGATCGCCGGCGACGATGCGACCTTGCCCATCTGGGCCGTCATCTGCGCCTGCTTCTCCGCTCCGATCGGATGGCGCCGGAGGTGGACGACGTAGACGAGTACCAGCCCGGCCGCAACGACGTCGATCACCGCGACCCACGTCTTGGGACTTGACGTGCCGGACGCCGCGACGTCACCGATGACGAACGCGGCCGCGACGCCGACGGCGAGCGTCGCGGTCAGCGCCCCTAGGTAGAAGAAGATCCCGGTGCGAAGGGGTTTGTCGCCGAGGACGAGCGCGAGGATCGAGAACGTCAGCGTCGTCGGGGAGCACATCGCGGCGAGCGAGACGAGGACGAGCTCGGTGTAGATCCAGCCCACTTAGGCGTCGCCGTGCTTCGCGCGCCGCTTGGCCTCTTTCTCGGACTCCTTGACTTCCTTCTTGGCTGCCTTCTTCTCCGTCGCGCTGCGCCTTCATGTCGGCCGCCTGCGTCTTCGCATCGGTGTACGACTGACCGACGAGCTGCTTGCCGCCGGTCCAGCCGAAGACCCAGATCACGAGCACGAGCGCGACGACCTGGTTCCATGCCGTCGTGATCAGCTGCTGCGCGGTCGAGTAGTCGACGGCCTGGCCGTTCGGGACGTTGCAGCAGGTCTTGAGCGCGAGCGCGTTCGTCGCCTGGGTGACGCCCACCGCGCCGGGCGTGAACGACGCGACGTTCGCGAGGGAGCCCGAGCCGACGACCCACATGATCGACTCGAACGTCACGGGAATCGCGAACGCGGCGAGGAAGATCCCGGTCGACGACGAGCTTGCAGCTCCAGGAGAGGAACGACGGCAGGAACGACGCGCTTGAGGTACGTCTTCGGCTCGGAGAGGATCGCGCCGCCCTCCTTCGCCTGCTCCCAGAGGCCCTTGACCTTGCGCATGAGGATCCGACCCACGATCACGCAGAGAAGGACCGCGCCGGCTGCGATCAGCACGGTGGCTAGAGGGTGGTCGTGGAGCCGGCCGAAGCTGATGTCGAACGCACCGGGGACGCTGAGGAACATGTAGAGGTAGACGAACGTCCCAGCGAGGGTGAAGAAGATCTTCTGGACGAGGTAGGCGGCGATCGCGCCCGCGATCCCGCATGAAGGGATAATCGCGACGAACATGACGAGCGTCACGAACGTCCCGATGTTGGCGGGCAGGAAGCCGTTCATCGCCACACCGACGGCGTAGGCGGCGGCGATCGGCCAGAACGTAACCTCGTCCTTGTACGCGAACTTGAGGATCCCGTAGTACGACAGCGCCGGCGAAGCAGCGTTTGCCCGGTCTGGAACACGAGCGCCGCGGCCATGTAGCCGGTCGGCATGGCCTTGATCTGATCCCAGAGGTTCTGCGAACCAGCCGATGATGTCCACGCCGAGGAGGTTGAGGATGACGAGGCAACGATCGCGATGCCGACGAGCCAGCGTGAAGACCTTCCGCATGCGCTGTCCGGCGACGGAGGTGTCGCGCTGACGGCGTCGGTGCTCACGCCGGACCGTAACGCACGCCACGTCGGCGCAGCTCGGCCCGTAACGCGCGGGCGGGGCCCTCCGGTGGCCGATCTACGCTTGCTGGTCGATGGAGGCGACGCGCTCCTCCGCAGCGCATAGCGCTCGTCCTTCCGTTGCGGACGATCCTCCTCGTCGCCGCTGCGATCGGAGTCATGTGGGCGTTCGCATCGATCGCCGACGCATTCCTCATCGTCTTCGTCGGCGATCTTCCTCGCGCTCGTCTTCGAGTATCCCGCTGCGGTTCGTGATGGCGAAGACGGGGCTCTCGCGCGGGCTCGCGGCGACGATCACGGTGCTCGGGACCGCCGTCGCCGTCACGCTCCTTCGCGCTCCTCCTCCTCGTACCGCTCGTCGGGAGCGTGCGGGACTTCCTCCACGACCTGCCGCAGCTCGTCGATCAGCTACGCAACTCCGACGAGCTCAGCTTCCTCGGCGACTCCGGTGCCGCCGGGAACGTCCAGGAGGGCGCAAACGCCGCGTCTGCCTCGGTGCCGGACGCGATCAGCGCCGTCCTCGGCATCGCCGGAGACTTCTTCAGCCTGTTCCTCGCCGGGTTCACGATCCTCTTCGTCTGCCTGTTCCTGCTCGTCGACATCGGGAAGATGCGGGCGGCGATGTCGAGCGTGCTCATGCCCGGCGACGACGATCGATGGCTCGCCGTCTGGGACAGGATCACGGAGTCCGTTTCTCGCTGGGCGATCGGCGTGATCGTCGTCGCGTCGATCGCGGGAACGACCCAGGGGCTGACGGCCTGGCTCCTCGGCTCGAGCTACGCGCTCGCCCTGGGCGTGATCGCGGGACTCCTCGACATGATCCCGAACATCGGCGCGACGCTGGCCGGTTTTATTCTCGTGCCGACCCTATGGGCCGAGGAGGGCGTGACGGCGGCGATCATCATGCTCGTCGTCATCCTCGTCTATCAGCAGGTCGAGAACAGCATCATCACGCCGAAGGTCCAGGGCAAAGCCGTGCAGTTGTCGCCGTTCTTCATCATCGTCGCCGTCTCGCTGTTCGGCGCGCTGCTGGGCGTTCTCGGCGCCCTGATCGCGGTGCCCCTTGCGGCGACGATCCAGATCTTCGTGCGCGAACTGACGGAGGCGAGGCGGGCCAAGGTCGCCGAGGCGAAGGCTGCGATGCCAGCCGCCACCGGCTCGTAGAGGCGCCTGGGCGCCGGCTCGTGCCGGCGCCCCTGAAAGGCGTCGCTAGATCCCGAGGATCTGCTTCTTCTTCGCCTCGAACTCCTCGTCGGTGAGGATGCCCTGGTTCTTCAGCTGGGCCAGCTGCTCGAGCTCGGCCGCGTAGTCGGGCTCGGCGGGAGCTGCCGGCGCAGCGGCGGCCTGTGCGGCCATCTGCTGGTCATACGCCGCCTGGTCCTGCGCCGCGTGCTTGTTGTCCTGCCGGTTACGGACTGCTCCAGCCGTTCCTGCGACGACCGCGGTCGTCGCGGCCACACGGACCAGGCCGGGTCCACGTCTTCCGATCATCTCAGCTCTCCTTCCCTGCTTCTTCGAGCACCCATTCGCGAGCCGCCTGCACGATGTCGTGCGGCAATCGCTCGAAGGCGACCAGCTGGCCGCCGGCGTCGCGGATGGCCTGGGCGGTCTTGCGGGCCCAGACGTTCTCCCACACGAGCAGCGCAGCCGACATGTTCGGCTCGAGCTCCTCTGCTGCATCCATCAGATCGTCCTCATTGAAGAGCCCGCCGACCTCGATGCCGAGGCTTTCAAGCCCTTCCTGAACCTGAGGGTCAAGCTCGGTCAGCTCGAAGGCGAGCGCGTCGCCGTTCTCGTCCTTGCCCACGAATGCGATGTCGATGATGCGGATCGTTCCCGCGTCGACGAGGTCCGCGAGCGCAGGCGCGATCTCACCCTTGAACTGGTTTCCGGGGAAGGCCACGATCATGTAGTCGACCGGGCCGATCTCGTCTGCCATACCTGTCCTCCTCTCGATGCCAAAGTGGTACGAACGCTCCGTGATGCTCCCTCCGCCATCCTAACGCGGGTCGGCGGGTACGCGGTTAGGCTTGCTCGGAATGGCGACGACTGCGACATACGGCGAGCGGCTCGCCTGGGAGCCGGCCAAGCCACGCTTCCATCCGGTGCGGCTCCTCGTCTCGTGGCTCGTTTCCGCCGCCGCGCTGCTGATCGCAGCGTGGATCGTGCCCGGGGTCGCGACGGGAGGCTTCCTCGGTGCCGCAACCGCCGCGCTGCTGATCGGCGTCCTCAACGCGATCCTGCCGCCAATCGTGGCGGCGCTCCGACTGCCGTTCATGGCTCTGCTCGGGTTCGTGCTCGTCCTCGTAGTCGACGCGTTGATGCTTCAACTTGTGGCGAAGGTCGCCCCGAGCGCCCTGACGGTGGACGACTTCGGTGACGCCCTCCTCGCAGCGCTCGTCGCGGCGGCGGTCAGCGTCGTCCTCGCGGTCGTCGTCGGAACGAACGACGACGACACGTACACGCTGAACGTCGTTAGGCGGGTCGCAAAGCGGCAGGGCGGGGCCGAGCGCACCGACATTCCCGGGTCTGATCTTCCTCGAGATCGACGGGCTCGCTCTCCCGATCCTCCGCCGCGCGATGCGCGACGGGAGCGCACCGACGATGGCTCGCTGGCTCGGAGACGGCAAGCACCGGATCGTCGAGTGGGAGCCTGACCTCTCGTCCCAGACCGGGGCGAGCCAAGCTGGCATCCTCCTCGGCTCGAACGAGGACATCCCCGCCTTCCGCTGGGTCGACAAGGAGTCGGGCCGGATCATCGCCTGCTCAGGCCCCGACGACTGCGCAGAGATCGAGCGTGATCGCGCGACCGGTATCGGCCTGCTGATAGACGGAGGCTCGAGTCGCGGCAACCTCCTCTCCGGCGAAGCCGAGGAGGCCATCCTCACCGTCAGCCGGATGAGCGCGGAGAAGAAGGCGAACCCTGGCTATCGCGCGTTCTTCGCGAACGGCTTCAACGTCACGCGCTCGCTCGTGCTCTTCGTCTGGGAGATCGTCCTCGAGGTCACGGCCTCGCTCCGCGCTGCCAGGCGTGATGTTCGCCCGCGCGGCCACCGCGGCGGTATCTACCCACTGCTTCGCGCCGCGATGTGCGTCGTCGTCCGGGATCTCATCGTCTACGGCGTGCTCACAGACATGATGCGGGGGCGGCCAGCCGTGTACGCGACGTTCTCGAGCTACGACGAGGTCGCGCACCACTCCGGGCTCGAGCGCTCGGACACGATGGAGGCGCTACGGAAGCTCGACCAGCAGTTCGCCCGGATCGATAGTGCGCGGCGCTTCGCGCCGAGGCCCTACCACATCGTCGTGCTCTCCGACCACGGACAGACCCAGGGTGCGACGTTCAAGCAGCGAAACGGCTATGGCCTCGACGAGCTCGTCGAGCGCTCGCTCACCGACGGAGGAGACGTGAGAGGCATCGCCGGCGGCGACGAGCAGCAGGCAATGGCCGGCCTCGCCTTCGGCGAAGCGACGGGAAAGAAGCAGAAGCAGAAGAAGTCCGAGGTCGGCGACCGCAAGGTCGTCGTGCTCGGCTCGGGCAACCTCGGGCTCATCTACCTCATGGACGAACCGCGCCGAATGACGCTCGAGGAGATCGACGCCCGCCATCCTCGACTCCTTCCCGCACTACGCGAGCACCCGCACGTCGGCTGGATCCTCGTCCGCTCTCAGCGCGACGGTGCGCTAGCGCTCGGCGCGAACGGCATCCACTACCTCGACCAGAACCTCGTCGAGGGCGACGACCCGCTCGCGAGCTTCGGACCCAACGCCCCCCGCCATCTTCTGCGCACCGACGGCTTCGCGCACGTCGGCGATCTCATGATCGGCAGCTTCTACGACGCCGACCTCGATGAAGGCTGCGCCTTCGAAGAGCTGATCTCGTTCCACGGCGGGCTCGGCGGGCCGCAGACGCAGCCCTTCATCCTCTTCCCTTCGGAGCTTGTTGCGCCTGATCTTCCGATCGTCGGCGCGGCCGCGGTCCACGGCGTGCTCACGGGTTGGCGCACGGCACTCCAGGGCGCGGTCTAGCGACGCGGCAGCAGTGGTGCGGAGCCCCCGGGTGCGGCCCGGAGGCTCCGATCACCGGCGTCTATGCCCCTGTCATACCCGCTTTCGCATCGTCCCAGCGCACGATCAGCGCGTAGAGGACGATGACGTTCAGCGAGACTGCGATCAGCGACCACAGCGAGAAGCTGGCGCTACCGTCGAAGCTGAGCACCGCCAGGAAGTTCAGGCCGATGCCCAGGATCGCGATCCACCGCGCCCAGCTCGCACCGGACAGCAGGCCGTACCCGACGAACGCGAGAACGGCGCCCCAGATCATCATGATCCAGCCCCACTGCGAAACGTCGACGACGAGCGTGCCGTTCTTGCCTTGAACGTAGTACTGGTCACGGATCACCGCGATGAGTCCTTGGACGACGTCGATCCCGCCGATGATCATCATCAACATGCCGGCAAAGGCGACCCATCCTGCCCATGCGCCCTTCGAGGCCATGAAGCCTCCTCCCTCTTCGATTGACGAATCGCTGGGCAGTATGTGCCTCCGGCCGGACGCATTCAGGGCACGGTGGGCCACGATCAGTAAGAATCGACCCAACAGACATAGCTAGAGCGAGCCGAAAGGGGTCGTACGTGATCGGTGATTACAGCTTTTTCGAAGTGCTTTGGTGGATGCTCGTCTTCTTCGCGTGGGTGATCTGGTTCTGGCTTCTCATTACCGTGTTCTCGGACCTCTTCCGGCGGCACGACGTGGGCGGGGGATCGAAGACGTTGTGGATCATCTTCGTGATCCTCTTGCCATTCCTGGGCGTCTTCATCTACCTCATCTCGCAGAGCAAGGGGATGGCGGAGCGGAGTCAGAAGCAGATGCAGGCGGCTCAGGAGCAACAGACCGCCTACATCCAGTCCGTCGCCGGCAGCGGAGGCGCGGCTGGCGAGATCGAGAAGGCCAAGGGCCTGCTCGACTCGGGCGCAATCACACAGGCCGAGTACGACGCCATCAAGACCAAGGCGCTCGGCTCGTAACGAGCCCGGCGTAGAAGCTTGACGGAGCAACGCGAGGGCGGCCAAAGAGCCGCCCTCGCTGCGTCGGCGCGCATCACGTATGTGGGCCACGCCACCGTTGTCGTCGACCTCGACGGCGTGCGGCTCATCACGGACCCGGTGCTGCGGCCGCGCGTCATGCACCTTCGACGGTCCGCTCCCGTCCCGGCCGACGCCCTACGCGGAATCGACGCGGTGCTCCTCTCGCACGGGCACTGGGACCACCTCGACCTTCCGTCTCTGGAGCGCCTCGGGAAAGAGCTGCCGATCGTGTGCCCGCAGGGCGTCACGGGGCTCTTGCGCCGCAAGCGCTTCGCTCATGTCACGTCGCTCGAGATCGACGACGTGGTGAGCATCGGCGAGGTCGAGGTACGGGGCGTGCACGCGGAGCACGACGGCAGCCGCGGCCCGCTGGGCGCTTCCGGCGAGCTCGGCTATGTGGTGACGGGCTCACGGAGCGTCTACTTCGCCGGCGACACCGACCTCTTCGACGGGATGGCCGACCTGCCATCCCTCGACGTCGCGCTTCTGCCGGTGAGCGGCTGGGGCTCGAAGGTCGGAGCCGGGCCACCTCGATCCCGAGCGCGCAGTCGAGGCGCTCTCGCTCATCCGGCCCCGCATCGCCATTCCGATCCACTGGGGGACGTACTCGACATACGGCAAGACGGCCGACCGGGCTCCGGCGGACAGGTTCGCAGCCCTGGCCGCCGAGCGCGTGCCTGATGTCGAGATTCGCGTGCTCGATCTCGGTGCGACGCTGGAGGTGGATTAGTCCGTAGCGGAGCTCATCCGACACCGCGCGAGGGCGCTTCTGGCGGCAAGGGTCCCCGCACACGCTTCCAGATGACGTCCAAGATCACCGAGAGTGCGGCGATCGCGACGATCGCGATGAACGTCTCCGGAGCGTTGCGGAGGGTGTCGACCGCGAAGAAGGCGAGGACGACCGCCGTCGCGGCGATCGCCGTCAATACGACCGCGGTGCGAGAGCCCGTGTCGGCACGGAGCCGGTACGCGGAGACCCCGACGAGCAAGAAGATGATCAGCGAGCAGGCGCTACCGACTGATGCGATCGCGGAGAGATCGACGAGGTTGGAGATGACCAGCACGATGGCGGCCGTGATCAGCATGCCTGCGTGCGGGCCGAGCCTTGACTCGCGTCCGAAGAAGCGCCGGAAACTGTCCGGCTCCTGCCAGCATGCCGGTCAGCCCGCCGGACGCGTAGAGCGTCGCGTTCACCGACGACGACGTCGCCAGGAGAGCAGCGATCGCCATCATCGTGAAGCCGGCGTCTCCGAGCGACGGGCGCGCGGCCTCAGCGATCGCAGTCTCGCCGTAGCCGACCACCTCGGTGACGGTGAGCGTCCCGAAGACCCCGAGCGAGATCAGGACATAGAGAACACTCGTCACGCCGAGTGCGAGGTACATCGCTCGTGGGAGCTCGCGCGTGGGGTCCTTGAGATCGCCGACGGCGAACGTGATGACGCTGAAGCCCAGATAGGCGAAGAACGTCAGTGCGACGCTGGCGACGATGTCCGAGACCGGCGGATAGCCGCTGAACGCGAGCAGGTCGAAGTCGATGTCGACGAGTGTCACGGCGATGAAGACCGCGAAGACGGCGAGCAGGACGACGACGATGAGCGACTGCGCGCGATCGACGACGCGCGACCCGACGAGGTTGATCGCGGCCATCGCCCACGACGATCAGCGACGTGAACACGTTGTCCCACCAGCCCGCAGCGTCATCGCCGACGAAGAGCGAGGTCGCGTAGCTCCCGAACGCGACGGCGACCATCGAGCACACGATCACGATCGCCGCGAAGTACCCGAGCCACGAGGCGATGCCGACGAGCCGCCCGTTGCCGAAGCCCTGCATCAGGTACGCGATCAGCCCGCCAGAAGAGGGGTAGCGGACACCGAGCTTGACGACGGTGTAGCCGAGCAGAGCTGCGACGATGCCGGCGAGGAGGAAGGACAGCCAGACCGCGGAGCCGGCGACAGTCGCCGCCTCGCCGAGCAGCGCGAAGATGCCGGCGCCGACCATGGCGCCGATACCGAGGAACGCCGCCCCGCGGACGCTCATCGTGCTACGGCGCCGGTGTCGTGGGAGTCGGCAGCGCGGGTACCTGGTCGCCGAAGAACAGGTAGACGATGCCGATACCGACGAGCGCCGTCACGATCCAGCAGACCTGGAGCGGCAGCTGGAACGAGTGATCGATCACGCGCTTTCCGAGCGTCGTCGTCCCGGTCGTGTCTGCCTCTGCGGCGGCAATCTGCGTGCCGTTGGCGGGGAGGAGGAGCACGCCGACGACTGCGGTCCACATCGCGATCATGTAGCCGGCCCCGATCCCGAGCGCGAGACCGAGCGGCACCATCGTTCGGGTCGCCGCCGACTGGCTCGTCGTGAGCGCGGCGACGAGGAAGATGGCGACCGCGATCATGAACGGCCACTTCTCGGCAAGGCTGCCGAGCGCCATGACGATGGCGTCCTCGTTGTTGGCGATGAAGGTGTCCGCCATCCACGCGATCCCGAACAGCGCGATCATCGCGATCATCCCCGACCGGAAGATCGGCATGCCCGGGACGTCAGTCGCCTTGACATGGCAGAAGACGAGGATCAGAGCCGCCGCGGTGAGCATGATCATCTGGATCAGCGGCGTCACCGACATCGGCTCGACGCCGCCACCCTCGGCGGCAACCGTGGGCCGGATGCTCTCGACGAATCCGAAGACGCAGATCGCGGCGACGCCGGCGAGGAAGATGGCGACGCTTCGCTTCGCGAAGGGCTTCAGCACGATCTCGGCCGCCGGCGGAGGAGGCGTCACCTCGCCGGCGGCGACCCGGCGCTGGTATTCCGCGTCGTCCTCGAGGTCCTTGCCATGACGGCTCATGACGAGCGCCATGGCGAAGATCCCGACAATGCTCGCCGGGATCGTGATCAGCAGGACGTCGACCAGGTCGTAGTTGTAGATCTCGACCAGTGGCAGCATCGTGGCCATCGCAGCGGCGACGGGGCTCGACGTGATCCCGAGCGCATTGGCTACCGTCGACCCTGCGAGCGGACGCTCGGGCCGGATCTTGTTGGCATAGGCGACCTCGTTGATCACGGGGATGATCGAGTAGAAGGTGTTGCTCGTACCGGTGAGGATCGTGAGCAGGTATGAGACGTACGGCGCCGCGAAGTTGAGCGCCTTGGGTCGCGCGCGCAATGCCTTGCTCGCGACCACCACCATGTAGTCGATACCGCCGGCGGCCTCCATCGCCGCTGCAGCCGCCACGACGGCGATGATGATGAGGATCGCGCTGATCGGCGGCTCTCCTGGGTCGAGCCCGAAGACGAAGACGAGAACGAGCGTGCCGACGCCGCCCCAGAGCCCGAGCCCGATCCCGCCCGCACGCACGCCGAGGGCGATGAAGCCGATGACGACGAGGCCTTCGAGAGCGACGAGGAGCCAGTCGGTCGTGCTCATGACGCCGCCTCCTTCCGCCGAAGCTCCTGGCAGGTGGAGGAGCTCTGAAGCGCGGCTGCGAGCTCCGCGTCGGAGCTGGCAACAGCGGTGAGCGTCCGCACGCCGCTGGTGAGCACCGAACCAATCGCGCCCGCCGCGGTGGTCACCTGCGTTATCGCCTCCTCCAGCGTGTCTGCCTCCTCGTCGAGCGAGTCCTGCGCCGCCTCGAGATCGTCGAGGCTCGAGTCGGCCCAGTCGGAGATCTGCGTCGCGGCGTCCTCACCCTGCGGAGTGTCCGGCACACCGACGTTGTCGATGCCGGTGACAAGGGTCTCGGTTGCCTGGACGGCGCGCTCGAGCCCCTGGCGCACGAATCCCGTCCGCCCCTGTTGAGTCTCGGACTGCGGCTCCTCGGTGCCGGTCGTCCCCACCGCCGGCGGCGTCCGGACGTCGTCGACGATCGATTCCACCTCGCCACGCCAGGCGCCGACGACACCGCATGTGCTCTGCGCCCACTTCCCTGCCGTCACGGTCTCGTTGCGGTCGTCGCGCGTGCCGATCATGGCGGTGACAACGATTACGAGCACGACACCGGCAGCGATCGCGAGGATCCAGCCGAGAGCGCCGCGCATGCGCTATGTACCGGGAGCGGAGAGGTCGTCGACGACGGCTACGAGCAGCTTCCAGAAGCGCTCCACGGTCGGGATGCTAACCCGCTCGTCGGGGGAGTGGGGCGCCTCGAGCTGCGGACCGATGGCAAGCATGTCGAGGTGGCCGCTGACCTTCGTCCCGATGACTGCCGTCTCGAGCCCTGCATGCACTCCTGTGACGGTCGGCGCCTCGCCGAACAACCGCTCGTAGGTCGTGCGCGCGACCGCCAGAACGGGTGAGTCCAGGTCGGGCCGCCAGCCCTTGTAGTTGTGCTTGACCTCGAGCTCACCGCCCGCGAGGCGCGCCGCGGCATCGAGCGTCGCGACGACCTCGGGCAGCGCCGCATCGTTGGACGATCGCGAGAGGCTGTGCAGCGTCAGCACGTTGCCCTCGGTGATCGCCTCGCCGAGCGACGTGCTCGTCTCGACGAGGTCATCGAAGTCGGGACTCATGGCGAGCGGGCCTGTTGGAATGAGCGCGAGCACGTCGAGGAGAGTCGCCGTCGCCTCTTCGCTCCAAGGCTCGCTGGAGGCCTCGACCGCCTTTACATCGATCGAAACTCCCGGATCGGTCTTCGAGAATGCATCGTGGATCGTGGCCGCGGCGGCCTCGATCGCCGCACGGAAGGTGTCCTCCTGATCAGGCTCGACCGAGCAGACGGCGATTGCGTCCCGCGGGATGGCATTGCGGCTCTTGCCGCCGGACAGGGACACAAGCCTGAACGGCGCCGGGCCGAGCGTCTCGCGCAGAGCGCGGCCGAGCACACGGATCGCGTTCGAGCGACCCAGCGCGATGTTCGCGCCGGAGTGCCCACCGAGCCCGCCGGACACAGAGACGGCAAGCGCTACGGCGCCGTCCGCGGGCTGCTCTCGGCCGGCGTCGACCCGGATCCACGTATCAGTGCTGCCCGCGCATCCCACGGTGAGGACGCCGTCCTCCTCGCTGTCGAGGTTGATCAGGGTCGAGCCGGTGAGCAACGACCCGTCGAGCGCGTTGGCGCCTTCGAGCCCGACCTCCTCGGCGACGGTCATCAACAACTCGAGCGGACCGTGCGGGATGGACTCGTCCTCGACGAGGGCCATCATCGCTGCGATCGCGACGCCGTCATCGGCACCGAGAGTCGTACCGTCGGCCGTCAGCCAGTCGCCGTCACGGACGAGAGCGATTCGGCCTTCGGCAGGATCGTTGGGGCTCGAAGGGTCCCGCTCGCACACCATGTCGAGGTGGCCCTGGAGGATGAGCGTGGGCGCCGATTCACGGCCGGGGCTCGCAGGCACCTGAATCACAAGGTTTCGCCCGGCGTCCTGCTCGAGCTCGAAGCCGTGGCCCGCGGCCCACGCGCGAACGTGCTCGATCACGGGCTCCTCTGCACGCGAGGGGCGCGGAATAGTCGTGAGGGCGGCGAAATGCGCCCAGAAGCGCACCGGCTCGAGGCCTACGAGGGCGTTAGGCAGCGATTCGTTGTTCACGACCCCTTCTTGGGTGGTTCTCCGGCCCCGAGGTCGGCGAGCTTCGCGTCGATCGCGGCCAGCCTCGACTCGAGCCGCTTGAGCAGCTCCTGGAACTCGCTGTCCACCGCTTCGCGCTGGGCGAGCTCTCGCTCTCTCGCGGCCTCCTGGTCCGAGGAAACGAAGAGCGACGTCACGGTCGCCGTGAGGAAGGCGAGGAACGTGACACCGAGGATGATCACCGCGCTCCCGACGACGCGTCCCCACGGGGTCGTCGGCACCACGTCGCCGTAACCCACAGTCGCGAGCGTCACGATCGCCCACCAGACCGCGATGCCGTACGACGGAAAGTCCTTGCGGTCGACGAGCGTGACGATGAACCCGGAGAGCAGCGCGAGGGCAAGGGTCATCCCTGCGAGATACGGGAAGATCCGCCGTCGCTGGACTGCCCGTCCGATCGACCGCTGGAGACGGGTGCCGAGCTGCATCCGGCCCCGCGCCTCTACTGCGACGCCGGGAACTCGGCGACGGTCCGCCGCCGCAGCACCTCGGTCCCAGCTCCGAGCAGCACTCCGAAGACGACGATCCAGAGGAGCTGGCGGAACGCGAGCGTCGGCCCCCAGAGGACGACGAGGAGGTACGCAACGCCGACGACGGCGTAAACGAGACCCGCGTGCTCGCGGAACGCCGGCGCGAGCTGGCGGCGCACCCAGATCGCCGACCTCGCCGGGCCGGCCACCCACGCTGCGACGAGGACGACGACGCCGTACGCGATCGCCGTCCAGGCGATGTTGGCGAGCAGGTCCGTACCGATCAGCCACACGTGACTGGCCGGCTGCCTCACGGTCTCGTTCGACGTCAGAGCATCGACGAGGTAGTTGCCGGCAAGCCGGCGAACGACGAGCAGCAACGCGCCGACGACGACGAAGACGATGCCGACCGATCGAAGGGTCTCACGCCGCCGCCCACGCGCGATGTAGACCGCGGCGGCGAGCAGGACGAAGAGGACGATGGCGATGAAGATCGACAGCGCCTTGATCACGCGGACGGTCGTCTGCGCAGTCTCGAGCTGGTTGGACTTCATGATCACGATCCGGCCGGCGTCGGGGGGGAGCCTCGCCTCGAGGCGATCGCCGAGGCCGATCCGGTCGCCCAGCTGCTGAACGAACGGCCGGAGGTCGAGCACGACCTCGCCGTTGGCAGTGCCGAGCAGGTCTCCCTTGTCCTCGATTGCCCGCATCAGGGCCTCGTGCGCCTTGCGGTTCGCGTTCTCCCACAGCGCCTGCACCCCTGGGCGCGAGAGGATCCTGTCCGCCGCTCGCACCGACAGCTCGCGCAGTCCGCCGGCGATGGGCGCCGCCAGCGGCTTGACTTCCGGAGGCAGTGACGCCTGAAGCTCGGCGGCAACATCGACGTTCGCGTACAGCTGGTCGACGAGGTAGACGGACAGAGCGCCCCGAATCTCGTCGTCCTCGAGCAGACGCGTGCTCGTCTCCACCCAGCTGTCGGTCTCGAGCGCCTGCCGGTTCACCCAGATGGTGAGTGCCGACACGAATGCGATGAGGCCGGCCAGCAGGAGCAGCACCCAGACGGCGATCTTCCTGCCACGGGAGAGCGCCGGCGCTGCCATGTCTTACGCGAGCTCCTTCTTCAGGCCACGGAGGCGGAAACCGAGAACGATGTCCGTGATGCCCTTGCTCAGGCACATGACGCCGACGTAGACGACGAGCAGGATCACCTGCTCGTAGAAGTTGCCCGCCACCCAGAACGCCAGGCCGAGCTCGATCAGGCCGACGATCAGGAGCAGCCACCACTGGTCGTTCACGTGCTTCGTCGCGAAGGCGGCGATGATGTCGAACGTTCCCTTGAAGAGGAACCACCAGCCGATGATCGACGCGAGCGCGAGGAAGGTCCAGTCCGGGTTGGCGAAGGCGACGATGCCGGCGATCACGAAGATGACGCCGAGGATGCCGTGGAGCCACTTCCAGCCTCCGGGCACGGCGCCGAGCGACATGAACTCGTCGATCCCCGCCGCGATCGCGATGACACCGAACAGGATCGAGACCGCGTACACGGTGGACAGCTCCATCCGGAACACGATCAGCGACATGATCAGCCACAGGACGCCGGCTCCGACGAACACCCACCACGCCTTGGACATCATCTTCAGCGTGCCCTCCGCGTCATAGCTCGCAGTACTCAACGCTCCCCCTCCTTGTTCGACGCTCTGGGCATCCTACGACGCCTGGCGACGAATGGGGACGCCAAATTGTTCGGCGGGCCGAATCTGTCCGCCGCACGCTTCGCACTCGACGGCGAAGGCGGAGGAGAACCGTGCGTCGCAGGCCGGGCAGTGCGAGCGCAACTCGCCGCCGCAGGCAGGGCATGCCGGCGGCAGCTCCGCCTCGGAGTCCTCGAAGTACCGCTGGGCGAATCCGCACGCAAGACACACGGCCACCCAGTCGCCGAGGACCTTCCGGCGCTCCTCGCGCAGCCAGTCCGCCGCCTTGCCCACGTTCAGCCGCGCGCGGCGCGGATGAGAGGCACGGCGAAGACGATGCAGAGGAGGAGCGTGAGGAAGAGCGGGTGGACGAAGATCGCGAGCAGGATCGCCAGCGCGAGCGGGAGAAACATGACGAGGAGGACGATCGCGAGGATCTTTACGGTCCGGGGGCTCATGGGCGGGCGATCGTACCACCACGTCGTCGCTGGCACCGGCTTGCGGGGGCGATAGAGTGTGCGCCCGATGGCGATCGCCCGCGAAGCAGAGCCCGTCGGATCCCTCGCCGAAGTCCGCGAAGCCGGTCTCGACCGCGAGGATCTCCTCGGCATGTACCGCACGATGCTCCTCACGCGCGGCATCGAGGAGCGCGGCCACATTCTCTACAAGCAGGGAAAGATCCCCGGCTCGTTCTACACCGGCCGTGGTAACGAGGCGGCGGCGGTCGGCGTAGCGACCGCGCTTGGCCCCGATGACGTGGGAACGCCGCTCCACCGGGACATGGGCGTCCACATCACCCGCGGCGTCGAGCCCTGGCGCATCTTCGCGCAGTACATGGGCCGCGCCGGCGGCCCGTCCGCGGGCAAGGACGGCAACGTCCACATGGCGGACATGAACCTCGGGCTGATCGCCATGGTCAGCCACCTGCCTGCGATGCTTCCGGTCGCCGTCGGCTGTGCGCTCGCCTTCCGCATCCGCGAAGAGCGGCGCGTGGCTGTCGGGTGGTTCGGCGAGGGCGCCTCGGCGCGTGGCGACGCGCACGAGGCGATGAACTTCGCCGGCGTGCGACGGCTGCCGGTGGTCTTCATCTGCGACAACAACCAGTGGGCCTACTCGACGCCGACCCACCTCGAGTACGGCGTCGAGCACATCGCCGACCGCGCCCAGGCGTACGGCTTCGACGGCGTCGTCGTCGACGGCACGGACGTGCTCGCGGTCTACCGCGAAGCGAAGCAGGCGATCGAGAAGGCGCGCGAGGGCGGCGGCCCGACGCTCCTCGAGTGCGTGACGCTGCGGATGGAGGGTCACGCGGTGCACGACGACGCGTTCTACGTGCCGAAGGAGATGTTCGAGGAGTGGGCGCGGCGCGACCCGATCGAGCGTTACCGGTCGTGGCTCCGCGACAACGCCGCGTTCACGGACGAGGAGGAAGACGAGATCACGGAGGACGTCAAGCGCGTGCTCAACGAGGCGATCCGCCTCGCCGACGAGTCACCTTTGCCCGACCCGTCCACGCTCACCGAGGGCGTCTACGCGAGCCCCGAAGAGCTCGACACGCCGCATCACAAGTAGAGCCATGGCCGAGCTGACCTACCTCCAGGCAATCTCCGAGGGTCTCCGCCAGGAGATGCAGCGTGACCGTCGCGTCTTCGTCATCGGCGAGGACGTCGGCGTCTACGGCGGCGCGTTCAAGGTCACACAAGGGTTCCAGGAGGAGTTCGGCCCATGGCGCGTCATCGACGCTCCGCTCTCGGAGACCGCGATCGTCGGCGGCTGCACCGGCGCAGCGATCATGGGCCTACGTCCTGTGGCGGAGATGCAGTTCGCCGACTTCGTCTCGTGCGCATGGGATCACCTCGTCACCGTGGCCGCGAAGCAACGCTATCGCGCCGGGACGGCGGTGCCGATCGTCGTGCGCCTTGCCGTCCGGCGGTGGCTTCTCCGGCGGGCCGTTCCACTCGCAGAACCCCGAAAGCTCGTTCGCGCACATCCCCGGCCTCAAGTGCGTCTGCCCGTCGACGCCCGAGGACGCGAAGGGACTGCTCGTCGCCGCGATCGAGGATCCGAACCCCGTCCTCTTCTTCGAGCACAAGCACCTCTACCGCCGCATCAAGGCCGAGGTGCCCGAGGAGCGCTACACCGTGCCGATCGGGAAGGCCCGCACACACCGAGAGGGTGACGACGTCTCCGTCATCACGTGGGGCGCGATGGTGCACACGGCCGCCGAGGCCGCCGACGCGCTCGAGGCCGAGGGCATCTCCGTCGAGATCGTCGACCTGCGCTCGGTGCTGCCGTGGGATCGCGAGGCGGTGCTTGCGAGCGTGCGCAAGACGTCGAAGGCGCTCGTTCTCCACGAGGACACGCACACCGGTGGCTTCGGTGCTGAGATCGCGGCGACGATCGCCGAGGAGGCCTTCGAGGATCTCGACGGCCCCGTGAGGCGGATCACCGCGCCCGACTGTCCGGTGCCGTTCTCGCCGCCGCTCGAGAAGGCGTACATCCCGCAGGTCGAGGACGTCGTCGCCGGCGTCCGGAAGCTGGCCGAGTACTAGTGGCCGTGTCAGTCGTCGAAGTGGTCATGCCCCAGATGGGCGTGTCCGTCTCGGAGGGGACGATCCTCCGGTGGCTCAAGCAGGAGGGCGACACCGTCGCCGCCGACGAGCCGCTGCTCGAGATCTCGACGGACAAGGTGGACACGGAGGTGCCGAGCCCGGGTTCCGGCATCGTCCAGCAGATCCTCGTCGCCGAGGGCGAGACGGTAGAGGTCGGCACGACGGCTCGCGGTGATCGCGCCGGAAGGGGCTGTCGCCGCCGAGGCGCCGCCGTCAGAGCCCGAGCCCGCTCCGGAGCCAGAGGTTGCACCCGAGCCCGAGGCTGCGCCCCCGACGCCGGCTGTGGCCGCGGCACCGGCTGCGGGCAACGGTGGGGCGGCTGAGCGAACATTCGTCTCGCCCGTCGTGGCGCGGATCGCGGCCGAGCAAGGCATCGACGTCGGCCAGGTCACGGGAACCGGGGCCGGTGGTCGCGTGACGAAGAAGGACATCCTTGCGTACGTCGAGGCCGGCCCGCCACCGGCAGCACCCGCACCGCCGGCTGCGCCCCCGGTCGAGCCGACTCCAGCCGCTGCGCCCCCAGCAGCTCCCGAGCCGGCTCCAGCAGCGGCTGCTCCACGCCCGCGCGGCTCCTCCTCCCGCGGCGCCCGCCCCCGTCACCGCCGGCGAGGTCGTCGAGCCGATGAACGCCATGCGCCGCGGGATCGCCGAGCACATGCGCAAGTCGCTCGATACGTCCGCGCACGTGACGAGCGCGATCGAGGTCGACATGTCGCTCGTCGTCGACATCCGCCAGAAGCTCAAGCCGGAGTACGAGGCCGGGTACGGGGTCAACCCGACGTATCTCTCGTTCGTCGCCCGCGCGGTCGTCGACACGCTCCGCGATTACCCGTGGATCAACGGCGAGATCCGCGGCGAGTCGATCGTCTCGCGGAACTACGTCAACCTCGGCATCGCGGTCGAGCTCGCGGACGGGAAGGGCCTCATCGTCCCCGTGATCCGGAACGCCGAGGGCCTCAACCTGCTCGGCATCGCACGCGCCGTCGTCGACCTGGCAGAGCGGTCACGGACGAAGAAGCTCCTGCCCGACGACGTCCAGGGCGGCACGTTCACGATCACGAACCCGGGTGGCTACGGCACGTTCCACGGGACGCCGGTGATCAACCAGCCGCAGGCGGCGATCCTCGGCACGTACGCAGTCGTGAAGCGGCCGTGGGTGATCCAGGACGCGCGCGGGGCCGACGTGATCGCGATCCGGCCGATCATGAACCTCACGCTCACGTACGACCACCGGCTCGTCGACGGAGCCCTCGCCGGGCGGTTCCTCCGCGACGTGCGCGAGAAGCTCGAGACCTGGGGCGAGGAGCGGTACTAGGGGGCGCGATGCAGACGGTCGTCCCGATGCTGTCCTACGAGGATGGCTTTGCGGCCGTCGACTGGTTAAGCCGCGCGTTCGGGTTCCGCGAGCGGGAAGGCTCGCGCTTCATCGACGGCGATCGGCTGACGCATGCCGAGCTCGACGTCGGCGACGGCTCGGTCGTCTATCTCGCTACGCCGACCGCGGCCTACCGGAGCCCGAAGAGCCATCGCAAGCAGTGCGACGCCGCAGACCGCTGGCTCCAGGCTCCGTGGGTGATCGACGGCGTGCTTGTGCAGGTGAACGACATCGAGGCGCACCGCAACCGAGCCGAGGAGCACGGGGCGACAATGCTCTCGGGGATCGAGGAGGCGCCGTTCGGCCGCCTGTACCGCGTCGAGGACGTCGAGGGTCATCGTTGGATGTTCGTGGAGCCGTCGTGAAGGGCAGCTGCCTCTGCGGCGGCGTGACGTTCGAGGTGACAGCACCGTTCGTCCGTGTCTCCCAGTGCCACTGCACGACGTGCAAGGCGATCTCGGGAGGCGTGGGCACAGCGACCGCCCGGGTGCCGACGAGCGCCGTCCGGGTGCTCACCGGCCGCGATCTCATCACCACCTACGAGCCCGTGAGGGGACGGGTAAGAGCTTCTGCGGCGTCTGCGGATCGAACCTCTTCGGCTCCGGCTGGCCCGACTCGGAGATGACAGGCGTGCGGCTCACCGCACTCGACGAGCAGGCCGACATCGCGCCCGAGATGCACATCTGGGTGCAATCCGTCGCGCCGTGGGAGACGCTCCCGGGCGACGGCCTTCCGCGCCACGAACAGGCCGCGCCGTAGGCGCCGAGCCGGCGCACGTCAAGGCGTCCCGACGAGTCATGTCCTCTTCCGACACCCAGGGGACTGTCCCTGGGACAGTCCCTGAGACTGTCCCCCGATAAGCTGCGAGCGATGCGCAAACCCGCATATCGCCTCGATCTCGGAGTGGTACCGTACGCCGCGGCGCTCGACCTGCAGCGGTCGCTCGCTGCGGCCGTCCTCCACGGAGCCATTCCGGACACGGTCGTCTTCCTCGAGCATCCGCCCGTGATCACCGTCGGCCGGCGCACGGACGACGAGGAGCTGCACGTGCCCGACGGAGCGGGCGTCGACATCGTCGAGACAGACCGCGGCGGCAAGTCCACGTACCACGCGCCCGGCCAGCTCGTCTGCTACCCGATCCTCGATCTCAACCGGCACGGCCGCGACGTGAAGAAGTACTGCCGCGATCTCGAGGAGTCCGTTATCCGCATGCTCGCCGGATACACCATCGACGCCACACGCATCGACGGGCTCACCGGCGTGTGGCTCGAGCGGCCACCGCGGAAGATCTGCTCGATCGGCGTCCACGTGTCGCGCTGGGTGACGACACACGGGTACGCGCTCAACGTCGACCTCGACCCGGCGCCATTCACCGACTGGATCACGGCCTGCGGCCTCGAAGACGCGGCGTTCACGACGATGGCCCGGGAGCTCGGCGAGCCGCTGACGGTGGACGACGTTCGCTCGACCGCAGCCGAAGCGCTCGCGGACGTGTTCGATCTCGAGCTCGAGGAGCTTCCGGCGGAGGACGGTGCGGGCCTCTGGGCGCAACCGATCCACGAGAAGATCGGGACCCGGGACTAGACTCCGGTCGCATGGAGCGATCGCTGCCAGTCGCCGAGCGGCCTCGCCGGCCGGAATGGATGAAGGTACGGGCGCCGAGCCCGGACACGCGCTACTTCGAGGTCCGCAAGCTCATCCACGGCCAGGGGCTGCACACGATCTGCGAGGAAGCGCGCTGCCCGAACATCGCGGAGTGCTGGGGGCGCGGCACTGCGACCTTTCAGATCCTCGGCGACACGTGTACACGCGCCTGTCGCTACTGCTACGTCCACTCGGGGAAACCGGATGGCCCGCCCGATCCGCTGGAGCCGCTTCGGCTGGCCCACACCGCGGCACAGATGGAGCTGCGTCACGTCGTCGTCACGTCAGTCGATCGCGACGACCTCGAGGACAAGGGTGCCGGACACTACGCCGCCACGATCCGCGCGCTGAAGGCGAAGCTTCCCGCCGCGTCGGTCGAGATCCTGACGCCGGACTTCCTCGGCTACGAGGAAGAGGCGCTCGCAACGGTGCTCGCGGAGCGGCCCGACGTCTTCAACCACAACATCGAGACGGTGCGGCGGCTCCACGCCAAGATGCGCGGCGCCAAGGCGTCGTACGAGAAAGCGCTCTGGCTTCTCCATCGGGCCAAGGACGTCGCCGGCTACCCCGTCCTGACGAAGTCCGGGATCATCGCCGGCCTCGGCGAGACGAACGAGGAGATCGTCGAGACGATGGGCGACCTTCGCGCGCACGGCGTCGACGTCGTCACGATCGGGCAGTACCTCCAGCCATCCTCGAAGCACGCGCAGATCGACCGCTGGGTGCACCCCGACGAGTTCCGCTGGCTCCGCGAGCAGGGCGAGGCGCTCGGGTTTGGCTCGGTGTTCTCCGGGCCGCTCGTGCGCTCGAGCTACCGCGCGGACGAGCAGCGTCACGCGGCCGAAACCGGCCGCGGCGCAGTCGCCTACTAGCTATTCGGCTTCGCCATCTTGCGGTAGTCGAGCGCCTCGTCGAGCGTCGCATCGTCGACGCCGGCCTCGCGGGCGACCTCACGCAGCGACCGTCCGGATGCCGCCGCTTCCTTCACGATCTCCGTCGCCTTGTCGTAGCCGATATACGGGTTGAGGGCGGTCGCGGCGGACAGCGTGAGCTCCGCATAGCGCTCGCACGCCTCGCGGTTGGCCTCGATCCCGTCGACGCACTTCTCCGCGAAGAGGTGAGAGGCGCTTCCGAGCAGCTCGATCGAGTCGAGGAGGTTTCGCGCCATCAGCGGCACGAAGACGTTGAGCTCGAAGTGGCCCTGCATGCCGCCGACGGTGATCGCCGAGTCGTTGCCGATCACCTGCGCCGCAACCTGCGTGACGACCTCGGGAATGACCGGGTTGACCTTGCCCGGCATGATCGACGAGCCCTTCTGAAGCTCGGGCAGGAAGATCTCGGCCAGGCCGGCGCGCGGGCCGGAGCCCATGAAGCGGAGATCGTTGGCGATCTTCGTGAGCGAAACCGCGACCGTCTTGAGCGCGCCGGATGTCTCGACCAGCGCGTCGCGCGCAGCCTGGGCCTCGAACGCGTCAGCCGGCGGGGCAATCGGCAGCCCTGACTCCTCGCCGAGCCACTCCCGCACGCGCTCGGCGAACTCGGGGTGCGTGTTCGAGCCCGTGCCGACCGCGGTGCCGCCGAGCGGGATCTGGCCGAGGCGCGGCAGCGCGTCCTCGACGCGCGCGATGCCCTGCCGCACCTGGGCGGCATAGCCGCCGAACTCCTGGCCCAGCGTCACCGGGACGGCGTCCATCCAGTGCGTGCGGCCCGACTTCACGATGTCGCCGAACTCCTGGGCCTTGCGCTCGAGTGAGGAGGCAAGCCGGCCCAGAGCCGGGACGAGATCGTGCGTGATCTCGTCGAGCGCCGCGAGATGGACAGCCGAAGGAAAGACGTCGTTCGACGACTGGCCCATGTTCACGTCGTCGTTCGCGTGGACGTCGTCGCCGGCGAGCGCCGCGATCACCTCGTTCGCGTTCATGTTCGACGACGTGCCCGAGCCCGTCTGGAAGACGTCGATCGGGAACTGGTCGTCGAGCTCTCCCGCAGCGACGCGATCTGCGGCGGCGGCGATCCGTGTCGCCTTGTCCTCGTCGAGCAACCCGAGCTCGGCGTTTACGCGGGCGGCGGCAGCCTTGATCCTGCCGAGCCAGCGAGCGACCGACCGCGGGATCGGCTCACCGGAGACCTGGAAGTTCTCCATAGCCTTGCGCGTCTCGGCGCCCCAAAGCTCCTGCTTCTCGGTCGCGGCCACGAATCGAGTCTAGCCGCGAGCTGCTTCGAGAAGCTCACCCCACGATGCGAGCTTCACGCGCGGGCGGCCAAGTGGCTCTCCCGCGGCGCGCTCGGCTGCATCGATCGCCTCCCAGCCCGACTGGGTCACGACCTCGACGCCTCGCTCGGCGAGGAGGGCGTCGACTGCGTCCCGGTCTGCTCCTCCCGATACGACACCCGCGGCCGCGTCCTCGAGCAGCCGTTCGACGGTCTCCGTCGCGTCCTTCTTGTTCGTGCCGATCACGCCTGTCGGGCCGCGCTTGATCCATCCGGCGCAGTAGACGCCAGGGAGCGGCGCGTCATCGAAGCCGAGAACGCGGCCGTCGTCGTTCGGCATCGTTCCCGACCTCTCGTCGAACGGCACGCCTTCGAGTGGAAGTCCGCGATAGCCGACGCTGCGGAAGACGAGGCTGCAATCGACGATCTCCCGCTCGTCCGTCTGGACGGCCCTGACACTTCCGCGCCCATCGGGCTCGAGCGTGTTGACGGCGAGCTCGACACCCTCGACGCGATCGGCGCCGAGGATCGCGACGGGAGAGCGGCGGAACCGAAGCACGATCCGTCGCCTCTTGCCCGCCGGCGTCCGGCCGGCAAAGTCATGGAGGATGTCGACGTTGCGCTTGACGATGTGATCCGACGCGTCGAGCTCGGCCGCGCTCGTCTCGTCGAGGTAGAGCGCGGCGGGATCGACAACGACGTCCGCGTCCGCCATCTCGCCGAGCTCCGCGAGCTCCGCCGGCGTCCACGCTGCCTGCACGGGGCCGCGGCGACCCACGACGACGATCTCGCGGAGCCTCGCACCGACGATCGCGGCGATCGCAGCGTCGGTGGTGTCGGTCGGCGCCAGCTCTTCCTCGGTCAGGGCGAGCATCCGAGCGACGTCGAGCGCGACATTCCCGTTCCCGATCACGACAGCCCGCTCGCCGGAGAGGTCGAAGGTGAGCTCCCGATAGTCGGGATGGCCGTTGTACCAGGCGACGAGCTCGGTGGCCGCCCACGAGCCGGGCAGTTCCTCGCCCGGGATCCCGAGACGACGATCGGCCGCCGCACCGAACGCGTACACGACGGCGCCGTACAGCTCGAGCAGCTCGTCGTGCGTGACGTCGCGGCCGACCTCGACGTTGCCGAGGAAACGAAATCCGGCGTTGGTGGCCGTCTTCTCGAAAGCCCGCGACACGGCCTTGATGTTCGGGTGGTCGGGTGCGACGCCGAGGCGCACGAGGCCCCACGGCGTGGGTAGGCGATCGATCACGTCGACCTCGACGGGCAGGTCGGCTGCCAGCAGCGCCGTCGCCGCGTAGAAGCCGGCCGGACCCGACCCCACGACGGCGACGCGCAGCGGCGCGGCGCTCACGCTCTGGTCCGCCACGCACGCAGGGCGAGGTAGCCCGAGAGCGCGAAGATGACGAGCGCGTTCACCGCGTGGAGGAAGCCGACGCTCGGCACCCGGACGGCGAGGCCGGCGAGGAAGACCTGCACCGCCGTCGCCGCAGCAAGCCAGAAGCACAGCCGGGAGACATCACGCATGCGGCCGGCGAAGGCGATCCCGAAGAGTGCGATCGCGACGAGCGCGACGATCACTCCGAGCGTCGCATGGAGATCCCAGAAGTCCTGGAACGTCTCGCGGCCGAGCGGTGTCGCCGTCTCCTCGACGGCATGGGCCGTGCGGAAGGCTCCCAGGCCCGCCGTCGCGACCTGGACGACGACGAGGACGAACAGGCCGGCTGCCGCGATGCGATAGACCGAGCCGCGCGCGCTCATGCGCACGACACTAGGCCGAGCGGCGGATGCTGTCTAGCAGCGACGTGCCAGTCCAGTCAGTGTCACTACCGTGCAACCCTCAACCAACCCTCGAAACGGAGTCAGACACCGGTGCCGGAGTCGGCACAGACTTGGTGCAGACACGTTGTGGTCTTTCGAGTAGGGGCGGAGGTCGCTAGTGCGAACAACCGGAGCCGCAGCCACCGACCTGCGTCCCCTCGGGCAGCTCTTCGCCCTCGGCGACCTGGAACGAGTGGCCGCAGCCGCACGACGACGCGACATTCGGGTTCGAGATCTTGAAGCCCGATTCCTCGATCGAGTTGAGCCAGTCGATCTCGGCGCCGGCGAGATACGGCGCGCTGAACGGATCGACGACGACGAGCACACCCGACTGCTGGAACTCGAGGTCGCCCTCCTGCGGGCCGCGGTCGAATCCGAGGGCGTACTCGAAGCCCGAGCAGCCGCCGCCCTGGACGGCGACGCGCAGCACGCCGGCCTCGCCCTCGGGCTCGCCGGCCTGAAGCTCCTTGATCTTGGCCGCGGCAGTCTCGGTGAGAGTGACGATGGTGTCTTCGCGCTCGATGGTCGCCATGGCCCGATGGTAGCAGTGCCACCCGGGTCGCCGCATCGCGCCGAGGCCCGGACTTTGTGACAGGTGTCTCGCGCACCGTTGAGCCGATTTCACCTGCCCTCGTGCGCCACCTGAGACCTGCTACGTTCCGCGTGGCGACCGCAGGGAGGCAACCGCAGTGCTCGACAGCTGGCTTCCGTTCCTGATCTACGGGATCTTCGCGGCAGCCATCCCCGCCACGATGATCATGCTGTCGTTCGTCTTCTCGACGCGACCGAGTGGACGGACCCGTGCCCGCGGCGTGCCCTTCGAGTCGGGCGTCTCCGCGGGCCCGTTGCCCGAGCAGCGCTTCACTGTGAGCTTCTACCTGACGGCCATGCTCTTCATCGTCTTCGACATCGAGATCGTCTTCCTCTACCCGCTCGCCGTCGTTCTCAACGAGCTTGCGTGGTTCGGCTTCACGGAGCTGGTCGTCTTCATCGCGATCCTCGGGCTCGGCTACGTCTACATCTGGCGGAAGGGGGCACTCGAATGGCAGTGAACGGGAAGCGCCTGTCCGAGTACGGCCTCAAGTCCGAGCGCGTCCTCTGGAAGGGCAAGGGGCCGGGCGTGTTCGAGCGCGAGGTCGAGGCGCTCGAGGAGCGGCTCATGCTCACGACCCTCGACCGCGCCGTCGCGTGGGCGCAGACGAAGTCGATGTGGCCCGACACCTTCGGGCTCGCGTGCTGCGCGATCGAGATGATGTCGATCGTCTCGTCGCGCTACGACATCGCCCGCTTCGGGATGGAGGCGTTCCGCGCCTCGCCGCGCCAGGCGGACCTGCTCATCGTCTCCGGACGCGTCGTCCACAAGATGGCGGCGCCGCTCCGCCAGATCTACGACCAGATGCTCGAGCCGAAATGGGTCATCGCCATGGGCGCCTGCGCGTCGTCGGGCGGGATGTTCAACAACTACACGACGCTCCAGGGCGTCGACAAGATCGTGCCCGTCGACATCCACGTGCCCGGCTGCCCACCCCGGCCGGAGGCGCTGATGGAGGGCATCGTCCGGCTCCACGAGAAGGTGCAGGCGGGCGTCCCACCCGCGTACGAGATCCGCGGCGTGGCCGAGTGACCTACGAAGCGGTGCCGGGTCTCGTCGAGACGCGCGAGGCGCACGGCGAGACGACGCTCGTCGTCGACCCGGCGCGACTCGTCGATGCGAGCACGTACCTCCGCGACGCGCTCGGCTTCAACTTCCTCTCCGACCTCTCGGCCGTCGACTACCTCGGCTGGGGCGAGGAGGCGGTGGCGGGCTACTGGGGCGGCGCCGGGCGCGACCTCAATGCGCCGTCGACGGCCGGCCCGGAGCGCGTGCCCGATCCGAAGCCGAAGCGGTTCGCGGTCAACTACCACCTTCTTCGCGTCGAGCCGGGGACGGGGGCACAGCGTGTCCGTGTGCAGACGTGGCTCGACGACGGCGAACCTGCGCAGAGCGTCGTCTCCGTGTGGCCGACCGCCGACTGGCACGAGCGTGAGGCCTGGGACATGATGGGCATCCGGTTCGACGGGCACCCGAACCTCGTCCGCATCCTCATGGAGGACGACTGGGCAGGGCACCCACTCCGCAAGGACTACCCGATCGGCGGCGAGCCGGTCCGGTTCTCGGACGAGGTCTGATGGCCGTCGCCCGCGACGCCGAGATCTACGCAGGAACCCGCATTCCCGCGCCGGTTCCGACCATCCTCGCCGTGCCGGAAGACCGACGCGAGGCCGCGGACATCCTCGAGATCAACTTCGGCCCCAACCACCCGTCGATGCACGGCGTTCTCCGGCTCGTCATCCAGCTGGACGGCGAGACGGTCGTCGGCCTCAAGGCCGTGATCGGCTACCTCCACACGGGCTTCGAGAAGTCGATGGAGCAGAAGACGTGGTGGAAGGCGATCCCGTACGCGCCTCGCATGGACTACGTCTCGTTCCAGGCGAACGAGCTCGCCTTCGTGCTGGCGGTCGAGAAGCTTCTCGGGATCGAGGTGCCGCCGAAGGCGATCTGGATGCGGACGCTCCTCTGCGAGCTGAACCGGATCCACTCGCACCTCGTCTGGCTCGGGACGTCCGCGCTCGAGCTGGGGGCGATCTCACCGTTCTGGTACGCCTTCCGCGAGCGCGACCGCGTGCTCGACCTCTTCGAGCTCGTCACGGGAGCGCGCATGCACACGCGGTACTTCCAGGTCGGCGGCCTGGCGGACGACATCCCACGCGGCTTCTTTCCGCAGTGCCGCGAGTTCTGCGAGGTGATGCCGAAAGCGGTCGACCAGTACGAGGCCATGCTCGACCAGAACGAGATCTGGCTCGCGCGGACGAAGGGCGTCGGGGTGCTCTCGGCCGCCGATGCGATCGCGCTCGGACAGTCGGGACCTGTATTGCGTGCGTCCGGCGGTCGACTGGGACCTCCGCAAGCAGGACCCGTACCTCGCGTACGACGCGGTCGACTTCGACGTCCCGGTGAAGGAGAACGGGGACGTCTGGGATCGCTACAAGGTTCACATGGACGAGATGCGCGAGTCGGTGCGCATCATCGAGCAGACGCTCGAGGGCATGCCTCCCGGCCCGTGGATCGCCGACGATCGCAAGGTCGTCCTGCCGCCACGTGAGGAGCTCCACACCTCGATGGAGTCGCTCATCCACCATTTCAAGCTCGTCACGGAGGGCTTCCGCGTTCCCGAGGGCGAGGTCTACGTCGTCGTCGAGTCGCCGCGCGGCGAGCTCGGCTGCTACGTGTGCTCGGACGGGAGCTCGAAGCCGTGGCGCGTGCGCTTCCGGGCGCCGAGCTTCGTCGCGCTCCAGGCGACCGCGACGTGCATGTCGGACACCCTCATCGCGGACATGATCGCGGTCGTCGGCTCGCTCGACACCGTGATGGGAGAAGTCGACCGCTGATGGCGCTCGCCGAGCAGATCCAGGAGATCGCGCAGCGCTATCCGGATCGCCGGTCGGCGGTCCTGCCCGCGCTGCGGCTCGCGCAGGAGCGCTACGGCTGGCTCTCGCCAGAGGCGCTGACCGAGGTCGGCGACGCACTCGACTACACGCCCGCGTACTGCCTGTCCGTTGCCTCGTTCTACGACATGTTCCACCTCGAGCCCGTGGGCCGGCACATGGTCGAGGTCTGCACGAACGTCTCGTGCGCCCTCTCCGGCGCGCAGCAGGTGCTCGAGGCGTTCGAGTCCGAGCTCGGATGCCGCGCCGGGGAGACGACCGACGACGGCGAGGTGACGCTGCGGACGATCGAGTGCCTCGGAGGGTGCGGCTGGGCGACCGTCGTCGCGGTGGACCACGCCTACCGCCTGCACGTCCAGGCGGACGGCGTGCCCGCAATCGTCGAGGAGCTGCGCAATGGCTGACGGCAAGGCCTTCGTCCTCGCGGGCGCAGACGACCACGACCTCACGAAGCTCGCCGACTACGAGTCGATCGGCGGATACACGGCGCTCGCCAAGGCGCGGAAGATGGCGCCGGATGCCGTGATCGAGGAGCTCAAGGCATCGCAGCTGCGCGGCCGGGGTGGCGCGTTCTTCGCCACGGGGCTCAAGTGGAGCTTCGTCCCCAAGCCGGATGCGATCCCCAAGCCGCACTACCTCGTCGTCAACGCCGACGAGTCGGAGCCGGGGAGCTTCAAGGACAACGAGATCCTCTCGCGCGTCCCGCACCGCTTCCTCGAGGGTTGCCTCATCACCGCCCACGCCGTCGAGTCGAAGGCGGTCTTCGTCTACGTCCGCGGCGAGTACACGGGCCCGTACGCGATCCTCGTCGCCGCGCTCGAGGAGCTCGAGCGGCGACCCGACCTTCGGGGAGACGTGTCGATCCTCGCGCACCGCGGCGCCGGCGCGTACATCTGCGGCGAGGAGACGGCGCTGCTCGAGTCGCTCGAGGGAAAGCGCGGTCAGCCGCGGACGAAGCCGCCGTTTCCCGCGGTGTCGGGCCTCTACGCCTCTCCGACGGTGGTGAACAACGTCGAGACCATGACGACCGTGCCGCCCGTGATCGAGATGGGCGCCACGAAGTACGCGGCGCTCGGCGTCGAGAACTCGACGGGAACGCGGGTCGTCTCGGTCTCCGGTCACGTGGTCAACGGCGGCAACTACGAGATCGAGAACGGGATGTCGCTGCGCGCGATCATCGAGGAGCTCGGGGGCGGCGTACCGGAGGGCCGCAGGCTGAAGGCCGTCATTCCCGGCGGCTCGTCGACCGTGATCCTCACCGGAGACGAGATCGACGTCGGCTACGACTTCGACTCCCTCACCGGCGCGGGCACCGCGATGGGATCGGCAGGGATCGTCTGCATCGACGAGCGCGTCTGCATGGTTCAGCTCGGCATCCGGGTCTCCGAGTTCTACGAGCACGAGTCGTGCGGCAAGTGCACGCCGTGCCGCGAGGGGACGCGCTGGATGACGGCGATCCTCCGCAAGCTCGAGGCGGGAGACGCGACACAGGGGGAGCTCGACCTGCTCCTCTCGGTGTGCGATCGCATCATCGGCAAGTGCCTCTGCCCGCTCGGGGACACGGCGGCGATGGCGGTCGCCTCGTACGTCGACAAGTTCCGCGAGGAGTTCCAGGCGCATGTCGACCGCGGCGGCTGCCCGTTCGGCGACGCGTCGCCGATCCACGGCATCCTCGCCCCGATCGCGCAGCATGCCGTGCACGCGGACGATCCGGAGCTCGCACATGCCTGACCTGGTGAAGCTGACGATCGACGACCGCGAGGTCGAGGTACCGCCGGGGACGGGGCTCGTCGAGGCGGCCGCGATCGCAGGCGTCGAGATCCCGGTCTTCTGCTACGAACCGCGGCTCGGGCCGCCGGTCGGAGCGTGCCGCATGTGCCTGTGCGAGGTCGCCCCCGGGCCGCCGAAGCCGCAGGCCGCGTGCACCCTCACCGCTCAGGAAGGCATGGTCGTGAAGACGGCGCGGACGTCCGCGCTCGCGGCGGAAGCACAGGACGCGACGCTCGAGTTCATCCTCGTCAACCACCCGCTCGACTGCCCCGTCTGCGACAAGGGCGGCGAATGCCCGCTTCAGGACCTCACCTTCCGGTACGGGCCGGGCTCGACGCGGATGACGTTCGACAAGCGGACGTTCGACAAGCCGATCCCGATCTCGCCCACGATCGCGCTCGACCGCGAGCGCTGCATTCTCTGCTACCGCTGCACGCGCTTCTCCGAGCAGGTGGCGGAGGACGGTCAGCTGATCGCGCGCGACCGCGGCGCCCTCTCGCAGATCGCGACCTTCGAAGATCAGGCGTACCGCGCGCCGTTCTCCGGCAACGTCGTCGAGCTCTGCCCCGTCGGCGCGCTGACGTCGACGCAGTACCGCTTCGAGGGCCGGCCGTGGGAGATCCAGAACGTCCCCACGGTGTGTGGCCTCTGCCCCGCCGGCTGCAACATCAGCGCGACGATCCGCGAGGGCAAGGTGCGTCGCGTCCTCAGCCGGAACCATCCCGAGGTGGACGAGGGCTGGATCTGCGACAAGGGTCGGTTCACCTATCCGGCGCTCTACGCAGCCGACCGCGTGCAGGCGCCGATGAAGCGCGTGGCCGGAGCGTGGCGCTTCGACGACATCTCGTGGGAGGCCGCGTTCGACGAGCTCGAGCGGCTCGCCCGCCGCGCCGACGGTGCCGTCGTCCTCGCGCTCTCGGGCTCGGAGACCGTCGAGATCGCGTACGGCCTGTCACGGCTCGTGCGCCAGGGCTTCGGCTCGGACCACGCCGTCCTGCCCGAAGAGGTGAGCCCCGCGCTCGACGCGTACCGCGAGCCACTGTCCGCGATTCGCGAGGCGGAGATCGTCGTCGTGATCGGCGACGACCCCGTCGTCGAGAGATCACCCGCCGTCGACCTCTGGATCCGCGCCGCGCGACGCGCCGGCGCAGAGGTGGTCACGATCGGGCCGGCGGGCTCGACGATGAGGCCGCCCGGAGACGGAGCCGCGGTCGCACGCGAGCTCGCGGACAAGCGCACGGCCATCGGCAAGCGGCTGCACGGCGCGGAGCGGGCCGCGATCGTCTGGTCCGGTCCGGGAGGGCACGGCGGCGCGGAGCTCGCGCGCCTCGCGCACGCGTGCGGGTTCCACGAGCGGCCGGGCTGTGGTGCGTACTACCTCCCCGCGACGCCGAACGGGCGCGCCGTGCAGGCCGCGTGGGCGGCCGCCGGCGACGGCGAGCCCGGCCCGCTCGAGCACGTCGGCCTGCTCATCGTCTCGGGCGAGGAAGCGGTTGCCGATCCTCGTGTCCGCGAGCTCGCCGAGCGGGCGGACGCCGTCGTCGCCGTGACGATGTTCGCGGACGACGCGCGCGGGTGGACGCACCTCCTGCTGCCCGGGACGAGCGCTCTCGAGCGCAACGGCACGATGGTCAACCTCGAGGGTCGCGCGCAGCGCCTCCGCAAGGCCTCGGAGCCGCCCGGACGCGACGACCTCGACTGGATCGCCGAGCTCGCAAGTCGTCTCGGCGTCGACACGACGGTCCCCGACACGCTTCCGCGCGCCCCAGCCGAGCCACACGCCTCACTCGCCCCGGCACCGGCGGCAGTCGAGCAGGAGAAGGCGAGCGCTCCCGAGGCCCAGAAGGCGCCGGTCGCACCCAAGTTGCGCCTCAACCGCTATCGGGCGCTCTTCTCCGGCCCGGCCGTCGAACGTGTGCCTCAGCTCGCCTTCCAGCGGCCGGAGGCCGTGATCGAGCTGTCGCCCGAGGACGCGAGCCGTCGGTCGATCGCGAACGGCGACACCGTCACAGTGCTTGCAAACGGCACGTCCGTCGAGCTGCGCGCGAGGATCAACCGGCGGCTTGTCGACGGCGCCGCGCGTGCGGCCGAGGAGCACGTCCGCGGCCTCGGCGATCTCGTCGAGGTTCGACCATGAGCTGGCAGCAGGCGGTGGTGTTCGCCATCGAGGCGTTCGTGATGATCAACATCCTCCTGCTCGCGTTTGCGTACACGACGCTGCTCGAGCGCAAGCTCCTCGGACGGATGCAGCTCCGCTACGGGCCGAATCGCGCCGGGCCGTTCGGGCTGCTCCAGCCGATCGCCGACCTCTTGAAGCTCGTCCGCAAGGAGGCGTTCTTCCCGCGCAAGGTGGAGGCGCTCCCGTACATCGTCGCGCCGGCGTTCTCGGCCTTCACGGCACTCCTCGCGTTCAGCGTCATCCCCTTCGGCGCGGGCTGGGAGATCCAGGGCTACGAGATCAACGGCGCCGTCGCCGAGGTGCCCATCGGGCTGATCGTCATCTTCGCGCTCGGGTCGATCGGCGTGTACGGATTCATCGTCGGAGGGTGGGCATCCGAGTCGAAGTTCTCGCTGCTGGGCTCGATGCGCACGTGCGCGCAGCTCGTGTCCTACGAGGTGTCGCTCTCGCTCTCCGTGATCGGCGTGATCATGCTCTCCCGCTCGCTCGACCTCTCGGCGATCGTCGGCAAGCAGATCGAGACGATGTGGTTCGTCGTCCCGCAGCTCGTCGGCTTCCTCGTCTTCTTCATCGCCGCCGTTGCCGAGACGGCGCGCGCCCCGTTCGACCTCACCGAGGCCGACTCGGAGATCGTCGCCGGGTACCACACGGAGTACTCGGGGATGCGCTGGGGCCTGTTCCAGATGGCCGAGTACATCAACATGATCGTCCTCTGCGCCCTCGCCGTGACGCTCTTCTTCGGCGGCTTCGAGGGCCCATGGGAGCCGCTCGGCCCGCTGTGGTTCGTCCTCAAGCTGCTCGTCGCGATCACGATCTTCATCTGGATCCGCGCGTCCGTGCCGCGGCTCCGCTACGACCAGCTGATGCGGTTCGGCTGGAAGGTGCTGCTGCCGGTGGCGACGATCAACGCTGTTGCCACCGCGGCCGTGGTGGTGGCGGTATGACGCGACCATTCGCGAGCCTGAAGGGCTTCGGCGTCACCTTCCGCCAGCTGTTCAACAAGCCGATCACCGTCCAGTACCCCGAGGTCGTGCGGCCCGTCTACCCGCGCTTCCGAGGGCGTCACCGGCTTCACCGACACGAGAACGGGCTCGAGAAGTGCGTCGGCTGCTCGCTCTGCGCGGCCGCGTGCCCGTCGGACTGCATCCGTGTCGTCGCGGCGGAGAACGAGCCGGGGAACCGCGTCTCCGCGGGCGAGCGCTACGCGCGGATCTACGAGATCAACATGAGCCGCTGCATCTTCTGCGGCTACTGCGAGCTCGCGTGCCCGTTCGACGCGATCACGCTCGGCACCGAGTACGAGATCTCCGAGTACTCGCGCGAGGACCTCATCTACACGAAGGACATCCTCCTCGCGCCGCCGATCAAGACGGTCCCGGTCGCCGACCCGGAGGAGTACGACACGCCGGATCCCTTCTACAAGACGCCATTCGTGAGCACGCTCGTCGCAACGTCGTCGGGGGACGTCCTCGTCTGGATCGTGTGGGTGGTCGCAGCCGCATCGTGCCTCGCGTCCGCCGTGGCGGTGGTGAGCTTCTCGAATCCCTTCTACTCCGCGCTTGCGCTCATCGGCAACCTCGCCTCGCTCGCCGTCCTCTACCTCCTCCTCTCGGCCGAGTTCGTCGCCGCTGCGCAGGTGCTCATCTACGCCGGAGCGATCGTCGTCATGTTCCTCTTCGTCATCGCGTACCTCGGCGGACGGGCGGACACGCCGTGGCGCGGCGGCCCGGCGTGGCAGACGATTGCGGCGGTCGTCGCCGCGTTCGCGATCCTCGTCGAGGTCGTCGTCGTGATCGGCGTCGAGGCGGGTGGGGACCTGCCCGACGCCGCCGAGGTCTCCGGTGCGTTCGGCAGCCCCGCGGAGATCGGCCGCTTGTTCCTGACCGATCACCTGCTCGCCTTCGAGGTGACGTCGGTCGTCCTGCTCGTCGCCGCCGTCGGCGGCGTCATCCTCGGCAGCCACGCCCGGCGAGCGGAAGAAAGCAGCGACGGTGCCTGACTTCAGTCTGGCACCGTCTCCGTTTCTCGCGATGCTCGGACCGGGCATCGGCTGGTATCTGGGCATCGCGGGCGCGTTGTTCACGATCGGCGCTCTCGGGGTGCTGCTGCGCCGTAGCCCGCTCATCGTCCTCCTCTCGCTCGAGCTGATGCTCAACGCGGCCAACCTCACGCTCATCGCCTTCGCGCGCCAGAACGCCTCGCTCGACGGGCAGATCTTCGCGCTCGCCGTGATGGCCGTCGCCGCATCCGAGGTCGTCGTCGGCCTCGGCCTGATCGTCGCCATGGCGCGCCGGAACGTCGCGCTCGACACCGACCGCCTGACGACCCTGCGCGGGTGACGTCGTGATCCCCGCCGCCTGGATCTGCCTCTTGCTCCCGCTTGCGGGAGCAGTCCTCATCACGCTGCTCGGGACGGCGATCCCCCGTCGCGGGGCCGCTCTCCTCGCGACCGCCTCGGTCGCCGGCTCCTTCGTAGCGGCTCTCTGGTGCTTCGTCGACATGCTCTCGCGCGACGAGGTCGAGCGCGCGCAGGCGTCGACGGCGTGGACGTGGCTGACGGCCGGCGACCTCAACTTCGGCCTCGAGCTCTACGTCGACCAGCTCGCCGTCTTCATGATGCTGATCGTCTCCGGCGTGGGCGCGCTCATCGTCGCCTACTCGATCGGCTACATGGACAAGGTCGACGAGGAGCGGCGCTTCTTCGCGTACATGGCGTTCTTCGTCTTCTCGATGCTCCTGCTCGTCGAGGGCGGCAACTTCCTGATGCTGCTCGCCGCGTGGGGTCTCGTCGGCCTCTCGTCGTACCTCCTCATCGGCTTCGAGCACGAGCGGCCGGCGGCGGTGGCCGCGGCGAAGAAGGCGTTCATCGTCAACGCGTTCGGCGACGCGACCTTCGCGCTCGCGCTCTTCCTCCTCATCCAGCAGACGGGGACACTCGGGTACCAGGCCGTCTTCGCGGAGGTCGACGGCCTGAGCAGCACGGTCGTGACGCTCGTCGCGCTGGGTCTGCTCGGCGGTGCGGTCGCGAAGTCCGCCCAGCTGCCGCTGCACACCTGGCTCCCCGACGCGATGGAAGGCCCGACGCCTGTCTCGGCGCTCATCCACGCCGCGACGATGGTGGTCGCGGGCGTCTACCTCATCTTCCGCACCGCGCCGATCTTCGAAGCGGCCCCGGAGGTGCAGGACACCGCAGCGGTGCTCGGCGCCGTGACGCTCGTCGTCGCAGGGCTGATCGCGCTCGTCCAGACGGACATCAAGCGCGTGATCGCGTACTCGACGATGTCGCAGATCGGCTACATGTTCCTCGCCGTCGGCATCGGCGCGTACGCGACGGGGATGTTCCACCTGCTGACGCACGCGTTCTTCAAGGCGCTGCTCTTCCTCGCCGCGGGCATCCTCATCCACGCCCTCGCCGGCGAGCAGGACCTCCGGCGCATGGGCGGCCTGAAGCGGCTGATGCCGTTCACGTACGGCGCGTTCCTCGTCGGCGCCCTCGCCCTCGTCGGTGTCCCGCCGTTCTCGGGCTTCTTCTCGAAGGACCCGATCCTCGCGAACGCCCTCGACGCCGGGAATCTCGGCTACGCGCTGTTCGCGCTTGCCGCGGCGGGCGCGTTCCTCACCGGCCTCTACACGTTCCGCATGATCTTCCTCGCCTTCGGCGGTGAGCCATCCGAGGAGGTGCGCGGCCGCTACCACCCGCACGGCGGCAAGGAAGGGCCGTTCTCGATGGTCTTCGTCGTCGGCGTGCTCGCGGTGCTGGCCGCTGTCGCGGGCTTCCTCCAGTTCGTCCCCTACTGGGATCCGGTCGACACGTTCCTCGACCCGGTCGCCGAGCCGCTCACCCACCCGACCGACCGCATGGAGACGTTCGCGAGCATCGTCGCGGTCTCGCTCGGCCTCGCCGGCGTGCTCGTCGCCTGGCTCTGCTACTCGGCCAAGAAGGTCACCGTTCCGCGAGCGTGGAAGGTGCTCGAGCACAAGCTCTACTTCGACGAGCTCTACGACGCGATCTTCTACCGGCCGGCCGTCGCGACGTCGAAGCTCCTCTACGCCCTCGTCGAGGGCCCGCTCGTCGGCGGCTCGGTGACGGGAGTCGGTGAGGGCACCGCGCGCGTCGGGTCGTTGGTGCGCGCGCTCCAGACCGGCGTCGTGCGGACCTACGCGCTCGCCGTCGCAGTCGGTTTTGCCGTCCTCGTTCTCGTCTTCGTGGCGGTCCGATGACGACCTCCAGCTGGATCACGACGACGCTCGTCCTCCTGCCCATGGGTGCGGCCCTCGCGCTCTGGCTCGTCCCGTGGCCCCGCATCGCGGCGGGCATCGTGGCGCTCGCCGTGAGCGCCGTCGAGATCGGAATCTGGATCTACGCGCTCGTGCACTTCGACTTTCGACCTCGGCTTCGGCACGCTCCAGTACTCGGAGCAGGCGACGTGGTTCGGCGAGCTCGGCATCTCGTACCACGTCGGCTTCTACGGCATCGGCCTCTGGCTCGCGGGGCTGGCGGTGGTCGTCCAGGCGGCGGCAATCGTGTTCGCGCTGCGCGCCGGTCGAGAGCGCCCGCGGGCGTATTTCGGCCTGATGCTGTTCCTCACCGGTGCGATCGTCGGCGTCTTCTGCGCGCAGGATCTCCTGCTCTTCTACGTCTTCTGGGAGGCAATGCTCATCCCGCTCTACCTCCTCGTCGGCGTCTGGGGAGGTGAGGGCCGCCAGCGCGCGACGCTCCTCTTCTTCATCTACACGATGGCCGGCTCGCTGCTCATGCTCGCGTCGATCATCGTCCTCGGCATCTCGGAGGGCACGTTCGACCTGTCCGAGCTCCGCACCGCGGGGACGTCCACCTGGGTGTTCCTCGGCTTCGTTGCGGCATTCGCGGTCAAGGCGCCGCTCTTCCCGTTCCACGGCTGGCTGCGAGACGCGTACGGCGCCGCGCCGGCCGAGGTCGCCGGCGTCCTGTCCGGCGTCGTCTCGAAGGCGGCCGCATACGGGTTCCTCACGATCGCGATCCTCGTCTTCCCCGGACCGGCTGCCGACTTCCGCGTCCCGATCCTCGTGCTCGCAGCGGTGGGTCTCGTCTACGGCTCGCTGCTCGCGTTCAGGGCGCAGGACGTGCGCGGCGTGATCGCGTACTCGAGCCTCGCGCAGCTCGGATTGATCGTGCTCGGGATCTTCGCGACGAACCTCGCAGGATGGAACGGGGCGCTGCTGCAGATGGTGAACCACGGGCTCCTGTCCGCGACGTTGTTCATGCTCGCCGGGATCGTCGAGATGCGCACCGGCACCGGTCGCCTCGACCGGTTGGGGGGCATGGCACGCGGACGGCCGGCGCTCGCGACCGTGGTCATGGTGACGGGCGTGATCGCGCTCGCCGTGCCCGGATCGACGGCTTTCGCCGGCGAGTTCCTCATCCTCACCGGCATCTTCGACACGGGTTGGGGCTGGGCCGTCGTGGGCGCGATCGCCATCGTGTTCGCGGCCATGTACATGCTGCGGCTCATCTCCGCCGTGCTCCACGAGCGCGAGGGAAGCGCCGTGTCGAAGGAGGCGCGTGACCTCCGTCCCGTCGAGCTCGCCCTGCTCGTCCCGCTCGTCGCCTGCCTGCTCGTGCTCTCCGCCTGGCCGGCCGCGATCACAGACAACAGCTTCGGCCAGAACGAGACGACGCCGGGCCTGGCGAACGTCCTGGAGCCGTTCGAGTGACGCTCGCCGCCATTGCCACGCCATCGGTCGACTGGTACGCGCTCGTACCCGTTCTCTGCCTGCTCGGGGCGACCGCGGCCGGCCTGTTGATTGCCGTCTTTCTGCCGGCACGCTGGAGTGGCCCGGCGACCGCGATCCTGACAGGAGGCGCGTTCGTCGCCGCCTTCGTCACGTCGGCCTTCCTCCTCGACGACAGCGAGTCGGCGAGCGGAATCGTCGAGGGAGCCCTCGTCCGCGACCGTCTCGGCTACTACACCGCGCTCGTCGTGTGCGGCGCCGGCGTTCTCGCCGTCCTCGTCTCCTGGCGAAGCCCCCTGAAGCAGCACCTCGCGGAGTACTACGCCGTGCTCGCCGCCGTGGGCGCGGGGATGATCTTCTTCGTCCAGGCGAACAACCTGATGACGCTCTTCCTCGGGCTCGAGTGGTTCTCGATTGGCCTCTACATCCTCTGTGCCATCGACGTCTCGGCCGTGGGCTCGCTCGAGGCAGGCCTCAAGTACCTCATCGTCGGCGGCTTCGGCTCCGCCGTGCTCCTGTTCGGATCGGCGCTCGTCTACGGGCAGACGGCCGAGCTCGGCTTCTCGGAGATCGCCCGGGCGACGGCGGGCGAGGGCCGAAGCGACGACCTCTTCCTCCTCGCCGGTCTCGCGATGATCATCGCCGGGCTTGCGTTCAAGGCCTCGGCCGCGCCGTTCCACATGTGGACGCCGGACGTCTACGAGGGTGCGCCGACGCCGGTCACGTCCTTCATGGCTGCGGCGACGAAGGCCGCAGCGCTCGTCGTCACGCTGCGCCTGCTGACGACCGCCTTCCCCGAGGAGGCAGAGCTCTGGACGATCGCGCTCGCGGCCATCGCCTGTGTCTCCCTCGCGGTCGGGAATCTCGCCGCCATCGTCCAGACGAACGTCAAGCGGCTGCTGGCGTACTCGTCGATCGCGCAGGCTGGCTTCATGCTGATCCCGATCGCGGCGGGCAACGAGTCGGGCGGCAAGGCATTGCTCTTCTACCTCGTGCCGTACGGAGCCGCCTCGCTCGGTGCCTTCGCGGTCGTGGCGGCGCGCGAGCGCGAGATCGGCCAGCCGGTGACGCTCGAGACGCTCGGCGGGATGGGGTGGGAGCGGCCGCTGCTCGGCGCGGCCATGTGGGTGTTCATGCTCTCGTTCGCGGGCCTGCCCTTCACCGGCGGCTTCGTCGCGAAGTTCTACGCCTTCACCGCGGCGTACGACCGCGGTTGGACGTGGCTCGTGATCGTCGGCGTCGTCGCCACGGCTTTCAGCCTCTACTACTACCTCGCCGTGATCCGTGCGCTCTACATGCGCGCGGCGCCGACCCGCGTCGCGCCCGTCGGCGGTCAGCCGCCGCGGGAGCTCGCGCTGACCGTCGCGGTGCTTGCGAGCCTCGCCGTCGTCGTCGTGACGTTCTTCGCCGTCGAGCCGCTGATCGACCTGTGCGAGACAGTCGCGGCCTCGCTCACGTATCCGTTCTAGGATCGCGAGCATGCGGGAGCGCTGGCTGGGTGCGACGGGACTGCGGGCGCCGGCCGTTGCCGTCGAGGGCGAGCTCGAGTTGCCCGAAGAGACGCTGGTGCTTGCCGACGTGACCGATCTCGCGGTGTTGCGTGCCGCTTTCGATGCCGGACAGCCTGTCGTCGTCCATGCCGCAACTGCAGAGGACGTTCGCGCTGCACTCGCCCGGCCAGAGGTCTCCTGCGTTCTCGTTCCTCCTGGTCGTCGCGAGCTCGTCGAGCTCGACCTGCGCGCCCTCACGTATGAGTAACGCGCGGGCGTCCCAACCGGTCGTCGCCACGTACTCGATCGTCGCGTGTGACCTCGAAGCGGAGGAGTGGGGCGTTGCCGTTCAGTCGAAGTTCCTTGCAGTCGGCGCGATCGTCCCGTGGGCGGAGCCTCATGTCGGCGCAGTCGCCACGCAGTCGTACGCGAACCCGCGCTACGGGCCGGAAGGCCTCTCGCTCCTGCGGGAGGGCCGGTCGGCGGAGCGCGTCGTCGAGCAGCTCACCGCGGCGGACGAAGGGAGGGCGCAGCGGCAGCTCGGCGTCGTCGACCGCACAGGTCTCGGGGCCAGCTACACCGGCGAGGAGTGCCTCGACTGGGCCGGCGGGCGAACGGGTGCCGGGTACGCAGCGCAGGGGAACATCCTCGTCTCGTCGGAGACGGTCGACGCGCTCGCAGAGACCTTCGAGGCCTCGACAGGACGACCTCTAGCCGAACGCCTGCTCGAGCTGCCTCGACGCAGCGCAGAGCGCCGGTGGCGACTCGCGCGGACAGCAGTCGGCCAGCTTGCTCGTCGTCTCGCCCGGGGGCGGCTACGCCGGCCTGTCGGACGCGGTCTTCGACCTTCGCGTCGACGACCACGAGCTGCCGCTCGCCGAGCTCCGCCGTCTTCATGCCCTTCACCAGGAGGTGTTCGCGACATGACGAGCTACACCGTGGTCACGTTCGACGAGCTCGATCGGATCCCCGTCTCGCACGGGCTCGAGTGGCGGCCGATCCGTCGGCGGCTCGGGATCGGCGCGTTCGGCATCAACGCGTACACGGCCGAGAAGGTGGGCGACTGCGTCGTCGAAGAGCACAAGGAGGGGTCCGGCCACGAGGAGGTGTACGTCGTCGTCGCGGGGCAGGCTCGCTTCACCGTCGACGGCGACGAGTTCGACGCGCCGGCCGGCACGATCGTCTATCTCGCCGACCCGGGGGTGATCCGCTCCGCGACGTCGCAGGCCGACGGGACGACCGTTCTCGCCGTCGGCGGCTGGCGCGACAAAGCGTTCGAGCCGTCGGGCTGGGAGTGGCCGTTCGAGGCCGAGCCGCTGTCGGACGCAGGTCGCCACGACGAGGCGATCGCGATCATGGAAGGCGGACTGGCCGAGCTCGGCGAAAGCCCCGAGGGCCTCTATCACCTGGCGCGCTTCGAAGCCCGCGCCGGGCGAACGGAGGACGCGACCGCTCACATCGAGCGCGCGCTCGAGCTGAAGCCGGAATACCGCGAGCACGCCGAGAAGAACGAAGACCTCGCGCCCCTACTCGAAACCCCGTAACACCTCTGCACCAACTCTGCACCAACCTCGGCACCGGTGTCTGACTCCTTTCGAGGGTTGCTTGAGGGTTGCACCGTTCGGACCCGTGTTATCGGGCCGCGTCTCTAGCGGTCGCCGGGAAGGTGGCGCCCCGCCATCAGCCGGCGGAATGCCGGGACGGGATCGGCCTCGGGCCTGAGAACGACGAGAAGCGCGCCGTACGTCCCCACGCCGAGCGCCTCGACGAGGAGCTGAAGCCCCGCCGCGAGAGCGAATGCCTTGTACGCCTGGTCGCCGCCGAATGGCACGAGATCGTCGGGCGACGCGAGCCCGGCAATGACGTCACCGTGCGTCACGCGCCCCATGGACACGTCGGCGACCAGCGGCTTGCCGTCGGAGCTCGGCACCGCGATCGCGAGCGGCGTCGTCCCCACGACCGCGTCGCCGCCGTCTGGATGCCCGAGCCGCGGCGGCGAGGTCGCCGTCAGCGCAGCGCACATCCCGCCCTCGGCGAGCCTCCGCACCCAGTAGCCGAGCATCCCGGTGGGGAAGCAGTCGGCCGCCACGACGACGCGCGCGCGCGCAGGCGGGTCGGCGAGCAGCGCGTCGCACACGGCGGACAGCGTGAGATAGCCGAGCGCGCCCCTGCCCTCCCACCGCTCGCAGCCGTCCTCCGATGCGACACGCGCTGGCTCCGCTTCCGGGTCGAGCTCGGGAAGCGACGAGAGCCAGTCGATGCGCGCGAGCCCGTGCCCGGCCTTGCCGCGCGCCTCCGCGTCGAGAAAGTGATCGGCGAGCACCGCGGCTCGCGGCTCGTCGAAGCCGAGCCGCCGGATCCGCGCGATCGCGTCCTGCCGTTCAGCCGACGAGGGGAAGCTCCTTGACGATCCCGACACCGACCTCGCGCTCGGCCGCCAGCACCGCCTCGGCGATGCCGATGATCGCCTGACTGGCCGCGGCCTCGGGGTCCGACCAGACGAGCGGCTCGCCGCGGTCGCCCGCCTCGCGAAGCGCGGCGTCGAGCGGAACGCACCCCAGCAGCGGCACCCCGATGGTCTCCGCCAGAGCGGCGCCGCCACCGGAGCCGAAGACATCGGACGTCATGTTCTCGACGATCCCGACGAGACGCATGCTCGTCTTCTGCGCCATCAGCGCCGCGCGCATCGCCACCTCCTGGGCGAGCGGCTGCGGCGTCGTGACGACGATCGCCTCGGCCCGCGGGAGTAGCTGCCCGAGCGAGATGGCGACGTCGCCCGTCCCCGGGGGCATGTCGACAAGGAGCACGTCGAGGTCGCCCCAGTGGACGTCCGAGAGGAACTGCTCGAGCGCCTTGTGGAGCATCGGCCCGCGCCACATGACGGCGGCGTTGTCTTCGAGGAAGAAGCCGATCGACATGAGCTTGAGCCCGTTCCGCACCGGCGGCACGATCATCGAGTCCACCGCAACCGGCTTCTGCGACACGCCGAGCAGGTGCGGGATCGAATATCCGTAGACGTCCGCGTCGACGATCCCCGTCTTCTTGCCGAGGTCGACGAAGGCGGCGCCAAGATTGGCCGTGAGAGAGGACTTGCCGACGCCGCCCTTGCCGCTCGCCACCGCGATCACCCGCGTCGACCGATCGACGGCGATTCCCTTCGACCTGGCGGCGACGTCGCCTCGAAGCTTCGCCGTCAGCGCTGCCCGCTCGTCGGGCGTCATGACGTCGAATCCGACGCGCGTCCGCGCGACGCCCGCGACCGCGCCGACATGCTCTGCGACCTGGTCGGAGAAGCTCGACCGCAACGGGCAGCCCGCGATCGTCAGCGCGATCGTCACCGACACGTCGTCACCGTCGATCTCAACGTCTCGCACCATGTCGAGCTCCGTCACGGGCCGTCCGAGCTCCGGATCGATCACCCGCTCGAGCGCGGCGAGGACGTCTTCTCGCACCGGGGCCATGGCCGGAGGGTACCCGTGTGAAACTGGATGGGGGACAGGATGAATCCTTTCCCCCATGCCCACTTCCTAGGAAGATACGCGTGTGACATGGGCGGGCTTCGTCTGGCGGAACCTCCTGCGACGGCGTGCACGGACGGCGCTCACTGCGGCGGGCGTCGCCATCGGCGTCGGCCTCATCGTCGCGCTCCTCTCGATCGCCGCGGGCGTGCGCAAGACGGCGGGCGACCTCATCCACGTCGGCCGTGCCGACTTCGGCGTGTTCCAGGAGGGGGGCGGGGATCTCACGCGCTCCCTCCTTCCCGAGTCGGCTGAGGCGACGATCGACGGGACGGCCGGTGTCGACGACGTCGCCGGCATCTTCCTCCGCGTGACAAAGGTGGCCGGCCGCGACTCGTTCCTCGTCTTCGGCTATGACCCGGAGGAGTTCCCTGCGAGGCGGCTCGTCGTCGTCGACGGCCGCCGCGGGCGCACTCGCGAGGCGATGCTCGGCGACACGGCTGCGAAGTCACTCGGCATCCGGCCCGGGGGCGAGGTGACGATCGACGGCAAGCGCTTCCCCGTCGTGGGTCTCTACCACTCCGGCAACAAGTTCGTGGACGGGGGCGTCGTGCTCCCGCTCGCCACCGTGCAGCAGCTCGCCGGACGGCCCGGGGAGGTGACGACGTTCGGCGTCACCGTGCAACTCGGCCGCCGTCCCGCGGACGTCGCGCGGCTCGTCGAGCGCCGCCTTCCGGGAGCCGTCGCCGTCACCGAGCCGGGCGCCGTCGTGAAGGTCGACACGTCGAGCCGACTGATCATCGACGCCGGGTGGATCTTCTCCCTCCTCGCACTCATCGTCGGCGGGATCGGCGTGATGAACACGATGGCGATGTCCGTCATCGAGCGGACGCACGAGATCGGCGTCATGCGGGCGGTCGGCTGGAAGAAGCGGCGGATCGGCCTGCTCATCGTCAGCGAGGCTCTCGGCATCGGCCTGCTCGCGCTCGCGCTTGGGCTCGGCCTCGGCTACCTCGCTGCCGAAACGTTCACGCTGAAAAGTGGCCTGTCGCAGCTCGCCGAGCCCGACTTCACCGCCGGCGTGTTCGCCTGGGGCCTGGCCTTCGCGCTCGGCGTCGCCGTGATCGGCGCGCTCTACCCGGCGTGGCGCGCCGTTCGGCTCAGGCCGATCGAGGCGCTTCGGCGAGGCTAGCCGGCTCGATCCGGCCATCCCGGATCCGCAGCGTGCGATCGGCTGCCGCGGCCACGTCTGCGTCGTTCGTGACGAGGAGGATCGTCATCCCGCGACGGTCCCGCAGCGAGACGAGGAGCTCCACGATCTGCGCTCCGGTCGCCGAGTCGAGCGCTCCCGTCGGCTCGTCGGCGAGCAGGAGCTTGGGGTCGTTGGCGAGCGCGCGCGCGATCGCGACGCGTTGGCGCTCGCCGCCGGACAGCGTCTCCGGCCGGGCGGTGGCGCGATGGGCGATGGCGCACGCGTCGAGCAACGTCTCCGCCCGCTCGACACGGCCGGACCGCGAGACGCCGCGTCCCATCATCGGCATCTGCACGTTCTCGCTCGCGCTCAGCGTCGGGATCAGGTGGTGGAACTGGAAGACGAAGCCGACCGTGGTCGCGCGATACTCCGAGCCGTCGGCGAGCGCCGTGAGGTCGACGCCACCGACCGTGATCGTGCCCGCATCCGCGCGGTCGAGCGCGCCGATGAGATTGAGCAGCGTGCTCTTGCCGCATCCGGACGGTCCCACGATCGAGACGAAGTCCCCGGGGGCGAGCCCGAGCGACACGTCCGCGAGCGCCGCGATCGCGCCGTCGTCGAACGCCTTCGAGACGTGATCGACGACGACCTCCACGCCGCCGGTCACTGAACTGTTCACCCGGGCGTGACCTTGCGCGTCAGGACCGTCGTCTTCGTCTTGCCGTCGACCTTGGCCTTGATCGTCCAGCGAAGCGTCAGCGGGTAGCCGCGGGACTCGGGCGGAAACTGGAGGTAGTCACGGAACGTGCCCCTGAACGGCCGGTTCGTGATCGGCACGGGAGGACCGGGATTCGGAGGGCCCGTCGGCCCGTAGTCCATCGGGTGGACGCCGCCGATCGGGTCGATGACCTTCGCGGTGAGCGTCGCCTTGAGCGGCTTGCCGGCGAGGTTCGTGACGGTGATCGAGTACCGCCACTTGGCGTTGATCTTCGGATTGGCCGCCGGCGCCTTGAGGACGGCGCGAATCCCCGTCGCGCCGACCGTCACCGGCGCCAGGACGAGGCCCGCGAGCAGCCCTGCCAGGATCACGCGCACGGCGGGATCGTACGTCAGCGAAGCGCGTCGACGAGTGCCAGCATACGCGGCCGGCGTGGCCGCCGCCGCAACGCGGGAGCGCTGCTCGAGGTCGAGCGGCGCATCGGCGAGGGCCCCCTCGTCGACCAGATCGACGACGAGACCTCGCTCGAGGACTATGAGCTGCGCCGCAGCGATGTCGACCGACCGCGCCGGGCGAAGCGACGCGACGGCGTCCACCCGCCCGGCGGCGAAGTGGCAGAGCGACAGCGCGAGAGAGCCCATGATGCGCAGCCGCTCGGCCACGCCGACGAGTGCCGGAGCATGCTCGGCGACGAGGTGTGTCTTCGTCGCCTCGAGGCCGAGGATCTCGATCCGCTCCTTCGGCAGCGGAGCGTCGAGCGGCCGCCCGTCGAGCTGCGCCCCCTCCCCCCGAACCGCTGTCCACTCCTCGCCCGAGCCGAAGTCGTAGACGTACGCAAACGTCACATCGGCCATCGTCGGGCCTTCGGCGACCGCGATCGACAACGAGAAAAACGGGAATGCCGCGCTTTGCGTTGATCGATCCGTCGATCGGATCGAGCACGACGGTCACCGCATCGCTCCCGGCCGACGCCCTGAGGCCAAGCTCCTCCGACACGAGCGTGAACTCCGCTCCCGAGGCATCGAGACGAGCCACCACGACGCGCTCCGCGGCGGCGTCGACCGCGGTCGTCTCGTCTCCTCCCTCGCCGTCTCCCACCACCGGCTCGCGCTCCACACGGGTCGGGAGCTCGGCGAGCACGCCTCGCACGTCGGCCGCTGCTGACCGGCACGTCTCGAGCCAGTCGGTCACCGCTGGTCGAGGGGATAGAAGAGAAGGCCCGACGGAAGCTTCGGGAAGAAGTACGTCGACTTCTGCGGCATCGTCTCGCCCTTCAGCGCGATCTCGCGTACGAGCGCGATGGGCGTCGGGCGAACGATGAGAGCGGCGCCCGCCGAGCCGGAATCGACCGCGGCCATCGCCTCGCCGACGTGCGCCGTGTACGTCACGTCCTCCGGCTCCAGGCGTTCCACGAGCGCCGCGTCGGGCTCGCCCGGGTCCCCTTCGACCACGGTCACCCCAGCCACCGTGTAGACGACAGCGCCGGATCGCGCCTCGGGCAGGCTCGCCAGCCCGTCCTCGACGGACGCCGCCGGCCGGCCGTCGACGCGGCCCGATCCGGCCCGCGATGCGATGCGTGGGAAAGATCATCAGCCCCTCCTGGGCCGTGGGGCAGATGACGACCATCAGCCACGCGCTCTCTTCGCTTCCGTCCTCCTCGTGGAAGGCGAGCACCGTCTCGTAGCGATGATGGCCGTCGGCGATGAGGAGCTGCGCGTCGGCGAGCGCCAACGGAGGGTCGCCCTCGACGCGCCACAGGCGGTTACGCACGCCGTCGAGCACGACGTCGATCTCTGGCTCACCGGACGGACCATCGAGACGGTCCGTCGTAGAGGAGGAAGATCGGCTCGACGTGGGCGCGCAGGGCGCGCACCAGCCGCAGGCGCCCCTCCTTCGGCCCGGCGTGCGTCCGTTCGTGCGGAAGGACGACGCGCGCCGCGTACGGCTCGGCGCGAAGAGCGCAAAGGAGGCCGTCGCGACGCCTCGGGATGCCGTCCGGCCCGACGTAATCCTGGGCGAGCCACCAGAGTGCGTCACCGTCCTCCGCGACGAGGACCCCATCCTTCTGCCACTCCCGCCAGAGCCTGGCCGCGTCCGCCTCGTCGTCCGGCAGGGTCAAATGGACGACGTTGTACGGGCTCGCAGCGCCGGTAGCGGGCGCGCGCATCGTCGTCGATCACGTCGTACGGAGGCGCGACGAGGGTGTCGATCGGCCCGGCCCGGCGCTCGTCGTAGCGGACGGCGCGAAACGGCTTGACGCGGGCCACGAGGCGGGACCCTACCAGCCGCCTTCGAGCCTAGACTCGACGCGAGTGGCAGCCATTGCCGAGCTGGCGGAGGACCGCGTCGTGGACGGCGTCTACGCGGTTGCGCGCAAGCGGCGGCTCCGCACGCGGTCGGGGTCGGACTACCTCGCACTCGAGCTCGTCGATCCCAGCGGCCGCATCGAAGGCCGCGTGTGGAACGACGTCGACCTGCTCGACGGCCGGTTTGCCGAAGGTGACGCGGTGCACGTTCTCGGGCGCGTCGAGCGATACCGCAACAAGCTCCAGCTCGACGTCCGCGCGATCGAGCCTGCCGAGGACACCGACCCGACGGCGCTCTCGCCCACGATGCGCCGCGACGCGGACGAGCTGGACGGCTTCCTCGACTTCCTCGTCGACGAGCTCGCGCATCCGGGCCTGAAGGCCAGCGTGCATGCCATCCTCGGCGACCCGGCGATACGAAAGGCGCTGCGAACGCTCCCGGCGACACCCGACGGCCATCACGGCTACGCGGGCGGCTTGCTCGAGCACACGGTTGGAGTGGCGACGATCTGCCGCGAGCTCGCGCAACTCCACCCGCGGCTCAGGGTCGACCTGCTCGTCGCCGCGGCCCTCCTCCACGACCTCGGACGCACGGCGGAGATCGGTCCCGGCCCGGCGTTCGCCGTCACAGCCGAGGGACGCATGCTCGGACACGTCCACCTCGGCCTGCGCCTCGTCGAGGCCAGGGCGGCGCCGCTCGAAGCAAACGTTCGGACGGAGCTTCTGCACGCGATCGCCGTCCACCACGATTTTCGCGCCGCGCGGACGGCGGAGGCCGCCTGCCTCTACCACGCGAACCAGCTCGACGCGGTCGCCGCCACACGGCCGGTCGACGGCATCGACGACGGCGCCTAGCCGGGTAGGCTCGCAGTCGTGTGGGACGGGATCGCACCCCGCCTCGAAGGACGCCTCGTCGTCGTCGAGCCGCTGACGTCAGCGCATGAGCCGGGGCTCTTTGCGGCTGCTCAGGACATGGACTGGTCGTTCATGCCCGTCGACCCGTCCGGTGACCCGGCTCGCTTCCACACCTGGCTTGAGGACGCGCTTGCGCTCGCGGCCCGCGGAGAGCAGCAACCGTTCGCCGTCCTCGATGCCCGTACCGAGACACCGGTCGGGAGCACGCGGTACTTGACACTGCGTCCCGAGCACAAGGGGCTCGAGATCGGCTGGACGTGGCTCTCGCGGCCCATGTGGAGCACCGGGGCAAACGTCGAGGCCAAGCTGCTCCTGCTAACCCACGCCTTCGAGCGTCTCAGCTGCATGCGCGTCGAGTTCAAGACGGACGCGAAGAACGAGCGCTCCCGCCACGCGCTCGCGGCGCTTCCGGCCGAGTTCGAGGGCGTCTTCCGGAAGCACATGCTCGTCGGCAACGACGGTAGCCGGCTGCGCGACTCGGCGTGGTACGCGATCGTCGAGGACGACTGGCCGGCCACGAAGGCTGCCCTCGAGGAGCGCCTCGATGCAGCTATCCGTGGCGCACGTTGATGACGTCGCCGTCCGCGACGACGTACTCCTTGCCCTCGAGGCGCTGAAGGCCCCGCCGGGCCGCCTCCGCTCGCGAGCCACACTCGACGAAGTCGGCCGCGGCAATCACCTCGCAACGAATGAAGCCGCGGGCGATGTCCGAGTGGATCTCGGCGGCGGCATCGAGTGCCGTCCGGCCGCGTTCGAGCGTCCACGCCCGCGCCTCCTTGTCGCCCACTGTGAAGAACACGATCAGGTCGAGTGCCTCCCGGAGCATCTGCACGACGTCTTCGAGTGCCGATGGGCCGTCGCGAAAGGACGCCGCTTCCTCCTCGGGTAGCTCGGCCAACTCGAGCTCAAGCGCGAGATCGATGCCGCCGGGGCCGTTCTGAACGTCGCACACGGGCTTCGTCGTCAGCGGCTCGAGCTCGCCGGGCACGTTCTCCGGAAACGCCGCGAAAGCCCCGGCCCGGTCGAGGTGAGCGAGGAGCTGCTCGAGCGTCGCCGCCTCGGCGCGCAGCTTGGCATCGCCGGACTTCGCGCGGGCACGCACGGTCTCCAGGCGCTTCTCGACGTGGTCGCGGTCGGCGACGAGCAACTCGAGCTCGAGCTGCTCGCGGTCGCGCGCCGGATCGGCGCCCGGCGAGAAGCCGTCTGCAACGGCGAGCAGCGCATCGACGCGGCGGAGGTTGCCGAGCAGCGCCGCGCCCGTGCCAGGGACATCCTGGACGCGAATCGTCGCGGGCGTCACCTTTGCCGAGCCTTCGATGGCAGCCACCGCGTCGAGTCGCGGGTCGGCGATCGGCGCCATGCCGACGTGCGCCTTCCCGTCGTGGAGCGGCGCGCCGGCTCCGGTGAGGGCGTTGAAGAGCGTCGTCTTGCCCGCCTGGCGCAGGCCGACGATGCCGACCTCGACGCTCAACTCGTAAAGCCGACGCGCGCCTCGCGCGCGTACCGCTTCACGTACGAGACCTTCGCGAGCACGACGAGGAAGTGGCCGTCTTCGGCCTGGAGCTCGGCCACGGCGTCCGTCTGGCTCCGCAGCGCAACGTCGAGCGCGTCCGCCTCGGCCGCCGAAACGCGCATCGACAGAACCTCCCCGCCGCGGAAGCCGACATCGATCCGGACGAGCTCGGTGTCAGGCAACGCAGACGAGCTCCGAAAGGACACCGTGCACGGCGTCGGGGTGGAGAAACGCCACCTGGAGCCCGTAGAGGCCTGCCCGCGGCTCGCGATCCACGAGCTCGACACCGTCCGCATCGAGCCGTTCGAGCTCGGACGCGATGTCGTCGACCTCGTACGCGATGTGGTGCATCCCCGGGCCGCGCCGGGCGATGAAGCGACCGATCGGCGTGTCGTCCCCGGTTGCGGCAAGCAGCTCGACGCGGCTCTGCCCGACGACGATCGCCGCCGCCTCGGCACCTTGCGAGGGCATCGTCTCGCGCGACTCGAGCTGCGCAGCGAAGAGCCGCTCGTATGTATCCAGCGCCGCGTCGAGGTCCGACACGGCGACACCGATGTGGTGGATCCCCTGCGGCGGCACGCCGCGGATGCTAGTCGACCGGGGTCAGTCGCCTACGGGCAGGGCCCGAACCGTGCCCACGGTCTCCGAGTTCCGCGACTCCTGTGGTACGCCGGTCACAAGCTCGTCGATCTGGTCGCGGACGAGCGTCTCACGATCGAGCAACGCCTGGGCGATCCGGTCGAGCGGGCCGCGGTACTTCACGAGCAGCCGCATCGCATCCTCGTACGCCTCGTCCGTCAGTCGCGCCTGCTCGACGTCACGAAGCTTCTTCGTCTCCTCGGACAGGGAGTAGTTGTCCGCCCGCATCGTCCGCGAGGCGACGACCTCTGACATGCCGTAGTCGAACACCATCGCCCGCGCGAGGTCGGTCGCACGCTCGAGGTCGTTCGCGGCGCCGTTCGTGACCCGCCCGAAGACGACCTGCTCGGCGGCGCGGCCGGCGAGGAACACCTTCATCATGTCTACGAGCTCCTCCTTCGTGTGGAGGTAGCGGTCCTCGACCGGGACGTTGAGCGTGTAGCCGAGGGCCTGGCCGCGCGACACGATCGTCACCTTGTGCACGGGCAGCGCATCGCCCATCAGATGCGACATGAGCGCATGGCCCGCCTCGTGGTAGGCGAGGATGCGCTTCTCCTTCTCCGACACGACGCGGCGCTGCTGGAGCCCTGCGACGACGCGCTCCATCGCAGCCTCGAAGTCCGCGGCGGTGACGGTCTGTGCCCTGCGGCGGCCGGCGAAGATGGCCGCCTCGTTCGCGATGTTCGAGAGGTCCGCTCCGGTGAGGCCGGCCGTCTGGCGTGCGACGACCTCGAGGTCGACGTCGGCATCGAGAGGCTTGCCCTTCGTGTGGACGCCGAGGATCTCGAGGCGCCCGTTGAGATCCGGCGGCGGCACGAGCACCTGCCGGTCGAAGCGCCCCGGCCGAAGGAGGGCGGGGTCGAGGTCCTGAAGCCGGTTGGACGCGCCCATCACGACGACCTGCTCGCTCGACGCGAATCCGTCCAGCTCGACGAGGAGCTGGTTCAGCGTCTGATCCTGCTCGCGGTTGAAGCCGTGGCCCGTCCGCGCCGCGCCGACGGCGTCGAGCTCGTCGATGAAGACGATCGATGGCGCGTGCTTGCGCGCCTCCTCGAACAGCTTGCGGATCCGGGCGGCCCCGAGCCCGGCGAACATCTCGACGAACGCCGACGCGCTCTGGGAGAAGAACGCGGCGCCCGACTCGTGGGCGACCGCCTTCGCGAGCAAGGTCTTACCCGTCCCGGGCGGCCCGTAGAAGAGAATCCCCTTCGGCACGCGCGCCCCGAGCTCCTCGAAGCGCTTCGGGTCGCGAAGGAAGTCGACGACCTCGTGGAGCTCCTCCTTCACTTCCTGGAGACCGGCGACGTCACTCCACTTGACGGAGGTGTCCGAGCGGCTCGCGACGCGCTGGGTCTGCACGCGCGGGGTCAGCTTCACCACGCGCCACAGGAAGTACACCATGAGGCACATGAGTGCCAGCGGCAACCACAGGAGCAGGACCTGGGGTATCTGGTGGAACAGGTCGCCCACGTGGCGACCATCGGCATTCGCGAATGAAAGCCTTAGCCGGGTTCGCTACGAGGCGACGGCGCCGTCGGTCTCGAGCTCGAGGCACGCGTTCAGCGCCGCCTCGGCGACCTCGACCTGCGCGGGTGTCGGATCGGTCGTCGCGATCCGTTCCTGAAGCTCCTGGCCGGGTCGCGCGAGGACTTTCGCGACGGGATGCCCCGGGTTCCGCACCATCCAGCCGAAGATCTCCGTCGCGGCCGCAACGGCTCCGAGAGCCGCAGCGACCGACGCAGGCCGGCGGTAGCGGCCGGACACGCGGCCGGCGAGAGTCGCACCGGCTGCCGTCGTCACGAGCAACGGCCCGACGAGGTGCGACCCGCAGCGCTCGTGCTCCTTCGGCGCGGTGCCTCCGGTCTCGTACGACCCGATCGACACGTGCTCGGCGCCGTGGTAGCCCGCGAGCTCTCCCTGGCGCAGCGCGAGCATCGCCGGTGTGAGCGCGAGAGCGCCGGCGGTGAGCTCCTGGAGCATCGGCGTCAGGCGTGTCGCGCGAACGACCCGGGCGAGACCGGCCGCCGCGACCATCGACCCGAGCACGCGCGGCCGCTGGAACGCGAAGCGGCTCTCGGGCAGCGAGCGTCGGACGCGGGGGAGAACAAGGAACGACTCGAGCAGTCGGGCCGGGCCGCGGACGAGTGGCTGCTGCGCGGCGAAGACGCGCTTGCGGCCGGACGCGACCTTCAGCTCGCCGGCGTCCGTGCGCACCGCGCAGGCCCAACTCGTCGGCCCGTGGACGAGAACGCCGTTCTCCAGCGCCATGCCTCCGAGGCGGATCTTCCGTTCGGTCACGGTGGAACGCTAGCCGAGCGCGAGCGCGGCGTGTCGCAGGAAGTCGAGCCCGAGCTCGAGATCGGCGACCGGGATCCGCTCGTCGGCCGAGTGGATGAGCCGCGCTGCGAGCTCGGCGCTCATCTCCTGCATCGGGAAGAAGCCGTAGGCAACGGTGCCGAACGTCTCGCGCAGCCAGTGGCTGTCGGTGAAGCCCGGCACGCACGTCGGCACCGCCACCGCACCCGGCTCGCTTGCGGCAACGAACGAGGCGACGGCGTCCCACAGCAGCGTGTCCATCGGCGAGCGCGTACCTCCCTGGCCGCCGCGCCATTCGATCTCGTAGTCGCCGTCTCCGAGCCAGGCTCGAAGCTCGCGATCGGCATCGGCCTCCGTCTGCCCGGGGAGCAGGCGGCAGTCGACCGTCACCTCACAGCGCCCGGGAATGACGTTCCGCTTGTCGGACGCGTCGATCATCGTCGGCGACACCGTCAGGCCCAACAGGGGCTCCAGGATCTCGGCGGCTGCTTCGTCGACGGTGCGCGCATGCCCCAGCGCGTCGGCTGCCTCGGGAACGGCGCCGGTCACTGCCTCGAGGAAGGCCAGGGTTTCGGGACCGAGACGAGGCTCGTCGCGGTACGCTGCGAGTCGCTCGATCAGCCCCGCCGCCTTGACGAGCGCGTTGTCGGCGATCCCCGGCAGCGAGCCGTGCCCCGATCGCCCGTGAACCACGAGCTGGAACGGCGCCGACATCTTCTCGGCCGTCGCGCAGATGTAGAAGACCCGCCCGCCGAAGACGAGGCGATCGCCGGCTCCTTCGTTGACGGCGTAGTCACAGCGCACCGCGTCCGGATGCTCCTCGCAGAGCCAGCGCAACCCTGCGTAGTCGCCCTCGCCCACCTCCTCGTCGGCGGTCGCCGCGAAGATGAGGTCGCCCGCCGGCCGAAAGCCCTCGCGCGCGAGCGAGGCGATGGCGACGGCGCTCGCGGCGACCTCCCCTTTCATGTCGAGCGCACCGCGACCCCACACACAGCCCTCTGCGACCTCGCCCGACCACGGATCGACCGTCCACTCCGAAGGATCGGCGAGCACCGTATCGGTGTGGGACAGAAGGAGAAGCCGCGGCCCGTCTCCCGTGCCGGGGATGCGCGCGACGAGATTCGCGCGCTCCGGCTCTCTCCCGTAGAGCTCGCACGCGACACCGTTCTCCTCCAGGTAGGCGCGCAGCAGCTCCGCTGCCTGGGTCTCGTTGCCGGGCGGATTCACCGTGTCGAGACGGATGAGCTCCTGGAGTAGCTCGACGACCTCGCTCCGGAGGGACGACGACATGGGTCGAGCATACTTTCGGGCATGAGCGACCTGTTCTCGGAAGCGGCGACAGCGCGCGCATCCGAGCACGCTCCGCTCGCCTCTCGCGTGCGGCCGGCCACGCTCGGCGACCTCGTCGGGCAGACCCACGTGCTCGGAGAAGGATCCGCGCTTCGCACATCGATCGAGGCGGACCGCGTCGGCTCGATGATCCTCTACGGGCCGCCCGGGAGCGGCAAGACGACGCTGGCACGGATCGTCGCCGGGACGACGGGCGCTGTCTTCGAGCAGCTGTCCGCGGTCTCGGCTTCGGTCTCCGAAGTGCGAGCGGTGATCGCAGCGGCTCGCGAGCGGCTCGGCGCCCACGGGCAGCGGACGATCCTCTTCCTCGACGAGATCCATCGCTTCAACAAGGCGCAGCAGGACGCCCTGCTGCCGTCCGTCGAGGAGGGTCTCCTCACGCTCGTCGGCGCGACGACCGAGAACCCGTACTTCGAGGTGAACGCGGCGTTGCTCTCACGGTGCCAGGTGTACGTGCTCGAGCCGTTGTCAGCAGACGAGCTGGCGACGATCGTCCGCCGCGGAGCCGGCGTTCTCGGTGCCGACGTGTCCGACGAGGTGGTCGAGACGATCGCCGAGCGGGCCGGCGGCGACGGGCGTACCGCCCTCAACATCCTGGAGCTCGCCTCGCAGACGGCACTGGCGGCGGGCGCGCCGCTTGCCGTCTCGCATGTCGAGGACGCAGCCCGCAAGCGGCCGCTCGTCTACGACCGGGCGGGAGACCGCCACTACGACTTCGCCTCCGCGTTCATCAAGTCGATGCGCGGCTCCGACCCGGACGCCGCCGTCTACTACCTCGCAGCGATGCTCGAGGCCGGTGAGGATGCGCGCTTCGTCGCCCGGCGCATGATCATCCTTGCGTCCGAGGACATCGGGCTTGCCGACCCGAACGCTCTCGTCATCGCTGTTGCCGCCGCCCAAGCCGTGGAGCACGTCGGGCTGCCCGAGGCACAGCTCAACCTCGCCGAGGCCGCGATCTATCTCGCGCTGGCGCCGAAAGTCGAATGCAGTCACGGTTGCGCTCGCCGAGGCACGGAAGGACGTACGAACAGCAGGGCAACATCCGCCCACCGAAGTCCCTGCGTAGCACGGGCCATCCCGGTCAGAAGAAGCTCGGCCACGGCGAGGGCTACATCTACCCGCACGACGATCCCGCCGGCTTCGAGACGAGCTATCTGCCCGAGGAGCTTGCGGATCGCCGCTACTGGAACCCGTAAGCGCGTCAGCGCCTCGGATGGGCGGCGAAGAAGCGCCAGATCTCGTGCGTCGCCGCATACGGCTCTTTCGGCCACGTGTGGCCGATGCCGGCGAGCGTGACAAGGCGCACCTCGGTGCCGGCGCGGCATGCCGCCCATGACGTCGCCGCGATCGCGCCCCGCGCAATCGTCGTGCCGCTTCCGGAGCACCCGTCGAGCCGTCGCCACGCCTCGATCCCCTGCTGGACGGGCGGCCACTCGACGTCGACGACGCCGCGCGGGCCATCACCGCCGGCGAACGGGATGTTCTGGTCGTCGAGCCCGTGGACGTGGAGGATCGAAACGGGCTGCTGCGGCGTGCAGTCGGAATCGAGGGTGGCCGCCACGGGTGCGGCAGCGGCGATCCGACCGGAGAGCCGGCAGGCGAGTACGTACGAGAAGAGACCGCCGTTCGAGATGCCTGTCGCGAAGACGCGCCGCGTATCGATCGGCCGCTGGCGGCCGAGCTTGTCGAGAGCCTTCGTCACGAAGCCGACGTCGTCGAGATCGAGCCGGTTGGCGGCGCCGCAGCACAGGCCAGCGTTCCAGGTGCGCCCGATGCCATCCGGGTACACGGCGACGAAGCCGCGCTTCTCGGCTTCCGCGTCAAACGCCGTCTGGGCGGCAACGCGCGCGCCGGTGCCGAAACCACCGTGGAAGACGAGGACGACTGGGGCTTTCGCCTTGGGACGACTCGGCACGTAGACGCGGTATGTCCGTGTCATTCCGTCAACGCGGACGGAATCGCGGAGCACGGACCCCGCGTCCCTGGCCGAGGCGGACGGCGCGAGCAGCGCGACCCCGACGAGTACGAGAGCGAGGCGCACACGCGCACCGTAGGACTGCTCCGTAACGGCGGCGGCAGGCTCGCGCAAGGCGCGCGTAAACCGCGACTAGATGATCGTTGCGCCGAGCGCGCTCGCGACGAGCTCGACGGCAAGCGTGGCCGTCTCGTTCTCTCGGTCGAGGATCGGGTTCACCTCGACAACGTCGAGCGAGCCGACGAGCCCCGACTCGGCGAGGAGCTCCATGGCGAGGTGCGCCTCACGGTATGTCAGGCCTCCGCGGACGGGGGTGCCGACGCCGGGGGCGACTTCGGGGTCGACGACGTCGAGGTCGAGGCTGACGTGAACGAAGCCCGGGCCACTGACGTGCTCGAGAGCCTGGGCGATCGCTTGCTCGACGCCGAGCCGGTCGAGGTCGCTCATCGTCAGGACGAGAGCACCGAGACTGCCGAGTAGCGTCCGCTCCGCCGGGTCCAGCGAGCGGACACCGATGAGCGCAACGCGACTCGAGTCGACGGCCGGTAGCGTCCACTCCTCGTGCTCGAACGCCGGGCCGCCGAGGCCGAGCGCAGCCGCGAGCACCATGCCGTGGACATTTCCCGTCAGGCTCGTTTCCGGCGTGTTGAGATCGGCATGGGCGTCGACCCAGAGAACCCCGCCCGGAACGCCGTCGTGCAGGCCGCCGAGCGTCCCGAGCGCCACCGAATGGTCGCCGCCGAGAACAAGCGGAAGCGCCCCATCAGCCCGCGCCCCGCGCACGAGCCGCGCAACGTGCGCGCACGTCGTCTTGATGGCGTCGAGGAACCGCAGTTCCTCCGTGCCCTCAGACACTGCCTCGGCAACAGCGGTGCCGACGTTCCCGAAGTCGTGGCACGTGCATCCGATCTCCTCAAGACGGCGGTCGAGGCCCGCGTAGCGGATCGCCGACGGGCCCATGTCCACGCCGCGGCGATCCTGCCCGAGGTCGAGCGGGGCGCCGATGACCGCGACGGGCTGCTGTGGCGGCAGGTTCAAGTGGCGAGGGTCGGAATCGAACCGACGACACCACGGTTTTCAGCCGTGTGCTCTACCGACTGAGCTACCTCGCCCGAGGCGGCCAGTCTACCTCCGGCGCCGCTCAGGAAGATGCCCTCCGACAAGGCGCGAACCTTCTCGGAGGGCGGCGTCGCGGCCGGTGCGTCCGCGCCGGCGACGCAGCCCAACACTACGACGTGACGGCGCGAGCTCGCAAGAAGCGGAGCTACCCGCGGACGCGAATCCGCACGTTGTCGCCCGCACGGGCAGACACGACGGAGGCGGCGTCGCCCTCGTTGATCGCGATGGCGATGTTCCGGTACGAGTCCTCGTAGAGGACGATGTCGCCTCGGCCGACCTCGGCAAACGTCCTGGCGGCAACCGCGTACACCCGTCCGAGGCCGATCTCGAGCTCGACCTGCGTGCCCGGCACGATGCCGAAGCGCTCGATGTCTGCCGCTGTGACGTCGAGCTGAACGTTGCCGAAGCGGTCGATGATGAGGACGTGGGCGAGGATCTCGTCGCCACCCACCTCGGGCACGGGCACGTCGAGCCGCACGAGCTTCGACGGATCGAGCGCAGGGCCGAGCGCAGCGGGCTCGATCCCGGTCGCGAGGTGGGCTGCCGCCGGCGCAAACACATCGCGCCCGTGAAACGTCCGCGAGAGAGGTTGCAGCTGATACGCGGGCTCGGTCAGCTCCCAGGCCGCACCGACGCCACCGAACCGCTCGGCCGCAGGCACGAGCAGGCCGTTGTCCGGGCCGACGAGCATCCGCCCGTCGCCACTGCGGAGGCAGACCGCCTTGCGGTCCGTGCCGACGCTCGGATCGACGACTGCGAGGTGGATCCCCTCCGGCATGTAGGGCAGCGTGCTCGCGAGGACGAGCGAGGCCTGGAGCACGTTGTGTGGCTGGATCCCGTGCGTGACGTCGATGATCTCGGCCTCGGGCGCGATCCGCTTCATCACGCCGTGGCAGGTGCCGACGAAGTCGTCCTCCAGGCCGAAGTCCGTGAGGAAAGTGATGACCGGCGCCATCAGGGTGCGAGCGTAGCGACCGCGGCGACGAGGCCGTCGAGATCATGGCTCTCGGCCTCCGCGACGACGCGCAACCCGGCCGCGCGAGCAGCCGCACTCGTCTGCGGCCCGATCGACACGGCCGGCAGGTCCACACCGAGCGCGCCGAAGGCGTGCGCCGCCGATGCGGAGGCGAGGACGACGGCGTCTCCGGCCGGGACGACGGGCCGAAGCTGCGTCGTGCGGTAGAGCGGGACGAAGTCCGCGCCAAGCTCGGTCACGAGCAGTGTTCTCGCGCCCTCGGCGCCGGCGAACAGCACCCGCCCGGAAGGCCGCGGCAGCTCGGCGAGCAGTCCCTCCTGCGTCGACACCCGCGGGACGAGGTCGGCGGTGAGCCCCCAGCGGTCGAGCACGGCCGCCGTGCCAGGCCCGATCGCCGCAACCTTTCCCGGACGACCGCGCGCGCGGTGGGCGAGCGCTCGCGCGCCGTTCGGGCTCGTCACCACCACCCAGTCGTACACGGAGAGCTCGATCGGCTCGCTGCCCGTCGCGTCGATGCGGATCAGCGGGCAGAGAACGACCTCGTGGCCGAGCTCGCGCAGCCGCCCTGCGAGCGGCTCGGCCTGGTCCGGCGCCCGCGTGACGATCAGGCGGGCGATGCGGACCTCTCTGACGCGAACGCAGCAAGCTCCTGCTCCGAGCGAAGCCGCGTCACCGCCCCGACGTCGTTCGACCCACGCCCCGTCCTCGTCGGCGACGAGCGCCTCGAGCTCGTCTCCGTCGTGATACGCGGCCGCGGGAGAGAGACAGCCGCCGCCTATGGCCGCGACGCAGGTGCGCTCGGCCTCGACTCGCCGCCTCGTCTCTCCGTCGTCGAGGCGTGCGACGACCGCGGTGTCCTCTTCTCGAACCTGAAGCGCGAGCGCGCCCTGCCCTGCCTCGGGCAAGACGTCGGCGGGGTCGAGCCGCGCGCCGATCTCCGAGCCGAGACCGAGGCGGTCGAGCCCGCAGGCCGCGAGGACGATCGCGTCGAGGCCTCGCTCGCGGAGCTTCCGCAGCCGCGTGTCGACGTTGCCGCGGAGTGGCTCGATCGAAAGCGTCGGCTCGAGCGCGAGCAGCTGAGCCCGTCTCCTCGCCGAGGCGGTTCCGATACGCATTCCAGGCTCGACCCGGTGGGCGCCGACCAGCGCATCGCGCGGATCCTCACGCACCGGATATGCACCGACGACGAGGCCGGCGACATCGGTCGACGTCATGTCCTTTGCCGAGTGCACGGCCACGTCGATCCTCCCCGCGAGCAGCGCCTCTTCCAGCTCCTTGACGAACACGCCGCGGTCGCCGATCTCGCCGAAGGGTGCCCGCCGGTCGCGGTCGCCCGTCGTCGTGATCGGCACGAGGGCGATCTCGACCCCGGGACTCCGCAGCAGCTCCGCCACACCCTCAGCCTGGGTGAGCGCGAGCCTACTGCCGCGTGTGCCGACCCGGACGAGCATCGTCGGAGAGGCCGAGCAGATCGAGCAGCGCGGCAGCCGAGCCGGTGGCATCGGCACCTGCGGCAGCTTCCTTCAGCCGGACGGTCGGCACGTGCAGCAGCTTGTCCACGATCCTCGCCGTCACCGCCTCGACGGTGGTGAAGTCGGCGTCGGTGAGGTGGTCGAGCTTTGCGCGGGCGCGCTCGACCTCCGCCGACCGGATCGCCTCGGCTCGCGCGCGGAGCGACGCAATCGCCGGGGCGACTTCGCGGGCGGCACGCCAGGTGCGAAAGCGCTCCGCCTCGGCCAGCGCTATCGCCTCGCCCGCCTCCGTCGCGCCGACTCGGTCAGGCGCACTGTCTGCGACGACGGCCTCGAGGTCGTCGATGTCGTAGAGAAAGCAGCCATCGAGGTCGTGGATCGCAGGCTCGAGATCGCGCGGGACGGCGATGTCGATGAGGAACAGCGGCCGCCCGTTCCGCGCACGCAGCGTCGGCTCGACCTGTGCGCGCGTGAGGACCGTGCCGCGCGCACTCGTCGACGACACGAGGACGTCCACGAACGGAAGCTCGCTCGCGACCTCGGCGAGCGCGATCGCCCGCCCGCCGTGCCGGGCCGCCACCTCGTCCGCCTTGACGCGCGACCGGTTGGCGACGATCTCGATGCGCGCCCCACGCGACGCGAGGCACTCGGCAGCGAGCTCCCCGGTCTTGCCGGCCCCGACGAGCGCGACGCGGCAGGACGTGAGCTCCCCGAACACCTGCTCTGCGAGCGCCGCGGCGGCAGCGGCGACCGAGGCAGGCACCTCGCCGATCGTCGTCTCCGAGCGCACCCTCCGGCCCGTGTAGATGGCGTCGCGAAAGAGCCGCCCGAGGAGCGCTCCGGTCTGCCCTCGCTCGAACGCACCACGCACCTGGCCGAGAATCTCCCCCTCGCCCGGCACGAGCGAGTCGAGACCTGACGCAACGCGAAAGAGATGCAGCACGACGTCGTTCCCGTGCAGCCTGTACACGACGCGGTCGAGCGCGTCCGCGGGCATGCCGGAGACCGCGGCGAGGGCGTCGAGCACGGCCGATTCCGCGCCGGCCGGTCCTCGGCCGCCGCATAGATCTCCGTGCGGTTGCACGTCGATAGGCACACGACCTCGTGCGGCGGCCTGTGCGGCGAGCCGCCGTGCCAGATCCGCCTCCTGCTCGGAGGAAAGGGCGACGCGCTCACGCACGTCTACCGGCGCGCGCCGATGCGAGAGGCCGATGAGAAGCAACGAAGGCGTCATGTGAAGTGGGTGAGGGACAGGGCGAGGCGAGCGACCACGACCACCGCGAACCCGCCGATCGCGAGCACCGCGGCCCGGTGGCCGCGCCACCCCGCTTCGCGACGGAGCACGAGATACGCAGCGTAGATCGCGGCGGTCACCGCCGTGGCGCCCATGAGCGCGTCGACGCGCGCGCCGGATCCGTCGAGCCGCGCCACCCCGAGCGCGACACCTGCGGCGAGGGCGACGAGCGAGATGAGAACGGTGCGCGCAGCGACCGTGTCGAGGGACACGAGCGACGGTGCGCGGCCGAAGAGTGCGGCCGGACGCCGGAGCTTCAACCGCCGTTCCTCGAACAGATAGAGCCCGGACAGCGCCGCCGCAACGGTGAAGCCCGCGAACGCGATCAGCACGAGCCCGACGTGGAAGGCGAGAAACGTCGTCGAGTAGCGCGCAGAGGTCGAGACGTCAGCCGCGCCGGCAAGCCACGCAGCAACGAGGAGCAGCGCAGCGAACGGCATGACCGCCACGCCGAGCAGCCGGTACCGCTCCCTGCAGCCCCAGACGAGATACGCGCTGACGACGAGCCAGACGAAGAGATTGAGCGACCCCGCCCATGTGTCCCAGGGAAAGCCTCCGGTCGACGTCGCCTGGGCGGCGATCAGCGTCGTCTGCGCGAGCCAGCCGAGACGCACGCCCCAGACGGCCGCGACGCCCGCCCGCCCCGGATGGCGTGCGTCACCGGCAAATGCCACGGCCGCCTCGCTGTACCCGAGAAGCGCGGGCAGGAAGAGGAGCTCAACCATCCTGGCGCTGCGCGTCCCGTTCCCGCGCCAGCGTGGTCAGCTCCTCCACCTCTCGCTCGAGCCGGCCGAGCTTCGCCGCGATGATCGCGACATAGACGAGGACGAACAAGAACACGACGAGATACGCAGCCGCAACGTACTTTTCCTCGGGCGTCATGCGAGCAGCTCCTTGAGCTCGCGCAGGCGCGCATCGAGGCGCTTGCCGGCGAGCTCGACGCGATAGAAGAGGTAGCCGAGCGCGAGCATCGCGGCAAAGCAGACGAGGAAGGTCGCGAACTGGGAGCCGGCCATCTTCGGCCCGTCCTTCGTGAACGTCACGGGATGAACGAGGCTCTCCGCCAGGCGGATGGCGAGGAAGCTGATCGGGATGAGGACGACGCCGAACAGCGCGTAGACGGCCGAGATCGAGGCGCGCTGACGGCCCGGCTCGATCGAGAAGCGGAGCATGAAGTACGCCGCGTAGAAGAGGAACAGGACGAGGAAGAGCACGAGCTGCCGGTCGCCCCACTCCCACCAGTGGCCCCAGCTGATCTTCGCCCAGATCGACCCGGTGACGAGCGTGAGCAGCCCGAAGATCACGCCCTGATGCACGGCGACGTAGCTCTCGAGGTCACGTGCCTCGTCCTCCTTCCAGAGATAGAGGAACCCCTTGAGGGCTCCGAGCGCGAAGCACGCATACGCGGTGAGGGCGATCGGCACGTGGAAGTAGAAGATCTTCTGGTTGAGCCCGTCCTGGTCGACGGGCGCGTAGAAGAACACGAGCACGATCGCGAGCGCCATCAGGACCGCGGCGACGACCGCGATCGCGAGAAGCGGGCTATTCCGAGACGACGTACTCAAAGGAGGCCCACGAGATGATCGCAAAGACCACGTCGTAGAGGAGCAGGAAGCCGAGGTAGCGCGCGGGATCCGTGCCGACCGTGGCGCCGACGCCACCGACGACGATCGGCACGGCGAGCGGGAGGAAGAGCAGCGGCAACAGCAGCTCGCGCGCTCGCGTCATCGCCGCCATCGCGGCGAGAAGCGTCCCGACGGCCGCGATGCCGACGCTGGCCAGCGCGACGGCCGCGACGGTCGTCCAGTCGATGCCGCCGTAGAGCAGGGCGAACGCCGGCAGCGCGACCGCCTCGGTCACAGCGAGGAAGGCGAGCACCGCGATGCCCTTCCCGAGCCAGATCGCGCTGCGGTCGCACGGCGCGAGCAGCAGGCCGTCCATCAGCCGCTGCTCGCGCTCGGCCACGAACGCCCGCACGAGACCGAGGAGCGCGGCGAACAGGATCACCACCCAGAGCAGGCCGATGCCGATGTCGTCGGACGAGTCCGTCGGCACCGCGAAGTGGAAGACGACGAGCCCACCGAGGACGAAGAGCACCATCGCCGGCAGCGTGTCGCGCCCGCGCAGCTCGAGCACGAGGTCCTTGCGCGCGAGGGCGCCGACGTCTCTGACGTAGCGGCTCACGCGAGCGCGAGCCCTCCGCTCGCGTGAACCGCCAGACGCTGCGGGTCGTGCGTGGCCACGAGGAAGGTCGAGTGCGCGCGGCGCTCGTCGAGCTCGCGGTCGAGGAGCTCCTCGCCCTCGAGCGTCGAGCGCGTTGTACGGCTCGTCGAGGATGAGGAGGCGCGGCTCGTGGAGCAGCGCCCGGCAGAGCGCGAGTCGCTGCGTCATGCCGCGGGAGAAGGTCGCCACGCGCTCGGCCCGCGCGTCCCAGAGGCCGAACCGTTCGAGCAGCATGCCGATCCGCTCGCGCCGCTCGGGGACCGCGTACAGGCGCCCGTAGAGGTCGAGGTTCTCGAGTGCGGTCAGCTGTGCGTAGACGAGCGGCTCGTGACCGACGTAGCCGATCTCACCGCGACCGGCTTCGACCGTGAGGTCTCCCGAGGTCGGCCCGACGAGGCCGGCGCAGAGCCGCAGGAGCGTCGTCTTGCCAGAGCCGTTCGGCCCCGTGACGACGAGAAACCCGCCGCGCGGGAGGTTGAAGTCGACGCCGCGAAGGACGCGCTTCTCCCCGTAGCGCTTTGCGAGCGCAACAGCCTCGATCACACGATCACGTCCATGAGGACGAAGGCGAAGAAGACGAGGCTGATGACGCCGTTCATCGTGAAGAAGGCCATGTCGAGCCTTCGCCGGTCGTCCGGCGACACGAGCCGGTGCTCGTAGCCGAGAAGGGCGGCGACGGCCACGACGCCGAGCCAGTACCAGACGGTCGGCTCGAGCAGCACTCCGGCGGCGACGAGCGAGGCGACGGTCACCACGTGCAGCGTCCGCGCAGCCCAGAACGTGGCGCGAACGCCGAACCGCGCGGGGAACGAGTGCAGGCCCTGAGCCCGATCGACCTCGAGGTCGAACAACGCATAGAGGACGTCGAAGCCGGCCACCCACGCGGCGACCGCGAGCCCGAGCAGCCACGACTCGAGCGGTAGCTCACCCGTGACGGCGACCCACCCACCGACCGGGGCGAGGCCGTCCACGGCCCCGAGCCAGAAGTGCGACAGCCACGTGAAGCGCTTGAGGTACGGGTAGACGACGAACATGGCGACCGGGATCGGCCACAGCCAGCGGACGATCGGATCGAGGTGCCAGACGGCGACGAGGAACACCGCGAGCGACGCGAGCGCGAACGCGAGCACCTGCCAGCGCTGAAGCGCGCCGCTCGGCAGCTCGCGGCCGGCCGTGCGCGGGTTGCGCGCGTCGATGGCGGCGTCGACAAGGCGGTTCAGCGCCATCGCGAGCGAGCGAGCGCCGGCCATCGCGAGCGTCACCCACAGGAGCTCTGTCGCGCTCGGCACGGCGTCGAGCGCAAGGAAGGCGCCGACGTAGGCAAACGGGAGCGCAAACACCGTGTGCTCGATCTTCACGAGCGACGCGAAGCGCTTCGGGTACGCGGCGGCGTGCGCGCTCACGTCTGGCTGTGCGGCGTGTCGTCGCCGGCGAGCAGAGCGACCGCGTGAGCCAGTGCCGGCCGAAGCACCTCGAACCCGTCCCGACAGCCGCCCGTCGAGCCCGGCAGGTTGACGACGAGCGTCCGGCCGCAGACACCGGCCGTGCCGCGCGAGAGGAGCCCGTGAGGCGTCTTCGTGACGGCATCCGCCCTGATCGTCTCTGCGATCCCGGGAGCGACGCGGTCGAGCACGGCCGAGGTCGCCTCCGGCGTCACGTCGCGGGGGCCGAATCCCGTGCCGCCAGTGGTCAGGACGACGCGCGCCGCCGTCGCGAGCTCGCGGATGGCGGCGGCGATCTCCTGCTGCTCGTCCGGGACGACCTGCCGCGCCACCTCGTACCCCTCGGCCGCGAGCAGCTCGGCGAGAAGCTCTCCGCTGCGATCCTCGCGCACGCCGGCCGCGACGCCGTCGGAGACGGTCAGCACCGCTGCCATCACGACCCGACGTCCTCCTTCGTCTTCTCGACGAGCCGCACGCGCTCGACGACGATGGCCGGGTCGACACCCTTCGCCATGTCGTACACCGTCAGCGCCGCGATCGCCGCGGCCGTCAGCGCTTCCATCTCGACGCCCGTCTGCGCCGTCGTCTCGACCGTTGCGACGATCGCCACGCCCTCGTCCGCCACGGTCGCCGTCACGCTCGCGTGCGTCAGCGGCAGCGGATGGCAGAGAGGGATGAGCTCGCTCGTCCGCTTCGCGGCCATGATCCCGGCCACCTCGGCACACGCGAGCGCATCTCCCTTCGGCAGCTCGCGAAGCTGCGAGGCCGTCTCGGACGCCATGTGGACGAACGCCTCGGCGACGGCCCGGCGGCGACTGGCCGGCTTGGACCCGACATCCACCATGTGGACCCGGCCGGTGCCGTCGACATGCGAGAAACCGTCGGTCATCTGTTGTCTACTCGTGGCAACGCTCATGAGTGCACGGTGATCGTATCTGCGCGTTCTTCGCCCGGCCTACACGCCGCTTCCGACCGGCCGGTTGTCGAGATCCGCGAGGACGCCCGTCGCCCAGCCGGCCACCGAGTGCTCGCGCACGTACGCCCGGAGCGCGTCGAGCCAGCGTTGCCGCTCGGCGGGGGGAAGCGTGAGGGCGGCGTGCAGCGCATCGGCTTGCTCCGACACGTCGAACGGGTTGACGATGATCGCCCAGGGCGCGAGCTCCTCGGCCGCTCCAGCGTTCTCGGACAGGACGAGGACGCCGCCACGCTCGTTGACGAGCGGCCCCTCCTTCGCCACGAGGTTGAGACCGTCGTAGAGCGGATTGACGAAGAGAACGTCGTACTCCTTGTATGCGGCCACCGACAGCGGGAAGTCGTCGTCGATGCGGAGGTCGACCACCTGCTCTCCGGCGCGGGCGTTGACCTCGGCGGCGACTCGCTCGATCTCGGCCGTGTATGCCGCGTACTCCGCGATCTCCTGGCGTGACGGGTCGAGGAGCGTGAGCAGCCGCGTTCGCCCGCGGTGCTCGGGGTGGCGCGCGAGCAGGAGCTCGAACGCCTCGAGGCCGCGCAGGATGTTCTTCGACGGGTCGGTCCGGTCGACGCGAACGATGAGCTGCTCGGGCCGCTTCGCGCGCCAGCTCTTCCTGTCGCCGCCGTACGTCCTCACTCGTCGCAAGCGCCTCGAACTCCACGGGGTCGACGGAGATCGGGCGTGCGGCCGTCTCCGTTCGTCGCCCGCGATGGACGAGGCCCTTGCCGTCGGGCTCCGCACCGAGGAGCGCGGCTGCCGACTCGACGAACGTCCGCCGCCAGCGCTCGGTGTGAAAACCGACGAGGTCGTTGGCGAGGAGCCCGTCATGCACCGCCTCGCGTAGCTCCCGCGGCAGCACGCGCCAGTAGTCCGGTCCCACCCACGGGACGTGCACGAAGTGCGCGAGATTCGCGCCCGGATGACGCTCCCGCACGACACGCGGCGCGAGGTACAGGTGGTAGTCGTGGAAGAACACCGTTGCGTCCGGCGCTGCGAGGAGCTCATCGGAGACTGCGGCTGCGAACGCGGCGTTGACGACTGCGTAGCCTGCGTCCCAGGCGTCTCGGAACTCCGTGTCGACGCGCGGCGCGCGCGTGAGGTCCCACAACCGGTGCTGAATGAACCAGAGCATCGGATTGGCGACGACGTCGTAGTAGAGGGCGTACGCCTCGGGATCGTGAGCGAGCAGGCGGAGGTGGTAGGTCGACCCGCTGCGCGACGTCTCGCCGATGCCGGCGACGCCCGCCTCCCGCGCCACGAGCCGGTCCTCCTCGGAAATCGCGCTCGCGATCCACGTGACGTCGTGGTGCTCGGCAAGGCTGTCGAGAGCCGTCACGAGCCCCCCACCGCCACGTCGCGCGACGCGCTCGCCGGCCTCGTTCCGCCCGTGGACGACGGGGCCACGGTTGGAGACGACGATGAGGCGCCGGCGAGGATCGGTCACGAACGAACCGTACCCCCGCCGAGAGAGCGCGGAGCGGCTCGTCGCCGAGCGCGCTGAGGTTGAGAGCAGGACGCGGGAGCCGCGTACTGGCCAGTACGTGGCGACCGAGACGGCGTCGGCCTCCACCGGCGGACAGCGCCGCCGCCCTCCTCTCAGGCGGAGGCGGCTATCTCGAGGTCGGTGCCTGCGATGTCGTTGCCGAGCAGGCGGTTGAAGAGCGCGAGCCAGTCGCGCAGCAGGCGTGGCGTGAGGAAGTGCGTCCGGACGTGCTCCTTCCCGCGCAGCGCTCGCTCCCGAGCCTCCGCGGGGTCGGCGAGGATCGCGAGGCACGCCTCGGCGCACTCCGACGACGAGTCGACGAGCCAGCCCGTGCGGCCGTCCTCGATCTGCGTGACGATTCCGCCGACGCGACCGGCCACGACCGGCCGAGCCTTCCACAGTCCCTCGGACACCGTGAGCCCGAATCCCTCGCGAATCGACTTCTGGATCACGGCGCTCGAGTACACCTGGAAGGCGTTCACCTCGACGGAGCCGACGTTGTTGAGGTTCGAGAGCACGAAGATGTCGGGATCCTCGCCGGCGTAGGCGACCGTCTGGTTGTAGAACTCCCACCCCTCGGGGTCGTCGTGCGCCATCGAGCCGACGAGGGCGAGCTGCACGCCCGGATGCGACTCCTTCACGATCCGATACGCGTCGATGACCCCGAGTGGGTCCTTCCACGGATCGAAGCGCGAGACCTGGGTCAGCAGCGGGCGATGTGTGTCGATGCCGAACTGGTCGACGATGTAGACCGCCTCCTCGGGCGGAAGGGCCATGTTCTTCGGCGCGAGCGGGTCGATCGCCGGCGGCCACACGTACGACGTGGGGAGGCGCTCGTCGCGCGGCACGTACTCCCGGAGGTGGAAGATGGCCCCGTCGTAACGCGCCACGGACGGCAGCAGGACCTCGAGCACGTCCTCGTTCGGCGTCGACAGGTCGATGTGGCAGCGCCAGACCCAGCGCGCGCCGGGCGCCGAGGCGGTATCGATCATCGCCGCCGGCTGCGAATCGTGGACGACGATCACGTCGTAGTCGTCGGCGAGATGGCGCGCGTTCTCGGCGTTCACGCGGCGGAACTCGTCGACCTGGCTCGCGGAAAGGCCTTGCGGGTTCCCCTGGAGCGCGTTGTGGATCGTCTTCGTGCAGTCGAAGAACGCGTCCGTTCCCTGGATGATGCGCCATTCGACGTCGAGGCCGACGTCGGCCATGAGCGGGACGAGCGTGTAGTTGATCTCCGCCACACCTCCCCCGAATGCAGTGGCCGAGAGATGGAGGATGCGCTTGCCTCTGAGCGGCTCGGCGAGCGCCTGAATCTCCCCCATGAGGCCACGCTCGGCGATGGATGCGTAGTCGGCGAGCGACTTGCGCCCTGCGTTGACGAGTGTCAGCACCTGGTGGCCACCGACGCGCGAGCATACCGACCGCCTCGGAGCATCCCCGCGAGATGCGTTTTCACGTGAAAACGCGCCGGCACGCTCGTAGCGCTACGTCGCGGCCGTCGTGAGGGACGGCGCCACCTCGACTGCGGCCTCCGCGACGGGCACGCTCAGCACGAACGTCGTCCGTTCAGCGCTCGTGTCGAGCTCGAGCGTGCCGCCCATCAGTCGCGCGAGCTCTCGCCCGATCGCAAGCCCGAGGCCACTGCCGGATGCCTGCGTGCCCTCGATCCGGTAGAAGCGGTCGAAGATGTGCGCGGCTCGCGCCGGGTCGATTCCCGGCCCGTCGTTCGCGACGGCGATCCGTGCGTGCTTGCCGTCGTGCGCGGTCGTGACGTGCACGCGCGTCGCGGGCGGCGTATGGATGATCGCGTTCTCGACCAGCACGCGCGCGATCTGGATGAGTCGCTGCTCGTCGGCGGCGGCAAACGCGCCGCTCTTCGCGTCCACGTCGAGCACGTGCTCTCGCCGGAGCGCAACTGCTGCGAACTCGGCCGCCACGGTCTGGGCCACCTCGTCGAGCGAGACGACGTCACGACGAAGCTCGATCTGGCCCGCGTCGAGCCGTGACAGGTCGAGCAGCTCGGTCGCGAGCTTCTCGAGACGCTTCACCTGCTCCCGCATCGTCTGGAGGAACTCGTTGCGCGTGGCCTCGTCGAGCTCCTCGTCGTCGAGCAGCTCGAGGAAGCCGCCGAGCGAGAAGACCGGCGTGCGGAGCTCGTGCGACGCGTTGGCGATGAACTCGCGCCGCGCGTTGTCGAGCTGAGCCAGGCGGCGGCGCATCCGCTCGAATGCTCGAGCGAGCTCCCCGACCTCGTCGTTGCCGAGGTCGATCACCGGCTCGTCGAACATCCCGTCGGCGATGCGCTCCGCAGCTTCCTCGAGCCGCCGGATCCGTCGCGCGAACACCCACGATCCGGCATAGCCGACGACGAAGACGAGGGCGAGGACGACCGCGCCGGCGAGGAGGAGGCGCCGCTTGACGAGGTCGACGTCGCCGAGCGCGCGCTCGAGCGAGGCCGAGAGGAGCAGAACGCTTCCATCCCGCCCGATCGGAAGCGCGAACTCGGCGAACCGCTCGCCGTCGCGCGTCGTCCTCCCGCTCCGTGCCTCGAGAGTCGCCGAGGCGCGGGCCGCGATCGGATCGTCCACGATGTCCGCCGAGCTCGCGCCGCCACGCGAGTCGGCGTCGACCTTGAGCGACGGTGGCGTTTGCGTCAAGGGGCGGAACAGGACGACCCGTGCATTCGCCGTCACCGCGGCCGTCTCGTAGAAGTCAGGGCTGAAGGGATCCGTGGCCAGCTGCTCGGCGAGCGTCGGCGCACTCCGCTCGAGGTCGCTGATCCGCGAGTTCACCATCCGGCTCTCGAGCGACGGCGCGACGGCGAGGTAGACGAGCGCGAGTGCCCCCACGACGACCAGCAGCAGCGCCAGCGACAGGCGCGCACCGACGCTCCTGAACGGGTTCACGCGTCGCGGAAGCGGTAGCCGACGCCGCGCACGGTGAGGATGTACTCCGGCTCACTCGGTGTCGGCTCGAGCTTCTCTCGCAAGTGGCGGACGTGGACGTCGATCGTCCGCGGGTCGCGGTAGTCCGCGTCGCCCCAGAGCGCCTCGAGCAGCGCCCGGCGGCTGTACACCCGCCCGGGACGCCCCGCGAGGGTGGAGAGCAGCTCGAACTCGACGTAGGTGAGCTCGACGGCTGTCCCGTTCAGCTCCACCGCGCGGCGCGACGGATCGACGACGAGACCGTCGATCGAGACCGTCTCCGCCTCGTCCGCGTCGTGCTTCGGCGCCGCGGCTCGGCGCAGCGCCGCCTTAACGCGGCTGCGGAACTCGCGAATCGAGAAGGGCTTCGTGATGTAGTCGTCCGCGCCGAGCTCGAGGCCGAGCACCTTGTCCACCTCGTCGTCGCGGGCCGTGAGCATGATGATCGGCACGTTGCTCGTGGCCCGGAGCCGCTTGCAGACCTCGAGCCCGTCGAGCAGCGGCAGCATGACGTCGAGCACGACGAGGTCGACCGGCTGCTCGTCGAACCGCTTCAGCGCCTCCTCACCGTCCCGCGCCGCGATGACGCGATAGCCGTCGCGCTCGAGCGGGTACGTGAGGAGCTTCTGGACGGCGTCCTCGTCGTCCACTAGGAGGATGGTTGCGGTGTTCGACATGGCCGCGGCGGGACGCGACCTACTATAGCCGCGCCATTCCCGCCTCCCGCCCGCACACCGCGCGTCCTCGCCGGCGCGACCGTCACGGCCTCGCGCGACCCGTCAACGGGCGCCTGTACCGCGTCGCGTGGCTCCTCGTTGCGATCCCGCTGCTCGTGACCGCGTTCACCATCACGCGCCCGGCGCCGCTTCCCAATCCCTCGAGCACGCTCCAGCCGGCCTTCGACAGCGCGGCGCGCCGCAGAGCTCGCGCAGGAGCTCGCGGCGATCTATCCCGACAGGTCGCCGGGCTCGCCGGGCGCGGCGGGCGCCGCGCGGTGGGTCGAGGACAAGCTCGACGAGCTCGGGGTCCAGAACGAGACCGACACCTTCGAGGCAACCATTCCGGGGCGCGGCGCCACGGTGCTCCGCAACGTCGTGGCCGTCGTTCCCGGACGCTCCCGAGACGCCATCCTCGTCGTCGCGCATCGCGACTCGACCCGCGGCCACCCCGGCCTGAACGACAACGCCTCGGGCACCGGTGCGCTGCTCGAGCTCGCGCGGGCGTACGCGCCGTCGCGGACGGGTGTCGGCGGCGGCGTCAGCCCGAACCACACGATCGTGCTCGCCTCGACGGACGCGGGCGTGTACGGCCATCTCGGCGCCCTGCGCATCGCCGACAGCTCGCCGTACGCCGACCGGATAGTCGCCGTGCTCGTGCTCGACTCGATCGGATCGAGCGACCCGCCGCGACTCGAGATCGCCGGCCGGGGGCCGCGATCGCCCGCGCCGGTCGTCGTCGCCACGACCGCCGCCCGGCTGGCCGAACAGACGGGCGACGAGCCCGACACCCCTGGCGTCCTCGCACAGCTCCTCGACCTGGGCTTTCCCTTCAGCCTGTACGAGCAGAGCGCATTCCTCGACCGGCAGCTGTCGGCCGTCACGATCACGACGGAGGGGAGCCGTCCCGCATCGGAGCCGGCCGCAGCCAGGATCGACGGCGAGCGCGTCGGCCAGATCGGCCGCGCAGCAGAGAGTGTCGTGGCGTCGCTCGACGCCGGCCTCGACGTCGCGCGCGGCACCGCGACGTACCTCTACGTGCAGGGCCGGGTGATCCAGGGCTGGGCGCTGTCGTTCCTCTACGTCACGCTCCTCGTCCCGTTCCTCCTCGCGCTCGCCGATCTCCTCGCCCGCCTGCGCGCGCGGCGCGCTCCGTTCGCCGGAGCGGTGCGGAGCTATGTCCGCCGCCTCGGCTTCTGGCTCTGGGCCGGCGCCGTGTTCGCCCTCCTCGGGCTTCTGGGCGCGTGGCCGAGCGGCGAGCCGGTCGTGGTCAACCCCGCCGCCGAGGCCGCCGGGCACTGGCCTCGTCTCGGCATCGCGGTATGCGTCGTCGTCGTGCTGGGAAGCTGGGTGATCGCGCGGCGCCGGCTCGTCCGTCACGGACCGGTGGGGCACGACGAGGAGATCGCTGGCCTGGCCGTACCCCTCGCAGCGATTGCCGCCATCGCCTTTGTGCTGATTGCCACGAATCCCTACGCGCTGATTTTCATCCTTCCCTCGGCCCACGCGTGGCTGTGGCTGATCGACGCGCGCCGGGCGGCCGGGTGGATTCGCGCTCTGCTGGTGATCGCCGGGCTCGCAGGACCGCTGCTTCTGCTCGCGTCGTTCGCCACGAGGTTCGGGCTCGGGCTCGACGCGCCCTGGTACCTTGCCGTGCTCGTGGCGATCGGCTACGTACCGATTCTCGGCGTCATTCTCTCGCTCGCCTGGCTGGCTGCTGCGGCCCAGGTGATCGCCGTCGCCTCGGGCCGCTACGCGCCGTACCCCGCACGCGAGCACCGGCCCGCGCGGGGAGCCATCGGCCATGCAGTGGCGGGGTTCCGCGGCGCGCGGAAGGAGCGGCTCGAGAAGTGAAGCGATGGCTCCGGATCGCGGGAACGATCTTTGCCGCTGCCGGCCTGCTCGCCGTCGTCTGGGCGTTCACGGTCTGGAAGTGGCAGGACCCGTTCACGGCGCTCTTCACCTCGCAGCAGCAGCGCCAGTTGGAAGCCGCGTTCGAGAAGGAGACTGTTGCCTTCCCGCCGCCGATCTCCGAGAAGCACACGCCGATTCGCGAGCAGCAACAGGCGATGAGGAAGGCGGCGCGACGCTACCGCTCAGCGCTCGCCACCGGTGACGTCGTGGGGCGCCTCGTCGTCCCGCGGCTTGGTCTCCGCGCGATGGTCGTCAACGGAACCGACAGCACGACGCTGACGAAAGGCCCCGGCCGCTACCTGAAGTCGTACGTCCCGGGCGAAGGTCAGCTCGTCTACATCGCGGGCCACCGGACGACGTACGGCGCGCCGTTCGCGCAGATCCAGCGGCTCGAGCCGGGCGACCCCGTGTCGCTCGAGCTTCCGTACGGCACGTTCGACTATCGCGTCAGCAAAGCGGTGGTCGTGCCGGCGGACGACCTGAAGCGCCTGCGCTCGACTGGCCACGAGGTGATCGCTCTCCAGGCGTGCCACCCGCGCTTCTTCGCGACCCAGCGCTACATCGTCTACGCGAAGCCCGTGCGGGTCCACCCGCGCGGCGGGACGACCTACCCCGTCCGGACGTAGCGGACAGGCGATCCCTCGGCGAGCTCGCCGTCGCCGGGTGGAACGTGGACGAGCGCTCCGGCGAGAGCCGCACGCGCGATCATGTGCGACTCCTGGCCGGTGACCGGTGTGAGGACTGGGCCGTTCGGGCCGGATGACACGCGTGCGCGCAGGAACGCGTCGCGGCGCGGGTCTTGCCGCGCAGGTGCGCCAAGGGCGCCCGTCTCGAAGCGCGGGCCAGGATCGGCCTCACCCGAGAGGGCGCGCACCGCAGGCCGCACGAACAGCTCGCAGGTCACGAGCGAGGACACCGGGTTCCCCGGCAACCCGAAGACGAGCGTCGTCCCCTTCTTGCCGAACGAGACCGGCTTCCCCGGCTTCACCGAAACGCCCCAGAAGAGCTCCTCGACACCGAGCTCCGCCTCGATCGAGCGCACGAGGTCGTGCGGGCCGACGGACACGCCGCCCGACGTCACGAGCACGTCACGGGCGAGGCCTTCTGCGATCGCCTCCCGATGCGCGGTTTCGTCGTCGATCACCGCCGGCAGCACGTCGACCTCCGCACCCTCACCGCGCAGCAGCGCAGCGAGCATGATCCCGTTCGCCTCGTACACCTGGCCGGGGCCGAGCTCCTCGCCCGGCGGACGAAGCTCGGAGCCCGTGGTCAGAACAGCGACGCGAGGTCTCGCAGCGCACCGGGCGACGGCGACCCCCGCAGCAGCGAGCGCGCCGAGCTGAGCCGGGCCGAGCCTGACACCCGCGTCGGTGACCGTCTCGCCGCGGCTGATGTCCCTTCCCACCGGTCGCACATGCGCGCCGGACGCGACGCCGGCACCTCGACGGCGTCCCCCGTCTCCGTCACCTCCTCGATCGGGACGACGGCGTCGGAGCCCTCCGGGACTACACCGCCGGTGGCGATCCCCATCGCTTCTCCCTGCCCGAGCGCGTCCGGGGAAGGATGTCCCGCGGCAATCCGAAAGACGACATCGAGCCGGCCGGGCGTGTCCGCGGCCCGAACCGCGTAGCCGTCCATCGCCGAGGCGGCGAAGGGTGGCAGATCGACGGCGGCGAGCGCGGGCTCCGCCAACACACGACCCGCAGCCTCGGCGACGGGCACGAGCTCCGAGGGTAGGGGCGACGCGTGCGCGAGCACCGTCTCGAGCGCCTCCTCGAAGGACAGGAGCGTCGCCACGCTCATACGCTAGCGGCCTTCCTCCGGCGGCTCCCGACGAGCGCCCCGACGAGCACGGCGAAGCACGCAACGAGGGCGGCGTTGCGCAGCACGACGAGCCACACGATCCCGTCCACCGAGAACACCCGCGCGTACTCGTGAAACCACAGGCGCGCGAGGAGAAAGGACGCTCCGGCGAGGGCGGTCGCCACGACGCCCGGGATGCCGGCCGCGAGCGGCACGAGGAAGAGGAGCCACTCGGCGTACTGGGGCGAGAAGACCTTGCTGAACGCAAGCACCGCGCAGACAGCCGCGGCCGAGGCGACAGCGAGGCGCTGGACATCACGCGGGCCGCGTGCGTAGGCGAGCCACACGGCGAGCACCGCGACGACGGCGAGGATCGTCGTGCCCGTCGCCACGGCGTCGGGCAGCGCGCCGGAGACGTCGCGGGACTTGGCCGAGGTCGATCCCCCGCCGACGGTCGCGTCGTAGAGGCCGAGCCTGTCGAGCGCGAGGAGAATCGACGCGCCGAGGCTCTCGACGTGAAGACCGCGCTCGGCCTGAGCGCGAAGGCTCGACCAGACACCGCCGGGTGCGACCGCGACGAACGGGCCGGCCGCAAGGGCAAGTGCGACGCCGAATCCACCCGCCGCGTGCGCGATTCCGCGCCATCCCCGCCGGGCGTGGACGAAGAGGAGGGCCGGCCCGAGCAGGACGACGGCGTAGACCTTCGCCGCGCAGGCAAGCGCGAGACAGCCGAACGCGAGCGCGACGTAGCCCGAGGAGAGCGCGAGCAGGCACGCCACCGTCAGCGCCGCCGGCCACACGTCGTACGAGTTGAGCCAGACGCTGCCGAGGAGCAGCGGGCTCGCGGCCACGAACCCGGCGGCAAGCGTGAGCCGTCGCGAGCCGGCGCCGAGGCCGACGAGCAGGCGGATCACGCACCAGAGCCCGCCGAGCGCGACCAGCGCCATGGAGATCTTGAAGACAGTCCGGTAGTGGTCGTCCGTGAGCAGGGCGGGTGGCAGCAGCGCGACGAACGCACCGGGCGGGTACTCCACGAAGACGTCGCGGTAGGGGATGCGGCCGTCGAGCAGGCCTTCCGCGTAGCGTCCGTAGAGATCGGCGTCGACGTAGCCGCGCTCCCGGAACAACCCACCCTGCGCGACGGTCGAGCAGGCGATGAAGACCGGGGCCGCGACGAGCCACGCGCGCAGTGCCCGACGGCCTGCGGTCACTAGTCGGAGGGCGTCGTCGTCGGGGGCTGCTCCACCGGCTCCGCGGGCGGGGGCTGCTCCGCCGGCTCGGTCTCCGTGTCCTCCGTCGTCGCAGGCGCAGCATAGGGGTCGTACGAGAGGCTGTACGGGCCTCGCTGCCACGGCGTCCACTCGGGCAGCGACACGGGCTCGACCCATTCCCTCACCGGAGCGCCGGCAAGCGCCTGGTCCATGAACAGCCGCCAGATCTCCGCCGGGAAGCTGCCACCCGAGACGGCGATGCCATGCACGCTCTCCATCGGAATCTCGCCCTGCGGGTATCCGACCCAGACGACCGAGGTGAGATCGGGCGTGAAGCCGGCGAACCATGCATCGGCGTGGTCGTCGGTCGTTCCGGTCTTCCCGGCCGCAGGACGCCCGAGAGCAGCGCGCGTCCCGGTGCCGTAGAGCACGTTCTCCTCGAGGATCTTCGTTACGACGTATGCCTCTCCCTCCGAGAGCACCCTCGTGCGCTGTGGCACGCCCCAGCCGGCGTCGACGTCGGCCCGCCCGCCGGGCAGCACGACCTTGCGGATCGCCATCGGCCGCGAGTACATGCCGCGGCCTGCGAGCGTCGCGTACCCGGACGCGAGGTCGAGCGGCGAGATCGCGATCGAGCCGAGGCCCAGAGACGGCACGGCCAGCAGCGGCGTCTTGACGCCCATGCGCGCTGCCATGGCCGCGACGTTCTCGGGACCGAGGTCGACGGTCAGCTGCGCAAAGACGGTGTTGTCCGAGCGCAGCGTCGCGCTCCGGATCGACGTCCAGCCGATGTACGAGTGGTCGTACGTCGACACGTCCCAGGCAGCCGCATTCGGATCGGGCTGGTAGTGCCACGGCGCCGACACGTAGGACGTCGTCGTCGGGTCGACGCCGTTCGCCACAGCCGTCGCCAGCACGAACATCTTGAACGTCGAGCCGGCCTGCCGCCGCGCCTGCGCGACGAGGTTGAACTCGAGCCCCTTGCGGCCCGGCGCCACGGCCGCCATGGCGCGGATCGCGCCGTTGGCCGGATTGATCGAGACGACGGCCGCTGCCGGGTCGCCCGACTGGTTCAGCGTCTGGCGGATCGCGGCCTCAGCCGAGCGCTGGAACGCCGGATTGATCGTCGTGTACACGCGAAGGCCGCCCGAGCGGACGGTGTTGGCTCCGTACTTGGCGATCAGCTCGTCGCGGACGTAGCCGAAGAAGTACGGCTCGCGGATCGTCGAGTAGAGCTTCCCGGGCCGCAGGCGCGGGTGCCGCTGGCGGATCGCCCAGCGGTACTGCTTTCGCGTGATGTCACCGTTGTCGAGCATCGCTGCGAGCACGGTGTCCCGACGTGCGATGGCGGAAGCCGGATCGACGGCCGGGTCATACGTCGACGGTGCCTGCGGCAGACCGGCCAGGAGCGCAGCCTCGCGGAGGTTGAGCGCGCTCGCATGCTTCGAGAAGTACGTCTGCGCCGCAGCTTCGATGCCGTAGGAGCGATTGCCGAAGTAGACGGTGTTGAGCCACTCGCGCAGGATCCTGTCCTTCGACCACTTGCGGTTCAGCTGGATCGCGAGGCACGCCTCGCGGAGCTTGCGCGTCACCGTCTGCTCGCGGGAGATGTAGAGGTTCCGCACGAGCTGCTGCGTGAGGGTCGATCCGCCCTCGACGACCTTGCCCTCCGTGACGTCGCGCCAGAGCGCCCGCGCGATGCCCTCGTAGTCCACGCCCGAGTGGCTGTAGAAGCGCCTGTCCTCGACGGCGATCGTCGCCCGGCGCATCCACGGGCTGATCTCGTGCAACGGCACCGGCTGGCGGTTCCGTTCGGCTGGAATCGAGCCGAGCGACGTTCCGTCAGCCGCGTACACGAACGTGTTCTGCCCGATCGGGATCGGGCGCAGCGACGAAAGATCGCAGCGAGAGGTGATGAGCCCTGCCGCCGTGAATGCCCCCGCCGCGACGGCGGCGCCGCCACCTATGACGAGGACGCCGAGGACGATCGCGGCGCGCCTGCGCCGCTGTCGCGTTGCGCCACGGCGGCGCCGCCGCTTGCGAATGGTCCTGGCGGCATCGGAGGAGCGCGGCGTTCGTGAGGAGGGCGACACGGCACGTGGTGGATTCGCGTGCGAAGACTGTAGCCCTTGCGCGACTACCATTGGCCGGTGCTTCGAGGCCTACTCGCCGTCGTCGTCGGAGCCTGCGCTCTCGTCGCCGCGGCCTGTGGGGAGCGCAGCGAGCCCGTGGGAGCAGCAGCCGAGCTCTACCCGCTCACCGTCGTCGCAGACGAGCAGGAGCTCACGATCGCCGCGCCGCCGCAGCGCATCGTCGTGCTTCGCGGTGCCGAGACGATCGTCGCCGCGCTCGAGCTCGGGGCACGCGTGGCCGGGAACGGCGTGGCCGCCGACGACGCGGTGTCTCTCCGCCCCGATCTCGTCGTCGCTCCTTCGACGACAGGTGACGCAGCGCAGTCGCACGCGGCTGCGGGCGGTGCTCCGCTCTACGTCACGCCGGACACGTCGGTCAGCGAGGTCGAGCGCGCGATTACCCAGCTCGGTCTCATCGTCGCCGAGCCGGTGGCGGCGCGGCGGCGCGTGCGGGAGGTCGAGCAAGCGCGGCGTCGCGTTGCGCGACGGCTCCAGGGAGCACCACGCGTCACGGTCTTCGTCGACGTCGGGAAGGGCGCGGGGGCGGGGGACAACACGCTCATCGGAGATCTCGTGCGCGAGGCCGGCGGCGTGAACGTCGTCGGCACGGCTTCGGCGGGAACATTCGGCGTCGACGAGCTCGTGCGGGCGAACCCGCGCGTGTACATCGCAACGAGCGACAGCGGCACGACGCTGCGCACGCTTCGCGCCGATCCGCGCACCCGGAAGCTCGGAGCCGTGCGTCGCGGCAACGTCGTCGTGGTCGACAGCCGGCTGGTCGCTCCAGGCGCACGCCTCGGGCAAGGGCTCGAGGCGCTCGCTCGCGCCATCCATCCCGACGCGTTCGATTGACCGGCATGGGCGCACGTCGCGTTGCGTGGCTGACGCTCGTCGGCGCGATGATCGCGCTCGCGTACTACAGCCGTGCGGTCGGGGGTGATCCACCCGACGACGCGCTGTACGACTACGAAACAGCAGCCGGCGGCGTCATCTGGTACGCCGTGACGCTGCTGCTCGTCCTCTGGATCACGCGCGGCCCGAGCGCAGCGCGACCTGCTCGGGCTGCGAAGGCCGACCTCGACCGGACGGGCGGTCGGCCTCGCGATCGCCGTCATCGTCGCCATCTACGTGCTCTCTGCGGCGATCGAGCCGCTGCTCCATGCCGGTGAGGAGCAGGGCCTGACACCCGACCGCTGGGAGCCGGACCGCGCCGGCGGGTACGCGGCGAACTTCGTCGTCGTGGCGATGATCGCGCCCATCGTCGAGGAGCTCATGTTCCGCGGCGCCGGCTACTCGCTCTTCGCGCCGTTCGGAAGCGTCGCCGCCGTTGTCGGCGTGGGCGTTCTCTTCGGCCTCGTCCACGGGCTCGTCGCAGGTCTCGTCATCCTGTCCATCTTCGGCATCGGCCTCGGGTGGCTTCGGTCACGAACCGCAAGCGTCTATCCGTGCATCGCCGTGCACGCGCTCTTCAATGCGATCGCGCTCGTGGCCGCGGTCACGATCTGACGACCAGGTCAGTGTCTATTCTCCGGCGCGTGCGGATCGCACTCATTCTTTCCCTCGCATTCCTTCCGCTCGTCGGGGCGACGCGGCGGGGTGGCGGCCTCGGACGCGGCGATCACGCTGCACGGCCCGAAGGCGACGACGTTCGGCCACCGCGTCGACTTCGCCGGACGGCTCAGCCCGAAGGTGGACGACGCGACGATTCGCCTCTACCGCGGCTCGGTCTTCATCGCCGCGACCACCCTGCGCGACGACGGCACGTACCGGTTCAACGTGAGCCTCGGGCGGCCCGGGCCGTTCCACGTCGTGTGGGGCCGCGCGGTCTCGAAGCCGATCCTCGTCCGCATCATCCCGAAGCTCACTGCCTCGCTCGACGGCGAGCGACTCGCCGGCCGGCCACTGGCACTTCGAGCGACGCTCGAGCCCGCGTGGGCCGGCTCCCTCCGCGTCCGGGTCGTCCGCGGTGGCCGGGAGACGTACAGGGACGGCTTCGCCGGGCGTGCGCATGTGCGGCTCGGGACAGCGGACATCGAGGCCTTCCACGTCGTCGCTGACGTCGTTCCCGCGACGGGGTACGCACGGGTGAGCCGGAACATTCGCGTCTCCCTCCGCGCTCCCGAGCTCGAGTACGGCGACACCGACCCGCTCGTTGCCGGCCTGGTCAGGCGGCTGACGTCGCTCGGATATGCCGCTCCGCCCGTGACCACGACCTTCGACGACCAGGTGCTCCAGTCCGTGTACGCCTTCCAGAAGGCGCAGCGGCTCGAGCGGACGGGCGTCGCCGACGCGCGCTTCTGGCGGCGCCTCGCGAGCCCGCAGACGGTCGTTCCTCGCTTCGCCTCACCGGCGAGCCACATCGAGATCGACAAGGGCAGGCAGATCCTCATCGTGGTTCGCGAACGGGCAGGCGGCGTTCATCTCGCCCGTGTCCACCGGCGGCGGCCACTACACACCCGTCGGTCGCTTCGCGATCGGCCGGAAGATCCCCGGCTACGACCCGAGCCCGCTCGGCGTCCTCTACAAGCCGATGTACTTCTACGGCGGCTACGCGATCCACGGCAACCCGTCGGTGCCGCCCTACCCCGCGTCGCATGGTTGTGTACGCGTGCCGAACTTCGTCGCCGACCGGCATCTTCGCAAGTGAGCCCTACGGCGAGGCAGTGATCATCTACGAGTAGGGCGCGGCCTACTCCTCGCCCTCGAGCTCTTCCTGCTGCGCTGCGAACTCGTCGGGCGACACCTGGTCGAGAAAGCGCTTGAACTCGTCGACGAGATCGTCCTCGTTCACGTCGTCTCCCTCGAACTCGATCGCCGACTCCTCGATCACCGTGTCGTCGGCGAAGATCGGCGCGTCCGTCCGAACGGCGAGGGCGATCGCGTCAGACGGGCGCGAGTCGATATCGAGCTCGGAGCCGTTCTGCCGGATCGTGATCGTCGCGTGGAAGGTGCTCTCCCGCAACTCGGTCACGCACACGCGGACGACCTCGGCGTCGAGCTGGCTCAGAGCGTCCGTGAAGAGGTCGTGCGTGAGCGGACGTGGGGCCGATGCGCCCTGGAGCTTCATGAGGATCGACGCCGCTTCGGGCTGCCCGATCCAGATCGGCAGGAAGCGGTTGCCGTCGGTCGTCTTGAGCAAGACGATCGGCTGCTTCCCGACGAGATCGAAGCTCACGCCGTAGATGACCATCTCCGTCATCGTCGGTCCGATGGTACCGGGGAGGCACCTCGACCGGTCGCTAGAATCGCCAGCGCGGGCGATTAGCTCAGTTGGTTAGAGCGCCGCTCTGATAAGGCGGAGGTCCGTGGTTCGAATCCACGATCGCCCATGTCTCGCGTCACGCCCCGGCTGCGCGCTCCAGCGCCTCGGCGATCTCCGCAAGCTCGGTCTCGTCCGCGAACGAGATCTCGATCCGCCCGGCCGTCACCTTCGTGGACGAGCCGGTGATCGTGCGGATCGCCTGCCGTACGCGCTCGGCGAGCGCGGGGGAGACAGGCTGGCGCTTTCGCGGCCGCTGGCGGGCGCCGGCCCAGCGCGCGGCCTGCTCGGCGGCGCGGACCGACAGCCCTTTCTGGACGATGAGCTGCGCGAGCGAGCGCCTTTCGGCGTCTCCCGGCACTGCGAGGACGGCACGGGCATGTCCCTCCGTCAGCTCCCCACGCTCGACGAGCCCGAGCACGTCCTCGGGCAGGTCGAGCAACCGTAGGCGATTGGCAACCGTCGGCTTCGACCGGCCGACACGCTCGGAGACCTCGGACAGCGAGAGCACGAACTCGTCGAGCAGGGCGGCATACGCGCGCGCCTCTTCCACCGGCGACAGCTGCTCGCGGGCGACGTTCTCGACGAGGGCGAGCAGGAGCGAGTCGCGGTCGTCGGCATGGCGCACGACAGCCGGAATCGTGCGGAGGCCCGCCTCGCGCGCCGCGCGCCAGCGGCGCTCGCCGGCGATCAGCTCGTAGCCACCCGCCGGCCGAGGGCGGACGAGCACCGGCTGGATCATCCCCTGATGGCGGATCGACTCCGCCAGGCCACTCACGGTCTCACCGTCGATGCGACGCCTCGGCTGGCGCGGGTTGGCGTGGATCGCGTCGACGGGCAGCTGGGTGAGGTCGGTCTGCGTCGCTCCCCCGATGAGGACGTCGAGGCCGCGTCCGAGGCCGCGCCGGGTGTTCCCGGACGCGTCCTGGCCGGATGCTTCAGGAACGCTCGACAAGCTCCATCGCCACCTTCCAGTAGGCCTCGGCCCCCGCAGAACGGCGGTCGTAGGCGATGACGGGCAGTCCATGGCTCGGCGCTTCGGCCAGACGCACGGACCGCGGGACCGACGTGCGAAAGACGAGGTTGCCGAGATGGCGTCGCACCTCGTCCTCGACCTCGGCGGCGAGCCGAGTTCGACGGTCGACCATCGTCAGGAGGACGCCCGACACGACAAGCCTCGGGTTGAGCCGCCGGCGGACGCGCTCGACCGAGTCGAGCAGCTGCGCAAGCCCTTCGAGCGCGTAGTACTCCGCCTGCACGGGGACGAGCACGCCGTCAGCAGCCGCCAGGGCGTTCACCGTGAGCGGCCCGAGCGATGGAGGGCAGTCGAGGAAGACGAAGGAGTACTCGGTCACCGCGGCGGAGAGGGACTGAGCGAGGAACTGATCGCCGCCGGCCGCGCCGCTGAGCTCGATCGCTGCGCCGGCGAGCTCCGGGCGCGAGGGAACGAGCGAGAGATTGCGGAAGTGCGTTTGCCGTGTCAGCGAGGCGAGCGGGGCGCCGTCGAGCAGGTCGTAGCTCGATGTCCCGTTCGCCCGCTCTCCGAGGCCGGATGTCGCGTTCGCCTGCGGGTCGAGGTCGATGACGAGGACGCGCTCGCCGGCGTCGGCGAGACAGGCCGCGAGGTTCACAGCCGTCGTCGTCTTTCCGACGCCTCCTTTCTGGTTCGCCACAGCGAAGACACGTGTCGCCACGCACCCATTGTCCCGGCGGCCTCGGACGATTCAGGCCGTCGTGTCGTGCGGCTGCGCGGCAACGGGCGCGACGACGACGTACCGCTCGGGCTCCTCGCCCTCGCTCTGCGTCTCGATGCCTTCGGCGTCCTGGAGAGCAACGTGGACGAGCTTGCGCTCGAGCGGGGGCATCGGCTCGAGAGCGACGGGCATTCCCGTCGACAGTGCGCGCTCGGCGGCGCTCCGAGCAGCCTCCTCGAGCCGCGCGCGGCGGCGAGCGCGGTATCCGCCGGCGTCGATCTCGACCATGACGTCCTCTCCCCCGGGCGCTCGCCGAACGATGGCGGACACGACCTGCTGCACAGCGTCGATCGTCCTGCCGTCTCGGCCGATGAGGAGGGCGATATCGGGGCCAGAGACGGCCGCCTGCACGGCGTCACCCGACACGGCGACGTCGATCCGGCCGCGGACTCCAATTCCGTCGGCGATCCGCGTCACGACGTCCCGCGTCAGGCTCTCGACCGAGGTGGCCGCCTCGGCAGCAGGCGCTTCAGCGGCGCGTGGCGCCTCGGCGCGAGCAAGCACGCGGGCAGGAGACGTGCCGACGCCGAGCAAGCCTCGCTCACCCTCGGCGAGCACCTCGAAGGTGACGCGGTCCCGGTCGATGCCCGGATGGCGTTGCTCGAGCTCGCGCAGCGCCTGCCACTTGGCTTCGCCGATGGTCTCGCCGGACGCCTCTAGCTCGATCGCGTCGGCATCGCTCGTCACCTGCGCCCACCACCCTTCTTCTTGCGCTTGACCTTGCGGGGAGCGGTCGCCACGGCTGCCGGCGCCATCTCGGCCGGCTCATCGGCGGGCGCCGGCGGCTCCTGCGTCTCCTTCGGCGGCGTCCGCGAGGACTTCTTCTGCGGCGCGACCTTCGTCCTCGGCACGAGGCGGCGTGTGACCACACCCTGGCCGACCGTCCACAGGTTCGTCGTCACCCAGTAGAGGACGAGGCCCGACTTGAAGTTGATGACGAAGGGGACGAAGAGGAAGGGGAGCGCGAAGAAGATCATCCGCTGCGTCCGGTCGACGGTGGCCGACATGAAATACGTCGACGCGAGCTGGCTGACGAGGTAGATGACCACGAGCAGCGGCCCCCACCCGACGCTCGCCTTCTCGAGGATGTTGACGAGGCCGAGCCACTCGAGGTTGTCGCCCGGCTGGTAGTTCGTCGTCTCCGTGAAGTTCTTGAGCAGGAAGTACAGCGACAGGAAGATCGGGATCTGGAGGAGGATCGGCAGGCACGACGCGGCCGGGTTGATGCGGTTCTCCTTGTAGAACGCCATCAACTCCGCGTTCATCTTCTGCTTGTCGTGCTTGAACTTCCGCTGGATCTCCTTCATCTCCGGCGCGTGGCGCTGGAGGTTCTGCATCGAGTGGATCTGCTTGACCGTGAGCGGCACGAGCAGGGTGCGCACCATCACCGTCAGCGCGACGATCGACCACGCCCACGGCAACCCGACGAAGCCATGCGGGCCGAGCCAGTCGATGACGTCCGCAAGGACGTTCTCGATCGGCGTCAGGATCCCGGCGACGATCATGGAGGCAGCGATCATGCGTGGTCCACTCCGCCGGGACTCCAGGGGTTACAGCGCAGAAGTCGCCAGCCGGCCTTCAGCGAACCACGGACGAGGCCGTGCTTCGCCACCGCATCAGAGGCGTACTGCGAGCAGGACGGGTGGTACCGGCACGTCGGCGCACCAGGGACGCCGTGCGCTGGGAAGAGACCCCGGACGACCGTGCTCGCCAGACGCGAGACGGTCATGCCGCCGCCTTTCCGAGCACGTCGTCGAGACGCTCCGACAACCACGCGGTCGGTTGCGCCTCCGCCGCCTCGATCAACCCGGGCCGCGCGACGAGAACGTAGTCATTGCCCTCGGGCACCGCTTCGAGGCGGGCGGTCCAGAGCTCGCGCAGGCGTCGCTTGATGCGATTCCGGCTCACGGCGCCGCCGGTCGACTTCGGGACGGCGAGGCCAAGACGTGGCGGATCCGAGCGCTCCTCCCGCGGAAACCAGTAGAGGATGAGGAAGCGCGTCGACACGGAGCGGCCTTTGCGATAGACGGCATCGAAGTCCTGGGAATGGCTGAGCCGGTGCTTGCGCTCCATCACTCGCAGACTAGACGCGCACCCGCGGCGTCGGCGTCAGGCAGACAGTCGCTTGCGCCCGCGAGCGCGGCGGCGCTTGAGGATCGCCTGGCCGGCGCTCGTGGACATCCGGGCGCGGAAGCCGTGCTTGCGCTTCCGCCTGCGCACGTTTGGTTGGTAGGTCCGCTTCATCGCTCGAGAGGAGCGGCGCGAAGGTTCGTCGCCGCGGCCGAGGAGTATAGAGCACCGTCATGGGCGGAGTTGTCCACAGCCGCGCTGCGGGTGCCGCGTCGACCACAACGCGCCAAGCCGAGCCGTGCACGCGTGTTGCCCCGGATGACAACCGACACTATCCACACCTGTGGAACGATGTGTGGACGTTCCGAAAAGCCCTGCAAATCCACGCTTTTTCGGCGGTTGTCCTGAGCTTTTCCAGGCGTTGTTAGGTCCCGAGGCCGCTGGTATGCTCGCTTCGCAGCACCCCTGGCACCGACGAGGAGCATGACCTAGAGGCGTGGAGGCACCGTTCGAGTCGACTGACGGTTCGCTGTGGAGCGACGTCGCCGCCCGCCTGAGAGGCGCGCTCAACGAATCCACCTTCACCACCTGGTTCGGCGAGGTGCGCGCGAGCGAAGAACGCGACGCGCTCGTTCTCACCGTCCCGAACAACTTCACGCGTGAGTGGATCGAGGGGCACTTCCTCGACCTCATCCGCGCAGCGGCGCGTGACGCCTCCGGGCGAGATCGCGCGGTGCGACTCGTGGTCGACGACATCCCGGCTGCGGTGGACGACGAGGCCCCGGCAACGCCTCCCGTCACCGGGCTCAACCCGAAGTACACCTTCGACCTGTTCGTCATCGGCTCGTCGAACCGTTTCGCGCACGCGGCGGCTCTCGCTGTAGCCGAGACCCCCGCGCGGGCATACAACCCGCTGTTCATCTACGGCGGCACGGGGCTCGGCAAGACGCACCTGATGCAGGCGATCGCGCACTACGTCATGACCCACGCCGGCCGGCTCCAGGCGCGCTACGTCACGAGCGAGACGTTCATGAACGACTTCATCAACTCGCTGCGCGACCGGAGGATCGAGGGCTTCAAGCAGCGGTATCGCAACTACGACGTCCTCCTCATCGACGACGTGCAGTTCTTCGAGCACAAGGAGCGGATTCAGGAGGAGTTCTTCCATACGTTCAACAGCCTCTACGAGTCGGGCAGCCAGATCGTGATCTCGTCCGATCGCCCGCCCCGCGAGATCGCGACCCTCGAGGCACGCCTCCGCTCACGATTCGAATGGGGACTGATCACGGACATCCAGCCTCCCGACCTCGAGACCCGCATCGCCATCCTCCGGAAGAAGGTCCACACCGACGCGATCGAGGTCTCCGATCCGCAGGTGCTGACCTTCATCGCAAGCCGGATCTCGACGAACATCCGCGAGCTCGAAGGGGCCCTCACGCGCGTCGTCGCGTTCTCCTCCCTGACCGGTCGAGCGATGACGGAGGAGCTTGCGCGGGACGTGCTGAAGGACGTGTTCCCTCAGGGCGACGTCGCCCAGGTGTCGATCGAGCGCATCCAGGAGGTCGTCTCCCAGCGCTTCGGTCTCTCGATCACCGAGCTCTGTGGCAAGAAGAAGTCCCAGAACATCGTCTACCCGCGCCAGGTCGCGATGTACCTCTCCCGCGAGCTCACCGACTCATCGCTGCCCAAGATCGGCAACGCCTTCGGCGGCCGCGACCACACGACAGTCATGCACGCGACGTCCAAGATCGCCGGTCTGATCAAGCAAGATCGAACTGTGTACAACCTCGTGCAAGAGTTGACCGCGAAGGTGAAACAAATCCAGTGATGTGCACCGCGACGACGTTCGTGGCTCGGACCATGTGGAAGACCTCCGCGTACCGCACAGGCGGTCCCACATGCGAAAGGTCTCCTGGTGCAGCCCTTTCGGCGGCTATCCCCTCCGCACACACCCCTTACTACTACAACGAGGTTTATTTATGTCAAACGTTGTTATCGATAGCGCAATGAAGGTTCGCTGCGCGAAGGACGACCTCGCGGCGAAGCTCGCGATCGTCGGGCGTGGCGTCTCAACCCGCCCGTCGGTGCAGATCTTCTCGGGTGTGCTGGTCACGGCCGCTGACGGGAAGATCGAGCTCGCGGCGACCGACATGGAGCTGTCTCTTCGGGCGGGTCTCGATGCCGACGTCGCGGACGAAGGGAGCGTGGTCGCGCCAGCACGGCTCCTCACCGACATCGTTCGCCTTCTCCCCACTTCGGAGGTCGAGCTCGAGTACCAGGCGGAGGAGAGCACGCTTCGCGTGACGGGTGGCTCTGCGGAGTACCGGCTGCGGACGTATGCCGTCGAAGACTTCCCTCGGCTGCCCGACACGGAGACGGCAGGCACGGCGCAGGTCGAAGCCGCGCCGTTTCTCGCAGCGATCGACTGCGTCGGAAGGGCTGCGGGGCGCGACGAGTCGCGACCTGTGCTCACAGGGATCTACGCGAGCTTCACCGACGGCACGCTGACGATGGTGGCCACCGATTCGTACCGCCTCTCGGTCAAGGAGTCGCCGATCGACGCCGGCGGCGCCACGCTCGACGCGATCATTCCTGCTCGAGCGCTCGACGAGCTGCGGCGGATCGCCGGCGACGCGGAGACGATCGACGCTGGGTTGCTCGACAACCACGTCGCGTTCGGCGTTTCCGGTGTGTGGTTGACGAGCCGCCGCATCGACGGCCAGTTCCCTGACCACACGAAGCTCATCCCCGCCGCCGAGGAGTTCACGATCGAGCTGCCGCTGCCCCGCACCGAGCTGCTCGACGTCGTCCGGCGCGTGGCCGTCATGGCGCACCGAGCGTCGCCGCTCCGGCTTCGGCTGGCCGAAGGCGAGCTCACGATCTCGGCGCAGACGCAGGACGTCGGCGAGGCGCGGGAGTCGATGCCCGCGCAGTACACGGGCGAGGAGTTCGAGATCGGCTTCAACGCCGACTACCTGCGAGACGGGGTCGAGTCGGTCGACGGTGACGATGTCGTGCTCAAGCTGATCAACCCGCTCCGGCCGGGGCTGATCCAGGGGCCCGAGAGCGGGTTCAAGTACCTGATCATGCCCATTCGCCTCGCCGGCTGAGCGCTGATCGTTCGCCACCTCACGCTCCGAGACTTCCGCTCCTACGCCTCGCTCGAGCTCGAGCTCGAGCCCGGCGTCGTGCTCGCGTTCGGCCCGAACGGCAGCGGCAAGACGAACCTCCTCGAGTCGCTCCACGTCGCCGCGCAGGGCTTCTCGCCGCGGACGCGCATCGACGCCAACCTGGCTCGCCTCGGTGGCGACCACTATGCGGCGCGTGTGGCCGGCGAGTCGGAGCATGGCGCCGTCGAGCAGGAGGTGCGCTGGGAAGCCGGCGCCGGGAAGTCGGCGCGGGTGAACGGCGCTCCGGTGGCATCGCTCGACATCCTTCGGCAGGGCGCGGCTGCGCTCGTCTTCACCCCCGACCGCCTCGCCGTCGTCAAGGCAGGCCCGTCCGTGCGCCGGCTCTACGTCGATCGCGTCGCCGGCCGTCTCCATCCCGCGCGGGCCGGCCTGGCGGCGGCGTACGCGGACGCGCTTGGGCCAGCGGAACGCGGCGCTCCGCCGCACCGCTGCGGGTGTCGCCACCGCCGACGCCGTGGAGCCATGGAGCGAGCGCGTGGCGCTTGCCGGCCAGGAGCTCGGCGCCCTGCGGCGCGAGACGCTGGACGAGCTTGCGGCGGCATTCGCGGCGTCCGCCGGCTCGCTCGGGCTCGAGGAGGCGGAGATCGTGTACGAGCCGTCCGAGGTGACCGACGGAGATCCTGGAAGCACGTCTCGCGCGTGACCTCGACCGTGGCACCACGAGCGCAGGCCCGCACCTCGACGAGCTTCGTTTCAGGACGAGCGGGCGCGACCTGCGGACGCACGGCTCGCAGGGAGAGCAACGCGTAGCCGTCCTCGCCCTGCTGCTCGCCGAGTCGGAGCTCCTGACGGAACGGCACCGCGTGCCACCGCTCCTCCTCCTCGACGACGTGCTGTCCGAGCTCGACGGGAGTCGCCGCGACGCGCTCGTGACGCGCCTGCGGGCGGGCGGGCAGGTGCTCGTCACGGCTGCGGCCCGCGGAGCGTTGCCGGGCGAGCCCGAGCAGGCGCTCGAGGTGGAGCTCGGAAAGGTGCACGCACGCTGATGGAACGCCTCGGCGACGACCTGGACCGCGAGCTCCGCCGCTTCGGCGTGAACGGTGTGATGCCGGCGATCGTGGCGTCCTGGCCGGCAGCGGTAGGACCTGAGATCGCGCGGAACGCGTGGCCTGCGCGGGTGGGCAAGGACAGGGTCCTCCATGTGAACGCCGCGTCATCGGCGTGGTCGTTCGAGCTCACCCAGCTGGCCGACGCTGTCCTCGAACGGCTCGCGCTCGCACTCGGCGACGACGCCCCCAGCGGCATTCGCTTCGCACCCGGACCAATCCCCGAGCCCTCGGTGGAGGCGCTTGCCGAGACCCCGCCCGAGCCGATCGCGCCATCGCCGGCGGTCGTTGCTCGCGCGCAGACCATCGCCTCTGACATCGACGACGACGAGCTCCGCGAGCGCGTGGCGAGGGCGATCTCGCTGAGCCTCGAACGGGCTCGGTCCGACCGCCGTTTCTGATACACTGCTTGTAGCCCAAAAGTGCTTTATTTGCAGGGCTTTTTTTAATGGCTGAAGCTGCCTATACCGCAAAGGACATTACCGTCCTCGAGGGCCTCGAGCCCGTCCGTCTGCGCCCGGGTATGTACATCGGCTCGACGGGCCCCCGTGGCCTCCATCACCTCGTCTACGAGGTCGTGGACAACGCTGTCGACGAGGCCCTCGCGGGCCGAAACGACCTCGTCGACGTCACGATCCATCCCGACAACTCCGTCACCGTTCGCGACGCGGGTGCGGGTATCCCCGTCGATGTGATCCCGGAGCAGGGCCTGCCCGCGCTCACGGTCGTGCTGACGAAGCTCCACGCCGGCGGGAAGTTCGGGGGCGACGGCTACAAGGTCTCGGGCGGCCTCCACGGGGTCGGCGTATCCGTCGTCAACGCGCTGTCGGAATGGCTCATCGCGGAAGTGCGGCGAGACGGCAAGGTGTACCGCCAGGAGTTTGCGCGCGGTGAGCCGACGACGTCGCTCGAGGCGATCGGCGTCGCTCCGAAGGACGAGACGGGAACGACGATCTCGTTCCTCCCCGACGCGGAGGTCTTCGAAGAGACCGATTTCGATGCCGCGACGCTGCTGCAGCGCCTGCGCGAGACGGCATTCCTCACGCGCGGGTTGCGCATCGTCATCCGCGACGAGCGTGCGGGCGGCCGCACCGAGGAGTTCTACTACGAGGGCGGCATCCGCGACTTCGTCGCCCATGTCAACGAGTCGAAGGACCCGGTGCACAAGCACATCGTCTACTTCGAGGGCGAGAGCGACGAGGGCGCCGTCGAGGTCGCGATGCAGTGGAACAACTCGTACGTCGAGTCGGTGTTCTCCTTCGCGAACAACATCAACACCACCGAGGGCGGTACGCACCTGCAGGGCTTCCGCGCGGCGCTGACGCGGACGCTGAACCAGTACGCGCGCCAGGAGGGCCTGCTCAAGGAGAAGGAAGACAATCTCGAAGGCGAGGACGCGCGCGAGGGCCTGGCGGCGGTCATCTCGGTCAAGCTCCGCAACCCGCAGTTCGAAGGCCAGACGAAGACGAAGCTCGGGAACCCCGGGGTCGCAGGCCTCGTCGAGCGCGTCGTCAACCAGCGGCTCGCCGAGTTTCTCGAGGAGAACAAGACGGAGGCGCGGCAGATCGTGCAGAAGGCGATCGCTGCGCGCAACGCGCGGCAGGCAGCACGCAAGGCGCGTGAGCTGACGCGCCGCAAGAGCGCGCTCGAGAACTCGTCGCTTCCGGGGAAGCTCGCCGACTGCACGATCAAGGATCCCGAGTCGGCCGAGCTCTTCATCGTCGAGGGCGACTCGGCCGGCGGCTCGGCCAAGCAGGCGCGCGACCGCATGACGCAGGCGATCCTGCCGCTGCGCGGGAAGATCATCAACTCGGAGAAGAACCGGATCAACAAGGTGCTGTCGAACACGGAGATCCAGGCGATGATCACCGCCATCGGCACCGGGTTCGGAGACGAGTTCGACATCGCCAACCTGCGCTATGGCCGCGTCATCGTCATGACCGACGCCGATGTCGACGGCGCGCACATCCGCACGCTCGTCCTCACCTTCCTCTACCGCACCATGCCGGAGCTGTTCGAGCGCGGCCACGTGCACATCGCCGTCCCGCCGCTGTACCACGTCAAGCTCGGCGGCCGGGGCATGTACTTCGAGAAGGATGCGCAGCTCGAGGATCTCCTCGTCCGCGAGCGCGTGAAGGACATGACGGTGACTGGGCGCGACGAGAAGGAGGCGACGCTCACGGAGGCGCGCTGGACGCGGCTCGTCCGTGAGCTGGGCCAGCTGGAGGCGTGGACGGCGAAGCTCGAGTCCGAGTTCGGCGCTGCCGCCCGCTTTGCGATCTCGCATGGTCTCGTCGAGGCCGAGACCGGCGAGCAGCCGGACGCTGCGGCGCTGATCGCCGCCATCCCGCCCAACGGATACGAGCTCGTCGTAGAGGAGGAGGTCGACGAGACGCTGCGCGTTCGTGTGGTCGAGACGGAGACGAGCACTGCTCACATGGTCTTCCTGCCGACGGCAATGCTCGGCTCACCGACGTACGGTGCGGTTCAGCGCGCGTACGCCAAGGTGGGCGAGATCGTCGGCCTCCCGCCGTTCACCGTCGCGCTCGGCAGCAAGTCGGCACGCGCCGAGACGTTCGATCGAGCTCCGGCTCCGCTCGCTCGACCTCGCCAAGGAGGGCATGCAGATCAGCCGTTTCAAGGGCCTGGGGGAGATGAACCCCGAGCAGCTCTGGGAGACGACGATGGATCCCGCGAAGCGCATGCTGATCCGCGTGGACGTCGAGGACGCCGCTGCGGCCGACCGCGTCTTCTCGACGCTGATGGGCGATCAAGTGGAGCCAAGGCGCCTCTTCATCGAGCAGAACGCGAAGGATGTGAGATTCCTCGATGTCTGAGGTCGTGAGTTGTCTGAGGTAGTGGGGCCGCTCGGCGCGGGTCGCATCGAGTCGCGCGAGCTCGAGCAGGAGATGCGCTCGAGCTACCTCGACTACGCGATGAGCGTCATCGTCGGGAGGGCGCTGCCCGACGTGCGCGACGGGTTGAAGCCCGTCCACAGGCGCGTGCTCTGGGCGATGCACGACGCGGGCCATCAGCCGAACCGGCCGTACGTGAAGTGCGCGCGCGTGACGGGCGACGTCATGGGCAAGTACCACCCGCACGACTCGAGCTCGATCTACGACGCCATCGCCCGGCTCGTCCAGCCGTTCTCGCTGCGCTACCCCCTCGTCGACGGCCAGGGCAACTTCGGCTCGATCGACGACGACCCGCCCGCGGCCGAGCGCTACACGGAGTGCCGGCTCACGCGGCTGGCCACGGAGATGCTGCGGGACATCGACATGGACACCGTCGACTTCGTCCCGAACTACGACGAGTCGCGGAGGGAGCCGTCCGTCCTGCCGGCGCGCTTCCCGAACCTCCTCGTCAACGGATCGGCTGGGATCGCCGTCGGCATGGCGACGAACATCCCGCCGCACAACCTCGGCGAGACGATCGACGCCGTCATCGCCCTCATCGACAAGCCGACCGCGAGCGTCGAGGACCTGATGAAGCTCGTGCAGGGCCCGGACTTCCCCACCGGCGCGATCGTCGTCGGCCGCATGGGGATCCGCGACGCCTACCGGACCGGGCGAGGCCGCATCGTCATGCGCGCCCGCGCGCACATCGAGGAGCTGCGCGGCGGCAAGAGCGCGATCATCGTCACCGAGCTTCCGTACGGCGTGAAGAAGGGCGGAGACGGCGGCGTGATCGCCAAGATCGCCGACCTCGTCCGCGAGAAGGTGATCACGGAGGTCTCGGACCTCCAGGACTACTCGGACAAGACGGGCATGCGGATTCAGATCGAGCTGAAGCGCGAGGCCGTTCCCCAGGTCGCGCTGAACAAGCTCTTCAAGCACACGTCGCTCCAGACGACGTTCGGCTACAACGCCGTCGCGCTCGTCGACGGTGTGCCGCGGACGCTGTCGCTGCTCGAGTTCGTCCGCCACTACCTCGACTTCCAGCGCACGGTCGTCACGCGCCGCTCGCAGTTCGAGCTTCGACAGGCGCTCGCGCGAGCCCACGTGCTCGAGGGCTATCTCATCGCGCTCGACAACCTCGACGAGGTGATCGCCCTCATCCGCGCAGCCGACGACGCCGAGGAGGCGCGGGCGAGCCTCATCGACCGTTTCGAGCTCAGCGAGCTCCAGGCCCAGGCGATCCTCGACCTGCGGCTCCGCGCGCTCACCGGGCTCGAGCGGAAGCGCGTCGAAGGCGAGTACGCCGATCTCCAGGAGCGGATAGCGGAGCTCCGCGTCCTCCTCGGCGACGAGAACAACATCGCGTCCCTGATCAAGGAAGAGCTGCTCGAGCTGAAGGAGATCTACGGCAAGAGCGACGACCGGCGGACGGAGATCGTGGCCGGCGAGACGGACCTCGAGCTCGAGGACATGATCGCCGAGGAGGACATGGTGATCGCGATCACGCGGTCGGGCTACGTCAAGCGCCTGCCCGTGACGACGTACCGCGAGCAGAGGCGCGGCGGCGTCGGCGTGATGGGGATGGACCTGAAGGACGAGGACTACATCGAGCACCTCTTCGTCGCCTCGACCCACGACTACATCCTGTTCTTCTCGACCCGAGGCAAGGTCTACCGCCTGAAGGTGCACGAGCTGCCGCTCGGTACGCGGCAGTCGAAGGGTCGCGCCATCGTCAACCTCCTCCCCTTCCGGCAGGACGAGCAGGTGAAGACGGTCATTCGCACCCGCGACTTCTCCGAGGCGAAGTACCTCGTGCTCGTCACGAAGAAGGGCATCGTCAAGAAGACGGAGTTCGCTGCCTACAACACGCCGCTCAAGTCCGAGGGGATCATCGCCGTGAACCTCCGCGACGAGGATGCGCTCGTGGCGGCGTTTCTCACGTCAGGCTCGGACGACGTGCTCCTCGTCTCGCGCAAGGGTCAGGCGACCCGATTCGCCAACGCGGCGCTGCGTCCCATGGGGCGAGTGACAGGTGGCGTCATCGGGATGAAGCTCCGTGCGGGCGACGAGGTGATCGCGGCCATGGTCGCCGACGAGACGGCCGCCCTCCTCGTCGTGACGGAGAACGGATACGGCAAGCGGACCCGCGTCTCGGAGTACCCGCGCAAGGGCCGTGGCACGATGGGCGTGAAGACGGTGCAGCTGACCGAGGCGAGAGGACAGCTCGTCGGCGCCCAGCTCGCGCGCGACGGGAACCAGGTGATGCTCATCTCGACCGGTGGCCAGGTGATCCGCATGCCGACGGACGGGATCCGGCTGGCCGGACGCGCGACGCAAGGTGTGATCGTGATGCGGCTCCGGGAGGGCGAGAAGGTGTCGAGCCTCGCGCCGGTCGTCGAATCGGAGGAATCGGAGGACGGCGCCGAGGACGTCGACGGCGAGCCCGCAGCCGAAGTCGACCTGCCCGAGACCGCCGAGACTGAAGACCGAAGTCGAGAGTCGAGGTCGAGGACTAGCCGCGCAATCGCCTCGCGGCCTCCTCGGGCGCGAGCGGGTTGACGTAGATGCCGGCACCGAGCTCGATCCCGGCCGCAACCGTGAGTCGCGGCACGACGTGAAGGTGCCACCAGGGCCCGTCGTGGAGCCAGAGGTTGATCGGCGCGCCGGGCTCGAGAGCGCGCAGCCGGCGTAACGACTCGGCCGCCGCCTGAAGTGCCACCTCGAGCAAGGGGCTCGCGAACGCATCGGGCTCACGGCTCGCCGGGGCGATCCTGAGCTCGTACGGCTCGGACGAGACCGCCGGGCAGAGCACGACGACGCCGTCGCGCTCGAGCACGAGCTCTCCGTCGAGGACTCCGTCCATCGCCCCTTCCTGCGCTACTGCGGGCGGAGGCTCGCTCAGCCACACGAGCTGCGAGTGGGTGTGCGGCAGGCTCGACCCGGCGACGCGACCCTCGTTCACGAAGGCGTGGACATAGCCCGGCCCGCGAGAGCGCAGCCGCCAGGCCTCGGCGACGAGCGCGAGGCTGGTCGTCCGAGAGGTCCGCGAGCGAGCGCACGTGCTCGGGCGTGTGGACGACGACCTCCTGCCGCTCGAACGCGGGATAGAGGTTCGGCACGACGCGAACGCGCCAGTCGCCCTCGCCCTCAGCGGGGAGACGAAGCGTCTCCGGCGGCGTGCGATCCTCCCGGCCCGCGCAGAACGGGCATGCGTCGAGCTCGTCGGGAGAAGGAGGCGGCTCGAGGTTCGGAAAGGCGCCAGGCCGTCGTGACCTGCCGGGCGCGACGACGACGAGGCGGCCGGAGAGCGGATCGCGGCGCAGCTCGGGCGCCGGCCCGCTCAGCTCGTCTCCTTCGCCTTCTCCGCGTCGCTTCTCGAGAAACGGCTTGAGCAGGTCGATCGGTGCCGGGAAGACGATCGTCGAATTGTTGGCGGAGCCGACCTCGAGCAGCGTCTGGAGGTAGCGGAGCTGGAGCGCGATCGGCGCCTCGGCCATGACGAGCGCCGCCTCCTTCAGCCGCTCGGCTGCCTGGAACTCGCCCTCGGCGTTGATGATCTTCGCCCGGCGCTCACGCTCTGCCTCCGCCTGACGGGCCATCGCCCGCTGCATGTCGCTCGGGATCTCCACGTCCTTCACCTCGACGATGGAGACCTTGATGCCCCAGGGCGCCGTGGCCTCGTCGATGATCCCCTGGAGGATGAGGTTGATCTTCTCGCGTTCGGAGAGGAGCTCGTCGAGCGAGTGCTGGCCGAGCACGGAGCGAAGGGTCGTCTGCGCGATCTGCGACGTCGCGACCATGAAGTTCTCGACCTGCACGACCGACGCCGAGGCATCGACGACGCGGAAGTAGCAGACGGCGTTCACGCGCGCGGGCACGTTGTCCTTCGTGATCACCTCCTGCGGCGGGATCATGAGCGTGATCGTCCGCAGGTCGACGCGCACCATCTTGTCGACGATCGGGATGAGGAAGATGAGGCCGGGGCCCTTGGGTTTCCCGAGCAGTCGGCCGAGCCGGAAGATGACGCCGCGCTCGTACTCGCGCAGCACCTTGATGGCAGCGCTCAGCAGGAGGAGCAGCAGGACGACGACGACAGCGACGACGATCAACGCGGCGATCATCGGGATCCTTTCCGTGGGGAAGAACTGATCCTATGCATGCTCGGGCTCGGGTGAGTGACGGACGACGAGCGTGAGCCCGCCCTCGACGTCTTCCACGACGACCGCCTCGCCCGTGACGAGCGGATCGCCGTCGGCGGAGCGCGCCTTCCACAGCTCTCCCTTGACCGCCACGAGCCCTCCGCGGCGAACGATGCCGGCGGTGCCGGAGAGCTGGTGCGCGCCAACGGCGACCGGTTGCCGCCGCACCTGCATGATCTTGACGACCATGAACAGCAGGAGGATCGCGATCACCGCGGTTATGCCGATGACGACGGGGACGGAGACCTCGTACGCCGAGCCGGCGGGATCGAACAGGAGCAGAGCGCCGAACGCGAACGCCACCGCCCCGGCGAGCGCAAGGGCGCCGTGGCTGAGGACGAACGGCTCCGCTGCCCAGAAGCCCGCGGCGAGCAGCATGAGGAGCAGCCCCGCCCAGTTCACGGGCAGCACCTGGAGCCCGTAGAAGGCGATGATGAGACAGATGCCGCCGAGCGCGGCCGGGAACACGAGCCCGGGGTTGTAGATCTCGACGATGATCCCGAGCGCACCGAGCGACAGCATGAGCGTGATGAGGTTCGGGTCGATGAGCGTGTCGAGGATGCGCTGCCACAGCGACATCTCCACGTCGGTCACCTCCGCGCCCTTCGTCTCGAGGACGAAGTCGCGCGGCACGGTGCGGCGGCCGTCGATCGCGTCGAGCAAGGCGGGAAGGGTCGGCGCCACGACGTCGACGACGTTCTGAGCCAGCGCCTCGCGGGCGGTGAGGTTCGACGCACGTCGTACCGCCGCATCGGCCCACTTGACGTTGCGCCCGTGCTCCTTCGCGAGCGCGCGGAGCTGCGCGGCCGCGTCGTTCACGACCTTGCGGCGCAGGTCCTTCTGAATGTCCTCACCGCCGATCGAGATCGGTGTCGACGAGCCGATGTTCGTCTGCGGCGCCATCGCGAGAATGTCCGCGGCCTGGCCGATCCAGACGCCGGCCGAGGCGGCCCGAGCGCCGTCGGGGGCCACGTAGACGATGACCGGAATGGTCGAGGCCAGCTCGGCCTTGACGATCGAGCGCATCGCCTCCGAAAGGCCGCCCGGCGTATCGAGAACGATCGCCACCGCGTCGAAGCCGTCGCGACCGGCGCGTCTGATCTGGTCTGTGACGTAGCCGGCGGTGACCGGGTTGATGTCGTTGTCGAGCTCGATCGCCAGAACGCGAGGAGGCGCGGCGGCGGCAGGGGATGCAAGCGCGAGCGCGGCCAGCACGGCCGCGGCGGTCCCGCCGATCGCGGTGAAAAATCCCCGCAAAACAGGGGCGCTCACTGGACCACACAACCTACCATCGGAGGGTCTCTCCACTCGAGCGCGAAGGGGGAATGGTCGAGTATCGATGGTAGTGAGGACCCTCGTAATCGTTGCAGCGCTCTTCGTCGCGTCTCCGATCGCGGCGCATGCCGCCGATGCTTCGATCGTCCATCAGGACATCGCGCTCGGGAATCGCGGCCCGGCCGCGGCAGAGGCAGTGCGTCCCTTCGATCTCCTCGGCCTCCACTGGCGGGGATCGGGAAGCGTGACGTTCCGCACGCGCTCGCTCGACGGCACGTGGAGCGCATGGCACGCCGCAGCACCCGAGGCCGAGGACCTTCCGGATGCGGGGCGTGAGCATCTGCGATCCGGGTGGCGGCTTGGTAATCCGTGGTGGGCGGGCCCGTCGGATCGCTTCCAGATCAGGACGCACGGTCGCGTGACCGCGGTGCGCGCGTGGCTCGTCAAGAGCTCGTCCGCACGCATTCCCTTGCGCCGCATGTCAATGGCCGGCTCGCCGGTGATCGTGCCGCGCCAGGCGTGGAACGCGAACGAGAAGATTCGCCGGCACGGGCCGCGCTACGCCCCGGTGCTTCGCGGCGCCGTCGTCCATCACACCGCGGGTGGCAGCGGCACGGGACCGGAGTCCTCGGCGGCCATCGTCAAGGCGATCCAGCTCTACCACGTGAAGGGAAACGGCTGGGACGACATCGGCTACAACTTTCTCGTCGATCGCTTCGGCCAGGTGTTCGAAGGCCGGTTCGGCGGAGCGGACAAGAACGTCATCGGTGCGCATGCGCAGGGGTTCAACACGGGCTCCGTGGGTGTCGCGGTGATCGGCTCCTACATGTCCACGAAGCCCTCGCGCCGGGCGGAGCAGGCGATCGCGAAGCTTCTCGCCTGGCGGCTCGACGTCGGCCACGTGGATCCGGCCTCGTCGGCCATGGTCTCGTCCGGCGGAAACCCGCGCTTTCGGGCAGGCGAGGCGGTGTACCTCCGGGCCATCTCCGGGCATCGCGACACCGGCTTCACCGCCTGCCCCGGCGACGCGCTCTATGCGCGGCTCGGCGCGCTCGTCGAGGCCACAGCGATCACCGGGCTACCGAAGCTGTACGCACCATCGGTGCGCGGCACGATCGGAAAGCCCGTGGTGTTTGCCGGCCGGCTCTCGCAACCGCTCGCGTGGACGATCACCGTCACCGGTCCAGACGGAAAGCAGGTCGCCCGGAAGGCGGGAGTGGGCGACCGGATCGCCTGGACGTGGTCGGCCGTCGGTTTCCCGCGCGGCCGCTACACGTGGGTGATGGCGGCGAGCGCGACGGACACGGGGGCGACCGTGCGCCCGGCGACGGGTGTGGTCGGCGCAACGCCGACGCCGCCTCGCCCGGCGCCCCCACCCTCTCCACCGCCACTGGTCTCAGCGCTCTCCGTCTCGCCGGGTGTCGTGTCGCCCGACGGCGATGGCGACGGCGACCTCGTGACGATCGCGTACACGCTCGGCGCGGCGGCGGACGTGACGGTGACGCTCGACGACGAATACGGCCTCCCCGCCTTCACGGCGCTGCTCGGCGTTCGCCAGGGCGCGGGCAAGCGCTCGCTCGCGCCGCCGCTCGACGACCTCGCTGACGGGCGCTATCGCGTCACGGTCGTCGCGCGCCGGACGAACGGGACGGAGGTGCGCGTAGGGAAGACCCTGCTCGTGATGCGGGCCGTCGGATGGCTCCGGGCCGACCCACCGTCGTTCTCGCCCGACGGCGACGGGCTCTCGGACACGATTCTCTTCTCGCTCTCGGCGACGAAGGGCATCCAGGTGACGGCGGACGTGCGCCAGCGTGGCGTCGCGGCGCCGCTCGCCCTCGTCTTCTCCGGCTGGCTCGAGGCGGGAACGCACGCGATCGCGTGGGACGGCACGGGCTTCGCGGGAACCATGCCGCCCGGTTCGTACGAGCTGCGCGTGACGGCGACGGACGAGATCGGCAGCGTCGTGCATGTCGTGCCGTTCACGATCACGCAGCGACCGGGCTGACGCCGGCGGGGCAGTCACAGCCCGCCCCTTTACACTGCTGATCGTGACGGAGACAGTAGTTCGCGCACCATTCGGGCGGGAAACGATCGAGTCGATCATCCCGCACCGCGACCCGTTCCTGTTCCTCGACGAGATCGTCGAGCTCGACCCGGGCGTCAGCGCGACCGCGCTGAAGACGATCCGCGGCGACGAGTGGTTCCTCCCGGGGCACTTTCCCGGCCGTCCGATCGTCCCGGGCGTGATCATGGTGGAAGCCCTCGCCCAGACCGCGGCGGTTGCAGTGCTCGCCCACCCGGACCACGCGGGGAAGCTCGCGCTGTTCGCCGGCATCGACGACGTGCGCTTCAAGCGGATCGTGGTGCCCGGGGACGTGCTGACGCTCGTCGTCACCGATATCCACGCCGTGCGAGGCCCGATTGGCAGGGGCAAGGTGACGGCGCTCGTCGGCGACGAGGTCGCCGTGCGCGGCTCGCTGATGTTCGCGGCGCAATGATCGGCCGCTCCACCGGCCATCCGGTGTCGATCACTGGGCTCGGCGCGTCGGCTCCCGAGCGCGTGCTCACGAACGAGGAGCTCGCGAAGATCGTCGACACGTCCGACGAGTGGATCGTTGACGCGCACCGGCATCAAGGAGCGCCGCCTGGCCGGGCCTGACGAGGCTCTCTCGGACATCGCCTTGCCGGCGGCCCGCCAGGCGCTCGCGCAGGCAGGCCTGAGCGGCGAGGACATCGACCTTCTGATCGTGGCGACGGTCACGCCGGACATGGCGTTTCCGGCCACCGCAGCGCTCATCGCCGATCAGCTCGGCGCGCGCAAGGCCGGCGCCTTCGACCTCTCGGCGGGCTGCACGGGCTTCGTCTACGCCGTTGCGCACGCGTACGGCATGGTGTCGACGGGCCTGTGTGAGCGTGCGCTCGTGATCGGCGGCGACCTCCTGTCGAAGGTGGTCGACTGGACAGACCGTGCGACCTGCGTCCTCTTCGGCGATGGGGCCGGCGCGGTGGTGCTCGAGCGCGTCGAGAAGGGCGGGTTCCTCGGTTTCGAGCTCGGCGCCGACGGCGGCGGCGGGATGGAGCTCTACATGCCGGCGGGCGGGTCGCGGGCCCCGGCCACGGCAGAGACGGTCGCCGCCGGGGAGCACTTCGCGCGGATGAACGGCCGCGAGGTGTTCAAGTTTGCGACGCGTGTCCTCGTCTCGTCGGCCGAAGACGTGCTCGCCGAGGTGGGCCTGACGGTGGACGACGTCGATGTCTACATCCCGCACCAGGCGAACATCCGGATCATCACGCACGCGGCGGAGAAGCTCGGCGTGCCACGGGAGAAAGTCGTGGTCAACGTCGACCGCTACGGCAACACGTCGTCGGGCTCGATCCCCCTCGCACTCGCGGACGCCGCCGCCGCTGGCATGATCGAGCCCGGCACGATCGTTCTCATGACGGGAATGGGCGCCGGCCTCACGTGGGGGTCTGGCGTGATGGAATGGACGAAGGAGATGGCTGCGTGACACGAGGCAAGATCGCGTTCTGCTTTCCGGGCCAAGGGTCCCTCGAGCAGGGCATGGGCCGGGACATCGCCGAGGCGGTGCCCGAGGCGATGCGTGTGTACGAGGTGGGGAGCGACGCCTCCGGGCTCGATCTCCGTGCATTGTGCTTCGACGGGAACGTCGAGGAGCTCGTCGACACCGACCTCCAGCAGCCGGCGCTCGTGGCCACGAGCCTCGCCGTCCTTGCCGCGCTCAAGGTGCGCGGGATCGAGCCGGACTACGTCGTCGGCCACTCGGTGGGCGAGTTCGCGGCCCTCGCGGCCGCGTCGTCGATCGGCGTCGAGGACACGCTCGAGCTCGTTCGCGAGCGCGGGCTCGCGATGGCTGACGCAGCGCGCGACAACCCCGGCGCGATGGCAGCGATCCTCGGGCTCGAGGACGCAGTCGTCGAGCGGATCTGCCGCCGCATCGCCGGCGTGTGGCCTGCGAACTACAACTGCCCCGGCCAGCTGGTCGTCTCGGGCGAGAAGGACGCCGTCGACGAGTGCTGCGCGCTGGCCGAGGAGGAGGGTGCCCGCAGGACGGTGAAGCTACGCGTATCGGGAGCGTTCCACTCGCCGCTCGTCGCACGTGCGGCCGAGCGACTGCGGCCGGCCGTCGACCGCGTGCGCTTCGCCGAGCCGATCGCGCCGTTCATGTCGACCGTGACCGCTCGGCTCGAGTCGGCGCCACGCATCGCCCCGCTGCTCGTCGACCAGCTCACCGCGCCCGTGCGCTTCACCCAGGCCGCATCCGAGCTGATCAAGGACGGTGCCCGGACGTTCGTCGAGGTTGGCCCCGGCAACGTGCTCTCGGGTCTCGTGAAGCGCATCGACCGCGGCGTCAAGGCGATCCCCGTCAACAGCCTCGCGGCCCTCGAGAAGATCGAGGAAGCGCTCGCGACCTCCTGACGTGGCCGAGTTCGCCCGGCTCGACGGCAAGCGCGCGCTCGTCACCGGGGCGTCGAAGGGCATCGGACGTGCGATCGCGAAGGAGCTCGCCGCCGCGGGTGCCGAAGTCGCCGTCGGCTATCGGACGGGTAAGGACGAGGCCGAGGCCCTCGCGACCGAGATCGGGGGCCGCGCGCTCCAGGCCGACGTGTCGGTGGCCGAGGACGCTGCGCGGCTCGTCGACGAGGCCGGTGAGCTCGACGTGCTCGTGAACAACGCGGGCCTCACGCGCGACGGGCTCATCGCGCGGATGCCCGACGAGGACTGGGAGGTCGTGCTCGACACGAACCTCGGCGGGGTCTTCTACACCTGCCGCGCGGTCGCTCGGGGGATGATGAAGCGGCGGTCAGGGGCGATCGTCAACCTCACGAGCGTCGTCGGCCTGCACGGGAACCCCGGCCAGACGAACTACGCTGCCTCGAAGGCAGGCATCATCGGCTTCACGAAGGCACTCGCCCGCGAGCTCGCGACGCGGAACGTCCGCGTCAACGCGGTCGCACCCGGCTACATCGAGACCGACCTCACGAACGTCCTTCCGGAGGAGGCGCAGCAGGCGATCTTGCAGAACACGCCGCTTCAGCGGATGGGGGCGCCCGAAGACGTGGCCGGGGCCGTGCGCTTCCTCTGCTCCGACGCGGCGGCGTTCGTCACGGGCGAGGTGCTGCTCGTGGACGGCGGATTGGGGATGTGAGCGTGGACGGGACGACACACAATGGTCGGAGACGCGTGGTCGTGACCGGGCTCGGCGCCGTAACGCCGCTCGGGAACGACGTCGAGTCGACCTGGTCGGCGCTCCTCGCGGGGAAGTCGGGCGCGGGACCGATCACCCATTTCGACTCGACGGACTACGCCGTGCACTTCGCCTGCGAGGCAAAGGGCTTCGACCCGGAGCAGTGGATCGATCGCAAGACCGTGCGCAAGATGGACCGCTTCACGCACCTCGTCCTCGCCGCGGCGCGCCAGGCTGAAGCCGACTCAGGCCTCGACATCGCCGCCGAGTCGGAGAGGATCGGAGCGTCCGTCGCCACGGGAATCGGCGGGCTCCAGTCGTTCCAGGACTGCTACGACACGCTGCGCGACCGGGGGCCCGATCGCGTCAATCCGTTCTCGATCCCGTCGATCATCCCCAACCTCGGCGCCGGCTGGCTCTCGATCGAGCTCGGGACGCGCGGGCCACTCTCGTCGCAGTGCACGGCCTGCGCGGCGTCGAACATGTCGATCGGCGACTCGCTCGACGCCATCCGCCTCGACCGCGCTGACGCGATGCTCTGCGGCGGTACCGAGGCCCCTGTCGCCGAAGTCGGCATCGCCGGCTTCTCCGCGATGCGGGCCCTGTCGCGGCGAAACGACGACCCGGAGCATGCGAGCCGACCGTTCGACGCCGAGCGCGACGGCTTCGTCATGGGTGAAGCCGGGGCCGTGCTCGTGCTCGAGGAGCTCGAGCACGCGAAGGCACGCGGAGCTCAGATCTACTCGGAGGTGATCGGGTACGGCGTCTCCTCGGATGCGAAGCACATCACCGAGCCGGACCCGGACGGGCCCGGCCGCGCGCTCAAGATGGCATTCGCCGACGCCGGCATCGAGCCCGCCGACGTCGACTACGTCAACGCGCACGCGACCGCGACACCGCTCGGCGACTCGTCCGAGACGGAGATGCTGAAGCGCGCGCTCGGCGAGGAGAAGGCGTACGCCACGCCGGTGTCGTCGACCAAGGGCGCCACGGGTCACTGCCTCGGCGCGGCCGGCGCGATCGAGGCCATCTTCTGCACGCTTGCGATTCGCGACGGCAAGCTGCCGCCGACGATCAACTACGAGGTGCCGGACCCCACGTGCGACCTCGACTACGTGCCGAACGAGGCGCGCGACGCCGACGTCCACGTTGCCGTGAACAACTCATTCGGCTTCGGTGGCCACAACGCGTGCGTCATCTTCCGGCGCTTTGACGGCTAGGAGCGCTCTCAGGGGCCGGTACGCGGCCGTCGCCGCGGTCGTCTTCGCGCTCGGCGTCGCCGCGCTCGCAGCCCGCTCCTACCGGCCGTTCGGCGGCGAGGACGCGGCCACGAGCGGACGTGGATCGTCGACGACCTTCGTCGACGGCATGTTCACGCTCCTCGTCCTCCTCCTCATCGCAGTCGCGCTGCTCGTCCTCGTCGTGCGGATCGGCGCGATTCGGACGGGCGAGATCGGCGCCGGGCAGCGGTCGCTCGCTCCGGGGCTGTTCGCGTATCTCGGCTTCGTCGTCGTTCTCTCCGCGATCGGCGCGCGCGTCATGCACCGCGAGTTCCGCGTCCCCGAGCCGGGGGACGGGGCCGAGACCGCGTTCCCCGATCGGCGGCCAGGAGCGCCGGCGGAGATAGCTGCGCCCGTGCGGTCGCCCGAGATCCTCTGGCCGCTCGTCATCGGGGTCGGCGTTGCGGTCGCCCTGACCGCCATCGCGATCGTCATCATCGCGAGGCGGCGACGGCGGCCCACCGGGATGACCGCTGAGGAGCGGGAGCAGCTCGCAGCTGCCATCGACGACGCGATCGACGACCTTCGCCGCGAGCCCGATCCGCGGCGCGCGGTGGTCGCCGCGTATGCCCGCATGGAGCAGGCGCTCCTGCTCTTCGGCGTGCCGCGACGAGATGCCGAGGCGCCGTACGAGTACCTCGCCCGCGCTGGACGGGAGATCGAGGCGGAGGCATCGATGGCGTCGCTGACCGAGCTGTTCGAGCTGGCGAAGTTCTCCGAGCACGCGGTCGACGAGTCGATGCGCACGCGGGCGATCGATGCGCTGTGCGCGGTGCGCGACGAGGTGCGGGCGCGCGCATGAGCCGGCCGATCTACTCCGCCGCGGCGTACGCGGTCATGGGCGGTCTCGCCGCAGTGGCCGCATTGCTGATCGGCGTCGACCGCACCGACCTCGTCCTCGACGCGTACCTCGTCTTTCTCGCCGCACTGACCGCGTTGACGGCCGCCCGCATGGCGGGAATGGCCTTCGCACGTCCCCGAGGCGTGGTGCCGAGCGTGCTCGCCCGCCGACCCCGTCGGAACCCTCGCCCGGAGGCGCTCGCGGTGACCGAGAACGTCGTCGCGCTCGGCCTTGCCGACAACTTCGACCTTCACTTCCAGCTGCGGCCGATCCTGCGCGACGTTGCGACAGAGGGCGTGGCGGCGCGGACGGGCCTCGATCTCGACGGCAGCTCGCCGCGGGTCCCGTCGCTCTTCTCGGAGCCCACGTGGGAGCTGGTCCGGCCCGATCGGCCGCGACCAGAAGGTGACCACCGGAAGGGCATTGCCCCCTCCGATCTCGACGCCGTCGTCACCGACCTTGAAAGGATGCTCACGTGATCGCCGTCGCGGACGTCAAGGGCCACTGCGACCGGATCCTCGATGCCGTCGAGCAGGCCGTCGTGGGGAAGCGGGAGGCACTCGAGCTCGTGCTGCTCGGGATGCTGAGCGACGGGCACGTGCTGATCGAGGACGTGCCCGGCCTCGCGAAGACGCTCCTGGCCCGGTCGTTCGCACGAGTGACCGATCTCCGCTTCGCGCGCATTCAGTTCACGCCGGATCTCATGCCGGCCGACGTCACCGGCTCGTCGATCTACAACCAGCGGTCGAGCGAGTTCGAGTTCTGGCCCGGGCCGATCTTCGCGAACATCGTGCTCGGGGACGAGATCAACCGCGCGCCGCCGAAGACCCAGGCCGCGCTGCTCGAGGCGATGCAGGAGCGCCAGGTGACGCTCGAGGGCGAGACGCGGCAGCTCGAGCCGCCGTTCCTCGTGCTCGCGACGCAGAACCCGATCGAGTACGAGGGGACGTATCCGTTGCCCGAGGCGCAGCTCGACCGCTTCCTCCTCCGCACCGGTGTCGGCTACCCGGCGCGCGAGCACGAGTGGGAGATGCTCGAGCGCCGCCGCGCGCGGAAGACGGACGACGTCCTGCTCGAGCCCGTCGTCGACAAGGAGACGCTCCTCGAGCTCCAGCGTGCGGTGGAGGAGGTGTACGTCTCCGAGAGCATCGGCCTGTACATGGTCGACGTGGTGGCAGCCACGCGGACGAGCCCGCGCCTCCAGGTCGGTGCCAGTCCCCGCGGCTCACTCGCGTTGCTGAAGCTCTCGCGGGGGCTCGCTGCGCTTCGCGGTCGCGACTTCGTGACCCCCGAGGACGTGAAGGCCGTTGCCGTGCCTGCCCTCGCGCACCGGCTCACGCTCAATCCCGAGCTCTGGGTGCAGCGCATTCGCGCCGAGGACGTCGTGGCCGAGTGTCTCGACACCGTGCCGACGCCGCAGGCAGACGACGCCGTTCGCCCGGCGTCCCCGTGACGCGCGCTGCGACGCCGAAGCTCGCCGGGTACGCCGCTCTCGCCGCGCTGGGTCTCGCGGCCGGCGTAGCGCTCGGTCGCGTCGAGCTCGTCGTGGTCGCCGCGCCGTTCGCGCTCGTTCTCGCCCTCGGCCTGGCCGGCGCGGAGAGCCCAAACCTCGACCTGCGCTTCGAGCTAGACACCCAGAGAGTGCTCGAGGGAGCGGTGGTGCAGTCGCGACTGGTCGTGCAGGCCGACCGGGCGCTCGAGCGTCTCGAGCTCGCGACGTCCCTCCCCGACGAGCTCGAGCCGCAGGGAGACACGTCGTTCGGTCTCACCCTCCGCGCCGGGGAGGAGCGGGTGCTGGAGCTGCCGTTTCACGCGTCGCGTTGGGGCGCGTACCGGCTCGGCCGCATCGGCGCGGCTGCGTTCGACCGGTTCGGCCTCTTCGTCTTCGAGCACGAGCAGCAGGCGGAGGCCGTCCTTCGCGTGTACCCGCACGAGGAGCGCTTGCGCGACATCGTCCGTCCCCACGAGACGCAGCCGTATGTCGGAAACATCGTGGCGCGCCTGAAGGCTGAAGGAATCGAGTTCGCGGATCTCCGGCCGTACGCGCGCGGTGACCGGGTCCGGCGCGTGAACTGGCGCGCGACCGCGAGGCGCGGGGAGCTGATCGTCAACGAGCAGCATCCCGAGCGAAACTCCGCGACCGTGATCCTCCTCGACTCCTTCGCCGAGGCACGACTCGGTGCGGCCGGCACGCTCGACCAGGCTGTGCGCGCGACCGCCGGGCTCGTCGAGGTGTACGCGCGGCACCGCGATCAGGTAGGACTGCTCAGCTTCGGGGGCACGGTGAACTGGCTCGAGCCGGCGATGGGTACGAAGCAGCTGTACCGGATCGTCGACGCCCTGCTCGACACGGAGGTCGTCCTGTCCTACGTGTGGCGCGACCTGCGCGTGATCCCCGTGCGCGCGCTGCCGCCGCAAGCGCTCGTGCTCGCGCTCACACCGTTGCTCGACGATCGGATGGTCGAGGCGCTCGCCGACGTGCGTGGGCGAGGAGCCGATGTCGCCGTCGTCGAGATCGACCCGGTCCCGTTCGTCCCACAGGCCACCGACGCCGCCGGGCAGACTCGCGTATCGCATCTGGAGCCTTCGGCGAGCGGCCGCGCGTAGCCGGTTCCTCCGGCTCGGCGTACCGCTCGCGACGTGGCGGGTCGGGGACCCGCTCGAGCCCGTCCTCGAGGAGGTGACAGCATTCAGGCGCTACGCCAGGGCGATGCGCGCCTCCTAGCCGGCGGTCTCGCTGTCGTCGGCGGAGCGTTGCTCGCGCTTGCCGCGCGGGCCACGGCGGTCGATGCTCCCGAGTTCGCGGCGCTGCTCGGGGTCGTCGGCACGGTCGCGCTCCTCGGTGGGCTCGTGGTACGGCACGGCCCGCTTGCGACGTGCGGGCTCGCGCTCGTCGGCGCCGCATATGCCGTATCGCTCATCGGCAGGAGCGTGGACGCGGGCGCCAGCCTGATGGCGGGCGGGCTGATCCTCGTCGCGGAGCTCGCGTTCTGGGCGCTCGAGCCCGGCGCGGCCGTGCGCGTGGGCAGGCAGGCGACCGCACGGCGAGCGATCTTCTCCGTCGGGCTCGCTCTCGCGGCGGTGCTCCTCGGCGCGCTCCTCATGGCCGTGGCCGGCTACGGAGGTGCGGGTGGCGTCGAGCTCGGGATCGCCGGCGTCGCCGCCGTCGCCGTGCTCCTCGGGGTCGTGATCTGGCTCATGCACTCGCTCCGGCCGCCGAGCCGCGTCGGTTAGCATCGGGTCGATGGCCCAGGTCGCTCCGGCCGAGGACGGTCTCCGCCGGGTTATCGGCGACGGTGAGACGGTCGCCGACGGCGTCGTTGCCGACCTCAGCGACGACGACCTCGTAGAGCTCTACCGGCAGCTCGTCCTCTTGCGGACGTACGACGAGCGATCGGTCGTCTACCACCGTCAGGGCCGCATCGGCACGTACGCGCTCTACTGGGGCCACGAGGCGATCCAGGCGGGCGCCGCGTTTGCGCTGGATCGTGGCGACTGGATCTTCCCGAGCTATCGCGAGTCGGCGATCGGCCTGCTGCGCGGGATGCCGGTGGAGACGGTGCTCTCGTGGTGGCGTGGCCACCCTGCGGGCTGGTGGAACCCCGCCGAGTACGGCGTGGCGTCGGTGTGCGTGCCGATCGCGACCCAGGTTCCCCATGCGGCCGGCTTCGCCTGGGGCAAGCGGCTCCGCGGCGAGACCACCTGCGCGCTCGTCTTCTTCGGGGACGGCGCGACGTCCGAGGGCGCGTTCCACGAGGGGGCGAACTTCGCGGCCGTGATGAAGGCGCCGCTCGTCCTTCTCTGCAACAACAACCAGTGGGCGATCTCGACGCCGCTCTCGGCGCAGACGGCGGCGGACACGCTCGCCGACAAGGCCGTGGGGTACGGCATGCCGGGCGTGCGGGTCGACGGCGCGGACGTGCTCGCCGTCTACGAGGCGGTCACCTCCGCCGTCGAGCGAGCCCGCGCGGGTGACGGCCCGACATTCATCGAGGCGGTGACGTACCGGGCCGCTCCTCACGCGACGGCGGACGACCCGTCCGCATATATCGACCCGCTGCTCGTCGAGCAGGCGCGCGAGGACGAGTGCCTCGGCCGCTTCGAGCGGTACCTCGAGCGCCGCGGCGTGCTCACCACGGCGCTGCGTGAGGAGATCACGGCGGAGGCACTCGACCGCATGCGCGCCGGTATCGCGGCCGCCGAGGCGGAGCCGCCCGCCGACGTGTCGGAGGTGTTCGATCACGCGTACGTCAATCCGCCGCCGGGACTGCGCGATGGCTGAGCTGTCGATCATCGAGGCGATCAACGACTGCCTTCGGGTGGAGCTCGGACGCGACGCGAACGTGCTCGTCATGGGCGAGGACGTCGGACGCGCCGGCGGCGTGTTCAGGGCCACGGCGGGCCTCCTTGACACCTTCGGGCCAGACCGCTGCGTCGACACGCCGCTGGCAGAGGCAGGGATCATGGGCACGGCGATCGGCCTCGCGATGGCGGGCTGGCGGCCCGTGTGCGAGATGCAGTACGACGCCTTCAGCTACCCCGCTCTCGACCAGCTGATCAACCACGTCGGCCGGTACCGATGGCGCACGCGTGGCGCGATGGAGTTCCCGATCACGGTCCGCATGCCCTACGGAGGCGGCGTGCGCGCGCCCGAGCTCCACGACGACTCACCCGAGACGTACTACGTGCACACGCCCGGGGTGAAGGTGGCAATCCCGTCGACACCGGCCGATGCCAAGGGCTTGCTCGCCGCCGCCATCCGCGATCCCGATCCGGTCGTCGTCCTCGAGCCGAAGCTCCACTACCGGACTATTCGCGGCGAGGTGCCCGACGGCGAGCACGTCGTCCCACTCGGCAAGGCACGGCTCGCGCGAGAAGGATCCGACCTCACGATCGTCGCGTACGGCTCGATGGTGCCGCTTGCCGAGGAAGTGGCGGACGCGCTCGGCGACGAGGCGTCGACGGAGGTGCTCGATCTTCGGTCCCTCAAGCCCCTCGACGAGGATGCGTTACTCGCTTCCGCGGCGAAGACCGGCCGCGTCGTAATCGTCCAGGAGGCGCCGCGCGTGTGCGGGTTCGCTGCCGAGGTGGCAGCCGTGCTCGCCGAGAAGGCGATTCTCGACCTTCGTGGGCCCGTGATCAGGGTCACCGGATACGACGTGCCGTACCCGTTCTGGCAGCTCGAGGACGCCTACATGCCCTCCGTGCACGCGCGTGCTCGACGCCTGCCGCCGCCTCCTCGAGTTTTGACCGATCCGCCATACCGGATCGTCACTGAGCGTCTCGTCGTGCGTTGCTGGGAGCCGCGTGACGCGTCGCTCTTAAAGGACGCTATCGACTCGAGCCTCGACCACCTCCGCCCGTGGATGCCGTGGGCACGCGCGGAGCCCCAGCCGCTCGAGGTGAAAGTGAAGCTCCTGCGAAGGTTTCGTGGCAGCTTCGATCTCGGCGAGGACTTCGTCTACGGGATCTTCTCCTCCGACGAGTCGGAGGTCGTCGGCGGGGCCGGTCTGCACACCCGGGTCGGTGCGGATGCGCTCGAGATCGGTTACTGGATACGCGAAAGCCGCGTGGGAACAGGGTTGGCGACGGAGGCGACCGCCGCGCTCACGCGAGTCGCCGTGGAGCTTTGCGGCGTCGACCGGGTCGAGATCCGGGTTGAGCCCGCGAACGGGCCGAGCATGGCCATCCCGAGGAAGCTGGGGTTCGTGGAGGAGGCTCGCCTGCGCCGGCGGCTACCGGCGGAAACCGGAGGAGAACCTCGTGATGCGATCGTCTTCACCGTCTTCCGCGACGAGTTCGCGGGCACGCCGGCCTCGTCTGCAGAGCTCGAGGCGTTCGATGCTCTCGGCGAGCAGATGGCGCTGCCGTGATCCACGAGATCCCGCTCGAGCGGCAGCACGCTTCACGGTCACTTCTCGCGCGACCTCGAGCCGATCCTGACCATCGACTCCGGAGACTCGATCGCGTTCTCGTGCCTGCACGCCGGCTGGCGCGACCTGGCTGGCGAGCCCTTCGAGCCGCGGGACAAGAAGCTCGATGCGGGCCACGCGCTCATCGGCCCGGTCGAGATACGCGGTGCACGGGTCGGGCAGGTGCTCGAAGTGCGGATCGACGACGTGCGGATCGGACCGTGGGGCGTCACCGACGCGGGTGGCTGGCACACGCCGCTCAACGAGCGACTCGGCGTCGACCAGGGAGAGACGGCAGCGCTCGTGTGGTCGCTCGACGCGGACACGGCCTGTGGGTCGCGACCAGCATGGCCGGGAAGTCGACCTCCGGCCGTTCCTCGGCGTTGTCGGGATGCCGCCGGACGAGGCCGGAATTCACCCCACTGCACCACCACGCCGATGGGGCGGGAACATCGACTGCAAGGAGCTCGTCGCCGGGACGACGCTGTTCCTCCCGATCCCCGTCGACGGCGCGCTCGTGTCGGCGGGCGACGGACACGCCGCGCAGGGCGACGGCGAGGTCTCGCAGCTGGCGATCGAGGCTCCGGTCGAGCGCGCGCAGCTGACGCTCTCCGTGCGCGACGACCTCTCACTCGAGAACCCGATCGCGTGGACGCCCGAGGCGTGGCTCGCGTTCGGCTTCGACGAGGACCTCGACGAGGCCGCTGCGCAGGCGATCGACGGGATGCTCGCGCTCATGGGCCGCGAGCTCGGCCTCGAGCGGCGCGAGGCGCTCGCCTATGCGAGCGTCGTGGTCGACCTTCACGTGACCCAGATGGTCAACGGCGTTCGCGGGGTCCACGCGGTCCTGCCCCACGACGCGCTCCGCTTCACGAGAATGCCGTAGCCGTGGCGTACGAGTTCAAGCTTCCGGATCTCGGCGAGGGCCTCACCGAAGGCGAGGTCGCGCGCTGGCTCGTGGCAGAGGGCGCGGAGATCGCCGAGGACGACCCGCTGGTCGAGGTGCAGACGGACAAGGCGACCGTGGAGATCCCGTCGCCCGCGAGCGGTGTCGTGTCGCGCATCCTCGTCGCCGAGGGCGAGGTTGTCCCGGTGGGCACGGTCCTCGTCGTCATCGGCGGCGATGCGGCGCCCGAGTCCGCTGCCGCAGACGCTCCGGCCGCCGTGGCCATCGAGGCCGGCGATCGTGTGCGCGCGACGCCGCTCGTGCGCAAGGTGGCCCAGGAGCTCGGGGTCGACCTCACCACCGTCGTCGGGAGCGGGCCGCAGGGGAGGATCTCCGAAGACGACGTCCGCGCGGCCGCCGGAGGAGCTCCCTCCGCCGAGGGCCGGCGCGAGCCCCTGCGCGGCGTGCGGCGCGTCATCGCCGAGCACATGGCGCGGGCGCACCGCGAGATCCCGCCCGTTACGTGGGTGGAGGAATGCGACTTCGACGCGATCGACCTCGACCGCCTTGTCGCGGAGGTCGTCAAGGCGTGCGCGACGACGCTCCCGGACTTTCCGGAGCTCAACGCGCGGCTCGACGGGAGCGAGATCGTCTATCTCGATCGGTACGACATCGGCGTGGCCGTGCAGACGCCGCAGGGATTGGCCGTCCCGGTGATCCGCGGCTGCGACCGATTGTCGGTGGAGGAGATCGACGCAGAGCTTCGGCGGCTCGCCGACGGAGCCCGGGCCGGGACGCTTGCGCCCGACGAGCTCCGTGGCTCGACGTTCACGGTCACGAGCGCGGGGAAGCTCGGTGGGCTGTTCACGACGCCGATCGTCAACCACCCCGAGGTGGCGATCCTCTCGATCGGCCGCATCGCCGAGCGGCCGGTCGTCCGCGACGGCGAGCTCGCCGTTCGCCGCACGGGCTCGATCGCGCGTCACGTTCGACCACCGTGTGATCGACGGTGCACGCGCGGCCGAGTTCGGTCTCGCTGTGATCGGGAGCGTCGAGGGCCGTCGGTAGTCTGCGCCGGTGGACCGGGCGCGCACGGTGGACGAGACGGGCCTGCGGGGCACCCGCGCGGGGCGGGCGCTGCGTCGGTCCCAGAACTGGGTGCAGCTCGCGAAGTTCTGCGCCGTCGGAGCGACGGGGTATGTCGTCAACCTCGCCGTCTTCACGTTCCTCGTGCACGTCCTCGACGTCCACTACATGCTGGCCGCGGTCTTCTCGTTCGCCGTCGCCGTCACCAACAACTACCTCTGGAACCGGTTCTGGACCTTCCGCGGCGACCGAGGCCACTTCTACTACCAGGGCCTGCGGTTCTTCGTCGTCTCGTGGTGTGCGCTCGCCGCGAACCTCATCGTCCTCAGGGCGCTCGTCGCGGTCGGCCTGGACGAGGTGACGGCACAAGCGATTGCGATCATCGTCGTGACGCCGATCAACTTCATCGGCAACAAGCTCTGGTCGTTCCGCCGCTAGCGCCTTGAAGGCCGTGCGCGCCTGGGTTGCGTGCGGGCTCGCAGCGCTCGCGCTCGCGCCGGTCGCGTCCGGAGCCTCCGGACCGGTTCCCCCTCCCCGCCTCGACGAGAAGGCCGCCATCGCGGCTCTGCTCGAGCACCCGAAGGTGGCCGCGTGGGTCGACCGCTACCCGGCGGACAGCCTCGTCGATCGCGCGACCTATGACGCGGCATATCGGGACTGGACGGTGAAGGTCTGGTCCGAGCCGGCCGGCCAGATCGCCCTCGGCCGTGTCGACGATCTCACCGGCCTCGTCAAGGAGGCGTGGACCGGGCCGCAGGTGGCGTGGACGATGGCGCGCGGCCGGGACGGTGCGTTCGGCGGGAAGGTGATCAACAGCCTCCCTGTGTGGCTCGGCCTGTGCGCGGTGTTCCTCCTCGGCCTTGCCGACCTCCGCCGGCCGCTCTCGATGCGGAACCTCGATCTCCTCGTGCTCGTCTCGATGTCCGTGTCGCTCTGGTTCTTCAACGACGGGCGCATCTTCTGGAGCGTCCCGCTCGTCTATCCCGTGCTCGTGTACGTGCTCGGCCGTATGGTGTGGATCGGCCTGCGCGGACGTCCCGTTCGGGCGTCGCGACCCGTCTGGCCCGTGTGGCTCCTGCTCGCCGCGACCATCTTTCTCGGCGGCTTTCGCATCGGTTTGAGCGTGACCGACGGCAACGTCATCGACGTCGGGTACTCGGGTGTGATCGGGGCGCACCGCATCGCCAACGGCCAGGCGCCGTACGGGCACTTCCCCGTCGAGCGCGGCAAGGCGTGCGCTCCCGCGAATCGCGACGGGCGCACCGTGTACCGGATCCAGGAGAACGGCCGGTGCGAGTCGGCGAACGAGCACGGCGACACGTACGGCCCTGTCGTCTACGAGGCGTACCTGCCCGGCTACCTCGCGTTCGGGTGGGAGGGGAAGGGAGACCAGCTCGAGGCCGCCCAGGCGACCGCGATCCTGTTCGACCTGCTCTGCGTCGCGGCGCTCGTGCTCGTCGGTCTGCGCTACGGAGACAGGCGGCTGGCCGTCACCCTCGCGTTCGCATGGGTGGCGTTTCCCTTCACGCAGTACGTCTCGAGCGCGAGCTCGAACGACTCGCTCCAGGCGGCGCTCCTGCTCTTCGGCTTCCTCGCAGCGGGGACGCACTGGGCGCGCGGAGGGCTCCTCGGGCTCGCGTCGTGGACGAAGTTCGCGCCGCTCGTGCTCGTGCCGCTCTGGCTGACGTATCCCGACGCGCGGCGAGCGCGCGGGCCGCTGCTCTTCGTCGCCGGCTTCGTCGTGGCGACGCTCGCGGCTTTCAGCATCCTGCTCCTCGAGCCCGATCCACTCGGTGCCGTGTCCGACGTTCTGGCACCGGACGATCGGACATCAGCTCGACCGGGAGTCGCCGTTCTCACTCTGGAGCTGGCGCCAGTACCACGCGGGCCTGCCTGACCTCCACCTGCTGCAGCGCGTGCTCCAGGCGGCGCTGCTCGTCGCGGCGATCGTGCTCGCGTTCGTGCCGAAGGTGAAGTCGCCGCTCCAGCTGGCGGCGCTCACGGCCGCGCTCCTCGTCGGCTTCGAGATCGTCCTGACGCACTGGTTCTACCTCTACGTCGTCTGGTTCTTCCCGTTCGTCATGTTCGCGCTGCTCATGGAGAACGCAGAGACAGCGAAGGCGGCTCGCGCCGCCCCCGCTGTCTCGCATGGAGAGCCGTCGATCTAGCCGCCGCTAGCTGACTTGATCGCGCTGCGGTAGAGCCGCTTCGCGTTCTTGAGCTGCGTCGGGGTGAGCGAGACGAACCTCGCCCTCTTCGCGATCGCCACCTCGTTGTCGAGGATGTACTTGACGAACGCCTGCACCTCGTCGCGTGCAAACGACGCGCGCTTCACGTACATGAAGAGCCCGCGCGAGATCGGGTAGGTCTTCGCCTGCACCGTCTTCGCGCTCGGCGTGACGCACCCCGCGCCCTTGTCGACGCCCAGGACCTTGAGCTTGTCCTTGTTCTCCTCGTAGTACGAGAGCCCGAAGTACCCGAGCCCACCCTTCTCGCCCGCGACACCCTGGACCAGCACGTTGTCGTCCTCGGATGCCTGGTAGTCGGAGCGGCTCGCCTTCGGCTTGCCGTTGATGTGCTCGGTGAAGAAGTCGAACGTGCCGGAGTCAGTTCCCGGCCCGAACAGCTTGAGACTCTGGTTGGGCCAGCTCGCCCGGATGTCGTTCCAGCTGTTCACTTTCGAGCCCGGCTCCCAGATCTTCTTGAGCTCGGCTGTCGTGAGGCAGCTCGCCCACGTGTTGTCGCGGTTCACGACGATCGAGATGCCGTCGTTCGCCGTCGCGAAGGCGATGTACTTCACGCCGTTCGAGCGGCACTTGTCAGCCTCGCCGACCTGCTTGATCACGCGGGAGGCGTTCGAGATGTCCGTCTCGCCCTTACAGAAGCGCTCGAAGCCGCCACCCGTGCCAGAGATGCCGACCGTCACGCGCACGCCCTTATTCTTCTTCTGGAAGGTCTCGGCCGCGGCCGTCACATACGGCCCGAGCGTGCTCGAGCCATCCACGGTGATCGTTCCTTCGATCGCGCTGCCCCCGGCACTGACCGTGCCGGCCGCGACGGCTGCTCCCACTGCGACCGTCGCGAGCAGCGAGAGATTGCGTCGGAAACGCATGGTGTTCCTCGCTTTCGAGTTCGATGTCGTCACTCCGTGCGAGTCTCGCCTCGCGGATGATCGCGATGGGCGACGGGTTGGTTACGCGCTGGTGAAGATGTGGTGGCGGCGGTGCAGGCGCCGCCTAGTCGTTCTCGCCGCTCGAGGCGTCTGAGAACTCCCGCAGTTCGCCCGTGATGAGGTAAGCAACCTGCTCGCCGATATCGACCGCGTGATCGCCGACGCGCTCGAGGCAGCGGGAGATGACGATCATGCGCAGACCCCACTCGCGCGTTGCCTCGTCACCGCCGATCTCGATAACTCGACGCACGAGGCGGCGGTTGGCGCGGTCGATGAGCTCGTCCAGGTCGACGAGCGACTCGGCACCTACCAGGTCACGCTCGGCGAGGGAGTGCATGGCCACGCCGATCATCTCCTCCGCCCGCGTGCCCATCTCCTCGAAGCTCTCGAGGATCCCGGTGTCGCTCTCGATGCCGTAGGCGAGCTTCGTGAGCTTCGCGACCGTTACGCCGAGGTCGGCCATGCGCTCGAGGTGGAGGTTGATGTGAAGCATCGCGAGCACGAGTCGAAGGTCGACGGCGACCGGCGTCTGGCGGGCGAGGAGCAATTCGATTCCCTGCTCGACCTCGAGGTAGAGCGCGTCGACCTCGTCGTCGAAGGCGATCACCTCGTTCGCGAGCTCGAGATCCTCGTTGCGAAGTGCGTCGAGAGCGCCGCGAAGCGACCGAAGCACGAGCCGTGACTCCTTGTGCAGCAGCGCTTCGAGCTCGTCCAGCTCTTCCTGGAACGTGACTCTCATCCGAAGCGCCCTGTGACGTAGTCCTCGGTGCGCTGGTCGGACGGCTGCGTGAAGATCTTGTCCGTCCGGTCGTACTCGACGAGGAGGCCCGTGCGCTCGCCCTCCTCGGCGACGTCGACCGAGAAGAACGCCGTCATGTCTGCCACACGCGCAGCCTGCTGCATGTTGTGCGTGACGATGACGATCGCGTACTCGCGCTTCAGCTCGTGCATGAGGTCCTCGATCCGTGTCGTTGCGATCGGGTCGAGCGCCGACGCCGGCTCGTCCATGAGAATCACGTCCGGCTCGACGGCGAGGCACCGCGCGATGCACAGCCGCTGCTGCTGGCCGCCGGACAGGCTCAGCGCGCTCGCCTTGAGCCGATCCTTCACCTCGTCCCACAGCGCGGCCTGCTGCAGGGCGCGCTCGACGCGGCTCGCAGATGGTCGTCCTTGATGCCGAGCACGCGCGGCCCGAAGGCGACGTTGTCGTAGATCGACTTCGGGAACGGGTTCGGCTTCTGGAACACCATGCCGATGCGCTTCCGCACCTCGACGGGATCCACCTTCGGGCCGTACAGATCGAGGCCGTGGTAGAGGAGCTCGCCCTCGACCGAGGCGCCGGGAATGAGGTCGTTCATCCGGTTGAAGCAACGGATGAACGTGCTCTTGCCGCACCCCGACGGCCCGATGATCGCCGTGACCTCGTTCTTGGCCACATCCATGGTGATCCCCTTGACGGCAGGCTTGCCGCTGTAGAGGACCGTGAGGTCGCTGACCTGGAAGACCGCCTCACGGCGCTTCGTCGGGGTGTGCTCTGCCGGCTCGGCGAGTCGGATGGGGTCCGCGATGGTTACCACCTCTTCTGGTAGCGGTTGCGGATGATGATCGCGAGGGCGTTCATCGCGAGCATGATGACAAGGAGGACGATGATCGCAGCCGCGGCGAGATACTTGAACTCCGTCTGTGGCTGGCGGATCCAGTTGTAGATCTGTACTGGCAACGCGGTGAAGGGGCCGAGTAGCGTCGGATCGAACGAGACGTATGTCAGGGCGCCGATCATGAGCAGGGGCGCGGTCTCTCCAATGGCCCGTGAAAGCGCGAGAATCGAGCCCGGTGGCGATGCCGGGAATCGCGGCGGGCAAGACCTGGCGCCGGACGACCTGCCACTGCGTCGCACCGAGCGCGTACGCGCCCTGGCGGATCGAGTCGGGCACGGCGCGGACGGCCTCGCGGGACGCGATGATCACCGTCGGCAGGGTCAGCAGGGTGAGGATGATCGCCCCAGCCAGGAGCACCCGCCCGAGCCCGATGCCGCGGACGATGAAGGCGAGCCCGAGGATGCCGTAGACGATCGACGGTACCGCGGCGAGGTTCTGGATGTTCACCTCGAGCAGCCGGTTGTACCAGCGATCCTTGGCTGCGTATTCCTCGAGGTAGAGAGCGGTCGCGACACCGAGCGGCACCGTGAACAGGAGCACGAGGATGCCGATGTAGATCGTCGCGAGGATTGCCGGCCGTGCGCCTGCAATCTCGGGATCGACGGATGGGGCAGCGGTGAGCAGCGTCTTCGAGAGCCAGCCGGCGCCGTCCTGTACGACGGCGCCTACGAGCACGGCGAGCGTGACGAGGGCGAGGCCGACGGAGACGTACAGGAGCACCCGGAAGAGCGCTCCCCTCACGTCCCGCCTCCGAGTCGTGATCGAGACCTGCGCCGTGCTCATTCGTAGACCTCACGGAACCTGCGCACGAGCCTGATCGAGATGATGTTCATGACGAGCGTCATGACGAACAGCGCCAGGCCGACCGCAAAGATCGTCTTGTACTCGATCGACCCGGTCGGGACGTCGCCCTGTGCCGTCGCGCCGATGAAGGCCGTCATCGTCTCCATCGACGTGCGCGGATCGAACGAGACCTGTGCGAGCTGACCGGCGGCGATGAGGACGATCATCGTCTCGCCGATGCCGCGTGAGATGGCGAGCACGAAGCTTGCGACGATGCCCGAGGTCGCCGCGGGGACGACCACGCGCGTAGCGACATGCCGCCGCGTCGCGCCGAGCGCGTAGCCGCCGTCACGGAGATCTTGCGGCACCGCGTACATCGCGTCCTCGGACAGCGAGGCCACCGTCGGGATGAGCATGACACCCATGACGAGGCCGGCTGAGAGCACGTTGAAGATCTCGACATCGACGTGTATGTCGCGGAGGAACGGCGTGAAGAACGTCAGGGCGAAATAGCCGTAGACGACGGTCGGGATGCCCGCGAGCACCTCGAGCGCCGGCTTGAGCACGGACCGGACGTGGGGCCGCGCGTACTCACTGAGGTAGATCGCCGTCCCCAAGCCACACGGGATCGCGATCAGGCTCGCCCAGAACGTGATCGCGAGCGTGCCCATGATCAGCGGCACGACGCCGAAGTGCTGCGGCTCGAAGAGCGGCGCCCAGGTCGTGCCCGTGAAGAAGTCCACGACCGAGATCTCACGGAAGAAGTCGATCGCGGGCTTGAGCAGCGAGAGGATGATTGCGATCGTCGTGAATACGGAGATACACGCAGCGACGAAGAGCACCACCCGCACGATGTCCTCGCTGTAGCGCCGGCGCGAAGGTCGCAACGACTCGAGGACGACGGACGGTTCGGCGGCGGCCACTACGTTCCCGGCGTCGCCTGGGCGAGCCGCGTCTTCGCGTCCGCGATCTGCGTGGCTGTGAGCGGGACGAACTGCGCGTCCTCGGCGATCGATTCGGCGTTCGCGAGCACGTAGTCGAGGAACGCCACCACCTCGGAGCGCTGGAGCGCGGCGACCTTCGCGTACGTGAAGAGAGGGACGCGACAAGGGCGCGTACGAGCCGTCCTGTGCGGTCGGGACGGACGGGGCGACGCAGCCGTTGCCGTCGTCGATATCCACCGCCTTCAGTCGGTCGAGGTTCTGCTCGAGATAGGAGAAGCCGAAGTACCCGAGCGCCCCCTTGTCCCCTGCGACGCCTTCGACCGTGACGTTGTCGTCCTCAGATGCCTGGTAGTCGGAGCGACTCATCCCCTCCTTGCCCACGACGGCGCCGGTGAAGTAGTCGAATGTGCCCGAGTCCGTTCCCGGCCCGTACAGCCGAAGCTGGCGTGTCGGGGAAGCTCGGATCGACGTCCTGCCAGCTGTCGACCTTGGAACCGGGCTCCCAGATCTTCTTGAGCTGGTCGACCGTGAGGCAGGTCACCCAGTCGTTCTCCGTGTTCACGACGACCGTGAGCGCGTCGTTCGCGACCGGGAGCTCGACGTACTCGACCTCGGCGTTCTTGCACAGCGCCACTTCGTCGGCTCGATGGCGCGCGACGCGTTCGAGAGATCTGTCTCTCCCGCGCAGAACCGCTCGAACCCGCCGCCTGTCCCCGAGATGCCGACCGTGACGTTCGTGTCCGGCTGCTCCGCCTTGAAACGCTCGGCTGCCTGCGTCGTGAACGGCGCGACCGTGCTCGACCCGTCGGCGACGATCGTCGGGCCGCCTCCACCGCCGCAGCCGGCAGCCAGAAGCCCGCCTGCGCAGCAGGCAGCCGCAATGAACGTTGCGCGTCTCACCGATCGGGAGTCTGTCGTTCACGGCCAGCACCAAGTGGTGTCGCGGTGGTGAAAATGTGGTAAACGAGCGAGATCAGTGCGGGAACAGGCAGCGGATCTCGAGACCGCCGCCTGGGCGGTTCCGGGCGTCGACCGAGCCGCCGGCCGACGTCACGATGTGCTTCACGATGGCGAGGCCGAGCCCCGTCCCGCGTGACGTGCGGGCGCGGTCGGACCGAAAGAACCGCTCGAACAGTCGCGGCAGATCCTCCTCCGGCACGCCCCGACCGTTGTCCGTCACGACGAGTCGATCGCCCCCGGTCGTCGCTGCGGACCTCGACCGGACAGTGGACGCCGTCACCTGCGTAGCGCAGGCGTTCTCGACGAGGTTGCGCACGAGCACCTCGAGCATGCGCTGGCGCATCGGCAGCTCGACGTCGCCGGACAGTCGAGGTCGATCTTGATGCCGCAGCCGCGTCGGCTCGGGGCTGCGAGCCCGTCGATCACGCGCTCGAGCACGCCGAGCGCCGGTGTCGACCCGAGCGAGACGACGACGCGGCCGCTCTCGAGCTCGCTGAGGAAGAGCACGTCGTCGATGAGCTCGCCCATCTGTGCCACCTCGGCCCGGGCCTGGTCGATGAGAGCGGGCGCATCGGCATTTGGGAGCGACGACGCTGTCGAGGAGCGCCATCAGGCGCGCGAGCGGCGTGCGCAGCTCGTGGGAGACCGCAGCCGTGAAGCCCGCGCGCAGCTCCTCGTAGGCGGCGAGGTCACCCGGCTCGCTGAGGTAGAGCAGCGTCTCGCGACTGTCCTGCGACCTCGAGTGGGATCTCGATTGCCGACCTCCCGGCGTTGGCTTGAAGCAGGTCATCGGGGAAGCGCTCGCCCTCGACCAGCCCCTGCAGCGCTTCGCGCGCCCGCCGGCTGGCTGCGACAACGCGGCGCTCCTCGTCGAGGACGACGAGGCTCTCGCGGCTCTCCTCGATCAGCGTGTCGACGCGCGCACGAGCGAATCGAAGCTCGTCGGCCAGGTCGGACTCGGCTGCCTGCTCGCGCCGAAAGAGCCGCTTCACCATCTAGTCACCATCCGTTCACCAATCCTGAACCCCCGCTCGTCGCTCTGTCTCGATGATGGCAGACAGATCATGGCCAGAGTCCTCATCGTTGAAGACGATGCCGTCATCGGCCGCGGGATCGCCGATCATCTCGAGTTGGCCGGCTTTCAGGCGCTCGTCGTCGACCGGGGCGAGACAGGGCTTGCGCGGCTGCGCTACGAGAAGCCCGATGTCTGCATCCTCGACCTCATGCTCCCCGGGCTGGACGGTTGGAGCCTGATCGAGACGGCTCGGCGCGAGGGGATCGGGACGCCGATCGTCGTCGTCAGCGCACGCGGCACGGAGGAGGACCGTGTGCGAGCGCTCGAGATGGGGGCCGACGACTACCTCGTGAAGCCGTTCGCGATGGCGGAGCTCGTCGCTCGCGTCGGCGTCGCGGCACGGCACGGCGCCAGAGCTGAAGCCGAAGAGCGCGGCGGCGCGCTGCAGTTCGAGGAGCTGTTCATAGACCCGCGCAACGTTCAGGCGTACATTGATGGGGTGAGCGCGGAGTTGACACCGATGGAGTTCAAGCTGCTCCACGTCCTGGGACAGGACGCCGGACGCGTGGTCACGCGTGACGAGCTGATGCAACGCATCTGGGGCAGGCGGCATCGGTATCGCGATCGGACGGTCGATGTCTTCGTCCGCAAGCTCCGCGAGAAGGTCGACCGGAGAGCGTCCCGGCACACGTTCATCCAGACGCGGTACGGCGTCGGCTACAAGTTCGAGCCCGAGCCGAAGTAGCCGTGGCGCGGGCGACTGCCAAGAAGCCGCCTGACCGGCTACTCAACCGAGAGCTGTCGCGCCTCGAGTTCAATGCGCGCGTCCTCGAGCTCGCCGCGGATCATTCCCGGCCGCTGCTCGAGCGCGTGCGGTTCTGCGCCATCTTCTCGACGAACCTCGACGAGTTCTTCCAGGTGCGCATGGCCGGCCTGCTGGACCAGGTCGCCTCCGGCTATTCGACCCGCCTACCTGACGGCCGAACCCCAACCGCGACGCTCGCCGACTGTCGCACGCGGGTGATCGAGCTGGAGCGCCAGCAGGCGCGCCTGTGGAACGAGGACCTCCGTCCTGCTCTCGCCTCCGAGGGGATCGTCGTCGGAACCATTGCGGATTGCACGGTCACCGAGCTGGAGGAGCTTGCGACGCGGTACGAGCGGGAGATCTACCCGGTGCTCACCCCGCTCGCCTCGGGACCGGGCCAGCCGTTTCCCTATATCTCCGCGCTCTCGCTGAGCCTCGTCCTCGTCGTGCGCAACCCCGACACCGGCGAGGAACGTCTGGCGCGCGTCAAAGTTCCAGAGGCGCTGCCACGTTTTCTCGCAGTCGGCGATCGCGGGTTGTACGTGCCGCTCGAAGAGGTGATTGCGCACTTCATCCCGGAGCTCTTTCCCCAGATGGAGGTCGAGGAGCGCGGATTCTTCCGCGTCACCCGTGACGCGGACTTCGAGATCTCGGACGAGGCCGACGATATGCTCGAGGCGGTCGAGCTCGAGCTACGCCGGCGCCGGTTCGGTGACGTGGTCAGAGTCGAGGTGTCGGCGTCGATCGCACCGAGATTGCTCGCGTGGCTGGCCGAGGGGCTTCGCGTCGCGCGCGAGCAGATTTACGAGATCGACGGTCCGCTCGATCTCGGTGAGCTCGATCAGCTCGCCGACTTCGATCGCCCCGATCTGAAGGGCGAGCCGTGGCCCGGCGTCACGAACGCCCGGTTTCTCGAGATGGAGGACAACGCGGGCGTGTTCGCGGAGATCGCTCGGGCCGACATCCTCGTCCACCACCCGTACGAGTCGTTCGCGACGAGCTTCGGCCGCTTTCTTGCCGCTGCGAAGGATCCCAACGTCGTCGGGCTCAAGACGACCGTATACCGCACGAGCGACGAGTCGCCACTCGTTCCTGCGTTGATCGCGGCCGCTGAGAGCGGGAAGCAGTCAGTCTGCGTCGTCGAGCTCAAGGCGCGCTTCGACGAGCGACGTAACATCGAGTGGTCGCGCGAGCTCGAGCGAGCGGGCGTCCACGTCGTCTTCGGCTTCCCGAACATGAAGGTGCACGCAAAGCTCACGCTCGTCGTCCGGCGGGAGGGAGGCTCCCTCCGTCGGTACGTGCATCTCGGCACGGGCAACTACCACTCGGCCACCGCGCGCCTGTACGAGGACTTCGGCCTCTTCACCGCCGACCCGGCCATCGCCGCAGATGCCGCCGACCTGCTCAACCACGTGACGGGGTTCGGGAAGCCCCAGCGCTTCAGGAAGCTGCTCGTCGCGCCGTTCAACCTGCGCGAGAAGCTCGCACAGCACATCCGGGCTACCGCCGAAGCTGCCGCCTCGGGCGAGAAGGCAGCTATCCGGATCAAGGTGAACAGCCTTTCGGACGAGGGGATCATCGACGAGCTCTACGCCGCTTCGCAGGCGGGTGTTCGCGTCAGCCTCATCGTTCGCGGCATCTGTTGCCTGCGACCCGGTGTCAAGGGGCTCTCGGAGAACATCGAGGTACGGAGCGTGCTCGGGAACTTCCTCGAGCACAGTCGCGTGTTCAACTTCGAGACGAAGCAGGGATCGATGTGGTTCATCGGCAGCGCCGACCTCATGCCCCGCAACCTCAACAACAGGCTGGAAGTGCTCGTCCCCGTCGAGGATCCTGCTTCTCAGCGACGACTCGACGGCGCGTTCAAGGCGCTGCTCGGGGACAACACCTCATGGCTGCTCGGCCCCGACGGCACGTGGCGTCGCGAGCAGGTGGCGAAGGACGACAAGCCGCGGTCGGCGCAGGCTGTTCTCATGCGCTCGACGAGGCGCCGCCGGCGCCATACAGCGGACGAGCTCGTGCGGCGGCAGTAACCAGGTCGTCACCACCTCGTCGCCACCTGTCCGCCGACAGCGTCGCGACAATGGTCAATCATGCGTGTAGGCGTCATCGACGTAGGGTCGAACACTCTGCGGCTGCTCGTCGCGGACGTTGGCGACGGCGCCGCGGTGCAGGTCGTGCGCGAACAGCGCGCGTGGGTTCGGCTGGGCGAGGAGATCGCACTGACCGGCGAGATCTCGCCCGAGCGTCTCGAGGCCGCTGCGACCGCTGTCGTCGACTTCGCCGCCGAGGCGCGGCGCCTTGGCTGCGCCTGGTTGGAGGTCCTCGTCGCATCCCCTGGCCGCCAGTCGACGAATGCCGGCGAGCTCATCCGGTTGCTCGAGCGCAAGGCAGGAGCACCGGTGCGGGTGCTCGGTCGTGAGGAGGAGGCCTGGCTCGGCTTCCTCGGCGCCGTGGCGAGCGCGGGCCCGCTCGAGGGCGCCGTGGCTGTCTGCGACGTCGGCGGTGGATCAACGCAACTCGCAGTCGGGCTCTCCGAGGCCGGGCCCGTATGGATGCGCTCGCTCGACATCGGCTCGCTCCGCCTCCATGCGCAGGCGATCGAGGGCAACGGGAGCGGAAAGAAGGCCGTTGCAGCAGCCCGAGAGCGCGTGCACGAGCAGTTTGCCGGTCTCGCGGCACCCCTTCCCAGCACGGCTTTGGCGATCGGCGGCACCGCGAGAGCCCTGAGGCGCGTGGTCGGCCGAACGCTGGGAGAAGAGGAGCTCACCGAGGCTGTCCAGATCCTCCGGAAGAGCGAGCCCCAGGACCTTGCGCGTGCCTACGACATCCGGATCGACCGCGCCCGCACGCTGCTCGCGGGAACGCTGATCCTCGCCGAGGTTCAGCGTCGGCTGATCGTGCCGCTCAAGGTTGCGACGGGCGGTGTGCGCGAAGGCGCTGCGCGGGAGCTGGCCGCCCAGCGGCCCGCGGCCTGACGCTCAGACGCGTGGTAGCTCGTCGAGTATCGCGGCGCTCTCCAGGACGGAGCGGTCGCGATCGTACGTCAGGATTCGGGAGGCCTCGTCCCACGGGAGCCAGGGTGCCTCGTCGACCTCCGGTCCCGGAACGAACGCGCCGTCGAGCGGCGTCATCCTCCAGTAGCGCACGGACTTCGGGCCGTCCTCGCGCGTCGATGTACGACACGCTCCCCAACTCGCGTTCCAACCGACAGCGGAGCCCCGTCTCCTCCTCCACCTCACGCAGCGCGCACTCCTCGTCGGTCTCTCCCGCCTTGGCCTTGCCCTTGGGCAGCGTCCAGTCGTCGTAGCGAGGACGGTGCACGACGAGCACCTCGCGGTGCCCGCCGCGTTCGCGTACGACGACACCTCCGGCAGCTCTGACGGGCTCGTTCAGGCCCAAGCCTGCTTCCCGGCGTCCTCGAGGCGGCGCCAGGCCTTCGGAACGCGGCGGCGCGCGCGCCGCTTTCCGCGCCCGCTGCCGTTCGATGAGCCGTCCCGAAGCGACTGCCGCCTGGCTGCTCCGGGTCAGTCCGGCGAGCCTTCTCAGCTCGTCCTCGGCGACGACTGCATCCTGGTGCTCCCCGATGATGTCCTGGAGGTCCTTCGCCCGTTGGACGAACCTCGTTGCGGCCTTGCCGACCACGGGCTCTGCGACCTCGGCGGCATAGCGCGCGCGCTTGCAGAGGATGCGAGCCTCGTGAAGCGCGTCGTCCGGCGGCTTCTGGCCGAGTCCCCGAACGGCCTGCCTGAGCTTGCGGTACTCCGCTCTGGCGAGGTCGGTGACGGATGCCTCGTCACCGACAAAGCGCGGGGCGTTGGCCGCGATCTCGACGGCGTCGAGCAGCGCGAAGTAGCGCTCCGAGCCCATGGCAGCGTCGAGGAGCTGGCGCGCGTCCCGTCGCTCGGCCTCGAGCCTGCGCAGAAGAACCCCGAGCCCGCGCTGCTCGGCTGGATCCAGCGTGCGCACTTCGGCCTCGAGCTCGCCGATGAGCACGTCGAGATCGCGTACGGCGCCGAGCTCCCCGCCGAGCCATGCGAGCTCGGCGCGAAGTGGGTCCGCCCACACGGGGTCGACCATGGCACGCGCCGCTCGCAGCATCGCTCGCAGCCGACGCGTCCCGACGCGAAGCTGATGGAGGTCTTCGGGATCGTCCCCGAGCCGCACGCCTGGGTCGTGCGAGACGATCGCGTGGTACTGCGCGCCGAAACTCGCCTGGAGCTGCGCTTGTGGCGTCGCTTCGGCGCCCGCCGTCGACTCCTCCGGCGCCCCGTCTTCCGCCAGCACCGCGGCGACCTTCGGCTGCCCCGAGTGCCGACGGGCACCGACCCGCCTCAGCTCACGGGCGATGGTCTTCAGCACGTCGGGATCACCCGCCACGAGCTCTACTTCCACCTCGGTGAAGCGCCGCGCCGTACGCCGGCCGTCCAGCACCGAGACCGCGTCGACCGTCACGTCGGCGACGGACCCCTTCTTGCCGTGACGCGCACGCCGCTCCGACGCGTCCGAAGAGTCGCGGCAGGTTCGAGGGCGCGCCCTCTCGTCACGCCGACGAGCAGTGCGACGAGCTCCGCGGCGGGTGCGGTACGGGCAGCAGCGGCCTCCAGCTCGACGCGGCCCCCGCTGGTCGAGGGGAGCTTGAGCTGCCACACGCCTCGCCTGGCCTCGACGCGTCGCCTGAGCGTGATGCCTGCCTCGAGCAGGCGGCGATCCGCCGTGTCGTGATACGTCGACGTGAACGTCTTGACGGCGAGCGGCTTGCCGTCGAGCGCCGGCAATGAGAAGCCGGGATCGACTGCGAGCTTGAGCTCCCGTTCCAGCGTCTTCCGGACGGCGCTCGCCATGGGGCGTGCGATCGTACCCCAGTTCCCTTCACCAGGCGTTCACCCTCCGGGAAGTGGGTCGGCTGCTTGAGGGGAGAGCGGCAACCGCGTGCGTGTCTAAGGTAGGCGCGTGGCGAAGGTACTGGTCATCGAGGATGACGAGGTCATAGCCCGAGGCATCGTCCAGCACCTCAATGCCGATGGGTTCGACGCGGTTAGCGTCGCGAGCGGTGAGACCGGTCTTGCGCGCCTTCGGTATGACAAACCGGATGTGTGCGTGCTCGACCTGATGCTTCCGGGATTGGACGGTTGGAAGCTGATCGAGACGGCGCGCGAAGAGGGCATCGGCACGCCGATCATCGTCGTCTCGGCTCGCGGGACCGAGCACGACCGTGTGCATGCGCTCGAGATTGGCGCTGACGACTTCCTCGTCAAGCCGTTCTCGATGCAGGAGCTCGTCGCTCGAGTTCGTGCCTCTGCGCGGCGCGGCGCGGGAGCGCACGACGCTCCTCGGGGTGAGGCGATCGTGATCGAGGAGCTTCGAATCGACCCCGATCAGGTGCAGGCGTACCTGGACGGCGAGAGCGCCGAGCTCACGCCGACCGAGTTTCGCCTCCTCTACGCGCTCGCCCTCGAGAGCGGCAAGGTCGTGACGCGGGACGAGCTGCTCCAGCGGCTCTGGGGGCGGCGCCAGTCCCACCGAGACCGCACTGTCGATGTGTTCGTGCGGAGACTGCGCGAGAAGATCGATCGCCGCGCGTCGCGGCACACGTTCATCCAGACGCGGTACGGCGTCGGCTACAAGCTCGAGCCGGTACCGAAGTAGCGCCGCCGCCGTTCACCGTCTCTTCTCCGGATCTTCCCTGCGGCGTCACGTGCCTGGATCGCACACTTGACGCATGCGAAACCTTCACCATCGAAACGGCGTCTGCACGTGCTCGAAGGGCAGCGTGTGCGCGTCGTGTCTCGGGCTGATCCCGGCGCGACCTACGTCGTAGGCACGTCGACGCGAAGCGGCTCGATCGCCGTGGCGAGGCCGGTCGCCGGATCGCAGTCGACGACGACGCCCTCCAGCCGTACGCCACCCTTCGCCGGTGTGAACCGCACGTGGAGGCCCGTCTGCATGCGCCTGATCGCGAGGTCTGCCTCGACGCCGATGACCGAGTCGTGGGGGCCTGTCATGCCGGCGTCGGTGATCGCCGCCGTCCCGCCCGGCTGGATGCGCGCGTCGGCCGTCTGCACGTGGGTGTGCGTGCCGATCACGGCAGTCACGCGGCCGTCGAGCAGCCGTGCGACGGCGACCTTCTCACTCGTCGCCTCGGCGTGGAAGTCGACGAAGACGACCTTTGCCCGGCTGCGCGCGTCGTCGACGAGCGAGTCGAGCACCTCGAACGGCGTCACGGGGGTGTCGAGGAACAACCTGCCGAGGAGGTTGACGACGGCGACGGGCGTGCCGTCGGCCGCTTTCGCGACGGTGAGACCTGTGCCGGGGAGTCCGGCTGCGACGTTTGCCGGCCTGATCACTCGCTCCGACGACGAGAGATAGTCGCGGATCTCGTCACGCGCCCAGACGTGGTTTCCGAGCGTCACGACGTCGGCGCCCGACTCGAGCAGGCGGTCTGCGATCCGCGGCGTGATGCCGCGCCCGTCGGCCGCGTTCTCGCCGTTGACGATCGCAAAGTCCGCGCCGAGCTCCGCGCGAAGCCGGGGCAGGTGGCCTTCGACCGCTCGGCGGCCAGCCGGGCCGAACACGTCGGCGACGAAGACGACTCGCAACGCTGTCCTAGCGGTACGCGAGCGTCGCGGTCGGGTGGACGTCGAGCGTCACGTGGTTCCCCGCGTCGTGCGTGACACCGGCGAGCGCCTGCTTCTCGACTCTCGACAGGTCGAGCACGACGCCGATCTTCGACGTCGCGAGCGTGACCGGCGACCCGACCGTGAGGGCGGGATCCGCCCGAAGCCGCGTGAGCGAGACGACGACCGAGGGCGCCTCCGTCGGGACGATGTCGATGCGGTGTCCGTGGCGCCTGCCACCGAGCACCTGGTCGCGGATGCTGACCACCGTTCCCGTCACCGGCGCGTACACGGCGGTTCCGGCCGGCGCGCCGACGTCGAGTGCGCCCGTCCTCGATCCCTCGCCACCTTCGAGCTGGTAGTACGTGACGCCGCTCGCGTCGTCGCCCACGAGCCGGTGGACGATGCGCGAGAGGAGCCCCTGGTTGACCTGGCGGCCGACCGGGTCGAGCTGCAGAGCGAATGCGTTCGCGCCGTGGTAGCCGAGTGCGGTCACGGACTGCTGCGACACCGGCAGGCGGAGCGGGAGATCTCCCTGGAAGGCGATCACCTGTGGCAGTGGCCGCCCGATCTCGAGCAGCGCGGGGTCGTCTGGCAGAGCCGACTGGAAGGAGGGCGAGGGCGAGCTGAACGCCGCGAGGAGAAGGGTCACGAGAATCGCCGTTCCCGCGAGCAGGCCGGCGATCTTCCACCTCCTGCCATGGCGAGAGCGCCGGTCCCCGTTTGCGCGGTCGGAAAGCGGCCCGGAATACGCACGGGGCGAGGCCATCGCCTGCCAACGTAGCAGCGATGCCGCTTCGCCACGCCGTTTCGCCATGCGGGCGGCCGCCGGTGCGTAGTCTTCCGCCCGTGAGCTTTCCCGAGATCCGGCTTCGCCGCCTCAGGCGGAGCGGCAGCCTGCGCAGCCTGACGAGAGAGACCGCGCTTGCGGTCGACGACCTCGTCATGCCGCTGTTCGTCGCGCCCGACGCGCGCGTCGACGAACGGCTCCCGGCGATGTCGCGCCACTCGATCGACGGCCTCCTGCGCGAGGTCGAGCTCATCGCGAGCCTCGGCATCCCGGCCATCCTCCTGTTCGGCGTTCCCGCCGAGAAGGACGAGGAGGGCTCGGGCGCGTGGGACGACGACGGGATCGTTCAGGAGGCGCTGGCCGCGCTTCGCCCGCGCTTCCCCGAGCTCTTGCTCTTCACGGACGTGTGCCTGTGCGCGTACACGACGCACGGGCATTGCGGTGTGATCGAGGACGGGCATGTCGCGAACGACGCGACGCTCGAGCTGCTCGTTCGCACGGCGGTCAGTCACGCGGCCGCGGGGGCCGACGCCGTCTGTCCGAGCGACATGATGGACGGCCGGGTCGGCGCGATTCGCGCCGCCCTCGACGACGCAGGCGCCGACCAGACGGCGATCGTCTCGTACGCGGCCAAGTACGCCTCGGCGTTCTACGGTCCGTTTCCGCGACGCGGCCGGATCGACGCCGTCGTTCGGCGACCGTCGGAGCTACCAGCTCGACCCGGGCAACGTCCGCGAGGCGCTTCGCGAGTGCGAGCTCGACCTTGCGGAAGGCGCCGACATGCTCATGGTCAAGCCCGCGCTGCCCTACCTCGACGTGATCCGGGCCGTCCGCGACCGCTTCGACGCGCCCGTCGCCGCGTACAACGTCTCCGGGGAGTACGCGATGGTGAAGGCCGCGGCCGCAGGCGGTTGGCTCGACGAGCGAGCAGCGGCGGTCGAGTCGCTGACGGCGATCCGGCGTGCCGGCGCAGACGTCGTCGTGACGTACTGGGCGAAGGAAGCGGCCGCGTGGCTGTGACCGGACCCGCTCCGAGCTCTGGCGCCGCGCGACGGCGCTCATTCCGGGCGGCGTCAACTCGCCCATCCGGGCCATGCGCTCGGTCGGTCTCGACGAGCCGCTGTTCATGCGACGTGGTGCGGGGGCGACGATCGAGGACGTCGACGGCAACGAGTACGCCGACTTCGTGATGTCGTGGGGCCCGCTGATCTTCGGTCACGCCGACCGAGAGACGGTCGAGGCGATCGTTCGCGTCGCGCACGATGGCACGACCTTCGGGGCGCCGACCGAGGCCGAGGTGGAGCTCGCCGCCGAGATCGTCGACGCCGTGCCGTCGGTCGAGCAGGTGCGGCTCGTCTCCTCGGGCACGGAGGCAGCGATGAGCGCGATTCGCCTCGCGCGCGCCGCGACCCGCCGCGACCGCGTCCTCAAGTTCGCCGGCTGCTACCACGGCCACGCCGACGCTCTTCTCGCGGAGGCCGGCTCGGGTGTCGCGACGCTCGGGATTCCGTCCACGCCGGGTGTCCCGCCGGCGGTGGCCGCCGACACGATCGTCTGCACGTACAACGATGTCGACGCCGCGGCAGCCGCCGTTGCCCAGTACGGCGAAGGGCTCGCGTGCGTGATCGTCGAGCCGGTGGCCGGGAACATGGGCGTCGTGCCGCCGGCGCCGGGGTTTCTCGAGGCGCTGCGCGCGCTCTGCGACGCCGCCGGGTCGCTGCTCGTCTTCGACGAGGTGATCAGCGGCTTTCGCGTCGGGCGGGGCGGGGCGCAAGAGCTCTACGGCGTCGAGCCGGACCTCACCGTCTTCGGGAAGATCGTCGGCGGCGGGCTGCCGCTCGGCGCCTTCGGCGGTCGGGCCGAGATCATGGAGCGCCTGGCGCCCGCGGGCGACGTCTATCAGGCCGGGACGCTCTCGGGCAACCCGCTCGCGACGGCGGCGGGCCTCTCCGTGCTCCGGCGGTTGCGCAACCCCGCGGTGTATGCAGAGCTCGAACGGCTCGGCGCACGGCTCGAAGCGGGGCTCGAGCCGTACGGCACGGTGCAACGGGTCGGCTCGATGCTCACGCTCTTCGCGCGCGAAGGCGCGGTGACGAGCTTCGACGACGCGCGCGCATCGGATCTCGAGCTGTACGGCGCACTCTTTCGGCACCTGCTCTCGAACGGCGTCTACGTCGCGCCGTCGCAGTTCGAGGCCCTCTTCCTCTCGACCGCGCACGGCGACGCAGAGGTCGACCTGCTCGTCGACGCTGCCGCGGCGTTCTTCGATCGAACATGACGATCTGGGACGTCATAGCGGCCGACGCGGTCCGCGAGAGCCCGCTGTGGGCGTCCGCGCTGCGCCCCCCCGAGGAGCGCGAGCTGGAGCCCGTCTTCTCTCCGCTCGGCGACGAGCGCTTTGCGCTCGGGGTGGAGACGATCTACGAGGGTTACCTCCTCCACTACGGCCGCCCGAGGCTCTTTGCTCCCGCGGACGAGGACAGCGGTCTCCTGCTCGGCGACTACCTCTACGCCCACGGTCTCGTCCGTGTCGCGATGCTCCACGACGTCGTCGCGGTGGCCGATCTCGCGGCACTCATCTCCGTCTGTGCGCAGCTTCGCGCCGAGGGCGCGGAAGGCGACGGAATCGCCTGGGCGGCGACGGCTGCGCTGCTCGGGACGGGGCGGTTGAATGGAGCACGCGACACGCTTCGACTACGGGGAGAGTCGTGGGAGCTCCGCGACCTCGCAGTCGCCGAGGTGGGCGAGGACGCGCTGCGCTTTGCCCTCGATGCGCATGGCCGCCGCGTTCGTTAGAGTCGCGCCATGCTTCAGCTCGTCACGCTGCTCGCCACCGCAGACGTCGCCGAGGAGGGGAAGAACATCGTCCTCTCGATGCTCGTCGTCGGGCTCGTGTTCATCGCGGTGATCGCGATCGGGCAGTTCTTCAAGTGGCTGTCGCACCGCTGACTGCGCGCTTCAGCGCGGGCCACACCGGACCCGGCGAATACCCAAGCTCTCGGGCGGCCTTCGCCCACGAGAAGTACATCGGCACCCGCGCGAGGAGCGCCTCGTCGCGGTTCACGAGCCCGGTCCGGGCGATCACCTCTACCGCTCGGTAGGGGACGCGCAGCCGCGGACGCGGGCGCCCGGCGAGCTCGGCCACGGCGCCGAACAGCTCCTCGAGCGTGAGGTCGACGCCGCCGAGGAGGTAGCGCTCGCCCCGCCGGCCATGCTCGTACGCGAGCGCGTGTCCGCGTGCGACGTCTCGGACGTCGACGACGTTGACACCCGTGTCGACGAACGCGCGATAGCGGCCGCGTGCGACGCCGCGGATCATCTGGCCGGTTGGGGTCGGTAGCCGGTCGCCGTCGCCCACAGGCGTGGTCGGGTTGACGACCACCGCGTCCAGCCCATTGCGCGAGGCGGCGAGCACGATCCGCTCGGCTTCGAGCTTCGTCCGCTTGTACGGCACGGTGAGCTCCCAGGTGGGAGGCCCGTCGGCTTCGGTGGCGGGACGTCCCGCCACCGGGCCACACGTGCCGCACGTGCTCGTGTGGACGAGACGGCGCACGGCGAGCTCGTGGCACAGCTCCACGATCGTGCGCGTGCCTGCGACGTTCACGTGCTCGTGCTCCGCCGCCGTTGCCGTGTACGAGTAGAGCGCGGCAAGGTGGAAGACGGCGTCGCAACCCGCTATCGCCGTACGGAGCCGCTCCCGGTCCGCAAGGTCGATCCAGTCGTCGCGGACGTCTGCGCCGCGCTCTCGAAGCTCGCGGACGACGTGAGAGCCGATGAAGCCGCTCGCGCCCGTGACGTACGCGCGCACGCGCCGGGGTCAGCGCTTGTCGAGGCGCGCGGCGAGCGCGCGCAGGAGCTTCGCGGCAGTGCGATCGGCGCGCGCCATGGCCTTCGTCGCGACCTTCGCAGCGACGGGGCCGGCAATCGCGCCTGGCGGAAGGGCAGCCACCCGCTTCGCGTGCGCCGCGATTGCCGCCTGCGACAGCCCGAGCCGCCGCGCGAGCGACGTGAACGACGCAGGCAGGCCGCTCTTCGCGACGGACGCCGTCGCCCGCTTCGCGTCAGCAGCCGTGAGCGGCGGAACGCTCGCCTGGGCAACGGCGCGCTTCAGTGCCGCGTCGAGCGCCGGCTGCGCGTCGAGGAGCTTTGCCTCTGCGCGCGCATACTTCGCTGCGGCGCGCGACTGCGTGCGGTCCCACGTCCCGTTGCGCGCCGCGTATGCGCCCTGGGCGCGCTCGAACGACGTGATGAACGCGGCGTCGTTGGCGGACACCTTGGCGACGTTGACGAGGATGGCATTCGCAGCCGCTGCCTCTGCGGACGTGACGCCGTTGCCGGGACGGACGCCGGGTAGCTTCGGCACGACGAGCTTGGCCAGCTGCTTGTAGTTCTTGTCCGGCGGGTCGTTCGCCTTGCCGAGCGCGTACTGGCCGTACGCCATGTGACCTACGGAGATGAGGAGCATGACGACGGCGGCGCCCTTGGTGACGGGATCGGGGCTCGGCACGAGTGCGCACGCGATGGCGAGGCCGCTAAACGCCGCCGAGCCCGCGAACACGACAGCGGCCGTGTCCTTCCACTCGGCTTTCTCCGGGTTCACGATCGCAGGCGGTGCGTTTGATACCGGTGGAGGTGGCAATGCGGGCCGCTTGAAGCACGGATCGGGCTCGGGCCCGACGTGGGTCGAGGAGCCGGTGATCGTCGCCGTGCACTCGTAATCGCCCGTCTTCGCGTAGACGGTGATGCGTCCGGCGTGGTCGGTGCCAATGTGCCTGCACCCGTCCTCGTCGGCGTGGTACCAGGTCAGCGTGGAGACCGTCTGGCCGCTGAGATTCGCGCTGGAGCGCTTGCACCCCGGATCGTCCGTCGGCGGCTCGAGCGTCCAGTTCCACTCCGTGGGACCTGGCTCTGGGTCGCTCAGGTGGACTTCGTAGTCGGTCCGGCGCAACACTGTCGAGAAGGTCGCCTCGATCGGGGAAAGGGACGGCCGCGTGGCGTCCGCCGCGGCCGTCGCCGAGCGACCGCCCGACAGGGCGAGCACGGTACCGACGGCAAGCACAGTTCCGGCAGTCACGATGCGAGCGTTCACGTTCGGGCCTCCTTGGTGCGCGAGCCTACTTCACTGCATGATGGACCGATGAGGGGCGACCTCCCGTCCGGAACCGTCACCTTCCTCTTCACCGACGTCGAGGGCTCGACGAAGCTCCTGCACGAACTGGGGGCCGAGGCCTACGCCGAGGCGCTCGCCGAGCATCGCCGTGTGATCCGCGAGGCGTCTGCGCCGTCCGACGGGGTGTTGAGGTGGACACGCAGGGCGACGCGTTCTTCTTCGCCTTCCCGACCGCGCCGGGAGCGCTCGCGGCGGCTCGAGGCCATGACCGAGGCGCTCGCCGCTGGGGCCGATCGAGGTGCGGATCGGTCTGCACACGGGCACGCCGCTGCTCACGGACGAGGGCTACGTGGGAGACGACGTCCACTTTGCGGCGAGGGTCGCGGGCTCGGGCCATGGAGGGCAGGTGATCCTCTCGGCCGCGACAGCGGACCTCGTCGAGCTCGAGCTGACCGATCTCGGCGAGCACCGGCTCAAGGACATCCCGCAGGCGGTGCCCGATCTTTCAGCTCGGTGACGGCTCCTTCCCGCCGCTGAAGACGATCTCGAACACGAATCTCCCGCGGCCCGCGAGCTCGTTCGTGGGAAGAGCCGACGAGCTCCGGGAAGTCCTCTCGCGGTTCGAGGACGGCGCGCGTCTGGTCACCCTCACCGGCCCGGGGGGCACCGGCAAGACACGGCTCGCGATCGAAGCCGCCTCGGAGCTCGTCCCCTCGCTCAAGGCTGGCGTCTTCTGGGTCGGGCTCGCTTCACTCAGAGATCCCGCGCTCGTCACCGAGACGATCGCGCAGACGCTCGGTGCCAAGGACGGCCTCGCCGCGCACATCGGCGAGCGGGAGATGCTGCTCCTGCTCGACAACCTCGAGCAGGTGATCGACGCGGCCCCCGAGCTCGCGGAGCTGCTCGAGGCCTGTCCCAACCTTCGCCTGCTCGTCACGTCGCCGCGAGCTGCTGCGTGTCCGGGGCGAGGTCGAGTACGCGGTGCCACCCGCTCGCCGAGTCCGAGGCGGTCTCCCTCTTCTGTGAGCGTGCACAGACTCAGCCCGCGCCCGAGATCGCTGAGCTCTGTCGCCACCTGGACGACCTCCCGCTCGCCGTCGAGCTCGCCGCTGCCCGCGCGAAGGTGCTGTCTCCGGCCCAGATCCTCGAGCGGGTCTCGGAACGTCTCGATCTCTTGAAGGGCGGCCGCGACGCGGATCCGCGCCAGCAGACGCTGCGGGCGACGATCGAGTGGTCATACGACCTCCTGACCACCGAGGAGCAGCAGCTCTTCGCTCGCCTCTCGGTCTTCGCCGGCGGGTGCACGCTGGAAGCTGCGGAAGAGGTCTGCGATGCCGATCTCGACACGCTCCAGTCGCTGGTCGAGAAGAGCCTGCTCCGCTTCACGAACGAGCGCTACTGGATGCTGGAGACGATCCGCGAGTACGCCGTGGAGTGCCTTGACGCGAGCTCCTGTTCCGCCGAGGCGAGGGACCGTCACGCTCGCTACTTCCGAGACGTTGCGGCGCAGCAGGATGCGGAGCTGAGAGCAGGCCAGCCGGAGGAAGGCCCGGTGTCAGCACTCGAGCGGGAGATCGCCAATCTGCGCGTTGCCGTCGACCACGGGCTCGAGTGTCGGTGATTGGGATCTCGTTCGGGAGATCACGGCCGCGCTTCCCATGTACTGGATCGTCCGCGGGCTCTACGGAGAAGCCCGCTCCTGGCTCGACCGCGCGCTGGCTCTTCCCGGGGAGGAGGACGACACACGGCGGCGGTTGCTGTCCGCTCTCGGCACGATCTCCTACGCGCAGGGCGACCTCGTGGCGGCGATCGCGGCTTCGGACGAGGCGGCGGCGCTGGCCGCGCAGCTCGGCGGCGCGACGGAACGGCTGGAGCTGCTGAAGGAGCAGGCCTTCGCCGGCCTGATGAAGGGGGAGCTCGATGCCGCCGAGGCGCTGTTCGTGGAGCGGCTGGCAGAGGCGATCGCGGTCGACAACGGGGTAGCGACCTCGTCGTCGCGGCTCAACCTGGCCGCCATCGCGAACCGGACTGGACGCCACGTCGCCGCGGAGTCGCTATTCGCCGAGAACCTTCCATTCGTACGGTCGAAGGGACAGGCGCGCTGTGAGGCGCACACGCTCGCGGGCCTTGCAGAGACCGCTGCTTCAGTTCGACCTGCCCCAGGACGGCGGTCACGACGCGGTGCTTGCAGCGACTCGGGCGATCCAGATCGGCGACCCACCGCTCGCCGTCTACTGCCTTGACCTCTGTGCTGCCTCGATCGCCGCGCGCGGAGACACGCGACGCGCCGTGGTCATCCTTGGCGCAACGGAGGCCGCGCGTGAAGCGATGCAGGTCGAGCCCGACGAGGACGAGGAGGCGATTCGCGCGAAGGCCATGGCGGGGCTGGACCGAAGCAGCAGCTTCGGCGAGGACGCGTGGGTCGAGGGACGAGCGCTCGACCTCCTCCAGGCGCTGGAGCTTGCTCGCGGCCTAGACTGACCGCGCCGTGGCGCCCCTGAAGGATCTCCGCGACTGGATCGCGCTCCTCGAGCGGGACGGCGAGCTCGTCCGGATCGCCGCCGAGGTCGACCCACACCTCGAGATCACCGAGATCGTCGACCGCACGGTCAAAGCGGGCGGGCCGGCGCTCCTCTTCGAGAATCCGAAGGGCTCGCAGCACCCGCTTCTGATCAACCAGTTCGGCACCGAGCGGCGCATGTGCCTTGCCTTCGGCGTCGAGAAGCTCGACGACGTCGCGCAGAAGCTCGCCGACGTGCTCGAGATGCAGCCGCCGGAGAGCCTCCGCGAAAAGGTTGCCGGCCTGATGAAGCTGAAGTCGATCGCCGGCTCGCGGCCGAAGGTCGTCTCGAAGGGCGCCTGCCAGGAGATCGTGCTCACGGGTGACGACGTCGACATCACACGCCTACCGATCCAGACGTGCTGGCCGGGCGATCCTGCCCCGTTCATCACGCTGCCCGCGGTGATCACGAAGGACCCGAAGACGGGCACGCGGAACGTCGGCATGTACCGGATGCAGGTGATCGACGGTCGCTCGACCTTCATGCACTGGCAGATGCACAAGGACGGTCGCGCCGACCTCCTCGCCGCCGAGGACGGGCGGATCCCCGTCGCGGTCGCGCTCGGGCTCGACCCGATCACCGCGTACGCCGCCAGCGCGCCGCTTCCGCACCATCTCGATGAGCTGATGCTGGCCGGCTTTCTCCGCGGCCAGCCGGTCGAGCTCGTGCAGTGCAAGACGATCGACCTCGAAGTGCCGGCGACCGCGGAGATCGTGCTCGAGGGGACGGTGGCCAAGGACGACGTCGGCGTCGAGGGGCCGTTCGGCGACCACACCGGCTACTACTCGCACGCCGAGCCCTTCCCGATCTTCCGCATCAGCGCGATGACGATGCGGCGCGACGCGATCTACCCGTCGATCGTCGTCGGCAAGCCTCCGGCCGAGGACGCGTGGCTCGGCAAGGCGACCGAGCGCATCTTCCTCCCCGCCGTGCGCATGACGCTGCCGGAGATCGTCGACTACGACCTCCCGGTCGCCGGCGCGTTTCACAACTGCGTGATCGTCTCGATCCGCAAGGCGTTCCCCGGTCACGCGCAGAAGGTGATGCACGCGCTCTGGGGCCTCGGGATGCTCTCGCTGTCGAAGGCGATCGTCGTCGTCGACGAGCACGTGGACGTGCACGACTACGAGGACGTCTTCTTCCGTGTTTGCGCGAACGTCGATCCCAAGCGGGACGTGCTGATCTCAGAGGGACCGCTCGATCACCTCGACCACGCGCCGGGGCGCCAGTTCGTCGGCGGCAAGCTCGGCATCGACGCCACGCACAAGCTGCCCGAGGAGGATGCGCGGCCGTGGCCCGAGGAGATCGAGATGTCCGACGACGTGAAGGCCCTCGTCGACCGCCGCTGGCAGGACTACGGTGATTGCCCTTCGATGCGGGTGCCACCACGTTGACACCGGCGATCGTGCAGGATTGAATCGGCTAGGCAGTCTGGCGACGAGGAGGACCTCTCATAGCGGTTGAGCATCCGGAGGGCGGCAAGACCCATGCACCGGCGCTGAGCGTCTGGCCGATCGGTGTCGCGGCCGGCGCGACCGCGTGCCTCGTCGGCCTGCTCGTCAGCTGGTGGATCGTCGCCGCCGGCGCGCTTGCGCTGATCGTCTTCGGCGTCGCGTGGATCTACGACGCGTCGCGGGAGCGCAAGCCCGAGCCTGCCCCGTCCGCGCCGGAGGCGGGCAAGCCCGTCGCCCGCGCATCGGTCGGCGACACGCCGGCAACGCGGAAGACGTTCCTCTCCGGCATGACGCTCGGCCTCGGCGCTGCGATCGGCGCGCTCGTGACGATCCCGCCCGCGATCTTCGCGGGGCTGCCGCCGTTCCAGAAGGGCCAGGGCTTCTTCGACATCGACGTCGATCTCGGGCCGCTCGACGCGTTTCCGGAGGGCCAGTGGTTCGTGACGAAGTTCAACCTCAAGCCGGAGCTCGGCGACGTGCAGGACCGCACGGCGTACGTGCGCTTCAACGGCCTGCTCGAGGCGAAGCCGAGCTTCACCATCCTCTCCAACCGCTGCGTCCACCTCGGCTGCCCCGTGCAGGCCAACGGGCCGGTCGACACCGAGTCGACGTCGTTCGGCGCCGGCAACCGGAAGGTCGAGCTGACCGGCGTCCTCCCGGCCGGCTTCGGCTGCCCGTGCCACGGCGGCCAGTACGACACGGAAGGAAACCGCACGGCGGGCCCGCCCGTTCGCGCGCTTGACCGCTATGCCTACGACATCCGCGACAGTCGCCTCTACCTCGTCGGCGCCTACAGCGTGAACGAGGTCGACGGCTCGGGCAAGGACGCCAACATCGGCAAGTACCGCCTCGCGCAGCCCGGTGTCCACGTCGACGGCGTGTCCCAGATCCTCTACCCCTTCATCCCGCCGAGTTAGACGATGCCGAAGTCCGAAGGCCGAAAGAAGGCAGAAGTCGTCGTCACGTATCCCCTCGACTGGATCGAGGAGCGGACGGGGCTCGTCGGCGCGATCAAGTACTTCCTCTTCCGCAAGGTCCCGTCGAAGACGAACTGGTTCCACACGCTCGGGTCGGCCACGCTGACCGCCTTCCTCGTCCAGGCGATCACCGGCGTGATCCTCGCGATGTACTACAAGCCGAGCCCGGACGAGGCGTACGAGTCGATCCAGTTCATCACCAACGACCTCACATGGGGCTGGCTCGTGCGCGGCATGCATCGCTTCGGCGCGAGCGTCTTCATCATCCTCCTCTTCTTCCACATGGCGCGCGTGTTCCTGTTCGGCGCGTACAAGTACCCGCGCGAGGTGAACTGGATGGTGGGCGTGCTTCTCCTCGCGCTCGGCATGCTCGAGGGCTTCACGGGCTACCTCCTGCCGTGGGATCAGACGGCGTACTGGGCGTCGGTCGTCGGCATCAACATCCAGGGGACGGGGCCGGTGGTCGGGCCGTATCTCGCGCAGATAATGAAAGCGGGGGCCGATATCAACGGCGACACGCTAGCCCGCTTCTACTCGATGCACATGCTGCTCTTACCCGGTGCGATCTTCGCGCTGATCGGGCTTCACCTCTACCTCGTGATCCGCCTCGGCGTGTCCAACCCGCCGTGGGGGCCGCAGGTCGAGGACGGTGACCTCGACGACGAGGCGCCGGCGCGCGAGGGCCTCGTCTCGCCGACACCGCGCGGGAACGGCAAGTGAGGTGACGGTGTGAGCATCGAGGAGAACCGCCGGCACTTCGAGGCGTACAAGAAGGACGTCGAGAAGAACGGGAAGTCGTTCTTCCCGCACGCGATGTTCCACGACACGGTGATGAGCCTCGTCGTCGTGAGCGTGATCATCGCGCTCTCCGTCATCTGGCACGAGACGGCCGACGGGACGGAAGCGGGCGTCCTCGGTCCCGAGTACGCGGAGAAGGCCGACCCGGCGACGACGAGCTTCACGCCGAGGCCCGACTGGTACTTCTACTTCCTCTTCTACCTCCTGCGGATCTTCAAGTGGCCGGACACGGTCGTGCTCGCGACGGTCGGCATCCCGACGATCCTGATCATGCTTCTCCTCGCGCTGCCGTTCTTCGACCGGCGGACGGAACGGCGGCTTTCGCGCCGTCCCGTCGCGATCGTCGCGGCCGTTCTCGTCGTGTTGTCGATGGGTGTCCTCACGTGGAAGGGCGCGACGGCGAGCGAGTTCCTCGCGAGCGATGCGCCGCTCCTCGCCGAGGAGTTCCAGAAGGAGAACAACCTGCCGGACGCAGCGATACCTGGCGCCGAGCTGTTCGCGGCCTCCGGCTGCCTCAACTGCCACACGTATCTCGGACGCGGGAGCTCGAACCTCGGCGCGCCGGATCTGACGGAAGAGGGCCTGAAGAACCGCGGTGTCGAGTGGCAAATCGCCCACCTGACGAACCCGGGGAGCAAGGTGCCCGGATCGCCGATGCCGTCGTTCGCGCTGCTCGGCGATGAGAACCTCAGGAACCTCGCCATCTTCCTCGAGGCTTCCAAGGGTCCTCAGGACTAGGTCGAGCACTACTGTTCGGCGCATGACCGAACGCGGCGAGCCGATCGCCGGCATCGAGTCCGGAACGCTCGACGCGAGCGGCGTGCGGACGATGTTCGACCGGATCGCTCCGGTCTACGACCCGATGAACCGGGTGATGACAGCCGGTCTCGACCAGCGCTGGCGGCGGATCACCGCAGAAGCCGTGGTCCGTGAGGGAGACCGCGTCCTCGACGGCTGCTGCGGCACGGGCGATCTCGCTGTCGCCTGCGTGCGCGCGGGAGCAGGGGCAGTTGTCGGCCTCGACTTCTCGGCGCGGATGATCGAGCGCGCGCGACGCAAGTCGGCCACGGTGGCGTGGGTCGAGGGTGACCTGCTCGCGCTGCCCTTCGACGATGCGTCGTTCGACGCGGCCACCGTGGGCTTCGGCGTGCGAAACGTGACCGACCTCGGCGGCGCCTTCGACGAGCTAGCCCGCGTTCTCGTGCCAGGTGGGAGGCTCGGCGTGCTCGAGATCACCCAGCCGACGGGCGCGCTCGCGCCGTTCTACCGCGTGTGGTTCGACAGTGTCGTGCCGCTCATCGGGCGGGCCGTGAAGGGTGGGTCCGCGTACACGTACCTCCCCGCGAGCGTCAGGCGCTTCCCCGGCACGAGCGATCTCGCCGCTCTCATCGAACGGCACGGCTTTCACGATGTCGCCTACCGAACATTCGCGGGCGGCATCGTCGCCCTCCATACTGCTATCCGAACGTGACCGCAACGCTCGCCGCAATCCGGGAGGTGCCGGGCCTCGAGGCGTATCTCGACGACCTCGAGGAGCGGCTGGAGGAGGCTGTCCGCAGCCATCCGGGAACCGTGGCAGCGATCGGCGAGGACGCTCTTGCGGCCGGCGGCAAGCGGCTCCGCCCGATGCTCGTCTTCCTCTCGTCGAACGGCGACGGACCGCCGCCGCTCGCCGCCGGTGTCGCGGTCGAGCTCATCCACATGGCGACGCTCGTGCACGACGATCTGATCGACGGCGCGCAGTACCGGCGTGGGCGCGCGGCCGCGTGGGCGGCGTACGGGCCGGAGGGCGCACGCGCCGCAGGCGACTATCTCTTCGCGTGCGCGTTCGCCGAGCTCGCCGACACGGGCGACGGCCGTGCCGTGCAGCGTCTCGCGGACGCGACGCTGTGCCTTGCACGCGGCGAGGCGCTCCAGCGGCGCCAGACGCACGACCCGTCGACGACCGTCGAGAGCTACCTCGAGCGCTGCGCGCTCAAGACGGGGAAGCTGTTCGAGGCCGCGTGCATGCTCGGCTCAGGCGGGCACGACGCGTCGCTCGGCGCGTTCGGCGTCGCACTCGGCATCGCGTTCCAGATCACGGACGACATCCTCGACTGCACGGGTGAAGCAGTCGAGACCGGCAAGATCGCCGGCGTCGACCTTCGGGAGGGAACGCCGACGCTGCCGTTGCTGCTCGCCGCCCGGACGGACGCGGTTGTCCGCGACGCGCTCGCCGGCGGCCCCCTCGACGGAGCCCTGGCTCGTGTTGCCGCCACGGACGCGCTCGAGCGCTCGCGGGAGCTCGCGGTCGAGTACGCGGAGCGCGCGCGCTCGTGCCTCGACGGGCAGCTCCACCGGGACGAGCTCGAGGCCCTCGCGTCCCTCGTCGTCGACAGGGAGAGCTGATGGCGACCGTCGAACGCGTCTCCACGCTGGACACGATCCGCGAGAAGGTCGAAGCGGGCGAGCGGCTCGATCTGGCCGACGGCGTCACGCTGTTCGAGTCGGACGACCTGATCGCGCTCGGCGACCTGGCCGACCGGGCGCGGCGGCTACGCGGCGGAGACGACCGCGTCTACTTCGTCCAGAACCTCTACTTGAACCAGACGAACGTCTGCCGCGTGAAGTGCAAGTTCTGCGCCTTTGCCGTCACACAGAAGCAGGAAGGCGCCTACACGTACACGGCCGAGGAGATCGTCGAGGACGCGCTTCGCCAGCGCGAGATCTCGGGCTTCACCGAGATCCACATGGTCGGCGGCGAGAGCCCGCACGTCGACTTCGGCTACTACGTCGAGATCGTCTCGAAGCTCCACGCGGCGCTGCCGGACGTCCATCTCAAGCTGTTCACCGCGAGCGAGATCCACCACATGTCGAAGCTCTCCGGGCTTCCGCACGAGGCGGTGCTCGGCGAGCTGCGCGCCGCCGGGCTCGGGTCGCTGCCTGGTGGCGGCGCCGAGGTCTTCGCCGATCGCGTGCGTCGGCTCGTGGCGCCCGGGAAGGAGCATCCGGACGAGTGGTTCGACGTCCACCGCAAGGCGCACGGCCTCGGCATCCCGACGCACTGCACGATGCTCTACGGCCACGTCGAGACGTACGCCGAGCGCGTCGACCACCTCCTCCGGCTGCGCGATCTCCAGGACGAGACGGGCGGCTTTCTCGCCTTCGTGCCTCTCGCCTTCCATCCGGAGAACACCGTGTTCGAGCGTCGCGGCTGGCGCCACACGCCGGGCTCCGAGGATCTCAAGGTGATCGCCGTCTCCCGCCTCCTGCTCGACAACGTCGACCACGTGAAGGCGTACTGGATCATGATGGGCATGCCGCTCGCCCAGGTGGCGCTCCACTTCGGCGCCGACGACGTTCAGGGCACGGTCGTCCGGGAGGAGATCTTCCAGGCGGCGGGGGCGACGGCGGGGACGGAGCAGAAGATCAGTGAGCTGACGCGCTTCATCACGGAGGCGGGTCGCATCCCGGTGCAGCGCGACACGCTCTACAACGAGCTGCGACGGTTCGCGTGATGCTGCGCCTGGGCCGCATCTCCTACGTCAACATGGCGCCGGTCTTCTTCCGCCTCGACGCCGACGTCGAGGAGGTGACCGGCGTTCCGACGGACCTCAACGCGATGCTGTTGGCCGGCGAGCTCGACCTGGCGCCGATCTCGTCGATCGAGTACGCACGCAACGCGGAGCGCCTCCGGATCCTGCCGCGCCTCTGTGTCTCGTCGGAGGGCGCCGTCGACTCGATCCAGCTCGTGACGAAGCTGCCGCTCGCCGACGTCCGAAAGGTTGCCGTCACGCCCGAGAGCGCCACGTCCGCCGTGCTGACGAAGGTGCTCCTGCCCGAGGCGGAGCACGTGCCGTTCGACGAGGACGCCGACGCACGGCTTCTCATCGGCGATGCCGCCTTGCGCAGCGCGTTCGAGGATCCGACGCCGCACCACGATCTCGGGCGCCTGTGGCTCGAGCGCACCGGGCTCCCGATGGTGTTCGCCGTGTGGGCGGCTCCCGAGCCCGTCGCGCCCGGCATCAAGGAGCTCGAGGACGCGCTCGTGGCGTCACTGCGGACGGCTCGGGCCGAGCCAGAGACGCTCGCCTTCGAGTCGGGTGAGCGCTACGGGTACCCGGCCGGCTTCCTCGCGCGCTACTTCGAGAAGCTGCGCTATCGCTTCGGGCCTCGCGAGCGCGCAGGGCTGTACACCTTCCTCGAGCTCGCGAACGGGGCGGGAGAGCTCGACGAGGTGCCCGAGCTCCGCTTCGTCCGCGAGGAGGTGTCGGTGTGACGGTCGTCGAGTCGGGGCCTGCGGTCGGCGAGGTGCTCGAGCGCGCGGTGGCCGGCGAGCGCCTCTCCGACGACGGATGCGCTCGCGCTTCTCGAGTCGCGAGACCTCGTGGCGGTCGGCCGCGTTGCCAACGAGCTCCGCGCGCGCAAGACCGACCCCGACCGCGTGACGTTCATCATCGATCGGAACGTCAACTACACGAACGTCTGTTACACGGACTGCGACTTCTGCGCCTTCTACCGCTCGCCGGGGGACACGCGCGAGGGGTATCTCCTGCCGAAGGCGATCATCTTCAAGAAGATCGAGGAGACGCTCGCGATCGGCGGCACGGGGCTCCTCATGCAGGGCGGCCACCACCCCGACCTCGGCGTCGAGTACTACGAAGACCTCTTCTCGTCGATCAAGGAGCGCTACCCCATCCATCTGCACGCGCTCTCGCCGTCCGAGGTGCAGCACGCTGCGCGTCGCTCGAAGGTGACGGTGCCCGAGGCGCTCACGCGCATGCGTGACGCGGGTCTCGACTCGCTGCCGGGCGGCGGCGCGGAGATCCTCGTCGACCGCGTCCGCGACATCATCTCGCCGAAGAAGACGACGTCGTCCGAATGGCTCGACGTCATGCGACAGGCGCAGCGGCTCGGGATGTCGACGACCGCGACGATGATGTACGGCCACGTCGAGACGCTCGCCGAGCGCGTCGAGCACATGCGGCGGATCCGCGAGCTCCAGGACGAGACGCACGGATTTCGCGCCTTCATCTCCTGGACGTTCCAGGACGACGGCAACCGGCTCGGCGCGAAGGTGCCGCCGGAGACGATGCCGACCTCGTTCGACTACCTCCTCACGCAGGCCGTCTCGCGCATCTACCTCGACAACGTCGACCACATCCAGTCCTCGTGGGTGACGCAGGGAATGAAGATCGGACAGGTCGCGCTCGCGTTCGGCGCCGACGACATGGGGTCGGTGATGATCGAGGAGAACGTCGTCTCCGCTGCGGGTACGACCTACGAGACGACGACTGAGGAGCTCGTGCATCTCATCAGGTCGATGGGCAAGACGCCCGTCCAGCGCGACACGCTCTACCGCGACGTCAAGGTCTGGAACTAGCCGCTACTTCTCCTTCCCGTCCGGCACGCGGTTGCCGTTGAGGTCGCTCTTCCCTCGGTCGACGAAGCCGCTGTCGAGGAAGAAGAGCTTGTACATCCGATCATCCGTCTTGCCCGCGCAGGTCGAGGTGATGTGAAGGACAACGCCCTGCACACTCTCCACTTTCGGCCTGTCGATCTGGAAGCTCTCGCGGCCGGATGTGCGCTTCGCGCAATCGGCCTTGCAGGCGACGGTGCTCACGCCGGTCTCCTTCTCCTTGCCGACGAGATCCCCGGCGTGGATCCGAAACCCCCTCGGCGGTGGAATCGCCAAATCGCCCACGCAGCCGCCGGCTCCTTTCGCCGTACACTCGAGGTGCCACTGAACGTCGATGGTGATAAACGTGATGTCCGCGAGTTGGCGCGTAGCGCGGAGAACCTCGGCGTCGAGACCCTTGCACTGGCACGTCACGGGCTGAATCGACGCGGCGCTGCCATTCTCGACGACCGGCGTCCCGTCCGGATACCGCAGCACGGCTTCTTCGCCCGATTGCGTGTTTCGGTGCGTCGCCGTGATGGGATCGGACTCCTGGACGTGACCTTCTGCTCGCCGCGAAGCCGCCGCGGGCACGAACTTCGGTAACCGGTACTCGAACGGCGGCTTGACGTTCGTGCGCTGAACGACCTTCCCAGTCGCAAGGTTCTTCGCGAACACCTCGAGGTTGCGGTCGACGTCGAGCGCGACGTAGGCGATCGCCTTGCCGTCCGCCGAGTAGTCCGGGTCGGCCGCACCGGGGTCGGTCAGTGGGCGCAACCCTCCGCCCGTCCGCGTCATCTCGTAGATGCGTGGCGTCCCGTCGCGGGAGGAGATGAAGGCAACGCGGGTGCCCCTCGGGTTGCACGTTGGGAAGCTGTCGGACGCCGGATGGTCTGTGAGTCTTCGCAGGCCGGATCCGTCCGTTGCGATCGCGAACACCTCCGAGTTCGTCGTCGTAAGGACTCGCGTGAAGACCACCGTCGTCTCGTCGCAGAACTGCGGCGCACGGTCGTTCGTCGCGCCGCCCACGAGCAGCTTCGTGCCTTTGCCGTCCGCGTTGGCGAGCCAGATGTCGTAGGTGGAGCGATCCGGCGGGCCGCTCTGGAAGACGATCTTCTTGCCCGAGGGCGACCAGTTAGCGTTGAACTCGTCGGTCGACGGCCGCGCGAGGAGTTTGCGGACTCCCGAGCCGTTCGCCTTGGCGATGTAGAGCTCGTAGTTGCCGTCGCGGTTGGACTGGAACAGGAGTTGCCCGGCCTTGCCTGGAAACGCAGTGCTCGTCCCGGATGCGAACGGAACGCAGACTGCGGCAGCCGCAAGGACGGCAAGAACGGCCCGCGTCATCGCATCGAGACGATCGCGTACGAACGGTCACCGTTCGTCGCACGGAACTTCACGAGCACCCTCGTGCCTTTCGGCAACTTCGGCCCGAACGCGATCGTGAATCGCTGGTCGGAGCGCATCGGCTCGAAGAACGGACAGTCGATGACACCATCCTCGAGGAGGCACAGGCCACCGAGGAACGAGCCGTTCGGGTTCGTCATCGTGTACTGGCTGATCCTGGTGATCGCCACCTGCTGGGCAGGCGCGATGCGCTTGCCGAGAGGCTCGCCCGCGTTGGCGGTCGTGCGGTTGGCAATGCCGACGTGGACCTCGGAGACGCTTGTGCCGACGGTCGCGGTGAGGCCTGAGAAGTTCTCGAAGCCGGGGACCTCGCTCATGTCCTGCCACACGGCAAACGACGTGAACTCCTTCGCGAGCGGCACGCCGAAGTCCGCAAGCGCCGCGGCTTTCAGTCGCACCGCCGCGGCAATGCGTGCCTTCGCAGCGGACAGGCGGCCACCGGCGATGTCGACGCGCGCCTGCCGTGCGAGCGATGCCGCCTTCCGGAGGCCGTCGCGGACCGAGGCAGTCTCGACCGCGCCGATGGCGCGCGGCGACACCTTGGTCGCCTTGTCGAGCGCACCCAGCGCCCGGAGAAGATCGGCCCGCGCACCGGTCAGGCGCGTCGGCGTGGGCTTCGCAAGCTTGTTGAGCGCGGCACGCGAGGCGCGCGTGGCGTCCTTGAGGCCGGCCACGAGCTGCTGGTCGGGCGTGACCTGGTTCGCCGCGCCCGCGAACGGGACGAGAGCGATGCCCGCCAGAAGAGCCGCCGCGAGGGCCGCCCGTGTCGCCATTCGCAACGGATATCACGATCGGCGTGCCGGCGCAACCTTCCGCTAGCCTCAACGCGGGTCGTGTCTCTGAGGTTTGCCATCATCGCCGCGCTTGCCGCGCTCATTCTCGGCACCCCTGCGTCGGGGCAGCCGAAGCTCCTCATGCCCGGTGTCACCTACGACACGCGGGTCGAGTTCACATTTCACGGCCCGGTCGTGCTCCACGTGCTCACGATGCCGCGCCCAGGCGGTCTCTGGACGCTCGCGCCCGCGCTCTCGAACGACGCGATCGTGGGGCTCGAACGCGTGACGTCGATCCAGCAGCGTCTCGCGCCGGCCGCAACGGTGGCGGGTGTCAACGGCGACCGGTTTGCCGCGTCGGGGCGTCCCAGCGGCCTCCTCATGCGGCGTGGCGCGCTCGAGCACGCGCCCGGCGACAATCGCTCGAGCATCGGTCTCGACTCGGCCGGGAACCTTCGCGTCGAGAAGGTACGACTGTTGCCGACCTGGCAGGGAACGGGGCAGCGGCAGACGCTGCATGCGGTCAACGACTCTCCGAGCTCGAGCGGCGTGTCCATCTACACGCCCGCGTGGGGCCCGGCCACGCCGCCTGCTCCGAACTCGGTCGAGCTCGTGCTGCGCCCCTTCCCGCTGACGACGCCGAACGCCGAGGTGTCGGGCACCGTCGTGCAGGTGGCGGGCGGCGGGTCGACGCCAATTCCACCGGACGGCGCCGTGCTCGTCGCACGGGGTTCGGCGGCTGCGAACCGCGTGCGTAACGAAGCGCCGCTCGGAACGCTCGTCCGCGTGCGCCTCATACTCCAGCCCGACTGGGCGGGCGTGACGGAGGCGCTCGGCGGCGGCCCGGCGCTCGTACGAGCCGGCAAGGCGATCTTCAATGCCAACGAGGCGTTCGTGCCCGGTCAGCTCGCGGTGCCGGAGCCTCGCACCGCCGTCGGGCAGCTTGCCGACGGCAGAGTCGTTCTCGTCGTGGTCGACGGCCGGCGCGCCGGCTACTCGACGGGCATGACGAACTTCGAGCTCGCGCTCGCGCTCGTCCGGCTCGGTGTCGTCACCGGCGCGGCGCTCGACGGCGGCGGCTCGTCGACCATGGCCTTCGACGGGCGGCTCCTCAACCGGCCGTCCGATCCTGCCGGAGAGCGCTCGGTCTCGGAGGCTCTCCTCGTCTCGTACGCAGGCATCCATGCCCCGCTTCCGGCCGTCCAGGTGCTCTCGCCGAACGCCGATGGTGTGAATGAGGCGCAGGCACTCGCGTTCAAGGTGGTGCGGCCCTCGACTGTGTCGGTGGGGCTCGTCGGCCCGGACAACGTGCCCGGCAGTCGTTCAGCGGCGCCGTGGCGCCAGGGACGTACCCGACTACCTGGACCGGCAGGACGGCCGACGGCGCGCCCGAGCCGGAAGGACGCTGGCGCTGGACGCTCTCGGCGACGGACGACCTCGGCCGTGCCTCCTCCTTCGAACGGGTGTTTGCCCTCAACCTCACGCTCGGCTTCGGCAAGGGTGTCGCGCCGGCGCTGTCCGTGCCTCGCCGCAACCCTCGAGGCGTGGCCACGTTCGCCGTGACGCGTGCCGCGACCGCGACGACGCGCATCGAGACGACGGGCGGCACGCTCGTGCGGAAGCTCGCGGTCGGCACGGGCGTGCAACCGGGCACCGCCACCGTCACGTGGGACGGCAAGACGGACAAGGGCGTCAGCGTCCACTCAGGCACGTACGTGGCGCGGATGACGGCGAAGAACGAGCTCGGCTCGGTTGGCCTCACCGCGCGGTTCACCGTGCGCCGAACCGGTCGCTAGGCTCTTCTCGACCGTGACGATCGCGTCCATCACCTCGTCGGTCACGGACGCGCTCACCTCGTTCATCGGCGACCACGGTGTGTACGCCGTGTTCGTGCTCATGTTCGTCGATGCCGTGCTGCCCGCCGCAAGCGAGCTCGTCATGGTCTATGCGGGCGCTCTCGCCGCTGGGGCGTTCGCCGGTCAGCAGGTCGTCGTCTTCGGACGAGAGGTGCCCTCGGGATGGGAGTCGTTCGTCGCGATGGTGCTGGTCGGGACGATCGGCTACACGCTGGGGTCGCTCGCCGGCTGGGGAATCGGCGACTACGGAGGCCGCCCGCTCGTGGAGCGCCACGGGAGGTGGTTCCACCTGTCCGCGGAACGGCTCGAGCGCGCGGAGCGCTGGTTCGCACGCTGGGGAGGTTGGGCCGTGTTTCTCGGCCGGATCACGCCTGTCGTCCGCTCGTTCATCTCGATCCCTGCGGGTGTGTTCCGCCATCCGCTCGGGCCGTACACCCTCCTCACCTTCATCGGCTCGACGATCTGGTGCATCGTCTTCGCCGGCATCGGCTGGGCCGCGGGCGCGAGCTGGGAGGACTTCCACCACTCGTTCCGCTACGTCGAGTACCTGGTGGTCGCAGCGATTCTCGTCGGCGTCGGCTACCTGCTCGTCAAATGGCGCTCGTCTACACTGAAACGGCGTGCCGAGGATCCCTCTCGTTGACGTCAGGGCGCAGTATGCGCCGCTGATTCCCGAGCTCCAGAAGCGTTTTGCCGACGTCCTCGACGGCGGCGTCTTCATCCTCGGGCCGAACGTCCGCGCCTTCGAGGAGGAGGCGGCGGCCAAGCTCGGCGTGCCGCACACCATCGGCGTCGCCAATGGCACCGACGCGCTCGTCCTTGCCATGGAAGCGCTTGGCATCGGCGCCGGTGACGAGGTGATCTGTCCGGCGTTCACGTTCTACGCGACGGCGGAGGCGATTGCGCGGATCGGTGCAACGCCGGTCTTCTGCGACATCGACCCGGTCACGCTCAACATGGATCCCGCCGACGTCGAGCACCGGATCACGGAGCGGACACGCGCGATCATGCCCGTGCACCTCTTCGGCCGGCCGGCCCCGCTCGCAGAGCTCGCATCTCTCGGGTTGCCGCTGATCGAAGATGCGGCTCAGGCCTTCGGTGCGCCGGGCGTGGCCTCCACCGGGATCGTCTCGACGTTCAGCTTCTTTCCGACGAAGAACCTCTTCTGCCTCGGCGACGGGGGCCTCGTCGCTGCGCGGGACGACGACGTCGCGGATCGCGTGCGCATGCTTCGCTTCCATGGCTCCCGCGACAAGAAGGTCTTCCACCACGTCGGCACCAACTCCCGGCTCGACGAGGTGCAGGCGGCAATGCTCCGCGTGTTCCTCCCCCGTCTCGATGGCTGGAACGCGGAGCGGCGGTCGGCGGCTGCACGGTACGCGGAGCTCGGGCTCGGCGAGATCTGCGAGCTGCCTGCCGACGACGCGGGCCACGTCTACCACATGTACGTCGTCCGCACGGCTGAGCGCGAGCTTCTGTCCGCCGCCCTGGCCGAGGCCGAGATCGATCACGCTGCGTACTACGTGACACCTCTGCATCTCCAGCCGTCGCTTCGGTATCTCGGCTGGGAGGAAGGATCGCTCCCGGAGACGGAGCGCGCTGCGCGCGAGAACCTCGCATTGCCGCTCTGGGCCGGGATCGACGCCGACACGCAAACCCGTGTCGTCGACACCGTGCGCGCCGCGGTGCAGGTGGGAGCCGCGCGATGATCAACCGCCACCGCCTGTGGCAGCTCGCCGCCGACGCAGTCCTCGTCACCGTGGCGTGGTACCTCGCGTTCCGCCTGCGCTTCGACACGCCGAAGATCCCGCCCTACTACGAGACGCTCCTGTGGCGCTCGCTGCCGATCGTGATCGTCGTCCAGCTCGGCATCTTCGTCCTCTTCGGCTTCTACAACCGCTGGTGGCGCTACGTCTCGACGCGCGACATGTGGACGGCGGTGCGCGGCGTCTCCGTGGCATGCCTCGTCTCGAGCCTCGTCGTCTACTTCGTTGCCCCGTACGAGCAGATCCGCCTGCCGCGGTCGATCGCCATCATGGACTGGTTGCTCCTGCTCGCCTTCGTCGCGGGATCGCGGATGCTCGCCCGGACGATCTTCGAGCGCCCGTCGCGCAAGGGTTTCGTTGCGCGTGGGAAGGAAGTGATCGTCGTCGGCGCAGGCGACGCGGCCCAGGTGATCGTCAAGGAGATGCTGAAGTCGCCGTCGGCAGGGTCGACGCCGATCGGTCTCGTCGACGACGATCCGCGGAAGCAAGGGCTTCGCGTGCACGGCGTCCGCGTTCTCGGCCGGACCGACGATCTGCGCCGCATCCTGCGCGAGCAGCACCCGGACGAGGTGCTCATCGCGATGCCGTCGGCTCCGGGTGAGACACGGCAGCGTGTCGTCGACGCGGCGCGCGCCGAAGGCGTCCCCGTCAAGACGCTCCCAGGGCTGCACGAGCTCATTGCCGGCGACGTCGACCTCAGCGGGCAGCTCCGCCCGGTCCAGGTCGAGGACGTTCTCGGGCGAGAGCAGGTCGAGGTGGATCTCGAAGCGGTGGCGTCGTACGTCGTCGACGAGACGGTGCTCGTCACCGGCGCGGGTGGGTCGATCGGATCGGAGCTCTGCCGGCAGATCGCCCGCATCGGCTGCAAGCGGCTGATTCTCGTCGACCAGGGCGAGACGCCCCTGTTCGAGATCGAGCGTGAGCTCGTCGACGAGCGCGGCTTTCCGCCGAGCGTCCCGGTGATCGCCGACGTCGGCAACCGCGACCAAGATGCGCCAGGTCTTCGAGCGCTACACGCCGGGCGTCGTCTTCCACGCCGCCGCGTACAAGCACGTGCCGCTGATGGAGGCGAACCCGCTCGAGTCGGTGCGGAACAACGCCCTCGCCACGCGGACGATCGCGCAGGTGGCGATCGAGTTCGGCGCCCGCCGCTTCGTGCTCGTCTCGACCGACAAGGCCGTCAACCCGAAGACCGTCATGGGTCAGTCGAAGGCGCTCTGCGAGTGGATCGTCGAGGCGTTCGGTCACCGCGACGACATCCCGACGCGGTTCGTCGCCGTGCGCTTCGGCAACGTCCTCGGCTCGTCGGGCAGCGTGATCCCCATCTTCCGCAAGCAGATCGAGCGCGGCGGGCCGCTGACGGTGACGCACCCCGAGATGACGCGGTTCTTCATGACCATTCCGGAGGCGGTGTCGCTCATCGTCCAGGCCGGCGCGATCGGCGGCCGCGGCGAGATCTTCGTGCTCGACATGGGCGAGCCCGTGAAGATCGTCGACCTTGCGCGCAACATGATCCTTCTCTCCGGCAAGGATCCGGACCGCGACATCGCGATCGAGTACGTCGGTGCGCGACCGGGTGAGAAGCTCCACGAGGAGCTGTGGTCGGGCGGCGAGCTCGTCGGCGAGACGGGACACTCGAAGATCCACCTCGTGACGAGGCCCTCGATCGACGCGGCGTGGCTCGATGACGAGCTCGCACGACTCGAGGCGATGGTCGAGTCGGGTGACACGCTCGAGCTCGTCGCGCGGCTTGCCGGCGATGATGAAGGAACCGCGCCGCGAGCCCGCACGCGAGCCCGCGGCGCAGTAGCTCAGATCAGACGCCCGGCAAGCGGAGCAGGATCAGCTGTCCCGCTTCCCGCTTGTAGTAGTAGTCGGCGCCTGCGTTACCGATGAGGTCTGGCCCTACGAGCTTCTCGACCCAGTACGAGTGCGCCTGGATCGTGACGAGGAACGCACCTGGGCCAAACACAGCCGAGGCGTCGACGATGCCGCTCGACTCCCAAGCGCCGAGCCGCGCGGCCGTTGCGGCGTCGACGTCGATCGCGCCGAGCGCACCGTTCGCGTTCTCGTCGAGCGCCTGATCGACTTCGGCGACGACGACCTTCGAGGCGTCGGGGTCGGCTGCGCCGAGCGGCACACGCCAGATGCGCGCGCCCGTCTCGCCCGGGTCTCTCGGCAGGTTGTACTGGTTGTTCGTGCTCGGGTCCTCCGTCACGAGCAGGCTTCCGTGCACGGTCGTGTCGACGTTGTCCGGCTGGTGGATCTCGGTCGCGCCGGTCGCGAGGCCGGTCGCGGTGTCGTCACCCTGGACGAGGACCGAGAGCTTTCCGAGGCGCGGGTTGTGCTTGTCGAGCACGAGCTTCCAGATGCGGCCGTTCGTCGACACGCTCAGCGGGTTGGCTGCGCCGCCCGTCGCCCGACCGGAGTCGGCGAGGTAGAGGACGTTCGACATGCCGGGCCTCTTGTCATACGCGATGTCCTCGATCCGGATGAAGTCGAAGACGTCGTTGTTCAAGGACGGCGTGTTCGACACGTTGCCCCACTGGTCGAGCACCCACTGCGGCCCGTCGATCGGGATCCCCACCGGAGCGGGGTAGCCGAGGTCGCTCGCGAGCAGATCCTTGCCGTGGGAGTCCTTGCCGGTTGCAATGTGCGTCGGAACGGGCACGAACTCGACGTCGACCGGCGTGTCGCCCGGCTGGATGTCGAAGTAGTCGTTCTCGCTCGTCGAGATCGCTGACAGCGCATGGAGCGTGCCCTTGTCGTTGATGAGCGTGTTCGTGTCCGGCGCCGTGTACATGTACACCTGCGACGAGGCGGGAGCGCCTGTCGCGAAGGTGTCGTCTCCGGAGAGGGTCACGAGCTCGTGGTAACCGGGGACCGCGACGGTGTTCTCGTGGTTGAAGCGGCCCATGCTGTACAGCGGCTTCCGCGCCCCGGTCGCGACGTCGTAGCCGACGACGACGCCCGCCTGCTCCGCGCCGGCCGTGCCGGGCGTGATGAGGTTGGGGCCCGGCCAGGCAGAGCCTGAGCGGTAGATCCAGTCCTGCGCCTCTTCGTTCTGGAACAGAATCGGGCGGCTGAAGCCCTCCTTCGCCGTCGCGAGGTAGCTCGAGCAGAAGCGCTGGAAGTTCTCGAGGCTGCGAATCGCCATCGAGCCGCTCGCGATGTTGCCGTTCGCGTGGATGAAGAGCTTGCTCACCTGCGAGTTGTCGAAGTCGTTCTGGTTCAGCTCGACGCCGCCGGCCTGCGGCCAGTTGGCGTTGAACGGGAACGGCACCGTCGACGTCTCGTGGTTCACGTAGACGTCTGCGCCACCCTGGCGCGGCACGATCGAGATCCCGTCCGGGATCGCTTCGAAGCGATAGCCGTGCGCCAACGTGTCGCCGACGGAGATGAGCGCGTCGGCGGAATATCCAGCCGGCGCTCCTGGGCCGGCCATCAACATCGGAGCCTGGCCCGTATTGAAGGCGGGGCTGGGTCCAGCCTGTCCTGCCGTAACGCCGACGGCTGCGATCGCCGCGACGCCGAGAAGAGAAACGAGTGCCTGGCGAGATCTGGTCATCGACGCTCCCAAGGTCGTAGTGACCGAGGACTCTATCCCCCTTGTGGGACGCGCGGAAGCAGCAGCGCGAGCAGCGTGCGGGGATCACGGCGTGTCCGTGTGTGGTCGCGCGATGCCTTCTCGATCACGATCCCGTCAGGGCTCGTGAGGCGCCGGAGCCTTCCCTCCCGCAGGAGCTGCTCGTCGACGCCGCCGAGACGGCCGGCGAAGACCGTGTACACGGGTGTCCCGAGTGCGACGGCCTCGCGGTTCATCGTTCCTCCGGCGGAGACGACGATGTCTGCCGTGGCGATGAGGCTCTGGGCGTCGATCGCCTGCTCGGGCACGATCACGGAGGGGAGGCCGAGGCTCACGACCGCCGAGCGCTGCTCAGCCGTGCGGGGCAGGACGACGACGTGGACGTCGTCGCGGGCACCGAGGGCACGAAGCGTGTCTGCGAACAGCGGGTTCGTCCCCCGGTGGTACAGCGAGACGTCCGGAGGCGGGCGGAGCACGATCACGACGCGGCTCGGGTCGACGCCGAGGGTGACGGCGACGAGCGGGTCGGGCTCGAGGTCGGCAAGGTAGTACTCCTCCTTGAGGCCTGCATAGCGTGCGAGCTTCGGCGGGCGCAGGCCGTACCGTGTCAGGCGATCGGCCGGGATCGCCTCGGGCACGACGACGCGGGTCGCCGCGCGCGCACCGATCTGGTGTTGGGCAAGGGCGAACTCGTAGTCGAACGTCGTCGTGCTCGGGACTCCCAGACGGCGGGCAGTCACGGTCAGGTCGTGTGACCCGTGCGCGACGGCTGCGTCGAACGTGGCGGTGCTTCGCCCATCGATGGAGCGCGCCGAGCCGCGATCCCATCGCGCGCGCCTTCGCCATGCGCGAGCGGCCGCCGTGGGCGCCGACGATGGTGGCCTCGAGCCCGTGGAGCTCCAGCAGTTGCTCGGTCTGGGCAAACGCGCGCGCGGTGACGTCGACGTCGTGCCCGTCTGCTCGGAGCAGCTCGATCAGCGGGCGAAAGAAGAGCACGTGGGGCGAGTTGGTGATGTCGACCCAGATGCGCATGTGGTGACCCTAGCGCCATGCACGACGATAAGCTTTGCTTATATGGACACGAAGCAACTGGCGGCTTTCTGCGCTGTCGTCGAGCGGCGGAGCTTCTCGCAGGCCGCCGCTGCTCTTGGGGTGACGCAGCCGGCGGTGAGCCAGCAGGTACGGGCGCTCGAGAAGCGGCTCGGGCGTCAGCTCCTCGACCGCTCGGGTCGCAACGTCGCGCCGACGGACGACGGCTCTCGGCTGTATCGCTCGGCCCAGCGCGTGCTCGCAGCCGAGGAGCAGCTCCTCGCGGAGCTCAGCGAAGGCAGCGAAGGGCCACTCACGGGCACGCTCCGGGTCGGCGCGTCGACTGGTCCTGCCGCGATCGTCGTCCCTCTCCTTCTGTGCGAGTTCGCGCAGGCGCATCCGGACGTTGCGGTGGAGCTTTCCGTGCACGACACGCAGACGGTGGTGTCGCTCGTCGTCGAACGCGAAGTCGAGCTCGGCATCGTGGGAGCCGCCCGCCGCCGCCGCGCAGTCCACTTCGAACCGTTCTTCTCGGACGACGTCATCCTCGTCTGTCCGCCGGGTCATCCGCTGGCGGGTCGGACGATCGGGCTCGACGAGCTCGCCGATGGGCAGCTCATCGTCATGCAGGACGGCGCGGGCGTACGGCAGCTCGTGGAGGACGAGCTGCGCCGCCACGGGCGGCGGCTTCGCGATCTCCGCCCGCGGCTGACGCTCGGCCTCCAGGAGTCGGTTCGCTCGGCGGTGCAGGCGGGCTTCGGCGTGACGTTCATCTCGCGGCGCGCAGTCGCCGCCGAGCTCGAGTCGGGGACGCTGGCGGAGGTGGGCGTGGACGGGATCGATCTCCATCGGCAGATCTCGATCGCTCGCGCTGCGAACCGCACGCCGAGCCGTGCCGCGGACACCTTCGTCACCTTCGCGCGGGAACGGTTGGCGTGATCGTCCGCTGGGGCCTCGGCGAGCTCGCGCCGCTCCTCGGCGAGGTGGCGATCGAACGGCCGCTGCTCGTCGCGAGCACCCGCTGGGATCACCTCGACCTGCCCGCGGCCGCACGCTGGAGCGAGATTCCGTCGCACCGCATCGAGGTGCCGGACACCGTCGACGGGGTGCTCGCCCTGGGCGGCGGCAGCGCGATCGACACGGCAAAGGCCGCGTCGGCAGCGACCGGCCTGCCGGTCGTCTCCGTGCCCACGACGTACTCCGGCGCCGAGTGGACGACGTCGTTCGGGGTGCGCGATCCCGACAAGCGCATGGTCGGCGGCGGCGGCGGCGCGCTGCTCGCGGGCATCGTCTACGAGCCGCAGCTGACGCTCGACCTGCCACGGCCGGAAACCGGCGGGACGGCGATGAACGCGCTCGCGCACTGCGTGGAAGCGCTCTATCCGAGCGACCTCGAGGTGGCGCGCCGAGGGGCGGCTCTGATCGTCGAGTGGCTGCCCCGGGTGCTCGCTGCGCTCGACGACCTCGACGCCGCGCACGCACCTGCTCGAAGGCGCGTGCTTTGCAGGCGAGGCGCTCGCGACGAACGGCCTCTACCTCGGCCACGCGATGGCGCAGGCGCTCGGCGGCCGCTACGGCCTTCCTCACGGTGCGCTGAACGCGATCTGCCTGCCGGCGGCGATGCGGTTCAACGCCGACGTCGCGCCGCTGGCGATCGACGTCGTGCCGATCGAGACGGCGGAGGAGCTAGCCCGGCTGGCCGGCTTCACGCGCCTTCGCGACCTCGGTGTGCCCGAAGATGAGCTGGACGAGGTGGCCGACGCGATCGCGGTACGTCCCGGAGCCCGCGCAAACCCGCGTCCTGCCAGCCCTGCCGAGATCGTGGTGCTCCTCCGGTCGATCTGGTGAGATAAGCAGTGCTGATGCCAGAGATTAGGGATTAGCTGGTATAGTCGCAGAGCCGTGAGCTTTGCTGGCCCCTTCGACGTGCTCGTGATCGGATCAGGCGCCTCCGGGCTTGCCGCTGCCGTCAGCGCGGAGGCTGCCGGCGCACGCGTCGCGCTCGTGACGAAGGACGCACTCCAGTCGTGCAACTCGGCCAAGGCGCAAGGTGGGATACAGGCGGCTTTCGCCGAGGACGACTCGCCCGCGCAGCACGCCGCCGACGTCTGGACGAGCTCGCACGAGACCGCAGATCCGCATCTCGTCGAGATCCTCACGTCAGAGGCTCCCGACGCGATTCACTGGCTCGAGGGCCACGGCGTCGAGTTCACGCGTGAGAACGGCGGCTACCGGCTCGCGCGCTGCGGTGGCGCCACGCGCAAGCGGCTGCTCCAGGTAGGTGACCGCACCGGTCACGCGATCACGAAAGCGTTGCGTCGCGCCGTCGAGTGCTCGAGCGCCGAGACGTTTCCGAAGTCGCCCCTCACCGACCTCGAGCACTCGGCGTCCGGCTGGCGCGCCCGCTGCGGCGAGCACGAGCTCGAGGCGGGAGCCGTGGTGCTCGCGGCGGGTGGCCGCTGCTACCGCGAAGCCGAGGAGCGAGGCGAGCTGTCCACGAACCACCCCGGGGCGACCGGCGAGGTGACGGAGATCGCCCGTGCTGTCGGTGCGGCAGACGCGCGACCTCGACGCCCTCCAGTACCACCCGAACGGCGGTGCGTGGCCGGAGCCGATGCAGGGCTACTCGATCCCGGAGACGACACGTGCGTACGGCGCCGTCCTGCTCAACGCCGACGGCGAGGAGTTCACAGACTCGCTCGGCCCGCGCGACGTCGTCTCGGATGCGATCTTCGACGAGGTGGCACGCGGCAAGGGAGTCGAGACACCGGACGGCCGCCCGGCCGTGTACCTCGACACGACGAGGATCGCGCCCGCCGACGCGGAAGTCTCCCTTCCGTACATGCTGCGCCGCTACCGGGCGGGCGGCATCGACCCGCTCGCAGAGCCGATCCTCACCTATCCCGTGCTCCACTACCAGAACGGCGGCCTTGTGATCACGGAGGACGGCGAGACAACGGTCGAAGGGCTCTTCGCCTGCGGCGAGATCGCCGGTGGCACGCACGGCCGCAACCGGATGATGGGCAACTCGCTGCTCGAGTGCTGCGTCTTCGGACGCCGCGCGGGCCGTGCGGCAGCTTCGAAGGCGGCGGCGTGATCGCGACCGATCTCCAGAAGGTGGTGGAGGACGCCGCCGCGCACCTCTACGTCTGGGCGCTCAAGGACATCCCCCAGGATCTCCGCGACGCACTCGCGAGCGCGGCCGAGCGGGAGACGCATCCGACGGGCAAGCGCGTGCTCGACACGATCCTCAAGAACGTCCAGGTGGCCGAGGAGCGCTCGAACCTCGTGTGCCAGGACACCGGCATCGCCGTCTACTACTGCCGCGTGGGCGAGGGCTTCCCCCTCCACCCCGCGCGGATCTACGAGGCCCTTCACGACGGGACCGAGCGGGCCACGATCGAGCATCCCCTGCGCTCGAACACCGTCCACACGCTCACGCGCGAGAACACGGGCCAGAACGTCGGCCACCGCGTCCCGATCGTCCACTGGGACTTCGTGCCCGACTGGGACGGCCTCGACGTGAAGTGCGTGCCGAAGGGGTCGGGGTCGGAGAACATGAGCTTCCTCAAGATGTGCGTCCCCGCAGACGGAGTCGCGGGCATCAAGCGCTTCGTGCTCGACTCGATCGTCGGGGCGGGCGGCAAGCCGTGCCCGCCGGGGATCGTCGGCGTCGGCATCGGCGGCTCGGCGGACTACGCGATGCACCTCGCGAAGGAGGCGATCGCGCGGCCGGTGGGCTCGCAGAACGAGGATCCGCTTGTCGCGGAGCTCGAGGTGGAGCTCGCGTCTCTCCTCAACGAGACGGGCATCGGCCCGATGGGCCTCGGTGGCGACGTCACCGTGCTCCACGTTCACGTCGAGCACGCCGACACGCACATGACCCTCAACCCCGTCGCCGTCAACTACCAGTGCTGGGCCGCGCGGCGGGCCAGCGCGCACGTCTCTGCCGACGGCGTCGTCGACTACGACCGAGACGCGTGATGGCCGAGCACCGACTCACCTTCCCTGCGACCGAGGACGACATCCGCGCGCTCCGCGCGGGCGACATCGTCACCGTCGACGGGCACATCATCGGCATCCGCGACCGGACGCAGGTGCGCATCTTCGACCAGGGAGTCGCGCCGCCGTGGGACCTGAGCGGCGCGTTCCTCCTCCACACGGCGCCAAACGTCCGCAAGCTCGGCCCCGGCCGCTACGAGCCGATGTGCGTCGGGACGACGACCTCCGCGCGGATGGTGCGCTTCACCGAGCCGCTCGGTCGCGACCACGGCGTACGCGCGATCTGCGGCAAGGGCGGGCTGCCCGACGAGGCGATCGAGCCGATGCAGCGCTACGGGATGGTCTACTTCGCCATCGTCGGCGGCGCGGCGGCGCTCGAGACGACGCAGATCGAGGAGATCGAAGAGGTCGCCTGGGAGGAGCTCATGCCCGAGTGCCTCTGGAAGTTCCGCGTCAAGGACTTCGGCCCACTGTGGGTCGGGATCGACGCACACGGCAACTCGATGTTCCATGACGTCCAGACGCAGGCGACGAAGAAGCTGGAGGAGCTCTATGAGCGAATTTGACCTGGGCCTTCCCCGCCGAGACGGCGGCCTGACGCACGTCATCGACAAGGGCCTCGGCCCGCGTGCGGTGGAGGACCTGCTCGAGACGGCCGGCGACTACATCGACATCGTGAAGCTCGGCTGGGGCACGGCGTACGTGACGAAGAACATCGAGCGGAAGCTCGCCCTCTACCGTGACGCGGGCAAGCCCGTCGTCTGCGGTGGCACGTTCGTCGAGGCCGTCTTCGCACGCGGTCGGCTCGACGAGTACCGGGCCTGGCTCACGGCGCACGGCTTCACGCACGTCGAGATCTCCGACGGCGTCGTCGAGATGGCGAGAGAGCAGAAGCTCGAGCTGATCGCCGACCTCGCGCGCGACTTCACCGTTCTCTCCGAAGTCGGCTCGAAGGACGCCGAGGTCGTGTTCGCGCCGTACCAGTGGGTCGAGTGGATCAAGGAAGAGCTCGAGGCCGGCGCGTGGAAGGTGATCACGGAGGGCCGCGAGGGCGGCACGGCCGGCATCTACCGCCCGAGCGGTGAGATGCGAACCGGACTGATCGACGAGATCGTCCACGACGTCCCCGTCTCCGACCTCGTGTTCGAGGCGCCGACGAAGGCGTCGCAGGCGTGGTTCGTCAAGCACTTCGGGCCGACGGTCAATCTCGGAAACATTCCACCCGACGAGGTGATCCCGCTCGAGACGCTTCGCCTCGGGTTGCGCGCGGACACGCTCAAGGAGGTGCTCCTTGATTCTCGAGAGCACGTCCAGGGATAACCCGATCGCGGCGGCGGAGGAGCTCTCCGCCGAGGAGCTGATTCTCGCGGCGCACGCGCACTTCGGTGAGCGGCTCTGCCTCACGTGCTCCTGGCAGAAGCAGTCGTCCGTGCTCGTGCACATGGTGTCCGAGCTGGACATCGGCATCGACGTGATCGAGCTCGACACACACCTCTTCTTCCGCGAGAGCTACGAGACGCGCGACCGGCTCGTCGAGCGCTACGGCCTCAACCTCATTCGGCCGGAGGTGCCGACAGTCGCCGAGCAGCACAAGCGCGAGGGGCCGAACCTCTGGGAGCGGGACCCCGACCGCTGCTGTCACGTGCGCAAGGTCGAGCCGCTCGTCGCGCGCGCTCCAGCCCTACGACGCGTGGATCTCCGGCATTCGCCGCGACCAGTCGCCGAGCCGCGCCGACACGGAGCAGATGACGTGGTCCGACCGCTACCGCGTCTGGAAGGTGCACCCGCTCGCCGCCTGGGACGAGAAGCGCGTCTGGTCGTACATCGTCGCGAACGACATCCCCTACAACCCTCTGCACGACACCGGGTACCGTTCGATCGGCTGCATCCCGTGCACGCGGCCCATCGCGCCGGACCAGGAAGAGCGTGCCGGACGCTGGGCAGGATCGGACAAGCTCGAGTGCGGCATCCATCTCGAAGACGCGAGCGAAGGAAAGGACGCATGACTGAGCACATCTACGCCCACGAGCATCCGGAGTCGGATCGCTCGCGGCCCGGCGGCTTCACCGTGTGGTTCACGGGGCTCTCCGGGTCGGGCAAGTCGACCATCGCACACCTCGTCGGGCCTGAGCTCGACCGCCGCGGCCTCGTCGTCGAGTACCTCGACGGCGACACCGTGCGCACGCACCTCTCGAAGGGGCTCGGCTTCTCGAAGGAGGATCGCGACACGAACATCGAGCGCATCGGCTGGGTCGCTTCGCGGCTCACGCGGCAGGGTGGCGCGGTGCTCGCCGCGGCCATCTCGCCGTACGAGGAGACACGGCAGAAGGCGCGCACGATGGTCGAAGAGTGGGGGACGTTCGTCGAGGTGCACGTCGCCGCGTCGGTCGACGAGTGCGCCCGCCGCGACGTCAAGGGGCTGTACGAGAAGGCGTTCGCGGGCGAGATCAAGGGCTTCACGGGCGTCGACGACCCCTACGAGGAGCCGGCCAACGCCGAGCTCGTCCTCGACACGGAGTCGCACGACGCCGAGGAGTCTGCGCGCCTCGTCGTCGCCAAGCTCGAAGAGCTGGGCCTCGTCCCCGCCGCGGTGACCTCGTGAGCGCGGTCACGGTCGAGCAGCCTGATCGCGCCGCACGGCGGCGCGCTCGTCGATCGCACGGGCGACCGGCCGGAGGGCCTCGACCAGCTCGACCGCGTGACGCTGACGTCGCGCGAGGTGTCGGATCTCGACATGCTCGCCGCCGGCGCGCTCTCGCCGCTCGAGGGGTTCATGGGACAGGAGGACTACGAGCGTGTCGTGGCCGAGATGCGCCTCGCCTCGGGCCTGCCGTGGGCGCTGCCGGTCTGCCTCGCCGTCGATGCGGCTCCGGCAGGCGACAGCGTCTCGCTGGCCGACGAGTCGGGCCGCCTGCTCGCGACGCTCGACGTCGAAGGCGTCTACGAGTACGACCCCAAGCACGAGGCCGAGCAGTGCTTCCGCACGACGGACGACGCCCACCCCGGCGTCGCACGGCTCTACGAGCAGAAGCCGCTCTACCTCGCGGGCCGCGTGACGATGTTCGAACGCGTGGCGCCTCCTCACCCCGAGCTCGCCCGCGATCCCGCGGAGACGCGCGCCGCATTTGCGGAGCGTGGCTGGAAGCGGGTCGTGGGATTCCAGACGCGGAACCCGATCCATCGCGCGCACGAGTACCTGACGAAAGTGGCGCTCGAGACGGTCGACGGCCTGCTCGTCCACCCGCTCGTCGGTGACACGAAGTCCGACGACGTTCCCGCCGACGTGCGTGTCGCCTGCTACCGCACGCTGCTCGACGGCTACTACCCCGAGGAGCGCGTCCTCCTCTCCGCCTTCCCGGCGGCGATGCGCTACGCGGGGCCGCGCGAGGCGATCTGGCACGCGATCTGCCGCAAGAACTACGGCTGCTCGCACTTCATCGTCGGGCGCGACCACGCCGGCGTCGGCGACTACTACGGCACGTACGACGCCCAGCTCATCTTCGACGACTACGCGCCGCACGAGCTCGACATCGAGCCGATGTTCTTCGAGCACACCTTCTGGTGCAACGTGTGCGGTTCGATGGCGAGCACGAAGTCCTGCCCGCATGGGCCGGAGGACCGCGTCTTCCTCTCGGGCACGAAGGTGCGCGAGATGCTCGGTGAAGGCGAGGTGCCACCGGCGGAGTTCACGCGGCCCGAGGTCGCGGAGGTGCTGATCGAGGCGTACAGCAGGACGTGAGCTGGCAGTTCATCCTCGCCGGGGCCCTGATCGGGACGCTCGTGGGCCTGACGGGGATGGGTGGGGGCTCGCTGATGACGCCCGTGCTCGTGATCCTGTTCGGCGTCAACCCGGCCGTCGCGATCGGCACGGACATCGCGCACGGCGCGATCTTCAAGACGGTTGGCGCCGTGCAGCACCGGCGGATGGGCAACGTCCGCGCGCAGCTCGCCGGCTGGATGCTCGTCGGGTCGGCGCCGATGTCGCTCCTCGGCGTCTGGACGAGCAAGCAGATCACGAATCACTACGGGGACGGGGTGGAGTCCCTCATGGGGCAGGTGCTCGGCGGCGCGCTTCTCTTCGGCTGCGCCGGCCTGCTGGCGAAGACCTTCGTGAAGGCGAAGGAGATGGAGGACGACGAGGGGATCGGGCTCAGCACCCGCGACAAGACGGCCGCCGTGCTGATCGGGCTGTTCGGAGGCTTCATCGTCGGCCTGACCTCAGTCGGCAGCGGCGTCTTCTTCGGCCTCACGCTGCTCGTGGTCTTCCCGCTGAAGGCGCACAAGGTCGTCGGCACGGACATCTTCCACGCCGCTGCCCTGCTCTACGTCGCAGGCTTCGGCCACTGGCTCGCCGGCGATGTCGACTGGTCGATCGTCGGCTGGCTCCTCCTCGGGTCGATCCCGGGGTGCTCCTCGGCGGCCACCTGACGCTGTCGATCCCCGAGCAGCCGTTGCGGCTCCTGCTCGCGGGCGTGCTCGGGCTGGCGGGGCTGAAGCTCGTGAACGTTCCCGGCGCCTCGATCATCATCGTCGTCGTGCTCGGCGCCGGCGTCACGGCGCTCCTCGTCTGGCTCGGCCGCCACAGCTGGATCCGCATCCGCGGACGCGCAGCCGCTTCCGCGCAGCTCCCGTAGACGTCGCGATAGGGTCCAGCGCGCCTTGCGGCGCCACGCCCCGCTCCTCGTCGTCCTCGCGCTCCTCGTCGGCTCGGCCGCGGCTTTCGCCGTCGCCGAGCACCTCAAGCTCGAGAAGTCGCCGGTCGCGGCGCCGGACGTCGACAAGGTCTTCTCCCCTGTGTGCCGCTGCCCGCAGGCGGTGGCCCGGATCGCGTTCCGCCTGCGCAAGAACGACCGGCTGACCGTCTCGCTTCTCGATGCCTCAGGCCAGGAGATCCGGCGGCTCGCCGACCACGTCCCGGCGCGGCGTGGGCGCAAGACGTTCTTCTGGAACGGGCGCGATGACGACGGCCGGCTAGCCCCGGAAGGGAGCTATCGGCCGAAGGTCGAGCTCGGTAACGCCGATCGCACAATCGTTCTTCCGAACCCGATTCGCGTCGACGTGACGGCTCCGAAGGTGTCTATCCAGTCCGTGCGACCACGCGTCATCTCGCCCGACGGCGACGGCCGCCGGGACGTCGCGCGTGTCCGCTACCACGCGAACGAGCGGGTGCAGGCGATCCTGCTCGTCGACGGCGTGGCGAAGGTACGAAGCCGCAGCCGGCGGGCAGTTGGGCAGCTGGAGTGGCGGGCGCTCGGGCTCCGACCCGGCACGTACCGGCTCGCGGTGCGTGCGCAGGACCTCGCCGGGAACATCTCGCGGCCGGCGCCGGGAGGGAATGTGCGCGTCCGGTATCTCGAGCTCACGCCGGAACGGCTTTTGGTCGCGGCGCAGGAAGCCGTGCGCGTAGTCGCCGGCACCGACGCTCGCCGGCGTCCGCTGGCTTCTACGGCGCGGCTCGAGTGTCGTCGACCGTGGCTCGGCCCGGCGGACGATCCGTTTCCGCGCTCCGCAGGCACCGGGTCGCTACATCCTCGTCGTGACGGCGGGCACACACGACGAGCGCGCGACGGTCGTCGTCCGCAAGACACGGTGACGACGCCCCTCCCTCTTCGTCCTCGGCGTGCGCCGCTCTGGCACGACGCTTCTCCGCGTGATGCTCGACCGGCACTCGAAGCTCGCGGTGCCGGACGAGTCGTACTTCATCCCTCAACTCGCCGACCGCCATCACGGGTCGGTCGACCTCGCGGCGTTCGTCGACGACCTTCGCCGGATCGGGACGTTGCGCGAGTGGGACGTCGACGTCGATGCCGTGGCGGCGCGGCTCGAGCCCGGCATGGCGCCGGGCGATGCGATCGCAGCCGTCTATCTCACGTACGCGGCGGCACGGGGCAAGGAGCGCTGGGGCGACAAGACGCCGATGTACATGGAGCATCTCGGCACGATCGACCGGCTGTTCCCCCAAGCGGTCTACGTCCACCTCATCCGCGACGGGCGCGACGCGGCTGTCTCGTTCCTCGAACTGCCGGCAGGCGTCGTCACGGAGACGTGGGCACACCCGAATGATGCCGCGGCCTTCGCCTGCCAGTGGCGCGCCGAAGTGTCGAAGGCGCGTGCGCTCGGCCGCCGCGCCGGGGAGCGCTACCTCGAGGTCGCGCTACGAGGCGCTTGTCGCCGACCCGGAGAGCGAGTTGCGGCGGATCTGCGCTCACGCCGGCTCTCGACTTCGAGCCGGCGATGCTCAGTGCCGGTGGAGCGGATGTCCCCGACAAGCCGCACCAGCAGAGCCTCAAGCGTCCCCCGACCGTCGGGCTGCGCGACTGGCGCACGGAGATGAGTCCGGCCGACGCGCGAGCCTTCTCGGCGGTGGCCGGTGACCTCCTCGCCGAGCTCGGCTATCCCGACCCGGGTGTCACCACCGCACGTGGCACGCTCCAGCGCATGAGCTACGCGGCGCGCGTGAAGGCATGGAACGCGTCGGGCAGCGTCGTTCGCCGGACGCCGCTGTGGGCGCGGCGCCACCCACCGCTCGGGGGCTAGCGCTCCGGCGGGCTGTTCGCCGCACGGAACGCGACGAGGATCCCGTTCAGCGAGAAGTAGTAGTGGCTGCTCGTCGCAATGCCCGGCGAGTACTTCCCCATGCCGACTTGCCACGCGACCGTCCCGCTGTCGACTCGTGCAGCGTACGTCCGCTGTTCGAGTGTCGAGAAGAACACCAGCTCACCGACCACGACCGGTGCTCCGAGGATCCGCCCGGGCACTGTGCGGCGCCATAGCTCCTGGCCCGTAGCAGCGCTGTACGCGCGGAGCGCGCCGTCGAAGCCACCGACGAAGACACGCCCAGCCGAGATCGCCGGTGTCGTGTAGCCGAGGGAGCCGACGCGTCCCGTCCAGAGGCGCTCGCCGGTCTGTGCGTCGAGCGCGTAGACCTTGCCTGATCGAGCGACACAGAAGATCCGCCGTCCATCGGTCGATGGGCTCGCGTAGAAGCTCTCGTAGCGGAAGAGGTCCCGTTTGAAGTACCGGCTCCAGAGCTTCGTGCCGTCTCGCCGGTCGAGGCAGAAGATCGACCCGGCGTACGTCGAGATGCAGACGCGGTTGCCGAACAGCGACGGGCTCGAGTTGATCCGTCCGCCCGTGCGGTATGCCCAGCGGACGTGGCCGTCGCGGACGTCGACGGCGAAGAGGCGTCCGTCGGTCGCTCCGAAATACACCGTGTCGTCGACCACGGCCGGCGACGACTCAACCTTTGCGCTCGTCTGGAGCCTCCAGAGCGTCCGGCCGTTCGACCGGTCGAGCGCGGTGACGGATCCGTCATGCGACGTGACGATCAGGCGCGGCCCTGCAATCGCGGGCGTCGATGCCTTTGCGGCGGCGCCGCCACGCGACCAGAGGATCCGCCCCGTCCTCGCGTCGAGTGCCGCCGTGCGTCCGGCGAACGTGTTTGCATAGATGCGCCCGTCGCAGTAGCTCGGCGGATACTCCATGTAGCTGCCCATGGCGCGCGCCCACAGCGTCTTCGTCGGGACGCCAAGATCGATGCGTGTGCGCGATAGCGACCGCTGGGGGTCGCCGCCAAACTCCGTCCAGCACGGCGTGTCCGCCTCGATCGGCGGCGGCTCCGGCTCTGCCTCGGGAGGCCTCTGTGGTCGCAGCGTGGTCACGCCCGTGAGGTCCGTATCGATCGACCCGGAGGGCGGCTGCGACCGTTCGAGGACGAGCCAGACCGTCGCCAAGCCAGCTACGACGAGCACGAGGCCACCGGCGGCGGCGAGGAGGATCTTCTTCTGCATGGGGAGGGCGAGCGCTGCGCCCTAAGTGTGCCAGCGGCCCTCGACGCGACTGAAGAGGGACGACGCCGGAGCCGTGCCCTCGTCGGTGGCGCCGGCCTTCGCCCAGACGGCGAGTGATGCGACACCGAGGATGCCCCACATGATCGGGTCCTCGAAAAAGCCCGAGTAGAACAGCGAGTGGAGGAAGAGGACGGCGAACGCGACCGTGAGACCCAGTCCCACGACCCGTCGTCGGCGGGTCGCGTCGAGCAGGAGCTTGGCTGCGCCGGCAAGGAAGGCGAGGTACAGGACGAATCCGATAGCCCCCAGCTCGGCGAGGACCGTCAGCGGCGTCGTATGCGACGCGTTCTTCTCGGCTCGTCGCCGCGTCTCCAGCTCGCGTTGTGCGGCAAGGGGCTGGCTGCCGATGCCCACGCCCACGACGGGGTGGTTCGCGATCACGTGGCCCGTCACGGACACGAGCCGCGACCTGCCGGCCGTGGCGCGTTGGAGCCCGCTGTCCCGTGCGCTGACCGCAGCGAACGCACCGCCGGCGACCGCGACTGCGACCGCCGCCGCCGCGACGATCGTCCGGCTCCGGCGATCCGACAGGAGAACCGTCGCGGCGAGCACGGTCACGAAGAGCACGACCATGCTCGACTGGGAGTACGAGAAGTAGAGCCCGCCGAAGAGCACCGCACAGAGTGCGACGGCGTACGCGAGGCGGACCCGCCCGAGCCAGAGCAGCACGACGAGCACGGAGAGTGCGAGCACGAGGTGGCGGCCGTAGATGCTCGGATCCTTGAAGAGGGACGTCACGCGGAAGTACGTCGTGTACGCGTTCGCCACGCGGAGGTCCTGGGCGAAGACGAGCGTGTGCGACCACGCCTGGTAGAGACCGACTGCCGCGAGCACCGCCGCCACCGCGACGAGCGTCGTCGCGAGCGCCCGCGGCAGCCATATCGCCCAGGGCGAGCGCGCAACGACCGCCAGGAGCGCGACGAAGGGGAAGATGAAGAACAACAGATCGATCGACGCCTGCTCGACGTCGAGGGCCCACGTCACCGAGAGGGCGGCCCACCCGACCAGCGCGGCGGTGGGAAGCGCAATCCACCGCGACAGTCCGGCGAGCTGGCCGTCGAACCACGCCCGGTAGAGGAGGGCGACGGCTGCTCCTGCCAGGACGACGTAGAGCGGCACGAGGAGGAAGGCGTGCTGGCTGCCGAGGTCGACCGGGATCCGGAACGGCGCTGCGGCGAGCAGTGCCACGGGAACGACGCGGGGTGACGGGCGAATGTCCACGCGAGCGCGGCGACGGCCGCCACGCCCACGACGAGGGCCGCTGCGCCGAGGGGCGAGGTGAACCGCTCGAGGTCGCCGCGCGGCAGGAGTGCACCCGCGAGCAGCGCCTCGGCCATGGCAAGCAGCGCGAAGCCGCCCAAGAGCACAGCGCGTCGTGGCGGAGGCACGAGGACGAGCGCCGCGCCGGCAGCGCCGAGCAACGCCGCGATCTGCGAGAGGGTCTCGTCGCTCATGAGCGGGCGGCAAGCGTAACCGTGAGAGAATCCCGCCATGCTCAGTGCCGTCTCGCGCGCGCTCGTTCTCGCCCCCCACACCGACGACGGGGAGTTCGGCTGCGGCGGAACGATGGCGCGGCTCGTCGAGGCCGGGGTCGAGGTCCGCTACGTCGCGTTCTCGATCGCGACGAAGTCGCTGCCCGAGGGATTCCCGCCCGACACGCTCGCGCGCGAGGTGCGCGAGGCGACAGCCGAGATCGGCATTCCCGAGGGGAACCTCGACGTCCACGACTTCGAGGTGCGGACGTTTCCCGACCGGCGCCAGGACATCCTCGAGCTCCTGATCGCGCTCTGGGAGGAGTGGAAGCCAGAGGTGGTGTTCCAGCCGAGCCTGCACGACGTCCACCAGGATCATCAGGTGATTTCCGCTGAGGGACTCCGTGCGTTCAAGAGGACGACGATCCTCGGCGTACGAGATCCCCTGGAACAACTTCGACTTCGCGTACCAGGCGTACGTCGCGCTCGAGGAGCGCCACGTCGAGCGGAAGATCGCCGCGCTTGCGAAGTACGCGTCGCAACAGCACCGGCGCTACGCGGACGCCGAGTACATCCGCTCGCTCGCCCGCCTGCACGGGACGAACGTGAGCCGTGGCTCGTCGAGGACGGCGTCGAGGTTCGGTACGTTGCCTTCTCGATCGCGACGAAGTCGCTGCCCGAGGGATTCCCGCCCGACACGCTGGCGCGCGAGGTGCGCGAGGCGACGGCCGAGATCGGCATCCCCGAGGGGAATCTCGACGTCCACGACTTCGAGGTGCGGACGTTCCCCGACCGGCGCCAGGACATCCTCGAGCTCCTGATCGCGCTCTGGGAGGAGTGGCAGCCGGACGTCGTGTTCCAGCCGAGCCTCCACGACGTCCACCAGGATCACCAGGTGATCTCCGCCGAGGGCCTGCGCGCATTCAAGCGGACGACGATCCTCGGCTACGAGATCCCCTGGAACAACTTCGACTTCGCGTACCAGGCGTACGTCGCGCTCGAGGAGCGCCACGTGGAGCGGAAGATCGCTGCGCTTGCGAAGTACGCGTCGCAACAGCACCGGCGCTACGCGGACGCCGACTACATCCGCTCGCTCGCCCGCCTGCACGGGACGAACGTGAGCCGCGGCCTCGCCGAGTGCTTCCAGGTCTACCGCATCGTCACCTGATCGGCCGCCATGCGCGGTAGCGGGAGCGAGCCGAGCCTGCGCGAAGCACTCGCGGCCGGCTGGCGCGAGCTCGCCCTCTATCTCGGCGCAGGGGTGGTCTACGTCGCGGTCGGTGTTGCGGTGCCCGAGTTCCTCTTTTCCCTCTGGGTGGCCGTGACCTACCTGCTCCTCTGCGTTGTCGCGCTGCCCGCCATCGCGCGCCGGTTGCTGCGATGAGCTGGGCGGCACACGATCTCGAGCCGTACGTCATCCAGAAGCACCTGGGCAAGAAGGTCGCGTTCGTGCCGCTGCTCATCGGCTCGTACTCGCCGGACATGGTGTCGAAGTGGTTCGTCTACGGCGTCGGGCTCGCCGGCGTCGAGCTCAAGGCGCACAACCCCGCCCAGTTCCACCGCGGCTGGCCCGGGGTCGGGTTCACGCACTCGCTGACGTTCGGCGTCCTCGTCGGCCTGCTGCTCTACGCGATCTTCGGCAACAAGGTCGTTGCCTACAGCTTCGTCATCGGGCAGTGGGCCCATGCGTTCACGGACATGGGCGACACCGTGGGCACGATGCTCTTCTTCCCGTTCACCGACCACCTCTTCGCCGTCGGCGCCTGGGCCTACGCGGGCCAGACCGGCCGCTACATCGACGCCGGCGCGTACTTCTCGGGGCTCGGCTTTGTCTGGGACGGCGTCTTCGTCGTGTGGGCGATCCTCAGCTGGCGCGTGATCACGCGTGCGTACTTCCGGGAGACGATCGTCGCGGCCGATCCGTTCTGGCGTTGGGCAGGGCGCTACGTCTCCGAGAACGTGCTCATCGTCCTCTACCGCGCGTCGTACTTCTACGGCATCGCGCGGTGGACGGCCTGGCTGATCTGGGCGCACGTCGTTCGCGGGTTCGCGTTCGACCTGCGCTGGGGCGGCCCCCACTGGGTGCCGCGCGTGCACGCGGACGAGCTCAACTCCGCGCTTCCGGGCCGTCCGGCCGTCTACGCCGTCGTCGCGGCCACCGTGTGGGTCAGGAGGGTTCGCCGGCGCGAGTAGGGTTCAGGTACCGCGAGCTGCAGGAGGTTGGAGATGCCGTTCTACGTCAAGCGGGGTGACGTTCCTCGCAAGCGCCACATCGTCTTTCGCGACAACGGGCGGCTCCTGACCGAAGAGGTCATGGGCCTCGAGGGATTTACCGGTAACGAGTCGATCCTCTACCACCTCCAATCGCCGTGCCGTGTGAAGGAGCTCGGGGAGTTCGAGCCGATCGTGCGCGACGAGTGGGTGCCGGAGGCGCACGCGCACCGGCATCTCGCGACTGCCGAGGTCGCGCCGTCCGGCGACGAGATCTCCGGCCGCCGCGTGCTGATGTGGAACGACGACGTCGAGATCTCGTTCTGCCGGCCGGCGCAGGCGATGAGCTACTTCTTCCGCAACGGCGAGCGCGACGAGATCGTGTTCGTCCACGAAGGGTCGGGCACGCTCGAGACGATCTTCGGCGACGTCGCCTACAAGGACGGCGACTACATCGTCATCCCGCGCGGCACGACGTACCGGTTCGCGCCGGCAGGCGAGCAGCGCCACCTCGTCTTCGAGTCGCCCGGGCTGATGACCATCCCGCACCGCTACCGCAACGAGTACGGGCAGCTGCTCGAGGGTGCGCCGTTCTCGAACCGCGACATCCATCCGCCGGGCGACCTGAAGACGCACCGGGACGAGGGCGAGTTCGTCGTGAAGGTACGCGTCCGCGGTGGCTATCAGACGTACGTCCTCGACTATCACCCCTTCGACGTCGTCGGCTGGGACGGCTACCTCTTCCCGTGGACGTTCTCCGTTCACGACTTCGAGCCGATCACGGGGCGCATCCACCAGCCGCCGCCCACGCACCAGACGTTCCAGGGCCACAACTTCGTCATCTGCTCCTTCTGCCCGCGGAAGCTCGACTTCGACCCGGAGGCGATCCCGATCCCGTACCACCACTCGAACCTCCAGTCGGAGGAGATGATCTATTACGTCTCCGGCAACTTCGGCTCGCGCAAGGGGATCGAGGTCGGCTCGATCACACTGCACCCTTCGGGCCTCCCGCACGGTCCGCAGCCGGGCCTCGCGGAGAAGTCGCTCGGGATCGCCGAGACGACAGAGCTCGCCGTCATGTGCGACACGTTCCGGCCGCTGCGCCTCTCGGCGTTCGCCGGCGAGCTCGACGACGGCCGCTACGCGTACTCGTGGTACGAGGCAGCCGCCGACGACCCCGGTCTCGCGGGCGTCACGTCTCATCTCTAGCCGTTGGCCTTCGAGACGATCATCGAGCCGTTCCGGATCCACTCCGTGGAGCCGCTGCGGCTGACGACGGAGGACGAACGTCGGGAGGCGATTCGCGCAGTCGACTTCAACCTCTTCAAGCTCCGGGCCGCGGACGTGCTCATCGACTTCCTCACGGACTCGGGGACGGGCGCGATGTCGCGCGACCAGTGGGCTGCGATTCAGCACGGCGACGAGAGCTACGCGGGCTCGCCGTCGTGGTACCGCTTCCTCGAGGCCGTCCAGAACCTCTTTCCCTTCGAGCACGTGATCCCGACGCACCAGGGGCGGGCGGCGGAGCGGATCCTCTTCACGGTGCTCGGCGGTCCCGGGAAGGTGATCCCGAACAACACGCACTTCGACACGACACGTGCGAACGTCGAGTTCACGGGAGCGGAGGCGGTCGACCTACCGATCCCGGAGGGACGCGACCCCTCGACGCTCCATCCGTTCAAGGGGAACATGGACACCGACGCGCTCGACGCGTTGCTCACCGAGCGCGCGGGAGACGTGCCCGTGGTCTTCGTCACGATCACGAACAACTCGGGCGGCGGCCAGCCGGTCTCGATGGAGAACCTCCGCGCGGTGCGCGCCGTCTGCGACCGGCACGGCGTGCCGCTCTTCCTCGATGCGTGCCGTTTCGCGGAGAACGCGTGGTTCATCCGCGAGCGCGAGCCGGGCTTCGGCGACCGGGACGTCGCCGACATCGTGCGTGAGATCGCCTCGCTCGCGGACGGCATGACGATGAGTGCGAAGAAGGACCCGCTCGCCAACATCGGCGGCTGGCTCGCGATGCACGACGAGGAGCTCGCCGACCGGTGCCGGACGCTCGAGATCCTCACGGAGGGCTTCCCGACGTATGGCGGCCTTGCCGGTCGCGACCTCGAGGCGATTGCCCAGGGGTTGACCGAGGCCGTCGACCACGACTACCTCCGCTATCGCGTGCGGTCGACCGCGTATCTCGGCGACGGGCTGCTCGACGCCGGCATCCCGCTCATGCGGCCGTTCGGCGGCCACGCCATCTACGTCGATGCGCGCGCGCTCTTGCCGCACCTGACGCCGCTCGAGTACCCGGGCCAGGCGCTTGCGGTCGAGCTGTACGTGGCGGGGGGCATCCGCGGCTGCGAGATCGGCACCGTCATGTTCGGCCGCAAGCCGGATGGGTCGGAAGTGCCAGCCGCCATGGACCTCGTGCGCCTCGCCGTGCCCCGGCGCACGTACACGCAGAGCCACGTCGACTACGTGATCGAGGTCGCGGGGCTCGTCGCCGAGCGGGCGGGTGGGCTTCCCGGCTACCGGATCGTGTGGGAGCCGTCCGCGCTGCGGCACTTCACGGCGCGGTTCGAGCCACTCGCCGTTTGATCCAGCCGAGCTCGGCGGGGAGGTAGAACCGCAGGGGCCACAGGCAGAGCGGGTAGACGGCGACGAGGCCGATGGCGACGGCGAGCGGGACGCTCGAGCGCCTTGCCGGCGATCGTCAGCACCACGGCGCAGCCGACGACCGTCACCACGCGCCGCCACTGATAGGGCACGGGGAAGACGCGCTGCGACCACCACGTGATCCCGAGGAACATGACCGTGAACGCGATGACGTTCGCGAAGGCAGTGGCCATCATCCCGTACGTCGGGACGAAGAGCAGGTTGATCGCGACGGCAACGGCAGCGGCGGAGCCCGTCACCACCCAGTTGAACTGCGTGCGCTTCGTCCGTCCGAGTCGCGATCGAGACGACGATGAAGCCCTCCGAACGCGACGGCGGCGAACGCGAGTGGCGCGACGACCTCCGACGACTCGTAGAACTCCGGCGTCGCCAGAAGCGTCACGACCCATGGCGAGAGAAGGCCGAGCGCGAGTGCGGCCCACGAGGCGACGAACAGGAGATACGTGAGGACGTACGCGTACGACCGCTTCGCCTCGTCGTCGTCGTCGATCGAGTACGCGAACGCCGGCCAGGCAGCGCGGAAGGCGGTCAGGAGCAGGACGATCGCTGACGCGACGCGGGAGCCCAACGAGTAGAGGCCGACCTCAGTCACGTCACTCAGCTTGAGGACGAAGAGCCTGATGCCGAAGTTGAGGAGCCAGAGTGCGAGCATCGACGGCACGAGCGGCAGGCCGAAGCGGTTCATCCGGCGCAGGAGCTCCCGGTCGACGTGAGCCCCAGCTGCTCGCGCCGGTAGAGCGATGAGGCCGAAGTCCAGACGATCAGCGTGCCCGTGAAGTTGCCGATGAGGACGCCAGTCGCGCCCCAGTCGAAGACGACGACGAAGAGGATCGTCGCAGCGACGGTGAGGGTGATGTTGACGAGGCTCGCGGACACGAACGCCACCGACCGCTCCTCCGACGCGGAACAGCGCCGTCAGCTGCTCGTAGTTCATCTGCACCCAGAGGTAGACGAACGCCGCGCGCACGAGTGTCGTCTGGTCGGTCGTGCCGAACAACCACTCGGAGATCTGCCGCGCGAGCGCCAGGCCGACGACGAGCCCGAGTGTCGCCATCGTCATCGTGAACCAGAACGCACGTGCGGACGACGCGGAGGCGGTGTGCGGCGATCCGTCGAGTCGAAGTAGAAGCGGAAGAACGCGCTCGCAATGCCGAGCGGAGGACGGTGGCGAAGATGGCGCCGAGCGCGATGAGCGTCTCCACCGCGCCGTAGTCGGCCGGTGTGAGGTAGCGCGTGTAGAGCGGAGGAGCAGGAGGCCGCGAGGAATCGCGACACGAGGCCGCCGATGCCGTAAATGGCGGAGTGCCGCGCGAGGCGCCACATCTGACCCCCGAGGCTCGTCATCGGTTTCGCCTGGCCATCGCGAGCAATGGCTCCATCTCGAAGCGGGCGTAGAAGCGCCTCGAGCTCCGCGTCGCAGACGACATCGATGCTGTAGAAGCCGCGAAGCTCGTCGAGCATCCGGCGCACGAGCTCCGAGCCGATTCCGCGGCCACGATGCGCCGGCAGCACCTCGAGCAATGGGATGAACGCCGACAACGTCCCGTCGGAGATCGCGTTCACGAAGCCGATCACCGCCCGTGTGGGTGCGTCATGGGCGAGGACCACGTGCGAGCTGCCGCGGAGGATCTCGAGGTGGCGTTCCGGCGACGGCGGGCTCGGCCAGCCCTCGAAGAAGCCCTCGAGATGCTCCGGCTCCACGCCGTCGAGATCGGTCGCGTACTCCACCGGCACGCTCGTGAGCGTAGACGCCGCGGCGGGCGCCTAGCCGTCGCTGCGTCCCACTCTTGGCACAGAGTTGGCACACACCCGCGCGGCTTTGCGCAGTACGCTGAAACCGGGAGGAGGCGCGGGGTGGCCCCGGCGCCGCGTCGTTATCGCGTGGCGCCGCCGGGCGGAAGCAGCCACGGCGAGAAGCGCTGCCAGCGCTCGATCTCGCAGCCGTTGCGCCTGCGGAACGAGGCCCACATGCGCTGGCCGCCGATCGTCCCCTTCACGACAGCCTTCTCGCGGGCCGCCGTAGATCTCACGTGCAGATCGCGTCCGTGGGAACGGGCGCGAACGAGCTGGCGGTACATCGCCGAGAGCTTCGCGCACGCGCGCTTTCGGTTCGGCAAGCGTCCCGCCGACTCGGGTTGCAGCGCAGCGTCCAGCGCTCGAACTCGGCAGCGGCATCTGCTCGTCGTCCCAGATAGGTGATCGTCAGCGACGTCGGCTTGCTCGCGACGCTGCGTGACACCGCTGCCACCGGCGACACCGGCAATCGCGACGGCGGCGATCGCGACCAAGGCGAGCATCCACCCAGGGTACCCGCGAGCACACTCCTACAATCCGGGCGGTGAGCGCCCGACCGATGCTGAACCGCGAACGCATCGCGTCGCTCATCCGCTCCGGCGCCCACCCACCGGCGGTCATCTGCGATGTCTCGTTCGTCAACGGCCTGACGGCGATTCGCTCGCTGGGCCGAATGGGCGTGCCGGTGCTCGCGCTCGACCACCGGCCGAGCGCCCTCGGGTTCCGGTCACGACACGCGGAGGCCGTTCCATGCCCCGATCCGGGAACCGAGCCCGACGCGTTCGCTGAGCTCCTCGGCGAGCTCGCCGAGACGATCGGCCGTCCGTGCCCGATCTTTCCCACCCACGACCCGCCGCTCAACGCAATCGCACTGCATGAGGACACCCTGGGCGACGCCTACCTGCGCCCGTTCCCCGCTCGCGCGACAGTCGAACGCGTGCAGAGCAAGCGCGCCCAGCTCGAGACGGCGGCGGCAGCTGGGGTCGACACGCCCCGAACGGCATACCCTGAGTCGGCGGGCGAGGCCCTCGAAGCGGCGGGCGCGATCGGCTACCCGCTGCTCGTGAAGCCGTCGAGCCCGGACGGGTTTCGGCGGGAGTTCAAGCGCCAGGCGTTCCGCTGCGAAGGTCGCGCCGACCTCGAGCGCGCGTATGCGGCGGCCGAGCCGTACGGGCCGATGGTGCAGGAGCTGATCCCGGGAGGCGACGACGAGCTCTACACCGTCGGCAGCTATCTCGCCGCTGACCGGACACCGCTCGGGCTCTTCTGCGGGAGGAAGCTCCGCCAGACGCCGCCGGGCATCGGCACGTGCCGTGTCGGCGAGGCGCTGTGGGTCGACGAGGCGGTAGCGGCGGCGCTCCGCCTGCTGGACGCGTTCGCGTTCACGGGCCTCTCTCAGGTCGAGTTCAAGCGCGACCACCGCGACGGTCGCTTCAAGCTGATGGAGATCAACCCGCGGCTGTGGCAGTGGCACAGCCTCGCCGCGGCCCTCGGCGTCGACTTCCCGCGCATCGCCTACCTTGACCTGACCGGCCGCCGGCCGGCCGCTGCGACGACCGAGGGCAAGCACGGCCGCTGGGCGCTCACGTTTCACGCCGGCGAGACGCCGGCGTTCGTGCGGCCGCCGTACGTCGACCCGCTCCTCGCGTTCGACGACCCGAAGCCCGGCCTCGCGTTTCTCGCACGCGTTGCGAAGGCGGCAGTCCGGTGATACCCGCAGACGTCGAGCGGCGGGCGCGATGGGTGCTCGACACGATCGGAGCGACCGAGCTCGGCTTCGGCGACGACGTCTCCTACGACGAGGCAGCCTGGGAGCAGGTCGAGCGCGGCGAGCGGCCTGTGCGGCGACGACCTGGCCGAGGCGTTCTTCCACTTGGCGCGGATCGAAGAGCGCGCGGGACCCCGCGACGCTCACGGACGCTTCCCCGCCTCGGCCACGTGTCTCGACCCGATGGACCCGCCCCTCGACCGGCTCCGCCGCAGTCTCGGCATCGAGCCGCGGCGCTGGGGCGGAGCAAAGTTCGCTGTCTGCCTCAGCCACGACGTCGACATCCCCTGGCGCTGGACCCGTGCAGGCATCCGCGGCGGCGCGCGACAGCTGAAGGACGCCGTTCGCAGCGGCGACGGGCGCGCAGCGTGGCGTGAGGCGCGAGGTCTTGCGGGTGTCCCCGTCCATCGCCTGCGCGGGACTGACCCGAACTTCAGCTTCGAGCGGATCGTCGAGATCGAGCGAACGCGTGGCGCCTCGTCGGTGTTCTTCGTGCTGGCCGGGTTCCACGTGCCGCAGGACGGGCCGGCTCCGGAGACGTACGCGCGACTGCTGCCGCGTGTGGTCGACACCCTCCTTGGCCTCGATGCCGAGATCGGCCTCCACGCGAGCTACACGGCTGCGCTCGACACAGCCCGCATCGCTGAGGAGAAGACAACGCTCGAACGGCTCGGCGCGACGCTGCACGGGCAGCGCTACCACTACCTCCGCGTCGATCCGCACGCGAACGTCGCGCCGCTCGCGGACCTCGGCTTCGCGTACGACTCGAGTCTCGGCTTCGGTGGGCTGCCGGGATTCCGCGCCGGCACGGCGCATCCCTTCCGGCCGTGGAGCCTCGCCGAGGACCGGCCGCTCGACCTGATCGAGATCCCGCTCGCCGCCATGGACGTGACGCTCGCCGAGCCTCGCTACCTCGGTCTGTCGGTGCAGGAGGCCGAGCGTCGCCTGGTCGACGCTTCTCGATCGCGCGGCAGTCGACGGCGGGGGCTTCTCGATCCTCTGGCATCCCGACCGCTTCGACCCCGCGACGGCGGGTGGCTGGGATCGTCTGTACGCGCGGCTGATCGACGCGATCCACGCGCGGGGCGGAATCTGCTTACCGGCGCACGAGCTGGCCGCCGAAGCACGGCACGTGCTCTAGCCGTCGGCCGCGAGCCTCTAGACTCGCACGGGTGACTGACGTGCGGGTGGTGATGACGTTGCCGGCGCACGACGACGCGGCGCTGCTCGAGGCCCAGCGGTCATTTCACCTCGCGGCCGGCGTTGCCGCGGTCGTCGACCCCGGTCGGAGCTCGCCGCCGCGGCGCGGACTGGGTGCTGCCGGCGGCGCCCGGTGAGTTCTGGTGGCCTCGAGGAGCGAGCCTCCCGAGTCGTCCTCGGAGCCATCCCCGCCGACTACGACGTCGTCCAGGCGCTCGCCCGGCCGTTTCTCCGCGTCGCCGGAGAGCGGTGAAGCTGACGTCCCGACGCATCGGCTCTCCGCGCAGGCGATGCTCGACGACCCACGCGGCTCAGCGCGGCCGGCCCGTCGGCTGGCGCATCGCGCAGGGGTCGACATCACCGGCTACGACGGAGAGATTCCGAAGGGCGTCCTCCGACCGCTTCGCGGCTGGTACCCGATCGAGGTGCTGACGGTCGGTCGAGATCGCGATCGACGAGCCGACGATGGCCGACGGGCTCGAGAACGGGACGGTGCAGGTCGACACACGGCTGCGCGACGCGCTCGGCGAGCTCGAGGCCGGGAACGCGCTCACCTTCTCGCGGCCGACCGTCGTCGACAACGCGTGGTATGCGGTCGACGCTGCGGTGCTCGGCGAGGCCGACGCCTTTCGTCTTCGCGCGGACGTGGACGATCTCGAACGCAGGATCGCGCAGCTCGAAGAGACGTTCACGCTGCGGGTCGAGCGCAAGCTGCGGGCGACGCTGCGGCGAGGTTCGCGCCAAGAGTGAAGATCGTGATGACCCTGCTCGTCCGCGACGAGGAAGAGATCGTCGACGAGCATCTGCGGTACCACCTCGAGAACGGCGTCGACTTCGTCGTCGCGACGGATCACTGCTCCAAAGATGGGACGACGGAGATCCTCCGTCACTACGAGCGAGGCGGGTACCTCCACCTGATCCGGGAGGACAATCCCGACTATCTCCAGCCGATCTACGTCACGCGCATGGCGCGCCTCGCGGCGACCGACTTCGGTGCAGACTGGGTGATCAACGCGGACGTGGACGAGTTCTGGTGGCCGCGCGACGGCACCTTCGCCGACGTCGTTCGCGTCGATTCCCTCGCGGTTCGCGGCGGTCCTCGGCTTCTGGCGTCACTTCGTCCTTCGGCCGGACGACGAGCAGCCGTTCTACGAGCGCATGCTCTGGCGTCGCCCGCCGAGCGCCGATCCGCTCGATCCGTATCACCCCTCCGTCAAGGTCGCGCACCGCGCGCACCCGGACGTCGACGTCATGGGCGGCAATCACAAGGTGCGGCTTCCCCTCGGGCCGACGCTCCCGGACTGGCTCCCGATCGAGGTGCTCCACTATCCCATTCGCACGACGCGCCAGCTCGAGCGGAAGTTCACCAAGATCCCCGTCGACGGGCTTGTGCGCCCGGGTCGCCACTGGGTGCAGATGGCGGGGGAGCTCGAGGAGAAGGGGTTCGACGCCGTCCTTGGCACGATGCTGGTCGACGACGACGCCCTCGAGCGCGGCCTCGCCCGCGGGTCGCTCACGCGTGACACACGCGTGCGAGACGCGCTGCGCGCCCCGTCCCAGGTGCTCGGCGCGATGCTGGTTGACGACGACGCCCTCGAGCGTGGACTCGCCGGCGGGTCGCTCACGCGCACGCTGCGACGCGCCCGGGCGCACGGCACCGGCTCCGACGAGCTGATCCCGGCGTCGGTCGACGACGACATCGCGCTCGCGCGGGAGTTCGGCGACCTCCATCCGGTGGCCTCGACGCCTCGGCTGCGGCATCGCCTCGATGGCCTGGAGGAACGCGTCGTTGCCATGAAGGGGGCGACGCTCGAGGCCATGAAGGTCGTGCTCACGCTCCTCGTCCGCGACGAGGTGGACGTCGTCGACGACTTCCTCCGATACCACCTCGACCGTGGGCGTCGACTTCGTCGTCGCCACCGACCACCGGTCGGTCGACGGGACGACGGACATCCTCGCCGGCTACGAGCGCGAAGGGCACGTGCACGTGATCCGCGAGTCGAGCGAGTCGTTTCGCCAGGCCGAGTGGGTGACGCGCATGGCACGGCTCGCGGCGACAGACTTCGGCGCCGACTGGGTGGTCAACGCCGACGTGGACGAGTTCTGGTGGCCGCGTGACGGGGCGCTTCGCGACGTGCTGACAGCGTGCCGCCCCGCTTCGGCGGTTGTCCACGGGCTCTGGCGTCACTTCGTCCTTCGGCCCGACGACGACGCGCCGTTCTACGAGCGGATGACGGTACGGCGGACGTCTCCGACCGACGAGCGCAGCACGTACGTCGCCCGCATTCAAGGCCGTGCACCGCGCCGATCCGGACGTGATTGTCGGGCGCGGCAACCACAAGGCGTTCGGCGCGCGGCTCGTGCCGCTTCGCGACTGGGTCCCGTTCGAGGTGCTGCACTTCCCCGTCCGGACGCGCGAGCAGCTCGAGCGGAAGTTCCGGCGGGAGGAGGAGAGCATTCCAGCCGACATCGGCATGACGCGCCAGCAAGCCGCGGCGATGGTGCGCGGGCTTCGACGAGCGTGGGGTGCCGAGTCAGTCGTCGCCGACCATCTCGTGGACGACGCAGACCTCGAAGCGGGCCTCGCCGACGGTTCCCTCGTCGTCGACACGCGGCTGCGCGACGCGCTTCGCGGGCAGATGACGTGGCGGCCCCGTCGCTCGCCGAGGACGTCGCCGTCAGCGTCGAGGCGTCCGAGATTCAACCCTCCGACTCGGTCGTGCGCCTCGGCTGGCACGTCGGCCGCGCAGCGCAGCGCGTGCTCACTGCGGAGAGCTCGCGCGCCGTGCGCCCCGTCCGAGCGCGCCGGTGATCTCCGTCGTCGTCACCGCGTACGACGAGGCGGCGTCGCTGCCCGAGCTCTACCGCCGCACGGCCACGTCACTCGACGAGCTCGGCCGCCCATGGGAGCTGATCGTCGTCGACGACGGCTCGACGGACGGCACGTTCGCGGAGGTGGAGCGGCTCCACGCCGCCGACCCGCGCGTGCGCGGCGTGCGCTTCCGACGCAACTTCGGGCAGCACCCGGCGATGCACGCGGGCCTCGTTCGCGCGCGCGGCGAGATCGTCGTGACGATGGACGGAGACCTCCAGAACGCGCCGGAGGACATCCCGAAGCTCGTGGCGGCGATCGACGCCGGCGCAGACGTCGCGAGCGGCAGGCGCGTCGCTCGGCGCGACTCCTGGGGCCGGACGCTCCCCTCGCGCCTCATCAACGGCATGCTGCGGCGCTTCACCGGCGTCGCCATCTCCGACTTCGGCTGCGCGTTCAACGCGTACCGGCGCGAAGCGATCGAGCCGATGCTCGGCGCCATCGGCAAGCAGAAGTTCACGAAGGCGCTCATCCTCTCCGGCGGGGCGAGCGTGACCGAGGTCGACGTTGCGCATGCGCCGCGGGAGGGCGCGTCTCGCTACTCACCCCTCCGTCTCACGCGCCTCGCGCTTCACGTCCTGGCCGGCTTCTGGCCGCAGCCGATCCAGTGGATCGGCGTCGCGCTCGGGATGGTCTGCTCCCTCCTCGCGTTTGCGCTCGGCGTCTACGGCATCGTCTACTGGATCGACGAGGGCGACTTCCCGGGGCCACTGTTCGGCGGCGTCGCGATCCTCTTCGTCCTCGGTGTGCAGGGCTTCATCCTCGCCCTCGTCGGCGAGTATCTCGGCAGAATCCAGCGTGACGTGGAAGGTTGGCCGCTCTACACCATCGAGAGAGAGATCTCATGAGCAAGCGCGTGCTTGTCACCGGCGGCGCGGGCTTCATCTCGTCGAACGTCGTTCGGCACCTGCTCGACGCGACGCCATACGAGGTCGTCTCGCTCGACGCGCTCACGTACGCGGGCAACCTCGAGAACCTCGCGGACGTCATGGCCCACGAGCGGCTCGCGTTCGTCCAGGGAGACATCCGCGACGCCGGCCTCGTCCGCGAAGTGGTGGCCGGCGTCGACGTGATCGTCAACGCCGCGGCCGAGTCGCACGTCGAGAAGTCCATCACCGACGGCGCGTCGGAGTTCGTGACGACCAATGTCGAAGGAACGCAGATCCTGCTCGACGCCATTCGGGAGACGCCGGTCGAGCGGTTCATCCTCATCTCGTCGAGCGAGGTGTACGGGACGGCCGAGCGAGCGCCGATGGACGAGGAGCACCCGCTCAACCCGCGCAGCCCGTACGCGGCGACGAAGGCCGGGGCCGACCGGCTCGCGTACTCGTACTTCGTCACGTACGGGCTCCCGATCGTCATCCTCCGCCCCTTCAACAACTACGGGCCGCGTCAGCATCCCGAGAAGGTCGTGCCGCGGTTCATCACGAGCGCGCTCGCCGGCGAGCCGCTCACCGTCCACGGCGACGGGTCGGCGACGCGCGACTGGCTCTACGTCGACGACGACGCCGAGGCGATCGCGGCGGCGATCGCGGCGGACATCTCGGCGCTCGCCGGCCAGGTGATCAACGTCGCGACGGGGGTCGACATCTCCGTGTCGGCGATCGCGGACGCCGTGCTCGAAGCCGTCGGCCAGCCTGCTTCGTTGAGGGTCAACGTCCCCGAGCGGCCCGGCCAGGTCGACCGGCACATCGGGACGACGGAGCGCGCCGAGCGCCTCCTCGGCTGGACGGCGCGCACGTCGTTCGAGGAAGGTCTTGCCCGCACCGTCGCGTGGTACCGCGACAATGAGGCGTGGTGGAGGGGGGTCCAGGCTCGGACGGTCGGCGCCTACTCGTCCTAGGGGCGGGTGCGGGGCAGATCGGGCTGCTCGAGGCGGCGCAGGCGCGCGGCCTTCACGTCATCGCCGTCGACCGCGATCCCGCGGCGCTCGGCTTCGCGTACGCGGACCGGCGGGCGATCGTGTCCGTCGAGGACGAGACCGCGATCGACCGGCTCGCCGCAGCCGAGCAGGTGCACGGCGTGATCGCTCCCGGCATCGACTTTCCCGTCGCGATCGCGGCGCGCGTCGCTGAACGCCAGAACCTGCGCCATCCGCTCTCGGCCGCCACGGCTCAGCTGACAACGTCGAAGTTGCGCCAGCGCGAGCGGCTCGCCGCCGCGGACGTGCCGCACACGCCCTACCGGGTTGTCGCGAGCGCGGCCGAGGCCAGGACGGCTGCTGGCCGAGCTCGGCTTCCCCGTCGTCGTCAAGCCGCCGGACCGCCAGGGTCAGCGCGGCCTGTCGGTGGTGGAGGACGAGCGACAGATCGCGACCGCTTTCGACCACGCGCTCGCGGCTGCGCGGAACGGTTTCGTCCTCGTCGAGCGCTTCGTCGATGGCCGCGAGCTGACGGTCAACGCGTTCTCGGTCGACGGGACGTTCTACCCGCTGACGGTCACCGATCGGGTCGTCGCCGACTCGCCGGCGTTCGGTGTTGCGCTCGCGCACATCTGGCCGAGCGAGCTTGCGGATGACGTGGTCGACCGCGCGGCCGAGGTCGCGCAGGCGGCGGCTACGGCGCTCGGCATCGAGAACGGCCCGACGTACACGCAGGTGCTCGTCGGACCGGACGGTCCGGTCGTCGGCGAGCTTGCAGCGCGCCTCGGCGGCGGCCACGACGCGGAGCTGTGCGCGGCAGCGCTCGACATCGACCTCAACGAGCTCGCAATCGCCGCCGCGCTGGGCGAGGAGATCTCTCCCGAGTCGCTCACGCCAGGGGATGTGCCCGGCGGTGCGTGCGTCCGCTTCCTCGTCGCGCCCGAGGGGCTTCTCGACGACGTCACCGGCGTCGACGACGCCGAGTCGGACGACGGCGTCGCCTGGGTGCGGATCTACCGCGCCGCCGGCGCCGAGCTCGGGCCGCTCCGGGCGGGATCGGATCGCGCCGGCGCGGTGCTCGCGGTGGGGGAGGATCGCGCGGATGCGGTCGCGCGCGCCGATCGTGCCGCCGGCCGCGTACGCTTTCGGCTCGCCGATGCCCACGTCGCCGTCGAGTAGCTCCGAGAAGCGCACGACGTTTCTCGGCTTCCAGCCGCCTGCGATCGGCGAGGAGGAGATCGCCGCAGTCACCGAGACGCTGCGGTCGGGCTGGCTGACGACGGGGCCGGCGGCGGCCGAGCTCGAGCGCCGCTTCGCCGAGTACGTCGGCGCCGAGCATGCGCTCGCCGTCGCGTCCGGCACTGCGGCGATGCACCTGGCGCTCGTCGCGCTCGGCATCGGTCCGGGTGACGAGGTCGTGACGACGCCGATCACCTGGCCGGCGACTGCCAACGTCGTCGTCCACACCGGTGCGACGCCCGTGTTCGCCGACGTGCGCGACGGCGATCTCAACATCGATCCCGACCACGTAGCCGCGCTCCTCGGGCCGCGGACGAAGGCGATCCTGCCCGTGCATCTCGCCGGTCAACCGGCCGACCTCGACCCGCTCCACGCGCTCGGCATTCCCGTCGTCGAGGACGCCGCGCATGCCGTCGAGAGCGCGTACCGCGGTCGGAAGATCGGCGCGTTGTCGGAGGCGACGTGCTTCTCGCTCTACGCGACGAAGAACGTCGCGGCCGGCGAGGGCGGGATGATCACGACGAGCTCCGGCGAGCTTGCGGCGAGGCTCGACGAGCTGCGGCTCATGCGCCGCGGAGACGGGTCCCTCTACGACATCGCCGTGCCCGGCTACAAGGCGAACCTGTCCGACGTTCTCGCCGCGATCGCGCTCTGCCAGCTCGACAAGATCGACCGTCACCGCGCCATCCGCATCGCCCAGTTCGAGGCGTACGACGAGGGGATCGCCGACCTCGACGGCATCGAGGCGCTCGCTCGCGACGCGCGCGACACGCACGCGCTCCATCTCTACATCGTGCGCATCGACGCCGAGCGCGCCGGCGCGACACGCGACGAGTACCAGCGTGCGCTGCGCGAGGAGCAGATCGGCACGAGCATCCACTTCCTCCCGGTCCACCGCCTCCAGGCGTACCGCGAGCGCAACCCCGAGCAGCCGCCGCTGCCCGTGGCCGAGCGGGCCGGCGGCGAGGTGCTGTCGCTGCCGCTCTCGCCCGCGCACTCGGCCGGGGACATCCAGGACGCGGTGGACGCTTTGCACCGCGTGCACGCGCGGTTCACCGGCCGCGGCTAGCGATGGGCTTCTGGCGCCGCTGGCGCGCGCGGGAGTGGACGGCGTGGCGAAGCCGGGGCACGCGGGTCGCTGCGACCGTCGTCGTCACCGGTCTCGCGCTCTGGTACATCGTCTCGAAGATCGACCTCGACCAGACGGTCGACCTCCTGCGCGACGCCGATCCGTGGTACCTCGCCGGCGCTGTCGCGATCATGACGCTGACGGTGCTGCCGATGGCCTGGCGGTGGCAGCGGCTGCTCGCAGCGCGTTCGATCGACGACCGCTTCGCCTGGCTCACGCGCGCGTATTTCGTCGGCTACACAGCCGGCCAGGTGCTGCCGACGGCCGTCGGCGGCGACGCGGCGAGGATCTTCGAGACGTCGCGCCGGCACCCTGGGCTCTCCGGGCCGATCGCAGGCTCCGTGCTCCTGGAGCGCGCGCTCGGGGGAACGGCCACGCTCGCCCTTGCGGCAGTCGGCTTCGCACTCGCGATCGGCGAGTACGACGTCGGCGCGTACCTCTGGATCGAGCTGGCGTTCGTCGTCGCGACCGTCGTCCTCGGCGTCGCGGTGTTCTCGCGGTCGGCGCGCAAGCCGCTCGCGTGGACCGTGCCTCTGCTCCGCCGCGTGCGCCTCGACCGGCCGGTGAGAGCCGTGTACGAGGGCGTCCACGCCTACCGCCATCACGTGCGGCTGCTCGTCGGCGTGTTCTGCCTCACGGTCGCCATCCAGGCGATCCGTGTGCTCGCCATCTGGCTGACGGGGGAGGCGGTCGGGATCGACCTCTCGCCGCGGCCGTACTACGTGATGGGGCCGCTGCTCTTCCTCGTCATGCTCGTTCCGTTCACGATCAACGGCCTCGCCGTGCGCGAGGCGTTCTTCGTGAGCTTCCTCGGCCAGCTCGGCGTCTCCGCGGATGCCGCCTTCGCCGCCGGGTTCCTCTTCTTCCTCGTCACGGTGGCGATGGCTCTCCCGGGCGCGGCGATCCTGCTCTGGGAGGGGGTTCGCAGCCACCAAGCTGGTACCGTTGGCCGCGCCTTGACCCCGGCTGGCTCTGACCCGCGATGCACGTCCTGATCACCGGCGGGGCCGGCTTCATCGGCTCCCATCTCGCAGACCGCCTCCTCGCGTCCGGCCACCGCGTGCGCGCTCTCGACTCGCTCGACCCGCAGGTGCACGCAGACGGCGCCCGGCCGTCCTATCTCGACGGTGACGTCGAGCTCGTCGTCGGCGACGTGCGGGATCACGACGCGGTCGCCGCCGCGCTCGAGGGCATCGAGCGCGTCGTCCACTTCGCTGCCGCGGTGGGCGTCGGCCAGTCGATGTACGAGATCGAGCGCTACACCTCGGTGAACGCCATCGGGTGCGCGGTCGTGCTCGAGGAGGTCGTCAAGCGGCGCGACGCGATCGACAAGATCGTCGTCGCCTCGTCGATGTCGATCTACGGCGAGGGGCAGCACCGCAACCCGCAGACCGGCGAGAGTGGGCTCGCGCCGGGGTTGCGGCCGCGACGCGCAGCTCGCGCGGCGTGAGTGGGACGTGCTCGCCGACGACGGGCACGCCGCTCGAGCCCGAGCCGACCGCCGAGACGAAGCCGCTCCGGCCGACGTCGGTCTACGCCGTCGGCAAGCGCGACCACGAGGAGATGACGCTCGCGGTCGGCGCCGCGTACGACATTCCCTCCGTCGCGCTGCGCTTCTTCAACGTCTACGGCGAGCGCCAGGCGCTCAGCAACCCGTACACCGGCGTCGCGGCCATCTTCGCGTCGCGGTTCCTGTCGCAGAGCGCCCCACTCGTGTTCGAGGACGGCCACCAGACGCGCGACTTCATCGACGTGCGCGACATCGTGCGCGCGTGTGAGCTCGCGCTTGACGGGAGCGGAGCGGACGGACGCGCCGTCAACGTCGGCACCGGCCGCCCGACGTCCGTGCTCGATGTGGCGAACGTGCTCGCGGACGGCCTCGGCGTGGACCTCGAGGCCGAGGTGGTCGGACGCTACCGCGCCGGCGACATCCGCCACTGCTACGCGGACCCGGGCCTCGCCGAGGAGCTGCTCGGCTTCAAGGCCGAGATCGCGTTCGAGGACGGGATGCGCGACCTGCTCGAGTGGCTGCGCGGCCAGGACAGCCGTCGACCGTGTCGACTCGGCGCTCGAGGCGCTCGAGGCGCGCGGTCTCACCCGGTGACCAACGGCGCCGGGTCGGCGCCGGATGTGTCGGTGTCGATCGTCAACACGTCGAGCCGCGAGCTGCTTCTCGCGTGCCTCGAGTCGATCGAGCGCGACGACGAGCGCCGCGCCGCGATCGAGGTGGTCGTCCTCGACAACGCGTCCGACGATGGCTCGGCCGACGCCGTCCGCGAGCGCTTCCCGTGGGTGGAGGTGATCGAGCAGCGGCACCGCGCGGGCTTCGGCGCGAACCACAACACCGTCATCCGCGCGACAAACGGCCGCTACGTCTACGTGCTCAACGAGGACACGGTCTCCGAGCCGGGGTCGTTCGACCGGATGGTTGCCTACATGGACGCGCACCCGCGTGTCGGGGCGCTCGGGCCGGGCGTCGTCTATCCCGACGGACGCCATCAGCCGTCCGCGTGGCGCTTTCCGACGCCTGGCGCGGCTGCGATCGGGACACTCACGCTCGGGCGTGCGGGCATCGAGCAGTCCACCGGTCACGCTGGCGAAGCGCGTGGACTGGGCGATGGGCTGCGCGCTTCTCGTGCGGCGGGAGGCGCTCGACGAGGTCGGGCTGTTCGACGACCGCTTCTTCATCTACACGGAGGAGACCGACCTCTGCCGGCGGCTCGGCGCGAAGGGTTGGGAGACGCACTACGTCCCCGAGATCACGATCGCGCATCACGTCAGCCAGTTCTCGGCCGACGTCCCGGAGCGGCGGATCGTCGAGCACTGGCGCAGCCGCCACCGCTACTGGGAAAAGCACCACTCCCCGCTCGGCGCGCGCACCGCGGCGGCGCTGACCGGGCTTCAGTACGCCGCTGCGCGGTGCGGTGTCGTCGGCGCTCGCACGGCTCCCCGAGGAGAGGCGGCCGTCCTTCGCGTCGAGCGTCAACGCCGCGTCGCTCAGGCTCCAGGCGAGGAACGCGTGGCACGGCGAGACCGGACCCGGCCTCGCCGAGCTCGCGGACGAATGGAACGCGCGGAACGCTACGACCTAGTCCTCGCCCTCGCGCGGCGCTGGCCGTGGGAGATCTTCGCCGTCCCGGCGCTCCTCGTCGTGCGGCTGCTGCCGGAGACGGGTGCGGGCCTCTACCTCCGGCTCGCCGTCGCCACCGTCTGCCTGCTCGTGCCAGGCTCGCTCATCGCGCGCGCTATCGGCCGGCCCTCGGTCTTCGGCGCGCTCGTCTGGAGCCTCGCGGGTCTCGCCGCGACCTCGGGACTTACGTTCCTCGTGCACGGGTCGCTGGGGCTCGCGCTCTGGCTCTACATCGCGATCGGCGTCGTCGCGCTGCCGTTCTGCATCCTTCGGGAGCCCGAGCCGGTGCACCGCGAGAGCCTCGTCGTCGGCATCGGCGTCGCTCTTGCCGGGATCGGCTTCGGGATAGCGCTCTGGAGCATCCTCGGATCGCTCGAGGGCGACGGGCTCTTCCACCTCGCGCGGATCCGGAAGCTCGACGCCTTCGGCGATCTCTCGCTCTCCTCCGTGAACGAGTTCGCAGACGGCGGTCTCCATCCCGGCTACGCGTTCCCCCTCTGGCACGTCTTCCTCGCGCTCGTCGCTCGCGTGGCCGCGGTCGACCCCGGTGCAGCGCTCCTCCACGAACCGGCCGTTCTCGTCCCGATCGCGTTCGTCATCACGTACGAGGCCGGCCTCGCGGTGTTCCGGCGCGCGTGGGCCGGGCTCGGGGCCGTGCTCGCACAGGTCGCGCTCACGGGTCTCGCCCCGGGATCGGGCGGTGCGTACGCGATCGTCGCGCTGCCGGCGAGCACGTCACGCCATCTGCTCGCGCCGGCCGTCGTCGCAGCCTTCTTCTCGTACGCGGCGAAGCCAGGGCGCGCAGCCGGGTGTCACTCTCGCAGCGGCCTCGCTCGCGCTGACGATCGTCCATCCGACGTACATCATCTTCGTCGGCGTTCCGCTTGCGGGGTACGCCGTCGCGCGGGTAGTGCTCTTCCGCGGCGAGATCGCGCGCGGCATGGCTGCGCTCGGCTGTGTCGCGCTGCCGGCGATCGGCGTCGCGCTGTTCCTCGCGCCGGTTGTGCGCGAGACCGCGTCCCACAGCCCGTCAGCCGCGGAGAGGGCACGCGGGCTCGCGCACTACGTCGGTCAGATCGACATCATCTCGCCCGGGCGCTTCCGTCTGAGCCCGGAGATGCTGGGACGACCCGGGAGCGGTCGCGATCGTCGGGTTGCTGCTCATTCCGCTCGCAGCGTTCGCGTCTCGCCGCCGCTGGTCGGCGTACGTCCTGGGCGGGGCCGTGGCGCTCCTCGTGATCCTGCTCCTCCCCGCCCTCTTCACGCCCTTCTCGGACGCGGTGTCGCTCTCGCAGGCGCGCCGCGCCGCGGGTTTTCTGCCGCTCGCGGTCGCATGCGCCGGAGGAGCCGCCGTGCTTGCGCGGGCGATCTCGTGGTTTGCGTTGCCGGCGGCGCTCGCGGCCGGGATCGTGCTGGAGCTCGCGTATCCGGGGGAGTTCACGTACGCGCTGCGTGACGGCGGCCCTGCGCTCGTGGCCTGGATCGGGCTCTTCGGTGGCGTCGTCGCGCTCGTCGTCGCCGCGATCGTCGGCAAGCGCGGGACGTTCGACGACCGCGGGCCGCTGTCTGCGGCCGTCGTCGCATCGTTCGTCCTCCCCGTGGCGATCTTCGGCTTCGCCCACTGGGATGCTGCGCCGTCCGAGGCGTCGCCGCTCACGCCAGGCGTCGTTCGAGCGCTCGAGCGATTGCCCGCCGGCTGCGGTCGTCTTCTCCGACGACTCGACGAGCTACTGGCTTGCGTCCGTCGCGCCGCTCTACGTCAACGCCGCGCGGCCCGGCCACGTCGCCGACACGAAGAAGAACCGGCCGTACGAGCGGCGCGACGACGCAAACCGCTTCGGCAGGACCGGCACGCTCGCGATCCCCCGACGCTACGGGGCCGACTACATCCTCGTGCGCAAGGAGCGCTGGCCCCGGGTCGGGCCGCTCGCGCTGCGCCGGACGTACGCCGACCGGCGCTACGTTCTCTACCGCCTCATGAAGCTCCTGATCGTGCCGATGTACTTCCCGCCGGCGGGTGGGGGTGGCGTACAGCGCCCGGTGAAGTTCGCCACGCACCTCCCCGAGCTCGGCATCGAGACGCACGTGCTCGCGCCGGACGATCCGAAGTGGATCCACCGCGACGACGACCTTCAGGCACCGACGCAGGCGTGGATCCACCGTGCGCGCTACGTCGGCCCGGCCGGGGGCAGACCCGCCGACGCGCTCCACGGCAAGGCCGGTCTCGAGCTCTACGCGACCCAGGCCCGGCTGCTCGGGCGGCGCCTGCTCGTGCCGGACGAGAACGTCACGTGGGCACTGACCGCCATTCCGGCCGCGGTGCGGATCGTGCGGGAGGAGGGGATCGACGTCGTGCTGACGACGTCGCCGCCCGGCTCCGTCCACCTCGTCGGTGCAGCGGTGCAGAAGATCACGGGCGCGCGATGGGTGGCCGACCTTCGGGACTCGCTCGCCGCGCATCCGCACCGGCGGGCGGACACGGCCGCGCTCAAGGCGAAGGAGCGGATCCGTCAGTCCGTCGGCCTCGCTCGTCGCGCGGCGTGCGGACCTCATCGTTGCCGCCGCCGACGCGATCGCGGAGGAAACGCGTGCCCTCGACCCGAAGGCGCCTGTCGTGACGATCGCGAACGGCTGCGACTTCGACGACTTCGACGGGCTGGAGCACCACGCGAGCGACCGCTTCCGGATCACCCACGCCGGAAGCTTCTTCGGCCGTCGCGACCCGCGACCGTTCATCCAGGCGCTCGCAGACTCCGGTCTCGACGTCCGCGCGCGCTTCGTCGGCGACTTCAGGCCGGCCGACCGCGAGTGGGCGGAGACGCTGTCGCTCGGTGACCGGCTCGAGCTCCTTCCGTTCGTTCCGCGACGCACGTCGCTCGAGCTCCAGCGCGACTCCGAGGCGCTGCTCCTCCTCATCCCCGAGGCCGACGGGCGCGGGAAGGGTGTCCTGTCGGGGAAGGTGTTCGAGTACCTCGCGGCCGAACGGCCGATCCTCGCCGCCGTTCCACCCGACGGCGCCGCCGCAGCTCTCATCCGGGAGTCGGGCGCGGGTGTCGTCGCGCCGCCCGACGATCCGGAGGCGCTCGCCGGAGCGCTGCGCGAGCTGCACGGCCGCTGGGCGTCAGGCACCCTGGACGGCGTGGTGCTGTCGCCGGAGCTGCGGGCGTCCCTCGACCGGAAGGCGCGCGTGCGCGAGCTCGCCGACCTCTTGCTGGAGCTGCAATGAGGCTCACTCGCGTCCTCTTCCTGGCGACGATCTTCTCGGTCACGTTCGAGAAGGTGCACTGGGACGTCGCCGGGCAGGTGAGCCTCGCCGACCTGCTCGCGATCGGCTTCATCGCGAGCTTCGCCGCCGACCGGATCGCACGCGGCGACCTGCGGCTCCCGCGGACGTCGATCGTCGGCTTCGGCTTCCTCATCGCCTTCCTCCTCGTCTACCTCGTCGGCTACTACAACCTCGATACCGCGGTCGCGGCGGCGCAGTACGGCAAGGGAATGACGAAGTTCGTCATCCACTTCCTCTTCCTCATCACCGGCGTTGCGTATCTCGCACGCGCCGCGCGGACGTACTACTGGCAGGCGCTCGGGTTCTTCACGGCCGGGATGGTGTGCAACGCGATCGTACGGCATCGTGCAGCTGCTCTTCGCGCGCGTCGGCGTCAACCTCGACAAGACGGTGCTGTCGCCGATCACGGGCGGCGCGAGCTCGATCAACATCTACGGCGCGATCGAGGGCGCGGACATCTACCGCCCGAACGCGCTCACCGGTGACCCGAATCACCTCGGCGTGATGCTCGTCATGCCGCTGATCGCGCTGCTGCCGGTCTATCTACGGCTCGAGCGAGGTCACCGCTGGAAGGTGCCGCTTGCGATCACGCTCGCCTTCCTCCTGCTCGTCGAGCTGACCACGCTGTCGCGGAGCGGGCTCGCTCGGGCTGATCGTCGGCCTCGCCGTCCTCGCCGTCCCGTACCACCGGCTGCTTCGCGACGCGTGCGTTCCTCGTGCCGCTCGGCGCCGTCGCGCTCACGCTGATGCTCGTGATTCTCTCGCGGTACGAGTACTTCTCCCAGGTGATCCGGTCGCGCGTGCAGACCGGAGGCAACGCGTCATCGGCGCACTTCGACGTCTACGGCTTCGTCCCGGATGTGCTCGGGATGCACACGCTGTTCGGGCTCGGGCTGAACAACTTCTCCGTCTACTACGCCGACGTGACGGGGAAGACGAACTGGGGGCCGCACTCGTTCTACGTCGCCACCATCGTCGAGACGGGGCTCGTCGGGTCGGCGCTCTTCGCGGGCTTCGTCGCGTATCTCTTCATGCGCCTCTGGGCCGCGCGTCGGGTCGGTCATGCGCTCGCCGCCCGCGGGGACGCCGCCGCCGCCCGCGTGATCCCGCTCTCGTGGGGGCTGATCGCCGCGCTCGCCGGCACGCTCGCCGCGAATCTCTTCTACCTCACGATGTCCTTCTACTACGTCTACGTGTTCGCGGTGCTCGCGCTCGCCCTACCGATCGTCTTCGGTCGCGAGCTCGTACAGCACAAAGCCGCCGCCGTGGCTCGACCTCCATACCGCCCGCCACTTCCCGGGGTCGATCTCGGCCGGACATAGCCGCGCGTCGGCGAGCGCGAAGTCGAAGCCGGGCGGCGGAGGTGACCCGGCCGCCGAGTTCCACGGCACGCCCGAGCGCGGGCGCACGCCGAGCGGCTCGCCGCGCTCGCGCCGGACGTACGCGCTGATCGCGTCGGCGCCTTCCTGGCAGGAGACGAAGACCGGCGTCTCGCGCTGCGCGAGCGCGAGCGCCTCGGGCGAGCGGACGAACTCGCGGATGCTCGCGAGCGAGCCGTAGAGCTCCTCCGTCCGCACGGCCGTCCACGCGCACGCCCACACGACGCCGGCGGCGACGACCGCGACGGCGAGCCGCCGCTGGTCGAGCCGTGAGACGGCGAGCGCGAACGCGCCTGCGACGACGGGCGCGATCACCGTGAACAGCCAGCCTTCCCACTGCGCGAAGACGACGACGAAGGCGCAGAAGACGGCGAGCGGGACGAGGTCGAGGAACAGCGTGTCGCGACGGCGTACCGCGCGCACGGCTGCGTAGAGCGACCAGACGATGGCGCAGGCCACGAGCAGCCAGAGATGGTGCGATCGGAGCTGCGCGGAGACGTTGTCGGCCGAGAACGACGACGTGTAGCTCCCGTACCACGCGATCGCGCGGAGCGCTGCGGCCGCGACCAGGCAGATGGCGACGACGTACGCGATGCGTCTCCACGTCGTCTCGCCTTTCCGGCGCTGGTGGAGCAAGAGGAGGCAGAACGCGGGCAGAAAGACGACGTACTGCGCCTTCGTGACCGCGCCGAGCCCGACGACGAGCGCGCTGCCGCCGTACCACGCCCACCACGGCAGCTCGTCGCGGGGCGCTGCGAACCACGCGAGCCCCGCCGCAGCGCCGAGGATCACCCACTTCTCCTGGTAGCTCGGGAAGGCGAACAGGTCGAGCGTCCACGGGAAGACGAAGACGGCTGCGCCGTACGCGCCGAAGAACATGCCTCGCCGCTGCTGGGGGACGCGGAACGCGCGCCCGAGAGCGAGGCCCGCGAGCGCGAGCGCAGCGCCCGTGGCGGCCCAGTTGACGAGGTAGAGCTGGAGCGGCCCTTCGGCGCCGATGCGGTACTCGCCGTACGCGAGCGCCCAGTAGAACGGCCGCACCATGCCCCAGCCCGTGATGTCCTCCCAGACCCGCTCGCCGTACACGGTGTCGAAGCCGCGCTCGGAGATCTCCGACACGAGCCCGAGGAGCGCCGAGTCGTCGACGACGCCGTAGTACGGGTCGAACGCGAGGATCGCGACGAGAACGGCGAGGAGCGGGATGCCGAAGCCGGCCGCCGGGAGCATCCAACCGGGAAGGCGGCTCATGCGGACGTATTGTGACACCCGCCATGCGCGTCACCGTCCTCACGACGTCGTATCCCCGCTCGGACGACGATGTCGCCGGGGCGTTCGTCCGCGACGCGGTCGACCACCTCCGGGCCGCGGGAGCCGACGTGCGCGTCGTCTCGCCTGCGACGTTCGAGGACTTCGGGCTCGCGTACGGCCACGGCATCGCGGGCAACGTGCGCGCGCAGCCCTGGCGTGCGCTGCTCGTGCCCGCCTTCCTCGCGGCGTATGCGAGAGCGGCCCGGCAGGCGGCGCGGGGCGCAGATCTCGTCCACGCCCACTGGCTGCCGTCGGGCTACGCGGCTGCCGCGACGGGCGTGCCGTACGTGCTTCAGGCGTGGGGGACGGACGTCGAGCTCGCGCGCCGATTGCCCTGGCTCTTCCGGCCCGTCGTCCGCGGCGCGCGCCTCGTCATCTGCCCCTCGCACGCGGTGGCCGACGCCGTCGCCGCGCTCGGCGCGCGCGAGACCCGCGTCATCCCGAGCGGCGTCGATCTCCCGGCCGAGGTTGAGCCGCCGGACGAGCCGCCGCACGTCCTCTACGTCGGGCGACTCTCGGAGGAGAAGGGGATTCGGGAGCTGGCCGAGGCGACGGAGGGCATCGCGCGGGTGGTGGTCGGCGACGGGCCGCTCCACTCGCTCGTGCCCGACGCGGTCGGTTTCGTGCCGCCGGGGTTGCTGTCGCCCTACTACGAGCGCGCTGCGGTCGTCGTCTGCCCGTCACGTCGTGAGGGATACGGCGTTGTGGCACGCGAGGCGTTGGCGCACGGGCGCCCGGTCGTCGCCTCCGCCGTCGGCGGTCTCGTCGATGCAGTCGAGGACGGCGTCACCGGACTGCTCGTCCCGCCGGGCGACTCTGCGGCGCTGCGCGCCGCGATCGAGGAGCTGCTCGCCGATCCCGAGCGCTGCCGGCGTCTCGGCGAGGCTGGAAGGCGCCATGTCGAGGCGTGCTGCTCGTGGGAGGCGGCGACGGCCGCGACGCTCGCCGCCTACGAGGACGCGCTCTCACCGGGGCAGAGCCCGACCCGGCGGTAGACGCTCCAGCCCGGCTCGACTGCCGGCTCCCGCTGCCAGCCGCTCGCGCACGTGGTGGCCTCGACGCCGGGGGCCACGACGAGCCAGTCCTCGTCGCCCTCGAGCGGCTGCTTGTCGCCGACGAAGACGACCCGCCGGTCGAGGTCGGCGCCGAAGAACGGATAGCTCACGTCGTCCTGGCGAATAGCGACCGCCACCGTGTCCCCGTCGCGCGCCAACCTCTCGAGCTGGAGCAGCGGGCCGGCACCCCCCGGGGCACGTGATCGTGCCAGGACATCGATGCGCGGCTCGGTCCACACCGAGTCGGGTGCAGACCCGCCGAGCACGGAGAAGCCGGCCGGCTTCTCCTCGTAGTGGACGAACGCGAGCACGAGCGTGACGACGGCGATCGCCGTTGCCGCCCAGGCGAGCGGTCGCACGGTGTCGACGAGGCCGAAGGTCACTGCCGCCAGCGCGACGGCGGGCATGACGTACCGGCCGTGGAACGGGCTGTACGCGAGCATGACGACGACGAGCACGACATAGACGAACGGCGTCAACGGAAGGAGCAACGCCCCTCGTCTCAGCCGGCCGCGGCGGATCTCACGAACTGTGAGCGGGACGGCCGCGAGGACGAGCAGCAGGCCGAGCGCCCCGTACCACGAGACGAACGGTGACGGCGGCTCGGCTTCCCGCGCGACGCCGACGAAGGCCAGCCCGGGCTCGTCGAGCTCGAGCAGCGCGCGCTGGTATCCGCGGCGGAAGAGGTCGTGGAGCCACGGGAACGCGATCGGGGTCAGCACGACGGCGGCTGCGACGACCGCTCCGACGAGCGGTGCCCGTCGCCCGCGACCCGCCGCGAGGAACGCGCCGAGGATGACGAGCGCGATCGCAGCACCGGCGTACACCCAGCGATCGCGTCCGACCGAGCCGGCGGGGTCGACGGCATCCACCGCCATTCGCGCAATGAGTGCCGGAATCCGCAGGATCGTCTCGTCGTCGACGTGCTGCTCCTTGTTACCCGGCGCGAACTGCGGGATGAGCTTTCCCTTCTCGGACAGGTTCACGAAGTACCAGAACGACCCGGCGACGAGCCCAGCGGCCCCTGCTCCTACCGCGAGGGCGAGGCGCCGAGGCGGGCAGAGCACGGCTGCGATGGCAAGGAGCACGGGCAGCGCGATGAGTGCCGTCCCCTTCGTGCCGATCGCGAGCGCGAGGGACAGCGCTCCGATGAGGAGCGTCATCCGACCCTCCGAGACGAGGAAATACGTCGCGACGACGAGAAACGCGCAGACGACGATGTCGTTGAGGGGAGTCGCAGCCTGGAGGGCGACGACGGGCAGGCTGGCGAAGAGGAGTGCCCCGAACAGCGCCGTGCGGAGCGGAAGACCGATCCGGCGAGCGATGCCGGCGATCGCGACCATGGCGGCGACGAGGGCGACGAGCTGGACGAGCGATGCGTATCGCTCGCTGCCCTCGAGCGTCATCGCCCATGCGGACGGGATCTCGGCAACGGGCGGGAAGACGTTGAGGCGGAGGTCGTTCGGCGCGCCGATGTATCCGATCGCGTGGTCCTGACGCCAGAAGGCGGCGCGCGCGAGGTGGTACCAGAGCGAGTCGTAGTCGTTAGGTGGCGTTGCGACTGCCAGGACGGCTGAGTACGCGAGCGCGAGCGTGACGGCACCGGCGAGGACGGCGAGGACGGGATCGGCGAGCGCTTCGCGGACGCGACCGATCGATGGGCGAAACGGAGGAGGCGCAGGCCGGCCGCGCCACAGCCAGACCGCGAGCACGGCGACAAAGACGCAGGCAGCAGCGGCGAGCAGGCCGGCACGGGTAAGCCAGTCGAACGGAGAGAGGACGAGCGCGATCGTCACGACTGCTGCCGACCCGATGACGTACGCCGCGAGCAGGAAGTCGGTCGGGCGGCGCAGGCCGAGCGACGCCGCGCCGAAGCCGGCCGTCGCTGCGACCAGCGTGAACCCGAGGATGAGGGCGAGAAAACCCATGGCGTGGCGGGCGGCCGCCGCCATTCTCGCCCATCCGGGCGGGTACGATCGCGCGGCGATGCGCGAACTCGTCATCGACGGCACCCGCATCTCCGACGACTCCGGCTGCTACGTCATCGCCGAGATCGGCCACAACCACCAGGGCTCGCTCGAGAAGGCCCGCGAGCTCGTCCAGGCGGCGAAGGACTGCGGCGTGAGCGCGGTCAAGCTCCAGAAGCGCGACAACCGCACGCTCTACACGCGCGCGATGTACGACGCGCCGTACGACAACGAGAACAGCTTCGGCCCGACGTACGGCGCTCATCGCGAGGCGCTCGAGCTGGGCAAGGCCGACTACGCGGAACTGCTCGCCTTCGCGCGCGAGATCGGCGTGACGCTATTCGCGACCGCGTTCGACGCGCCGAGCGCCGACCTCCTTGCCGAGCTCGACATGCCCGCGTACAAGATCGCCTCGGGCGACCTCCGCAACACGCCGCTCATCCGCCACGTCGCAGCGATCGGCAAGCCGGTGTTCTTGTCGACCGGCGGGGCGTCGATGGACGAGGTCGAGCGCGCGGTCGACGCGATCGGCTCGATCAACCCGCAGCTCTGCATCCTCCAGTGCACCGCCGTCTACCCCGCCGACGTCGAAGAGCTCAACTTGGGCGTGATCACTACCTTGCGTGATCGGTACCCCGACTACGTGATCGGGCTCTCCGACCATCAGGACGGCATCGCGATGGCCCTCGTCGCGTACATGCTCGGCGCGCGCGTGATGGAGAAGCACTTCACGCTGAGCCACACGGCGAAAGGCACGGACCACGCGTTCTCGCTCATGCCTGAAGGGATGCGCAAGCTCGTGCGCGACCTGCGGCGCACGCCTGCCGCGCTGGGCGACGGCGTCAAGCGGCCGCTCCCGTCCGAGGAGAGCGCGCTGCGCAAGATGGGGAAGATGCTCGTTGCCGCTCACGATCTCGAGGCGGGCGCGACGCTGACCGAGGCGGACGTGGCGGCCAAGTCCCCGGCTGACGGCGGCCTGGCACCGGACGCGCTCGACTCGGTGCTCGGACGCCGGCTCGCGCGGCCGCTCGCCGAGGACGAGCCGATCCTGGAGACCGATCTCGCATGACTGATCCGCTCTTTTCCCTCGACGGGAAGATCGCCGTCGTCACCGGTGGGCTCGGCCAGATGGGGCAGGTGTACACGGCCGGGTCTCGTCGAGCGCGGCATGCGCGTGGCGGTCTTCGACGTGGCCGCAGAGCCTGGCGGCGACGACAGCGTTCGCATGCTTCGCGTCGACGTCACCGACCGCGCGGCGCTCGAGACGGCGACGGCGGAGATCGCTGACGCCTGGGGTGTGCCGGACCTGCTCATCAACAACGCGGCGCTCGACTCGCCCCCTGGGGCTCCACCCGAGGAGGTCGGCCCGTTCGAGGCGTACCCCGAGGCGTCCTTCGACGACGTGATGGACGTCAACGTCAAGGGCGTTGTCCTCTGCTGTCAGGTGATCGGAGGACGCATGGCCGAGGCCGGTCGCGGATCGATCGTCAACGTGTCGTCGATCTACGGCCTCGTGTCCCCGCAGCAGGCGATCTACGAGTTCAGGCGCGGCGATGGTGAGACGTTCTTCAAGCCGGTGGCGTACGCCGTCTCGAAGTCTGCGCTGCTCAACCTCACGCGCTATCTCGCGACGTACTGGGCGGCGTCCGGCGTTCGCGTCAACACGCTCACGCTTGGCGGCATCTTCAACGACCAGCCCCAGCAGTTCCTCGATGCGTATGGGGCGCGCACGCCGCTGGGCCGCATGGCGAACCCGGAAGAGGCGCTCGGAGCGATCGTCTTCCTCGCCTCCGAGGCGTCGTCGTACGTGACGGGGGCGAACCTCGTCGTGGACGGCGGCTGGACGGCCTGGTAGCGCCTCGTGCTTCGGGGTCGTGAGTCGCTGAACGGCCCGGTGGCCGGCGTTGCTGCCGGCGCGTTTGCCGTCATCGCCGTCACCGCGGCGATCGCGATCCTCGACGACTTCATCCCCGTTCTCAGCCTCGGTGTCCTCTACGTCTTCGCTGTCCTACCGATCGCGCTCATCTGGGGCACCGTCCATGCCGTGCTCGTGGCGATCGCGAGCATGCTTGCCTTCAACTTCTTCTTCCTACCGCCGGTCCACACATTCACCCTCGCGGACCGGAGCAACTGGTTCGCGCTGGCCGTCTACGTCGTGACGGCCATCGTCGTCGGCAGCCTCGCCTCTCACGCCCGCGGCCGCAGGGCCGACGCCGAGCAGCGCGAGCTCGAGTCGTCGCTGCTCGCGGACATCGCGGTCGAGCTGCTTCGGGGCACGCGCCTCGACGACGAGCTCGAGCGCATCGAGCAACGGACGGCGATCGTGCTCGGGGTGTCTTCTGTGCGGATCACTCTCGGCGGCGCGGTGAGCGAGCGCGCGGGCGAGGCGCCACACCCGCTGTCCGTCGACGGGCGCGAGATCGGAACGCTCTACACACCGGAACGCGAGGAGGCTCCTTTGCCGGTGCAGAGGAGGCTCTTGCCGGCGCTCGCGTCGTTGCTCGCCGTCACGCAGGAGCGGGAGCGGCTCTCGGGCACGGCGCTGGAGGCCGAGGCGCTCCGGAGGAGCGACACGATCAAGACGGCGGTCATCCAGGCGGTGTCGCACGACCTCCGTACGCCGCTTGCGACGATCGAGCAGGCGCTCGGTGGCCTCCAGAGTGGTGAGCTCGACCTGACAGAGGACGACCGGAGCGAGCTCCTCGAGACGATCCGCGCCGAGCACTCGCGTCTCAAGAGGCTGGTCGAGAACCTCCTCGACCTCTCACGGCTTCAGGCGGGCGCAGCCGCGTCGAGCCCGCAGCTCTGGACCGCCGACGAGCTGCTGGCGCAGGCGGTCGGCGAGCTCGGCGAGTCGGAGCGGGTGATCGTGAGCGCGCGCTCCGATCTGCCGCCCGTGTCCGTCGATGCAGTGCAGGTGCAGCGGGCCCTCGTCAATGTGCTCGAGAACGCGCTTCGGCTCTCGCCGCCCGGGGAGCCCGTGCACGTACGGGTGAGCGCGACGAGGAAGGAGCTTCTGATCCGTGTGACCGATCACGGGCCGGGGGTCCCGGAAATCGAACAGGAGCACATCTTCGAGCCGTTCCATCGCATACCCGGACAGCCAGATCAGCGGGGTGCCGGCCTCGGCCTGGCGATCGCGCGCGGCTTCACCGAGGCCAATGACGGCCGCCTCTGGGTCGAGTCCCATGCGGGCCAGGGTGCGTCGTTCGTGCTCGCCCTTCCCACCGACGGGCTTCCGGTCGAGGTGACAGCGTGAGCGGGGAGCGGATCCTGGTCGTGGATGACGAGCCGCAGTTCCTGCGAGCGCTGCAGACGAACCTCCGGGGCGCGGGGTACGACGTCGCGACCGCGACGACCGCGGAGGAGGCGCTGGCCGCTGCCGGGCTGCGTCCTCCCGAGGCTGTCATCCTCGACCTCCTGCTCCCCGACGGACGTGGCACCGACGTCTGCCGTGAGCTGCGGCGCTGGACGAAGGCGCCGATCATCCTCGTCTCCGCCGTCGGCGAGGAGGCGGAGAAGATCGCGGCGCTCGACGCCGGCGCCGACGACTACGTCACGAAGCCGTTCGCGATCGGCGAGCTGCTCGCGCGGCTGCGCGCGGTTCTGCGTCGCGTGGGGCCCGCGACGGAGCCCGTGCTCGAGATAGGCGAGCTCGTCGTGGACCTCGAGAAGCGGTCCGTCACCATGCGCGGCGAGCCGGTTCACCTCACGCCCCACGAGTTCGGGCTGCTCCGCGTCCTCGCGCAGCACGAGGGCAAGCTGCTCACGCACAAGACGCTCCTTCACGAAGTGTGGGGACCCGGCCTACCAGCAGGAGTCGAGCTACCTCCACGTGTTCGTCTCGCAGCTGCGGCGGAAGCTCGAAGCCGACCCCGCGCGGCCGCAGTACATCCTCACGGAGCCCGGCGTCGGTTACCGCCTCGTCAACCCGGCTTTAGAAAACCCTTAGAGCGCCGCCGCAAACGCTAAGACGTCGCTCAGGCAGCGGGGCGTAGGCTCGAAGAGCCATGACGCTCGTCGTCGAGTCCTTTCGCCAGCGCCGCCAGCTACGCGCTGCCCGACAGATCGCGGACCGGGAGCTGCTTCGCTCGCCGGTCCCCTCCCTGCGACTCTCGTGGCGCGCGGCCGAGCTCGTCATTCCGAAGCACCGGCTCGACCTTGCGCACGCGCTTCGCCGGCTCGTCCACGATGCCGATGCCCGCTATCTCCCGAGCGCCCACGTCTTCAACCGCGCCGCGGTTCGCGTCGAGACCGAGCGTCTTCTCGCGCTCGCCGACCGGCTGACCGACCTCGAGCGCCCTGTCGCGCCTCGCGGCGTGCTTCTCGTCGAGCGTCTGCTCGACGATGTGTCAGGGCCACTCCGCGACCGCGACCGGGCGGATGAGCTCGGCGAGGCCGTGGATGATGCGGCCGAGGCGCTCGAATACTGATGGTCGAGCTGCTCGGCATCTGCATCGCCGCCGCGTGCTTCGCCTTCTCCTTCGCGCTCATCTACTTCCTGAGCCGCGTCTGATGTCTGCCGGCGACGTCTTCGGAATCGTCATCGCCGTCCTCGTGATCGCGTACCTCATCTTCGTGCTCTTTCGGGGCGAGAAGCTGTGACCGGCAACGGCATCACGCAGATCGTCATCTACACCGTCGTCCTGACGCTGCTCGCGTACCCGCTCGGCGCCTACATGGCACGCGTCTACCAGGGCACGCTCCGCATGCCGCGATGGCTCACCGCGCCGGAGCGTGGCTTTTACCGGCTCGTCGGAACGCGGGTTGACGAGGAGCAGGGGTGGAAGCCGTATGCGAAGACCGCGCTCATCTTCATGAGCGTCTTCGCCGTCCTCCTCTACCTCCTCCTTCGCCTGCAAGGGCACCTCCCGCTGAACCCGGACGGCCTCAAGGGCGTCAACCCGTGGGTCTCGATGAACACGACCGCGAGCTTCGTGACGAACACGAACTGGCAGTACTACGGCGGCGAGTACACGATGTCGTACCTCAGCCAGATGGCAGGGCTGACGGTGCAAAACTTCGTCTCCGCGGCGCTCGGGATGGCCGTGCTGGCGGCCGTCATCCGCGGCTTCTCGCGCCGGTCGGCGTCGACGGTCGGGAACTTCTGGGTCGACTTCTACCGCTCCCTCGTCTACATCCTCCTGCCGCTGGCGGCCATCCTCGCCGTGCTGCTCGTCTCGCAGGGCGTCGTGCAGACCTTCGACGGCGCAGCGACGGCGACGACCGTCGAGGGCGCTGAGCAGACCATCGCGCGCGGGCCGGCCGCCACGCAGATCGCGATCAAGCAGCTCGGCACGAACGGCGGCGGTTTCTACAACTCGAACTCCGCCGTCCCGTTCGAGAACCCGAACGGCTTCACGAACCTCCTGGAGATGCTCGCGATCCTGCTGATCCCCGCGGCGCAGGTCTTCATGTTCGGCCGGATGATCGGAGCGCGCCGACAGGCGCTGCCCGTCTACGGGGCGATGGTCGCGATGTTCGCGATCGGGATAGCCATCGCGCTGCCCGCCGAGCAGCACGGCTCGCAGGTGCTGCGCGACTCCGGTGTGAACATCACCGCCGGCGACGGACAGAGCGGCGGCAACGTCTCCGACAAGGAAGTGCGCTACGGGATCGCACCCACGGTCAACTGGGCCGTGGCGACGACGAATGCCTCCAACGGGTCCGTCAACGGTGGGCACGACGCGTTCACGGCCACGGGCGGCGCGGTGCCGATCGTCAACATGTTCACGGGCGAGGTGATCTTCGGCGGGGTCGGCTCCGGCCTCTACGGGATGTTCTTCTACATCGTGATCGCCGTCTTCGTGGCGGGGCTGATGGTCGGTCGTACGCCCGAATACCTCGGGAAGAAGATCGAGGCGAGAGAGATCAAGCTCGCCGCGGTCGGCGCGCTCTTCGTGCCGGTGATGGTGCTCGTGCTGACGGCGATCGCCATCAAGACCGATCGAGGTCTCGCCTCCATCTACAACCCGGCGGCGCACGGCTTCTCCGAAACGCTCTACGCCTATGACTCGCAGTCCAACAACAACGGCAGCGCGTTCGCCGGTTACGGCGCCACCGAGTTCTCGACGCTTCTCGGCTCGGTCGCGCTCTGGCTGGGCCGCTTCGCGCCACTTATCGCTGCGCTCGCGCTGGGCGGCTCGCTGGCCGCCAAGAAGACGGTGCCGCCGTCCGCCGGAACATTCCGCACCGACGGGACGACGTTCGCCGTGCTGCTCGTCGGCGTCGTCATCCTCACGGCGGGCCTGATGATCTTCCCGGCCCTCACGCTGGGGCCGATCGTGGAGGCGCTCTCCTGATGCGCACGCTGGGCCGCTCCGTCATCGCCGTGATCGTGGTGACGCTCGTCTTCGGGCTCGCGTATCCGTTGGCTTTCACGGGTCTCGCCCAGCTCGTTGCGCCCGGTCGCGCCGACGGAAGCCTCATCGAGCGTGACGGCACCGTGGTCGGCTCGAGCCTGGCCGCGCAGGCGTTCACGAAGTCCGAGTACTTCCACCCACGCCCGTCAGCGACGGCGCCGGAGTACAACGCCGCCGCCACGACGTTCGCCAACCTCGGCCCGACCAATCCCGACCTCGCGAAGGCCGTGCGGGAGCGCGCGCTGGCGATCCTCAAGCTCGAGCGGCCCTACAACCCCGGCCTGCGGATCGGCGACATCCCGGTGGACGCCGTGACGACGTCCGCGTCGGGCATCGACCCGCACATCACGCCCGCCAACGCGACAGCTCCAGACGGCACGCGTCGCCGATGTCCGCGGTCTCTCGGTGGACCGTGTCGCGGAGCTGATCGACGAGAACACCGATGGGCGCTGGCTCGGGATCTTCGGCGAGCCCGGCGTGAACGTGCTCGAGCTCAACCTGGCTCTCGATGAGGAGAAGGCATGACGAACCGTAGCGGTGGAATCTTCACCAAGCAGATCGTCTTCGCGGCGATCGGAGACTCGTTCGTCAAGCTCGATCCCCGGACGCTCGTCCGCAACCCGGTGATCTTCATCGTCGAGCTGGGCAGCGTGATCACGACGGTGATCTTCTTCCGCGATCTCTTCTCCTCCGGCGACTCCGAGCCGCTCTGGTTCACGGGAACGATCGCGCTGTGGCTGTGGCTGACCGTGCTGTTCGCGAACTTCGCCGAAGCGGTCGCCGAGGGCCGCGGCAAGGCGCAGGCGAACGCTCTTCGCGCCACGAGAACGACAACCGTCGCCTTCCGTCGAAACGGGAACGGCGACGTCGAAGAAGTGCCGGCGGCAGACCTCCAGCGGGGCGATGTCGTCGTCGTGCTGGCCGGCCAGGTCATTCCCGCCGACGGCGAGATCATCGAAGGCGTGGGCTCGGTCGACGAGTCCGCGATCACGGGTGAGTCCGCGCCGGTGATCCGCGAGGCGGGCGGCGACCGCTCGGCGGTGACCGGCGGTACGCGGCTGCTCTCGGACCGGCTGGTGATCGAGGTCACGCAGGAGCCCGGCCGCTCGTTCCTCGACCGGATGATCGCCCTCGTCGAGGGCGCCGAGCGCCGCAAGACACCGAACGAGATCGCGCTCAACATCCTGCTTGCGGCCCTCACGATCACCTTCGTCGTCGCGACGGTGACGCTTGCGCCGTTTGCCGACTACGCGGGCACCAGTCTGTCCCAGACCGTCCTCATCGCGCTGCTCGTGGCCCTCATCCCGACGACGATCGGCGCGCTGCTGTCCGCGATCGGCATCGCCGGCATGGACCGGCTCGTGCAGCGAAACGTGCTCGCCATGTCGGGCCGCGCGGTGGAGGCCTCGGGCGACGTCGACGTCCTGCTCCTCGACAAGACCGGCACCATCACACTCGGCAACCGGCAGGCGTCCGAGTTCCTGCCTCTCTCCGGCGTCGAGCCGCTCGAGCTTGCCGAGGTCGCGCAGCTCGCCTCGCTCGCCGACGAGACGCCGGAAGGACGCTCGATCGTCGTGCTGGCCAAGGAGCAGTACGGCCTGCGCGAGCGCGAGCTCGGCGACCAGCACGAGTTCGTCCCATTCACGGCGATGACGCGCATGAGCGGCCTCAACATGAACGGGACCATGATCCGCAAGGGTGCCGCCGACGCGGTGAAGGACTTCATCGCCGAGCAGGGCGGAAGCGCCCCCGCCGAGCTCGACCGGATCGTGCAGCAGGTCGCCGAACAGGGAGGCACGCCGCTCGTCGTCGCCAAGGACAACTTCGCGCTCGGCGTCATTCACCTCAAGGACATCGTCAAGGGGGGCATGAACGAGCGCTTCGACGAGCTACGGAAGATGGGCATCCGCACGGTGATGATCACCGGGGACAACCCGGTCACCGCAGCCGTGATCGCGCAGGAGTCGGGCGTCGACGACTTCCTCGCCGAGGCGACGCCCGAGCGGAAGCTCGAGCTCATTCGCGAGGAGCAGGCTCGCGGTCGTATGGTCGCGATGACGGGCGACGGGACGAACGACGCACCCGCACTCGCGCAGTCCGACGTCGGCGTGGCGATGAACACCGGCACCACCGCAGCGAAGGAGGCCGGCAACATGGTCGACCTCGACTCGAACCCGACGAAGCTCATCGAGATCGTCGAGGTCGGCAAGCAGCTTCTCATCACCCGCGGCTCGCTGACGACCTTCTCGATCGCGAACGATGTCGCGAAGTACTTCGCGATCATTCCCGCGATGTTCGCGTACACGTACGCGACGACACCGGGGCAGGAAGGGCCTCTTTCAGACCTCAACGTCATGAATCTCGGCACCCCGTACAGCGCCATCATCTCCGCGATCATCTTCAACGCGCTCGTCATCCCCGCGCTGGTTCCGCTCGCCCTGCGCGGCGTGAAGTACCGCGCGATCGGGGCGACGGCGCTGCTGCGCCGCAACCTCCTCATCTACGGGCTGGGCGGCATGATCCTGCCGTTCGTCGGCATCAAGCTGATCGACCTGCTCATCCACAACGTCTTCGGGGCATAGGGCTCCTCCTACTACGCTCTCGCCATGAGAGGGCGATACCGGATCCTCCTCGGCATGGCGGCCGGTGTCGGCAAGACGTACCGCATGCTCCAGGAAGGTCGCCAGGCGAAGGCGGAGGGCCGCGACGTCGTGATCGGCTACCTCGAGCCGCACGATCGCCCGGAGACGTCGGCGCTTGCCGAGGGGCTGGAGGTCGTGCCGCGGAGGAGTGCCCAGGTCGGATCGCTCGAGCTGGACGAGATGGACGTCGACGCCATCATCAGGCGTGCGCCCGAGATCGCGCTCGTCGACGAGCTCGCGCACACCAACGCGGCCGGCTCTCGCAACGAGAAGCGCTATCAGGACATCGACGAGATCCTCGACGCAGGGATCGACGTCATCTCCACTGTCAACGTTCAGCATCTCGAAAGCCAGAACGACGCAGTCTTCGAGCTGACTGGCGTGCGCGTCCGCGAGACGTTCCCCGACCGAGTGCTCGACGATGCCGACGAGGTGGTGCTCGTCGATCTGGCGCCCGAGGGGCTCCAGGAGCGGCTGCGGGCGGGCAAGGTCTATCCCGGCGGGCAGGCCGAGCGCGCGTTGCTCAACTTCTTCAAGCAGGAGAACCTGTCGGCGCTCCGCGAGCTCGCTCTGCGCGAGGTTGCCGAGGACGTCGAGGCGCGCCGCTCGTCGAAGATCCTCGATCCGCTGAGCCAGCTGGCGGTCACCGAGCGCGTGCTCGCGCTCATCGAGCCGCAGCCGAAGTCGCAGCGCATCCTTCGGAGAGCGTGGCGCTCCGCCCAGCGGCTGGGCAGCGAGATCGACGCGCTCTGGATGCGGCGGCCGGGCCAGGTGCTCTCCCCGGACGAGGCGACGCAGCTCGCCGCACTGCGGCGTCTCGCATCGATCCTCGGCGTGCACTTCCTCGAAGAGGAGGGAAGCGACCTCGTGGAGACCGTGCGCAGGGTCGCCCAGGACCGCGGCTCGACGTACGTCTTCGTGGGCACGCCGGACGAGCGGCGCCACGTGGAGATCCTCCGCGGCTCTCTCGTGTCCCGGATGATCCGTGAGCTGCCGGGAATCGACATCCGCGTCATCGCCGACCGTGCTCTGCGCGAGGAGCTGTCCTGATGAAGCTCTGGCCCTCGAGGACCCCCGCGCGGCGTCCCGGGCAGCGGCGGGTCCTCGTCCCGTTTGCCGACGGCGCGCTCGACCCGGCGGTGCTTCAGGCGGCAATCCGCATCGCGCGCGCCGAGGACGGCATCCTCGTCGCTGCCTATCTCGTCGTGGTGCCTCTCGAGTTCGACGTCGAAGCGCCGCTGCAACGACACGCCGAGGTTGCGATGCCGCTCATCGAGGCGGTCGAGAACGCGGCCTCGCGGGCAGGTGTTCCGGTCGACGCTCGTATCGAGCGTGGCCGAACGCCGATCGACGCCTTGAGCAGATTGTGGGAGGCCGAGTCGTTCGACCGCATCCTCGTTCCCGCGCGGGCGCCTGGGCACCCTGGGTTCTCGGCGAAGGACCTGGCGTGGATGCTGGCGCACGCCCCGAGCGAGACGCTCGTCGTGCGCCCTTCGCCGGACGAGGCGAGCGCCTAAGGTTGGCACCGTGGCTGACGCCGACGTGCCGAACCTCATCGACGGAGGAGCGTCTCCCGCTGCAGCCGGCGAGTGGCTGACCAAGCTCCGCCCGGCCGACGGGACCCAGCTGTGCCGCGTCGCGCGCTCCGGGCCGGAGGACGTCGACCGCGCCGTTGCGGCAGCAGGCGGCGCGCAGGAAGCGTGGGCAGAGCGCACCGTCGTCGAGCGGGGTGACATCGTCCGCGAGATCGCGCTCGCGCTGCGAGCCCGGAGGAACGAGCTGGCGGCGATCGTGGTCGAGGAGACGGGAAAGCCTGAGAGCCTCGCGCTCGGCGAGGCAGACGCGGCCGTCGAGATGGGCCTGTTCGTCGCGGGCGAGGGGCGCCGCTACTACGGCAAGACGACGACGGCGAGCATGCCGCACCGCACCGTCATGGCCGTGCGCCAGCCGGTCGGCGTCGCCGGCCTGATCATCTCCTTCAACACGCCGCTGCCGAACGTCGCGTGGAAGGTCTTCCCCGCGCTCCTCTGCGGCAACGCCGCGGTGCTCAAGCCGTCGGAGGAGACGCCGCTCTCGGCGCACGCGTTCGCCGAGACCTGCCAGTCGGCCGGGCTCCCGGCCGGTGTGCTCAACGTCGTCCAGGGTCTCGGCAACGAGGCGGGGGCCGCGCTCGTCGAGCATCCGGACGTCGACCTCGTGAGCTTCACGGGGTCTGCCGAGACCGGGCGGTGGATCGCGGAGACGGCCGGCAGGCGGCTGGCGAAGACGTGCCTCGAGCTCGGTGGCAAGAACGCGCTCGTGGTCTGCGACGACGCCGACCTCGAGAACGCCGTGCGCTGGGCTGTCCAGTCCGCCTTCTCCAATGCCGGCCAGCGCTGCGCGGCCGCGAGTCGCGTCATCGTCTTCGATGCCGTGTACGACGCGTTCCGCGAGCGGTTCACCGCGAGCGCTCAGGCGTTTGGCGACACAGGGCCGGTGATCAGCGAGCGCAGCCTCGAGCGCTGCCTGTCCACGATCGAAGACGCCACAGCAGACGGCGCAACGGTGCTTTGCGGCGGCGAGCGCCTGGATCGGCCCGGGTGGTGGCTTCCGCCCACGATCCTCGAAGGCGCGGCCCCGGACGCCGCGATCTCGTGCACCGAGCTCTTCGGCCCCGTCGCCACGCTCTACCGCGTAGCGGGACCTCGCCGAGGCGATCGCCCTCTGCAACGACTCGCCGTACGGGCTCACTGCCGCCATTCACACCGCGAGCCTCCACCGCGCGATGCGCTTTGCCGAGAAGGTCGAGACGGGCGTCGTCGTCGTCAACGGCGGCACCCACGGCTCGGAGCCGCACATGGGCTTCGGCGGCGTGAAGCAGTCCGGCACCGGGTGGCGCGAAGCGGGTGTCGAGGCGCTCGACGTCTACTCGGAGTGGAAGTACGTGAACCTCATCGCCGACCCGGCGCTCGCGTGACGGTTGCGGTTCTCGGACCGGGGGCGGTCGGCGGAGCGCTTGCGACTCGCATGGCCGACGCAGGAGAGCGCGTCGTCTGCGTCGCGCGTCCGGAGACCGCGGCCGCCATCGCTGCGGACGGCCTCACCCTCGTCACCGATGCCGGGGAGCTCCACGCGGACGTCGATGCCGTGGAGCGGCTCGACGAGCTCAGTCGACCTCCTCGTCGTCGCCGTGAAGGCCTACGGCCTGGATGACGCGATCGCGCGCGTCGCGTCTGAGGCCGCCGTCGTTCTTCCACTCCTCAATGGGCTCGAGCACATGGCCGTGCTCCGTGATCGCTTCGCGCACGTGCTCGCGGCGACGATCGGCCGGTTCGAGGGTCACAGGGAGTCGCCGACGCGCATCGTGCAGCAGACTCCGGGGATCGTGAACGTCGCCGGTGAGCCACCCGAGCAGCTCGAACGCGGCGGCATCGCCTCGCGGCCGGGAGGCAGCGACGCGGACGTGCTCTGGGAGAAGCTCGCGCGGCAGGCGCCGATCGCCGCGCTCACGTCGGCGACCGGGCTCACCATCGGCGAGCTGCGGCCGGACGAGCGGCTGCGCCTCGACCGTGCAGGAAGCGTGTGCCGTCGCGGCCGCGGACGGCGCGTCGACGACGTTCGACGAGCAGTGGGCCGTGATCGAGTCTCTGCCCGCCTGGGCGACGTCCTCGACCGCGCGCGACGTCGGTGCGGGCCTGCCGTCGGAGCTGGACGCGATCGCGGGCTCCGTCGTCCGCGCGGGAAAGCGGCTCGGCGTTCCGACGCCGACGCTCGAGGAGGTGATCGCGCAGTGCCTGACGTAAGTGGGCCCAGCGTGATCGCGCTCATCGGCGCCCGCGCCGGCTCGGAGCGCGTCCGCCACAAGAACACGAGGCAGCTCGCGGGCCATCCCCTGCTCGCCTATGCGATCGCCACGGCGCAGCAGTCGGGCGTCTTCGAGCGCGTGCTCGTGTCGACGGACTCCGAGGAGACGGCGGAGATCGCACGCTGGTACGGCGCCGACGTGCCGTTCCTCCGCCCTGACGAGTTCGCGACGTCGACCTCTCCCGACATCGAGTGGATCGCCTACACGCTCGACCGCCTGGAGGAGAGCTACGACCTGTTCGCGATCGTCAGGGCGACGAACCCGTTTCGCGGGCCCGACGTCATTCGCCGCGGGCTCGAGCAGCTGCTCGCCACGCCCGAGGCCGACTCGATCCGCGCTGTCGAGCTCGTGAAGCAGCACCCGGGGAAGATGTGGCTGCTCGGCGAGGACGGCCGGACGATGACGCCGCTCCTCGACCAGTCCGACCTCGACGTCGCGTGGCATGCGGGCCAGTACCAGGCGTTGCCGCGCGTCTACCACCAGAACAGCGCGCTCGAGATCGCATGGACGCGGGTCGTGACCGAGACCGGCACGCGCGAGGGGCGTGTGCTCGCGCCGTTCCTCACCGAGGGGCTCGAGGGCTTCAACGTCGACGACGAGGCCGACTGGGAGCGTGCCGAGGCGCTCATCGCCTCCGGCGCGGCCACGCTGACGGGAATCGACCGCCAGCCGTACCCGTATCCTGACCGCCGATGAAGGTCGCGAGCATCGAGACGCTCTTCTGCGACGCCGGCTGGCGGCCGTGGATCTTTCTCAAGCTGACGACCGACGACGGCACGGTCGGCTGGTCGGAGGTAACGGACTCACACGGGTCGCCACGAGGGCTGGCCGGGATCGTCGAGGACCTCGCGCCGCTCGTCGTCGGCCGGGATGCGCGGGCGACCGAGGCGATCTACTGGGATCTCTATCGCGCGACGCGCCAGAGCCCCGGCGGAGTGATCGCGAAGGCGCTCGCGGGGATCGAGAACGCTCTGCTCGACGTCAAGGCCAAGGCCTTCGGCATCCCCGTCTACGAGCTCTTCGGTGGCCCGCTCCGTGACAGCGTCCCCGCCTACTGGTCGCACTGCGGCACGACGCGGGCGCGCGCCTGGGAGGTGACGGGCACGCCGAAGCTCGCGTCGTACGAGGACGTGACCGCGCTGGGCCGCGAGGTCGTGGCCGCCGGCTTCCCCGCGTTCAAGACGAACGTCGTCGTGCCCGGCGACGAGCCGCAGGTGCTCCACCCCGGCTTTCACGGCGCCGGGGTCGAGCGCAATCCGTCGACGGACGTCGAAGGCGCGCTCGACCAGCTGCTCGCGGCGTTCGCGGCTGGGACCGGCGGCAAGGCGGAGCCGATCGTCGACCTCAACTTCAACCTCACGACGGAGGGCGCCCGGCGCACGGCCGCAGTGCTCGAGCCGCACGGCCTTGCCTGGCTCGAGATCGACTGCTTCGACCCGGAGGCGCTTGCATTCCTCCGCTACTCGACGACGATCCCGATCTGCTCGGGCGAGAACCTCTACGGCCTCCGCGGCTTCCGTCCGTACTTCGAGGCGGGCGCGATGGACGTCGCCTCGGTCGACGTGATCTGGAACGGCTTCGCGCAGTCGAAGAAGATCGCCGATCTCGCGGAGACCTATGAGGTGAACTGCGCGCCGCACAACTACTACAGCCATCTCGCGACGTTCATCTCGGCCCAGTGGTGCGCGGCGATCCCGAACGCCCGCATCCTCGAGGTGGACGTCGACGACGTGCCGTGGAAGGACGAGCTGACGACGGCTGTTCCGGCCATCGCGGACGGCGCGGTCTCGGTGCCCACCTCGCCCGGCTGGGGCGCCGACGTGAACGAGGACGTGCTTCGCGCCCACCCGTGGCCGAGCTGACCATCGTCCCGGCCGCGGAGTTCGCGCGGATACGGGAAACCGACCTCGACGAGGACGCGCGACTCGCGCTGGTCGCCGACCTTTGCCGCCTCAACGCGCTCACGGCCGTCAAGCGGGCCGGCTCCGGCCACCTCGGGTCGAGCTTCAGCGCGATGGACATCGTCGTGTATCTCCTCTACGAGGAGCTCGACGTGATCGAGCGGGGGTTCGACGACCCCGACCGTGACGTCTACTTCTCCTCGAAGGGTCACGATGTGCCCGGCCTCTACGCGGTGCTCCACTCGCTCGGCGTCGTCCCCACCGAGAAGCTCATGCGGCTGCGGCGCGCCGGCGGCCTCGACGGGCACCCCAACGTCCGCGCTCCGGGGATCGAGGCGAACTCCGGCTCGCTCGGCATGGGGATCTCGAAGGGACGCGGCATCGCCTGGGCGAAGCGGCATCTCGGCCGTGGCGGTCGGGTCGTCGTGATGATCGGCGACGGCGAGCTCCAGGAGGGTCAGAACTTCGAGGCCCTCCAGGGGGCGGCCCACGAGGGCCTGGCGGGTCTCACGGTGATCGTCGACCGCAACGAGCTCCAGTCGGACAAGCCGACGGATGAGATCGTCGCGTTGGGTGACCTCGAGACGAAGTTCGCTGCGTTCGGCTGGCATGTCGGCTCCTGCGACGGGCACGACTTCGGCGAGCTGCGGGCCGCGTTCGCGCGGTGCCGCGAGGTGTCGGATCGGCCACAGATCCTGATCGCCCGGACGGTGAAGGGGCGGGGCGTCTCGTTCATGGAGCACCCGGTGGCGCTGCGCGAAGGTGGAGGCACGTATCGATGGCACGCCGGCGCGCCTGACGACGAGAGCTTCGCGCGGGCACGCGACGAGCTGCTCGCGCGCATCGGGCCGGTCGTGCTCGAGCCGGTGGCGCCGCTGGAGCAGGAGATGCCGGCGCGCTCGCTCGAGGCTGAGCCCGAGAGCGGAGCCGGGACGCGCGCGAAGGTGTCGAGCGAGTACGTCGTCGAGGCGTACGGCGAGGCGCTGCTCGAGCTCGCCGAGCAGCACGAGGAGCTGGTCGTGCTCGACGCCGATCTCGCATCCGACTGCCGCGTCCGTGCCTTCGAGCTCGCCTACCCCGAGCGGTTTCTCCAGTGTGGGATCGCCGAACAGGACATGGTCTCGACGGCTGCCGGCCTCGCGCGCCACGGACTGCTGCCCGTCGTGAACTCGTTCGCGAGCTTCCTCGCTGCACGCGCGAACGAGCAGATCTACAACCAGGCGAGCGAGGGCTCGAAGGTGATCTACGCGCTCCACTACGGCGGGCTCATCCCCGCCGGTCCGGGCATGTCGCACCAGAGCCTGCGCGACGTGTCGCTCCTCGCGGCGCTGCCTGGCATGACGATCGTGCAGCCTGCGAGCGCCGAGGAGACGCGCGCGGTGCTCGCGTGGGCCGTGGCCGAGGCAAGAGGGAGCGTCGCAGTTCGCCTCGCGATCGGCCCGTCGCCGCGCCACATCGAGCTGCCGTCGGACTACGTGGCGACGCCGGGTCGCGGCGCGACGCTGAGGGAAGGCCCGGACGCGCTCGTCTTCGCCTACGGGCCCGTGATGCTTCACGAGACGCTCACGGCCGCCGAGCTGCTCGCCGAGCACGGGACGCACGTGACCGTCGTCGACATGCCATGGCTCAACCGGTTCGACCGCGAGTGGCTCGACGGCATCGTGGACGACGACACGCCGATCGTCGTCGTAGACGACCACTCCCCGATCGGCGGGCTGGGCGACGCACTGCGGCGGGAGCTCGAGGGCCGGCCGATCACGGTCTGCGGGGTCGAAGGGTGGCCCGCGTTCGGCACGCCGCCGGAGGCGCTTCGCGCGCACGGGCTCGATGGTGCGTCGCTCGCCGGGCGGATCGCCGAGGCGCGGTCGCTCTCCCGCGCGTGAGCGTCGCGCTGGCACCGGAGGTGGCGCTGGTGCTCAGCCTCCACGGCGTCGTCGAGCGAGATCGAGCACCCCGCGATCCAGGTCAACCACCTCGAGGTGGCGGCGTTCGAGCGGCTCGTCGACCACGTGCGTACCCGGTTCGACGTCGTGTCCCTCGACGACATTGCAGCCGCGCTCGCAGGCGAACGGCACGCTGCCGTCCCGCGCGGCCGTCCTCACCTTCGACGACGGCTACCGGTCCGTCGCCGAGCTGGCCGACCCCATCCTTCGACGCCACGGGCTGCCGTACGCGATCTTCGTCCCGCCCGCGCTCATCGACGCAGGCGCGCGCGTGCCCACGTACGTCATGCGGACCGCGCTCGAGCTGACGGACGCCACGTCGATTCACCTTCCGGGATCGCGCCGGGCGGCCAAGCTGCGGACGCCGGACGAGCGCGAGCAGGCTGCGAACCGCGCCGCAGAGGCGCTTCGCTCGCTCCCGCAGGCCGAGGTCGCGCCGCTTGCTCGCGACGCTGCGCGGTCTCCTGTCGGACGCCGAGTGGGCCGAGGCCGACAGCCGGTTCGCCAGCGAGGCGCTGCTGACCTGGGACGAGCTCCGCGCGCTCGCAGCCGGAGGAGTCCTCGTCGGGTCGCACACCCGAGACCACGCGGTGCTGCACGAGGACCAACCCGATGCCGAGATCGAGGCGCAGGTGATGGGATCGAGAGCGACGATCGAGGAGCGCCTCGGCGTCGCCTGCCGGCACTTCTGCTACCCGCACGGCAGTCCTCGGGACGTGTCGGCCGCCGCCGTCCGAGCCGTGCGGACCGCGGGCTACAGTTGCGCGTTCATGAACGTCGGCGGCCCGGTGCGCGAAGGGATGGACGCCGCGCTGTTGCCGCGCGTGGCCATGGTCGGCTCGGGGCCGGAGGCTGCGCTCGCCCCGCGTGTGCTCCTCAGCCACAGCAAGTGGTACGCAGAGCTGGCGCCGAGGGTGGGCAGGTGACGGCGCCTGAACGCCCGATCGAGATCCGACCGCCGACCCTGGACGACCTCCCCGGCATCGACGAGCTCTACCGCGTCGTCAAGGGACGATCGCGGCCGGAGCAGGTCACCCGGCACCGCTTCTTCGACACGCCGTGGGGAGCGTCGCCGTCACTCATCGCCGTCCACGGCGACCGTGTCGTCTCGGCCGGCGTCATCTGGCCGGTCGAGCTCCGCGTCGGCGACGAGCTCGTCCTCGGCGGCCAGGGGACGGATGCCGTCACGCATCCCGACTACCGCAACCGCCCGCGGCTCTTCCTCTCGCTTGCGACGGGAGGCGGTGGTCGTCGTGCGCGATCGCGGAGTGGCCGTCTACTACACGTTTCCGAACGAGCGCTCGATCAAGCTCACGAAGCACGTCGGCGGCACGTACCTCGGCACCGTGGGCGCCTGGGGCTTCGAGGTGCCCCGAAGGCGGCTTCCGTTCTCGCTTCCTCGGCGGTCGCCGAGCGACCTGACCGTCCACAGCACACCGACGGACGAGCTCATCCGGTTCATCGAGGAGGCTCAACGCGGATCGCGACGTCATCCGCGTCGAGAAGAGCAGCCGGTGGCTGGACTGGCGGTACTCGGAGGCCAGCGGCGACGTCGTCGAGTGGCTCCTGCTCCACGAACAAGGGAACGCTCGTGGCCGCGGCTCTCGTCGGGGAACGGGATCCCGACCTGTGGGGCCCGGACTTCGCGGGCCTCGCGCGGATCCACGAGCTGTTCGCCGTGAGCGAGGCCGTCGTGCGAAGCGCTCATCCGTCGCGTCGTCGCCCGTGTCGTTGCTGCACGAGGGCGGAAGGTCGACGTCCTGGTCAAGGACCCCGTGCTCGAGCGCGCCGTCGAGCGCGCCGGCTTCGTCCGCGAGAGCGACCGTCCGATCACGACCTTCCTCTTCCGCGACGATCTCGTGCCCAATCCGCTCGAGTTCGACCACTGGCGCGTGATCAGCGGCGACATGGACTTCTTCTGAGCTGGCCGTGAAGCGCGTCTGGCTCCTTCTCCCTGACCCGCTGACGACGAAGCTCTTCTTCCTCTGCGACCTCACGGCCGGGTTGTCGGAGCGCCTCGGCGACCGGCTCCGGGTCGTGTTCCTCGAGCCGCGAGCCAAGGCCGAGGGCTGGGCCGACACCACGGGCCTCGACGTTCGCGTACTACGACGACCTGTTCCCGACGGCGTTGCGCCGCCGGAGCGCGTCGTCCGTCGAGCCGATGCCTGGCTCGAGAGTCGCATCGGCTTCTGGCCGCTCGCCATCCGCCTCAACGAGCGGCACGGGTTCCACGTCGAGCGGATGGCGCACGGTCACGGCAACCCGTTCCTCGACCTCGACCACCGCGACCCGCTGCCGCGCTGGGAGTGGATCGACCGCGCGATGGCGCGCTGGTACTTCAGCTCGCACCGCTACGTGCCGAGCGCTCTCGTCCGGAAGATGCGCGAGGAGTGCGCGGCCGTCGTCGGCGGCAGCCTCCAGACACCGGCTGTCGCGCCGCTCCTCGCCGGCGCTCAGGCGACTCGGGCTGCCGGCGGTCGGGTATGTGGCGAGCTGGGACCACGCGGTCGGCAAGGGCGTCATCTCGCCGCACCTCGCGGCGTACGTCGTGCAGAACGGCGCGATGCGGGACGAGCTCGCGCGCTATCACGGTGTCGACCCGGCTCGGGTCACGGTGACGGGATGGCCCCAGAGCGACTTCTTTCACGTGCGCCGGCCGTTCGAGGCGTTCGCGGCCCTCGCGCGTCATCACGGGCTCGACCCGTCGCGTCCGGTCGTGCTCGTGATGGGCAACACGCCGACGAACACGCCGTACGAGCCACGCTTCTTCGAGCGCCTGATCCAGTGGTGGGAGGAGAGCGGCTCGCGGGAGCGCTTCTCGCTGCTCTTCCGGCCGCACCCGCGAGACACGCGCTGGCAGGAGCGCTTCGCGCCGGCCGCCGGGCGTCCGGGCGCTGCCGTTCAGCCGCTCGCCGAGGCGGATCTCGAGAGCCTCGCGACGATGCTCCAGCACGGGGCGTGCGTCGTGACGAATGCGGGCACGATCCTCCTCGACAGCATCGTCAACGACCGTCCGGCCGTCTGTGTCCTCTACGACGAAGGTGCGCCGCCCGGCGAGGTGTGGGCGACGAAGAACGTCCTCGGCGCGCACTACGGCGAGGTCATGGGCTCGCAGGCGTTCTACCGGGCGGAGTCGTTCGACGAGGTCGTCGCCGCCATCGACCGTGGGCTCGCCGACCCGGGCGAGCTCGCCGACGAACGTCGTCGCGTAGCGCGCGCCGTCGTGGGCGAGCTGGACGGGAAGGCAGGGGAACGGGTCTGCGACGCGATCGTCAGCGCGACGATCGGCTGACCATCCGGCCGAGCAGCGTCGACGCTCCCGCCTTGTCGAGGAACTCGTTCAGGTTTCCGCACTTCGGAGACTGAACGCATGACGGGCAGCCGTGGTCGCACGGGCAGCCGGCGACGAGCTGCGCCGTGTCGCTCACCCAGCCCTCGAACGCGGCGAAGCCTCGCTCGGTGATCCCGACGCCGCCCGGATGGCCGTCGTAGACGAACACGGTCGGCGACCCGGTCTGGAAGTGAACGTTCGTCGAGAGGCCGCCGATGTCCCAGCGATCGCACATCGCCCAGAGCGGCAGGAGCGCAATGAGGGCGTGCTCGGCAGCGTGGAGCGATGAGACGAGAGCCGGCATCCGGTCGATGCCGTCGAGCAGATCGGCCGGGGGCACGAACCAGACCGCCTCCGTCTCGAACGACGACGAGCGGCAGCGCGAGCGGCACCGTGTCGAGCACCGCGCCGTCGCGCGAGGCGCGCTTCTGGTACGCGATGACGTGCTCGGACACGGACACCGTCCCGAACGACAGCTCGACGCCGCAGCGGGTCTCCGTCACCGCCGCCTCCTCGATCGCCGTCTGCGTGTCCTTCTTCGCCTGCGTGTACCAGTCGCCCGAGAACGGCTGGACGAGTGCGGCCCGCGCCGTGAGATCGAGCTGCTCGACGAGGTACGTCTGGCCGAGATGGAGGTAGATGGCTCCCTCGTGGACGGTGGAGTACGCGCGCTCGAGCTCGAGTACGCCGAGCACCGAGCCGCCCTCACCCTCGACGACGAGGACCGAGTCTGCGCTGGCCGACCGCAGTGAGACGCGGGCGGCGGGGTAGTCGCGACCCGCCCACACGAAGCCCGCCTTCGTGTTGCGTAGCTCGGGCAGCGACGGCGCGCGGTCGAGCGCCTCGTCGCCGAGCGTCCCTCTGTCCGCATCGTCGAGCGGTCCTTCGAACGCGGCCGCGAGCACGTGGCCGTCGAGCACGCGCGGGTTCGTGTGATCCGAGATTGCCGCTTCGACGCGTCGGCCGAGCAGCTTCTCCGGCTCTCGCATGAAGTACTGGTCGAGAGCGTCCTCCGAGGCGACGAGCACGGCGAGCCCATGACCGCGACGGCCCGCTCTACCCCACTGCTGTCGCAGGCTCGCGACCGTGCCGGGAAAGCCGACGGAGAGGACGCAGTCGAGGAGGCCGATGTCGATGCCCAGCTCGAGCGCATCCGTCGCCGCCACGCCGAGCAGCTCGCCGGCAGCGAGGCGCTGCTCGATATCGCGGCGCTGCGCCGGCGTGTAGCCCGCGCGATACGGGGAGAGGCGGTCGGCGTACTCCTTGCCGAGCCGGTCGAGCGTGAAGCGGTGGATGAGCTCGGCCGCCTTCCGGCTCTTCGCGAAGCACAGCGTCCGCTGGCCGTGCTCGACGAGGTCGGCCATGATCCGCGACGCCTCCCCGAGGGTGCTCGCGCGCAGATTGAGCTCCGGGTCGACGATCGGCGGGTTCCAGAGGACGATCGTCCGCTCGGCTCGCGGGGCGGCATCGTCGGCGATGACGGTCACGTCCACGCCGGCCACCTCGCGCGCGAGCTCCGCAGGGTTGGCGATCGTCGCCGAGGCCATGAGGATCTGCGGCTTCGAGCCGTAGACCCCGGCCAGCCGCCGTAGCCGACGCAGGACGTTGGCCACGTGCGAGCCGAAGACGCCGCGGTAGACGTGCGCCTCGTCGACGACGACGTAGCGCAGGTTCGCCAGCACGTCGCCCCAGCGATCGTGGTGAGGAAGGACGCCGAGGTGGAGCATGTCGGGGTTCGTGAGCACCGCATTCGCCCACGTGCGGATCTGGCTGCGCCGGTCGGTCGGCGTGTCGCCGTCGTAGATCGCCGGTCGGATGCTCGGGAGCCCGAACGCGGACAGGCTGCGCGCCTGATCCTGCGCGAGCGCCTTCGTCGGGTAGAGGTAGAGCGCGCGCGTCTTCGGGTCGCGTGCGATCGCGTCGAGGATGGGGAGATTGAAGGCGAGCGTCTTTCCGCTCGCGGTGCCCGTCGTGACCATGACGTGGTCGCCACGTGCGGCCGCCTCCCAGGCATCGCGCTGGTGCTCGTAGAGGCTCGTGATGCCGCTGCGCGCGAGCGCGGCGACCACCTGGTCGTCGAGGCCCGCCGGAAGCGGCGCCGTTCTCCCCTCGCGCGCCGGCTCCGTCTCGAGATGTGCGACCTCCTCGCCCGCGAGCAGGTCAGCCGAGAGCGCGGTCGCGCTCACCCCTCCGCGACGACGTCGAGCGTCCGGGGCTCGAAGCCTTCGAGCACCTCCTGCATGCGCGCCACACGCTCGTGGTACCCGCCTGCCGAGCGCCAGTTCTTGACCGCGTCGCCGCTCATCCACGGGCCGAAGCTGACGAACGTCCCGGGGCTCTCGACGTCGCGAAGCAGCCGCGCGCGCGGGCCGAGCCCCTGGAGGTGGCTCCACTCGATCCACTCGCTCCACCGCTGGATGAACTCGTCCTCCAGGCCGGGCTTCACGCGCCAGGTGGTGTGGGTAAACGTCTCGGCCACTGGGGCCTCCTCTCGCCGACTGGGCCGATGGTACCGTCGAGCGGTGGCTGTGCCCCGATGCCTCACGATCGCGGGATCGGACTCGGGCGGCGGCGCGGGGATCCAGGCGGACCTGAAGGCGTTCGCGGCAGCCGGATGCTTCGGGACGAGCGCGATCGTCGCGCTCACCGCGCAGAACACGCTCGGCGTGACGGCCGTGCACGAGCTGCCGGTCGCCTTCGTCGAGGCGCAGCTCGAGGCGGTGTTCTCGGACATCGGCGTCGATGCGGCAAAGACCGGGATGCTCTTCTCGCGGCCGATCGTCCAGACCGTCGCCGCCTATCTGGAGATGCACCCCGTCCCGCTGGTGGTCGACCCTGTAATGGTGGCGACGTCGGGTGCGCGGCTGCTCGAGGACGACGCCGTCGAGGCGCTCGTCACGCTTCTGTTTCCGCTGGCGACCGTCGTCACGCCGAACCACCACGAAGCCGAGGCGCTCGCCGGTCGGGCCGGTTCCAAGCGAGAGCTCGCCGAGGCGCTGCACGCGCTCGGCGCGGCGGCGGTGGTGGTGACTGGAGGGCACGGCGAAGAGCCCGCCGACTGGCTCTACGACGGTTCCCGCCACGTCGAGATCCCCGTCGATCGTGTCGGGCGCGCTGCGACGCACGGCGCAGGGTGCACGCACTCCGCCACGCTTGCTGCGCTTCTCGCCCGCGGGCTGTCGCTCGAGGATGCTGCGCGCGGCGCGGCGGAAGCGGCCCGCACAGCCGTCGAGCACGGCCTCGTGGAGATCGGTGCCGGCGAGGGCCCGGTTGACGTCCTGCGGCTTGGTGCCCGGTGAAGCTCTCCGACGTCGGTGAGCTGGGGCTTCTCCGCGAGCTCGAGCGGCGCGGCCTCGCTGTTGCGATCGGTGACGACGTTGCGCAGCTCGACGGTGGCCTCGTCGCGACGCAGGACGCACTCGTCGAGGGCGTGCACTTCACGCTCGATCGGATCTCCTGGCGCGAGCTCGGCTTCCGCGCTGCCGCCGTCAATCTCTCCGATCTCGCCGCGAGCGGCGCGACACCGCACGGCCTGCTCGTGACGCTCGCAGTACCCGGGGAAGCCGCGCTCGACGCGGTGATCGAGCTCTACGAGGGGATTGCCGAGACGGGCGTAGCCGTGATCGGCGGCGACACCACGGCCGCGGAGCGGCTCTCGGTGACCGTGACGGCGCTCGGGCAGGCGGAGCGCGTCCCGGGACGCGCCGGCGCGCGCCCGGGCGACGCGATCGTCGTCACCGGCCCGCTCGGCGCGGCAGGTGCCGCGTTCCGTGGAGGCGGCTACGTGAGGCCGCCGATTCGACTCGAGGAAGGCCGGGCGCTGGCCGCTCATGCGCACGCGCTGATCGACGTCTCCGATGGTCTCGCGCGCGATGCGGGCCACATCGCCGAGCGCTCCGGCTGCCGGGTCGTGATCGACCTCGAGCGCGTGCCGCTCGCGGACGGTGCGACGATCGACGACCTCGCCTTCGGCGAGGACTACGAGTTGCTGGCGGCGGTCGTAGACGCCGGCGCGCTCATGGCCATCGGACGCTGCGAGGAGGGAGAAGGGCTCGAGCTGCTTCTCGACGGGCACACGCACGAGCTCGCAGCGTGGGAGCACTTCCGATGATCGAGCTCCGCTCCGGCTCGGCGGCGGATCTCGAGCACATCAAGCGCGCGCTCTTCGTGGCCGTCTCCTGGAACCCGGAACGGGAGCTGCCGCCGTACGAGTTCGTCGTCGCCCATCCCGAGCTTGCGCGCTACCACGAGGGTTGGGGCCGTCCGGGCGATCTCGCAGTGATCGCCGAGGACGGCGGCGAGGTCGTCGGCGCCTCGCTCTGTCGCCTCTTCACCGCTGAGGACCACGGTCACGGGTACGTCGACGAGGAGACCCCGGAGCTCGCCGTTGCGGTCTGGGACGGCCGTCGCGGCACGGGCATCGGCACGCAGCTTGATGGGGGCGATCGAGGACGCTGCCCGCGCGGACGGCCGCCTGTGCCTCAGCCTCTCGGTCGACACCGACAACCCGGCGCGGCGCCTGTACGAGCGTCTCGGCTACGAGGAGCTGTCGGTCGACGACGAGGGCGTGCGGATGCTCAAGCGACTGTGAGCCACTCGGCCCACACCTGCTCGTAGCGCGACCGCGGATACGCCCCCATCACGCGCTCTCGCTCCTCGCCGCCCTCGAACAGAATCGCCGTCGGGATCGAGAGCACCCCGTACCGCGATGCAGTCGCGATGTTCTCGTCGACGTTCATCTTCACGAAGCGCACGCGACCCTCGTGGTCGGCCGCGAGCGTGTCGAAGATCGGCTGCACGGCTCGGCAGGGCCCGCACCACGGAGCCCAGAAGTCGACGACGACCGGCAGGTCGGCTGCGAGCACGTCGCTCGCGAAGGTCGAGTCGGTGACGTCGTGCACGGACCTCTTATAGCTGCCCGCGCCACGCCGCCAGGCGAAGCCGCGGCACCTTCCACACGGCCTCGAGGAAGATCCGCTTGCTCATCTTCGAGCTGCCGGCCTCGCGGTCGGCGAACGTGATCGGCACTTCGACGACGCGGAACCCCGCGCGGAGCGCGCGGTACGTCGTCTCGATCTGGAACGCGTAGCCGACCGACGTGATCGCGTCGAGGTCGATCCTCTCGAGCACTGCACGCCGGTAGCATTTGAATCCCCCGGTCAGGTCGCGAATCCCGACGCCGAGGAGCACTCGCGCGTAGAGCGATCCGCCGGCGGAGACGAACCGCCGCATCGCGCCCCAGTTCTCGACGCCTCCGCCCGCGACGTACCGTGAGCCGAGCACGACATCCGCGTCCTCTGCCGCCGTGAAGAGCCGCGGCACGTCGGCGGGGTCGTGGGAGAAGTCGCAGTCCATCTCGAGCACGAGCTCCGCACCGGCGGCGAGCGCATGGCGAAAGCCGGCGACATAGGCGGGCCCGAGCCCTTCCTTCGTCGCACGGTGCAGGACGTCGACGTAGGAAAGCTCCGCCGCGAGCCGGTCGGCGAGCTCACCGGTGCCGTCGGGTGAGTTGTCGTCGATGACGAGCACGCGCGCCTCGGCCGGCAACACGGAACCGAGCGCGCGCAGCATTGGCTCGAGGTTCTCGCGCTCGTTGTAGGTGGGGAGACAGATGATTGCCTGCATGAGCGCCCGTATCATCGCCGCCATGACGGCCTCGCTGCCCGCGAACGCCGACGTCGCAACACAGTTCGAGCTGCTGGCGGACATCTTCGAGATCGAAGGTGTGGAAACCTTTCGCGTGCTCGCCTACCGGCGCGCGGCGACCAGGATCCGCGAGACCGGCACGTCTGTCGCCCAACTCGCGCTCGACGGCAAGGCGCGCGAGCTCCAGGGGATCGGAAAGACGATCGAGGAGAAGATCGTCCAGATCGTCGACGACGGCGAGGTGCATGCGCTCACGAAGCACCGCGGCCAGGTGCCTCCCGGCGTGGTCGAGTTCCTCCGCCTGCCCGGGCTTGGCCCGAAGACCGCGCGGCGCATCTGGCTCGAGCTCGGCATCACGACGCTCGACGGCCTGCGCGAGGCGGCCGAGAGCGAGCGCCTCCGAGTGCTCTCCGGCATCGGCCCGAGAGTGGAGGAGAACATCCTCCGCGCCCTCGATACCCCGGTCGAGGCGGGAGAGGAGCGGACGCTTCTCGGCGTCGCGCTTCCGGCCGTGCTCGCCGCGGTCGAGGAGCTTCGAGCCCACCCCGCGGCGGTGAAGGTCTCCGAGGCCGGCAGTGCGCGCCGTCGCAAGGAGACCGTGCGCGACCTCGACATCATCGCCACCGCCCGTCGTCCCGAGGAGCTGATCGCGCACTTCGTCGCGCTGCCGTGGGTGGTCGAGGTCGTTGCCCACGGCTCGACGAAGGCAACCGTCGTCTCGCAGCAGGGCCTCCGCTTCGACCTGCGGGTGGTGCCGCCGGAGTGCTACGGGAACCTCCTTCAGCACTTCACGGGCTCGAAGGAGCACAACGTCGCCATGCGGGAAGAGGCTCAGCGCCGCGGCCTTTCCATCTCCGAATACGGGGTGACGAACGTCGAGACCGGCGAGGTGACCACGCACCGGGACGAGAAGAGCCTCTACGCGTTCCTCGGCTACGCGCTCTGCCCGCCCGAGCTCCGCGAGAACACGGGGGAGCTCGAGGCAGCGCGCAGCGGCACGCTGCCCAAGCTCGTCGAGCGCACGGATCTCAAGGGCGACCTGCACGCACACACGACGTGGTCGTCAGACGGGCACAACTCCGTCGAGGAGATGGCGCTCGCGGCAATCGACCTCGGCTACGACTTTCTCGCCGTCACCGACCATTCGCACTACCTGCGCGACGGGCGGATGGAGGCGCAGGCCGAGGAGATCGATGCCGTGAACGCCCGCCTCGCGCCGTTCCGCCTGCTCAAGGGCGTCGAGGTGAACATTCGGGCGGATGCGACGCTCGACGTCGCCGACGACGTGCTCGCCGACCGGGACTGGGTCGTCGCGTCGCTGCACACGGCCTTCGGCCGTGAGCCGACCGAGCGCATCTGTGCTGCGATGGAGAACCCTCACGTCGACTGCATCGGCCATCTCACGACCCGGAAGATCGGCCGTCGGGCCGGTGCTGCCGTCGACATCGACCGCGTCATCGCAAAGGCTCTCGAGACGAATACGGCGATCGAGCTCAACTCCCAACCCGACCGCCTCGACATGCCGGACACCGTCGCCCGCGTCGCCGGCGAAGCGGGGGTGCTCTGCCCTGTCACGAGCGATGCGCACCGCATTGCCGCGCTCGACTATGTCGCGATCGGCATCGGTCAGGCGCGCCGCGCGTGGCTGACGAAGAAGCAGGTGCTCAACACGCGCACGTGGGCGCAGATCGAGAAGGCGCTGGCGCGATGAGCGACTTCCGCACGGACGGGCAAGAGGCGCTCGAGTGGGCGGCGCGCTATCTCGAGCGGGTCGACGAGCTGCCCGTGCTGAGCCAGGTCGAGCCGGGCTACGTGCGCTCGCGGCTACCCGCGACGGCTCCCGAGCGCGCCGAGCCGTTCTCGGCAGTGCTACAGGACATCGAGGAGATCCTCCTGCCGGCGATGACGCACTGGCAGTCGCCTCGCTACTTCGCGTACTTCGGCATCACGAGCTCGGAGCCGGCCATCCTCGCCGAGCTCGTCGCGGCCGCGATCAACCAGAACGCGATCCTCTGGCGCACATCGCCGGCCTCGACCGAGCTCGAGGGCGTCGTTCTCGACTGGGTGGCGGAGCTGCTCGGCCTTCCGGCCGGCTGGCACGGCCACATCGAGGACACGGCATCGACGTCGACGCTCGCCGGGCTGGCCGCAGCGCGGGAGCTCCTGCCGGACCGTCGTGTCGTCGTCGCGTCCGAGCATTCACACTCGTCCGTGGCGAAGGCCGTGAAGACGCTCGGGCTCGAGCTCCGCACGGCACCCGTCGACGACGCGTTCCGGCTCCGGCCCGATGCCCTCGACGTGACCGGCGCGTGCGCGGTTGTGGCGACCGTCGGCACCACGCCGACCGCGTCGGTCGATCCCGTCTCCGCTATCGCCGATGTCTGCGAAGCGGCCGGCGCCTGGCTGCACGTGGACGCTGCGTATGCGGGATCGGCCATGGTGTGTCCCGGAGCTGCGGTGGGCTTTCGACGGCGTCGACCGCGCCGACTCGCTCGTCGTCAACGCGCACAAGTGGATGCTCGTTCCGGTCGACTGCTCCCTGCTCTGGAGCAGGCGGCCCGACGCGCTGCGGGCCGCCTTCGGCCTCGTGCCCGAGTATCTGCGCACGTCGGACGCGGTCGACTCGATCGGCGAGTACGGCCCGGCGCTGGGCCGCCGCTTCCGCTCGCTCAAGCTCTGGGCCGTCCTGCGCTGCTACGGCCGCGAGGGGCTACAGCGGGTCATTCGCGAGCACGTCCGCATCGCCGGGCTCTTCGAGGAGTGGGTTCGGGCAGAGGACGGATGGGAGGTGTGTGCGCCACGCCACTTCTCCCTCGTGTGCTTCCGGCACGACGGCTCGGACGAGCTGAACGAGGCGCTGCTCGCGCGCGTGAACGAGAGCGGCGAGGCGTTCCTCTCGCACACGACGCTCGACGGCCGCTTCGTCCTGCGACTCGCGATCGGGCACGAGCGGACGAGCGAGGCCGACGTGCAGCGAACGTGGGACGTTCTCCGCCGCGAGGCCGCCGAGCTGTGAAGCGATTGGCACAGATTCGGCACAGTCGCGGCACCCACGCATAACACCTTCCCCACTACGATGAAATCGGGAGGAGGCGCGGGGTGGCCCCTCGATTATTCGTGCTCGAGCGCGGCGAGCGCAGCGTCGTGCAGGGCGACGCGGTAGCGCCACAGCGCGCGCCCGGTCGCGAGCAACTGCTCCCGCACGGGGCCGGCGAGCTCGGCTGCCGTCCCCCAGCGAGCCTCGGCGATCTCGTCCGTGTCCAGCGGTGCCAGGACGCGGTCGTCGGCGACGGCGGAGAAGACGTGCGTCACCCACGGCACGGACTCGTCGGCGAAGCGGAACACCGCTTCCGCTCGAACGAGATAGCGCTCGAGCGTGACCGCGATCCCGAGCTCCTCGAGCCCTTCCCGTTCGACGCCGGCGACGAAGTCCTCGCCCGCCTTGACACCGCCACCGGGTGTCCTCCACACGCCGGGTGCGAAGTGCGGCTTCCGGATCAACGCGAGCCGCGGGCCGTTACGCACGAAGAGCGTCACGTCGTGTCGCCGCCCGGGGCTGTACGTGATCAGCGCGAGCTCCGGGTCGGTGACCTCTCCTTCCCAGCGGAGGACGACCGGCTCGCCGTAGCGGGCGCGAACGGGCTCGAGGACGGCCTCGTCGATGTGCACGGGCTAGAGCTCCGCCAGGAGGCGGGCGAGTGCCTCCGGCCCCTCGACTGTGACGTCGGCCGCCTGCACGAGCTCGGCGGGCGACTCGTCGGAGACGACGGCCACGCGCACGGCCAGCTCGAGCTCGTCGAGCCCGCGGAAGGCGTCGACGTCCGTCGCGTCGTCGCCGGCGTACAGCGCCCGGCGCAGCGACGCCTCGGCGAGTAGTCGGGCCACCGCGGTCCCCTTGTCGGCATCGATCGGCGGCCGTATCTCGAGCACCTTGCGTCCCCAGCGCGGCCGCAGCCCCTCAGCGCGGGCGCGGTCAGCGACCGCCTCGAGAACTGCGCGCGCCGCGTGCTCGTCGGGCGCATCGCGGTAGTGGAAGGCGAGCGACAGGCGCTTCCCCTCCTCGGCCGGCCACGGCGCCTCGGCCGCAAAGGCGCGGAGACGCTCGGCCCACGCATCCGCTTCAGGCTCGAGCTCGAGGCCGTGCTCGCCGACATAGCGAATCCCTTCGACGCCGACGACGCGGGCTGCGTCCGCACCGGGTCGGCCACTGAGACAGGCGACGAGGCCGTAGCGACCCACGAGGTTGCCGAGGATCGCCTGTGTCTCTCCGGGAACCCGCGCGTCTTCCGGCCGCGCGACGATCGGCGCGAGCGTTCCGTCCACGTCGAGCACGACGGCTGACTCGACAGGGCGTTCAGCCAGGCTGGCGAGCAGGTTCGCGTGAGTCACCCTCGTAGAATAGGCCGGTGCGCCTCGTGCTCATCGGCCTCGCGGCGGGGTTCTTCGCGGCGCTCTTCGGGGTCGGGGGAGGCATCATCATGGTGCCGCTCCTGCTGTTGCTCACGTCCTTCACGGAACGCCCCGCGATGGCCACGTCTCTCGCCGCTGTCGGCCTGATCGCGCTGGAGGGTGTGATCTTCTTCGCGGCACACGGAGACGTGAAGCCGGGCGCAGCCGCGATGATCGGAATTCCGGCAACCGTCGGCGTGCTCGCCGGGACGAGCCTCCAGCAGAGGCTCGCGACGAAGACGCTCTCCCTGGGATTCGCCGTCGTGCTGGTGGCGATCGCGGTTCGCATGCTCGTCTGATGGACAGGGTCGCGCTCGCCATCGCCCTCGGCCTGGTCGCGGGCGTGCTCGCCGGGCTCTTCGGCGTCGGTGGGGGCATCCTCTTCGTGCCGACGCTCGTGTTCGCGCTCGGGCTCGACCAGCTCCACGCGCAGGCGACCTCGCTCCTGGCGATGCTGCCCGTGGTCGCCGTCGGCACATGGCGCCAGCGGAGCTACGGCAACCTGCGCCCGCGTCCGGCGATCGTCCTGGGGCTCGCGGGTGCTGCCGGAGTCGTCGCCGGCGGCTACCTCGCTCGGTCGATCTCTGACGTGACGCTCGAACGGCTCTTCGGGCTGCTCCTGCTCGCCGTCGCGGCTCAGCTCGTCTGGCGGGCGCTAGCCGACGGCAAGGGAGATCGCAAAGACGGCGGCAAAGCCGGCGAGCGTGAGCCCGACGCGCTTCCATGACGGGTGCTCGTGCGCCTCGGGCAGCAGGTCGCTCGCACCCATGTAGATGAAGAAGCCGGCATAGACCGCGAGCAGGACGCCGAGCCCTTCCTCCGAGACGTCGAGCAGCGTCGTCGCGACGATCGCGCCGAGCAGCGGCGCCAGCGCGTCGACTGCGAGCCAGCGGCGCGCCCGCTCGACGGTGCCGCCCTGCCGGAGGACGAAGCTCACCGTGTTCAGGCCGTCCGCGAAGTCGTGGCTGACGACGGCGACGAAGACGAGCACGCCCGTAGCGGTCGAGACGTCGAACGCGAGCCCGATGCCGAGCCCGTCGACGAAGCTGTGGGCCGAGAGCCCCGCCGCTCCGAGCGCGCCGACCTGCGCATGGCCGCGGGCCTGGTCGTCGGCGTCGCGGTGATGGAGGACGAGCACGCGATGAGCCAGGAAGAAGGCGATGAACCCCAACCCGGTAAAGGTCCCCACGCGGCCGGCGTCGTCGATCGCGTCGATCGCCTCCGGCAGGACGTCGAAGAGCGCGACGGCGACGACGATGCCGCCCGACAGGGCGATGATCGTGACGATGTGCTCGCGCAAGCGTAGCGCGAACAGCCCTCCGGCGAGCGTCGACACGACCGTCAATCCCGCGAGCGGGATCGCGATCCAGCTGCTCATGCCGCGCACCGCGCGCAGTGCCCGTAGATGTCGACCTCGTGCGTGCTCGGCACGAAGCCGTAGCGCTCGCGCAACACGGCGGCCGGAGGAGCGGCGCAGAGCTCCGTCTCCTCGACCGAGCCACAGTCGAGGCAGACGAGATGGTGGTGGTGACCCGGATGGCACCGGATGTAGCCGGCCTCTCCGTCTCCGGCCATCAGGCGGACGTATCCAGTCTCGCGCAGGAGCTCGAGCGTGCGGTAGGTCGTGGCGAGCCCGAGGCGGGCGTGGAGTGCCCGTGCGTGGCCATGGAGCTCCGCGACGGTGAAGCGTCCCGAGACGCGCGCCAGGGCATCGACAACGGCCCGGCGCTGGGGTGTCATGCGAACGTCCGGCAGCAGCATGCGCCCGAGTCTAATTGAGAACGATTCTCAACACAATGTGCACGCAGGAACGAGGGCGGCTGCCGTGCTTGCGATAATCCGCCGGGATGGTGGGCGTTCGATTGACTGCGGCCGGCCTCTGCCTGCTCGGCCTGCTCGCTGCGCAGGCCAGCGCGGAGAGTCGCCACGAGCTCCGTCTGCCCGCTCGCTCGAACGCGTATGCGGTCAAGATCCTCCTTCCGAATGCGGCGCCAATCGTCGCCGGCGTCGTCACTGGCCCGCCCTCGACGTACGGCTCGACCGGAGCGTTCGCCTACCCGGACGACGGCTCGATCGTCCGCGCCGAGAGCGTCACGGGACGTGCGACGGCGGATGCGGGTGGCCCGAAGGCGCTCGCCGGCGCCGACCTGCGGAACGTCGTGCTCTTCAGTGGCGAGGTCACGGCGGACTCAATCGTCGCGCGCACGCGGGCGTCGGCCCGCACAAGCGTCCCGTCCTCGGCGTACGACGAGACCCAGATCACGAACCTCGTCGTGCTCGGCCGGCAGGTGGCCGCCACGCCCGACCTGCGCATCGAGCTCGGCGATTGGGGTCACGCGACGCTGCTTCAGGAGCGCGAGCGCAACGCCGGGCGTCTGCATCGCGGCTGGGTGACCGTGCTCGACATCCGGTTGGACGCCGACCACGCCGGGCTGCCGGTCGGCACGCGGATTCTCGTCGGGTACGCGGAGGCGGCGACGCGCACGCCGCTCGCGAGCACACCGGCGACGGTGAAGTCGAAGCCGGCTAGCGGAGTGCTCGGCGCGTCAGCGAGCGCGGCGCCGACTCCTCGGCCTCGCATCAGTCGCGGCCTCGGGCTGCCGGCTGACGTGGCGCGGGCGGGTACGGATGGGCCTCTGCCGCTCATCCTCGTCTCGCCCAGGGTGACGAGCCGCTTGACGAAGGGGGGCTACGTCTTCCCGATCTTCGGCACGGTGGGGTTCGGCGACTCGTTCGGCGCCGCCAGGGCCGAGACGATCTGGCACCACGGGGCCGACATCTTCGCGCAGCTCGGAGCGCCGGTGCTCGCCGTCGCCGACGGCACGGTCTACTCGGTCGGGTGGAACCGGCTCGGTGGCAACCGCTTCTGGCTACGCGACCGCGCAGGCAACGAGTTCTACTACGCACACCTCTCGGCGTTCGCTCCGAGTGCCATCAACGGCACGCGTGTGCGCGCCGGAGACGTGCTCGGCTTCGTCGGCAACACGGGAGACGCGGAGAACACGCCGTATCACCTGCACTTCGAGATCCATCCCGCCTCGATGCTGATCCGCGGCGAGGACGGAGTCGTGAACCCGACGCCGTACCTCCGCGCCTGGCAGCGTGCGACCGACGTCGCGTTCCCATCGCTCGGCGTGTGGGCGCCGTCGGTCTTCGCGACCAAGCGGGCGCCCGCGGCCGGCGCGATCCTCCTCCAGTCGAGCGACATCTCCACCGCCAACGGCCTGGAGCCGGGATCGCTGGCGCGCGCCATCGCCCCGGCCCTGTCGGAGCGTGACGGCGCCATCGCCGGGCGCGGACCTCGCCGCAGCCCGGTCGCTACGCGCTGATCGTCTCGGCCGTCGAGTGGCCGTTGTAGGCGAAGTCGCCGCCCGACACCCTTCCCTTCACCCAGCGCCTCGTGTCCGGGCCGGTGAACGGGTTGAACAGGATGCCGATTGCAACGCCGACGAGCACGAGCAGGATGTTCCGGCCCGTGTGTGACGTCTGCTCTGCTTGGAGCCGATCGGCGGCGTGGCGCAGCTCGGCGACCGTCCGCTTCAGGCTCTGCTGCACGTCCTCGTCCGTGGCGACCTTGCTCGCAACGCCTGCGACGGACTTCTGCGGGACGAGCTCCTCGTAGATCTCCTTCGCGGCGACGAACGCGCCGCGCAGGCTGTCGCGGAACTCCTCGTCTGTGAGCGCCCGCTCGAAGTACGGCCTCGCCGTGTCAGCGGCCGTCTTCATCTTGTCGCTCGCCTTCATCTTGGTGCTCTTGGCCATGCTCTCTCACCTCTTTCCCTATCGTTCGCCTCGAGTGTACGCACCGCCATGCCTCTCGTGCCGAGCCCTCGCGGCTGCCCTTACGGCCACCGTTGCTCTTGCCGTCGCCGGTTGCGGCGGAGACTCCTCGGGCGACTCCTCGACCACTGTCGTGCGTGGGCCGGGCTTTACGTTCGAGGCGCCGTCTGACCGTGAGCTCGCGCGCACGCCGCGCTCGATCACCGTGATTGCCGCCGATGCCGACTCCCAGGAGCTCGAGTCGGTGACGCGAATCCCGCTCGGGAAGGTCTTCAGACCGAGCCTCTGGGCCGGCGCCCGGGTGGAGCTCGACGGGCTCGCCGAGCGGCTGACCGCAGGTCTCGGCGGTGAGTACACGAAGGCGCCGCAGACGGTGCGGCAGGCCGGGCTGCGCGGGCGGCGGTACGAGATCGCGTTCGAGCGGGAGGGCACGGAGCTCGTGCAGCGGTTGACGCTCCTGCTCGGACGGCGCACGGAGTACCAGCTGCTCTGCCGCTGGGTTGCCGCCGATGGCGAGCCGCCCGCCTGCGGCCTGCTCGAGCGGTCGTTCAGACTCGCTCCGTGATGAACTGGGTGCGATGAAGGGCGTCATTCTTGCGGGCGGATCCGGCACGCGACTCCAGCCGCTGACGACGACACGGAACAAGCACCTGCTCGAGATCGCCGGTCGTCCGATGATCGAGTACGCCGTCGAGGCCCTCTCCGGTGCGGGCGTCGCGGAGCTCATGCTCGTCACCGGGGAGGAGCACGCCGACGCCTTTCGCGACGTCCTCGGCGACGGCATCGCGTACGGCGAGCAACGCGGTGCGGGGGGCATCGCCGAGGCGCTTGGCCTCGCGGAGGCGTTCGTCGGTCGTGAGCCGTGTGTCGTGCTTCTCGGCGACAACATCTTCGAGCGGTCGATCGGGCCGTACGTCGACCGCTTTCAGGCCCAGGACAGCGGTGCGCGCATCGTGCTCGCGCACGAGCCCGACCCGGAGCACCTGCGCCATCTCGGCGTCGCCGAGCTCGACGGCGAGGGACGCGTCACGCGAATCGTGGAGAAACCGACAGATCCGCCGAGCGAGTACGCGGTCACCGGCCTCTACTTCTACGATGGCGCCGTGTGGGACGTGTTGCCGACGCTCGTTCGCTCAGCGCGTGGCGAGCTCGAGATCACGGATGTGAACTCGTGGTACGCCGCGCAGGGTCGCCTCCGGCACGACGTCCTCGAAGGCTTCTGGGGCGACGCGGGGGAGTCGATCGAGGCGTACACCGCGGTCGACGGCTTCGTGGCGGCCAACGGGGCGAACAGGCCGTGATCGACGGCATCGTCCGCTTCCCCGTTCGGCGCATGACGGACGATCGCGGATGGCTCGCCGAGCTGCGTCGCGAGTCGCTGCTCCCGAAGCAGACGACGCAGACGACGCTGTCCTTCTCGCGCCAGGGCGTCATCCGCGGTCTCCACTTCCACGAGCGTGGCCAGGACGACCTCTTCTTCTGCGTCCACGGCACGGCGCGTGTCGTCGTCCTCGATCGCGAGACGGGCGCGACGTACACCGAGGACATCGGCGAGGACAACGCCGTCGCGCTCTACATCCCCGGAGAGCTCGCGCACGGTTTCGAGGCGCTGACGGACGTCCTCTTCTGCTACCACGTGACGACGGAGTACGACCCCGAGGATCCCGACGAGCACGAGATCCCGTGGGACGACCCGCGCGTCGTCGACCTCTGGAGCACGCGATCGCCGATCCTGTCGCAGCGACGCGACGCGTCCTCGTAACCGGCAGCGGCGGCCAGCTCGGCCGCGCGCTTGTCGAGGTCTGGGGCGCCACGGTCGAACGCGACCCGGATCTCGTGTTCCACACTGCGGCGTGGACCGACGTGGACGGCGCCGAGGCGGATCCTGAGGCGGCGCGTCTCGCCAACGTCGACCGCACGCGCGAGGTCGTCTCGCTGCGGCGCACCGGTCGTCTACTTCTCGAGCGACTACGTCTTCGACGGCGCGAAGGCCGCGCCGTACGTCGAGTCGGACGAGCCGGCCCCACTGTCCGTCTATGGCACGACGAAGCTCGCGGGCGAGCGTGAGATCCGCGACGGCTGGGTCGTCCGGACATCCTGGCTCTTTGCGCCCTGGGGAAAGAACTTCGTGCTGACGATGCTCGCGCTCGGCCGCGAGCGTGACGAGGTAGCGGTCGTCGACGACCAGCGCGGCTGTCCCACGTACGTCGGCCATCTGGCAGAGGCGACACGGGCGGTCGTCGGGCTGCCGTACGGGACGTACCACCTCGCTTCGGATGGCGACTGCACCTGGGCCGACTTCGCGGAGGCGATCTTTGCGGAGGCAGGCGTCGACTGCCGCGTCCGCCGCATCTCGAGCACGGAGACCGGCCGCCCCGCCCCTCGACCCGCGTACGCCGTTCTCCGCTCGGAGAAGCCGGAGACGCCGCGTCTCCCGCACTGGCGCGAGGGCCTCCGCGACTGCCTGGCTAGGCTCAACACATGAGAGTTCTCGTCACGGGCGGCGCGGGCTTCATCGGCTCCCATCTCGTCAAGCGGCTCGTCGCAGCCGGCGACGAGGTGGCGGTGCTCGACAAGCTCACGTACTCGGGCAACCTCGCCAACCTCGCGGGCGTCGCTCACGACTTCCACGAGGGCGACATCTGCAATCCGGCGGCCGTCGCGTCGGCGGCGGACGGGTGCGACGCGATCGTCAACGTCGCGGCGGAGACGCACGTCGACCGGTCGATCCTCTCCGCAGCAGCGTTCGTCGAGTCGAACGTGCTCGGGGCCCAGGTCGTCGCCGAGCAGGCGCTCGCGCTCGGCGTGCGGCTCGTCCACGTGTCGACGGACGAGGTGTACGGCGACGTCGCCGCGCCGCATCGGTCGAGCGAGGAGGACGCGCTGCGGCCGTCGAGCCCGTACGCGGCCTCGAAGGCCGGCGGCGACCTCCAGGTGCTCGCGACGGTTCGTACGCACGGGCTCGACGCGTGCATCACGCGCGGCGCAAACACGTACGGTCCGAACCAGTACCCCGAGAAGCTCGTCGCCCTGTTCGTGACGAACGCGCTCGACGGTCTCGAGCTCCCCGTCTACGGCGACGGGCTCCAGGTGCGCGAGTGGCTCCACGTCTCAGACCACTGTGCCGCGATCGAGCTCGTGCTTCGCGAGGGTGCCGCGGGCGAGATCTACAACGTCGCCGGCGAGGAACGGGCGAACGTCGACGTGACACAGGCGATCGTCGACCAGACGGGGTGCGATCCGTCTCTCGTCCGCCATGTCGCCGATCGTCCCGGCCACGACCGGCGGTACGCGCTCGACGACGGGAAGATCCGGTCGCTCGGCTGGCTCCCTGGGCTTGCGTTCGCAGAAGGCCTTACCGAGACGGTCGCGTGGTATCGCGCCGAGCGCGCATGGTGGGAGCCGATCAAGTCGGGCGCTTTTCGGACGTTTTACGAAGCGCAGTACGGAATCCGCCTGGAATCGGCATGAGTCGAGGGCTCGGCCGAGAATCTTTCGGCTAGCCTGATTCAGCGCGCTCGGGGCGCGCTCGCCCAGATGTTCAGTCGTCTCGCACTAGCCGTGTGCTGTCTTCCGTTCCTCCTGGCCGGGGCTGCCTTTGCGAGCGCGGAGAGCCCCGCGGAGGCGACCGAGGTGACGTCCACCACCTTCGTCATCCGGGGCCGCGGCTGGGGGCACGGCGTCGGCATGGGCCAGTGGGGCGCCTACGGCCAGGCGAAGCGCGGCGTGAAGTACGACAAGATCCTCGCGCACTACTACCGCGGCACGGAGCTCGCGAAGGCGTCGTCGACGCCGGTTCGCGTGCTGCTCCGTGACGGTCGCGGCCCGTTCGCCATCACGTCCGACGAGCCGTTCACGGTCGAGGACGGTGCCGGCGATGTGCTCGACCTCGAGCCGCAGACGCTGAAAGTCGGCCCGACGCTCAACCTCTCGCTCGGAGGGCAGGAGCGAGAGCTCACCGGCCCCCTCACGTTCAGGCCGGGATCCGACCCGCTCGAGCTGGGTCCGAACGCCTATCGCGGCTCGCTCGTCGTTCAGCAGGTGGAGAAGCGGCTCCAGGTCGTCAACGTCGTCTCGATCGACGCATACGTGCGAGGTGTCGTGTCGGAGGAGGTGCCGGACGACTGGCCGCTCGAGGTCGTCAAGGCTCAGGCGGTTGCGGCGCGCTCGTATGCGCTCGCGCAGGCCCGCGAGCGCTCGACGCTCTACGCCGACACGCGCAGCCAGGTGTACGGCGGCATCGATGCCGAGTCGGACATCGGCGACAAGGCTGTCGCGCAGACGAGGCGCGAGGTGCTGAAGTACGACGGCAAGATCGCGACGACGTTCTTCTTCTCCTCGTCCGGTGGGCGCACCGCGTCCGTGATGGACGTGTTCGCGGCACCGAAGCCGATCCCGTATCTCGTAGCCGTCCCGGACCCCGACGACAAGGTGTCGCCGCACCACCGCTGGGGACCGATCGTGATGACGAGCGCAAAGGTTGGCAAGGCGCTCGGCGTGAAGGGTCTTTCCGACCTGCACACGATCCCGGCCTCGGGCCGCGCGCGTTCGGTCATTGCCACCGGCAGGGCCGGCGAGAAGACGATCCCGGCGACGACGGTGCGCACTGCTCTCGATCTCCGCTCCACCTGGATCGTCCCCGGTGTCCTGTCGCTGTCGCGCCCGGCCGGCGCGCCCCTGCCGGGCACGCCGATCACGCTGACCGGTATCGCGCGCCGGATCAAAGGCCCCGTGCTGCTCGAACAGCGCGAGCCGGGCGGGCAGTGGTCGGGGGCGCGGACGATCGATCCCGACGAGGACGGCGCGTTCGCGGTGGAGGTGGTGCCGTCGACGACGACGCTGTACCGGCTGACTGCGGCCGACGACGTCGTCTCGACCGCGCTTCGCGTCCCGATCTCCGCCGCTCGGCGGATCGCCGTGACGCCTGAGGCCCAGCCTGCCCGGACTGCGAGCCCGGCGAGGTCGGCGTTCCTCCCGACCGATCCTCTCGCTGCGCGCCAATGGCATCTCGCCGCCACGCGCGCGTTCGATTTCTGGCCCGAGCTGCCGTTGCTCGATCCCGTCACGGTCGCGATCGTCGACACGGGAATCGACCGTGGCCACCCCGAGTTCGCCGGGAAGATCGTGGCGGCCAAGAGCTTCGTCGGCGGCTCGTCCGACGACCCGATCGGCCACGGGACCTTCGTCGCAGGCCTGATCGCGGCGGAGATCGACAACGCTCAGGGCATCGCCGGCATCGGCTTTCCCGCACGGCTGCTCATTGCGCGGGTGGCGACGGCGAACGGCGACATCGACGCCGGCGTCGAGGCGAGGGCCATCCGTTGGGCCGTGGACAAGGGCGCCCGCGTGATCAACCTCTCCATCGGTGGGTTGCGTGACCCGGTTCGAACGGCGCGCGACACGTTCTCCGAGGAGGAAGCGGACGCCGTTGCGTATGCCCGGAGCAAGGGCGTGGTCGTCGTCGCGGCTGTCGGCAACGGCGACGCCGCCCCAAGGATGCCGTGGCCGTTCGCAAGCTATCCCTCCGCGCTGCCTCATGTGATCGGCGTGAGCGCGATGGCCGAGAGCGGCGCGATTCCGAGCTTCTCGAACCAGGACGCGGTGTTCAACGACCTCGCGGCGCCCGGCCAGGGTCTCCTTTCGACGTTTCCACGCAAGCTGTCGAACAACCCGGCCTGCACCGACCCCGCCGGCTATTCGTCGTGCGCCTCCGAGGACTTCAAGGACGGCAACGGCACGTCGTTCGCAGCGGCGATCGTCACGGCGACCGCCACGCTCATGCTCGCCGTGCGCCCCGATCTCACGCCCGACCAGGTCGCGACGCTCATCGAGCGCACCGCCACCGACGTCACGCCGCTGACCGGCTGCTCGAAGTGCCGCGCAGGGCGCGACTCGCGCTCGGGCTGGGGTGCTGTCGACGTCACCGCCGCGCTGGAGGCGCTCTCGGAGAAGCTTCCGCCACGCGACCGCTACGAGACGAACGACGACGCGGGTGCGCAGGCGCGGAAGCTCTGGGGCCGGTCGATCCGCGCCGAGGCGACGCTCGACTTCTGGGACGACCAGATCGACGTCTACCAGGTCTATCTCGCGCAGGGCGAGCAGGTCACGGCGACGCTTCGCGGTCCCGTAGGCACCCAGACGAATCTCATCCTCTGGCGGCCGGGCACCGAGCACGTCGAGGGTCTCTCGACCGAGATCCAGGCCCGTCGCCTCGCCGTCGCCGCCACGCCGGGGCCGAACGAGAGGCTCACGCGGCGGGTCGAGGCGACGGGGTGGCACTACATCGAGGTGAAGATCGGCGCTGACGGCTCGGGCCGCTACACGCTGCGGCTCGACAAGAAGCGATGAGCCCGCTTCGGGTCGGGGTGCAGCTGCCCGAGGTCGAGCGTGACGTTCGCTGGCCCGAATACCTCGCGATGGCTCGAGCGGCCGAAGAAGTCGGCTTCGACTCGATCTGGCTGGGCGACCACCTCCTCTACCGAGGGGACGGGCGAGAGGAGCGCGGGCCGTGGGAAGCGTGGACGCTGCTGTCGGCGCTCGCCGCCGTGACCGAACGCGTGCGCCTTGGGCCGCTCGTCGCGTGCGCGAGCTTCCATCCGCCGGGGCTGATCGCAAAGATGGCGGCCACCGTCGACGAGGTGTCGGGCGGCCGGTTCACCCTCGGCCTCGGCGCGGGCTCGGTCGAGGGCGAGCACACGATCTTCGGTCTTCCCGTCGAGCGGCGCGTGTCGCGCTTCGAGGAGTCGTTCGGGATCGTGCGGAGGTTGCTCGCCGGCGAGCGGGTGACCGTCGACGGCACGTACTTCGCCGTGGACGACGCGGTGCTGTTGCCGCGCGCCCGCACGTCGCGTGCCGCTGATGGCCGGATCGATCGGCGAGCGATGCTCGGCATCACGCTGCCGCACGTCGACGTGTGGAACACGTGGTACACCTGGTACGGCAACACGCCCGACGGCTTTGCCGAGCTGAACGCGAGGATTGACCTGGCCGCGCGGAACGCCGGCCGCGATCCGGCCGACATCGCGCGCAGCGCCTGCGTTCTCGTCGAGCTGGAAGCGGCGGTGAGGCGCCCGCACGACGGTGACGTCGTGCCGGTGTCAGACGACGTTGCAGGCCACCTGAGCGCTCTGGTCGAGGCGGGAGCGGACGAGGCGATTCTCGTCGTCCGGCCGATCACCGAGGCGTCGATCCGGAAGCTCGGCGACCTTCTGCTAGCTAGGCGTCGAGCAGCTCGTCGTCGGAGCGACGTCGCGAATGACGCGTGCGGGCACGCCGACGACGACCGTGCGCGCGCGGCACGTCCTTCGTCACGACCGCACCGGCGCCGATGAAGGCCTCCTCGCCGATCTCGACGCCGGGGCAGAGGATCGCGCCGCCGCCGATACGCGCGCCGCGGCGGATCGTCGGACCCTTGATCAGCTCGTGGCGTCGCTCCGTGCGGCCCATGAAGTTGTCGTTCGTCGTCACGACGCACGGTGCGATGAAGACGTCCTCCTCGACCACCGTGTACGCCGTCACGTATGCGCCGGCCTGGATCTTCGTGCGGTCGCCGACGGCGGTGTCGTTCTCGACGAGCGAGCCGCGTCCGACGACGACGTCCTCGCCGATCGCGCAGCGCTCGCGGATGCACGCCTGGTCGCCGACGATCGATCCGCGCACCGATCGCTGTGCCGGCGAAGACGACGGCGCCCGTGGAGACGACGGCACCGTCGCCGATCACCGTCGCGGCGAGCGGCTCGCGCTTCGCCGTCGAGCGCGCCGACAGGACGGGTTGCTTGCCGACGACGGCGTACTCGAGGATCCGCACGCCTTCGCCGAGGACGGTGTCCTCGTACACGATCGCGGTCGGGTGAACCTCAGCTGCCACGCAACGACTCCGTCAAGCGTTCGAGCGCGCGCACGACCATCGCGCCGTCCCGCGCGACGCCCCGCCGGTCGTCCTCGCCCCGAACGAGCGCGAGGAAATGCTCGCACTCGAGGCGGAGGGGCTCGTCGAGGGACACGGGCTGGGCTCGACACCTCGCCGGCCAGCGCGCCCCACGCGCCGTCACGCTCCTCGGGCGCGTTCTCGTAGACGGTCACCTTGCGCTCGGGCTCCATGTCGTCGAACACCACCATCTTCTCCGTTCCGACGACGGTCATCTTCCGCATCTTGTGCGGGTCGAGCCAGGAGAGGTGCATGTGAGCGATCTTCCCCGACGGGAAGCGGAGGTAGCAGAAGACGACGTCCTCGACGCCCGGCTGGAGGAAGTCGCGGCCGAGCGCGATCACCTCGTCCGGCTCCTCCTCGAGCAGGTAGAGGATGACGGACAGGTCGTGGACGCCGAGCGACCAGAGGGCGTTCTCGACCGTGCGGATGACGCCGAAGTTCTGCCGGTTGCCGTAGACGTAGAGGACGTCGCCCAGCTCGCCGGACGAGATCAGCTCCTTGAGCGTGCGGACGCCGGGGTGGTAGAGGAGGAGATGGCCGGGCATCAACACGAGGTCGCGCTCCTCCGCGAGGGCAACGAGCTCGTCGATCTCGGCGCCGCGCATGGCGGGCGGCTTCTCGACGAAGACGTGCTTGCCCGCCTCCAGCGCCTGCTTCGCGAGCGGATAGTGGGTCGGGACGTCGGTCGCAATCGCGATCGCGTCGAGATCGTCGTCGCCGAGCAGGTCGTCGAAGCGCGTCGTCCAGCGTGCATCGGGCTGGCGTGCCGCTGCCTCCTCGTGGAATGCCTCGTTCGCGTCACAGAGCCACACGAGGTCTGCGAGCTCGCCGAAGTTTCGAGCGACGTTACGTCCCCACGGCCCGAACCCGACCTGTCCGAGCCGGATGGCCGCCGAGGTCAAAGCTTCCAGACCTTGTCGGAGCCGCGCCCCTTTTCGCCGGTCGCGTTGCGGAGGTCGACGACGAGCTGCGCGTCGTCGACAAGAGTGTCGTAGTCGATGCCCGAGTGGTCGGTCACGACGGCGACGCAGTCGTATGCGCCCGCGTCGAGCGGCACGGACGCGAGGCCAAGCCCTTCGAGCGTGGGTACGTGCGGGTCGTGGTACGAGACGTCGGCGCCGGCGTTCCGGAGCAGCTCGATGAGCTTCAGCGCCGGCGACTCGCGGACGTCCGAGATGTCCGGCTTGTACGCGACGCCGAGCACGAGGATCGTCGAGCCCTTGAGTGAGTGCTGCCGCTTGTGGTTGAGCGCCTGCGAGATGAGCGAGCGGCAGTAGTACGGCATGTTCTCGTTCACCTTGCCCGCGAGCTCGATGAACTCCGTATAGAAGCCGAACTCGCGCGCCTTCCACGTGAGGTAGAAGGGGTCGATCGGGATGCAGTGCCCGCCGAGGCCAGGCCCGGGCTCGAAGCGCATGAAGCCGAACGGCTTCGTCGACGCGGCATCGACCACCTCCCACACGTCGATGCCCATCCGGTCGCAGAGCTGCGCGAGCTCGTTGACGAGCGCGATGTTGACCGAGCGGAAGATGTTCTCGAGGAGCTTCGTCAGCTCCGCTGCCTCGGGCGACGACACGGGATGCACCTGGTCGATCGCGTCCTGGTAGAGCGCGGCCGCGCGCGCCGTGCATGCCTCCGTGATGCCGCCGACGATCTTCGGTACGTTCTCCGGGCCGCCAGCGCGTGTTGCCCGGGTCGACCCGCTCGGGCGAGAACGCAAGATTGAAGTCCTTCCCGACCTCGAGCCCGGTGGCCTCGAACGCCGGCAGCACGACCTCTCGGGTCGTGCCCGGATAGGTGGTCGACTCGAGCACGACGAGGTGCCCTGGCCGCAGCCGCTCCGCGATCGCCGCCACGGCGGTGCGCAGAATCGAGATGTCCGGCTCGCGCTGTTTCGAGAGCGGCGTGGGGAGGGCGACGACGATCGCGTCGGCGCCGCGCAGAGCGTCGTAGTCGGTCGTCGCCGCGATCCGGCCGTCCGACACGAACGGCCCGATCATTGCCGACGGCACGTCCTCGATGTGGCTCTCGCCGCGGTTGAGGCCGGCGACGATCTCCTCGTTGACGTCGACGAGCAGCACGGACTTGCCGGCGCCCGCGAGCAGATGCGCGAGCGGAACGCCCACGTAGCCTGCGCCGACGATGGCGACGTCCCATGCGGCCGTCTCGGGCGGCGTTCGCTCTGTCTCGAGTCCCGGATCCGTCATCGGCCGAAAAGCGTACAGAGAGCCTCAGCGATGCGGCCCGCGGCGTGCCCGTCGCCGTAGAGCACAGCGCGGTCCTCCGCGAGCGGGCGTGCCGCCGCCACCGCAGCGACGAGCCGGTCCGGATCGGCGTCGACGAGCGTGTTCGCCTCCTGTTCGATCGTGTCCACCCACTCGGTCGACGGCCGGGCTGTGACGCACGGCACGCCGAGCCAGTACGCCTCCTTCTGGAGCCCACCCGAGTCGGTGACGATGACGCGCGCACGCGACGCGAGCGCGAGCATGTCGAGGTACCCGAACGGCTCGCACCAAACGGACATGTCCCAGGGACAGTCCCTGTTCCGCAATTGCAACGCGAGTTCGGGGATGGGCGGGAAAGACCACGGGTTCCGGGATGCGTGCCAGCCCGTCGAGAATCTGCCCGAGCCGCGGCATGACGACGTTCGCGTCGCGGTGGAGCGTCGCGAGCACGTAGTCGCCGTCGCGCGTGGTGCAGGCCGGCGCTGCGCGATCGGCAGGAACGTGTCGAGCGCGTCCCGCATCACGTCGCCGACGACCTCCTTTCGTCCTGCGACACCCTCGCCGTCGAGGATGGCGCGCGAGCGCTCGTCGGGGCAGAGGAGCAGATCGGCGAGCGAATCGACCTCTATGCGATTGTGCTCCTCGGGCATCGTCATGTCCCCAGAGCGCATGCCCGCCTCGACGTGGGCGAGCGCGACGCCCGCCTCCCTGGCGGCGCGGGCGCCGGCAAGCGTCGAGTTCGTGTCGCCGAAGACGACGACCACATCGGGCCGCTCGGCGACGATCGCGGCCGCGATCCCGGGCTGCATGGTCTCGATGTCGCGCGTGTGCGCCTCGAGCCGGTACGCGGGCTCGGCCAGCCCGAGCTCGTCGAAGAACACGGCCGACAGCTCGCGGTCGTAGTGCTGGCCGGTGTGGACGACGACCTCGTCGACGCCGGCGTCGCGCAGCGCGACCGACAGCGGCGCGGACTTGACGAACTGCGGGCGGTTGCCCACGACGGAAAGCACCTTCATCTCGCTGGTAGCCTAGGCGCCTCGGGCCGTTAGCTCAGCTGGTAGAGCAGGGGACTCTTAATCCCAAGGTCGAAGGTTCGAGTCCTTCACGGCCCATTTCTCCCTCGCCCGCTTCGCTTTCCGCTTTGGGTTTGGTGCCTTGAGGCGTCACGCTGGGGAGCGCTCCCGTCGATAACACCATCGCCATGCAGCAGAGGGCACCGACTGTCGTAACGGGCGTTCTCACCTTCTTGGGGGCCTGCTTCGCTGCCTTCGTTGCATACGTCTGGCGCTGGGTGGACTGTTGTAGTGAATCCGGGCTGACAGCCGGCTCCGAGTCGACAACGCAACTCGTGGTCGCCATCGCGGGGATCGTCCCCGCCTCCGGGATGCTGGTTCAGAGCATTCGCGGTCGCGGTCATCCTTGGCGCTGGTTCTATGCGACGGCAATCGTCTACGCCGTCTGGGCCGTACTGGTCGTTCATTGGCTCACCTAGACATCTACCGAGACCGCCACACGCCCACTCTGTAGCGTTGCGCGCGTGGCCGAGCGCGTCCTCACGCTGCGCGAGCTGAACCGCGCGACGCTCGCGCGACAGCTTCTGCTCGAGCGCAAGCGGCTCTCCCCGGCGGCGGTGATCGAGCGCCTCGTCGGCATGCAGGCGCAGTGGCCGCCGGCGCCCTACGTCGGCATCTGGACGCGCACGACGAGCTTCCGGCGCGAGGCGCTCGAGCGCGAGCTCGCGCGCGGCCGCCGTCGTCAAGGCGACGGTGATGCGGCAGACGCTGCACCTCGTCACGCGGCGCGACTACGCGCTGCTCCGCGCCGCGCTCAGCGAGACGAACTTCCCGGGACAGACGGCCGACGCGCGAAGCGCCTCGCGCCGTCGGTGCGCGCGCTCGCCGCAGCGGGTCCCGTGACCACGGCGGAAGGCGCTCGCGCATCTCGAGCGCGAGCACGGGCTCACCGGCATCGACGCGCGCCGCGCCTGGCGCGGCGCGCGCGTGCGCGCGCACGTCCTGCACCACCACGAGTCGGCGCTCTGGCGACGCGCGTCCCGAGGGCCGGTTCGTCGCGATCGACGAACCGGAGGCGCACGATCCCGCTCGAGGCGCGCGCGGAGATCCTCCGCCGCTACCTCGCCGCCTTCGGGCCTGCGTCGCGTCGCGACATCGTCGCCTGGAGCATGATGCACGTGCCGGAGATCCGGCGCGGCGCTCGATCGGCTCGAGCCGCTGCGCCGCTTCCGCGACGAGCACGGCCGCGAGCTCCTCGACGTGCCGCGCGCGCCGCTGCCGGACGCCGAGACGCCCGCGCCCGTCCGCTTCCTGCCGAAGTGGGACAACGTGCTGCTCGCGTTCGCGGACCGGACGCGAGTCCTTCCGGAGGCGTACCGGAAGACGGTCATCCGCATGAACGGCGACGTCGCGCAGACGTTCCTCGTCGACGGGTTCGTCGCCGGCATGTGGCGCGTCGAGGACGGGCGGGTCGTGCTCGAGCCGTTCGCGCCGCTGTCGCGCATCCCAGCAGCGCGAGGTTGCCGACGAGGCCGCAAGGCTCGAAGCGTTCGTCACACGGTGAGCACGATCTTGCCGCGGGCGTGGCCTTCCCCGAGGTAGTCGAGCGCCTCGGGCGTTTCGTCCAGCGGGTAGCTCCTGTCGACGACGGGTGTCACCTTCCCGCTGTCGAGCAGCTCCTGGAGGGCGGCGAGGTCCTCCTTCGTGATCTTCGCGACGAAGAACGTCACCGTCTGGCTCCGCCCGATCCCGGCGAGCTTCATCCGTGCGATGTGCGGCAACGGCCCGAGGCCCCTGTTCTTCATCTTTGCGCCGACAACGACCACCGTGGCCTCGGGTGTCAGCACGCGGCGGAGCTCCGAGAAGGAGCGGCTGCCGGCGATGTCGATGACGACGTCATAGCGCTCGCCGCTTCGCGTGAAGTCCTCCTTCGTGTAGTCGACGACCCGATCGGCGCCGAGCGTTCGCACGAGCTCGACGTTGTGTGTCGAGCACACGGCCGTGACGTCTGCGCCGAGCGTCTTGGCGATCTGCACCGTGAACGTCCCGACTCCGCCCGAGGCGCCGTTGACGAGCACCTTCTGTCCGGCCTGCACCCGCCCGTGGTCGCGCAGCGCCTGCAGGGCGGTGATCGCGGCGATCGGGACGGACCCCGCCTCCTCGAACGAGAGGCGAGCGGGCTTCGGCACGAGCCTGGCCTCGCGCGCAACGGCGAACTCGGCCCACGACGCGCCTGAGGTGCCGAACACCTCGTCACCGGGCTGGAACTCCTCGACGTCCTTGCCGACGGCTTCGACCGTCCCCGCGAGATCGGCTCCGACGGTCGTGCTCTTCGGGTTGCGCAGGCCGCCACCCATCACCCGCGCGAACCAGGGGCCTGTCACGGAGTACCACTCGGCAGGGTTGACGGACGACGCTCGCACCCGCACGAGCAGTTGGTGATCGTCAATCGCCGGGGGCTCGACCTCGCGGAGCTCGAGCACATCGGTCAGTGGGCCGTACCGTTCCTGGATGATCGCCTTCATCATGTCCTTCCTCTCACGTACAGTGTAAGTGTGGCCGAGAGAGTAGACGTACAGCGTAAGTCTGTCAAGCCGCGGCGGCCCCCGCTGAGCCGCGAGCGCGTTCTCCGCGCAGCCGTCGAGCTCGCCGACGCCAGAGGGCTCGAGGCGCTGAGCATGCGGAAGCTGGCGCACGAGCTCGGCGTGGAGGCGATGTCGCTCTACAACCACGTCAAGTCGAAGGACGACCTCCTCGACGGGATCGTCGAGACGGTTGCCATGGAGATCGACCTAGCCCTCGACGAGCCGGACTGGAAGGCTGCCACACGGCGGCGGGCGACCTCCGCACACGGGGTGCTCACGCGACACTCCTGGGCGTGCGGGCTCTGGATGAACGGGGAGTCCTTCAGTCCCGCGCGCATCGGCTTTGCGGATGCGCTCCTCCGTGGCCTGCGCGAGGGCGGCTTCTCACCGGCTCTCACGTACAACGGGTTTCACCTGATTCAGGGCCACATCATCGGCATCGCCATGTACGGCGCGAGCTTTCAGTTCGACCCGGCCGACCTGAAAGAGCTGGCGGCTGATTTCCTCACGGAGTTCCCGTCCGGCGAGTTCCCCGATCTTGCCGAGCACATCAGGCAGCACATGGAGGAAAGCGACGAGCACGAGGGCGCGTTCGTGTTCGGCCTCGAGCTCATCCTCAACGGCCTCGAACGTCTCAGGGATTCTGCGTGAGCGCCGCAGCCACGCGCTCGGCGATGGCGGCGGTCGTGAGATTCGTGTTCGCGCGCGGAATCGTCGGCATGATCGACGCGTCGGCCACCAGCAGCCCCTCGATGCCGAGCACGCAGCAGTCAGCGCCGACGACCTCGCCGAGCGGGCACGTGCCGGCGGGGTGGAAGTAGTTCCGCATCGTCGCTGTCACGAAGTCGGCGGGATCGACTCCGCCGGGCCGTAGCTCCTCGCCGAGCAGCTCCGAAACCGGCTCGGTGGCCACGATCGTTCGTGCCAGCTCGATTGCCTCCAGGAGCGGTGCGAGATCCTCGTCGCGAGAGGAAGCCGCGCTCGACGCGGGGCGCGTCCGCAGGGTTCGCGGATCGCAACGTCAGCCTGCCTCTGGAGAGGGGCTTCATGTGGAAGAGCGGGAGGCTGACGAGGAAGCGACCGTCCTCCGGGCCGCGGTAGATCCACGGCAGGAGATGGAGGTCCCAGCTACCTGCCGGGCACGCCGAGCTCGCGGCGGTGATCACCGCGTGCGCCTCGAACAGGTGGTGCTCGGCGACGTGCGCCTCGGTCTCAGCCTGGAGTCGCGCCGTCGGCGCCCACGCCATCGACGTTCCGTGGTGGTCGAGGAGACGCGTCGCCCACCGGGAGGTCGACTGCGAGCCCGGGACCGATGCCGCTGCGCAGGAGGATCGCGGGCGAGAAGTACGCGCCGGCGGTGAGAATCACCGTCTTCGCCTCGAACATGCGCCCGTCTGCGCAGATGACACCTGTCGCGCCTGGGCCGTCGAGCACCACGCGGTCGACGAGCGCCTCGTCGACGATCTCGAGGTTCTCCCGGGCACGGGCAGGCTCGAGGTACGCAAGCGCGGCGTTCCATCGCGTGCCGTCGACGACGTTGGCGGGAAACGGCGTCGCGTCGGCATCGACCGTTCGGGCGGCCTCGAGAAACGCGCGATGAAACGGCGCTGGGCGCACCGTGTTGGCCGGGGCCGTTCGAAGCTCCGCCTCCGCCCGGTCGAGGAACGGCGCGAGCTCGTCGTACGTCCAACCGGTGCCCCACTCGTCGTAGTCGGCGGGCGATCCGCGCAGCACCATGCAGGCGTTGACCGCCGACGAGCCGCCGACGATGCGGCCGCCGAGCGACCGCTCGTCCTCCCCGCCCTGGTCCCCAGCCGTGGGTCTCGGCGATCGACCCGGCGTCGAGGATGTCGTCGGGCCACCTCCTCTCGCCCAGCGGGCCATAGTCCGGGCCCGGCCTCGAGCAGACACACGGTGCGCGTCCGGATCCTCGCTCAGCCGCGCGGCGAGGACACAGCCCGCCGTTCCGCCGCCGACGACGAGCGTGTCGAACACGGCGGCTAGAGGCTGGGCTGCGCGACGCCGATCATCGAGTCGCGTGTGACGGTGGCCGCCAGCTCGTCCTCCGTCAACCCGTCGCTTCCGAGCGGGCGGCGCGGGACGACGAGGTAGCGGATGTCGGCGGTCGAGTCGACCACGCGAAGCTCGACAGCAGCGTCGAGCTCGACGCCGAATTCACGCAGCACGCCCCGGGGGTCGGACACAGCACGGGAGCGATAGGTGAGGCTCTTGTACCAGTCGGGTGGCGGCCCGAGCAGTGCCTTCGGATAGCAGGAGCACAGCGTGCACACGACCATGTGGTGGACGTCGTCCGTGTTCTCGAGAGCGACCACCCTGGCCGACGGGCCGGGGTCGAGGCCGAGCTCGTGAGCGGCGTCGATCGCGTCGTCGAGCAACCGCTCCTTGAACTCCGGGTCGATCCAGGCGCGGGCAACGAGCCGCGAGCCATTCGCGGGCGTCCGCGACACGAGCCAGTCCATCCTCGCTCGAAGGTCTTCGCGCGACACGATCCCGTGTTCGACGAGATAGTCGGCAAGACCACGGACGCGGGTGGCGACGGCCGGCTCGGCGAGCGGCTCGTGACCGTGGGGATGATCGTGATCGTGGCTCATGCGTCCTCGAGCCAGTGTGCGAAGACATCGAGGTAGACATGGTCGTTCGTATCGCTCGTCAGGGCGACGAGGTAGAGCTGCTGCTCGGGCAGGCCGTCTTCGCCATAGGCGCGTGTCTCGGGGTTCGGGTACGCCGGGTGGACGCGCGCGATCGTGCCTCGTCGGCCCTTCGCGTAGCCGGGCGTGCGGTGGTGCCCGACGTGCTCGCGATCCGATACGCGCACCGCGCTTCCGACGGCGTACGTCATCGGTCGAGTCCGCCCGGTGCGAGCAGACCCTTCTCCGTGAGCACGGTCTCGACGGAGAAGAGCCAGCGCTCGTAGTAGGAGCGGTGCTCGTACTCGTCCGGGGGCATGCTCTCGATGCCTCGCCGGAGCTCGTCGGTGTTCATCGTCCCGTTCGCTCCAAGCGTGCCGACGATCGCGTCCATGAGCACCTCCCAATCGGCGAGCTCGTGCTCCGAGCGATCGATCGGCGCATCTGTCGACATGCCGCCCCGGTCATGCACTCCGCGCGTCACGACGCGGATGGTAATGCGAAACTCCGGGCGTGGCGGCTCTCCACCCTCAGGCGCAGGCGGCGCTCGACGCAATGGCGTCGCTCGGCTATCCACCGGTCTACGAGCTGTCGCCTCCGCAGGCGCGTGTTGTGCGCCGGGCCCACGTGCAGCCGTCTGCCATCGATGTCTCTGACATCCGGGATCTTGACGCCGGGGGCGTTCCGGCGCGGCTCTACCGGCCGAACGACGACGAGGGGCTGGGCCTGCTCGTGTACTTCCACGGCGGCGGCTGGGTCGTCGGCGACCTCGAGACGCATGACGCCGCCGGGCGGGCGCTGGCCGTCGAGAGCGGCCAGGCGGTGCTTTCCGTCGATTACCGGCTCGCGCCGGAGCACCCGTTCCCCGCTGCTCTGGACGATGCGATGACAGCGACACGGTGGGCGTTCGACAATGCCGCTGAGCTCGGCTGCGAACCGACGTGCCTCGCCGTGGGGGGAGACTCTGCAGGAGGGAACCTTGCGGCAGTCCTGGCCCAGTCCGGGGCGGTGCCTCTCCGCTGGCAGCTGCTCGCGTACCCGGTGACGGACTGCCGCTGCAACACGGCGTCGTACGACGAGTTCGCCGACGGGCCGTATCTGACGAGGAAATCGATGGAGTGGTACGTCGACCACTACCTCTCGGGCGGGGAGGGCTCACCCGACGACCCGCGCGTCTCGCCGCTACTCGGAACCGACGCGGCTCTCGCGACATCGCCACCGACCTTCGTGATCACCGTCGAGACAGACGTCCTCCGCGACGAGGGCGTGGCCTACGCCGCCCGCCTCGAAGCGCTCGGCGTCCCGACGACGCTGCGGCGGTACGACGGCATGTTCCATGGGTTCTTCGCGCTGCCCGAGCAGATCGACGCCGGGAGAGATGCGGCCGCGGAGGCCGGCCAGGCGTTTCGCCAGGCGATCTCTTAGGCGTCGATCGGAACGTCGTCAGACTGCGCGCGGAAGGCCTCGGAGGCCTCGCGGCTGTACGACCAGACCTGCTCCGAGCCCTGGGGGCGGATGCGCACGATCTCGAGCTCGAACGGATCCTCGCGCTCGATCAACTCGAAGGCGTAGTCCGTCGCGTCGAGGAACGTGTCGGCGACGTACATGGGGCTTGCCGATCCCGGCTCGTGCACCTGGTACCGATCGGCGACGGCGGCTTCCTCGGGCTCGTCCGGCTCCGGTCCGACAGCTTCGGGCTCCTCGCCCTCGCCGGCCAGCGCCGCGTCGATCTGCCGCTTGGAGACGTAGCCCCGCTGGACGAGGATGTCGCCGAGCGTGCCGCCGTGGCGCCGCTGCGCGAGCAGCGCGCGCTGGAGGCCGCTCTCGGTGAGCAGCTCCTTCTCGACGAGGATCCGCCCGAGCTGGCGCGGGCCTTCGTGAATGCCGCTCGCGACTCCGTCGGCACCTCGCTGCACTGCGAGCGCCGCCGCCACCTCGACGGGCGACACGATCCTGTTGAGAACGAGGAGCTCGCCGAGCAGCATCCCGGTGAGCTTCTGCTGCATGAGCCAGTGCTCGAGCTCGTACTCGTCGATGAGTCCGCGCTCGATCAGAAGCTCGCCAAGGGGTCGCCAGGCAGCGTCGGGCATGGCAGATCTATCGGCAGCGAATGCGGCCGACTGAACGGTGTACTGAACTAGTAGAGAATCTCTTCCTTCTGGCGCTCTGCCCGCCGCCGAGCGGAGCGGATGAGAGACCACGCGATCGCGGCCAGCACAGGCATCGCCACGAGCACCATGGCCTCCTCCCACGCCACGGCGAGCCAGAGCGCGGCCGCGCCGGCGAAGAGCGTGACGATGACGATCCGCTGCTCTTCAGGCGGGAGACGGTTGTATCGGTCGATCATGTTCGCGACCTCCATCGGCAGAGCGTGGGTCGCGCCGCCCGGCCCGTTCGTGGATGTGTGCGGTAGGTATCGTGCATACGAGCGAATGTGCGATCCCTCGGCCGGTGATTCCGATCCGGCGAGTGCACCGACCGACCCCCCGATGGAGTAGGCTCCGAAGCCCGTGCGGAAGGGTCAGATCGTCCAGCTTGCCGTGCTTACGGCCCTCCTCGCAGCAGCGACGACGGCCGTGGCGCTGCTCGTTCCCTGGCTACCCGATTCCGCGTCCGAGCAGCGCGAAGGGATCGATTTTACGTTCTGGCTCGCGACCGGCATCTGCATCTTCATCTTCGCCGTCGTCGTGGCGGTGATCCTCTTCTCGGTGCTGAAGTTCCGCGCACGACCCGACGACGACACGGACGGCCCGCCCATCCACGGCCACACCGGTCTCGAGATCGCCTGGACCGCGGTGCCGGCCGTTCTCGTCACCGTGATCGCGATCGCAGCGGCGGTCGTCCTCTCGCAGAACTCGAACGCCGGGTCGAACCCGCTCGTCGTCCGCGTGACGTCGGAGCAGTTCGCGTGGTCGTTCGAGTACGCCAACGGCCCGGCTCAGGGAGTCAAGACGGGGATGCTCCGGTTGCCGATCAACCGGCCCGTCCAGCTCATGTTGCGCTCGAAGGACGTCATCCACTCGTTCTGGGTGGCCGAGTTCGGCCAGAAGATGGACGCGCTCCCGTACGTCGACGAGTTTCCTCATCCGAATAAGCTCGTGATCACGCCGAACAAGCTCGGTACGTACGCGATCATCTGCACCGAGCTGTGCGGGCTCGGTCACTCGCTGATGCGCTCGCGCGTCGTCGTGATGCGTAAGGGCGCCTTCGACCGCTGGGCACGGAGTCAGGCGTGAGCTTCTTCACGCGACCCGGCCTCGGCCGCTGCCTGTGGATGATCCCGCTGTTCTTCGGGATCGGCGTCGGGATCATGGCCATCGTCCGCTGGCTCGAGGGCTGGGACCCCGTCTGGCTGAACGATGTCGTCGTCACGACGGCGCTCGTGACGATCCCGCTCGGGTTCCTCTCGGGCATTGGAGCGTTCGACTACTGGGCGCGCTACGCGATCGGGCAGCCGACCGAGCCGGAGGACCACTCGGGCCACGGCGCGCGCAGCTGGCGCGACTACTTCCGGGTCAACACCGACCACAAGGTGATCGGGATCCAGTACATCGTCACGACGTTCACGTTCTTCCTCGTGGGCGGCGTGCTCGCGATGATCTTCCGCGCCGAGCTCGCGAACTCGGGCGCCGAGGTGGTCGACGGGCAGACGTTCAACGGCCTCGTCTCGGTCCACGCCGCGCTCCTGATCTTCCTCTTCATCGTGCCGGTGTTCGCCGGTATCGGGAACTACGTCATCCCGCTCATGATCGGCGCGCCGGACATGGCCTTCCCGCGGCTGAACGCCCTGTCGTTCTGGCTGCTCCCCATCGCCGGCGTGATGATGCTGTCGAGCTTCCTCGTCCCGGGCGGCTCGTTCGCGAGCGGGTGGACGTGCTACGCGCCGCTGTGCACCGACCAGCCGCTGGGCAGCGTCTTCTTCAACATGGGTGTCCAGTGGGCGGGGACGTCGTCGATCATGACGGCGCTCAACTTCCTCGTCACGATCATCGCCATGCGCGCGCCGGGCATGACGTTCTGGCGCATGCCGCTGCTCGTCTGGGCGAACTTCACGACCTCGATGCTCGTCGTCCTCGCGACGCCGTTCATTGCCGGCTCGCAGTTCTTCGTCATGTTCGACCGCGTCATGCACACGAACTTCTTCGTGGCGGACGAGGGTGGCTACCCGCTCGGGTACCAGCACATCTTCTGGTTCTACTCGCACCCGGCCGTCTACATCATGCTGTTACCCGGCTTCGGGATCATCTCGGAGGTGATCTCGACGTTCGCGCGCAAGCCGGTGTTCGGGTATCGGCTGATGGCGCTGTCGCTCGTGGCGATCCTCTTCCTCGGCTTCTCCGTCTGGGCGCACCACATGTTCGTCGCAGGCATGGCGCCGTGGCTGCGCGTGCCGATGATGGTGACGACGCTGCTCATCGCCGTGCCGACGGGGATCAAGGTGTTCTCGTGGCTCGCGACGATGTGGGGCGGGCGTATCCACTTCACGACGCCCATGCTCTGGGCTGTGGGCTTCGTGTCGATGTTCCTCATCGGCGGCCTGTCGGGCATCTACCTCGGCACCGTGCCGATCGACATCCACGCCTCCGACACGTACTACATCGTCGCCCACATCCACTACGTCCTCTACGGCGGGTCGGTGTTCACGATCTTCGCCGGCATCTACTACTGGTTCCCGAAGATGACGGGCCGCATGTACTCGGAGACGCTCGGCAAGTGGCACTTCTGGCTGACGTTCATCGCCTTCAACGCGACGTTCTTCCCGATGCACTGGATCGGGCTCCAGGGAATGCCGCGGCGCGTTGCCGACTACGCGCCGGAGTTCGAGAGCTGGAATCTCTTCATCTCGATCTCGTCGTTCTGCCTCGGCGCGTCGATGCTGATCTTCCTCTACAACATGATCACGAGCTGGGCGCGCGGCCCGAGAGCGGTCGCGAACCCGTGGCGCGCACACTCGCTCGAGTGGCAGGTCTCGTCCCCGCCGCCGCTCTTCAACTTCACGGAGATCCCACAGATCGTCGGTGGACCGTACGAGTATGGGGTTCCCGGGGCACGCCACGCAGTCTTCTCCGAGGACGGCGCGACGGTGCTCGAGGACGCTCCTGCCGAGACGGAGGAAGCGCACCGGTGAGCGATCCCCTCCACGTCCTCGTCGTCGCCAACGAGACGGTCGCCGGGAAGAGCTTGCTCGAGGTGCTCGAGAGCCGCGCGGCCAACGGGCCGCTGCGGGTCACGGTCGTGTGCCCCGTCAACCACCCGCGCGACGGCTACGTCGTCTACGAGGACACGCGCCATGCCGCTGCGAGGAGACGCCTCGACAGGACGCTCGAGATCCTGCGCGGCGAGGGCATCGCCGCCGACGGCTTCGTCGTCGACGCCGACCCGGTCGACGTCGTCCGCGATGCGTTCTCGCAGCTCGAGCCGCCGCCGCACGAGGTCGTCGTCTCCACGCACCCGGAAGCGCAGTCGAGCTGGCTGCGCCGCGACGTCGTCGGTCGCATGCGCGCGGCGGTCAACGTCCCGGTCGAGCACGTCGTCGTCGATCTCGCGGCCGAGGACGGGGAGTCGAACGTTCTCGTGCTCGCGAACGAGACGCTCGTCGGCGAGCCGTTGCTTGCGGCCATCCGTGAACGGGCGTCGCGTAGCGCTGCGAGCTTCCTCATCGTGTGCCCCCAGGACGACCTTGGCATGTCCGCTCATCCGGAGGCGGAGCAGCGTCTGCGGCGCGTCGTCGGGATGCTGCGCGCAGAGGGCATCGACGTCCACGGGCAGATCGCCCACCCTGATCCCTTCACGGCGGCGAAGCAAGCCGTCTACGACGAGCGCTGCGACGAGATCATCGTCTCGACGTTCCCGGGCACGAAGCTCTCGAGCTGGCTCCGTGGAGGCCTCGTCGACCGGCTGCGCAAGGAGACGAAGCTGCCCGTGACGCACGTCGAGTCGGAGCCCGCGCGCGAGGAGGTGAACGTGTAGTGGCTTCCCACGCCGTTGCGCACGACCACCACGACGAGCATCCGCCGATCGCGAACCAGTCGTCCCGCGTCGACCCGCGGGTGCTCGGCATCCTCCTCTTCATCGGGTCGGAGATCATGCTCTTCGGCTCGTTCTTCGCGGCGTACTTCTTCGTCCGCGTCGTCAACGGCTATCCGTGGCCACCGGAGGGGGATCACCTGCCGGTCTACGTCGCCGGCGTCAACACCGTCATCCTCGTCACGTCGAGCTTCACGATGCACTGGGCGCTCCAGTCGATCAAGCGCGGCCATCGAGCCGGGCTCAAGGCAGGGCTCGTGCTCACGCTCTTCATGGGTACGACGTTCCTCCTCACGCAGATCGCCGAGTACGCACGAGTGGGCTTTGCGCCGGGAGACAACGCGTTCGCGACGATCTTCTACTGTCTCACCGGCCTCCACGGAGCGCACGTGTTCGTCGGCCTTACGCTGCTCCTGTTCGCGACGATCAGATCGTTCCGGGGCCACTACTCGCCCGAGCACCACCACGGCGTCGAGCTGCCCGGCATCTACTGGCACTTCGTCGACGTGATGTGGATCGTCGTCTACGTGACCATTTACATACTCTAGGGACGACAGCGCATGGCTCGCCGGAATCCGTTCCGCTCCGAGGCCGAGGCGTTCAGGCTGCTGCTCGTCACGATCGTCGCCTTTGCGGCGATAGCGGCGGCGAGCCTGCTGGGCGGCTGGATGCTCGGCGTTCCCGTCTGGCTCGTGGTCACGGCGATCGCCGTCTGGTACTACCTCGGCCCGCTACCGGACGATCGGGCGGCGCAGGCGCCGGCCTCCGGGGGCGACCCGGGAGAGCTGCGCCTCCTCGTTGTTGCCAACGAGACTGTTGCCGGCGCGGAGTTACGCGAGACGGTCCAGCGAGCCGCTGAAGGACACCGGACGCACGTGCACGTCGTGGCGCCGGCTCTCAACTCGAAGGTGCGGCACTGGGCATCGGACGAGGACGGCGCGCGCTCGGCTGCACAGGCCCGCCTCGACGCGAGCCTGTCGCGCTTGATGGAAGCCGGGATCGACGCGAGCGGTGAGGTCGGTGACGCCGACCCGCTTCAAGCGATCGAGGACGCGCTGCGGACGTTCGGGGCCGACGAGATCGTCATCTCGACCCACCCCGAGGGCCGCTCGAACTGGCTCGAGCGCGGTGTCGTCGACGCAGCGCGCGAACGCTTCGCGGTGCCGATCACGCACGTCGTCGTCGATCTGGAGCGTCCGAGTCTCTAGACGCAGAGAGGGCCTCCGAAGAGGCCCTCTCGTAGTACGTACAGGAACGGTCTACAGACCGTGCCCGTGGCCAGGAGCGGCTGGAGCCTGGTGGTGGCCTCCGTGCGCGCCCGAGCCGCCCGCCGACATCGCAGCACCGGTCGGATTGATGCCGTCGACGCAAATCCCCGACGGGTCGCCTGCCGGCGGCACGCAGATCAGGCCTCCGCAGCACGTTGCTGCGCATGCCCAGCCGGGCGGGCAGTCGCCGCTGTTCGCGCAGCCCGTGGCCCCGCCACAGAGGATGCTCTCGTGGCAGAAGCAGCAGCCCTCGGTCGTCGGGACGCAGGCTGTGCACTGCCCGTGCCCGGCCCAGTGACCGCAGCCGTCGCCGCCCTGGCAGGGACCGCACGAGCAGTCATGGCAGAAGCCGACGGCGCTCGCCGTTCCCGCCGTGACCATCGATCCAGCACCGATCATCGCGGCACCGACACCCGCGCGCTTGAGCAGCTTGCCTCGTGTTACGCGTGCTTCTGATGCAGCCATACGTTAAGTCCTTCCTCTAGACGACTCCCGTATTAGCGCACAAGACATGCGATTTGTCGATACCGCACCTGCGGTATTCGTCCAGACGCAGAGAGGGCCTCCGAAGAGGCCCTCTCGTAGTACGTAAAGGAACGGTCTACTAACCGTGCCCGTGGCCAGGAGCGGCTGGAGCCTGGTGGTGGCCTCCGTGCGCGCCCGAGCCGCCCGCCGACATCGCAACACCGCTTGGAGCGACACCGTCGACGCAAAGTCCCCGCCGGGTCGCCTGCCGGCGGCACGCAGATCAGGCCTCCGCAGCACGTTGCTGCGCATGCCCAGCCGGGCGGGCAGTCGCCGCTGTTCGCGCAGCCCGTGGCCCCGTCACAGGCGATGCCTTCGTGGCAGAAGCAGCAGCCCTCGGTCGTCGGGACGCACGCTGTGCACACTCCGTGCCCGAACCAGTGACCGCAGCCGTTGCCGGATCCGCACGGACTACAGGAGCAGTCATGGCAGAAGCCGACGGCGCTCGCCGTTCCCGCCGTGACCATCGATCCTGCACCGATCACCGCGGCGCCGACGCCGGCACGCTTCAGTAGACGCCGTCTTGAGACTCGTTCGTCTCCAATCGCCATACGTGCGACCTCCCGCGAGTTTGCCTTCCGTAAGGAGGTATTAGCGCACACGGGCAGCACCTTGTCGATACCGCATACGCGTGAGTCGACGATGGATCGAGCGTACGTTTCCTACGTGCCGGCGACGTTGGCCGAGGCCGTCGCCGACCGGAGCAACTGCACGAGGTTGTCGAGCGTTTCCTTGACGTTCGCATTCCGCATCTCGTAGCTGGGGGTCTCGCGCACTGCGGCGCTCACCGTCTCCAGGCCGAGACCGCCGACGCGCTCGACGTTGAGGATCGTCGTCGCGAGGGCCTGCGCTGCGCGAGCCGGCGAGTAGAGCGTGAACTGTTCCTTCGAGAGGCCGATGAAGACGATCAGATCGGCGCTGACCGGCTCGACTACGCGCGCAAGCTTCTCCTTCGCACTGACGGGCGCGAGCTTCGCGAGCGCCTCGACGGCGTCGTCGGGAAGATCGAGCGTCGTCGCGGTCGGAATGAGTCGACCGCTGCCGAGCTCGAGGGCGACATAGGTGCTCCCCGGCAGCTTCAGGCCTGTGCGATCGACGACGCGCCGCGAGAGGTTGGCGAGGTATGGAGGAATGATGGACGGCACGATCGCCACGACGTCGCCGAGGCGTACGGCCGAGGCATCGAGGAAGACGGCATCGCTTCGCTCGACGGCGGCGACGCTCTCGAACTGGCCGATCAGCACCTCGGCGAGCGCGCCGAGGTCGAGGGTTCGCACGAGCGCGCGGCTCTCCTCGTACAGGATGTGAAACGACTTGCCGACCCGCCCGTTGTCGCTCGCTCCGACCATGATCGAGTAGTAGGGGGCCGTCTCTTCGTCGATCGCGTAGTCCCCGAACGCGTAGTCGAGCCACAGTCCGACAGCCTCCGAGTTCGTCCGCACGCCGAACTGGACATTGGCGACTTCGTAGGAGCGGTGTACCACCCACACGAGGTGGTTGAGCTTGTCCGTTCAGTCGGTGCGCGGCACCTCGCGCCGTACAAGCCGGCGTTCGTCGGATGCGGCGCTGCGAGCGGCGATCAGCCTCGTAGCCCCCGCGCTCGGGACGACGAGCCCCTGGTCGCGAAACTGTTGTACAAGCTTGCGCACGTCGGAGGCGATCGCTTCAGGCTCAACCTCGTTCGCGTCGGCGAGCTCCGCGGTCGTCTCCTTCACAGTCGCCGATCCGTCACAGAGCTGGAACACGAGCGAGGCCATCGGGTTGAGGTAGTGCACGAGCCCGCTGAGCGGGTCGTAGACGACGGCCTCCTGGTCGAGCTCGACCAGCGTCACGTCGTCCCGGATCCGCGGCTTCGATGCGGGCATCCGTCAGGCGGCCACTTCGAGGTGCGAGACGAGCCCGTGCTCGATCACGAACGACGCCGCCTCGAGCCGGGAGTGGAAGCCGAGCTTGGCAAGGATGTTCTGGATGTGTGTCCGTGCGGTCTCAGGGCTGATGACGAGCGCCTCGGCGATGTCGGTGGTCTTGTTGCCCTGTGCGACGAGCGCGAGCACCTGGCGCTCGCGCGCCGAGAGCTTCGTAAGCTTGAGCATGGCGTCCTCGTGTGACTTCTTGCGGTCGAGAAGGTCCGAGAGCAGCGGGCCGAGCATTGCCGGCGGAATGAGGACGTCGCCGCGGGAGACGCCGCGCACCGCCTCGACGAGATCGGCGACGGAGCAGTCCTTCGTCAGATACCCGCTCGCGCCGCACCCGAGACCCTCGGCGAGCACCTCCTGGTCCGAGTCGTCAGCAAGAACGATGATCCTGCACGCGGGAGATCGGTCGCGTAGGAGGCAGCCGGCGTGGCCTCCGGCGAAGCCGGGCAGGCCAGAGCTCATGAGCACGACCGATGCTCCGGTCGCCGCGGCGCCGGCAATGGCGGACTCGGCGTCGGCTGCCTCGCCGACGACCTCGACGTCGGCCTCCCGATCGAGCCCGGTCGCGAGCATCTCGCCGTAGAGGCGATTCTCGATTGCTATCAGCACCCGAATGTTGGTACTTGTCGTCATGAGCCTTCCTGCTCAGTACCACCTAGTACGTTCGTACTAGCGGTGCTCATCCTCCCGCATGCGCGCGTCGCGCGCAAGGACTTATTTACCGGCGGCGTCGGACACGTAGTCCGCGACTGCCTGGATCTGCGCGTCCGTGAGCGTGCCCTTGAACGGTGGCATCACGCCCTTCCCGTTCGTCACGCGGTCGACGACGAGTGCCTTCGGCGGCTTAGCCTGGTCGAGGTTCGGTCCGACAGTCCCGGTCGTTCCCGCGTCGGCGAGGGTGTGGCAGCTGCCGCAGTTCGTCGTGAAGATGCTCTTGCCGTCCACCTGGCCGCCCGGCGGTGGAGGCGACGGTGCAGCGCCGGGAACGCCGGCGACCATCGCGACGTAGGCCGCCACCGCGTCGACGTCGTCGCCTGTGACGAGATCGGCCGGCATGGCCGGGGAGCCCGTCGACGTCACGTACTGGCCTTCGTCGTTGATGCGCCCCTCGAGTGGATGGCGGATCTGTCCCGCGACAACCTGCTGGATGGAGCTCACGTCGAATCCCTGCTCGCGGTCGGCGGCGAACGCATCGTCGAGATTCGGCCCGATGACGCCGGCCGTGCCGGCAGCGGCGAGCGTGTGGCAGCTCCCGCACTTCTCCTTGAACAGCGCTTCGCCGCGGACCGTGTCGCCGCCTGACGAGAGACCACCCGTGCCGCCGCCACATGCGGCTGCGGCGAGGGTGAGCCCGGTGGCGAGCGTGACGGCGGCCGCGACGCGCGCCCGCCGGCATGTCTGGACCGCTCGCACGCGGGCGAGTCTAGACGGTCGGCCGGGCGCCTAGCCGTCTAACCCGTCTGGCCCTGGAGGTCCGGCAGGTCGATCGACGCGCCCTGCTGGGCGATCTGCTTCTTGAGCTCGGTGATGCGTACGCGAGCGTCGCGGACGAGCGAGTCGTCCGGGAAGCGCTTGATGAACTGCTGGTACGCCGCGAGTGCGACCTTGAACTCCTGCGCGCTCTCCGCGGCCTGTGCGTAGCGGATGAGCGCAGAGGGCTCGTTCGGGGAGCTCGTCGACAGGCGCCGGTACACGTCGAGGACGTCCTTGTTCGCCGCCTGGTAGCGAGCGAGCGCCTCCTGGTAGCGCTGCTCGGCGACCGTCGAAGCCGTCTGCCCGATCGGGTCGACGAACGAGCCGAGCGCGTCGCCGAGCGCTCCGGCACCGGGCCTGAACTGCGCGCCGGGTGACGCGAGGCTCAGCTCCCGCAGGGCGGCGTTCACTTCGCCCGCGGAGATGGCCGCCTGCGTCTGGTAGAGGATCGCGAGGTTTCCGAGCACGTCCGGGTCCTTCGGGCTCGAGTCGAGGAAGGTGCGGTAAGCGGCAATCGCCTCTTCCGTTCGCCCGTCGCGCTCGAGCGCGACCGCGAGGTCGACGACGGGCTGCTTGGCCCTGGGGCTCTCCGCGACCTTCTTCTGGAGCGCCTCGATGGAGGTGCCCGACGAGCCGCCGAAGACACTCGAGAAGACGTCGCTGAGCCCGCCGTTGCCGCTGCCGACGCCGAGGAAGACGAAGCTCGTTCCGAAGACGATGGCGAGGAGCACGAAGACCCACTTCGCATGGCCGCGCAGGCGGTTGAAGAAGAGCTCGTCCTCGAGCGACTTCTCGGCCTTCTTGCGCGCGCGTTTCTGATCGGGCTCTACTGCCCGAGCATCCTTGCGCGTGCCCTGGTTCCGTTTAGCCGCAGCTCGTGCCATTCGAAGTCGCTCCGCTCAAAGCGTACCCGTCCGCCGACGAAGGTCGTCACCACCCTCTGCGGCGACCCGGCGAGGACGACCGCCGCGGCCGGGTCCTCCCACGGCACGAGCGCAGAGTCGCCGAGGTCGACGACGACGATGTCTGCCGCCTTCCCCGGCTCGAGCGATCCGACCTCGTCGCCGAGGCCGAGCGCGCGGGCCGAGCCGATCGTGGCCAGCTCGAGCGCTTCGGTCGCCGAGAGCGCGTCGGGCCGTCCTTCTCTCGCCCGCGCGAGCTCGACGGCGGCCCGCAGCTCGTCGAACATGTCGAACGACGGCGCGGACGCGGGGCTGTCGGTGCCGAGCCCGACGGTGATCCCGGCGTCGATCAGAGCGCGCGTAGGCGCGATGCCGCAGCCGAGCAACGCGTTCGACCGCGGGCAGTGGGCGACGGCCGTGCCGCTCGCGGCGAGGAGCGCCATCTCCTCCTCGTCGACCATCACGCAGTGGGCGGCGACGAGGCTCGGGCCGAGCACCCCGATCGAGGCGAGCATCCGTGCGCCCGTCTCGCCGGCCGGCTCGACGAGCAGCTCGCGGAACGACTCCCACGGTCCAGCCTTGCCCGTGAGGTAGAGGGTCTCGGACAGGCTCTCCGCGACGTGCGTGGCAACCGGCAGTCCGAGCTCCGCGCACCACCGGTAGACGTCCGCCGAGACCGTGTACGGCGCGTGGGGGGAGACGCCCAGCGTGACCGTCTCGGAGAGACCCGGCGCCGCCGTCGCGCGCAACTCGTCGAACCGCGTGGCGGCGACGTCCGGATCGCTGCCGAAGACCTCGAGGTAGACGATGGCGCGCAGCCCGAGGTCGGCGCAGCCGAGTGCGGTCGCCCCGCTGAAGCTGCAGTCGCCGGTCGTCGTGATCCCCGACGCAAGGCACTCGGCAGCTCCGAGCCGTGCGATGTCGACGACGTCCTCGAAGCGCAGCCGCTGCTTGCGCTCGATGTGAATGCCGATCCAGTCGCTGAAGTCCGCTGTGCCGTCGCCGAATCCCGTGTACACGGCGTACTCGAGATGGGAGTGCGCGTTGACGAAGCCGGGGAGGATGACGGCGTTCTCGTAGCGGCGCCCGGCGCCGAGCTCGGCCGCCGGACCCGACGGCCGCGATCCGCCCGTTCTCGATCGCGACGGCGCCGTCACGGATCGGTGCGCCGGTGATCGGCAGCACCCAGTCCGCGGAGACGACGTCCATGCCGCCGTGCTTCAGGTCAGCTGTCCGTGTCGGACGTGCTGCCGGACTCGGCGTCGATCGACGGCGTGTCGTCGTCCTTACCCGTCACGCCTTTCTTGAACTCCCTCATCCCACCGCCGACGGAACGGCCGATCTCGGGGAGCTTGCGGGAGCCGAACACGAGCAGCAGGACGACGACGAGGATGATCAGCTCCATCGGCCCCACGGTGGGCATGGGGCAAGCGTAGCAACGGCCGGTGCGTGCGCCTGACCGCCGTCCAGCCGGGCGAGGGCGAACCGCTAGAATCGGTCACGAACGACGCGACATTCGGCTTGTTCCCGCGGAGAAAGGACACACGAAGTTGGCTCATCTCGAGCTGAAAGACCTGCATGTCTCCCTCGACGACGGCACGGAGATCGTCAAGGGCGTCAACCTCACGGTGAAAGCCAACGAGGTGCACGCGGTCATGGGCCCGAACGGCTCGGGCAAGTCGACGCTCGCCTACGCCCTGATGGGGCACCCGAGCTACGAGATCACGGGCGGCTCGATCCTCTTCGACGGCGAGGACGTGACGGAGCTCGGCGCCGACGAGCGCGCCCAGCGCGGCCTCTTCCTCGCGTTCCAGTATCCCCATTCGATTCCGGGCGTCACCGTGACGAGCTTCCTCCGCTCCGCCATCAACGCGATCCGCAAGGCGCGCGCGGGCGGCACCGACGACCCGATTCCGATCCCCGAGTTCCGCACCGAGCTGCTCGCGGCGATGGACCGTCTCAAGGTCTCGCGCGAGCTCGCGTCGCGGTACATCAACGACGGCTTCTCGGGCGGCGAGAAGAAGCGCGTCGAGATCCTTCAGATGGCGATGCTCAAGCCGCGTATCGCCGTGCTCGACGAGACCGACTCCGGCCTCGACATCGACGCGCTGAAGGTCGTGGCCGAGGGCGTGAAGTCGCTCGTCTCGCCGGACATGGGCGCGCTCCTCATCACGCACTACCAGCGGATCCTCGACTACATCGAGCCGGACTTCGTCCACGTCTTCGTCGACGGTCGCATCGTCGAGGAGGGCGGTCCCGAGCTCGCGCACAGACTCGAGGCGGAAGGGTACGAGGCATTCTACCGGCAGCGACACCAGCATCAGGAGGCGAGGCGTAATGGCACAGACCGAGACGCAGGTCGTCCAGGGAATCGGTTCCGACTACGAGGTCAAGTACGGCTTCCACGTTCCCGAGGACTACTTCTTCAAGTCGGGCCGCGGTCTCTCGCACGAGCTCGTCGACGCGATCTCGAGCCACAAGGACGAGCCGGCCTGGATGCGGAAGTTCCGCCACAAGTCGCTCGAGTACTTCAACGCGCGCCCGCTCCCGACATGGGGCGGCGACGTCTCGACGATCGACTTCGAGAACATCTACTACTACATCAAGCCCACGGAGAAGCAGGCGAAGAGCTGGGAGGACCTGCCGGCCGACATCCTGGACACATGGGACAAGCTCGGCATTCCCGAGGCGGAGAAGAAGTACCTCGCCGGCGTCGGCGCGCAGTACGAGTCCGAGGTCGTCTACCACAAGCTCAAGGAGGACCTCGAGCAGCAGGGAGTGCTCTTCCTCGACATGGACTCGGGCCTGCGCGAGCACGAGGATCTCGTCAAGGAGTACTTCGGGAAGATCATCCCGCAGAACGACAACAAGTTCGCGGCGCTCAACTCGGCCGTCTGGTCGGGAGGCTCGTTCATCTACGTCCCGCCCGGCGTGAGGATCGAGATGCCGCTCCAGGCCTACTTCCGCATCAACGCGGAGAACATGGGCCAGTTCGAGCGCACGCTGATCATCGTCGACGAGGGCGCCTACGTGCACTACGTCGAAGGCTGCACGGCGCCGATCTACTCGACGGACTCGCTCCACTCCGCCGTCGTCGAGATCATCGTCAAGAAGGGCGGCCGCTGCCGCTACACGACGATCCAGAACTGGTCGACGAACGTCTACAACCTCGTCACGAAGCGCGCCGTCGCGTACGAGGACGCGACGATGGAGTGGGTCGACGGCAACCTCGGCTCGAAGCTGACGATGAAGTACCCGGCGATCTGGCTCCTCGGCGAGGGCGCGCACGGCGAGGTGCTGTCGATCGCGTTCGCCGGCAAGGGCCAGCACCAGGACGCGGGCGGCAAGTGCGTCCACGTCGCGCCGCACACGTCGTCGGTGATCACGTCGAAGTCGATCTCGAAGGACGGCGGGCGCGGCGGCTACCGCGGCCTGCTCGAGGTCGGGAAGGGCGCCCGCGGCGCGAAGTCGAAGGTCGTCTGCGACGCGCTGCTCCTCGACGAGCACTCGCGCTCCGACACGTACCCGTACATCCGGATCGACGAATCGGATGTCGACATCGGCCACGAGGCGACCGTCTCGAAGATCGGCGAGGAGCAGCTCTTCTACCTCATGAGCCGCGGTCTCTCCGAGGCCGAGGCGAGCGCGATGATCGTGTCCGGCTTCGTCGAGCCGATCACGAAGGAGCTTCCACTCGAGTACGCGGTCGAGATGAACCGGCTGATCCAGCTGCAGATGGAAGGCTCCGTTGGCTAAGACCGCTGAAGGCTCCGTTGGCTAAGGGAATCGGCGCGTCTCGCGTCGACTTCATCGCGGTGCCGACGCAGAACCTCGAGCGGGCCGACGCGTTCTACGGCGAGACGCTCGGGCTCGAGCGCAACCCGAACTCGACGGACAAGTGGATCGAGTACGAGACGGGCAACGTCACGCTCTGCCTCGTTCAGCCCGAGCAGATGGGCATCCCGTTCAACCCGCTTCCTGTCGCATCGATCGTGTTGCGGGTGCCGGATGTCGAGGCGGCGCGGGCTACGCTCGAGGAGGCGGGGATCGCGTTCACGATGGAGACGTTCGACTCGGGTGTGTGTAACGGCGCGACCTTCACCGATCCGGACGGCAACGGCTTGATGATCCACAAGCGCTACGCGCCGTACGCCGACGGCACCACGCCCTGATGGACGTCGAGCGGGTCGACTACATCCGTGTCCCGGTGACGGACATCGATGCGGCGAACCACTTCTACGGCGAGGTGCTGGGCCTCAAGCGGAACCCGAACTCACCAGCCGACGACTGGGTCGAGTACGAGGCAGGCAACGTCACGCTCGCAGTGATGACGCCGCACACGCACGAGTACGAGTTCGAGCCGCTGCCGCCGTCCACGATCGCGCTGCGCGTCCCCGACCTCGAGGCGGCGCGCGAGGAGCTCGTCGCCGCTGGCCTCGAGCCGGCCGAGATGTGGGACTCCGGCGCCTGCAACGGCGTCGGCGTGAACGACCCGGCCGGCAACCGCATCCTCCTCCACCGCCGTTACGCGCCGTACGCCGACGGCTCGACGCCCTGACTTCGTCGCGACGATGAAGCGCGCCGACGCACTCGAGCTGTACCGCTCGCTGCCCCTTCCGGACACGTCCATGGAAGCGTGGCGCTTCACGGATCTGCGCGGGTTTGACCCCGACTCCTACGCCCAAAACGGCCAGGTCCAGAGCGAAATCGAGGGGACAGTCTCAGGGACAGTCCCCGAGGTCAGTTCTGTAACAGGGCCAGAAGGGGCGATGGTCGAGATGGACGTGGCCGGATCGGCCACGGTCGACGAAGGCGGAATCGAGATCGTCGACGCGCCGGAAGGCATCGAGTTCCGCGCGCTCGATGAGGCGGAGGCGCTGCTCGGCACGCTCGTCGGCGCGGACGACAAGCTGACGGCGCACAACCTGGCGAGCTGGAAGCACGGGCTGCTCGTGCGCGTGCCGAAGGGCGTCGAGCTCGACCGCCCGCTGTACGTCCGCATCGCCGGGTCGCGCGACAGCGCGGCGCTCTTCTGGCGGCTGCTCGTCGTCGCGGAGGAGGGGAGCCGGTTCACGCTGATCGAGGAGTACACCTCGGCGACGCCGGACCTCGAGACGTACTCGAATGCCGTCGTCGAGCTGTTCGTCGAGAAGGCAGCGAAGTTCGAATACGTCTCGCTCCAGAACCTCTCACGGAAGGCGTGGCACTTCGCCACTCACCACGCGCGGGTCGAGCGTGACGCCGAGCTCGACTGGGTCGCAGGCGGCTTCGGCTCGAGCCGCGGCAAGATCCGCATCCACAACGACCTCGCTGGCCCGGGCGCGACCTCCCGTGTCACCGGTGCGTACTTCGCGGACGGCACGCAGCACCTGGACTACGACACCTTTCAGCAGCATCACGCGCCGAACACGACGTCGGACTTCGCGTTCAAGGGCGTCCTCCGGGAGGACGCGAGCGTCGTCTGGCGCGGGATGATCCGCGTCGAGCCGGACGCTCAGCGGACGAACGCGTACCAGGAGAACCGGAACCTCATCCTGTCGCCGACCGCGCACGCCGACTCCATCCCCGGACTGGAGATCCTCGCGAACGACGTCCGGTGCACCCACGGCGCGACCATCAGCCAGGTCGACCGCGACCAGCTCTTCTACGCGATGTCACGCGGACTGACGCGAAGTGATGCGGAGCGGCTGATCGTCCGCGGCTTCTTCCAGGACGTGCTCGACCGGATCGAGCTCCCGGCGGTGCGCGACGCGCTCGCCGAGCGCCTCGAAGCACGCATTCCCCAGGGTTAGGGTCAGCTACATGCGTCGCCGCGGGTGTGGCACGCTCCCTAGACGATGAAGGTCGTTGGCCTGACGATCGCGCTCGCGGCGGCTCTGCTCGCGGTGGTCGTTCCGGCCTCCGGGGAGGACGACCTGCGGTTCGAGACCGCGGATTGGGTCCTCACCGCGCCGGCGGCACTCGGAACGCAGGTCGATCTCGAGCTCAACGGGCGCCAGGTGCAGCTCTGCGAGGACCAGATCGAGCAACTCGTCGGACACAGACCGACAAATGTTCGGAAGTTCACGATGACGTGGGTGGTCGACGGCAATCCTCCCGGTTCCTACGCGACGCCGACCGGAGTCGTGAACCACGTGCCCGACGTGTCGTGGATGCTCGTATCGCCCGAGAGCCGCACCTATCGCGAGGAGATCGTCAACCGTGCCATCTGCGTCGGCCCGCACGAGGTCACGCATGTGTTGACCTGGGAAAGCTGGGGTCCGGCCTGGGCGAACGAAGGCTTCGCGACGTTCACGGACCAGCTCTACGGCTTGCACGGGCCCGACTCGTGGAGTTGCTGTACAGGCCCGCTCCCGTCGTACCAGCGCTGTGACGAGAGCGGCTACACCGAAGGGCCTGATCGGCACGTGTACCAGCGATCTCAGCCCATTCCAGTACGACTTCCAGTCGTACTCCACAGCCGCGTGCTTGTGGTTCGAGGTGCATCGGCTCGGAGGGTTCCCCGCCATCCGCGGCGTGCTCGCGGGCATGCGTGCCCGCCCGCCAGGGACGACCGGCGAATTGGTAGCGCACGCCAATCGCGTGGTGAACGTCGATCTCCGGCCGGTCGCCGCCCGCTACGGCTTCGAGCCGTCAGAGCTCGAGGCCTCGCCGGTGGTCCTGCCTGGCTGCACCCTGATCGGCATCGGCGGTGAGCGACGCGATCACGGGTACCAAAGGGCCGGACAGGATCTGCGGGCTCGCCGGGAACGACCGTCTGACGGGAGGGCCGGGGATCGATATCGTCGAGGGCGGTTCCGGCGCGGACACGATCAATGCGCGTGACGGCCGGCGCGACGTCGTGCGTGGGGGTTCCGGTCGAGACTCCGCGCGTGTCGACCGGGGACTCGATCGGGTGTCCGGCGTAGAGCGGCTGCTGCCCTAGGCGCCCGCGCCGGCGAAGCAGTCGGCCCAGTCGCGCTTCGGGACGGCCTCGCGGCATGCCGCACGCCGAGCCCCCACCTCGCGCGCGAAGCCGCCGAGGATGGTGCCGATGCCGTTCACGCAGTACGCGCGCTCCGCGTCCGGCGCCTGCGCGCAGAAGCCGGCCGACCGGCGCGCGCCCGCATCCATGCTCGTGATGTCACGCGCAGCGCCGTAGACGCACTCACGCCCCATGTCACCGGCGAGGCCGCAGATGCGAAGGATCTCGGCCGGATCCTGCAACGAACGTCCCGACGCGTCGCGGCCGAGCGACTGGAAGCACGTCGCGATCCACGCCGCCTCCACCTTGCGGCACCAGTCGACCGTCTGCTGCCAGTCGCCTCGCGACGACGTCGAGGATGCGCGACGTCACCATGAGATAGCAGTAGAGCTTGTGCCGCTCGGCGAGCGTCGGGCAGGGGTAGAGCGGGTCGTCGTCGCGCAGCCACTTCGACTTCGTGCCGTACGACGTCTGGAGGTTCTCCATGAAGACGCCTCCGGTGCACGAGGTCTGGTCCCATTGCGTCGCGAGCGCGTCGCACGTCGCGAGCGCCAGCGGCATGTCGTAGTCCGTGTAGATCATGAGGCCGTGCCCGAGGCCGTGGACGCACTGATAGGCGGTGAAGTCGTTCCGCCGCACCTCCGCGCTGCCACACAGGCGTCGTGAGACGGCGGGCAGCTCGTCCTCGCTGACGCCGACGAACGCCCGCTCGAGGATCCCGTGGTAGTAGCCCGACCAGCACACGGCCGACCCGTCTGCGAACGCGCGCCCGACGTCGCCGTCGTAGTGGGCGAGCGCCCCGGCGCCGAGTGCGTGCGCAATGCGATGGCACACGGCAACTGTCGGATCCGTGTCGATCATCGCCGCGAACCGCGCGAGCGCCACCTTCGGGCCGCGCCGGTACGCGAGGTTGCCGAACGCCTGCTCGAAGCACGCGCCGTCGCCGGCGCAGTCCGCGAGCACCGTGTCGTCGGGCTTGAACTTCGCTGCCACCGACACCGGTGAAGACGCCGCCGCCGTCGAGACGTACCGCGCGACGTCGGCGATCTCGTCGGTCGTCAGCTGTCCTCCGAACGCCGGCATGCCACGCCCGCCGTTCGTCACCTGTCGCACGACCCGGTCGGCGGTGGGCTTGAGGGCGTCGAGGCTCGGGCCGGCGGTTCCCGTCGATCCGGCGGCGGACAGCGCATGACAGCCGCCGCAGCCTGCATCCGCGAAGACGGCCGCGCCGTCGTCACCGGACGCAGCGGTCTTTGCTCCGCCCGAGCACCCGGCGAGGGCGAGCGTCACGATCCCGAAGGCGAGTGTCAGCGTCGCGCGCCGCATGGGTTCAGGGTACGCCCCCGACGTAGAGTTACCTTGTGAAGTGCTGCCAGAAGGCGGGCTACCGGGCGATGTTCTCCGAGCGCGAAGCGCGCCGCGCGGCCAGCCGCTACCGGAAGAAGGGGCTCGACGACGCCGCGCGCTGGATCGTCACCGAGGTGGGCGACGTCGAGGGACGCACCGTGCTCGAGCCGGGCGGAGGCGTCGGTGGGATCGCGCTCGAGCTGCTCGAGGCCGGCGCAGCACACGCCACGGTCGTCGAGCTGTCGTCGGGCTACGACCAGGTGGCGGAGGAGCTCGCGCGCGAGGCGGGGATGGACGATCGGATGGAGCGGCGTGTCGGCGACTTCGCTGCCGAGGAGACGGCCGGAGCGGACGTCGTCGTCCTCCACCGCGTCGTCTGCTGCTACCCGGACTTCGAGCGGCTGCTCGGTGCGGCTGCCGGCAAGGCGCGCCACACGCTCGTGTTCACGTATCCGCCGCGGAACGTCGTCTCCCGCGCGCTGCTCGGCATGGTCAATCTCTGGCTCCGGCTTCGCGGCAACGACTTCAGAACCTTCGCGCACTCGCCCGAGCGGATGATCGACGTCGTGCGCGACGCGGGCTTCGAGCCCTTCGCCCGTCGCCGCGGCGGCATCTGGCGAGGCATCGCGCTGGCTCGCAGGTAGCGGGCTACGATAGGCCCATGGCGGTAACGACCGGCGCGAAGCTCGATGCGCACACGCTGCGCAAGGACTTCCCGATCTTCGAACAGGAGTTCCACGGGAAGCCGCTCGCCTACCTCGACTCGGCGGCCAGCTCGCAGAAGCCCCGCCAGATGCTCGACGCGATGGTGCACTTCTACGAGACGTCGTACGCGAACGTCCATCGTGGGGTGTACGAGCTCGCCGAGCGGGCGACGGAAGGTCTCGAGACCGCGCGTGAGAAGGTGCGGCGGCATCTCAACGCGCCCGCCGCGCGCGAGGTGATCTTCGTGCGCAACGCGACCGAGGGGATCAACCTCGTCGCATACGCCTGGGGGTTGCCCACGCTCGGCCCCGGCGACCTCGTGCTCGTGACCGAGCTCGAGCACCACTCGAACTTCGTTCCGTGGCAGTACATGGCAGAGCGCACCGGCGCGGCGTTCCGCATGGTGCCGCTCACCGACACGGGCGAGCTCGTTCTCGACGGGCTCGACGAGATCGTCGGCGACGACAACCTCCGCGTCGTTGCGCTCAACCTCGTCTCGAACGCCCTCGGCACGATCAACGAGCGTCGAGCAGATCACGGCCTGGGCGCACGAGCGGGGCGCGATCGTCGTCTGCGATGCAGCGCAGGCTGCACCGCACCGCGTCGTCGACGTGCAGGCGCTCGGGTGCGACTTCGTCGCCATCTCGGGCCACAAGATGTGCGGGCCGAGCGGCATCGGCGCGCTGTGGGGCCGCGCGGAGCTGCTCGAGCGCATGGAGCCGTTCCTCGTCGGCGGGCACATGATCCGCAAGGTGTCCGCGGACGGGACGACATGGGGCGACCTGCCGCACAAGTTCGAGGCCGGCACGGCGCCCATGGCCGAAGCGGTCGGCCTCGGCGCCGCCATCGACTATCTCAACGAGATCGGCCTCGACGCGATCTGCCGCCACGAGCACGACCTCACGACCTACGCGCTCGAGCGCCTCGCCGACATCCCGGCCATCCGCCTCTTCGGGCCGCCGCCCGACCGGCGTGCGGGCATCGTCTCGTTCGCGTTCGACGACGTGCATCCGCACGACGTCGCGCAGGTGCTCGACTGGGAAGGCGTCGCCGTTCGCGCAGGCCACCACTGCTGCCAGCCGCTGATGGCGAAGCTGGGCGTGGCCGCGACGACACGCGCGAGCTTCTACCTCTACACCATCCCCGAGGAGATCGACCGCCTCGTCGAGGGCCTCCACCGCGTCCGTAAGGTCTTCGGCTGATGGACCAGCTCTATCGCGAGATCATTCTCGATCACTACAAGAACCCGCGCGGGCACGGGGTCATGGAGGACGCCGACGCGGAGGCCGAGGGCATGAACCCGCTCTGCGGCGACGAGGTCTCGATCTACGTGTCGTTCGGCGAGGACGGCGAGACGATCGACGAGGTGAAGTTCTCCGGCCGCGGCTGTGCGATCAGCCAGGCGGCGACGTCGATGCTCACGGAGATGGTCGCCGGCCGGAAGGCGAGCGAGATCGCGGCCCTGCCGAAGGAAGCGCTGCTCGACGAGCTCGGCATCCCGCTCACGCCTGTGCGGCTCAAGTGCGCCATCCTCGGCCTGTCGACGTTGAAGCTCGCGCTCCACAAGGCCAAGGGCACGCCGTTGCCGGACGAGTGGGCATCGGCGGACGAGCTCGAGCTCCGGTAGTGGCCTGGGTCGCGGTCTGTCCGGTGGAGGAGCTGCCGCCGGGCCAGATGCGGCTCCTGCGCACGGACCGCGTCGACGTCGGCGTCTACAACGTCGACGGCGATCTGCGGGCGCTGGAGGATCGCTGCTCACACGACGACGGACCGCTCTGCGAGGGCGACTGGGACCCCGAGGAAGGCGTGGTCGTCTGCCCCCGCCACGGCGCGAACTTCGACATCCGCACCGGGGAGCCGCTGACCTTGCCGGCCTTCGAGCCCGTCGACACGTATCCCGTGCGCATCGAGAGCGGCGTGGTCGAAGTCGACATCCCGGCGTAGGACGCATGCTCGACGACCGCGTCCGCGCCGTGCTCTCGCGCCTCGAGGACGAGGACCGGCGAGAGCGGGAGCAAGGGCTGCCGCGAGAGGTGCGTTCCCGAGCGGTCGTGCCAACCACCGGCGCATTGCTGTTCTCGGTCGTCGCGCCGCAGGCGTCCGTGTCCGTGCTCGAGATCGGCGGCTCGCGCGGGTACTCGACGATCTGGCTCGCGGCCGCGGCGCGCATCCTCGGGGGTACCGTCACGTCGCTCGAGATGGATCCCGTCAAATGCGACGCGTGGCGGGCGAACATCGCCGAGGCCGGGCTCGACGAGTGGGCCGAGCTCGTGGAGGGCGACGCCTTCGAGACGCTGGCCGTGCTCGACGACGTCTTCGACCTCGTCTTCCTCGATGCCGAGAAGGGCGACTACGAGGCGCTGTTTCGTCTCGTGCGAGACAAGGTCGAGCCCGGTGCGCTCGTGATCGCGGACAACGTTCTTTCGGACGTAGACACGCTGGGTACCTACTCGCAGGCTCGCCAGGCCGACCCCACGCTGCTCAGCGTGACCGTCCCGCTCGACCGCGGCCTCGAGCTGACGACGGTGCTCAGCCCTCCCTGACCTCGCTCATGAGGCCCATGAGGTTGCCGTCGGGGTCGCGGAAGAACGTCATCCACAGCTCGTGGTCAGGCATCCGCGCGATGAGGTGGGGCGCATCGACGAACTCGACGCCGCGGCTGCCGAGCTCCTCGTAGGCGCCTTGTATGTCCGAGACGCGGAAGTAGAGGGTCGAGCTCGGGTGGTCGACCTCGTCGCCCTCCGGCACGGCGAGCATGAGCCGCACGTCGCCGCACATGAGGAAGGCGAGCGTGCCCGCCTCGAACAGGAAGTCGAGGCCGAGCGTGTCGCGATAGAACGCGATCGCGGCGGGAAGGTCGCGAGCGCGGATCGCGACCTGGCCGACGTTCTCGATCGGTGTTGTCATTCGTCCTCCTGGTCGACGATACTTCGCGAGATCAAATCGTTAGCATGGCTAAGGAACAACTGTCAAGCGGTCCCGGCGGTGATGGTGTGCGGCTGGTCGCCGACCGGTTGCACTCGACCGCTATTCACCTCCTCCGCCGCCTCCGGAAGGTCGACGAAGCGAGCGGCCTCACAGCGGCACGTCTGTCGGCGCTCTCTGTTCTCGTCTTCGGCGGCCCGACGACGGTCGGGGAGCTCGCGCGTGCCGAGCAGGTGTCTGCGCCGACAATGAGCAAGCTCGTCCGGGGGCTCGAGGCGGACGGTCTCGTCACGCGCCACTCGGGTGAGGGCGACGCGCGGCTCGTCCTCGTCCGGCCGACTGCCAAGGGCAAGAGGATCCTCGAGCGCGGGCGTGAGCGGAGGGTCGCGGAGCTCGTCGGCCTTCTGAACGCGTTGCCGGCCGCCGAGCTCGAGACCGTGCGCGGAGCGACCGAGATCCTCGCCCAGATTCTCGCCCTACCGCCGTCCGCAACGAGTGCGTATGCTGCGCCTACCACGGAAAGGAGGTGGTCCGATTGAGCGATGACAGTTCGGGCAGTGGAGGTACCGGCCGGTAGAGGCGTGTCCCCGGGACCGGAGGGGAATCGCCTAGCCAGCGTAGGGGGCTCGCTGTGAGCGCCGCTGTCTCGTGACAGCAGGAAGCGCCTCTACCACTTCAGGGCGGTAACCAAACGAGGGCCGCGTTCGCGCGGCCCTCGTCACTTTCTCGGCTCGGTCGGCCCTGGCTCCGCCCGGAACTCCGGGAGCCATTCGAGCCAGCGCGGGAGGTACCAGTTCCAGCGACCCAGGAGCGTCATCGTCGCCGGCACGAGCACCGAGCGGATGATCGTCGCGTCGATGAGGAGGGCGATGGCGACGCCGAAGCCCATCTGCTGGAACATCACGAGGTCGCCCATGGCGAAGCCGAGGAAGACCGCCACGATGATGAGCGCCGCTCCCGTGATCAGCCGTGCGGTCGACGAGACCCCCCACGACACCGCGTCGCGCGTGTCGCCGCCGGTCGTGTAGCGCTCGCGGATGCGGCTGAGCAGGAACACCTGGTAGTCCATCGAGAGCCCGAAGAGCACCGAGAAGAGGAAGAGCGGCACCCAGGCCTCGATCACGTCGACCTGCTGAAAGCCGAACAGCCCGGCACCGACGCCTTCCTGGAAGACGAGCACGAGCAACCCGCACGCCGCTGCGACGGAGAGGAGGTTGAGCGCGACGCTCGTGGCCGCGACGACGATCGACCGGAACGCGACCGTGAGCAGGACGAACGTGAGCCCGAGGACGAACAGGAAGACGAACGGCGCCGGCTCGCTCACCGCGTCGAAGTAGTCGACGCTCTCCGAGCTCGTGCCTCCCACGAGGGCCTCGGCGCCCGTGGCAGCGAACGCCGCCGGGACGACCGTGCTGCGGAGGTCGCGCACGGCGGCCACGGCGCGCTCTCCGGCGGGATCACCCTGGACGGGCGCTTCGAGGACGGCCGCGTCGCCGTCGGGCGAGAGGCGAATCGAGGCGGAGCCGAACCGCGGGTCACCGGCGATCGTCTGCGCGAGGTCGCGCAGCGCTTGCGACACCTCGGCGCGGTTGTGTCCCTCCGGCACGACGACGCGCACCGGGTCGGTGGTCGCGGCGGGGAAGTCCCGTTGCAGCGCGACGAAGGCCTTCTTCGAAGGGAAGCTGTCGGGCAGGGTCGTGATCGAGTTCGCGCCGATGTTGAGCCGGAGGACGGGGACGGCCACTGCGAGGAGGAGGAGCGTCGCGGTGACGAGGCTCACCCACGGGAACTGCTGGACGCGTGCGACGATCGAGCCCCAGAACCGGCCTTCGACGTTCGTGTCCTCGATCGAGCGGCTGCCGATCAGCGGAATGCGCAGCGCGTTCACGCGATCGCCGATGAGCCCGAGCAGCGCCGGTAGCAGCGTGAGGGCGGCGAAGACCGAGACGACGCCGACGAGGATCGCTCCCGACGGCGAGGCTTCGCATCACCGACGAGGGCACGATGAGCATGCCGAACATCGCAACGACGAACGTGCTGCCGCTGAAGAGCACCGCGCGGCTCGCGGTTGCGCCCGCGGTCGCGATCGCTGCCTCCTTGTCACGCTTCGCCCCGCGCTCCTCGCGGTAGCGGGAGACGATGAACAGGGAGTAGTCGATGCCGAGGGCGAGGCCCATGGCGACGAGCATGTTGACGATGAAGACCGAGAGCTCGAAGGACTGCGAGACGACGGCGGTCAACCCGAGGGCGACGATGATCGACACGATCGCCATCAGCAGCGGGACGAGCCCGGCGACGACCGCACCGAACACGAGCAGGAGGACGATGAGCGCGGCCGGGAGCCCGAACTGGAGCTCCCCTGTCCTCAGGTCGCGCTCGGAGAGCTTGGTGAAGTCGTGGTCGAGCGTCTCGTCCCCGGTCACCGCGACGAAGAACTGCGGATCGCGGTCGGCCTCCTCGACGACGGGGACGACGTCGGCGGCGCGACCGTCGGCGATCAGCAGGGGCACGATCATCGCGTGACGGTCCTTCGAGACGAGTGACGTCGTCCCGGGTCGTGTACCACGTGTGGGCAGCGATGACGGCGCCGGTCATCTGAGCTTGCGCGAAGAGCGCGGTTGCGAAGGTCGTGAACTGCGGGTCGTCGACGGTGTGCTGCTCGGAGCGAATGACGGCGATGTCCGAGACCGACGTTCGCGGATCGGTAGGGAACGCGGCCTGGTACGCGTCCAGGGCCTGCCACGACTCGGGGTTGTTCGTCGGCTTGCCCTCGGTCGTGAGGCCGCCCGGGAGAAGGACCGCGACCGCAGCGATCGCGAGCACGATCAGCCCGACCCAGGCGCCGATCGCGCGCCAGGGGTGTCGGGCACACGCTCGTGCGACTCCCTCCGTCGACGGCTTCATCGGGCCTACAGCGCCCTCCTGATCTGCTCGTCGAGGCCGATCGGGTGGACGGCGAAGGTCTCGAGAGCCGGCTTCATGTCGCAGACCTGGTCTCCGCCGTCGACGAGCATCGTCAGCTGGTCGCGCGTGACGGGTGCGATCGGGAGCCAGTCGGTGAGCGTGGCGGCCAGCCGCATCGCCGACACCGGCACGTGCACCGTGGCGCGCCGCGCCCGGAGTGCTTCCTTGATCCGCGCGTAGAGCTCGTTCCAGGTCACGGCGTCGGGGCCGCCGAGCTCGAACGTCCTCCCGCCGGCAGCGCCGCTGTCCACCGCCTCGGCGAAGAACGCGGCGACGTCGTCGACCCAGATCGGCTGGATCCGGCCCTCGCCCGCGCCCACGACCGGCGTGACGGGCGACCAGCGCACCTGGCGCACGAAGGTCGGCAGCACGCCGCCGTCGGCGCCGAAGACGAAGCTCGGCCGGAAGATCGACGTGCTCGACCGTCGGACGCCTCGACCACCTGCTCCATCGCCCACTTGGCGTGGAAGTACGGGACGAGGTCGCGATTCGCCTCGCTCGTGCCGAGCGCGCTCATGAGGACGAATCGGCCGACGCCTGCGCTCTCGGCGGCGGCCACGAGAGCCTCGGTCCCGGCTTCCATGATCCGCTCGAAGTCGGACCGGCTGCCCTTGATGATCGCGACGAGGTGGACGACGCAGTCGACGCCGTCGGTGGCCGCCTTGAGGCTCTCCGCGTCGGTGACGTCCCCCTCGACGAGCTCGCAGCCCCACGCTTCGAGCGTCGAGGCACGCTTCGGCGAGCGGACGAGGGCGCGAACGTCGTGCTCGCGCGCCCGCAGGGCGTGGACGACCTTCGGCCCGACGAACCCGGTGCCGCCGGTGACGAGAACCTTCACTCGGCGTCCTGGAAGTTCCGCCAGTAGCGGCTCGGCGTCGGGCCTTTCTGGCCCTGGTACTTCGAGCCCAGGCCGTCGGAGCCGTACGGCGCGGACGCCGGCTCGGTCAGGTCCATGAACGACAGCTGGCCGATCTTCATCCCGAAGTAGATCGTGATCGGCAGGTTCGCGACGTTCGACAGCTCGAGGGTGACGTGGCCGTCCCAGCCGGGATCGATGAACCCTGCAGTCGAGTGGATGAGGAGGCCGAGGCGGCCGAATGAACTCTTGCCCTCGAGCCTGCGCGACGAGGTCGTCGGGAAGGCGGATGCGCTCGAGCGTCGACCCGAGCACGAACTCGCCGGGGTGGAGGATGAACGGCGACGTGTCGTCGATCTCGACGAGCTCGGTCAGGTCCTCCTGCGGCTCGCGTCACGTCGATGAACGCGTAGCGGGCGTTGTGAAAGACGCGGAAGTACCGGTCGACGCGCACGTCCACGCTCGACGGCTGGAGCAGCGCCGGATCGTAGGGGTCGATCTCGATCGAGCCTTCGTCGAGTCGCCGCTGGATCGTCCGGTCCGAGAGAACCACGCGACCGATTCTACGAGGCGCCTTCTCGGGCCGCGCGGTACCTCCGAGCAGCCGCCGATCGCTTGGGTATGCTCGCCGACGGTGGCCGTGACGCGCACGATCGAGCTGGTGACGGACGTCCCGGGGCCGCGCTCCGCCGACATCCTCGCCCGCAAACGACAGGTCGTGGCGGACCCGCTGTCCTGCTACGTGCCCGTCGTCGCGGCCGAGGGACGCGGCGCGGCGCTGACGGACGTCGACGGCAACACGTTCATCGACTTTGCCGGTGGCGTGGGCTGCCTCGCGGTCGGCCATTCGCACCCGCGCGTCGTCGCGGCGGCGCAGGAGCAGGCCCAGCGCTTCACGCACACCGACTTCACGGTCGTCCCGTACGAGGTCTACGTCGAGCTCGCCGAGAGGCTTTGCGCGCTCACGCCGATCGCCGGCGCGCGCAAGGCGGCGTTCTTCAACTCGGGAGCGGAAGCGGTCGAGAACGCGGTCAAGTTCGCGCGCGCCTACACGCGCCGCCCGTCGGTGATCGCGTTCGAGGGCGGCTTCCACGGCAGAACGCTCCTTGCGCTGACGCTCACCTCGAAGACGCACCCGTACAAGGCAGGGCTCGGGCCGTTCGCGCCCGAGGTGTACCGGGTGCCGTTCGCAAACGACTACCGCGGCCCCGACGCCGAGGCGGCACTCGACGCGCTCGAGGGCGCCCTGCTCACCCAGGTGGCGGCCGAGCAGGTGGCGGCGATCGTGATCGAGCCGATCCAGGGAGAGGGCGGCTTCGTCGTCGCGCCGCGCGCCTTCATGACCGGCGTGCGCAAGCTCTGCGACGAGCACGGCATCGTCCTCATCGTCGACGAGGTGCAGACCGGGTTCGGCCGGACGGGGCGCATGTTCGCGATCGAGCACTACGGCGTCGAGCCCGACCTCATGGTCGTCGCAAAGTCGATCGCGGCAGGTCTCCCGCTCTCCGGCGTGGTCGGCCGGGCCGAGATCATGGACGCGCCGGACGATTCGGCGGTCGGCGGCACGTATGTCGGCAACCCGGTGGCCCAGGCCGTCGCTCTCGCCGTCCTCGACGTGATCGAGGAGGAGGGGCTCGTCGACCGGGCTGCCGCGATCGGCGAGACCATCCGCGGCCGCATGCTCCAGTGGCAGGAGCGGTTCGGCGCGATCGGGGACGTTCGCGGCGTCGGGGCGATGCTCGCCATCGAGTTCGTTCGCGACCGCGCCACGCGCGAGCCGGCGCCCGAGATCGCGACCGCCGTGTGCGAGCACGCGATTTCCCGTGGGCTGCTGCTGCTGAAGGCCGGTGTGTACGGCAACTGCATTCGCGTCCTCATGCCGCTCGTGATCGAGGACGGGGAGCTCGAAGAGGCGCTCGACGTCTGGGAGCAGGCGCTCGAGGCAACGCTGGCGACGGGCTCGCCGCTTACGGACGAGGCGACACCGCACCTCGGCGTCGTCGAACCGGACTAAACCCCGTACTAGACTCGCTCGGGATGGCCGGTTCCGAGCACAAGGTCGAGGCGATTCGAACGGTGCCGCTCTTCGCCGGTTGCACGGATGCCGAGCTCGAGCGGATCGCGGCGATCGCCGACGAGCTCTCGCTCGCTGAGGGCAAGGTGCTGACGCGGGAGGGCGATCCCGGCCGTGAGATGTTCCTACTCCTCGACGGTACGGTCGAGGTCGAACGGGCGGGCGAGATCGTCAACCATCTCGGCCCCGGCGACTTCCTCGGCGAGGGCACGCTCATCCTCGGCAAGCCCAGGAACGCGACGATCACGTGCACGTCTGCCGTCCGCGCGCTCGTGATCACGGAGTCGAACTTCAGGCATCTCCTCGAGGCGGACGAGGACATCGCAAAGAGCGTCCACGACACGCTTGACGCACGCACGCCTCCCGACGAGGACGACGCGGCCGCGTACGCTTAGACTGCCGCCGCACATGCTTCGCCGCGACCATCGAGCAGACGTCCTCGCCAGCGTGCCGCTCTTCGCGGGCTGCTCGAAGAAGGATCTCGGCAAGATCGCGGCAATCGCCGACGAGATCGACTTGAAGCAGGGCAAGGTGCTCACGCGGCAGGGCGGCCCCGCGTTGGAGTTCTTCGTCCTCCTCGAGGGCTCGGCCGAGATCGTGCGCAACGGGAAGCGGATCGGCACGGCCTCGTCCGGCGACTTCTTCGGCGAGATGGCGCTCATCTCGCAGAAGCCCCGCAGCGCGACGATCACGACCACGTCGCCCATACGTGCGCTCATCATCACCGAGACGAATTTCCGGCGTCTCCTGCGCGAGAACCCGACCATCTCGCTCAAGGTGCTCGAGGCGGTCGCCGAGCGCACCACCGCCGGCCCCACCGACTAGTTCTTCCAGGAGGGCTTGGCGAAACAGAGACTGTGTCGCCCGACCGCACCGGAGCACCGCGCTGCGGCGTCCTCGGTCGGCCACGTACTTAGGTCAGTACGCGGCCTCCCTGCGTCCTTGCAGCGCGTCACCCGGAGCGCCCGAGCGACGAGCACCGCTCCACCAAGCCCTCCTAGTACTCGAGCGTCGACCGGCGCTCGTGGCGCTCGAGCGCGAGCTCGATCAGTCGGTCGAGCAGCTCCGCGTACGGAATGCCGGAGGCCTCGAAGAGCTTCGCGTAGACGCTCGTGGCCGTGAAGCCGGGGATCGTGTTCAGCTCGTTGACGACCACCTCGCCCTCGTCGGTGACGAAGCAGTCGACGCGCGCCATGCCCTCGCACTCGGTGGCGACGAATGCGTCGACCGACACCTCCTGGACGCGTCGCGCGACGTCCTCGTCGACACGCGGCGGGATGAGGAGCTCCATGCCGCCGTCGTCGTACTTCGCGGAGTAGTCGTACCAATCCTCGCCGCCGAAGCCGTGCGAGACGATCTCGCCGGGCAGCGAAGCGATCGGCCGCCGGTTGCCGAGGACGCCGCACTCCACCTCCACGCCCGTTGCCGCCTCCTCGATCAGCACCTTCTCGTCGTGCCGCCGGGCGAGGGCGATGGCGTCTGCAAGCTCGGCTTCGGATCGCACCTTGGAGATCCCGACCGACGAGCCGAGACGGGCGGGCTTGACGAACACGGGGTACGAGAACGGGTGGACCGGCGCGTCGCCGTCGCGGATGGTCACGCTCGGCATCACCGGGATGCCGTTCGCCCGCAGCACGGCCTTCATCAGGTCCTTGTCCATGCAGACGGCGGAAGCGGCGACGCCCGCGCCCACGTATGGGACGCCGGCCAGCTCGAGCAGTCCCTGCACCGTGCCGTCCTCGCCGAACGGCCCGTGGAGGATCGGAAAGACGACCTCCACGTCGGTCAGCGCGCGCATCACGGGGCTTCCCGATGCGGGGACGGGCAGCGCATCGCCGCCTTCGCCCAGCAGGGCCTGCTCGCCTGCGGCGAGCGCCCATCGTCCCGCAGCGTCGATCTCGATCGTGACCGGGTCGTAACGGGACGGATCGAGGGCCGCGATCACCGAGCGGGCCGACGCGATCGACACCTCGCGCTCGCTCGAGCGTCCGCCCATCAGCACTGCGACCCGAATCACGGAACGGGGATCGTGTCCGTCGGGAGCGTGTCGGTGGGAATCGTCTCCGCCGGCGCGACGAAGCTGCCCACGGTCAGCGTCACCGTGTCGCCCTTGGCCGCCTCGACGCCGGCGCCGGGCGACTGGACGAGCACGATGCCGTCCTCGGTCGGGTCGTCCGTGTCGGCGAACACGACCGCGACCTTGAAGCCGGCCGAGAGAATGGTCGCGCGCGCGGCCAGGACGTCGATGCCGACGACGTCGGGGACTGCTTCCTTTGCCGGCCCCTTGGACGCGGTCAGGGTGATGGTCGTGCCGGGCCGTTGCAGCGTTCCCGCGGCCGGGGTCTGGGAGATGACGGTGTTCTCCGGCTTGTCCGAGTTCTCGAACACCGGTGACGCCACCGCGAAGCCGGCCGCCTCGAGCTCGGCGATCGCATCGTCGATGGACGCCCCGACGACCGACGGGACGGCGACCTGCTTGACGCCGCGCGAGACGTTGATCTGCACCGTCTCGCCGACCGTCAGCCGCGTCCCTGCCGGAGGCTTCTGCGCGGTGACGGTGCCCGGCTCGGTCTCGGAGTAGACCTCGAACACGCTCACCTTGAGGTTGGCCGCTGTGAGCGCGGCCACCGCCTCGTCACGTGTCGAGCCGACGACGTCGGGCACGGTCGTCTTGGCCTTTCCGCTCGAGACGAAGATGACGACCGTCGTACCCTTGTCGACGCGCGTGCCGGCGACGGGGTCCTGGTCGAAGACGCGCCCGGGGTCGACGTTCTCGTTCGGTTGCTTGCGCACCTCTGGCTCGAGACCGGCCTCCGTCACCTCCTGGACGGCGAGCGACTGCTGCTTCCCTTCGACGAACGGGACGGAGATGGGGCTCGCGCCCGTGAGCTGGTCGTCGATCTTCGTGTAGACGTAGTACGAGGCGACCCCGGCGGCGAGCGAGGAGCAGAGCCGCGAGCAGCCAGGGCCAGAAAGGCCGGCGGCGAACCGGGCGCTCGTAGTCGTAGTACCGGCCCCGCCCCGGCGGGTACCCCTGGGCGCCACCCGGCCCATCGGAGACGCGCGTGAGGGCGGTGTCGATGCCCGCGCCGGCGAGCACGGACGTCGCCGCCTCTTCGGTGGTCGGCGAGATGGAGAGGCCGGCTCCGACGCGCGCGAGGTCGGCGTCCATCTCGCGCGCGCTGCCGTACCGTGACTCGGGATCCTTGGCCAGGGCACGCAAGACGACCGCGTCGAGGGCGTGCGGGATGTCGGGCCGCTTCGCCGACGGTGGCTCGGGAATCTCCGAGATGTGCTTCATCGCCACCTCGAGCGGGGTGTCCCCCGCGAAGGGAACGCTCCCGGTGAGCATCTCGTAGAGGACGACGCCTGCGGAGTAGAGGTCGGCGGCCGGACCGGCCGGCGCGCCACGTGCCTGCTCGGGCGAGAGGTACTGCGCCGTGCCGATGATCGACCCTGCCTCCGTCACCTGGCTCGACACCGAGCGGGCGATGCCGAAGTCCATCACCTTCAGACGCCCGTCCCCGTCGATGATGATGTTGTGCGGCTTGATGTCGCGGTGGACGATGCCGTTCCTGTGCGCGAAGTCGAGCGCCGCGAGAAGCTGCCGCGCGTAATCGACGGCAACGCGGATCGGCGTCGGGCCACGCGCGACGAGCAGCTCCTTCAAGGTCTGGCCCTCGAGGTACTCCATCGCGATGTAGTACGTCCCCTCGGACTCGCCCCGGTCGTACACGGCGACGATGTTCGGATGAGAGAGGACGGCGGCGCTCTTCGCCTCGCGGCGGAAGCGCTCGATGAACTGCTCGTCCTGCGCGTGGCGCTCGTCGAGCATCTTGATCGCGACCGGGCGGTCGAGCTCGGAGTCCTCGGCGAGGTAGACGGTCGCCATCCCGCCCGTGCCCAGCTTGCGCACGAGGCGGTAGCGGCGGTCGAACACCTCGTCGATCTTCGTGTCGCTCGGGCCCATGGCTACAGGTTAGGGAGTCGCCCCGCCGCGCAGAGCGGCCTCCATGATCGTGCGCGCGATCGGCGCCGCCGTTCCGCCACCCGTGCCGGCCTGGCCTTCGAGCACGACCGCGACGGCGATCTCCGACCGGGCGGCAGGCGCGAAGCCGACGAACCACGTCGTGTTGCGCCCGGCGACTCCCGTCTCGGCGGTTCCCGTCTTGCCCGCGACCGCGACGCCCGGAATCTGGGCTGCCGTCCCCGTTCCCGCGGACACGACGGAGGTCATCATCGCCGTCAGCTGTGCGGCTGTCAGTGGCTTCATCACGCGCCCGATCTCTTTCGGCTTCGTCCGGGTGAGCACCTTCCCGGTCGGCGTCTCGACCAGCTCGACCACGTAGGGCTGCATGAGCACGCCGCCGTTCGCGATCGCCGCAGTGACCATGGCCATCTGAAGCGGCGTCACGCCCAGCCGCTCCTGGCCGAAGGCGAGGCGGCCCGGGTCGACGTCGGAGTCCTGCTTCGGGAGGAAGAGCTCGCCGCGCTCGTAGAGCCCGCTCGGCCGCTGCTCGGAGCGCGGGGTCTCGAGCCCGGGGTCGGAGTACATGCCGAACCGGCGCCCGTACTCGAGGATCTTCAGGCGCGCCGATCTCCTTCCCGACGTTGCAGAAGACGGAGTTGATCGAGTACTGGAGTGCCTGATGGAAGGTGACGCGCCCGAACGGGCTGTTCGTGTCGTAGTTGTAGACCGGCTTGCCGTACTCGGTGCAGTAGCCGGGGTCGACGAACGTCGTCTCCGGCGTCACAGCACCGGAGTCGAGTGCGGCAGCGGCCGTGACGAGCTTGAAGGTCGAGCCCGGCGCGTAGAGGCCGGCCGTCGCGCGGTTGAGGAGCGGCGCGGACGGGCGGCAGGCTGCGGGTGTCCCGACGATGGTCTCGAAGTCCTTCTCCACCTTGTTCGCGTCGAAGCGCGGCGACGTCACCATCGCGAGCACCCTTCCGGTCGACGGCTCGAGCGCCACGGCCGCGCCACAGTTCGACCCGAGTGCGATCTGCGCGGCTCGCTGGAGACGCGGCTCGATCGTCAGGACGATGGAGTTGCCCTTCACGGTCCGCCCGACGAGCCCGTCGATCGTCGTCCGCACGACGGTGCGCAGGTTGGCGTTCGCGCCGGTGAGATAGTCGTTGAGCGATCGCTCGAGACCGGCCCGCGACCGCGCCTGCGTCGAGTAGCCGACGATGTTGGAGACGAGTGAGCCGCGCGGGTAGCGACGGAGGTAGTACGTCTGACCGTTCCCCTTCACCACGATGTTCGTCGCGAGCACCGAGCCGTTGGCGGCGTACACGAGGCCGCGCTTCACCTTGAACTCGGCCACGCGTTTGATCGCGTTGTCCTGTCTCGCCGCGAGGTCTCCGGCGGCCCACGCCTGCCAGTACGTCGTGCCGACGACGAGGGCCGCGATCAGCACGAGCGCGACGAACGCGACGCGGCGGATCTCGGCGTTCATCGAGCGCGCGCCTCGGCGCGGTTCGAGATGAGGAGGAGCCCGGCCAGCATGACGAAGTTGGCGACGACGCTCGAGCCCCCGTAGCTCACGAACGGCAGCGTGATCCCCGTCAGCGGCACGAGCCGGAGGACGCCGCCGACGATGATGAACGTCTGGAGCGCGAGGCCGAACGTGAGCCCGACGGCCAGCAGCTTCGAGAAGCCGTCCTCGGCGACGATCGCGACGCGAAACCCGCGCAGGCAGAGCACCATGACGACGAGGAGGAAGCCGGCGGCGCCGACGAGCCCGAGCTCCTGCGCGAGCGCGGCAAAGATGAAGTCCGTGTCGAGGTAGGGGATGTACGGGTCGCCGCTCGGGCTCGTGAACGTGCCGCGGCCGAAGCCGGTGCCGCCGAAGCCGCCGATGGCGACCGAGAAGAGGCCCTGGGCGGTCTGGTAGCCGGCGCCGAGCGGGTCAGCCCACGGGTCGAGCCACGTCTCGATTCGCAGCTCGACGCGCGGGATCATGGCTCGCGCCGCGAGCGCGCCGAGCACGAAGAGCAGGACGCCGGAGGCGACGTAGGCGGCACGACCGGTCGCGACGTAGAGCATCGCGAGGAAGATCCCGAAGTAGAGGAGCGCGCTGCCGAGGTCGCTCGTCTCGACGAGGACGAGCATCGCCGCGCCGAAGAAGAGGAGCAGCGGGCCGAGATCCTTCAGGCGCCCCTGCGCGAGCACCTCGCGCTTCTCGCGCAGGTACGCGGCGAAGAAGACGATGAGAAGCACCTTGGCGAGCTCGCCCGGCTGGAACTGAAGCGGCCCGATATCGACCCAGAGCCGCGCGCCGTTCACCGTCCGCCCGACGACCGGCAGCGCGGGCAGAGCGAGGAGCACGACGGCGCTGACGCCGAAGAGGTACTTGTAGCTCTCGAGCCGACGGTAGTCGCGGCGGAGGGCCACGAGGACGACTGCCATCGCCGCGATCCCGACGACGATCCACGTCGTCTGGCGAAGGGCGTCCGTGGGGTTGATGCGATAGATCTCCGTCACGCCGATCGCCGTGAGCAGGGCGACGAGCGGCAGGAGGTACGGGTCGGCGTACGGCACGCAGGCACGCGTGACGATGTGCGCCGCGAGATAGAGGCAGAGGAAGAAGGCGCCGTACGTGAGCGACGCGGTGGAGACGACCTCCTGGCGGGCGATGTACACGCTTGCGAAGCCGAGAGCCGTGAGGATGCCGACGACGAGCAGGCTCGCCAGCTCGCGATTCCGTGCCGTCACGGCGCTATCTCGTCTTCGTAGGCGCGGATCGCGGACAGCGCATCGGCGCGGCTCTCGAGGTCGTGGTCGAAGAGACGTCGCCGCTCTATCTCCGACAGGTTGCCTGCGAGCAGCGGGCTGTCGTACACCTTGCGATAGAGCCTGACGCCGAAGCCGATGTCCCAGGGCACGCCCTGGTAGATCGCCACGTGCCCGTCGGGCTCGGCGCCGACGAAGTGTGCGCGCGAGAAGCCGAGGACGCCGAGGGCGCCGAAGGCGAGCACCCCGATGGCGGCTGCCGCGGCGACGATTCCCAGCGGCCACGACGTCGGCTCGTCGGGCGCGGCGGCCTGGGCAACGGGAATCTCGTCGCCGTGAAGCGTGTCCTCTTCGGCGTCACGCTCGTCCTCGTCGGTGCTCGGCTCGACAGAGGCGCTCTCCGCGCCTTCGGCGTCGAGGGCGAACAGGACGACGGTGATGTTGTCCTCGCCGCCGGCATCGTTCGCGGCCGACACGAGAGCGCGCGCTGCGACCTCGAGCTGCTCTCGGTTGCCGTCGATCAGCGCGAGGATCGACGCGTCGTCGACCATCGTCGTGAGGCCGTCGGAGCAGAGGAGAAAGATGTCTTCGTCGCGCGCATCTACGGCTATCGCGTCGATCTCGACCTCGGGCTCGGTGCCGAGCGCGCGCGTGATCACCGAGCGATGGGGGTGGCTTTCCGCCTCCTCCTCCGTCAACCGCCCGGAACGGACGAGCTCCGCGACGAGGGAGTGGTCCTCCGTCACCTGTTCGAGCCGTCCGTCGCGGACGAGATACGCGCGTGAGTCCCCGACATGGCCGATCCAGACGAGGTCGTCCTCGACGAGGGCGACGGTCATCGTCGTCCCCATGCCCGACACCGACTCGTCCGCCGTCGCGCGCTCGTACACGCTGCGGTTCGCCTCGTCGACGAGGGCGACGACGCGGTCGCGGCCGGTGAGCGCGCCTGCGTCGGTGCGTCCCACGGATGCCGCGGCGAGCCGGGACGCGAGCTCGCCTGCCTGCGCGCCGCCCATCCCGTCCGCGATCGCGAAGAGCGGTGGCTCGCAGACGAACGCATCCTCGTTGTGGCGCCGGCGGCGGCCCGCATCCGTGAGCCCGGCGGTTCTCGCGACGATCATCGCTCGTACCGCAGGTCGGTCTCGCCGACGCGGATCACGTCGCCGAGTGAGAGCTTGCGCGGCTCGGCGAGCAGCTGACCGTTGACCGCCGTGCCGTTCGTCGAGCCGATGTCCTCGATCCACACGCCGTCGCGGCGCGGCTCGATGCGCGCGTGCTGCGTCGACGCGAAATCGTCGTCGAGCGCGACGTCGTTCGACCCGCCTCGTCCGATCGTGATCGCCGCCGAGTCGAGGGGAAACGCCGATCCTGTGCCGGTCTTCGTGACGAGGACGAGGCGCCCGACAGGCTTGCGCTCGGGCACGGCCTTGCGCACCTGCTGCGGCGCCAGGACGAAGCTCTCCTGCGGCGTCCGCAGGTCGCGGCTCGCCGTGCGCACGATGCGCCAGAGAAAGAGATAGAGGACGACGACGAAGGCGATCTTCAGCAGCAGGAGGACTTCCTCGAACGCGATCGAGGCGGTGATCACGGGGTTGCTCGACTGAAGACGATCTCGGTCTCGCCGAGAGTGACCCTGTCGCCGTCTTCGAGCTTTGCGCGTTGAACGCGCTCTCCGTTCACCTCGACGCCGTTCGTCGAGTCGAGATCGACGATCCAGTACGACGTCCCCTGCTGGCGCAACTCCGCGTGCTTACGCGAGATGTTCGCGTCGTCGAGCCGGAGATCCGCACCCTGCGACCGCCCGAGCACGGTGGCTCGCTTCGTGATCTTGTGCCGCGTGCCGCCGACGACGAGCGCGACCACTTCGGCCGCCACAGGTCGATCGGCCTCCGGCGGGCGCCCGTCGGCCGGGCGGTAGACCATCGTCTGCGCGGGCTCCGGCGCAGGCACGGCCGCGCCGTCCCGGGGGCGGCCCTGCACCATGCGCGTCGCGATCCCGAACTCGCCGAGCGCGAGGTCGCCGTCGGTCGTGATCACGACAGTGGGAGCGGCGAGCATCACGTAGCCCTCACGCTTTGCGTGCTGGCCGAGGTACTCCTGGAGCTCGAGCTTGAGCGACCCTTCGTACGCCTCGAACTGGGCTCTGTCCGTCGTCGAGAGGTAGACCGTGTATTCGTTCGGCACGTAGATGCGCGACACCGACACCGTGCGGTGATCGTCCATCTCCTTCGTGAGCTTCCGCGCCAGCTCGACCGGCTGGACGTTCGTCCGAAAAGCACGCCCAAAGACGCCCTCGACGAGCGATTCGATCTTTCTCTCGATCGTACGGAGAATCACCGGTGGTCACCGTCGTACGCACGGTCTTGTTCAACCGCGCGAGAACCGAGCATGCCAAGGACGCAGGGAGCGTTCGTATTCAAAGAATACGGGCGCGACCGAGGACGCGGGAGGCGACGGTTCGCAGCCGGCTGAGCTGAGCGTGCGTACGGCGGCGACCACCTGACCCGCCCGTCGAGTCTACCCGTGGCTGCCGACTGCCTCCCGCGCTGGTCGCAGCTGGTGCACGACGGTCACCGTCTCCGCCGTCAGAGCATCCGGCTCGGCGGGGGTGCGGTCGCGTATGAGCGGCTCTGCCGCGAGGGCAAAGCCGATCAGCCACGCGCAGAGCACGACAGGAATGGCCGGTAGGGTCGGCGCCGCGAGCAGGGTGCCGGCGATCATGAACGCGGCGAGCCCGGCTGCCGCCCACGGGCCGCGCCCGCGCGCGAACGGCAGGCAGACGGCGACGAGGCCGAGCGTCACGGCTTGGGCGACCGTTGCGCGCTCGATCGACCTCGCGACGGCTGCAGCCGCCTCTCCGGGTCGATCCGACGCCGCAATCCCGAGCCGGTCGAGTCTCGCCCGCAGCTGCTACTGCCGCAGCCGCGAGAACGGCGGCGGCCACTTGCAGGCCGCGCCGCACGGGGTTCCGCACGAGCAGGCCGAGGACGGGGAGGACGCCGAGCAACCCGACTGCCGCGAGCGGCGGGCCGGTCGTCAGGAGCAGGCCGGTACGGGCCTCGCGCCAACAGACGACGAGCCACACTGCGGCGGCGGCCGCATAGAGCGCGGCAAGGCCGAGGGAGTAGTTTCCGAGCGGCAGCACGGGAACCGAAAGCGCCAGCGCCAGTCCCAGACGATGGTCGGCGAGCGCCGCCAGCGCGACAACGGCGCCGAGCCACACCCCCCAGCCTTCCGGGAAGAAGGGCAGCGCCGTCGCCGCCCAGGCGGCGAACACGAAGGCGGCGAGCGCCGGCAGGGTGGCGTGGAACGTCTCGCGTGGCGAGGGAGCTCGGCGAATCGTCGGCCGGTGGCTACGGCGGCTGTCGGTCGAGAGCGCGCGCAGACGCCGGGACAGGGCCTTCGCCGTCGGCCTGCGTCCCGCGTCGAGGCTGAGTGCCCGGTCGACGCACTCGACGACGCGACGGTCGAGATCGGGCCGTGCCTCCGCGAGCGACGGGGCACCACCCTCGATCCTTCGCGCCGTGTCGAGGAGCGACCCGCCCCAGAACGGATGCCGACCCGCGAGCGCCTCCCAGAGGAGGACGCCGGCGGCCCACACATCCGACGCCGGAGCTGCGGGGCGGCCCTTGAGCCGCTCGGGGGAGATGTACGCGAGCGTTCCGGGCACGTCCCCGACGGCCGTCAGCGTGTCCTCTTCGTGCATGACGGCAAGGCCGAAGTCGAAGAGCTTCACGCTCACGTCCGGCCCGTCGGCGAGCAGGACGTTCGCCGGCTTGACGTCGCGGTGGACGATGCCGTTCTCGTGCGCGTGCTCGAGCGCTTCGAGGATCTGGGCGCCGGCCTCGAGCGCCTGCGCGTCGGTCAGCTCGCCCGAGCGCATCGCCTCGCGGAGCGTGCGACCAGGAACGTAGTCGTAGACGATGTAGACATGGCCGGGGTCTCGGGCGAAGGCTCGGGCCTTGAGGCACCGCTCATGGCGAAGGCGTGACGCGGCTGTTGCCTCGCGCTCTGCGCGCGCCGGTGCGTTGCCGTCGCGCGCGACGATCTTCAGAGCGACGTCGCGCCCGGACGCCTCCTCGCGCGCGAGCCACACCGATCCCGACCCGCCCGAGCCCAGCGGTCGGATCGGCCGGTACCGTCCGAGCACGAGTGATCCAGGGGCGACTGCTTCGGCCGTGAGCGGCATCGACACTGCCGCTTTGGCCGCGCGGACACGAACTCCTCTGCGCCGTTCGGCGTGCGGTCGGAAGCTGAATCCCGCCGCCCGATGGGCTACAGTGGGCCGGTTCGCGGCATGCGGGCCTCTATGAGCGAGCAGTTCCACGACGACGACATCGAGTTCGACTTCTTCGAGGAGGTCGATACGCACGAGCGGCCGCCGGACCCGCGGCCGCGCGACACCGGCTCGGGTGGACCGCCGCCGGGACCGCCTCGGCGCCCACAGGGCACGGGTGGTGTACGCCGCGCGTGCGGCTGATCGGGTTGATCGCGCTCGGTGTCCTGCTCGTCCTCGCGCTCGTCTTCCTCGTCGTGCGCTGCACCGGCGAGGGGAAGAAGTCGACGTACGAGGCCTATATGACGGACATGCGCGCGGTCGCAACGAGCTCCGACAAGATCGGCCGTGACCTCGACGAGGCTCTCACGACGCCCGGCATCAAGCCGAACGAGCTCGCAACGAAGCTCGACGGCCTCGCCGATCTCCAGCAGCAGGGAATCGGCGACGCGGAGGCGATCAACGAGCCGGGAGCGCTGCGCGCGGAGAACGCGGGCGCCATCGAAGCGCTCTCGTTCCGCGTGAGCGGCATGCGGCGGCTCGCCGACGTCTTCCGGTCCACGGCAGGTTCCGACGACGCGTCGGGCGCGGCACTCTTGCTCTCCACCCAGGCACAGCGTCTCGTGGCGAGCGACGTCATCTGGCAGGACCTCTTCCGCTCGGCGTCGCAGGCGCAGATGCGTGCCGACGGCGTGTCGGGCGTCCCCGTCCCGGAGTCGAACTTCGTCCAGAACCCGGAGTTCGGCAGCCCCGGCTACTGGGAGCCCGTGTTCGAGCGCGTGAACGGCGCCGCCACTGACGGGACGTCGACGGGCGGGCTCCACGGCACGGGCATCGTCGAGACGCGCGCGTTGCCGAGCGGGACCGTCCTCGCCACCGACGTCGAGAACATCGTCACCGCCGGCACCGATCTCGCCTTCGCGGTCGTCGTCGAGGACACCGGCGACAGCCAGGAGGTCCAGATCAAGGTGACGCTCACGATCCAGCAGCAGCCGTCGCCGATCGTGGCGACGCAGACCATCGCGTCGATCAACCCCGGTGAGACGAAGACCGTCACGTTCAAGAACCTCGGCCAGGTGCAGTTCGCGACGAAGACGACGGTGCGGGTCGACGTGCAGCCGGTCAGCGGTGAGGCGAACACCGACAACAACAGCGCCGAGTACCCCGTCATCTTCTCGCTCGGTTAGCGATGGACAACCGCGCGAAGAAGGGGCTCACGGGGGAAACATGGTTTCCCCCGTGCTGAACAGCGCCGAGTACCCCGTCATCTTCTCGCTCGGCTAGCGGCACGGGCTCCGCGTGAGCATCTCCACGACGGTCGCAGCGTGGATCGCCGTCGCAGCGGTCGCTGCCGCCTGCGTGGCGCTCGTCTTCGCGTTCCTCGTCTACCGCGAGGTGCGCCGGCTGCGGGCGGCCCAGCAGGTCCTGCTCGGAGGCGCCAATCGCGACCTGGCCGATTTCGCCGTGTCTCTTCAGGGCAGGGTGGACGACCTCCACCGGGCCGTCGACGAGGTCGCGGCTGCGATCGCCCGTGTCGACCGGCGTGCCGACACGACCCTGTCGCGATCGGCCGTCGTGCGCTACGACGCGTACGAGGGGGCCGGGGGCCGTCAGTCCGCGTCTGTCGCGTTTCTCGACTCGAGCCGCACCGGCGTCGTGCTCTCCGCGATCCAGGGGCGTGACTACGCGCGCGTCTACATCAAGGAGCTCGACCAGGGCAAGGCGGTGATCGCGCTCTCCCCCGAGGAGCTCGAGGCGGTCGAACGCGCCATGTCCTCGTAGCCCTATCCGACCGTCGGCGCCTGGGTACAGTGTCGCGCGAGGTGCAGCACGTTCTCGTCCTCAACGCGAGCTACGAGCCGCTCAACGTGTGCTCGGTCCGGCGTGCGCATGTGCTCGTGCACAAGGGCCGCGCGGAGCTCGTCGAGGCGCTCGACCGGCCGCTTCGCTCGGCGGAGCACGCGTTTCCGTGGCCCCACGTCGTTCGGCTGCGGACGTACGTCCGCGTTCCTCGCGCCGCGCAGCGGCGCATCTCGCGCCGCGCCCTGTTCGCGCGCGACGGCTGGGAGTGCGTCTACTGCGGCACGAGCGGCGTCCGCCTGACGCTCGACCACGTGATCCCGCGCAGCCGCGGCGGCGACTCGGTCTGGGAGAACGTCGTCACCTCGTGCGCTCCGTGCAACCTGCGCAAGGGCGACAAGCTGCCCGACGAAGCGGCGATGGTGCTGCCGAAGCCACCGCGGCCGCCGACGCCTGCGCTCTTCATCAAGCTTGCTTCACCACGCATCCCGACGGGCTGGCGGCCCTATCTCGAGCCGCGTGCCGTCGGTGCGGTCGCCTGAACGTGTGACGCGATCGCGATCGGTGCCGTAATAGGCACACACTCGTCGACGAGGAGGCTCACATGAACGTGTTTCGCATCGGTGCACTCGCCCTGGCGGTGGCGGGCGCGCTCGCCCTGCTCGGCCCCGGGCTCTTCGACCAGGCGAGCGCGGGGCCGGCCGCGACCGGGTCGGCGCCACGCTCGCTCACGGTGACGGGCTCGGGCGGCGCGACCGCGGTTCCGAACCGCGCCGCGTTCTCCTTCGGCGTCACGAGCCAGGGGAAGACGGCTGCTGGCGCCATGAACGCGAACAACGCGGAGATGAAGAAGGTGATCGCTGCGCTCAAGGCCGCAGGTGTTGCGACGAAGGACATCCAGACGTCGTCGGTGTCCCTCTCGCCCCGTTACTCGGGGAACGGCGAAGACATCGTCGGCTACACGGCGCAGAACAGCGTCAACGCGACCATCAACGGCATCTCGCGTGCGGGTGCAGTGATCGACGCCGCCGTCTCTGCGGGCGCCAACCAGGTCTACGGGCCGTCGTTCACGCGCTCGGGCGAGGCGGCGCTGTACGGACGAGCGCTGCGCTCGGCGGTCGCGAACGCTCGCGCGAAGGCCGTGACGCTCGCGCGCGCCGCGGGGGTCAAGCTCGGTGCGGTGCGCTCCGTCGTCGAGTCGTCCTCCGGCCCCGTGCCGATCGCTGAAAAGGTGGCGGCTGACGCCGGCGCGCCGATCGAGGGCGGGACGCAGACGATCCAGGCGTCGGTCACCGTCGAGTTCGCGGTTCGCTAGGGGCTACGGCGCGTCGATGGCGGCGCGGAGCGAGGCGACGTACGCGCGGAGGGCCTCCGGGCCCTCCTCCGCGGCCTCGAGCGCGCGCGAGCCGACGACCACACCGTCGGCAAGGTCGGTGGCCGCTCGCGCCTGGTCGGGCGTCGAGATGCCGAAGCCGACGTAGAGCGGCACGTCCGTCACCGCCCGGGCTCGCTCGATCAGGGCTCCGACATCGGGTGAGAGCGCGTCGCGCGCGCCCGTCGTCCCCGTGACGCTGACGAGATAGAGCCATCCGTCCGTCGATGCGGCGGCGAGGCGAAGGCGCTCGTCCGTCGATGTCGGCGCGACGAGTTGGATGCGGGAGAGCTCCGGGTGCTCGCCCGCAGGCAGGTCGGCGACGATGAGGCTCGCGGCGCCGGCGGCGCGAACGTCGGCGGCAAAGCGCTCATAGCCGTAGGCCTCGAGCAGCGAGGCATACGTCATCGGCACGAGAGGCACGTCGACGCGCTCGCGAACCTCGGCGAGGCACCGAATGCACGCGGCCGTTCGCATGCCCTCGGCAAGGGCACGCTCCGCCGCGCGGCGAATGACCGGCCCGTCGGCGAGGGGGTCGGAGAAGGGGAAGCCGATCTCGATCACGTCCGCGCCGCCGGCTTCTGCGGCGGCAGCGAGCTCCGGCGTGTCCGCGCCCGCCATGAGGTACACGACGAGCGTCTTCACGGGTGCCGAAGGACCTCGTCGAGATCCTTGTCGCCACGGCCGGAGAGCCCGAGCAAGACGACCTCGGCATCGAGGTCCACGCACGCGGGCGAGCGCGTGCGCGGGCTCGAGCGCGGGCACGATCCCCTCCGTCCGCGCGAGCCGACGGAATGCCGCGAGCGCCTCGTCGTCGGTGGCCGAGACGTACGCCGCGCGACCGGTGTCGCGCAGCTCGGCGTGCTCAGGCCCGACGCCGGGGTAGTCGAGCCCCGCCGAGATCGAGTGAGCGTCCTCCACCTGGCCGTCGGCGTCTGCCAGCACGGCCGAGCGTGCGCCGTGGAGGACAGCCGTCCGGCCGGCGCCGAGGCTCGCCGCGCCCGCCGCTTCGACGCCGACGAGACGGACGTCCTCGTCGTCGAGGAAGCCCGCGAAGAGGCCGATCGCATTCGACCCACCGCCGACGCACGCGATCGCCACATCCGGGAGCCGTCCCTCGGCGGCGAGCATCTGCTCGCGCGCTTCCTTGCCGATCACGGACTGCAGCTCACGGACGATCGTCGGATAGGGATGCGGCCCGACGCACGAGCCGATGAGGTAATGGGTCGTGCGGACGTTCGTGATCCAGTCGCGAATCGCCTCGCTCGTGGCTTCCTTGAGCGTCTTCGTCCCGATCTCGACGGGACGCACCTCGGCCCCGAGAAGGCCCATGCGCGCGACGTTCGGTTGCTGGCGCCGCATGTCCTCGGAGCCCATGTAGACGACGCACTCGAGCCCGAAGCGGGCGCACACGGTGGCCGTTGCGACGCCGTGCTGTCCGGCCCCCGTCTCCGCCACGATGCGTTGCTTGCCGAGCCGTCGTGCGAGCAGCGCCTGCCCGAGCGCGTTGTTGAGCTTGTGCGCCCCGGTGTGGAGGAGGTCCTCTCGCTTGAGGTAGAGGCGGACGCCCGGCGCGAAACGCTCGGAAAGCGTGAGCGGTGTCGGCCTGCCCGCGTAGTCGGCGTCGAGCGCGGCTCGCTCGGCGGCGAACGACGGGTCGGCGCGCGCCTCGTCCCATCCCGCAGCCAGCTCGTCGAGCGCCGGGATGAGCGTCTCCGGGACGTATCGCCCGCCGTACTCGCCGAAGAAGCCTTCGGTCATCGCGCTGCCTCGACGAACGCCCGCACACGGGCCGCGTCCTTGATGCCCGGAGCGGACTCGAGGCGCGAGCTCGCGTCGACCGCCCACGGGCGTACCTGCGCGACTGCCGCTCCCACGTTCTCCGGCCCGAGCCCGCCGGCGAGCACCACGCGACCGGGTACCTGCGCGGCTCGCTCGAAGTGCGACGGATCGTCGCCCTCCCACGGCAAGTCGACGACGGTTGCGACCGGGTGGCCTTCGCGAAGGAGCACGGCGTCGCGGCCGCGCACGGTCCCGTTCTCCGCGTCGTAGAGCTGGACGAGGTCGGCGCTCGTCTCTTCGGGCTCACCGACGAAGACGGCAACCGAAAGCGTGGCGTCGCCGACGTCCAGGACGCTGTCGGCACGGCGCGGGCTGCCGGCCGCAAAGATGAAGCCGCACAGGTCGGCGCCCGCCTCGACCGCGACGTCCACGTCCTCCTGCCGCGTCAGGCCGCACACCTTGACGAGCGGCCGCGACGTGAGGTCGGTGAGCGCGGCGGCCGGATCGGCGGCGCGCATGAGCGCCGTGCCGACGAGCACGGCGCAGGCGCCGGCGAGCTCTGCCTCCGCAGCGTGGGCGCGCGACGCGACGCCGCTCTCGGCGACGACCATTCGATCGCGCGGTGCCGAGGCGACGAGCTCGAGCTGCCGTCGCCGGTCGATCGCGAACGTCTCGAGATCGCGAGCGTTGATGCCCAGCGGGTCGGCGCCGAGCGCGACCGCGCGCGCGAGCTCGTGCTCGTCGTGCGCCTCGACGAGGGCGTCCAGGCCGAGCGTCCGCGCACGCTCCTGCAAGCGGCGGGCCTGCTCGTCGTCGAGATCGCGGAGCAGCAGGAGCACGGCGTCCGCGCCGGCCTCGCGGAGCGCCGTGAGCTCGTCCTCGTCGGTGAAGAATCCCTTCGCGAGGAGTGGGAGAGACGCCGAGGATCGCGCGGCGCGCAGGTCGTCGATCGACCCGCCGAACCGCTCGTCGACGAGAACGGAGACGGCTGCGGCCCCTGCACGCTCGAAGGCGGGCGCAAGCACCGCCGGCTCCGCATCGGGGCGGAGGTCGCCGGCCGACGGCGAGCGGCGCTTGATCTCGGCGATGGCGGCGAGGCCGGGAACCGCCAGCGCGTCCCGAAAGCGGCCCATTAGTCCTCTTCCGCCTGCGAGAAGGCGACGAGAGCGTCGACGCGCTCCGCGGCCGCGCCGGACGCCACCGCCTCGGTCGCGACGGCAAGCCCTTCTGCGAGATCGGCCGCGTGCCCGGCCGCGGCGATCGCACCGGCGGCATTGAGGAGGACGGCGTCGCGGCGGGGGCCGTCTTCTCCGCCGAGGATGGCGACGATGGCGGCTGCGTTGTCCGCCGGCGAGCCGCCACGAAGGTCGCCCGGCGCGCACCGGGGAACACCGAGGTCGGCAGGGTCGATCGTTCTCAGCGATGTGCTGCCGCCGGCAACCTCGCCGACGAGGTTCGGCCCGGCGGGGGACAGCTCGTCGATGCCACCCGCGCCGTGGACGACGAATGCCCGCGTCGTGCCGAGCCGGCAGAGGACTTCGGTGATCACCGGGACGAGCTCCTCGGAGTAGACGCCGACGATCTGCGCGCGTGCTCCGGCCGGGTTCGTCAGCGGCCCGAGGACGTTGAAGACCGTGCGCGTTCCCAGCTCCTTGCGGACGGGTGCCGCGTGGCGGAAGCCGGGGTGGTGGGCGGGAGCGAAGATGAATCCGAACCCGAGCTCGTCGATCGAGCGCGCGATCCGCTCCGGGGGCTGCTCGAGCCGGAACCCGAGCGCCTCCAGCACATCCGCGGAGCCCGATGCCGAAGAGACGGCGCGGTTGCCGTGCTTCGCGACCGCAGCGCCCGCAGCAGCTGCGACGAGGCCCGCTGCGGTCGAGATGTTGAGCGTGCGCGCGCCGTCGCCGCCCGTGCCTGCGGTGTCGACGAGGTCTGTGCGCTCGGGACGAACGGGGACGACGTGCTGCCGCATCGCCTCCGCGCAGCCGACGATCTCGTCTGCCGTCTCGCCCTTCATCCGCAGAGCGACGAGGAATCCCGCCGTCTGGGCGTCCGTGGCGTCGCCGGCCATGATCTCGTCCATCGCCGCTCGTGCGTCGTCCGCGGAGAGCGCGCGCCCGGCGAGGAGCTCCTCGATCGCTTCCTGGATCATCCGCGCGCTCCCTCGAGGAAGTTGCGGAGCAGATCGCGCCCGATCGGCAGCGTCAGCACCGATTCGGGATGGAACTGGACGCCGTCGACGGGGAGCGACCGGTGTCGCACGCCCATCACCTCGCCGTCGTCGCTCGTCGCCGACACCTCGAGCTCGTCGGGCACCGTGTGCGCCGCGAGCGAGTGGTACCGCCCGGCCGCGAAGTCCTGGGGCAGCGCCTCGAAGATGCCGCGTCCGTCGTGGTGGATCGCGCTCGCCTTCCCGTGCAGGAGCTGCCGCGCCTGGCCGATCTCGCCGCCGAACGCCTCGACGATCGCCTGGTGCCCGAGGCACACGCCAAGCGTTGGTGTCGTCGGCGCGAGGCGGCGGACGATGTCGAGCGTCGCGCCTGACTCAGCGGGGCGGCCGGGGCCGGGCGAGATGACGAGGTGCGTCGGGGCGAGGTCGGCCGCTTCGTCGGGCGAGATCTCGTCGTTGCGGCGCACGACGACCTCTGCACCGAGCTCCTCGAGCAGGTGCACGAGGTTGAAGGTGAACGAGTCGTAGTTGTCCACCATGAGAAGCGTCACGGCCGTTCGGCCTCCGCGAGCGTGAGAGCGGTCTCGAGCGCGGCGAGCTTGCGCAGGCACTCGTCGTGCTCGGCCGCCGGGCTCGAGTCGGCGACGATGCCCGCACCGGCTTGAAGATGAGCGACTCCCTTGTGGAGGACGATCGTGCGGATGGCGATGCACGTGTCGAGTGACCCGTCCGGGAAGCGGTAGCCGACGGCTCCCGCGTACGGGCCGCGGCGGTAGCCCTCCAGCTCGGAGATGATCTGCATCGCGCGGACCTTCGGCGCCCCCGAGACCGTGCCCGCCGGGAAGCACGCGCGCAGGAGGTCGAACGGCGCCATGCCTTCCCGGAGCGTTCCCGCCACCTCCGAGACGAGGTGGGTGACGTGCGAGAAGCGCTCGGCCTCGAGAAACCGCTCGACCTTCACCGATCCGGCCTCGCAGACCCGCGACAGGTCGTTGCGGCCGAGGTCGACGAGCATCACGTGCTCGGCGCGATCCTTCTCGGACGCGAGCAGCTTCTCGATGTCATCCGGGCCGCGCGGGACGGTTCCCGCGATCGGGTTGACGCTTGCCCGGCGGCCTTCGAGGCGGACGAGTGTCTCCGGCGACGACCCGATCAGCGCGATGTCGCCGAGCTCGAGGAGGAAGTTGTACGGCGAGGGGTTGATGCGCCTGAGCGTCCGGTAGATGCCGATCGGGCTTGCGTCGGTCGGCCGCTCGGCCCGCTGCGAGACGACGATCTGGAAGGCGTCGCCGGCGCGGATGTGGTCGATCGCCCGGCGCACGTTTCGCTCGTAGTCGAGCCGGGAGGGATGGCGCCGCGTGTGGCCGCTCGCTCCACCTGACGGGGGAACGGCGGGGCGTGGCCCGTCGAGCATCGCCCTCGCCTCGACCTGGTCGCCCCAGAGCACCTCGGCGAGACCGTGCGCGTGGTCGAAGCGCACGAGCGTGCTCGCGACGACGAACACGCTCTCCGGGAGGTCCGGCCCGGCGTTCGGCAGCGGCACGGTCGGCTCGAGCGTCGCCGCGTGGTCGTACCCGAGATAGCCGACCACCGGTGCCGCACTCGCCTCGGCTTCCGCGAACGAGACGAGCTCGGAGCCGCACCCGACGAACGAGTACCGGCCGAGACGACCGTGCTCGACGGACTCGAGGAGAAACGCTGCTTCCGACCGTTCCCGCAGGCGGAGGTACGCCCCGAGTGGGGTGACGAGATCGGTGGGTATGACGGTCGTGGAGTTCATGGGTTCATCCGGAGAAACAAAAAGACCTTCCGGCTGGAAGGTCTCGCGAGCGAAGCGGATCTCGACGTCGGGTCAGCCGACGCTTCCGCCTCGCTCGTAGCGCCACGCCCACAGCCACGTCGAGGTCGGAAGAGTCATCGTCACGTGAGGGTAGGGACCCGTACCGGGATCCGTCAAGTCGCTGCGGGCGGGTCGACCTCGCGCTTCGTCAGGTCGAGGATCTCCGAGAAGAGCTCCGACAGGCCGTCCGCCGAGAGCGGGCCGGGGTTCGCGCGCTGGAGGTAGCTCAGCATCCACTCCTCGCGCTCGGGATCGACGAAGCCGATGTTCCGCGACTCCTTGTAGCGCTTGAGCTGCGCGACGAGCGTCAGGCGCCGGTTGACGAGGTCGATCAGCTGGCGGTCGTTGTCCGAGACCTGGCGGCGCAGATGCTCGATGACGGGATCGGGGGGATCGGTGTCCTGCTCGCTCATGCCGTCTCCGCGGGGAGGCCTTTCCTCGACCACTCGCTCCACGAGCCGGGGTAGAGGCGTGCGTCGGGCCGGCCCGCCTGGTGCAAGGCGAGCAGCGGCACACAGGCGGCGACACCCGAGCCGCAGTAGGCCACGATCTCCTCTGCCTCGAGGAGATCGTCGGGCACGCGCGCGGATCCGTCGAGAGGCAGGCTGACGCGCGCCCGGGATGTGGCCCGCGACGGGATCGAGGCCGAGCGTCTCGCCGCGAAAGCGCTCGGCGGGCCGCGCATCGAGCAGGGTGAGCCGCCCGTCGCCCAGGCGCTCGAGGATCTCCTCCGTGGTCGCGACGTCGTCGGTGCGTTCCCGCGGCTCGAAGACGGCGGGCTCGATCGTCTCTTCACCGCTGGCCAGCGGGCCGAGCCACGCGCCGAGCCCGCCGTCGAGCACCGCGGCCCGATCGTGGCCGAAGTGCCGGAGCAGCCACCACAGGCGCGCAGCGCCGCCTGTCATCCCCTCGTCGTACGCGACGACGAGCGTGTCGGAGCCGATGCCGGCGCGCCCGGCGCTCGCCGCGAACCGCTCCGCGCCCGGCAACGGGTGCCTGCCGCCTACGTCCGGCGGGATCGACAGGTCGGAGAGATCCTCGTCGAGGTCGAGGAACGCAGCCCCGGGGATGTGGCCCTCGAGGTAGCGGCGGCGCGCAGCCGGCGGGTCGGCGAGGTCGTACCGGCAGTCGACGAAGCGGACGTCCACGGCACAAACCCTACGCCCGGAATCAGGGTTGAGCTGTCCGCTCCGGTCTGCTACCGTGGCCGCGCGATGTTGCTCCTCGGCTGACACCCGTCATCCCGCGCACCGCCCGGTTCGCCGGGGGTAGCGCACGTGTCCGCCGTTCGATCCTTCAGGAGCACCGCATGTTCGCAGTCGAAGTCCACAACTTGCGCAAGGAGTTCGTCCGCCGCGACGGTCGCCGTCGCGTGCGTCGGGCTGCGCTGAAGGGCGTCAGCTTCACGATGGAGCGCGGCGAGACGGTCGCCATCCTGGGTCAGAACGGGTCCGGGAAGTCGACGCTCGTCCGCCTCCTGTCGACGTTGCTCCTCCACGACGGGGGATCGGCGCGCATCTTTGGCCACGACGTCTTCACCGACCCGAGGCCGGTGCGGCGGCTTGTCAACCGGGTATCCGTCGAGGCGTCGTTCTTCAAGAAGATGTCCGCTTCGGAGAACCTGAGCTACGCAGCGCGCTTCTACGGGATGACGGCCGGACAGACCCGCGGAAAGATCCCGGAGATCCTCGACCGCGTGGGCTTCCCGAGCTCGCGACGCAGAGAGCCGATGGAGAACCTGTCGCGCGGCATGCAGCAGAAGGTCGCCCTGGCGCGCGCGCTCCTGACGTCGCCCGTCCTTCTGCTGCTCGACGAGCCGACCACGGGGCTCGATCCGCGCTCGAAGCTCGAGGTGCAGACCTTCATCCGTGAGATCCGCGAGACGCACGAGGCGACGATCCTGCTCTGCACGCACGACCTCGCCGAGGCCGAGGCGCTCGCGGACCGGATCGGGATCCTCCACCGCGGGGAACTGCTCGTGCTCGAGGAGGGCGACGAGCTGAAGGCGCGCTACGACGCCGACACGCTGGAGGAGGCGTTCTTCGCCGCTACCGGTCTCTCGATCGAGGAGGAGATGGACGAGGACGACGTCGAGAGGGAGGTCTTCGCATGAGGGCTCTCGTCGGGACGATGCGCGCCGAGCTGATCGGGCTCGGGGGCGTCGTCGAACGGAACTTCTATCTCGTCAAGCGCTACTTCCTTTGGGACCTCGCGTTCTTCGTCTGGACGGTCGCGAACACGCTCACGATCGTCTTCATCGCCGAGGGGATCGAGGCGACGGGCGGGCAGATCAACGTCGTGGCGACGACGACCTCTCTGCTGATCGGTGCCGTTGTCTGGGCGTACCTCGGGATCATCTTCGAGTTCTTGACGGAGACCGTCGCCTGGGAGCGCTGGGAGGGAACGATCGAGTACACCTTCATGGCGCCGCTGTCGCGGTCCATGCACCTGGCCGGCCAGGGGCTCTTCGCGATCTTCTACGGCCTCGTGCGCGCGGTGCTGCTGTTCATCGTCGTCGCGTTCTTCTTCGACCTCAGCTTCCCTGACGCGAACTTCGCCGCCGCCCTCGTCATCCTCGCGATCGCGTCGATCTCGTTCGTCGGCATCGGGATGATGACCTCGGTGATGCCGCTCATCTCGCCTGAGAAGGGGATGCAGCTCGGCTTCGTCGCCCAGGGGATGCTGCTCGTCGTGTCCGGTGTCTACTACCCCGTGTCGGTGCTGCCCGAGTGGATGCAGTGGCTCGCGAAGTTCTCGCCGGCGACGTATGCGCTCGAGGGCATCCGTGCGGCGATCCTCGATGGCGCGGCCCTGGACACGATGTGGGATCAGATCTGGCCGCTGCTCGTGATCGGCGTGGTCGCGATCCCGCTCGGCCTCTGGGTCTTCCACCGCGGCGAGGTGTACGCGAAGAAGCACGGCAAGCTGAAGCGAAGCGGATGACGGAATCCGCCGTTCACGTCGACGGTCTGGTCAAGACGTTCTCGGTGCCCGAGCGCGAGGCCGGGCTCCGACATGCCGCGAAAGGTCTCGTGCGCCGCAAGACGCGCGAGGTGCGCGCCGTCGAGGGCATCTCCTTCGACATCGAGCCGGGGGAGGTCGTCGGGTTCCTCGGCCCGAACGGCGCGGGCAAGACGACGACGCTGAAGATGCTCTCCGGCCTCCTGTACCCGACGAGCGGAGAGGCCCGCGTGCTCGGGCGACGTGCCGTCGAAGCGCGAGCGCGAGCTCCTTCGCTGGATCACACTCGTCATGGGCAACCGGAACCAGCTCCAGTGGGACCTGCCGGCCCTCGACTCGTTCGAGCTCAACCGGGCCATCTACCGGCTCCCGCGCGAGCAGTTCACGGAGACACGGGACGAGCTGATCGAGCTGCTCGACGTGTCGGATCTCGTGAACAAGCCGGTGCGGAACCTCTCGCTCGGCGAGCGGATGAAGGTCGAGATCGTCGGTTCGCTGCTGCATCTGCCGCAGGTGCTGTTCCTCGACGAGCCGACCATCGGTCTCGACGTGACGATGCAGAAGCGCATCCGCTCGTTCGTCGCCGAGTACAACCGCCGGCACGGCGCGACCGTCCTGCTGACGAGCCACTACATGGCCGACGTCGAGGCGCTCTGCAAGCGCGTGATCGTCATCCATCACGGCGTGATCCGCTACGACGGCCCGCTGACCGGGCTGGCCGACACGTTCGCCGCGTACAAGACGATCGGCGTCGCGCTCGAGAACGGCGCAGGCCGACCTCAGCCGCTACGGCGATGTGATCCACCGTGACGGCGACTGGGTGACGATGCGCGTGCCGAAGGCAGAGACGTCAGAAGTGGCGGCGCGCCTCCTCTCCGAGCAGCAGGTGCTCGACCTGACGATCGAGGACCCGCCGATCGAGGACGTGATCGAGCTCGTCTTCGCCCAGCCGCAATGAGCGTGGCGACGGCTCTACCCCCGGCCACCGCCGAGGCCGGCCGCGTCCGCTCGATGGTCGACTTCTACCTGACGACCATGCGAACGGGCGTGACGACGCAGCTTCAGTACCGCGTCTCGAACTACTTCTACATGCTCGGGATGGTCGCCGAGCCGGTGATCTACCTCGTCGTCTGGACGACGATCGCCGACCAGTCGGGCGGCGCGGTGCAGGGCATCACGGCCGGCCAGTTCGCGGCCTACTACATCGTCTGGACGCTCGTCCGCAACATGAACATCGTCTTCGGCGCGCCCTTCTGGGAGTGGCGGATCCGAGAGGGGCAGCTGTCAGGCCAGCTGCTCCGACCCATCCATCCCCTCCACTACGACATCGCGTACTTCGCCGGCTGGAAGGTCGTTGTGATCGCGCTCTGGATCCCGATCGGCGTGGCGCTGACGCTCATCTTCAATCCCACCTTCGTGCTGACGGCGGAGAAGATCGCTGTCTTCTTCCTCGCCATCTGGGGCGCGTACCTCATCCGGACGATGTTCCAGTCGCTCGTCGGGATGCTCTGCTTCTGGACGACGCGAGGTGCGGCGATCTTCGACCTCTGGATGATGATCGAGCTCCTGCTCTCCGGACGGCTGGTGCCGTTGACGCTCATGCCGGACTGGACGCAGACGCTCGCAAATTTCCTTCCCTTCAAGTGGACGTTCTACTACCCGATCCAGTGCCTCGCCGGCGACCTTTCAAACGGGGAGCTCGTGGGCGGGTTGTTCGTGCAGATGTTCTGGATCGGCGCGGGGCTCGGGCTCTTCCTCATTGCCTGGCGCTCGGCGATCACGCGCTTCTCGGCGGTCGGGGGATAACGATGCGCACGTTGCGAGTCAGCTGGCTCTTCCTCAAGGTCGGCGTGCTGAACGAGCTCCAGTACCGCGTGAACTTCTTCGTGAGCCTGCTCCAGTCGCTCGTCCAGGTGGTGACGGGCCTTGTCGTCCTCGCGCTCGTCTATTCGCACACAACGGAGCTGAACGGCTGGACGCAGCCGGAGCTGCTGTGCCTGCTCGGGATCCAGATCCTGCTCGGCGGAGTGATCCGCACGTTCATCCAGCCGAACATGATGCAACTGATGGAAGACGTCCAGCAGGGGACGCTCGACTACGCGCTCGACGAAGCCGGAGGACGCGCAGGTGCTCGTCAGCGTGCGCCGGTTCCAGATCTGGCAGGCGGTCGACATCATCTCCGGGCTGATCCTGCTCGCCGTCGGCATCAGTGACCTGGCGCCGCCCGTCGGGGTCGTGAACGCGCTCACGTTCGTCGTGGCGCTCGCCATCGGCACGGCGATGATCTACTGCTTCTGGCTCGTGATGACGACGGGTGCCTTCTGGGTCGTTCGCATGGAGAACGTCGCCGAGCTGTTCGACGGCGTCTACCTCACCGGCCGCTTCCCGGTCGGCATCTACCCGCACCTGGCTGCGGCTCAGCGTGACGTTCCTCGTGCCGATCGGCTTCGCGATCACGGTTCCCGCTGAGGCGGTGACGTCGCGGCTCGACTGGCAGACGCTCGCTCGTGGCGATCGTCTTCGCGATCGTGCTCGCGGCCTTCACGCGCTGGTTCTGGCGCTTCGGCCTCAGGAACTACACGGGCGCGTCCGCGTGACCGAGCCCAAGGCACAGACCTGGCACTACGGGCTCATGGCCCGCTGGTGGGCCGAGTTCAATCTCGACGGTCCTGAGATCGACTGGTTCCGGCCGTTCGTCGAGGCGGGCCAGCCTGCGCTCGACGCCGCTTGTGGGACGGGCCGGTTGCTCGTGCCGTACCTCGCGGCCGGGTTCGACGTCGACGGCTCCGACATCTCCCCCGACATGCTCGGGCACGTGCGCGAGCGCTGCGAGCGCGAGGGCATCCCGCCGCCGAACCTCTACGCGCAGGCGATGCACGAGCTCGACCTGCCGCGTCGCTACCGGACGATCATCGTCTGCGGCGGCTTCGGCCTCGGTGGTCACCGCGAGCACGACGTCGAAGGGCTGCGGCGGATCTACGAGCACCTCGAGCCGGGCGGCACGTTCGTCGCTCGACAACGAGGTCCCCTACTCGTCGCAGCTATGGGGATGGAAGTACTGGAAGAGAGGAGGAGCGTCAGGAGCTGCCGCGCCAGTACCGCGAGGAAGGCGACCGCCGGTTGGCGTCCGATGGCACTGAGCTCGAGCTCCGCTCGCGCATTGTCGACGTCGATCCCCTCGCCCAGCGCATGACGGGCGAGACGCGCGCCTCCATGTGGCAAGACGGAGAGCTCGTCGCCGAGGAAGAGCACACCATTGCGATGACGCTGTACTTCACGCACGAGATCGTGCTCATGCTCGAGCGGACGGGCTTCGTCGACATTCAGGTGCGAGGCGCCCTCTCCGACCGCGAGCCGACGGCAGACGACGACTTCGTCGTCTTCATCGCGCGCAAGCCTGGCTAGCGCGTGCGCCGCATCAGCGCGCACCGGACGTGGATCGCGTACTGCGGCGTCGAGGCATTCGCGTTCGCGGTCGGCTGGACGGTCGCCGCGGTCTTCTTCGTGCGCGACCTCGACTTCACGCCGCTCCAGCTCGTGCTGGCTGGGACCGCGCTCGAGGTGGCGTACTTCCTGTTCGAGATCCCGACGGGGATCGTCGCCGACACGTACGGCCGCAAGCGCTCGATCATCATCGGCGTCGCCGGGCTCGGGCTCGGCTTCGTGGCGACGGGCCTCGCCGACGGCGTCTGGCTCGTCCTCCTCGCCGCCGCGTTCATGGGTTTCACGTGGACGTTCAAGAGTGGAGCGGACGAGGCGTGGGTCACGGACGAGGTCGGCATCGAGAACGCCGGCCACTCGTTCCAGTCCGGCGCGCAGGCGGCGCGGATCGGGTCGCTCGTCGGCATCGGCGCCGCCGTCGGCCTCGCGCTGATCGACCTCCGCGTTCCGATCGTCGCCGGCGGGGTCGTCCTGGTCGCGCTTGCCGTTGCGCTGGCAGTCGCTATGCCCGAGACGCAGTTCGTCTCGGCCCGCACCGAGAGCATCGGGGCGGTGGCGTCGATGAAGGAGACAGCGGTCGATGGCGGCACGCTCATCCGACACAACCCGCTGCTGCTGCTCACGGTGGGCATCGCCTTCGTCCTCGGCGCGTCGGACGAGGGGTTCGACCGTCTCTGGGAGGCGCACTTCCTCGTCGACGTCGGCGTCCCGGCTTTCGCCGGGCTCGACTCGGTGATCTGGTTCGGCGTTCTCGCCGCGGGGGCGACGCTCCTCGCCATCCTCGTCGCGAAGCCGCTGGCCGGCCGGCTGTCGCGTCTCGGGCCTGCAGGCATGGCGAAGACGTTGCTCGCGTCGGCTGCGATCCGCATCGGGGCACTGCTCGCGTTCGCGTTCGCGGGGTCGTTCGCCGTCGCGGCCGCCGCGTTCTGGGCGGCGCGGCTCGTTCGCTCGCTTGCGGCGCCCGTCTACTCGACGTGGCTGAACGTGAACGTCGAAGACTCGAGCGTGCGCGCCACCGTGCTCTCGATGACGAACGTCTTCGGCTCCGCCGGCGAGTGGGGCGGCGGCCCGGCGCTCGGCGTCGTCGGCAACGTGTTCGGGATCCGCGCCGCGCTCGCCGCGAGCGCCGTCGTGCTGTCACCTGTGCTCGTCCTCTACGGACGCGCCATCCGTCACCACGGCCGCGAGCCGGAGCTCGAAGCGCTTCAGCTCGCGCAGACGCCGTCTTCCGGCGGTGTGTAAACTGACGTTCGTAGTTGAGGCGACGGAGCCTCGGGCGGTTTCCCCGTCCGGGGCTTTTTGCATTCTTGGGACCAATGCCGTTCAAGCGGCAGTCAGGAGGAGAGATGAGCGAGATGACCGAGACGCGAGACAGGGCGACGAGCGATCCGGCCGAGCGCGGCCGTGTGCTCGAGCGGATCAAGGAGGAGGGCGTCGACTTCATCCTCCTCTGGTTCACGGACCTCGAGGGGCACCTCAAGAGCTTTGCCATCACACCGGCGGAGATAGAGGGCGCTCTCGATGACGGCATGGGGTTCGACGGCTCGTCGATCACCGGCTTCAACGCGATCGAGGAGTCGGACATGGTGGCGATCCCCGACCCCACGACGTTCCAGCTGATGCCGTACTCCGAGGGCGACCGCTCGAAGGTCGCACGGATGATCTGCGACGTCGTCACGCCGGATGGCGAGCCGTACGAAGGCGACCCGCGGCACGTGCTTCGTCAGGCCGTCGACCGGATGAAGTCGATGGGCTTCGACACGTTCAACATCGGTCCCGAGCTCGAGTACTTCCTCTTCAAGTCGTCCGACGTCCCCGAGACGCTCGACGAGGGTGGCTACTTCGCGCAGACCACACTGGACGCCGCCACGGAGCTGCGCCAGGAGACGATCCACGCGCTCGAGTCGATGGGCATCCCGGTCGAGTACGCGCACCACGAGGTGGGGCCGTCCCAGCACGAGATCGACATCCGCTACGCGGACGCGCTCGACATGGCCGACCACGTGCTCACCTACCGGCTGATCGTCAAGGAGATCGCTGCAAAGAACGGCGTGTACGCGACGTTCATGCCGAAGCCGATCTTCGGCGAGAACGGATCGGGCATGCACACGCACCAGTCGCTCTTCACCGATGGGCGCAACGCGTTCTTCGACGGCGACGACAAGTGGCACCTGTCCGACGTCGGGAAGGCGTTCATCGCCGGCCAGCTCCGGCACGCGCGCGAGATCGCCGGCGTCTTCGCGCAGTGGGTGAACTCCTACAAGCGGCTCGTCCCGGGTTACGAGGCACCCGTGTACGTGGCGTGGTCGCAGCGCAACCGCTCGGCGCTGATCCGGATCCCGCTCTACAAGCCGGGATCAGAGCAGGCCACACGCGCCGAGATCCGGTGTCCCGATCCATCGTGCAACCCGTACCTCACGTTCGCGGCGCTCCTGCACGCAGGCCTCGAGGGCATCGAGAAGGGATACGAGCTGCCCGATCCGATGGAGACGAACCTCTACCACCTGACGTCCGAGCAGCGGCGCGAGCGGGGAATCGTGTCGCTCCCGGAGACGCTCGGTGAGGCGATCGACGAGCTCTCGCAGTCCGAGCTGGCCCGCAAGGCGCTCGGGAAGCACATCTTCGATCGCTACGTCGAGATCAAGCGGAAGGAGTGGGACGACTACCGCGTGCAGCTCACGGACTGGGAGATGAAGCGCTACCTCGCTGCCCTGTAGCCCACGCTTTCCGTTGCCGTTGATGCGTCCGGTGTTCTAAGATCCGCTTACGCCCCGCCACTTTGCGGCGGCGGGGCTGACTGACGGCCGACTGCGAGCTGCTCTTTGGGCAGCTCGTGGTCGCTTTTACGGGCGGATGCGGCGGCTGGGCCCAGCTGGACCAGCCGAAGGGGCCGCGCCCCACCGCGGTCCCAACGGTGTACGGCGGAGCGTTAGAGGAAGGTTTGAATCGAGTCGCGCTCGACGCACAGCTCGATCACACCGCTCGCGCCGTCGATCTCCTCGATCGCCTCGGCGGGAACGATGCGCCGGCGCGAGAAGATCCCAGATCGGACGGCGAGTGCGTCCGGCTCGCTGCGACCGCTGCCGTACATCGGGCTTTCGACCCGTCCCACGAGCCGGCCATGCCGATCGGCGACGAGGAAGCCGAGTGTCGACGTCAGGTCGATTGCGAACGAACTCATCCGAGACTCACGGTATTCCGCTCTCGTGAGGAAATACCTCCACCTTTCGTAAGTCTTCTGTTAGGGCGGCACTCCTACAATCGACGGAGTGGAGACCGGCCACGTGGACGAGACCGCGCGTCACCTGCGGCTGCTGACGGAGACGATCGCGGCCGTCAACTCGACGCTCGACCTCGAGGAAGTGCTCGCGCTCGTGGCGAGCAACGTCGCCGACGCTCTGGGCGCCGACGCGTGCTTCGTCTACCTCTACGACGAGGGAGCCGACGAGCTCGTGCTGCGGGCGACGCACGGCACGCGTGTCGAGGAGATGACTCGCAGGCCGCGGATGAAGCCCGGCGAGGGCATCACGGGCGCCGCCGCCGACGCCCGCGCGCCGGTCATGCTTCCGGCCCAGGCCCACCTCGACCCACGCTTCAAGGCGTTCCCGAACCTGCCCGAGGACGAGTACGAGTCGATCCTCGCCGTGCCGATCCTCGCGCGCGACAAGCTCGAGGGCGCGCTCAACGTCCGGACGCGCGAGGCCCGTGCGTTCTCCGCGGCGGAGGTCGACCTCCTCGTCGCGATCGCATCGCAGGTGGCCTTCACGATCGAGCACGCGAAGCTCTACGACCAGGCGCAGCGGCGCGTCGGCGAGCTCGAGGCGCTCGCGCAGATCTCGGAGGCAGTGTCGGAGTCGCTCTATCTCGAAGAGTCGCTCGAGGCGATCGTCAAGACGACCATGGCGGCGGTGGACGCAACGGGCGCGGCTCTTGTTCTCGAGGACGGCAAGATCGCGTGGCCGGGGGGAAGGGCCGGCGCATACGCCGTTCGGATCCCGCTTCGTTGGAAGCGCCGCCAGATCGGCGAGCTCGTCTGCGACCGAGACACGCCTTTCTCGGACGAGGAGCGCCAACTCCTCGCGTCGATCGCCCATCACGCGGCGGTTGCGCTCGAGCACGGGCGAGCGGTGCTCCGGGGCGTCCTCGCCCAGGAGATCCACCATCGCGTGAAGAACAACCTGCAGACCGTGGCGTCGCTCCTTCGCCTCCAGGCGCGGGCGGAGGGCGTCGACCCGCAGAAGGCGCTCGACGACTCGGTCAACCGCGTCCTCGCGATCGCTGCCGTGCACGAGGTGCTGACGGAGCAGCGCGACGACGACGTCGACCTCGGCGAGCTGCTCGACCGCCTTCGGGCCATGCTCGCGCAGGGCCTCGCGCCGGGGACGCACGTCGAGGCGTCGCTCGCCACCATCGCCGTCGACGGGAGCCACGCGACCGCGCTGGCGCTCGTGTTCACCGAGCTGCTCCAGAACGCGCTCGAGCACGGCGGCGCGAACGTTGCGGTCGAGCTCGCCGAGAGCGATGCCGAGGTGCTGCTCGTCGTCTCGGACGATGGCGGCGGGATCGCGAACGGTTCGAGCGAGGGGACGGGCCTCTCGATCGTCCGTGCGCTCGTCCGCGACGAGCTCGGCGGCACGCTGCGGATCGAGTCCGCGAACGGCGTGCGCGCCGAAGTGCGGTTTCCCGCATGACCACGCCGGCTCCGGGGCCACCCCGCGCCTCCTCCCGGTTTCAGCGTACTGAGGAAGGTTGCGCGGGTGTGTTTCAACTCTGTGAAGAGAGTGTGCCGCGGTGAGGATCCTCATCGCCGAGGACGAGACGATCATCCGCCTCGACCTCCGCGCGCTCCTCGAGCAGGCGGGTCACGAGGTGTGCGGTGAGGCCCGCGACGGCGCCGAGGCGGTCGAGCTCGCCCGCAGCCTCGAGCCGGACGTCGCGATCATGGACGTGAAGATGCCGAAGCTCGACGGCATCGAGGCGGCCAGGCGAATCCTCGACGAGCGGCCGATCCCGATCGTCATGGTCACGGCGTACGGCCAGGCCGAGATCGTGTCGCGCGCCGTCGAGGCGGGAGTGTTCGGCTATCTCGTCAAGCCGTTCCGCGAGCAGGATCTCCTGCCGGCGATCGAGACCGCCAGGGCCCGTCACGAGGAGCTGCAGACGCTCCGCTCGGAGGCGGAGTCGCTCGCCGACGCCCTGGCCGCGCGCAAGTCGATCGAGCGCGCCAAGGGGCTCTTGATGGCGAAGGAGGGACTGACGGAAGGGGAGGCGTTCGACCGCTTGCGCCGCGCGAGCCAGATCTCGGGAAAGTCGCTGAAGGTGGTCGCTGAAGCGCTGATCGCGACGTTCGACGAGGCTTAACCCGGAACCGGCACCGCGAGCCCCGCCGCACCGAGCTCGGACGTCGTTGGCTCGTAACCCGATCGGCGCAGCAGCTCGAGCCCGAGTCGCGCGCGTCGCACGCGCTCCCGGCTGAGGGCCACGGTCGTCGCCTCGAGGTGGGTTCCGGCGGGGTAGACATCGGGTGCGTTGCGCAGGCCGAATTTCACGTACACCGGCGCCGCGACCCGGATGAGCTCCGGGATCTCGTGCAGGCGAACGAACCCACCGAGGTTGTCAGGCGCCTCGACGTAGACGTCGAGCGGGCAGTCCACGGCAGCTCGGATGGCCGCTATCTGCGCGAGCGAGAGATCGGTCGGGAGATTGATCGTGCTCGCGCCGAGCTGTTCGAGCACGCGCGCCGCCACGGGATTGGCGGCGGGGAGCATGACGGAGATCTTCGCCTGCATGTCAGGGGGCACGCCTCCGGCCGCACGAAGCTCGGCGAACGCCGAGAGCACGCCGATGTCCGCGATCAGGACGCTGCGAAAGCCGTGCGCCGCGGCTCGGGTGACGTCGTCGAGGCACGCGACGACCTGATCCTGCCCGTGCGCAGTGGGCGCGACGGTCGCTCCCGCCGGCGCCCTCGCCGCGGCGGACACGCCCCACCCTGCATTCGGGCGTGCGAAGAGGCTGATCTCGACTCGAGCGGATGCACCCACGCTCGCCATCTCGTCGAGCTCGTCGTCCGTATGGAGGAACACCCCGGATCCCTGCGAGATCCGGTGCACGCGGACGTCGAGCCGCTCGGCCTCCTCGAGGACCGCCTCGAGGCAGCGCGGCCCCTCGGTGCTCGGGATCTCGAACCGGTACTGGGCGCCGTCGGGGAACCGCTTGTCCGACGAAGGGAGAGCGTGGAGGTCGCCGGCCGGGAGACCTAGCGACAGAAGAAAATCGCTGTTCGACGACACAGTCGCAATCATCCCTCTAAAGGGGCAGGTCCTGCGGGCCGATGCACGGTAACGAGGTGTCCCTTGCATCGGTGGCCGTGCTCCTCTGCGCCGCGTCGGCGCTCGTTGTCATCGGCCTGATGCGCCGGAGAACGTCCGAGGGGCGCTGGCACGACGCGGCGGCGAGGCGCAACGTGCCCGGGGCCGTACTCGTCTTCGACCGCCGTCTCCGTCACGTCGAGGCGTACGGCCGCGATCTCGGCAGCGTCGCCGAGCGCCGCGATCGGCCGCACGTTGCACGAGTCCTTCGACCCCACCGTCGTATCGGTCTTCGAGCCCGCGTATCGGGCGGCGCTCGAAGGCGACGAGACGCGGATCGAGCTTCCGCTCGGCGGCCGCGACTGGCTGATCACCGTGGCGCCGGTCGGCGGCCAGTGCGGCGCGCTCGTGGCGATCGACGTCACCGACCGTAAGCGGCCGCGAGCGGCGGCTGACGGAGCTCGCGAGCCGCGATCCGCTGACCGGCCTCTGGAACCGGCGCCGGTTCGACGAGGAGCTCGACTGGCTCGTGCACGGTGGCCGCGCCGGGACGCTGCTCGTGCTCGACCTCGACGGCTTCAAGCTCGTGAACGACCGCTTTGGCCACAAGGCAGGCGACGAGCTCCTGCGCACGGTCGCGCAGGCCGTCTCCGGATGCGTCCGCCGCGCTGATCTCGTGGCGCGGCACGGCGGCGACGAGTTCGCTGTCCTACTCGTCGGAGCGACGCCCGAAGAGGCAGGCCGCGTGGCGGAGAAGATCCGCGCGCGCGGTGGCGGCCGTCTGGCCGCTCGGTCTCAGGGGAGGCGTCTCGATCGGGGCCGCGTCGGTGGGCGGCAGCGCCGGCGACGTCGTGTCGCGGGCCGACCGCGCCATGTACGCGAGCAAGCTCCGCCGCGCGAGCTAGACGAGCCGGGCTCTTCGAGCAGCCGCGCGAGGAGCGCTGCGCGCACGGGGATCGAGTCGAGAAGGACGTGCTCGTCGTGCGCGTGTGCCCCGCCCCCTTCGACGCCGAGACCGTCGAGCACCGGCACGCCAAGTGCGCCGATGAGATTCGCGTCGGATCCTCCTCCCGAGAACGCCTCGTCGATCGCGAGCCCGAGCGACCGCCCGTGCTCGCGCGCGGCGGCGAAGAGCGCACGCGATGCCGGGGTCGCCTCGAGCGGAGGGCGCGTCCACTCGCCGGTGACGGTGATCGACGTCCCGTTCACGCGGGGCTCGAGGCTCGCGAAAGCCTCTTCCATCCGCGCGAGGTCGGCCGTGTGCGTGACCCGGACGTCGATGCGTGCCTCGGCTGCTGCTGCGACGACGTTCTCCGCGGTTCCGCCGGAGACGACGCCGACGTTGACGGAGATGCCGCGCTCGTGGTCGGTCAGCTGCTGGAGATGGATGACCTGGTACGCGAGCTCCTCGATCGCGCTCGCTCCGTCGGCGAGATGCGTCCCGGCGTGCGCCGGCCGCCCCTCGATCGCGATGCGGAAGCGGCCGAGGCCCTTGCGTGCAGTCTTCAGGTGCCCCTTGGTCGTCGGCGGTTCCACGACGAAGGCAGCCGCGACACCGGCGGCAGCGTCGGCGAGGGCATCGCGCGCCGTCCGGCTTCCCTGCTCCTCGTCGGCCGTGAGAAAGACCCGAACGGGTCGGCGGCGCGCGGTGGCTGCGTGGAGCGCAGCTACGCAGACGACGAGGCAGCCCTTCATGTCGTAGACCCCGGGGCCGTGGGCGCGGTCGCCCTCGACGCGAAACGGCATCGACTCGAGGGTTCCTTCCGGCCAGACGGTGTCGGTGTGGCCGACGACGAGCAGCGGTTCGCCGTCGCCGGGGAAGTCTGCGCGCAGGTGACCGCCTTCGAGGATCACGGCGTCGCCGCCGAGGTGGGCGAGCTCGGTGGCCATCTCACCCGCCACGCGCTCGACACCGGCCGAGTACGTCGGAGACTCGATCTCGACGAGCCGCCGGAGAAGATCGACGGCAGCCGTCTGGTCCATCAACCGGCCGAGCGCTGCCGCTCGATCGCCTGCTCGGCTTCGGCGACGGCCTCGCGTGCGAACTCGATCGGCCGCGGCTGGTCGGGGCGGCGCTCGCGCTCTTCGAGAGCGCGCGTGAACAGCGCGAGGGCTCCCTCGTAGTCCTCGTCATCGAACCGACTCCAGCCGGCGTTGTTGAACAACGGGCCGAGCCAGTACGTGACCTCGGGGTCGTCCGAGCGTTCGGCCAGCTCGATACCGCGCTGGGTCCACTCCCAGCCGGCGTCACCCTCTGCAGCGATCGCCGCCATGTGGGCGGCGTCGACAGCGAGGAACTCGTCGTCGCTCGCGACTGCCTGCTCGTAGGCCGAGACGAACAGCGGCAGTGCGGCCGCCGGGTCGCCGCCGGATCGCCGCAGGCGACCCCGTTCGAGATCGACGCGGATGGCGACGACGGGCGAGGCGCCGCCGATCTCGGCCGCCTGGTCGAGCAGCGCGTCGCCCTCGTCGAAGCGGTCACGCAAGCCTTCGACGCGGGCGAGCTGCGTCAGCACCTCGGCGCGTCCGGCGTCGTCCGGCTCGGCGTCGAGTGCCGCCCGAAGGCGGACCTCCGACGTGTCCAGGTCGTCGAAATCCCAGAGCGGCCGCAGGCGATCTCCCACGGCGTCGAGCGTACTACGCCGGTCGAGCTACTACGCAGACGTCTGGTCGAACAGCCCTTCCCAGCTCTCGAGCAGCGCGTCCAGCTCGCCGCGCGCTCGCCTGTACGCGGCGGCCGTGTCGATGTTCGCCCAGTCGTCCGCGAGCAGGCGCTCGAGCTCACGGACTTCGGCCTCCTTTGCCGCGATCGCCGCCTCGAGACGGTCGAGCTCGCGTGGGCGCTCTCGCACCGGCGCCTTTGCCGTGACCGGCGCAGGCGGCCTTGGCGGCGCCTGTTCCGCTTCCGCGGGAGCGGCTCGCGCGGCCGCGGCACGCGCGTAGTCGGCCCACCCCCCTTCGTATTCGTGCACGGTCCCGTCCTCTATCGCCAGCGTCCGCCGGGCGACTGCGTCGAGGACAGCGCGGTCGTGCGACACGAGCAGGACGGTGCCGGGAAACGCCTCGAGCGCCTGCTCGAGGGCTTCGCGGCTCTCGACGTCGAGGTGGTTCGTCGGCTCGTCGAGGACGAGGAAGTTGGCACCCGACGCCACGAGGATGGCGAGGGTCAGGCGCCGCCGCTCGCCGCCCGAGAGGACTGCCGCCGGCTTCTCGTGCGCCTCCCACCCGGAGAAGAGAAAGCGCCCGAGCAGCGCCTGGGCCTGGGGCCGCTGAAGGCCCGTGGCGCGCTGTGTGCAGTCGAGCACGCTGCCGCGCGTGTCGAGCTCCATCCCCTGCTGGGAGAAGTACGCCGGCGTCACGCCGTAGCCGAGCGTTCCGGCGAGGAGCCTCTCGAGCAGCGTCGTCTTGCCGGCGCCGTTCGGGCCGACGAGCGCGACGTGCTCGCCGCGCTCGATGGCGAAGGTGACGCCGGTGAGGAGCTGCTTGTCGCCTGCCGAGACGGACAGATCCTCGACCGCGACCACCGTGCGGCCGGATCGGGGTGGGTTGAGAAACTCGAAACCGAGCGACCGGCTCCGCTTCGTGAGGGAGTCGAGCTCTCGGGCCGTTTGCCGGCGCTCCTTGTCGAGCCGACCGATCTGCGTGAGCTTCGCCTGCGCTTGCTTCGCCTTCGACTTCTTGTAGCGGAACCGGGCCACGAACCGCTCGAGACGGGCGATGTCCGCCTCGTGCCGGGCGAGCTGCTTGCCTGCGGCCAACGCCCGCGATTCCTTCTCGCGTCGCCATTCGTGCCACGGCCCGGCGAAGTAGAGCGAACGTCCGCCTTCCAGCTCGAGCACGGCGTTCGCCACCGCTTCGAGGAACCAGCGGTCGTGTGCGACGAGGATCACGCCGGCATCGATCGTCGTCAACGTTTCTTCGAGCCATTCGAGGCTCGCGACGTCGAGGTGGTTCGTCGGCTCGTCGAGGAGGAGGAGGTCGGGATCGCCGGCGAGCGCGCGGCCGAGCGAGGCGCGTGTGAGCTCGCCGCCCGAGAACGTCGCGAGCGGCCGATCGAGGTCTCTGTCGGCGAAGCCGAGCCCGCGCAGTCCGGCGACCGCGCGGTCTCGCCAATCCCAGCCGCCCGCGTGCTCGAGCCGGGCCTGCGCGTCGGCGTAGCGTCGCAGCGTCGCAGGGTCGTGCGCTCCGCCGGCCATCGCCTCCTCGAGCCTGCCGAGCTCGGCTTCGAGGGTGACGAGGTCCGCCGCTCCGGCGAGCGCGTACTCACGAAGCGTGATGTCGAGCTCGATCGGCGGCCGCTGGTCGTGGAGCGCGATGCGCGTGCCCTTCGCGTACGCAACCTCACCGCCGTGGATCTCGGTCTCGCCGGCAAGCATGCGAAGCAGCGTCGTCTTGCCGGCGCCGTTCGGCCCGGAGAGCGCGAGCCGGTCGCGCCGCTCGAGCTTGAACGACACGCCGTCGAAGAGCGGCTCCCCGTTGAGCTCTTTCCGTAGGCTTGAGGCGATGACGACTGCCATAACGAGGGGAAGGGTAGAGGGGAGCCGATGAGCGCCGGCATCCTCATCGTCGGTGGCGGTCTCGCGGGGTCACGCGTCGTCAAGGGCTATCGCGAGGCCGGCGGCACGGATCCGATGCGGCTCATCGGCGCCGAGCCCGAGCTCCCGTACTTCCGTCCACCTCTTTCGAAGCGCTTCATGCGCGGCGAAATCGAGGCGCACGGGACGCTCGTCGCGGAGCAGGCGTTCTACGACGAGCACGAATGCGCGTGCGACCTGGGCACAGACGGTCGTCGCGGTGCACGAGCACGAGGTCGAGCTCGACGGTGGCGCACGCGTCCCGTTCGACCGTCTCGTGATCGCGACCGGCGCGACGCCGCGAAGGCTCGACGTGCCGGGTGCCGACCTCGACGGCGTCTTCAACCTACGCACCCTTGCCGACGCGACGGCCATCCGCGAGCGTGCACGCGCCGGACGCTCGCGCGCATTCGTCGTCGGATCGAACTTCATCGGCCTCGAGACGGCCGCCTCACTCACGCAGCTCGGCGTCCAGGTGACGCTCTGTGACCGCGGCAACGAGCTGTTCCGGGCGCTCGCCGTGCCCGCGTACTCGAGGTTCCTCGACGCGCTTTTCCGCGAGCACGGCGTCGAGCTCCTCTACGAGGACGAGGTCGCGGAGATCACCGGTGACGGCTGCCGTCACCGCTGTCGTCACGACGTGGCGGCGAGGAGCGCGAGGCGGATCTCGTCGTCGCAGGGATCGGGGTCGTGCCCGAACACGGGCTTCCTCACCGGAGCCGGGCGTCGAGCTCGACGACGGCATCGTCGTCGACGAGCGCTTCCGTTCGACACGCGACGATCGTCTACGCGGTGGGCGACGTCGCGCGCTTCCACGACCCGATCTTCGGGCGCAGCAGCCGGATCGAGCACTCCTCGAACGCCGGCTACCAGGGCGGCGAGCTCGGCAAGCTGCTCGCGGGAGCGGACGGCGGGTACGACACGGTGTCGATGTTCTTCTCCGAGGTGTTCGGCGCGGCCATCCGCTATCTCGGCGATGGGACGGGCCACGACGGCGTCGTCCAGAGCGGCGACTTCGCGAACGGCGAGGCGATCGTGCTCCAGACGGCCGACGACCGCATCGTCGCTGCGCTCACGATGGGGCAGGACGACGACGAGCTCGAGCGGATCAAGGACCTGATCCGCGCGAAGGCGCCGGCCGCGAGCCTCTAGAGCAGCGCGCGGACCGTTGCGACGATCGCGGCGGCATCGATGCCCGCTGCGGCCATCGTGTCGGCCGGCTTTCCGGAGCGCGGCATGCCGCGAACGGCGAGCTTCACGACGCGTGCCTGCGCACCCGACTCGGCCAGCGAGGCGAGCACGGCATCGCCGAGGCCGCCTTCGGGCCAGTGGTCCTCGACCGTGACGAGACACCCCGTCTCGCCCGCGGCCAGCGCGAGCCCTGCGTCGTCGATCGGCTTGATCGAGTAGAGGTCGATGACGCGCACGGCGATTCCTTCGCCCGCGAGCTCGTCGGCTGCCTTCAGCGCCTCGTGGACGGTGATGCCGGCGCCGACGATCGTCAGCCGGTCGTCTCCTGACGTGCGCAGCGTGCGGCTGCCGCCGACGGGGAACTCCTCGTCCGCGTCGTAGAGCACCGGTGTCGCGGGTCGCAGCGTGCGGATGTACGAGATGCCGTCGAGATCGGCCATCGCGGCGACGAGCCTGGCCGTCTGGTTCGCGTCGCACGGGATGGAGCACCGTCGAGCCGTGGATCGCGCGAAACATCGCGATGTCCTCGAGCGCCATCTGCGACGGCCCGTCCTCGCCGATCGAGACACCGGCATGTGAGCCTGACAGGCAGAGCGTCGCGCGGCTGATCGCGGCCATGCGGACGAAGTCGTACGCCCGCGAGAGAAAGGCCGCGAAGCTCGACGCGAACGGACGCCAGCCTCTCGCCTGGAGGCCGACCGCTGCGGCGACCATCTGCTGCTCGGCGATGTACATCTCGAAGTACCGCTCGGGATGGGCCTTCGCGAAGATCTCGGCGAAGGTCGAGTTCGACACCTCGCCGTCGACGCAGACGACGTCGCCGCGTGCCGCGCCGACCGCTGCGAGGGCCTCGCCGTACGCCTTGCGCGTCGCCACCTCGTCGCCGACCTCGTAGCGCGGGAGCTCGAGCGGCTCTTCGGCGAAGCGGTGCGGCTCGCCCGGCTCCGGCAGCCGAGGCTCGAGGTGGAGATTGCGCACGCCACCGAGCTCGGCGATGGCCGCGTCCGGGTCGTCGAGCGGCTTGCCGTGCCAGCCCTCCTTGTCCTCCACGGCTGCGACGCCCTTTCCCTTCAGGGTGGAGGCGAGGATCGCGGTCGGCCGGTCGTGAGTCGCGGCTGCTTCCGTGTAGGCGCGGTCGATCTCCTCGACGTCGTGACCGTCGATCTCGATCGCATGCCATCCGAACGCGCGCGCGCGGCCCGCGAGCACATCGGTGCGGCGCCCGGTCATCGTCTCGCCCCGCTGGCCGAGCCTGTTCACGTCGACGATCGCCGTCAGGTTGGCGAGCCCGTAGTGCGCAGCGTGCTCGAACGCCTCCCACATCGACCCTTCGGCCATCTCTGAGTCGCCGCAGAGGACGTAGACGCGGTACGGCAGCCGGTCGAGGTACTTCCCCGCAATCGCCATGCCAACGCCGATCGGAAGCCCCTGGCCGAGCGATCCGGTCGCGACGTCGACCCAGGGGATGAGCGGCGTCGGATGTCCCTCGAGCATGCTTCCGTGCACGCGGTACGTCGCGAAGTCGTCCTCGGTGATCACGCCCGCCGCGCGGAAGATCCCGTAGAGCAGCGTCGACGCGTGGCCCTTCGAGAAGACGAGGCGATCGTTCGCGGCGCTGTGGGGCTGAGCCCAGTCGTAGCGAAGATGCCCGTCGCAGAGGACGGCCATGAGGTCGGCCGCGGACATCCCGGACGTGGGATGCCCGGAGCCCGCAATCGCGCTCGGACGGATCGCGTCGACCCGGAGTTGCTGTCCGAGCTCGCGCCAGCGGGCAGGGTCGGCCATGGGTGTAACGTAATCGCTGGCATGCCCGACTCGCCTTTGCACCGCGTGACCGAGCTCGGCCAGAGTGTCTGGATCGACTTCCTCTCGCGTGACCTGATCGAGACCGGAGCGCTCGCGCAGATGATGGAACGCGACGCGATCCGCGGGGTCACGTCGAATCCGACCATCTTCCAGAAGGCGATGGCGGAGGGTGACCGCTACGACGCGCAACTCCAGGAGCTGGCAGGGCGCGGCCTGGAGCCGGCGGCCGTCTTCTTCGAGCTGGCGTCGCGTGACGTGGCCAACGCGTGTGACCTGATGCGAGGCGTGTGGGACGGCGGCGACGGGCTCGCCGGCTACGTCTCGATCGAGGTCGATCCGACGCTCGCCCACGACACGGAGATGACGCGGGCCCAGGCGCTCGAGCTGCACGAGTCGATCGATCGCCCGAACCTCTACGTGAAGATCCCCGGCACGAAGGAGGGGCTGCCGGCGATCGAGGACATGATCGCCGCCGGTCGCTCGATCAACGTCACGCTGATCTTCTCGCTCGCGCGCCACCGCGAGGTGATGGAGGCGTACATCCGAGGCGTCGAGCGGCTCGTCGACAGTGGCGGCGATCCGTCCGCGGTGAGCTCCGTCGCAAGCTTCTTCGTCTCGCGCGTCGACACCGAAGCGGACAAGCGACTCGAGGCGATCGGCGGCCAGGAGCATCTCCTCGGCAAGCTCGCCGTCGCCAACGCGAAGCTCGCCTACCAGCAGTGGCAAGAGACGTTCGCGGGCGAGCGGTGGGCTCGGCTCGAGGCGGCCGGCGCGTCGAAGCAGTGGTGTCTCTGGGCCTCGACGTCGACGAAGAACCCGGCCTACCGTGACGTCCTCTACGTCGAGGAGCTGATCGGGCCGCAGACGGTGAACACGATGCCGGAGGAGACGATCGAGGCGTTCCAGGATCACGGCCAGGTGGAGGCGCGACTCGCGACCGGGGTCGACGAGGCGGCGCGGCTGCTCGACGAGCTTGCCGCGGCGGGGATCGACTACGACGACGTCACGGCCACGCTCGAGCGCGAGGGCGTCGAGAAGTTCTCCGACTCGTTCGCGGAGGCGCTGGACGGAATCCGCGAGAAGCAGGGAGCGCTCGCCTCTGCCTGACTCGGACGTCGGCGTACTACTGGAGCGGATCTGGGAGCGCGATCCGACGGTCTGGACCGGGCGTGACGAGGCGCACTGGCTCGGTTGGCTCGACGAGCCCTTGCGGATGCGCGAGCGGATCGGTGAGCTCGGCGCCCTCGGCGACGGCCGATCGTATGCCCGCGTCGTCGTCTGCGGGATGGGGGGTTCGAGCCTCGCGCCGCTCGTCTTCGGACGTTTGTTCGGCGTTCCGCTCGAGGTGCTCGACACGACCCATCCTGCGGCGATCCGCGCGGTCGAGCTCGACGACGCGCTCTTCGTCGTCTCGTCGAAGTCGGGTACGACCGTCGAGACGCGATGCCATTTCGACTACCTGTGGGAACGGGTCGGCCGACAGCCCGAGCGGTTTCTCGTCGTGACGGATCCGGGCTCCGAGCTCGAGGAGCTCGCCCGTGAACGCGGCGTGCAGTCCGTGTCCGGCGAGCCGACGATCGGTGGTCGCTTCTCCGCGCTGTCCGCCTTCGGGCTCGTGCCGGCGGTGCTCGCCGGCGTGGATCTCGACCCTGTGCTCGACCGCGCCGAGGCAATGCACGACGCCTGCCGCATCGAGGACGGCAATCCGGGGCTCGCGCTCGGCATCGAGCTCGGCGCTGGCTGGCGGGATGGTCGCGACAAGGTCGTCTTCGAGGACGTGAGCGGGTTCGGGCTCTGGCTCGAGCAGCTCATCGCCGAGTCGACCGGCAAGGACGGCAAGGGTCTCGTCCCCGTTCCCGGCGGCTCGCCGGACGGGGCCGACCGGAATGCCGTCGACGTCGAGCTCGAGCCGTCCCGGCCGGAAGAGATAGGCGCCGAGTGCTTCCGCTTCGAGCTCGCCGTGGCCGTCGCGGGCGCCTTTCTCGAAGTCAATCCGTTCGACCAGCCGGACGTCGAGGAGGCAAAGGAGCGAGCCCGCTCCGCCCTTTCCGGACATGGCTCAGGGACAGTCCCTGTATCGGGAACGTTCCACGATCTGCTCGAAAGTGCTCGCCCGGGGGACTACGTCGCGATCCAGGCGTACATCGATCCCGCCCGCGAAGCGGAGCTGCAGCCGCTCGTGGCGCAGGCCGCGGAGACGGGCTGCCCGGTGACCGTGGGCCTCGGGCCGCGGTATCTCCACTCCACTGGGCAGCTGCACAAAGGTGGCCCGCCGTCCGGCCTCTTCGTCCAGGTTCACGACGACCCGGGGGACGAGATCGCGATACCGGGACGGAAGTTCGGCTTTCGCCGTCTCATCGAAGCGCAGGCTGCGGGAGACTACGAGGCGCTCGTGGCACGCGGACGGCGCATCGCACGCGTCAGACTGGAGGAGCTGTGAACTTGGGCATGGTCGGGCTCGGCCGCATGGGCGGCAACATGACGGAGCGCCTGCGGCGCGCGGGTCACACGGTGGAGACATACGCGCGCACGGCGCCCGAGCGCACGGCGGGGTCGCTCGTCGAGCTCGTCGGCATGCTCGACCACCCGCGAGTCGTCTGGCTGATGATCCCGGCCGGCGACCCCACGGAGAACGCCTTCCAGACGATCCTCCCGCTGCTCGAGGACGGCGACGTCGTCGTCGACGGCGGCAACGCGAACTTCCGCGACTCGCAGCGGCGTGCCGCGCTGGCCGCGGAGAAGTCCGTCCACTACCTCGACGCCGGCGTCTCGGGGGGCGTCTGGGGCCTCGAGGAGGGCTACTGCGTCATGGTGGGCGGCGACGACGAGGGCTTTGCGTTGATCGAGCCGTTCGTCCGCGACCTCGCACAGGAAGGCGGGTACGCGCACGTCGGTGCAGCCGGTGCCGGCCACTTCGTGAAGATGGTCCACAACGGCATCGAGTACGGGATGATGCAGTCGCTCGCCGAGGGGTTCGAGATCATGCGAGCCTCGGAGCTCGAGCTCGATCTGCGCCAGCTCGCGGATCTCTGGCAGCACGGATCCGTTGTGCGTGGCTGGCTGCTCGAGCTCCTCGAGCGCGCATTTGCGGAGGATCCCGACCTCGCGTCGATCCGCGGCTACGTCGAGGACTCGGGCGAAGGCCGCTGGACCGTGGAGACGGCGATCGACGAGCGCGTGCCGGCTCCGACGATCGCTCTCGCGCTCTTTGCGCGCTTCGCGTCTCGTCAGGACGAGTCCTTCGCGGCGAAGGTGAACGCCGCGCTGCGCCAGCAGTTCGGCGGGCACGCCGTGAAGTCAACGGAAGACGGTGGGGGTAAGACTTCAGTCTGACCCCACTCCGCTCCCTGTGACGTTCCCCTAGCCCGCGCCGTATAGGAGGCGTGTACGTGGCGGAGACGACCTTCGCAACAGTCGCCGAGGAGCACCTCGACGGTGTCTACGCCTACCTGCTCTATCTGACGGGAGACCGCACGGTGGCCGAGGACCTGACAGGCGAGACCTTCGAGCGCGCGCTGAAGCGCTGGAAGCGCTTCGACCCACAGCGAGGAACGGCCAAGACGTGGCTGTGCCAGCTCGCACGCTCGGCGGCGCTCGACCACTTTCGCTCGGAGTCGCGGCGTCGCAAGCGTGAGGAGTCCTACGCCGTGAGCGAGCCGTCAGTCGATCACGGCGATGCCTGGGTCGGGCTGTCTCCCGCGCTCGGCGCCGCCGTCCGGAGCCTGTCGCCCGGCGAGCGCGAGGTGATCGCGCTTCGCATCCTGCTCGATTTCGACGGCGAGACAGCGGCGCGCCTGCTCGGCATCAGCCAGACGGCCTGCTCGACCCGGCTGAGCCGGGCGCTCGCAAAGCTCGAGGAGAAAGTGAGGGACGATGTCCTGGCCTGAGAACTCAGAGATCGCCGCCGAGCTACGCGCGTCGGCGCCCGTCGCATCACCGGAGCTGCGCGAGCGCGTCCGCGCGATCGCCGCGCGGGAGCCCGTGGCTCGTCAGCCTCGCCGCAGCTGGCGTCTCGGCTGGGCCTTCGCGCCCGCAGCCGCTGCGGCCGTGGCAGGCGCGATCGTCGTGGCGGTCGGGAGCCTCAATAGCGATGCTCCGATCACGCCGACGATGGCGGCGACCGAGCTCGGCCGTGCCGAGAAGTCGGCGGACGCGCTCCAGGCCGCCGGATCCAGTGCGACCTCGCCGGTGCAGCCGGGCGACCGTGCGCAGCTCTATCTCGCCCAGCTCACCCTGCGCGTCGACGACCTCTCGGGCTCGACCCAGCGTGCCCTGCGCACCACGCGCGCGCTCGGCGGCTACATCCGCACGGTCGACTACGGCAGCGGGCCGAAGTCGGGGACGGCGGACCTCGTCGTGCGCGTGCCGATCGATCGGGTGCAGCAGGCGATCGTCCGCTTCTCGGGCCTCGGGAAGATCCTCGACCAGCACGTCAGTGTCCGCGACGTCCAGCCGACGCTCGACCGCCGCTTCGCGCGAATCACGGAGCTTCGCCGCACGATCCCGACCCTCGACGGCGAGGAGCAGGCCCGCGCGGAGGCAGAGCTCGAGACGCTGGTGCGCGCGCAGGCGCGCGATCGCCAGAAGACGAGCTTCGCGACCGTGGCCCTCCACCTCCAGACGAAGGAGGCTGCGGTGGTCGTGCCCACGACGCCGTCGCGGATCGAGCGTGCGTTCGACCGGGCGGCCGACGTCGTCACGGCCGAGGTCGCGGGCGTCGTCTACGCCCTCGTCGTGGCCGCGCCGTTCATCCTCCTCGGAGCCGCGCTCGCGTTCGGGACGCGCGCGGTCCGGCGGCGGAGCGACGCGCGGCTCCTCGCCTAGCTAGCCGTAGACAACGACCACAGCCACGAGCGCCGTGACGACGAGCAGCGCGAGGAAGATGCCGAACAGCCACCACCCGAGGACGATGTTCTTTCTCTCGAGCTCGGGGTCCATCAGCTGATCGGGGTCGAGACGAGCGGGTCGACGGCGATGGCGACGAACAACAGCGCGAGGTAGAGCAGCGAGTAGTGGAACAACGTCGAGGCGCGGGCGGGCGTCGTCGACAGCCGGAGCCGTACGGCGAGCCAGAGGAACCACGCTCCGAGGACGAGGGCGGCTGCGAGGTAGACGCCGCCGAACCAGCCGGCGGCAAACGGCACGACGGTGAACGCGACGAGCACGATCGAGTAGAGGACGATCTGGCGCGTCGTCTCCCGGTCGCCGCGCACGACGGGCAGCATCGGGATCCCGGCGGCGGCGTAATCCCGCTTGATGAGCAGGGCGAGCGCCCAGAAGTGCGGCGGCGTCCAGAGGAAGACGATGAGGAAGAGGGCAATCGCAGGCGCCGTGATCGATCCTGTCGCGGCCGCCCAGCCGACGAGCGGCGGGACGGCGCCTGCAGCGCCGCCGATGACGATGTTCTGGGGCGTCGAGCGCTTGAGCCAGCCGGTGTAGACGAGGACGTAGAAGAGGTTGCCGACGAGCGCGAGGGTCGCCGTGAGGACGTTCACTCCACCGGCGAGGATCGTGAACGAGAGCGCGCTGAGCGCGAGGCCGAACTCGAGCGCATGATCGGGCGAGACGCGATCGGCCGCCACCGGCCGGGCGCGCGTGCGGGCGCCCATGAGCTTGTCGATGTCGCGGTCGAGCACGTGGTTCAAGGCGCTCGCGCCGCCGCACGCGAGAGCGAGCCCGACCATCGTGAGCACCGTGATCTGCCACGACGGGATTCCCCCGGCGCCCGCGACGAGCCCGCAGAAGCCCGTGATCAGGAGGAGCGACATGATCCGCGGCTTCGTCAGCGCGAGGTAGTCGCGCCAGGAGCCGATCGGGACGCGCTCCGCCCGGTGGACGAGCGCGGCGAGCACGAGCGTTGCCGCCAGCGCGGCCGCGGCGAGAGCGAGGTGAAGGGTCGGCGCCGTCACGAGCGCCGCGGCGCCGAACAGGACGAGGGCCGCGACGGCCGCCGGGAGCAGGGGCCGGTGCCGGTACCACGCGACGACGACGAGCGCCGTGAGCGGCGGGAGCGCGAGCGCGGCGAGCAGGTCGTGCGCGGCTCCGAGGCTCGCTGCGCCGGAGACGACCGCGAGCGCGACGGCGAACGAGGCGCCGAGCGCCGTCAGCCGAAGCCAGGGGCTAGCTGCCACGTTTCTCTCTCAGCTGCATGCGGAGATCGCGCAGCGGTCGCGGGCTCGAGACGTAGGGCAGGGGCGCGTCCCAGTTCCATGGGGGCGGCGGCGACGTGGCGAACCACTCGAGCGTTTCGCCGATCCACGGATCGTTCCCGACGCGTGGGTAGCGGCGGGAGCGGAGAACGTTGAAGCAGAAGACGAGCATGGCGGCGCCCATGACGAACGCGCCGATGGTCGAGATGCGGTTGTAGAGCTCCCACGCCCCGCCCTCGGAGTACGTGTAGATCCGCCGCGGCATACCGAGCATCCCGAGGAAGTGTTGCGGAAGGAACGCGAGGTTGAAGCCGACGAACATCAGCCAGAAGTGCGCCTTGCCGAGCCGCTCGTCGAGACGCCTGCCGAACATCTTCGGCCACCAGTAGTAGAGGCCGGCGAAGATCCCGAACACCGAGCCGCCGAACAACGTGTAGTGGAAGTGTCCGACGACGAAGTACGTGTCGTGCAGCTGCCAGTCGACCGGGAACGCGGCGAGGAAGATGCCCGTCAGTCCGCCGATCACGAACAGTGCGATGAAGCCGAGCGCGAACAGCATCGGCGTGTCGAACGAGATGTTGCCGCGCCAGAGCGTCGCGAGCCAGTTGAGGATCTTGATGCCGGTCGGGATGGCGACGAGCATCGAGGCGATCATGAAGTAGCTGTTCAGGCCGGTGCCGTAGCCCACGGTGAACAGGTGGTGGACCCACACGAGCATTCCCACGAACGCGATGCCGAGGGTGGAAAAGGCGATCGCGGCGTACCCGAAGATCGGCTTGCGCGCGAAGACGGGGATCACCTCGGAGACGATGCCCATTGCCGGCAGCACGATCACGTACACCTCGGGGTGGCCGAAGAACCAGAAGACGTTCTGCCACAGGAGCGCACTCCCGCCTTCGTCGGGGATGAAGAAGTGTGTGTCGAGCTGCCGGTCGAGGAGGAGGAGCGTGAGCCCGCCGGACAGCATCGGCAGGATCAGGAGCAGCAGCAGCGAGTACGTGAAGATCGCCCAGACGAAGAGCGGCATCCGCATGAAGGTCATCCCGCGCGTCCGCATGTTGAGGATCGTCACGAGGAAGTTGATGACGCCCGCGAGCGACGCGATCGACAGGAGGTGGAGCGAGAGGATCCACAGGTCCACGCCGTTCCCGGGGCTGAACTCCGTCTCCGAGAGCGGCGGGTACGCGGTCCAGCCCACGCTCGAGGCGCCACCCTTCGCGAAGAAGCTGAGGAAGAGGACGAGCCCGCCGGCGAGGAACAACCAGTACGAGAGCGCGTTCAGGCGCGGGAAGGCCATGTCTCGCGCGCCGATCATCAGCGGCACGAGGTAGTTGCCGAAGCCGGCGAGGATCGGCACGGCGACGAGGAACACCATCGCCGTTCCGTGGATCGTGAAGAGCTGGTTGTACGAGTCGCCGGTGACGAGGTCCTGGTTCGGCGCTGCGAGCTGGGCTCGCATGATGAGCGAGAGGAGCCCCGCGAGCAGGAAGAAGAAGAGGCTCGTGAGGATGTAGAGGATCCCGATCCGCTTGTGGTCGGTCGTCGTCAGCCAGCTCGTGACGCCGCCGCGCTTCCAGTCGAGGTTCGGGGTCGCGTGGTCGCTCGTCGCCATCAGGGCGTCGCTCCTGCGCCGATCGACCGGTTGAGGTAGCGGATCGTCGCCTCGACGTGCGCGTCTGACCAGTCCTCGCCGACGGCCGGCATCCGTTGGCCGCCGTTCCGGATGAGCGCGGCGGTGGCGGCGTCGAACTCGCGTCCGGCGATCGGCGGCGCCTCGTCCGTCCCCTCGCCCTTCATCCCGTGGCACTTCGCGCACACGCCCTCGAACGTCTCCTGCCCGACCGTCTGGCTCGACTCGGCGTGGGAGGCGAGGAACCGTGCGAACTCGGCGGCGGGCACAGCCTGGACGGAGGCGCGCATGAGCGCGTGCTGGGCGCCGCAGAGCTCCGCGCACTGGCCCTTCCACGTGCCCGTGGAGTCGGCCTTGAACCACGTGGTATTCGTCCGTCCCGGGATCGCGTCGATCTTGCCGCCGAGCGCGGGGATCCACCAGCTGTGGATGACGTCGGGCGCCGTCACTTCGAGATTCACGACCGCGCCGGCGGGGACGACCATCCGATCGACCGCCACCTGACCGTCGGGGTAGCGAAACAGCCAGTAGTACTGGTGCCCCTCCACCTTGATCGTCAGCCCGTTTCCGCCGGCTGCAGGGGCGTCCACGATCACGGGCAGCTTCGCGAAGATGAACGCGACGATGGCGGTGAGGAGGAGGACGGGAACGACCGTCCAGGCAATCTCGAGGTTCGTGTTGCCGCGCACCTGCGGTCCTTCCGCGTCGCGCGCCCGCGTGCGGCGGCGGTACCGAACGAGGAAGAGCACGAGGGTCGTCTCGACGACGACGAACACGAACCCGGTGACGATGAGGATGAGGAAGTACGCGTGGCGGATGCCCTCGGCGTTTTCGGACGCGGGCTCGACGGGTGCCAGACCGCCGTTTCCCGCGAGCGCCGGGGCGGCGAAGAGCAGGACGCCGAGCGCGGCGGCGAGAGCGATCGAGCGCACGGGTGGGATTCTATGATCGAGGGGATGTCGGAGCGGTCACGTGTGACTCTGCCGCCCGGCGCGGGTGTGTCGTTCGAGGTCTACGTGAACGGCGTCCGCCAGCGCGAGGGGAGCGACTTCACGCGCGAGGGTCGCGACCTCGTCTTTCCGCGGTCGTTGCGGAAGGAGGGCCGGCTGAGCACGTGGCGCTGGCTCTCCCTCTTCCTCGGTGTCGCGGGCACGTACCGGCAGAACGACTCGGTCGACGTCATCTTCGACGCCGGCGGTCGCCGTCACGTCGCGGCGGGCCTGCCGATCGTCGCCGAGACGACCGACTAGACGGGAAAGCGGCGCTCGTAACAGACGCAGTCGTGGACGCGCTCGAAGCGGGCGCGGATCTCGTCACGGCCCTCCTCGTCCGTGTAGTGCGCGAAGACCTTGACCGGCTTCAGGCCGGGAAGCTCGGAGCTGATCACGCCGTCGATCTCGCTCCGTCCCATTGGACGTACACATGGAGGTACGAGTAGATCTGCACGAAGCCTTGAGACTCGTACCAGCGCTGCACCCACGGGTCGTCCCTCGTCCACGCCTCGAACCGCTCGATCCCCCGCGGTCGCACGGCCTCCTCCGCGGCAGTGAGCAGGCGAGACGCGATGCCCTGCCGGCGGAAGTCGCGGAGAACTGCGATGTGCCAGATCATGCCGCCGAGCCCCGGGCGGTCCTCGCAGACCGTGCCGGGCTCCTCTTCGCACTCGACGTCGATCAGCCCGACGATCAGCCCGTCGACCTCAGCCACGAGCTCGACGCTCGGTCGCTCGTAGTGCTCCTTCTCTCGCTCGACGGCGTCGTAGTACGCGCTGTCCAGGAAGGCGAGAACGCGGCACTCGAGCCAGCCGCGCTCGTCGGCGTCCGCGTATGGCCGGATGACGACGTTCGTCATCGCACCGGCTGCGTACAACGTGCGACCGTCGTCCGTCAGGCGCGTCACGCGCTCGGCGAAGGCGAGGTGCTCGAGGTGCGCGAGCGTCTCGGCGAGCGCGAAGCGCCGCAGCGACGGCGCAAGTGCGTCGGGGAAGAGCGTCCGGCACACGTCGTAGCCCGAGCGCGGCTCGTCGCCGATCGCGGCGAGCGTCCGCTCGAGCCGGTCGGCGTGGTGCTCGGCGATCTCGAGCGCTCGGCCGCTCGGATCGAGGATGCGCTCGCCGTGCCCGGGGAGCGCGAGGTCGGGATCGAGCTCGGCGATCTGTGCGAGCGACCCGAGATAGTCCGCGAGTGGATTCGGATTGGACGCGGGCCAGAGGCCGACGTTCGGCGTGATGCCCCCGAGGAGCGCGTCCCCGGCGACGAGCGTTCCGTCGCGGTAGAGCGCCAGATGCCCGTCCGCGTGCCCCGGCAGGTGGAGCACCCGCCAGCCGCCGATCTCGTCGCCCGGCTCGAGTGGCTCGGGATCCTCGGCGTAGTGGACGAACGCGGTCAGCTGCCCCTGGTGGGCGCGGACCGTCTCGGCCTCGTCCATAGGCATGCCGTGCTCGAGGAGATGGTCGAACGAGCGCTCGGTCGCCTCGCCCGTCCACGCGCGCCGGCAGTACGTGTAGTCGAGCGTTCCCTGGTGTACGGGCGCGCCGCTCAGCGCCGCGACGATCGCTGCCGCTCCGACGTGGTCCGGGTGGAAGTGCGTGATGACGATGCGGTCCGGCGGGCCGGTCTCCGCGAAGACCTTCTCCCAACGCTCCTCGGCGCCGGGGAGCCCGAGGCCGGTGTCGACGAGCATCGTGCCGCCGTCGTCCGTCGGCACGAGGTACGCGTGGACGTGGTCGATCCCCAGCGGCAACGGGAACGTGATGCGCACGATGCCGCCGTCGAGGTGCGCCAGTGCCGGCGAGGCTTCGCGTTCCCGTCGTAAGATGCCCGCCTCGTGGCGCTGCTCTCGATCGAGCACCTCACCCGCCGCTTCGGGGGCGTCGTTGCCCTCGACGACGTCTCCTTCGATGTTCCCGATGGTCAGATCCTCGGGTTGATCGGGCCGAACGGCGCGGGCAAGACGACGGCGTTCAACGTCATCACGCGACTCTACAAGCCGGACTCCGGGCAGGTGCTCTACGACGGCGAGGATCTCCTGAAGGTGGCGCCGTACAACATCGTCAGGCGCGGCATCGCCCGCACGTTCCAGAACCTCGCGCTCTTCTCGCGGATGACAGTGCTCGAGAACGTGCTCGTCGGGGCGCACTCGACGTCGAGCTGGATCCGCGAAGCCGACACACGCCGCGACGCGCTCGACGCGCTCGAGCTTGCGGGCCTGGCCGACCTGGCCGGGGCGTACGCCGCCGGGCTCCCGTACCCGACCCTGAAGCGGATCGAGCTCGCGCGGGCTCTGGTATCGAAGCCTCGCCTTCTGCTGCTCGACGAGCCAGCCGGCGGGTTGAGTCACGAGGAGGTGCACGACTTCGGGAGCTTCCTCGTCAAGTTGCGCACCGATCTCGACCTGACCGTCCTGCTCGTCGAGCACCACATGGGCCTCGTGATGCGCGTCTCCGAGCGTGTCCACGTCCTCGACTTCGGAAAGCTCATCGCCTCGGGCACGCCCGACGAGGTCCAGGCGCACCCGGCGGTGATCGAGGCGTACCTCGGCACGGAAGTGGACGCGGCCTGATGGCGCTGCTCGAGCTCAAGAACGTCGAGGCCCGTTACGGAAGCGTGAAGGCGCTCCACGGTGTCTCGCTGCGCGTCGAGGAGGGCGAGTCCGTGTCCGTGCTCGGGGCTAACGGCGCGGGAAAGACGACGATGCTGCGGGCCATCTCCGGGACGGTGCGCCGGTCCGGCGAGATCCTCTTCGAAGGCAAGCCGATCGGTGGCAAGTCGCCCGAGGCGATCGCGCGGCTCGGGATCGCGCATGTGCCCGAGGGCCGCGAGATCTACGGCGAGCTCACCGTGTGGGAGAACCTTCTCGTCGGCGCAAATCATCGCCGCAAGTGGCGCGAGGCGAAGAAGGACTGCGACCGTGTGGCCGGATACTTCCCGCGGATCGCGGGGCGCAAGAACCAACAGGCGGGAACGCTCTCCGGCGGAGAGCAGCAGATGCTCGCGCTGGGGCGGGCGCTCGTCGCGAAGCCGAAGCTGCTCTTGCTCGACGAGCCGTCGCTCGGCCTCGCCCCGACGATCGTTCGCGACTTCTACGAGCTCGTTCGCTCCCTCGGCCACGAGATGGGGCTGACCATCCTCGTCGTCGAGCAGAACGCCGACATCGCGCTCAGGTCGACGAAGCGCGCGTACGTGCTCGAAGTGGGGAGAGTGACGATGGAGGGTGAGAGCGAAGCGCTTCGCCAGGACGAGCGCGTCAGGGAGAGCTACCTCGGCTGATGGACTGGTCGCAGCTCATCCAGACGATCCTGGCCGGGCTTGCCGACGGCGGCATCTACGCGATCCTCGCGCTCGCGCTCGTCCTCATCCACCGCGCGACCGGCGTCATCAACTTCGCCCAGGGCGAGATGGCGATGTTCTCGACGTACATCGCGTGGTCGCTCCTCTACACGTACGACATGCCCTATCTCGCGGCCTTCGTGCTCACCCTCGGCCTCTCGTTCGCGGGCGGAGCGGGGATCTACGTGGCGGTGATCCGGCCGATCTCCAAGCACGGCCAGCTCGCCGTCGTGATCGCGACGATCGCCATCCTCATCATCCTCAACGGCCTCGCCGGCTGGATCTGGTCGGCCGAGCCGCGCTACATCGAGAGCCCGTTCCCGAGTGACCTGATCACGATCGGCGACGTCGTCATCTTCGAGCAGCAGCTGTGGGTCTTCGGCGTGTCCGTCGCGTGCGTGGCCGCCGTCTACGCCATCTTCCGCTTCACGCGGACCGGGCTGATGATGCGGGCCTCGTCGTTCCGCCCCGATACGAGCCGGCTGCTCGGGATCCGCGTCGTCCGGATGCTCGCGATCGGCTGGGGGCTCGCCGCGGCTCTCGGGGCGGTGGCCGGGCTGATGGCCGCGCCGCCGCTGACCCTCGACCCGAACATCATGTTCACGATCATCGTCTACGCGTTCGCCGCCGCCGTGCTCGGAGGCCTCGACAGCCCGGCCGGCGCGGTCGCCGGCGCGTACGTCCTCGGCGTCGGCATCAGCCTGCTCTCGACCTACGTCGACTTCGTCTCCCAGTCACCGGAGTTCAAGCTGCCGATCGCGCTCGGTGTCCTTCTGCTCGTGCTGCTCGTCAAGCCCACCGGGATCTTCGGCAAGACGGTGACGAGACGCGTGTGACACGACTCCTGCGCACGCACGTCGCGAGCGGCATCTGCCTTGTCATCGGCGTGGTGGTCATCGCGGCGCTTCCCGCAGTACCTGAGTGGGTTCCAGACACGAAACATGGCCACCGTCGGGATCTACTTCATCGCCATCATCGGGCTGAACATCGTCACGGGGTACTCGGGCCAGATCTCGCTCGGGCAGGGTGCATTCATGGGTGTGGGCGCGTTTACGACGGCGTACCTCGCGACCCAGCACGGTGTCGACGTCTGGTGGACGATCCCCGTGGCGGGCCTCGTGGCGGGCGTCGCCGGCTTGCTCTTCGGGATCCCGGCCCTTCGCCTCCACGGCCCGTACCTCGCCCTGGCGACGTTCGCGCTCGCGGTGGCGTTCGTCGAGCTCGTGCGCTCCGACCGCTTCATCGACGTGACGGGTGGAGCCCAGGGCCTCTTCCTCGGCGACGGGGTGCCGACCTCGCCCTACTACCAGACGTGGGGCATCGCCCTCGGTTTGCTGCTCTTCGCATGGCTCATCCTCAGCGGCAAGTTCGGGCGGTCGCTGCGCGCGGTGCGCGACGCCGAGCTGGCCGCCATCTCGTCGGGCCTCAATCCGTCAATCTTCAAGACGCTCGCCTTCGGCCTGGCTGCGGCGTACGCGGGTGTTGCGGGCGGCCTGATCGCCATCGAAGTCGGCTCCGTCAGCGCGCTCTCGTTCCTGCCGGCCGTCTCGATCACGCTTCTCGTCGGCACGGCACTCGGCGGCTTCGGCGCGCTCTACGGATCGCTGTTCGGCGCGCTGTTCATCGTCTATGCGCCGATCTGGGCCGAGGATCCGTGGTTTCCGACGCCCGCCTTCTGGGACCCGAAGCAGGTGCCGTCAGTCACGTACGGCCTGTTTCTGCTCGCAGTGCTGTTCGTCATGCCAGGCGGGCTCGCACAGCTCATCGGACGATTACGAGGGCTGGTAGGTACAACAAAACGGCGTTACACTCGTCCCACCGAAGCGGAGGGAGTGTCGACCATCAAGAAGGAGCGATAGATGAAGAAGGTTCTCCTCGCGCTCACCGTCGCAGTAGCGGCGCTCAGCGTAGGGCTCACCGGCGCCTCCGGTAGCTCGCAGGCAACGCCCGGCGTAACGGCGAAGCTCGTGACGATCGGCGGGACGTTCCCGTTCACCGGCACGGCTGCCAGCTATGCGCCGATCGCCCGTGGCATGGCCGCGTTCTTCAGCTACAAGAACGCGACAAAGGGCGCGAACGGCAAGCGTGGTGCGGGTGGCCGCCAGATCAAATGGATCACGTACGACGACGGCTACGTACCTCAGAACACGGTCAACCGGACGATCCAGCTCGTCACGCAGGACAAAGTCCTCGCGACGGTCGGCGGACTGGGGACCGAGCCGCAACAGGCCGTTCGTCCGTATCTCAACAAGAACAACGTGCCGCAGCTCTATGTCTCGACCGGCGCGACGTTCTTCGACAACGAGCGGAAGGACTACCCCTGGACGCTCGGCTGGCAGCCGGACTACCAGGCGGAGGGCGCTATCTATGGCCGGCGCATCAAGAACAACTCGCCGAACGCCAAGATCGCGATCCTGTACCAGAACGACGACTACGGCAAGGACTACATCGCCGGCTTCGAAGCCGGTCTCGGCAAGAACAAGAGCCAGATCGTCGCCACGCGTGGCTACAACCTCAGTGATGCGTCGACGGCGTCGCAATTGATCGCCCTGCGTGCCTCGGGCGCGGACACGCTCATGATCTTCGCCACACCGACGCACACGATCCGCTCGTACATTGCCCTTCGGGCAATCGGGTGGAAGCCGGGCACGACGTACCTCAACTCCGTGTCGGCGACCGACACGTTCATGACGCTCGCGGTCGCGAACTCGAGCGCCGCGACGGTGAACGGCTCGATCTCGACGCAGTACCTGAAGGACCCGGCGAACCCCGAGTGGGACTAACGACGCCGGCATGAAGCTCTACAAGCAGATCATGGCCAAGTACCTCCCGAACGAGAACGTGAAGAACGGTCTCTTCCTCTACGGGATGGCCAAGGCGCAGAGCTTCTGCAACCTGCTCGACAAGATCGGGAAGAACCTCACGCGGGCCACGCTCATGGCGGCCGCGCGGAACTTCACCGAGACGAACAAGATGAACCCGTTCTTCCTGCCCGGCGTCAACTCGACGACGAGCAAGGCGGACAACTTCCCGATCTCGGCAGCACGGCTGATCCAGTTCGAAAACGGTGGCTGGAAGCCGATCGGCGAGCTCATCGATCCGCGGCCGTCGAAGAAGAAGTAAGCACTCAGCAAGGACGCAGTTTCTGGGGGCCGGCTTGCCGGCCCCCAGCTCTTTCGTGGGTAGGTAGCCTCCCGCCGACATGCCGGAAGCTGTCATCGTCGCCGCCGCCCGCACGCCGATCGGGCGCGCTCGCAAAGGGTCGCTCGTCGACGTGCGGCCCGACGATCTCGCAGCCTTTGCCGTTCGCTCGGCGCTCGACCAGGTGCCAGAGCTGGACGAGGCCGACGTGGTCGACGTGATCGTCGGCTGCGGCTTCCCCGAGCAGAAGCAGGGCATGAACCTCGGCCGTCGAGTCGCACTCCTCGCCGGGCTGCCACCGACGGCCGCCGGCACGACCGTGAACCGCTTCTGCGCGTCGAGTCTCCAGACGATTCGCATGGCCTTCCACGCCGTCAAGGCCGGCGAAGGCGACGCGTTCGTCGCCGCGGGCGTCGAGTCGATCTCCCAGGTCGACGGCTACCCGAGGGACGCCGAAGAGCTGCACCCCCGCCTCAACGGGTCGGACGATGCGATCGGCAACGTCTACATCCCGATGGGCATGACGGCCGAGAACGTCGCCGAGCAGTACGGCGTCGAGCGCGAGGAGATGGACCGCTTCGCGCAGCGCTCGCAGGAGCGCGCGGTGGCGGCACAGGAGTCCGGACACTTCGCACGTGAGATCACGCCGTACACGAAGGACGACGGAACGGTCGTCGAGCGCGACGACGGGCCGCGTCCGAGCTCGACGCTCGAGGCGCTGTCAGAGCTCGAGCCGGCGTTCCTGCCCGGCGGCAAGGTCACGGCCGGCAACGCATGCCCGTTGAACGACGGCGCTGCTGCGGTCGTCGTGATGAGCGAGACGCGGGCACGGGAGCTCGGCATCTCGCCGAGGGCGCGGATCATCGCGTCGTCCGTTTCGGGCCTCGACCCGGAGATCATGGGCGTCGGCCCGATCGAGGCCGTTCGGCGCGTGCTCGACCACGCCGGCATGACGATCGACGACGTCGACGTCATGGAGCTGAACGAGGCGTTCGCCGCCCAGGTGATCCCCGTCTGCCGCGAGGTCGGCATCGACCCCTTCGGCGAGAAGCTCAACCCGCACGGCGGGGCGATCGCCCTCGGCCACCCGTACGGCATGACGGGCGCGCGGATCATGTGCACGCTCCTCAACGATCTCGACGCCGTCGACGGGACGATCGGCCTCGAGACGATGTGCGTCGGTGGCGGCCAGGGCATGGCGATGCTCGTCGAGCGGCTCTGAGCACTCTCGAACTCCACGTCGAAGAGCACGGCGAGGGGTTCCCGCTGCTTCTGATCCAGGGGCTCGGCTGGTCGAAGTGGGGATCGCGAGCGCAGTGGGCGGACTACGCTCTGCGGCGGCGCGTGCTCGCGTTCGACAACCGTGGCACGGGGCTCTCGCCGAAGACGCCGGGGCCGTACACGGTCGAGCTGCTCGCCGACGACGCCGCATCCGTGCTCGATGCACGTGGGTTGCAACAGGCCGACGTCTACGGGCACTCACTGGGAGGCTTCATCGCGCTGACGCTTGCCGTGCGGCGGCCGGAGCTCGTGCGCTCCCTCGTCCTCATCGGCACCGGCCCTGGCGGCCCGGATCATGTCCCCCTACCGCAACAGACGCTCGACCTCTGGCTCGGGGCGGTGGGCCTCCCCGTCGAGGAGGCGATCCGCCGCACGATGCCGGCGTCCTTTGCTCCAGGGTGGATCGAGGAGCATCCCGACGCATTCGAGGAGTGGGTGGCGGCGCGGCTCGACCCGCCGACCCCGTCCGAGTGCTGGTGGGCGCAGTTCCGGGCCGGCCGGGCCTATGTCGACGAAGGGGTGCCCGTCGAGCGAATCGACGCCCCTGCGCTTGTCGTCCACGGCGACCTCGACGCGGTGCTCCCGCTCGCCAACGGGCACCTGCTCGCGGAGCGCCTACCGAATGCCGAGCTCGCCGTCCTCCCCGGGCGTCGGCCACGTGCCGATGCTCGAGTATCCCAAGGCCTTCAGCGCTCTGGTGTGCGGCTTCCTCGACCGGGTTGCTCTCAGCGCTGCGGGCGGTACTGGCTGAAGAGCTCCTCCATCGTCGTCGTGCGGCCACGTGCGTGCAGCGGGTCGTACGGCGCGTAGTTGACAGCCCGCACGATCCAGACGAGATCCGGCCCGACGTCGAGGACGTTGATGCAGGCGGGTGCCTGCTCGAACCCACCGAGGAACTGCCGCTCGCCCGTGAGGGCGTAGGAGAGAATCGCCCGGTTGACCCCGCCGTGGAGGACGGCGAGAGCCGTGTCCCACCCGGAGTCGCCGGCGAGGCGGTCGACCGCGGGCGTCACACGATCGACGAGCGAGCCGATGGTCTCGCCGCCGAGGAACTGCCGGTCGAGCGGCGCGGCGCCCGTGAAGGCGCCGGTGAAGACCGCCTCGATCTCGTCGTCGGGGAGCCCTGAGAGGGAGCCCGGCTTGAGCTCGCGGAGCTCCGGCCACGACTCGACGGACGCCTCGGGAGCGACGATCCGCGCGGTGTCGAGCGTCCGCCGCAGCTCGCTCGCGATCACGCGGTCGAACGAGATGCCGGCAAGGGCCTCGGCGGCGTGGGCGGCCTGCCGTTCGCCTTCGGTCGTCAACGAGACATCGTCCGGTGGCAGAGGGCGACCGTCGTCGTCGAAGTAGGCGACAGCGGCGTGCCGCATGAGATAGAGGCGCCGCCTCACGCGTTCTCGACGATCTCCAGCGCCGTACGGGCGAGCAGCGGAACGCCGAGCTCGAAGCGCGCGGCGTGCGCATCGTCGGCCGAGAGCTCACCGCGGACGAAACGGCCGTAGATCGCCTCGCAGAAGACAGCTGCCTTCCAGAGCGCGAGCGCCTGGAACCACCCGAGCGGCTCGACGTCTCGGCCGCAGCGCTCGCGGTAGCGCTCCACGAGCTCCGCCTTGGTCGGGAACCCCGACTCGGCGGTCGCGGGCGACGCGCCGAGTGGGTTGATGTCTCCGCCGGGCTCCGAGTACGTCGCGAGCAGGTACCCGACATCGGCGCGCGGGTCGCCGACCGCACCCATCTCCCAGTCGAGGACGGCCACGATCCGGGAGGGATCGGTCGCCGACACCATCGCGTTTCCGAGCCGGTAGTCGCCGTGGACGACGGCGAGCGGCAACGGCTCGGGCAGCATGCGCGCCAGCCAGTCGCCGACCGCGTCGACGTCGGGCAGGTCGCGCGTCCGGTTGATCTCCCACAGCTGCGTGAAGCGGCGCACCTGCCGTTCGAGATAGCTGCCCGGGCGCACGAAATCCGCGACACCCGGCGATGTGACGTCGACAGCGTGGATCTCGACAAGGGCGTCGACGAGGTCGAGCCCGAGCTGTCGGCGTGCCTCGGCCGTCTCGAGCCCGGCAGGCAGCGTGTCGGTCACGACGTGGCCGTCGAGGAAGTCCATGACGTAGAAGGGCACGCCGAGCACGCTCTCGTCCTCGCAGACGGCGCGGATCGTCGGCAGCCGGATCCCGTGCGGCGCAAGCGCGAGCTGGAGCCGCGCCTCGCGCACCATGTCGTGTGCCGACGGCGGAAGTGGCGGCCGCGGCGGTCGCCGCAGGACGAATCGTCCCTCGTCTCGCTCGAGGAGGAACGAGAAGTTCGATCCGCCGCCCTGGCCGATGCGGCTCGCGCGGAGGGCGCCCGAACCGAGGCCGTGCTGGTCGAGGAAGGCTTCGACGTTCTCGAGGATCAGCAGCGGAGGCTGCTCGGTCAAAGCACGAGCTCGGCCATCGTCCGCAGTGTCTCCGGATCGCGGCTCTGGACGACGAGCGTCGTCACCCCGCATGCGCGCCAGGCCGGAAGCCGGTCTGCGATCTCCTCGCGCGATCCCACGAGAGCCACCTCGTCCACGAGCGCGTCGGGCACGGCGGCCGCAGCCTCCAGCTTCTTCCCGTCGAGATAGAGATCCTGGATGTGTGCCGCCTCCGCCTCGTATCCGTAGCGGCACACGAGGTCGTTGTAGAAGTTCTTGCCTCGCGCACCCATGCCGCCGACGTAGAGCGCCAGGTGGTGCTTGACGTACTCGCGGCCACCCTCACGGTCCTTCGTCAGCACGACGTTCACCCCCGCGGCGATGTCGAAGCCCTCGCGTGCTCCGTCGAGCGGAAAGACGTCGCGGAACCGTTCGGGCGAGACGAAGATCGGCAGCCAGCCGTCGGCGATCTCCGCGGCCAGCGCGACGTTCTTGGGGCCGATGGCGGCGAGGTAGATCGGGATTTCCGGCCGCAGCGGTCGCATCATCATCTTCAGCGGGATGCCGAGCCCGCTCGTGCCGTCCCCCGTCAGCGGCACGTCGTAGACGTCGCCGTGGAAGTCGACGACGTCGCGTCGGATCATCTGGCGGACGAGCTCGACATACTCGCGCGTTCGACCGAGCGGCGGCCCCCAGACTTGGCCATGCCAACCCTCGGCCACCTGTGGCCCCGAAAGGCCGAGGCCGAGCAGGAAGCGGCCACCCGACATGAGGTCGAGCGTCGCCGCCGTCATCGCCGTCATGCCTGCGCTCCGGGCCGGAATCTGCATGATCCCCGCGCCGAGCTTCATCGTCTGAGTCTTCGCGCCGAGCCAGGAGAGCACGGTGACGACGTCGGTTCCCCAGGCCTCCGCGGCCCAGGCCGAGTCGTAGCCCAGGCCCTCCGCCTCGAACGGCGAGGTCGATCAGCTCCGTCGGGTTCGTGCCCGGCGACGCGTAGCCGAGGTACATGCCGAGTCTCATCCGGCGATAATAGGCCGGTGACGATCGACCGAGCTTCCGAAGACGGAGGGCTACGAGGAGCTACGCGCTGCGTACCGCGCGTTCATGGACGAGCACGTCTATCCGGCCGAGCCGGCGCTGAACCGCGAGGACGACGCCTCCGTCGAGCTGATGACATCGCTCCGCGCCCGGGCGAAGGCCGACGGCCTCTGGGCGCCGCACCTGCCGCCGGACGCGGGCGGCACCGGGCAAGGCTTCCTTGCGTACGCGTACCTCAACGAGGAGATCGGCCGGAGCTTCTGGGCGCAGCTCGTCTTCAACTGCCAGGCGCCGGATGCCGGCAACGGCGAGATCCTCCACCTGTTCGGCACGGATGAGCAGAAGGCGCAGTTCCTGCGGCCGCTCGTCGAGGGGGAGACGCGGTCGTTCTTCTCCATGACCGAGCCGGACGTGTCGGGATCGGATCCGACCTTGCTCAGGACGCGGGCGGTTCTCGACGGCGACGAGTGGGTGATCGACGGCCGCAAGTGGTTCTCGTCGAGCGCCGACGGAGCGGGGTTCGGCGTCGTGATGGCGATCACCGATCCCGACGGCGAGCCGCACCGTCGCGCGAGCCAGATCCTCGTGCCCGCCGACACGCCGGGCATCACGATCGAGCCCGTGCCGGTGATGGGCCATCGCGGCCGTGGCTGGACGACGCACTGCGAGGTGACGTACGAGGGCGTGCGAGTGCCGGCGGAGAACGTCCTCGGCGAGCCGGGCGACGGCTTTCGCATCGCGCAGAAGCGCCTCGGGCCAGGGCGGATCCATCACGTCATGCGCTGGCTCGGGCAGATGCAGCGCGCCTTCGACCTCATGTGCTCCTACTCGCTCGAGCGCGAGGCGTTCGGGGGGCCGCTCGCCGAGAAGCAGACGGTGCAGAACTGGATCGCCGAATCGGCCGCCGAGATCCAGGCCTGCCGCCTGATGACGCTTCATGCCGCCCACAAGATCGACGAGGGCGACGAGGCACGCGTCGAGATCTCGCTGATCAAGTTCTACGCTGCGCGCGTGCTGAACGAGGTGATCGACCGTGCGGTGCAGGTGCACGGCGCGCTCGGGCTCACGGATCGATCGCCGCTCTCGATGATGTACGGCATGGCCCGCGGCGGGCGCATCTACGACGGCCCTGACGAGGTGCACAAGATGGTCGTCAGCCGCCGGATCCTCAAGGAGTACGCCGCCGGCGGCTCCTGGCGCTTCTCCTAGAGTTCTCGCGTGACGCGGAGGTTGGCGTCGATCCAACGCTTACGCGCGCGCTCGAGCAACGGCCGGAGCCTCCGCACCTCAACTTCGTCGCCCTCGTCCTGGGCGGCCTCCATCTCGCCCTGCAGCGTCAGGAACTTCTGATGGAGGGCGATCTCTTCAGCCCGCGGCTCGTCGCCGTGCTCGAACTCCCGGCTCACCGCAGTACGGCCTGCGTCTGCGTGACGCGCGCGATGTGGCGGCCGGTCGCGTCGCGGACGTCCGTCTCGGCCACGATCGTCGTCTTGCCCTTGTGGAGCGGCCGCGCGGTCGCGGTCACGTAACCCTCGCGCACGGCGCCGAAGAAGTTCGTCTTCGACTCGATCGTGGCCGTGCCCGTCGCGCCCTCGGGCAGGTTGAGAAATGCGCAGAGCCCGCCGGCCGTGTCGGCGAGGCTCATGATCGCGCCGCCGTGGAGGATGCCGCCGGACGTGCAGAGATCCTCGGCCCACCCGAGCTGGACGACGACTTCCTCGGGCGTCGCCGACACGAGCTCGAGCCCGAGCCGGCGCCCGAACGGCATCGCCTGATTCAGCGCCTCCGTGTCCATCACGACTCCTGGAGGAAGCGAACGATGCGGGCGGCGACCTCCTCGCCCGCGTCCTCCTGGACGAAGTGGCCCGCATTCGCGATCGTCTCGGCGGGCAGCGCGCCCGGGATGAGCTCCGCGATGCGCTCCGCCACCTCGGGCGGGAAGATCGGGTCGGAGTCGCCGAAGAGCACGAGCACCGGCTTCGTCCACGCCGTCAACGCGTCCCGGATCGCCAGGAGCGGCGCGGTGTTGGGATGCTCGGGCTCGGTCGGCACGTGCTCGACAAACATCCGTGGACCGGCCTTCGACTCCGCGCTCGGGAACGGCGCGTCATACGCCGCCACGAGCTCGTCGTCCAGGCCGCGCACGCAGGCACGCCGGATGAGGCGCCCGGCCTGAAAGTCGCCGCCCGACGCGCGCACGACCTCGCGGAACGCCAGCCAGACGTCGTTCGGCGCGCGGCCGCCACCGACGTTCGTGTTGAGGATGACGATCCGTGCCACCCGCTCCGGCCGCTCGACCGCGAGCCGCAGCCCGATCGGGCCGCCCCAGTCCTGGACGACGACCGTCAGCGCGGTCAGATCGAGCTCCTCGACGAGGCCGAGGATCGACCGGTAGTGGCGGTCGAACGTGTACCAGTCGAGGTCCGTCGGCTTGTCGGAGCGGCCGAAGCCGAAGTAGTCGGGGCAGATGACGCGTGCGACACCGGCCAGCGGCGGCACCATCTTCCGGTAGAGGTACGACCACGTTGGGTTGCCGTGCAGGCACAGCACGGGGTCGCCCGATCCCTCGTCGACGTAGTGCATGCGTAAACCGTCCTGCTCAACGTAGTGCGGCTCGAACGGATACCCGGGAAGGTCTGCGAATCGCTCCTCCGGCGTGCGGTAGGTGTCCGTCATCGCGGCCCCGGCACTCCGCGGAACTCGTAGCGCACGGCCTCGCGCCCCGGCTGCACGACCCATGCCTGTCCCGTGTCGTCCGACCGGGCGACCTGGAGCACGGCGTCTGCGACCTGCTCCGCCGTCATCAGCGGGATCCCCTGAGCGTCGATCCACTCGCGCAGCTCGGGCGTGACGATGGCGGTGTCGGCAAAGCCGGGGCAGATGGCGTTGATCGTGATCCCGCGCCCGCCGAGAGAGGGCGCGACCGCGCGCACGTAGCCGACGACGGCGTGCTTCGTGAGCGTGTAGATCGGGTCGAGCGGCATCGCCACGAGACCGGCGAGTGACGCCGTCGCGACGATCGCGCTGCCCGGCTTCATCACCTGCTCCATGCGCCGCGTGCCGAAGACGACACCGTCGACGTTCGCGCCGACCATGCGGCGATAGCCGGCGAGGTCGTCGCTGTCGCCGCCGACGCCGGCGTTGAGGAAGGCGAAGTCGGCGCCCTCGACGTCCTCCCAGGCACCGGGGTCGGCGACGTCGAAGCCGGTCGTGAGGTCGAGCGAGCGGACGGCCGTGCCCTCGGCTTCGAGCGCCTGCACGACGGCCGCGCCGATGCCGGAGGCGCCGCCCGTGACGACCGCCGTCTCAAACATTGAGCACGACCTTGCCGACGTGCTTTCGCTCGTCGATCAGGCGATGCGCGTCGGCGGCCTCGGCAAGCGCGAACTCGGCGCCGACGACGGGCCGCACGGCCCCCTCGGCCCAGAGCGCCAGGATCTCGGTGGCCGCCTCGTGCACGACGTCGGGACGCCGTTGCATCAGCCGTCCGAGGTAGAAGCCCTGGATGCCGACGTTGCGGCCGACGAGCAACGCGGGGTTGAGCTCCTCCCACCAGCCGCCCGCTGAGCCGACGGCGACGATCGTCCCGAGCGGGGACAGGATGCCGACGCTCGTCGCGAACGCCTCGCCGCCGACGGGGTCGACGACGATGTCGGGCTTGACGTGCTCGGCGAACGTGTCGTAGCCGTACGCCTCCTCTGCCCCGACGCCGAGAGCGAACTGCCGCTTCTCCTCCGTGCTGGCCGTCGCGACGACGCGCCCGCCGAGATGGCGCGCGATCTGGATCGCCGCGCAGCCCACGCCGCCCGATCCGGCGTGGACGAGCACCGTCTGACCCTTCTCGACGTGCACCTGCCGCGTGAGCGGGATCCACGCGGTGAGATACGTCAGCAGGAAGGCGGCACCCTCGGCGAAGCTCGCGTCGGCGGGCAGGTCGAACAGCCGTGCATCGTCGACGGCGACCTGCTCCGCGTAGCCGCCGCCCGTGAGCAGGGCGATCACGCGCCTCCCGTCGTCCGTCTCGCCGGCGATCTCCGCGCCGAGGATCGTCGGTAGGGGCGGAGCCTGTGGGTAGACCCCTTTGCGGATCATCAGGTCGAGAAAATTCACACCCGCGGCACGAACGCGTACCAGGGACTGTCCCTCGGACACGGCCGGATCGGGCACGTCCTGAAGAACCGAGCCGCTCGGGGCCGCCCGTCTCGCTGACGAGGATGGCCTTCACGCGAGGGACCGGATGATCTGCGTGCAGCGGGCTGACGCGAGCAGCGCCCCGTCTGCATCGAAGAGGGACGCCGCACAGAAGACCGCGCGCCGTGACTCGTGCACGACCTCGGCTTCCGCCCGAAGCAGTCCGGGGGAGGCAACGCGGTAGAACTCCACGTGCAGGTCTGCGGTCAGGAACCCGACGTTGTCGGCGAGACGCGCGACGCACACGTACCCCATGGACGTGTCGAGCAGCGTCGCCACCATGCCCCCGTGCACGACGCGCCGGTCCCCATGCACGAAGGAGTACTCGAGCGGGGCGTCCCACTCGAGCGCGATCTTCCCCTCGGGAGCCTGCGCGCTTTGATAGCCGAGCGTGTTCCAGATGTGGACGACGTCTGGATCGAGGGTCTCCCAGAGATGCTCTCGGCTCACGCCCGCGATCTTCGCACGGCATCAGGGGCCGTGTGGGGCGTGCGGTACGGTGTCGTGCATCGCCGTCCCTCGTTCGGACGGTGGCATGCATGGCTGCCACGGTCGAAGACAGGAACGTGCCGTCGGCACCCGTCTATCGGGGCCGCTTCGGCGTTCGAGAGGCTGAGCGCCTGCTCTGGCGTGCCGGCTTTGGGCCTCGGCGGGGGGACGCGAGGGCGCTCGCCGAGCTCGGTCTCGACGGCGCGGTCCGGTCGCTGACGCACCCTGGCCGCGAGCGGCTCGTCGGCAAACCGCCTCGCGACGACAAGGGCCGCCCTCTCGCTCCACGCGACGCGTGGGGACACGACCACCTGTGGTGGCTCGACCGGATGGTGCGCACGAGCCGTCCTCTCGTCGAGCGGATGACGCTCGTGTGGCACGACTGGTTCGCGACCTCGAACAGCGGCGTCGGCTCGCAGCGCCTCATGCTCGATCAGAACGGGCTGTTCCGGCGCTACGCGCTCGGCGACTTCCGCGCGCTCGTCCGCGAGGTGACCGCCGACCCGGCGATGCTCCTCTGGCTCTCCGGAGCCGACAACGCGCAAGGACGCGCCCAACGAGAACTACGCGCGCGAGCTGATGGAGCTGTTCACGCTCGGTGAGGGGAACGGCTACACCGAGCGGGACGTGCGCGAGCTCGCTCGCGCGCTCACGGGGTTCAGCTACTCGTGGAGCCGGAGCCGCGGCCCGGTGAACTTCCGCTACGACGCGCGCAGGCACGACCAGGGCATGAAGAGCGTGTTCGGACAGCGTGGTCGCTACGACTTTCGCAAGGCGTGCGACCTCTGCGTCCGCCACGACGCCCATCCGCGGTTCTTCGTCGAGAAGCTCTGGAGCTACTTCATCCCGGTCGCCCCCGACGCGAAGACACGGCAGGCGCTCGAGGCGATGTACCGGGACCGCTACGAGGTGCGGCCGCTGCTCGACGCGATCCTCCGCCACCCGACGCTGTACACGGGGCCGCGTATGGTCAAGCCCCCTGTCGTCTACACGGCCGGCCTGCTGCGCGCGCTCGGCCGGGACGTCGACACGGAGGCGTGGGTGTGGCTTGCCGAAGGCGCCGGCCAGCGCCTCTTCTTCCCGCCGAACGTCTCCGGCTGGAACGACGAGCGGTGGCTCGACACCGCCGCCTTCCGCGCGCGCTGGTTGATCGCGAACTACGCGCTGTCGCAGAACATCGTCGCCCAGAAGCGCGGCCGGAAGCCGCCGAAGGTGCCGTCGGACGCGAAGAAGCTCGTCGCCAACGCCGTCTACCTCCTCGGCAGCCCTCGGATCCGCCCAGAGACGGAGTCTGCCCTCGTGACGTTCGCCCGCACGGCACTCCGCGATGCCGACCAGGACTGGAAGCGGGAGGCGTATCCGCCGCTCGTCCTCAACGCAGTGCGTCAGCTCCTGGCCGTGTCCCCCGACCTCCAGGCCGCATAGATGGCCTGCTGCAACGAGCACACGCGCTCCGAGCTGCTCCGCCGTGGCGTCGCCGAGGCGGGTCGCGGCCTGCCGACGATCGAGCCGGGCATGCCCGAGCCGGCGGGCACCGGCCTCGACCGCAGGGACTTCCTCCTGCGAACGGTGGGGATGGCAGTTGCCGTGTACGGCGCGGCCGGTCTCAGGCCCGCCGCCTTCGAGGATGGGATCGCCGCCGCACAGGCGGCGAGCGGCGGCAAGGGCCGCGTGCTCGTGAGCGTGTTCCTCGACGGCGGCGCCGACTCGCTGTCGATGCTCTTCCCGGCCGAGGACCCCCTCTACCACCGGCTGCGGCCGCGGCTCGCGCTTTCCGCTGCCCAAGGTGTGCCGTTTGCGGAGGATCCGCGGCTGAGGTGGCATCCGTCGCTCGCGCCGCTCGCCGCGTTGCACGGCGAGGGAAAGGTCGGCGTCATGCCCGGAGTCGGCTACGCCGACCCGAACCAGTCGCACTTCACGTCGCGGCACTTCTGGGAGGTGGGGGCACTCGACGAGCGGCTGCCCACCGGCTGGCTCGGGCGCTACCTCGACCGGCACGGTGCGATCGACAACCCGCTCCAGGGGCTCGCGCTCGACTGGAGCCTCCAACCCGGCGCTGGCCACCGGCCGCGTGCCGGTCGCGTCGGTGGACGGCCCGGACCAGTTCGACTTCTGGGCGCGCGGCGTCTGGGGCGAGCCGCACACGCGCATGCTCGAAGGGATCGGTGCGCTTGGCCGGCTGCCGACGCGTGGCGATGCCGGGCTCGAGCAGGCGACCGACGCCGCACGCCAGTCGGCTCGGCTCTATCGCCAGCTGGCGCCGTTCCGCTCGAAGGACGACAAGCCCGTGGACTTCAAGAGCCCGGTGTCGTATCCCACGACCGACGATCCCTTCCCGCGCCGGCTCGCCGGCCTCGCGGCGATGCTCCAGGCGAAGCTCCCGCTGCGCTGCGTCGCCCTCACCGCGCCGGGTGCGTACGACACGCACGACGACCAGCCCGGCGACCTGGCCAGCGGCCTGAAGCTCACCGCCGACTCGCTGCTCGCCTTTCAGCGCGACCTCGAGGCGCGAAAGCTCGCCGATCGCGTGCTCGTGCTCGTCTGGTCGGAGTTCGGCCGGCGAGCCGAGGAGAACGCGTCGAGCGGTACCGATCACGGCGCCGCCGGAGCGGGATTCGTCATCGGGACGCAGGCCGCCGGAACGATGATCGGCGAGTTTCCGGGTCTCAAGAAGCTCGACCGCGACGGGAACCTCCGTGCGACCGTCGACTTCCGCGGCGTCTACGCGTCGCTGCTCGAGGACTGGCTCGGGGCCGACGCGGAGTCCGTGCTTCCCAACCTTGGCAGGATCTCGCGCCCGAAGATCGTCCGGTGACGCGCGTCGTGGCTCTCATCGTCGTCGCAACGGCGACGGTCGGGAGCGATGGCCACGGCCGCGACGAAGCCGCCCGCACGCGTCCAGGTCACCTCTGTCGAGTATCGGCTAGCCCTGTCTCGCACCTCGATCCGGCCGGGGCTCGCCGTGATCGAGCTCGCCAACTTCGGCGAGGACGATCACGACCTCGCGCTCCGCCGCTCGGCGAAGGGTGCGCGCACGTACCGGATCGCCACGGTTCGGCCGGGTCGCCATCGCTCGCTCGAAGCGCGCCTCGTCCCGGGTCGTTACGCGCTCTGGTGCACGCTCGCGGACCACCGATCGCGCGGCATGCAGGCGCTGCTCGTGGTCCGCAAACGCTAGGCGGCGGCGAGCGTGAGGCGCGTCTTGACGCCCTGGCGGGCGCGGTCGAGCGCGCCCGGGTCGTCCTGAAGCACGAAGACGGCGACCGCCATCTTCAGCATCGCGTCGAGCTCGAAGGCGAGCTGCGCGGGATCCTCATCGGATCTGATGTCGCCGAGCTCCTGCGCGCCGCGCACCTGTCGCTCGATGTAGTCGAGCCAGCGGCGGCCCGTCTCGCGGAGCTTCTCGCGCACCGGCCCGGGGTGTGTGTCGAGCTCGGCCTGCGCGGCTGCGAAGAAGCACCCGCCGGGGAACACGCGCCGGTCGAGGTACGAGAGGAACGCGTCGGTGAGGGCGACGAGTCGCGCGGCACCCTCCGCCGTGCGTGCCGGCTCGATCACCTCGCGCGTGAAGATCTCCGCAGCCTTGTCGATCGTTGCGAGCTGGAGCTCCTCCTTCGAGCCGAAGTGGGCATAGAGCCCGCTCTTCGACATCCCGATGTGCTCGGCGAGGCGCCCGATCGAGAGGCCGTCGAGGCCCTCGGTCGTCGCGAGGCGTGTCGCCGCGTCGAGGATCGCTGCGCGGCTCTTCTCGCCATCCGAGCGCTGCCGTTTGGACGGGCTCGGCGACGGCGTGGTGAGGATCTCACCCACTGCGCTTGACAAGATAGCACGACCGGTCGTACTATGCAGACATGGAGAACGAACGATCGTGCTAACTACCGGCGACACCTCCTCGCGCTCGACCGCCGAGCTACACGGCGCGTGGCTCGCGGAACGGAACGCCGGCGTGCTCGCCGCGCTGTGGTCGTCAGTCCGCGGCCGCCGGCGCGGGCTCCGCGACGAACATGTCGCGCAGCGCCGTCTTCCGGAACTTCCCGACTGCGGTCTTCGGGATCTCGTCGACGAACTCGAACACGTCCGGTAGCCACCACTTCGCGAACTGCGGCGCGAGGAACTCGCGCAGCTCGTCGGCGGTCGCCGTCTCGCCTTCGCGCAGGACGACGACGGCCATCGGCCGCTCGGCCCACTTCTCGTCCGGGATCGCGATCACCGCCGCCTCGGCGACTGCCGGGTGGCCCATGAGCGCATTCTCGAGCGCGACCGACGAGATCCACTCGCCGCCGGACTTGATCACGTCCTTCGTCCGGTCCTGGATGCGGATGAAGCCGCTCGGGTGGAGCGAGACGATGTCGCCGGTCTTGAACCAGCCGTCGTCCGTCCAGCGGTCGGCCTGCTCGGGCGTGTCGTAGTAGCCCGACGCGACCCAGGGGCCGCGGATCTCGAGCTCGCCCATCGCCTCGTCGTCCCACGGGATCTCGTTGCCGTCCACGTCCTTCGCGCGGAGCTCGACGAACGGCAGCGGGATGCCCTGCATCTCGATGTAGTCGAGCTGCTCCGGCCAGTCCGCATCCTTGAGCGGCCCGGGCAGGTCACTGACAGAGGCGACCGGGGATGTCTCCGTCATGCCCCACCCGTGGACGACGCTCAGATCGTGCCGCGTCTTGTAGGCGTCGATCATCGCCCGCGGTGGGGCGGAGCCGCCGCAGAGCATCCCCTTGAGCGCCGAGAGATCCCACTTGCCGGGATTCGCGTCGAGCTGCGCGAGGATGCCCAACCAGATCGTCGGCACGCCGGCGGTCCACGTCACCTTCTCCTGCTCGAACGCGTCCAGCAGGCTCTCGCCGTCGAGGTGCGGGCCGGGGTAGACGACGTTCGCGCCGAGCATCGTCGCGATGTACGGGTAGCCCCACGCGTTCGCGTGGAACATCGGCACGACCGGGAGGAACGTGTCCGCCTCGGACAGCGGAAAGCCGAGCGGCGCGCCCGATGCGACGCCGAGCGTGTGGAGGACCGTCGAACGGTGCGAGTAGACGACGCCCTTCGGCATCCCCGTCGTCCCGCTCGTGTAACACATCGCGGCCGCGGCGTTCTCGTCCAGTTCCGGGTCGACCCACTCGTCCGGATCGGCGGTCGCGAGCAGCTCCTCGTAGGAGTCCTCGACGACGAAGACGTGCTCGATCGGCGTGTCGTCCTTGAACTGATCGAGCAGCGGCAGCAGCATCTGGTCGACGACGACGACCTTGTCGCCGGCGTGCGTCGCGATGTACGCGAGGTCCGACGGGTGCAGCCGCAGGTTGAGCGTGTGGAGGACGAACCCGCCGCACGGAATCCCGAGGTAGCACTCGTGGTGCTGGTAGTGGTTCCAGGCGAGCGTGGCGACGCGGTCGCCGGGCTCGAGCCCGAGCTTCTTCAGCGCGACGGCGAGCTGGCGAGCGCGCCGGCAGCTGTCGCGGTACGTGTAGCGGTGAAAGCTCTTGTCCGGGAGCCGCGTGACGATCTGCTTGTCTCCGAAGTACGTCTCCGCGCGCCGCAGGAGCGGCGGGAGCGTCAGCTGGAAGTCCATCATCAAGCCGTCCATGCGCGGAACGGTAACGCTTAGCGGCCGGCGTTGCCGAGCAACAGACGGCTGAGCAGCCGGTCACGTTCGCGGTCGGGCAGGCGCTCGATGGCCGAGCGGAGCTTCGCGTCGCGCCCGACGAGGTAGCGCGTCTTCGGCTTCGACGCGGTCAGCGCATGCTCGATCGCGCGCACGACCGTCTCGGGCGGGGCTGCAGCACCCGCCGCGCGCTTCGCCGCCATGCGACGAAACGCGTCCATGCGACTCCCGTACCGTTCGCCTGCCTCGGCAGGCAGGGTGTCGAGGAGGGGACGCGGCTTCGTCCAGATCGGCGTCGCGATCGTGCCGGGCTCGACGATCGAGACGTGGATGCCGTCTGGCGCGAGCTCGACGCGCATCGAGTCGGCCATCGCCTCGAGCGCATGCTTCGACATCGCGTACGCGCCGAGAAACGGAAGAGCGCTCTTGCCCGCGATCGAGCCGACGATGACGATGCGTCCGCGGGCGGCCCGGATCGCCGGGAGGAACGCCTGCGTCACGGCGAGCTGGCCGACGACGTTCACCTCGAGCTGGTGGCGGAGCTCCTCGAGCGGGAGAAACTCCAGCGGGCACGCGACGACGATGCCTGCGTTGTTCACGAGCCCGTCGAGGCGGTCGACGCGCGCGGCCGCAGCTGCGACCTGGTCCGCGTCGGTGACGTCGAGCAGCAGCTCCTCTGTGCCCTCCGGCGCGTCACCCTCCTGCCGCACGCCGGCGAGCACGCGGCAGCCGCGGGAGACGAAGTGGGTCGCGCAGGCCGCGCCGATCCCGGTCGACGCTCCTGTGACGAGGACGGTTCTCAAGCGAGCAGAGCGTCGGCGATCTCGGCCCGCTGCTTCGCGGGATAGCCGCCGAACGCCTCGATCCACTGCGCGCGCTTGTAGTAGCGATGGAGCACGTGCTCCCAGGTGAAGCCGATGCCGCCGTGGACCTGGATCGACCGCTCGCAGGCGGCGACCGCCGCCTCCGCCGCGTACGCCTTCGCCCCCAGCGCCGCCATCTCCGCCTGCTCGTCGCCTTCGGCGACGCACCACGCGGCCCAGTACGTGAGCGAGCGGGCGAGCTCGGTCTCGACGTACGTGTCGACGATCGGATGCGAGACGGCCTGGTAGACGCCGATCGGCTTGCCGAACTGCTCCCGCGACGATGCGTGCTCGACGGCGAGGTCGAGAGCCTTCTGCGCGATCCCGACCGCCTCGGCTGCGAGGGCGGCGAAGGCGCGCGTGCGAAGCGACGGATCGTCCGGGACGATCTCGTCGTCCTCGTACTGCCGCTCGCCGCGAGCGACGAGCGCCTGCTCGTCGGGCGGGAGGGCGGGCAGCGCCAGCCCGACGGTCGCGAAGTACGGGCCGGGGTAGAGCGCGCGGCCGAGCTCCTCGAAGAGGATCGCCTCCTCGACGAAGCCGAGCCCGGCGCCGCCGGCCTCCTCCGGCACCGACACGCCGAGCCAGCCGAGCTCCGCGAGCTCCTCCCACGTGGGCTCGCGCTCGTCGAGGAGCGCGCGCGCCTGGCGGCGAAGCTCGTCCTGCTCTTCCGTGAACGCGAATCGCATGCTAGCGACTCCTCGGGAGGCCGAGCACGCGCTCGGCGATGATGTTGCGGAGGATCTCCGACGTGCCGGCCTCGATCGTGTTGCCGCGCGTCCGGAGCTGCGTGTGGCGCCAGAAGTCGTCGGGCTTGCCTTCCTGGATCTCGACGGCGAGCTTGCTCAGCCGCTGCATCTGCTCCGACCAGTGGAGCTTCGACACGGATCCCTCGGGGCCGGGGATGCCCGTCTCGACGAGCTTCGTCAGCGCGCGGTAGTTCGTCAGCTTGAGAGCCTGGAGCTCGACCCACTCGCGCGCGACCATGTCGCGGAGGCGAGAGTCGGTCACGCCGCGCTCTTTCGTCAGCGCGATCAGCCTGTTGAGCAGCACCTCGAGCCCGGCCGTGAGCTGGAATCCGAGCGTTCCCCGTTCGTGGAGCAGCGTCGTCATGGCAACGGCCCAGCCGTTGCCGACCTCGTCGAGCACGTTCTCGACCGGCACCTCGACGTTCTCGAAGAAGATCTCGTTGAAGTCCGCGTCGCCCGTGATGTGGCGGATCGGCCGGACCTCGATTCCCGGCGAGTGCATGTCGACGACCATGTACGTCAAGCCCGCGTGCCTCTGCGACTCGGGGTCGGAGCGCGTCACGAGGATGCACCAGTCGGCGATGTGCGCGTACGACGACCAGATCTTCTGGCCGTTGACGACGAAGTGGCCGTCGCGCAGCTCGGCGCTCGTGCGCACGGCCGAGAGGTCGGAGCCGGCGCCCGGCTCGGAGAAGCCCTGGCACCAGATCTCCTCGGCCGAGAGGATGTTCGCGAGGTAGCGCTCCTTCTGCTCCTCCGTGCCGTGGGCGATGATCGTCGGCCCGGCCATGCCGAGCCCGATCGTGTTTATGTGTCCCGGCGCCTCGGCGCGTGCCCACTCCTCGAGCAGGATCGCCTGGTGTGAATAGGAATCGCCGCGACCGCCGTACTCCTCCGGCCAGGTCAGGCCGCCGTAGCCCGCGTCGTAGACGGTGAGGCTCCACGCCTTCTGCGCAGCAACGTCCTCGTGTGCGATCAGGCCCGGGTTGTTCGCCTCGAGCCAGGTACGAAGCTCGGCGCGGAAGGTTGCTTCTTCGGGCGTGTCGCGCAGCTGCACGAGAGGACCCTAGCTCAGCACCGATCGATCGAGATCGCCTACCGACGACATGCCGGCGAGCGCCATCGTGATGTCCGTCTCCGCCCACAGCTGGCGGAGCACCTCCTCCACGCCCTCCTGTCCGCCGACGGCGAGGCCGTAGGCGTACGGGCGGCCGACGAGCGTCGCGTCGGCGCCGAGCGCGATCGCCTTGATGACGTCGGCGCCGTGGCGAATGCCCCCGTCCATCAGCACCGTCGCGTCGGGGCCGACCGCCTCGCGCACCTCGACGAGCGCGTCGAGCGCCGCCACCGCGCCGTCCACCTGGCGGCCGCCGTGGTTCGAGACGATGATCCCGTCGACCCCGGCGTCGAGCGCGAGCTTCGCGTCCTCGCCGGTGAGGACACCCTTGACGAGCATCGGCAGCGACGTCAGCTCGCGCAGCCACGCGATGTCGTCCCACGTGAGCGCGAGGTGGGGGAACGTCGCGAGCATCGTCGCTGCGGCCGTGAGCATGTCCTCCGCCGGCGGCTTCGCGAGCTTCGCCTGGAACACCGGATCGGTGAAGAACTGCGCGCACCCCTCACCCTTGATGAAGGGGAGGTATGAGCGGCGGAGGTCGCGCGGGCGCCAGCCGAGGATCGGCGTGTCGAGCGTCACGACCAGCGCGGAGTACCCTGCCGCCTCCGCCCGCCGGAGGAAGCTCGCCACGAGCTCGCGGTCGTTGACCCAGTAGAGCTGGTACCAGCGCGGCGCATCGCCCATCGCCTCGGCGATCTCCTCGATCGACGAGGACGCGGCGGTGGACAGGCAGAACGGGATGCCGAGCGACGCGGCAGCGCGCGCAACGGCCATCTCACCGTCGGCATGTGCGATCGAGAGGACGCCGATCGGCGCGAGCAGGAACGGCGCCGGCGAGGTCGTCCCGAGCACCTCTACGGAAAGGTCGCGCTGCGTGTTGCCGGTGAGCATCCGCGGGCGGATGCGCCGCCGCTCGAATGCCTCGCGGTTCGCGCGGATCGTCGCCTCGCCGCCGGCGCCGCCCGCGATGTAGCCGAACGCGCCCGGGTCGATGGTCTCCTCGGCGAGCGACTCCCATTCCTCCGCCGCCACCGGCCACGGGCACTCGCCCGCGATGTAGATCGCGTTCTGTACACCTGTTCCGTCGAACGTCATGCCGCCTCCAGCTTCGCGCGCTCGTCTTCGGTGATCGGTCGCGCCGCGCGTGCCTCGCGGTCCCAGCACGCGAAGACGACCTCGGTCTCCGCCGCCAGGCGTCCGTCCGACCCTGCGCGCAGCTCGAGCGCGAGCGTGACGCTCGAGTTGCCGATGCGGACCACACGCGCGCTGCCCATGACGTGCTCGTCGTCGAGGCGGAGCTCGGAGCGGTAATTCGTCTCGAGCCGGACGACGACGTAGTCCCAGACCTCGCCCTTCGGCAGGTCGAGCACGTCGCGAAACCACGCGTCGACGATCTCCTCGCCGTACGTCTGATACACGGCCTGGTTCACGTGCCCCAGCCCGTCGAGGTCTCGCCAACGGATGTCGATGCGCTTCTCGCTCAGGCCGAATAGCCTATGCCGCGTGACGCTTGACCGCACGCTGATCGGCGCGGCCACGGAGCCGCATACCTTCGATGTCGAGAAGGGCGCGATCGTGCGCTTTGCGGAGGCGATCGGCGATCCGCGGCCGGAGTACCTCGACGGCAGCGCGGCGCCGCCGACCTTTCCGACGACGTTCAACTTCCGGATGAAGGTGCCGGCGCTCGACGCGATCGATCCGGCGCGGTTCATCCACGGCGACCAGGAGTACGTCTACGAGCGACCCCTGCGCGCCGGCGATCGCATCACGTGCGTCGCCACGATCACCGACCTGAACGAGAAGGAGACGAAGCTCGGCACGGCGACGTTCATCGTCGTCGAGACCGCGGCGCGCGACGAGGCAGGCGAGCCGGTCTTCACGGGCCGCGCGACGGTGATCGTCAGGTGAACGCGGGCGACGAGCTCACGCCGCTCGTGAAGGAGCCCGTGACGCGGGTTCAGCTCGTGCGGTACGCGGGCGCCTCCGGCGACTTCAACCCGATCCACTGGGACCCGGAGCGCGGCAGCGAGATGGGTCTCGGCGGCGTCATCGCGCACGGGATGCTGAGCATGGGCTTCCTCGGGCAGTACGCCGCGAGCCTGGCCGGCCCGGAGAACGTCAAGCGTCTCAAGGTGCGCTTCGCGGCGATGGTGCGCCCCGGAGACGTGCTCACGTGCCAGGGAACCGTGCGCGAGGTCGAGAACGGCCGCGCGACGCTCGACATCTGGGCGGAGAACGAGGCGGGAGACAAGGTGACGACCGGCGAAGCGGAGGTAGAAATCGGATGAGATTCGAGGGGAAAGTGGCACTCGTGACGGGCGGGGCCCGGGGGATCGGAGCCGCCACGGCGGCGCGGTTCGCCGAGGAAGGCGCGAAGGTGGCGGTGACCGACCTCGACTTCGACGGTGACGGCTCGGCGCTCCAGATCCAGTGCGACGCGACGAAGCGCGACGAGGTGGAGGCGGCGGTGGCGCAGACCGTCTCGGAGCTCGGAGGCCTCGACATCCTCGTCACCTGCGCGGGCGTGATCCGCGACAACATGCTGTTCAAGATGTCGGACGACGATTTCGACACCGTCATCTCTACGCACCTTCGCGGCACGTTCCTCGCGGCGCAGGCGGCGCAGAAGCACATGGTCGAGCAGAAGTACGGGAAGATGGTGCTCATCTCGTCGACCTCGGCGCTCGGCAATCGCGGGCAGACGAACTACTCGGCGGCGAAGGCGGGCATCCAGGGCATGGCCAAGACGTTCGCCATCGAGCTCGGCCCCTTTGGCATCAACGTCAACTGCGTCGCGCCGGGCTTTGTCGTCACGCGCATGACCGCACAGACGGCCGAGCGCGTCGGCCTCGACTTCGAGGAGTTCCAGAGGCTGGCCGCCGAGGAGATTCCCGTCCGTCGCGTCGGGCAGCCCGAAGACGTCGCGTCCCTCATCGCGTATCTCTCGGCCGACGAGGCAGGGTTCGTCTCCGGCCAGGTGATCTACGTTCGCGGAGGTCCGTGAGGTCCGTCGTCGCGATCGCGTGCGCAGGCATCGCGATTGGGCTCATCGCTGAGATTGCGAGCGCAACCCCCGCCGGGCCGCCGTACTCGGTCAAGGAATGCGTGCAGGTGCAGAAGAAGTCGCCGGGCTACAAGGGATCGACGCCCGCGGCGATCACCGTGCAGTGCGTCCGCCCCACCGTCATCCGCACGAGCGCGACCGTCAACTGGACGACGTGCCCGACGACGCCCAAGGGCCAGGGGGAGAAGTGCAACGAGGGGAGCTTCGGCGTGACATTCAGGTCGCGTGGCGGGATCGACCTCAACCGCGATGTCGACTCCTGGGGCGGCGAGTCCCTTCCCGGGGCCTCGATCTGGTCGCTCCCGGGAACGGGGACCTACCGGTGCACGGCGACAGCACGTGATCGCGACCGCGGCTTCAAGGATCCCCCGTACACGAAGAGCGTCGCTGTCCGCGACCAGGGCGTCGGGTTCGCGGTCGTCGGCCAGCGCATCAAGGTCGGCTGGTCGGTGCATCCGGGTGAGAAAGGTCCAATGGGCTACAACGCCGACGTGAAGCTCGGCCAGTTCGACACGTGCGTGGTCGGGATGGGCAAGACGGTCGAGCATCTGCGGGCAGTGTGGCCGGGCAAGTCGATCTCCAATGCGTCGATCCAGGGGAAGAAGACGACGATCTCGAGCACCGGAACCAGCCGGTACGCGCTCCCCTTGCCGGAGAGCGAGGGCTACCTCCCCGGCGTGAAGCTCCAGGGCACCGTGAAGTGGACGACCTCAGTCACCGTCGTCTCCGCGCTGCTGAAGAAGCTCTAGCGATCTCACCCGTTTGCGGGAGAAACGCATAGGATCCCCCGCCTATGGCGGAGGCTGCGGGTAACCGGACGCTGAGCGGTGCGCGAACGCTGCGCCACGTGGCAGCGGCAGACGGCGCGCCGCTCCTCGACGGTCGCATGCTGCTCAAGGTCTCGGCAGACGAGTCGAACGAGGCCTACACGCTCTGCCTCGGTGTGACGCCGGCCGGCCTCGGCCCGCCGCTCCATCTCCACGCGTTCGACGACCAGACGCATTACGTCGTCACGCGGAACGTACGAGCTCATCTCCGGCCCCGATGTCGTCATCGCCGGGCCAGGCGCGTGCGTCCACATGCCCCGCTTCACGCCACACACCTTCCGGAACGTCAGCGACGAGCCTGCGGAGATCGTCGAGTTCACTGCGCCGGGCGGCATCGACCGCTACTTCGATGCCGTCGCTCACCTTGGGCCGGTCGGCGAGGGATCTCGACGCGCGCAACGACATCGGCCGTGCCTACGGCATGAGCTTTCCCCGAGCATCCCGAGGACTACCTCGAGCCGCCGCCGGGCGAAATGCGGCGCCCGGTCACTCTCGTCGCCGAAGGGGAGGGTCGCCGCCTCGACTGGCCCGGGTGCGACGGCGATCTGCAAGATCGACGCAGCGGTCACGGACGGCTCCCACTCGCTGATCGAGGTGTCGATCGCCGCAGGCGATACGGCGACGCTCGCGACAGGTGAGCAGGCCGTCCTCGTCGTCGTCTCGGGAGAGCGTGATCGTCAGCGCGAACGGCGAGCGGGTCGAGGCGCTCGACGGAGACACGGTCGACGTTGGCGCAGGGCGGTCGAGGTCGAGGTGGGCGCCGACGGCGGCTCGCGCGAGTCGTCGTCTACGAGATCGAAACCGCACGCTGAGCGCGCTCGACGACTCTCGGCGTCTTCTTCCGCTTCGCGCGGCGGCTGCCGCGGTTTCTTCCGGGAGACGATGTCGGCGGACGAGGCGAGGCGCCGCATCGTCGGAGCAGCTCGCCCGGCGCGACGAGACGTTCCTCGGCGTGGTTGCGCGCGCTGTCTACCCGAACCCGGCCAACCCGTACCGCGTGCTCCTCGGCGCGGCCGGCATCGAGCACGGTGACCTTGCAACGCTCGTCCGCTCCGAGGGGCTCGAAGGCGCGCTCGGTCGTCTCCACGCCGCGGGGGTCTACGTCACCCTCGACGAGTTCAAGGGACGCGCGCCGATCGAGCGTCTCGGCGTCTCTGTCGCCACGACGAGCACGTCGTTCGACAACCCGTTGCTATCGAGCCCCTACGCCGCGGCTACGGGCGGCACCCGCGGCGCTCGCCGCAGGGTCTCCGTCGATCTCGACCTGCTCGAGCACGAGACGGCCGACCAGATCGTCGTCCGCGAGGCGTTCGGCTGCGCCGGTCGCCCGTTCGCGATCTGGCGTCCCGTGCCGCCGTCCTCGTCCGGTATCAACAACGCGCTTCGTCAGGCGAAGCTCGGAGAGCCGGTCGCCGCGTGGTTCACGTCGTATCGCCCTCCGCGGACGGTGGACGCGCTGGGCTTCCGCCTCGTGACGCTGTCGGCCGTCGTCGCGTCGCGGTTCGCCGGGGCGCCGATCGCCCGGCCCGAGGTCTGCTCCCCCGAGCAGGCGCGTCGCGTCGCCCGCTGGCTCGCCGAGCGCAAGCGCGAGGGCACGCCGGGCGTGCTCGACACGCAGACGTCGCTCGGTGTCCGCGTCTGTCTCGCCGCCCAGGAGCACGGCCTCGACATCGCGGGCTCGGTGATCGGCTTCGGGGGCGAGCCGTACACCGAGGAGAAGGCGGCCGTCCTCGCCGCTGCCGGTTGCCGGGCCTACCCGACGTATTCGATGACCGAGACGGGGCGAATCGCTCTCGCGTGCGGCGAGCCGCAGGCCGTCGACGACATGCACCTGCTCTCGGAGAAGCTCGCCGTGCTCCAGCGCGATCGCGACGGTAGCGACGGTGCGACGGTCGGTGCGCTTCTACTTCACCGCGCTGCTGCCGGCGGCCCCGAAGCTCATGATCAACGTCGAGAGCGACGACTACGGCGTCGTCGCCGACCGCGCCTGCGGCTGCCCCTTCGGCGGCGCTCGGCCTGACGACCCACGTCTCGAGCGTGCGGAGCTACGAGAAGCTCACGGCCGAGGGCAACCACTTCCTCGGCTCCGATCTCGTCGAGCTCGTCGACCGCGTGCTGCCGGCTCGCTTCGGCGGTGGCCCGACCGACTACCAGCTCGTCGAGGAGGAGGTCGGTGGGCTACCGCGTGTCGGGATCGTTGCCCGGCCGGGTCTCGGCGATCTCGACGAGACCGAGGTCGTCGCCGCGGTCGTCGCCCATCTTCGCGCCACGCCGCGGAACCAGCTGATGGCCGACGTGTGGCGGGACAGCGGGACGCTGCGCCTCATTCGCCGCGAGCCGTACATCTCGGCGGCGGGAAAGATCCTGCCGCTTCACCTCGTCAGGTGAGGCCTGGGCCTGAGGTCGCGCCCCAGTCCTCGGGTGGGACGTCTGCGATCGACTGCGAGAACGTCCACGTGTGGCCGCCGAGATCCGTGGCGCTGTACTGCCTCTCGCCGTACGCGTGGTCGGTCGGTCGGCCGGCGACCACGGCGCCCCGATCGCGGGCGTGCGCGTAATGGGCATCGACATCGTCGACGCGCACCATCACCGTCGCGTGACCCTCATTGGACGCGCGCTTCGTCACCGCGACCGCGGCGTCCCCGATGGCGAGCTGTGCACGATGACTCCCGGCGCGCCAGCGCTCCGTGAAGCGGAACACGTCGGAGAGCCACGCAACGGCCTCGCCGACGTTCTCGTAGCCGAGGACGGGAATGACCGCGGCCGCCGGCATCGAGCGATTTGCGAGCATTTCGAACCTCCTTGGCGTCGTTCGCGCACAGGGTACGCCGCGGCGGCTTGACGGCGGTCGCTGCCCGTGTGAGAGTCATGCGCGTGAGCAGCGAAGAGCAGAAGGTTCTCGACAGCATCAAGCTCACTGTCGACGCGCAGCCTCGACGGGCAGCTCACGGCGCTCGAGGCGGTGCGGGCGGGCGTGCTCGCGCGCGCCGACGCGAACGCTGCGACCCTCGACGGAGACGCGAGCGCCACGGACAAGATGATGGCCCGAGGCGCTCTGAAGGAGCTCGCGCGCCTTCGCGGGCTCGTCGATTCGCTCATCGACGAAGCGCGCTTGCAGCGCGACAGCTAGCGCGGCTTCCTACCCGCCGAGGTGGTTGTGCACCTCGTAGAAGGTCATCTCGGGCTCGCTCTCGATCCCGACTTCCTTCGCGTACGGGCCGATCTTCGCCTGTGCGAACTGCTCGAACCCTTCCTTCGTCTCCCAGACGTCGACGACGCGGAGCCCGTCGTCGGTGCTCGGCGACCCAGTGGAAGATCGCGCCCGGCGGTGTCGCGCCACCCGGCGTCAGGCCCATCTTCTCGCGCATCTGGTCGTACTGCTCGAGCGTCGCTCCGCGGCATCGTCATTTCGATGGCAACGGGCATAAGACCTCCCTCTGTGGATTGAAGCACCGATGCTACGACGCATTCGGCTTCGCCCGCGCGCTAAGGTCCAGGCAATGACGACCGCGCCGATCGTCCTCGTTCCCGGGTTCTGGCTCGGCGCGTGGGCCTGGGACGAGGTCGCCGCGACACTGCGCGCCGAGGGCCACGACGTCACCGCCATCACGCTGCCCGGCCTCGAGTCCGCCGACGCCGACCGGTCCGCGATCACGATGGCCGACCACGTCGACGCGATCTGCGCGGCCGTCGAGGCGGCAGGCGCTCCGGTCGTGCTCGCCGTGCACAGCGCGTCAGGATTTCCCGGCTACGCCGCGAGCGATCGCATCCCCGAGCAGATCGCGGCGATGGTGTACGTCGACACCGCCCCGGGGAAGGGTGCGCTGGATCCGAACTTCGAAGGTGTCGAGTTGCCGCTGAACTGGGAGTCGATCGAGGCAGAAGAGAACCTCGACGGGCTCAGCGAGGAGCAGAAGGAGACGTTCCGTCAGCGTGCCGTGCCCGTGCCGGGCGGCATCCTGCGTGAAGGCGTGGAGCTCACGAACGACGCGCGCCGCGACATCCCCAGCACGTTCATCTGCACGGGGTTCACGTCGGAGCAGTACAAGGAGTACGCAAAGGAGGGGCATTCCTTCCTCGCCGGCATCCCCGAGCTGCGCGCCGCCACCTGGATCGACCTGCCGACGAGCCACTGGCCGATGTGGTCGCGGCCGGCGGAGACCGCCGAGATCATCGGCGACGTTGCGAACCGCGCCGCCTAGCTGCGCGGATACCCCGACGCCGCCCAGAACGCGTCGGCCATCGCCTGGTAGCCGGCGTTCGTCGGATGCGGGTCGCCGCCCTTCGAGCAGAAGTACGTGACCTTGCAGAGACGCGCCTTCTGCGCGGCCTTGCTGCCCGAGTTGAAGGCGGCCCACATGTTGGCGACGCGTGCGCGCGACGTGGCGGCTGCACGGCCGATCGCCTTGTCCACGGAGCGGTAGAGCGGCTCCGTCTTCGCCAGGGCGTTCGCCTCCGGGTTCCACGCGCCGCTGACGATGATCTCCGCCTTCGGCGCCGCGGCCCGCAGGCGCTCGAGGATCGTCGAGAAGCGTTTCTCGAACGCGGCGATCGCCTTCGGCGCGCCCTTGGCCTGCTGCGACAGGGGATAGAGGTCGTTCCCCCAGAGCGTCAGCGTGATCGGGCTCACCTTGCCCGGATGCGCCTTGAGGAACGCAACGGCCGCGTCGACCTGCGATCCCTTGAACGGATCGTGGAGCTTCATGCCGCCCTTGAGCCAGTCGCAGCCGCCACGCGTGAACGTCACCGTGGACTCGCCCGGACAGCCGTAGTTGACGACCTGGATCTTCGGGGAGAGCTTCGCGAGGCGCGCGGCAAGGAGATCGACGTACCCGGTGCGGAAGGTTGCGGGCTTCACGCCCTTGTCCGGCTGGTACCCGAACGCCATCGAGTCGCCGAGCGCGAGGTAGTAGGCCCGTGGTGCCTGGTAGAGAGGTGGCGAGCCCGTGGTGGCCGCCGCGCTAGTCGCCGCACTGGGCAGAGGACCATCGTGGCAGCCGCGCCGAATGCGATCGCCAGACCGACGAGAGAGTGTCGTGTACGAGCCACCATCCGCCCTCCTCAATAGTATCTCCGATACTATAGCGCCGAGAGCATGAATCCGCAACGTGCGCCGAAGCTCGACGACACCGCGTATGCCGTCCTGGGCCTGATCGCACTTCGCGGCCCGTCCACGGCCTACGAGGTCAAGCGCGCGCTCTCCCGCATCACGAGCCAGTTCTGGGCCGTCCCGCACGTGACGCCGTACCGCGCGACGCGGGAGCTCGAGCGGGCGGGTTTCCTGACCGCCGAGCAGGAGGAGGGTGGGCGCCGCCGGCGTGTCTACTCGCTGACGCCGAACGGCCGCAAGGCATTTCGCACGTGGTTCGCCGAGGGCACGAGCGAGACCCTGACGATGCGCGATCCCGGTCAGCTCCGTCTGCTCTTCGCCGAGCTCACGGAGCCGGCTGCGATCAGGGAGCTCGCCCGCGAGCAGCTGCGGGTCTACGAGGAACGGCGTGCCACGCTCGACGAGACGGCGGCGAGGTTGGCCGACGACCCCGTTCGCGCGTCGCGCCTCGGGCCGCTGCGTCGTCGGACGCGACACGTACACGGTGTTCATCGACTTCTGGCGATCCGTTGCGGAGTCACCCGACGATCCGTCGTCGTGGAGGCCAAGCCCGGCGGTCGCGCCCGAAGACCCACCCGGTGGCTGCATCCAAAGACGCCGTGTCGTAAACTCACGCGCGATGACGTCACGCCCGTCATCAATGGACTCCCTCGCGCGTGCCCTCGCGACGCCGATGCCACGCCGCCGCGCACTGCGCCTGGTCGGGTCGGCCCTCGTGCTCGCAGCAGTGCCCGGGTTGCGCCCGTCTCTCGCGCGGGGAGCCGGCGGTGGGATCGAAGACCGTCCCGACATCATCGACCCGCCGGATGGGCCGTTCGGCCCTCCGGTCCAGTGCGGAAAGATCATGTGCAACCCGTTCTCCAACTGCGTGAAGTGCTGTCCGGCGCCAGGGCGGAGGAGGTTCGTGCTGCCCGTGCTACTTCAGCTGCACCACCACCGGCAGCGGCCTCTGCAACAAGCAGGTGGCCTGCCCGCCCGACGGCCGTCCGTTCTGCGGGCCGTCAGGGACATTGCTGCGCGCCGAACGAATCCTGCTGGAGGGGGTCGGTCTGCATTCCCATCTGCAAGCCCAACGAGCAGCTGTGTGAGGACGACTGCTGCCCGCCGGGCACCGAGTGCGCGGCGGTGCCGATCCCCGGCACCCGCACCGCAGCGGAGGTGTTGGCCGAAATGCCCCCGGGGCAGGACCCGCTGCGGTATCAACTGCTGCCCCCCGCGCCAGAAGTGCATCAACCCGACTCGCGGCATCTGCTCCCCGTGCAACATCGGTGAGAAGCCGTGCGGCAGGAAGTGCTGCCAGAGAGGGAGCACGTGCTGCGACCCGAGGACCGGGCTCTGCTGCAAGAGCAACGAGACCTGCGCGGGAATCAACGGTGTGGCGAAGTGCTGCCCGAGGGGTACGAAGGCGTGCGAGGAGAGGCCGGGTGGCAGGCCGATCTGCTGCAAGCGGGGCGAGACCTGCGCCCAGGTTGCAGACGGGTCGGGGTCGGTGCCCGTCGGGAACCGGACGCAGGTACACATGCTGTCCGCGCGATCGCCTGGTGCAGTTCGAGTCCGGTGTCGCGGTCTGCTGCCCGACGGATACCGCTCGCTCGGAGGCAGATTCATCCTGCCGCCGGGCGGCGGTGGCGGGTTGTGCTGTCGCGAGGACAAGGTGTGCGGCGATACCTGCTGCGGCACGAATTCCAACCCGGCCAACGACTCAAAGTGCTGCAACGGCAGGTGCGTCTCGCTCTACTTCGACTCTCAGAACTGCGGCGGGTGCGGCAGACGCTGCGGCCCCGGCACCGTGTGTCGGGAGGGCCGCTGCGTGACGGCGTAGCGTCTCAGTCAGCGCGGTCGAGCTCGACGAGCCGCTCGTCGCTGATCCCGAAGTGGTGGGCGACCTCGTGCAACACGACGCGACGGATCTCGCGCCGGAGGCGATCCGGATCACGCCCGTACAGCCGCTCGAGCGGCTGCGCGGAAGATCGTGATCTTGTCGGGTAGCGCGCCCGCGTAGAAGGCGCCGCGATGCGTGAGCGGCACGCCCTGGTAGAGGCCCAGAAGCGGCATCCCTCCGGGCGGCTCCTCCTCGACGACGACCTCGACGTTGGACATGGACTCGCGGAGATCGGGCGGCAGCGAGGCGAGCGCGTCCCGCACCGCATCGTCGAACTCGACCTCGACAGCGTCCATCACGCCAGGCTACCCATGGCCGCCTCCGTACCGTCGCAACCAGTTCTTCACCGCACGACCAGGGGTCGCGCGACTAGAAATCACGTGTTGAGGAACTGACCGGAGGAGAGGAAGCGAGGATGAACGAGGCAACCGAGAGGCGCGCGGCGCACGAACGGCTATCGACCGGCGCGCTGTCGCGATGGATGAGGCGCTGCGCCGCCAACCCCTGGCGGGTCATCTTCGCGTGGCTCGGCATTCTGGCTGCGCTCATCGTCCTCGTCTTCTCGTTCGCCGGATCCCTTCGCGACCAGTTCGAGATCCCAGGGTCGGACACGCAGCGGGCAACCGATCTGATCGAGGCCGAGTTCGCCGAAGAGCAGGGCGGCGTGCTCAACGTCGTCTTTGCAGCTCCTGCGGGTCAGCGGCTCGACACGCCCGAGCGGAAGCAGGCAATCGACGAGGCGATCGCGCGCCTCCGCGGGGCCGAGTTCAAGCCCACGGAGGACAAGGCGGGCATCGAGAGCGTCGAGACGCCGTTCACCGAGGACACCGTGTCCGACGACGGGCGTATCGCGTACGCGGAAGCCCAGTTCGACCGCGTGATCTACGACAAGGATCGCGAGTCTGTCGTTGCCGTCGAGGAGGCCGTTCGCGAGACGGTCGAGCATGCCGGCGTGACCGTGGAGTACAACGGCGACGCGGAGTTCCCCCCACTCGAGCAGGGGACACAGGAGCTGCTCGGCCTGCTCGCGGCGCTCATCGTGCTGCTGATCGTCTTCCGCACCTTCGTGGCGACGACGATTCCGCTCGCGCTCGCCATCACGGCCGTCGCGACCGCGTTCCTTCTTCTCTTCCTGCTCGCGGGCCTGACGGACATCAACACGATCACCCCGCTGCTCGTCTCGATGATCGGAATCGGTGTCGGCATCGACTACTCGCTGTTCATCGTGACGCGCTTCCGCCAGCTCCTGCACGACGGCATGTCGCCGGCCGATGCTGCAGCCGAGGCAGGCGCGTCGGCTGGCCGCGCCGTGCTCTTCGCCGGTCTGACGGTCGCAATCTCCGTGAGTGGCCTCGCCATCTTCGGTCTCGACTTCGTGACGAAGCTCGGCATCGGCTCGGCCCTCGGCGTCCTCACCACCGTCCTGATCGCGAACTCGCTGCTCATCGCAGTGCTTGCGAAGCTCGGGCACAAGATCGACCGGCTCAAGGTGCCGTTCCTGCGTCCGCTCGACGACTCCGAGGAGGCGCGGGTGAAGACCCCGATCGCCCGCTGGGGCCGGTTCGTGACGAGGAACGCGAAGATCGTGTTCCCGGTGCTGCTCGTGGCGGGGCTCGTACTGGCGGGAACGTCGGCCCTCGTGCATCTCGGCGCCTCCGATCAGGGGACGCAGCCGAAGGAGCAGACGGCGCGCAAGGCGTACGACCTGCTCGCCGAGGGCTTCGGCCCGGGCTTCAACGCCCCCATCCCGATCGTCGTGGACGTCAACGGCGACGAGCAGGCGCCCGAACGGATCTACGAGCGCGTCCGCGACCTCCCGGGCGTCGCGTCGGTGGACGAGCCCGTGTACAACGACCCCAAGACCGTCGCGATCGTCTTTGTGAAGCCGGACTCTGCGCCGCAGGACGAGGAGACCGAGCGGCTCGTGGACACACTTCGAGGCGACGTCATTCCGGCGGCAACGGCGGGCGGGGATTCGGCTGTCTACGTGTCCGGACTGACAGCGGCGTTCGCGGACATCGCCGACCGCATCATGGAGCGGCTGCCCTTCTTCCTGCTGTACGTCATCGGCGTGACGTTCCTCCTGCTGGCGATGGCGTTCCGCTCGATCGTCGTCTCGCTGACGGCTGCCATCACGACCCTCCTCTCTGCGTTCGTCGGCTTCGGCGTGCTCACGCTCGTGGTGCAGGAAGGCCACCTGTTGTCGCTCACCGGCCTCGACCGAACGGGGCCAATCGAGACGTTCGTTCCGCCCATTGCCTTCGCGATCCTCTTCGGGCTCTCGATGGACTACATGGTCTTCCTCATGAGCCGCATCCGCGAGGAGCACGTCCACGGCCTCGCGACGAGGGAAGCGGTAGAGCACGGGATCGCCGCCATCGGCCGCGTCGTCGTCGCGGCGGCCGTCATCATGAGCACGGTCTTCGCCGCCTTCATCCTCACCGCGGAGCGCGTCTCGAAGGAGTTCGGGATCCTGCTCGCGGTCGCGATCCTCACGGATGCGCTCGTCGTGCGGATGACCCTCGTGCCGTCCTTCTTCACACTGCTGGGCGAGAAGACGTGGTACATGCCGCGCTGGCTCGACCGCATCCTGCCGGGCATCACGATCGAGCCGCCGCACGACGGGAAGGGGAGTGTTCCGGTCGGCTCCGAGCGACCCGCGGAGGCGAGCGCCGGGTCGTAGACGGGTCGTTCTGCAGCATCGCAAGCGGGGTCACGATGAGCAGGTAGTTCTCAGAAGTAGCGCAGCGCATCGCCCGGCCGCAGGCGCGTGGCGCGCCGGACAGGCACGAGAGCGATCAAGGCTGCAAGCAGGGATACGGCAGGGACTGATCTGGGCTGAACCTGGCTGCCCCCAGCGGCGACTGTTATCGCCGCGCTGTTTCGGGTGCTGGTGCTATGCCTCGATGTATGCCTTGATCGGTGGCACGACCCGTCGACTTCCATCGCGGCCGCGACCTCAGGCGGTGGTGACGCCAATACGTTTTGCAGGGCTGCCGGATCGGAAACCTCAGCGCTAACCGCGATGTTGTTCGTACCGTCGTGGGCGACGTAGTCGGTCACGTTGCTGCCAGTGCCCGATTCGATTCGCTGAGCCCAGGTCGACCTCGGCCATGCCACCTACGTCGAAGCCGGCGCGCTCCCGTGGACCGGCGTCGTCCGTCACGCCCGTCACCGATCGGCTCCCGCCCCCGGCTGGCCGCCGGTGGCCACAAGTGGGCCAGCTGGGCCAGCGGGTCAGCGGCCTCTAGCGGTCTATAGCGGTCTCGGAGCGGTAGGTCGGCCCGGATGCCCGATAGCCCGCAACCCGTTTGTTTATGCCGGATTTGCAGGCTACGAAAGAGAGTGCCCCCGGCATGAATCGAACATGCGCACGCGGTTTAGGAAACCGCTGCTCTATCCACTGAGCTACGGGGGCGCGGGGCCACGATAGCCGAGCCTTGGGTCGATTCCGACGGGGCCATGCAGCGGAGGCTGAGCGACGGCGTAGGCATGCGGCACGAGCCGTTCGGCGCTAGTCGTCGCTAGCCCACGGGCCCTGTCCGGCGATGCGATCCACCCGGATTCTGGTGATGTAGCCGGGGGGAGGGTCCGGCATCGGCGGGAACGTCACTCCCGGCTCAACGTACGTGTAGGCAAGACGCTGAAGGAGCTCCGGCGCGCCGCCTTCGGTGATTCGCGCGTGCCCGTAGAGGACGGCGTAGTCGCGCATGCCGACGGCGTTGGAGCTCGATGCCTCGAGCGAGAGCGCGACGCGCGGGTCACGCTCGATGTTGCGCACCTTGCGGTGTCGGAACAAGTGCCCGCAGACGACCTCGTCGTCCTCGATGCCGATCCAGACGACGGTGAGCTGCGGGCTCCCATCAGGGTTAAGCGTGACGAGGTGCGCGAGTGGTCCCGATTCGATCAACGCTCGAACTGAATCAGGCAGTGAGCTCATTCCTGGAGAAGTCTAGCCCCCTGTCCGCGAGGCCTCGTTCGAGCCCGCGCCCCCGCTCGGCGGCGAGGCGAGCGTGCTCTGACGAGGGCGGCCGCCCCGCTCGAGACACTGGCGACTAGCCGCTGGAGCGTGATTCCCGGCGAGGTTCTTCCTGCTCGCGCTCGATCCGCTCGTCGGTCTTCGCCAGGGTCTCCTGCCGCAGCTCTTCGGCATCGGCCGCCTCCGAAGTTGTCAGCGGGCCCGTCGGCGGTCGGTGCCCACCGGGCAAGCGTTCGAGGAAGCCGCGGAGGCGCTTCATGGGGAGAGAGTATCCCGGTAGCGGCTCATCGCCGCGCTTTCCGTGATTGCGCTGGGGTCGGCCCAGCTAGACGGGAGGGCCGAGTGGGTAGATCCGGTCGCGGCCCCGTTTACTGAGGTTGGCGAAGCCCTCCTTGTCGAGACGGATCATGCTTTGGGCCTCGAGTCGCTCGAGCGACTCGTTGAACTCGCAGCACGTGCTCGTCGCACTCCCGATCAGTAAGACAGCAAGAGCGTCGGTCTCACGACGCGCGCGCGCCAGAGTCTGACCCGCTCCCGCCTCGTCGAGAAAACGAAGAATGCGAAGGTCAAGTGCTTCCGGCTTGCCCAACGCGCAGCCGACGTCGACGGGCTCCTGCTCGATGGCGCTTGGCTTGTGTCCCGGCACAGCTACTGCATCGGCAGTTAAAGGTCACGGGACGTACGCGAATACCCTGATCTGTTCGACGTAACACGCACCGAACGAGCCGCAGCGCGCATTCTCTCCACCCGGCAACGAGGCGTCATCCCTCGATTGGCTCACCTAGCCCACTGGCGGGCGAAGCCGGCGATCGGGGAGACTTCTCCCGATGACGCTCGATCGGCGACGACTCAAGGAGCAGATCCACGAGCTCTACCGCTCCGAGCACGAGGCGCTGGGCGAGCAGGGGACGCTCGAACGCCTCGAGCGCGCGCGGGAGTGGGACCTCGCACCGGCGCTGGCCGCGGGCGGAGTCGCCGTCTTCCCTCACGCGGGCGTGTTCGACTGCGGGCACCAGGTCGCCGCGGTCGTCCACGGCTGCCTGGACTCGGGCGCCGACCGGGTGGTGGTGATCAGCGTCCTCCATGCCTTCACCGACGAGATGGAGGACGCGCGGATCCGTGTCTCGGCCGGCGAGGATCCGTCCGCCTGGCCGTTCTGGGGCATCCAGGGGCCGGGCATCGCCGGACGCGAGGAATGGCGCGACGACCACTCCCTCATCAGCTTCCGGCACTTCTGGCACGCCGAAACGACGCGCCGGGGAATCGCCGGCCCGGAGGTGGTCGAGCGCTATCCCTATCTCGCGGGCGGTCAGCCCGAGCGGCTTCCGGGCATCGACGAGCTGGCAGAGCTGGCCGAGGACGCCGTGATCGTGTCGACCGCGGACCCGTTCCACCACGGGATCGGCTACGGCGATCCTCCCGAGCGGTCACTGCCTCCCGACGCCGCAGGCCTCGAGCTCGCACGGGCGTCGATCGAGGCGGGGATGGAGCTCCTTGCTCGTGGCGACTACGCCGGCTACGACGCGCACTGCGTCAAGGCGAAAAGCGACGCGCGCGATGCCGGCCAGGTGTTCCGCCACCTGCGCGGCGAGTTGAAGGGGCAGATCCTCGATCTGACGTACACCGACGCGGCGGAGTTGTACGAGGCTCCGCGTCCCACCTGGGTTGCCGCTCCGCTCGTCGAGTGGCAGCGCGTCTAGCCGGCCATGGCCGACCTCGCAGCGCTGCTCGAGCGAAACCGGGCCTGGGCAGCGGCAGCAGCGGCTGCTGCAGCCGGCGTTCTTTCGCGATCTCGCAGCCGGCCAGTCGCCCGAGCTCCTGTGGATCGGTTGCGCGGACAGCCGTGTCTCCGCCAACGAGATCGTCGACCTCAAGCTCGGTGAGGTCTTCGTTCACCGCAACATCGCCAACGTCGTCGTGCACACGGATCTCAACTGCCTGTCCGTGCTCCAGTACGCGGTAGACGTGCTAAAGGTGGAGCGCATCATCGTCTGTGGCCACTACGGCTGCGGCGGCGTCAGGGCCGCGCTCGAGGACACGCGCCACGGGCTGATCGACAACTGGCTCAGGCACGTCCAGGACGTCGCCGAGAAGCACGCCGACGAGATCGCCGCGCTGCCCGAGGAGCGGAGGCTCGACCGCCTCTGCGAGCTGAACATCGTCGAGCAGGTGATCAACGTATGCCAGACGACAGTCGTCGAGGATGCCTGGGAGCGGGGCCAGCAACTCGACGTGCACGGCCTCGTCTACCGGCTCGAGGACGGGCTGCTCCGTGACCTCGGCGTCACGAGGTCCGGCTAGGCGAAGTTCCTAGAGCGCGCCGAGCAGCTCGAGGACGGTCTCGCCGACCGCATCGATGCTTCGGATCGAAACAGCCGAGAGGTCGTCGCACGTCGTGTGCCAGCACGGATACGTGAAGTCGATGAGCGCTATCGCCGGTACCCCGACCTTCAGGAACGGCGTGTGGTCGTCCAGGATGCGGCCCTGGCTCTTGTCGGGGAAGACGGCCCGCACGCCGACGCGGCGCGAGGCGTTACGCAGGCGTTTCCAGAGCGCGGGGTCGGAGCGGCTCTCGCGCGGAATCGCGAGCTCGCGATCACCGACCATGTCGAGGAGGATCATTGCCTCTGCATGGCGATAGAGGGGTGCTGCGAACCTGCTGCCGCGTAGTCCTGTCGAGAGGAATTCGTCCGGCGGAGCCTCCGGAGGCGCCTCCTCGCCGTCGAAGAGGATGAACGCGACCGACGGGCGTAGCTGTCTCGGCTTGATCGTGTGCGCGAGTTGGAGGACGACGGCGGTGCCGCTTGCGCCGTCGTTCGCCCCGACGAAGCCCGGGATGTCCTTCGTGTCGTAGTGGGCGCCGACGACGACGGTGCGGGAAGGATCTCGCCCGGGGACGAAGCCCACGACGTTACGCAAGCCTCCAGGCACCTCCTGATACCGCCCTCGCGGCATAGTTGCCCGCAGGAGGCCGGCAAGTCGGCGAGAGGCCGGCGAGCCGGCGGGGCGCGGACCGAGCGCGACCTGGCGCGCGAGCCACGACCACGCTCGCTGTTCGTCGAAGCGGTCCGCCTTCGACGCCTGGGCAGACGGGACGAGCGCGGTTGCGGCGAGCAACCCTGCGACGAGAGCGAGCTGCGCGCGGACGGATGTCGAGCGCTTCATCGGCCTGAGCGCTTGGCGATCTCGGCCGCGGTGTCCCACGTGTACGCCATGCGACGCATTGTCGCGCTAGCGTCGTCGTCGTGAAGCAGAATCGAGGACCGCCCGCGGCGGAGCAGGCGGCCCTCGTTGGCTCGAACGCTCAGCTGGCGCTCATCGCAGCCATTGCTTCCTTGCTGCGCTCGGCGATCTCCTCGTCGGTCAGGTCCTCGACGTGCGTCGCGATCGACCAAACGCGCGCGCGTCGCGATCGACCTGATGTGGCCGAACGGGTCCTTGACGGTTCCGAAGCGATCGCCCCAGAACATGTTCTCGGCCTCCATCGTCACCGTGGCGCCGGCCTCCACCGCCTGCTGCATGACGGCGTCGACGTCCTCGGCGTACATGAAGAGGCCTCCCGCTCGTTGCGACGCCGACCTCGGACGGCGGCTTCGACTCGCCGACTGCGCGGAATGGGTCGGAGCGACGCATGACCTTCGAGTCATCCGATCTGGATCTCCGCGTGCCCGAGGCGGCCGTCAGGCCCCGGCATCCGCATGATCTCGGTCGCGCCGAACCCCTTCTTGTAGAACTCGATCGCGTCCGCGGCGCCGTCGACCGTCAGGTACGCGGTCCGAGGGTGCTGTCACCCCTCGGGGATCGTGGCTGTACCACGCCCATCTTCCCCCCCCTTCGTTGGTGTCCCGGCCATCGTACCCGCCTCGCGGGTGTCGCCGTGCCAGAAGTCCATTTGGGGAAGTTCAGGTGTCGATGCTCGAAGCGCGCCAGGGACGCCGTCGCGTGCCACTCGCTCGACCGCCTGCCGTGTGCAAGACGGCCCGGAGCCGCTCTATAGGATTTTTGTGTGACAGAGCTTCCCGGCGGCACCGTCACCTTCCTCTTCACGGACATCGAGGGGTCGACCATGCGCCTGAAGGAGCTCGGCGCGGAGCGCTACTCCGAGGTCCTCGCCCGCCACAACGAGCTGCTTCGCGCGACGTTCGGCGCCCACGGCGGCGTCGAGGTGGAGAATCTCGGCGACGGGTTGTTCGCGGTGTTCGAGAGCGCCGCGTCGGCCGTCGCGGCCGCGACGGCTGCCCAGGTCGCCATCGCCGCGGAATCGTGGCCGGGCCGCCGTCCCATCCGCGTGCGCATGGGGCTCCACACGGGCGAAGCGCTCGTGAGCGGCGGGACGTACGTCGGGTACTCCGTTCACCACGGCGCCCGGATCGTCGAGATGGGCCACGGTGGGCAGACGCTGCTCTCGGCTGCGACAGCCGGGCTCGTCCAGCACGATCTTCCCGACGGTGCGCGCCTACAGGCGCTCGGGGAGATCGCGATCGCCGATGCCGATCTGCCGCAGCGGCTGTTCCAGCTCGACATCGAGGGGTTGCCCACGGAGTTCCCCGCGCTTCGGGTGTGGCAGCTCGTGCTCACACCGACGCCGGAGCGTCTCGTCGAGCGCGCCGACGAGCTCGCCACGCTGACCGAGCTCGTCGAGTCGGCGTCCGTCGGAGTCGGTCGCTTCGGCGTGATCGTCGGGGATGCAGGTATCGGGAAGACGACTCTCGTCAGCCAGGTGCGGCTCGCGGCCGAGCTGCGTGGGATGGAGGTGCTCCAGGCGCGCGGGGGCGAGCTGGAGCACGACTTCTCGTACGGCATCGTCAGGCAGCTCTTCGAGTCGCGCATCGCGGACGCCTCCGCCGACGAGCGGGGGGAGATGCTTGCGGGGTCGGCGGCTATCGCCAACCAGCTGTTCGAGGAAGGGGCGCCCGCGTCGGAGGGGTTCGGCCCCGTCGACACCTCGTTCGCGCTACTCCACGGCCTGTACTGGTTGACGGCGAACCTCGCATCGGACCGCTCCGTGCTCGTGCTCATCGACGATCTGCACTGGGCAGACGAGCCGTCGCTGCGCTGGCTCGGCTATCTCGTGCGCAGGCTCGAAGGCCTGCCCGTGCTCGTGGTCGCCGCGCTTCGGCCGCCGGAGCAGGGGTACGAGAAGGTGCTGCTGACGGAGCTCGTGGCAGACCCGGCCGCGCGGCTCATCCTGCCGAAGGCGCTGAGCCACGCGGCCGTCGAGGCGCTCGTCCGGAGCGTGCTCTCCGCCGACGCCGACGAGGCGTTCTCGCGGGCGTGCTTCGAGGCGACGGGCGGCAACCCGCTGCTGCTGCGCGCGCTGCTCGATGCGCTCGCGAGCGAGAAGGTGCCCCCGCGCGCGGAGAACGCCGGGGAGGTGATGGAGATCGGGCCTCGTGCCGTGGCTCGGGCGGTCGAGTTGCGCCTGGCGCGGCTGCCGAGCGAGGCGATGGCGCTCGCGCGCGCCCTGGCCGTGCTGGGCGAAGACGCGGATCTGACGGTCGTGGCCGCGCTCGCCGACCTCGATCGAGAGGTGGCCGGCCACGCGGCGACGACGCTCGCGATGAGCACGATCCTGCGCTTCGACGCGACGCTCGGCTTCGTCCACCCGGTCGTGCGCGCCGCGCTCTACGCGCAGTTGACGCCACTCGAGCTCGAGCGCGAGCACGCGAGAGCGGCGCGGGTGCTCTCGGATCACCACGCGCCGGCCGAGCGCATCGCGGCGCAGCTCTTGCTGGCGCCACCCTCCGGCGACGACTTCGCCCTCGACGCGCTCAGCGTGGCGGCCGATGCGTCGCTTCGCCGCGGCGATCCACGCGGCGCGGCGCGCTACCTGCGGCGCGCGCTCGACGAGACCCCGCGCGACCGCGCGGTCCAGACGGAGCTCTACCTGCGGCTGGGTAGCGCTGAGCGCCTGCTCAGCAGCCCGGCAGCGGCGGAGCCGCTCGAGCGGGCCTACGAGCTGGCCGAGAGCCCCGCGAAGCGGGCCGAGATCGCGCGGGAGCTGGGAACGGCGCTCTTCTACAGCCTGCGGATCGAGGAGGCGATCGGCGTGTTCCAGCGGACGATCGGCGAGCTGGGTGACGACCAGGTCGAGCTTCGCCGGCTGCTCGAAGGGGCGTTGCTCAGCGCCACGAGCATCTTTCCGCCGCTCTATCCGATCGCGAAGCTGCAGAAGGAGCGGATCGAGGCCATGGGCCTCGGTGACGACGTGGGCTCGCGCGCGATCAACGCCATCCTGTCCTACGACGACGCGCGGCGGCTCGCACCGGTCGAGCAGGCGATCGGCCGCGCCGAGAAAGCGCTCGCGGCTGGGCCGCTCTACTCCGAGGACAACGCCGCCTACATCTTCGCGGTCTACACGCTTGCGCTCGCCGACCGCTTCGCCGACGCCGAGGCCGTGTGGCACGAGGCCTGGGTGGACGCGCAGGCGCGTGGGTCGATCTCGGGCTACGCGATGGTCTCGACGTTCCGCGCGTTCGTCGAGCTGCACACGGGACGGCTCGACGAAGCGCTCACGGACGCGACCAACGGCCTCCAGGCGTGCCAGGAGTACGGCTTCGAGACCGGGATTCCGTATGCGGTCGCGCACATCGCGGATGCGGCGCTCGAGCTCGGGGAGGTCGATGTGGCGCGGACGGCCATGGAGCGGCTGGACGCCGTCGCGGACGGAAGCCAGCTCGTGTGGGCGTACCTCGACTCCCGTGGCCGGATGCGCATCGCGACGGGCGACCTTCGCGCCGGCCTCGAGGACGTGCTGGCGGCGGGTCGTGAGTACGAAGGCCTCGACGGGCGCAATCCTTCTCTCCTTGCCTGGCGCTCGACCGCGGCGCTCGCATACCTCGAGCTGGGCGAGCGGGAGGAGGCCATGAGGCTCGCGCGGGAGGAGGTCGAGCTGGCTCGGCGGTGGGGACAGCCGCGGGGCATCGGGCAGGCGCTCCGGGTCGCGGGAATGGTCGAGCCCGATCCCGAGGCCGGTCTCGCGTTGCTGCGCGAAGCGGTCGCGGCGCTGGACGGCTCGCCAGCCCGGCCGGCGCGCGCCAAGGCGCTCGTCGAGCTCGGAGCGGCTCTCGCTGCGGCCGGCACCGCCGAGGCGAAAGACGCGCTGTTCGAGGGCCTGCACCTGGCGCGGGCGATGCGGGCGTCCGGGCTCGTAGCGCGAGCCGAGGAACGGCTCGTGGCGCTCGGGGCCGAAGTGCCCGAGCCGCCGACGGCGGGGTTCGAGGCCCTGTCGGCGAGCGAGCGCCGAGTCGTCGCCAGCGCGGCCGAGGGGTTCACGGTCGACGAGATAGCGCAGTCACTCTTCCTGACGCCTGCCACGGTGGAGGACTACCTCGCTCGTGCGCGTCGCACGCTGGGCGTTCAGACGAGCGACGAGCTGGCGCGCGCCGTCGCTCAGTAGCTCGTCAGTACGAGCGTGGCAGGCCGAGGACGTGTTCGCCGACGAACGCGAGGACGAGGTTGTTGGAGACGGGCGCGACCGTGTAGAGGCGGGTCTCGCGGAACTTCCGCTCGACGTCGAACTCTTCGGCGAAGCCGAAGCCGCCGTGCGTGTCGAGGCACATGTTTGCCGCCTGCCATGACGCCTCCGAGGCGAGGAGCTTCGCCATGTTCGCCTCCGCGCCGCAGGGCTGGCTTTCGTCGAAGAGCCAGGCCGCCTTGTAGCGCATCAGGTCGGCCGACTCGATCGCCGCGTACGCGGCCGCGATCGGGAACTGGACGCCCTGGTTCGCCCCGATCGGCCGCTCGAAGACGACGCGTTCCGACGCGTAGCGGCGTGCCTTCTCCACGAACCAACGCCCGTCGCCGATGCACTCGGCCGCGATGAGGATTCGTTCCGCGTTCATGCCGTCGAGGATGTGGCGAAAGCCTTTGCCTTCCTCGCCGACGAGCGCGTCGGCGGGCACCTCGACGCCGTCCAGGAAGATCTCCGTCGTCGCGTGGTTCATCATCGTCTTGATCGGGCGGATCGTCATCGTCTGAGCCGCGACGGCCGCCTTCATGTCGACGACGAAGGTCGAGAGCCCGTCTGTCTTCGTCACGACCTCGTCGAGCGGCGTCGTCCGCGCGAGCAGCAGCATGAGATCCGAATGGAGCGCACGTGACGTCCAGATCTTGTGGCCGCGGATGCGGTAGCCGCCCTCGATGCGCTCGGCCGAGGTCTGGATCCGCGTCGTATCGGAGCCGACCGTCGGCTCCGTGACGCCGAACGCCTGAAGGCGCAGCTCGCCGGACGCGATCCGCGGCAGCAGGAGCTTCTTCTGCTCTTCCGACCCGTGGCGGAGGATCGTGCCCATGGTGTACATCTGCGCGTGGCAGGCTCCCGCGTTGCAGCCGGATGCGTTGATCTCCTCGAGGATCACGCTCGCCGCCGTCAGCGACAGCCCCGCGCCGCCGTACGCCTCCGGAATGAGAACGGCGAGCCAGCCCTTCTCCGTCAGCGCCTGGACGAACTTCTCCGGATAGCTGTCCGGCTCGAGCGCCCGCCAGTACTCGCCGGGGAAGCGCTCGCAGAGCTCGCGCACGGCTGTCCGGATGTCGGAGAGCTCCGGCGGGATGGCGAAGTCCATCTGAGCGCGCGGCGGCTTAGAGCGAGTCGCCGTCCGGGTCGAGGCGCGCGTGGGCCCACGACCGCTGTGCGCGCCACACGTCGAGGTCGGCGAGCAGCGTCACGGCCGCGCGGAAGTCCCGCGGTCCCGGCCTCCATGCGGACGACCGCCTCGTCGCCCTGTGCTCGGACGACCTCGTATCCACGACCTTCGAGGAACGAGCACAGGTCGGGGAGCAGCTCGGGGATGTCGACGCGGACACGCACGCTGAGCCCGTCCGATGCTATCGCGCCTCGGCCTCGTACCGTACGCTGGCGCCGTGAACGGGCTCAGCGTGCGGGAGCTGCTCGAGCGTCACGCGGGCGACGAGCTCGACCTGCACGCACGCACGGTCAACCCGCAATACGTCCGGATGTTGCGCGCGATCGGTTTCGACCGTCGCTGGGCGCGCGCGGAGGGAGCGCACCTCTACGACGCGGAGGACAACCGTTACCTCGACTGGCTCGGCGGCTTCGGCATGGTCAACGTCGGCCGCAACAACCCGCGCGTGCGCGACGCGCTCATCGAGGCGCTCGGGCTCGACACGCCCGGCAAGCTCGGGCTCGGCGTCAACCCGCTCGGCGCGCTGCTCGCCGACGCGCTGCTCACACGCATGCCTGCCGGTCTGGGGCGCGTGCTGTTCACGAGCTCGGGGACGGAGGCAGTGGAGGCCGCGATCAAGATCGGCCGCGCCGCCACCGGCCGAATGCGTGTCGTCTCGGTCGAGCGCGGCTTCCACGGCCTTACGCTCGGCGCGCTGTCCGCCTCGGGCGACTCCGCCTTCACGGACCGCTTCGGGCCGCTCGTTCCCGGGTTCTCCCGCGTGCCCTTCGACGACCTCGATGCGCTCGAAGCGGAGTTGTCCCGAGACGACGTCGCGCTGTTCATCGTCGAGCCGGTCGTCGGGCACGGGCTCTTCCTGCCGTCAGCCGGATACCTCGAGGGCGCACAGGCGCTCTGCCGCCGTCACGGGACGCTGTTCTGCGTAGACGAGGTGCAGACCGGGCTCGGCCGCACGGGGCGCTTCCTCGCACTCGAGCACTGGGGACTCGAGCCGGACGTCGTCACCGTCGCGAAGTCGCTGTCGGGCGGTTACGTGCCGGTGGGTGCGGCGATCTTCCGGCCCGAGGTGTTCGACGCCGTCTTCGACTCGATGGAGCACTCGATGAGCCACGGCTCGACGTTCCAGCCGAACGACCTCGCGATGGTGGCCGGGCTCGCGACGCTGCACGAGCTCGACGCCGCCGGCCTCGTCGAGCGCTCGGCGCGCCTCGGCGAGCTGTTGCTCGAGCGCACGCGCCCGCTCGTCGAGCGCTTCGACGTCGTGAAGGACGTCCGCGGGCTCGGCCTGATGTGGGCGATCGAGCTCGGCGAGCCGGAGCGGCGCGGCCGGACGACCTACCGCTTGCTGGAGCGGATGCAGCCTGCGCTCTTCTCGCAACTCGTCGTCGTCCCGCTCTTCACCGAGCACCGCGTCTTGAGCCAGGTGGCGGGGCACGGGCTCAACGTCATCAAGGGGCTGCCGCCGCTCGTCCTCTCGGAGGACGACATCGACTGGTTCGTCACCGCGCTCGAGTCGACGCTCGAATCGACGCGCAAGGTGTCGCGGGCGGCGACGCGGTTCGCGCTCCGGGCGGCGCGCGCCTAGTCGGCGCCTAGCGGTCGCGCGGCTCCCAGCGGAACCAGCGGAGGGCGGCGACGAGACCGGCGACGCCCCAGGCCGTGATGATCGCGCCACGGCCTTCCCGTTCGACCAGATCTCCTCGTCGTAGAGCAGGACGTCGCGCGTGAGCTCGATGAAGTACGTCAGAGGCAGCACGTCGGCGATCGCCTCGACGACGGGCGGGAACGCCGTGGCGGAGAAGAACGACCCCGAGATGAACGCCATCGGCAGGTAGATGGCGTTCACGACCGCCGAGGACCCTTCCGCCGACCGGATCGCGCCGGTGAGGCCGAGACCCATGGCGGCGAAGGCGAGAGTGCCGAGCAGCAGCGTGAGGACGAGGGAAAGCCAGTGGTCCGGAAACGGGATGTCGAAGAGCACGCGCCCGAGCGCGACGAGCGCGACGGCCTCGATCGCGTAGACGATCAGCGTCGACTTGACGACCGCCACGACGTACGCCCACGGCGGAAGCGGCGTCCCCCGGAGCCGCTTGAGGATCCCATCCTCGCGGCGAATCACGGTCACGATCGCGAGACCGGCGAAGGCGGTCGCCGAGACGCCGTACCCGAGCATGCCGGCGAGGAGATAGGCGGAGCCGTCGATGCCGTCGATCTCGTCGTCGCCGTAGACCGAGCCGAGCAGGACGAAGAAGATGATCGGCAGAGCAACCGTGAAGAAGGCGAGCTCACGGCTTCGCCAGTAGAGGCGCTGCTCGCTCCTGAGCTGGTGGAGCACGAAGCTCACGTCTCGTCCTCCGTGAGCGAGAGGTAGATCTCCTCGAGCGTCGCGCCGCGTACGCTCAGCTCGTCGAGCTCGCGTCCCGCCGCCAGCGCCTCGGACGTGAGCTCGTTGAGGACGCGTGTCGGCTCATCAGTCGACACCAGCACCTCTCGTCCGTCGAGGCGATACCGGATCTCCGTCTTGCCGCCCGTGCCGAGCTCGGCAGGCGTGCCGAGCGCCACGATGCTCCCGTTGCGAAGGACCGCGACGCGGTCCGCGAGCTGCTCGGCCTCGTCGAGGTAGTGCGTCGTCAGGAGCACCGTCTTGCCCAGCGCCCGCAGCGAGCGAATCATCTCCCAGGCGGCGCGGCGGGCGGCCGGGTCGAAGCCGGTCGTCGGCTCGTCGAGGAAGAGCAGCTCCGGGTCGCCGATAAGGCCGAGGGCGAGGTCGAGGCGCCGCTTCTGACCGCCGGAGAGCGACTTCACGCGTGCGTCGCGCTTCTCCTCGAGCCCGACGAGTGCGACGACCTCGCCGACGTCCCTCGGCGCCGAGTAGTAACCGGCGAAGAGCGAGACGTGCTCGGCGACGGTGAGGTTCGGGTACATCGCCGACGACTGGAGGACGATGCCGAGACGGTCGCGCCACGCGCTGCCGTCACGTGCCGGATCGGAGCCGAGCACCGTCACGTCGCCGCCGTCGCGGCGCCGGTAGCCCTCGAGGATCTCGACCGTCGTCGTCTTCCCTGCGCCGTTCGGGCCGAGGAGGCCGAAGACCTCGCCCTCGGCGATCTCGAACGAGATGCCTGCGAGCGCCTCGACGCCGTCGTACGACTTGCGCAGGTCCGATACGGCGACGGCGGCCACGCGCGCAGGCTACGGGACGTCGAGCTCGACCATGCCGGCCGGGGGGAAGGCGGGTTCGGCGCCGCCCGAGAGCGCGGCCGCGACGCGGCCGCAGTCGGGCTGGTGAGCGACGACGACGACGCGCTCGCCGCGACCTTCGACGGCGCCGAGCACGTCCTCCGCGGTCGCACCGGGCGCGAGGCGCTCGTCCGCTTCCGCGTTGATCCCGGCCGCGCGGGCTATCTCTTCCGCCGTCTCCCGTGCCCGAAGCAGCGGGCTCGCGACGACGGCGTCCGGTGAGGCCTCGGTCGCGAGGCGCCTACCGAGAGCGCGTGCCGCCGCGCGTCCCTCGATCGTCAACGGGCGAAGCTCGTCAGGCTCGCCCGGTCCCGCCTCCGCATGGCGCACGAGATAGAGCCGCATGCGGCCAGGATAGGTGTCAGCCGACGAAGAGGCCGGTGAGATACATCACTGCGACCCCTGCGACGAAGCCGCCGCCGACCCAACCCGACCGGAGGCCGCCCGGCGCGCGCCGGGCGACGTAGCGGCCGACCTCGACGACCACCTGGATCGCGGCGCCCGCTGCGACGGCGAAGAACAGGACGCCGAGCACGTCGTTCGTGAGGAACCCGCCGATCCACGCGCCGGCGATCGTCGGCGCTCCGGCGACGAGCGCGAGGCCGACGAGCCGTCCGAGGCTGATGCGCCGCCGTCGGCGATCGGGGCCGCGATGCCGAGCCCTTCGGTGACGTTGTGCACCATGAAGCCGACGATGAGGAAGCTGCCGAGCGCGAGGGCGCCGAGCGCGAACGACGAGCCGATGGCGAGGCCCTCGCCGAGGTTGTGGAGCCCGATGCCGATTGCGACGAGCGTGGCGAGGGTCACGCCGCGCAGGACGCCGCCCGACGACGGGTCGCGCCGGCCGAGCCGCTGTGCAACGAGCGTCAGCGCGAGGTAGCTGCCGGCGACGCCGAGCAGGACGAGGCCCGTCCCGCCGAGTTGCCCCGGCAGCGTCGCCTGGAGCGCGAGAGCCTCGGAGAGCGCGTCGAGTGCGAGGAACGTCAGCAACCCGCCGGTGAGCGCCATGAACGCCGCGAGCCAGCGCGGGTCCGCTCCGCGCATCGCCGGCAGCCAGATCAGGCCGAGGAGGATCGGCACGACCCCGACGAGGATCCCGATCAGGGCGTAGCCGAGCACGCTCGACGCGTCGACGCCCGGCGTCTCGACTGCGGCCGCGATCTCCTTCGTCACCTGGATTCCGGTCGAGCTCGTGACGCCGACTGCGATCGGCTCGTCCTCCACCCAGTCGAACGGGACGACGATGGTCGACGAGCGGAGGCGATCGAGAGTCGTGGGGCCGTCGACCGTGTACGGGACGATCGCGTCGTCCACCGTCACCGCGCCGATCGTGATCGCGTCCCGCTGCGGGTTCGTCACGCGGATCTGGATCTCGCCGGGCTTGAACGTCACGCGGCGGATGTCGAGCTCGTCGGTCGGCGGCGGGTTCGTGCCGAGCAGGTCGACGATCGAGCCGCCCTTCGCGGCGAACAGCGAGACGACGCCGACGAGGAGCAGGATCGGGAGCAGGGCCCAGAGCTGCCAGTGGCGCGCCCGCTCGCTCGTCGCGGATGTCGCCACTACTCGACGACCTCGAAGAAGCCCATCCAGCCGAGCTCGGCGAACTCCGACTGGTGCGCGTGGAACATGAAGCGGCCGGTGTTCGGGAAGTCGAGCTCGAGGATCCCGCGCTGGCCCTGGCAGAGCATCACCGTGTCGGTGTACTCGTAGAGGTCGCTCGACCCCGTCGGGTAGTAGCGGAAGAAGTTCGCGTGGATGTGGAGCGAGTTGATGAGGTCGAACTCGGTGAGGTTCGCGAGGTAGATCCGCACCGGCTCGCCGCGCTTCACGCGGATCGGGTACTTCGCGTAGTAGAACGCGAGCCCGTTGACGGTGTAGAAGTTGTTCTCCGAGTCGCCGTCCGTGTCGTAGCCGTTCATCACCATCACGAGCTCGCGCGCCGGTGCCCGCAGCTCGGGCGGATCGATGATGAGCGCGCCGTACAGCCCTTTCGCGATGTGCTTCTTGAGCGGCGTTGCGTGGCAGTGATAGAGGTGCATCCCGTACGGATGAGCCTCGAACTCGTACGTGAACGAGCTGCCCGGCTGGACGATCTCGAAGACGCCGTCCATGTTGGCCGGGTGAATGCCGTGGAAGTGGATCGTGTGTGGGTGCGAGCCCGAATTGACGAAGTGGACCCGGAGCGTGTCGCCCTCCGTCGCGCGAATCACCGGTCCCGGAACCGTCCCGTTGTACGTCCAGGCGTTGTACGTCACACCCTCGGCCACCTCGATCTCGCGGTCGGTCGCCACGAGCGTGTACGCCCGGATGCGGCCGGGCTTCGCGGGAAGCGCCGGCGGCGGGATCAGGAGCGAGTCGAGCGCGCGCGGGCCACCAGGGGCCGGGCACGCTCTTGCCGTACATGGCCGCATGTCCCATACGGGCGTGGTCGTGGCCGGCGATGTGGTTCCTGGACGCCGCGCCGGCCTCACCCTGGCTCGCACCGGCAAGGCGCGCGAGCGGCACGGCGGCAACAGGAATCGCTGCCCCGGCGAGCAACTTCCGCCTCGAGAACGGTTTAGACATATCAAAACTCTATATTAGACGCGTCATGTCTCCCGCGCCGCTCTCGCAGACCGCCGAGGACTACCTCAAGGAGATCTACAAGCTCGAGGTTGAGCGCGGCCGCGCGACGACGTCTGCGCTCGCCGAGCGCGTCGGCGTATCACCTCCTTCGGTCACGTCGATGCTGAAGAAGCTCGCGGCGTTGAAGCTCGTCACCCACGAGCCGTATCGCGGTGTCACGCTGACGGCCGCCGGCCGGAAGGCTGCGGTCGAGGTGATCCGCCACCACCGGCTGCTCGAGCAGTACCTGGCGGAAACGCTCGGCATGCCGATCGACGCGGTGCACGACGAGGCCGACCGGCTCGAGCATGCGCTGTCCGAGGAGCTCGAGGCGCGGATCGACGCGACGCTCGGATACCCGACGCACGACCCGCACGGCGACCCGATTCCGGACGCGGAGCTCAACGTCGAGGTCGACGAGCTGCGCCCGCTGCACACGCTCGACCCGGGCGAGTCGTCGACCGTTCGGCGCGTCCCTGACGACACCGCGGTGCTGCGCTACCTCCGCGGGCTCGGCCTCTCTGCCGGGGGCGGCCGTGGCGGTCGTGGAGGCAGCACCCTTCGACGGGCCGGTGACGGTGCAGACCGGCGACGGCGAGCATGCCATCTCCTTCGAGCTCGCCGGTCAGATCGGCGTATCCTGAAGCCATGCTCCGCCGGCTGCCACTTCTCGTCCTCGGATTTTTCGCCGGGTTCATGGCGGCTGCGAGGCTCGTCCGTCTCGCCGTACCATCGCGTGGCGACGCGACGAGCGACGAGCTCGCGCTCGTGGCCGTGTTCGACGGTGTCGAGCTCGAGAGCAACGCCACGGCATTCCGCGGCGGGACGATGCTCGCCTGGTACGGCGGCGTCGAGGCCGATCTCCGCGAGGCGACGCTTGCACCCGAGGCGCACCTGACCGTGACCGCCGTGTTCGGAGGCGTCGCGCTCCGCGTGCCGCCCGAATGGCGCATCGAGAGTCGAGTGAAGGCGATCGGGGCGGCTATCGCACGTCTCCGGCGTCGATCCCGACGATCCCGACGCGCCGCTCCTCGTCATCGACGGTCGTGCGCTCTTCGGCGGCGTCGCCGTGAGCCGCAAGCCTGCCGACGGATAGGCGCGGGTAAGGTCGCCGGCGTGGGGGTCTTCCGCTACGTCGTCTGCGACGTCTTCACCGAGCGGCCGCTCGCGGGAAACCAGCTCGCCGTCTTCACCGACGCGCGCGGGATCCCGGAAGCGACCCTTCAGCCGCTCGCCCGAGAGATGAACTTCTCGGAGACGGTCTATGTCTATCCCGCCGAGGACGGGGGGCACGCCCGCCTCCGCATCTTCACGCCGATGTCCGAGCTGCCGTTCGCCGGGCACCCGGTGCTGGGGACGGCGTTCGTGCTGGCCGGCCCGATGCAGGTGGAGGTGATCCGTCTCGAGACAGGCGTCGGGATCATCCCGGTTCAGCTCGACCGCGAGGGAGCGAAGATCGTCTTCGGGCGGATGGAGCAGCCGGTGCCCACCGTCACGGCGTATGAGGGAGAGGACGAGCTGTTCGCAGCGCTCGGCGTCGACGGATCCACGCTTCCCGTGGAGCTGTACGACAACGGTCTCCATCTACGTCTACGTCACCCTCGACAGCGAGGACGCCGTCGCGTCGGTCACACCCGACCTCGCGCGGCTCGCACGCCTGTCGGCGATCATCGGCGCCAACTGCATCGCCGGCGAAGGCACACGCTGGAAGACGCGGATGTTCGCGCCCGCCGACGGAGTGCCCGAGGACCCGGCCACCGGATCCGCGGCGGGGCCGCTCGTCGTGCACCTCGTCCGCCACGGTCTCGTCCCGCCGGGTGAGGAGATCGTCATCTCGCAGGGCGAGGAGGTCGGCCGCCCCTCGACCCTCTACGCGACGGCCTGGGGGACGCCGGACAGGATCGAGCGCGTGGAGGTCGGCGGGAGCGCGGTCGTCCTCGCGCGCGGGGAGTTCCGCCTGTGATCCGCGCCGTCGTCGCCGTGCGACGTTCGGCGTCCTGCTCGCATTCGGCTCGTCGGCCTCGGCCGTGCCAGACCGACTCCTCCACGGCAAGGTCATCGTCGGGAAGGCGGGCTCCGGCGATGGGCGCGTCACGAGCACGCCCGACGGCATCGACTGCGGCAGCCGGTGCTCGTTCAGCTTCATCTCGAACGACGACCCCAACCGCTACCAGCCCGTGACGCTGACCGGGAAAGCGGAGCCAGGCTCGGTGTTCGAGGGCTTCGGCGAGTGCGGCGACGTGTGCACGATCGAGCTCTCGCCGGGCGACCAGATCGAGGTCACCGCGACGTTCACGCGCGCCAAGCCGTCGCAGTTCCCGCTCACGGTGAGCGTCTCCGGCAGCGGCAGCATCACGAGCTCACCACAGGGGATTGCCTGTGATCCGACCTGTTCGGCGAACTTCCCTGCCGATGCGTCCGTGACGCTTCAGGCCATCCCGACCCCCGGGTGGACGTTCGGCGGCTGGGGCGACGCGTGCTCGGGGACGGGTGCGTGCACGGTGACGATGGGAGCGCCCCACTCCGTCACGGCGACGTTTGCGCCCCCGGACACGGTGTACGCGCTGGCCGTTGCGACTGCCGGCGGCTCGGTGGGCTCGGACGTGCCGGGCATCGACTGCGGCCCCGCGTGCGTTGCCGCGTTTGGTGCCGGTGTCGAGGTCACGCTCACTCCGGCCAGCCAGCCCGTCACCTGGGCCGGAGCGTGTAGCGGCGCGGGAGCCTGCGTCGTGCCGATGACGCGTCCACGTGCCGTGACGGCGGCATTCGGTGGCGCTCCCGTGACGCAGTCGCCGATTGCCGTCGGCGTGTCGGGGAAGGGCACGGTCACGAGCAGCCCGGCAGGCATCAATTGCGGAACGGCGTGCGGTGCTGTCTTCGCACGCAACACGGTGCTCACGCTCATCGCTGCTCCGGCGCCCGGAATGCGCTTCGCGGGGTGGACCGGATCGTGCCGGGGCGTCGCGCCCACGTGCCGAGCAGCGCTCGCGGCCCCGACCTCCGCGACGGCGTCATTCGTCGCAGCCGGGACGCGCTATCCCCTCGCCGTCACGAAGGTCGGTCTAGGGTCGGTGAAGAGCTCGCCCGTAGGCATCGCCTGCCCCGGCAAGTGCTCCGGCACCTTCCTGGCCGGCGTTAGCGCGCGGTTGGATGCGACGCCGCAGAAGGGATGGACGTTCGTCCGCTGGAGCGGCGCGTGCACGGGGAAGAAGCCCAGCTGCGCGCTGGGCATGGACGGCCCGAAGGCTGCGTCCGCCGTCTTCGGACGGGTGGCCGATCCGAAGCCGCCGCGCGTGACGGCGCTCGAGAGCTCGGGCACGGCCGGCGAGGTGGCTCGCCTTCGGTACCGCGTCGTCGAGGCAGGCGGCCGCAGTCGCGAGACCGCCTCCGTGTTTCGAGGAACGAAGCGGCTGGCCACGATCGTTGGGGCGATGCACGACGTCGAGACCGATGCCCTGTTCTACTTCTTGCCCTGGCGCAACCCTGTGCGCGGCGATCTTCGCTTCTGTGTCACGTCCAGTCGATCCGAGCCGGAAATCGCAGCAAGCCGAGCTGCGCACGCCTACACATCACGTGAGGAGATCTCCGATGAAAGCGTTGACCCTGCCCGCCCTTGCCGTCACCCTCGTCCTCGGCCTCGCCGCCTGCGGCGGTGATGACGGAACGACGTCCACTGCGGCACCTCCACCTCCGCCCGCATCGACGCCTCAACCGCCTCCGCCGCCGCCTCCGCCACCACCGCCCGCGCCGAAGCCGACCGTGACCACCGTTCGAATCGTCTTCCGGAACGGCGAGGTCGTCGGCGGCCTGAAGCGGACGACGGTCGACAAGGGGACGAAGATGGCGCTCGTCGTCACGTCCGACATCGCCGACGAGGTCCACCTCCACGGCTACGACAAGTCGACCGATGTCGCGCCGGGATCGCCGGCCCGGCTTGCGTTCGTCGCCTCGCTCCCCGGCCGGTTCGAGGTCGAGCTCGAGGACCGGGGCATTCAGATCGCAGACATCGAGGTTCGTCCGTGAGACGACGATGCGGTCGCGCTCGGCGCGATCCTCGGTTTCACGGCTCTCCTCGTCCCCGGCACCGCGGCCGCCCATGGCATCGGCGGCATCCGCGACCTGCCGGTACCGGGATGGCTCTTCCTCGTCGGCGGCGCGACGGTGCTCGTCATCTCGTTCGTCGCGCTCGGCGCGCTCTGGAAGAAGCCGAAGCTCGACGAGGACGCCGGACGTCCGCTCGCCGGCGCGTTCTCCCGCTTCGTCCTTTCGCCCTGGACGAGGCGCGTCGTGCAGGCGCTGTCACTTGCGCTGTTTGCCGTGCTCTGGTCGGCGGCCGCCTTTGGATCGGTGCGCTCGAGCGAGAACCTCACGCCGATCTTCGTCTACGTCATCTTCTGGGTGGGGATGGTCATCGTCACGATCGTCCTCGGGAACGTCTGGTCGGTCATCAACCCGTGGCGGGCAGCCGCCGACCTCGTCGCGTGGATCGCGAGCCACCTTGGCTGGCGGCGCGAGCCCCGCCCGTATCCGACCGGGCTCGGCGTGTGGCCGGCGGTGTTGCTGCTCGGCGCCTTCACCGTGCTCGAGCTCGTGTGGCAGGACCCTCACCCGCACGTGCTCGCCAAGGCGATCCTCGTCTACAGCGTCGCCACCTGGGCGGGGATGATCGTCTACGGGCGCGCCGCCTGGCTCGAGTCGGGCGACGGCTTCTCGGTGTACTTCGGCTTCCTCTCCCGTGCCGCCATCTTCGGTACGCGTGTGCGCGACGGCGTGCGCGAGGTGATGCTCCGCAAGCCGCTCGGTGGCCTCGCGCACCTCGAGCGGCGCCCGGGTGCCGTGGCGTTCTTCGCCGTGATGCTCGGCACGGTGGCGTTCGACGGCCTGTCGCGATCGACCTGGTGGTTCGAGCGCGTCTACGACATCGAGATCCGCTTCTCGACGCCGGAGAGCGCGGAACGCGCCGTGAGGCTCTTCAACTTCGCCGGCCTGATCCTGATGGTGGCTCTCGTCGCCGTTGCGTACCTCGTCGCCATTTACGTGGCCGAGCGCGTTGTCGGCGGCGGTGACTTCGCCGGCGTCTTCCTCTGCGGTCTCGTGCCGATCGCGATCGTCTACGCGCTCTCCCACTACTTCTCGCTGCTCCTGATCACGGGACAGTTCGCCATCCCGCTCCTGTCCGATCCGTACGGCAAGGGCTGGAACGTCCTCGGGACGGCGGGATACGAGCCGAACCTCACGCTGCTGACGCCGAACCTCACGTGGTACGTCCAGGTGAGCGTGCTCGTGATCGGGCACGTGTTCGCGCTCGTCGTCGCGCACGACCGGGCGCTCGCGGTGTCTCCGTCGCCGAGCATCGCGCTCCGAACGCAGTACGCGATGCTCTCGCTGATGGTGCTCTACACCGTTGGCGGGATGTGGCTTCTCTCCATCGGCTAGCGTGACCGGCGTGCGAAAGCCGCTCGCCGTTGCCGTCTCGCTCGTCTCCGTCGCCGCTCTCGCGGGCGGTGCGTCGAGCGCGCCGACGAGCGACATCTACATCACCGGCGACGTGCTGGGGCGCGTTGCGGGCAAGAACACGTCGGTCGTCGCAGATCTCGTGGTCGTACAAGTGCCTGGGGGAGACGCGCGGCGCGTCGTACGAGTGGGCGCTCAAGGTGACCCGTAACCGGCCCCTGCCGAAGAAGACGATCGCGCTGGGGAGCGGAACGTCCGCCAAGGGCTCGAAGACGGTGACGCTCGGGCCGGGCGACTACCTGCCGTTCTCGGGCCCGTATCGCTGCGAGACGGCGGTCGGTGCCGTCTTCGACAAGCCCGAGGTGGGCGGGCCGTTCACGGTCCCGGACTACTGCGCATGGTCGCTGTCTGCGGTCCGCGGTGCGGTCGAGCTCGAGCAAGGGTCGGCGGTCAAGGCCGCGAAGGCGGGATCGCAGGCGGGGCCGGGCGACGCGCTGGCGACGCCGAAGAACGGCAGTGTCACGGCATCCACCGTCGGCGGTGACGGCACGCTCTCGCTCGGTGCGAGCTCGCGGCTCGAGGTCGACAGGGCCCACTGTCCGGCGAAGGGTGGCTGGCTGCTTCGGCTGGGCAGCGGCACGCTCACCGTGGGCGTCCCGGCGAAGGCTGATGCATCGCCTACGTACGCCGTCGCGACGCAGCTCGCCACGGTGACAGGGGCGAAGGGGGCGCGCTGGAGCGTCAAGGCGTCGGCCGGGAAGGTGACGGCGAGCGCCCTTCAGGGCGTTGTTCGCCTCGTGCCGAAGCGCGGCGCGCCGATCAGGCTGCGTGTCGGCACGCCGATCACGATCAGGGCTTTGAGCCGCTAGTCCTCCAGGGCGACAGTCTCGATATCCGGGAGCTCGACGCCGAGCGGCTCCCAGAAGCGGCCGCCGTCGCGCGAGAGGTAGAGGCGGTTTCGTCCGGCGTAGAGGACGACGTCGGGATCGTCCGGATGGACGGCGATCGCGAATCCCGGCGGCAGTCCGCGGCCCGACTCCCGCCACGTCTGCCCCGCGTCGTGGGAGACGAGGAGCGGCGGGCGCGCATCGACGACGGCGACGAGCGTCGAGCCCGACGCGGCGGCCGCAACGACGCGAGGGAGGGTCGTCCGAACGTTGTCGGCGTCGACGTCACCCTCCCACGGCTCGACCTCGTCCGTCTCCAGATCGACGGCGAACGTGCCCTCGGTGGTGGCGACGAGCGCTCGCATCAGCCGGCTCTCCGGTGACGCCACGCTGCCGGCACCGCGAGGCAGAAGGCGACGGCGAAGGCGGGGAGTGACGCGCCGCCGATGTCCTGCGGGTTCGCGTGCGCGACGATGTCCGTCCACCACTCCGGGCCGTTCGGGTGGAGCCACTGGTACGTCGCGAAGCCCGCCGCCCACGCTCCGAGGAGCCAGAAGCGGAACGCTGGAGCGGCGAAGACGTCCTCCTCGGTGTAGCGGCGGCGGGCGACCAGCCAGTCGGCGAGGAGCACGCCGAACAGTGGCACGAACGCCGACCCGAGCAGGAAGAGGAACGGCTCGTAGCGGACGAGGTCGATGGCGAGGGCACCGACCGTCGCAACCGCCGCCGCCGCGCCGATGAGAAGCCGCTGCGGCGCCTGCGGCAGCACGTTCTGGAGCGAGACGGCCGTCGAGTAGACGTTGGCGAACGCCTCGTCCGTCTCGTCGACCGTCAGAGCGAGCAGCGCCAGCCCGGCGGCGAGCCCGCCGGACGCGACGGCGGTGAGGAGCGCCGTCGAGTCGCCGTAGGCCGGATTCGCGAGCACGAGCACCGCTCCGAGAGCGTAGAGCCACGCGTTCGGGACGAGATAGCCGATCATCGAGCCTCCGAATGCCGAGCGCTCGTTCGTCGAGAACCGCGTGTAGTCGGCGATCAGCGGCAGCCACGAGGCGGGAAGCGCGATCATCAGGTCGATCCCGAACCAGAGCGACGTTCCGTCGCCCTCGCGCGCCCAGAGTGCGGACAGGTCGGCGTGATCGAGCGTCCACCACGTGAGGTAGAGGAGCGAGGCGAGCACGACCCAGAAGGCGAACCGCCGCACCCACTGGCGGACGAACGCGATCGGGCCGGCGAGCGCGAGCGCGGCGGCGACGAGCCCGAAGACGACGGTCCAGAAGGCCTTGCCCTCGAACCCGAACGCGCGCTCGGAGAGGGCCGCCGCGGCGGCCGCGATGATGATCAGCTCGAACACCGCCCAGCCGAGGTTCTGGAGGACGTTGAGGGCGGTCGCGAGATACGACCCTCGGTGGCCGAGCGGCGCACGCAGCAGCACCATCGCCGGCACGCGAGCCTGGGCGCCGATGGCGCCCGCGACGCCGAGCATCGCGTTTCCCACGATCCCACCGACGACGATGGCGATCAGCGCGTCCCGCAGCGACAGGGCCGGCACGAGGAACGTCCCGGCGACGAGCACGAGCAGGCTGACGCCGAGGTTCGCCCAGAGGAGCAGCGTGTCCGTGAAGCCGAGCACGCGAAGGCGCTCGGGGACGGGCTCGATGCCCCACTCCGGCGTCTGCGAGTCGATCGTTCCTCCCTTCGCCGGCATTACCCGGATCAGGTTCGTCGGGTGTGATCTCAGCCCCGTCGCCGCGCGGAGCACCCCGGTTCCGTGACTCTAACCCGAAAGAGAGGTGGGCAGGAGCCGCCGTCTCCCGGAGCAAACGTCGCCTCGTCTCTCCCCGCAGCGCTTGCCCCTGGCCGACCCCTGCCGCATGACGCAGCGTGGATCCGTCCAGCGCGGCCCAACACGCCACAACGAGGGATCTTGCTCCCTCGAACGAGCGATCAGCGCGACTTCGTGAAGCGATGCACGGCCGCGAGCAGCTCCTCGCTCTTCGCCTGGGCGGCCGCGGCGTCGCCCGACGCGATCGCGTCCGTGACGCAGTGCTGCACGTGACCGTCGAGGATCTGGAAGGCGAGGCTGTCGAGCGCCGTCGTCACCGCGCTGATCTGCGTCGAGGACGTCGATGCAGTAGCGGTCCTCCTCGAGCATCCGCTCGATGCCGCGCACCTGCCCCTCGATCCGGTGCAGGCGTGCGACGAGGGCAGCCTTGTCTGCGGCGTAGCCAGGCGCGTGCGTCATGCGGGCGCTCCTCTCTCGCGTGGGCTCCGAAAGCGGCGGAGCCTGAGGCTGTTCGTGACGACGAAGATGCTCGAGAACGCCATCGCGGCTGCGGCGACGATCGGGTCGAGCACGCCTGCGACGGCCAGCGGGATCGCGGCGACGTTGTATGCGAAGGCCCAGAACAGGTTCCCCTTGATCGTCCCGAGCGTCCGGCGCGCGAGGCGGATGGCGTCGGCCGCCCCGCGGAGGTCTCCGGAGACGAGCGTGAGGTCGCTCGCCTCGACCGCGACGTCCGTGCCGGTGCCGATGGCGATCCCGAGATCCGCCTGGGCGAGTGCCGGTGCGTCGTTGATGCCGTCTCCCACCATCGCGACGACCTCGCCGGCGTCCTGGAGGCGCCGGATCTCGGCCGCCTTCTCGTCCGGGAGCACCTCGGCGATCACCCGCTCGATGCCGACGTCCTGCGCGACCGCGCGAGCCGCTGCCTCGTTGTCGCCCGTGAGGAGGATCGGCGTCAGGCCGAGCTGCGTCAGCTCGCGGACCGCCTCGGCGCTCGTCGGCTTCACGGTGTCGGAGACGACGAGCGTCGCCCGGTCGACACCGTCCCACGCGACGGTGATCGCCCCGCCCGAGCGACCGACTTCCACGTCGTGACCGTCGACGCGACCGGCGACGCCGAGTCCCGGACGGTTGGCGAAGCCCTCCACCTGAGGCAGCGTTCCCAGCTCGGCTTCCGCAGCGGCGGCGATCGCGCGGCCGATCGGGTGCTCGCTCGCGTGCTCGACCGCGCCGGCGAGACGCAGCACCTCCGACCGCGATGCGCCGTTCAGTGGCACGAGGTCGACGAGCTCCATACGGCCTTCGGTCACGGTGCCCGTCTTGTCGACGACGACCGTCGTGATTCGCCGCGTGTCCTCGAGCACCTCGGGGCCGCGGACGAGAATGCCGAGCTGCGCACCGCGGCCGGTGCCCACCATGAGCGCCGTCGGCGTCGCCAGGCCGAGCGCGCAGGGGCAGGCGATGATGAGGACGGCGACGGCGGCTGTCAGCGCCTCCTCGCCGCTGCCCGTCACGAGCAGCCAGCCGACGAGCGTGGCCAGCGAGACGGCGAGCACGATCGGCACGAAGACGCCGGAGATCCGGTCGGCGAGCCGCTGGATCGGCGCCTTGCCGCCCTGTGCCTCGCCCACGAGGCGCGCGATCTGGGCGAGGGCGGTCTCTGCGCCGACCTTCGTCGCGCGCACGACGAGGCGGCCGTAGGTGTTGATCGTCGCGCCGGCCAGCTCGGCTCCGGGCTCGACGTCGACGGGTACCGGCTCGCCGGTGAGCATCGACTGGTCGACGGCGGACTGACCCTCGACGACGACGCCGTCCGTCGCGACCTTCTCACCCGGGCGGACGACGAAGAGGTCACCGACGACGAGCTCCTCCACGGGAATCTGCGCCTCGCGGCCGTCCCGCAGGACGGTTGCGTCCTTCGCGCCGAGCTCGAGCAGGCTCCGGAGCGCGGCACCAGCGCGCCGCTTCGCGCGCTCCTCGAGGAAGCGGCCGAGGAGGATCAGCGTCGTGATCACCGCGCCGACCTCGAAGTACGTGTCGGCGTCGAGACCCGCGGCGAGCACGACGACGGACCAGGTCCAGGCGGCGAGGGTGCCGATCGAGACGAGCGTGTCCATCGTCGCCGTCCCGTGGCGCGCCGCTTTCGCTGCCGCCCGGTGGAACGGCCAGCCGGCCCAGAGCACGACAGGCGTCGAGAGCGCGAGCGCGACCCACTCCCAACCCGCGAACTGGAGGGGCGGCACCATCGCAAGCAGCGTGAGCGGAACCGTGAACGCGACGGCGACAGCGAGGCGAGTCGCGGTACCGGTACCTGCAGCGTGATCGGCCTCCCCGTGTAGGTGCGCGCCGTAGCCGGCCGCCTCGACGGCCGCGACGAGACCGTCGACGGGGACGACCGCGGGATCGAATGACACCGCCGCTTCCTCCGTCCCGAAGTTGACGGCGCACGACTCGACACCGTCCACCCTCGAGAGCTTTCGCTCGATGCGGGATGCGCACGATGCGCACGTCATCCCGTCGATCGCGAGGCGCACCCGTTCGGGTGCCTGCGCGGTTGCCGTCACGCGGCCTCGTAGCCGGCCTCGACGATGGCCGCGCGGAGCGCGCTGTCGTCCAGGCCCTCGCCGTGAACGACGACGAGCTTCGTCTCGAGGTCGACGTCGACCGACGACACGCCCTCGACCTGCGAGACCTCTTCGACGACAGCGGCCCGGCAGTGCTCGCACGACATGCCGGAAACGGTGTAGACGTGATTTTCGCTCATGGCCACAGTATACCCCTAAGGGGTATACGCGTCAGCGACCCGAGAGCTCGGGCGGCACGAGCCCGCCGAAGGCGCGCCGGCCCTCGTCGCGCTCGGAGGCCTCGCGAGTGCTCTCCAGCGCTGTGCGAAGCCCGAGGAGGTACTCGGAGAGGTCGGGGCGGCCGAGGTCGATCCGGAGACGTTCGAGGCTGCAACCGGCCTCGACGATCCCGGTCTCCCAGAACGGGCACGCGCCCTCCGGGCACTCTTCCGTCTCCCCGAGCGTGACCTTCATCGTGCAGAGCCGACGCGACATGGCGCCACTGTGGCCGCTCCGCGGCCATCCCGCCATCGGGCCGGGCGCGGAGCGCGGCTACGTGCTTTTCCGCAGCCGTAGCAGCGTGGCGGCGGCGGCCAACGCCATGACGATGTCGCTCGCGAGGCACCACTGGCACACGGCGTCGATCAGCGCGAGCTGCGCATAGAGCAGCCAGGCGGCGAACAGCGTTCCGGAAACGGCGATCGCGGCGTCCGCAGCGGCGGCGGTCGCGGCCGGGAAGGAGCGCCGTGACGAGCAGCGCCGCGTATGCGGCGAGGCCGAGAACGGCCACCGGCACGCCGGCGAGCTTCGCGTACTCGGAGCGCTGCACGGTCTCGCAGCCGCTCCCGCCCGCGATGCAGAAGAGTTCGCTGCTCGCGTAGCGGGCGTACGTGAGATACGAGGCGATGGCGAGGCCGGCGACGGCGAGAGTGCCGACGGCCCAGCGGAGGTGCAGCTCCGTCACCGTGCGAGCAGCCGGTCGATCTCCTGGCGGAAGGTGTCGAGCGGCAGCGCGCCTTCGACGAAGGCCATCTCGCCGCCCGTCGGCCCGAGCTCGAACGACGGCGTCACGCGCACGCCCGCGTCGACCACCGCTTCCTGCGCGTCTCCCATCCCTGTCTGCACCGGCTCCGAGTCGCGCGCGTCCATCATCGCGCCCGCATCGAGCCCTGGGACGGCCTCGCCGAGCGACCGCAGGAGGTCGTCCGTGACCCAGCCGGTGTTCTCCGTTCCCTGGTTGTGGAAGAGCAGCTCGGTCATGTGCCAGAGGCGACCCTGCTCACCGGCGGCGATCGCCGTCTCGAGAGCCGGAACCGAGTCCGGACCGATGATGGCGACGCCGTGGAAGACCATCCTGAGCTTGCCCGCGCGGACGTACTCCCGCACGAGCGTGGGGAAGGACTCGAGCGCCCAACCCGCGCAGTACGGGCACTGGAAGTCGGCGTACTCGACGAGCGTGACGGGCGCGTCGGGGTCGCCGAGGACGTTCCCGTGCTGCGGAATGCCCGCCAGCAGGGTCGCGGTCGCGGCTGCGCCGTGGACGTTCGCCGGGGCGGCATCGTCACCAGCGCCGGTGACGCTGACGGCAATCAGCCCCGCCGCGAGCCCGGCGGCGACCAGGAGCACGACCACAAGGATCCGATTCGGCGTGATCTTCGACATCGCGATGGCCGTACCGTAAGAACGTCTCCGACGTCGACACATCGGCGGCCGGCACGAGGTCTCCTCGGTAGGAATTACGGATCTCGCTCCGAGCCCGGCCCGACGCAGACGGATCCGAGGACAGCCAAACTCCCGCCATGGCCCCGGCCGGCTCCCTTGTCCGCGACGTCATCCTTCGGGACGGCAGCACGCTCCGGCTGCGGCCGCCGGTCGCCGACGATGCGCGCGGCCGTCCTCGACTTCTTCGCGAGCCTCTCGGACGAGAGCGTGTACCAGCGGTTCCACGGCTTCCCCTCGATTGGGCCGGCGCTCGTCGAGCCCTTCCTCGATCCCGATTGGAGCGCGCGCGGTGCCCTCGTGGCGACGCTCGGAGAGGGAACGGACGAGCGGATCGTGGCGCTCGCGAGCTACGTGCGCCTCCGCGATCCGTCGAGCGCCGAGATTGCGTTCGCCGTCGCGGACGAGCTGCAGGGCCACGGCGTCGGCACCCGGCTGCTCGAGCAGCTGGCGGAGCTCGCGGCGCCGACAGGAATCGCATCCTTCGTCGCCGAGGTGATGTCGGGAAACCGGTCGATGCTGCAACTGTTCGAGGACGCGGGCTTCGCGACCGATCGCCGGCTCGAGGGTGGCGAGGTCGAGGTGCGGCTGGCCATCGAGGCGACGGGTGCGTACGTCGAGCACGTGGACGAGCGCGATCACGTCGCCGTGACGGCATCGCTTGCTCCGTTCTTCTCGCCGCGGACGGTTGCCGTGGTCGGGGCTTCCTCGCGTCGCGGGTCGATCGGGGGCGAGCTCTACCGCAACGTGCTGGCCGCCGGCTTCGACGGCACCGCGTTCCCCGTCAACCTCAAGGGCGAGCCCGTCGCCGGTGTGCGCGCCTACCAGATCGATTGCCGAGCTGCCCGAGCCGGTAGACCTCGCCGTCATCTGCGTCGCCGGCGAGCAGGTGCTCGCGGCGGCGGAGGATGCGCTCGCGAGCGGCACGAAGGCGCTGTGCGTGATCTCGGCCGGCTTCGCGGAGGTCGGATCCGAGGGTGCCCGTCGCCAGGACGAGCTGCTCGCGGCCGTCCGAGCGCACGGCGCGCGCCTTGTCGGTCCGAATTGCCTCGGCATCGCCGTCTCGCGGCCGCGGCTGAACGCGACCTTCGGGCCGCGCGCGCTTCCTCCGGGGACGATCGCGGTCTCCTCGCAGAGCGGCGCGCTCGGGCTTGCGCTCCTCGAGGCGGCCGACGGGCGCGGGCTCGGGCTGTCGTCCTTCGTCTCGATCGGCAACAAGGCGGACGTCTCGTCGAACGACCTGCTCGAGCACTGGGAGGACGATCCGGACACCACCGTCGTGCTGCTCTACCTCGAGTCCTTCGGCAACCCGCGCAAGTTCGGGCGCCTCGCCCGCCGTGTCGCGCGCAAGAAGCCGATTCTCGCGATGAAGGGCGGACGGTCGGCAGCAGGCGCCCGTGCGACCCGCTCCCACACCGCCGCGCTCGCCGGATCGGAGACGGCGGTCGACGCGCTCTTCCGGCAGGCCGGCGTGATCCGCTCCGAGACGCTCGAGGAGCTGGTCGACGTCGCGACGCTCCTGTCAACGCAGCCCCTGCCGCGCGGCCGCCGGACGGCGCTCCTGACGAACGCCGGCGGGCTCGGCATCCTCGCGGCCGACGCGTGCGAGGCAGCCGGCCTCGAGCTGCCACTGCCCTCCGCCGAGACCCGCGAGGCGCTCGCGCCGCTCCTGCCGCGCGAGGCAAGCCTCGCGAACCCGATCGACATGCTCGGCTCCGCCACCGGCGAGACCTTCGAAGCGGTTCTCCCACACGTGCTCCGCGATCCCGCCATCGACGCCGTGATCGTGCTCTTCGTGCCGCCCGTCGTCGCCACCGCAGATGCAGTGGCCGAGGCGGTCGTCCGGGTAGCGGAACACGTGGGTCAGCCGACGAAGCCCCTGCTCGGTGTCTTCGTGAGCCGCGAGGGAACGCCACCCGCGCTCCTCCGCGAGCCGCGCCGCGTCGCCGCCTTCCCGTATCCCGAGTCTGCTGTGCGCGCCCTCGGCCGCGCGGTGGAACGGGCGGAGTGGCTCAGGCGGCCTGCCGGCGTCGAGCAGCTCGTCGAGGGGATCGATCGTGATCGGGCCGCGGCGATCGTCTCCGGTGCGCTCGCCGGCTCCACGGACGTCTGGCTCGATCCCGACGCGACCCGCGCGCTGCTCGACGCGTACGGCATCCCCGTCGTGCCGCAGCAGCTGGTGTCGTCGTCCGAGGATGCCGTCGCCGCGGCACGGGCACTCGGGCTGCCGGCGGTCGTGAAGACCGCGGCCGCAGGGGCGCACAAGACCGAGCACGGGCTCGTCGCGGTCGACCTCCGGACCGAGGCCGACGTACGCGAGGCGGCGGAGCGGATCGGGTTCCCTGTGATCGTGCAGCCGATGGTGCGCGGCGGCGCAGAGCTCATCGCCGGAGTCGTCCAGGATCCGGTGTTCGGGCCGCTCGTCGCCTTCGGGCCGGGCGGCGTCCTCGCAGAGCTGATCGGCCAGGCGCAGTTCCGCATCGCGCCGCTCACCGACGTCGACGCCGAGGAGCTCGTGACGACCGGCAAGGCGGGACTCCTCGTCGCCGGCTACCGTGGCGCGCCGCCCTCCGACGCCCGCGCTCTCGCGGATCTCGTCCTGCGCCTCTCCACGCTCGCGCTCGACTTTCCCGACGTGGCCGAGCTCGACATCAATCCCGTGGTCGGGCAGGTGTCCGGCTGCGTCGCGGTCGACGCGCGGATCCGGCTGCGTCCGGCCGAGCACGTCGAACGCACGAAGACCTGGTAGCCGTGGGACGTCGCGCGCTCGCGCTCGCTGCCCTCGGCGGCGTCCTCGCGGGCGGTGGCCTGCATCTCGCCGGATATCCCGCGGCCGGCAACGTGGCCTGGGCGGTGACCGTCGCGGTCATGCTCGTCCCGCTCACGTGGTCGGTTGCACGATCGCTCCTCCGCGGCGACGTCGGGGTCGATGCGATCGCGCTGGTCTCCATGGCCGGCGCGCTTGCCCTTGGTCAGTACCTCGCCGGAGCGGTGGTCGCTCTCATGCTCGCCGGAGGGAACGCCCTCGAGGAGTTCGCAGGCGGGAGGGCGCGGAGGGAGCTGTCCAAGCTCGTCGAGCGAATGCCCCGGATCGCTCACGTGCGGCGCGGCAGCGATGTGATCGAGGTTCCGGTCGACGACGTGAGCGTCGGGGACGTCGTGATCGTGCGAGCGGGAGAGGTGATTCCCGTCGACGGGATCGTCGCCTCGCGGGACGCGGTGGTCGACGAGTCGGCGCTCACGGGCGAGCCCCTGCCGATGACGTACCGCATCGGCGAGGCGATCCTCAGCGGAACGACGAACGCGGGCGATGCATTTGAGCTGCGTGCGACGCGTCCTGCAGCGCAGAGCGCCTACGCGGCCCTCGTCCGTCTCGTTCGCGAAGTGGAGTCGCAGCGCGCGCCCTTCGTGCGTCTTGCCGACCGGTACGCGATCATTTTCTTGCCCGTGACGGCTGGCGTGGCCGCGGTGGCGTGGGCGGTCTCCGGCGACCCGATCCGCGCGCTCGCGGTGTTCGTCGTGGCTACGCCGTGCCCGCTCATCCTCGCGGCGCCGATCGCGTTGCTCGCGGGCGTGTCCCGCGCGGCACAGGCAGGAGTGATCGTGAAGGGAGCGGGCGTGATCGAACGCCTCGGCGCCGTCCGGACCGCGCTTCTCGACAAGACCGGAACGCTCACGCTCGGCACCGCGGAGGTGGAGCGCATCGTCTCGTACGACAACGTTGGCCCCGACGAGCTGCTTCGCCTCGCCGCCTCGCTCGATCAGCTGTCTGTCCACGCTCTTGCCGAAGCGCTCGTGCACGACGCTCAGCGTCGTGGCGCAGCGCTGAGCTTCCCGTCCGCGGTCGAGGAGAGGCTTGGACAGGGCATCGAAGGGACCGTCGACGGCCGTCGCGTTGCTGTCGGCAGCGCCGCCTGGCTCGACGAGCGCGGCTATCGGGGTGATCTCCAGGCGGCCGCTGGTGCGCTCGACGACGAGGCCGGGGCGGGTCGGGCCAAGATCCTGGTCGGACTCGACGGCAACCTCGTCGGAGGCATCGTGATGGCCGACCGGCCGCGCGCCGATGCCCCCGAGTTGATCGCGTCGCTCCGCGAGGCCGGCATTCGCCACGTCGCGATGGTCACCGGCGATAGGTCTGCCGTTGCGGAGGAGGTCGGGCGCCGGCTCGGTATCGATCGGGTGTACGCGGATCAGACGCCGGAGGACAAGCTCGAGGTCGTGCGGGCGATGCAGCAGGTCCCCGAGCTCAGCCCGGTGGTCATGGTCGGAGACGGTGTCAATGACGCGCCGGCGCTCGCGCTCGCGGATGTCGGGATCGCGATGGGAGCGGCCGGAGCGACCGCTGCATCGGAGACCGCCGACGCCGTGATCGTCGTCGATCGCGTCGACCGCGTCGCCGATGCAATCCGCATCGGCCGGCGGTCGCTCTCGATCGCCCATCAGAGCGTCCGCTTCGGCATGGGCCTCAGCTTCACCGCAATGATCTTCGCCGCGTTCGGGCTCGTGCAACCCGTCTTCGGTGCACTGCTCCAGGAGGCGATCGACGTGGCCGTGATCCTCAATGCCCTGAGAGCGTTGCGGGGGTGAACGCGGTGCGGGGGCCTTTCGGCCCCCGCATGATCTCCATCGGTCGTGCGACTACGCCACAGGCGCGATGTCGATCTTCCGTACCTTCGCCTCGGGTGCCTTCGGCGCGTGAATCGCCAGCACTCCGTTGTCGAAGGTCGCGACGAGCCTGTCGGTGTCCGCGACCTCGGGAAGCTGGAATCGGCGCTCGAAGGTCTGCTCGAGCCGCTCGTGGAGGAGGAAGGTCTTGTCCTCCGCCTCCTTCTCGGCCCTCGCCTCGCCCTTGACCGTCAGCGTGTGATCGGTCACTTCGAGCCCCAGATCCTTCTCCTCGAAGCCCGGGACTTCCAGCTCGACGACGAACTCCTCAGGAGTCTCGTAGACGTCGGCGGCGGGCATCGCGATCGGCCCGAACCCGACGTCGTCGAGCATCCGCCGCATGCGGCGCTCCATGAGGTCGAACTCACGGAAGGGAGTCCACTTCACCAGCGTGGTCATCGTCCCTCCTTTCGCGGCCATCATTCCGTTCGACCGTGGCGGCCGCATCCGGGAAATCACGGATCAGCAAGCCAAGAGCCCTCCCGCTGGACCTGCGAGGATTCCGGCATGCAGGCGCTGCGCAAGGTCGCGTCGGAGGCCGGCCTCTCCCTCGAGGAGGTTGACGAGCCACGGCCAACGGCCACGGACGTCGTCGTCGAGGTGGAGGCGGCGAGCGTCTGCGGCACGGATCTCCACATCCACCTGTGGGACGGCTGGGCATCGAGTCGCATTGCCCCGCCGGTGACGCTCGGGCACGAGTTCGCGGGAACGGTGGTCGAGATCGGCACGGACGTGCGCAACGTCGCCGTCGGTGACTTCGTCTCGGCCGAGAGCCACATCACGTGCGGCGCGTGCGTCGCCTGCCGCACCGGGAATGGCCACATGTGCGAGCGGACGAAGATCCTCGGCGTCGACCGCGACGGGGCCTTCGCGCGTTACGTCGCCGTGCCCGAGGCCGTGATCTGGAAGACCGACCGCACGAAGCTGCCGCCGGAGATCGCGACCCTCCAGGAGCCGTTCGGAAACGCTGTCTTCGCGACGAGCGAGCAGGATCTGTCGGGTCGCACCGTTGCCGTGCTCGGCTGTGGGCCTGTGGGTCTGTTCACCGTCGCGATCGCGAAGGCCTCGGGCGCCGCCTCCATCATCGCGTCCGATCTCCACCCGTTCCGTCTCGGGCTCGCGCGGATCATGGGCGCGGACGTCGTCGTCGACGCCTCGGAGCCGCTCGACCACCACGGCGTCGACGTCGTCTTCGAGATGTCTGGCGCCCCGCAGGCGATCGGCGACGCCATCCGCATGGCGCGAAACGGCGGTCGCGTGATTCTCTTCGGGATCCCGTCCCGCCGCGTGGAGGTCGACGTCGCGGCCGCCATCTTCAAGAACCTCACGGTGCAGGCCGTTTCCGGCCGCCGGATCTTCGCCACGTGGTACCGGACGCGCTGGCTGCTCGAGAGCGGCGCGGTCGACCTGCGGCCGCTGATCACGCACGAGTACGGGCTCGCCGACTGGGAGCAGGTCTTCACGAAGCTCGAGGCGGGGGAGGCGTGCAAGATCGTCATCTACCCCGGCGGGCTGCCGGCGGCGGTCGAGCCGGCGGCGGCCGTCGCCGAGGCACGCTGATGACGACCGTCGCCGGCGCGGGCCTCGACGCGGCGATCGGCGCCGAGCTCGAAGCGCTGCGCGAGGCGGGGACGTACAAGCTCTTCAACACGATCGTCTCGCCCCAGGGCCCTGTCGTCGAGATGGCAGGACGGGGCGAGGTGATCGTCCTGTCGTCGAACAACTACCTCGGGCTGGCGGCCCGCCCCGAGGTGGTCGAAGCGGGGATCGAAGGCCTTCGGCACTACGGCGCCGGCACGGGCTCGGTCCGGTTCATCTGCGGCACGTTCGAGCCGCACCACGAGCTCGAGCGCGAGCTCGCCGAGCTCGTCGGCACCGAGGCGTCGCTCACATACGTGTCGTGCTGGAACGCCAACGAGGCGGCGATCCCGTCACTTGTCGACGAGTCGACAGTGATCCTGTCGGACGAGCTCAACCACGCATCGATCATCGATGCGATCAGGCTCTCCCGCCCGGCGCGGAAGGTGATCTACAAGCACTCGTCGATGGACGATCTGCGCGCGGGCCTTGCCTCATGTGATCCAGGACAGCGGAAGCTCGTCATCACGGACGGCGTCTTCTCGATGGAGGGCGACCTGGCTCGTCTGCCGGAGATCGTCGAGCTCGCGCACACACACGAGGCGGTCGTTCTCGTCGACGATTCGCACGGGACGGGCGTAATGGGGGAGACCGGGCGAGGCGTGGCCGAGCACTTCGGCCTGCTCGAGGACGTCGACGTGATCACAGGCACCCTCGGCAAGGCGCTCGGGGGCGCGGCCGGCGGCTTCGTCGCGGCGAGCGAGGAGGTCTGCGACTTCCTCGCACAGCGCTCGCGGCCACAGCTCTTCTCCAACGCGCTGCCGCCGACGGTGGCCTGCTCGGCGCTCGAGGCGGTGCGCGTCCTGCGCCGCGAGCCGGAGCTCGTGGACACGCTCCGCGAGCGCTCGGGGACGTTCAGGGATCGGCTGCGCGAGATCGGCTACGCGCCGCTCGACGGCGAGGCGGCGATCATCCCGATCATCGTCGGCGAGACAGCGTTTGCGATGCGCATGAGCGAGATGCTGCTCGACGAGGGCGTGTTCGTCACCGGGTTCGGCTTCCCCGTCGTGCCGGAGGGCAGTGCGCGCATCCGCGTCCAGATGTCGGCTGCGCACGAAGACGAGCATCTCGACCGCGCGCTCGCGGCGTTCGAGCGCGTCGGCTCAGAGCTCGGCCTGATCTAACGTGGCACCGGCGGTCGCAGTTCGCGGCCTGACGGTGCGACGCGGCGGGACGCTCGCCCTGGACGACCTCGACCTCGACTTCGCAGCGGGCGCCATCACAGGACTGCTCGGGCCGAACGGGGCCGGCAAGTCGACGCTGATCCGTTGCATCGTCGGCGTGCAGATCGTCGAGTCGGGAACGGTCACGGTGCTGGGCGAGCCTGCCGGGTCGCCGGCGCTGCGGCATCGAGTCGCGTATGTCACTCAGGCGCCGTCCGTGTACCTCGACCTCAGCGCACGGGAGAATCTCGCGTACTTCGCAGCCGTGCTCGGTGCAAGGCGCGAGCGGATCGACGAGGCGATCGAGGCTGTTGACCTGGCGGGTACCGAGGACAGGCTCGTCGGTCGCCTCTCGGGCGGCCAGAGGGCGCGTGTGTCGCTCGCGACGGCGCTGCTCGCCGAGCCGGAAGTGCTCGTGCTCGATGAGCCCACTGTGGGGCTCGATCCGGTTCTTCGTCAGGAGCTGTGGGATCTCTTCCGCGGGTTCGCAGCCGCCGGCACGACGGTGCTCGTGTCGAGTCATGTCATGGACGAGGCCGGGCGGTGCGACGATCTCGTCCTGCTCCGGGGCGGAACGCTCGTTGCGACGGCGACGCCCGCCGAGCTCCGCACGCGCGGCGGCTCCGACGACCTCGAGCAGGCGTTCCTTCGCCTCGCCGAGGAGCGCGAGTGAACATTCGCATCACCGGCGCCACTGCGGGGAGGGTGCTGCGCCAGCTCCGCCACGACCCGCGCACGGTCGCGATGATCGTCTTCGTCCCGTGCGTCCTCATCACGCTGCTGAAGTACGTCTTTCTCGGCAGCCCGGTGTTCGACCGCATCGGCGGGCCGCTCGTCGGTCTCTTCCCGCTCACGTCGATGTTCCTCGTCACGTCGATCACGATGCTCCGCGAGCGGACGACCGGCACGCTCGAGCGTCTGATGACGATGCCGCTCGCGAAGCTCGACCTGCTGCTCGGCTACGCCGCTGCCTTCGCGCTCGTCGCCGCCACGCAGGCCGGGCTCGTGTCCGCGCTCGCCTTCGGCGTACTCGGCCTCGACGTCGTCGGCCCCGCGTGGGCGGTCGTCTGCCTTGCCGTGATGAACGCGTTGCTCGGCATGGCACTCGGCCTGTTCGTCTCCGCCTTCGCGCGGAGCGAGTACCAGGCGATCCAGTTTCTCCCCGCATTCATCTTTCCGCAGATCCTGCTCTGCGGCCTCCTCGCGCCTCGCGACGAGATGGCCCAGATCCTCTACGCGATCTCGTGGGCGCTTCCGATCACGTACGCGTACAGCGCGCTCGACTTGGTGACGCGCGGCGTCTACGACGCGGAGCTCGCGATCTACGTGACCGTCGTGTGCGGGTTCATCGTCGCCGCGCTCGTGCTCGGCGCGGGGACGCTCCGCCGCCGAACCGCCTAGACGGCCTTGCGCGGCCTCAAGTAGATGAACCAGTAGATGGCGCCGACCATCACTGCGCCGCCGATGATGTTGCCGATGGTCACGGGTGCGAGGTTCGCCCAGAGGAAGGTGCTCCAGCTGAGATCGGAGAGATCTGGCACGTCCGTCTGCGATGCGACGAACGCCTCGTTTGCCTTGACGAAGAGCCCGTACGGGATGAAGTACATGTTCGCGACCGAGTGCTCGAATCCGATTGCCACGAACGCTGCGATGGGCGGAATGATGGCGAGCACCTTGTCCGCGGTCGTCCGCGCGCTGTAGCAGAGCCAGACCGCGAGACAGACGAGCGCGTTGCAGAACGCGCCGAGCACGAGCGCCTGCCACCACCCGTAGCCCGTCTTCGTCGCGGCGATGGACATCGCCTGGACGCCGACCGCACCCTTCCCGAACTCGTACTGCTGCGCCGCGTACATCAGGGCAGCAGTCGCGAGTGCGCCGACGAAGTTCCCGGCGTAGACGATGAGCCAGTTGCGCAGGAGCCGCACCGTCGAGACCTTCCTGCTGGCCCACGCCATGACGATGAGGTTGTTGCCTGTGAACAGCTCGGCTCCGGCGACGATGACGAGGATCAGTCCGAGCGAGAAGGTCAGCCCTCCGAGCAGCCGGGCGACGCCGTAGGGGAGATCCGCGCCGCCGGTCGTCGTGGTCGTTGCGAATGCCGCCCCCATGGCGATGAACGCGCCGGCGAGGATCGACAGTGCGAACACCGTGACGGTGTCCATGCCCGCCTTGGTGACGCCAACGCTCTCGGCCTTCGCGGCCATGTCGGCCGGAGGGAGCGCGTCGAGCCCGACCGGGGTGAGTTGCTCGGCGGCCACGCCGCAAGATTCAGCGCAGAGCCGCGAATACCTCCGGCCAGTGCTTCATTGCCCCGCGCAACGGCGCCGGCGCTGCCTGGCCGAGGCCGCAGATGGAGCCGCGCTCCATCACGTCGAGCCACTCCTCCAGCTGCTCCGGCGGCATCGCCTGGCGACCCTCGTCGAGCTCGGCCAGGACGTGCTCGAGCCCGCGAGTCCCGATCCGGCACGGCGTGCACTTCTGGCACGACTCCTCGGCGAAGAAGCGCATCGTCTCGCGGAGGAGCCGCACGATGGGGTAGGAGACGGGAAACACCTGGACACCGGCCGAGCCGACCGCGCAGCCCCACTCCGCCATTCCCTCCCGCGTGAGCGGGGCATCGAGCGCGGCGGGCGGGAGAACGCCCGACGCCGCTCCGCCCGGGACGATCGCGCCGATCTCCCCGGTCGCGCCACCGGCGTAGTCGTCGATGAGCGTGCGGAGGGTGATGCCGTTCGGCGCCTCGTAGCAGCCGGGCCGTGTGACGGCGCCGCTGACAGACCACAGTCGCACGCCGGTGGCGCCGCTCAGCCCGAGGCCCGCGAACCACGCACCGCCGTTCGTGAGGATGGCGGGCACGTGCGCGAGCGTCTCGACGTTGTTGATCAGCGTCGGCCGCCCGAGGTAGCCGGACTCGGCCGGGAAGGGCGGGCGAAGGCGCGGCATGCCGCGCCGCCCTTCGAGCGACTCGAGCAGCGCGGTCTCCTCGCCGCAGACGTACGAGCCCGCGCCCGTGACGATCTCCGTCGCGATCCCGTCGAGCAGGCCGGCCGCCCTGAACTCGTCGATCGCGCGGGAGACCCGCTCGCGCGCATGCGCGTACTCCTCGCGGAGGTAGACGATCGCGTGCTCCGCCTCGGCAAAGCGAGCGGCGATCGCCATCCCTTCGACGAGCAGGTGCGGCCGCAGCTCCATCACGTAGCGGTCCTTGATCGTCCCCGGCTCGCCCTCGTCCGCGTTCACGATGAGGACGCGCGGTCCCGGGTGCTGAAGGACGGCCGACCACTTGCGGAAAGTGGGGAAGCCGGCACCGCCGAGACCGACGAGGCCGGCCGCCTCGAGCTCGGTAAGCACGGCGTCGTTCGGCATCTGCGCGCGCAGCGCCTGGAGGCCGCCCCGCCGCTCGTAGTCCGCGAGGGAGGCGTCGGCCTCGTGGAGGCCGGTCGACGGCCCATCGTTCGCGCTGTGCGTCAGCGGCGTCGCCTCGAGACCCGGCAGGATCGTGTCGCCGCGCATCCCGACCGGCGCGAGGTCGCAGTGCCCGAGGCACGGGACTTCCAGCACCGGGACGCCCGGCTCGGCCCGTTCCTCGGCCTGCGCGAGGAGCTCCCGGGCGCCGAGGCAGTCGCAGACGGGGCCGGTGCAGACGCGGACGCAGTCGTGCGGGACGGTGAGATACGAGTAGAAGGAGACGACCTCGGCCACCTCACCGCGGCGGATGTTCATGTGGTCGGCGAGCGCGTCCGAGCGCTCGGGCGTCACGGGGCCGACCTCGCGGCGAACCGTCCCAAGGTTCCCCAGCAGGTGGACGCGCTCCCGCGGCAGCGTTCCCAGCACTGCCTGGACGTCGCTCACGGTGCGAGCATACTCGGCGCCAGAACGCGCTTCCTGTGGCTTGCTACTGAGGATCGCTCCGCGCGGCCACCGATGCCGGCCGGTCGGACGGCGAAGAGGCTGCCATCATGTCAATCATCGCAGGCTCAGCCGCCCCGCCGGATCACCTGTCGGCGTCGTTCAGCGCGACGATTCGTGTTGCCCTCGCCAACCGCCCCGGCGCGTTCGCCGAGCTCGCAGCCGCGATCGCCGAGCAGGGTGCCCTCCTCGACGCCATCGATCTCGTCCGGATCGAACACGGGCAGAAGGTGCGCGACGTGACGGTTCTCGCGGCGGACGCCGCGCACATCGACCGCATCGTCGCCGCTGTTCGCACGCTCCCGGGTGTGGTCGTCGAGCACGTCTCCGACCGCACGTTCCTCCTCCATCTCGGCGGAAAGCTCGAAGTGCGTCCGAAGAGCCCGATCAAGACGCGGGACGACCTCTCGATGGCGTACACGCCCGGCGTGGCCCGGATCTGTCGCGCGATCGCGGACGATCCGGTCACGGTCTGGAACCTCACGATCAAGCAGAACACCGTCGCGGTCGTCTCGGACGGGACAGCCGTGCTCGGCCTCGGCGACATTGGCCCGGAGGCGGCGATGCCGGTGATGGAAGGGAAAGCCGTGCTGTTCAAGGAGTTCGGCGACGTCGACGCGTGGCCGATCTGCCTCGCGACGACCGACCCGGACGAGATCGTCGCCTGCGTCCGCGCCATCGCCCCCGGTTTCGGCGGCATCAACCTCGAGGACATCTCGGCGCCGCGCTGCTTCGAGATCGAGGACCGGCTGAACGCTGAGCTCGACATTCCTGTCTTCCACGACGACCAGCACGGAACCGCGGTCGTCGTCCTCGCCGCGATGATCAATGCCTTGAAGGTTGTCGGAAAGCAGCTGGACCAGATCTCGGTCGTCATCACCGGCGTCGGCGCAGCCGGCGTGGCGACGACGAAGATGCTGCTCGCGGCCGGCGTGCGGGACGTGATCGGCTGCGACCGCAAGGGCGCAATCCACGCCGGCAGACCAGGGCTCGACGGCTACAAGGCGGACTACGCGGCGATGACGAACCCGCGTGGACTCCAGGGCACGCCCGACGAAGTCCTGGCCGGCGCAGATGTCTTCATCGGCCTCTCCGGTCCCGGCGTCGTGAGCCCCGCGGGGATCGGCTCGATGGCCGAGCGCGCGATCGTCTTCGCGATGGCCAACCCGACGCCGGAGGTGCTGCCGGAGGAGATCCTCGACGCGGCGACGGTGATCGGCACGGGGCGGTCGGACTACCCGAACCAGATCAACAACGTGCTCGCCTTCCCCGGCATCTTCCGGGGCGCGCTCGATGCGCGCGCCTCCGCGATCAATGAAGAGATGAAGCTTGCCGCGGCGCATGCGATTGCCGGCACGATCGACGACGATCACCTCGAGCCGGACTACGTGATCCCGAGCGTGTTCGACCGCAACGTGGCGCCGCTCGTGGCGGCTGCCGTCGCCGACGCGGCCCGCAGCTCGGGCGTCGCGCGCAAGCGCGGCTAGTCGTCCTCGTCGGTTTCCTCCGACGTATCCGACACGATCGGCGCGGGAGTCACCGGCTTCGCGCGCGTCGGCTGCGTCGACGCCGGTGTCACGGCCGATGGTGTGACGGCCACCACCGGGCTCAGCTTCCCGACCGGATCGCGGTCGCTCCCCGCGAGTGACAGCAGCGCGACGTTGGCCGCGATGGCTGCCACGATCACGGCAGCGAGCACGACGCCGACTCTGAGGATTCCCATACCGCCAGGTTACGCGGCCAGCTCGTCGCTGATGGCTGTGAGCGTGATGGCGCTCATCGGGCAGAGCTCGGCTGCTTCGAGCACGCGATCGCAGGCGGTCGTGTCGTGCGCGTACGCAACGCCGTCTTCGATCCAGAAGACGTCGGGTGCCTCGTTGACGCAGCCGCCGTAGCCGATGCAGGCTGCCCGGTCGATGTCGATGCGGTAGAGAGTCACGATGCTGTCCTCCTGGTCGTGTCGAGAGGGGAGGTGCGAGAGCTCGCCACGCGGTGGCGAAGCTCACCGCGCCGATCGCTCCGACGTAGAGCGCGAACACCCACGGGCGCGAGCTGTCCGTGCCCGCAGCGATGCCGTGCGCGGTCGCGCCGGCGAAGATCGCATACGTCATCCAGTGGAGTCGCCGCCAGTTGCGCGTGCCGATACGTCGACGCACAGAGAACGAGGCGTAGACGAGGATCATCAGCTCCGCGGTGAGCACGCCGATGCCGACTGCGAGCGGGCGGTAGGGGGAAAGCCCGGGGACAAGAAGCCCCGCGACCGGCATGCGGACGGTGCGGTCGGCGACGAGCGAGAGCGCATGAAGGGCGAGTGCGCCAAGCCCGAGCAGCGCGAGAAACCGGTGTGTGTCCGTGACCGCGGAGGGCTTCAGGGAGCGAAATGGTCGTGACTTCAGCACGAGGCCGGCCAGCACCGACGCGGTCAGCACGAGGTACGCCGTCAGGCCGCTTGCGCGAGCGAGCAGCCAGAACGTCGGGTCCGTCTTCGTCATCGCAATCCCCCCGCGAGCACCGTGCGACCGTTCGTCGTGACGAGCACCGCGGGAGTGCCGAGCTCGTCGGCCTCGTACTGGGCCCGTTCTGCTCCCGCGAAGAAGAGCGACTTGGCGAGGACCTCGGCTCCGGTGGCGCTCTCGGTGACGACGGTGACGCGCAGAAGATCGCCCTCCGCAGGTCGGCCGAGTCGTGGATCGATCAGATGATGGGCTTCGCCTGCTTCGGTGAGCCAGCGCCTCCGGTCGGTGCCGGACGTTGCCACCCCGCCGTTCGTGACCGCCACGGTGATCAGATCGTCGTCGGTCTCGACCCCCACGGGCCAGGGGCCACCGCGCATCGCCATGTCACCACCCGCGTCGACGAGACACGGCCCCGCCGACGCGAGCAGATCGCACGCGCGATCGACGGCGTACCCCTTGGCGATACCGCCGAGATCGAGCCGGGTGCCGTGCTCCAGCTCGATGACGCTCCGCTCCAGGTCGACGGCGATCTCCCCACCACAACGCATGGGTGCGGCCGCCGGTGCGATTCGGCCCTCGACGTGCTCGAAGGACCGGTCGTAGCCTGCGGCCACGAGAGCATCGTGGACCGTCGGATCGAACCGGCCGTGCGTGCGCTCGCGCGCCTCGACTGCGAGCTGCGTCACGCGGACGAGATCCGGCCCGGCGTGAAGTGTTCCGCGCCGGTTGAGCCGGGACAGCTCCGAGTCCTCGCGAAAGCGGGTGAGGAGCCCTTCCAGCCGCACGATCTCCCGCTCCGCGGCCTCGAGCGCGCGATCCGTCTCAGGCGCCGGCCGGCGCATCGACGATCAGCTCCATCTCGGTACCCATCGCACGGAACGAACGGCGCTCCATCACGAGGTCCTCGTGACCACGAGCGGCGGGAGGGTGACGATGCGCACGGGCGCAGGCGTGGCGGCTGCCGTCCGGCGAGCTGCCGCCGCGGTTGCGGTGCGACGCGCCACGATCTGGTGAACGAGCTTCGCGTCGCGCCGAAGCACCGCTTCCCGCTGAGCGAGGGCGGCGAGCCTCGGGTCGCTGGACGTCGCCTTCCAAGGGTTCGCGGCGATCGCAGCCCAGAGAGTGAAGAAGGCGGCCAGCGATGCGGCGGCCGCATAGAGACGGCCCGTGTGGCTAGTCATCGTCCTCACCGGCTTCGTGCTCGACACCCTCGTCCTCGTAGTCGCCGCCGGCGGCGTGCCGTGTGACGACGACCGGGGCAGGACGGACGTACCTCACGCGCTGTACCGGTGGCGCGCTTACGCTTCCCATCGACGGTGCAGCGGGGGCTTGCGCGAGCTGCTGCCGAAGCGACGCCTCGAATGCATTGAGCCGCCGCACGCGTGCCGCCACCTGGGCGTCGTTCGCGTGCGTTGAGGCGGCGCCGAGCTCGAGTGTCCGTCCCAGCGCAACGCTTCCACCCACGACGGAGAGCCCCAGCAGGAGAGCGACGACGAATGTGTGTCTACGAGCCATGTGTTCCTCCTCGTACGGATGTGCTCGCAGCGTAGGTCCGGCCGCCTTAACGGCGGGCCAACCCCCGGTAAGGGTTTGCCCCGCGGCCGTTAAGGGGCTTGCAGGCGGATCACGGCATCGAGGCCGCCGCCAGGCGCGTTGCGGAGCTCCAGCGCACCGCCGTCGGCCCGCACGAGGCGTTCGGCGATGGCGAGGCCGAGGCCCGTCCCGCCGGTGGCACCCTCGCGCCAGAAGCGGTCGAAGGCTCGTGATCGCTGCTCGTCCGTCATCCCCGGCCCCTCGTCCACGACGTGGAGCTCGACGACTCCACGCGCAGGTGTCGCCTCGACGCGAATCGCCCCTCCACGCGGCGAGACGGCCAGAGCGTTCGACAGGAGATTGTCGAGCACCTGGTCCAGGGAGCCGGCAGTGGCCAGTCCGTACGACCCGACGGCGACCCGCTCATCGAGGCGTACGTCGTGGGCGTCGGCGTTGGCCGTCCAGGCGGCCAATCTGCTCACGACGACGGCGTGAAGGTCGACGCGCATGGGTCTAGCCTCGGTGGCGTCTGCCCGAGCGAGTGCCAGGAGGCCGTCCACGAGCCGACCGAGGCGTGCGACCTCGGCAAGAGCGCCCTCGATCTGCGCCTCGCCCGCAGGCGCGACGTCATGTTCGAGGTTCTCGAGTCGGAGCTGTAGGGCGGTCAGCGGTGTCCGCAGCTGATGCGAGGCGTCCGCGACGAACTCCTGCTGCGATCGAAGCAACACGTCCAGACGGCTCACCATCTCGTTGAAGCGTGCCGCCAGTGCGCGAATCTCCGGCGGTCCGGCGTCCGTCGGCGCACGTGCCGCGAGGTCACCCTCACTCGCCGATCGAGCAGCGTCCTCGAGCTCGGCCAAGGGCTTCGTCAGCGCGCTCGACAGCCGCATCCCGACGAGGGTGGCCGTCGCGAGAACGACTCCAGCGATAGCGGCGAGGAGCAGCCAGTAGCGCCAGACACGGTGGTCGAGCGCCGACGTCGGATACGTGACGCGCACCGCCCCGTACACCGTCCCGCTCGACGCCACAGGCACGGCGACGTACATGAGGTCGGTGCCGAGCGTGTCCGAGTGGCGCGTTCCCGAGAGGGAGGTTCCCTTCAGCGCGGATGAGATCTCCGGCCGCGATGCGAAGCTGCGACCGGCCGCCGCCGCGGTGTCCAGCAAGGAGACACCGTGTGCATCGACGACGACGACGCGACCACCTGGGTCTTTCGCATACTCGACCGCGGTACGAGCCAGGGCGCTGGACGGTCGGCTGCCGCCACGCTCGAGCCCGTCCTCGGCCAGCGTTGCAACGGTGAGGGCGTCGAGCTTGATGCGATTCTCGAGGTCGGACTTCTGACCCCGCGCATACGTGATGCCGAGGGGAATCTCGAGTGCGACGAGAACGGCAAGTGCGAGCGCGACGTATGTCGCCAGAAGCTGGCGTCTCATGCGGGGAGACGAAGCCTGAGACCGACTCCGCGCACGGTCTCGATCAACGACGGATCGCCGAGCTTCTTCCTGATCGCGGCGACGTGGACGTCGATCGTCTTCGCACTGCCGTACCAGGTGGTCTGCCAGACCGTCTCGAGGATCTCCTGCTTGGAGACGACGACTCCCGGCTCGCGTGCGAGGAGCGCGAGCAGGTCGAACTCCTTCGGCGTCAGCTCGAGGATCCGGTCGTCGAGGGTCGCCGTGCGTGTGGGCGGATCGATCGTGAGCTCCCCGACGTGCATGGCCGAGACCCTCGCGGGGGTGGCCAGCCGACGGGTCACCGCTCGGATCCGCGCGAGGAGCTCGCGGAACCCGAACGGCTTCACGAGATAGTCGTCGGCACCCATCTCGAGGCCGACGACCTTGTCGATCTCCTCCCCCTTGGCCGTGATCATGATGATCGGCACGCTCGAGCGGGCTCTGAGCTCGCGGCAGACGGCGATGCCGTCGATGTCGGGAAGCCTCAGGTCGAGCAGGACGAGATCCGGCTCTGCCGCGTCGAGCGCCGCGGCTCCGGTGGCGACGCGATCGACCGCGAAGCCCTCGCGCCGCAGACCCTCGGCGAGTGGCTCCGCGATGGCGTCCTCGTCCTCGACGAGCAGGATCTTCATGTCAAGAGCGTGCCGAACGACATCTGCGTGGCGCATCGGGGGAAAGCCACAGGACGCCGGAAGCGGCGGTCGAGCGAGGTGATCGCCTAGCCGTCGTGCGCCTCGTCGAGGAGTCCCTGGTCGATCGCGTACGCGACCAGCTCGGCGCGGGTCGACAGCCGGAGCTTCTGCATGATGTGCGCGCGGTGCGTCTCGGCCGTACGCACCGAGATGAAGAGCATCGTCGCGATCTCCTGGTTCGTGTGTCCGAGGGCGAGGAGTCGCATCACCTCGCGCTCGCGGTCGGAGAGCGGGTCGGCCTCTGCGCGGGCGCGGTCCTCGGCCTCCGCCACGGCGAGCCGCGCGCCGAGGGCGGGGTGCACGTAACGCCCCCCTGCGGCGACCTCGCGCACGGCGCCGACGACGTCGGTGTCGACCGCTTCCTTGAGCACGTAGCCCGACGCGCCCGCGCCGAACGCCTGGCGGACGTACTGCGGGTCGTCCTGCATGGACAGGATGAGAACGGCAGCCTTGGGAGCCTCCTTGAGCACCGCCGGGACGCCCTCGATGCCGCTCTGCCCGGGCATGACGACGTCCATCAGCACGACGTCCGGCTTCGCTGCGCGCACCTCGAGCACGGCGCTGCGCACATCGCCCGCTTCACCGACGACCTCGATGTCTCGCTCCTTGTCGAGCAGCAGGCGGAGCCCGGAGCGGACGACGGCGTGGTCGTCGACGATGAGGACGCGGATCTTCGGAGACGTCTTCGTCATACGAGTGGCACCTCGGCCACGATAGTCGTGCCGGCGCCGACCGTCGACTGAACGTCGATTCGCCCGTCGAGCAGGCCGATGCGCTCGCGCATGCCGACAAGTCCGATCCCGTCGTCCTCCTCCTCGTCCCGCTCGCGCTCGAAACCGCGCCCGTCGTCCTCGACGACGGCGATCACTGCACGATCGCGTTGCGTGAGGACGATCGAGACGCGGCGGGCGCCCGCGTGCTTGACGACGTTCGTCAGCGCCTCCTGCACGATGCGGTAGAGAGCCGTCTCGATGTCGCCCGGGAGCCTTTCGCCCTCGAGGGTGTGCTCGAAGCGCACGTCGATCCCGGTCTGCTCGGCGAACGTCTCGGTCAGCCGCTCGAGCGCCGGGACGAGGCCGAAGTCGTCGAGCGCTCTCGGCCGGAGCTCGACCGCGAGGCGCCGGACGTCGTGGAGCGTCTCGATCACGAGCTCGCGGAGCGACGCGAGCGCCTCCTTCGCCTCCGGCGAGCCGCCGGCATCCTCGGCGGCCTTGAGCCCGAGGAGGATCGACGTGAGCGCCTGGCCGGTCTCGTCGTGGAGCTCGCGGGCCAGCCGTCGCCGCTCCAGCTCCTGTGCGGAGACGACACGCCTGAGGGCGTCCCGCGCGACCCGCTCCGAGAGATCGACGGCGACCGCGGCGCGGGCCGCGAACGTCTCGGCGACGCGAACGTCGTCGTCCGAGAAGCGCGGGTCGTCTCCGACCTTGTCGTGGGCGACGATCACGCCGATCGCCCGCTCGTGCGTCAAGAGCGGCACGAAGAGGCCGGTCGTGACGCCGAAAGGGACGGTCACGTCTCGATCGACGTCAGGATCGGCGTCGAGGTCGTCGACCCGCTCGCCATGCCTCGACCGGAGCACGTGCCCGCTCTTGGACTGGCCGATCGGGAAGCGCTGGCCGAGCAGCTCGGCGGCACGATCGCCGTCGGCCGCCGCGATGCGGAGCGTGCCGGCAGCGGCAGGGAGGGCGATGAGCACGATGCGTGCGTCGACGAGGCCGCGCAGGCGCTCCGCGATGAGTGCGAGGAGCTTGGGCAGGTCGAACTCCGCCACGAGCGCGTTGCCGACCTCGTTCAGCGATTCGAGCTGGCGCAGCCAGCGCGTCGAAGACTCGTAGAGCCGCGCGTTCTCGATCGCCACCGCAGCCTGAGCCGCGAGGAGGGTGACGAGCTCTTCGTCCTCGTCCGTGAAGTCCGCGCCGCCGCCCTTCTCGGTGAGATAGAGGTTCCCGTACGCCACGCCGCGGAGGAGGATCGGCACGCCGAGGAAGGTCCGCATCGGCGGGTGATTCGGCGGAAAGCCGACGGACCGCGCGTCGGTCGCCAGATCGTGAAGCCGGAGCGGCCGCGCCTCGCGGATGAGGACGCCAAGAATGCCTTTGCCGCGCGGTTCGGGCCCGATCGCGGCCCGCGTCTCATCCGAGACGCCGACCGTGATGAAGCGCTCGAGCTCGGTTCCCGAGGAGCTGATCACGCCGAGCGCGGCGTACCGTGCCCCGGTGAGCTCGGCAGCCGTCTCGGCGAGCTTCTCCAGCAGAGCGTCGAGCGACAGCTCCGATGTGACGGCGATCCCCGCCTCGACGAGGGCACGAACGCGGCTGTCCACGTTCCGCATTATCGAGGGAGAGCGAGCGCGTGGGCTGTGATGTCGGCCCACGCGCTGTTCAGAGGCTCAACGCACGTAGAAGTCCGCGAACTGACCGGCCAGGTAGTGGCCCGGCAGGTTGCAGATCAGGGAGTAGTGGCCCCGCTTGAGCGTGATCGTCAGCGTGCGCGCCTGGCCTGCGGGCACCGGATCGATCTCACCAACGGCGCCAGACTCATTCGCCTCTTTGCCCTTGAGCAGGTTGCCGGCTGGCTTGGCCGTCTTCAGGACCACGAACTCGTGCGAGATCGTGCCGGTGTTCGTGACAACGAACTTCACCTTCCCCGGTGGGGCTCCCTGCGTCGCCGGAAAGACACTGAACGCGTCCACTTGAACCGCGACGAGCGGCTTCTTGGTCACGGCCCCGGCAGTCAATGCCCAGACGGAGATGACGGCGGTCGTTGCGACTGCGATCCCCAGAGCAAGCCGCTTCATAGAAACGATCCTCCTTGTCGCTGGATCTCGGAAGGGTCGCGCCGCCGCACGACCATGCCATCAGGGAATCCACCGATCGCCGTTGGCGGAAGCTGGCCGTTCCTGCGGGGCTGTTGCATACTCATCCCGAGTCAGGTGCGACCTGGCACGCACACCGTCGTCATCGCTGCCGCCGCAGTCGCCGCATTCGGCCTCCTAGGCGGGGCACAGGCGCGCTCGAAGCCGCGCCAGCCGGTGGCGCCTCCACCCGTACGGCTCGTGTTGGGCGCAGCCGATGCTCCCGGCCTCTCCGCACGCCGGGCGACGCCGGCGCTCGGAGCACAGGCGATCGGGCGTGCGCTTCGGCCCGCGCGCCTGCCCAAGCTCGCCGGCGGGGCTAGTCGAGGCGGCGAGGTTTACGCGCCGAGGCGCAGATCTCTGGTCGCTGGCGTACGAGCTCACGTCGGCCGCGACGGCAAGGGCGCGCACCGCGGCCACGGCGACGGCCCTTCGCCGAGCAGGCCTCCGGCCCGCGCGCGCCGGCGTGGGTGAAGCCGGCTGGGTGGTGACGAAGAAGGACGGCACGACCTACGTCGTCTGGCAGCGGCGCAAGGTCGTCGGCGTGATCCTGCTCACCGTCCACCTCCAGCCGACCGCCCGGCGGACGATCGCGACGCAGTACGCAGCCGTCTCCGACGCCCACATGGAGCACCTGCTCTCTCGCACCGCCTGGCAGCGGGTGCTTGGAGCGCGTCGGGCCTGATGGCACGGTGCCGAAGCAGGTGGCGCTCGACCTGTTCGCGCTCGCGTACGGCCCTCTGCCGGGGACGAAGCGACCCGCGGGACCTGCCGGGCGCATCACCGAGGGCACGCTCGCCGCGCGCGCGATCCTCCGCATCTGGCAAACGTTGACGCCGGCCCAGCAAGGGGCCGCGGCGAAGGCTCTTGGCCTTACGTCCGTCCAGCTCGGCAAGAAGTCGGCGTGGCGCGCCGCGGAGGCTGCTCAGGTTCGTGCCGAGTACGGCGACCCGACGTTCAAAGAGCTGCCCGGCATCGAGGAGATCGTCAACAACTACGCCGCCGAGTATGCGAAGAAGCTCAACCGTCCGTTGAAGCTGAAGATCGTGGCAGGGACGTCTGCACAGCCGGGAGTCGCCTTCGCCGACGCGCTTCCCGTGGACACGGCAGGAGTGGTGTCGAACGCCGCAGCGTTCTGTCGAGTTCGTCTGCTCCCGGAGGGTCAGAAGCAGGACTCGGACTTCCTGTCCATCGTCCTCGCCCACGAGACGTTCCACTGCATCCAGTTCGATGTCATGACGCCGGTCGGGGCGCTGCTCGTCAACCGGCGCAACTGGCTGCTCGAGGGCATGGCGGACTGGGCTGCGCTCACGATCCGGCCGGTTCCGTGGGACGTTGGCAGCGGGAACATCCGTTGGTACCTCGACACGCCGCGCACTCCACTGTTCTCCCGGACCTACGACGCCGTCGGATTCTTCGGCCACGCGGAACAGGTACTCGGCGATCTGTGGCCATGGATCGTGAGGATCCTCGCCGCCCCGACGAGCGAAGGGTCGTACGGGTGGGCGGGCGGTAACGGGGACGCCTTCCTCAACTCATGGAGCTCGAGCACGTTCAACCGTGCGAAGGTCGGGTTCGACTGGTATTCGACGAGACCGCTCGCCACGCCCCCCGATTTCCTCCCAGCCGGGAACGTGCCCATCTGGGCAGACATCGAGCTCGTCGACGCAGACCCGTATGCCCTCGCCCGGTACATCATCGACGGCGAGGTCGGGCTCGCGAAGAAGAAGCCACTGCTGCACGTGCAGATCAAGGGCTTTGCACGGCTCGGGAATGTCTCCCTGGACACCACCGACCTCGAAGACGCGTGGTTCTGGCTCGGGCCGGGATTCGCAAAGTGCCCGCCCGGCACGACCGGCACGCCGCCCCCCGCGAGACCGCTGGGGCAGCGAGGGGCACTGTTGGCGCTCACCGGCGGCACGTCTGGCGCGGCCGGGACGGTCTCGTTCGAGTCGCTCGAGACGTACTGCAAGGAGAAGCAGAAGCCGCCGAAACCTCCGATCGGCGGGCCGGCCGGAGGCGGTGGAGGAGGGGGCGGCAACTCGGGAGGCGGCGGCGGCAGCTCGTTCTCGGATCCGCACCTCGTGACGTTCGACGGTGGCTGGTACGACTTCCAGGGCGCGGGTGAGTACACGCTCGCGCGCTCGCGCTCCGGCGACCTGGACGTTCAGGTGCGAGAGGAGCCCCTCTCGGAGAGCTCTCCGATCGGGAGGGCAATCGCCATCAACACGGCTATCGCAATGCGCGTCGCCGGCGACCGGGTCGGCGTTTACACCCCTGGGCTCTCGGTGCGCGTGAACGGCCGGGGGTTCGTGCCCACGGCGCGGGCGCGACGCCTGCCGCGCGGAGGGAGTATCAGGCTCACGGGCGGAGAGGTCGAGGTGCGCTGGCCCGACGGCTCGCTCGTGCGCGTGATGCCCGCATTCGGCCTCGGTGTGCTCGTCCAACCCACGACGGCACGGCAAGGCACGCTCGAAGGTCTCTTCGGCAACTTCGACGCCAACCCGGCCAACGACTTCGTCACGCGTTCGGGGAAGCGTCTCGACCCCGAGAAGGTACCGCGGTCGTACGGTCTCCTCTACCACGCTTTCGGGGACAGCTGGCGCATCACGCAGCGACAGTCGCTGTTCGACTACGCCCGCGGCCAATCGACACGGACGTTCACCAAGCGTAACCTCCCGCACCTTCTCACTGCCGTCGACCTCCTCTCACAGCGCCAACTCAAGCTGGCGAGGCGCATCTGCGGCGCTCTCCACATCGAGAAGCCCCAGGTATTCCAGGCGTGCCTGCTCGATGTCGGCCTGACGGGAGACGGCGGCTTCGCAACGAGCTCGGCGCAGGCCGAGCGCACCGGCGGCGGCTTCCCCAAGCCGCACAAGTCGTCCACGTCGGGCAAGGGATCGAAGAAGGGAACGACAGCGTGGACGCGCGTCGCGGGTGCGCCGAACGGCGCGATCTCGATCGCGCTCGACGGAGCGAAGGTCGTCGCGGCGTACCGCAGTGGCCAGGGTGCGGCCGAGGCGATCACGTTCACTCCCTCGAGCTCGCGGGACGCCGTGTCCGTCCGCAAGGACACGATCACGTCGGGCTGGAGCTCGATCGGCGACCCGCTGCTCGTTCCTCGGGCAGGTGGCGGGCTCCAGGCGCTCCTCAACGGGATCCACGGTGGCGGCAACGATCCGTTGAACGGTGTCTCGTTCGCGGTGAGGGGCGCCAACGGGAGCTTCGGGCCGCCGTCGCCGGCCACGACGAGCACGTTCGCCGAGTTCGTCGCCGGAAAGGGCGTGCTCGCGCCGGACGGCGCGCCGATCTGGGTCTCGACCAGGGGCGGAACGCTCTGGCTCTGGCGCGGGACGACCTCCTCCCTTGGCGTCGATCTGAGCGGTCTGGCGGGAGGGCCGGCAGGAAATGCGTCGGTCGTCCGTGATGGGAAGGGCCGCTACTGGCTTGCCTGGAACACGGTCTCTGCGTCGCAGGCTCAGCGGAACGGCCTGTACCTCGTCCAGTTCGATCCCGTGACCCTGAAGCCCGTCGGGGCGCCGCAGCAAGCCCCGCGCTCAGATGCGGTCGGGTACTCGGGCCGGCTGCCCGTCGCCTGCTCATCGACATGCAGGCTTGCGTACTTCCAGTCGACGAAAGCCGGCCTCAAGATCGTCTCCTGGGCTCCCGGTGAGAAGAGTGTGACGACGGTCGTCCAGGCGCGATCAGGGCATGGTCTGGGGTCAATCGCGATTGCCTACGCGGCCAACGGCAAGCTCTGGGTCGCATGGTGGGACAACGGCGGCAACGCGGGATTCGGTTACCGCGCGCAGCTCGGAGACGCGCGCGGGGCCGGCGGCAAGGCGTTCTCGGTCGGCCGCCCGCGAGGCTCCGGAGGTGGGGCGATCGAGGCCCTGACGCGTGGGAACGACCTCGTGCTCGTGTCGGCGTCGACCGGCCCCTCGCCGTATGTGAACGTGCTCGCCGCGCGCTGAATCCGCTACACGGCGAGTAGGCGGCGCAGCACGTAGCGGAGGATGCCGCCGTGCCGGAAGTATTCGCGCTCCCGCGGCGTGTCGAGCCGGACACGCGCACAGAACTCCTTGTCGTCTGCCCGTACCGTGACCTCGGTCGCGTCGCCGCCCTCGATTCCTTCGACTGCGAACAGCTCGCGTCCCGTCAGGCCGAGCGCCTCTCGTCCCTCGCCTGGCAGGAACTGGAGGGGCAGGACACCCATCATGAGCAGGTTCGAGCGGTGGATGCGCTCGTAGCTCTCGGCGATCGCCGCCCGGACGCCGAGCAGCGCCGGCCCCTTCGCCGCCCAGTCGCGTGACGAGCCCGTCCCGTACTCCTGGCCGGCGATGACGACGAGTGGCACCTTCTCCGCGCGATAGCGCTCGGCGGCGTCGAAGATCGAGCTCTCGTCGCCGGACGGGAGATGCACGGTCCACGTTCCGTCGGAGCCGGGAACGAGGAGGTTCTTGAGCCTCACGTTGGCGAACGTTCCGCGCACCATCACCTCGTGGTTGCCGCGCCGTGAGCCGTACGAGTTGAAGTCGCGCCGCTCGACGCCGTGCTCGACGAGGTACGTGCCCGCCGGTGCATCGGGCTTGATCGCGCCGGCGGGCGAGATGTGGTCGGTCGTGACCGAGTCGCCGAGAAGGACGAGGCAGCGGGCGCCGGCGATGTCGGTGACCGGCTCAGGCTCGGTCGGCATGCCGTCGAAGTACGGCGGGCGGCGGATGTACGTCGATGTCGGTTCCCACGTGTACGTGTCGCCGGCCGGCGTGTCGAGCGCGCGCCAGTGCTCGTCGCCCGTGTACACGTCGGCGTAGGTCCGCTCGAACATCTCGCGACGGAGCGACGACGCGATCGCCTCCTGCACTTCCTGCGCGCTCGGCCAGATGTCGGCCAGGTAGACGTCCTCGCCGTCGGACCCGCGGCCGATCGGATCGTCTACGAGATCGATGTCCATGCGACCTGCGAGCGCGTACGCGACGACGAGCGGCGGAGAGGCAAGGTAGTTCGCCTTCACCTCGGGATGGATCCGCGCCTCGAAGTTCCGGTTGCCGGAGAGCACCGCGCAGACGGCGAGGTCCTCGTCGACGATCGCCTTCGAGATCGCGTCCGGCAACGGCCCGGAGTTGCCGATGCACGTGGTGCAGCCGTATCCGACCGTGTGGAAGCCGAGCTGTTCGAGGTAGGGCGTGAGGCCGGCCTCGGCGAGATACTCGGTGACGACCTTCGACCCGGGCGCGAGGCTCGACTTCACGCCGGGTTGTCTTCGCAACCCTCGCTCGACGGCCTTCTTTGCGAGCAGTCCGGCTGCGACCATCACCTGCGGGTTCGACGTGTTCGTGCAGCTCGTGATCGCAGCGATGACGACCGATCCGTGATGGAGGTAGCAGACCTCGCCGCCGACCTCCACGCTGATCGCGTCGGGCCGCGCAGCCGGCTCGGGCATTTCGACCGCCGCCGTCGCGCGTGCAGGGGCGTGCCCCGGTGCGCTCTGCGCAGCCGGGTCGCTCGAGGGAAAGCTCTCGGCCACCGACGCGTCCTCCGCGTCGCCGTAATCGACGCCGAACGTCGGGAGGGCGGCGAGGAACGACTCCTTCGCGTCGCGGAGCGCGACGCGATCCTGCGGCCGGCGGGGTCCTGCGAGGCTCGGCTCGACCGTCTCGAGGTCGAGCTCGACGACGGCGGAGTACGTCGGCTCGTCCGCCGTGTCGTGCCAGAGCATGTTCTCCTTGCAGTACGCCTCGACGAGCGCCACCTGCTCGTCGCTGCGGCCGGTCAGCCGCAGGTACGCGAGCGTCTCGTCGTCGACGGGGAAGAAGCCGCACGTCGCGCCGTACTCGGGCGACATGTTCCCGAGCGTCGCGCGGTCGGCGACGGGCAGGCCGTCGAGGCCCGCTCCGAAGTACTCGACGAACTTCCCGACGACGCCGGTCTCGCGCAGGATCTGCGTCACCGTCAGGACGAGGTCGGTCGCCGTCGCGCCGGCGGGAAGTGACCCCGTCAGCCGGAAGCCGACGACCTGGGGCACGAGCATCGACACCGGCTCGCCGAGCATCGCCGCCTCGGCCTCGATGCCGCCGACACCCCAGCCGAGGACGCCGAGCCCGTTGATCATCGTCGTGTGCGAGTCGGTGCCGACGAGCGAGTCGGGGAACGCCTGGCCGTCACGTGTCGCCACGACCGTCGCGAGATATTCGAGGTTCACCTGGTGGACGATTCCCGTAGCGGGCGGAACGACCTTGAGGCCGTCGAATGCCTGCTGGCCCCAGCGGAGGAACGCGTACCGCTCGCGGTTCCGCTCGAACTCGAGCTCCGTGTTGCGGAACATCGCGCGCAGGCTCGCGTACTCGTCCACCTGCACCGAGTGGTCGATGACGAGGTCGGAGGGGAGCACCGGCTCGATCGCTCGCGGGTCGCCGCCGAGATCGCGCATCGCGTTGCGCATCGCGGCGAGGTCGACGACGGCGGGCACGCCCGTGAAGTCCTGGTGGAGGACGCGGGCGGGCGTGAAGCTCACCTCGCGGCTCGGATCGGCCGTCGCCACCCAGCTCGCGACGGCATCGACGTCCGCCTCGGTCCCGGTCCGCAGCGCGTTCTCGAGCAGCACGCGGAGCGTGTACGGCAGGCGCGCGACATCGTGCGATGCCTGGAGCGCGTCGAGCCGGAAGATGTCGTACGTGCTGCCGCCGACGCTCAGGGATGACGGCGAGACGACCACTCCTCCGATTCAACCACAGGGCGCCTCTGACGCAGGCGCTACGCGAACGTGATCACGCTGCGGATGCCGTCCTGCGCCTCCATCAGCTCGAAGCCGCGGTTGACCTCGTCGAGCGTCAGCCGGTGCGAGAGGAGGGCTTCGACGTCGATCTCGCCGGCGAGCCAGCGGTCGACGAGCTCTGGCACGTTCGTCCGCCCCTTGACGCCGCCGAAGGAGGATCCGGTGACGCGCCGGCCGGTGATGAGGAAGCGGGGAACGATGTCGAGCGTCTCGCCCTTGCCGGCGACGCCGCACATCGTCGCGAGCCCCCACGCCTCGCGCGCTGCCTCGACCGCCTGGCGCATGACGCCGACGTTGCCCGTGGCCTCGAACGTGTAGTCGGCGCCGTAGCCGCCCGTCTCGGAGCGGATCCAGTCGACGACGTCGTCGCCGGCGACCCGCGTATCCGTTGCGCCGTGGTGCGTCGCTTCCGCGAGCCGCTGCTCCGAGAGGTCGACGGCGATGATCCGCTCGGCGCCTGAGAGCCGGCAGCCGATCACCGCGCCGAGGCCGACGAGGCCGCAGCCGAAGACCACACACGTCGATCCCGCCTCGACGCGCGCGGTGTAGAGCGCGGCGCCGATGCCGGTCGAGAGGCCGCAGGCAAACGGCGCACATCCTTCGAGCGGCGCCTCCGGGTTGACCTTCGCCAGGGCGATCTCCGGCATGACGGTGTACTCGGCGAACGTCGAGGTGCCCATGAAGTGCCGGAGCGGCTCGCCGTCGCGGCCGAAGCGGGCGGTGCCGTCGGGAAGGAAGCCGAGGCCCTGCTGGTCGCGAATCGCAATGCACCGGTTCGTCCGCGGGCTGCGGCAGTGGATGCACTCGCCGCACTCGGGTGCGAAGAGCGTAACGACGTGGTCGCCCGGCGCGACGAGCGTCACGCCGTCGCCCACCCGCTCGACGACGCCCGCACCCTCGTGGCCGAGGACGCACGGCACGTATCCGCTCGGATCGGCTCCCGAGGCGGTGTAGAGATCGGTGTGGCAGACGCCGCAGGCGACGAGCCGGACGAGCACCTCTCCAGCCCGCGGCTCGTCGAGATCGACCTCCTGGACGACGAGCGGCTTCCCGAACTCCTCGAGGACGGCGGCGCGGATCTTCATCGAGCGATCCTAAACCCGCGCCTGCTCAGCCGAAGCGGTGCCGCAGGAGGACCCGCACGCCCTCGATCGCGAGAGCGGCTGCGATCACAAGCGCGGCCAGCGGGTCGGCCCACCACCAGCCGAGCACAGAGGTGGCGACGAGTGCGAAGAGGGTGATCGTTGCGAGTGCGGCGGCGGCGATGGTCAGCACCGCGTCGCCCCGCATAGCCGGGCTCTCCAGACGGGCGGCCACGGCGAGCTTGCGCCAGCCGAGGACCGGCAGCACCACGAGCGAGACAGTCGCGAGCGCGACCCCGAAGACCGTGGTCTCCGCGTGCGACCCATCGACGAGCGCGCGGATCGCCTGGACGCCGACATAGCCTGCGATCGCGAGCATCGCCGTGCCGATCGCTGCCTGCGCGTGCCGTTCGGTGCGCTCGGCGCCGATGGGGTCGCGGCGCTCGTGCGTGAACCGCCAGACGAGCACGACCGACGCCGACGAGTCGAGCAGCGCGTTGAGCGCGAAGCCCGCCATCACGAGGCTGCCGGTGGCGAGGGCCACGGCGAGTGCCGCAGCCCCGACAACGCCGTTCCAGGCGATCGTGAAGTACGAGAGGCGAAGCGCCGTTGCGACAAGCGACGCGCGGTCGTCCATGTGCGGTCGCGTCAGAACAGGCCGACTGTGCGGCCCTCGTCGTCGATGTCGACGTTGAACGCCGCCGGGGTGGCCGAGAGGCCCGGCATCGTCTGCATGTCGCCGCAGAGCGCGACGAGCCAGCCGGCGCCGGTGTAGGCGCGGACTGCGCGGATCGGCACCGTGAACCCCGTCGGCGCGTTGAGCAGTTCGGGATCGTGCGAGAGCGAGAGATGCGTCTTCGCCATGCAGATCGGGACCGTGTCCGAGACCCTGCGCAGTGAACCGCTTGATGTCGTTCTCGGCGGCGGGCAGGAAGTAGACGCCGTCGGCCGCCGTACGCCCGCGTCGCGATCGCCTCGATCTTGTCGGCGATCGGTGCGCCGTCGGCGTAGAGGTACTCGAACGAGCTCGGCTGATCCGCGGCGTCCACGACCGCCTCGGCGAGCGCGGTCGCCCCGTCGCCGCCGCGCTCGAAGGCGTCGTTGATCTCGGCCGCGTGGGCACCGTGCTCGAGCGCGAGCCGCTGCACGGCCTCGAGCTCCTCGTCCGTGTCCCCTGGGAAGCGATTGACGGCCACGACCGCCTTGAGCCCGAACTCCGACACGATCCGCAAGTGGCTCGCGAGATTCGCGGCTCCCCGCTCGACGGCCGCGACGCCGCCGTCAGGCTCGCCGCCGTGGTGCTCGAGGGCGCGAACCGTGGCGACGAGCACGACAGCGCTCGGCTCCAGCCCGCCTGCCCGGCACACGATGTCGAGAAACTTCTCCATCCCCATGTCCGACCCGAAGCCGCTCTCCGTCACGACGTAGTCGCCGAGCTTGAGCGCGACGAGATCGGCGACGAGCGAGTTGTTGCCGTGGGCGATGTTCGCGAACGGGCCGCAGTGGACGAACGCCGGCTGGCCTTCGAGCGTTTGCACGAGGTTCGGCTTGATGGCGTCCTTGAGCAGCACGGTCATGGCGCCCGCGGCGCGGAGCTGCTCCGCTGTCACGGGCTCGCCCTCCCACGTGTAGGCGACGGTGATCGCTCCCAGGCGGCGGCGGAGATCGTGGAGGTCTCGAGCGACGGCCGTGATCGCCATCACCTCGGACGCCGCGGTGATGTCGAAGCCGGTCTCGCGCACGTAGCCGTTCGCACGGCCGCCGAGGCCGATAACGACGCCGCGGAGAGCGCGGTCGTTCATGTCGACGCATCGGCGCCAGCTCACGGTGAGCGGATCGATGCCGAGCGCGTTGCCGTGGAGGATGTGCGCCTCGAGCATCGCCGAGAGCAGGTTGTTGGCGGCGCCGATGGCGTGGATGTCGCCGGTGAAGTGGAGGTTGAGGTCCTCCATCGGCACGACCTGCGCGTAGCCGCCACCCGCGGCGCCACCCTTGATCCCGAAGACCGGGCCGAGCGACGCCTCACGCAGACAGAGCACGGGTCGCTTGCCGATCTTGCCCAGGCCCTGCGTGAGCGAGACCGACGTCGTCGTCTTGCCTTCGCCCGCTTTCGTCGGCGTGATGGCCGTCACGCAGACGAGCTTCGCGTCCTCCTTCGCGGCCAGCCGGTCGAGCACGGACAGCCGCACCTTCGCCTTGTGGTTCCCGTAGAGCTCGATCTCGTCAGCCTCCAGCCCGATGTCCGCCGCAAGGTCGGCGATCGGCCGCAGCTCCGCGGCTTGGGCGATCTCGAGGCTCGAGAGCATGGACGATCATTCCATTGCCGCGCTGCTGGGAGGCGACGAACTGCGCTACCCTCACGCGAACAGCGGGCAAGGGGGACGAACATGAGGCTCGCAGGATGTGTCGCGATCATCGTCGCAGTGCTGGCCGCGTCGGTTTCGGGCGCATCGGCAGCGCCGTCAGCGGCTCCGCCGGCGTCGGTCACGTACGTCGAGCCGCTCGCGAGCGGCTCGAAGATCGCGGTCGAGCGCGTCGCAGCCGGCGATGCCACGCAGACGGAGACCTGGCGCCTGAATCTCGACATCAACGTCAAGAACACGAGCACCAGAGGCACCGTGCTGAAGCTCGCTTCGATTCGCATCGCGTATCCGGGATCGTCGATCTCGTCGGTCGACCCGAAGCCGCTGGCCCCGGTCACCATCGCTGCCGGCGCCTCCAAGACGGTTGCCGTGCCCGAGGCCCGTGATCTCGCGTTTCCGGTCGCCGGGTCGGTCCAGGTGCAGCTCGGGTTCGCCGGCTACGACACCCCACTCACCGTCACTCGGAATCTCGTCGAGTGGAAGAGCGTCCTGCCGGGCGGCGCATACCTCTTCCCGGGGAAGCGCGAAGACCTCCCGACGGCTGGTACTGGGCAGACGGGCAGAACCACATCCCGGGTTCGAAGCACCGCAAGTCGGAGTCGCAGCGCTTTGCCTACGACCTCAGCATTCGCCGCTGGGATGGCAAGCAGTGGACGACCATGAAGCCGAATGGCGACAAGAATGCGAACGAGGATCGGCTCGTCTGGGGCATGCCCGTCTATGCGATGGCAGACGGGTGGGTGCTGCGGTGCTACCGGAACATTCCCGACAATAAGATCGGGACGACCTCGACGGGGTCGGGCAACGGCTTCCGAATCGTGCACGCGAACGGAGAAGTGGCGTTGTACGCCCACTTCCACCAAGGAACGGCGGAGAAGAAGCTCTGCCCGCGCGAGGGGGTGAACTTCAGCGCGAACGCGATCAAGGTAAGGGCTGGCGACCTACTCGGCCAGGCCGGCAACTCGGGCTCGTCGAGCGGACCGCACCTCCACGTCCACATCGATACCACCGGCCAGGCGAACCCGACGGGGCAAGGACGTCCGCTCCCGTTCCGCCGCATTCGCATTCGCTTCGCCGGGGCCGACTTCAGGGGCGCCGCACCGTGCTCTGCGAAGAACCCACAGTTCGCGGCGGTGACGAAGGCATCGCCCTCGGTTGGACAGCTGATCGAGCCTCTGATATGGCAGCGGGTATCCCGAGATCGGACGCAACGGCCTGCCGGTCGGCTGCTTCCAGGATCTCTTCGAAGCGATCACCGCTGCCGGGTACACGCCGTTCTGGCTCGACGGCTTCGACGTCAAAGGCAAGACCTACGTGAATGCGCTCTTCCGCCCTGGCAACGTCAAGTGGGCGCTCAAGGGCGGGCTCACGAGGTCGCAGTTCCAGAGCGAGATCGAAGATTGGGTCGGCAAGGGCTACCGTCCGACACTTGTCGAGAGCTACCGGGAGAACGGTGCCGCGCGCTTCGCGTTCATCGCCGAGCAGCGCGGTGGGCCGAAGTTCGTCGTCTACCACGACCGCAGCGCGAACGAGCAGGAAACGCTGTTCGCGAAGTACAAGGGCGAGGGTTACACCCCGACGAACATCTCCGTCGTCTCCGTCAAGGGCAAGCGACGGTACACGGCGCTGTGGGAGAAGCGGAGTCTCGGCGGCTGGCAGGCCAAGTCGACGATGACCTCCGGCGAATACCAGCAATGGCTGCTCGACAACACGAAGGCCTCGCGCCACCTCGTCTACGTCAATGCGTATGTGCAAGATGGGAAGCCGCAATTCTCGGCGATCGTCAGCTCCAAGGCCTCTGTGAACTACGCGGCGCGACACGACCTCTCTGCCTCCGCGTACCAGGGCGAGTACGACACCTGGCGAGGGAAGGGTCTCCTGACCCAGGCTGTGACAGGCTACGAGTCAGGCGGCCAGGCGAGATACGCGGGTCTCTGGCGCAAGTAGCATCAAGAGCCGTGATCGAGTTCACCCTCGACGGCAAGGCCGTCTCGGCTCCGGACGGCGAGCTGCTCGTTCATGCCGCGGCACGGCACGGCGTCTTCATCCCGACGCTCTGCCACGACGACAAGCTCGACCCCTACGGCGGCTGCCGCATGTGCCTCGTCGACGTCGAAGGCGCCCCGCGACCGGTGCCCGCGTGTGCCGAGCGGGTGCGCGAGGGGATGGTCGTCTCGACGAACGGCGAGACGGAGGACCTGCGCAAGACGCTGACGGAGATGCTGCTCGTCGAGCACCTGAATGCAAACCCCGGAGGGCGCCCGAACGAGCTCACCGATCTTGCGCACGAGCTCGGCGCGTCGGCCCCGTTCGTCCTCCCCGACGCCAAGCGCGAGCCGTACGAGGATCGCAACGCCCTCATGGGCTACGACCCGGACGCGTGCATCCTCTGCAACCGCTGCGTGCGCTACACGCAGGAGGTGATGATGTGCTCGGCGCTCGTCCTGGAGGGGCGCGGAGCCGGCGCGCGCATCGTCCCCACGCACGGCGACTCGTGGCTCGACACCGAGTGCGAGCTGTGCGGCGGCTGCCTCTCCGTCTGCCCGACGGGGGCGATCTACGAGAAGTTCACGACCGGCGCTCCCGCGGGGCACGAGGTCGCGCTCGAGAAGACGAAGACGACGTGCACGTTCTGCGGCGTCGGCTGCCAGATCGACCTCAACGTCGATCCGAAGACGAAGCGGATCGTGAAGGTGACGTCCGAGCCGGAGTACGAGCCGAACGAGGGCAACCTCTGCGTCAAGGGGCGGTTCGCCTTCAACTTCGTCCATCACCCCGATCGGCTGACCGAGCCCCTCGTCCGGGGCGACGACGGCGAGCTGCACCCCACCGACTGGGACACGGCCCTCACGACGGCGGCCAACGGGCTACGCAGCGTGATGAAGGAGCACGGGACGCAGTCCGTGGGAGTGCTCGCGTCGGCGCGGCTGACGAACGAGGAGAACTACCTCATCCAGAAGCTCGCCCGGACGGCGCTGCACACGAACTCCGTCCACTCCTGCGAAGCCACCTGACACGCTCCCACTCTTTACGGCCTGGTCAGGTCGTTGGGCAGAGGGGCAAGCACCAACTCCATTCCGGAGATCGAGAACGCGCGCTTCCTGCTCGTGATCGGGTCGAACACGACGGAGGCGCATCCGGTGCTCGCGCTGCGGATGAAGAAGGCGGTGCGCAAGGGAGCAACGCTCGTCGTCTGCTGACCCGCGCAAGATCTGGCTGACGAAGATCGCCAAGCGCCACCTCCAGCTCAACCCGGGGTCTGACGTCTGGCTGATCAACGCGATGATGCACGTCATCCTCGCCGAGGGTCTCCAGGACGAGGACTACATTCGCGACTTCACCGACGACTTCGACGCGCTGCGCGAGGTCGTCGAGCGCTACACGCCGGAGGAGGCCGAGAAGGTCACGGGCGTCTCGGCCGAGGACATCAGGGCGACGGCGCGCGAGTACGCCACCGAGCGGCACGCGGCGGTCTTCTACACGCTTGGCATCACCGAGCACGCATGCGGTGTCGACAACATCTGGTCGCTCTCGAACCTCGTGCTCATGACCGGCCACCTCGGCTACGAGTCGACCGGCCTCAACGCGCTGCGCGGCCAGAACAACGTCCAGGGGCTCAACGACTCCGGCGCGAACCCCGCGTACCTCCACGGCTACCAGGCGGTCGAGGAGCCCGAGATCCGGAAGAAGTTCTCGGAGGCGTGGGGGGTGGAGGTTCCGGAGACGCCCGGCTATCGCCTCGACCAGATGATGTCGGGCCTTCACGACGGGCGGATCAGGGCGCTCTACCTCATCGGCGAGAACCCGGCGCAGACCGAGCCGAACGCGCACCACGTCGACGAGGGGCTCGAGAAGCTCGACTTCATCGTCTCGCAGGACATCTTCCTGAACGACGCGATGGCGAAACACGCCGACGTCATCCTCCCGGCGTCGAGCTTCGCCGAGAAGGACGGGACGTTCACGAACACGGAACGGCGAGTCAACCGGGTAAGGGCTGCGGTGCCGTGCCCCGGCGACGCGCGCGTCGACCGCGACATCGTGATCGAGCTCGCGCGCGCGCTGGGCGCCAACTGGCCCGACTACCCGGATGCCGAGACGGTGTGGAACGAGCTTGCCGACCTCGCGCCGGCGTGGTACGGGATCCGCTACGACCGTCTGGAGGAGCAGGGCATGCAGTGGCCCGCGCCCGAGCTCGGCCATCCCGGCTCCCAATTCCTCCACGCGCCGCGCCCCGCGCGTGCGGGCGGCCGCGGCAAGTTCTTCCCGGTCGAGTACCAGCCGCCGATCGAGCAGCCCGACTCCCAGTATCCGCTCATCCTCAACACCGGCCGCACGCTCTACCACTACAACTCGGCGACGATGACGATGCGCGAGGACGGGATCACCGACAAGCAGGAGGAGCCGTTCTTCGAGATCTCGGCCGAGGACGCGTCGAACCTCGGGCTCGCGGACGGCGACCTGGCGCGGATCTCCTCTCGCCGCGGCGAGCTCGAGGCGCGGGTGCTCGTCTCCGACCGCGTCTACCCCGGCCTCGTCTGGATGGCGCTCCACTTCGAGGGCGCGAAGGTGAACTGGCTGACGCACGACGTCGGCGATCCGCTGATCGGCACGCCCGAGTACAAGATCTCCGCAGTCCGCGTCGAGCCCGTCGCCGCCTGATGGCGGACTCGCTCGCGTACGAGGCCGTCGATCGACACGTCAAGGGACGCTTCGGACGGCCGTATACGTACGTCGAGGAGTGCGAGTCGACGCAGCTCCTGCTCGACGGCAAGCCGGAGGGCGCCGTGGCTGCGACCGACCTCCAGACCTCGGGGCGCGGGCGCTACGGGCACACATGGGAGGCGCCGGCGGGAGCGGCGCTCCTCTGCTCGATCGTGCTCCACCCTCCGGCCGAGCTCCACGCGCCGGAGCTGACGCTCGTCGGCGCGGTCGCCGCCGCCGAAGCCGTCGAAGCAGCCACGACGCTCGCCGCGCAGATCAAGTGGCCGAACGACGTCATGCTCAACCGTCGCAAGGTCGGCGGCGTTCTCGGGGAGCTGCGTGACGGCGTCGTCACGCTCGGGATCGGCATCAACGTCAACCAGACGCGCGAGGAGCTTGCCGCGGGACACTCGTACGCCGCCGGCGTCGCTGCGAACGATCACCGGCGAGACGTACGACCGCGCGGCGCTGCTCGGCTCGATGCTGTTCCGCCTCGAGCGTCTCTACGACGAGTGGCGTCACGGCGGCCTCGACGAGGTGTTCGTCGAGATCGGCCCCCGCGACTTCCTTCGCGGCCGGCCCGTTGCGGTCGACGGCACGAGCGGCGTGGCCGTCGGCATCGCGCGCGACGGCAGGCTCAGCATCGATGTCGGTCACGGCGACGTGGTCACGGTCGAGGCTGGCGAAGTCACCTACGGCCAGTGACGAGTCGTCCTACGTCAACGAGCGACATTTCTCGTCGACGGCGGCCTCACGGCCGCGTACGTCACGGCTGAGTGAGCTCGACGGGGATGCGGACCTCGTGGATCCGCGAGCCGTCCTTCGCCGAGTGCTCGAAGACGACGAGCGCGCCGGTTCCCGACGGGCCGGTGTACCTCTTCGTCGTGAAGTCGAATGTCCCGCGCTGGCCGGTGCCCGACGTCGCAGTGACGAAGTGCGTGTCGACGACCTTGCCGGAGGGATCGACCACCTCGTACTGGAACGTCGCCTCGAACGTGTTGGCCGTTCCTTTGGCGCGGATCGGATTCGCGACCTTCTCGAACGGAAGCGGAGTCTCGACGAGGATGAGCGGCGTCTCGTCCTCGAAGTCGGCGCGCGTGTAGCGCTTGCCGCCGATCTCGACGGACTTCACCGTCGGGAACTGCGTGAGCGTGTAGACGATCTGCGCGAGCCCCGTTCGAGAGAGATCGGCCACGCCGTCAAGCGTCGCGACGCCGTCTGCGACGGCGATCCCAGAGGCCGCCGTCGGAACCTCGGACGTGAGTCCGAGCTCGCCCTCCGAGGTGCTTGGCCCGGCGACGAGCTCGTCGAGCGCCGCCGTTGCGCCACGGCCTGCGTCTTCGCCACCTCGCGCGCGACCGGCTGCACCTTTCCGTCCAGGAGGAAGTAGACGCGGAGCGTCGTCGTCTCGTCCGGCACCGTCGATGTCGCGTCGTCTCGGTGTCGGTCGTGCCGGTCGCGGTCGTCCCTCCGTCGCCGCCGCAGGCAGCCAGGCCGATCGCGAGCGAGCGCCAGGACGATCAGCGACAATGACGAGAGGATGCGGCCGGTCATCGGGATCACAGCGTACGCAGAGGAGGCGAGCTGGGGCGTATGGAAGGTGCCGGCCGCTCTCGCCCCGCTCGGCTACGTCACGAAGGTCGAGCAGGCAGGCGGCCGCGCGCTCCTCGTGCCACCCTCGGAGGAGGCGATCGACGAGACGCTCGACGTGCTCGACGGCATCGTCTTCACCGGTGGCCCCGACCTCGACCCGGCGCTCTACGACGCCGAGCCCCATCCGGAGACGAACGGTGACGCGGCCCGACCGCGACCGCGCGGAGATCGCCCTGCTCACCGCTGCGCTGGAGCGCGACATGCCCGTGCTCGCGATCTGCCGCGGCTCGCAGGTGCTGAACGTCGCGCTCGGCGGCGATCTCGAGCAGCACGTGCCTGACACGGTGGGCCACGACGGCCACAAGGAGACGCCGGGCGCGTTCTCGACCCACCCGGTCGTCGATCGACGAGGGCTCGCGCCTGCACGACGTCCTCGGAGACTCGATCGAGGTCAGCTCGCACCACCACCAGGGCTACGGCCGGCTCGGCGAGGGCTTGATCGTGAGCGGCGCAGGCCGACGACGGCACGCTCGAGGCGCTCGAGCTTCCCGACCGCAGCGTTCGCGCTCGGCGTCCTCTGGCATCCCGAGGAGGGCGACGACGTGCGCCTCTTCGAGCAGCTCGTCGCGGCCGCCGCGCGACTATCGCGCCCAGCGACTAGAGTCGGAAGGTGGCGTACGGCATCGAGGTGGAGCGGCTCGTCCGCGCCTTCAAGGACGTCCGCGCGGTCGACGGGATCGACCTCGTCGTCGCGGAGGGCGAGATCTACGGCTTCCTCGGTCCGAACGGCGCGGGCAAGTCGACGACCGTGCACATGCTCACGACGCTCCTGCCGCCGACCGACGGACGCGCGCGCGTGGCCGGGTTCGACGTCGTCAAGGAGGGGCCGAAGGTGCGCGCGGCGATCGGCGCGGCGCTGCAGGAGGCCGCTCTCGACCCGCTGCTCACGGGCCGCGAGCACCTGCGCCTCCAGACGGCGCTGCACGGCAGTCCCGCGACAGAGCGGCAGCCGCGCGCCACGGAGCTGCTCGAGCGCGTCGGCCTCGACGGCCGCCGCCGACCGCAAGGTGCGCACGTACTCGGGCGGCATGAAGCGCCGCCTCGACCTCGCGCTCGCCCTCGTCCACCACCCGCGCATCCTCTTCCTCGACGAGCCGACCACCGGCCTCGATCCCGCAGTCGCGCACGGCGCTCTGGGCCGGAGGTCGGCCGGCTCGCGCACGAGGACGGCGTCACGGTCTTTCTCACGACGCAGTACCTCGAGGAGGCCGACGTGCTCGCCGACCGGGTCGGGATCATCGACCACGGGCGGATCGTCGCCGAGGGGACCCCGGCCGAGCTCAAGGCGGAGATCGGTCACCCGACCGTCGAGGTCGTGCCCGCCGATCCCGAGCAGCGCGCCGGCGCTCGCGCGCATCCTCGAGCGGTTCGGCGAGCTCACGCAGATGTCGCCGAAGTCGCTCGCCGTGCGGCTGACCGGCGACGACTTCGGCCTCGCCGACGTCGTCGCGCGCTCGACGCGGAGGAGCTCCACGTCGAGCACCTCCAGCTGCATGCGCCGAGCCTCGACGACGTCTTCCTCGCGAAGACCGGGCGGACGCTCGAAGGCGCCGGGGCGGAGCAGCCCGAGAGCTCGTCGAGTGAGTGACCTCCGCGCGCAGATCGCGAACCTCGCGCGGCGGAGCATCACGCGGACGCTGCGCCAGCCTGCCTACGTCATCCCGCCGCTGCTCTTTCCGACGCTGCTCGTCGCCGTCAACGCGGCCGGCCTCCGGCCGTCGACGCAGCTCGCCGGCTTCCCGACCGACTCGTTCCTCGCCTTCGCGATCGCCGTGCCGTTCGTCCAGGGCGCGCTGTTCGCGACGATGAACGCCGGCACCGATCTCGCCCGGGACATCCAGACCGGGCTTCCTCAACCGCCTCGCGCTGACGCCGATGCGGCGGAGCGCGCTGCTCGCGGGTCACCTCGCCGGCGTCATCGCGTCATGGGCGTCCTCCAGGCGCTCTTCTACCTCGCGTTCGCGCTCGTCGTCGGGCGTCGACGCTCGCCTCGGGTCCCGGCCGGGGCGGTGCGATCCTCGTCCTCGCGACGTCTCATCTGCGCCGGCTTCGGGATGCTCGGCGCCTTCATGGCGCTCCGCACCGGCTCGGGCGAGTCGATCCAGGCGTTCTTCCCGGTGCTCTTCATCTTCCTCTTCATCTCGTCGATGAACGCGCCGCGCAACCTCATGCGTGGTCGACTGGTTCAGGACGCTCGCGACGATCAACCCCGTCTCGTATCTCATCGAGGGCGTCCGCAGCCTCATCATCATCGGCTGGGACGCGGAGGCCCTCGCGCTCGCGCTTCGGCGGTCGCATCGTGCCTCATCGTCGTGGCGACGGTGGTCGCGTCGCACGCGCTGCGCGTCGAGGATCGGCGCGCGGACGTGACGCGGCTCGACCTCCGGCGTTCGTACCGATCGGTCGCGCTCGGCGTCGCGTGGCGCACGGTCGCACAACGCGCTGACGACGCCGAACATGCTCGTGCCGTCGCTCGCGCTTCCCGCTCTTCTTCTTCCTCGCGTTCGTCGGCGGGCTCTCGCAGCTCGGGAGCTCCCGGGCTTCGACTTCCCGACGGGGTACACGCGTTCCAGTTCGTCTTCGTGCTCTTCCAGTCGGCGGCGTTCGGCGGCGTGTTCACCGGCTTCGGCATCGCGCGCGACTTCGAGTACGGCTTCGCGACGCCGCCTGATGCTCGCGGCGCCGCATCGGAGCGCGATCCTCGTCGGGTACGCGATCGCCGCGCTTCGTCCGCTGGACGGTGACCGCGACCGTCCTGACCGTCGTCGCGTTCGTCGCTGCGGATGGACGTCGGCGGCAACGGCGTCGACTCGTCCGGCCTCTTCCTCCTCGCCGCGGTCGTCAACCTGTCCGCCGTCCTCTGGGCGGCGGGGGTCGCGACGCGGATCCGGACGATGCAGGCGGGCCCGCTGATGCAGATGCCGGTCTTCCTCGCGCTCTTCCTCGCGCCCGTGTACGTCCCGCTCGACCTTCTCAGCGGCTGGATCCACACCGTCGCGCGGCTCAACCCCGTGACGTACTTCCTCGAGGCCGGTCGCGGCTTCATCTCCGGGGATGTCGTCTACGTCCTCGCGGCGTTCGGCATCGGGCTCGGTCTCGCCGCCGTCTTCGCGCTCTGGGCGTGCGCGGGCTTCACCGCGCCGAAGCCGCCGGCGGCGCATAGCGGGCTCGCCGTAGGCGGCGGGCTAGAATCGCGCGGCGTGAGGCGCCTGCTTGCGTGGCTGGTCGTCATCCCGCTCGCTCTCGGCGGCGCACAGCTCGCCCACGCCGCCGACTACTGGCTGATCGCGCCTGACGCGCACGAGCGCTCGGAGCTCCTCGCCGGGCAGCGGCCACGGCTACTTCGCGTTTCTGCCGTTCGCCGTCGCGCTCTTCGGAGCGATGCTCGCCGCAGCGCTCGTGGCCGTCTCGTGGCAGGCGGGCCGTGGCGAACGCCACGTCGCGATCGACCGGCGCCTGCTCGCGATCCTGCCGCTCGCGACGTTCGTGCTCCAGGAGTACCTCGAGCGGCACCTCCACGACGGCGCCTTCCCCTGGCTCGCGTTCGCGGAGCCGACGTTCGTCCTCGGCTTCGTGCTTCAGCTCCCGTTCGCGCTCGCCGCCTACGGCGTGGCGCGCCTGCTCGTGCGCGCCGCCGAGGCGATCGGCGCGGCTCTCGCCCGGCCGCGCGCCGCGCGGCCGACGTCGGCGGTCGCGATTCTCGCGCCCGCCTCCGTTCTCCTTCCGCTGCGCTCGCCGCTTGCGAGCGGGCATCCGTCGCGCGGCCCGCCTCTCCTCTTTCCGGCCTGATCCCCGGCCGTGTCCCGCCGATCCGCGGGTCGCGGCCAACCGAAGAGGAGAAGATGATCCACACGTCGCACCGGAGCCCGGCGCGGCTCCTCGCCGTCGCCGTCGTGGCAGCGCTCGCAGCGCTCGTCGCGTCGGCGCCTGCGGGAGCGCACGCCGAGCTCCTCGAGACCGAACCGGGCAACGGCAGCGTCGTCGAGACGTGGCCGGACCGTGTGCTGCTCCGCTTCAACGAGCCGGTCGAGGCGAGCCTCGGGGCCGTCCGCGTCTACGACGCGAACGCGAACAGGGTCGACTCGGGCCGCACCGCTCGTCCCGATGCGAAGACGGTGGTCGTCGAGCTCGACGACAGGCCGTCTGCGAGCGGGACGTACACGGTCGCGTGGCGGATCGTCTCGGCGGACTCGCATCCGCTCCACGGTGCGTTCGTCTTCTCCGTCGGCTCCAAGAGCAGCACGGGTGGCGTCGTCGAGAAGGTGCTCGACGAGGACGCCGTGCCGACCGAGGTGGACGTCGGGTTCACCGTGGTTCGCGCTCTCGGCTTCGCGCTGCTCCTCGCCACGATCGGCGGGGCGCTCGCGCTCTTCGGTGTCTATCGGGGGATCGAGACCCCTGTGCTGCCTCGGCTGCGCACGGTCTTGGGTGTGCTCGCGCTCGTGCTTGTGCTCGTCTCGCTCGTCGGAATCGTCTTCCAGGGGGCAACCGCCGGTGGCTTCGGCCTCGTCGACGCGCTCCACTGGGACGTCTTCACGGCGGTGCTGGACTCGCGCTTCGGAGAGGTCTGGCTCGTGCGAGCCGGCCTCGCCGCGGGCCTCGCGCTCGTCGCGTTCGCAGGTGTGCACCCGGGCTTCTATGTGCCCTTCGCTCTCGGGCTGGCGTGGACGCCCCCGGCCTCCGGGCACGCAAACGTCTCCGGCGGGCTCGCGTTCGCCATGGACCTGCTCCACGTTCTCGCAGCATCGGTGTGGGCGGGGGGACTCGCCTTCGTCGTGCTCGGGTTGCTGCTCGCCGGTGCTGGACGCTGGCCGCTGGCAGCCGCGATCGTGCCGAGGTTCTCGGCGCTCGCGGTCGTCTCGGTCGTCGTCCTGATCGTCGCCGGCGTCGTCAACGGCTATCTCCAGGTGCGAGCCTGGAGCGGCCTGTGGGAGACGACCTACGGCCGGCTGCTGCTGGCCAAGATCGCCATCGTCCTGCCCCTCCTGGCGCTCGGTGCGTTCAACAACCGCTATGCGGTGCCGCGCCTCAGGAAGCAGGTCGCATCGCCGGGTGAGCAGCGACGCTTCCTCCGCACCGTCGGAGTGGAGCTCGTTCTCTTCTGCGCGGTGATCGGCGTGACGGCCGTTCTCGTCACGGAGCCGCCCGCGAAGGCGTCGGTTGCGCCCTCCGGGCCCGTGGCGCGGACTGCTCAGGTCGGCCCCTACGAGCTCAACGCCGTCGTCGATCCCGCCGTGAAGGGCAAGAACGACATCCATCTGTATCTGCTGGACAAGAACGGGCAGCCGGCGAAGGTCGCCGAGACAACGGTCGAAGCGACGCTTCCGGATCCGGGGGTCGGGCCTCTGAAGCTCGAGACCCACCCCGCCGGGCCGGGTCACTACAGCGTGCTCGGCGCCGTGCTGCCTCTCGCCGGAGACTGGGAGCTCGACGTGGGCGTCCGTCGCGGCGAGTTCGACCTCTGGCAGGTCACGATCCTCGTACCCATTCGAAAGGAGTAACACCGACCATGCGTCGCATACTCATCGCAGGTGCCGGACTGGTGGCGCTTCTCGCCGCGGCCTCCGTGGGCAGCGCCCACATAGAGCCCCTCGTCGGTCACGCGTCCGCCGGCTCGTTCATCCCGTTCACCCTGGGGGTGCCACACGGCTGTGACGGCTCTCCCACGAAGTCGATCACCGTGTCGATGCCCGCAGGCGTCATCTACGCCAAGCCCCAGCCGAAGCAGGGGTGGAAGCTGTCGATGACGAAGGGCAAGCTGCCCGAGGGCGGGACGCTCTTCGGCGAGAAGGTCACGACCGGTGTCCGCACCGTCACCTGGAGCGGTGGTGCGCTGAAGGACGACCAGTGGGACTCGTTCACCGTGTACCTCATGGTGCCGAGCAAGGTCGGGAAGACGATCTACTTCCCGGTCGTCCAGCGCTGCGCCAAGGGCGTGACCCGCTGGATCCAGATTCCGCAGAAGGGTAAGCCCGAGCCGGAGCACCCCGCTCCCGGGCTCACGATCACGAAGGCCACAGGGGAAGAGCACTAGGCCTTGACCGCCCGAGTCGCACTGGCCGGCGCACTCGTTGCGCTCGTCGTCTGCCCCGCCGCCGCCTCGCACGGCGGCGGGGCGGCGCTCGGGTACCGCTCGACGGTCGTCGGCGTCACGCCCGACCTCTCCGGTCTCGAGATCCACGTCGTCGACGGCGACGACCAGCTCCTGCTGACGAACACCGGCGGCCGGGAGATCGTGATCGAGGGGTACGAGCACGAGCCGTACCTCAAGTTCACGCGAAGCGGCGTGTTCGAGAACCAGCGTTCGCCCGCCGCCTATCTCAACGACGAGCGCTACGGCGGCGTCGAGGTTCCCGCGTCGGCCGATCCGAAGGCGGCGCCCGACTGGAAGCCGGTCGGCGCCGGAGTCGAATACGGGTGGCACGACCACCGCATCCACTGGATGAGCCCGATCGCGCCGCCGAAGGTGCGAGACGCGCCGGACGTGAAGCACCACATCTTCGACTGGAAGGTTCCCGGCACGGTCGACGGAGCGAAGCTCGTCGTCAGCGGCTCGCTCGACTACGTGCCACCCGCGAGCGGCGGCTCGGTCTACGTCGTCGTGTCGTGGGTCGCCGCGATCATCGCGCTCGCGATTGCCGCCGCCGCGGCCGTCTTCGTTGCTGTGCGCCGCCGGCGGCCTACCGGCTGAGCACGCCGGCGTCGACGGCGGCGACGAGCCCGGCGACGACGCCGCAGCGCTGAGCGATGGTCGCCGTCTCGATGTACTCCCACGGCGTGTGGTCCTCGCCGCCGACCGGACCGAGCCCGTCGAGTGTCGGGATGCCCTTGGACGACGTCCACGAGCCGTCCGAGACGCCGCCCGCGGCCGCCTCGCCGAACGCATGGCCCAGCGCGGCTCCCAGGGCGATCGCCGTCTCCGCGAGCACGGCTACGGCCGGCGTCCGCTCGAGCGGCGGCGGACCGCCGAGGTCCTCGTGGTGGAGCTCGACGCCGTCGTAGGCGGGAAAGTCGAGGATCTGCGCAAGAGCCCACTCGAGATCGGCGTCCGTCCACGCCCGAAGGTCTGCGGTCAGCGCGCCCGTGCTCGGGACGGTGTTCAGGCCCTCGCCGGCGTGGATTCCGGTCACCTGGAGCGTGAGGTCGGGGCGCGCGCGGTGGAGCTGGGCGAGCCGGAGCGCTTCCTGCGCGAGCGCGAGCGAGGCGTTACGGCCGTCGTCGGGCGCTTCGCCCGCGTGCGCGGCGCGTCCCCGCGCGTGAATCCGGAACCAGCGCGCGCCCTTCCGTGAGGAGACGACCTCGCCGGCGGGCCGCCCGCACTCGAGACAGAGCACGGCGTCCATGTCGAGCAGGCGGCCGCCCGACGGAGGGCCACCGTTCCTCGACTCCTCGTCCGGCACGGACACGACCTCGAGGTGACCGAACGGCCGCGGCCCTTCCGCGAGCAGTCTCGCCGTGTGCAGAGCGACCGCCACGCCACCCTTCATGTCTGCCACGCCGGGCCCATAGCAGCGTTCGGCGTCGCGCCGGAACGGGCGCTCGGTTGTAGTCCCGAGCGAGAAGACGGTGTCGTGGTGGCCGAGGAGAGCGATGCGTGCGCTGCCTTCGCCGCGCAGCGTCGCATGAAGCGCGAGCCCACCCGGTGTCTCGACGAGCTCGGGCTCGAGCCCGGAGCGCTCGGCGACGAGGGCGAGCACGCGGGCAAGGCCGTCCAGCGCCTCGTGGTCGCCTCCGGGGGTGTCGACGTCGACCCACGTCGCGAGATCCGAAAGGACGAGATCGAGCTCAGTGGTTGCTCGTTCGTGGACGCGCGCAGCCTCGGACAGCGCGACCGCGGGAAGCGCCAACGCTATGCCGTCGAGCTGCCGAACGCGGCGCGGCGCTCGATGTCGGCCGGGTCGACCATCTGGCCGTCGCGCCCGACGTACCCGCCCTTCGCGCCGACGACGAGCAGCACGAGATCCTCCGTCACCGGCGTTCGACACCTTGCGCGGCGTCGTCGAGCGCACGTGCACGAGACCGCCGGGCCCGAGCTCGCGGGTCTCCCCGCCGACCTCGATCCGCGCCGTGCCGCTGTGGACGAAGTAGAGCTCGTCCTGCTCGTCGTGGTAGTGGTGGAAGCCCTCGTAGCCGGCGGGGTAGACGATTGCGTTGACGCCGAAGGCCTCGACGCCGAGCGCCTTTCGCACCTTGCGGAAGCCGTAGCCCTCGCCGAGCTCCTCGAGTGTCCCGAACGCGTAGTCGTCGGCCATGCGCGCGGGACGCTATCAGGTCAACACGCCCTTAACAGACGTCCAACTGCGGCTTAAGCGCGTTCCAATCGGACGCTAAGTCTTGGCCGGTAGAACACTCCTCATGAATCGACTTCGCCGCGCGACGCCCGTCGTCGCACTCGTCTTTGCAGGCTTTCTCGGCGCCGGTCTCGCCCTCGGTGGCGCGGCGCTCATCGGGAACATGGACGGCTCGAGCACGGTGACCGTGCGCGAGGTGACCGTCGAAGGCTCGACACAGGTTCCCACCACCTTCCGCCCGGGACAGTCGCTCACGATCGCAGAGATCTACAAGCGCTCCGCGCCCGGCGTCGTCCTCATCACCGCCACGAGCACGGCCTCGACCGGCACGCAGGACTTCTTCGGCAACCCCTTCGGCACGCCCGACGGCGAGCAGCAGCAGCGCGCGCTCGGCTCCGGCTTCGTGCTCGACAAGTCCGGCTACATCATCACGAACTACCACGTCGTCGAAGGCGCCAAGTCGATCAACGTCACGTTCTCGAACAACACGTCGATCGACGCGCGACTCGTCGGCTCCGACCCGTCCACCGACCTCGCCGTCCTTCAGGTCGACGTGCCCTCACGCGCCCTGACGCCGATCCCCCTCGGCGACTCCGACCGCGTCCAGGTCGGCGACTCCGTCGTCGCCATCGGCAACCCGTTCGGCCTGAGCCGCACGGTGACGGCCGGGATCGTCAGCGCCATCCAGCGCCAGATCACGGCGCCGAACGAGTACGCCATCGACCACGTCATCCAGACGGACGCGCCGATCAACCACGGCAACTCCGGCGGGCCGCTGATCAACGCCCGCGGCGAGGTGATCGGTGTCAACGCGCAGATCGAGACCGGTGGCACGGCGCAGGGCAACGTCGGCGTCGGCTTCTCGATCCCCGCGAACACGGTGAAGATGGTCGCCGCGCAACTGATCAAGAGCGGCAAGGTCGAGCACCCGGCAATCGGTGTGCTCGCCCAGGACCTCACGCCTGAGCTCGCCAAGACCTTCCGGCTGCCCGTGAAGACCGGCGTGCTCGTCGAGGACGTGCAGCCCGGCAGCGGTGCGGCCGAGGCCGGCGTCAAGGGCGGAACGAACGAGGTGACCGTCGCGGGCGAGAGCTACAAGCTCGGCGGCGACATCATCGTCGAGGCGAACGGCGTTCCCGTGAGGGATCTCGCCGGCCTCCGCGACGTCGTCTCGGTGATGAAGCCGGGAGACACGGTGACGCTCAAGGTGTATCGCGGCGAAGAGCTCAAGACAATCGACGTCAAGCTTGGACGGCGGCCTTCCTCTCCCTCCGGGTAGCCGTCCAGATCGGCCCCGCCTGACCGGGGGGTCGTGCCGCCGACAAGCCGAGTCGCCACGGCGCGGCGGATGAACACCAAAGGCCCGGATCCTGCCCCGGGCCTTTGGCCTTTCTTGGACCGATTCGGCGTAGCTAGCCTTGGACGGTGACCGACGAGTCCTCCGAGCTGGGACGGCTGATCCTCGAGCTCGAGGCCCTCGACGCGGACGAGGTCGAGGAGCTCTGGACGGACGACGACGACGCCGATCACTCCGGCTGGTCGTGCGTCTCGACCGATCCCTTCCCGTGCCCGGCGGAGGGATGCGGCTTCGTCGCGGAGTTCATGACCGCGGCGCATCTCATCCTCGTCTGGGAGGAGCGCGACGACCCGAACCTCCTCCGTCACGCCGAGCGGGCGAAGCGGGTGGGACGCAACCCGCACGTCGTCGAGTACGAGCCGGTCGTTCGGGCCGAGCGCCTCGTACTACGCCTGGGAGGCCGCAGGTCGGCCGGTGCACGCCGTTCGCGCGGAGTGACCTGGGGTAGCGCGCCGGCGTTCTCGCTCGGCGTCGAGGAAGAGCTGTTCCTCGTCGACCCGGAGACGCTCGAGACGGCGCCCGTCTTCGAGCAGGTGATCCCCGAGCCGAGCGCGGAGCTGAAGCCCGAGCTCTTCGCGTGCCTCGTCGAGACGGCGACGCCGGTCTGTCGCGACGCCGACGACGTGCTTCGTCGAGCTGCGACGGCTGCGGGCGGACGTTCGCTCGCGCGCCGCGATCGTCGCCGCCGGCACGCACCCCCTCGCGCGCGGCGACGGGCAGCCGCTCGTCCCGCTGCCGCGCTACGAGCGGCTTCGCGACGAGCTCGGCGACCTGCTCCCGACGCAGCTCGTCTGCGGGCTGCACGTCCACGTGGCGATGCCGGACGCGGACACCGCGCTTCGCGTGTTCGAGGGCGTCGTTCCGTGGTTGCCGACGCTTCTGGCCCTTTCGGCCAACTCGCCGTTCGCCGAAGGACGCGCGACCGGGCTCCGGTCGACGCGTGCCGATCGGCTGCTTCTGTTGCCGACCGGTGGCACGCCGCCGCCGCTCCCTGACTGGCCGGCATGGGAGGCAGCGACCGCCGGTGACGAGACGCGGCGCCACTGGGATGCGTGGCCGCGGCCGGAGCACGGCACGCTCGAGGTGCGCGTGATGGATCAGCAGACCGATGTCGTCCGCTCGGCCGGCTTCGCGGCGATCGTGCAGGCGCTCGCCATCGCCGTCGCGGACCGTGCGTCGCCGCCCTACGATCGCGCGCTCTACGCGAGACGACGCGCCGACGCCACGCGGCTGCCGCCCGATCCGGCGGAGGTCGCCGCGCTCGCGGAGCTGATCGAGCCGGGCGAGCTCGCGGCGCTCGTCCTCGACGGCCGGCCGGAGGCCGAGCGGCAGCTCGAGCTCGGTCCCGGAGGCGGCGCTCGTGGAGCTAGCATCCCGGTCGTGACGACGGAGACGATTCAGGTCTCGGGCATCCGTTGCGAGCGCTGCGTCAACCGCCTCGCGGCCGCGCTGACCGGCCACGAGGGCCTCGATGCGGCGAACGCGAACCTCATGGGCCAGGTCACGCTGACGTGGGACGAGGAGCAGACCTCGCGCGAGGATCTGCTCGCCGCGATGGCGAAAGCCGGCTTCCGCGAGGTGCCTGCCGGCGTCTGAGCGGGAATGGGCCGGACGCGGCCGTCGTTCAAGGGCTCGTACAGAAACGCCGCTGGGTTAGGGTGGCCGGATGAGCGCCGAGTCGGATGGGGAGCGCGAGTCCGAGCCACGCGAGCTGGCGGCGGAAGCCCGCAACCGCGTCCGTTTCGAGGAGGAAGCGCTTGAGCTCGCAGACCAGGTCTATCGCGTCGCCCGCCGCCTGGTCTCGTCTCGCGAGGAGGCAGAAGACCTCGTCCAGGAGACGTACGCTCGCGCCTTTCGCAGCTGGCAGTCGTACACGCCCGGGCACGAACATGCGCGCCTGGCTCCTTCGCATCCTCACGAACCTCAACATCGACCGTGGCCGCAAGCAGCAGCGAACGCCCGACTCGCAGCCGCTGGAGGAAGGCGACTACTTCCTCTACAACCGCATGGAGCAGTCGAGCGGCACGCCGGCCGAGGAGCGGATCGTCGAGCAGCTCTCGCAGGACTCGATCGTCAACGCTCTCTCTGCCGTTCCTCACGACTTCCGCGACGTGATCGTGCTCGTCGACATCGGAGACTTCACCTACGCCGATGCGGCGCAGATCCTCGACATCCCGGTCGGCACCGTCATGTCCCGTCTGCATCGTGGGAGGCGTATTCTCAAGCGCGAGTTGGCCGACACGCGTAGGAGGCGCGTGATGGGCGAGTGCAGCTGCGACCACTGCGAACAGCTCATGCAGCCGTATCTCGACCGCGTTCTGACGGTGGACGAGCAGACCGAGGCCGAGTCGCATCTCGAGGGGTGTAGCTATTGCAGCGCCCGCTACACGTTCGAGAGCGAGCTCCGCGTCGTTCGTGAAGACCGCCTGCTGCGAGGAGATGTCGCCCGAGCTGAAGGCGAAGCTCGTCGCGCTCAGGGCTGCTGAGGACGCCTGAAATCGTCCGGGTAGTCGACGTCCCCCGGGGCGCCGAGGTCGTCGCACGGGACGAGCACGGGCTCGAGCGCACGCGCACCCTCGTCCGGCACGTCTGACCACACCGCTCGCGCGAGCAGCACCGGATGGCCGCGGACGCCGCCGTAGGACGCGGCGATGACGTCGCCCCGCGCCGTCTCGCCAGGCGTCGATGACACGGTCGATGGCGGCAGCTGCGAGGTCGGGGCCGTCGGCGAGGACGACGATCGCCGCCTCCGCCTCGGCGGCCAGCGCGTCGAGGCCGCAGCGGAGCGAGGCGCCCGGCCCGTCGCGCCCACTCCGGGCAGCGCACGACGCGGGCGTCCGTCTCCAGCTCGTAGGCACCCTCGACCACGACGATCTCGTCGACCGAGCTCGCGCGAACCCGCTCGAGAATCCCCGCGAGCATCAGCTGCTGCTTCGGCGACCCGAAGCGGCTCGCCTCGCCCGCGGCGAGGATGACGGCGGCGATCACAGCGGTATTGTCACGCCGCATGGAGCCGTCCGAGGAGATCCGTCGCGTCGTGCATCGGTGGATGGTGGCGAACAGCGGACGGCGACGGCGACGCCGTCGTCGCGACGGGTGTCGGAGGAGGCCGGTGTGCTCGTGATCGGCAGCGATGCGGCAGAATGGTGGCAGGGCGAGGATCGCGCCGTCTGGAGGCGCCAGGTCGAGGAGATGAGCGGGATGCCGTTCACGCTCACGCTGGAATGAGATCGAGGCCTGGGAGGAGGGGACCGTCGGGTGGGCGAGCCGCGAAGGTGACCTGGCAGAGCCGAGACGATGAGCGTACGAGGCGCGCGGGACGGTGGTTCTCCATCTCGAGCGGGGGGAGTGGAGGATCGTCCAGGCGCACTGGTCCGTGCCCGAGATCGAATGTCGAGATCCTCGGGCGAGGCGCTGACGGTCAGCCTCGAGCAGCTCGAGGAGACGATCCAGCGCGAGCAACCCGACATCTCGAGCACGCTCGCCGCCGACGGCACGGTGACGATCGTCTTCACCGACATCGTCGACTCGACCGTCCTGCTCGGCCGGCTCGGCGACCATGCCTGGCGCGACGTCCTGCGGCGGCACGACGCCGTGATCGAGGACACGACCGCCGCCCACGGCGGCACCGTGGTCGAGACGCAGGGCGACGGATCGATGCTCGCATTCTCGAGCGCTCGCCGCGCGGTCGGCTGCGCGCAGGCGATCCAGCGCGAGATCGAGCGCGACCTTCGCCGACGACTCGCCGCCGATCCGCGTCCGGATCGGCATGCACACCGGCGACGCGCTCCAGGAGGCCGATCGCTTCTTCGGCACGACCGTGCACTACGCCGCGCGCGTCGCGAGCCAGGCGCTCGGCGGCGAGGTGCTCGTCTCCAACCTCGTCCGCGAGCTCGTCGCCGGCCCGGAGATCGACTTCCTCGAGAGCCGCGAGGTCGAGCTCAAGGGGCTCGACGGCTCGCACCGTCTCTACGCGGTAAATCTCAGCTAGCGCCGTCGAGTGCTGCCCACACGCGGGGCGGCGTCATCGGCAGCTCGCGCAGGCGCACGCCCACGGCGGCGTGGATGGCGTTCGCGACCGCGGCCGGGCCTGGGACGACCGGCGCCTCGCCGATGCCCTTCGCGCCGAACGGGCCGTCGGGTGCAGGCACCTCGACGATCACCGTCTCGATCGGCGGCACGCGGTCCGCGGTGGGGATGGCGTAGTCGAGGAACGACCCGGCGAGCAACTGGCCGTCCTCGTCGTGGGGGAGCTCTTCGTACAGCGCCCAGCCGATCGCCTGGGCCGCGCCGCCGCGCATCTGACCCTCGACGAGGGCCGGATTGAGCGCGCGGCCGACGTCCTGGACGATGACGTAGGCGAGCAACTCCACCTCGCCCGTCTCGCGGTCGACGCGGACGTGGGCGAGGTGCGCTGCGACCGACGGCGCGAGGCTCGTCTGGGCCGAGCCGCCGTGACCCTCGATCGGCTCGTGGCGGCCGCCGAAGCGGAGCGTCTGCTTCGCGATCTCCTCGACGGAGATCGAGCGGTCCGGAGCCCCCACTGCGCGGACGACGCCGTCCACGACCTCGAGGTCCGAAGGCCCGATCTCGAGCGCGTCCGACGCCGCCGAGAGGAGCTTCTCGCGCGCCGCCTCGGCCGCGCGTTCCACCGCCTTGCCGACGGTGTATGTCACCTTCGAGCCGCCGCTTGCACCGGCGTACGGGCCTGATGACGTGTCGGCCATGACGACGTGCACCTTCTCGGGCGGCAGGCCGAAGGCGGCTGCGGCGATGGTCGCGAAGCCCGTGTCGACGCCGGTCATGTCCACCGCAGACGTGACGACGGTCATCGTGCCGTCGGTGTTCACGCGACAGACGGCTGCGGCCGGCTCGTTGCCCCCCGGCCAGTAGCCGACGCCCACGCCGATCCCCTCGCCGTCGGGCAACGAGTCGCGCTCGGCCCACAGGCGATGCGCGGCCGCAGCCTCGATCACCTCGACCGCGCCGAAGGTCGGCACCGGCCCGGTGACGCCTTGATCGCCCTCGACGAGCGCATTCTTCAGCCGCAGCTCGAGCGGGTCGAGATCGAGCTCGGCCGCGAGCTCGTCCATCAGGCTCTCGACGGCGAAGGCCGCCGTCGGCGCGCCGGGACCCCGGTACGCGCCGAACGTGAAGCGGTTCGTCTGCACGCCGTAGCCGCGGACGTCGAGGGCTTCCCAGCGGTACGGGCCGGCGACGAGCAGCGAAGTGATGCCCTCGACCCCCCAACCGGCGTTCGAGCCGCGGTCGACGATCATGCGCCCCCGCATTCCCGTGAGCGTGCCGTCCTTGCGTGCGCCGATCTCGAGCTCGGTCACCTGTGCGGAGGCGGGATTCGTCGCGGCGAAGTCCTCCTGTCGCGTCATCACGAGGCGAACCGGGCGCTTCAATGCGAGCGCGGCGCCGGCGGCGAGCGGCTCGACGAGCGCGAACTTCCCGCCGAACGCGCCGCCGAGCGGCTCCGCGATGATGCGGATCCGGTCGAGCGGCAGGCCGTACGAGCGCGCGAGCTCCGAGCGGCTGACGAACGAGCCCTGCGTCGCGACCGACACGACGAGCGTGCCGCCGGGCTCGAGCCACGCCGTGGCCGCCTGCGGCTCGATGTACGCCTGGTACACCCACGGCGTCCGGAACGTCGCCGAGACGACCGCGTCGCTCGCTGCGAGAGCGGCCGCCGCGTCGCCCTGCTTACGGTGAACGCGGTCGAGGACGTTCCCGGACAGCTGCTCGTCGTGGTCGTGCTCGCCGCCTGACGCGCCGGCGTGGATCGACTCGAGGTCGCCGCCTTCGGTTGCCTCCTCGACGCGGCGGGCGAGCGCCGCGCCCGGCGTCATCGCAGCCTCGACGTCGACGACCGCCTCCAACGGCTCGTAGTCGACGAACACCGCCTCGGCGCCGTCCTCGGCGGCGGCCTCCGTCTCGGCGACGACCATCGCCACCGGCTGGCCGGCGAAGATCACCTCCGTGCGCGCGAGCGGCTCGGCGGTGCGGTCGGTGCCGGTCGTGGCGGTGGGCAGGTCGGCAGCGGTGAGAACCGCCACGACGCCCGGGATCTCGAGCGCGTCCGCGCCGTTGATGCGCTCGATCAGCGCGTGCGCCTCGGTGGAGAGCACGAGGCGGGCGTGCAGCAGGCCGTGGATGTACCCGTCGGCGGCGTACCGCGTCTCGCCCGTGACCTTCTCCGGCGCGTCGACTCTCGGGCGGGCGACGCCGATCACGGTGTCCATGTCGTGTCCTCCTCGGCTCGGGCCTTCGCGATGTCGACTGCGCGCCCGACCACCGTGCGTGCGAGCTGCCGGCGGTACTCGAGCGGCGCGAAGCGGTCGCCGAACATCTCCGCGTCCTCGACGTCGCCTTCGAGCAGGAACGGCGTTGCGGCGACGCCGGTGAGGGCGACGCGGGTCGTGCCGTCTGCGGTGACGAGGGCAGCTGCTCCGGCGAGCGCGAATCCCGACGCCGGGTGCTCGACCGCCACGTAGGCCGATCCGGACCCTGCCGGCGGCACGGGAATCGCAATCTCCGTGATCAGCTCACGCTCGCCGAGCGAGGTCATGAAGGGGCCGACGCGCGAGGTCGGCTGCGTCGATCGTCCGCTCCCCGTCGGGCGACACGAGTCTCAGGCGGCCTCCGAGCGCGATCACGACGGCGGGCATGTCGGCCGCCGGGTCGGCGTGTGCGAGGCCGCCGCCGATCGTCCCGCGGTTGCGGACCTGGAGGTCGCCGATGCCGGCTGCGCACTCGGTCAGCGCCCGAAGGGCGGGCCGCAGCTCGTGGCGCTCGAGGTCGTGCCACGTGGTCAGCGCGCCGATCACCAGCTCGCCGTCGCGCTCCTCGATGCCGCGGAGGCCGAGCCCGCCGATGTCGACGACCGACGCGGGCCGCGCGATGCGGAGCTTCATCGCCGGGACGAGCGACTGGCCGCCTGCGAGGACCTTCGCGTCCTCGCCGAGCGCCGCGAACGCTTCCTCGAGGGAGCCCGGCCGCACGTAGTCGACGACCGCGGGAATCACGCGTCACCTGCGGCGGCGCGCACCGACTCGACGATGCCGTCGTACCCCGTGCAGCGGCAGAGGTTGCCGCGCAGCGCGTGGCGGATCGTGTCGTCGGTCGGGTCCGAGTCGCGCGAGAGGAGGTCGAGCGCCGTGAGGATCACGCCCGGCGTGCAGAAGCCGCACTGGAGGCCGTGGTTCTCGACGAACGCGCGCTGAACGGGGTGGAGCTCGCCGTCGGTGGCGAGCCCCTCGATCGTCGTCACCTCGCTGCCCGCCGCCTGGAGCGCGAGGAGCGTGCAGCTCTTGACCGCTTGGCCGTCGACGAGGACGGTGCACGCGCCGCACTGGCTCGTGTCGCAGCCGATGTGCGTGCCGGTCAGTCCGAGCCCGTCGCGCAGTGCATGGACGAGCAGCGTGCGCCCTTCGACCTCGAGCAGACGCTGCTCCCCATTCACGGTGAAGGTGACCTCAGGCACCGGGCGTGACCGCGACGATGTCGGCGACGTGCAGGAGCCGGAAGGTGAGGCGCGTCGTCTCGATGCGGGCGCGTTCGTCCTCGATGTCCGGCAACGTCTTCCAGAGGTCGCGCGCACAGGCGATGAGCTCGCGGATCTGCTCGAGCTCGACCGTCTCGGCCGCGCCGTTCTGCTCGTCGCACGCGTTGAGCGCAAGTCCGAGGACGCCGAACGTGTCGGGTTGGCGCATCCAGAGGAGCGGCGTGGCCATGGTGAGATAGCCGTGGATCCGCGCGAAGATCATCGGTTGCGAGAAGACGTCCGAGCCGCGCGGCGGCGTGGACTCGAGGGGCGGCTCCCCCGTCGCGATACGCACCGCGTTCTCGGAGAGCATCGCGCGGAGTTGCGCGTCGTCGAACCCTGCCGCGCGAGCGGTGCGCACGGCGATCAGCAGCGAGCTCGGTTGCTGCCCATAGGGGTAGTCGGAGGCATAGAGGACCTGCTCGGGCGAGACCTGGCGGTAGAAGTCGAGCAGGTCGACGGGGCTCCAGGCCGACGTGTCGAAGAAGACGCCGGCGCGCGACCCGAAGACGTGTGCAAGGCCGGCCATGTCCGCGATCCCGGCGTGCGCGATGATCAGCTCCGTCTCGGGGTGGCGGTCGACGAGTCGGCCGAGCCCCGCGGAGATCGGCGGCAGCCCGCGGCCGCCGTGGATGAGGATCGGCACGCCACGCTCGGCGGCGAGCGCGAAGACGGGCTCGAGCCGGTCGTCCGTGAGGAGGAAGCCCTGGGCGCGTGGATGGAGCTTGATGCCCCGCGCGCCGCGGTCGAGGCAGCGCTCGGCCTCGTCGATCGGCGTCTCGGCGAGATCGAGCCGGACGAACGGGATCAGCCGGCCGCCGGTCTCCTCCGTCCACGCGAGCGTCCTGTCGTTGGGCGCGCGGAAGGCCGGATGGCGGTCGGGCTCGTCCATGCAGAACGTGAACGCCTGCGCGATGCCGTAGCCGTCCATGATCTCCAGCAGATCGTCCGGACGGCCGCGCATGCCGTCGATGTCGTCGCCGATATGCGTGTGCGCGTCGAAGATCTCGGCGCCGTCGGGGAGCTCGCGGGCGAGCTCGCCGTCCCAGAAGCTCGACAGTTCGAGCGCGCGATCGACGGCCTCACCCACGGCCGCTGAGTCTAGTCGTCGCGCGAAGTAGCATTGCGTCCCGTGCCGGACGTCCTCATCTACGGCGACACGCTGCGGTCACCGGAGCTTCGACAAGAAGTGGCCGTTCCGATCCCCGACCCGTTCCTCTACGTCGAGCGAAACGGTCGTCGCGTCGTCGCGATCCACTCGCTCGAGGTGCCGCGCCTTCGCGGCTCCGGGCTCGACATCCTCTCGTGGGACGACCTCGGGTGGGAAGAGCTGCTCGACCAGGGCGTCACCCGCGATGAGCTCTACCTCCATGTCGCCGAGCGCGCCTGCCGCTCGATCGGGATCGAGGCGGCGTCGGTGCCGCCTGGGTTCCCGCTCGAGCTTGCCGACCACCTCCGCGCGAACGGCGTCGAGCTGACGGTCGACCGCGAGGCGTTCACCGAGAGGCGGCGCGTGAAGACGCCGATTCAGCTGGACGGCATCCGGCGCGCGCAGAAGGCGGCGGAGGCGGCGATGGATCGCGCGCGCGAGCTGTTGCGGAGCGCCGACGCGAGCGGAGAGGTGCTCACGATCGACGGCGAGCCGCTCACATGCGAGTGGATCAAGCGCGAGATCGGCGACGTCTTCACCGCCCACGACCAGGTGGCGGACGAGATGATCGTGTCGCACGGTGCCCAGAGCGCTGTCGGCCACGAGATGGGCTCCGGGCCGATCGCCCCCGGAGAGCCGATCGTCATCGACCTGTGGCCGAAGGACCGCGACACCGGCTGCCACGCCGACATGACCCGTACGTACTGCGTCGGCGAGCCGCCGGACGAGCTCGTCGACTACCACCGGCTCGTGAAGCAGGCGCTCGACGACGCGCTCGGCGGCGTTCGGGCGGGCGCGTCAGGCAACGCGCTCTTCCGCGGCACGTGCGAGCTCTTCTCCGAGCACGGCTACAAGACGCTCCTGACGAAGGATCTCGGCGAGACGCTCGAGGAAGGGTTCTTCCACGGGCTCGGCCACGGCGTCGGGCTCGAGGTGCACGAGGACCCGGGGATGGGCCTCGCGCCCGCCGCCCCGCTCGTCACCGGCGACGTCGTGACGGTGGAGCCGGGCCTCTACCGCCCGGGCTTCGGCGGCTGCCGCCTCGAAGATCTCGTTCTCGTCACCGATGACGGGTGCGAGAACCTCACCGACTATCCCTACGACCTGGCGCCATGACCGACGCGATCGAAACGCTGCTCGCCGAGGAGCGTCGCTATCCGCCGTCTCCCGACTTCGCCGCCCAGGCGAACGCGAAGGACGGGCATCTACGACGTCCCGTTCGAGGAGCTCTGGGCGCAGGCGGCGCGCGAGCGCGTCACGTGGTTCCGCGACTTCGACACGGTGCTCGAGTGGGAGGCGCCGTACGCGAAGTGGTTCGTCGGCGGTCAGCTCAACGTCTGCTTCAACTGCGTCGACCGCCACGTCGAGGCGGGCCTCGGCGAACGCGTCGCGTTCCACTTCGAGGGCGAGCCCGAGGAGGACCGCGCGGCGATCACCTATCAGGCGCTGCTCGACGAGGTCGTCCGCGTCGCGAACGGGCTGAAGGCGATCGGCGTCTCGAAGGGCACGCCGGTCGGCATCTACATGGGCATGGTGCCGGCGCTCCCCATCGCGATGCTCGCCTGCGCCCGGCTCGGCGCTCCGCACACGGTCGTCTTCGGCGGCTTCTCGGCCGACTCGCTCGCTGGGCGGCTCAACGACATGGAGTGCGAGGTGCTGATCACGCAGGACGAGGGCTGGCGGCGCGGCCAATCGGTGCCGCTCAAGGCGAACGTCGACGAGGCGCTCGCGTCCTGCCCGACGGTGAAGACCGTCGTCGTCAGTCAGCGGACGATGGGGGACGTGGCGATGGTGGACGGCCGCGACATCACGTGGGCCGCGCTCACGGAGGGCCACTCGAGCGACCCGGCCACCTGCCCGTGCGAGCCGATGGACTCCGAGGATCTCCTCTACCTCCTCTACACGAGCGGCACCACCGCGAAGCCGAAGGGGATCGTGCACACGACGGGCGGCTACCTCGTCGGCGTGGCAACGACGCACCACGCGATCTTCGACCTGAAGGCGGAGGCCGACGTCTACTGGTGCGCGGCCGACATCGGCTGGGTCACCGGGCACTCGTACATCGTCTACGGGCCGCTCTGCAACGGTGCGACGAGCATCCTCTACGAGGGGACGCCCGACTTCCCCGACCGCGACCGCTGGTGGTCGATCGTCGAGCGCTACGGCGTGACGATCCTCTACACGGCGCCGACGGCGATCCGCGCGCACATGAAGTGGGGGCCGGAGCACGCGCAGAAGCACGATCTCTCCTCGCTGCGGCTGCTCGGCTCCGTCGGCGAGCCGATCAACCCCGAGGCGTGGATGTGGTACCACGAGCACATCGGCGCCGAGCGCTGCCCGATCGTCGACACCTGGTGGCAGACGGAGACGGGGATGATCCTCATCACGCCGCTCCCGGGCATCACGACGACGAAGCCGGGCTCGGCGACGCGGCCTTTCCCCGGGATCGACGCGGCCGTCTACGACGACCACGGAAACGAGGTCGGCCCGGGCGGTGGCGGCTACCTCGTCCTGCGGCGCCCGTGGCCGGCGATGCTGCGCGGCATCTATCGCGACCACGACCGCTACGTCGAGACGTACTGGAGCCGCTATCCGGGCGTCTACTTCGCCGGCGACGGGGCGCGCGATCGACGAGGACGGCGACTTCTGGCTCCTCGGCCGCGTCGACGACGTGATGAACGTCTCCGGCCACCGCATCTCGACGATCGAGGTCGAGAGCGCGCTCGTCGACCACCACGCGGTCGCCGAGGCGGCTGTGTGCGGCCGCAACGACGCGCTCACCGGGCAGGCGATCGTCGCCTTCGTGACGCTCAAGGGGAGTGAGGAGGGTTCCGTCGAGATGCTCGAGGAGCTCCGCGATCACGTGGCGAAGGTGATCGGCCCGATCGCGAAGCCGGCGAACATCCTCTTCACGCCGGAGCTGCCGAAGACGCGCTCGGGCAAGATCATGCGGCGCCTGCTGCGCGACGTCGCCGAGCATCGCCCGCTGGGCGACACGACGACGCTCGCCGACCCGGCCGTCGTCGCCGAGATCGCGGAGCAGGCAGCGCACCAGCCCGGCGACGAGTGACGCTCGAGCCGCGCTCCATGGCTGATCTTCCATCTGACGAATCCCGCATCGCCGACCTGAACGGAGAGCTCGAGGACCTCCGCAACCGGTTGGAAGCCGTGGCGGCCGTTCTGCGCGCGTCCAGCCGGTCGCGGATGCAGCTCCAGCCGATTCTCGACCAGATCGCCGAGGCGGCGACGCGGCTCTGCCGATCGGACTCCTGCCTGCTCTGGCTCGCGGACGGCGACGTGTTCCGTGTGCGGGCGAACTTCGGAGCACCGGAAGAGGCAGTTGAGTACGAGCGCCTGAATCCGCCGACGCGTGACCCGGGCACTCTCGTCGGCCGGGTCGCGCTGACCGGAGAGCCGTCTCACATCGCCGACGTCACCTCCGAGCCGGGCTACTCGTTCCCCGCGGTTGACCTCGGTGCCTACCGGACGTTGCTCGGCCTCCCCGTGATCGTCGACGAAGAGCTCGTCGGCGTATTCGGCATCGCGCGACGGGAGGTCAGGCCGTTCGAGGAGGGCGAAGTCGCCCTCATGGCGACTTTCGCCGACCAGTGCGCGATCGCGATCGGCAACGCAAGGCTCTTCGAGACGGTCGAGCGGCAGCGAGCAGAGTTGTCGCGGTTTCTCTCGCCGGCGGTCGCGACACTCGTATCGAGCGATGAGGGCGCGCAGTTCCTGGCCGGCCATCGCGCCTACATCACGGTCGTCTACTTCGATCTTCGTGGATTCACGGCCTTCGCCGAGACGGCGGAACCGGAGGAGCTGATCGACGTCGTCCGTGAGTACCACGGCGTCGCGGGCGAGCTCATCGTGGCGCACGAGGGAACACTCGAGCACTTTGCTGGCGATGGACTCATGGTGTTCTTCAACGACCCGGCGCCCCTCCCTGATCACGAGTTGCACGCGGCACTGCTCGCGTGTGCGATGCGTGAACGGGTCGGCGAGCTCGCCGCCTCCTGGCGCAAGCGCGGATACGAGCTCGGGCTCGGCACCGGCATCGCGGTGGGTCACGCCACGCTGGGCAGGATCGGTTTCGAAGGGCGCTACGACTACGGCGCGCTCGGCAGCGTGACGAACCTCGCGGCGCGATTGAGCGACGAGGCTGAGGGAGGGCAGATTCTCCTGAGCCCGAGGGCGTTCGCTGCGCTGGAGGAGCGCGTCGAGGCGCGGCCGGTCGCCGAGCTACACATGAAGGGGTTTGGTCGCTCGATTCAGGCGCACGAGCTCGTGCGCGTCATTCCGTCCTAGCCGCTTGCGCTGAAGACCTGCCACTCGTCGGGCACACCCTTCAACTCGTGTGTTCCCCGGTCGGCGAAGACGAGGCCGGAGCCCGCGACGAGGTCCTTCACCGTCCGCGAGACGAGGCGATGTGTGCGCCGCCCTTCCTCGCGTACTTCGTCTCCGGCGGCACATGGACAGCATCTGCGCACGGCGCGAGTGAGTCAACCGCTGGAGCGCACGCCAGGCGACACGGCCGGCGAGGAGGTCGGAGGCCGTGCCGACACCGTAGCCGTAGGTCATCACGGACACCGCGAACACGCCGCCGTGCCAGTACACGAGCCCGGCGTCGTGGCGCGCGCTCGTGATCCAGCCCGCCTTGTGCGCGACCGTCGCGCCGTGACCGCGCACGAAGCGGTCGAGCTTGCCGTGGTCGGCCGAGTGGGCGACGAGATAGAGGAGGTAGCGAGCGTCGGAGGGCGTGAACCCCGAGCCGTACTGCTTCGCGAGCCGACCCTTGCCCTCGGTGGCGAGATGGACGAGCGCGAAGAGCTGCGCCAGGTCGAACGCGCTCGTGTGCTTGCCGCGCCCGTAGTACGGCGGCTCGGCCACCGTGAGCGGGATCGGCTTCCTCGCGTACGTCCCTCGCTCGTAGCCGCCGTACATCTCCGAGTCGACGAGGCCGAGCGAGCGCATGAGCGCGTTCACGCGTGCGCTGCCGGCGCTCGTCGAGCCGCCGAACAGGACCTCGAGCGAGTTGGCGGCGCCGTTGTCCGAGTAGATGAGGGCGGATCGCAACAGCGTGTCGGCGTACGAGCCAGGCGTCGGCTTTCCGTGCAGCGTGCGCAACGTCTCGACGGCGATCGCGAGCTTGAGCGTCGACCCGGCGGGAAACTGCGCGCGCGCGTTCCACGCCGCGCCGGCGCCTGTCGTCAGATCGCGGACGTACACCGCGGCCGTTCCCGGGAAGGCTCGAACGAGCGGGACGACGCGCCGCGCGAGCGCGGGGTCGAGCCGCCCGAGCGTGCCGCGAGGCCTGCGCGCTTCGCGGAAGCCCGAAGACGTGCGAGACGGTCGCCCGCGACTGGCGTCCCTTCGCGTCGGTCGCGGTCACGCGGACGGAGACGTCGCGCCCCGGCAGCGGCACGCGGACTGCGAAACGGCGGCCCTTCAGGTGGCGAAAGGCGACGAGGCGGCCGTCGACGCGGACAGCGATCTGCATGGCTCCGCGTGGCGCCAGGCCGGCGACGCGGCCGAAGGACACTTCGTACGGCGCCGGAGCGCTGAGCGCTGGAGGGGGAAGAGGTGGCGGCGCGGCCGTCAGGGGAGGAGCGTTTCGAAGCGGTCCGCGTCGTCGAACGGGCCGATCACGGCGAGCCGGAGCGCCTCGTCGGCGATCAGCTCCTGCGCCACCCGCTGGACGTCTTCGGCCGTCACCGCTTCGAGCCCGGCGATGACCTCGGTCGGGTCGGGATGCGCGTTCTCGAGCACCTCGCGCAGAAGGCCGAAGCGGTTGACGCCCTGCGGCGACTCGAGCGAGAGCACGAAGCGGCCCTTCGCGTACGCGCGCGCCTTCTCGAGCTCGTGGGCAGGAACGGGCTGGGCAGCGATCTCGCGCAGCTCGCCGACGATCGTCGTCACGGCCTCGTCGATGCGCTTGATGTCGACGCCGGCCTGGGTGAGGAGCGAGCCGGTGTCGGCGTAGCCCTGGAGCATCGCGAGCACGTAGTACGCGAGCCCGCGCCGCTCGCGCACCTCGGTGAAGAGGCGCGACGACATGCCGCCGCCGAGCACGACGCGCAGGAGCTCGATGATGTAGCGGTCGGGATGGCCGATTCCGTGGGTGCGGAAGCCGAGGCAGATGTGCGCCTGGTCGGACTGCTTCGTGTGGAGCTTGACGCGCGTGCCGTTCTGCAGCGGCGCCACAGGTACCGGCGCACCCCCGCCACCGGCGGGCAGGTCGCCGAGCAGCTCGACGAGCTTCTCGTCGAGGCCCTCGCCCACGGCGCCGGCCACGCCGATCACCATGCGCTCCGCCGTGTACCACTGGTCGAGGTACGACATGAACGTGTCGCGCGTCGCGGCCTGAATCGTCTCCTTGCGGCCGAGGATGTCCCAGCCGAGCGGGTGGTCGCCGTAGAGAAGGTCGTCGTACACGCCCGAGACGTAGTCGCGCGGCGTGTCGAAGTACATGTTCATCTCCTCGCCGATGACGCCCTTCTCGCGCTCGATCTCCTCCGGGTCGAAACGGGAGTGGCGGAGCATGTCGACGAGCACGTCGAGCGCGATGTCGCGGCTCTCGCCGGCGCAGCGCACGTAGTAGCCGGTGATCTCCTTGCCGGTGAAGGCGTTGAACTCGCCGCCGATCGAGTCGACCTCGGTCGAGATGTCGCGCGCCGTCGGCCGCTTCTCCGTGCCCTTGAAGAACATGTGCTCGGCGAAGTGCGCGATGCCGTTCGACTCGGCCGTCTCGTAGCGCGAGCCGGCGGCGAGCATGACGAAGCACGAAACGGACTGCGCCTGCGCCATCGGCGCCGTGAGGACGCGGAGGCCGTTGGGCAGGACGTGCCTGTCGTACGTGCTCATTGCCGGGGCGCATGGTATAGACGGTCGGATGGCCAAAGGTGACTTGACCCGCGCGGCGATCGCGGCCCAGCCCGAGTGGCTCCGTGCCGTCCCGACCGACCGCCGCTTTCCCGACGCGCGCCTTCTCTTCACCGGCTGCGGCACCTCGTTCCACGCCGCCCAGACGGGCGGGGATGCCGTTCAGGCGCTCGAGCTCGTGCTGCAGGCCCGAGCGCGACGCGGACGTCCTCGTCTGCGTCAGCCACGAGGGCAAGACGATCCTCACGCTCGAGGCTGCGCAGGCGTGGCCGGGAGAGACGTGGCTGATCACGGCCGACGCTGCGAGCCCACTGGCCGACGTGTGCGACGAGGTCGTCGTGTGCGCGCCCGAGCTCGAGCAGAGCTGGTGCCACACGGCGAGCTACACCGCCGCCGTGGCGACGCTAGCGGCACTGCGCGGCGAGGACGTCTCGTGGCTGTCCTCGGCTGTCGAGGATGCGCTCGCGGCCTCGCCGATTCCCGTGTCGGACCACGAGCGCTGGATCGTCGCGGGCGCCGGCCGTGACTGGCCGACGGCGCAAGAGGCGGTCCTGAAGCTTCGCGAAGGCGCGTACGTGGCGGCCGAGGCGCACGAGACCGAGCAGCTGCTCCACGGGTATCTCGCCGCGGTCGACGAGACGGTGCGCGCCTTCGTGCTCGAAGGAGAGGGACGCGCCGCGGCAAGGGCCCACGACGCCGAGGAAGCCCTCCGAGCGCTCGGTGTCGACGTGACGCTCGTGCCGACGCGGCATCCCGTCGTCGACATCGTGGCCTTCCAGCGCCTCACCGTCGACCTCGCCGAGCACCGCGGTGTCGACCCCGACCGCATCCGCCGTCACGACGAGCGCTGGGCCGCCGCCGCCGCGATGGCGCAGACGTCGCTCGACTAGCTCCCGAGCAGCTCGGCTTCGCGCTCGGGCGTGAGGCCGACGCCGTCGACCGTGTCCGCCTCGTCGAGTGCGGCGCGGATCGTCTCCTCGAGCGGCCGGAACGTCAGTCCCGCACCCACTGCGCGCGCGATGGACGCCTGCTGGACGCCGGCGTACTCGGGCAGCGGGAGCCAGAGTGGCACCTCCATCCACGGGCCTCCGCCCGCCGCGAGCAACGCGTCGCTCGCGATCCACGTGAAGTGGGCGTCGCCGCCGGTGGCTTCGGCGCACGCAGCGAGAAAGTCGCCGAAGGGCATCGGCCTGACCGGTGGCGTTGAACGCTCCGCCGAGCCCGTTCGCCGCGGCGTGCACGATCCACTCCGCGAGGTCCCGGACGTCGATGAACTGCACGAGGTCGTCCGGAGACGCCCGGCGCGAGAACGTCGCCGCCTCGCGCAACGCGATGCGGCCAGTACGTGAAGCGGCCGGTCGGGTCGTGCGGGCCGACGATCAGGCCCGGACGAACGATGAGCGCGCGGTTGCCGAACGCGTCCTCCACGATCCGCTCGCACGTTGCCTTGCGGGCGCCGTACGTCTCGGGGTCGTCCGTCGCTTCGGCGCCGGGATCGAGCTCGGCGAGGGCGGCGTCCTCGACCGGCGGCACGGACTGGTCGGCGTAGGCAGAGATGCTCGAGACGAACACGTAGCGGCCGGCGCTCTCGCGCAGCGCCTCGGTCGAACGGCGAGCCTCGTCGGGGAAGTACGCCGCGACGTCGAGCACCGCGTCCCACTCGCGCCCGGCGAGCGCCGACAGGTCGGCCGACCGATCGCCTCGCAGCTTCTCGACCTCCGGGAAGAGATCGGCGCCCGTGCGCCCGCGGTTGAAGAGCGTCGGCTCGTGACCCTGCTCGAGCAACGCATCGACGAGCGCACGGCCGAGGAAGCGCGTCCCGCCGAGAACGAGCGCCTTCATCCCGGGTAGCGCGCGACGGCCCGGAACATCGCGTCGGCGCCGAATCGCACCGCCTCGACGGGCACGCGCTCGTCGGCCGCGTGCGCGAGGCGGTCGAAGCGGGAAGTCGGGAGTGAAGTTGAGCGGCATGAAGCCGTACGTCTGGATGCCGAGCGGCGACAGATGGCGGCCGTCGGTCACCGCCGGCATGAGCATCGGCACGGGGACACCCTCCGGGTCGAGCTCGCGGAGCGTATCTGCGAGATCGTCGAAGAAGCCCATGTCCGGCGTCAGCGGGCCCGGCGTCGAAGCGCATCACCTCGAGCTCGACGTCGTCGCCCACGATCGCGCCGACCTCCGCGAGCATGTCTTCCGGCCCGAATCCCGGCAGCAGCGCGGCCGTCGAGCTCGACGACGATCTCGCTCGGGAAGACGTTCACGGCCGATGCCGCCGTGGACGATCGTCGCGTTGACGGTGTTGCGCAGCGTCGCCTCGTAGCGGCGGCCCCGGCCTCGCCGAGCTGCGCGAGCGCGGCATCGGTCGTGGCCGGGTCGAGCAGCGCGCGGAGCGCGACGCTCTCGGGCCCTGGCAGTGCTTCGGCGATCGGCTCGAACATCTGCCGGGCGACGGTCGGTGACATGGACCGGCGTCCGCTCGCGGTCGAGCGCCTCGAGCATCCGGCCGAGCCGGGCCATGGCGCCGCCGCGCATCGGTCGCGCCGCGTGGCCGCCCGGGCCTCGCAGGGTCGCGCGCAGCTGGCACATCTGCTTCTCGGCCACCTGGATCGGATAACGCGCGAATGCCACCGACGTGAAGCGTGAAGCCGCCTACCTCGCCCAGCGCGTGGCGCACGCCGGCCAGCGCCTCGGGGTGCTTCTCGGCGACGAACTTCGCGCCGAAGTCGCCCCCGTGCTCCTCGTCCGACAGCACGAGCAGCACGAGCCCGCCCGGAGGCACCGACGCCTTCCTCCTTGGCGCGCAGGAACGCCGCGATCATCATCGCCACGCCCGACTTCATGTCGAGCGCTCCGCGGCCCCACACCTCGCCGTCGACGACGTCCGCGGAGAAGGGCGGATGCGTCCACTGCTGGCCGGCCGTGGGGACGACGTCGACGTGGCCATAGAGGAGGAGAGGCGATCCCGACCCCGTGCCTTCGAGCCGGGCGACGAGATTGGGGCGGTCGGGGTCCAGCGCGTAGAGCTCGCTTTCGATGCCTGTAGCGGCCAGCAACGCGCGGATGTGCTCGATGCACGCGCGCTCGGCGCCAGGAGGATTCGTCGTGTCGAAGCGGATGAGCTCCCGGAGCAGCTCGACCGGGTCGGGAACCGTGCTCACAGAGCGGCGAGGGCACCGAGCAGGCGGTCGACCTCGCCATCGGTGTTGTAGTGCACGAATCCCACGCGCACCATGCCGCCCGCGTCCTCGAGGCCGAGGCGGCGAATCACCTCGAGCGCGTAGTAGTTCCCGTCCCAGACCGCGATGCCTTGCTCGCCCAGGGTCGTGGCCACGTCCGACGGCGACACGCCGTCGACGGTGAACGCGAACGTCGGCACGCGGCCGTCCATCGTCGCGCGGCCGTAGAGCGTCACCGACTCGGGCAGCCCGTCGAGGAAGCGCTCGCCGAGCGAGCGCTCGTGCGCCTGGATCGCGCCCCAGCCGACCGACTCGACGTAGGCGATGGCGGCGGTCGTCCCCGCGAGCAGCTCGATCGGCTGCGTCCCCGTCTCGAAACGATGGCCGAGCGGCTCGTCGGACTGCGGCCGCACCTTGTACGGGCGCCATCCTTCCGACACCTCGCGCCGCGCGAAGGCGATCCCGAGGTGGGGACCGAAGAACTTGTACGGCGAGCAGAGGAGCACGTCGACGTCCCAGGCGGAGACGTCGGTGGGCACGTGGGGCGCCGAGTGCACGGCGTCCGCCCACGCGAGCGCGCCGACGGAGTGCGCAAGCTCGACGATGCGCGCGACGTCGGTGAGCGTTCCGACCGCGTTCGAGGCGATCGGGAAGGCGACGACGCGAGTCCTCTCGGAGAGGAGCCCCTCGACGCTCGCCAGGTCGACGTCGCAGTCGTCCGTGATGTCGGCGAAACGGACGACGAGCCCGAGGTCGTGCGCGACCTCGAGCCACGGCGACACGTTGCCGTCATGGTCGAGACCGGTGCAGATGATCTCGTCACCCGGCGTGAACTTTCGAGCTGCCGTACGCGAGAGCGCGAACGAGAGAGACGTCATGTTCGCGCCGAAGGTGATCTCGTCGGCGGTGCAGCCGAGGAAGCGGCCGGCGGCGGCGCGTGCCGCCTCGACCACCGCCACGCTGCGGCGACTCGTCTCGAATGGCCCACCGAGGTTCGCGTTCGACTCGCGGTAGTAGGCGGAGACGGCATCGATCACCTCGTCCGGCACCTGCGTTCCACCGGGGCCGTCGAAGAGGACGAGATCGCGGTCGAGGGCGCTGAAGCGCGCCCGCACCGCCTCTACGTCTAGTGCCACCGCAGCCACTACCCGAGCCTACCTCGCGTTCCCGGGGCGCTGTCGTCCGGTCCCCCGGATACCGTGGCCCGGCATGGAAGAGCGGCTGCGGCCGTTGTCTGAGCGGGAGTGCTACGAGCGCCTCTACGGCGAGCGTAATCCGCTCGTCACGGTGCTGGTTTCGTCCACCGACCCGCCTCTCTCCGCAGAGTGGGTGCGCCAGGCGTTCCTCGACCGGCTCGAGCGTCGCGATCCGCTCGACGACGTCGAGGCGGAGGCCGCATGACGACGAGGAGGTTGTGTGCGCCCTTCAAGGCGTCGGCGCACACGACGAGAGGCTCGTCGCCCCTTCGCGCCATTCAGCTCCGCACCGGCGGCCGGCCGAGCGCCTCCGGCGGCTGCGGTCCGCGTCCCGGCCCGAGCGCCGGGCGAACGTCGTGCCTGCGGCGCTGGCCGTACCACTGAGCGCCGTTCCCGACGTCCTCGCTCCCGGCCTCCGCGCCGTCTTCTGTGGCATCAATCCGGGCCGCGCGTCGGCCGCAGCCGGCTTCGCGTTCGCCAATCCGCGGAACGACTTCTGGCGACTGCTCCACGACGCGGGTTTCACGTCCGCGCCTGCTCGCGCCGTCCGAGCAAGCCTCGCTCCTCGACCTCGGCTACGGCCTGACGAACGCCGCTCGCCGCACGACCCGCGGCTCGAGCGATCTCCGGAGCAAGGACTTCGACGGAGCAGCGGAGCGGCTCGAGACGCTCGCCGCCGAGCTCCGGCCGCTCGTGATCGCGTTCGTCGGCAAGGCGGCGTACCAAGGGCCGTTTCGCGAGCGTCCCGAGCACGGTCTCCAGGAGCGCCGCTTTCCATCGACGCTCCTCTACGTCCTCCCGTCGACGTCCCCCGCGAACGCGGCGGTTCCGTACGCCGAGCGCCTTCGCTGGTTCGAAGCGCTCGCGCGGATGCTCGACCCTCCATGGCGCCGCGCGCCGCGCGCGCTCGTGCTCGACGAAGACGGCCATGTGCTCCTCTATCGCTTCGTGAGCCCGGGCGGCGTGACCTTCTGGGGCCTTCCAGGCGGCGGGCTCGAGGAAGGCGAGTCATGGGAAGACGGGCTGCGGCGCGAGCTCGGCGAGGAGATCGGCCTCGTGGATGCCGACCTCGGGCCACTGCTCGCCGAGCGGGAGAACGACTTCGTGTGGCACCGCGTCGTCCGGCAGCAGGAGCGGTACTACCTCGTACGCGCGGCGCGCAGCGAGCTCACGCCGGAGCGTGCGGTCGAGACGGAGGAGGGGATGGTCGAGTACCGCTGGTGGACGGTCGCCGAGGTCGAGCGGATGACGCACGAGGTGTGGCCCGAGAACCTCTCCGAGCTCGTGCGCGCGGCTAGTCGTTCCAGCGGTTCGTGATCGGCATCCGCCGGTCGCGGCCGAACGCCTTCGGCCGCAGCTTGACGCCCGGAGGCGCCTGGCGGCGCTTGTACTCGGCGCGGTCGACTAGCTCGACGACGCGGGCGACCACCGCCGCGTCGTAGCCGTCGTCCAGGAGATCCTCGCGTGAGCGGTCGTGCTCGACGTATGCCTCGAGAACGGGATCGAGCGCGAGGTACGGCGGGAGTGAGTCCTCGTCCAGCTGGCCCGGCGCGAGCTCGGCGCTCGGCGCGCGCTCGATGATCGAGGCCGGAATCAGCTCGCGGTCGGCTCGCTCGTTGAGGTGGCGCGCGAGTCGCCACACGTCCGTCTTGAAGACATCTTTGAGCAGCGCGAAGCCTCCTGCCAGGTCGCCGTAGAGCGTTGCGTAGCCGACGGAAAGCTCCGACTTGTTTCCCGTCGCGACCACGAGCCAGCCGAGCTTGTTCGAAAGTGCCATCAGCAGCGTTCCGCGCGCTCGTGCCTGGATGTTCTCCTCCGTCGTGTCCCGCTGCCGGTCGCCGAAGCTCGGCCTGAGCGCGGCCTCGGCGGACGAGACGATCCCGTCGATCGCGATCTCGCGGAAGTCCGTGCCGAGCGACGCGGCGAGGCTCTCGGCGTCGCTTCGCGTGCCGTCGGACGAGAACCGCGACGGCATCGACACGCAGTGGACGCGTTCCGGGCCGAGCGCTTCGGCTGCGAGTGCGGCTGTGAGCGCCGAGTCGATGCCTCCGGACACGCCGATGACGACATCGCCGAAGCCGTTCTTCACGACGTAATCGCGCAGGCCGAGCTCGAGAGCCTGCCGCATCTGCTCGAGATCGTCGAGCTGCGGTGCGACCTCGCCACGTACGCCGCCGTCACCGTCCAGGTCGACGACGAGCAGCGCCTCCTCGAAGCCGGGGGCGCGCGCCACGACCGTCCCACGCGCATCGAGGACGGACGAATGGCCGTCGAAGACGAGCTCGTCCTGGCCGCCGACCGCATTGCAGAACACGACGGCGCAGCCCGTGGCGCGGGCACGGTCGGCGAACATCGCCTCACGCTCGCGGTCCTTGCCGACGTGGAACGGCGATGCCGAGAGATTGACGAGCAGTGAAGCGCCGGCGGCGGCGTTGTCGGTCGCGGGCGGGCCTGGCTGCCACAGGTCCTCGCAGACGGTGAGGCCGACGCGCGTCCCGGCGAGCTCGATGACGGCGGTCTCCGCTCCTGGCTCGAAGTAGCGCTTCTCGTCGAAGACGCCGTAGTTGGGCAGCAGGCGCTTGCGATAGCGCGCCTGGATCTCTCCCTCCGCGCAGACGACGCACGTGTTCCACAGGCGCCCGTCGTCGTGGTGAGGCGTGCCCAGCAGGCAGACGATCCCGGTCGCGTGGGCCGCGACCTCACGAGCAGCACGCTCGGCTTCCTCGAGGAACGCGGGGCGGAGCAGGAGGTCCTCCGGCGGATAGCCGGTAATCGCGAGCTCGGGAAACACCACGAGGTCGGCTCCCGCGGCTCGCGCCTCCTCGAGCCGCGACAGGATGCGGTCGCGGTTCCCGGCGAGATCGCCGACCGTCGAGTTGATCTGGGCAAGTGCGAGCCGCATAGGTTTTCGCCTCTCAGTCTATAACTGGGCGGCGATGCCCGCGAGCGCCTCGGGATTCTCGACCGACGACATGTCGCCGGGATCCTCGCCGAGCGCGGTCGCGCGGACGGCGCGGCGGACGATCTTTGCCGAGCGCGTCTTCGGCAGGGCAGGCACGAACACGACCCGCTCGGGCGCGAACGCCTTCCCGAGCTCCGACGTGATCGCCGAGCGCACCTCGAGCGCGAGCGACTCGCACCCGTCGCGTCCCGGCGCCGCAACGCAGAACACCCAGGCCACCTCGCCCTTGACGTCGTGAGGGATACCGACGGCCGCGGCCTCGACAACGGCGGGGTGCGCGACCGCCGCCGACTCGAGCTCCGCCGGCCCGATGCGCTTGCCGGCGATGTTGAGCGTGTCGTCGGAGCGGCCGTGGAGATACCAGTAGCCGTCCTCGTCGACCGACGCCCAGTCGCCGTGCGTCCACACGCCGGGAAAGCGGCGCCAGTAGGTGTCGAGGTACCGCTCGTCATCGCGCCAGAAGCCACGCGTCATGCCCGGGAACGGCTTGCGGCAGACGAGCTCGCCGACCTCGCCCGTGCCGACGAGCGAGTCCCCGTCGTCGTCGACGACGTCCATCGCCATCCCGAGCGCAGGCCCGCCGAGCGAGCATTCCTTGATCGGGGTGACCGGCGTGGGGGAGAGAAAGCACGCGCCGACCTCCGTCCCGCCGGAGCAGTTGATGATCGGGCAGCGGCCGCCCCCGATCCGCTCGAAGAGCCACCGATAGGGCACGGGGTTCCAGGGCTCGCCGGTCGTCACGAAGATCCGGAGCGACGAGAGGTCGGCTGTCGGGTCGCCAGCCGGCATGAGCGCGCGCACGAGTGTCGGCGAGCAGCCGAGAATGGAGACGCGCTCCTCCTCCACCAGGCGCCAGAGGCGATCCTGGGGCCAGTCGGGCGCTCCCTCCGCGTAGACGATCGTCGCGCCCATCGCCCCGCCGCCGACGACCGTCCACGGCCCCATGATCCAGCCCATGTCCGTGGCGAAGTGGAGGACGTCGCCCGGCCGCGCGTCGGCCTGGTAGCAGACCTCGCGCGCGATCGAGACGAGGAAGCCGCCTTGCACGTGGAGCACGCCCTTCGGCTTGCCCGTCGTGCCGGACGTGTACGTGAGGAGGTACGGATGCTCGGAGTCGACGGCGAGCGGCTCGAGCTCGCCGGGTACGAGGCGAGAAGATCGTCGAACGGCGCGAGCACGACGTGCTCGAGCGCGGGAGAGCTCGCGCGCGCCTCGTCGAGGATCTCCGCCATCGGCACGACGCGGCCGCGTCGAGACGACGCCTCGACCGTGACCGCCACCTTCGCCTCGGAGTCCTGGAGTCGCTGCGCGACGGCCGGCGCTGCGAAGCCGGAGAAGATCGGCACCTGTACGGCGCCGATGTGCGCGCACGCGTGTGACGCGACAGCGGCCTCGGGTGACATGGGGAGGTACGTGGCGACCCGGTCTCCCGGCTCGACGCCGAGCGCGACGAGCGCTTCGGCGAGCCGCGTCACGTCACGCGACTGCTCGGCGAACGTCAGCTCGCGGCGCGAGCCGTCTTCGCCGCGATAGACGGCGGCCACCTCGTCGGGTCGCTCGGCCGCCCAGCGGTGGACGCAGTGCGCGGCGATGTTGAGCTTGCCCCCGACGAACCACGTCGCCCACTCGGGGCCGCGTGAAAGATCGGCGACGGCGCTCCAGGGCTCCGAGAAGACGATGCCCAGGTCTTCGACGACCGCAGGCCAGAACCACTCGGGCTCCTCGATCGACCGTTGCAGAAGCGCGTGGTAGTCGTCGAAGCCGTGCCGTCGCATGAGCCGCGTGACGTTCGCCCGCTCGCGCGTTGCCTCGTCGGGTGTCCACACGATCTCCGCCACGGCCGTAGCGTAGTCTCTGCGTGACTAAGCTAGTGCTTGCTAACTTACCGCGGTGCGAGCACGCATACTCGAGATCGCACTGGCCGCGGAGAACCGCAAGTGGTGGACGCTGTTCGCCCTCACGTTCTCCCTCTTCATGATCATGCTCGACAACACGGTCGTGAACGTCGCGCTCGCGTCCATCCAGCACGAGTTCGCTATTCCCGTCGACGACCTGTCGAAGCTCGAGTGGATCGTGAACGCCTACGTGCTCGTGTTCGCCGCGCTCATGCTCACCGGCGGCAAGCTGGCCGACTTCTTCGGCCGCCGGCTCGTGTTCCTCTCCGGGCTCGCCATCTTCGGTCTCTCGTCGCTCGCCTGCGGACTGGCGCCGGACGCCGACTGGCTCATCGCGGCGCGCGCCGTGCAGGGTGCCGGGGCCGCGCTGATGATGCCCGCCACCCTCTCGATCATCACCGCGACGTTCGCCGCGAGGGAGCGTGGCATGGCGATCGGGATCTGGGCCGGCGTCTCGGCAATGGCACTCGCGATCGGGCCGCTCGTCGGCGGCTTCGTCACGCAGCACCTGCACTGGAGCTGGATCTTCTTCCTCAACATCCCCGTCGCCGTGGCGGGCCTCGTCATCGGGCGGCTCGTGATCGTCGAGTCGAAGGACACGTCGCACGAGCAACGGCTCGACATCCCTGGCTTGCTCACGTCGGGCATCGCGTTGTTCTGCCTGACTTTCGCGCTGATCGAGGCGAATCACTATGGCTGGACGTCGACGCTCATCCTCGCGCTCTTCGGCATCGCCGCCGTCTCGTTCGCAGCCTTCATCCTGCTCGAGCTCCACCAGCGTGTCCCGATGATGGATCTCTCGCTCTTCCGCTCCGGCACCTTTGCCGGTGCCAACGTCGTCGCCCTGCTCGTTGGCCTCGCGATGTTCGGCGTCTTCTTCTTCATGTCCCTCTACATGCAGAACATCCTCGGCTACTCACCGGTGAAGGCGGGAGCAAGCTTCCTGCCGATGACGCTGCTGATCATCATCGTGGCGCCACTCGCCGGCCGCCTGTCCGACCGCTTCGGCTCGCGGTGGCTCATCGCGACCGGAATGACGCTCGTCTCGGTGTCGCTCATGATCTTCGCCCGACTCGAGGTGGATTCCAGCTGGTGGCAGCTCCTGCCCGGGATGATGCTGGGCGGGTTCGGCATGGCGATCACGATGACGCCGATGACCGCCGCGGCCGTCGGCGCGGCGCCCGTTGCGAAGGCGGGTATCGCCTCGGGCGTCCTCAACACCTCGCGGCAAGTGGGTCTCGCGTTCGGCATAGCGATCATGGGTGCAATCCTCTCTGCGTCCCAGTCCGATGCGCTGGCCGGCGGCGCCGCGCCGAGCGCCGCGTTCGTCTCTGGTCTGCAGGACGCCATGCACGCCGGGGCGGCATTCGCCCTCAGCGCGGCGGTCGTCGGCGCACTCACGATCCGGCGCCAGCGCCACGTGCGAGCCGAGGAGGCACTCGAGGCGGCAGCATGACGACCGCGGCCCGGCCGCGGCTGACCGCGCCCGATCGCCGAGCCGTCATCGTCGACGCGGCGCTCAAGGTGTTCTCGGCCCGCAGCTACCGCGGCGCGACGACGGCGGAGATCGCGCGCGAGGCGGGCGTCACCGAGCCCGTTCTCTACCGGCACTTCGCGTCGAAGCGCAAGCTCTTTCTCGCGTGCGTCGACGAGGTGTGGCGTCGCCTCCAGGACGCCGTCGAGGCGGAGCTCGCGGCCGAGCCCGATCCGGCGGCGTGGGCACTCGCCGTGCCTCGGGCGATAGCGACCCTTCGTCGTTGCGGCCTCGCACCGACGCAGCTCTGGCTCCAGGCGCTCGGCGAGGCGACGGAGGACCCGGAGATCCGCAGGTACTTCCGGCGGCACGTGCGCGACGTCCACGATTACGTGGCGGACGTCCTGAGGCGCGCGCAGGAGGCAGGCGGGATTCGGGCCGACCGTGACGTCGAGGCCGAGGCGTGGATCGGCATCGGCATCGGCCTTCTGCGCTCCGTCCAGGACCGCTTCGGCGGCGTTCTCGGCGAAGAGGAAGCGGAAGCGGTGCTCACCGCCCGCGCTCGCTGGCTGACCGGGCGCGGCTAGCGCACACGCGCCAAGAAACGCGAAACCCCCGGCTGCGGCTACCGGGGGCTCGCCGATCACCTCGCCATCCTCCTCGGCGACTTCGGGAGCCCCGACCCTGCGGCCCGGCCGGGATTCGTCTGTCGCGCGGAGTGTGGCGCGCACCTCGCGTTGCTGGCTGCGGGCTAGCTCTGCAAGGTTGGACGACCCTAACGGACCGGTCCAAAACTGTCAAGTGGTGAAGTGAAGCATCCTGCGCTACAGTTAGTTCACTCGATGACGGGCAGGGAGCGGGCAACAGAGCGAGAACCGGAGGCCATGGAGATGGAGGTCGCTGAGACCCGCGCGCACGACGCTCTCGGCGAGCGGGTGCGCACGCTCCGCACGACCGCCGGGCTGACGCAGTCGGAGCTCGCCGCGGGCCGCTTCACGAAGGAGTACGTCAGCCAGATCGAGCGCTCGAAGACGCGGCCGACGGTCGAGACGGTGGAGTGGATCGCCGAGCGACTTGGCGTCGACGCCGACCTTCTGCTCACGGGCGTGTCCTCCCGCGAGCGCGACCGGTGGGAAGGCGCCCTTGCCCGAGCCGAGGCGCTGAACGAGCAGTACCGCTACGCCGACGCGATCCCCGAGTTTGCGAGCGTCCTGTCCGAGGCGCGCGCAGCCGGTGTCGCCGAGCTCGAGCTTCGCGCTCTCGCAGGCGAGGGCTGGGCGCGCATGCAGGAAGGCGAGCTGAAGGAAGCAGCGGCGCTCCTCCAGGAGGCGCGTGTGCTCTCCGAGAGCCCACGGTTCTCCGATCTCGAGCGCGCCGACGTGCTCTTCCGCCTCGGCGCCTGCCGCTACCAGCTGTCGAGCATCACGACGTCGATCGCATTGCTCGACGCGGCGCTCGACCTCGCCGACCGCTCCGAGCTGCCGAGCGACCTGCTGCGAGCGCAGATCTTCCGGTGGAGGTCCCGTTGCTATCGCCGCCAGCGCGACTGGGAGGCCGCTCGCGAGGACGTCGAGCGGGCGCTCGAGCTCGTCGAGGGCTTGAGCGACAAGCGCGCCGCCGCGCAGGTCTACTTCCAGGCGTCGCTCGTCGCCGAGCGCGAGGGCCACTGGGTGCTCGCCCGCTCGTACGCCGAGCGAGCACGCGCGTACTACGAGGAGCTCGCCGACCGCGAGAACGTCGGCCGGCTGCTCAACAACCTCGGTGGCCTCACCTACCTCCTCGGTCGCCCGGACGACGCGGTGGCGTATCTCAAGGACTCCCTCCGCGTGCTGCTCGACGAAGGGGTCGACGAGGAGGCGGCGCACGTCGTGTGCTCGCTGGCCGAGATCTATCTCGGCACGGGCCGGTACGACGAGGCCGAGGCGCAGTCGCGGCGCGCCCTCGAATTGCTCGGCGAGCGAGAGGACTTTCTCGCCGAGAGGGGAACAGCGCAACTCACGCTCGGAAAGGCGCTGCTCGAACAGGATCGGCTCGACGAGGCTCAAGGAATGCTCGCGACCGCCGATAGCAGCTTCGAGCAGCTGTCATCGACCAGCCACCGTGCGGCCGCATGGGTCGCTCTCGGGGACGTCTCCGCCAGGCGCGGCGACGATCGCGAGGCGGCGCGGCTCTACCGGCGGGCAGCCGAGACGCTGCAGGACTTCCGCTTCTAGCTCCACGAAACAGGAGGTAGCGTCGGTGAGCAAGGCACAGGTTCTCTACTGGCTTTCGATGGGCGTTCTGACGATCGTCCCGCTCGGCCTCGCGCTCAGCCCGCTCGGCTTCTTCGACGGCCCTCGCGGCGACTAGCGCTGTAGTCGAACAGGGCGCCGCGGCTACACTCGCCGCGTGCGCCCGAGCGTCGTATGGAGCGCCGTTCTCGTCGCGGCGGCGCTCGTAGCGGGCGGATGCTCCGGTGGGGGTACCTCCAACGAGGGAACGTCCGCCGCTCCGGTGCCTGGATCGGCCGGCGCGATCCTGTCGCGGCCTGGCTCGGACATCGCGCTCACGCAGGGAACGTCCGACTACGCGCGCGGACCGGTCAGAGTCGTCTTTCTCGTCATCGACGGGAAAGGGCGCTCCATCGAACGGCCGACGGCGCGAGTGTGGGTCGCGAAGTCGTTTGACGACAAGCCGTTTCTCCGCACCACGGCTCACCTCGAGAACGTCGGCGTCCCGGGCGTCTCGGAGGCGGCGGCCGGTGATGTGACGAAGCTTTACGTCGCCCGGTTCCGGATTCCGCGCGCGGGTCGCTACGTGCTGGTCGCCGAGCCCGTCGGTGGGCGTCGGATCCAGGGTGCCCTCGACCTCGAGGTGAAGCAAGAGCCGACCGCGCCGGCGGTCGGCTCGAAGGCATTTCCGTCCCACACGCCGACGATCGACTCGACGGACGGCGATTTCGCGGCTCTGACGACGCGAACGCCACCGGACACGGAGCTTCTCCGCTACTCCATCGCTGACTCGATCGCCGATCGCGTGCCGTTCGTCGTCGCGTTCGCGACGCCGGCGTTCTGCGAGAGCCGTACCTGCGGGCCGGTCGTCGACGTCGTCGATTACGTCCGTAAGCGGCTTCCGCGATCGGGCGTTCGCTTCATCCACGTCGAGATCTACGAGGACAACCAGCCGCCCGAGCTCAACCGCTGGGTCAAGGAGTGGAAGCTGCCAACCGAGCCGTGGGCGTTCCTCGTGGGCCGCGACGGGAAGATCAAGCAACGCTTCGAAGGGTCGGTCTCGGCCGCGGAGCTCGAAGCGGCAGTACGCGCCGAAGCTGACCGGCTAGACGGCGGGCGGCGTCGACGAGCCGACGCGCTCGACGACGACCTGCGGAATCCGAGCGTTCGGGCTCATGCGAAGGAGCGCGCGGACGATCTCGCCGCAGTCCTCGGGCTGGATCATCTCGTCGCCCGGCAGCCCGCTCCACTGGGCCATGTCCGTGTCGACGAAGCCGGGGCAGAGGGCGGTCGCGCGCACGCCCGCGCCGTCGAGCTCGTCGTTGAGCGACCGCGTGAAGGAGATGACAGCCGCCTTCGTCGCGCCGTAGATGGAGAGTCCGGGGGTCGGCAGCGTGCCGGCGATCGACGCGAGGTTGACGACGAGCCCGCGCGAGGCGCGAAGCGCCGGGATGGCCGCGCGCGTCACGAGCACGAGCCCGCGAAGGTTGACGCCGAGCTGAAGGTCGAGGTGCTTCGTCTGGAGGTCCTCGACGTTGCCACCGATGCCGATCCCGGCCGAGTTGACGAGCACGTCGAGCCCGCCGTGGCGCTCGAGGTGTGCGGCGACGAGGCGCTCGCAATCCTCCTCGCGCGCGACATCGGCTGCGACGCCGAGCGCGCCGAGCTCCTCGGCGGCAGTCGCGACGTTCGCCTCCGTCCGAGACGCGATCGTCAGTCCGAAGCCGTCCTCACCGAGCATGCGGGCGATCGCGAGGCCGATTCCTCGCGATCCACCGGTGATGAGCGCGCTTCGCTCCACCGCCGCATTCTCTCCTAGCCGTAGTGTTCGCGCATGGGAACCGACGTGAAGCTCAGCGAGCTCGTCACTGCGGGCGGGTGCGCGGCGAAGTACGCGGCCGGACGCCTCGAGGAGCTGCTCAGCGGGTTCGTGCCGGCCGAGGCAGAGGACCTGCTCGTCGGCCTGAGCCCCGCCGACGATGCCGCGGTGTACCGCCTCGACGACGAGCGCGCGCTCGTCTTCACCGTCGACTTCTTCCCACCGGTCGTCGACGATGCGGAGGACTTCGGCGCCATTGCTGCCGCGAACGCCCTGAACGACGTGTTCGCCATGGGTGGCGCGCCTCTGCTCGCGCTGTCGATCGCCGCGTTCCCGGAGGAGCTGCCGACCTCGTTGCTCGGCGACATCCTCCGCGGAGCCGACGAGTCGGTGCGTGCCGCGGGGGCGATCCTCGCCGGTGGTCACACCATTCGGGACGCAGAGCCAAAATACGGGCTCGCCGTCGTCGGCACCGCGCATCCCGACCACATTTGGGCGAAGAGCACGGCTCGTCCCGGCGACGCGCTCTTCCTCACGAAGCCTCTCGGCACCGGGCTCGTGCTCCACGGTTTCAAGCTGGGGCTCGTCGGAGAGGTCGAACTGAGCCAAGCGGTGAGCTCGATGCGAGCCCTCAACCGCGCCGAGGCGGACGCCCTCCGGCCGTTCGAGCCGAGCGCGGTCACGGACGTGACAGGCTTCGGGCTACTCGGGCACGCGTACGAGACCGCGTCGCGGAGCGGCGTTCGGATCGTTCTCGACGCCGGCGCACTGCCGGTGCTCCCGGGCGCACTCGAGGTGGCGCGTGCGGGCGAACGGACCGGCGGCGATAGCCGCAATCGCGAGTTCGCCGGCGTTCACGTGGACGTCGGATCCGGCGTTTCCGAGGAGATCCTGGCGCTGGCCTGGGATCCGCAGACCTCAGGAGGCTTGCTCGTCTCGGTCCCGTACGAGCGGGGCGCAGTCCTCGAGGCGACCTTCCGCGCGGCCGGCCTGCTCATCGCACGCATCGGCTCCGTCGAGGACGGGTCGGGCGTCGAGCTTCGCTGAGTCCCGAACGCCGGAACGTAGACTGCGGCCGTGGCCTCCGAGCTCCGCGTAGACGCGCTTCCGTCCCTGACCGGCCAGTCCTCGTCGCTGCGTTTCGTGGCTGGAACGACGGTGGCCAGGGCGCGTCGCTCGCGGCTGAGCACCTGACGACGGCGTGGGACGCCGAGCGGTTCGCCGACCTCGATCCCGAGGGGTTCTTCGACTTCCAGGCGACCCGCCCTCGTGTGTCGCTCGTCGACGGGATCACGCGCCGGATCGATTGGCCGGAGAACACGTTCTTCCATGCGCGGATCGACGGCGCACCGCGACGTCGTCCTGCTCGTCGGCAACGAGCCGAACGTGCGCTGGCGGACGTTCACGGAGCTCGTCGTCGGGCTAGCGAACGATCTCGGCATCGAGCTCGTGATCACGCTCGGCGCACTGCTCGCAGACGTGCCCCACACGCGTCCGGCGCCGGTCACCGGGGCCGCCAGCGACCCCGAGCTCGTCGAGCGGATGGGTCTCCAGGCGTCGCGCTACGAAGGCCCGACGGGCATCGTCGGCGTGCTGCACGACGCATGCCGTGAGGCCGGGCTCCCGTCCGTGAGCCTCTGGGCCGCTGTACCCCACTACGTGTCGCTTGCCCCCAGCCCGCGCGCTGCTCTTGCGCTCTGCGGCCGCCTCGCGTCGATCCTCGAGACGACGATCGACGTCTCCGAGCTCGAGGAGATGGTGGACGGATACACGTCGCACGTCAGCGAGGCAGTGGCCTCCGACGAGGACGCGGCAGCGTACGTCGACGAGCTCGAGCAGCGAGCAGACGTGATCGAGGAGTCCGACCTGCCGAGCGGCGACACGCTGGCCGCCGAGCTGACGCGATTCCTCCGCGAGCGCGAGGAGGGGGACGACCCTCCCGACGTCGCGCGTGACCAGTAGCCCTGACGCACGCACGCGCTGCGAATGGGCGCCGGTCGGCGACCCGCTCTATCTCACCTACCACGACGAGGAGTGGGGTGTTCCGTCCCACGACGACCGCGACCTCTACGAGATGCTCGTGCTGGAGGGCGCGCAGGCAGGTCTCTCGTGGGCCACGATCCTGCACAAGCGCGAGGGATACCGGCGCGCGTTCTCCGGCTTCGACCCCGCGGTCGTCGCTCGTTTCGGCCCCAGCGACATCGACCGACTCCTCGGCGATGCAGGCATCGTCCGGAACCGGCTGAAGGTGGAGTCCGCCGTCTCGAACGCGCGCGTCGTGCTCGACGTTCAGGAGGCCGAGGGAAGCCTCGCGGCGTATCTCTGGCGGTTCGTCGACGGCGCCCCGATCCGCGGGCGGTGGACGAAGGTCGCCGACATTCCGGCGGAGACCGCCGAGTCACGAGCGATGAGCAAGGAGCTGAAGCGGAGAGGGTTTCGCTTCGTCGGGCCGACCGTGTGTTACGCGTTCATGCAGTCGACCGGCATGGTGCAGGACCACGTGGTCGGCTGCTTCCGGTACGCCGAGATCACGTAGCCGCGTCAGCCGAGACCGCTACCTCGGCGTCGGGTGACACCCCGGCGTCCTGAACCGTTTCGGCCGCGGCCTCCTGGACGGCGCCGTTCGACTCCGCCGGGCTCCGCTTCTTCCGCCGCCGGCGCCGGCGCGAACGTCGCGGCGGCTTCGCCTCGGGCAGATTCTCTGCGAGCGCAGCGGCCGCCTCCTGCACGGTCCCGAGCTCTTCGCGAGCAGCATCGAGGAGCTTCGTCGCCCGCGGCGTGTAGCCCTCCGCCGAGGCGAGCAGCGCCGCCGCGACGCGGAGCGGCTGACCCTTCGCGGCCGCGACGAGCCGTCCGGCGTTCTCCTCGTGACGATGGCCTCTCGAGTTCGCGAGCGCACCGAGCAGGCGCTTCGCCTCGGGGAACTCGGCGCTCGCTGCGCGATCCTGCGCCTTGCGGGTTGCGCGGGCGAGGCGCCACGTCCAGCGCGCAAGGATCTGCTCGGGGGCATCCGGCCGGTCCTGCGCGATTGCCTGTAGCAGCAGCCGAGAGCCGGCCAGGCGGTCCTTCTCCCACGGAGGCGCGCGCTCGATCAGCGTGACGAGGTCGTCGAAGCTCGCGCGGTCGATCCTCATCGAGCACCGGTCGGCGAGGGCCATCATCCGCAGGCGGCGGTTGGGATTCTCGGCCGCGCACGTGAAGAGGAACTGGCCGAGGGCTGCATCTCCGGCCCGACCGTCGGTGAACTTCTGCACGAGGTCGGCGCGCTCCTCGAAGCGGACGGCCCGGCCCGCGATCGTTGCCCAGAAGAGCTGCTCCTCGCCGTCGAGGTACTTCGGGTCGATCCGTTGCCACTCGCGGCTGATCACAGCCAGGCGGCGACGGACGTCCGGCGTGACGGGCACGAGCCAGTGGGCCGGCGTGAGGCGGCGGCGGGCGCGGCGCTGGACGCGGCGGCGTGGGGCCGGCGTGACGCGCGCCCCTTCCCGGTAGAAGTCGGAGTCGAGCAGCGAGTGGAGGGTGATGACCTTCTCCGAGTGCGTCGCGCCCTTGTGGACGAAGTCGAGGACGATGCCGGCCTCCTTGCGCGGGTGCATGCGCATGACGCGGCCGATCCGCTGCTGGTAGACGCGCCGGCTCGCCGTCGGCGCAAGGTGCATGACCACGGTCGCGCGCGGGGAGTTCCAACCTTCGGCGAGGAGCATCGCGTTGATGAGGACGTTGATCTCGCCTCGCTCGTACGCCGCGAGCGTCTCGGCGAGCTTCACCGGGGGCGTCTTCCCCGACACCGCCTCTGCAAGCAGGCCGGCCGCACGGAACTCCTGCGCGAGGTTGTACGCGTGGTCGACGCCGGCGGCATAGACGATGCCGGGCGTGTCCTCGAACCGGTCGCGGTAGAGGCTCGCGGCTGCCTGGTTCAAAGCCTTGTGGTCGAGGACGGCGGCCAGGGCGCGCTCGTCGAAGTCTCCGCCGACGATCGGCACCGAGTTGATCGCGGCCACGGGGGGCACGCGGAGGCTTCGGAGCGGGGCGATGAGGCCGCGCCTGGCGGCGTCCTGGAGCGGCAGGTCGTCGACCGACGCCGGGAAGACGTCTGCGACCTGCTTCGCGATCAGCTGCTCGGTCGCAGTCATCCCGATGTAGACAGGGCCCTGGGAACCCGCGAATTGCCGCCGACGTCTTCTCGCCGAGCGCCGTGTGCGCCTCGTCGGCGATGACGAGGTGGTACGCGGTCTTGCTCAGGTCCTGGGCGTGTCGGGCGAACCACGCATACGTCTGGATCGTGATCGGGTTCGGTAGCGGTCCCTCGGCATCGCCGAGGATCTCGGGCGTCAGCCGGTCGCCGTACCCCTCTGCCGTGAGCTCGCGGGTGAACTGTGAGACGAGCAGGCGGCGGTGGGTGAGGATGAGGACGCCGGCCGTGCGCGCTGCCTCGACGAAGCCTGCTGCGGCGATCGTCTTTCCGGACGCCGTCGGGTGGCGGAAGCGATAGCGGCGCACCGCGCCCGGGTCGGGGCCGATGAGCGCCGGCTCGTCAAGGTCCTCTTCGTCATCGGCGATGTGGAGCTCGCCGTTGCCGTTCTCGCCGTTCTCGCCATCGCCGTTCTCGCTGCTCTCCTCGAGCTCGTAGACGTTCTGCTCCTCCTCGGCCTCGCGCTGGTGCGCGGTGATGAGCGCGGTGAGCATCCCCGCGAGCGCATCCACCTGGTGGCGGCGCAACTCCGTACCCGAGGCGAGGTGGGGAGGCTTCTCGCTGAGGATTCGCTCGAGGCCGAGCATGAGCGAGAACCGGACGCGCCACTCGTACGACGGCTCGTCACGGCCTGCCTCGAGCTCGACCAGCGCGTCGTCGAGCGCGCGCCGTCGCGCCGTGCCGTACGCAAGAGCGACGGCGGCATCCTCGTCCGGATGGAGGATCGGCTCTCCCACCCACTCGGCGACGCGCGTGGCGTCGGCGAGCAAGCCGTCGACCTCCGGGGCTTTAGTCCTCTGGTCTGAGATCTCCTGCATGGGTGCAGCACATCGCGGTGCTGCAGCGCTTCGAGAAGGTGCGCCCGCCAATCGTGCCGGGCTTCGAATGGGAGAATACCCGAAGCGGCGGAGGAGGAACCTTCGTGGGGAGCAGCTACCGTTTTCGGGTGTCCGAAACGGCCTCGCCGCTGACGTCCGAGCAGATCGATGAGCTGCGCCGGTGGGCGGAGGGTCTCGTCGCACGCGGAGCGGACGGGGATCTCGCCGTGTTCGCCCGTACGATCGGGCCGCTGGCGGACGAGGCGACACGCCTGCGCGAGCCGTCGCGGGCAACCGGCGCCCGCCGCGTCTCGCCGGCCGATCTCGACGACATGCGACATCGCGCGGAAGCGGTGGTGCAGAACGGGGAGCCGCGCGAGACGCGGGCTGCTGCCCGCGCGGTGCTCCTTCTCCTCGACGACGTCGACGGGGCTCGGAGCGCACAGGCGGTTGCACGTGCGCATGCCAGGAACGAAGGGCGCCGGCGTTTGCTTGTCGTTGCCGGCGCTCTCGCCGTGCTCGTGACCGGCCTCATCATGGTGCTTGTCGACCGCGCAGCATCGCTCGACGCCCGCGGACCGACGCAAGCGCTGATCGGCGGGGATGGGCTTGCGCAGCTCGAGTTCGCAGTTCCGGGCTCCGCGGATAGACGTGACGACGTCCGCTTCTTCGTCGATGGCCGGGACGCGAGCGCGAGCGCGAAGGTGGTCGGCGGTGACATCGTGCTGCGCCCGCGCCGTCTGCCGGACGGGAAGCACACGGTCGTCGTCACGGGGGAAGGCTCGCTGTCGGGCGCGAAGGCCTGGACCTTCACGGTCGATACCGACGCGCCCGCGATTTCGGTGACGAAGGGATCGCTCGCAGCCCGCCGTGGCGCCGCGTACGAGCTGCGAGGAACGGTCGGCGCCGACAGCACCCTGCGCGTCAACGGCACGCGTGTCGACGTGTCCGAGACCGGGCAGTTCGTCGTGCCGTTCGCCGCCGCGCCGCGCCGCGCGGTGATCCTCCTCGCGCGTGACGCGGCCGGGAACGCGACGGACAGCAGGCTCGTCGTCGGCACGGCGCCGCGGCTGCCGCGAAACCCGGTCAGGGCCGTCCACGTGTCCGCGGACGCCTGGGCCCACGACGGGCTTCGCTCGGACGTCCTCGCGCTTCTCGACGAGGGGCGGATCAACGCCGTCGAGCTCGATCTCAAGGACGAGTCCGGCATCATCGGCTGGCAGTCGGGCCTGCCGCTCGCGCGGCGGATCGGCGCCGAGCGGTCGCTGTTCGACCTCGACGCGGCCGTTTCCCTCCTCCATGCGCGTGGTGCCCGCGTGATCGGCCGCGTGGTCGCGTTCCGGGACCCGGTGCTCGCGAAGTGGGCGTGGACGCACGGCCGCAAGGAGCTCGTCGTCCAGTCGCCCGACGGCGGCGCGTACTCGGGCGGCTACGGCGGCTTCACGAACTACGCGAACGCCGATGTGCAGGAGTACAACGTCGCGCTGGCAGAAGCTGCTGCGCGCGCGGGCGTCGACGACGTGCTCTACGACTATGTGCGGCGGCCGGACGGCCCCGTCTCGTCGATGGTCGTGCCAGGCCTCATCGGCGACCCGTCGCTCGCCGTGACTGCCTTCCTGGCCAAGGCGCGGCAGCGGCTCGCGAAGCACGGGACCTTCCTCGGCGCATCGGTGTTCGGCATCGCTGCCACCCGCCCGGACGAGATCGCGCAGAGCGTGCCGGCGATCGCACGCGAGGTGGACTACATCGCGCCGATGGTCTACCCCTCGCATTGGGGGCCACAGGAGTACGGCGTCGCGAACCCGAACGCGCAGCCGTACGCCATCGTCCGTCGCTCACTCGCGGACTTCGCCCGCGCGGTACGCGGCAGCGGCGCGCGGCTCGTTCCCTGGCTCCAGGACTTCTCGCTCGGCGTCACGTACGGCCGGGAGGAGGTGCGAGCCCAGATCCGGGCAGCACGCGACGCGGGCATCGAAGAGTTCCTCCTGTGGGATCCGACCGTGACGTACACGGCGGCTGCGCTCGAACGCTCGGCGTCGAAGCCGACCGTGGGCACGCGGCGGTTCGCGCCAGGCTCGTCCACCCTGGTCGCCCTGCGGCCGTCGCTCTCGCCCGACGCACCCGTTTCGAGCGGACTCCGGCCGAACGAGCTCGGAAGCGTCCCCGTGCTCATGTATCACCAGCTCCTCGAGGACGGCGGCGGTGAGTACGACCTCACGCCGGCGGAGTTTCGTGCCGAGCTCGATCGCCTGCGGCGTGCGCACTACCGGCCGGTGACCGCGTCCGCGTTCGTCAGCGGTCGCATGAACGTCGCCCGGGGGACGACGCCCGTCGTCATGACCTTCGACGACTCGACGACGAACCAGGCCAGTCTGCTCGAGGACGGGTCGATCGATCCGGACTCCGCCGTCGGGATCATGCTCGACTACGCGCGCGAGCACCCCGAGTTTCGCCCCGCGGGCACGCTGTATGTCAACCGCGCGCCGTTCGGCGGCAGTCCGAAGGCTGGGGAGCTCGCGCGCCGGCTTGTCGCCCTCGGCTTCGAGCTCGGCAACCACACGTACAGCCATGCCCGCCTCGACCAGCTCGACGACGCCGGCGTGCAGAGCGAGATCGTCCGCGGCAACCGCATCATCCGCGAGCTTCTGCCGGGCGCATCCGTCACGACGATCGCGCTCCCGTACGGGATTCTCCCCGTGCGGCGCGACCTTGCGCTCGAGGGGGCGTGGGACGGCGAGCGCTACCGGTTCGGGGCGGCGTTCCTCACCGGCGCGGAGCCGGCGCCGTCACCCTTCGGATCCGCGTTCGACCCGCAATCCGTCCCGCGCATCCGCACCGATCCAGGCGAGCTGCTCAACGGATCCTCCGACTGGCTTCGGCGGCTCGAGGCCGAACCGGACGCCCGCTTCGTGTCGGACGGGAATCCGCGCCGCGTGACGTACCCCGTCGAGCTCGCTGGCCTCCTCGCCGACGCGTACCGGACCCGCGGAAACCCCCGCTGAGCCGTCCGGCTTGGCCCGTCCCGGGCTAGCCGCCGAGGCCGCCGAAGACGGCGAACGGGTTCTGCGGCATGACTTCCCAGACGAGCTCCCCGCCTGCCTCGACCTCGCCGTGCACCCGGGCGGCAAGAGCGTCGGCATCCTCGCGCGTCGCCGTTCCGACGACGAGGTACGTCCAGCGGCGCACGACCTCGTAGCCCTCCGACTCGAGCATGTCGGCGAGCGAGTCCGCCTCGTCGTGGGACGCGCACTCGACGCGCACCTCCCACGGGGCGTAGCCACGCGCGGCCAGCTCCTCTTCGACATCGGGGGCGTCCGGCTCGTCGTCCCAGCGATCCTCGTCGCCGAGCCAGTGCTCCACGCGGAGGAGCCTCGGCGTGATGCCCGCATCGGCGAGCTCGGCCTCGGCCACCTTCATCGCCTGCGCCGCCTCGACGCTCGATGCGGCATAGACGTAGACCGTGTCGTCCTCGCGCGACACCGGCAGCCGCCGTTCCGCGAGCTCGCGTGCGAGCTCCTTCGCCGTCGAGCTCATGTCGAGCCCGATGCGCTCGAGGAAGGAGTGAGCGTGCTCGCCGTCGAGCTCGATCCGCAGGCGCCAGTCGTCGCGTGCCACGAGCGGAGCCTAGCCTTCCGCGAGCTCGAGCAGCGGCTTCACGAGGCGAGCTTCGAGGTCCGGATCGTGGCGGCGGATCTCGCCAAGGAGACAGCGGGTAGCGGCGCCGAGCGCGCGGCGGACCTCGGCAGGATCGAGTGCGAGGACCAGCGTCTCCTCGAGGCCATGGGTAGCGGGCGGCGCGTCGCTCGGAAGCCGGGAGAGAGCGAGGATCTGGTCGCGGATCGTGCCGATCCAGTGAACGGCCTCCCACGGCCGGTGCCGTTCGATGGCCTTGCTGGCGTGGATGACGCCGAGCCACGCGAGGCCGGCTATGTCTCCGACGTTCGGCGGCTCCGCACGCGGCATCTCCACGGGCTCGCCGAACACGACCCGAAATGCCGGCCCCCGCGGGCCAAAGCTCGACGCGGGCGTGAACGCGACGTCCACCTGGAGCGTGTTCTCGAGCAGGAAGACGCGGTAGATCGCCGCGCCCGAGGGCACGTCCCAGTGGTGGACGACGTTCTCCTCGTCGTAGAGCGACTCCGTCCAGTCGGCGAGCACCGCCTCGAGCGTGACGTCGTCCGCGACGCCGAGGAAGAGATCGACGTCGGACCAGCGGTCCTCCTCGCCACGAGCGGCGGACCCCGTCAGCGCTGCGCCCGTGATCCTCGCGTCGGCGCGTGCGCGTGCCACGAGTCGATCGCGGAGGCGCTCGCGCTCGTCAGGCGTGAACACGCGCTGCTTCGTAGTCCGCGAGCGGGTGCCCCACGACGCGCTCGGATACGCCGGTCTGGTCGAGGTGCTTCGTGATCCCGCCGAGGAAGAACGGGAACCCGGCGCCGAGGAGCATGCACGTGTCGATGTCCTTCGCGCTCTCGACCACGCCCTCGTCGAGGATGTGGCGACACTCGTCGGCGAGAGCCTCGAGCGCCGCCTCCGTGATCTCCTCGACCGTGCGCGGCGCGTGCTCGACGACGACGATCTCGTCCCGTCCGTCCGCGTAGTTCTGGAGCGTGGCGGAGAGGGGGAAGCGGTCGGGGTAGGCGGCGTTGAGCGTCCCGAGCACGTGGTTCGCGACGCGCGGGCCGACCATCTGAAGCAGGACCGAGGGTGCCATCGGCAGGCCGAGGCGCATGATGCCCGCGTCGGCCTCCTCCACCGTCGAGCCGCGCTCGAGCGAACCCACGACGACGCCGGTCATCCGCGTCAGCAGCCGGTTGACGACGAACGCGGGCGCGTCGCGGACGACCACCGGCGTCTTGCCGAGCCCGCGCGTGACCTCGTAGGCCGTCGCCAGCGCGACGTCGCTCGTCGCGGCCGTGCGGACGAGCTCGACGAGGGGCATCAGCGCGACGGGATTGAAGAAGTGGATGCCGACGTCCGCGCCCATCTCCTCCACCGACAGCGACGAGGTGTTGGTCGCGAGGACGCAGTCCGGGCCGACGACGCGCGCGCAGCTCCTCGAAGACCTGCTGTTTCACGCCCATCTCCTCGACGACGGCTTCGAGCGCGAGGTCGCAGTCGGCGAACCCGTCGTACGTCGTCGACCCCGTCACGATCGAGGCGAGGAAGCCCGCTTTGTCAGCCGACAGCCGTCCACGGGACGCGGCAGCTTCGAGCTCGCTGCGCACCCCCTCGAGCGCGCGGTCGACGATGGCCTGGTCGAGGTCGCGGAGGACGATCGGCACCTCCAGCCGCCGAAGGAAGAGCGCGGCGAGCTGGCTCGCCATCAGTCCCGCGCCGACGATCCCGACCTTCCGCACGGCACGCGGATCGCCGGCCAGCTCGGGTCGCTTCTTCGCGCGGCGCTCGACGAGACCGAAGGCGTAGATCGACGCCTGCGCCTGGTTTCCCGGCAGAAGCTCGGCGATCGCCTCCTCCTCGGCGCGGTGACCTTCCTCGATGCTCCAGGTCGCGGCACCCTCGATCAGGTCGAGCGCGCGATACGGGGCGGGCGTCGCACCGTGGACGGCATCGTCGACGTCGTTCCGTGCGCGCCGCACGATCGTGTCGAGCTCCGACCAGTCCGGCTCGGCCCGCTCGATGCCGGTGCCCGCCAGCTCGACGGCATACGCGATCGACTCGTCGAGGAACTCGACCGGGTCGAGCACGCGGTCGACGAGGCCGATCTCCAGCGCGTCCCGCGCACGGAGGAGCTTGTTCTGGCGCAGCGGGTTCTGGACCACGAGTGCGACGGCCGCCTGCGGGCCGATCAGCCGCGGCGTCAGCTGCGTCCCAGCCCAGGCGGGGAACAGTCCAAGGAACACTTCCGGGAAGCCGAGGTGGCGCACGGTGCTCGCGGCCGTCCTGGCCGTGCAGTGGAGCGCGAGCTCGAGCCCTCCGCCGAGGCACGCGCCGTTGACGGCAGCGACCGTGGGGAACGGCAGCGTCCGGATCCGCTCGAACAGCTCGTGGCCGGCGCGGCTACCGTCGGCCGCGGTCTCCGGGGTGACGTGCGGGAACTCGTCTATGTCGGCGCCTGCGCAGAACCAGAACGGCTTGCCCGTGAACACCGCGGTTGTCCACTCGCCGTCCTCCAGCTCGGCGATCAGCCGCTGTCCCGACTCGAGCGCAGTGCGTCCGAGCGACGGCGGCTTCGTCCAGTCCTCGCCGTTGTCGATCGTGACGAGCGCGAGCGGCCCGGCGGGGGTCTCGACTCGGCGGAGGTGGAAGACGGTGTCAGGCACCGGCCTTCTCCCAGACGACGGCGGCTCCCATGCCGAGGCCGATGCAGAGCGCCGTCAGGCCGTAGCGAGCGTCCTTCTGCTCCCGGAGCGCGTACGCGAGCTGCGCGACGAGGCGCACTCCCGTGGCAGCGAGCGGGATGACCGCACGCGATCGCGCCGCCATACGGGTTGAGGCGCGGATCCTCCGGATCGACACCGAGCTCGCGGCACCACGTCAGAACCTGGACCGCGAACGGCTCGTTGAGCTCGAACACGTCGATGTCGTTCGAGCGTGAGACCCGCCTGATCGAGCGCGCGCTGGGTCGCCGGCACGGGCCCGATTCCCATGAGATGCGGCTCGACGCCCGTGTAGGCGAACGAGACGAGGCGGAGCTTCGGCCGGAGTCCGAGCTCCTCGACAGCGGTCTCCGACGCAAGGATCCCAGCGGTCGCGCCGTCTGTGAGCCCCGCCGAGTTGCCGGCCGTGACACGACCGCCCGCCCGGAACGGCGTCGGCAGCTTCGCGAGCCCTTCGAGCGTCGTCTCCGGCCGGAGGAACTCGTCGCGGTCGGCGATCGCCCAGCCCTCCGCGGTGAACACCGACATCGGCACCACCGTCTCGGCCATCACGCCGTTCGACCACGCGGCCGCGGCGCGCTGCTGTGAGCGGAGCGCGAACCCGTCGGCGTCGTCACGCGTGATGTCGGGAAAACGGTCGTGGAGGTTCTCCGCCGTCTGGCCCATCACCGCAGCGCTGTCGTCGACGATTCGCTCCGACACGAACCGCGGGTTGAAGTCCACCTCCGCACCCATGGCGTGGTGTCCCATGTGCTCCACGCCTCCGACGACGACGACATCGGCCGCTCCCATCGCAATCTCGCCCGCGCCGGTCGTCACTGCCGTGAGCGCGCCTGCGCACATGCGGTCGACCGCGAAGCCTGGCACCGTCTCCGGCAGACCGGCGAGGAGCGCGACGTCGCGTCCAAGCGTTAGGCCCTGGTCTCCGACCTGGGCGGTCGCCGCCATGATCACGTCACCGATGCGGTCGGGTGGGAGCGACGGGTTGCGACGGAGCAACTCGCGCAGCGCCTTGACGGCCATGTCGTCCGCGCGCGTCTTGAAGAATGCGCCCTTCTCGCCCGCGCGGCCGAACGCCGTGCGCACGCCGTCGACGAAGTAGACCTCTCGAAGTTCCCGACCCATCAGCGCCGGAGCCTAGTTGCTCTGGACGAGCCCGATCGGGCAGGAAACGCCCGTGCCGCCGAGCCCGCAGTAGCCGTTCGGGTTCTTCGCCAGATATTGCTGGTGGTAGTCCTCGGCGTAGGAGAACGGTGTTGCGTCGGCGATCTCGGTCGTGATCGTGCCGTAGCCCTTGGCTGCGAGCTCGCGCTGATACATCTCACGGGAGGCTTCCGCCGCCGCCCGCTGCTCGGGCGAGTGGACGTGGACGAGCGAGCGGTACTGCGTGCCGACGTCGTTGCCCTGGCGCATCCCCTGCGTCGGGTCGTGACCCTCCCAGAAAACGCGCAGCATCTCGTCGTACGACGTCTTCTCCGGGTCGAACACAGCGAGGACGACCTCGGCGTGACCCGTCGAGCCGGAGCACACCTCGCGGTACGTCGGATCGGTGGTGTGGCCGCCTGCGTAGCCGACGGCGGTGGACCAGACGCCGGGCGTCTGCCAGAACATTCGCTCTGCCCCCCAAAAACAACCCATCCCGAAGACGGCGCGCTCGTACCCGTCGGGGAACGGGGGTACGAACTGCGTGCCGAGGACCGCGTGGACGCTGGCGTCGGACATGGCCCAAGCGTACCGTTCGACGCATGAGCGACTGGGACACGCACGCTGGGCGGGAGATCGCGCGATACGACGACGGTGAGGCCCGCCTTCCCGGGCTCGACGATCCGGACGACCGGCAGCGGCAGCTGACGCGGATGGGGAACGCGGCCGGTGGCGCAGGGCTCGCTCTCCTCATGGCTGGGCTGAGCGACGAGGCTGCTGCGTGGTTCGCGCGGGCCGCGGCGCGCTACCGCGAGAGCTATACGGACGCACCGCCGGCGAGCTGGGGCCGTCCCATCGGCGCGATGAAGGCGCGTCTACTCGCTGGCGATTGGCCGGGCGCCGAGAGCGACGCCGGATGGGCGCTCGAGGCGGGTAGCGCGGAGGCCGAGTCGCCGATCGGCCGCTACGCCGCGTGTCTTGCGCTGCTCGTGCTCGGGCGCGACGCCGAGGCGCTTTCGCTCGCGACGTCGCTACGAGACCGCGATGACTTCCCGAACGACGTGGCCGGCTCACTCACCGCTATTGCCTCGAGTGACGCAGCATCCTACGAGCCGGCCGTCCGCTCGGTTCTGCTGTCCTTCGAGACGCGGGACGACTACCTCGAGGACATCCCCGTCGCGGACACGGTGATCGTGCTCCAGGCACTCGCCACTCGTCGTGGCCTCGCCGTCCAGCTCTCGTCCGATCTGTTGCCTTAGCGCTCAAGCAACGAGCCACGCACGACGACACCTATCGCGTGATCTGGGTGATCTGGTTCCTCGGCCTCGTCTACGGCGCATTCGGCGCCCTCGGGATCGCTTCCGGCGGTGATGCTCAGAGGGCGCGTACGCCGCTAGTCGTTGCCGTCGGCCAGCTCGCGCGAGCGTTCCATCGCAGCCTGGATCGCGTTCAGGAACGCGGCGCGGACGCCTGCCTGCTCGAGCTCGCGGATGGCGCGGATCGTGGTGCCGCCGGGTGAGGTGACGGACTCGCGGAGCTCGACGGGGTGCATCTTCGCGTTGCGAAGGAGAACGCCCGTCCCGAGCATCGTCTGGACGACGAGTTGGGTCGAGACCTCCCGGGAGAGGCCGAGCAGGATCCCCGCCTCGATCATCGCCTCCGCGAGCAACGCGAAGTACGCCGGACCGGAGCCGGAGACGGCGGTGACGGCGTCCATGTAGCGCTCGGGAAGGCGGACGACCGCACCGAGGTGGGAGAGGCACTCCTCGGCGAGGGCGAGGTGCTCGTCGGATGCATGCGAGCCTGCGCAGAGGCCGGCAATCCCCTCGTGCACGGTCGCGGGCGCGTTCGGCATCGCACGCACGACGGGTACGTCGGCATCGACTCTCTCCTCGATGAACGACGTCGTGATCGCGGCTGCGATCGAGAGCAGGATGTGCTCGGACGTGAGAGAGGACTGCACCTCGCTGAGGAGCGCATCGAGGTCCTGGGGCTTGACCGCGAGAACGACGAGAACGGCGCCTGCGACGGCCCCGGCGTTGTCAAGCGTCACCTCGATGCCGTGGCGAGCGCGCAACTCGCCTGCCCGCTCCTCCCGCCGTGCCGTGGCGACGATCTCGGCCGGCTCGCGCCAGCCAGAGCTGACCAGCCCTGCGACGAGCGCTTCGCCGATCTGCCCGCAGCCGAGGATCGCTACACGCGGTGACATCGCCCGAGTCTAGGCGGCGCGGAGCGCTGGCACTGGCACGAGGCCGCGGGCCCAGCCGGTCAGGAGGTACACCGACGCGAGGCCGGCCCACTCGCCGTACGGGGCGAGCAGCTCTTCGGTCTCCCAGCCCTCGACACGCCTGCCTCGCAGCGCTCCGAGAAGCTTCACGAGCCCGAGGTCACCGACGAGGCCGTGCTCCCACGTGCCGAGCCCCTCGAGCGAGACGACGCCGACGGACCACGGGCCGAGGCCGCGCTCGCGGACGATGCGGGCCGCCGCGACGTCGGCGGGAAGCTCCCGCAGCCGCTCGAGATCGAGCGAGCGGCAGATGCGGACGAGAGCGGCTCCACGGCGGGCATGCAGGCCGAGCCGGCGGAGCTCGGCCGGCGCGAACGCCGCGAGGTCGGTTCCCGTCGGGGGGACGTGGAAGCGGCCGTGCGCCGTCGTCGCCGCATGGATGACGCGCCGTTCGATGCGGCGCGCCTCGCGCGCCTCGATCAACTGGCCGCAGAGCGCTCGGAGCAACGCCTGCGCGACGGTGGCGACGCGCACCGGCCGCAGTCCTGCGAGGTGACTCGTCGCGCGGCCGAGCAGTGGGTCACGTGCGAAGCGGCGGAGAAACTCGGAGTGGTCGTCGTCGAGCGCGAGGCAGAAGCGGACCTGGTCGATTCCGTCACTGCTCTCGGCTGCAATGCGAACCCGTCCGTCGGGCAGCTGGTGAGCGACCGCCTGCTCGACGTCGCCGTCCACGTCGAACGTCGCGACGAACACCCGGTCCCGGAACGTCCGCGTCGCATCTCCCGCGTGGCGCGCCGAGAGCGACAGCATGTACGGCCCGGCCGGCTTGAGGATTGCTTCGACCATCCCGCAGACCCTAGACGTACCCTCTGTCGGTGTCCGGCCACGGAATGAGGCAGACCTGGGACGCTGCTGCGAGGGCCGAGGAGGTCGACGCCTACGTCGGCGATCCGAGGACGGCCGAGGCCGAACTCGCAGGCCTGTTCGGCCGGCTCGGCGACGACGGCAGGGGCGGAACGTGTGTCGAGGTCGGCTGTGGGCCGGGACGCATGACGGGGTTGCTCGCCGCGCGCTTCGAGCTCGTCGTTGCCGTCGACGTCTCATCCGAGATGCTCGACCTCGCGCGGAACAGCGTCACCGCGACGAACGTCGACTTCCGCGTCGTCGGCGGCGAACGGCTCGACACCGTCGAGAGCGGGATCGCCGATGTTCTCGTCTGTTACCTCGTCCTTCAGCACCTGCCGAGCCGCGAGGTCGTGACGAGCTATCTCGCAGAGTTCGGCCGCGTGCTCGCGCCCGCCGGCCGGGCGTTCGTCCAGATTCCCGTGATCGTGCCGGGACTTCGATCGTCGGCGTGGCGCGGCCTTCGCAGGGCCGTCCTGCCGGTCGAGACCCGGCTCCGCGGGGACGTGTCGTCCCAGGCTGCCTACCGGGGCAGCCGACTCGATGACCGTGAGCTCGAGGCTGCGCTCGCGGCCGCCGGCCTTCGCGTTGCGGCACGCGACGAGAGCGGAGACTCGCCGTACCGCTATGCGCGCGAGGTGTTTCTCCGCCTGGAGGGCGCAGCGTGAGCACGCTCGTCCTCGCGCTCTATCTCGTCGCGCTCCTCGCCGGCATGCTCGCCGTCTGGCGGCGGCCGATCGTCGCGCTCTACGCGTTCATCGTCGGGCTCGCGCTCCACAACCTCGTCATGTCGCTGCTCTTCGACGCCGGCGCCGACGGGGCGGCGATCGATGCGCTCCAGTCGTGGAAGGAAGTGCTGCTCGCGACCGCCGCCGCGCGCATCGCCGTCGACGCCCTGCGCGAGCGGCGGCTGCCGTTTCGCCCGATGCTCGTCGACTGGCTCGCCCTCGCATTCGGCGCGATCGCGTTGCTCTACGCGCTCATCCCGCAGGATCTCCTGGACGGCGAGGCGGGCGCCCGGGCGATCCTCTACGGCCTCCGGCACGCGCTCGTACCCGTCGCCGCGTATCTCATCGGCCGCTCGCTCTCGATCACACGGGACGATCTGCGCACCCTTGGCTGGACGCTGCTCGGCGCCGCTGGCGCTCTCGCCGTCGGCGGGCTCGTCGATCTCTACGCGGTGAAAGTCGACTGGTGGCGGGGCTCCGGCGCGGTCGAGTACTACCGCGACGAGCTCGGCTTCGACTACCACGGCCCCGGCGGCCTGCCGGACAACTGGGCGTTCAACACGACCGACGGCCTCTTCAGGCGGCTCGTCTCGAGCTTCGTCAGCCCGCTCGGCACCGCGTTCATGCTCGTCGTCTCGCTGCTGTTCGCGGCCGTCGCGTTCCAGTCACGCCGCCACAGGGCGCTGGCCGGCGGCCTTGTGGCCGTGTGCGCCGTTGCGCTGCTCGCAACGCTTTCGCGCTCGTCGCTCCTTGCGTTCGCGGGCGGGCTCGTGGTGCTCGCGATCGCGTCGCGGACGGCGTGGCCGGTCGGCGCCGCCGCGGTCGTCGTCGCGCTCGGCGTCGGCTACGCGTTCGCCTTCACAACGGTTGCCCCCGAGACGCACTTCTTCCCCGAAGACCTGCCCTACCAGGAACAGCAGGCGCGGGAGCGAGGCGAGCTCCCCGGGGGCGGGTCGCTGGCGTTGAACCCGGGAGAGCCGTCGCTCAGAAGCCACTGGCAGAGCCTCCGCGACGGGATCGAGACGGTCGTGAGGCATCCGCAGGGCTACGGCCTCGGCAACGCGGGCGCGATCGCGACGCGCTTCGGCGTGCCGATCCGGGCGGGGGAGTCGAACTACACGGAGACGGGCGTCGAGGCCGGCCTGCTGGGCGCGCTGCTCTTCATCGCGTGGAGCCTCGCGCTTCTCGTGGGGCTCGTGCGCGGCGCGTGGAGGGCGGTCGATCCAACCGTCCGCTGGGCCACTGCGGGCGCGGCGGCGTCTCTTGCGGCCGTTCTCGCACTCGGCATCCAGACCGATGCCTACGGCGTGCCCTGGCTCGCCTATTGCCTCTGGTGGATCGCGGGGTCGCTCGTCGCCGTACGCACGTTCGACTGAGGCGACCTCCACCCCGCGTGCTACCGTGGTTTCACGGACGGCAACCGGTCGTCCCGTGAGATTGAGCTTCTCGTTCCTCCTTCGGTTGGTTTCGAGTCGTTGATCTCGACCACAACGTAAGGAGTCGAACACTTTGTCCCAGGACACCATGTCCAAGAAATCTTTCCGCGCGCTCGGAGTGAGCGCAGAGGTCGTGCAGGTGCTGGCCGCGCGCGGCATCCATGACCCATTTCCGATCCAGGCGCTCGTCATTCCCGATGCCCTCGCGGGCCGAGACGTGCTCGCGAAGGCGCCTACAGGCTCGGGTAAGACCTTCGCCTTCGGGCTCCCGCTCGTCGAGCGAGCCGATCCCACGGCGGCGACGCCGTCCGTGCTCGTGCTCGTCCCGACGCGCGAGCTCGCGTCGCAGGTGGCCGACGAGCTCGAAGCGCTGGCACGCCCCAAGCGCCTTCGCGTCGCTGCCGCCTACGGCGGCGCGCCGATCTCGAGCCAGTCGAAGCGGCTACGCGGCGCGCATATCGTCGTCGCCACGCCAGGTCGTCTCCAGGATCTCGTCGAGCGGCGTCTCGTCGATCTTCGCGGTGTAACTGCGCTCGTGCTCGACGAGGCAGACCGCATGCTCGACATGGGCTTCAAGCCTCAGGTCGAGCGCATCCTCCGCCGCCTCCCCGAGGACCGGCAGACGATGCTGTTCTCGGCGACGCTCGACGGCGAAGTCGGCGAGCTGGCGCGTGCGTTCACGCGCAACCCCTCGCACTTCTCGGCCACGCTTCCCGCAGACGCGGAGTCGGGCGAGGTCGTCGACCACCGCTTCGTCCCCGTGACGCAGGACGGCAAGGTCGATGCCCTGCTCGAAGAGCTCGACCGCGAGCGCGGCCTTGCTCTCGTCTTCGTTCGCACGAAGCGCGGCGCTGACCGCCTCGCACAGCGTCTTGCCCGCCGGGACGTGCGCGCAGTGGCGATGCACGGCGACATGTCGCAGGGTGCGCGCGAGCGCGCGCTCGCGCGGTTCCGCTCCGGCAACGTGACGACGCTCATCGCGACCGACGTCGCAGCTCGTGGCCTCGACCTGACGGACATCACGCACGTGATCAACTTCGACCCGCCCGCCGATGACAAGGGCTACGTCCACCGCGTCGGCCGCACCGGTCGCGCAGGACGCGGCGGCAGCGGCATCACCCTCGTCCTGCCGGAGCAGCAGGCGGACGTCAGCCGTGTCGCAGCACGTCTCGGGCACGGCGAGTCGTTCGAGCGCGAGGGAATGCAGGTCGCCCGGCCGAAGCTCGTCTACACGAGCCGGCGCGGGCGCAGGTCTCGCTGGTAGACCTTGACTCCATGGGCTCGGGTCTCGATCCGCGCGTCGGCGTCGGCCACGTCCATCTGAAGGTTTCCGACCTCGATCGCGCGATTGTGTTCTACCGAGACGTGCTCGGATTCGACCTGATGCAGCGCATGGGCGACCAGGCAGCGTTCCTGTCGGCCGGTGGCTATCACCACCACGTCGGCCTGAACACGTGGGAGTCTCAGGGCGGGTCGCCGCCGCCCCTCGGCACGACCGGCCTCTACCACGCCGCGTTTCTCTTTCCCGACCGGCGCTCGCTCGCACAGGCGCTTCGGCGGGTGCTCGATGCGGGCATTCGCCTCGACGGTGCATCGGATCACGGGGTGAGCGAGGCGCTCTACCTGCGTGACCCGGACGGAAACGGGATCGAGCTCTACCGTGACCGGCCGCGCGACGAGTGGCCGCTCGAGCCGGACGGCGAGGTCGCCATGTTCACGGCGCCGCTCGATCTCGAGAGCCTTCTGCGCGAGGCATAGGCACCGGCTCGACGACGAGCGTCAGGCCGTCGACGGTCAGGACGCGCACAGAATCGCCCCGATCCGCGCCGGCGTCACATCGCGCCTGCCAGATCTCGCCTCTGATCCCGACCTGGCCGAGTGGCCGGCAGGCCTGTCGCACGATCGCCTCGCGTCCTACGAGCGTTTCCGCGCCGACACGCGCCGAACGCCGCTGCGACCACCACATCGCTCCGAGCGTCGTGATCCCTTCGTAGATCGCCGCGCTGATGACCGCGATGAGGCTCCACGGCGACGGGAGGACGAAGATCGCGAGCACGATTGCGACGATCAGCGCCACGGCAGCGATCGTAGCCCGCCCGTCCTTGCGCTATACCTAGCTCAGTCATGGCCAAGGCAGTCGAGCAGCTCGAGCAGGTCACGATCCGTTTCGCGGGCGACTCGGGCGACGGCATGCAGCTCACCGGCTCGCAGTTCACGAACGAAACGGCCGCGATCGGCAACGACCTGTCGACGTTGCCGGACTTCCCGGCCGAGATCCGCGCGCCGGCGGGCTCGCTTCCTGGTGTCTCGGGGTTCCAGATCCACTTCGCCGACCACGACATCCTCACGCCCGGCGACCAGCCGGACGTCCTAGTGGCGATGAACCCCGCCGCTCTCAAGACGAACATCGCCGACCTGCGGGCCGGCGGCACGCTGATCGTCGACCGGGACGCCTTCTCGGATCGGAACCTTCAGAAGGCCGGCTATGCCACAAGCCCACTGGACGACGGCTCGCTCGAGCCGTACAACGTCCACGCGATCCCGCTCACCTCGATGACGGTCGAGGCGCTGAAGGGGATCGAGGACATCACGTCCCGCGAGGCGGAGCGCTCGAAGAACTTCTTCGCGCTCGGTGTGATGTCGTGGCTCTACGGGCGGCCCGGCGAGGTGACGCTCGACTTCATCGAGTCGAAGTTCGCAGCACGGCCGGCGCTCGCGGAGGGCAACACGGTCGCCTTCAAGGCCGGTCTCAACTACGGCGAGACGAGCGAGGACTTCGTCGTCCAGTACGAGGTCAAGCCCGCGAAGCTCGCGCCCGGGACGTATCGGAACATCACAGGCAACCAGGCGCTCTCGCTCGGGCTCGTCGCAGCGAAGGTGCAGAGCGGCCTCGATCTGTTCCTCGGCGCGTATCCGATCACTCCGGCCTCCGGCATTCTCGAGGAGCTCGCGCGCTACAAGCACTTCGGTGTTCGCACGTTCCAGGCGGAGGACGAGATCGCCGCCGTCGGCGCGGCGCTCGGTGCGGCCTTCGGCGGCGCGCTCGGGGTGACGACGTCGGCTGGTCCCGGCATCGTGCTGAAGTCCGAGACGATCGGGCTGGCCGTGACGCTCGAGCTCCCCCTCGTCATCGTCGACGTGCAGCGCGCCGGGCCGTCCACCGGGATGCCGACGAAGCCGGAGCAGGCCGACCTGCTGATGGTGCTCTTCGGCCGCAACTCGGAGTCGCCCGTGCCCGTGGTGGCCGCCTCGACCCCGGGCGACTGCTTCGAAGCGGCGCTCGAGGCGTGCCGCATCGCCCTCACGTATCGCACGCCCGTGTATCTCCTCTCCGACGCGTATCTCGCGAACGGCTCGGAGCCGTGGCTCATACCCGATCCCGCTTCGCTGCCCGATCTCCGGGTCGAGTTCGCGACAGAGCCGAACTACGAGGGGCGCTACCTTCCCTACGTTCGCGACCCCGAGACGCTGGCTCGGCAGTGGGCTTTGCCAGGTACGCCTGGCCTCGAGCACCGCATCGGCGGACTGGAGAAAGAGGACGTGACGGGCAACATCTCCTACGACCCCGACAACCACGACTTCATGACACGGCTGCGCACCCAGAAGGTCGCGGGCATCGCGGCAGGGATTCCCGAGCTCGACGTGGACGACCCGAACGGCGCGGAGTTGCTCGTGCTCAGCTGGGGAGGGACGTACGGCTCGGTCGCCGCGGCGGTCCGGCGGGTGCGTCGCGGTGGCGGCTCGGTCGCCCACGCGCACCTTCGGTATCTCAATCCGTTCCCGCGCAACACCGGAGACGTGCTGAGGAGCTACGACCGCGTGCTCGTGCCCGAGATGAACCTCGGTCAGCTGCTGAAGCTCGTGCGCGCCGAGTTCCTCGTCGATGCGATGGGCTACAACCGTGTGCGGGGCGTCCCGTTCCGCTCGAGCGAGGTCGCCGACGCGATCGAGGCGCTGCTGTGACCGACGGCAACGGAAACGGCAAGCTCACGCTGACGGCGAAGGACTTCAAGACCGATCAAGAGGTCCGCTGGTGCCCGGGCTGCGGCGACTACGCGATCCTCGCCACCGTGCAGCAGTTCATGCCCGAGCTCGGCATTCCGCGCGAGCGGATCGTGTTCGTCTCCGGGATCGGCTGCGCCGCACGCTTCCCGTACTACATGGAGACGTACGGGATGCATTCGATTCACGGCCGCGCGCCGGCGATCGCAACGGGGCTGGCCGCCACCCGTCCCGACCTCTCGGTCTGGGTCGTCACCGGAGACGGCGACGCGCTCTCGATCGGCGGCAATCACCTGATCCACGCGCTGCGGCGCAACGTGAACATCACGATTCTCCTCTTCAACAACGAGGTCTACGGACTGACGAAAGGGCAGTACTCGCCGACGAGCCCTCGCGGACAACGGTCGGGGTCGACACCGATGGGCTCGATCGACCAGCCGTTCAACCCGCTCGGCGTTGCGATCGGCGCCGAGGCGAGCTTCGTCGCCCGCGCCATCGACACCGACCGCAAGCACGTCGCCGAGGTGCTGCGGAGGGCTGCTGCACACCGCGGCGCCTCGTTCGTCGAGATCCTCCAGAACTGCAACATCTACAACGACGGCGCCTTCGATGCGGTGCGGGACACCGAGGCGAACCGCGTGTACCTCAGGCACGGCGAGCCCGTGCGCTTCGGTGAGGAGGGAGAGCGTGGCGTTCGCGTCCGCGTCGACGGCTCCGCGGAGATCGTCGATGTGGCGGAGGTCGGTGAGGATGCGCTGCTCGTCCACGACGAGCACCACCCCGAGCCGAGTCTCGCCTTCGCGCTCAGCCGTCTGACGCTGGGGTCGCACGACGTCGCGCCGCTCGGGATCTTCCGCGACGTCGACCAGTCCGTCTACGACGACCTGATGGCAGCCCAGATCGACAGCGCGCGCGCCGAGCGCGGCGACGGAGACCTGTCGGCGCTCCTCCACGCCGGCGACACCTGGACGATCGACTAGGGACTAGCCGAAGAAGGCGCGGGCCGCGTCGTACCACTCCCGCGGCACCGTCTTGATCGTCGCGACCGCATCTGCGAGCGGCACGTCGACGATCGCATCCCCTTGGATGGCCGCCATCGTCCCGAACCGGCCCTCGTGCGCGAGGTCGGCCGCCTTCAAGCCGAACCGCGTGGCGAGGACGCGGTCCCGCGGTGTCGGAGAGCCTCCGCGCTGCACATGTCCGAGCGCCGTGTAGCGCACCTCGAAGCCGATCCGTCCTTCGATCTCCCGTGCCAGGTCGGCGCCGACCCCTCCGAGACGGACATGGCCGAACTCGTCGACGCCGGCGCCGCGCACGACCTCGCGCGTCTCACCGGAGGCGTATGTCAGCGCGTACCCCTCCGAGACGACGACGATGGAAAAGTCCTTGCCTCGTCGGTGACGGTTCTGGATCTCGATGCACGTCTCCTCCACCGTGATCGGGTGCTCGGGGATGAGGACGACGTCCGCCCCGCCGGCGATCCCGCTCATGACCGCGATCCATCCCGTGTGGCGACCCATGACCTCGACCACCATCACGCGGTTGTGCGACTCGGCCGTCGTGTGTAGGCGGTCGATTGCCTCCGTGCAGACGAAGACGGCGGTGTCGAAGCCGAAGGTGTAGTCGGTGCACGAGATGTCGTTGTCGATCGTCTTCGGGACGCCCACGACGGGAAGGCCGTGCTCGCGCCAGAGCCGCGTCGCCACCGTCAGCGTGCCTTCGCCGCCGACCGCGATGATCGCGTCGAGGCGCTGGTCGGCGACTGTCTCGAGCAGGCGGTCGACGTCCCCCTCGATCCGGTACGGGTTCACCCGGGTGATCCCGAGGATCGTTCCCCCGCGCGGCAGGATGCCGGACACCTCGCGCGCGCCGAGCTCCTCGACTCTTCCTTCGATCAGGCCCTGCCAGCCGTCCCGGATGCCCAGCACCTCGTTCCCGTGTGCCGCGCTTCGCCGGACGACGGCGCGCGTGACGGCGTTCAGGCCGGGGCAGTCCCCGCCGCCGTTGAGGATGCCGATCCGGCGCGTCACGTCAGCTCCGCGGGCGATACGCGAACGCCGCCTGCCGGAACACGCCGCCGATCCGCGGGGCGGCGACGATGAAGATTGCGATCGGGCGCCCTCGGACGTACGACGTCGAGACGTAGTCGGCGAGCATCAGGCCCGAGCGCGTGCGGGGAATCGCGTCGAGCGGCATCGTCTCGGCGCTCAGTCGCTGCGCCTTCGTCCACGTGCGCCCACCGTTCGCCGACGTCCGGAAGAAGGCGTCGACGCCGCGGCAGCCGGCCTCATTCGCGCAGTTGTCGGGCACCGAGTAGTACACGAGCGCAAGACGCCCCTGGGTCGAGGGGTCGGCGCCGAGCCCTGGGAGAAAGTGGTCGCTGGCGGTGCTCGGCACGGTGATCGACGCGGGAGCGGTCCACGCGACACCGTCGGTAGACGTGGACATGACGATGCGGCTCGCGAAGCACGCCCCGCTCGTCGGGCACCCCTCCCAGGCGGCGTAGATCCGGCCCGCTGCGTCCGCCTCGACCGTCGCGAGGGAGAACGTCCGGATATCCGGGATCGCTGCGCTCGAGAGCGGCGCCACCGTGACCGGAGCGGTGAAGCTCGCGCCGCCGTCCAGCGATCGGGAAGCGACGATCTGGCTGCTGAAGGCACCTCCGGACGCGAATGCCGTGAAGACGACGACGAGCGTGCCATCGGGGAGCGAGACGGGCTGTGTGCCGTTGTAGTCGAGGCCGTTCGGCGGCACGGGAGACGTCGGGACCGGGGTGCTCCACGTCAGGCCGCCGTCCGTCGACGTCGTCGTGAGGATCTCGCCCGTCGAGACGTCGAAGTACGCGATGTAGCAGTGGCCGCGGAACGGGCTCGCGGTGCCGTTGTCGCACGAGATCCATTCCTTGTCCAGATCGCCATCTCGCCCGGTGACGGCGATGACCGGCGCGCTCCACGTGATCCCGTCGGACGACCGGTTGACATAGAAATGGAACTCCCCGGTGGCCGGGGAGATCCCGAGGCTCACGGCGAGCCAGATGCCGTGCACTGCGTCGTAGGAGACGACGGGATCGCTTGCCCGCTCTGCGACGCCCGGCTGCGGCGACGAGTCGGTGACGCCGGGCAGCAGTCCGTTGCGCCACGTCGTGCCCTGGTCGCGCGAGGTCGAATAGCCGATGGCGACTGCGCCTCCGGCGAACACGCGGCCGACCTGGAACACGGACACGATCGTCGAACCGAACGCGAAGCTGTCGGGCTCGACCTGCGTTGCGTGCTGGCCGATCGGATCGGTGGTCGCGTCCCGCGAGATCTGCCGGCTGACGACCTCGCAGTCGGCGGCCACGATGTCCGTCAGCTCCGCCGTCACGATGTCGCGCCCGGCGCCGCAGCGGACGCGATCGCGCGCTGCGTCGGCGTGGGCTGGGATGCGATCGTCGCCTGCTCCGGCGTTGATCGTGTCAGGCCCGGCGCCACCCTGAAGGACGTCGCCGCCCCCGAGACCGGACAGCGAGTCCGCCCCGGCGCGGCCGTCGATGACGTCGCTCCGAGCTGTCCCGGTGAGCCGGTCGGCCCGCGCTGTGCCCGTGATCGTCGCGGCCGCCGCCACGCCCGCCACGAGCAGCGCGACGAGCAGGGCGATCGCGACGCGGCGCACAGCCGAACCGTAGCGGAGAGGTAGCGGAGAGGGGACAGTCCCGGGGACAGTCCCTGGGACTGTCCCCGGGGTGGTCCGATCGGGCCTAGTCCTCGTCCTCTTCGGCCAGGTCGGCGGCGGTCGGGACGACGATCTTCACGACCTCGCAGTCCTTGACCCTGTACAAGCCCCGCTCTGCCTGGCTGAGCCAGGCGACGTCGTTCCCGGGGCCGCAGTCGAGGGCGTCGACCTGATCGTCGTCTGCGAGCGCGTGGAGCGTGTCGCTGCCGGGGCCGCCGAATTGCTGGTCGGCGCCCGACCCCGCCCACATGCTGTCCGGGCCTTCGCCGCCATACGACTCGTCGTTCCCCGAGCCGGCCTTGATGCGGTCACCGTCCTCGTTGCCGTGGATCGAATCATTCCCACCGCGGCCACGGATCGAGTCGTTGCCGGCCTTGCCGACGATCCTGTCGGCGTCGGTCGTCCCGACGAGCGTGTCGTTACCCGGCGTTCCGATGATGACGGCTGCCGACGCGACTCCGGCGAGCGAAGCCGCGATGACGGCCGCGACGATGGTGGCTCGTCCTGCCATGGAGCACCTCCTCGTGGTGCGTTGACGGTACGGACGCGCCATCGTGTGCCGCCGCTTGTTAGGCGCCGTGTCGAGGCGTGCAAAGGAATCGGCAGGCGGCGGTAAACGGCTGTGTAAAGAACCCCGGCTACAAGGGGCGTTCGTATGACCCGGCGAGCCGCCAGCGCGGAAGTCCGCCGAGACTGAGGACTGCGATCGCGGTGGCGGCCAAGCGTGATCACGCCGCCAAATGCGAAGGCAAGCCCGGCGCCGCCGACCGCAGCGAGCCATCCCGACACGAGGCCGCCGAGCGGCTGCGCTCCGAGGAAGGCGTAGAAGTAGAGCCCGAGCACGCGACCTCGGATCGCATCCGGCGCGCCGAGCTGGAGCGACGCGTTCGCGTTCGAGGTCCACAGCGTGAAGCAGAGGCCCGTGGTGAAGAGGAGGGCTACGGCGAACGGCAGCGTGCCGACCGGCGCGAGGAGGAGCTCAGAAAGGCCGAAGCCGGCCGTCCCGGCGAGGAGCAGCGTGAGGCTCGCGCGCCCGATGGTCGCGGACAGGAGCGCTCCCGCGAGCGCGCCTGCGCCGAAGGCGGCGCTGAGGATCCCGAAGACCTCCGGCCCCGAGTCCAGCGTGTCCTTAGCGAGCACAGGCAGGAGGACGTTGAAGTTGAAGGCGAACGTGCTGACAAACAACACGAGCAGAAGCACGAGACGCACCCGCGGCTCGTGGCTGGCGTAGCGAATCGCCTCCCAGGTGCCGGCGAGGATCGCGGGTCGCGGTCCGGGGCGCTCCAGGCGCACGAGATCGCGCGTTCGCATTGCCGCGAGACAACCCAGCACGGCGAGGAAGCTGACGGCGTTGACGGCAAAGCACACGCCGGGGCCGAAGGCGGCGACGACGATTCCGCCGATCGCCGGCCCGATGACTCGCGCCGCGTTGAAGAGGGAGGAGTTGAGCGCGACGGCGTTTGGTAGCTCGCTCGGCCCGACCATCTGATACGTGAGCGCCTGACGTGCGGGTGCGTCGAAGACGAGCACGGTGCCGCGCAGCGCGGCGAGCACGTACACCTGCCAGGTCTCGATCGAGCCGAGCAACGTGAGCGCGGCGAGGATCGCTGCGAGCACCATCGCCACCGCCTGCGTCCCGAATACGAGGCGCCGGGGGTCGAGCCGATCCGTGACGACCCCTGCGAACAGGCCGAGGATCGTGAAGGGGAGAAACTGGCAGAGGGCGAGGACGCCGACCGCCAGCGGCGATCCGGTCAGCTCGAGCACAAGCCACGCCATCGCGACGTTCTGCATCCACGTGCCGGTGATCGAGACGATCTGCCCGCCGAAGAACAGGCGGTAGTTCCGGTGCCTCAGGCTCGCGAACGTTCGCCGGTTGAGACGGAGGAGCGCGCCGGTCATCGCGGCCCTCCGAGCAGCGCGGCGAGCGCATCGACCGCGTCATCGATCGCCTCCAGCTCGCCTTCGTCGAGCGACTCGAGCCGCGCTGCGAGCCACGCCGTCCGCCGCGAGCGCACGAGTCGGAGCACGCGCTCGCCTTCCTTTGTGAGCTCGAGCCCGACGCGACGTCCATCGCCGCCCGTTCCCTCGTCGCGGCGCACGAGGCCCGCCTTTCCGAGCCGGGAGACGTGGCGTGACATGGCGGCGGCGGAGACGTTCTCGCGTGCCGCGAGCTCGCGCACGCCGATTCCCGGTGCTTTGCGGATCGCGACGAGAAGCGACACCTGACCTCCGGTGACGCCCAGGGGATGCACTTCTCGCCTCAGCTCTCGCCCGAGCTGGAGCAGCACGGGTCGCAGCCGGTTGGCGACGGAGAGGGCATCGGCCGAGACGATCGCAGCTGGTGGCAAGTCGTTAACTAGGTTAACAAAATGACCTACAGACAGACATGGCTCCAAGCACCCGCTGGTATCTGGGTGCGGTTTGCGGAAAGATGACCCCGTGAGCCGGACCCGTCGGCAGAAGAGCCTCGTGCTCATCCTGGCGCGCGAGTTCGCGTCGAACCTGTCGACCCCGATTTACATCGCGGATGCGGACGAGACGCTCGTCTACTTCAACGAGCCCGCGGAGCGGATCGCGGGTCGCTCATTCGCCGAGACCGGTGAGATGCCCGTGCGCGAGTGGACGAAGATGCTCGCGCCGAAGGACGACGAGGGAAAGGAGCTCGACCGGGACGAGATGCCGGGCGGCATCGCCTTCAGGGAGCGCCGGCCGGCCCACGCGAGCTTGTGCATCACAGCGCTCGACGGCACGCAGCGAGAGATCGCGACGACCGCCTTCCCCCTGTTCGGCCCGGACGGCGAGTTCCACGGGATCATGGTGATCTTCTGGGAGCAGGCGTAGAGCGGTCCATGCGGATCACGATCTGGGGTTCTCGTGGATCGCTGGCCACGCCTGGGCGTGACACGCTTCGCATCGGTGGGAATACAACGTGCGTCGAAGTAACGGTCGACGGCACACGCGTCATCTTCGACGCGGGAACGGGCATCCGTGAGCTCGGCCGGAGCCTGGTCGGGAACGGGCCTCAGTCCCTCCACGTCTGCCTGACGCACCTCCACCTCGACCACATCGAGGGGCTCGGGTTCTTCGCGCCGTTCTACGACCCCGAGTGCGACGTGACCGTGTGGGGGCCGCCGTCGTCCGTGCGCAGCCTCAAGGAGCGCATCAGTCGCTACCTCTCGTCGCCGCTCTTTCCAATCGAGATCTCCGACCTGCCGGCGCGGATCGTCTTCCGGGACGTGCCGATCGGGCCTTGGGAGATCGGCGGTCTTCGGATTACCGCTCATGCCGTATCGCATCCGGGCACGACGCTCGGCTACCGCATCGAGGCCGACGGAGTCGCAGCCGCGTTCATGCCCGACCACGAGCCGGCCCTCGGCGTCGAGCTGGAGTCGCTGACGACGGACTGGGTCTCCGGCTTCGAGGCCGCGGAGGGTGTCGCCGTGCTGCTCCACGACGCGCAATACACGGAGGACGAGTATCTGCAACGCGTGGGGTGGGGCCACTCGTCCGTTCGGCAGGCCGTGTCCTTCGCGAGGATGACCGGCGCAGAGCGGCTCGTCCTCTTCCACCACGATCCGGTGCACACGGACGAGTTGCTCGACGCGCACTGCGCCCGCGCCCGCGAGCTCTGGCAGGGTGGCGGGATCCCGCCAGAGCTCGCGTCCGAGGGCATGGAGATCGAGCTCTCCTAGGAGTTCGATCCCTTGGGCGTGGGCGAGTCGTCGACGGCGAAGTCCGACGCGTTGTTGCCGGTGTCGTCCCCGTCCGGGAGCCGAGCGATGCTCGAGCCCGGAGCCTCGGTGGTGGGTGGTGCCGTCGCGACGGCACCTTCGACGAGCGCATTGGTCGCCGTTCCCCACCCGACCGAGTCGACCAAGGTGCCGTCGGCTTTGCGCACGCCGACGCCGCCGCCTGTCGCGGCGAGGCCGGCCGAGAACGACTGGTCGGCAGCCGGTCCGCCGGCGTAGGCGGATCCGCCGAACAGGTAGAAGCCGCCCGCGGCGAGCACAGTGCCGTCCGGGACCGTCGCGAGCACGACGTCGCTCGTGCCCGCCGCTGAGCGATAGACGAGCTTCCAGCCCGAGATGTCGGCCGCCGCGGAGCCGGTGTTCACCACCTCGACGAACTCGTTCGAGCCGGCGCCCGTGATGCCCGTCATGAGCTCGTTCACCGTGACGTCGGCTTCACCGTCTCCGCCACCACCGCCGCCCCCGTCGTCGGCCACACACGTGAGGACGGCACGATCGCCGGCGTCATACGTGAGGTCGATCACACCCGCGCCGTCGGGACCGTCGCACTCCAGGCCGTCGAGTGCGTCGAACGAGTCGAGGCCGGCTCCTGCAGGTCCAGCCGGACCAGCCGGCCCTGTCGCGCCCGCCGGCCCGGCTGGCCCCTGCGGTCCCGCCGGTCCTGCCGGACCGCTCGCGCCCGCCGGTCCTGCAGGCCCAGCCGGCCCGGCAACGTTCCAGGTGAGCGCAACTTCGTGCTTGTGGCAGCCGGCCGTTCCCTGGACGACACGCAGCAGTCCAGTCGGGACGTGGCGACAGGCATTGATCGTCTCTGCTGCTCGCGCCGGTCGCCGCGGCGTGGGCAAGCGCGCCGGCCGCGAGGGAGGCGGCGATTGCAATCGTCGCTCCGAACGTGCGCCTTCGGCTCAATCGAGCTCGGTGCATGGCAACTCCTTCCGGTCGTGATGTGCGGCCTTTCGGGATAGCCGCCGGCGCGCCGATGCGGAAGGCCTCATGCGTGTCTTGGTGCTGATCTGACGCTCTATCCGATGCAGACGGCATCGGCGTGTGCCGAATCTGCGACGTCTCTGTCGCTGAGATGTCCGCGCTACGAGGCCGAGGGGTGGTAGCAGCGGAACGACCGGGTTCCACCCGCGCGCGAGCACGGCGACGAGCGACGGCGGCGTGATCAACCGCGCGCGCCCGTCCGCGGGCCGAGCCACGCTGCGGGCATATCCGGCCGCCGTCCACACGAGCAGCTGGCGACCGCGGACGAGATGGGGCTCGCCGTCATGGACGACGAACGCTCCGTCGGGGAGGTCGTCGAGCGCGGCGTCGTGGAGGAGGCGTTCGGTCGACCCGGGGCGCACGCCGGGGCACACGCGCTCAGCGTGGAGCTGGGCGTCGATGGCGTCGGCTCCGACCTGGCCCGGATGCCGCTCGCGCCAGATCTCACCGAACCGCCGGTAATCCTCGCGACGGCAGAGCGCGCACGGCCGGTGGCCGGCCGCGAACGCCGTCGCCTCGTCGAGAAAGAACAGCTCCGTGAAGCGGCCGGACTGCATCATGGTTCCGCGCTGCCAGCCGCGGAACTCGAGCCGGCAGGCGATCCAGCGCCTCCCGTTGAACGAGCGCCGGATCCGCCCCGCCGCATCGTGGAGGCAGCCGCGATTGCCGTAGACGAGCCCGCGCCCCGGGTCGGCAACGAGCTCGCCGAGCGGCGTCACGCGGTTCTGCAGCGTCACGCCGTGGGTGCCGTCCCTCCCGACGACGAGGACGACGTTGCCGGTCTTCTGCCAGGTGTCCACGTACCGGTGCGCCTCGGCCACGTCCTCGAGCGGGTAGGTGCGGTCGATCACGGCGCGGTACTCGCCGGTCTCGAGCAGCCGCTTCAGGAATAGGAGATCCTCCTTCTCGTACCGCGGCCACGACGCGACGATCCTCCGGTTGCTCCAGCGTGTCAGGAGGACGCTCAGCACGTTCCAGAACCCGTCGGTGAGCACGAACATCCCGCCGGGGACGAGCGAGCCGCGGTACCGCAACCCAAGGATCTTCCCGACCGCGTCGACGATCACGTCGTACTTCTCGCCGCGCTTCCTGAAGTCCTCGCGCTGGTAGTCGACGACGACGTCGGCCCCGAGCGAGCGCACGAGCTCGACGTTCTTCGTGCCGCACACCGCCGTGACGTGCGCACCGAGATGGCGCCCGAGCTGCACGCACGCCGTTCCGCACGAGCCCGACGCGCCGTACACGAGCAAGCGCGTGCCCTTACCGACGCGCCCTCGCCGCAGGGCGAACAGCCCCTGATATGCGCCGTCGATCACGGCCGCTCCCTCCTCGAAGCTCAGTGCGTCCGGGCAGGTGTGCGACCAGACGGCTCTCGCGGACGGTCACCAGCTCTGCGTTCGCACCGTGGTTCTTCATCCCGAACACGCGGTCACCGACGCCGAACTCGGTCACCGCCGACCCGACCGCCTCGACCTCGCCGGCGAACTCCATCCCGAGCGTCGTCCACTTCGGGCGGAAGAAGCCGATCATGAAACGCCAGACGATCGGCCTGGCGCGGCGCACGTGGCAGTCGGTCTGGTTGACCGTCGTCGCGCGCACGCGCACGAGCAGCTCGTCGTCAGCGGGCACCGGCGCCGGGACGTCCTCGATGCGCAGCACTTCCGGCGGGCCGAACCGGTCGTGAACGACCGCTCGCATCACGCGGCTCCGTTCACGGTCAGCACGACATTCCCCGTCTTCTGCCCTGTTTCGACGTACGTCGTCGCCTCGACCACCTGCTCCAGGGGGTAGCGGCGATCGATGACGGGTCGATACTTCCCGGCCTCGATCAACTCCTTGGCGAAGAGCACCTCGTCCTTCGTGTACTTCGGGATCGGAAGCGTCACGCGCTTGTCGCCGAGCCAGCGGGTGGCCAGCGCGAGGGGCGGCACGTGCCACATGAACCCCAGGTCGGTCTCGATGTAGAGCCCGCCCGGCTTCAGCGACCGGCGGCACTTCCTGAACGAGTGCTTGCCGACCGCGTCGAAGACGACGTCGTACGTCTCGTCGTTCTTCGTGAAGTCGTGCTTCAAGTAGTCGATCACGACGTCGGCTCCCAGCGAGCGCACGAGCTCGAGGTCCTTCGTGCCGCACACGGCCGTGACGTGAGCGCCGAACGACCTGGCGAGCTGCACACCGGCTGTGCCGATCGACCCCGACGCGCCGTAGACGAGGATGCTTCGGCCAGGTCCGAGGTCTGCCTTCTTGAGGCACGCCAGCGCGATCGAGACGCCGTCGCAGACCGCCGCCGCTTCCTCGAACGACACGCTCTGCGGCTTGTGCGCAATGGCGCCGCTCTCGCGCTTGCAGATGAACTCCGCATTGGCGCCGAAGCTCGCGATGCCGAACACCTCGTCGCCGACGGCGAACTCGGTGACGCTTCCGCCGACGGCCGCCACGACACCGGCGAGCTCCATGCCCGGGGTTCTGAACTTCGGCCTGCGGATGCCGGTGAACACGCGCGAGAAGAACGGGCTCGCCGACCGCCAGCCGCAGTCCGTTCGGTTGACCGTCGTGGCGTGGATCCTGACGAGGACCTCGTCGTCCTTCGGCACCGGACGCTCGACCTCCTCGAGCTGCAGCACCTCCGGCGGCCCGTACCTGTCGAAGACGACCGCTTTCATCGGTTCACGTCCTTTCGTTCCGGAGCGGAGCGGTGAATCGGGCTGCCTGCCTTCCACGCGCGGCCGGCCCGGTAGAGCTCGGCGGGCCTACCGCCCGACGAGCCCGGCTGCGCGCGTCGCCCCGTCGGGATCACCCAGCCGTCCTCCGCGACCACGCTTCGCCGGAAGTTCGCGGCATCGAGCCGCACGCCCCAGACGGCCTCGTACACGGCTCTCAGCTCAGCCATGGTGAACGTCGGCCCGACGAACGCGGTCGCGATGCCCGTCAGCTCGAGCTCCGCCCGGACGCGCTCGATCGCGTCCCGCACGATCCGCAGGTGGTCGAAGGCCAGGTCGACCTTGCCCCCGAGCACGGCCGAGACAGGAATGAGCGCGGCGGCCGCGGCATCCGTTCCTCCCTCGACAACGCCCACGTCACGCAACACGGCGAGATACGCAACCGTCACGACATTCATCCGCGGATCGCGCTCGGGGTCGCCGTAGGCGCCGAACTGGGTGAGCACGCTGGGGACGTCGACGCCCGTCTCCTCGCGCAGCTCACGCTTGGCCGCTTCGTCGAGCGTCTCGGTGGGTCGCTTGAAGCCGCCCGGGATCGCCCACATGCCCTCGTACGGCTCCTCGCCGCGCGACACGAGCAGCACGTGGAGCAGGCCTTCCGACATGGTCAGGATCACGACGTCGACCGTGACGGCGAACGGTGGAAACGCCGACGGGTCGTAGTCGAGTGGAGCCTCTCCTCGCGGTGTTTTGGTCGTCATGACCAGAACCTATATCAGACGGTTAGAGTCATGTCAACCATAACCGGGTCCGAGTCCGCGGGCTGTCGACTAAAGAAATCGCGCATCCTGCGCGTCAGAGAGATGTGATCGGACGCCGCGGAGCGAGCCTGGACGAGCTCGAAGCGCTGTACCGCAGCCGCTTCGACGTCTTCGCGCGCATCGCGGCGAGCGTGACCGGCGATTCGGAACGTGCACGTGACGCCGTGCAGGAGGCATTTGCCACCGCCGTGCGCAAGCGCGGCTCCTTCCGAGGCGAGGGTCCGCTCGAGGCCTGGGTGTGGCGCATCGTGCTCAACGCCGCGCGGTCGGACGTTCGCGGAATTGTCCCGACGGTCGAATACGACGAGCCGATCTCTTCGAACGGCCACGCGGAGCAGGACGCCGACCTGCGCGCTGTTCTAGCGCTGCTGCCAGAGCGCCAGCGGACCGCCGTCTTCCTTCGCTACTACGCGGACCTCGACTACACGGCGATCGGCGAGGCACTCGGTATCGCCACGGGAACCGTCGCCGCAACCCTCAACGCAGCACACACGGCGCTTCGCACTCGCCTGGAGGAGGTACGAGCATGACCGACCTCGATCGCGCCAGCCTTGACCGTCTTCTTCCCGCGGTGTCGGGCTCGGCGGACTGGAACGACGTGCTGCGCCGTTCGGGCACGAAGCAGCGGCGTCGCCGACTCGTCGTCGTGCTCGCCACGGTCATCCTCGTCGCCGTCGGAGCCGCTTCGGCAATCGCCATGCGCGCCGTCTTCCTCGACAAGGGCTTCATCGGCCTGCCTCCCGTGGGAGCGACGCCGAGCAGCCCGGCCAGCGGCGAGCTCGAGATCTTCTACTGGGTGACCGGGGACCCCGGAAACAAGCCTGGGGACGGCCCTCGGATTGAGGCGTGGGTGTATGCCGACGGGCGGCTGATCTCACTGCGGTACGGCTCCGACCTTCCCGAGAGCGCGAACCCTCTCTTCACAGGCTTCCTCGAGCAGCGGCTCACGCCCGAGGGTGTCGAGCTTCTGCGATCCGAGGTCGCTTCGACGGGCGTCTTCGATCACGATCGAGTTCTCGTCACCGATGGCGGGCCTCGCCTCGTCGACTTCCGTCACGGTGACCGGTTCGTGCAAGTCGCCACAGTGCCCGAGTGCACAAACCCAGATACACCGTGCATGACGGACGAGGTCTCCGGAGAGACGAAGGCGACGTCGGAGCAGGCGAACGCCCTCAATCGGCTCAATGCGCGGCTCGCCGAGCCGACGTCCTGGCTCCCGGAGAGCGCGTGGGCGGACAGAGACGTCAGGGCGTACGTGTCGTCGAAGTACGCGGTCTGCTACTCAGGATGGCCGCCCGACCAGCAGGTCGAACGATCCCGCCTCATGGCGCTACTTCCACCGGCGACCAGAGACGCTCTCGGGGACGCCGCACTGAGACAGGGCCCGCTCTTCGGTGCGCCCGGCAACTTCCGTCCCTCGTACGAGTACTGCGCGGACCTGACGACGGACGAGGCTCGCGCGGTCGCGGTCGCGCTCGACGACGCGGGGCTCGAGCGAGGAGGTAACACCTACCAGCTGCAATACCGGATCGAAGCTCCGGGTTCGAGCCCGGGCGAGGCAGCCGTGTGGTTCGAGCCGTACCTCCCGCACGGCGAGATCGTGTGCACGGTGTGCGGATGACAGTCCGACACATCCTGTTCGGCGCTCTCCTGGCGTCGGTCGCACTCACGTCCGCCGCGGCGGCAGGCCCGGCTGCAACGAGCGTGCCGCCTCCGGTCGGCCGCATCGCGAAGGAGCTTGCAGATGGAGGGGCAAGACGGGTGGTCGTCTTCGCATCGGCGAAGGGCAAGAGCTACGTGGCCGACGGCGGGCACTCAGCGACCGAAGTCTGATCAGCGCTTTCGTGTCGGAAGCGTGACGAAGACGTTCACGGCAACGATCGTGCTCCAGCTCGTGGATGAGGGGAAGCTCGGCCTGGGTGACACGCTCGAGAGTCACCTGCCCGGCGTGGCTCGGCGCGGTGCGGAGATCACGATCCGCCAGCTGCTCCAGCACCAGTCGGGTCTCGTCAACTACACGGACTACACGTCGTGGCTGAAGGGGCCGAGCCGGGCGGGAACCGTCCAGCCAATCGACCTCGTGCGCTTCACAGGCTCCAAGCCTCTCGCCTTCGATCCCGGTACGCAGTGGAGCTACTCGAACACGAACTACATCGCACTTGGCCTCGTCATCGAGCAGATCACCGGGAGCTCGTACGGACAAGCGCTCGAGCGGCGCATCTTCCGTCCGCTCGGGCTCGACGCCACGGAGCTGCCGCAGACGCGACTGGTGCAGGATCTCGCCGACAAGGGCGAGCTGCTGCCGGGGTTGCACAAGGACGATCCCACGGCCTACGACGTCGACTGGGCGAACCCGAGTGTCTCGTGGGCCGCGGGCGGGATCGTCTCGAGCGGACGCGATCTTGCTCGCTTCTACGCAGCGCTCCTCTCGGGGCGAATCCTGTCGAGCGCCTCCCTCGCAACGATGAAGCGCACGGTCGCTGCCGGACCCGTTTTAGGTGACGGCCTCGGGATCTTCTCGACCGCCGTGAGGTGCGGGAGATCCTGGGGCCATAGCGGCGGCATTCTCGACTACATCACGTCGGTTAGCGCGAGCGAGAAGGGTGACCGTGTCGGCGTCACATCGGTCTACGGACGGCAGGCAGACCAGCAGCCGGACGAGAGCGCACTTGTGTGTGCCGAGTACCGGCTCGCGGCTTCCGCGGCAACGCAGCGCATCGCGTTCCTGCGAGGGGACGACATGTACACATCGAACGCCAACGGCAGCGGACAGCAGCGACTCGCAGCCGGGAGCGACCCCGCCTGGTCACCCGACGGGCAGACGATTGCCTTCGTCAGAAGCGGCGCTGTCTACGTCATGCCCACAGGCGGCGGACAGCGGCGACTCGCAGCCGGGAGCGATCCCGCCTGGTCACCCGACGGGCAGACGATTGCCTTCGTCAGAAGCGGCGACGTCCACGTCATGCACGCGGACGGAACGCGCCAGCGGAGGCTCGCGCCTGGGAGCGCTCTGACATGGTCACCGGACGGGCGGAAGATCGCCTTCGTGGATGGCCGTGACAACAAAGCCGCGATCTACGTCATGCGCGCAGACGGCACCGGGAAGCGGAGACTCGCGCGCGGAAGCGATCCTGCCTGGTCGCCCGGCGGGCGGAAGATCGCGTTCTCGAACTGGGTCCCGTGGGCGGGCGCTGGTGGTCAATTCGAGATCTTCGTCATGAACGCGAATGGCAGAGACCAGCGCAGGCTCACGCGGAACGGCTCTCGCGACTCCGCCCCCGCCTGGTCGCCCGACGGACGGAAGATCACGTTCGAGTCGCGGGCAGTCTCCGGCGGGGGAGGCCACGTCTGGACATCGTTCGGGGTCGGCGTCGTGAACGCCGACGGCAGTGCGCAGGCGACCTCTCTGTCAGGCGGGGAGTCGCTGAAGGATCGAGTGCCCCGCGCTCCCCGGCCTCTCTGGTCGCCCGACGGGCAGATGATTGCCTACCTCGGCTGGCGGCACGGCAACTCCGACGTCTACGTCATGAACGCCGACGGGAGCGGGCTGACGAACGTCACGCGGAGCGGAGCGAACGAGAGCGCGTTCGCCTGGTCGCCCGCGCCGAGAAAGTAGCGCGCCTGCGGCGGAGGTACGCTCCAGTGCATGGGTCGTCCACGTGAGGGTGGCTGCGCCTGCGGAGCGGTGCGCTACCGGCTGACGTCCGACCCGCTCTTCACGCACTGCTGCCACTGCCTCAACTGCCAGCGGCAGACCGGAAGCGCATTCGTCATCAACCTCCTGATCGAAACCGACCGGGTCGAGCTGCTCGCGGGCGAGCCGCAGCCGGTCGACGTACCTCGCGGCGGCAACAAGAAGCAGAAGATCTGGCGGTGCCCGACGTGCCAGACGGCGCTCTACAGCCAGTACACGAGCGCCAAGGTGCGGTTCGTTCGCGGCGGCACGCTCGACGAGCCGTCGAGCATCGAGCCGGACGTCCACATCTACACGCGGTCGAAGCTGCCCTGGGTCACGCTTCCGGATGCGACGCCGGCGTTCAACACGTACTACGACACGGAGGCGTTGTGGCCGGCCGCCAGCCTCGAGCGCCTCGCGGCGCTCAGAGCGTGATTCCCGTGCTACTTGCCGCAGCGTTTCGCGGCCGGAACGCGTCGCCCTAGCGCTCGTTCAGCGGCTGCCTGCACAAGGCGCGCGGTAGCAGGCTTCAGCCCACGGCGGAGTGACGCCTCGAGGAGCGGAGCCTTGAACAGGCGCCCGTAGACCACGAGTGCGGCGGCGTAGGTGCCGAGCGTGCTCGGGTGGAACCCGTCCGGCCCGTAGAGCGGTAGACGCGCATTGCACGCCCAGGCGACGTGCCACGCCTCGCCGGCCGGAAAGAGCTGCGCTTGCGCCGCCTCGGCCGCATTGCGGTACGAGAGGATCACGTCCGACAGCGCTGACCGCCGGTAGTCCTCCGGCCAGACCGTCAGGAGGGCGGGCCGGGTGCCCACGGCGCGGGCCTCGTCGGCGAAGCGCATCGCCCACGTGCGAAGGTCGACCTGGCTCTCCGGGAGCGCCGAGGGGCCTTGCTGCATGATCACGACGTTCCAGCTCCCTGTGGCAAGTGCCGCGCGCGCGTCTCCCTGGTTCCAGTGGTCCTCCAGGTTGAAGCCGCCGAAGGTGACCTCTTTGTATTCGAGACGCCGCCCGGTCGCGGCCGCGAGCCCGGCAACGCGCCCGGGCAGGTCGTTCGCATTCGTGAGGCTGTTGCCCACGAAGAGGACACGCAGCGGAGGCGCATCGACCGCACCGGCAGACGAGGCACAGCCGAGCAGAGCGGTGATCAGGCCGAGGGAGACCGCGAGTCGGCGGAGCGGCATTGCCTACTGCGACGATGCGATGCCCGGCAAGTTTGCGTACGGCTTTCGAGGCGGGAGCGACGGGACTCGAACCCGCGACCTCCGGCGTGACAGGCCGGCGTTCTAACCGACTGAACTACGCCCCCGCGCAGGGCTCAGTCTAGCCGGGCTGACCCGCGACGGTGTCGGGTGGCCGTTCGGGAATTGGCCCGCCGGCTCCCGGCACGGTCGCGCAGTCGACGTCGCCTGACTGGACGAGCCCGACCGCGGCCTTGAACGGGTCGTACGACGGCTTGCGCGTGCCGTCTCGCCACATGACGCCGGACTGCCAACCTGCCAGCCGCTCCTCGTCGATCAACTCGAAGTTGAAGTACGCGCCCACCTCGGGCTGGCAGTGGGCGAGGAGCAACGCGTCGCGAAGCTGGCGTGCCTGGTCGCGGAACCACGACTCGACGCCTGGCGCGGCGAGCGGAGGCACGGCCCAGTCGTCGGTCTCCTCGCCGTCGTAGTGGTGCAGCTTGGCGCGCGGCACCGTCGTCTGGAATCCGTTCTCCGTGTACCACACAGTCGGCCGTTGAGGCGATGGGAGAGGCTGGCCGGTGCCGGCGAACGCCTCGCGCAGAGCGTCGAGGTACCGGGGGAGGTCCGACTGCGAGACGATGGCCGGATCGTCGTGGCGCACCCATGGTGGCTCGGCGGCGTTCAGGGGATACGGGTTGTGTCCGAACGTGGTCACGATCGGCCGACGGCGCCCGCTCTCCCGGTACACGCCCCCGACCTCCCGCATGAAGCCCGCCGGATCGTGGCGGGCGGCCGTCGAGGAGACCACATTCACCGCGGGGTAAAGGCTGCGCAGCCGGTCCCAGCACTCGGCAAGGAGCGCCTCGTATGCGCGGGCACCCCCGGCGACCGGCCAGAACGCCGGGGAGTTCGCCTCGTTCCAGACGACGACGTCCCGGATCTTCGGGATCCGCGTCAGCACGTGCTTGAGGAACGAGCAGTAGTGCCCGCGCTGGACGGCGTCGACTGGCGCTTGCCACGGCCGCCCGTACACGGCGAGGACGACGCGCTCGCCTCTCGCGACCATCGCGGCGGCCCGGTGGAGGTAGATCCCCGCTTCCGCGGTCGGCCGGTTCTGGCCGAGACGCCACGGGATCGTCAGTCGCACGGCGTCGATCCCGAGATGGCGATACGTCGCGAGCAGACGGTCGGGTCGGTTGCGCCACTTCGCCGTGTCGTCGTCGATCCCGACGAGCAGCACCCTCGGCGGTGCGTCGACCGGAGTTACGGCGGCATGCGCGGCCACCACGCTTGCGCATGCAATCGAGGCAAGCACAATCGCCGCCCTCCCCACCGGAAGCGGGACTCTCTCACCGGCCGTGGCGCCGCGTCAAGGGGAACACCGCCTCACGCTAAAGCTGCCCGGGAGGGATGCCGATAGGGACGGCGAACTCCTCATTCGCGCCGGGGGACTAACGGCAAAGTTTTCCTGCGGCACGTAAGGAGTCGAGCGGCGGGCTTCGGCCCGCCGTTTCGCGGTCCGGCCGCGTTCGCCGAAGTGGCTCCTCTCTGTAACGAGTTCTTCACAAACCCCTCAGTCGTTTGTACTATCCGGCTCCCTAAAGGTGAGCCGGATCGAAACGAACGGTTCGGCTCTTTTCGTGTAGGTCGGTCAACCCCGTCCCAGCAACCGCGAGAAAGCCGAGGTGCCGTGCTCACCGTAGACATCGCCCTTCCGGACGTCGAAGAGCTCCACAAGCTTGTAGCCGATGGTGTCGAGCGAGGGTTCCTCACCTACGACGAGATCGTCCAGGGACTCGAGGACGTCGAGCTCACGAAGGAGCAGATCGAGGACTTCTACACGTACCTCATCGATCACGGCATCGAGCTCATGGAGGGCGAGCAGCACAAGCAGCCGCATCACGAGCCGCCGCCGCCGCCGGAGGACGAGAAGACCGTCCCGAAGCTCGACCTGACCGTCGAGCCGTCGCTCGACTCGCTGCGCCTCTATCTCCGAGAGATCGGCAAGGTGCAGCTCCTCACGGCCGACCAGGAGGTCTATCTCGCCAAGCGCATCGAGCGCGGCGACATGGAGGCGAAGCGGCAGATGACCGAGGCGAACCTTCGCCTCGTCGTGTCGATCGCGAAGGCATACCTCGGCCGCGGGCTCTCGTTCCTCGACCTCATCCAGGAAGGCTCGCTCGGCCTCATCCGCGCGGTCGAGAAGTTCGACTATCGCCGCGGCTACAAGTTCTCGACGTACGCGACCTGGTGGATCAGGCAGGCGGTGACGCGGGCGATCGCCGACAAGGCGCGGACGATCCGCATCCCGGTGCACATGGTCGAGAAGCTCAACAAGGTCGTGCACATCGAGCGCCAGCTCGTCCAGCGTCTCGGGCGCGAGCCGCGGCCGGACGAGATCGCGGAAGAGCTGGAGATGACGACCGACGAGGTGCGCGAGATCCTGCGGATGGCGCAGCACCCCGTCTCGCTCGAGAAGCCGATCGGCGAAGAGGAGGAGTCCGAGCTCGGAGACTTCGTGCAGGACGATCAGGCAGAGTCACCGTTCGACACGGCCTCGCTCTCACTCCGCCGCGAGGACATCGAGCGCGCGCTGCACTCGCTGCCGGATCGGGAGCGCAAGGTGATCGAGCTCCGCTACGGGCTGAACGGCGAGCCGCCGTGCACCCTCGAGGAGGTCGGTCAGGCGTTCGGCGTCACACGCGAGCGCATCCGACAGATCGAGAACACGACGCTCAAGAAGCTCGAGTCGCTTCCCGAGGCGCAGGGTCTGAAGGACTGCATTTAGGCACTCTCGCGGCGACGGCGTCGCAGAGCGTCGCGACGACGACGGGGTCGAACTGCGTGCCCGCCTCGCGGCGCATGACCGCCACTGCCTCGGCCTGGTCGAGCCGCTCCCGGTAAGGCCTCTCGGTCGTCATCGCCTCGAACGCATCGCAGGCGAAGATGATCCGGGCGGCGAGTGGGATCTCCTCGCCGGCGAGACGGTCGTCGTACCCCTGGCCGTCCCATCGCTCGTGGCTGGCACGGATCACTCGGGCGACCTCCTTGAGCGCGGGCGACGCGGCGACGATCCGCTGGCCGACGAGCGTGTGACGGCGAACGAACTCCCACTCGTCTGCGTCGAGCGGGCCGGGCTTCTCGAGGATTGCGTCGGGGATCGCGAGCTTGCCGACGTCGTGCAGCTCGGCGGCGATGCGGAGCTCCTCGAGCTCGCGCTCGTCGAGGCCAAGGCGCCGGCCGACGTCGAGTGACAGTCGGGCGACCGCTCGGGAATGCTCGAGCAGCGTCGGCTCACGCTCGGAGATCGCCTGAAGCAGGACCTCGTGTGGTCGGCTGCGCGCGAACTCGAACGAGTGCTTGTGGGCGTAGAGACGCTGGTCGGCGAGTCGTGAGCGCCTCGCTCGACGTCTGCGGCTTCCTCGGGAAGGAAGACCGCGCCGAGCGACGTCGTCACCGAGAAGCCTTCGCCGTCCTCCGACAATGCCGTGGTCGTCGCCTCGAGCAGCTCGCCCGGACCGTCCGTCGGGCACGACCGCGAGCACGCAGAACTCGTCGCCGCCGAGGCGGTACGCGGCGCCATACGGCGCGGACGCCAGCGCGAGCCGCTCGCTCAGCCGGCGGAGCAGCTGGTCGCCGGACGGGTGGCCGAACGTGTCGTTGTAGCGCTTGAAGCCGTTGAGGTCGAAGATGACGAGGATCCGCTCGGGCGCCCCTTCCGGACCGTCGAGCGCCCGTTCGAGGTCGGTGACGAGGCTTCTGCGGTTTCCGAGCCCGGTCAGCGCGTCGGTGACCGCCTGCCGCCGAATCTGCCTCAGCATGCTCTCGTTCTCGCGGAACGTCATTCGAAGCCGCACGAGGATGACGACGAGCGTCGCGACCGAGAAGACGATCGCGAGCGGGTTCTGACGGTGGTAGTGGTCGTAGACGAGGATCGCGATCGCGATCAGGGCTGCGACGGCCGGTGTGGCGAGCCACGACTTCGCCTCGTGCCGGTCGGCGCTCGAGTCGGGCTCCTGCCACGCAGCCCAGGCGATGAGGAGCACGGCGAGCGGCCACAACACGTCGAACAGCGCGCCGGGCACGTAGGTGTTCGTCGCGCTCTGGAAGAGGAAGGCGGCATCGGCGATCACCTGGCAGAGAAGGCCGAGGCCGACGAACAGCCACGCCTTTCCCGGACGCCAGCCCGCGGAGCGTGAAGACGCCGACCACAACCGAGAGCAGCAGGACATCGCCAAGCGGGTAGGCGATGTTCGTGATCACCGTCCACCGCGGCCCCTCGGTCGTCTCGAGGACGATCTCCATCAGCACCGCGGCGCCGAGGGCGGCCGCGCCGAAGGCTGCGGCAAGGCCATCGAGCCAGAGGCTGCGGTTGAAGTCGGCGACGTGTCGTCGAACGAGGAGAAGTAGGCCGATGTAGCACAGCGGGTAGAACGCGAGATAGAACGCGTCCGCGACGGAGGGATACGGCGGCTCGTTGCCGTACGCGAACACGAACAGCAGGTCGGCGGTGACCCACGACGCGACGCCGCATGTGATCAGCAGCCACGCGAGACGGTCGGCTTTCACATACGCAAGCCGGAGACAACAGGCTGCGACGGCGATGAGCTCGAGGGCGTTGTAGACGCCGTCGTTGAAGAGCGTGTCGACGGTGTCGCCGCGAATGCCGCTCAGCGAGTACGCGGAGAACGCGACGAGGCCGGCGACGGCCGCCAGCGCGAGCAGCTTGACGGTCGCGCGCGACGGTCACGGGCGCGCCCGAGAGCAGGTGGCTCGGCACGACTCGTGTATCGGCTGCCACGTGCGACGGCTTGATAACGGCGCGCCGGCGGCTCGCGGCGCGTGACGGATCTCCTCGTCGTAGTTGTCCGCAGCGACGTTCAGCAGTGGCACCGATTCCCCGATGACGCCCGGCGCCGATCATCGCCGGACAGGAGCCAATGACTGTGATCGATGTGAAGAAGAGAGAAGGAGGAGCGAGATGAAGAGGTTTTCCACGCTTGCAATCGCCGTTGTGGCGCTCACCACCGTTCTCGTAGGCGCTGCCATCGCGAGCGGAGCTGCCGGCGTCAAGACAATCAACTTCACGGCCAAGTACTCGGGCAACGCCACCGTCAAGGTGGTCGGCGACGCCGCCACCATCTCTGCGAAAGGCACCGGGACTGGTGTTCCCATCGGCAAAGGAACGATCACGGGACTTGGCACGGGCGAGGCGAAGCCGCAGCCCTGCAACGACTGGAGCGGCACCGGCGTCCTGAAAGGCACGAAGGGCACCATCGCTTTCAAGATGCTCCCGGGCACTCAGGCCTGTGGAGACGAGGATGCCACGTTCTTCAGCATCGTCGGCTACGCCCAGGTGACGAAGGCCACAGGCAAGCTCGCCAAGGCCAAGGGAAAGCTCAAGGTCACGGGCAGCTACGACCGCGGCGCAGGCACGTTCAGCGCCAAGTTCAGCGGAAAGCTCAAGCAGTGACCAGATCCTCACGCAGCGAAGGCAAGGAGAACGCCCATGAAACGACGGATGCTCATCCTCGTAGCGCTGATGGTCATGACCGCAGTTCCGGCCGCGGCGCAGGCGCCAGCCGAGACGCCGTTCCCGGGTCCGAAGATCCCGGGAGCGTTCATCCGCGTCGCGACCTGGACGGCGCCGACCAGCGGCTACCTGACCAACTTCTTCCCCCAGGGGTCGGAGGTCACGTTCCGCATGTTCGTCGGCGACAACAAGACGAAGCGGTCGCTGACCAACAAGGACCTCCAGTTCGCCAGGATCCTCATTCCCGGTCGGCCGACCGTGTCGATGAAGTACACGAACGGCGACCCGAACTTCCCGTGGTCCGGCACCTGGACGATTCCGGCCGACCTCACGCCGGGCATCGTTGCCTTCCAGGCCACGATCAGGACGAAGGCGAAGGTCACCGCGAGCTTCGTCCAGATGCCGCCCGCGAGCTCCCAGCTGACCGTCATGGCAGCGACAGGGTAGGGGGTGCCAACGATGACTCGACCTAGGAGACAGACAATGCGCCGACTCTTTCTGACGCTTGGGGCTGCGGTCATGCTCAGCGCCATCGCGGCGCCCGCGCTGGCGCAGAGCTCCGCCGACCCCGTCAAGTACCCGGTGTTCCTCTACGTGGACTCGGTCAACGGCACAGCGCCGGCGGGCACGAAGCCACGGCCGGCCGGCTGCACGCAGACGAACTACTTCGCACGAGGTGAGCGGCCGGTCTTTCGTGTATGGGGCAGCGAGGCTGCCACGGGCGACATCCTGTCGACCGAGAACGTCAAGTACGCGTACGTGAAGATCCCGGGTCAGCCGAACATGAAGCTGAACTGGGGCCCACACGGAACGGCCCCGAACAGGGTGTGGTTCTGGACAGCAGCATGGATCATCCCCAAGACCTACCCGCTCGGCTCAGCTGACGGCTCAGATCGTCTTTAAGACCGAGTCGAAGACGTTCGGACGCTACGACTACGAACTGCAAATCGTCCCCAACCTGGCTGCACGCAAGAAGTAGCAGAGCCAGTGACGCACGAAAGGACAACCATGACTCGCACATATCGCACATGCGTCTCGTGGCGGCGGCGACTGGGACTCACGGCGATGGCTGCGGCCATCGGTGTCCTCGTCCTCGGGTCGGTGGCTTTCGCCGACCCGACCGCCGTCACGACGCCAGTAATCCCCGGGGCAGCCCCGCTGCCCGGGCCGCTCGTCGACCCCGGCAAGCCCGCGACGACGATGAAGACCATGGTCACGAAGCCGGACATCGCCCGGCCGGGAGCCGCGGTGACGTTCACCGGCACTGGGCTGCCGGCGAGCGCGAACGTGACGCTCGTCTGGATGACGGCGAGCATCCGCTACGTGCTCGATCCGAAGCCCGACTCGATCGACTACATCGGCCGCAAGGTCGACAAGATCGGCGTCGCGCTCGCAACGGGCAAGACGGATGGCGTCCGGTGCTCTCTCGATCGCGGTCAAGGCTCCCGCCGACTACGGCGGGCTCCACGACGTCTACGCGGTCGTCAACGGTCAGCAGGTGGCCAAGGGTGGCTTCCTGCTCGAGCGCACCGTGACGATCAGCCCCAGGAAGGGGCCGCTCGGCACGCCGATCACCGTCAAGGTCGTCGGCATGGGCTCGCCCACGTACGAGAGCGTCGGAGCCGTGCTCTACGACAACAAGTACACGGGCGCCGCATCGGCCAACATGACGCGCGGGATCGCGGTCTTCAAGCTCCGCGCTGCCGGCGAGGTCGGGCCGCACTGGATCGAGTACGCCGGATCCAGTCACACCGTGCCCTACCTGAACATGGAGCAATCTCCCGTGCCGTGGACGGATAGCCACCGGCTGAAGTTCACGCTCACCAAGGGCGCTGCGAACCTCGCTCCGAAGACCGAGTGGGCGGCCAACGTCAAGCCCACGATCGACGCGAGGACGACGCTCTCGGCGGCCAACCTCGCGCCCGACAGCAAGGCCACGGCCGAGCTCGCCTCGACCAGCGGCCAGATCCTCGCAAAGACGAAGGTCACCGCTACCGGGCTCACGCCGAACGCGCCCGTCGACCTCATCTGGTCGACGGTCGTCGGCAACCGCGTCAACTGCACGGGCCAGTGCTGGAGCTTCGTGCCGGTGCCGCTCGGCAGGGCCACGGCGGCGGCCGACGGCACTCTGTCGTCCGACATCACCGTCCCGGACGGCCTGGGCGGCTGGCACGTCGTCCAGCTCGTGCAGGGCGGCAAGGTGATGGCCCAGGTGCCGTACTTCGTGAAGCGCAGCTTCGTGAAGGTGCCGAAGGTCGTGAAAGCCGGCAAGCCGTTCATCGTCGAGCTCAAGGGCATGGGCTGGACGCAGCTCGACAACACGGTCGCCGTCACCTACGACAACGCCTACATCGGCTACGCCTGTGGCTTCAACTCGAACGGCTACGTACGCGCATCCAGCTGTTCGCCACGGGCAAGCCCGGCATCCACCTGATCGACCTCTACCCGCTGCTCTACACGCAGCAGCCGGCGTATCCGTACCCGCAGCTCGGCATGGTGCCGCTTCTCGCGTACGCCACCGACGCTCCCGGGTTGGCGGCCGGATATCAGATCCCGGCGTTCAGGCTCGCGATCAAGGTCGTCAAGTAGGTCGACCTGATCCGGGGACTGAGGGAGGGGTGCCGCCGCACCCCTCCCTCAGCGTGCGAGTGGAGACGGTGTCACCCGAACGATCCGGGCGATCCACGCGGGCAGCCACCAGTTGTAGGGGCCGAGCACGGTCATCAGGGACGGCAGGAGGACGGCCCGAACGATGGTCGCGTCGATGAGCACGGCGAGCATCAGCCCCACGCCCAGCTGCTGGAGACCCGCGACGTCGCCGGCGGCGAAGCCCGAGAACGCGCCGACCATGATCACGGCTGCCGCTGTCACCACGCGGCCCGTCCGCTGGAGGCCGAACGCCACCGCGCGGACGTTGTCGTGCGTCTCGTCCCAGGCTTCCCGCATGCGGGAGACGAGGAACACCTCGTAGTCCATGGAGATCCCGAAGATGGCTGCGAAGAGGAAGATCGGAATCCAGCCCTCGATCGCGTCGGCATGCCGCAGCCCGAGGACGCCTGTGCCGACGTCCCAGCGAAAGATGACGACGAGCAGGCCGTAGGCCGCTGCGACGGAGAGCAGGTTCAGCAGCACGGCCTTGAGCGGCAGGAGCAGCGAGCGGAATGCGCGCAGGAGGACCACGTACGTGAGCACGAGCAGGCCGCCGACGAGCCAGGGAAACGTTGAATACGCGCGATCGAGGAAGTCGAGGCCCTGTGCCGGCGCGCCGCCGACCACGACCCTCGCCGTGGCGGGGAACGCGGCCGCAGGGACGAGACGGTCGCGAAGCCGTTCGACGAAGTGCTGTGTCTCCTTGTCGCCGAACTCGTGGCGGCCCGCAATGGCCACGCGCTCGTAACGGCCGCTCGGGTCGACGAAGGGGTCGTCCGGCCCGGACGCGACGACCTTGGTCTCGTCATCGCGGAAGATGAGATCCGAGAGTCGATCGGTGGCTCGCCGGAGGGCCGGCTCGCGCGTGGCTCCCGGCGCGCCCGCGTCCACGACCGCGTAGACGGGCGTGATGCCGCCAGGCCCGATGCTGTCGCGCAGCAAGGCGTACGCGCGCACCGACTCGGGCGACCGCGGGATGGACGCGATCGAGCCGGGTGTCAGCTCGAGTGCGAGCACGGGCAGTGCGGCGGCCACGAGCAGCGCCGTTCCCGTCGTGAGGAACAGCACGGGCCGGCGCATGACGATGCGGGCGAGCCGCGCCCAGCCGCCCTCCTCGGGGTCTGGTGACGTAGTCCGTCGCGGATACCTGCGGACGCCGCGCGCGCCGAGCAGGGAGAGGAGCACCGGCAGGAGCGTGATCGCGGCCGCGATCGACGCGAATGGGATGAGGAGGCCGCCGATGCCGAGCGACCGGATGAGCGGGACCGGCATGAAGATCAGCAGGCCGAGGCCGAGGGCCACCGCGAACCCGGAGACGACCACGGCTCGTCCTGCGGTCGCCATCGTCCGCACGATCGCCTCCTCCGTGGAGCCCCCGCGGGCTACCTCCTCTCGAAACCTGAAGACGATCAGGAGCGAGTAGTCGACCGCGAGCGCGAAGCCGATCAGCGCGACGAGGTTCGTCACGTACGTGACCATCGACACGCCGTGGGCGATGACGAAGACGCCGGCGATCGTGGCGGCGATCGTGCAGGCCGCGACGACGAACGGGATCGCGACGGCAGGGGAGATGCCGAAGACGAAGAGCAGAGCGATCAGCGCCACCGTCACCGCGATCAGCTCCCCACGGCGGAGGTCCGAGGCAAAGATCCGATCGAGGTCGCGCTGGACCGCCGGCTGGCCGGTGACGAGCGCCGCGCGCCCTCCCTGCGCGCGCAGCGCCGCTCTCAGTACGTCGGTGTGCGTCTTCGCGTCGGGAAGGGTGAGCGACGTGCGAATGTCGGCGAAGAGGGTGCCGCCGTCTTGCAGCTCTCCCGGCCGTCCGGTCGGTACGGCGCGCGCGGCCTCGGCAAGCCGTCTCTCGAGCCGCGCCCGTTCGCCGCGAGTCGGCGCGGAGCGTCCCGGAAAGACGACCGTGAACACGCCGTCGTCCGGCTCGCCGAATTGCTCCCGAAGGATCGTTCGGGCCCGCTCGGAGTCCGTGCCGGGCACGGCGAGGGAGTTCGCGAGCAACGGCGGCAGTCTCGTCGCAGCGATCGCTCCGACGGCGAGGACGACGAGCCACGAGGCGACGACGGCGACGCGGAAGCGGAGCATGGCGCGCGTCCACCGCTCGGGCACGCGCCTACGCTACCCGGACGACGATCCTCAGCGTGTTGTCGGGCCCGAGCGTCTGCATCCCGAGCTCTTCGGACGTCTCGACGTTCTTCGCCTCGAAGCGGTAGAGGCCCGCCTTGCGGAAGGCGAGCACCCGCGCCTCGCTGCGTCGAAGGCGCGGGTCGCCGAGCGGTATGCGCGGCCCCGCGGTCTGGGTGATGTCGAAGTTCATGACGTCGTGGTCGACGAGCCGTATGCGGTCACCCTTGCGCAGTCGAAGGGTGATCCCCGCCTTCTCGTTGGTCACGAAGACGTGGCAACCTCGGACGAAGTGCTTGATCTCGAGCACCGTCGGTGGCCTTGCCGCGCCCGCCTGACCGACGGCGAGGCCCACGGCGCAAAGCGTGGCGACCGCGAGTACGGTAGTGCGCATGACGAGATTCTCGCGGCGGCGCAGATGCTCGCAATCGGCGGAATGCCGCTCACGAACTGCGGTTTCCCCGTGGAGGCGGATCCGGCTCTACGCCGATGAGCGGAGCGGTCGCGCGAACGGATACTCGACGTCATCCAAAGGATAGGAGGCAACGAGAAGATGGGCGAAAAGACAACTCGAAGGCGGATCCTCGAGATCGGCGGAATCGTTTCAGGCGTTGTCATGGTGGCGTTCGGCGTCGCAGCGATCTACCTCGGCATCGATGGACGCTCCACGGTTCAGGACAACCTCGGAAACGAGTTCATCGTCGGATCCGACGACATGACGCCCGCTGAGATCAACAAGGAGATTCCGGGCATCGTTGCCGCGCAGAAGAAGATCGAAGCCGACCGCCAGCAGGCGGGCCTCGAGCCAATCGAGTTCACGCCGGTCGAGGCGCCGAGCTGCTCGGTCGCCGGCGAGGCGATCGACAACGGCACCGACGCACGGTGCTTCGCCGAATATCTTCGTATCCATGCGCTTCGATCGTCGAGCGGCCTGACGTACTCGCAGATGGGCCGATACACGGCGACGAATGACGCTTTTGTCGAGGAGACGGACTTCGCAGGCGGTACGAGCAACCCGGCCCTCGCTGTGATCGATGAGAAGAGCGGCCAGCCGGTGTCGAACGGCGCTCGCGACCTCTGGGTGACGGCAACCGCCCTCTCGTCGGCGCTCAATCTCGCGTACACCGCCGAGCAGATCTCGATGTTCGGGATCGTCGTCGGCATCGCGCTCCTGCTCACCGGTATCGGCCTGATCATCCTTGCCGTGGCGGTGCTGCACCGACCACTCGCAACGGCCGAGGAGCCGAACCAGGCATCAGAAGCCCCCGCGGCAACCTAGCGTCGCCTGCGTGAAGGGCCGGGTATTTCACCGGCCCTTCACGCGTTCCTTACACGGCTCTTTCCCGTTTCGGCAAACCTGCGCCGACACTCGTCCCGACTCGGAAGGCAGGAACGAGGAAAGGGGAGCAGGATGCGTCTCACCGGAAGGCGACTAGGAGCAGGGCTCGCGCTCGCGGGGCTTGCCATCGCATGCGTCGCGACGCTGGCACCGTCCGCCGTCGCCAAGAAGGGGCCGAAGCAGACCATGGCGTCCGCGAAGGCAGACCGTGCGGCGCTGCGTCGGCTCCAGGGCGTGAACTTCGTCGGCAGCTGTCGCTTCAGCCACCGCAACACGGACGATCCGATCGTCTTCTTCCAGACACCGGGTGCGTCCCATGACCACAGCTTCGTCGGCAACCGCACGACGAACGCGTTCTCGACCACCGACTCGCTGCTCTCGGGGTCGACGACCTGCGAGCGGCGTGGCGAGACGGCGGCGTACTGGATGCCGACGCTCTACGTCGACGGCGCGGCCACAGCGCCCGAGGGTGCGACGATCTACTACCGCCGCAAGGCCCTGAAGAAGGTCACCGCCCCGCCCGCCGGCTTCAAGATGATCGCCGGCGACGCGCAGGCAGCCGCTCCTCAGGCGATGCAGGTGACGTACTGGAACTGCGGCCAGAGTGCGGACATCCGCCCGTCGAGCACGCCGCTGGCGTGTCCGAGCGGGCGCGGCATGGGCCTCCGGCTGCACGTGACGTTCCCGTCGTGCTGGAACGGCGTCAGCCTCGACAGCCCGAACCACAAGGCGCACGTGGCGTACCCGACGAACGGGCGCTGCCCGGCGGGGTACGACGTCGCGATTCCGCAGATCTCGCTCATCTACCGCTACGCCGTCAGCGGCGAGCACGCGTTCGAGCTCGCGTCGAAGGGCGTCTACTCGGCGCACGCCGACTTCTTCAACGGCTGGAACCAGGCGACGCTCGAGCGACTCACCGCTTCGTGCCTCAACGCCCTCCGCCACTGCGGCAAAGGGAACTAGGCTCGGGAACTGGGCCGGGGACGCATCACGAAGGTGGGACCGCGAAGGGCCGTCCGGGGGGCGGCCTCTCGCATGTCCGGCGACGTTCAGTCGAGGAGCCGCTCGCCGGGTGCGACGTAGTGCTGGCCGAGGCGGACGCCTGCGCTGAAGGCAAGGAGCACGGCCAGCGCGATCGCCGGGCGCCGAGGGAGCGATACGAGACCTGCCGCGATTGCGAGGGCCATCGCCGGCGCTGCCGCGAGGATGTAGCGCGCCTCGAACGCCGGTTGCGCGAGGGAGGCGACGAGCGTCGCGACGAGCGGAGCGACGAGCCAGACGCCGATCAACGCCGTCTTCCAGCGGGCAGCCTGCGGCACCGCCTCGCGGAGCAGCTGCACGATGCCGAGGCCGGCGGCGAGGGCGGCGACGGGATTTCGCGACGCCCAGTCCCAGACGCCGATCGCCACGTGATGCACGGTCGGCGACGGGATCCAGTCGAGCTGTCCGTTGTCGCCCGTCGCGACGAGGATCGGCCTGTGGGAGAAACGCGGCGAGCGCCGCGCACCCGGCGATCAGGGGCACGCGCAGCGGCGGCCGAGGTCGCATGAGGAGGAACGCGGCCAGGTGCGCCACTGCCACCGAGAACGCGAAGACGCTGACCCAACCGGCGGCGGCCAGCGCGACGGCCCAGATCGCCCACCACACGGTCGATCGCTCCTCGCACGCGCGCACGAACGCGTACGTCGCCGCCGTCACGAGCAGCACCGCCAACGTGTAGCCGCGTGCCTGCTGCGCCCACGAGACGAAGAAGGAGCCGGCGCCGAGCGCGATTCCGGCGACGAGCCCCGCGACGTCACCGAAGAGCCTCCGGCCGAGGAGCGCGGTCATTCCGGCCGCGAGGGCGGCGAAGATCGCCGAGGGCAGCCGCAAGGCCCAGTCCGACGTGCCGAAGGCGGCGAGCCACGGCTTGAGCAGGGCGTAGTAGGCGAGGTGAGGCGCCTCGGTGTCACGCGCCGCGTGCCAGATGCCGCTCCACGGAAGCGACGCCGTGTCGAGAGTGACCTGCTCGTCGTACCAGATCGGCTGCGCGCCGAGCCTGATCAGGCAGAGCGCGAGCGTGAAGAGGACGACGCCTGCGGGCATGAGGCGCCAGGCCACGCGCCGAGCCTAGCGCGCGCCCACGTTGCTCCGCTCACCCTTCGGGTCGATCGGACAGGACCGGTACTAGACTCGGCGGGAGTCGAACGGCGAGCGAAAGGAGTCGAGATGTCCGTGGGCAAGGTCGTCGAGTTGACCGCAAGCTCTCCGACGAGCTTCGAGGATGCGGTGAAGAACGGCATCGACAAGGCGAGCGAGACGCTGCGCAACATCCAGGGAGCGTGGGTGTCCGAGGAGAAGGTCGAGGTGAAGGACGGGAAGATCACCGAGTTCCGGGTCACGCTCCGCGTGACGTTCCTGATCGAGTAGCGCAAGCCCTCTGACGGACTCGAACCGTCGACCCCCTCCTTACCATGGAGGTGCTCTACCAGCTGAGCTAAGAGGGCGCTCGCGGCCAGTCTAGCCCGGGCTCTATAGTCGCCGCGTGGGTCGGGCTGTCGCCGTCATCGTCCTCGCCGTGCTCGCGGGGGCGGGCCGCGCGAACGCCGCACCACCGAGCGTCACAATCTCCGCGAGCGTAACGGCGGGCGCAGCGCCGCTCGCCGTTACGTTCAAGGCGCACGGCGACGCCGCTTCGTACCACTGGGAGCTCGGCAACGGGGAAACGGCGGAAGGCCCGATCGCGACCGCGACGTACGCCCCCGGCGCATGGACTGCGTCGGTGATCGCGACGGCAGCTGACGGTGCGACTGCGGAAGCATCGGTTGACGTGCGCTCCGTGGCTGTAAGGCTGCGTCGGGCGCAGGAGAGCCGCTACGGGAAGCCGGCGCTCTTTCGCGGCAGCGTCGTGCCGGCCCTCGCAGGCGAGTCGATCGTGCTGTACGCGCAGGGACGCTGGGTGGCCGCGGCCCGCGCCGCGCCCGACGGCACATTCCAGGTCCGTGTGCGGCGGCTGCGCACACCCGGCCCGTACGAGGCACGGACGCGGCTCGCCTCCTCGACGCTGGTGCTCCTGAAGGTGCATCCCGTGCTTCAGACGTCGTTCGTCGGTGCGCGCGCCGTCGGCGCGCAGCTCGTCGCACGCGTGCAGCCGGCTGAGGCGGGCACGATTGACGCCCGCATCTACTGCGCTGCCAGGCTCGTGGGCGGGGCGCGTGTCGGCCCTGAGGCGACCCTCGCTGTCTCGACCGACTGCCCGGCCGGCTACCGCGCGGTCGTGCGACTGCATCCGGCCCATGGGTGGTTCGCGACGGTGCAGGCCGCACGCGCGACGGTCGTCAGCGCGCGCCGCGCGCTTGGCGTGAAGGACGCGAGCGACCGGAGTGTCGTGTTCCGGTACTACCCAGGGGCCGGGTACCGGTTCCAGCCGTTGCTGAGCTTCGCGGCGCTGAACCGGAACGTGTCCCAGCGGCGGCCCTACGCCGCGCGCCGGATCGCCGCAGCGCTGCTCGGACGTGCCGTTCGAAGCGGCGACGCCCTCTACTGGGAGTACGACTTCTCCTACCAAGGCGGCGCGGCACCTTGGACGTCGGGTTTCGCGCAGGCGGTAGCCGCACAGGCGCTCGCACGCGCCGGGGCAATGCTCCACGAGCCGTTGCTCGGCGCCGCAGCCGTCGCGGCGTTTCGTGGCCTCCGCCGGACGCTGTTGATGCCGGTCGCGGGTGGTCTCTGGATCCGTGAGTACGGCTTCACGAGGCAGGTCATCCTCAATGCGCAGCTGCAATCGATCCTCTCGCTCGAGTCGTATGCCAACGTCGCGAAGAGCGCCGCTGCGCACCGTCTGGTACGGGAACTGATCGTCGCGACGCGGAGGCTGTTGCCGCTCTTCGACATTGGTTGCTGGGCGCGCTATCAACTCGATGGGCCCTCCGCCAGCCTCTCCTACCAGATCTACCACGTCGATCTGTTGCGCCGGCTCGCCGTGAGGCGCTCGGAACCGATCTGGCGCGAGACGTACGCACGCTGGGTTCGCTGTCTGCCCTAGTTCGATGGCGGGGAAGGCGGCGCGGCTAGCCGGCGCACCCGGACGAGGCCGACGCAGGGCGTCGTTACGCTCTCCGCTGTGGTGAGCAGCCGGACACGGATGGCGTCCCGCGCAGGCGCCGTCGCCCTGCTCGGGCTCGCAGTGGCGGCGACGGTGTCGCCGTCGATCCTCCCCTTCCCGACCGCTCGCCGGCAGGGCTCTCGCCGACTGTCGTCGCCCGAGGACTCACGTTGCCGACGGTGTTCCGATTCGCCGACGACGGCACAGTATGTCGTCGGCGAGAAGGCGGCACTGATCGTCGCGCTCGGAGAGGAGCGGAGGCAGCGCCGAGCCCGTCGCCGACCTGTCGCGAGAGGTGTACGACGTCTGGGATCACGGTCTGCTCGGACTTGCGCTCGACCCGGCCTTCCCGCGAGAAGCCGTACGTGTACGTGTCGTACACGTACAACGCTCCGATCGGAGGTGAAGCACCACGCTGGCCGTCCCACAACGGGTCGGACTACTGCCCGAACCCGCCCGGGATCCTCGAAGGACGGGCTGCGTCACGAGCGGTCGACTCTCGGTTCTCACGGTGCGTAATGGTGGCCGCCAGCGCAACGGAGCGCGTGCTGATCGAGGACTGGTGCCATCAGTCGAACACGCACTCTGTCGGCGACCTTCAGTTCGGGCACGACGGTGCGCTCTTCATGGCGAGCGGGAGACGGCGCGTTCTACAAGTTCGCCGACTACGGCCAGCGCGGGAACCCGTGCGGTGACCCGCCGGAGAAGGCGGGCGTGTCGCTCGAGCGACCCACGGCCGAGGGTGGCTCGCTTCGTGCGCAGGACCTCCTGACACCTGACGATCCGTTGACGCTCGACGGCACGCTGATCCGCGTCGATCCGAAGACGGGCCGGGGTGATCCTCGAAACCCGCTTGCGGAGAGCGCGGACGAGAATGCGCGCCGTGTGGTCGCTTACGGGTTCAAACAGCCGTTTCGATTCACGATCCGGCCCGGGACGGACGAGGTCTGGATCGGCGACGTCGGCCACGGCCGTTGGGAGGAGATCGACCGCGTCGAAGCACGCGGGCGAGCCTGTCGAGAACTTCGGCTGGCCCTGTTACGAAGGTGGCGAGCCGCAGGTGCAGTACCAGGATCGCGGTGCAGATCGCGACGCTAGGTCTCTGTCGCACGCTTTATCGCCGAAGGCGGTGGCGCAGTGACGAAGCCCTTACTTCGCGTATCCCCACTACCGGGAGGCGCTGCGCGAACGATCGCTGCCCCACGTCCGGCTCGGCGATCAGCGGTCTCGCGTTCGTCGAGGACGGCCCCTATCCGCGGCGAACTCGCGAACGCGCTCTACTTCACGGACTCGTCGAGAGGGTGCATCTGGGCGCTCCCGATCGGCGACGATGGTCTACCGGACGCGAGTCGGTTACGCCTCGTCCTCCGTCGCGCCGGCGTGCCTGTCGACCTCCAGGTCGGGCCGGACGGCCACCTCTACTACCTGGACTTCATCGGCGGTAGAGTCGTCCGGCTGGACGCCTCCAAGTGACGCAGAACGCCGACGGTGCATACGTCCACCTTCCCGGTGAGAGCGAGGTCCGCTGGATGGGGCGGACGTCGACGCACTTTCTCGCCTCCGGGGAGGAGACGGAGGAGGCGTTCGCCCTCGTCGACGAGCGCGCGACGCGCGGCGAGAGCGTTCCGTTGCATCGGCACGACGACGACATGGAGTCGTTCTACGTCCTCGAAGGGGAGATCACGCTCTACATCGATGACCGGCCAGGCATTCGTGCGCCGGCCGGCTCGTTTGCGCACATCCCCGGTGGCGTCGTCCATGGATTTCGCATCGAGTCGGAGACTGCGCGCTATCTCATCCTGACGACAGCGCGGCACGGCCGTTTCTATCGCGCGATCACGCTGCCGTCACTCGCAGGCGGCCAGCCGCCGCTCGAGGCGGTGGACGGAGCCGTGATCAAGCAGGCCGCACAGGACTTCGGCATCGAGTTCGTCGGCCCGCTGCCCGCTGACTGACGCCCTGACCACTCGCGTCCTGGAGGCTCGCTCGCGGCGTCTGGCGCTTCGCTGGCAAGTGAAGCGAGGCGTCACAGTGCACGTCGCACGGGACGCGGAGTGGAGCGCAGACCAGCGATGCGAGCGGCCTGCGGAGCGGGCTTCGCCCGCTCGCCAGCTGGCCGCGACCAGGCGCGCGAGTGGGGGCGGGAGGATTCGAACCTCCGTAGGCTGAGCCGGCGGTTTTACAGACCGCTCCCTTTGGCCGCTCGGGCACACCCCCTGGGGCGAGAAGTCTAGCCGCGCTGATCTACGATCCAGACTGTGGAGAGATTCGACGCGATCGTCGTAGGCGCCGGGCCGGCAGGGTCGGTCACGGCCATCCATCTCGCCCGCGGAGGCGCGCGCGTGCTCCTCGTGGACAAGGCGCGCTTCCCGCGCGACAAGCCGTGCGGGGGCGGCCTGACGATGCGAGCCGTGAGCGAGCTGCCTGTGTCCCCCGATCCGGTCGTCGAGCACACGGTCGACCGCATCGGCCTTCGCCTGCGCTACGGCCGCCGGATCGAGCGGGGCGGCCGCTCGCCACTCATCCTCATGACCCAACGCCTCAGGCTCGATCACTATCTCCTCGAGCAGGCGGCAGCTGCGGGTGCGATCGTCGAGGACGGCGTCAAGGTGACCGACGTCGCCGCGCACGCTGACGGCGCGACGGTGCGCGTCGACGGTCGCCCGGTGGCCGCCGAGGTGCTCGTCGGCGCTGACGGGGCGAACGGCACCGCTCGGCGCACGCTTGGCCTGGGCGGTGCGTACGCGATGGCGGTTGCGTTCGAGGGCAACGTGGCCAACGACCTCGCGGGCGCAGACCGCTACCACGGCATGGCCGAGGTCGAGCTCGCGATCATCCCGGGCGGCTACGGCTGGGTCTTTCCCGAAGGGTGACCATGTGAACGTCGGTGTTGGAGGCTGGGAGAGTGAGGGGCCCGCCCTGAGGGCACACCTTGTGGAGCTCTGTCGCAACCATGGCATCAGCGAGGGCGCGGTCGAGGCGCTCCGCGGGCACCGTCTCCCGCTCCGCCGGCCCGGCTCGGTCGCCTCGCGCGGTCGTGCGCTCCTGGTGGGCGACGCCGCCGGGCTCGTGGACCCCCTCTCCGGCGACGGCATGTACGAGGCGTTCGTGAGCGCCCGGTTGGCGTCGTCGGCCGTGCTCGACGTCCTCCACGGCCGAGCCGAGTCTGTCGATGCCTACACGGAGACGCTCCAGCGAACCCTGGGCTCGCTTGCGTCCGCGTCGTGGGGCGCGAAGATCGCCTTCGACCGGTACCCGCGCTCGACGTTCTTCATCGGCCGCACGCAGCTCGCCTGGCGCGTGATGGAGCGGCTTCTCCTCGGCGAGATCACCGCTCCGCGCGAGGCGCGCGGGCTCACGCGGATCCCGTTGAAGGCGATCGCAGCGCTCGCGCGGCGTGCCGGTGACCTCGACAGCGCGTATCGCACACGAGCGACGCCCGCTTCCGCCAATCTCTCCTAAACACTCGGCCCCGACCTGCCGAGAACAGATTCGATGACCGTGCTCGGAGCAGTGGTCGGGCTGTCCCTGCCGTCGATCCGCGACGAGTCGCGCCGCCTGCCCGCGATCGGCTACCAGCTGCTCACGCTCGCGGGTGCGGGGCTCGTGGTGGCCTGCGTCGCCGTCTTCGGACCGACACTGCGCGGCGCAGCTGCCGTTGTGTTCGCGCTCGCGCTGGTCGTCGTCACGGCGGCCGACCTCGACGTCCGCCTCATCCCGAACCGCGTCGTCCTGCCCGCGGCAGCCGTCGTGCTCGTGCTGATGACCGCCGCCGAGCCCGGCCCCGAGTGGGCTCTCGCCGCGCTCGCAGCCGGCGGTTGCCTGTTCCTCCTCGCTCTCGCGTATCCGGCGGGGATGGGAATGGGCGACGTGAAGCTCGCCCTGCTCATGGGCGCCGCGCTCGGGCGTGGAGTTGCGCCCGCGCTCATGCTCGCCTTCGTCTTCGCCGCGCTGCCGTCCCTTGCGCTCCTCGTCCGTCACGGGCGTGCCGGCGGGAAGATGGGTATTCCTTTCGGCCCGTTTCTCGCGCTCGGCTCGCTCGTCATCCTGTTCGCGGGCGCGTAGCCGGCGGCATCACCCGTTCGAGGGTCACTCCGGCGGGGGCTCGAAGCCGATCTATCCGAGGTGATGGCCATGCGTGACCCCGTGCGCGCCGACCAGCGCGGCATGATCTCGCCTGCCGAGGCGATCATGCTCGCGGCGATGACGGCGATCGTCGTCGCCATCGCAATACCGTCCTACTCCGCGATGCGCGAGCGCTCGGACAATGCGACGGCACGGTCGAACGTGCGCCAGGCCGTCGAGGCGATCGAAGCGGCCCGCGTCGAGACTGGCTCGTACGACGGCGTGAAGCATTCGCTGCTCAGCCGCTTCGACTCGTCGCTGTCGCCGGCGAGCTACCGGCTCGTCTGGGTCGATCGCACCGGGTACTGCGTCCAGTCGAGCTCCGGGGGGCGCACGTGGCACCTCGAAGGACCCGCCGGCGAGCTTGCCCGCGGCGGCTGTCCGTAGGCTGTTCCCTTCAGGAGGCCACGGTGTTTCCTTGAGGGGGAAGGCCCTGCCGAGGCTGCTACACTCCGGCGCGCAGGGCGGCGTAGCTCAGTTGGTTAGAGCAGCGGAATCATAATCCGCGTGTCGGAGGTTCGAGTCCTCCCGCCGCTATCGTCCTGCGTACCCACGGAGAGAGATGGCTACCGGAGTCAGAGTCGGAATCACGCTCGCCTGCACCGACTGCAAGCGGCGTAACTATCAGACGCAGAAGTCGAAGCGCAACTCGCCGGACCGCGTCGAGTTCAAGAAGTACTGCCGCTGGTGCGGGAGGCATACGGCGCACCGCGAGACGAGGTAGGCGAGAGAGCTCATGGCGAGGATGACCCGATCTCAGCGTCGCGCGCGCCGTCAGGCCCAGGCCGCGTCGGCCGCCGGCCAGTCCGGCGCCACGGCGCGCGTCGCCCAGGTCCGCCCGCAGCAGACGCCTGCAAAGACGCAGACCGGCGCGAAGCGGAAGGACGAGAAGGGCTCGAAGCGGTTCATCGCCGAGTCATGGGGCGAGCTGCGGAAGGTCGAATGGCCGACCCAGTCGCACGTCGTGCAGGGAACGCTCGTCGTGCTCGTCGCGTGCGTCATCGTCGGCGTCTACATCTGGATTTGCGACATCCTCTCGAAGAACCTCGTCCAGGACATCTTCCTCCGGTAGAAGGGCAAACCCCACATGTTCCACTGGTACGTCATCAACACATACTCCGGCCATGAGAAGAAGGTCAAGGCCAACCTCGAGCACCGCATCGACTCGATGGGGCAGCAGCAGCGCTTCCGGCGCGTCGTCGTGCCGACCGAGCAGGTGATCGAGAACAAGGACGGCCAGAAAGTGCAGACGGAGAAGCGCATTCTTCCCGGCTACGTCCTCGTGAACATGAACCTCACCGACGACAGCTGGACCGTCGTGAAGAACACGCCCGGCGTCACGGGCTTCGCGGGGCCGGCCGGCAAGCCCGTTCCGCTTGCCCAGGGCGATGTCGACCGCCTCCTGCACACGGGCGTCGCGACGGCAGAGCGCACGCGCTCCCTCGTCGAGTTCGCCCTCGGCGAGTCGGTGAAGGTAACCTCCGGCCCGCTCTCGGACTTCGACGGAGAGATCGTCGAGGTGAACCCCGAGCAGCAGAAGCTCAAGGTGCTCGTCGACATCTTCGAGCGCCAGGTTCCGGTCGAGCTCGGGTTCGACCAGGTGAAGAAGCTCGACTGATGGCCAAGAAAGTCCTGACACTCATCAAGCTCCAGATCCCCGGCGGGCAGGCGAACCCTGCTCCCCCGGTCGGCCCTGCGCTCGGCCAGCACGGCGTCAACATCATGGAGTTCTGCAAGGCGTTCAACGCCCAGACGCAGCACGAGAACGGTCGCATCATCCCGGCCGAGATCACGGTGTACGAGGACCGGTCGTTCACGTTCATCACGAAGACGCCGCCGGCGGCCGTGCTCATCAAGGAGGCGCTCGGGATCGAGAAGGGATCCGGGGAGCCGAACCGCGAGAAGGTGGGACGGCTCACGAAGGCTCAGGTGCGGCACATCGCCGAGGCGAAGCTCGTCGACCTGAACGCGCGGGACGTCGAACAGGCGATGAAGGTGATCGCCGGCACCGCCCGCTCGATGGGTGTCGAGGTGGACGAATGAGCCACGGGAAGACGTACAGGAATGCGCGCGCGCAGATCGATCGCGAGCGCACGTACTCGCCGGTCGAGGCGTTCGAGCTCCTGAAGTCGTTCGACGGCCCGACGTTCGACGAGACGGTGGAGGCTCACTTCCGCCTCGGGCTGAACGTCCGCCACGCCGAGCAGCAGCTCCGCGGCACGCTCATGCTGCCCCACGGCACCGGAAAGTCGGTGCGCGTCGCCGTGTTTGCCGAGGGGGAGAAGGCAAAGGAGGCGACGGACGCGGGTGCGGACGTCGTTGGCGCTGCCGACCTCGCGACGAAGATCGAGAGTGGCTTCGACGAGTTCGATGTCGCCATCGCGACGCCGGACATGATGGGCGTCGTCGGCAAGCTCGGCCGGATCCTCGGCCCGCGCGGCAAGATGCCGAACCCCAAGACGGGCACGGTCACGTTCGACATCGAGAAGGCGGTCGGCGACGCGAAGGGCGGCAAGCTCGAGTACCGCACCGACCGTGGCGCGAACGTCCACCTCTCGATCGGCAAGAAGAGCTTCGAGGTCCGCAGCCTCGTCGAGAACTACGCCGCCGTCATCGAGGAGATCGTGCGCGCGAAGCCGTCCGCTGCGAAGGGCCGCTACATCGAGACGATCACGATCGCGACGACGATGGGTCCGGGCATCCACGTCGACCCGACGAAGGTTCGAGACATCGTCGAGGACCTGGAGACAGCTAGAGTTACCGCGCAACAGGACTGACCGCCGAAGACCGCTGGCAGCGCCGCTCCTGACGGGGCCGCAGAAGTCCAGCCGAGGTGCGTCGTGACGGGCACGCCATCCGCGCCCGCTTCGGCCCGCCTCAGGCGGGTCGTGTCGTTTACAGGGGAGCGAGATGCTGAGGAGCAACAAGGAACAGATCGTCGAAGAGCTGACGGAGCGACTCCGGCAGACCGAGACGCTGATCGTCGCCGACTACCGCGGCCTGACGATGAAGGAGATCGACGCGCTGCGGGGCGAGCTGCTCCAGCACGGCGCACGCTTCACGGTGGTGAAGAACTCCCTCACGCGCCGTGCCGCGGAGGAGGCTGGCGCGGACGTCGTCCTCACCCTGCTCGACGGCCCGACCGCGATCGCCTTCCTCGAGGCCGACGGCGACCCCGTTGCCGTTGCGAAGGCCCTTGCGGAGTCGGCCAGGACGACGAAGGTGCTCACCGTGCGCGGTGGCGTGCTCGAGGGTCGCGCGATCTCGGCCGAAGAGGTCGAGAGTCTCGCCAAGCTGCCGCCTGCGGACGTGCTTCGCGGCCAGGTGCTCGGCGCCATCACCTCGCCGCTCTACGCGATCGTCGGGCTGTTCACCGCGCCGCTCCAGGACCTGTACGGCCTGATCGACGCCCGCATCGAGCAGCTCGGCGGTGCCGAGGCAGAGGCGGTCGTGGAGGAGGAGCCCGCCGAGGAGGAGCCTGCGGCGGACGAGCCCGCCGAGGACGAGCCCGAGCCGGAGGCCGACGTGGAGGCACCAACGGCTGAAGTCGAGACGCCAAACCCCTTCCGAGGAAGCCGATGAGGCTTCCGACGATTCCGAAAGCGAGGAGTAATGGCTGCTGCCACAGGAGTAGACAAGGTGTTCACCGAGCTCGGGAAGATGTCCGTGCTCGAGCTCGTGGAGCTGAAGAAGAAGATCGAGGACGAGTGGGGCATCACGGCTGCCGCCCCGGTCGCCGTCGCCGCTCCCGGCGCTGCTGCGCCTGGCGCGGGCGGTGGTGAGGCCGCGGAGGAGCAGACGGCGTTCGACGTCGTGCTCACCGGCGCAGGCGACAAGAAGATCCAGGTGATCAAGGTCGTCCGCGCGGTCACGGGCCTCGGCCTCAAGGAAGCGAAGGACCTCGTCGACGGTGCGCCGAACGCCGTCAAGGAAGGCGTGGCGAAGGACGAGGCCGATTCGATCAAGACGCAGCTCGAGGAAGCCGGCGCCTCGGTCGAAGTCAAGTAGCTGGGTTACCCCGCCGGAAGTCCAACGCGTAAGCGAACTGGACTTCCGGCGGTTCACTTGCGCGACCCTGGGCGTCTGCGCTATTCTTCCGAGTTCCGCCGACGTCCGGCAGTTTCGCCTGCGATCACGACTATCTCACACGGGAGGCGCTTACGTTGAGCAGCACCCTCGCTGCGCCTAGTGCGCGCAAGAGTTTCTCGCGCCTGAAGCACGTTCTCGATCTACCGAACCTGATCGACATCCAGAAGGCCTCCTTCCATTGGTTCATGGAGGACGGTCTCCGGGAGACGATTGCGGACATCTCGCCGATCGAGGACTACACGGGCACGCTCGCTGTCGAGTTTGACGAATACGAGTTCGGCGAGCCGCCGGTCTCGATCAAGGAGTGCCGTGAGAAGGACCTGACGTATCAGGTCCCGCTCTCGATCACCGTCCGCTTCGTGAACACGGAGACGGGCGAGATCCGCGAGCAGCGCGTCTTCATGGGGGACTTCCCGATGATGACGGAGCACGGCACGTTCATCATCAACGGCACCGAGCGCGTGATCGTGACGCAGCTCGTCCGCAGCCCCGGCGCCTATCTCATGGAGCCGAAGGACGCGACGAAGCAGGTGTTCACGGCGAACCTCATGCCGGCACGCGGCTCGTGGCTCGAGCTCGAGATCGACAAGAAGGGCATCGTCTACGCCCGCATCGACCGCAAGCGGAAGCTGCCGGTGACGACGCTGCTCCGGGCACTGCCCGCCGAGGACCCGTCCACGGGGCACGCGCTCGACACGTCGACGAACGAGAAGATCCTCGCGCTCTTCGACAACTCGCTCTACATCGCGAACACGCTCGAGAAGGACCCCTCGACCCGCGAGGAAGAGGCGCTGATCGAGGTGTTCAAGAAGCAGCGTCCCGGCGAGCCGCCGACGCTCGACAACGCACGGAACCTCCTGAAGTCGCTGTTCTTCGACCCGAAGCGCTACGACCTGACGAAGGTCGGCCGCTACAAGCTCAACCAGCGCCTCGAGGTCGACGTGCCGGACGGCACGCGCGTCCTCACGACGCAGGACATCGTCGCTCTCGTCAAGAAGCTCGTCGACCTGCCGAAGCGGCTCGGCGTGCCCGAGGACTCGAAGGACTTCGCGGCCGAGGCGATCGGCCTCTCGCGGGACCCGATCCGTGCCGAGCTCGACGAGTACGAGGACTTCGGCAACCGCCGTCTGCGCACGGTCGGCGAGCTGATCCAGGAGGCGTTCCGCGTCGGCCTCTACCGCATGGAGCGGGTCGTCCGCGAGCGGATGACGACCGAGGACGTCGACGCGATCACGCCGCAGACGATCATCAACATCCGGCCCGTGGTGGCGGCGCTGAAGGAGTTCTTCGGCTCCTCGCAGCTCTCGCAGTTCATGGATCAGACCAACTCGCTCGCGGGCCTCACGCACCGTCGCCGCCTGTCGGCGCTCGGCGCCGGTGGCCTCACGCGCGAGCGCGCACCGATCGAGGTGCGCGACGTGCACCCGACGCACTACGGCCGTATGTGCCCGATCGAGACGCCGGAAGGCCCGAACATCGGCCTCATCGGCTCGCTCGCGTCGTACGCGACCGTGTCCCAGTTCGGCTTCGTCCAGACGCCGTACCGCAAGGTGGTCGGCGGCAAGGTGACCGACGACATCGTCTACCTCGACGCGGCCGAGGAAGGGCAGTACACGATCGCCCAGGCGTCGGAGCACTTCGACTTCAAGACAGGCAAGTTCGTGCAGGACCAGGTGCTCTGCCGCTCACGCGAGGGCGAGGCCGTCATGTCGGACCCGAAGGCCGTCGACTACATGGACGTCGACCCGGCCCAGATCGTGTCCGTCGCCACGGCGCTCATCCCGTTCCTCGAGCACAACGACGCGAACCGTGCGCTCATGGGCTCGAACATGCAGCGCCAGGCCGTCCCGCTGCTCATCACCGACCCGCCGCTCATCGGCACGGGCCTCGAGTACCGGGCCGCGATCGACACGGGTGACGTCGTCCTTTCGAGCCACGCCGGCACGGTGACGGACGTCGACGCCGAGCGCATCGTCGTCACCACGCGTGACGGCGCAAAGGACACGTACGAGCTCGTGAAGTTCATGCGGTCGAACCAGGGGACGCTCATCCACCAGCGGCCGATCGTGAAGCTCGGCGACAAGGTGAAGGCCAGCGAGGTGCTTGCCGACGGCTCGTCGACACGCAACGGCGAGCTCGCGCTCGGCAAGAACCTTCTCGTCGCCTTCATGTCCTGGGAGGGCTACAACTTCGAGGACGCCATCGTCATCTCCGAGCGGCTCGTGAAGGAGGACGTGCTTTCGTCCATCCACATCCACGAGTACGAGATCGACGCGCGCGCGACGAAGCTCGGTGACGAGGAGATCACGCGTGACATCCCGAACCGCTCCGAGGAGTCGCTCAAGGACCTCGACGAGCGCGGTGTCGTCCGCATCGGCGCAGAGGTAGCCGGAAGCGACCTGCTCGTCGGCAAGGTCACGCCGAAGGGCGAGACCGAGCTGACGGCCGAGGAGAAGCTCATTCGGGCCATCTTCAAGGAGAAGGCGAAGGAGGTCCGCGACACGTCGCTCAAGGTCCCGCACGGTGAGGGCGGCAAGGTGATCGACGTGAAGACGTTCTCGCGCGCCGACGGCGACGACCTACCGCCTGGCGTCAACGAGCTCGTCCGCGTCTACGTCGCGAAGAAGCGGAAGATCGCGGAGGGCGACAAGCTCGCGGGGCGCCACGGCAACAAGGGCGTGATCGCGAAGATCGTCCCGGAAGAGGACATGCCGTACCTCGAGGACGGGACGCCGGTCGACGTGATCCTCAACCCGCTCGGCGTGCCGAGCCGGATGAACATCGGCCAGATCCTCGAGACCCACCTCGGGTGGGCGGCGGCGCACGGCGTGTTCGGCGAGAACGGCAAGGCCGAAGGGCCGACGCCGATCGCCTCGCCCGTCTTCGACGGCGCAACGCCCGAGGACGTCGACGACGCGCTGTGCACGTGGGTCGAGCAGAACGCCGACTCGCCGATCACGATGAAGGTCGACAAGACGCGGCCGGTCGGACGGCGCTGCTCAGGGAAGGTGCGCCTGCTCGACGGCCGGACGGGCGAGCCCTTCGAGCAGAAGGTCACCGTCGGCTTCATGTACATCCTCAAGCTGCTCCACCTCGTCGACGACAAGATCCACGCACGGTCGACGGGCCCGTACTCCCTCGTCACCCAGCAGCCGCTGGGCGGCAAGGCGCAGTTCGGTGGCCAGCGCTTCGGCGAGATGGAGGTCTGGGCGCTCGAGGCGTACGGCGCCGCGTACACGCTGCAGGAGATGCTCACGATCAAGTCCGACGACACGGTCGGGCGGGTCAAGGCGTACGAGGCGATCGTCAAGGGCGAGAACATCGCCGAGCCGTCGATCCCCGAGTCGTTCAAGGTGCTGCTGAAGGAGATGCAGTCGCTCTCGCTCGACATCCACGTCCTCTCGGAGGAGGGGGCGGAGGTCGACGTCCGCGAGGAGGACGACGAGCTGCTGCGGGCAGCCGAGGAGCTCGGCATCGACCTCACGCCTGGCTCGGCTCGCGTCGCGGCGCGGGAGCTGAGTGCCGAGGAGCTCGAAGAGGGCGCCGAGCGCGTCGACGAGACGGGCGAGCTGTCGGTGCCGACGGACGAGCTGCTCGGAGACGTCGCCGAGGCCGCCGTCGCGAGCGAGGCGGACGGCGAGCCGGTGGAGGCCGATCTCGCCGACGTGGAGGCAGAGGAATGAGAGACCAGGGAAACGGAGTCGAGGACAGGATGAATCCTGTCCCGCGACGCAGAGTCGTAGAAAGGCGTGACACGTGACGCAGATCGACATCAACGACTTCGACGCGATCCGGATCGGGCTCGCCTCGGCGAAGCAGATCCGCGACTGGTCGCACGGCGAGGTCACGAAGCCCGAGACGATCAACTACCGCACGCTCAAGCCTGAGCGCGACGGCCTCTTCTGCGAGCGCATCTTCGGTCCCACGAAGGACTGGGAGTGCTACTGCGGCAAGTACAAGCGCGTCCGCTACAAGGGCATCATCTGCGAGCGCTGCGGCGTCGAGGTGACGCGGCAGAAGGTGCGCCGTGAGCGCATGGGCCACATCGACCTCGCCGCTCCGGTCTCGCACATCTGGTTCTTCAAGGGCGTGCCCTCGCGGATCGGCTACCTCCTCGACATCGCTCCGCGCGAGCTCGAGAAGGTGCTCTACTTCGCCGCCTCGATCGTGACGGACGTCGACAAGGACGCCCGCCAGAAGGATCTCGCCGACCTCGAGGCCAAGGTGCTCGTCGAGTACGACGCCCTCGACGTCGACCGCGACGAGCAGCTCGCGGCGCTCGAGCAGCGGCTCGGACGGCGCCGGGACTACCTCGTCAAGGGCAAGGACAAGGGATTCGACGAGGACGACGAGTTCTGGGTGCGCGGCCTCGGCAACTGGGCGGAGGAGCAGACGCTCCCGACGCTCGAGGACGCACGCGACCTCGTCGGCGGGCTCTTCAAGGAGATCGCGCCCAAGGTCACGACCGAGGACGCGAAGAAGATTCGCGAGCTCGTCCGCAACACCGCCATCCGTGACGACCGCCGGCTCCAGCCGCGCGAGGTCGAGTCGGTGGCGCAGGCGGCCGGCGAGATCCAGGCAGGGCTCGCGCCGCTCTACAAGGAGTTCCAGAAGGCGACGGGCTCGAAGAAGGGCGCACTCACGAAGCGGATCAACCGCATCCTCGACGGGCTGCTCGACGGAGGGGAGCTCTCGGAGGAGGACGCCGCGCTCGTCGTGGGAGTCGACACGAAGAAGCTCGAGACGGCGCGCGGCCTCGGCAAGGGCCTTCTGCGCGAGGTCCTCGAGCAGGCCGAGCCAGGCCTGGACGACGTCGCGCTGCGCGAGCTCGCCAACGATCTCTGCCTCAAGACGGACGGCAAGATCCAGAAGGAGGACCTCGACGCCATCAACGCGTGGCTCCTCAAGGTGCGCGAGATGTACCTCGACATCGACCAGCGCCGCGAGGACGCCCGTGACGCTGCGGTCGAGTCACGCGCGCGGCTCGAGCAGACGTGGGCTCTGTTCAAGGAGCTCGAGTCGAAGATGGTCGTCAACGACGAGCAGATCTTCCGGGAGATGAAGGACCGGTTCGGCTCGCCGTACGGGTTCGGCGTCTACTTCCGCGGTGGCATGGGAGCGGAAGCGATCCGCGACCTGCTCCGCGAGCTCGATCTCGACGCAGAGGCGGAGTGGCTCCGCGACGTGATCGCGACGTCCAAGGGTCAGAAGCTCCAGCGCGCGATCAAGCGGCTGAAGGTCGTCAACGCCTTCATCAAGTCGGAGAACAAGCCCGAGTGGATGGTTCTCGAGGCGATTCCGGTGATCCCGCCCGAGCTGCGCCCGATGGTGCAGCTCGACGGTGGCCGCTTCGCCACGAGCGACCTCAACGACCTCTACCGGCGCGTGATCAACCGGAACAACCGGCTCAAGCGCCTGCTCGACCTCGGCGCGCCCGAGATCATCGTCAACAACGAGAAGCGCATGCTCCAGGAGGCCGTGGATGCCCTGTTCGACAACGGGCGGCGTGGCCGCGCGGTGACAGGCCCGGGCAACCGTGCCCTCAAGTCGCTCTCGGACATGCTCAAGGGAAAGCAGGGCCGCTTCCGCCAGAACCTTCTCGGCAAGCGCGTCGACTACTCGGGACGGTCGGTCATCGTCTCGGGGCCGAACCTCAAGCTCCACCAGTGCGGACTGCCCAAGCTCATGGCGCTCGAGCTGTTCAAGCCGTTCATCATGAGCCGGCTCGTCGAGCGGAAGATCGTCCAGAACATCAAGGCGGCGAAGAAGTACGTCGACTCGATGGAGCCCGAGGTCTGGGACATCCTCGAAGAGGTGATCGCCGAGCACCCGGTGCTGCTGAACCGCGCGCCGACGCTCCACCGCCTCGGCATCCAGGCGTTCGAGCCGATCCTCGTCGAGGGCAAGGCGATCCAGGTGCACCCGCTCGTCTGTCACGCCTTCAACGCCGACTTCGACGGCGACCAGATGGCCGTGCACGTGCCGCTCTCGGCGGAGGCCCAGGCGGAGGCGCGCATCCTCATGCTCTCGTCGAACAACGTCCTCTCGCCGGCCCACGGCCTGCCGCTCACGACCCCGGCGCAGGACATGGTGCTCGGCCTGTACTTCCTCACCTACTCGTCCGTCGAGGACATCAGTGCGCTCGACGTGACGAAGCTCAACCCGCGGCCGAAGCGCTTCGCCGCCGAGGAAGAGGTGGAGCAGTCGCTCCACGCCGGCCAGGTGCACCTCCAGGACACGATCGAGTACCGCCGGCGCGGTGAGCTCGTGCTCACGACGCCGGGCCGCGTGATCTTCAACGAGGAGATCGTGCGCGCGATCCGCGACGTCCTCAAGGACCCTGCTGTCGCCGACGAGCTGCCGTTCATGAACCGGACGATGGCGAAGAAGGAGATGGACGAGTTCATCGTCGACCTCTCCGACCGGTTCGGCTCGGCCGTTCTTGCGGCTGTCCTCGACACGATCAAGACGCTCGGCTTCCACCACGCGACGCAGGCCGGGATCACGATCTCGAAGAACGACATCGTCGTTCCGACCGAGAAGGAGGCGATCCTCGCCGAGTACGAGGGGCGTGTCGGTGAGGTCATCGGCGCCTTCGACCGAGGGTTCATCACCGAGTCGGAGCGTCACGAGCAGATCACGGAGATCTGGACCGAGGCCACGGACACGGTCGCAGCCGCGATGGAGAAGACGCTCTACGAGCTGAACCCGATCTTCATGATGGCCAACTCCGGTGCGCGTGGATCGTTCAAGCAGATCCGCCAGCTCGCCGGCATGCGTGGCCTCATGGCCAACCCGAAGGGCGAGATCATCGAGCGGCCGATCAAGGCGAACTTCATGGAGGGCCTGTCGGTGCTCGAGTACTTCATCTCGACGCACGGTGCCCGCAAGGGCCTTGCCGACACGGCACTTCGCACCGCCGACTCCGGCTACCTCACCCGTCGTCTCGTCGACGTCGCGCAGGACGTCATCATCCGCGAGCCCGACTGTGGCACGAAGGAGTCGATCGCCGTGCCGGTGATCCTTCCCGAAGGCCTCAACCGCTCGGCGGCCGGGCGCGTGCTCGCCGAGAACGTGTTCAAGCCGCTCAAGGACGGCAGGCCGGGGAAGACAAAGCTCGCCTCCAAGGGCGAGGAGCTGACCTACGCACGGCTCAAGGAGATCGTGGAGGAGCTCGGCGAGCTCGCCGACGGCGCAACCCTCCCGGCGCGGTCCGTGCTCAAGTGCAAGAGCGACTTCGGCGTGTGCCGAGCGTGCTACGGCACGTTCCTCGCCACGGGAGAGACGGCGGAGATCGGGGATGCCGTCGGCATCGTCGCTGCGCAGTCGATCGGCGAGCCCGGTACGCAGCTGACGATGCGGACGTTCCACACCGGCGGTGTCGCCGGCGCCGACATCACGCACGGCCTTCCCCGCGTGACGGAGATCTTCGAGGCCCGGAACCCGAAGGGTGCCGCGCGCCTCGCGGACGTCGCCGGACAGGTCGACGTCGAGATGTCCGACCGTGGGCCGAAGGTCACGATCGTCCCGGACGCGCCTGCCAAGGGCGGCGAGGTGCCTGAGCCGATCGAGTACCAGCTCCCGCGCCGCAGCCGCCTGCTCGTCGAGAAGGGCCAGCGCGTCGAGCCGGGCGACCCGCTCCACGACGGCTCGCTGACGCCGGTCGACCTGCTCGATCTCCACCACAAGTCGGGGAAGGGCTCGACGCCGACGGAGGTCTATCTCGTCGGCGAGGTGCAGAAGGTCTACAAGTCACAGGGCGTCGACATCCACGACAAGCACATCGAGCTGATCGTCCGCCAGATGCTGAAGAAGGTCCGCATCGGCACGTCGGGCGACACGGACTTCCTGCCGGGGCAGATGGTCGATCGCACCGCGCTCATCCGCGAGAACGCGCGCGTGAAGTCGGAGAAGGGCGCGCAGGCGACGCACGAGCCGATGATCCTCGGCATCACGAAGGCCTCGCTCGCCACCGAGTCGTTCCTCTCGGCCGCCTCCTTCCAGGAGACGACCAAGGTGCTGACCGATGCCGCGATCGAGGGCAAGATCGACCGCCTGCTCGGCCTGAAGGAGAACGTCATCATCGGGAAGCTGATCCCGGCGGCGACGGGCCTCAAGCGGTACCGGGGGATCACCATCGGCCCGTCGGAGAAGGTGCCGAAGGAGCTCTACGAGCGCGAGGCAGTGCTGGCCGCGCTCGAGGAGATCGAGTCGGACGGCGGTGCCGGCATCGATCTCGCCTCGCTCGGCATCGACCTCGAACCCGAGGCCGGTACCGACGGCGACGGCAAGCCCGAACCGGACGACAAGAAGTAAGACCGCCGCGCGGGAGGGCCTCCACGGGCCCTCCCTGCGCCGCGCGGCTACCCTGTTTCGGCTGTGAGGAAGCTCGCCGTCCTCCTCATCGCCCTGGCGGGTGCTGCAGCGGCATCGACGCACATGTCGGCCGCGGCGCCGCTCGGGCCTGCCGCGCCGGCCGAACTGGCCGCGCAGTGCGGGCTGCCCGACGTGCGCCCGCTCTGGATCGAGTACGCGGAGGGGACGGTGACGTTCCGCAACGAGATCTTCGGTCGGCCCGGCGTGGTCGCGGCCACGTCGGGTGTCGTGCAGGCGGCGGAGCTGCGGGCGAAAGGCGCGCAGACCGTCTACTGGTGGATGAAGCTCAACCGCATCGCGGGCACGCCGGCGAAGCCGACCGACCCGGCGATCATTCCCGGGCTCGTCGACGAAGTGGTCACGAAGGCCGCTGCAGCGACGGAGTGCGCGACGCCCGTCGTCGTCCTCAACGAGCTGAACAGCGCCGGATCGACGACGGCGTGGACGCCGACGAACGCGCAATACCGCGCCAACGTGCTCGACACGCTCCGTCAGCTGAACGCAAAGGGCGCGCTGCCGCTGCTGCTCATCTCCGCCCGCCCGTACACCGGCGGTGAGGCGCTCGACTGGTGGCTGCGCGCGAGCGAGGTGAGCTACCTCGTCCGCGAGGTGTACTTCCCGGCACCGCCCGTGATGCGCTCCGGCGTCACCATCGGCAGCCGCACGATGCGGCAGCGCTTCCGCGACGGAGTCGCCCCGCTGACGGCGATCGGCATCCGGCCGGAGCGGCTTGGCCTCGTGCTCGGCTTCCAGTCGGGGATCGGCAAGGGTGGTCGCGAGGGTCTTCAGCCGACGACGAGCTGGCTCCGCTTCGTGAAGCTCGCGACGATGGCCGCCAAGCAGGTGGCGGGGGAGCTCAAGCTCGGGACGGTCGTCAGCTGGGGGTGGGGCACGTTCGACCAGGCGGGTGCGGACGTCGATAAGCCCAAGGCGGCGTGCGCGTATCTCTGGGCGCGCGACGCGAGCCTCTGCGACGCGCCGGCGATGGCCGGTTCGGCGTTCAACGCCTCCCGCGACGAGGGTCAGATCGCGCTCTCGACCGGCGTGCGGTGCACCGTGGACGGCTCGCCGATCAGGACGTCCGACGTGGCGGCGCTCACTGCCGTGACCGGTGACGCCGATGTCGCGCTCGCCGCCCTCTTCGCGCGGACCGTGGAGCGCCCAGGTCACCCCGTCTCGACGGCGCGTGTGCTCGAGATGGAGGAGAGCGTCATCACCGTTCGCTTCCGCGGCAACCGTCGTGCCTACGAGGCAGCGCTCCGCGCGCGCGGAGCCACGGTCGCGATCGCCCGCGAGGTGATCGCCGACCAGCTTCGGCGTCAGGCGATCTCGAACGGCCTCCGCGTGACTGCGCCGACGTCGGCGGAGATCGGCCTCTACTACACGTTCTACGGCTCCCTGCCCGTGCGCGAGATCCGGGCCGATCGCGCGCCGTCGTGGCTCGGGGGTCGGCGGCGCGGATTCGCGCTCGTGCCGCCAGGCCCGGGCGAGCTGCTCTCCCTTCCCTCGAACGTCCGGGCGCACATCGTCACGACGACGGGCCCGATCGCCGTCACGCCGCTGGACGAGGTGCTCCCGCTCGGCGTCGTTCCCGCTTCGATGGCGCGGGGGGCCGTGCGTGCCGCGCTGACGACACAGGCGCGCATCCAGGCATTCCAGTCGTGGACGATCCGGGCGCAGAGCAACGCCTTGAGCCGGATCCGTTGCCTGCGGGACGCGCTCCCGCCGGCAGCGACCGTCGACCTCGGGGCCTACCTACCCTTCCTCACGCTCTATACGTGAGATCGCACTCTGGGGCGAGTCGGTCGCGCGCCCGATCGCCGTCGTCGCGACTGCAACCCGTCCCTTCCCGGCCTCCTTCGCACGGTAGAGCGCGTCGTCGGCGCGCTCGAACAGCGTGACCGCGTCGTCCTGAGGGCGGAGATCGGCGATGCCCGCCGAGATCTGCAGCCGTCCTGCCTGGGCGATCGGCCGCAGCGTGAGCTGATTCTTCAGCCGTTCGCAGAGAAGCTCCGCGTCCTCGAGCGTGGACTCGGGAAGGATGACGCCGAACTCGTCGCCGCCGACCCGGCACGCGATGTCGGACGTGCGCACGACGCCACGGATGCGCTCGCCGACCTGGCCGAGCACCGCGTCGCCCGCGAGATGCCCCAGCCGGTCGTTGATGTCCTTGAAGTCGTCGAGGTCGAAGACGATGAGCGCGAGCGGGCGCTCGTACCGCAGCGAGCGGGCTGCCTCGCGCGCGAGCGTCTCGTGGAAGTAGCGGCGGTTGTGGAGGCCGGTGTGCGCGTCGATGTCGGCCAGCCGGCGCGCCTCGTAGAAGCGGCTCGCGTTCTCGAGCGCGGGCGTCGCGCGCGCGGCGAGCTCCTCGGCCGCGGCGACGTCGTCGGGCGACAGGGCTCGTCCGCGCGTTCGCGAGAAGACGGCGAGCATGCCGAGCAAGGCATCGGAGGTTCGGAGCGGCAGCGCCAGCCCCGAGTCGATCGGGTCGTCGCGATCACCGCTGCGGTCGAACGCGAGCGCGAGCGACCGCACACGCCGCCCGACGGCGCCCGGCCCGAGGTGCACGTCGTCGATCTCCTCCTCGTCCAGGCCGGACGTCTTCGAGACCGTCTCGCCGCCCGGCGTGACGACCCCGATCTGCGCCGCGTCGACTCCGGGCAGCGCCCGGGCCGCCTCGAGGACGCGCTGAAGCACCTCGTCGAGGTCGATCGACGCGGCGAGCTCCGAGACGAGCCGCGAGCGGCGGCTCTCGGCTCGCTCGCGCTCGAGTGCGTCGACGAGCTCGTCACGGATCTCGCTCGTGCGCCGCTCCAGCTCGGCGACGAGCGCGGACATGCGCTCCTCGGCGTCGCGGCCGGACCGCCGGACGATCCGGGCCACGAGCAGCACGACGATCGCAGAGAGCACGAGCGCAGCGACGATCGCGCCGATCGTCTCACCGCCCGCGAACGCCGCGAGGACGTCGATCCCGCTCATTCTGGTAGCCCGTGCCGCACCGTTCCTCCCCTGTGACCGCAATGGCGCGCCCGAAGGCGGCCATCGGGACCACTGTAATCGGCGGCGGCCCTTCGCGCTATCCCTCGACGGGTACACAAGCGCACGACCCATCGCTCGCGAACGGCGCTCCCCGCCTGCGGTTAGCCGGTTGACGCCCTGTCACGAGCTTCGCTACCATAGGCCGCGTGTGGTTGGCGGGGCTCCGCCCTGCCAGCCTTGTTGTGTGCAAACCCTCTTCCAGGAGCAGCATGCCGACCGTAAGTCAACTCGTGAGGAAGGGCCGTGTCACGAAGCCGGCGAAGACGAAGACGCCGGCGCTTCGTGGTGCTCCGCAGAAGCGGGGCGTATGCACGCGCGTCTACACGACGACGCCGAAGAAGCCGAACTCCGCGCTGCGGAAGGTCGCGCGCGTCCGGCTCACGAACGGCATGGAGGTCACGAGCTACATCCCGGGTGAGGGCCACAATCTCCAGGAGCACTCGGTCGTCCTCATTCGCGGCGGCCGCGTCAAGGACCTGCCGGGCATCCGCTACAAGGTGATCCGCGCCGCGCTCGACGCCTCGGGCGTCTCCGACCGGCGCCAGGGTCGCTCGAAGTACGGCGCCAAGAAGAGCTAGAGGACGCCGAATGCCCAGACGTGCAGACATCCAGCCTCGGACCCTGGTGGAAGACCCCGTCTACAGCTCGCGTCTCGTGACGCAGGTCGTCAACTGCGTCATGATCGACGGCAAGAAGTCGACGGCCGAGCGGCTCGTCTATCAGGCTCTCGACCGCGTCGGCGAGCGCACGGGCCGCCCACCCGTCGAGGTGCTCGAGCAGGCCGTCAAGACCGTGACGCCGGTGCTCGAGGTTCGCTCGCGCCGCGTCGGCGGCTCGAACTACCAGGTGCCCGTCGAGGTGCCGCAGCGCCGCGCCCGCACGCTTGCCGTGCGCTGGCTCGTGACGTTCGCGCGCGATCGCCGCGAGAAGCACATGGACGAGAAGCTCGCCGGCGAGATCCTCGACGCGCTCGAGCAGCAGGGCGGGGCGTACAAGAAGAAGGACGACCTCTACCGGATGGCGCAGGCCAACAAGGCCTTCGCGCACTACCGCTGGTAAGCGTGAGCACGATGGAGATGACCAAGGGAGCCGTCGCGCTCGACCGTGTCCGCAACATCGGGATCATGGCGCACATCGACGCCGGCAAGACGACGACGACGGAGCGGATCCTCTACTACACCGGCCGCACGTACAAGATGGGCGAGGTCCACGAGGGCGCCGCCGTCATGGACTGGATGGTGCAGGAGCAGGAGCGCGGCATCACGATCACGTCGGCCGCGACGACGGCGTTCTGGCGCGACTTCCGGGTGAACATTATCGATACGCCCGGGCACGTGGACTTTACCGTCGAGGTCGAGCGCTCGCTGCGCGTCCTCGACGGCGCGGTCGCGGTGTTCGATGCCGTCGCCGGTGTCGAGCCGCAGTCCGAGACCGTCTGGCGCCAGGCCGACCGCTACGGCGTCCCGCGGATCGCCTTCATGAACAAGATGGACCGGGTCGGCGCCGACTTCTTCGCCTCCGTCCAGTCGATGGTCGACCGGCTCGGCGCGCGGGCCGTGCCCGTGCAGCTGCCGATCGGCCAGGAGGAGCACTTCCGCGGCGTCGTCGACCTCGTCGAGATGCGTGCGTACGTGTGGACCGACTCGCTCGGCATGGAGACGGAGACGATCGAGATTCCGGCCGAGCTCCTCGAGCAGGCCGGCGAGTACCACCACCAGCTGATCGACGCGGTCGCAGACCACGACGACGAGCTGATGGAGACGTATCTCGAGGACGAGACCTCGGCCACGCCGGAGATGCTTCGCCGCGCGCTGCGCGCAGCCACGCTCGACCTCACCGTCGTTCCGGTGCTCTGCGGATCGCGCCTTCAAGAACAAGGGCATCCAGCCGCTCCTCGACGGGGTCGTCGACTACCTTCCGAGCCCGCTCGACGTCCCGCCCGTCCACGGCATCGACCCGCGCACGGAGCACGAGCTCTCGCGCCGGCCGATGGTCGACGAGCCGTTCGCCGCGCTCGCGTTCAAGGTGATGACCGACCCGTACGTCGGGAAGCTCACGTACGTCCGCGTCTACTCCGGACAGATGGCGCAGGGCGGCAAGGTGCTTGAACACGACGACGGGGAAGACGGAGCGGGTCGGCCGCATCCTTCAGATGCACGCGAACCACCGCGAGGAGCGCGACGACATCGGCGCGGGGGAGATCGCAGCCATCGTCGGCCTGAAGCAGACGACGACGGGCGACACGCTCGCGATCGACACGGCGCCGATCCGTCTCGAGTCGATGATCTTCCCGGACCCCGTCATCTCCGTCGCGATCGAGCCGAAGACGAAGGCCGACCAGGACAAGCTCGCCACCGCGCTCCAGCGGCTGGCCGAGGAGGACCCGACCTTCCGTGTCCGCTCGGACGAGGAGACCGGCCAGACGCTGATCGCCGGCATGGGCGAGCTCCACCTCGAGATCATCGTGGACCGCCTGCTGCGCGAGTTCTCCGTCGACGCGAACATCGGCCGGCCGCAGGTCGCCTACCGCGAGACGGTCGGACGCGCGGTCGAGAAGATCGAGGGTCAGGTTCGTCCGCCAGACCGGTGGCCGCGGCCAGTACGGCCACGTCGTGATCAACCTCGAGCCCGCAGGGCCCGGAGACGGCTACGAGTTCATCGACAAGATCGTCGGCGGCAAGATCCCGCGCGAGTACATCTCGTCCGTCGATCTCGGCATCCAGGAGGCGATGGAGTCCGGCATCCTCGCCGGCTATCCCGTCGTCGACATTCGGATCGTCCTCGTCGACGGCTCGTACCACGACGTCGACTCGAGCGAGATGGCCTTCAAGGTCGCCGGCTCGATGGCCTTCAAGGCGGCGATGCAGCGCGCGAAGCCGAAGCTGCTCGAGCCGATGATGGCGGTCGAAGTGGTCACTCCCGGGGACTACCTCGGCGACGTGATCGGCGACCTCAGCCAGCGCCGCGGCCAGATCGAAGGCCAGGAGCCGCGTGGCAACGCCCAGGTGATCAAGGCGCGCGTCCCGCTCGCCACGATGTTCGGATACGCAACGGCACTGCGCTCGACGACGCAGGGTCGCGCAACGTTCACGATGCAGTTCGAACGGTACGAGGAAGTACCGCAGTCGATCGCGGGCGAGATCGTCGCCGCCCAGGCGTAATCGAGAAATCGGAGGAAGGAATGGCCAAGCAGAAGTTCGAGCGCACCAAGCCGCACGTCAACGTCGGCACGATCGGTCACATCGACCACGGCAAGACGACGCTCACGGCCGCGATCACGAAGGTGCTCGCGGACAAGGGCGAGAACACCGAGTACCGCGACTTCGACTCGATCGACAAGGCGCCCGAAGAGCGCCAGCGGGGTATCACGATCAACACCTCGCACGTCGAGTACGAGACGGAGAACCGGCACTACGCCCACGTCGACTGCCCGGGTCACGCCGACTACATCAAGAACATGATCACGGGCGCCGCCCAGATGGACGGCGCGATCCTCGTCGTCTCCGCGGCCGACGGCCCGATGCCGCAGACGCGTGAGCACGTGCTGCTCGCGCGCCAGGTCAACGTCCCCTACATCGTCGTCGCCCTGAACAAGGCCGACATGGTGGACGACCCGGAGCTGCTCGAGCTGGTGGAGCTGGAGGTGCGCGAGCTGCTCACGAAGTACGAGTTCCCCGGCGACGACATTCCCGTCATCCAGGTCTCGGCGCTCAAGGCGCTCGAGGGCGACGAGGAGTGGGTCGGCAAGATCCTCGAGCTCACGGCGGCGCTCGACTCGTACATTCCCGAGCCGGTACGGGACACGGACAAGCCGTTCCTCATGCCGATCGAGGACGTGTTCACGATCACTGGCCGCGGCACGGTCGTCACGGGCCGGATCGAGCAGGGCCAGATCAACTCGGGTGAAGAGATCGAGATGGTCGGCATCCACGACGAGATCTCGAAGACGGTCGTCACCGGCCTCGAGATGTTCAACAAGGTGCTCGACTTCGCCCAGGCAGGCGACAACGCCGGCGTGCTCCTCCGCGGAACGAAGCGCGAGGAGGTCGAGCGTGGCCAGGTGCTCGCGAAGCCGGGGTCGATCACGCCGCACACGCACTTCAAGGCCGAGGTGTACGTCCTGTCGAAGGATGAAGGTGGCCGTCACACGCCGTTCTTCAACGGCTATCGGCCGCAGTTCTACTTCCGGACGACGGACGTGACGGGCTCCATCAACCTGCCCGAGGGCCAGGAGATGGTGATGCCGGGCGACAACACGAACATGGAGGTCGAGCTGATCCAGCCGATCGCCATGGACCAGGGTCTCCGGTTCGCCGTACGCGAGGGTGGCCGCACCGTCGGCGCCGGCGTCGTCACCGAGATCATCAAGTAGGAAGCGCACAGGAAGGCAGGGACAGGGCTCGATGGCACAACAGAAGATCCGCATCCGGCTTCGCGGGTACGACCACACCCAGGTCGACCGCGCCGCGCGGGACATCGTCGACAACGCCGAGCGCACCGGCGCGACGATCACGGGCCCTGTGCCCCTGCCCACCGAACGCAACGTCTACACCGTGATCCGCAGCCCGTTCAAGGACAAGGACTCGCGGGAGCAGTTCGAGATTCGAACGCACAAGCGTCTCATCGACATCCACAGCCCGACGCCGAAGACGGTCGACTCGCTCATGCGGCTCGACCTCCCTGCCGGCGTCGACATCGAGATCAAGCTGTAGGGGCGGCGAGATGAAGGGCATCATCGGAAGGAAGCTCGGAATGACCCAGGTCTTCGACGCCGAGACCGGCGTGATGACGGGCGTCACCGTGATCGAGGCAGGCCCGTGCCCCGTCGTCCAGGTGAAGACGGGCGAGACGGACGGCTACGACGCGGTCCAGGTCGCCTACGACGAGGTCGCCGAGCGCAAGATCTCGAAGGGCGAGCGCGGGCACCTCGCGAAGGCGGGTGTCGCCCCGCACCGACGACTCGTCGAGTTCCGCGGCGAATCGGAGCTCTCGGTCGGCGACGTCGTCACGGTCGAGGCGTTCGCGCCCGGCGACGCGGTCAAGGTCGCGGGAATCTCGATCGGCAAGGGCTTCGCCGGGACGATCAAGCGTCACAACTTCAGCCGGGGCCCGAAGACCCACGGCTCGCACAACATCCGCAAGCGCGGCTCGGTCGGCGCGTCCGCCACGCCGTCCCGTGTCTTCAAGGGCATGAGCATGGCCGGGCAGATGGGCGCGAAGCGGCGTACGCAGCTCGGGCTCGTCGTCCACGAGGTGGACGCGGAGAACAATCTGCTGCTCGTCAGGGGCGCGGTTCCCGGTCCGAAGAACGGCATCGTCGAGATCAGGGAGGAGAGGGCTCATACCCGCCACCACCGCAGCCAGTAAGCCCGCGAAGGCGCCGACGGCGCCTCTGCTCGACGCCGCCGGCAAGGCGCAGAAGCAGGTGACGCTCGACGCGGCCGTGTTCGCAAGCGAGCCACGTCCGCATCTCCTCCACGAGACCGTGCGCGCCGAGCTGGCCGCCGCGCGCGCCGGCACACGCGGCGCGAAGAGCCGCGGGCTCGTCGCCGGCGGCCGGGCGAAGCCGTGGCGCCAGAAGGGCACCGGGCGCGCTCGCCAGGGCACGACCCGCGCGCCGCAGTGGACCGGGGGAGGCGTCGCGTTCCCGCCGACGATGCGCGACTTCTCCTTCAAGGTAAATCGCAAGGAGCGGCGGGCGGCCATGTGCACGGCGCTCAGCGCCCATGCGAGCGAAGGAACGCTCGCGGTGTTCTCCGCGGACAGCTTCGACGCCCCGTCGACAAAGGCGGCGAAGGCGCTGCTCGACGCGCTCGGCAAGGAGTCACCGATCGTCGTCGTGACGACCGGCGACGAGGAGTTGGCGACGAAGTCGTTCCGCAACCTCGCGCGGGTCGCCGTGACGCGACCGGAGGAGCTCGAGGTGGCCGCAATCCTGTGGGCGAACACGCTGCTCGTCTCCGAGAAGGCGCTGCCGGTGATCGAGGCGCGCGCAGGAGGCGCACGGACATGAGCCTTCATCCCAACGAGGTCCTCCTGGCGCCGATCGTGTCCGAGAAGAGCTACAGCCTGATCGGCGACCGCAAGTACACGTTCCGCGTGCACGCCGACGCGCACAAGACGCAGATCCGCCAGGCGGTCGAGGAGCTGTTCGACGTCCACGTCCAGGCGGTCAACGTCATCAAGGTGCAGTCGAAGCCGAAGCGGCGCGGCAACACGCGCGGCCGCCGTCCCGGCTGGAAGAAGGCGATCGTGCAGGTGCGCGAGGGCGAGACGATCCCGATCTTCGAGGGGGCACAAGTCTGATGCCCGTCCGCAAGTACAAGCCGACGAGCCCGGGCCGCCGCTGGATGAGCGTCTCGACGTTCGAGGAGATCACGAAGACGGAGCCCGAGAAGACGCTCGTCGAGCCGGTGACGAAGAAGGGCGGCCGGAACGTCTACGGGCGCATCACGACGCGCCATCGCGGCGGCGGCCACAAGCGCCGCTACCGCATCGTCGACTTCAAGCGCGTGAAGGACGGCGTCCCCGCGAGGGTGGCTGCGATCGAGTACGACCCGAACCGCTCCTCCCGCATCGCGCTTCTCCACTACGCAGACGGCGAGAAGGCGTACATCCTCGCGCCGGTGGGGCTTCGCGTCGACGCGACGGTGGAGTCCGGCCCCGAGGCCGACATCAAGCCCGGCAACGCGTTGCCGCTCGCGAGGATCCCGACGGGAACGCTGATCCACAACGTCGAGTTGAAGCCGGGCCGCGGCGGGCAGATGGCTCGCAGCGCCGGCTCGTCGGTCCAGCTCGTCGCCAAGGACGAGCCGTACGCCGTGCTGCGCCTTCCCTCGGGGGAGCTCCGCCGCGTGCTGCTAACGTGCCGCGCGACGGTCGGGCAGGTCGGAAACGTCGACCACCAGAACGTCACCGGCGGCAAGGCAGGTCGAAGTCGCTGGCGCGGTCGTCGTCCGACCGTGCGCGGATCGGCGATGAACCCTGTCGACCACCCGCACGGCGGCGGCGAGGGCAAGTCGAAGGGCGGACGCCACCCGGTGACGCCCTGGGGCGTGCCCACGCTCGGCAAGCGCACGCGCAAGAAGCACAAGCATTCGGACAAGCTCATCGTCCGCGGCAGGCGCCGCGGCAAGGACAAGAGGTAACGAATCGTGGGACGATCGACCAAGAAGGGACCTTTCGTCGAGGAGCGGCTGATGGGCCGCATCGAGGCGATGAACGAGTCCGGCAAGAAGCAGATGATCCGCACGTGGTCGCGGTCGTCCACCGTCTTCCCCGAGATGGTCGGCCACACGATCGCCGTCCACGACGGGCGCAAGCACGTCCCGGTGTTCATCTCCGAGCAGATGGTCGGCCACAAGCTCGGCGAGTTCGCGCCTACGCGGACGTTCCGTGGCCACGCCGGTGACCGCCAGGCACAGGTGAAGAAGCGATGACGACCGACGCGCCGACACAGGAAGTGCGCGCCGTCGCCAAGTGGGTGCGCACCTCCCCGCGGAAGGCCCGCCTCGTGGTGGAGCACATCCGTGGCCGTAGCGTCCCCGAGGCGAGGACGGTGCTCGCATTCACGACCCGTGCCGCGGCTCGGGATGTCGAGAAGGTGCTTCGCTCGGCAATCGCGAACGCCGAGGCAAACCACGGCCTCATCGGCGACGAGCTCTACGTCAGCGCTGCGTTCGTGGACGAAGGCCCGACGCTCAAGCGCTGGCGCGCGCGCGCGCGTGGCCGCGCGGCGCGCATCCACAAGCACACGTGCCACATCACCGTGAAGGTTGCGCCGATCGACGGCGATGCGCCGAGCGCTGCCAGGGCCGCACGCGCCAAGCCGCAGGCCGCGAAGCCGCAGACCACGGCGAAGACGACACCCGCGCCGAAGGCACGCGCCGCGAAGCCGAAGACCGAGGCGCCGTCGGAGGAGCCCGCTGCCGAGCCGGCCGCGGAGAAGCCCAAGCGCGCACGTACGCCGCGCCGGAAGAAGACCGAGGAGGCTCCCGAGTAATGGGTCAAAAAGTTCATCCCGGCGGCCTGCGCGTAGGGATCATCCACGAGTGGAAGTCGAACTGGTACACGCCGAACAAGGACTTCTCAGCGGCGCTGCTCGAGGACGTCGAGATCCGCAAGCACATCTACGGGAAGCTCTCGCACGCGGGGCTGTCCGACATCCTCATCCGCAAGGACAAGCAGCGCGTGACGATCGACGTGTACACCGCGCGCCCCGGGATCGTGATCGGGAAGTCCGGCGTCGAGGTCGACGCGCTCCGCAAAGAGATCCACGCGATGACGCAGAAGAACGTCCAGATCAACATCAACGAGATCAAGCGGCCGGAGCTGAACGCCAAGCTCGTCGCGCAGTCGATCGCCGAGCAGCTCGAGAATCGCGTGAGCTTCCGCCGCGCGATGAAGCGCTCGCTCGCGTCGGCGATGCGCTCTGGCGCCCAGGGCGTCAAGGTGCAGTGCGGTGGTCGCCTCGGCGGTGCCGAGATGAGCCGTTCCGAGAAGTACTCCGAGGGGCGTGTGCCGCTGCACACGCTCCGCGCCGACATCGACTACGGGTTCGCCGAGGCCAAGACCACTTTCGGCCGGATCGGCGTCAAGGTCTGGATCAACAAGGGCGAGATCATGCCCGAGGGCTACGAGGGCGCTGCGGGCGACCGCGAGGTGCGGTTGTCCGAGGAGGACCAGGCACGCCGCAAGGGCTCGAAGCCGGAGGGTCTCGGCCAGCGCGAAGGCCGGCGCGGGCCCGACCGCGAAGGGCTGGGTCCCGTGCGCCGCCGCCGCCCGGATCGCGGACGGGGCAAGCGCAAGGCGCAGGACGCCGAGCCGACGGAGTCGGTCGACGAGGCGGAGGTGACAGCCGAGGTGGAGCCGACCGTCGAGGTCGAGACGCCGGTCGCCGAGGCGCCGACCGAGGCTCCCGCCGAGACGCCCGCTGAGGCAGCTGACGGCGCCGAGGAGACGGATTCCTGATGTTGATGCCGCGCAAGACGAAGTTCCGCAAGCACCACCGCGGACGGCGCCGTGGAACGGCGAAGGGCCAGCTCACGGTCCAGTACGGCGACTTCGGCTTGAAGTCGCTCGAGGCTGCGTGGCTCACGAACCGCCAGATCGAGGCCGCGCGAATCGCCATGACGAGGAAGATCAAGCGTGGCGGGAAGGTGTGGATCAACCTCTTCCCCGACAAGCCGTTCACGAAGAAGCCGGCCGAGACGCGCATGGGCTCTGGCAAGGGCTCGCCCGAGGGCTGGGTCGCAGTTGTCAAGCCGGGCCGCGTGATGTTCGAGCTCTCCGGTGTCGCAGAGCCGCTCGCGCGCGAAGCGCTTCGGCTGGCGGGGAACAAGCTGCCCGTCAAGACGAGGGTGGTCAAGCGAGAGGGTGACCTCTTTGAGTAAGCGCGCACTGAGTAGTCGTCCCGGGAGGACGAGATGAGGGCCAGGGAGCTGCGCGACCTCTCCGACGACGAGCTGCAGGGAAAGCTCGCGGAGACGCGCCAAGAGCTCTTCAACCTCCGCTTCCAGGCGGCGACCGGCGCGCTCGACAACAGCGCGAGGCTCCGGCTGGCGAAGCGCGAGATCGCCCGCATCCTCACCGTGCAGCGCGAGCGCGAGGCGACGGTGGAGCAGACGTGATGAGTGACGAGACGAAGGACGAGATGACCCCCGAGAACGACACTCCGGCAGACGAGCCGGTGGAAGAGATCGTGGCCGAAGAGGCCGTGCCGGCTGAAGAGGCTGCGCCGGCTGAAGAGGCTGCGCCGGCTGAAGAGGCTGCGCCGGCTGAAGAGGCCGTGCCGGCTGAAGAGGCCGTGGCCGAGGAAGCTCCGGTCGACGAGGCCGCCGTCGCCGACGAGGCGCCTGCCGAGGAGCCCGTTGCCGACGAAGCGCCCGCCGAGGAGCCCGTCGCGGAGGCGGATGTCGAGGTCGAGGCGGAAGCCGACGCCGAGCCCGCTGCCGAGGCCGTTCCCGAGGCAGAGGCGGCTCCGGAGGCAGAGGCGGCCCCGGAGGCGCCCGCGAAGAAGAAGCGCAAGCGCGTGCCGCGGACGGAGCGCCGCCAGCGGCCGAAGCCCGTGCGCGAGAAGGTCGAGGGACGCAAGCCGCTTCAGCGCCTGCCGAAGCCGGAGGGCGAGCGCGGCCGCCGCCTCGAGCGCCGCGGTGTCGTCGTGTCGAGCGCGATGGACAAGACGATCGTCGTCTCCGTCGAGACGCTCAAGGCGCACCCGAAGTACAAGAAGATCATCCGCCGCTCGACGAAGTTCCACGCGCATGACGAGCGGAACGAGGCGAACGTCGGCGACGTCGTGCGCATCGTCGAGACGCGACCGCTGTCGAAGACGAAGCGCTGGCGCCTGGCCGAAATCGTCGAGGTCGCTAAGTGATCCAGCAGGAGACACGAGTCAGGGTGGCCGACAACACGGGAGCGCGTGAGATCCTCTGCATCCGCGTGCTCGGCGGGTCGCATCGCCGCTACGCGCGCGTCGGCGACGTGATCGTGGGCACGGTGAAGACCGCGACGCCTCAGGGTCAGGTGAAGAAGGGCGAGGTCGTCCAGGCGGTCGTCGTGCGGACGAAGAAGCCCCAGGGCCGGGACGACGGCACGTCGATCGCCTTCGACGAGAACGCCGCCGTGATCATCGACACGGCCCGGAACCCGCGCGGCACCCGGATCTTCGGCCCGGTCGCGCGCGAGCTGCGCGAGCGGAACTTCATGAAGATCGTCTCCCTCGCCCCGGAGGTGCTCTAGCCATGAGCGCCACCATGCGCGTGAAGAAGGGCGACATCGTCCACGTGATCGCGGGCAAGGACCGGGGCAAGCAGGGCCGCGTCCTCGAAGCGCGCCCGACCGAGCGCCGCGTCATCGTCGAGAACCTCAACATCGTCAAGCGGCACACGAAGCCGCGGCCGATGAAGGACGCGAGCCGCATGGGCGGCACGACGATCCAGCCCGGCGGCGTGATCGAGAAGGCCGCGCCGATCCCCGTCTCGAACGTCATGCTCGTCTGCCCGGTGTGCAAGAAGCCGACACGGGTGGGCATGACGCTCAAGGAGATCAAGGGCGAGCTGGTCAAGATCCGCGTCTGCCGGCGGGACGATTGCCGCCAGGAGATCGATGGAGGCGATCACCGATGAGCGAGAAGAACGGCTACGCGCCGCGCCTGAAGGTGCGCTACGAGGACGAGCTGCGCGCGCAGCTGAAGGAGGAGCTCGAGCTGACGTCCGTCATGGAGGTGCCGAAGATCGCGAAGATCACGCTCAACATGGGCGTCGGCGAGGCGAAGACCGACGCGAAGGCGCTCGACGCCGCCATGGACGAGCTCACGATCATCGCCGGCCAGCGCGCCCAGCTCCGGCGCGCGCGAACCTCGATCGCCGGCTTCAAGATTCGCACGGGCATGCCCATCGGCACGAAGGTCACGCTTCGCGGCGCGCGGATGTACGAGTTCCTCGATCGGCTCGTCTCGATCGCGCTGCCTCGCATCCGTGACTTCCGCGGGCTCAGCCCGCGCTCGTTCGACGGCCGCGGCAACTACTCGATCGGCCTGCGCGAGCAGATCATCTTCCCCGAGATCGACTACGACGACGTCGCGCAGATCCGCGGGCTCGACGTGACGATCACGACGACAGCGAAGACGGACGACCAGGCGCTGGCGCTTCTGACCGGCCTCGGGCTTCCGTTCGCAGCGGCAGAAGGAGACGACTAGTGGCTAAGAAGTCCATGATCGCGAAGTCGAAGCGTCCGACGAAGCACCCGACGCAGGTGCACCGGCGGTGCAACCGCTGTGGCCGGCCGCGCGCCGTCTACCGCAAGTTCGGCCTCTGCCGGATCTGCCTTCGCGAGCTCGCACACCAGGGAATGATTCCCGGAATGACCAAGGCGTCGTGGTGAGGCGCGGGCCATGCTGACCGACCCGATCGCCGACATGCTCGCCCGTATTCGCAACGCGAACAAGGCGATGCACGACACCGTCACGATGCCGACCTCGCGTGCGAAGGTCGAGATCGCCCGCCTCCTGAAGGAGGAGGGCTACATCCGCGACTACCACGTCGAGGAGGGCGAGCCGTTCAAGTCGCTCGTCGTCGAGCTGAAGTACGGCCGCAATCGCGAGCGGATCATCACCGACCTCAAGCGGATCTCGAAGCCGGGCCGCCGCGTGTACGCGCGCAAGGATCGCCTGCCGCGCGTGCTCGGTGGCATGGGCACGGCCATCCTGTCCACCTCGAACGGCGTGATGACGAGCCGTACGGCCGAGCAGAAGGGCATCGGCGGCGAAGTCATCTGCTTCGTCTGGTGAGTGATGTCGCGCATCGGTAGACAGCCCATCGAAGTGCCCGGCGGCGTGACCGTCGAGATCGCGCCCGGCCGCGTCCAGGTGAAGGGCCCGCTCGGCGAGCTCGCCCAGGACGTTCCGCAGCGCATGACGATCGAGCAAGACGCCGGCGTGATCAACGTCACGCGGCCGACCGATCGTGGCGAGGACCGTGCGCTCCACGGCCTGACGCGCACGCTCGTCGCGAACATGGTCGACGGCGTCACGAAGGGCTTCGAGAAGCGCCTCGAGATCCAGGGCGTCGGCTATCGCGCGGGTTTGCGCGGGAGCGACCTCGAGCTCGCGGTCGGCTTCTCGCACTCGGTGATCGTCTCGCCGCGCGAGGGCATCTCGTTCGACGTCCCCACGCCGACGGAGGTCGTGGTCAAGGGCATCGACAAGCAGCTCGTCGGCCAGACGGCCGCAGAGATCCGGAGGGTGCGCCCGCCCGAGCCCTACAAGGGCAAGGGCATTCGGTACGAGGGTGAGCACGTGCGCCGGAAGGTCGGTAAGCGCGCATGACCAGGCCGACGACGCTCCAGGCGCGCCGGCGGCGACACCGCAGGGTGCGCGGCAAGGTGTCGGGGACGGCCGAGCGGCCGCGCCTCGCCGTCTTCCGCTCGAACCTCGGGATCTCCGGCCAGCTCGTCGACGACGTTGGCGGGCGCACGCTCGCATCCGCGTCGTGGCAGGAGCTTCCAAAGAGCTTCAAGGGCACGAAGTCCGAGCAGGCCAACGAGGTCGGCAAGCGTCTGGCCGCAGCGGCGAAGAAGGCCGGAATCGAGACATGCGTCTTCGACCGCGCCGGCTACCTGTACCACGGACGCGTGAAGGCGCTCGCCGAGGGCGCGCGCGAAGGAGGCCTGGCATTTTGACCCCGAGAGACTTTCAGGAGACGCGTGAGCTCAAGGAGCGCGTCGTCGAGATCAACCGTGTGGCGAAGGTCGTCAAGGGCGGCCGCCGCTTCTCGTTCACCGCTCTCGTCGTGATCGGCGACGAGGCCGACAAGGTCGGCCTCGGCTACGGCAAGGCGCGGGAGGTGCCGCTCGCGATCTCGAAGGCCGTCGAGGACGCGAAGAAGAACATGTTCGTCGTGCCGCGCAAGGGCACGACGATCACGCACGAGATCATCGGCGAGTTCGGTGCCGCGCGTGTGCTCCTTCGGCCTGCGAGCGAGGGAACGGGCGTCATCGCCGGCGGCGGTGTGCGCGCCGTGCTCGAGCTCGGCGGTGTGCGCGACATCCTCGCCAAGAGCCTCGGCACGACGAATCCGATCAACATGCTCAAGGCGACGGTCAACGGCCTCCAGCGGCTGCGGACGCCCGAGGACGTCGCGCTCGCGCGCGGCCTGACGGTGGCTCAGGTGCTGCCGGTGTCGAAGGCGAGGCGCGAGGCGGCCGCCGCGGCCGCCAAGCCGGAGGTCGTCGACGTGCCCGAAGTGGCGGACGTCACGGCCGAGCCGGAGAGCGCATGAAGAAGCTTCGCATCACCCAGGTGAAGAGCCAGATCGGGCAGTCCGAGAAGCACCGCGGGACGCTGCGCGCGCTCGGCCTCCGGAAGATCGGCGGCTCCGTTGAGCACGCTGAGAGCCCACAGCTCGCGGGTATGCTGAGAAAGGTCCGTCACCTCGTACGTATTGAGGACGCCTAGTGCCTTCCGAGCTCAACCTCTCCACGCTGAAGCCTGCCCAGAAGCGCACCGCGCGAAAGCGCGTCGGCCGCGGCATGGGCTCCGGCAAGGGGCGCTACGCCGGCCGCGGTCTCAAGGGACAGAAGTCACGCTCCGGATCGCACAAGATGCGCGCGGGCTTCGAGGGCGGGCAGATGCCGCTCTACATGCGTCTCGGCAAGCAGCCGGGCGCGACGTCGAAGGACGCGATGCCGATCGGGCCGTTCCGGACACACTCCCAGGGCGTGAATGTCCGCGACCTCGAGCGGGTGTTCGACGCCGGCGCCGAGGTGACGCCGGAGGCGCTGAAGGCGACGAGGCTCATCCGCTCGATCCGGGTCGACGTCAAGATCCTCGGCGAGGGTGAGCTGACGAAGAAGCTCGTCGTCTCCGCGCACGGGTTCTCGAAGGTCGCGCGGGAGAAGATCGAGGCCGTGGGCGGGAGCGCCACGCTGCTGCGCGAGCCGAAGCTGAAGAAGCGCAAGCGCGGCAAGAAGGCCGCGCGTCCCGCAGCCGACGACGCGCTCGAGGCGGACGAGACTCCGACCGCCGAGGCCGAGCCCGCGGATGGCGAGCAGGCCGACGCGGAGCCCGACTCGCAGTCCGAGTCGGAGCCCGACACCGAGTCGGAGTAGCGCCTAGGCCATGCTTTCCTGGTTGACGAACGCCTGGCGCGTGCCGGAGCTCCGGCGCCGCGTCCTCTTCACGGCGATGATCATCGCCCTCTACCGGCTCGGCTCGTTCCTGCCGGCGCCGGGCGTCGACTCGGAGCAGATCAAGGGCTACTTCTCGGGGCAGGGCGGCACGGTGCTCGGGCTGCTCAACCTCTTCTCGGGCGGTGCGCTGTCGCAGTTCTCGCTGTTCGCGCTCGGGATCATGCCGTACGTCACCGCCTCGATCATCATCCAGCTGATGACGGTCGTCGTGCCGTCGCTCGAGCGGCTCCAGAAGGAAGGCGAGGCCGGCTACGCCAAGATCAACCAGTACACGCGCTACCTGACCGTCGCCCTCGCGGCGCTCCAGGCGCTCGGCTACTCCTACCTGTTCAAGCGCCAGAACGCGCTCGAGGCGAACACGGGGCGGGTCGTGATCATCGTCGTCACGCTCACTGCGGGAACGGCCCTGCTGATGTGGATGGGCGAGCTGATCACGAAGCGCGGCGTCGGGAACGGCATCTCGATCATCATCTTCGCCTCGATCATCGCCGACGCGCCGACTGCCGTTCGCGCCTGGCTCGACGGTGGCCCGACGACGAAGCTCTTCTTCCCGATCGTCTTCCTCGCCGTCACCGTCGCGGTCGTCTTCATCCAGGAAGGGCCAGCGCAAGATCCCGGTGCAATATGCGCGCCGTGTCGTCGGCCGGCGTGTGACGTCGGGCGGCTCGACGTACATGCCCCTGCGGGTGAACATGGCCGGGGTCATCCCGATCATCTTCGCGGCCGCGGTCCTCGCCTTCCCGCCCACGATCGCGCAGTTCTTCCCGCAGACGCAGGAGTTCATCAACAGCTGGTTCACGCCGAGCGACTTCCCCTACCTCATGCTCGAGGCCTTCCTGATCATCGTCTTCACGTACTTCTACACCGCGGTGCAGTTCAACCCGATCGACCAGGCGGACAACCTGAGAAAGCACGGTGGCTACATCCCAGGCATCAGGCCGGGGCCACCGACCGCGCAGTACCTCGACCGCGTCCTGTCGCGCCTGACGCTGCCGGGCTCGATCTACCTTGCGCTGGTCGCGATCATCCCGACGTTCATCATCCAGTTCTTCGACTTCTCGAGTGCCACGCAGAACTTCCTCGGCGGGACGTCGCTCCTCATCCTCGTCGGCGTCGCGCTGGACACGATGCGGCAGATGGAGTCGCAGATGATGATGCGCTCCTACGAAGGTTTCCTGAAGTGAGGTAGCGCGGCTTGTCCCTGAACGTCCTGATTCTCGGCCCGCAGGGATCCGGCAAGGGCACACAGGCGAAGCGCATCGCGGCCGAGTACGGCGTGCCGCACGTCGCCACGGGCGACATGTTCCGCGCCGCCATCGCCTCTCGCTCGCCGCTCGGCCTCGAGGTGGAGCCGATCCTTGCGAGCGGCGCGCTCGTTCCCGACGAGCTGACGATCGAGCTCATCCGCGAGCGCCTGGCCGAGGACGACGCAGCCGACGGCTTCTGTCTCGACGGCTTTCCGCGCAACGTTGCCCAGGCCGATGCGCTCGACGCATTGCTCGTCAGAGCTCGGCCGCCCGCTCGATGCCGTGCTCGAGCTCCAGGTCTCCGACGAGACGTGCCTCGAGCGGATCACCGGGCGCGCAGCGGAGGAGGGCCGCGCCGACGACGAGCCGGACGCGATCGCCCGCCGCCTTGCCATCTACCACGCCGAGACGGCGCCGCTCGTCGGCCACTACCTGCCGACGGGACGCGTGATCGGGATTCGGGGCGAAGGCACCGTCGACGAGGTGTGGGCGGAGATCCAGAACGCGCTCGAAGAAGTGCAGGCGCACGCACGGGACGGGGTCGCATGATCGTCCGCAAGTCACCCGGCGAGGTGGAGCAGATGGCCGACGCGGGGCGGATCGTCGCGGAGACGCTTGCGCTCATCGGCGAGTCGGTCCGTGTCGGAGTGACGACCGCCGAGATCGACGGCATCGCCGACGAGTTCATCCGCTCGCAGGGGGGGACGGCGACGTTCATGGGCTACCGCGGGTATCCGGCGTCGACGTGCCTTTCGCCGAACGACATGGTCGTTCACGGGATCCCCGGCCCATACGCGCTCGAGGACGGCGACATCCTCTCCGCCGACGTCGGCGTGACGCTCGACGACTTCGTCGCCGACTCCGCGTACACGTTCACGGTCGGCGAGGTATCGCCTGCCACAGAGCGGCTGCTCGACGCGTGCCGGGCGGCGCTCGATGCGGGGATAGAGCAGTGCCGTCCCGGCAACCGCCTCTCAGATATCTCACACGCGATCCAGACCGTGGCCGAGGACGCGGGCTTTTCGGTCATCCGCGAGCTGTCCGGCCACGGGGTCGGCCGCGCGATGCACGAGGACCCGCAGATCCCGAACGTCGGAGAGCCGGGGCGCGGCCCCGCACTCGCGGACGGAATGACCTTCGCGATCGAGCCGATGATCGCGGCCGGTGCGCCGCAGATCTATGTCCACGACGACCGCTGGTCGATCTCGACGCGCGACGGCTCCCTCGCCGCGCACTTCGAGCACACCGTGGCCGTCACGGCGTCCGGCCCCAGAATCCTGACGGGAGCGCCTGTTTTGCTACGATAACGACCTGCGGCGCAGCCGAGCTGCGCCGTGTTTGTGTGCGTCGATTCCAAGGAGAGAATGCCGGTCAAGGAAGAGAAGATCGAGGTCGAAGGAGAGGTCGTCGAGGCGTTGCCCAGCCTGATGTTCCGGGTACAGGTCGACGATGGCCACGCAGTCCTCGCGAAGATCTCGGGCAAGATGCGGAAGCACTACATCCGCATCCTCCCCGGTGATCGCGTGAAAGTGGAGCTCTCGCCGTACGACCTCACCCGCGGCCGCATCACCTACCGATACAAGTGAAAGTCCGACCCTCAGTCAAGCCCATGTGTGAGCGCTGCCGCGTGATCAAGCGGCATGGCGTAACGCGGGTCATCTGCACGAATCCCCGCCACAAGCAGCGGCAGGGCTAGGACAGGAAGCGAGACATGGCACGCATCGCCGGCGTCAACCTGCCGAACCAGAAGCGACTCGAGATCGGCCTCACGTACATCTACGGCATCGGCCGCACGACCGCGGTCAAGGTCTGCTCGGAGCTCGGCCTCTCGCCCGACACGAAGGTGCGCGACCTGACGGACGAGGAGACCACGAAGCTCCAGCGGCACATCGACGCCAGCCTCCAGGTGGAAGGTGACCTTCGCCGCGAGCGCTCCCAGGCCGTCAAGCGGCTCCAGGAGATCGGCGCCTATCGCGGCATTCGCCACCGCCGCGGCCTTCCCGTCAACGGCCAGCGGACGAAGACGAACGCACGCACCCGCAAGGGCCCGGCCAAGGCAGTCGGCCGTGGCAAGAAGAAGGCGGAGAAGTAATGGCGCCTCCGCGAAAGGCAGCCAAGGGCCGCGGCGGCCGGCGCCGCGTCAAGAAGAACATCGCCATCGGCCAGGCGCACATCAAGGCGACCTTCAACAACACGATCGTCGCCCTCACAGACACGGACGGCAACGTCATCGTGTGGGAGTCCGCCGGCTCGGCCGGCTTCAAGGGCTCGCGCAAGTCGACACCCTTCGCCGCCCAGGTCACGGCGGACGCTGCCGCACGCAAGGGCATGGAGCACGGCCTCCAGAAGGTCGAGGTCTTCGTGAAGGGACCGGGCTCCGGGCGCGAGACCGCAATCCGCTCGCTCCAGGCGGCCGGCCTCGAGATCGTCGGTGTGCGCGACGTGACGCCCCAGGCGCACAACGGCGTGCGTCCGAAGAAGCGGAAGAGGAACTAGGCGTGGCGCGCTACACCGGACCGAGTTGCAAGCTCTGCCGTCGCGAGGGCATGAAGCTCTTCCTGAAGGGCGAGCGCTGCCTGACCGAGAAGTGCGCGATCGAGCGCCGCTCGTATCCGCCGGGAGAGCACGGCCGCGGCCGGATCAAGCAGTCCCAGTACCTGCTCCAGCTGCGCGAGAAGCAGAAGGCGCGCCGGTACTACGGCCTCCTCGAGCGCCAGTTCCGCAACTACTACCAGAAGGCCGCGAAGGGCTCGGGCGTCACGGGTGACAACCTCCTGCGCATGCTCGAGACGCGCCTCGACAACGTCATCTACCGGCTCGGATTCGCCGCCTCCCGCGCCCAGGCGCGGCAGCTCGTTCGCCACGGCCACTTCCAGGTGAACGGCCGGCGCGTGAACATTCCGAGCTTCCAGGTCAAGCCGAACGACGTGATCACCCTCAAGGCCGGCAGTGCCGCCGAGCAGGTGATTCGCGACGCGACCGACCTCACCGCGTCCGTCGCACCGTGGATCCAGGCGGACCACGACGGCCTCACCGGCAAGATTCTCAAGTGGCCCGACCGTGCGGAGATCGACACGCCGGTCCAGGAGTCACTCATCGTCGAGCTCTACTCGAAGTAGCGCCCAGCGCGCCAAGGAAGGAAGGAGAGACGTGGCAACTCGCACCAGCCTGATGGAGTTTCAGATCCCCCGCATCGTCCACGAGGAGGTCACGGAGACCCGTGGCATCTTCGTCATCGAGCCGCTCGACCGCGGCTTCGGCTACACGTTCGGCAACTCGCTGCGCCGCGTCCTCCTCTCGTCGCTCGAGGGTGCCGCCGTGACGTCGGTGAAGTTCGAAGGTGTCGCTCACGAGTTCACAACGCTCCCGGGGGTGCGCGAGGACGTCACAGACATCCTCCTCAACCTCAAGAACCTCGTCTGCCGCCTGCATGGCGCCGACCCGGAGATCGAGGTTCGGCTGCAGAAGAAGGGGCCGGGCGTCGTCACCGCGGGAGACATCGAGCTTCCCGCCGACCTCGAGATCCTCAATCCCGAGCTGGAGATCGCCCACGTCGCCGACAAGGGCAAGCTCGAGCTGACGATGTTCATCGGACGCGGGCGTGGCTACGTCCCGGCCGAGATGAACCGCGGCCCGGAGCACACGATCGGCGTCATCCCGATCGACTCGATCTTCTCGCCGGTTCGCCGCGTGTCGTACGAGGTCGAGGCTGCCCGTGTCGGTCAGCGGACCGACTACGACAAGCTCATCCTCGACGTGACGACCGACGGCTCGCTCGATCCCCGCGAGGCGATCGGTCAGGGCGCGGAGATCCTCATCCGCCAGCTCGCGATCTTCACCGACCTCGATCGGATCGAGGGGTACGGCGACGCTGTCGCGGAGGTCGCTGCGGAGCCGTCGCTTGCACACGGCATGGAGAACTTCCCGATCGAGGAGCTCGAGCTCGGCGTCCGCTCGTACAACTGCCTCAAGCGGGTTGGTATCGAGACGATCGGCGATCTCGTGACGAAGACCGAAGTCGAGCTCGCCGCGATCCCCAACTTCGGCCGCAAGTCGATCGAAGAGGTCAAGGAGACGCTCGCCGGGCACGGGCTCACGCTGCGCGGGGAGGAAGCCCTGTCGTGAGGCATCAGCGGGCCGGCAAGAAGCTCAACCGATCGCCTTCGCACCGTAAGGCGCTGTACTCGAACCTTGCCGGTTCGCTCTTCGTGCACGGGCGTGTGAAGACGACCGAGGCGAAGGCCAAGGCCGTTCGCCCGATCGCCGAGAAGATGATCACGCTCGGCCGCCGTGGCGACATCCACGCGCGGCGCCAGGCGCTCGCGTACCTCCGCTCGCAGGAGGTCGTCCACCAGCTGTTCGCCGAGGTCGCTCCGCGCTTCGCGGACCGGCCCGGCGGCTACACGCGGGTGGTCAAGATCGGCGCGCGGCAGGGTGACTCCGCGCCCATGGCGTACCTCGAGCTCGTCGACCACGTGCCGCGGGCGCCTGCACCGCGGGTCGCGGCGCCGGTCGAGCCCGAAGAAGCAGTCGCCGAGACGGCGTAGCTGCGGCTCCGGCCGTGCCGCGGCTCAAGCTCACGCTCGAGTACGACGGCACGGACTTCCACGGCTGGGCGGCGCAGCCTGGCCTGCGCACGGTCGAGGGATCGGTGCGCGAGGCCCTCGGAGCGCTGTTCACCGTTGCCGAGAATGCCGCCGTCGCCGGGCGAACCGACACCGGCGTGCATGCGCTCGGCAACGTCGTGAGCGTGGACGTCGGCGGCGGCCCTCCACCTGAGCGCGTGGCCGAGGCGCTGAACACGCACTTGCCCGACGACGTCGCCGCGATCGCGGCGAACGACGTGGATCCGTCGTTCCATGCCCGCCACTCGGCGCTTTCTCGCAGCTATCGCTATCGCATCCACCGGCGGCGGGAGCGCTCGCCGTTCGAGCTTCGACGGAGCTGGTGGCATCCCCATCGACTCGATCTCGCCGCGCTCGCCGAGTCGGCAGACCTTCTCCTCGGCGAGCACGACTTTCGCGCCTTCACCCCGACGGAGACGCAGCACGACGTGTTCCTCCGCCGGGTCTCGTCGGCGAGCTGGCACGAGCGCGGCGACCACCTCGACTTCGAGATCACCGCCGACTCCTTCCTGCGTCACATGGTGCGGACGCTCGTGGGCACGATGGTCGAGAAGGGGCCTGACGAGGTCGCGAGGCTGCTCGAGGGCCTGCCACGCTCCGAAGCGGGCTCGACGGCGCCACCGTGGGGGCTCTATCTCGTCACCGTCGGCTACTGACGCGCGCACTACGATCACGTCGTGCGCTTCCCCGTCTGCCTCTTCGACCTCGACGGCACGCTGATCGACTCCGGGCCGATGATCCTCAAGTCGATGCGGCATGCCGCGGTGACGGTCCTCGGCCGCGACATCCCCGATGAGGTGCTCGGCGCGGCGGTCGGAGGTCCCGGCCTCGTAGCGCAGATGCGCGCGCTCGATCCGGACCGCGTCGACGACCTCGTCGCCGCCTACCGCGCGCACAACGAGCCGCTCCACGACGAGCTCGAGGCGTTCTGGGAGGTCGTCGAGGTGCTGCCGCGCCTACGTTCCGAAGGACGTCGGCTCGGCATCGTCACGGCGAAAGGGCACGCGTCGGTGGGCTGGGCCTTCGCCCGGCTTCCGGATCTCGAGGCGAGCTTCGACGTGATCATCGGCGCGGAGGACACCGAGCGGCACAAGCCCGACCCGGAGCCGATCCTTCTCGCGCTCGAACGGCTGGGGGCGTCGAAAGGCGAGGCGGCGTACATCGGCGACTCACCGTTCGACGTGCGTGCAGCGAAGGCGGCCGGCGTGTGCGCCATCGCCGTGACCTGGGGAGGCCTCCACGACGCAGAGGCGCTCGAGCGCGAAGAGCCAGACGTGGTCGTCCGCCGTGCGGAGGAGCTGCTCGATGTCCTCTAGCGCGTCCCGTGTTGCGAAGTTGCGCTCAGAGCTCAATCGCGCCTCGATCGCGTACCACGTCGAGGACGACCCGGTCATCTCCGACGCGGAGTACGACCGCCTGTACGACGAGCTGGAGGCGCTCGAAGCTGCGCATCCGGAGCTCGTGACACCCGACTCGCCGACGCAGCGCGTCGGCGCGACGCCGTCGGAGCGCTTCACGAAGGTCGAGCACCTCGCGGCGATGGGCTCGCTCGAGAAGGTGACGACGGCGGAAGCCGTCGCGAAGTGGGCCGACGACGTGCGCAAGCGGCTGGGGACGGACGAGTCCATCGCGTTCGTCATGGAGCCCAAGATCGACGGCCTGGCAGTGTCGCTCGTCTACGAGGACGGAGCCCTCCTCCGCGGCGCGACGCGAGGCGACGGTATGCGTGGGGAGGACATCACGACGAATCTGCGCACGATCGCGGCGGTCCCGCTCGCGCTTCATCGCGGTCCACGCGAGCCCGCACCTGCGGTGGTCGAGGTTCGCGGCGAGATCTACATGCCGCTCTCTGGATTCCGTGCGTTCACGGAGCGGCAGGCGGCCGAGGGCAAGCGCGCTGCGCCGAACCCACGCAACGCTGCGGCGGGGTCGGTGCGCCAGCTCGATTCGACGATCACGGCGGAGCGGCCGCTGTCCGTGTGGTTCTACGGCATCGGGTACGCGGAAGGGCTCGAGCTCGAGACGCAGTCGGGGATGCTCGACTGGCTCCGGGCACACGGCTTCCGGACGAACCCCCACGCGGAGCGGCTCGAGAGCGTCGACGACATCGCCCGCGCGTCGGCCGAGTGGGAGACGCGGCGCGCAGAGCTCGACTACGAGATCGACGGGATCGTGATCAAGGTCGACTCGGTCGACCAGCAGCGCCGGCTCGGAGCCCTGCACGAACGCCCGCGCTGGGCCCGCGCGTACAAGTGGGCGCCGATGAGCGCGCAGACGACGCTGCACCGGATTCACATCCGCGTCGGTCGCACAGGTGCGCTGAACCCGTGGGCCCAGCTCGAGCCGGTGCACGTCGGCGGTGTCACCGTCTCGACGGCGACCCTTCACAACGAGGAGGACATCAACCGCAAGGACATTCGCGTCGGCGACACAGTCATCGTCCAGCGCGCCGGCGATGTGATCCCGCAGGTCGTCGGCCCGGTGCTCCCACACGCGAAGGGCTCGAGGCCGTTTCGCATGCCGAAGCGGTGTCCCCTCTGTGATGCGGAGATCGTCAAGCCAGAGGGCGAGGTCATGCACCGCTGTCCCAACCGCGCATGCCCCTCGCGCGGGCTCGAGACGCTCATCCACTGGGTGCTCGCCGCGATGGACATCGAGGGCGTGGGCGAGCAGTTCGTGCGCAAGCTGTGGGCGGAGGGGTTGCTCCGCTCGATGCCCGACCTCTACCGCCTCACGGTGGAGCAGCTGGCCGGGCTCGAAGGCTACGGCGAGATCTCCGCCCAGAAAGCGGTGGACGCCATCGCCGCGTCGAAGCGGCAACCGTTCCAGCGGGTCCTGTTCGGCCTCAACATCCCGAAGGTCGGCTGGGTGCTCGCCCGCAACCTCGCCGTGCACTTCGGCGACGTCGACGCGCTGGCTGCCGCAACGCAGGAGGACCTCGAACAGGCGGAGGGCATAGGCCCCGATCGTGCCGAGCTGATCGCCGAGTGGTTCGCGGACGACGAGAACCGCAGGCTCATCGAGGAGCTTCGTGCGCTGGGTCTACGGTTCGAGGCGGGCGACGAGGCGCGTCCGGTGGTCGGGCCGCTCTCTGGTCACACGTACGTCGTCACCGGGACGCTCGAGCGGTACTCGCGGGATGAGGCGAAAGCGGCGCTCGAGGCGCGTGGGGCGAAAGTCACAGATTCCGTCTCGAAGAAGACGACGGGCCTCGTCGTCGGTGAGGAGCCGGGCGCGTCGAAGCTCACGAAGGCTCAGCGGAGCGGCGTGCCGCTGCTCACTGAGGCTGATCTCGACGCCCTGCTCAGTGGAGCGTGATCGTCACCGTTTTCCATTGCCACTGGGCTGCCTCTGCCTCGGTCGCCACCCAGACGTCGATGCGGTTGCCCTTGATCGCGCCGCCCGTGTCGGCAGCTACACCCTCGCCGTAGCCGGGGATCGTCATGCGAGTGCCGAGCGGGATCACGGACGGGTCGACCGCCACGACGCCCGGGCCCGCAGGGATGCCCGTCGCGGTCGTCCCGCGCAGGGTGTACGCCGTCGTGATCACCGTGAGCTGCCGGCCGCTCGCGGGCACGGGAGCCTGCGGCTCGGGTGACGGCTGCGGCTGGAGCACCGGCTCGGCAGGCTCCGTCCCGATCGACGAGATGCTCGGAACGGCCTCGGCCTTCACGGTCTCGAGCGACGCCGTGGACTGCGCGGCCTGAGCCTCAGCGATTGCCTGGTCGATCTGCCGGTCGTTGAGGACTTGCTTCGTCTGGAGCTCCGAGATGTACGCGAGCCTGCTTGCCTGCGCGCTCTCGAGGTCGCGCGCCCGCACGACCGCCGCTGCGCGAAGCGATCGCAGCTCGTTGCGGCGCGCGGTGAGAGACTCGAGCAGGTGGACGACGCGCTTTCGCGCGGCCTTTGCCTCCGCGAGCACGCCTGTCGTCGCGCTCGCCGCCCGCTCCAGCGTGTCGACCGAGTCGATCGCCTCCTCGATCGACGTGGCTCCGAGGAAGATCGAGACGAGGTCGGGCTCCTCCCGGATGTAGAGGGCGCGAACCTGCTCGGCAAGCCCTTGCTCGGCTGCCGCAAGCGTGCGCTTTGCTGCACGCAGCTGCCGTCGCGACGTCACGCGCTCGCGTTGCACGGCCGTGAGGCGCTCCTCGACGCGCGCGACCGCTGTGCGTGCAGTGGCGAGACGGCTCTCGAGCGCGAAGAGCTCGAGCCGCGCGGCCTGCTCGGCCGACGCGAGCTCGGCGCCGCGCGCGCGGAGGGTCTCGGGGTTGTCCGCGCGGGCTGCTGGGAGAAGGACGAGCAGGACGCCGGCTGCCACGAGCGCAGCCCGCAGTGGGTGAATTTTCGGCACCGTCAGAACCTGTTGACCGTATCAGAGCCCCGCGCGCGGGAGACGAAGTAATGGCGTGTTTGCAGCACTTTTGTAACGCGTCAAGGGACGGTTCTCGTTGCAGGCGTCCGTGGACGCTGGTAGGCTGCCGCGCAGTGTCGTACCGGCCCCTCCCGGTGCGCCCGCGGTTGCGCGGCCTACTCCCCCGGATGTCGGGTCGTCGTGCGACACACGCAGGGCTGCTCGTCGCCATCATAGGCGTGGCGCTCCTTGCGTCCGTTCCCGCGTTGGCCGATCCTCGTATCTCCGAGAAGCAGGCCGAGGCGCAGCGAGTGCTCGCCGACATCCAGGCCCTCGACGCCCGTCTGGCGACCTCGATCGAGGCCTACAACGCCGCGAATATCGAGCTCGACGCGATCAAGAGCGACCTGCGCGCGAACAAGCGCCAGATGGGCGTTGCGCGCGGAAATCTCGGCGTGGCGCAGGATCGACTCGCGCGGCGCCTACGCGACCTGTACGTCGGCGGCGAGTCCGTGTCGACCCTCGAGCTCTTCCTCGGCGCATCGAGCTTCGAGGATCTCATCAACCGGCTCGACACCATCGACCGCGTGTCCGCCGAAGACACCCAGGTGCTCGGGGAGGTTCAGCGCTTCAAGCGGGAGGTCGCTGCCCGCGGAGTACGGCTCCGAGCTGCGAACGAGCGTCAGACGCGGATCGTTGCGGAGCGCGCTGCGGCGAAGCGCGAGATCGAGGCAGGTCTCGCCGAGCGCGAGCGAATGCTCTCCTCCATCCGCTCAGAGATCAACCGCCTGCGCGCCGAGGAAGAGCGGCAGCAGGCGATCCTCGCCAGGCAGGCGGCAGCGCGCCTCTCCGGGCAGCAGGCCGCCCAGGCGCAAGCGCTCGACGCGACGATCGTCGGCGCAGCGCTCGAGACGCCCGAGATTGCGATCGCCCCGCCGTCCCGTTACGGCGGAGTCGTCGGAATCGCGATGCAGTACCTCGGCGTCCCGTACGTATGGGGCGGGGCGTCGCCCTCCGGCTTCGACTGCTCGGGCTTCGCGATGTACGTCTATGCGCAGATGGGCGTGTCGCTGCCGCATCACGCTGCGTCGCAGTACAACTACGGCGTCCCCGTGTCGCGCGACCAGCTCGCGCCGGGCGACCTCGTCTTCTTCAACGGGCTCGGCCACATGGGCATCTACATCGGCGGAGGGCAGTTCATCCACGCGCCGCACACGGGCGACGTCGTGAAGATCTCGAGCCTGTCGGACAGCTGGTACGCGTCCACGTACGTGGGCGCTCGAAGAATCCTCTAGCCGGCGACGCCGCTCGCCGACGGCCTCCTCGGATCGGTCGTAGAGCTGCTCGATCTCGCGTGAGAAGTGCTCCGCGCAGATCTTTCGCCGGAGCTTGAGCGTCGGCGTCACCTCGCCCTCGTCGGCCGAGAAGTCGCGTTGCAGCACGGCGAAGCGCTTGATCTGCTCGAAGCGGGAGTGCGACGCGTTGACGTCGTCGACGATGCTCTGGACGAGCTCCAGGACCTCCGGATGCGTCGTGAGGGCGTCGTGCCCACCGTCGAGCCCACGCTGTCGCGCCCAGCTCTCGAGCTCGACGGGATCGAGCGTCACGAGCGCGGCCACGTACGGGCGCCGGTCGCCGACCACGAGCGCCTGGGAGACGTACTGCGATGTCTTCAGCTCGTTCTCGAGATTCTGTGGCGCGACGTTCTTGCCGCCGGCCGTGACGAGGATGTCCTTCTTCCGGTCGGTGATCGTGACGTATCCGTCGTCGTCGATCGTCGCGATGTCGCCCGTCGCGAGCCAGCCGTCGTCGCCGAGGATCGCACGCGTCGCCTCCTTGTCCTTGAGGTAGCCGGCGAAGATCGTCGGGCTGCGGATGAAGAGCTCGCCGTCATCCGCGAGCTTGAGCTCCCAGCCGGGAAGGGCCTGGCCGACGGTGCCGAACCGAAAGCGCGACGTCTGGTTCGCCGATGCGGCCGTGGTGCACTCGGTGAGCCCGTACCCCTCGAGAATGAGAATGTCGATCGAGTGGAAGAAGCGCAGCACGTCGGGTGCAAGCGGCGCGCCGCCGGAGAGCGCGATCCGCAGCCGCCCGCCTAGCCGCTCCTTCACCTTCGAGTAGACGAGCCGGTCGGCGATGCGATGTTGCGCCGCGAGCCCGCGCGGAACGGGGCGCTGGGCTTCGCGTAGAGCGGAGACCCGGGACCCGACGGACAGAGCCCAGTCGAGCAGCCGCTTCGACGGCCCGGTGGTCGCGTCGAAGCGCGCCACCACCGCGGTGTGGACCTTCTCGTAGATGCGCGGCACGCTCGGGAACACCGTCGGGCGCACCTGCAGCAGCGCGTCGGCGACCATGTAGGGGTCAGAGCAAAAGGCGAGCGTGAAGCCCGCATACGGCCCCGACAGGTGGACGAGGCGCCCGAAGTTGTGCGCGAGCGGGAGATAGAGGAGCAGCACGTCGCCCGGGCCGGCGTTGTCCTCCATCTGATCGCGGACGGCCACCATGGCGTAGTAGTTCCGGTGGAGGATCATGCAGCCCTTCGGCGGACCGGTCGTGCCCGAGGTGTAGATGTATGTGAAGAGGTCGTCCGGCCCGACCGCGCTCTCCGCCTCCGCGAGGGCGTCAGGATGCTCCGCGGCGAAGCGGCGACCTTGCTCGCGCAGGCTGTCGAGGTCCGCGAACGTGATCACGTGGCGAAGCTGCGGCAGCTCGTCTCGCACGGCCTCCACCTTCGCGCGCTGGCCCTCGTCCTCGACGAAGGCGCCGACCGACTCCGAGTGGTTGAGCAGGTATCGGCAGTCCTCCGGTGACGAGTTCGCGTAGACCGGTGCTGTCACAGCACCGACGAGCGCGAGCGCGAAGTCGACGTATGCCCACTCGACGCGGGTCGAGGAGATGATGCCGAAGGCGTCGCCCTTGGACACGCCGAGGGCCAGCAGGCCGTTCGCGAGCTCGTCGACGCAGGCAGCTGCTTCTTCCCACGAGACCTCGTGCCAATCGCCGTCGCGCTCAGCGAGGTACGGCGGTGACGCGTGCCGACTGGCGACGGCGTCCCGCCACAACCTCCCGATCGTGCGCTCAGCCGGCGCCACACCGACAGCCTACGTGGGAGGGATACGGGCGTGAAGCGAGAAGAACGAGCGTCCCGCGACTACAATTATTCGAGATGCGAACGACATGGAACGGCGCGATCAGCTTCGGGCTGGTCACCATCCCCGTCGGCCTGGCGCCGGCGACGAAGCCGGCTGCGCGGCAGTCGGATGTCTCCTTCCGGCTGCTCCACCGTGAGTGCAAGACGCCGATCAAGCAGAAGCGCTGGTGCCCGTACCACGAGCAGGACGTCGGGCCTGACGAGATCGTCCGGGGCTGGGAGGTTTCGAAGGGCGAGTTCGTGATCGTCGAGGACGCTGACCTCGAGGCGATCGACCGCGATTCGACGTCGCGCGCGATCGAGATCACGCGCTTCGTCCCCGCCGAGCAGGTCGACCCGATCTACTTCGATCGCACGTACTTCCTCGTTCCCGCAACGCGCCCGCCCAACGGCGGCCGTACGCCCTCCTGCTCGAGGCGATGCGGGAGACGGAGACTGCTGCGCTCGGGAGCTTCGTGCTCGCCGGCAAGGAGAAGCTCGCGCTGATCCGTGTGCGCGACGACGCGCTCGTGCTCGAGACGCTCTTCATCGCGGAGGACGTCTACTCCGATGCAGAGATCGAGGAAGCCGTCGGCGAGGCGAAGACCAATGACCCGGAGGTCGATCTCGCGCGCCAGCTGATCGCCGGCCTTGCCGGGACTTTCGAGCCGGCCGAGCTCGTGAGCACGTACCGCCACGACCTGCGCCAGCTGCTCGAGGAGAAGCGCACCGGTGCGCCCGTCTCGAAGCCCGAGCCGGTGGCCGAGGAAACGCCGACGGTCGACCTCATGGAGGCGCTGCGCCAGAGCGTCGCCGCCTCGAAGAAGAAGAAGCCGGCCGCGAAGGCGTCCGCACCTGCCAAGAAGCGGGCGGCGGCGCCCAAGAAGGCCGCCGCCAAGAAGCGCTGAAGCGTTCCTAGCTCTTCAGCGCGGCTGCCGCCTCGAGCTGCGCCTGGAACAGCGTCTTGTCGATCTTGCCCTGGTAGATCGGAACGCCTTCCTCGACACAGAAGCGGACGACGTCGTCTCGCTCCATGCCGACCTCCTTCGACAGCTCCTCGGGCGTCAGGTGATTGGGCATCGCTCCTCCTTCAGGCAATGAAAAAGCCCGGGCGCCGAGTGAGGCGCGCGCGGGCTCAGTGCCGATGCACGTGGGATGTGTGTCGCGGGACTCAAAGGGCCCGCGCCGCCGGAACAGTCATCGTCCGGAGAATAGTGGGCCGGGACGCCGTGAGCAACGGGTCAGACGGGATTCGTCAGCTCGATGAAGCGCCATTCGAGCTGAAACTCGGCCGCAACCCGCTCCGCGAGGGCCTGGACGCCGAGTCGCTCGGTCGCGTAGTGGCCGCCGGCGACGAAGTGGATCCCGAGCTCGCGTGCCGCCATCATCGTCGGCTCGGCGGGCTCGCCCGTCAGGAGGAGGTCGTAGCCCGCGGCCGCCGCCGCGCCCAGCCGCGACGCCGCGCCGCCCGACACGATCGCGACACGCCGCACCTCGGCGGGTCCGTACTGGAAGGAGAGCGGCTCTCGTCCGAGCACGCTCCGAACGCGCGCGACGAACGCGTCGGTGTCCATCGGTTCGGCGAGCGATCCGCCGACGCCGACGTCGAACCGCTCCTCCACTCCGACGCCGAGCTCGCGCGCGAGCAGCGCGTTGTTGCCGATCTCCAGATGAGCGTCGAGCGCGAGGTGATAGGCCGCCAGCGTCACGTTGGCGTCGAAGAGCGCCTGGAGGCGAGCCTTCATCTGCCTGTCGATCACGCGGGGCTCGCGATCCCACAGGATGCCGTGGTGGACGAGCACGAGCTCGGCGCCCACGGCCGCAGTGTGCTCGAAGAGCTCGCGTGAGGCAGACACGCCGCAGGCGATTGACGTCACCTCTTCGGCGCCGACGACCTGGAGGCCGATCGGTCCGTAGTCGGGATACGACGCGACGTCGAGCAGCTCGTCGGCGAAGGCGAGGATCTCGTCTCGATGCGCCACGCGGCGCAGTCTGCCACTCGGCGGGCACGCCGGCGGCGGATGTTAGGCAGCGGCCGCTGCGAAGGGGATGTCGGCGGCGCTCACCTCCCCGTCTGGCGGCGAGAGGAACTCGACACGATTGGCGACCACCTCGACCGCCGTCCGGCGCGCGCCATCCGTGTCCTGCCACGAGCGGCTGCGGAGACGACCGTCGAGCCCCACGCGCTTCCCCTTCGCGAGGAAGCGGTGGCAGAGCTCGGCCTGCCGGTCCCAGGCCGTGATGCGCACGAAGTCGGCGCCGCCGTCCTTCGACGCCCGATCGATCGCGAGGAGGAAGGTCGCGACCCGCTTGCTCTCACCGACCTCCTTCAGGTCGACGTCCGAGGCGAGGTTGCCGATGAGGGAGACGACGTTCACGCCTCGACCGTAGCGAGAGCCGCGTTACGTGTCTGTGCCACCGCTGCGCCAAGTGGGTAACCTTTCGGCGCTCGGGGTGTGGCGCAGCCTGGTAGCGCGCTCCGTTCGGGTCGGAGAGGTCCCCAGTTCAAATCTGGGCACCCCGATATCTCCTCTCACGCCGCATCCCGAACGCGCCGGACGAGAAGCGGCGTGGCCCAGAGGAGGCCCGCCAGCCCGAAGCCGATCGTGAGGATCGTGTCGGCGGCGACCGTTTGCGAGACGATCGCCGTGAGCGCATATCCGAGCGGCACGAGCCCGATGGCGCCGAAGAAGTCGAGGCTCGTCACCCGGGCCAGCTTGGCTTCGGGCACCCACTCCATCATCAGCGTCGCCCAGAGGCCGATTGCGTACCCGATCAACGCCCCGCGCACGATCATGAGCATCGCGGCCACCTCGTACGAGTCCTGACGCGTCATCAACACGGCGAAGAGGTCGTTGAGTGCGAGGAACCCAAAGATCTGCCAGATGCGCCGCGTGCGCGGGTTGACCTGCCCGAACACGACGGTGCCGATCGCCATCCCCAGGGCTTCGAACGCGAACAGAAGGCCGTACGCTCCCACGCCCTTGCCGAACTGCTCGCCAACGAACGTCGGCGCGAGCGCTTGAAACGGCGCCATGGCGACCATGAGCACGGCCGAAGTGACAGCGATTCCCACCCAGAGCCACGGCACGCCCGCGACGTAGCGAATGCCCTCCGCGATCGCGTGAAAGGTCCCCTCGCTCGGCTCGGGCTCGAACGACCGCGGGCGAGTCGGCAGGAGCAGAGCCGCGGAGAGGAGGAACGTCGCGGCGTCGAAGCCGAAGACGACGGACGATCCTGCCAGGCCGTAGATCGTTCCCGCGAGCGCCGGGCCGACGACGAACGAACCCTGGCGCGACAGCCCGATGAGCGTGTTCGCGGATGCGAGCTCGTGCGACTCGACGACGAGAGGGACGATCCCGCCTGCTGCCGGATAGAAGAAGCCGTCGGCGAGACCGAAGCCCACCGCGAAGGCGAGCAACGCTCCGAATGAGAGCCACCCGCCGGCGTCGACAATGGCCAGCGCACCGATGATCCCGAACCGCGCGAGGTCGGAGACGATCATCAGCATCCGGCGCGAGTAGCGATCGGCGAGAGCTCCGCCGATGAGCAGCGTTGCCAGCAGTGCGAGGCTGTGCGCCATGAGCACGATCGCGAGCGCGCTCGCCGAGTCGGTGAGCGTCGTCGTGCGCCAACCCAGGGCGATGAGGAATGCGCCGTCCCCGATCAGTGACACCGTTCGTGCCGACCAGAGAAGCCGGAAGTCCGGGCTGCGGAACGCCTGGAGGGCGTGAGCGCCGCCGAGCACGCCGCGGTTTCGGGCCACGCGCGAACGCTATCCTCGCGCGGTGGGCGAGGTCGTGCGTGGAGTCCTCTTCGACGTCGACTTCACGCTTGCCCGGCCAGGTCCTGAGCTCGGGCCGGAGGGGTACGAGCAGCTCGGGCGTGACCACGGGCTCCGGCTCGATCCCGCGCTGTACGTCTCGGCGCGGGAAGCGGCCGTCGCCGACCTTCGCGCCCATCCCGAGCTCGACCACGACGAGGAGATCTGGGTTCGCTTCACGGCTGACGTCGTTCGCGGGATGGGAGGCGAAGGCGAGCGCGTCGACGCGATCGCGCGGGCGATCGTCGAGCGGTGGCAGCACGCGCACCATTTCGAGCTCTACGACGACGTCGTCCCGACGCTCGCTCGGTTGCGTGCGGCGGGGCTGCGCCTCGGGCTCCTGTCGAACTCGAGTCGCGACCTCGCCGCCTTCGTTCGCCACTTCGGGATCGAGGTCGACGCGTGGCTCGCGTCGGGAACCCACGGCAAGGTGAAGCCGAGCCCGCTGATCTTCATGGCTGCTCTCGAGCTTCTCGGCGTGGCGGCCGTCGAGGCGGTGATGGTGGGAGACTCCTTCGAGGCGGACGTCGAAGGAGCGCGCGCTTGTGGCATCCGTGCGTTTCTGCTCGATCGGTCGAGCGAGGCGCGGCGCGACCCTGACCAGCTCTCGTCGCTCGACGAGCTCCCCGGCGCGATCGGGCTCGCGCCGTGAAGATCGCTCCCGTCTCGGGGCCAACCGACATCGAGGCGGTGCGTGTGTTGTTCGAGGAGTACGCGGCCTCGCTCGGTGTCGACCTCGGATTCCAGGGTTTCGACGACGAGGTCGCCGACTTACCGGGCGCGTACGGCCCACCGGGCGGGCTGCTCCTTCTCGTTCGGGACGCGGGCGAGGCGGTCGCGTGTGTCGGTGTCCGCCCGCTTGCCAGTGATGCATGCGAGATGAAGCGCCTGTATGTCCGCCCCTCCCGCAGGGGCGGCGGCCTAGGCCGCCGTCTTGTCGAGGAAGCCGTTGGGTGGGCGCGTACGGCGGGCTATGGCGTGATGAGGCTCGACACGCTGCCCTCGATGGCGACCGCTTCGGCACTCTACGACGCGATCGGATTTCGCTCCATCGAGCCGTACTACGACAATCCTGTACCCGGCGCCCGCTTCCTCGAGCTCGAGCTCTAGCTCGCTACGAGGGCTGTTGCGGGGGAGAGCCGTGAGCCGCCTCGCGTGCCTCGACCATGTCGTCGCCGATCGCTCTGACCACTTCCGGGCTCTCCAGCATGCGCGCGATCTGCGTCTCCGTCAGGCGGTTGACGACGAACGGGTCGTCGAGGATGTCGTCCAGCGATCGCCCGCGATCGTGCTCGCGGATGACGTATGCACCCACGCGCTCCTCGGCCCCCTTCGTCTGGAACATGAAGGAGAATGGATTTCGAAACCACGAGCCGAGCCTGGACACGCCGCGATTGTATCCTCGGGTCGTGAAGCGCACGTCGCACGCCGAGCGGTACGCCGAGCGTGTTCTCGACGGCGTCGACGAGCAGGGAGTGCCAGAGCGAATCGTCGTGTGGATCGACCGGACGGAAGACGGCGCATGGGCGGTGGGTCGCGCCGTCGATCCTCAACTGCGGACGACCGCGGAGCCGCGAGTCGACGATCTTCTCGCAGAGACGTATGAGCTCGACGATGCATTGGAGCGCGCGAACGCCGCGCTCGAGGACGACGTCATCGTGCTCGAGACGGACGGCGAGCTGCGTGGTCGCGTGGCGCCGTTCACGAAGGCCGAGATCCTTCCTCGCCTCGAGCGCTGGTTCTTCCGCGAGTCCTGACCGCAGGTAGTGCGACCGAGAGCAGCGGGCAGTGCTAGGGTCGGCGCCCGATGCAGATCCGACTCGGACATAGCCCCGACGCAGACGACGCGTTCATGTTCTGGGCCCTGGCCACGGGCAAGGTCGAGACGCGGGGCTTCGAGTTCGAGCACGTCCTGCGCGACATCCAGACCTTGAACGAATGGGCGCTCGAGGGACGGCTCGAGACGACGGCCATCTCGCTCCACGCGTACCCGTTCGTCCAGGACCGCTACGTCCTTCTTCCACACGGTGCGAGCATGGGGGCCGGCTACGGGCCGGTCGTCGTGGCCCGGGAGGCGATCACGCTTGACGACCTCCGCGAGCTCGAGATCGCGATTCCGGGGCGGATGACCACGGCATTTCTCGTGTTGCGGATGGCGATCGGCGACTTCCGCTACCGCGAGGTGCCGTTCGACGAGATTCTCGATCAGGTCGTTGCAGGCGAAGCCGATGCCGGCCTGATCATCCACGAGGGCCAGCTCACGTATCAGGACGAAGGGCTGGAGAAGGTGCTCGACCTCGGTGAGTGGTGGCTTCTCGAGACCGGATTGCCGCTCCCGCTCGGGGCGAACGTCGCACGGCGCGACCTCGGCGATGAGACCCTTCACGACCTGTCCGCTGTCCTCCAGGACTCCATTCGCACCGGGCTCGATCATCGAAGCGAGGCGATGGCGTACGCGATGGAGTTCAGTCGTGGCCTCGAGCCGCATCTCGCCGATCGTTTCGTCGGGATGTACGTCAACGACCTGACGTGCGACTACGGCGAAGAGGGGCGGCGCGCTGTCGAGGAACTGCTTCAGCGCGCGGAGGCGCTCGGCGCGTACGAGCATCCGGTTCGCGTCGAGTTCGTCGCGTAGCGACACGTCTCCGTCGGCGCCTTTCGCCAGTGTCCTTCGACAGTCGGGGACAGTCCCTGGGACAGTCCCGGGGACAGTCTCAGTGACTGTCCCCACCGCTTAGACTGGCGCCCTTGACGCGGGCCGTTATCCTCTCTGCAGTTCGCACGCCCGTCGGGCGATTCGGCGGTGCCATCTCCCACGTGCGCCCCGACGATCTTGCAGCAGTCGCCATCGGCGCAGCGGTGGAACGGGCCGGCATCGCCGGCGAGGCGATCGACGACGTCTACGTCGGCTGCGCCAACCAGGCCGGAGAGGACAACCGGAACGTCGCGCGGATGGCGCTGCTTCTCGCCGGGCTGCCGGAGACGGTGCCCGGCGTGACCGTCAACCGCCTCTGCGCGTCGGGCCTGTCTGCCGTTGTCTCCGCCTGCCACGCGGTGCTTGCGGGTGCCGGGGAGCTCTACGTCGCAGGCGGCGTCGAGTCGATGAGCCGGGCGCCACTTGCGCTCGCGAAGCCCGACCGCGCCTTCCCGCGCGGCAACCAGACGGCGTACGACACGACGCTCGGCTGGCGCTTCCCCAACCCGCGGCTCGAAGCGCTCTTTCCGCTCGAGTCGATGGGGGAGACGGGCGAGAACGTCGCGGATCGGTGGAACGTGTCACGCGAGGATCAGGATGCCTTCGCGCTCGCGTCACAACAACGCTGGGCCGCGGCCGATGCCGCGGGTCGCTTCGACGACGAGATCGTTGCGGTCGACGATGTCGCGCGCGACGAGCATCCGCGCCCGGACACGTCGGCTGACAAGCTCGCGGCGCTCGAGCCCGCGTTTCGCCCAGGCGGCACGGTGACGGCCGGCAACGCCAGCGGCCTCAACGACGGCGCGGCGGCGCTCGTGATCGCGAGCGAGGAGAAGGCTGCCGCGCTCGGCGTCGAGCCGCTCGGCGCCTTCGTCGCGGACGCAGTGGTCGGCGTCGATCCACGAGTGATGGGGATCGGCCCGGTCGGCGCGGTGAGGAAGGTGCTCGACCGTGCGGGCATCGGCGCCGCGGACCTCGACCTCGTCGAGCTCAACGAGGCGTTCGCGTCGCAGAGCGTCGCCGTCGTCCGAGAGCTCGGCCTCGACCCGGCGAAGGTGAACGTCAACGGGGGCGCCATCGCCATCGGCCATCCGCTTGGCATGAGCGGCGCACGGCTCGTCGTCACGCTGCTCCACGAGCTTCGGCGGCGCGACGGGCGGTACGGGCTGGCAACCCTCTGCGTCGGCGTTGGGCAGGGGCAGGCCGCGCTCTTCGCGCGTTGATCTGAAGAATCGCGCGCGGAACGGCCGATACAGGCCGTGTGAACCCGTTGTCCCCGCGTGCGCCGCGCCTCACGTGGCTGTCCGTCGCGTTCGTCGCCGCCTTCTGCGCCCTGCTCGCCTCGGTAGGGGCGGACGCGCACTGGCTAGCGGCACTCGGCGGCGTGATCGTGCGGCTCGGGGAGATTCCTGCGGGTATCCCGTACGCCTCCGCTTCCTCGGCCGGCTGGGAGAACGTGCCCGTGCTCGGGGAGCTCGTGTTTCACGGGCTCGAGGCACTCGCGGGCGACCGTGGGCTCGTGGTCGGCCTCCTCGTAGCCGTCGTGACTGCGCTCGGCTTCCTCGCGCTCGACATGCGGCGGGAGGACGTGGCCGACGCTCCGTCCGCTCTCGTCCTGCTCCTCGTCGCCGTCGCGGCCGCCTCGTCGGTGTTCATCGTCCGCGGCCAGCTCTTCTCGCTTGCCCTCTTTCCGGTCCTCGTCTATCTCCTCCGCAGCCAGGCGCGCGCGCCGTCGGACACCGTCTGGCTCATCGTGCCGCTCATCGCGATCTGGTCGAACCTCCACGGAGGTGCCCTCGTCGGCGTCGCGGTCGCAGGCGCATACCTCCTCTGCCACCGGCTGTCGCGGACGCCGCTCGCGGCCGTCTCGGTGCTTCTGGCCTCGATCGCGGCGCTCCTCGTCACGCCCGCGCTGCTCGGCACGCTCGACTACTACCGCGGCGTCCTGGGAAGCGAGGCGGTCGAGACGCATGAAGGGCTCTGGGCCCCGCTCTCGCTCGGGCAATCCCCTCGACCTCGCGTTTCTCGTCGCGGGTGTGCCGCTCGTCCTGGCGGCGATCGCCTCTCGGCCAAGGGTCTGGGAGCTCGTCGCGCTCGCCGGGCTCGCGGTGATGACGGTGCAATCCGCGCGCAACGGCGTCTGGCTCGTGCTGTTCGCTGCGACGCCTGCAGGGATCTGGGTGACCGGCTCGCGCCAGTGGCGCCTACGCCCGCCGCGCTCTCTCACCGCGGCGCTGGCGGCGCTTCTCGCCGGCCTCGTCGTCTTCGGGCTCAGCCGCGTTCCGCCGCCGACGGCGGCCGGCGTGAAGCTGCGTGCCCAGGCCGTGGCCGCATCGGCGAGGCAGCCCGTGCTCGCCGACGACATCAACGCCGAGGCGCTCGCGCTCGACGGCCATCAGGTGTGGATCGCCAACCCGCTCGACGCCTTCGCACCGGACGACCAGCGGCGGTATCTCGACTGGATCGCTGGGCGACCGGCAGGAGACCCGCTCCTCGCGCGCTTCTCTGCGGCGCTTGTGCATGCGCGACACCCCTGTCGAGCAGCGCCTTGCGGCGAGAGGCGGCTGGCGCGTGGCGGCAAGAGACGACCGCGCCGTGCTCTACGTGAAGCGCGGCCGCTAGGGCGTCAGCGCGCGCTCGCGCCGGCCGCGGACCCATACCGACTGGCCGCGCCAGAGGTCGAGCTCTTCGTACCGGTCGCGGGTGAGCAGCGCGACGATCTCGGCGCCCTCGGCGTCGTGAAGCTCGACCTTCGTGTCGCGGCCGAGCATCGTCACGCGCACGATCATGGCTTCGACGGCGCCCTCCGCAGGCTCGTCGAGCAGCTCGAGGTCGTGCGGGCGGACGAGCACGCCGTCGACGATGTTCGCATCGCCGACGAAGCGCATGACGAACTCGCTCGCGGGCGTGTCGTAGAGCTCGCTCGGCGCGCCGACCTGCTCGAGCGCTCCCTCGTTGATGACGGCGATCGTGTCGGCGATCTCCATGGCCTCTTCCTGGTCATGGGTGACGAACACCGTCGTCACGTGCACGACGTCGTGGAGCTGTCGCAGCCACTCGCGCAGCTCGGCGCGCACGCGCGCGTCGAGCGCTCCGAACGGCTCGTCGAGGAGCAGCACCTGCGGTTGCGGAGCGAGTGCGCGGGCGAGACCCATGCGCTGGCGCTGTCCACCCGACAGCTGTGAGGGATACCGATCGCCGAGACCCTCCAGCTGGACGAGATGCAGGAGCTCCTCGACCCGCTGGCGCACCTCGGCCCTCGGTCGTCGGCGCACTTTGAGGCCGAACGCGATGTTGTCTGCGACGGTCATGTGCTTGAACGCGGCGTAGTGCTGAAAGACGAAACCGACGTTGCGCTTCTGCGGCGCCAGCGCGGTCGCATCCTGCCCGCCGAGCAGGACCGCTCCCGCGTCGGGTGTCTCGAGTCCCGCGACGATGCGCAGGAGCGTGGACTTCCCCGACCCGCTCGGCCCGAGCAGCGCCGTCAGCGACCCGCTCTCGACGTCGAGCGACACGTCGTCGAGGGCGACGAAGTCGCCGAAGCGTTTCGAGATGTTGCGGACGACGATCGACATGGCTACGTGGACTCCTCGGCCTCCCTGGGCCGGATTGCCGTCATCGCGACGAGAACGAGTATCGCCATGAGCGCGAGGACGATCGAGATAGCGTACGCGCCGGCGAGGTCGAAGCTCTCGTACCGTTCCTGGATCGCGGAGCGTGGCCGTCTCCGTCTTGCCCTGGATCCGGCCCGACACGACGGCAACCGCGCCGTACTCGCCGAGGCAACGCGCGGTCGTGAGGATCACCCCGTAGATGACGGCCCACCGGATCGACGGCAGCGTGATGCGCCAGAACGTCTGCCAGCTTCCCGCGCCGAGCGTCCGCGCAGCCTGCTCCTGCTCGTCGCCGACCTCGCGCAGCGTCGGGATGACTTCCCGGGCGACGAATGGAAGCGAGACGAAGATCGTCGCGATCACCATCGCGGGCAGGGCGAAGAGGACCGTGATGCCGTGGCTCCTCGAGCCAGCTGCCGAACCAACCCTCGCGGCCGTAGAGGAGGAAGAGCGACAGGCCGACGACGACGGGCGACAGCGCCAAGCGGCAGGTCGATGAACGCATTCAGGAGGCTCTTGCCCCAGAACCTCCGGCGGACGATGGCAAGGCCGCACAGACGATGCCGAACACCGTGTTCACGGGCACCGCTATGGCCGTGATGATCAGGTCAGCTTGAGGGCGTGAATCGTCTCGGGCGTCGAGTCAGCGCCTCCCACGCTGGCCGGAAGCCGTCCTCGAACGTGCGCCAGAAGACGATCGTGAGCGGTCCGACGAGGATGATCACGAGATAGGCAAGGGCGATGAAGCGGAGGCCGAGCCTACGCATGGTCGTGCCTCGTGGCGAAGTGGCGGATGGCGCCGATCGACAACAGCGTCAGGAACGAGATCGCGAGCAACACGACGGCCACCGCCGCAGCGCCCGCAGAGTCGCCGCTCTCGATGCGCCCGAAGATGTAGACCGACGACACCTGGGTGTCGAACGGGATGTTCCCCGTGATGATCACGAGCGACCCGAACTCGCCGACTGCCTTGGCGAAGGCGAGCGCGACGCCCGAGAGGATCGCCGGCAGGAGGTTGGGGAAGATCACCCGGCGAAACGTCGTCGCATGGGACGCGCCGAGCGAGTGCGCCGCCTGCTCGAGCTCCGGATCGAGCTCCTGTAGCACCGGCTGCACCGTCCGCACGACGAACGGGAGCGTCACGAACATGAGGCACAGCACGATCGCCGTCTGCGTGTAGGCGACGTTGACCTCGATCGGCGACGTCGGGCCGTACAGCGCCAGGAGCGTGAGGCCCGCGACGATCGTCGGCAGGGCGAACGGCAGGTCGATGACCGCGTTGACGGCCGTCTTGCCGCGGAAGTCGTCGCGCACGAGCACCCACGCGGTGATCGTCCCGAGCACCGCGTTGAGCAGCGAAACGAGCAGCGACGCGACGAGCGTCAGCTTCAGCGCCGCGATCGACTCCGGGCTCGTCACGGCGCTCCCAGAACGTCTGCGTCCCCTCGCTCTCTCGCCTCCCACATGAGCGCTGCGATCGGGAGGACGACGAGGATCGTCAGAAAGAGCGTGACCACGCCAACGGACAGGGCCGTCGCGGCCCTGTCCGTCGAGCTGCTCCTGCGCCGCGGGGTGCGGCAGTGGCACTAGCCGGTGCTGCCACCGACCTGCTTCTCGATCTTCGCCATGATGCCCTTGTTCGGGTCGAAGAAGCGCTTCATCGCGTTGTCCCAGCCGCCGATCGACTTTGCCTCGATGGTGAACTCGCCCGGCCGGACGGGGAACTTCTTCCGGTTCGCCTCGAGCACGTTCTTCAGGACCGGGCGGTAGCCGTTGTTCGCGAACACCTGCTGTGCAGCCGGTGTCGTGAGGAACTTCAGGAACGCGTTGGCTTCCTTCGCGTGCTCGGTCGTCTTCGTGACCGCGACCGGATTCTCGATGAGGATCGTCGAGCGCGGGATGATGTACTGAAGGTTGAGGCCCTTCATCTTCGAGAAGAGCGCCTCGTTCTCGTACGCGAGCAGGACGTCACCCTTGCCGCTCATGAACGTGTTCAGAGAGTCGCGAGCGCTCTTGTCCTGGACGACGACGTTCTTGAACAGCTTGAGCAGGTTCGCCTGTGCCTGCTTGTCGGTCTTGCCCTCACGCCGCCACGCGCCGTAGGCCGCCATGATGTTCCAGCGGGCGCCGCCGGACGTGAAGGGGTTCGGCGTGACCACTTCGACGCCGGGCTTCAGAAGATCGGTCCACGTCTTGATCTTCTTCGGGTTGCCGTCGCGCAGGACGAAGACGACGAGCGAGTCGGTGACCATGCCCTTGTACGTCTTCTTCTTCCAGCCCTTGAACACGAGATTCGCGTCGACGAGCTCATCGACGTCCGGTGCGAGCGACAGGGCAACGAGGTCCGCCTTGAGACCCGCGCGGACCGCGCGCGCCTGCTCGCCCGACGAGCCGTAGGACTGCGTGAACGTGACGTCCTTGCCGGCAGCCGTCTTCTGGAACATCGGGATCAGCTGGGCGTACGCCTCGCGCGGGGTGGAGTAGGCGACGAGATTCAGCGAGGTGCTGCTCGTGCGGGCCGGCGCGGAGGGTGCCACGGCGGCGGCTGCGAGCGCGGTGAGCGCTACCGCGAGCGCGGCGCCTAGTGCTGCTGCTGGGCGATGCAGCATCGGCGGCTGTCCTTTCTTTCTTGTATTGTTGACAAAAATAGTAGACTTACTATGAATGATCGGAAGATAATGGCTATAGCGTTTGCCTGTCAAGTGGGAACCAGGAGGTGCTCCGATGTGGGTTTCTCGTCGAACTGACTACGCAACACGTGCCGTGCTCGCGCTGACGATCGAAGGTGGTGGGCCGCTCAAGCTGGAAGAGCTGGCACGGCGGACGGCGGTGCCGCAGTCCGTCCTCGAGCAGGTGATGCCGACGATGCGGACGGCCGGGATCGTGCGCTCCGAGCGCGGGCCGAGTGGCGGCTACCGCCTGAACAAGGCGCCGGAGGAGATCACGCTCGAGCGAATCGTCCGCCTCTTCCAGGGGCAGCTCGCGCCGATCAGCTGCGCGACGCGCCACACCCCTGAGCCATGCCCGATGACGCTCGGATGCACGCTTCGGGAGGTATGGGAAGAGGTACGTGATGCGACGATCGAGATTCTCGGCCGGGCGACGTTCGCCGATCTCGCGAAGCGTGCAGGCGGGCCGTGGACAGAGCCGGCGCTGCTGACGATCGCGTCTGCTGCACCAGCCGACGGGTAGATTCACCGCGATCGTGCGGGTCAGCGAACGGCTCGAGCAGCTGTATGCCATCGGTAACGGGCCGGGCGCCAACCGGCCGCATCCCGGGCCGGGCGAGGACGCTGCGCACGAGCTGGCGGCCGGCTGGATGCGAGACGCCGGGCTGGCTGTGGACGTGGACGCGCACGGCAATCTCGTGGGACGCGCGGGCGCGGGCGCTGACGTCTGGGTCGGCTCCCATCTGGACACCGTCCCGCAAGGCGGAAAGTACGACGGCGCCCTTGGCGTCGTCGCCGCGATCGAGGCGGTGGAAGCAGCCGGCACCGGGGCTGTGGCCGTCTTCCGCGGCGAGGAGGTGGGGTGCGTCGGCAGCCACGCCCTCTGCGTGGAGCGCGAGCTACCGCGCGCCTTCCTCGAGCTCCACATCGAGCAAGGACCGCGGCTCGCCGACGCCGCCGCACCGCTCGGCGTCGTGACGGCGATCGTCGGCTATGCCCGCGGCGAGCTCGTCTTCGACGGCCGCGCGGGCCATGCCGGGACGAGCCCGATGGAGGGGCGTGACGATGCGCTCGTCGCCGCCGCGACGGCCGTGCTGCACATTCGGGATGCTGCTCGCGGAGTCCCGGGTGCCGTTGCGACGGTGGGCCAGATCGACGTCGAGCCAGGCGGTGTCAACGTCATCCCGAGCCGGGCGCGGATCTCGATCGATGCGCGAGCGCCGGACACGGCTTCGCTCGACGCGCTCGTCGCGGCGATCGGGTTCGAGCCGGCAACGCGAACGGAGCCGGTCGCCTTCGACGGCGCTGCCCGGCGCGCGCTTCACGACGAGATCGCGGAGCGCGGCCTGCCGGTTGTCGAGCTTGCCTCCGGGGCCGGACACGATGCGGGCATCCTCGCCGCGTCCGGCGTCGACGCCGGGATGCTGTTCGTCCGCAGCCTGAACGGCGGCGTCAGCCACTCGCCGGACGAGCTGTCGTCCGAGGAGGACATCGTGCTCGCGGTCGAGGTGCTCACCGGCGCCCTCCGCCGATTGACGCGCTAGCGCCTAGGAGGGTTCGCCGTCGAAGTAGTCGAGGTCTGTCGAGGCGCGCGATGAGGCCGACGCCGCGGAAGTAGATCTTGTTCGAGCGCGGGTAGTAGCGCGATGTCGTTCGGCCTTGCGTGTCCCGTAGGCGAGGTACGTGAACGTCTCGTCCCCGGCTCGGAAGCGGTGCGCGATCCCTGTCGCTGGGCGGCGGGAGACGACATGGCCGGCGCGCACTCGTGAATCTCCTTCCCCTTCGGCGATCGCCGCGGCGCGCGCCCGGCGTCGGCCAGAGCACGAGGATGCCGGAGCCGTCGAGGACGACGAAGATCTCCTCCTCGACCGAGTGACAGTGCGGTGGCGCGCCCTCCTCGCCCGGCGGTAGCGCGATGTAGTTGAGCCCCGTCCGCTCCGAGCCGGCGGCCGATGCCAGGTCCCAGTACGTGCCGTCGTACTCCGGCGTCACGTCGTCGCGGTTGACGACGTTGGGCGGGCGGGGGCTCGGCTCGGGCAGCTCGAGCTCGCCGGCCTCGGCCTCGAGATCCCACGGGTGACGATCCTCGGCAGCCTTCACCGTGACGTCCATGCGAAGGACGCCGGCGCGCGGCAGGTACGTGGCCGTCGGGCGCGTGCGCTCGCCGAACGCGAGCACGTCGAGGCCGTCAGGCCCCGCCACGAGCGTGTGCTCCTCCTCGGCCACCCGGTGGACGATGCAGTCGCCGGTGCGTATCTCGTGCGTCTTCCCGTTCTGCCACAGGAGGCCCGAGCCGGAGAGGACGTAGAAGATCTCCTCCTCGTCGAGCTCGACGTGCACGGGTGAGGACCGGCCGCCGGGGTCGATCTTGAGGCGTGCGACACCGACGTCCTTCGTCCCCGCCGCGTCGCCGAGGTCGATGCGGTCGAGCTGCATCGGGCCGCGGCGGAGGTCGCGCGGCGTGACGTCGTCCCAGTGGGCGAGGCCTTTCAGGAACGCTCCTCGAAGCGGATCGGCTGCGCGCCTTCCCAGAGCACGAGGCGGCCGATCTCCTCGAGATGCTCCCGACCGTCCACGACCGTGGCGAAGTGGTTGCCCGCGAGCTGTCCGGCCTTGCTCGCGAAGCACGTCTGCCCGTACGGGAAGAGGATCTCCGTCTCGCTCACGCCGCCGGGGTAGATCAGGAGCTCGCCCGCTCCCGGGATAGCTCGTCGGATCCTCGAAGCCGATGCCGAGATCGAGATCGCCGAAGGGAATCCACGCGGCCTGGCCCGACCAGCGAGCCTGGATCAGCTGCGAGTCGAGCGGCAGCAAGCGACGAAAGGCGGCGACCGTCTCCGGCGCGCGCTCCTCTTCGAAGCGCGCGGTCAGGCCGAACGACGCGACGGTGATCTCCAACATGCCCGGAGCCTACTCCGTGGGAGCGCCCTGATCGATCCAGCGTCCGAGTAGCTCGCGCTCCGCATCCGTCATGCCGGTTGCGTTGCCGAGTGGCATCACCTTCGTGAGCACCGCGACCTGCTCGATCGCATCGGCCTGTGCGGCGATCTGGTCGATTGTCTCGAGCCTGATGCCCTTCGGGGCGGACACGCCTGCGTGGCACGTGACGCACCGCTCGTCGACGATGCGCTCCACGGCGGCACCCGTGACCGGGGGCCCTGATGCGCTGCCGGCGTCCGGGGGGCGGATCCACAACGCGATGCCGACGATCGCGGCCGCCGCGCTGGCGGGGATCCACCAGAGCGTCCGTCCCGTGTGCCTGAGATTGAAGAACACGCGGATCCAGGCGCCGACGAGCATGAGGAGGACGAGCACGAGCCAGCCGTCCTCGTAGCCGTAGGCGACCGGGAAGTGACCGCCGAGCATCGCGACGAGCACGGGCAGGGTGAGGTAGTTGTTGTGAACCGAGCGCTGCTTGCCTCGGATGCCGGCGATCGGATCGGGCTCACGGCCTGCTTCCTTGGCGCGGACGAGGTCGCGCTGCCCGGGGATGATCACGAACAGGACGTTGGCGACCATGATCGTCCCGAGCATCGCCCCGACCTGGAGCCATGTGGCGCGGTCGGTGTACAGGAGGCTCAACGCATACGCCGTCCCGGTGACGAGGACGATCAGCGTCCCGGCGAGGATCAGCTCGCTCCGGAGGATGCGGCAGAGGAGGTCGTAGACGAGCCAGGCTGCAGCGAGCAACCCGATCGAGATCGCTATCGCCCAGCCCTCGGCGAGATCGGCGCCGACGAGGTTGAGATCGGCGTCGATGTAGTAGAGGACGCAGAACAGCGCAAAGCCCGAGAGCCACGTCGTGTACGCCTCCCACTTGAACCAGTGGAGCGGCTCGGGGAGCGTCTTCGGCGCGACCTTGAACTTCTGGACGCGATAGAAGCCGCCGCCGTGGATCTCCCACGACTCGCCCGCCACGCTCGCGTCAGGCTCATCGTCCTTCGGCGGCGCCAGATGGTTGTCGAGGGCGACGAAGTAGAACGACGTGCCGATCCAGGCGATGCCTGCGATCACGTGCAGCCAGCGGAGAAGGAAGTCGAGCCAGTCGACGAGGTATGCGTCGACGGCGATCATCCGCGCTCCCACCGGTCGCGAGCGATCGCGACGAGCTCGCCCAACGCCGTGTCGAGCTCCTGCTCACGACTGCGTGCGAGCCGTTCGCGGAGCACCGGCACGAGCTCACGCTTCGGCCGGCCGTTCACGAACACGACGAAGCGGAAGCCGAAGCGCTGCTCGTAGGCGGCGTTCAGCTCGAAGAGCTCCGCCAGGACGTCGGGGTCGGCGCTGTGCTCCCTGCTCCGCGGCGCTGCGCGGCGAGAGGCCCGGCGCGCTGGCCGATCGCGGGATGGGCCGCGAGGGCCTGGAGCTTCTCCTCCTCGGAGAGACCGCCGATCACCTCGCCTGCGTTGGTGAGCGGATCATCGACCTCGGCCAGCCGCTCGACGAGCGCCGTCCGGCCTTCGAAGAGCTCGGCGAGCTCGACCGCGGTCAGCTGCCGCGGTAGCTCGCGCACGAGTACGGGGAGACGAGCAAAGGCACGTGGTAGTGCCGGTCGGTGTCGTCGACGGCAATCTCGAGATCGACTCGCCGGAAGAACGTCGAGGGCGGATGGAAGACGAGCCGATACGTGCCCGCCTCGAGCGCACCCGGGGAGAGCTCCGCGATCCGTCCGTCCTCGTCCGTCTGCGTCGCGGCGAGCAACTCGTCTCCGCGGTAGAGCTCGACGATCACGCCTTCAGCGGGTTCGCCGCGTTCGGTGTCGAGGACGTGAGTCGAGATCACGAGACGGAGGATCTCACGTCAGCCCCAGCGGCGGAAGCCGCCTTCGGAATCGATGACCTGCCCGGTGATCCACTCACCTTCATCCGAGCAGAGCCACGCGATGAGCCGTGCGGCATCGTCGGGCTGGCCCCACCGGCCGAGGGGGTTGCGCGGTCGCGGGTCCCAGTCTTCGGGGATCCAGCCGGTGTCGGTAGGCCCGGGGTTGACCGTGTTCACGGTGATGCCTCGCTCGATCAGCTCGTCCGACAGCGTCAACGTCACCTGGTGCAGCGCGCCTTTGGATGCCGCGTAGGCGACCGATCCCTTCATCGGCCCCAGGTGCTGCCCCGACGTCAGCAGCACGACGCGGCCTCCCGGCCGGCCGTCGTGCTGGCCAGCGAACTCCTTCACGAGCAGTAGAGATGCCCGGACGTTGACGTGCAGATGGGCGTCGACGCCGTCGGCCGTCAGCTCCGCGAGTGTGGCGAACCTGTCGAGCGCGTGGTTGACGACGAGGATGTCCACATGACCGAAGGTCGTCCTGCGCGCCGCGGATAACCGCTGCCGGCGCCTCCGGGTCGGCGAAGTCGGCCTCGACATGACCGACACGAGGCCCCGCCTGCTCCAGTGCTTCGAGCACAGCCTGCACGCCCGCCCGGATCCGGGTTCTCGTCGGCGGCCGCCCACGAATGGATCAGGACGCCGTTGCCGGCCGTGAGCAGCCGACGAGCGACGGCGAAGCCGATCCCGTTTCGCCGGCTCACTCCCGTGACGACGGCCGCGCGCGTCATGCGACTCGCAGCCTGCTCGCCTGCACCCGGTGCGCGCGCGCGATCTCGTCCTCGTCCGCGTTGACGAGCTGGCCGTCACGGACGACGTCGGCGCCACCGACGATCAGCCGGTCGACGCGGTGCGGCGCGGAGAGGACGAGCCCGGCCACGGGGTCGTCGGCTCCGCCGAGCTCGAGGCCGTCTGTCCGCCAGACGGCGAGATCGGCGCACTTGCCCGGGCTCGATCGAGCCGATGTCGTCGCGCGCGAGCACGGCCGCGCCGCCGCGCGTGCCGAGCCGAAGTGCCTCGCGGCACGTCATCGCCGCCGGGCCGCCACGGCCGCGCGCCACGAGCAGCGCCTGCTTGACGTCGAACAACAGGTCGGAGCGCTCGTTGGACGCCGAGCCGTCGACGCCAAGCCCGACCCGCACGCCGGCATCGACGAGCTCTCGAACGGGTGCCATGCCCGCCCCCAAGCGGAGGTTCGACGTCGGGCAGTGGGCGACGCCAACGCCTGCGCCGGCGAAGGTCCGGACGTCCGCGGGGGAGAGATGGACGCAGTGCGCGCACCACACGTCGGAGGCGGTCCAGCCCAGCTCGCCGAGGTATTCGACCGGCGTGCAGCCGTAGAGCTCGCGGCAGTAGGCGTCCTCCTCCACCGTCTCGGCGAGATGGGTATGGAGCTGGAGCCCGAGGCGACGCGCAAGCGCGGCTGACTCGACCATGAGCTCCTTCGTGACGGAGAACGGCGAGCAAGGCGCAACCGCGACCTGCGTCATCGCGCCAGGGCCGGGCTCGTGCAGCTCCGCGGCGATCCGTTCGGTGTCGGCGAGGATCGCGTCGCGCTCTTCGACGACGGCGTCGGGCGGCAATCCGCCGGCCGACTCGCCGAGATCCATCGACCCGCGGGAGGCGACGATGCGCACGCCGATCTCCCGTGCTGCGCGCACCTCGGCCTCCACGAGGCCGCTCGTTCCACGCGGGAAGACGTAATGGTGGTCGAAGACGGTCGAGCAGCCGGAGAGCGCGAGCTCGGCGAGCCCTGTGCGCGCCGCGGCGTACTCCGCCTCGTCGTCGAGGCGCGCCCAGACGGGATAGAGCTCACGCAGCCACGTGAAGAGATCCGCCTCCTGAGCGCGGGCTCTCGTAAGCGTCTGGAACAGATGATGGTGGGTGTTGACGAGACCCGGAGTGACGACCGCGCCGGCAAGATCGACCACCTCGTCCGCGGCAGGCCGTTCGCCGTCACCGACCCCGGCAACGGTCGACCCCTCGACGAGAACCCACCCCGACGCGTGCTCGGTGCCGGCGTCGTCCATTGTCGCAATCCACCCGTTGGCGAGCAGCCGGCGCATGTCGCGCGGACCCTACTAACGTCGTATAGTCGAACTCCGATTTCGGTGGACGACGGGAGGGTGAGAATGCAGAGGAAGCGCTTCGTGGTAGGGACGCTCGCGCTCGTATCCGTGGCGGCGGGGCTGGTGTTCGCCGCGACAGGCTCGGGCGCGAAGTCAGCACCGTTCAAGGCGGCCTGGATCTACGTCGGCCCGCACGCCGACGGCGGCTGGTCACAGGCGCACGACAACGGGCGGCTGTACGTTCAGAAGCAGCTCGGCTCGAAGGTGAAGACGACCTACAAGGAGCTCGTGCCGGAGGGACCGCAGGCGGCGCAGGTGATCGAGAGCCTCATCCGCGACGGCAACAAGATCATCTTCGCGACGTCGTTCGGCTATCAGTCGTCGATGGCGGCGGCGGCGAAGAAGCACCCCGATGTGAAGTTCGAGATGGCCACGGGGACGACCGTGCTACCGAACATGGCTGAGTACTTCGGAGCCGGGGAAGACACGATCTACCTCTCGGGCATGGCCGCGGGTGCGGCCTCGAAGTCCGGGAACATCGGCTACGTCGTGCCGTTCGCGATACCGGAGGTCCTGCGCCACGCGAGCGCTTTTGCGCTCGGCGCGCAGGCAACGCACCCGGGCGCCAAGGTACGCCTGATCTGGACGCACGCGTGGGTAGATCTGAACAAGGAGCGCAAGGCCGCCGAGAGTCTCATCTCGTCCGGTGCGGACGTGGTCGGCCAGAACGTCGACAGCCCTTCGGCGGGGCAGTACGCGGAGTCGAAGAAGGTGCCGTGGGTCGGTTACGACTCCGACGCGCGCAAGTTCGCGCCGACGCAGTGGCTGACGGCGGCCGTGTACGACTGGGGCCCGTATTACTTGCGCAAGACGAAGGGCGCCATGAACGGCACGTGGAAGACAGGCTTCTACTACGGGTCGATCAAGGACGGTTTCACGGATATTGCGCCGTTCGGCAAGCTCGTCTCCAAGAAGACACGGGCGGCGATCATGGCCAAGCGCGCCCAGCTGGTGAAGGGCACGTTCTACGAGTTCACCGGCCCGCTCTACGACCAGGCCGGCAAGCTCCGCGTTCCCAAGGGCAAGAAGATGACGGTGAACCAGCTCTACGCCGTCAACTGGCTCGTCAAAGGCGTGGTCGGCAGCCCGAAGGGTTAGATCGGTGGGGGAACGAGAGTCCCCGCTTCGACACGACGAACCGAGAGGCGCCGGTAGCCCCGGCGCCTCTCCGGTTGCCGCGGTCGCCATGCGCGCCATCACCAAGCGCTTCCCCGGCGTCGTCGCCAACGAGAACGTCCACTTCGAAGCCGCCGCAGGCGAAGTGCACGCGCTGCTCGGCGAGAACGGCGCGGGTAAGACGACGCTGTCGAACATCCTCACCGGGCTGTACCGGCCGGACGAGGGGGACATCGAGCTCTACGGCGAGCCCGTGCACTTCCACGCGCCGCGGGACGCGCTCGAGGCCGGCATCTGCATGGTGCACCAGCATTTCCGTCTCGTCAGCACGTTCACCGTGGCCGAGAACATCGTGCTCGGCGACCACCGCGCAGAGAGTCGATCGTTCCTCCTCCGCCACAACGCGATCGAGGGTGTCGTGGCCGAGCTCGCCGACCGCTTCGGGCTGGCCGTCGATGCTCGTGCTCGCGTCTGGCAGCTCTCGGTGGGCGAGCAGCAGCGGGTCGAGATCCTGAAGGCGCTCTACCGCGACGCGCGGATCCTGATCATGGACGAGCCGACGGCCGTGCTGACGCCGCAGGAAGCGGACGCGCTCTTCGAGACGCTGCGGGCGATGGCCGCCGACGGCCGCACCGTCATCTTCATCTCGCACAAGCTGCACGAAGTGATGGCCGTCGCCGACCGCGTGACCGTGTTGCGCGGCGGTCGGACTGTCGCCACGGTGTCCGCGGCCGACGCGACGCCGCATTCGCTCGCCGCGCTCATGGTCGGCCGCGAGATCGACGAGGCCCGACGCATCGAGCGGGCGCCGGCCGACGGCGACGATGTCGTCCTCGAGGTCGACGGCCTCAGCGTCGTCGGCGATCGCGGCAGCCTGGCGGTCGAGGATGTGTCGCTCACGATCAGAGCCGGCGAGATCGTCGGCGTCGCCGGCGTGGCGGGAAACGGCCAGCGCGAGCTCGCCGAGGCGATCTACGGCACGCGCGACACCGCGGCGGGCAGCGTCGCGGTCGCAGGCTCCGTCCTCCGGGCGGGCGATCCACGAGCCGCCATCGCCGCTGGAGTGGCTCACGTCCCTGAGGACCGGCTCGGCACGGGCCTCGCGCCGAGCCTTTCAGTCGCGTCCAACGCTGTGCTGAAGAGCTATCGGCGCCCGCCGATCTCGCGTGGGCCGTTCGTGCTCGCTCGCCAGATGCGAGCAGCGGCCCGATCGCTCATCGATGGCTACGACGTGAAGACGCCGGGCGCGTCCACGCCGGCACGCAACCTCTCAGGCGGCAACCTTCAGAAGCTCGTCCTTGGCCGCGAGTTTCAGGGCTCGCCGAAGGTGCTCATCGCCGCCCAGCCGACGAGAGGCCTCGACGTGGGCGCGATCGAGACGGTCCACTCCTATCTCCGCGACGCTGCGACCGACGGCGTCGCCGTGCTCGTGATCAGCGAGGATCTCGACGAGATCCGTGCCCTGGCCGACCGGATCGTCGTCCTGTACGAGGGTCGAGTCGCCGGTGAGTGCGACCCGGAAGCGACGAGCGTCGAGGCGATCGGGCTGCTGATGGCCGGGGGTGGTGGCGCGTGAGGATCCAACGCAGGCTCGACCAGCCACGCTGGCTGACAGTTGCGGTTCCGCTCGGGTCGATCGCGTTCTCGTTTGCGCTGATGGCGATCATCCTCGCGGCCACCGGTCACGACCCGGGAGCGACGTACCGGCGTCTCATCGACTCTGCGTTCTTCGCAGACGGGGCGTTGACATCGACGCTGACGTTCGCCACGCCGATCCTCTTCACGGGGCTCGCCGCGGCTGCGGCATTTCGCATGCAGCTCTACAACATCGGCGGCGAGGGGCAGTTCTACCTCGGCGCGATCGCCGCCGTCGGCGTCGCGCTCTATCTCGGAGACCGGGATGTCACATCGACGCCGCTCTACGTCCTCGCCATGTGCGTGGCCGGGTGCCTCGCCGGTGCGGCGTGGGCAGCAATTCCGGCCCTCCTGCGAGCGTTCTTCAACACGAACGAGATCATCACGTCGCTGATGCTCAACTACGTCGCAGGACTGTTGCTGACGTACCTCATCATCGACAGCCTCTCGTTCTGGCGCGACACGGAGAGCTTCGAGGGCCAGACGTTCCCGCTGGGAAAGACGATCCCGGAGGACGCAAGCTGGCCGGCGACGACGCTCGACTTCGCAGGGGGAGTGGTGGTTCCTCTCGGCTTCGGCCTCGCCGTCTGCATCGCCGCTCTGATGTGGGTCGTGTACTGGCGCACGCGCTTCGGCTTCGAGCTGCAGGTGATCGGCGACTCGCAACCCGCGGCGCGGTACGCGGGCATGCGCCTGCGTCGAAAGATCATCGCCGTCATGTGCATCTCGGGTGCTCTCGCGGGGCTCGGCGGTGCGAGCTTCGAGGGTGACTTCGCGCACCAGCTCGAGCCGACCGGCCTCCAGAGCTCGGCGTATGGATACACCGGGATCGTCGTCGCTGCGCTCGCCCGGTACAACCCGCTCGCCGTCGTGCCCGTCGGCTTCCTCCTCGGCGGCCTGCTCAGCGCCGGGTACACGCTTCAAGGAGCCGACTTCCCGTCCGGGCTCGTCGGCGTCATGCAGGGGATCATCCTCTTCTGCGCTCTCGGCGGCGAGATTCTCATCCGCTACCGCGTCAGCTTTCGTCGCGGGGCTGCCCACACGACGCCACGGCCGGAGGCGGCGAAGTGAACGACAGCTTTCTCGTCGTGCTCGTCGCGACGGCGATCGTGTACGGGACGCCGCTTCTCTACGCCGCGCTCGGCGAGCTGCTCGCCGAGCGCTCCGGCGTGCTCAACCTCGGCGTCGAGGGAATGATGCTCATGGGAGCGGTGATGGGCTTCTGGGCCGTGCAGCGCATTGACGGGCCGGGTGCGTTCGTGCTCGCGGCTGCGGTCGGCGTGGCAGCCCTGGCCGGCGCGGCGATGGCGCTCATCCACGCCTTCCTCGTCATCACGCTCCGGGCGAATCAGATCGTGTCGGGCCTCGCGTTGACGATCTTCGCCGGCGCAGCGGGGCTCGCGTCGTATCTCGGCAACGATCTCAACCTCACGGGCGCGCCCGCCGCGCATGCCTTCACGCCGCTCGACCTGTTCGGTCTCGGTGACATGCCGGTGCTCGGGCCGATCCTCTTCGACCAGAACGCGCTCGTCTACGCATCGTGGCTGTGCGTGGTCGCGATCGGCTTCTACCTCGCCCGCACCCGGGTGGGGCTCAACGTCCGTGCTGTCGGCGAGGCGCCCGCCTCTGCGGACGTCATGGGCATCAACGTGACCGCGTATCGCTACGTCCACACGCTGGTCGGTGGCGCCTTTGCGGGGGTGGCCGGGGCGTGCTTCAGCCTCGCCATCATCGGGCAGTGGCAGACGTCGCTCACCGGCGGCGCCGGGTGGATCGCGATCGCGCTCGTCATCTTCGCCTTCTGGCGGGCCGATCTCTGCCTCGTCGGTGCGTACTTCTTCGGCGCGTTCTCGGCGCTGCCACTCATCCTCCAGGGGCGAGGCTGGTTGACCGGCGTGCCGTCCGAGGTGTTCGCGTCGCTGCCATACCTGATGACGATCGTCGTGCTCGTGCTCGTGTCGACGCGGTTCGCCAAGCGCAGGCTGGGTGCGCCGGCCGCGCTCGGCGTTCCCTACGTGCGCGAGGAGCGCTAGAACACCGCGATGGAGGTATTGCGACCGCGCACGCTCGCCGAGGCTCTGACGTTGCGGGCGGAGCGGCCGGAAGCGCTCGCGATCCGTGGCGGCACCGACGTCATGGTCGAGCTCAACTTCGACCGCGCTCGGCCCGAGGCGATTCTCGATCTCGGCGAGGTCGTCGAGCTCGGCGGCTGGTCGCGTACGAGACGACGGGGCCCTTCGACTCGGTTCCGGCCTCACGTACGCCGAGATCGAGCACGGTGAGCTTGCTGCGGAGCTTCCCGCGCTCGCGGAGGCCTCGCGCACCGTCGGTTCCCCCCAGATCAGGAACCGCGGCACGATCGGTGGCAATCTCGGCACCGCGTCCCCCGCGGGCGATGCCCTGCCGCCACTCCTCGTGGGCAACGCCGATGTCGAGCTCGCGAGCATCCGCGGGACGCGGCGGATGCCCGTGCACGATTTCCTCGTCGGTCCGAAGCGGAACGCCCTCGCCGGCGATGAGCTGATCGTCGCGGTGGTCGTACGGCCTTCGGGTGCGCCGCAGACGTTCATGAAAGTCGGCCCGCGAAACGCGATGGTCATTGCCGTGTGCTCGCTTGCTGTGGCGGTCGACCGCGAGCAGGGCGAGCTCCGTGCGGCGTTCGGCTCGTCCGGGCCGGTCGCGGGGCTCGTCAGGGTTCCGATCGCCGACGCGGACGGGCTCCCCGACGCGGTGGCTGCGGCGTGCTCGCCGATCGACGACGTCCGAGGAACCGCCGCGTACCGCCGGCACGCGCTGCGCGTGCTCGCGCGGCGGGGCGTCGCGAGGTGTCTCGCAGCATGAGGCTCGAGCTCGTGGTCAACGGCGATCGGCTCGAGACGGACGTCTGGGCCGGCGAGAGCCTGCTCTTCACCCTCCGCGAGCGGCTCGGCCTCCCGGGGTCGAAGAACGCATGCGAGCAGGGTGAGTGCGGCTCGTGCTCCGTGCTGCTCGACGGTCGGCTCGTCTGCTCGTGCCTCGTCCTCGCCGCACAGGCGGACGGGCACGAGGTCGTGACGGTGGAGGGGCTCGCGGACGGAGACGACCTCCATCCGGTGCAGGCCGCGTTCGTCGATGCCGGCGCCGTGCAGTGCGGCTTCTGTACGCCCGGGCTCGTCGTTGCGGCGGCAGACCTGCTCCGCCGCGTGCCCGAACCGACGGACGACGAGATTCGCGAGGCGCTGTCGGGCAACCTCTGTCGCTGCACCGGGTACCAGAAGATCGTCGAGGCGGTTCACGTCGCCGCGGAGCGCTCATGACGGGCGAGCACCAGACGATCGCGGCGCCGCGGAGGCTCGAGCGAGGACGCGTCGGCGAGAGCACGACACGCGCAGACGGCGTCCCGAAGGTCAAGGGCCAGTTCGCCTACGCGAGCGATCTCGTGGCGCCGGGGATGCTCTGGGGTCACACGGTCCGCAGCCCGCACCCGCATGCCCTTGTGCACTCGATCGATCCGTCCCGTGCGCTCGCGCTGCCAGGCGTTCACGCAGTCCTCACGCACGCAGACGTTCCGGGCGAGAAGACTGTACGGCCTCGAGTTCCCCGACCAACCGGTGCTCGCCATCGACCGCGTTCGCTACTTCGGCGAGCCGGTGGCGATCGTCGCCGCGGACGATCCGGAGCAGGCGCGGCGGGCAGCGGAGCGGATCGACGTCGAGTACGAGCTGCTGCCGGTCGTCGCGGATCCGGAGCGTGCGACGGAGTCCGAGCCGCTCCACCCGGAGCGGCCGACCGCCGGGCACGGGTACCGCGACGACCCGCGACCGAACGTCGTCCGCTCGATCGTCATTCGGCACGGCGACCCGGAGGTCGAAGGCGACGTGACCATTGCCGGCACGTACGAGGTCGGGACGCAGGACCAGGCGTTCCTCGGGCCGGAGTCCGGTCTTGCGGTTCCCGACGGCGAGGGTGGTATCGACATCTACGTCGCGACGCAGTGGACGCACGTCGACCGAGACCAGATCGCGCCATGTCTCGGGCTCGCCCCGGAGCAGGTGCGCGTCCACCTCGCGGGAGTCGGCGGCGCCTTCGGCGGTCGGGAGGACCTCTCGATCCAGATCCATGCCGCGATGCTCGCCCTCCACACCGAACGCCCGGTGCGGATGGTCTACAACCGCGAGGAGTCGTTCACCGGCCACGTTCATCGACATCCGGCGAAGATCGCGATCGAGCATCGCGCCACGCGCGAAGGACGGCTCGTCACGGTCCGCGCACGCATCCTCCTCGACGGCGGCGCGTACGCATCGAGCTCGGCCGCGGTGATCGCGAATGCCTGCTGCTTCGCCGCCGGGCCCTATCGCGTCGAGAACGTCCTCGTCGAAGGGACGTGTGTCTACACGAACAACCCGCCGTGTGGGGCGATGCGCGGGTTCGGCGCCGTCCAGGGGTGCTTTGCGCACGAGGCGCAGATGGACAAGCTTGCCGCTGCGCTCGACATCGATCCCGTCGAGCTGCGCCTGCTGAATGCCCTTTCTCCAGGCGACACGCTCCCGACCGGCGAGGTGATCACGGGATCCCTGCCCGTAGCCGACGTCATCCGTAGCTGCCGCGACCTCGTGCCGCCCGGAGCAGAGGAGCTGCCGCGCGACCCCGTGCGGCTTCCTGGCGGCACGGGCAACACGACGCGCGGCGAGGGCGTGCGCCGAGGCGTCGGCTTCGCGGTGGGCATCAAGAACATCTGCTTCTCGCAGGGGTTCGACGACTCCACAGCCGCTCGGGTTCGCCTCTTCGAGCGGGCGGGGTCACTCGCCGCCGAGGTCCTGTGCGCGGCCGCCGAGGTGGGGCAGGGCGTGGCCGACGTCATCGCCCAGGTGGCACGGACCGAGCTTGGGACGGACGACGTGCTCGTCACGATCGCTCCGACGTCGGAGGTCGGCTCGGCCGGGTCCGCGTCCGCGTCGCGCATGACCTGGATGGCCGCCGGTGCGGTGCGCCTCGCGTGCATCGACGCGCTCGCCGAGCGTGAGCGCACAGGAGGCGACGTCGACGTCGAGCGCGTCTACCGCCATCTGCCGACGCATCCTCTGGACCCGGAGATCGGGCAGGTTCTCGGCGATCGCGCCCACGTCGCGTTCGCGTGCTCGGCGATGAAGGTGGTCGCCGAGGTCGACACCGACCTCGGGCTCACGCGGATCGTCTGGATCGGCACGGCCCAGGATGTCGGCAAGGCGCTCAACCCGCTCGCCGTCCGCGGTCAGATCGAGGGCGGAACGGCCCAGGGCATCGGCCTGGCGCTCATGGAGGAGATCCAGACGACGGGTGGCGTGATCACGAACGCGAGCTTCACCGACTACCTCATCCCGACGGCGCTCGACGTCCCGCCGATCGAGTCCGTGCTCATCGAGGATCCGGAGCCGGATGCGCCGTACGGCCTCAAGGGAGTGGGCGAGCCGCCGACCGTCGTGTCGACTGCAGCCGTCGTGGCTGCGCTGCGCGACGCGACCGGATGCGAGCTGACGAGGGTGCCCGTACGCCCCGATGACATAGTCGGGCTGTGACGGATCTCGCGCGACGCCTGGCGGTGGCCCGCGGCGACGAGCCGGCCGACCTCGTCGTCCGTGGAGGCCACGTGTTCTCCGCCTTCACCCGCGAGTGGCTGGACGTCGACATCGCCGTCTGTGACGGCTACGTCGCAGGCCTCGGCGCGTACGAGGGCGCGGAGACGCTCGACGTGTCCGGGACGTACGTCGTCCCGGGCTTCATCGACGCCCATATGCACCTCGAATCGACGAAGCTCCTCGTCGACGAGTTCGCGCGGCTCGTGCTGCCGCTCGGGACGACGGCGGTCGTCGCCGATCCGCACGAGATCGCCAACGTTCTCGGCTCGGACGGGATCCACTGGCTGCTCGACGTGTGCTCGACCGTGCCGCTCGACGTGTACTTCACGGCGTCCTCGTGCGTGCCCGCCTCGGCGTTCGAGTCGCCCCGACGTCCACTGACGGCCGGCGATCTCCAGGGCCTCCTCCGCCGCCGGCGGGTGATCGGGCTCGCCGAGATGATGAACTTCCCCGGCGTCATCGCCGGCGATCCGGCCGAGCTCGAGAAGCTCGCCCTCGAAGGCGCCGAGCACGTCGACGGCCATGCGCCGGGTGTCCTCGGGAAGGAGCTCAACGCCTATGCGGCGGCCGGAATCCGCTCGGATCACGAGGCGCTCACGGCGGAAGAGGGTCGCGAGCGCCTCCGCGCCGGCATGTGGCTACTCATCCGCGAGGCATCGATGGCGCGAAATCTCGTCGACCTCCTGCCACTCGTCGCCGAGTTCGGGACTGCGCGGATGGCGTTCTGCACCGACGACCGCGATCCGGAGGACATCGCCGACTCGGGGCACCTGAACCAGATGGTGCGGAAGGCCGTCGCTGTGGGGGTGGCCCCCGAGGATGCGCTCGTCCTCGCGTCGCTCAACCCCGCGACGTGGCATCGGCTCGATCGCCTCGGCGCGATCGCGCCGGGTTACCGAGCAGACCTCGTCGTCCTCCCCGACCTCGTGTCGTTCGACCCGGAGCTCGTGCTCAAGAGCGGCCGTCCGGTCCAGGAGATTCCCGAGGCGCACGTCCCGGACTGGGTGAAGAACACCGTGCGCACACAGCCGATCTCCGCCGGCGACTTCCGGATCGACTGGGAGGCAGGTCGGAAGGCGCGCCTGATCGGGCTCGTACCGGACCAGGTGGTGACGAGCGAGATCGTCGACGACCCGACCGTCGTCGACGGCCGCGCCGTCGCGGATCCCACCCGCGACATCGCGAAGATCGCTGTCATCGAGCGGCATCTCGGCACGGGGCGGATCGGCCTCGGGCTCGTGCGCGGATCAGGTCTTCAGCGCGGGGCGCTCGCGTCGACGGTCGCCCACGACGCCCACAACATCGTCGTCGTGGGCGTGGACGACGACGATATGGCACGCGCCGTCCAGCGGCTTGTCGAGATCGGCGGCGGCATCGTGGCGGTCGAGTCGCGTGGCGTTCGCGCCGAGCTTCCCCTGCCCGTCGCCGGCCTGCTCTCGGATGCTCCGCTCGCAGACGTCGTCGCACAGAGCCGCGCCTGCAACGAAATGGCGGCGAGCTTCGGCTGGGCGCTGGCGACACCGTTCCTCACGCTGTCGTTCCTCGCGCTGTCTGTGATCCCGAAGCTCAAGATCACGGACCGCGGCCTCGTGGACGTGGACCGCTTCGAGATCGTCCCACTCGCCGTCGACTAGCGAATCGGGAGAACGGTGACGGTGACGGCGTGCGTGCGCGACGCCTCGTACACCGTGAACGCACCGAGGCTGCTCGCTCCGAACGTGGTCATCGGCCCGACAGTCAGACCGAGGCCCGTCGCCGGGCTACCGACGAACTGAGGGACGGGTATCGCACTCGTCGCGCGCATCTTTCGGCCACGCGCGTCGCCGCGTGCGACCGCGAGGACCAAGCCCTTCTTCGGGTCGTTCGCCGTGTACGCGACGACGAGGTGGCCGCCGTCCTCCCGAGCGGCGGTCGTGTTGCCGAACTCCATGGGGGTCAAGATCGGCGTCGAAGCGCTCTCGCCTTGAGCCCACGAGAACGTCCTCGCCTTGCTCGACCTCGACCCCGTGCCGCCCACCATCACGAGGCGGCACGTGTCGGCGCAGACGACGTCGACGATCTGTGCGAAGCGGAGTCCCGGAGCCTTCGCTGGGGCACCTTTCGGCAGAAGCGTCGTGGGGGCTAGCTCCATGACCCACGACGTGTTCCTGTCCCGGCCGGTGAGGTTCGACCAGGCGAGCCAGAGCCGGCCGCGGCGGTCGACCCCGAGATAGGCGCGTGGGTTTCCGCCTGGAGTCGCGGCTTTCGACTGGTCGACCACCGCGCCGTCCACGTCGCAGCACACGCCGAGCTCGTTGGCCTCTGTCTGCGGTTTGCCGTCGGCAAGGGTGACCGCCCGGTCGCGGAGCTGCGCGACGTTGCCGGCGATCGAGGACTTCGGAGGCGGCGCTCCGCCGACCGCCTTCGGCGGACCGAGCCGTCCGTTCGGCTGAAGCCGGAACGAGCGCATTCCGTCGCTGTCCGAGAAGACGAGGTCGTCGCCGAGCTGAGCCAGCCAGTTGCGCTCGTCCAGTGCCGGCGTGCGCGTCGCCACCCACGACGTGATGCGTGTCCCCGTGACCCGTGCGCTCCGCATGACGGTCGGTCCACCGCCCGGGTTGCCGTCGAGAAGCCAGATGCGCGCGCCGCCGAGCGCGAAGGCGCGGTGGTCGATTCCGCCATTCGGCACCTTCTCCCACTGTGGGGCCGCACCCCCCGCGGCGCTCGCGATGGCGCTCGTCACCGCTGCGGCGACGAGGATGAAGCCGATTCGAGTCACGACCTGAGGTTAGACGACGTCGACGGTGGCGGAAACCCGGAATCCCTACCGTTTGCCGCCCTCACGTGGAGTAGGGTCCGCGGCGTGGCCGAGCACTCTGCGCCGACGCCCCTGGCCCCGGACGAGCTCGGCTTCGAGCGCATCGTCTACGAGAAGGAACCGCCGCGCGCGACGATCACGCTCAACCGGCCGGAACGGCTGAACGCACTCGACTTTCGGATGCTTCGCGAGCTGGCGCGTGCGTGCGAGGACGCGTCGTGGGACGAGGAGATCCGCGTCGTCGTGCTCACCGGCGCCGGGCGTGCATTTTGCGTCGGAGCCGACCTCAAGGAGTGGTCGGCGGAGTACCTCGGCAACCCGCAGGGCTACTGGAAGTGGTTCGGCGCGTTCAAGGACGCGCACGACCGGCTCCGCGAGATCGGCAAGCCGACGCTCGCGCGCATCAACGGCATCTGCGTCGGCGGCGGCAACGAGTTCCAGATGGCCTGTGACCTCGCGGTGATGGTCGACGACACGTACATCCGCCATGTCGGGCTCGAGCACGGTTCCGTGCCCGCGGGCGGCGCGACCCAGTGGCTGCCGATCATGGTCGGCGAGCGGCGGGCGCGCGAGATCATCCTCCTCTGCGAGGAGATCTCCGCGCAGCAGGCGGCCGAGTGGGGCCTCGTCAATCGGGTCGTTCCGGCCGCGGAGCTCGACGCCACGGTCGACGAGCTCGTCGACGAAGCTCGCAGCGAAGCTGCCGCAGACCACCCGCTATGCGAAGCACCAGCTGAACTTCTGGCGCGACCTCTCCTGGCACCAGACGGTCGGGCACGCGCGCGACTGGCTCGCGTTGAGCATGCTCGGCGACGAAGCGCAGGGGGCCGTCAGGCGGTTCGTCGACAAGGATGACTGAGCCCTACGTCACCTCGGAGCGCGATGCGCCGATCGCCGTTGTCTCGCTCAACCGGCCGCAGCAGCTGAACGCGCTCTCGTCTGGCCTCATGGAGGAGCTCGTCGAGGCGCTCCAGACTCTCGATGCCGACCAGGAGATCCACTGCATCGTCGTCGCCGGCGACGGGCGGGCGTTCGCAGCCGGCGCGGACATCGGCGAGATGGCGACGCGCTCGGCCATCGACATGTACGTCGCACGTTCGGTCGACGCGTGGGATGCGATTCGCGCCGTCCGCACGCCCCTTGTCGCGGCCGTCTCGGGCTTCTGTCTCGGCGGTGGCTGCGAGCTCGCGATGGCGTGCGACGTCGTCGTCGCCTCCGAGACGGCGGTCTTCGGGCAGCCGGAGACGGGCCTCGGCCTCATTCCGGGCGCCGGCGGTACGCAGCGACTGACGCGCGCCGTTGGCAAGGCGCTCGCGATGGACGTCATCCTCTCCGGACGGCGGCTGTCCGCGCGCGAGGCGCTCGCTGCGGGGCTCGCCGCGCGCGTCGTCGCAAAGGAGGCATGGCTCGACGAGGCGAAGCGGGTCGCGCGCGAGATCGCGTCCAAGGGGCCGATCGCCAGCCGGCTGGCGAAGGACGCCGTCCAGCGCGCCGACGAAGGGCCGCTGTCGCTCGGCGTCGACTACGAGCGGCGTCTGCTCTACCTCGCCTTCTCGTCGGAGGACGCGCGGGAAGGCCTCACCGCGTTCGTCGAGAAGCGGCCGCCGCACTTCGAAGGCCGGTAGGCTCCGCTCCCCGATGAGCGTCCGCCGCATTCTCGTCGCCACCGATCGCTCCGAGACGGCCGAGCATGCCGTGCGCTTCGCCGCCGACATGGCCGTGCGCTTCGAGGCCGAGCTCGTGCTGTGTCAAGTCGTGATCCCACCGGCCGCGGCTCCGGCGCACGCGCGGGAGGATCTCCTCGACTACGGCCGGGGCTTCGCAGGCGACCTGGCGCGCGCGGTGATCTCCACCGGTGAGGATCCCGCGCAGGTGATCGTCGACACGGCCGCCGCGGAGGACGTCGACGTCGTCGTCGTCGGGAACGTCGGCATGAGTGGTCGCAAGGAGTTCCTCCTCGGCAACGTGCCGAACCGCGTCTCGCACAACTCCGACCGCACGGTCATCATCGTCAACACGCGCCAGCGCATCGAACAGCAGCAGAAGAAGGGATTCTTCCGCCGATGAGCGGAACGCAGGAAGCCGATCTCGGGCTGCTCGGACGCGCGGCCTTCATCGGCAAGGTGATGGCGCGCTACGGCCTCAGCGAGCGCGGTGCGGCCGACGTCCCGCTCGAGGAGCGCGCGAAGAGCCTTCGTGGAGCGCTCGAAGAGCTCGGCCCGACGTTCGCAAAGCTCGGCCAGATCCTGTCGACGCGCCCCGACCTCCTGCCGCCCGAGTTCATCGACGAGCTCTCGAAGCTGCAGGACGACGTGCCGCCGATGACGGAGGCGGAGGTCGTCGAGGTGATGGAGGGCGCGCTGGGCGTGCCCTGGGAGGACGTCTTCGAGCACATCGAGCCCGAGCCGCTCGCCGCGGGGACGATCGGCCAGGTGCACGCGGCGACGCTCGAGGGCGGCGATCGCGTCGTCGTCAAGGTGCAACGGCTCGGCGCGGAGGAAGAGATCATGCGCGACCTCGGCCTTCTCGAGCTGTTCGCCGAGAAGGCCGAGCACCGCGACGGTCTTCGCCGGCTCGTCGACTTCCCATCGGTGATTCGCCATCTCTCCGAGTCGCTGAAGCGCGAGCTCGACTTCCGCATGGAGGCTGCCAATGTCGACCGGCTCGGCGAGGTGCTCGAGCGCTATCCGCGGCTCGACGTTCCCTCCGTCTATCACGAGCTGTCGAGCAAGCGGCTCCTCGTTCTCTCCTTCGTCGACGGCGTCCCGGTGAAGGACACGCCGTCCGACGCGCCCGAGCGGAAGGACGCTGCCCGCGAGCTGGTCGAGTCGTACTACCGCCAGGTGCTCGTGGACGGCTTCTTCCACGCCGACCCGCACCCGGGGAACCTCCTGTGGGCCGACGGAAAGGTCTACTTCCTCGACTGCGGGATGGTCGGCGAGGTCGACCCGCGCATCCGCGAGCTCGTCCTGCTCCTCGTCATGGCGTTCTGGCAGGAGGACGACGACTTTCTCGCCGAGGTCGTGCTCCAGCTCGCCGGCGAGTCGCTCCCGGACGACTTCGATCTCGGTTCGTTCCAGCACGAGATCGCGCAGCTCGTCGGTGGCGTGCGCGGGCAGTCGCTGCGCGAGATCCAACTCGGGCCGATCCTCCAGGGCATCACCGAGATCGCCGCGCGCCATGACGTGCGCCTTCCCGCCGAGCTCGCGTTGACGGCGAAGGCGCTCGCGCAGATGCAGCTGGCTGCGACGGTGCTCGACCCCGACCTCGATCCCTTCTCGGTCGTCGGGCGATTCCTCGCGCGGCGGCTGTTCGAGCGCGGCAAGGACGCGCTCGACCCGAAGCGCGCCTTCTACGAGATGCAGAAGATCAAGGTGCGCATCTCGGGGCTGTTCGAGGCGGTCGAGCGGCTCGTCGGCGCCAGGCCGGGCCCGAACTTTCAGGTCGACATGAAGGGCATGGGCAGCCTCGAGAACACGATTCGGCGCTCCACGCGCCGCATCTCGCTCGCCATTACGGCGGCGGCGGCGATCATCTCGAGCGGCTTCACGCTCGGCCAGGACGGCGTCTCGAAGTGGGTGCCTGCGCTCTTCGGCTCGATCGGGCTCGTGCTGCTCTTCCTGATGCTCGTCGACCTGTTCTGGAAGCGCGGTTCGCCGACTAGCTCTTCTTGAGCATCTTCGAGAGGCGGCGCTCGAGGAAGAGCGCGATCATCGACATCCCGACGCCCAGGAGGAGGCGCTCGGTCTTGCGCACGATGCGAGGAGCCACGAAGCGCCACGCTACCAGCGTGTCGCATCTGGGGATCGCAGGCGGTCGGTTAGGGTGTCCCGGTGGCAGAGGTAGAAGTCAGCCGCGACGGCGGTGTGCTCACGCTGACGCTCAACCGGCCGGACGTCCTCAACGCCTTCAACGGCGCGATGCACACGGCGTTTCAGGCGGGGCTGAAGGAGGCGCGCGCCGACGACGTCCGCGCGGTCGTCGTCACCGGCGCGGGTCGAGGCTTCTGTGTCGGCCAGGATCTGACGGAGTTCGCGGATGCACCGAGCGACATCGGCGATCGCCTGCGGGAGGGGTACCACAAGAACGTCCTCGCGATCCGCGCGCTCGAGAAGCCCGTGATCGCCGCTGTCAACGGTCCAGCCGCCGGCGCCGGTCTCTCGCTCGCGGCGGCCTGTGACATCCGCCTCGCGGCCGAGTCCGCGGCCTTCGTGCCGGCGTTCATCGGCATCGGCCTCGTGCCCGACTCCGGAGGCACGTACTTCATCGCACGGCTGCTCGGACCGGTGCGCTCATTCGAGTGGATGACGTCGAATCGCAAGCTCTCGGCTGCCGAGGCGCTCGACTGGGGTCTCGTCTCCGAGGTCGTCGCCGACGACGCTCTCGGCGCGCGGACGGCCGAGCTTGCGACGACGTACGCGGCCGCGCCGACGCGCGCGATCGGGATGACGAAGCGGCTCTTCGACGCGGCTGCGCTCGCGACACTCGAGGAGCAGCTCGAGCTCGAGGCGCAGCTCCAGGGCGCCGCGACGCAGACGGACGACTTCCGCGAAGGCGTCACTGCGTTTCTCGAGAAGCGCCCGCCGCAGTTCAGCGGCAGTTGAACGTCTCGACGGTCGACTACCACACGGGCGGTGAGCCGTTCCGCATCGTGACGGATGGCATCGAGCCGATCCCCGGAGCGACGATCCTCGACCAGCGGCGCTTCGCGGCGGAGCACCTCGACGACGTCCGCCGCCTGCTCGTCAACGAGCCGCGCGGCCACGCGGACATGTACGGCTGCTTCGTGACGGAGCCCGAGGACGACGCGGCAGATCTCGGCGTCGTCTTCTTTCACAACGCCGGCTACTCGACGGCGTGCGGCCACGGCACGATCGCCCTCGTCACCTGGGCGGTGGAGAGCGGCGTCGTCGAAGCCGTCGAGCCGGAGACGAAGGTCGTTGTCGACTGCCCGTCCGGGCGTCTCGAAACGGTCGCCAACGTCGACGGCGGCGACGTGACGAGCGTCCGCTTCCGGAATGTCCCGGCGTACGTGCACGCCCGAGGGGTGGAGGCGGCCGGCCGCACCGTCGACATCGCGTTCGGCGGCGCCTTCTACGCCTTCCTCGAGGAACGTGTCGCGCGCGACGAGCTGACGCGGCTGATCGAGCTCGGCCGCGCGATCAAGGCGGACATCGAGGCACACCACGACGTCGTCCATCCGCTGGAGCCCGAGCTCAACGGCGTGTACGGCGTCGTCTTCTGGCAGCACGAGGCCGACGGGCCGCCGCTCGAGCAGCGGAACGTCACGGTCTTCGCCGACGGCGAGGTCGACCGCTCGCCGTGCGGAAGCGCTACGTCGGCCCGCATGGCGCTGCTCGACGTCCCCGAGCTTCGCCACCGCTCGATCGTCGACAGCGAGTTCCGCGCGTGGATCGTCGACCGAACGGACGTCGCCGGGCGTGAGGCCGTGATCACGGAGGTCGAGGGCTCCGCGCACCGCACGGGTAGTCACGAGTTCGTCCTCGAGCCGTCCGACGAGCTCGGGACGGGCTTTCTCCTCCGCTAGCTACCGAACTCGGCGGCGGCCTCTTCGAGCGTCGCCACCGGCCCGACGCACACGTCCTCGTCGTCGAAGAGCTCGAGCCACTCCGCGAGCGTGCGCTGCGCGAACACCGCGCTCAGCTCCTCCGCCGCGGTCGGGTCGTAGTGCCGCTCGACGAGGTCGAGCCGCTCGATGAGCTCGCAGAGACGCAGCCAGAACTTCGGCTCGAGCGCCCCGACCGTGAGATACCGCCCGTCGGCCGTCCCGTAGATGCGAAAGCAGGGCGGCCCGCCGGTGAGGAGCTTCGGCACCGGGATCACCGCCGAGGCGGTGCGCAGCCAGGCGATGCGACCCGTGCGTCATCGAGATGACGATCCGGCCGCCCTTCCCCGTCCGCTCACGCTCGAGCAGCGCGGCGAGGATCTCGACGACGGCCCCGAGCGCGCCTCCCGCGAGGTCGGCGATCTGCGTCGGCGCCACCGCGGGAGCCGTGTCCGCGAGAAGCCCCGCCCAGCCGACGTAGTTGATGTCGTGCCCGGCCCTGAGCGCGTGACGCCCTTCCGTGCCGAAGCCGGTGATCGCGCAGTAGACGGCCGTCTCCGGGACGCGAAGCCCGAGGCGCTCGAACACGCCGGGACGGAAGCCGTCGAGTATGACGTCGGCCTGGTCGCAGAGCTCGAGCGCGACGGCCAGGCCGTCACCCTTGAGATCGCACTCGACGATCTCCTTTCCGGCGTTGAGCGCCTCGTACCAGGCCGGCGCGCCTGTCCGCATCGGCTCGCCGCCCGGCTCCTCGACCTTCACGACGCGCGCCCCGAGTCGTGCGAGCTCCCGGCTGGCGAAAGGCCCGGGTAGCTGCCGCGTGAAGTCGACGACGAGTCGCCCCTCGAGTGGTTGCACGGCCGACGACCCTAGCAGTACGCTGGCGCGGTTGACTGACCGGTCAATCGCCTCCGAAGAGAAGCGGCGTCTGATCCTCGACGCGGCCGTCCGCACCTTCGCGCGGAACGGCTACCACGCGACGCGGGTCGGCGACATAGCCGAAGAGGCGGGGGTCGCCTACGGTCTCGTCTACCACTACTTCGCCTCGAAGGAGGACGTGCTCGAGACGATCTTTCGCGAGACGTGGGCCGAGCTGCTCGACGCGATTCGGGCCGTCGAGGAGTCCGACCAGCCCGCGACCGAGCAGCTGAGGCAGGTGACGGCGATCCTCCTCCGCTCGTGGCGGCGGCAGCCCGACCTCGTCCGCGTCCTCGTGCGCGAGGTCGCGCGGAGCCCCGAGGTGCAGCGTCGCGTCAACGAGATCGGCGAGGTCTTCTCCGCCATCGAGCGGATCATCGTCTCGGGTCAGGAACGCGGCGAGTTCAAGGCAGACGTCGACGCGCGGCTCGCGAGCTGGATCCTCTACGGCGCGATCGAGGAGATTCTCACCGGCTGGGTGCTCGGCCAGCTCCCGGACGGCGACGAGGACGTCGCGCGGGCCGAGCGCACGGTCGTGGCTCTCGTCGGCGGCGGCCTCGCCGTGGCGTGAGGCGCCTGCCTCTCATCTGGCTGCTCGGGCTCGGGGCCTTCGGTCTCGCCTTCTCGATCACGACGACGGCTGCCTATCTGCCACCCGCGCTCGCGGAGTTCACGGACTCGCAGACCGTGATCGCCGCCGTGCTCGCCGCCGAGGGCATCTTCGCGCTCACCGTGCCGCTCGTCATCGGCCCGTGGAGCGACACATTCGTGACGCCGATGGGGCGCCGCCGGCCGTTCATGCTCGCGGCGATCGGCCCGATGTTCTTCTGCCTCGCGCTCGTCGCGTTCATGCCGAACGTCTGGACGACGCTCCTCATCGTGATGGCGTTCTTCTTCGCGTACTACGTGTACGAGCCGCCGTATCGCGGGCTCTACCCGGACCTCCTCCACGAGAGCGCGTACGGCCGCTCGCAGGGCGTCCAGCACATCCTCCGCGGGATCGCGCTCGGGATCGCGCTCGTCGGCGGAGGCTTCCTCTTCTCGCTCTGGGATCCCGCCCCGTTTCTCCTCGCTGCCGTCGTCACCACGGCTGCGTGTGGTGCGGTCGTGCTCTATGTCCGTGAGAACGGTGGCGGCGACAAGCGCGCCTATCAGGGGATCCGCGCGTACGTCGCGATGAGCCGCGACATCTTTCGACACGACCCCACGGTGCGGATGTTCCTGTTCGCCATGGCCTGCTGGGAAGGGACGTTTGCCGCTTTGCGCACCTTCGTCGTCCTGTACATCACGCAGGGCCTCGACCAGTCGTTGACCGTGTCGTCGCTCGTGCTCCTCGTCGTCGCCGGCGGCTATACATGCGCCGCCATCCTCGCCGGGCCGGTGGGCGACCGGCTCGGTACGGCGCGCGTCGTCTTCTGGGCTTCGATCCTCTACGGCTCGGGGCTTCTGATCGGCGGCTTCGCGCAGGCCTGGCACGACTGGTACTACGCGATCATCTTCCCCGTGGCCGTCGCCGGCGGGATGGTGATGACGCTGTCCTGGGCGCTGCTCTTCAAGCTCATGCCGCCGGAGCACCGCGGAGCGATCTCGGGGATCGCGACCACGACGAAGGGCTGGGCGCTGATCGCAGGGCCGCTCCTCGCCGGTGTGCTGATCGACATCTCCGGCCCGTACCTCGACGCGACGGACGGATACCAGATCCTGTGGCCGTTCTGCGCCGTGCTCGTGCTCGCCTCGATTCCGATCGTCGCCAAGGTATGGCGGATGTCGGCTGCTACCTGAACGCGTTGTGCCCGGTGAGGGCGTTGCCGACGACGAGTGTGTGCACCTCGTGCGTTCCCTCGTACGTCAGCACGGATTCGAGGTTGTTCATGTGGCGGATGACCGGGTACTCGAGCGTGATGCCGTTGCCGCCGAGGATCGTCCGTGCTGCGCGACAGACCTCCAGCGCGCCGCGGACGTTGCCCATCTTGCCCATGCTCACCTGCTCGGGGAGAAGCACCCCGGCGTCCTTCATCCGTCCGAGGTGGAGCGCGACGAGCAACCCTCGGTTGATCTCGAGCGCCATCTCGGCGAGCTTCTGTTGGGTGAGCTGGTAGCCGGCGATCGGCTTGCCGAACACGAGTCGCCCCTCCGCGTAGTCGAGCGCGGCCTCGAAGCACGCACGCGCTGCGCCGACCGAGCCCCAGACGATCCCGTGGCGCGCCTCGTCGAGGCACGAGAGCGGGCCGCGCAGGGTCGTCGCGCCGGGGAGAACGCTCTCCTCCGGGACGCGGACGTTCTCGAGCACGAGCTCCGACGTGATCGACGCGCGGAGTGAGAGCTTGCGGTGGATGTCGGGCGCGGTGAAGCCGCTCATGCCGCGCTCGACGAGGAAGCCACGGATCTCGCCGTCCTCGGTGCGCGCCCAGACCACGGCGACGTCCGCGATCGACCCGTTCGTGATCCACATCTTCGTCCCGTTGAGCACCCAGTCCGACCCATCGCGCCGCGCGTGCGTCCGCATTGCTCCCGGGTCCGAGCCCGCGTCCGGCTCGGTGAGGCCGAAGCAGCCGATCTTCTCGCCGCGGTGCATCTGCGGCAGCCACTCCTCTTTCTGCTCCTCGGAGCCCCAGCGCCAGATGGCGAACATCGCGAGCGATCCCTGGACGGAGACGGCGCTGCGCACGCCGGAGTCGCCGGCCTCGAGCTCGAGGCACGTCAGCCCGTAGGCGACGGAGCTCGCCCCGGGAAGCCCGTACCCGTGGAGGTGCATCCCCATCAGGCCGAGGCCCGCGAGCTCCGCGTAGAGCTCCCGCGGGAGGATGCCCTGCTCGAACCACTCGCCGATCTCGGGGAGCACACGCTCGCGGACGAACTGGCGCACGGTGTCGCGGATCGCGCGCTCCTCCTCGGTCAGGAGCGCGTCGATGGCGAGGAAGTCGCGCGGGTCGAGAGCGGGCCGACCCGACGTCTCGGCGGATGTCTTCGTGGCCACGTCGAGAGCCTAGCGAGCCGTCAGCGCGGCGAGTGCCGCGTCGACGTCGTCCTCGGTGTTGTAGAGGTGGAACGACGCGCGCAAGGCCCCGCCACGAACCGCAGCGCGGATACCGGCGCGGGCGAGCTTCTCCTCCGCGCCCGCGACGTCGACCGAGACGATCGCCGAGTCGCCGCCGGGCAGCTCGAGCCCGGCGCGAAAGCGGTCGGCGAGGGCGAGGTTGTGGGCGTGCACCTGCTCGACGCCGACGGCGCAGAGGATCTCGAGCGCAGGCTCCGTTCCGACCCAGGGAAACCACGCCGGCGAGAGATCGAGGCGGCGCGCATCGTCGGCGAGTCGCAGCTCCGGCTCGTAGTAGCGCCCGAAGGGGTCGTCGGCGGCGTACCAGTTGGCTGCGCCGGGCACGGTCTGGGCGAGGGCACGCTCGCTCAGCGCGAGAAATGCGGTGCCGCGCGGCGACATCAGCCACTTGTACGCGGCACACGCGACGGCGTCGAAGCGCGATCCGTCGAGAGGAAGCCAGCCGACGGCGTGGGTGGCGTCGACGACCGTGAAGACGTCGTGCGCCGCAGCCGCCTCGGCGATCGCGTCGAGGTCCGCGACCCGACCGTCGGACGACTGCACGGCGCTGAACGCGACCACGTCGGTCCCGTCCCCGATCGCGTCGGCGAGCCGCTCGAGCGGCACCGAGCGCATCGCGAAGCGGTCGCCGTGGGCGAGGAACGGCCAGGTGAGCGAGCTGAAGTCGATCTCCGGCACGAGGACGCGTGAGCCGGGTGGCACCGAGGCGGCGACGAGACCGATGAGATACGAGGCGCTCCCTCCGGTGGCGACGCGCGCTGGTGGGACGCCGACGAGCGTGCCGAAGTGCTCACGCGCGCGCTCCGTCGCATCGCACCAGTGCTCCCAGCTCGTGCGTCCGTGGTGCCAGTCGTCGAGCGCCGACTGGAGCGCTTCCCACGCGGGGCGGGGCGGAAGCCCGAAGCTCGCGGTGTTGAGATACGGCGCCGCCGGCTCCCACAGCGGACCGGGACTCGGCGATCGTCGCCATCGGCGCCAATCAAACCAGCCTTGACGCCCGCCGCGCCCGCATCGTACGATTGACTGACTAGTCAATCGAAGACGAGGGGACGGCCATGACGGTGGTGGAGCACGCCCTGGGCACGGGGCCGACGTTCGCGCTATCGGACGAACAGCGCGCCCTGCGCGATCTCGCACGCGAGTTCGCGGAGAAGGAGATCAGGCCGAAGGCGGCCGAGTACGACGTCCACATGACGCACCCGGCGGATGATCGTCGCCAAGGCCCACGAGGTCGGCCTCATGAACCTCCACGTCCCGGTCGAGTACGGCGGGGCGGGCCTCTCGACCTTCGAGGGCGTGATCGTCAACGAGGAGCTCTGCTGGGGTTGCGCGGGCATCGGCACGTCGATCACGTGCAGCGGTCTCGGCGCGGGACCGGTGCTTGCCGCGGGCACGGACGAGCAGAAGCGGACGTGGCTGACGCCGCTCCTCGAGGAGCCTCTCCTCTGCTCCTTCGGCCTCTCCGAGCCGGACGCGGGCTCGGATGTCGCGCGCATGAAGTCGACCGCGGTGCGCAAGGGCGACGAGTACGTCCTCAACGGCTCGAAGACGTTCATCACGAACGCCGGGTACGCGGCCTGGACGGTCGTCTTCGCGAAGACCGACCCCGCCGCCGACCACCGCGGCATCTCCGCCTTCGTCGTGCCCATGGACACGCCCGGGGTGACGATCGAGCAGCACCTCGACAAGATGGGCCAGCGGGCGACCGACACGTCGGCGTTCGCGCTCAACGACGTCGTGATTCCTGCCGCGAACAGGCTCGGCGAGGAGGGCGACGGCTTCAAGATCGCGATGCAGACGCTCGACACGACCCGGCCCGGCACCGCCATCGGCGGCGTCGGCGTCGCGCGGGCGGCGTTCGAGTACGCATGCGACTACTCGAAGGAGCGCGTGACGTTCGGCCAGCCGATCGCGATGAACCAGGGGATCAACTTCATGATCGCCGACATGGCGACGAACATCGAGGCCGCACGTCTCCTCTGTTGGCAGGCGGCGTGGATGCTCGACGCCGGCCACGGCCGCGCGGCGACGCTCTACTCGTCGATGGCGAAGCGCTTCGCCGCGGACATCGCCATGGAGGTGACGACCGACGCCGTCCAGATCTTCGGCGGCTACGGCTACATGAAGGAGTACCCGGTCGAGAAGCTGATGCGGGACGCCAAGCTCTACCAGATCTACGAGGGCACGTCTCAGATCCAGCGGCTCGTCATCGCCCGCGACATCCTCATGCCAAAGAGTTAGCTGGCGCGTGGCGATCGAGATCGACCTGTCGGGGCGCGTCGCCCTCGTCACCGGCGGCTCTCGCGGGCTGGGCCGGGCCGATGCGCTGGCCCTTGCGCGTGCGGGTGCGGACGTCGTCATCGCCGACATCCAGATCGAGTCGGACGAGTCGGACGACGCGGCTGCATACGGCGCGCTCGCGCAGGTGGCGAAGGCGCAGGGCCTCGTCTTCTCCGAGCAGACGGCCGCCGAGATCGCCGGCCTCGGCCGGCGCGCGCTCGCGCTGAAGTGCGACGTCACGAACCGGGAGCAGGTTGCGGCGACGGTGGCACGCGCAGTCGACGAGCTCGGTTCGCTCGACATCCTCGTGAACAACGCGGGAACACTCGACCACGTCGGCCAGCTCGGCGACCAGGTGCCCGAGCTGTGGGAACGCGACCTCCAGGTCAATCTCACAGGCGCCTTCAACTGCGCGCAGGCCGTGTGGCCGCACATGATCGACCGAGGCTGGGGCCGCATCGTCAACATGGCGTCGGTCGCAGGGACGCTCGGCGGCTTCGGCCAGGCGAGCTACTCGACGACGAAGGCGGGCCTGCTGGGGCTCACGCGCACGCTCGCACTCGAGGGTGCCCGCCACGGCATCACGGCCAACGCGATCGTGCCGGGGATCATCGGCACGGAGGCGTTCTCGTTCGGCAACGCGGCGATGAACGAGCGGATGATCAAGCGCACGGCGCTACGGCGACCGGGCGAGCCGGACGACATCGCCAACGCGATCTGCTTCCTCTGCTCCGATCTCGCCTCGTACATCACGGGGGTCGGGCTGAGGGTCGACGGCGGCATCTCGCTGTTCACCTTCTGACCGCGACTAGAGTTGCGTCGCCCGTGACGGACGCAAACGAGCTGAGGCAGGCCGTCGCCGGCGTGCCCTGGTACCACACGATCGAGCTGCCGGGCGGGGTCGTCACGCCGGGCCGCTGGGACACGCGCGCAGCGTGCGCCGAGCTCCCGATCCCCGCCTCGCTCGCGGGTAAGCGCTGCCTGGACGTGGGCACCTGGGACGGCTTCTGGGCCTTCGAGATGGAGCGGCGCGGCGCGGCCGAGGTGGTCGCCATCGATGTCGCCGATGCGGCTGCCTGGGACTGGCCGGAGCGGGCGCGGCCGGCCGAGGTCGGGACGTGGGAGGGAGGTGGGGCCGGCGAGCATCCCGGCTTCGACATCGCGCATCGCGCACTTGGGTCAAAGGTGCGCCGACTCGAGCTGTCCGCCTACGACGTCACACCGGCAGAGCTCGGGACGTTCGACTTCGTGCTCGCCGGCTCGATTCTTCGGCACCTCCGCGACCCGGTCAAGGCGCTCGCCGCCCTTCGTACCGTCGTCGACGGTGTGCTCCTTTCGGCGGACGGCTTCTCACCCACGCTCAGCGTCCTCCGCCCATTCACGCCTGCCGCGGACCTTGCGGGGCTCGACGTGCCGGCGTGGTGGAGCCCGAATGTTGCGGGCAGGCGTCGGCTGCTCGAAGCGGCCGGATTCCGCATCGTTCGCACTGGGCGGCCGTACTTCCTGAGGCGCGGACCGGGAGCGGCAGAGCGAGGGCGTGGCCCGCGCGAGCTGTTCACGAACGCACTCGGTCTCCCGCAGCTCTGGATCCTCGCGGCGCCCGCGGGCGGGGACCCGGCCTAGCGATCCATGCCGATCTCGTTCGAGCTGACCGACGAGCAGCGCGAGCTCCAGGCCCTGGCCCATGCGTTCGCGGAGAACGAGCTGCGCCCCGTAGCCGCGGCCGCCGACCGCGAAGACGCCTTTCCGGATCGGCTGCTCGAGAAGGCTGCCGCGGTCGGGCTCACGTCGATGACCATTCCGCGGGAGTTCGGCGGTGGTGGCGTGGACGCTGTCACGGCGGCGCTCATCGGCGAGGAGCTGTCGTGGGGTTGCGCCGGCCTCGCGGCGACGATCGGGGCGACGATGTTCCCCGTGCGGCCGCTCCTCCGGTTCGGCACCGAGGAGCAGCGGCGAACGTACCTTCCACGGCTCGCGTCCGCCGAGGGTTGCCTCGCCGCAATCGCGTTCACAGAGCCGCACGCGGGATCCGACGTCCAGGCGATCGAGGCAACTGCGCACCGGGACGGCGACGGGTTCCGCCTGAACGGCGAGAAGTGCTACATCACGAACGGCGGGATCGCGGAGCTCACGCTCGTCTTCGCAAAGCTCGACGGTGCGATCACAGCCTTCCTCGTCGAGGCATCGGATCCCGGCGTCAGCGCGGGCCGCAAGGAGGAGAAGCTCGGACTACGCGCCTCGCACACGGGCTCGCTGCTCCTCGACGACGCGCGCGTTCCGGCCGACCGGATCGTGGGCGACCCCGGGGGCGGGTTCCTCGTCGCCATGGACTTCTTCGAGTTGTCGCGGCCGCAGGTCGCCGCGTCGGCTCTCGGTGTGGCGCGTGCCGCCTACGAGTACGCGGCCGACTACGCGCGCGAGCGCCACGCCTTCGGCAAGCCGCTCGTGGCGAAGCAGGCGGTCGCGTTCATGCTCGCCGACATGGCGATCGAGATCGAGGCCGCCAGGCTGCTCATCTGGCGCGCGTGCGCTGCGGTGGACGCGGGCGAAGACGCCGGGCTGCTCGGCTCCTATGCGAAGGCGGCCGCGGCCGACACGGCCATGCGCGCTACGACGAATGCCGTCGAGATCCTCGGTGGCGCCGGCGTGATGGCCGATCACCCGGTCGAGAAGTGGTTCCGCGACGCAAAGGTGCTCCAGATCGTCGAGGGCACGTCGGAGATCCAGCGCCTCGTCATTTCGACGTACATCCGAAACGCGTGGACTGAACGGCCTTCGTAGCGTTCCTGATTGTCATCGGAGACAACGCGGGGCGTAGCTAGAATTCCACGGCCTTGCAGGCAGAGGCTTGGGACACCGAAGCGCGTCTCGCGCAGCTCCGTGCGCGCCGAAAGCGACGGGCGCGCTCTCGCCTGGTCCGGCGCGCCGGTCTCGTGCTCGTCGGCGTTCTCGCGTTCGTCGCCCTCGTCGGCGCGTTCGCCTACGGCGGCTCGTCGGGGCAGCTGGCCGAAGGGGTGACGATCGCCGGGGTGGACGTCGGAGGCCTGTCGGCAGCCGAGGCGACGGCAGAGCTCGAGCGGCGGGAAGCCTCGCTCGCGCGCACGCCGCTCTCCGTGACGGCGGATGGGCGGACATACACGGTGCGCCCGGCGGCCCTCGGCGTGATCGTTGATTGGCACGGCGCCGTCGCCGAGGCGCAGAGCTCGGTCGGCGGGCTCCGCCCCCTGCGTGGGCTGCGCCGCTTCGCCACGCGCGCGTTCGGCACCGAGATCGAGCCGACGGCCACCGCGAGCCCGAAGGCGCTCGACCGGCTGCTCAACCGCATGGGCCGCAACGACGCGCCGCACCGCGACGCAGCCGTGCGGCTGGTCGGCCTCCGGGCCGTGATCGTCCCCGCCAGGCCCGGCCGTGTCATCGACCGTGCCGAGGCGAAGGCGCGCATCCTCGGGGCGTTTGCGAGTCTCGATCGGTCGCCAGTAACGGTGCCGGCCGAGACCGACGAGCCGACCGTCACGGCCGCCGCGCTCGAGCCCGCACTCGCGCAGGTAAGGACCGCGATGTCGGCTCCGGTCACGCTGAGGCTCGGATCGACGCGCTATCGCCTCACGCGCGGCGAGATCGGTCGCGTGCTCGCGCTTCCGGCCGACGGCCGGCAATCGCTGAGGATCGGCGGCCCCGGGGCAGACGCGTACTTCGCGACGCTCTCGCGGCGCGTGAACACATCTGCGCGGAACGCCACGTTCATCGTCGCATCGGCCGGGCGCGTGCTCGTCAAGCCGTCGGTACCCGCTCGGGCTCTCGATGTGCCCCGCACGGCGAAGCGCCTCTACGCGGCCGCGCTCTCGCCGAGCCGGCGCGTCGCGACGATCGTCGTCGGCACGAAGCAGCCCGCGCGGACGACCGCTGAGGCACGGGGCATGGGCGTGACCGGGCTCGTTTCGAGCTACACGACGATCTACGGCGGTGACGTCAACCGCGTCCACAACGTCCGGCTCGTCGCCCAGCTCATCGACGACACGCTCGTTGGGCCCGGGCGCACCTTCTCCTTCAACGACACGACGGGCGAGCGCAATGCGTCGAAGGGATTCCTCGAGGCGCCGGTGATCATCAACGGCGAGCTTGCAGACCGGTCTCGGAGGAGGGGTCTGTCAGGTGTCGACGACGGTCTTCAATGCCGCCTACGAGGCCGGCCTCGACATCACCGCGCGGACGAATCACGCGCTCTACATCAGCCACTACCCACAGGGGCGCGATGCGACCGTGAACTACCCCGACACCGATCTGAAGTTCGTCAACGACACGAGTCGCTGGCTGCTCGTCAGGACGTTCGTCGGGTCGAGCTCCCTCACGGTCAACCTGTACGGGACACCGCAGAATCGCCGCGTCGAGTCCGAGGTGGCGCCGCTCGAGACGGTCGGCAACCCGCCGACGACGTGGCGGAAGGATCCGACGATCGCCAAGGGCCGGCGCGTCGTCTCGGACGCGGGCTCGTCCCCGCTCGCTACGAGCGTCCATCGCCGTGTCTACAACGCGAACGGCAAGCTCCTGTACGACAACGTCTGGTACTCGTCTTACCGGGGCGAGAAGAAGATCGTGCTCGTCGGGACGAAGCCGAAGCCCGAGCCGGAGAAGAAGAAGAAGGACGCGGAGCAGCCGGCCGACGCTCCGGTCAACGGCCCGGGCATCTAGCTCGGGCTAGCCCTCCGCGGCCGCGATCGCGTCCGCAAGCCATGCCGGGAAGCGCGTCGGCCGCATCGTCTCGCGGTCGACGACCGCATGGTGGGTCCAGCCGTCGGCTACGAGCTCGTCGCCTCTCGTCAGGGCGTAGTGGTACGAGAAGCGCGCGCCGCGGACGTCACCGCATCGCGCGTGGACGACGATGCGGTCGTCGAAGTGGACCGGCCGGAGATACCGCACGTGGGACTCGATCGTGAGGGCCTCGTACCCTTGCTCCTGGATGTGCTTGTACCCCTGCGCGTAGCGCGCGAGGTACTCGATCCGTGCGACCTCGAACCACACGAGATACGCCGCGTTGTGAGCAACCCCCTGAGCGTCCGTCTCGGCGAACCGCACGGCGACCTCGGTCTCGAATGTGAAGCCGTCCACGCGGCGTACTATCGCGGCAATGCAGGCCGCCCGTCTCGCCGTCGTCGCACCGTGCTTCTGCTCGTCGCCGTCGCTACGGCTGTCCGGTGGCGTGCGGCGGTGAGGCCGACGACAAGCAGGCATCTGCGCCGCCAACCGACAGGGCCAGACGGAGACGATCCCACGCCGACCGCACCGCAGCCCGACCCGGCGCCGAGCGAGCCCGCGCCCCAGCCCCGCCGAGCCCTTCGCCTCCGCCTGCTCCTGTGTCCCCGCCCGCGCCCGGACCGCTCTGCGAGGGACGCGGGCCGATCGAGGAGTTCGGACGACGACCGCCTGACGTACGCCGCTTACGCGCGGCGGCCGCTCGACGCTCGCTGGTCGCCGGCCGGGCCGGTGCGCGCGTCGTTCGGGGTCGTGAACGACAACGGCCACGCGACGATGTTCGAGCTGCGCGGCGCGGTCAAGGACGGCTGCGGTCGCCTGTGGTACGACGCCGCCCTGCCGATGCGCCCGAACGGCGTCGCGCGGCTTCATCGCCGCGCGGGATGTGTTCACGCTCGAGATGCGGACGCGGCTCGTGGTCGACCTCTCCGAGCGTCAACTGACGTACTTCAAGGACGGCGAGCCACGGCGCAGGGCGACGGTCGCAGTGGGTGCCCCGGCCACGCCGACGCCGACCGGCCGCTACTTCGTCAACCAGCGTCTCATCGCCTCGGACCCCGGCGGTCCCTGGGGGCCGGCGGCGATCGGCGTCTCGGCATTCTCCGACGTGCTGCAGGAGTGGGCGCAGGGCGGGCCGATCGCGATCCACGGCACGAACGACCCGTCGAGCATCGGCCACGCCGTCTCTCACGGGTGCATTCGGCTGCCGAATCGGACGCTGCGGCAGCTCTTCGCCGCCACACCTGCGGGAACTCCTGTCATCATTCACCCCTGATGACGCAATCCAAGGCAAAGCAGGCGAACGGGGACATCGTCTCCAGGCTCGCGGGCGCAGGCGAGGAGGCCATGCAGCGGATCGGTGACCTTCCGTACGGGAAGGCGATCCTCGACGCAGGTCAGGTCCTCCGAGAGCGGATCGACGAGCTCGCGATGCGGATCCGCGCGATCGACCCGCTCGAGAAGCGAGTCGCGGTGCTCGAGAAGCGGCTAGCGGCGCTCGAGAAGAAGCCGGCAACACGGAAACGCGCTCCGGCGAAGTCTGCGCCGAAGCCCAAGCCCTAGCCGACGGGAACGCGCAGCGACAGCGCTGCGGGCACGACGTCGAACCGCGCAGGCGTCGTTCCCGGCTGCTCGCCGTCGAGCTCGACGGGAAGTGGCACGTCCGCCTCGACGCTGACGACCGCGCCTCGCAGCAGCTCGGCCTTCGGATGGGGCAGATGCGTTCCGCGGTAGATCTTCGGCAGCGTCCGCACGAGGTCGCGCTTCGTGACGTCGCCGATGAGGAGCGTGTCGAAGAGACCGTCCCCGGGATCGGCGTCGGGGCAGATCATCATCCCGGCGCCGAAGTAGCGACAGTTCGCGACGACGACGTCGTGCATGAGCCCGCCGCGCAGCTCGTCGTCCACCGACACGCGCACGGCGGTGTTCTGCCAGCGGGCGAACACGGCCAGCGTTGCCATGAGGTACGAGGCCTTGGCGAGGCCGCGCCGGGACTCGTTGACACGCTTCGCGATCGCGCCGCTCATCCCCGCGCTCGCGACGTTCGCGAAGTACGCCTCGCCGTCGCCGCCGTCCCACGCGTGGAACGCGCACCGGCCGAGGTCGATCGTCCTCGCAACCCCGGTCGCGGCGACATCGAGAGCGCCCTCGACGTTCGACGGGATGCCGAACGTCCGCGCGAGATCGACACCCGTCCCCCGGGGTACGACCGCCAGCTCGATGCCGCTCGCCGGGCCGAGCCCGTTGATCACCTCGTTCACCGTCCCGTCGCCGCCGACGACCACGAGGAGCTTCTCCTCGTCCGCCGCGATCCGGCCCGCGAGCTCGACGAGGTGACCAGGCCCTTCCGAGAAGAACGTGTCGCCCTCGAGGCCGCGTTCCGCGGCTTGCCGCGCGATCTCCGGCCACCGACGCCCGGTCGAGCCGCCGGCCGAGGCCGGGTTGACGAGAAACGTGACGCCGGCGCTAATGGCCGGAGGTGACCGTGGTCAGCGCGAGCTCGGTCATCTGGTCCACCGCAGCACGCATCTCGTCGTCGGAGATGCGCACGAACTCGCCTTCGATGACGACATCGGAGACGGTGAGCAGGCAGCCGGCCTGGACGCCCTTCAGTGCGCCGAGCGTGAACAGCACGGCCGCCTCCATCTCGACGGCGAGGATCCCACGCGAGGACCACCGCGCGTATTGCCCGTCGTCAGGGTTGTAGAACAGGTCGCTCGACACGATCGGGCCGACGCGCACAGGCTTTCCGAGCTCCTTCGCCGCGTGGACTGCGCCGTGGACGAGCTCCCAGTCGGCTGTCGGCACGTGCGGCTCGGGCACGAGGTGCGTGGCCGTTGCGTCCGCCGGCACGGCACTGATCGCCACGATCAGGTCTCCGAGCTTCATGTCCGGCTGGAGGCCACCACACGTGCCCACGCGGAGGATGCGCTTCACGCCGAGCATCGCGAGCTCCTCGATCACGATCGCGGCCGAGGGGCAGCCCATGCCGCTCGACTGGACGGACACGGGCCGACCGCCGAACGTGCCGGTGAAGCCGAGCATCCCGCGCTCGCCGTTCACCTGCCGCGCGTCGTCGAAGAACGTCTCTGCGATGTACTTCGCGCGCAGCGGATCGCCCGGAAGAAGACACGCGTCGGCGTAGTCGCCTTGCTCCGCTCGGAGGTGGATCGGCACGGCCGCCATACTCTCACAGCCGATGTCGCCGGGGACGCGGACATGCACCCCTTCCCTCGACGAGATTCTCGCCTTCTGCGCCGAGGATCCGGTCGAGCGCGTCTTCCTCGAGGACGTGGCGCGGCGTGGCATCGGCCGCTTCGCCGGCGTACGAGGAAACGGCCGTCTGCAAGCCCTCTGCCACGTGGGGGCGAACGTCGTCCCGTCGGGCGAGGACTGTGGAGCGCTCGCGGCCGCCGCCGCGTCGGGGAGAGCGCGCATGATGATCGGCGAGGAACGTGCCGTGGGCGAGCTCTGGGAGGCGGCCGCCGCGTCGATGCCCGCGCCGCGCGTCGATCGCCCGGGACAACCCGTGTACGTGCTCGACGAGGCGCCCGAGCCCGGAAAGACCGGCCTACGGCCCGCCGTGCCGGCCGATCTTCCGTTGCTCCTGCCCGCATGCGGACGGGCGCACGAAGGGGAGGTTGGCGTCGATCCGCTCGCGCGCGACCCCGACGGCTTCCTCCGCCGGACGCGCGCGCAGATCGACGACGGGCGCTCGTGGATCTGGGCCGAGAACGGCACGATCCTGTTCAAGGCCGAAGCATCGGCCTGGACGCCCGAGGCGATTCAGCTCCAGCAGGTGTGGGTCGACCCGGAGGCGCGCGGCCGGGGATACGCGCAGCGGGGCATGCGGGATCTCTGTCGCGTGCTGCTCGGACGCGCGCCGCGCGTGTGCCTGTTCGTGCGCGCGGACAACGCCGCTGCGATCCGCGTCTACGACGCGATCGGGATGCGACGAACGATCGCGTACCGCAGCCTCATCTTCTGACGCCGGGCGAGGGTTCTGGCCGTCTGATGCGAAGTTGACAATGCGCCAAGCGTCCCTAAGACTCGGCGCTAAGAATCCAACACGTCAAGGAGGCAGGGATGGGCAGAAGGTCCAAGCTTGGGCTTGGTGTCGTGATCGTTGCCGGCGCTGTCGCCGCGTGGGGCGGCATGCAGGTGTTCGCGGCTGGCAGTCCGGCGACTAGCGCTACGGGGTCCGGCAAAGTCACCGCGGCAGCAGCCCTTGTTCCCGCGGGCGCGAAGCTCTACAAGACGTGGGTCAACACGGGTCAGAACTCCACGTCGATGCCCGGCGGCTCGTATCCGACAAACATCGTGAACATCGACTCGCCGACGAGCATCCACTGCCCGGCTCCACTCCACCAGACGTGCATGCTCGTGGTCAACACGCATGTCCAGGTCGGAGTGAGCGGTGGGGCAAACAATCGCGTGTTCGTCATCCCGTATGTCGACGGGAATCCCATCAGCCCTGGCCCCTTCCTCGGGTTCATCCCGTCGGGGGCCTACGCCGGGTTCTCGTGGCAGGATGGGATCGCCACTCTGCCGGCCGGGTTGCACACGGTGCAGACGGGGGTCGGGAGCGATTCCACTGCGATCCAGCCGGGGTACTCGGTCGAGTACTCGGTGTACACGAAGTAGCAACACTCGAACGACCGGTCTCCGAAGCCCCGCTCCGGCGGGGCTTCGTCGTTCAGTGGCCGCGGACGCGAGTGATCGCGATCCGCACCGGCACGGAGTAGTCGGTCGCGAACGACGCCGGCGTCCAGCGGTTTCGATCGATCAGCGGCGCGTATTTCTCGACGTACGCCGGAATCTCGTCGGCCCGCGGATCGTCGGAGACGGCCGCGCGTCCCACGCACACGACGATGTCGCCACCCTGGCCGTTTCCGTCGAGGTTGAGCGTCACGCGCGGGTTCTCCGCGATGTTCCGGAGCTTCGGCGTGTCGGGCTTGCTGTAGAGGAGGATGCTCTCGGCGCCGTCCCAGAGGAACCACACGGGCACGGGCGTCGGCGACCCCGTACGGCGACACCGTCGTCAGCCACGCGATCAGCTCCTCGCGCAGCCGTCCGCGCGGCGCGCTGACCGAACTCCGTCGTTTCGTCGAGCATCGAGCCGACGGTAGCAAGGCACAATGCGTCGGTGGATCTCCGCCATCGCGTCGAGCGCTTCATCCGCCGACACGCACCTGATCGAGCCGGGAGGTGAGGTCACGTGCCTCGTCTCGGGCGGCGCCGACTCGACCTGTCTCTGGCACGTGCTCGGAGAGCTCGGCTACCGCGTGTCCGCGCTGCACGTCGACCACGGGCTGCGCGGCAGCGAGTCCGATGAAGACGCGCGCTTCTGCCGTGACGTGCTCGGCGCCGAGATCGTGCACGCGCCTCCCGCCTCCACCGAGGCCGAGCTGCGCGCGCTGCGCTACGGCTACGCCTCGGATCGACTGAGGGCGACGGCCCACACGGCCTCCGACCAGGTGGAGACGCTCCTCTACCGCATCGTCTCGAGCGGCCGTCCAGGCGGCATCAAGGCCCGGCGCGAGGACGGCGTCGTGCGGCCTCTCCTCCGCGTCTGGCGCGAGGAGACGGAGGCGTATTGCGACGCGGTCGGGATCTCGTACCGGGTCGACTCGACGAACGCAGACACCAAGCGCGGCCTCATTCGCACCGAGATCCTCCCGCTCCTCGAGCGCCTCGACGGGCGCGCGCGGGCGAACCTCCTCGCGCTGGCCGAGAGAGACGAGCGACCTCGCCTGCCGCGGACGATCGAGGACACGCTGCTCGATCTGCTCGCCTCGACGGCGGGGACGAAGGAGGCCGATCTCGGCGCCGGCGTCCGCGCCGTCCGTGAGTACGACCGGCTTTCGCTCGAACGTGGCCCGGTGTGCTTTGGGTCGTGGACGATCGAGACGTCCGCGCCCGGGCTCGAGGTGCGGACGTGGCAGCCCGGTGATCGCCTCGTGGGCGGTGGCCGCAAGGTGCAGGACGTGTTCACCGATGCCAAGGTGCCGCGCCGCGCGCGCAGCTCCTGGCCGATCGTCGTCCGAGGGGACGAGGTTGTCTCGATCCCCGGGATCGTGGACAATCCCGATGTGAAGGCGAGACGGCGATAGAGATCGTGTCCGAACTCGAGCGGGGTGTCGGCGATGTTCTCATCGATGCCGATGCTCTGAGCGCGCGCGTCGCCGAGCTCGGCGAGGAGATCTCGGAGCACTACGCCGGGCGTGACCTCCTGCTCGTGGGCGTCCTGAAAGGGGCCGTCTTCTTCATGGCCGACCTCATGCGGCACATAGCCGTCCCGTGCGAGGTCGACTTCATGGCGATCACGAGCTACGGCGCATCGACCGACTCGTCGGGCGTCGTGCGCATCCTCAAGGACCTCGACATCAACATCGAGGGGCGCCACGTGCTCGTCGTCGAGGACATCGTCGACTCCGGTCTCACGCTGTCGTACCTCATGCGCAACCTCGAGTCGCGGGAGCCTGCATCCCTCGAGGTATGCGCCTTGATGACCAAGCCGGCGCGGCGCGAGATCGAGGTGCCCGTGCGCTGGATCGGCTTCGAGATCCCGAACAAGTTCGTGATCGGATACGGCCTCGACTTCGCCGAGCGCTACAGGAACCTGCCCTACGTCGGCGTACTGAGCGAAGACCTCATCCCCGAAGGGGTCTAGCCCCCTCAGCCCAGTAGGCCGAAGGCGGGTAAAACCGTGGCTGCTACGCTGATCGCAGGAGAATCTGGATGACTCGTTTCTTCCGAAGCGCGCTCTTTCCGCTGATTGTGATCGTCCTGCTCGTGTTCCTCGCGAGCAAGACGCTCATCCCGCAGCAGAAAGGCGCCAAAAAGGTCACCTATTCGGATCTCATCACGCAGGTGAAGACCGATCCGAAGTCGATCGACAACGTCGTGTTCGCCCCGACGAAGCAGCAGATCACCGCGACGCTCGCCGACGAGAAGGGCTCGAAGGTCAAGGTCAACTACCCGACGCCCCAGTCGCAGATCGAGTTCCAGAACCTCCTCCAGAGGAAGAACGTCACCTTCGACTCGAAGGGCACGGGCTCGTCCGCGTGGTGGTCGATCCTCGGCACGCTCCTGCCGTTCGCGCTGCTCATCCTCTTCTGGCTGTTCATCATGAATCAGATGCAGGGCGGCGGCTCGAAGGTGATGAGCTTCGGGAAGAGCCGCGCCAAGCGCATGTCTCCCGATTCTCCCAAGGTCACGTTCAAGGATGTCGCGGGGTGTGACGAGGCGGTGGAGGAGCTCCAGGAGATCAAGGAGTTCCTCGAGAATCCGAAGAAGTTCCAGGCGCTCGGGGCTCGCATCCCGAAGGGCGTCCTCCTCTACGGGCCGCCCGGCACGGGTAAGACGCTGCTCGCGCGCGCCGTCGCGGGCGAGGCCGGTGTGCCGTTCTTCTCCATCTCGGGCTCGGACTTCGTCGAGATGTTCGTCGGTGTCGGCGCCAGCCGTGTCCGCGACCTCTTCGAGCAGGCGAAGCAGGCCTCCCCGTGCATCGTCTTCATGGACGAGATCGACGCGGTCGGGCGACACCGCGGCGCCGGGCTCGGCGGCGGGCACGACGAGCGCGAGCAGACGCTGAACCAGCTCCTCGTCGAGATGGACGGGTTCGAGCTGAAGGACAACATCATCCTCGTGGCCGCGACCAACCGCCCCGACATCCTCGACCCGGCTCTGCTCCGCCCTGGGCGCTTCGACCGGCAGATCGTCGTCGACCGTCCCGACCGCATCGGCCGCCGCAAGATCCTCGAGGTGCACACGAAGGGCAAGCCGCTCGCCTCCGAGATCGATCTCGACACGCTCGCGGCGGGAACGCCCGGATTCACCGGCGCCGATCTCGCGAACCTCGTCAACGAGGCCGCGCTGCTCGCGGCTCGGAAGGGCAAGAAGGTCGTCGAGCAGGAGGAGCTCGAGGAGGGAATCATGCGCGTGATCGCCGGACCGGAGAAGAAGACGCGACTCCTGTCCGAGAACGAGCGGAAGATCACGGCGTACCACGAGATGGGCCATGCCCTCGTCGGCCACTACCTCGACGAGACCGACGACATCCACAAGATCTCGATCATCAGCCGCGGCCAGGCGCTCGGCTACACGATCTCGCTGCCGCGCGAGGACCGCTACCTCACGACGAAGGCGTCGCTCATGTCGCAGATGGCGATGACGCTCGGCGGTCGCGCAGCCGAGGAGCTCGTCTTCGAAGAGGTGACGACCGGCGCCGCCAACGACATCGAGAAGATCACGTCGACGGCGAAGCAGATGATCATGCGCTTCGGCATGTCGGAGAAGCTCGGGCCCCGGGTGCTCGGCCGCAACCACGACATGCCGTTCCTCGGCCGTGAGATGGGCGCCGAGCCGGACTACTCGGAGGAGATGGCGCGCGAGATCGACGACGAGATCCGCCGCGTGATCGAGGAGTCCCACGAGACCGCGCTGACGGTCTTGCGCGAGCACATGGAGGAGCTGCACAAGCTCTCGGCGATCCTCATCGAGCGCGAGACGATCGACAAGGATCAGTTCGAGCGGCTGCTCGCCGGCGAGGACGAGGCAGAGGTCTTCGCGGACGAGGCCGTCGCCGCGCCGGAGATCCCCGCGGAGGAGCCGAAGAAGCGCCCGGCGACGAAGCCGAAGCCGTTCCCGCTTCCGGGCGCGACGATGCAGCCACCGCCGCCCGAGCCGTCGCAGACCTAGCGCGGGTTGATCTCGGCGGAGGAGCGTTTCGCCCGCCCGTCGGTGATGGGCATCGTCAATGTCACGCCCGATTCGTTCTCGGACGGCGGGGTCCATCTCGATCCCGACGTGGCCGTCGCTGCGGCGAGGTCGATGATCGAGGACGGGGCGACGATCGTCGACATCGGCGGGGAGTCGACCCGACCCGGAGCGGATGAGGTCTCGCTCGAGGAGGAGCTCAGGCGCGTCGTGCCCGTCCTCGAAGACCTTGGCGGTGGGGTGCCGGTGTCGATCGACACGTCGAAGGCCGAGGTCGCACGGCGGGCGATCGCGCTTGGCGCGGAGATGGTGAACGACGTCACGGCGCTACGCGGGGACGACGCCATGGCGGAGGTCGTTGCCGGCGCGGATGTGTACGTCTCTCTCATGCACATGCTCGGCGAGCCGCGGACGATGCAGGCCGACCCGCGGTACGACGACGTCGTCTCAGCGGTCGCGGCGTTCCTCGAGGAGCGACTCGCGCACGCGGTTCGCGTGGGTATCCCGGAGGAGCGAATCTGCCTCGACCCGGGCATCGGCTTCGGCAAGACCGTGGCGCACAACGTCGAGCTGCTGCGGCGTCTGCGACGTGATCGCGGGCCTTGGGCGGCCGGTGCTCGTCGGGGTGTCGCGCAAGCGCTATCTCGGACGGCTGCTCGGCGATCCAGACGCGACCGTCGGGTCTGTCTCCGCCAGCGTCGACGCCGCGGTCCAGGCGATTGCGTCGGGTGCGACGATCGTCCGCGTGCACGACGTCCGCGAGACCGTCGAGGCGCTGGCCGCATGAACATCGAGCTCCACGGCCTCGAGGTGTTCGGCTACCACGGCGCGCTCGACGAGGAGCGGCGCACCGGCCAACCCTTCCTCTTCGACGTGACGTTGCGGCTCGCCGCTGAGCCGACGTCCGACGATCTCGCGGAGACCGTGGACTACCGCGACGTTGCCGCGTGCATCCGCGAGGTATCGGATCGCGGCCCCTTCCACCTGCTCGAGACGCTCGCGGCTGCGGTAGCGGACGAGTTGATGACGCTGTTTCCGATCTCCGCCGTTCGCGTTCGCGTGCGGAAGCCGCAGGTCGAGCTCGAGCTTCCCGTCGAGTTCTCGGCCGTCACGGTCGAACGACCATGACGCGGGCGTACGTCGGCCTCGGCGCGAATCTCGGCGATCGCGACGCCGCGATTCGTCGGGCCGCAGCGCTGATCGGGGCAACGCGGCTCTCGACGATCCGCGAGACGGAGCCGTGGGGCTTCGCAGACCAGCCGGCATTCCTCAACGCCGTGGCCGAGGTGGATACCGACCTCGGGCCGGAGGCGCTGCTCGCCCGCCTGCTCGAGGTGGAGCTCGAGCTGGGGAGGGAGCGGGGCAGTGGCCCGCGGTACGGGCCGCGGACGATCGACCTCGACCTACTCCTCTACGGAGACGAGGTCGTCGACGAGCCAGGGCTGACCGTGCCGCACCCGCATCTCCACGAGCGGGCGTTTGCGCTAGAGCCTCTCGCGGAGCTCGATGAGGAGATCGTCGTTCCGGGTCTCGGGAAGGTCTCAGACCTGCTCGCAGCGCTACACTGACGCGCCTATGAGCCACCTTGACGAGCTCGACGAGTACGAGGCTCAGCTCGAGCTCACCCTCAAGAAGGAATACACGGCCGTCTTCGGGCTGTTCCGCTACTGCGTGCTCACGCAGGACGCGACGTACCTCTGCAACAAGCTCGACCTCAGCTACACACCGCAGCCGTCGTACCCCTTCTTCCAGGTGAAGATGGAAGACGTCTGGGTGTGGGACAAGAACCGCCCGACGCGCATGATCCCGCGCGCCGAGGTCTACACCTCGAGCGACGTGACGGTCGAGGAGCTTCGCGGCGAGGGCGAGGAGCCCACGATCACCGCGGAGGCGCTCGCCGAGAAGATCGGCGAGGCTTTGCCTCGCGACGAGGACTAACCGACCGCTCGAAGGTGCTTCTCGCAGTCGATGTCGGCAACACCCAGACCGTCTTCGGGCTGTTCGAGGACGGCCGGCTCGGTGAGCACTGGCGCGTGGCCACGGAAGCGCATCGGACGGGCGACGAGATCGGCGCTCTCGTCGGACGGTTCATCGACTTCGAGCGGGTGGACGGCGTGTGCGTGTCGTCGACGGTTCCGCCCCTCATCCGGGAGTACGAGGTCTTCGCCGAGCGGTGGGCCAGGGCGCCGCTGCTCGTCATGGGGCCCGGCGTCCGGACGGGCATCTCCATCCGTTACGACGATCCGCGCGAGGTAGGCCCCGACCGCATCGCCAATGCCGTCGCTGCTAAGGAACGACACGGCGCGCCGTGCATCGTCGTCGACTTCGGCACGTCGACGAACTTCGACGTCGTGTCACCCGCGGGCGAGTACGTCGGCGGCGTCCTTGCGCCCGGCATCGAGATCTCGATGGATGCCCTGTTCGAGCGTGCCGCGCGGCTCGTGAAAGTGGACTATGCCGCGCCGCAGTCCGTGATCGGGAAGACGACCCAGTCCGCGCTCCAGTCGGGCCTCGTCTACGGCTTCGCCGGCCAGGTCGACGGGATCGTCGCGGCAATTCGCGGCGAGCTCGAGGTCGAGGCGCCCGTCGTCGCGACCGGTGGTCTTGCCGGCCTGATCGCGCCGCACTCCAGCACGATCGGGACGATCGACGAGTACCTCACGCTCGAGGGCCTTCGCCTCGTCTGGGAGCTCAACGCCGCCGACTAGGCGGCTTAGCCGCCGCCGTAGGCGGAGATGGGGAGGGGGACGAGCGTGCCGTCGTCGGCGGGTGCTCCGTCCGCGATGACGGCGACGAGGTCGGCTGCGCTCGGCTCGGCGGCGAGGAGACGCTCGACGACGGCGTCGGTGGAGTCGAGTCGAACGAGCTCTTGGACAAACTGCTTCGGAAAGTCGGCACCTCGTAGGTACCACCCGTAGAACTTCTTGAGGAAGCTGGTCGCCCTGCGCTCACCGAGCTCCCGTGCTGTCTCGTGGACGAAGAGGATGAGCTCGGCGGCGACCTCGGCACGCCCCGGCTCGACGGCCGCGCCGTCGAGGATCGCCCGCACGCGCCACGGGTTTCCCTGGGCCGCGCGTCCGACCATGACCGCGGCCGCCCCTGTCGTGGCGAGCGTGCTCGTCGCGGTCGCGTGTGACGTGATGTCGCCCGATGCGACCACCGGGACGTCGACGAGATCGACGAGCTCGGCGGTCAGGCTGTGATCGGCCGTGCCCGTGTACATCTGCCGCGCCGATCGCGGGTGGAGCGTGAGGCTCTGCGCGCCCGCTTCGACGAGCAGCGGCCCGAGCTCGAGGCACGTGCGGGAGCCGTCCTCCAGGCCGCGCCGCATCTTCACGGTCACGGGAACGTCGACAGCACGAGCGACGGCGTCGACGATCCGGCAGGCGGTGTCGGGCTGCTCGAGCAGCGTCGCGCCTGCGCCGGTCTTCGTCACCTTGCGCACGGGGCAGCCGAAGTTGATGTCGACGACGTCCGCGCCGGCCTCCGCGACGGTGATTGCGGCCTCGGCCATCACGGCGGGGTCCGAGCCGAAGATCTGCACGGCGAGCGGGTGCTCGTCAGGCGCGATGCGGAGGTAGCCGAGCGTCCGCTCGTTGCCGTAGTGGATGCCCGCGCAGCTCACCATCTCCGAGCACACCAGCCCCGCCCCGTACCGCCGTCCTTGGCGCCTGAATGCCTGGACGCTCACGCCGGCCATCGGCGCCAGCACCACGCGTGTCGGCACGGCGACGGGGCCAATCTGCCACTCTTCGCGAAGATTTACCTGCATAGAGCGGGAATCTTACGTCGGTGCCGGGATTGCGCAGCGGCCACTCGCTCGGCTACAATGCGCGCCCGCGGCGCGTTTGAGCCGCGCCTTTTTTTCATTTTGGAGAGGCATTTCCACTAGGAGACTGTCGTGAAGGAAGTCATTCTCACCAAGCAAGGGTACGAGAAGCTCAAGAAGGAGATCGAGTTCCTCTCGACCGAGAAGCGCCGCGAGGTCGCTGACCGCATCCGGCACGCACGCGAGTTCGGCGACATCACGGAGAACGCAGAGTACGACGACGCGAAGAACGAGCAGGCGATGGTCGAGCATCGGATCGCCACGCTCGAGGACCGCCTGCGCTCGGCACGCGTGCTCGAGAAGCGCGACATCGCGAAGGACGTCGTCTCGATCGGCTCGCTCGTGCGGCTGAAGGACATCTCGGCCAACAAGACGACCGAGTACACGATCGTCGGATCGGCCGAGGCCAATCCCGCGGAGAACAAGCTGTCGAATGAGTCGCCGGTCGGGGCGGCCATCATCGGCCGCAAGAAGGGCGAGACCGTCGAAGTGGCTGCCCCCCGCGGTGCCTTGAAGTTCAAGATCATCGCCATCAAAGCCGCCTAGCGCCGGCCGGCCGCTTCCGGCCTGCGCCTCCGAACGGCCTCTCGGGAAGCGGTGTGTTGCGGACGATGGCCGACGGGACGTCGTTGACGAGCCAGCGCGCGAGAGCCGGATCCTCGACGGCTTCCACTGCCGCTGCAAGACCTCCTTCTCGCACGAGCGGATGGTGGGCGTCGCTCGCGACGAGATGGACGAGCTCGAGGTCGAGCAGCTCGAGCGTCGTCTTCCTGATGCGCTTGCCGAGCCGTCCGTCGAGCGAGGCGGCGGTGATCTGGACGAGCGCGCCGCGCCGCACGAGCGGTTCGATTCGATCGGGGAAGTCCTCGAGCTCGGCGCTTCGCTCCGGATGGGCGATCACGGGCGTGATGCCCTCGGCGACGAGTCGGCTGATGTCGTTCGGCAACCTCAACGGCCAGCCGTGGTACGGGAACTCGAGCAGAACGTACGCCGGATTGCCTCCGAGGCCGAAGCGGCGAATGTCGTCGAGCGACAGGCGGTCGAGGAACTCGAGGCAGATCTCCCCGCCTGTGAGCACCTCGAGCTGGATGCCCGCCCGCGCGAGCTCGTAGCGCAGGGCTCCGACGGACGCCTCCATCTGCGCGACGGTCGTCGGATAGTCGTCGCGCACGTGCGGCGTCGCCGCGACGGCTGCGATGCCGTCGGCGACGCACGCCCGGGCCATGTCGAGGCTGTCCTCGAGCGAGCGGGCACCGTCGTCGAGGTCTGGGAGGATGTGCGAGTGGAGGTCGATCACGAGGCGCACGAACCCTAACGACGGCCGCGTAGGCTCTCCTCCATGAGCGGGCTCCCCAAGCGTTTTCCGGACCGGGACGAGATTGCGGTCGTGCGCGCGACCGCTGACGCCCTCGAGGCTGGCGCCGAGGCCGCATCGACGGTGCGCGTGGCGGGGCGTGTCCTCGCGCGTCGCGACATGGGCAAGGTCGTGTTCCTCGATCTGTGGGACCGAACCGGACGGATCCAGCTCTATTGCTCGGCCGAGCGTGCGGGGGAGGTCGACGTCGCTCTCGGGGACATCGTCGGCGCGACAGGCGCCCCCATGAAGACCCGGCGCGGCGAGCCGTCGCTCGCTGTCGACGAGCTCATCGCGCTCGCTCCGATCCGCCGGTCCTTGCCCGACACGTTCCACGGCCTTCGCGACACCGAGCTGCGGTACCGCCAGCGCCACCTCGATCTCCTGATGAGCGAGGAGACGCGAGCCGACTTCGTCACACGCGCGCGAATCGTCACCGCGATCCGCCGCTACCTCGACGCGGAGGGCTTCATCGAGGTGGAGACGCCGGTGCTCCAGCCGCGCTACGGCGGCGCGTTCGCCCGGCCGTTCGTCACGCATCACAACGAGCTCGACGCCGACCTCTACCTCCGCATCGCGACCGAGCTCTACCTCAAGCGGCTCATCGTCGGAGGCTTCGAGCGCGTCTACGAGATCGGCAAGGACTTTCGCAACGAGGGCGTCTCGTTCAAGCACCAGCCCGAGTTCACGATGCTCGAGTGGTACGAGGCATACGCGAACTACACCGACACGATGGCGCGGATCGAGACCCTGATCGAGCAGGTCGCGGTCGAGGTGACTGGCGGTACCAGGGTTACGTTCCGCGGCCACGAGATCGACCTGAAGGCGCCGTGGGCGCGGCTCGGGTTCGTCGAGTCGCTCGAGCTGCTCGAGCTGTGGACACGGGATGCGGACGAGCTCCGCGCCTGGCTCGAGGAGCGCGGCGTCGACACCGCTGCGGACAAGGACTGGACACAGCTCGTCGACCACGCCTTCGGGCACTTCGTCGAACCCTCGCTCGTCGAGCCGACGATCGTCCACGACTACCCCGTCGAGCTGTCGCCGTTCGCTCGCACGACGGACGACGATCCTTCGATCACCGAGCGGTTCGAGTACTTCGCCGCAGGCATGGAGCTCGGCAACGCCTACTCGGAGATTGCGGACCCCGACGAGCAGCAGCGCCGCTTCGACGAGCAGTCAGAGCACGTCGAGGGCGTCCGCGGAGACCCCGACTACGTCGAGGCGCTCGCGTACGGCATGCCGCCGACGGGTGGCCTGGGACTCGGGATCGACAGGCTCGTGATGCTCCTCACCGGTCGCGAGACGATCCGCGACGTCATCCTC
>CAVRVP010000006.1:0-583319 GCA_963724675.1 uncultured Actinomycetes bacterium | reverse complement strand
GGCGCCTGCGTCGGGGCCGTTAGCGGCAGGCTTGTCTGAGCCGGGCTTGCTTACGAGGTAGGCAGCACCCAGAACGAGCGCGGCCAGCGCAACGCCAATGACGATGCTTCGACGCCTCGCACGAAGGCGGCCCGTCGTTCGACCCGACGCAGCGTCGGCCGCATCGGCGGGGTCGGTAGTAGCCGTTCTGTCCGGCTCTCGCTCGCTCGCATGCGTCACGGCGGATCCTCTCGGTCTGCTGTCGCTCCTGCCAACGCTCCACTCTAGACCCGTGGCCCGATTACTACGAGACTCGGATGACTATTCGAGGCGGGGTCTTCAAGCCGCTGACCGTCTCACAAATCGACGACTGCCCGTGTGACCCGAGAAAACAGAAGGCCCCGTTTCCGGGGCCTTTCGAGGTAGCGGGGGCAGGATTTGAACCTGCGACCTCCGGGTTATGAGCCCGGCGAGCTACCTGACTGCTCCACCCCGCGACGCGCGGCCAGTATAGCGCGTCAGCTAGAGTCACGCCGTGCCCCTGTACGTCTGGATCGCGCTCGGCGTCTTCCTCATCGGACTCGTCGCCGGCCTGATCTGGGCCGCGGCTCGCGGCCGCACAGCGTGGACACGAGCCCGGCCCGCGGTCAAGCGGATGACCGCTGCGTCGAACGACCTCACCGCGCGCACGACGGTGCTCGAGCGACGCCTCGCCCGACTCGAGCTGAAGGCGACGGAGCTCCAGCGCGACACCGAGCGGCTCGGGATCTCGGTCGCACGGGCACGCGTGCTCATGCGCGCCCTGTCCGACGCGAGACGGCTCGTCGACGACGCGCTCGCGTTCGCTCCGCGGGCGTGACGCGCGTCGCAGCGGTCGACCTCGGCACGAACTCGACGCGGCTGCTCGTCGCGGACGTCGAGAGCGACGGCGTCGACGAGGTCGTCCGCCGGCTCGCGATCACCGGCCTCGGCGAGGGCGTCGACACGCGCAGGAAGCTGCTGCCGCTGCCCATCGCGCGCGTCCGCAACTGCCTCACCGACTACCGGCGCGAGCTCGAAGACGCTCGGCGCCGAGCGCACGCTCGCGTTCGCGACGAGTGCGTTGCGGGACGCGGACAACGGCGAGGCCTTCCTCGGCGAGGTCGAGTGGAGCTACGGCTTCACGACGCGGCTGCTGAGCGGCGAGGACGAGGCTGCGCTGACGTTCCGAGGCGTGACGGCGGGACGTGCGCTCCTCGACGAGACCCTGATCGTCGACATCGGCGGCGGCTCGACCGAGCTCATTCTCGGCGGCGCTGACGGCATCGCGTCGACGGCGAGCCTCGACATCGGCTGCGTCCGGCTCACCGAGCGCTACGGGGACGATCTCGAAGCGTGCGCCGGCCTTCGTTGGCTCCCTGCTGCCGGAGCTCGAAGCGCGCCACGCGATCGGCGTCGCCGGCACGGTCACGTCGCTCGCCGCGCTCGACCTCGGGCTCGCGCACGTACGACCCGGAGCGGATCCACGGGCACCGACTCTCGGCGGACGCCGTGTCGAGCCAGCTCGAGCGGCTCGCCGCGCTCTCGCTCGACGAGCGCCGTCGCGTGCCCGGGTCTCGAGCCCGACCGTGCGCCGGTCATCGTCGCAGGCGCCGTCATCCTCTCGCAGATCCTCACCCACTACCGCCTCTCGGAGATCGAGGTCTCGGAGCGGGACATCCTCCACGGCGCCGCGCTCGAAGCCGCCGCCCTCCCGGAGCGCGAAGAGGGCGCGGCTCCTCCCGGCGCCTACACCTGCTGCTGATGCGCTACGGGATCGTCGCGTCGAACATCGGCTCGTACAAGACGCCCGCGAACGTCGTGCGCCTCGCGGAGACGGCCGAGGGCGCCGGCTGGGAGGCGCTCCTCCTCTGGGACCACCTCGCGTGGGTGTGGGACGGCCGACCTGCCGATCCCTGGGTGACACTCGCTGCGGTCGCGACGCGCACCGACCGGCTGCTGCTCGGCACGTGCGTCACGCCAGTCCCGCGTCGACGTCCGCAGGTGCTCGCGCTCCAGGTGGCAACACTCGACGAGCTCTCGGGCGGCCGCGCCGTGTTCGGCGCCGGGATCGGCGGCAACCGTCGCGAGTTCGAGGACTTCGGCGAGAGCTTCGACCGCGAGCAGCGCTGGCGACTGCTCGAGGAGGGTCTCGCGACGATGCAAGAGCTCTGGGCCGGGCCGCTCGGCCCACGCGAGATCCCCGTCTGGATCGGCGGCAACAGCGCCCGAGCCCGCCGCCTGGCGATCGAGCATGACGGCTGGCTTCCCGACTCGACGACGCCCGAGGAGATGCGCATGACTCCGGACGACGTCCGCCTCGACGGCGCGGACGACATCGGCGTCATGGGCTACTCGGAGGCAGGCGACACCGCCCTCCATGCGAGCTACCGCGACGCGGGGACGACGTGGTGGCTCGAGAGCCTCCACGACCGGCGCGGTGGGTTCGACGCGTTGCTGGCCCGAGTCGCCGCCGGACCCTGATCCACGTTACTCGCCGGCCGGCCAGTGGTCGACCGGGACTTCTTCCATCGGGAAGTCGCGCGGATTCCCTGTAGCCAGACGAGCTCGGACGGCCAGCGCCGCGGCCGCGACAAGGCAGTCCGCCTGGGACAGCGTCACGCCACCGGCGGCAAATCGCCGCCTCCACTCCCCCGCCTGCCATCCCTCATGCGTCGAGAGAGGGGCTGGTCGGAGTCCGCTGAACAGCGCACGAGCGGCCCCATCCTCGCTGGGTCGGAGGCCCCGCACCGTCTCCTCGGCCGTCACCGCGCAGACGTACGGCACGTCACCTGCCTCGCGGAGCGCGCGGAGCCGTGCGATCGCGCCAGAACGTCCACGCAACACGTCGATGACGACGGTCGTGTCGAGCAGGACTGCGGCCACTCAGCCGACGCGCACCGGGTCTGAACGCCGGCCGGCATGCACCCAGGACGCGGGGTCTGGATCCCACTCGTGGCCGGTCGCCTCGATCGAGCCGAATGACGACTCAACGAGCTCCCACCTGGCCTCGTCTTCGAGCGCGAGGCGCACCGCGTGCGTGATGAACGCGCTGCGGCGCCGCGGGCCTACGCGCCGGTCGAGGTCCCGAACGACCTCGTCGTCGAGTGTTATGTGTAATCGCATACACACTGATTAGCACACTAACGCCACCGAGGCAAGCCCGTCGAGGTGCCAACTCTGTGCCGAATCTCGCGCTACGCAGCGGGAGGGAGCTCCGGCGGCTCGTCCTCCGCCAGACGCCGGCCGAGAACGCTCCGGGACAGCACGCCGACGAGCCTGCCGCCCTCGACGACCGGCACGCGCTCGAAGTCGTGCTCCTCGAGCAGCCGGAACGCGTGGTCGACATCGGCGTCGGCGTCGATCGTGAACCGCGGTTCCTCGGCGATCTCGCCGAGCAGCGTTGTCCGCGGGTCGCGTCCGGCAGCAACCACCTCCCGCACGAGTGTCGTCCGCGTGACGACGCCCACGAGCCGCCCGTCGTCGTCCGACACGAGCACGGCGCGGACGTCGGGGTGGGCGAGGCGCTCGCCGGCTTCGGAGGCACTGGAGGTCGCGGAGAGCGTGGCCGGCTCCGGCACCATCGCCTCGCGGACGAGCGTCATGGGAACAACCCGCGCGCCTCGAGGGCGGCCGCCACCTCGCGGATGCCCGAGACGAGCGCCGCGTCGCGCAGCGTGAGCGAACGCTCCTCCGACATGTCCCACACGCGGTCGAATGCGTCGCCCATCTTCTCGGCGAGGCGCCCCCGGATCTCGTCGCGGTCCCAGAAGAAGCGGCCGAGATCCTGCACCCACTCGAAGTACGAGACGGTCACGCCGCCGGCGTTCGTGAGGATGTCCGGCAGCACGGGAATGCCGCGCAGCGCGAGCAAGGCATCCGCCTCGAGCGACGTCGGGCCGTTCGCGCCCTCGGCCACGATCCTCGCCTGGATGCGAGGCGCGTTCTCCTCCGTCAGCTGATCCTCGAGCGCGGCGAGGACGAGGACGTCGCAGTCGAGCTCGAGCAGCTGCTCGTTCGTCACCTTCGCGAGCCCCTCGACGTCGGCGAGCGGCCGCCCCTCCGCCGTCCACGCAGCGAGCGCGGGGACGTCGAGCCCGTCGGGGTCGTGCACGCCACCCGAGTAGTCCCCCACGCCGACGACGGTTGCGCCACGCTCCGCCAGATCGAGGGCCGCCACACCGCCCACCTTCCCGAAGCCCTGGACGACGCAGCGCAGGTCCGACAGCGTCCAGCCGAGCCGGTCGCACGCGCGGTCGACGACCATCACGACGCCCACCCCGGTCGCCTCGTGCCGGAAGATCGAGCCCCCGATCGAGATCGGCTTTCCCGTCACGATCTCGGGCACGGCGTGGCCAATCTGCATCGAGTACGTGTCCATCATCCACGCCATCGTCTGCTCGTTCGTCGCCATGTCGGGGGCAGGGATGTCCTCCTTCGGCCCGATCACCGGTGCCAGCTCGGCGGTGTAGCGCCGCGTGAGACGTTCGATCTCACCCTGGGACAGCTCACGCGGGTTGCAGCGGACTCCGCCCTTGGCGCCGCCGTAGGGGAGCCGGAGGAGCGCGCACTTCCACGTCATCCACATCGCGAGCGCCGCGCACTCGCCGAGCGAGACGTGCGGGTCGTAGCGCAGGCCGCCCTTCGTCGGGCCGAGGATCGTCGAGTGCTGCACGCGATACGCGGGGAAGACACGCGTGTCGCCCGTGTCGAGATGGATCGGCACCGAGACGAGAACAGCGCGCTCCGGGTAGCGCAGCCGCTCGCTCACCGTCTGTGAGATCTCGGCGTGCTCCAGGGCACCCTCGAACTGCGCGAGGGCCGTCCGCCACAGGGGCGAATCCCACTCGAGCGTCGTCGGATTCTCGACCGTTGCCATGACAGAGGAGTGTAGGTCGTTCACGTCGAACAGACCGCGATGCGCCACCCCCTGCGACTCACAGCTGTGCTTTCCCTGCTCGCGTACGCCGGCGCCGCCGTCGCGCTCCTGCTCGGCCGCCGCGGCAGTACGGCATAGGTAGCCTCTCACCCGTGAAGGTCGCGGCGCTCATCGCTCTCGTGCTCGCGCTGGCCGTCGCCGCGTGCGGCGGTGGGAACGAGGCCTCCCCGGAGGAGCAGTGGGCCTCGAGCGTGTGCACCGCTGTGGACACGTGGAAGACGGACATCGCGTCGGTCACGACGGACGCGACGGACGCGCTCAAGGACCCCGGTGGAGCGAAGGAGGAGCTCTCGACCGCCGTGGGAAACGCGGGTGACGCGACGCAGACGTTGATCGACTCGCTGAAGGATCTCGGCCCACCGGAGGTCCCCGAGGCGGATGCCGCGCAGGCGCAGATGGACGACTTCCTCGACCAGGCGCAAGCGGCGCTCGACGACGTCGGCGCGGCTGCCAGCGACATTACGGACGCGTCGAGCCTCCAGGCGCTCGTCACGGAGCTCTCCGACCTCGGGACGAGCCTCCAGTCGGCCGTCTCGGCCGGTCAGGCGCTGATCGGCTCGCTCGAGGAGACGGCCGACGATCTCCGCCAGGGCTTCGAGGACGCGTCGTCCTGCGACGACCTGCGCTGACCTCACGCGAGGACCTATGCCGGGGGAGGGAGTCGAACCCTCACGTCCCCTGAGGGACACCCGATTTTAAGTCGGGCGCGTATGACCAGTTTCGCCACCCCGGCGGCGACGAGCGTACTACGAGCCCTGAGTACGAGCCCCGAGACCTACGAGCCGGGGCGCATCTCGCTGATCGGGTAGCGCTCGGGGCCGCGGCCCCGGAAGCCGTCGCGGAAGGCTGCGAATGCCTTCTCGTCGAACGATGGGCAGATGGCGAGGTAGACGGTGCTCGTCCCCGTCTTCGTGTTCGTCGTCCACGCTGACAGCGCCGTCCTCGAGCCGAGGCGCTTGTGCTTCGGGTACGACACGCCCGGGATACGGCTCTTCGAGCGGCGTGATGATGAGGCCGTTCGAGTCCTGCTCGTAGAAGGCATCGAGCGCGCCGCGGTCCTTGGCGGAGATGTTCGGGCCGGTCCAGATGGCGATGCCGCCGTGCTCGAGGACATGGACGACCTGGCGGGGGTCGGCGGCGATGCGGTAGTTGCCGAGCAGCGCGGGCGTCGGGTGGTGGATGCCGCTCGCCGGCGGGAACGTGTCGTAACGGACCTTCTGGTCGGCGGAGCTCATGTGCTCCTGCGCGGGGTTTGCGGGCTGGCTCGTGAACGTGCAGCCGGCTGCCGTCATCGCCGTGCGCGCCTTCTCGACGTCCTTGGCCGACACGTTGCCGCCGCTCGACGTCGACGGGAACAGCAGCAGCCAGCCGATCACGAGAGCCGCGATCGCGACGAGACCCGTGCCGATCATCGTGTTCGTGCTCGGCATCGTCGGCTGGAAACCACCTGACGACGACGCCTGCTTGTGCCGCACCTTCGGCGCTTGGACCTTCCGAGGCGGAGCGGGAGTGCGCGGCTTCTTTGCCATCCGGTGCCGAACGTTAGCTGGCGAGAACTGCCTCGGCCCCGAGGAACTCGCGCACGTCCGCCCGCTCGTGGACGACGCGGCACGGGGGGAGAGACTCGAGGAACGCACGGCCGTAGGCGCGCGTTCGGACGCGCGGATCGAGGAGACAAACGACGCCACGATCGGCGCGGGAACGGATCAGCCGGCCGAATCCCTGCCGGAGCTGGAGCACCGCCGAAGGCAACGCGTAGTCCGCGAACCAGTCACCACCGTCGGCGGTGATTCGCTCGCAGCGGGCCTCGACGAGCGGATCGTCGGGCGGCTGGAACGGCAGCTTGTCGATGACGAGGAGCGAGAGCGCCTCGCCGGGGATGTCGACGCCCTGCCAGAACGTCCCCGTCGCGACGAGCACCGAGCTGACGTCCTCGCGAAACCGCTCGAGCAGCCGCTCGCGTGGCGCTTCGCCCTGAACGAGCAGCTCGAACCCCAGGCGCCCGCGGAGGCGCGATGCGATCGCGTCGAGCGTCCGGTACGAGCTCGTGAGGACGAGCGCGCGCCCGCGAGACAGCTCACAGAGCGACGCCACCTCCTCGCCGAGGGCCGGGACGGCGTCCTCGCGGCGTGGGTCGGGAAGGTCGTTCGGAAGGTAGAGCACCGCCTGCTCCGCATAGTCGAACGTCGATCCCACGGCCAGCTCGGTCGCGCCGCGGAGGCCGAGCCGGTCGCGCACGAACCCGAAGTCGCCCTCGGTCGTCATCGTCGCCGACACGAGGATCGCCGTCGGTCCGCCTTCCCAGAGCGCCTCGCGGAGGCGCCGGGAGACGTCGACCGGCGCCCAGACGACTGCCTCGGGCTCCGCCCAGACGACGCGATCGAGGTCGTCGGCCTCGAGGCAGGCCTCGGCGTCGGCCGCGCCACCGAGCGCGCGGCGGACAAGAAGATCGAGCTCGTCGTTGACGCCGGCGAGCGCACGGGCGAGCTCGCGAAGTCGCTCGGCGAGCGCACGGCCCTCGGCGATCGGCGCCGTCCGGAGGCGGCGGCGCCCCGTCGTCGGCGCGACGGCGCGGATCAGCGCGGAGCCGGCGCGGCGCACGCGATCGACCTGCCGCGCGGGAACGGGAACGCCGGCATCGCGGCACGCGCGCTCCACGTCACGCTCCAGGCGGGCGAGGCCGTGGCGGCTCACACCGCCGCCGAGCCAGTTGGCGGCCGCCTCCTCGAGTCGATGCGCCTCGTCGAACACGACGGCATCGTGCTCGGGGAGGATCGACGCGTCCGACTCCTCACGAAGGCCGAGGTCGGCGAAGTAGAGCGCGTGATTGGTGATCACGAGGTCCGCCTCGCGCGCGCGGCGACGGGCGGCTTCGGAGAAGCACGTGCCGACGAACGCGCAACGCCTGCCGAGGCAGCGGTCGGCTCCGACGGCGAGCTCCGACCAGAGCGACTCCGACGGCTCGAACTCGAGCTCGGCGCGATCTCCCGTCTCCGTCGCGTCGAGCCACGGGCGCAGCCGGTCGAACTGGTCGGCATCGTCCTGCCGGTCGAGCAGCGCGCCGCCGAGAAGGCCGAAGGCGTCGAGCGCGCGGAGACAGACGTAGTTCTGGCGGCCCTTGAGCACGACGACCTTGCACGTCGCGGCCGAGCACGCGGGCGGCGAGGGGCACGTCCTTCGTGAGCAGCTGCTCCTGGAGCGCCTTCGTCGCCGTCGCCACGACGACCCGCCGCTCGGACGCCAGCGCCGGCACGAGGTAGGCCAGGCTCTTCCCCGTACCCGTCCCCGCCTCGGCGAGGAGATGCGTGTGCGTCTCGAGCGACTCGGCGACGGCCGACGCGAGCTGCGCCTGCTCCGCCCTCGCCTCGTACTCGTCGAGCACGGTGGCGAGGCTGCCGCCGTCTCCGAACACGTTGTCGAGGGCCAGATCGGTCACAGTGAGCTGAGCCTAGGCGCGCGAGCGGCGGTCGCGACAAAAACCTCGCTCTGAGCAAACTTTTCCTCCGACCGGGTCTTGACGATCCAACGCCGGCCGCCCTAGAGTCCTGCCATCGGATCCGGCGGGCCCTCGGGCCTACCGGATCCGTGTTTTTTGTGGTCCGTGCTGTATTTGCCGTGGTCCGTCCGGTGCCGGCGGTACGTTTGTCGGCCCTCATGACCGCCGTCGTCATCCTCACGCTCGCAGGGCTGGCGCTCGTCGCCGGGCTCATTCTCGTCGTCGCACGAGCCACGAAGACGGTGCTCGCCGAACGGCTCGGCGGCTTCGAGCAGAGCCTCGACCGGCGCCTCGTCGAGCTCGACGAGCGGGTCGACAGGCGGCTCGACGGCATCGACGGCCGCCTTCTCTCCACCCAGCAGAGCGCGGGCCAGACGGCGACGCAGGTCATGGAGCGGCTGACGAAGCTCGACAGCACGACCGAGCAGATGCTCCAGAAGGCGGGCGAGCTGACGCGGCTCGAGCACATGCTGCGGCCCCCGAAGGCGCGCGGCGGCTTCGGCGAGATCCTGCTCGAGAACCTCCTGCGCGATCGCCTGCCACCGTCCGCGTACGCGATGCAGCACACGTTCAAGAGCGGTGAGCGCGTCGACGCCGTCATCTCCGTCGAGCGGCTCATCCCGATCGACGCGAAGTTCCCCTTCGACAACTACGAGCGGATGGTCGAGGCGGAAGACGACACGACCCGCGTGACGCACGAGAAGGCGTTCGCCCGCGACCTCAAGGGCCACATCGACGCGATCGCGTCGAAGTACATCAAGCCCGCCGAGGGCACGTACGAGTTCGCGTTCATGTACCTCCCCTCCGAGGGCATCTACTACGAGCTCGTCGCCGGCAAGACAGGCGCGCTGCTCGACCATGCGCACGACCGGCGCGTCTTCCCCGTGTCGCCGACGACCCTCACCGCGTACCTTCAGGTGGTAGCGCTCGGGCTGAAGGGGATGGAGTTCGAGCAGAACGCGCACGAGGTGATGGCGTACCTCGCCGACCTGCGCCAGGACTTCGGGCGCTTCCGCGACGACTTCGAGCTCGTCGGCAAGCACCTCGGCAACGCGCAGGGGAAGTACGGCGAGGCGGAGCGGCGGCTCAACCGCCTCGACGGAAAGCTCGAGCGCGCGGCGGAGCACGACGGGCCGGTGCTCGACCTCCCCGCGCCCGCGCCCGCGCAGCTCGAAGCGCTCGACGCCGCGTAGTCGGGGAGCACGGGAAGGGTCAGCCGACGCATGTCGTTTACTCCCGTGGTGCGTGCGATAGACACGCGACTACAGTGAGCCGAGACATGACTTCCGACACGCGAGAGCTGATCATCGTCGGCGGCGGCCCCGCCGGGTACACGGCTGCGCTCTACGCCGCCCGGGCGAACCTCAATCCGCTCGTGATCGAGGGTGTGCAGTGGGGCGGGCAGCTGATGATCACGAGCGACGTCGAGAACTACCCCGGGTATCCGGAAGGGATTCTCGGGCCGGCGATGATGCAGGACTTCCGCGCCCAGGCGGAGCGCTTCGGGGCGGAGTTCCTGACCGACGACGTCACAGAGGTCGACTTCTCCGAGCGGCCGTTCCGCGTCCGCGTCGGCGACGAGGAGCACCGCGCCGAGACCGTCATCGTCGCGACGGGGGCGAACGCGAGGCAACTCGGCCTCGACACCGAGGTCGCTCTCCAGGGTCGCGGCGTCTCCTACTGCGCCGTCTGCGACGCCGCGTTCTTCCGCGAGAAGAACGTCGTCGTCGTCGGTGGCGGCGACTCCGCGATGGAGGAGGCGACGTTCCTCACGAAGTTCGCGTCGAAGGTGACGCTCGTGCACCGGCGAGACGAGTTCCGCGCGTCGCCGATCATGGTCGACCGCGCCAGGGCGAACGACAAGATCGAGATCCTCACCCCCTACATCGTCGACGACGTGACCGGCGGTGAGGCGGGTCACGTGACCGGCCTCACCCTGCGCAACACGGAGACCGGCGAGCCGCGCGAGATCCCCGCCGACGGCGTGTTCGTCGCGATCGGGCACGACCCGACGACGGCGCTCTTCGTCGACTGGCTCGACCATGACGAGGCCGGCTATCTCGTGACCAAGCCCGGCTCCACCGAGACGAACATCGCAGGAGTGTTCGCGGCGGGCGACGTGCAGGATCACGTCTACCGCCAGGCCGTCACCGCGGCGGGCTCCGGCTGTATGGCCGCGCTCGACGCCGAGCGCTTCCTCACCGAGCGCGCCCACGAGCGGGCAGCCGCGGTCTCCACGGTAACCCAGAGCTAGCCGACGCGCCCACTACGCTCGGCCTCTGTGGGCGAGTGGATCGATCTTCTCGACCCGACGCCGGAGCAGCTCGCGGGGTATCTGCCCAAAGGCCTGCACGAGAGCGATCTCGCGCAGCTTCGCGCGAAGGGAGCCGGCGGCCGGCCGACGCTCGCCGAGCACGGAGACCACGTGTTCGGCGTCTTGCTCGTCGCCGTCGTCGACAGGCCGGCGAACGACATCTTCTACCAGGAGATCGACGTCCTGCTGACGGCGGAGCGCCTGGTGACGATCCGCAAGCGAACCCCCGGCGGGGGCGCGTTCGACGCCGCGGCGTTGCAGAGCGCGCACCGTCCCGACGAGTCGCCTGCGCTCGCCTTCTACCGGCTCGCGAACGACATCGCACACCGCTACCTCGATGCCGTGGACGACCTCGATCAGGAGATCGGGGAGTTGGAAGACAGCGTCGAGCAACTGGAGCCGACGGACGTGAGCCTGAGGCTGCGCCGGCTCCGCCACCAGATCCTCCACGTCAGGCGGACGCTCGGGCCGATGCGCGACGCCATACGCAGCGTCGCCGATGGGAGGGTTTCCCTCTTCGACGAGACCGGCCCTCGCGCGATCGAGCACGAATTCGCAGGCGTCCACAATCTCCTCCTGCGCGCGACCGAAGGTCTCGAGTTGGCGCACGACCTCCTGTCAGGCACGCGCGACTACTACCAGGCGAAGGTGGCGCAGGATCAGAACGAGGTCGTGAAGCGATTGACGGCCGTCGCGTCGATCGTCCTCGTGCCGACGCTCATCGTCGGCTTCTACGGGCAGAACTTCCACTTCCCGGAGCAGACCTGGGGGTGGTACTGGGGCTACGTGTGGTCGCTCACGTGGGTTCTCGTCGTCACCGTGTTCCAGTACCTGTACTTCCGCCGCAAGAACTGGCTGTAGGGCAAGCTAGGGCGAGACGCCCGTGCCGTACTTCATCTGCCCGAACTGCAAGGAGCGGTCGATCGATCACGACGGCCGTACGAGCCTCGTCGACCCGACCGCCGTCGGGTGCAGCCGCTGCGGCTTCGGCTTCCTCTTCGAGCTGATGGACGACTACTACCCCGCGCCGACGACCGGCTTCGTCGTCTGCGACCAGTCGGGCCGCATCCTCGCGGTCGGACGCGGCGTGTTCGAGCTCACCGGCTATCCCGAACGCGAGCTGATGGGACTCGAAGCGGAAGCTGCTCTCGGCCTCGACGGGTACGAGGGAGACACGAGCCCGCTCCAGACAGCGCTCGAGTGGGGCGTGCGCAAGCTCGACCAGGAGCTCGAGCTCCGTTCAGCGTCCGGCGTGCGCAAGCCGGTGACCGTCGACCTGTTCCCGGCCTACGACGAGGACGGCGGACTGCTCGTCGCTCTGACGCCGCGCTCCTAGGAACCTGCTAGCCGACGATCGGCACGCCTCGCACCCGCGTGAACGTGCCGGTGCCCTTGCAGTCGCCGTACGGATGGTGAGGGTCGTGCGCGGTGACCTTTCCGCTTACAAACCGTCCGCGCACGACGCCCTTCACCGTGAAGGTCGCACCGCGGTGCACATCGTAGCCGGAGCCGGAGCGCATCGAGGCGGAGAAGCTGCCGTCAGGCTTCGCCACGATGACGATCTTCGTGTACCCGTTGACACCGAAGGCCACGAGGTTCCCACCGCGGACGCGGCCGTTCTGCTTGCACATCGCGGGGAACACCACTCCGTTCATCTCCCTGAAGCCGGACTTATGGTTGCCGGGAGAGACCTCCAAGAAGCCCGAGAACGACGTGTTCCCACGCGCTGAGTTGTAGTCCCATATGCCCGGCGCCGGCAGCTGCCCGGCCGAAGTGGCCGCTGCCGCAGCGAGCCCGACGAGGCCCGCCGTCGCGAACGCCGTGCCCAACACGATGCGGACTACGGCTCTGCGTCGATGCGGCACCGTCTGCGACGCTAGCACTCAGCGGGTAGCTCGTCGTCCGCGACGCGGCTGGCCGGGCAAAGATCCGTGAGGACGCACTCCTCACAGCGAGGCCTCCGCGCGAGGCACACGCGCCTGCCGTGCCAGATCATGAGGTGGGGAAAGAGCCCCCAGCGGTCGCGCGGGACGAGCCGCGTGAGGTCGCGCTCGATCTTCACCGGATCGTCGTGGCGCGTGAAGCCGAGACGCTGCGACAGGCGGCGGACGTGCGTGTCGACGACCACGCCCTGTGGATCTCCGAGCTCGGCCGCGACGACGTTCGCCGTCTTCCGCGCTACACCGGGTAGCCGGACGAGATCCTCGATCCGCCGCGGCACGCGTCCGTCGAACTCCTCGAGGAGCATCCGCATGGTCCCGCGCACGGCCTTCGTCTTCTGACGGAAGAACCCGGTGGCGTAGATGTCGCGCTGGAGCTCTTCCTCCGGCACCGCGAGGTAGTCCTCGGGGCGGCGGTATTTGACGAACAGCGTCTCCGTCACGCGGTTGACGTTCACGTCGGTCGTCTGGGCGGACAACATCACGGCGACGAGCAGCTCGAGCTCGTTGTGCGAACGTAGCGCGATCCCTGCGTCCGGATGCGCCACAGCGAGCCGTTCGAGGATCGGCCCGATGCGCTCGCGCTTCGGCCCCACACGCCGCCGGGCCTCCTTGACGAAGCTACGCGCCAACTGCGCGGCGAAGCCTGGGGCCGGCGCAGACGACGTCGAGCGCCGGACAATCGCTGCACGCCCATTCGCTCGGAGTCGGCACGAAGACGCCGGCGCGTATGCGCGCGATTTCCGCCGACAGCTCCTCCTCGAGCGCCACCGCATCACTCTGCGAGAACGTGCTCACCACGAGATCGTCCGGCCGCTCGAGGAACTGGTAGACGACCTCCACCTCGGCAGCACCGGCGCGGAAGCACGCGAGGGCGTAGACCAGGCGCTGGAGCCGGTAGTCGGTGTCGGCCACCTCCTGCGGACTCGCCCCGTCGAGCGCGTTCGTCTTGAAGTCGACGACCAGCGCGCGCTCGCCGAGATGGAGGACGTCCATGAAGCCGTGGAGGATGACGCCGTCGTGCTCGAATGCGAAGGGTCGCTCTGCGCGAGCTCCGTCGAGCTGCGCGATGCGGCGGGCGAGCTCCGATGTGCGATACGCGTCGACGAAGCCGCGGATCCGGTCAGCGTCGACCTCCGTGATGTCCTCGGAGGGAGCGACATCGCCTGCCTCGGGATGCGCGAAGTCGAGCCTCTCGAGCGCCGCGTGAACCGCCGAGCCGACGCCCGTCGCTCCAAGCCCGTCCGTTGGCTCGGCCGCCCGCTCACGCATGCCGACGACGTAGCGGGCGTAGTACTTGTACGAGCACTGGGAGAAGGTCGAGAGCGCGGTGTACGAGAGCCTTCTGGGATCGTGCGTCGGGGGAGTGGGCACGGACGCCAGCGCAGGCAGAGTCGGCAGTGGCGTCGCCACGGCCACGTCGTCGGGCGACGCGAACAGCGCGAGCTGGCCCTCCTCGGCCGTCGGCTCCTCCTCCGACTCCGGCTCGGGCTGTTCGGCGTCCACGACCTCGGCAACCGCGCCGGGGCGGTAGCGGTCAACGCGCAGTACGAGCTGCGCCTCGCCGCGATCGATCACGACCGGCGCCTCCCCCACCTCGGCGAGATCAGGCGATCCGAGCCGGTCGAGCACCCAGCCGATCGGGGTCTTGGCGTCGGCGGCGCGCTCCGGGTCGATCGACCCCGAGACGATCAACCGATCAACCGCACGCGTCATCGCGACGTAGTAGAGACGGCGGCGCTCCGCCTCGTCCGAGGCCTCCTCCGCCTCACGCAGTGCCTCGTAGTCGAACGCGCCGCGCCGCTTCCCCGTCAGCGGGTGGCGCACCTTGAAGCCGAAGCGGCCGTCGGCGAGGCAGATGATCTCCTCCCCCCGAGACCCGAGCCGGTCGCGCCCCGCGTCGGCGACGACGACGACGGGGAACTCGAGCCCCTTCGCCGCGTGGATCGTCAGGAGCCGGACAGCGTCTGCGCTCTCGTCCTCGGCAAAGGCCTCGGTCTCGTGAGCGCCTGCCGAACGCTGATCGGCCACGAAGCGGACGAAGCCCTCGACGTCGCGCCCGCGGAGATCCTCGTACGAGCGTGCGAGCCTCCCGAGCTTGCGCACGTTGGCGTACCGCCGCCGGCCGTCCCATTGCGCGAGAACGGCGAGGTCGTAGTCGTGCTCCGTGACGATCGCTTCGATCAGCCGTTCGAGCCCGTACCTGTCCGCAGCCGCCGTCAGGCGCTCGTAGCGCTGCCGGAAGGCGCGGACGAGCTGGGCCTCCAGCTCGTCGAGCGCAGGCGGTGCGCCGCGCTCGAGGCCGGTGAAGAGAGGCCTGCGCCCGGCGGCACGCCGGAGGAGGACGAGGGAGTCGTTCGAGATGCCGACGAGCGGGCGACGCGAGCACCGAGACGAGCGCTTCGTCGTCGTAGCGGTTGTGAAGGAGGCGCAGGTACGCGAGCAGGTCGAGCACCTGCTGTTGGCCGAAGTAGCCGCGGCCGGCCGCTCGATAGGTCGGCAGGCCGACCGCGCGCAGCTCGTCCTCGAACACGTCCGCGTCCGTGCCCGCCGCGAAGAGGAAGACGACGTCACCCGGTGTCGCCTCGCCACTCGCGCAGAGCTCGTGCACGCGGCGCGCGAGCGCCTTCGCCTCGCCGCGGCGCCACGGCGTGCCTGTGCCCTTGTAGCTCTCCTTGTCGGTGACGAGGAGCTCGACGGCCGGGCCGGCGGAAGGATCCGGGAAGCGCCCCGCGGCCACGAGCGGGCGGAAGTCCTCGCCGAACTCGGCCGCGAACAGCTCGTTGACGACGGCGAGGAGCTCCGGTCGCGAGCGGTAGTTCCACGTGAGCGGCAGGACGCCCTCGGAGCCCTCGCGCCGCTCCTTGAACACGTCCACGTCGGCATGCCGGAATCGGTAGATCGACTGAAACTCGTCGCCGACGAAGAACAGCTCCTCCGGATCGAACAGGTCGATCAGCTCGCACTGGAGGCGATTCGTGTCCTGGAACTCGTCGACCATCACCGACCGGAAGCGGAGCCGCTCGCGCTCGCGGATGTCGTCGTTGCCCACGAGAAGCGCGCGTGCTTCGAGCTGGAGATCCTCGAAGTCGAGCCCCGACTCGCGCTCCTTCGCAGCGCGGTACTCGGACTCGAAGTCCGTGAGCAGCGTCTGGAGGAGATCGCGATCCCGCACGGCCGCGACGTTGAGTGCCGCTTGCTCGAGCGCGAGGCGCGCTTCGTCGTAGGCGGCGAACCGCTCACGGCCACGGCCGCGCAACGCGTAGTCGGAGAGATCGAGCAGGCGGTTCGGGGACGGATCACCCTCGACGAGCTCGCGGAGTCGTGTCATCTGCGTGCGCGAAGGCTCGGTCGACGCGTCATCCTTCGTCTCGTCAAGCGCGGCGGTGACGGCCTCGCGAACCTGCCCGAGGCGTGCCGAGAGATCCACGGCGTCGTCGAGCTCGAGCTCGAGCGGGCGACCGGCGGCGCGCAGCGTCTCCGCGACACCCGTGAGCATGCGCCGAAGCCCATCGGCGCCGTAGGTCGCGAGCAGGCCCAGCCGGTCCGGATCCTCGCCTACGCAGAAAGATCTCGAGCGCCGCCGCGAACGCCTCCGCCCGAAGCACGCTGGCCTGAGACTCGTCGAGGACGCGAAAGCGCGGGTCGAGGCCGGCTGCGGTCGCGTGGGAGCGGAGCAGCCGGAGACAGAAGCCGTGGATGGTCGAGATCCACGAGGCGTCGAGCTCGCGCGCTAGATCTGCGCGGCCCACGTCGATCAGACGAGAACGGATGCGCGACCGCAGCTCGCCGGTCGAACGGTCGGTGAACGTGATGACGAGGATGGAGTCGACGTCGACGCCCCTCTCGACGGCGCGCACGAATCGCTCGACGAGGACGGTCGTCTTGCCGGTTCCCGCACCCGCGGAGACGAAGACGGTGCCCTCGGCCTCGATCGCCGCAACCTGATCGGGGTTCGGCGGGGTCGGAATGGCGACCGTGCTCACGCGCGCTTCACCCGGCACATCGGCCCCAGCTCGCACCACGAGGGGCACGGAAAGCCGCCCTTGGGGTCGTGCGCGACGTCTCCCGCGCGCATCCGACCCGCGTACGAGCGTGCCTGCTCGACAGCCTCGTCGACGGCACCCCAGAAGTCCTCGTCGTCGAGGTAGTCGCGCGGGGCGAATCCCGGCACTCCATCGTCGCGTGCATTCGCCCGCAGGAGGCCGCGCGCCTTGCGCTCGCCGGCGAGCGCGCGGTAGAGCCCGCCGATCGGCTCGACGCCGAGCAGGTCGCGGAGCACGAGCATGTAGAGCGGAATCTGGAGCCGCGCATCGGCGGTGATCTGCGCGGCGGAGTGGGCGCTCTTGCCGCTCTTGTAGTCCTGGACGATCCCGCGCGCGGAGAACGGGTCGAGATCGATGCGGTCGATCTTGCCGCTCACGGCGAAGCCGCCGAGGTCGAGCCCAGCCTGGAGCTCGGGTGCGGAGCGCTCGGTGCCGAACGACACCTCGAAGCGCCGCGGAACCAAGGGCATCTCCGACTCTGCCTCGGAGCGCACGAACTCACCGAGGTCGCGCCGGAGACCCTGCTCGAGCTCGAGCCGCTGGACGTCGCTGAGGTCGAGACGGTTGAGAGCCTGCCCCTGCATCGCGTCCCCGATGCACGAATCGAGGTACTCGAGCATCTCGTCGAGCCGCTCCGGGTCAACGCGATCGACGCCGAACTGCTTCGGCAGCCCCGAGAAGAAGCGATGGAGCGCCTGGTGCGCGACCTGGCCTCTGAGCCTCGCGTCGACCTGAGCGTCGATCGAGCGCGGGTCGACGACCCGCTCGAAGAGCCACATCGACGAGCAGTCGGCGAACAGCTCGAGCTCCGTGACACCGAATGTCCGCCGTGCCTCGAGCTCGGCCAGGACGGCAGGGTGCGTCAGCGCGGTCGGGCGGCGGAATGCCCGAAGCGCCCGGTCGAGCCGCCGGTCCCAGCCGTTCGCGCGCGCCACATCGGCGGCCGCCTCGGGCTCGCGCGTCGCGAGCGTCGCCGTGGCGCGGAGGCGCTCCCTCTCGGTCGGTGCGCTGTCGACCGGCCAGACCGCCTGCGACAGCGCCCTTCTGCGCGTCCAGCGGTTGATCTCGTCACGGTCGAAGAGCGCCTGCACGTTCTCCCAGAACGGGCTCGGCGAGCGCGGCGCGCCGTCGTCGGTCGCCGCCTCGCGCGCGAGATAGAGCCGACGGCTCGCGCGCGTGCACGCCGTGTAGAAGAGATAGCGCTCGCGCGACACGGGGTCGGGGCGAACGAGCCGCGCCGAGGCGCGGCGCTCGTCGAGGTCGCGACGCTCGTCGTCGGAGAGCAGCGTCGCCGGAGCGGACCGGCGAGGAAAGGCACCCTCCTCGAGCCCGACCACGAAGACGACCTCGTGGCGGCGCGTGCGGGCGCGGAGCAGATCGAGGACGTGCACCGTCCCCGGCTCGTGTGTGCTGCGTGACCGTACTGTCAGGCGCTCGAGCGCCGACACGACGTCGTCGGCTCGAATATCCCCGTCCACTTCTGCCCAGCGCTCGAGCTCGCCGAGGAGATCGAGCACCGCCTCGTGCGCCCGTGCGTCGAAGGCCGCGTCCGACCCGACGGGTGGCGCCTCCAGCCCGTGCGCCGCGCGCAGCATCGACCCGGCGAGCGCCCCGACTGCCGCGAGCGTCGACGATGCCGAGCGCAGAGCATCGAGGAAGGGCAGCGGCTGGCCGCGAAGGCGAATCGTCTCCTCCTCGACGCGCTCCGGGCTATGGACGCCGCGGCCGCGAAGCCGGCCTTCGAGGTAGTCGACGTGGTCGCGCCGAAGACCCGAGTAGGGCGACCGCATGAACGCGTAGAGATCACGCCGCTCACCGCCGAGCCACGCGAAGCGAAGCAACGAGACGAGAGCGGCGCCGAACGCCGTCTGCGGCAGGCGCAAGCGTCCTTCCACCGAGAACGGGATGTCGAGCGCGCCGAAGGAGGTCTCGAGAGCCACCCGGTAGCGCTCGACCGAAGGACAGACGACCGCGATGTCCTCGGCGGGCGTGCCCGAACGGACGAGCGAGAGGATCTCCTCGCCCACGAGCTCGAGCAGGCCACGCGTCCCTGCACCCTCGAGGAAGCGCAACGCCCCTTCGAGCGGAGGGCCGGCCGGAGGACTGTCCGCGTAGAGGAAGCGCTCGAGATGCGCGAGAGCCGGTCGCGTGAACCGATGGGCGCCGGGAGGAAGCTCTTCGATCTGACCGTCCGCAAGGCGCGCGAGGTCGTCCGACGTGCGCGTGAGAGAGGCAAACGCCACGCGACCCGGTTCGTACGGGAGCGAGACAGTGACGTCGGTGCGGGCCGAAAGGGCCTCGAGAAGGCTCCACTGCGCGCCCGTGAGGTCCTCGAAGCCATAGGCAAACACCGGGCGCCCGTCCCAGGCGTCGAAGTCGGCGAGCAGCCGCTCCACGGCACGGCGACGCTCACTGTCGCGGTCGGAGAGCCCGAGCCGGTCGAGCTCGGCGCGATAGGCGACGAGCAGCGCGCGCACGTCGCCGCTGAGCTCCTCAGGATCGACGAGGCCCGACTCGAGCTCGCCGAGCGTCGCACCGAGCGTCTCGGCGAACCCGCCGAAGCGAGCGGACCGGCCAAATCCCGATCCCGCAGAGGCGGCAACACGCCGCACGACGAACGCGCGCTCTGCGTCGGTGATCACGCGCGGCCGCGCGCCGTTCCCAGACCCGTTCCCGGACCCGTTCCAGCGGGCGATGCCTTCGAAGACGCCGTCGAACGTCTCGATCGACCCGCCCAGCAGCGCGCCGCCGTCATCGAGCAGATCGCGTTGGACGCGATCGACATCGGCGCGGTTGGGGACGATGAGCACTGGCTCGCGCTCGAGCTCGGCGCGGTAGCGGTCGAGCAGGAGGGCGACTTTGCCGGCGTTCGCGGGCCCCGCGAGCAGCGTCAGAGGCACGAAGCTCAGTCTAGAGCTCAGCGCGTGCCGTCTTATGCGAGCTCGCCCGTTACGCCGCGGACTTCGGCCTGCGACCCCGGCGGGCGACGGCTCGCCCGGGCTGGCGACCGGCACACGTGTCGCACAGATCGGCCTGCTTCGAGCCGCGACGCGCGTCGGTGTACGTGATTCGCATCGCCGCGCCCTTCTGCTCTTCGACCTCTGCGCCACACATGTCGCAGACGAGAATCGTCTTTCGTGCCATGAAAAACTCCTTTCGAATATCGCTGTGTCTGGAGTAAATGTAGTCGATTTGCGAGCGTAATGTTGTGTTGTAATTGCCAAGCCTGCATTTCGCCCTCGCGACGGCACGTAGAATCGCCGGCGTGCCGCCCATCACGATCGTGGTCCTCGAAGGGGACGAGACCGGCCAGGAGCTCCTCGAGGAGGCGCTTCGCGTGCTCGCGACCGACGTCACGGGCGTCGAGGTCGAGCTCCCTCGTTTCGACCTCTCACTCGCGGGGCGGCGGAAGACGAAGAATGCCGTCGTCCACGAGGCTGCGCACGCTGTGCGCGACGCTGGCCTGGGACTGAAAGCCGCGACGATCACGCCCGAAGGCGCCGACGACGTCGGCTCGCCGAACCGGATCCTGCGTGAGGAGATCGGCGGCCAGGTGATCGTCCGTACGGGCCGGCGGATCCCGGGCGTCGCTCCCCTCGGCGGCGTGCACGCGCCGATCTCCGTCGTGCGCATGGCGGTCGGTGACGCCTACGGCGCCGAGGAATGGCGAGAAGGTGAGGGCAACGACGAGGTCGCGTTTCGCACCGAGCGCATCGAGCGCGACGTCTGCCACGCGGTCTCGGAATTCGCGTTCCGGCTCGCCGAGCGTACGGGCGCACGCGTCTTCGGCGGCCCGAAGTACACAGTCAGCCCGATCTACGAGGGCATGCTCAAGGAGGAGATGGACGCCGCAGCGGCGCGGCATCCCGACGTCCCGTACCAGCCGCAGCTGATCGATGCCACGTTCGCGCTCCTGCTCTCCGCGAGCGGCGACCCGATGGTCATCCCCGCGCTCAATCGCGACGGCGACATCCTGTCCGACCTCGTGCTGCCACTGTTCGGCTCGATTGCCGGCTCCGAGTCACTCGTCGTCGCGTTCGGCGACGACTACGTTCCCCGCGTGATCATGGCCGAAGCCGCGCATGGCACGGCTCCGAGCCTGTTCGGAAAGAACGTCGCCAACCCGCTGGCGATGATCCTCGCCGCATCGGCGGTCCTGTCCTTCGCGGGCAGCGACGAAGCCGGCGAGGCCGCGCGCGCCATTCGCGAGTCGAGCCTCGAGGCCGTCGCCGACGGCGTCCGCACCGCCGACCTCGGCGGCCACAGCTCGACGACGGAGTTCACGGACGAGGTGATCCGGCGGGTGCGCCAGAAGCTGGAGGTGTGGTCGGCGCTGTGAGAGCGCTGCTCGTGACCGTCGCGGTCGTGGCCGCGATCGCCGTGGCGCCGGCGGCGACCGGTGCCGCGTCGACTGCGACGACGACGTACTCCTGCCAGCAGGTGTGGTCGGGCTTCAACGTCCAGCTCATCGGCGATCGCGAGTGGGGCTGGAATCTCGAAGCCCTGGCCGCGCTGGGCGTCCCGAAGAAGACGACGGTCATCGCCGTCTGGAGCCTGGGCGCGAACGTGCCGGGCGGGATGAACGCATACAGTTGGTCGACCTCGGCACGCACGCGACCGTCGCCGAAGTGCAAGCTGCTGAAGGCGCAGCTCAAGGCGCCGTCGCTCTCGGGCCTCGGCCCGATGGTGCGCACGAAGGACGGCTGGTCGTTCGGCCGGAAGTTCGCCTGCTTCGAGCGAGGGCCGATCCTCATCACCACGACGCCGGCCGGAGGCACCACCCGCGTCGTGGTGCGGCTTCAGCGCAGCGGTCGCGTGATGGCGGTCGGCGAGGTCGGAAACGGCGGGGGCTGGATTCGCGGCTCCACGCGCTGCGAGAGCAAGGAGAAGTAGGCGTTCTCCTACGACGCTGCCGCGTGCAGGCTGCCGGCCGGCGCGACAAAGGCACCCTGGCGCCACGCCTCGACGAAGACGGCGACGACGTCGGGATCGAACTGCGCCCCGGCGCACCGCTCGAGCTCGACGACCGCGTCGTCGGCGCTCAACGCCGGCCGATACGGCCGGTCGGAGGTCATCGCGTCGAATGCGTCGGCGACGGCGAGCACGCGTGCCTCGGCAGGAATCTCCTCTCCGGCGCGGCCGTCCGGGTAGCCGAGCCCGTCCCAGCGCTCGTGATGATGGCGGACGCAGGGCACCGCGACACGGAGGGTTGCGACGAGCTCGAGCATTCGCGCACCCTCGGCCGGGTGCGCGCGCACCTCGTCGAGCTCCGGCTCGTTGAGCGGGCCGGGCTTGCGAAGCACGCTGTCCGACACCGCGAGCTTGCCGATGTCGTGAAGAGCCGCGCCGATCCGCAATACGTCGATCTGATCCTCGTCCCAGCCGAGCCGCGCAGCGATCACTTCCGCAATGGCCGTGACGCGCGCAGCATGGCCCGACGAGTACGGGTCGCGCGCTTCGATCGCGCGCGCGAAGTCGATCAGCGACGCCATTGCGCGAATTTCCAGGCCGGGATCCGGTTCCCTTCCCCGCGAACGGTCGGTCGGGCTCGCGTAGAGTTGCGCGCGGCATGAAGGTGGGAGTCCCGAAGGAGGCTGCGCCAGAGCGTCGCGTTGCGCTCGTCCCGGACGTGGTCTCGCGCCTCGTCGCGTCGGGCTTCGACGTGGTCGTCGAGCGCGGTGCAGGTGAGGCGGCCGCGTTCCCCGACGCCGACTACGCCGAGGCAGGCGCAACCGTCGAGGCGGCCGTCATCGGGAGCGCCGAGGCGATCGCGATGGTGAACAAGCCGAGCGCTGCGCAGATCGCCGAGTTGCGCAAGGGCGACGTCCTCATCGCCTTCCTCCAACCGCTCACGGACGCCGACGGAATTGCCGCGCTGAAGCATCAGGGCGTCGTCGCCTTCGCGATGGAGTCGATTCCGCGCATCACTCGCGCGCAGCCGATGGACGCGCTCTCGTCCCAGGCCACCGTCGCCGGCTACAAGGCGGTGCTGCTCGCCGCAGAGCGACTGCCTCGCTTCTTCCCGATGCTGACGACGGCGGCCGGCACGGTGGCACCGGCGAAGGTGCTCGTGCTCGGCGCGGGCGTGGCCGGGCTCCAGGCGATCGCGACGGCCAGGCGCCTCGGCGCCGTCGTCTCCGGTTTCGACGTGCGACCGGTCGTCCAGGAGCAGGTCGAGTCGCTCGGCGCGACGTTCCTCGACCTCGGCGTACGCGGCGAGGAGACGGCGGGCGGCTATGCGACCGAGCTGACGCCCGAGCAGCAGGCCGCACAGCAGGCGGCTCTCGACGAGCGGCTGCCGGACTTCGACGTGGTCATCACGACGGCCGCGATCCCCGGACGACCGGCGCCGAAGCTCATCCCGGCATCGGCCGTCGAGGCGATGCGCCCCGGCTCCGTCATCGTCGACCTCGCCGCGGAGACCGGCGGCAACTGCGAGCTGACGACGCCCGGCGAGGAGACGGTGGAACACGGCGTGACGATCGTCGGGCTCACCAACCTGCCGGGCACGATGCCCGCCCACGCGAGCCAGCTCTACGCGCGCAACGTCATGGCTCTCCTCCAGCACCTCGCGCCGGACGGGCAGCTCGCGCTCGACTTCGAGGACGAGATCACGGCCGGCGCCTGCGTCACCCGCGACGTGGAGGTGACCGCATGACGACGTCTTTCATCCTCGAGCTGACAGTGCTCGTGCTCGCCGCGTTCCTCGGCTTCGAGGTCGTGTCGAAGGTGCCGACGCTCCTCCACACGCCGCTCATGTCCGGGTCGAACGCGATCCACGGCATCGTCATCGTCGGCGCGATCATCGTCGCCTCGCTGCCCGACCAGACCGGGTGGGTGCGCGTGGTGGGGCTCGTCGCCGTCGCGCTCGGCACGGCCAACGTCGTCGGCGGGTTCGTCGTCACCGACCGGATGCTTCAGATGTTCAAGCGGCGCGAGCCCGTCAAGAAGGACGGCAGACGAATGACGCAGGGCCGACTGGGTCAGCCTGGCGTATCTCGTCACGATCGTCTCCTTCATCCTCGCGCTCCGCTTCCTCTCCAACCCAGCCAACGCGCGGAAGGGAAACTGGGTCGGCGCCTTCGGCATGGCCGTCGCCATCGTCGCGACCTTCTTCCTCCCAGGTCTCGACTCGGGCCAGTTCGTCTGGGTGATCCTCGTCATGGCGATCACCGCCCCGATCGGTGCGTACGCGGCGCGCGCCGTGAAGATGACCGCGATGCCGCAGATGGTGGCGCTGTTCAACGGCGTCGGCGGCGGCGCGGCGGCGCTCATCGCGCTCGCGGACTTCCACAACTCGATCGCGGCCCCCGGCGACCTCGACCTCAACGTCTCGATCGCGATCGTCCTGTCGGCGTTGATCGGCTCGATCTCGTTCGCGGGCAGCATGATCGCCTACGCGAAGCTCCAGGAGCTGATGAGCGGCCGGCCGATCACATACCCCGGCCAGAAGTACGGGAACCTCGTGCTGCTTGCGGTCCTGCTCGCGCTCGGGGCGGCCATCTGCGCAGGCGTCGAGAAGGAGATCCTCCTCGTCGCGATCGTGCTCGGGGCACTCGCGTTCGGCGTCCTGTTCGTCCTGCCGATCGGCGGCGCGGACATGCCCGTCGTGATCTCGATGCTCAACGCGTTCACCGGGCTTGCGGCGTCGGCGACAGGCTTCGTGCTCCACCAGAACGTCCTCATCGTCAGCGGCATGCTGGTCGGCGCGTCGGGAACGATGCTGACGATGATGATGGCGAAGGCCATGGGGCGCTCGGTCACGAACGTCCTCTTCGGGGCATTCGGGCAGCTCCAGGTCTCGGACGAGGCGCTCGAGGCGGCCGGCGGCTCGGTCCGGGCGACGACGCCCGAGGACGTGGCGGTCATGCTCGCCTACGCGCAGCGGGTGATCATCGTCCCCGGCTACGGCCTCGCGGTCGCCCAGGCGCAGCACACCGTGCGCGAGCTCGCCGACGAGCTGGAGAAGAAGAACGTCGATGTCCGCTACGCCATCCACCCCGTCGCCGGGCGCATGCCGGGACACATGAACGTGCTGCTCGCGGAGGCAAACGTCCCCTACGACCAGCTCCACGAGATGGACGAGATCAACCCGGCGTTCGAGCAGACCGACGTGGCGCTCGTGATCGGCGCCAACGACGTCACGAACCCTTCGGCGCGCACGTCGCCCGGCAGCCCCATCTACGGGATGCCGATCCTCGACGTCGACCACGCGAAGAACATCGTCGTGCTCAAGCGCTCGATGAGCCCCGGCTTCGCCGGCATCGACAACCCGCTGTTCGTCGACCCGAAGACCTCGATGCTGTTCGGCGACGCGAAGACGTCTGTCGAGAAGCTCGTCGCCGCCGTCAAGGCTCTCTGACGTGACCACAGTCCCGTTCTTCCGGGCGGCCGACGTCGCTGCCGCGGTCTCGCCGGAGCGCGCGCTCGAGCTCGTGCGCGAGGCGTTCGTCGCGTACCAGCCGCGGTGAGTGGACGATGCCGCCGAAGGTCTACGTGCCCGCGTACCCGGCCGGCGACTTCCGGGCGATGCCGGCGCTCGGCGGCGGCTACGCCGCGCTCAAGTGGGTGACGTCGTTTCCCGGCAACCCGGCGAAAGGCTTGCCAACCGCGGGTGGGCTCGTGCTCCTCTCGAGCTCCGAGAACGGGCAGCTCGTGGCGATCCTCGACGCCGCCGCCGTCACCTGGCTCCGCACGGGCGCGGCGGCCGTGCTCGCGGCCGAGACGGTGGGCCGCCCGGACGCCGCGACCGCAGCCGTCGTCGGCGCCGGGGTGAACGGCCGCGCGGCAGCTCGCACCTTTATCGCGCGCGGACGGGCGGTCTCGCTCTTCGACACGGATCGAGGCCGTGCGGAGGCCGCGGCGACCGAGCTCGGAGCGAACGTCGCCGCGACGCTCGAGGACGCGCTCTCAGCAGATCTCGTCGTGACGGTGACCCCCGGCTATGAGCCTGTGATCGAGGAAGGGATGCTCCGTCCTGGGCAGCACGTCTCGCTGATGGGCGCCGACGGGCCCGGCAAGGCCGAGATCGCCGTCGCCGAGCTCGCGCGCACGCGCGTCTTCTGCGACGACTGGGAGCAGGCGAGCCACAACGGCGAGCTCACGCACGCCCTGGAGGCAGGCGTGCTCGAGCGTGCGACGTGACCGACTCTCGGACGACTGGGCGCGGTCGAGGCGAGACGCTCCGACGACGAGATCACATCTTCGACGACTGGGCTCAGGCCAGCCATCGGCGCCGCACTGGCCAACGCCGTCACAGCCGATGTCGCCGTGATCGACCTGTAGTTCCGCTAGTTCCGCCTGGCGATTGTCAAGAGCGGCCAATACGAGATCGCGATCGCCGCGATGGAACACGTCGACGAGCTTGATCTGACGACGATCTCGCTGTAGCCGTCGCAAGCGGACGATGCGGCGACACCGTTTCGACTAGGTTTCGCACCTTCCGACGGAAGGAGGAACGCGTGGCAGGCAACCTCGTCCACTTCGAGCTCCCCGCCGACGACTCGGCGCGAGCAAAGGAATTCTGGACGTCGCTCTTCGGCTGGGAGTTCCAGACCTACGAGGGCGCAGACGGGTACCACATGACGCAGACTCCGCAGCCCGGCGGCGCCGTGCAGGACCGGCAGCCGGGCCAGAGCGGCGTCACGATCTACTTCGACACAGACGACGTCGCAGCGGGCGCGGCGAAGGTCGAGTCCCTCGGCGGCTCGGTCGTCATGCCGAAGACACCGGTGCCGCAGATGGGCTTCTTCGCGATCTGCACGGATCCGGAGGGCAACGCATTCGGGCTCTGGGAGTCCGACGAGTCCGCCGGAAGCTAGACGCGGGCTAGATCAGCCGAGCCGGGTCGAACAACGCGAGCTCGGGTGGGCGCTGTCCGAGGATGGCGCCCGCCACGAGCTCGCCGCAGAGGAAGCCGAGCACGTTGCCGTGCCCTGAGTAGCCGCCGGCGATCCAGACACGATCCTCGCCGGGCACCGGCCCGACGACGGGGAGGAAGTCGAGCACGAGCCCGAACAGCCCGGCCCACCGGTGCGTGATCTCGACCGGGCGCCCGGCCAGCTCCGTCACGAACGCTTCGAGCGCTGCCTGGATCACGGGTGTCGTCCGCTCGTCCGTCGTCAGCTCGTCCATGAGCGACACGTCCCGGAAGCCGCCCGCGAGGAGGCGCCCGTCGGGCGTCTGCTGCCAGTAGTCGAAGCCGTGGCGCGCGTAGTGCGGGCAGGTGAAGAGGATCTCTGTCAGCGGCTCGGTGGCGACCATCTGGCCGCGTGTGGGGATGACGAGGTTCTCGAACTCGCCGAGCAGGCCGCTCGGGTAGCCGTCGGTGGCGACGACGACGTGCTCGGCGTCGAGCTCGTCGATCGACGCGACGTGGCTTCCCTCCTGGATGTCCGCCCCCGCCTCTGCAGCGAGCACTGCCAGGCGACGCACCCACCGCCCTGGCTGAAGCGCGGCGTCCGGCGGATGGTGGATGGCCGCCACGAAGCGCCCCTCGGGCTGGACGTCTCCCCCTTCGAGCCACTCGGCGGCGAAGCCGTCGGCGCGCAGCGCGTCGAATTCCTCGCGCAGCTCGGCGGCCTCCTCGTCGTCGTTCGCGATCCGCAGGCTCCCGGTGCGCCGAAACGCGTCGCCCGCGAGCGGCTCCATCTCGTCGAGCGCCTCCTCCGTGCGTCGCCAGAGCAGGCGCGCAGCCTCGCGCCCCACCGTCTCGATCGCCACGGGATACGGCGCCGCGGTCCCGCGCAGCGCGAAGCCGCCGTTTCGGCCGCTCGCACCTTCGGCGACGCGACGTGCCTCGTGCACGCGCACGCGGAGCCCCGCCTCCGCGAGGACGCGCGCGCACGCGAGCCCGGTCACGCCGCCACCGACGACGGCGACGTGCGGCGGACCGTCGAGCTGGCGTCGCGGCAGCGCCGGAGCCGGCTCGTCGAGCCAGTAGGGAACGTCCACGGGTGAAGCCTATGTCGTCCGCGCGGCAGCCCTGAAGACACCCTCCCTCTCCTCGACGAGCCCTGCGAGCTCGAGCTCCGCGAGGGCAGACGCGACCGATCCCGGCTCCAACCCGAGCGCGCGCGACAGCTCGTCGGCGCCAGCCGGCCCGTCACGGACGTGCGCGAGAACGCGTTCCGCGACGGGTCCGACGGCGATCGCCACGGGACTCGTCGGCTCGATCCCGAACGACTCGAGAACGTCTGCGGGAGACGTCAGTGCCGTCGCGCCGATGCGAAGCAGTGCGTTCGTTCCCGCCGACAGCGCCGACGTGATCTCACCCGGGACGGCGAACACCTCGCGGCCTTCCTCCAGCGCGAGGTCGGCGGTGATGAGCGCGCCGCTCCGCTCGCGCGCTTCGACGACGACGGTAGCCGCAGCCAGGCCGGCGACGATCCGATTGCGGGCGGGGAACCGCCAGGGAGCAGGCTCGACGCCCGGCGCGTACTCGGACACGATCAGCCCGCGCTCCGCCACGCGACGCGCGAGCTCGCCGTGAGCAGCGGGGTAGACGCGGTCGACGCCGCAGCCGAGCACCGCCACTGTCACACCGTCGGCTTCGAGTGCCCCACGGTGCGCCTCGCCGTCGATCCCGCGCGCGAGGCCGCTGACGACGACCAGCCCGGCCGCAGCGAGCTCGCGCCCGAGCATCCGAGCGACGGACGCGCCGTACGGCGAGCACGCGCGCGCTCCGACGATCGCCACCGCAGGCCGTTCGAGCTCGGCCGACTCACCCTCTCCCCGGAGGAAGAGACCGACCGGCGGGTCGAAGATCGCGGCGAGGCTCCGAGGGAATGCGGCCGCGGACCGTGGCAGCCAGCGGATCCCTTGCGCGGCGAGCGCATCGAGATAGCGCGCCTCGTCGAATTCCCTCGCGAAGCGGGCGAACCGCTGTGACCGGGGCGCGCCGACGAGATGGGAGCTCGTCTCGGCAGCGAAGGCGGCGATTGCAAGCTCGCTCACGCGACGTCGAGCTCGCGGGGGACACGGTACGAGAGCGCCTCTGCCAGATGCTCGGCGCGGCACCTCGGAGCAGCCTCCGCCAGCGCGGCGATCGTCCTCGCGACCCGCGCGACGCGGGCTCGGCCGCGACCGGACAGCGGCACCCGCTCGACCGCGCGTGTGAGGAGATCCTCTGCCTCCGTCGTCCGCCGAGGCGCCGCGTCGGCGAGACGCTCCCGCGCTGCGGCGACACGCTCGGCGACCGGGCCTGACGGCTCGGCCGGCGGCGCCGCGAGCTCGGCCGCTCGGCTTCTCGGCACCGTCACGACGAGATCGAAGCGATCGATGAGCGCGCGAGACAGCTTGTCGCGAAAGGCAGCGAGGCGCTGGTTCGAGCACGAGCATTCGAGCGCCGGATCGCCGCGACCGCCGCACGGGCAGAGGTTCATCGTCGCGACGAGCTGGAAGCGCGCGGGAAAGAGCGCCATCCCCTGCGCTCGCGCGATGCTGACGATCCCGTCCTCGAGCGGCTGGCGCAGCGCCTCGAGCGCGGGACGCACGAACTCCGGCAGCTCGTCGAGAAGAAGCACGCCGTGGTGCGCGAGGCTCGCCTCGCCAGGGCGCGGCCCCGGGCCGCCACCGACGATCGCCGCCACCGACGACGAGTGGTGCGGCGCGCGGAACGGCGGCGAGCCGATCAACGGCCTGCCGACCGGCAAGACCCCTGCGACGGAGTGGATGCGCGTCACCTCGAGCGCTTCCTCGGCGTCGAGCAGCGGCAGCACGCCCGGGAGGCGGCGCGCAAGCATCGTCTTGCCCGTTCCCGGCGGTCCTGCAAGGAGGAGGTTGTGGCTGCCGGCCGCGGCGATCTCGACAGCGCGCCGCCCTCGCTCCTGGCCGCGCACGTCCGCGAGATCCGGGTGGGCTGCGGGAGGCGGAGCGGCCGGAGGCGCCTCGTACGGCGGTGGTTCCTGCTCGCCTCGGAGGTACGCGGCCGCCTCGGCGAGGTGGCGGAGCGGCACGGGCTCGATGCCGGCGAGCGCGGCCTCGGGCGCCGAGTCCGTTGCGCAGTAGAGATGCGTGAGCCCCGCCTTCCTCGCACCTTCCGCCGCGGCGAGCACTCCGCCAACCGGCCGCACACGCCCGTCGAGCGCGAGCTCGCCCACCGCAGCGAGCCCCTGGAGCCGATCGAGCGGGATCTGGCGCGAGGCCGCCAGCACCGCGAGCGCGATCGGGAGGTCGAAGCCGGAGCCTTCCTTGCGAAGACCGGCCGGCGCGAGGTTGACGGTGATCCGGTGGCGAGGCCACTCGAGCGCAGCCGCGGCGACACTCGAGCGGACACGGTGCTTCGCCTCCTGGCACGCGCGGTCGGCGAGGCCGACGATGGTGAAGCTCGGCAGGCCGCTCTCGACGTTCGCCTCCACCTCCACGCGGCGCGCGTCGAGCCCGACGAGTGCGTGGGTGACGGTGCGCGCGAGCACCGCGTCGACGGTAGGGGGAAAGGTTGCGCGCGGGTGTCACGGTTCTGTGCCAAGAGCGCGATAGGCTCCGCGCGTGTCTCTCGTGCTCTGGATCGGGCTCGCCGTCCTCCTCGTTCTCGTCCTCTACGTCATCTACGCGTACAACAGCCTCGTCCGCACGCGTAACGAAGCGGAGACGGGGTGGGCGAACATCGACGTCCAGCTCCGCCGACGCACCGACCTGATCCCCAATCTCGTCGAGGCGGTGAAGGGCTACGCGGCGCACGAGCGCGAGACGTTCGACGAGGTAACGAAGGCGCGGGCAGCCGTAATGGCGGCTACGGGGCCGCGCACGGCTGCTGAGGCGAACGACATGCTCGGCACCGCACTCGGCAAGCTCTTCGCGGTCTCGGAGGCATATCCGCAGCTGCGCGCATCGGAGAACTTCCTCCGGCTCCAGGACGAGCTCACCGACACGGAGGACAAGATCGCCGCGGCGCGCCGCTACTACAACGCGACGGTGCTGCGCTTCAACACGCGCCAGCAGACGTTCCCGACACTTCTCGTCGCCCGGCCGTTCGGCTTCCACCCGCGCGAGTTCTTCGACGCCGGTGAGGGTGTCGAGGCGCCGGTGGACGTGTCGTTCGAGCGGCCGTGACGCTCCAGGAGCAGATTCGCGCCAACCGCTGGCGCACTATCTGGCTGCTCCTGATGTTCGCCGTTCTCGTCGGCGTCCTCGCCGTCGTCCTGGCGTTCGTGTTCGAGCCGACGCTGCTCATCGCAGTTGCGGTCGGTGGCTTCCTCTACGCCATCTTCTCGTGGTTCGCGTCAGGGTCGATGGTCGGTGCGTGGACCGGCGCCCATCTCGTCGAGAAGCGCGACTATCCGGCCCTCTACCGTGCGCTCGAGAACGTCGCCATCGCGGCCGGCCTCGAGAAGACGCCCGACCTGCGGCTCATCGACGACCCGGCCCCGAACGCGTTCGCCGCCGGCCGGAACCCGAAGACCGCATACGTCGCGGTCACGACGGGGCTCGTCAACCTCATGGACGAGCGGGAGCTCGAGGGCGTGCTCGCGCACGAGGTCTCCCACATCCGCAACCGCGACGTGCGCCTGATGACGCTCGTCGCCGTCCTCGTCGGCGTGATCGCGCTGCTCGCGGACATCCTCCTGCGCATGGCCTTCTTCGGTGGCGGCAAGCGCGGCTCGAACCCGATCCTCACGATCGTCGCCTTCGGCGCATTGCTCATCGCGCCGATCGCCGGCGTCGTCATCCAGCTCGCCCTCTCGCGGCGGCGGGAGTACCTCGCAGACGCGTCCGCCGCCGAGATCACGAACGACGCAGAAGGGATGGCGCTCGCGCTCCGGAAGCTCATGCGCGATCAGTCGGAGATCCGGAACGCGAGCCGCTCGACGGCACACATGTACATCGAGAGCCCGCTCAACCAGGCGTCAGGCCCGCGCGCCAGCCTCAGCGGCCTCTTCGAGACGCACCCGCCGCTCGAGAAGCGGATCGCCGCGCTCGAGGAGGCCGGCGGCTTCCACCTGGCTCCGGCCTAGGGCTTCTTCGCCAGGTAGCTCTTGCCGGCCTTGACGAGCACCGTCTTCTTGAGCACGAGATCCACGACCGCGACGATGCCCTGCCGCGTCTTCACGAACGTGCCATCGCAGCGATCGGCTGTCAGCCAGTCCGTTCCTCGGATGGCGGCGGAGGCGTACTTCCCTCGGGTTCGGAAGGAGCCCTTGCCCTTCGTGAAGAGGCGCCGCACGGTCTTCGCCGCCTTCCCGCTCGACGCGGCAGCCCGTTTCGCGCATGCCTTGAAGTCGCCGCCGGTGAGGCGCAGCTCGACGATCGGCTTGCCGGCAGCCTTGGCGCGCAGGAGGGTGAACTGCGCTGTGATGCCGCCACCGCCCGAGGCCGTCAACGTGCCGACGTCGACCTTCAGCTGCACCTTGCCCTTCGTCACGTCCACCTTCGAGCCGTAGGGGATCGCCCCGCTCTTGTAGGCCTTCCCGTTGACGAGGACGGTCCCGCTCGCCGTGCCCGTGACGGTCGTTGGCGGCGGCGCCTTCTGCGCGTAGAACACGATGAGCGATGCGCCCTCCATCAGCGGCACCGCGGGAGGAAGCTCGCTCCACGGATCACGGCCACTCGTGCTCCCGGTCGGAAAGGCGGAGATGGTGTGAGCACCGTTTCCTTTGACAAGTGAGGTGACATCGGCTCGATATCCCCAGCTGAACGTGGTGCCCCAGCACGGCGACTCGTCGCGGCCGATCATCGCTCCGTTGACCGCCGACCCGTCGACGGTGATTCCACCGGCGACCTCGGACGGGTTGAGAACATTCCAGTAGAGGTACGCCTTCGTGACACCCGAGCCGCTGGGGATCCCGCTGATGCTGATGCTGCCCGACCCCTGATGACGGAGCCCAACGCCTGCGGCGACGTAGCCGGCGTTTGCCCACGCGGAAGAAGGGCCGACGGCGAATACCTGCGCCTCGTGGTTGAAGCAGTCGTTACCGCCGCCTTCGACCCCTCTGAGAGTCGTCGCCGTGACGGTCGTTGCGCCTGGTGCGACAAAGGCGGAGACGTCGAACGTCCGCGTATCCCACAGGCACGTGTCTCGCCCCCACGGGCACCCGTCCGATCCCCTGAAGGCGTCCGGGCCGTCGGCGGTCTCCCTGCTCCACCCGTGAACGTCAGCCTGTCGCCGCCCCCGACATAGGTCTGCACGCCGTTAGACCCGTTCGGTGCGGCCGCGCCGCCTGCCCGCGGCAACGTAAACGTCCACCCACAGCGATCGCCTTCACGCCGGTCGCGAGGCCGGCGACGTTGGACCGAGGTTTCTCTGACGCAACAGACCTCCGAGCCGTCCCCGGTCGCACCACCTGCACCCCAACACTTACTCCTCCCCTGTTCGTAAGTGCGCAAGCGTGCGCCGAGCTTGAGGGGAACACCGGGTCGAGGGCGATCGCCTTGACGCCAGTGGTGAGACCTGTGACGTCCACCGGCGTGCTGCTCATGTTCTTTCGATCCAGCGTCAGCGATTCGTTCCCGAGCACACCGGTCACGTTGGCGCCCCAACACTTCGCCCCGCCGGAGGTCGTGACCGCGCAGTTGGAAACGCCGCCCGCCGCGATTGCTCTGACTCCTCGTTCGAGGCCTTTGACGTCGACTGGGTCCTGCTCGCACCACCGGTTGTGCCGTTGCCAAGCTGACCAAATGAATTCTCGCCCCAACACTTGACACCGCCCGCGTTTGTGAGGGCGCACGAGTGAGCGGCACCCGCGGTTCTCTGACCCCCGGCCACCCGTCCGATCCCCTGACGGCGTCCGGGCCGTCGGCCAGTGTCCCTGCTCCACCCGTGAACGTCAGCCTGTCGCCGCCCCCGACATTGGTCTGCACGCCGTTACACCCGTTCGGTGCGGCCGCGCCGCACTGGCCGTCGGCAACGATAAACGTCGTCTTCGCCGTAAGCGGAGCGGCCGGCGCGGTAAAGCCCGTCATGTCCGTGGTGGCATATCGCCGCTCTGGTCGCCTGAGTGCGGAACGCGAGCGCGCTGGTTGCCCCGTCATCAGACGCGCCCGCAGCACCGGTCGCAGCAACCGCCATAGCCGCAGCTAGGCTCATGACAAGCCAGAGTTTCATGCCGCGGATCGCCTAGCATCGCTCCCCCCAGCCACGCGGTGAGCGTCTCGCCCGCCTCCCCAGGTCTTCCTTGTCGCAGGTGGACAGATGCATGGGCACGATGAACACGGTCGTGCGCATCAGAACCGACGCCAGCTCTCGCGGCTGAGGAAGAACCCGCGGCCGCTCTTGTTGCGGCAGGTGAGTCCCGCGACCGCCGATGTACAGCTGATCCCGCCGCCGCTCCACGTCTTGCCGTAGCCGAGGACGCGCACCGGCCCGTCCCACGCGAACATCCCGATGTCGCCGGAGAAGTCAGCAAGAACAGATGGTGTTCGTCCGACCCGTCGGCCGCAGCGATACCTCAACTCGCGAAACGCACCCCGCCCTCTCGAGCGACGGAGGCTTGAGCCCACTCAGAATCCCGCACACGACGTGCACCGGAGCCTGGCCGGAGCCGTAGCACTGGATGTTGCCCGATGGCGTCTTGAAGTAGCCGCTCGTCCCGGTGGGCGTCGTCACGGCGCCCTTCGTATCCTTCTTCCAGGCACTGGCGACGAAGCGCGAGCCGTTCCAGCGCCAGGTGCGGGTCTTCGTCCCGCCCGTCGGGTTGCACGGCGAGTCGCCTTGACGGAAGATCGGCACCTCTTCCCGGATGCTTGCGCCGACCTTCGACACGGTCGCGAAGCCGTCGCGTTTCATGACCAGCCGCCAGTCACCCCCCGCGAAGCGCAGGACCGCCCAGCCAAGATTCGGAAGGCACGTCTCCCGTGTGAGGGACACGACCATCGCGTTGCTCCCAGGGCCGACGAAGGGACCGCACAGCACGCGATTGACAGGATCCGCTGCGACGAGGCCGCCGTTCAACTGAAGCCGTTCGACGACCGCGTTCGCTACTCCCTTGGAGCAGCGGCCGCTACTAGCGTTCAGGGTAGACGCCGCTGTCCCTAGCGCCTAGTCGGTCGCCTCCAACGCACCTGTCGCCGCAATCGCTACGGCTGTTGCCACGCTCACGCCCAGCCACATCCGCTTGCTGAGCAGAGCTCTGCTAGCCATTGAAGCTCGCTTCTACCGCTTGGCGTAGAAGGACCTGGGGTTTGCCGCCGGCCCAAGGCACACGCACGATGGTCGACGTGGCCTTTCGGGCGCCTTCGCCCCACGTCTGGCCGATCATGTACCGGCCGTCCCGGCTGAGCGCGGTGGGTGACACGCCATTTGCGATCAGGCCGCGGAGCCGCCACGGACCGCGTCGACGCGCATAGGACAGGTTGAACGTCTAGGCGTCCAGACCGAACATTCCGCCAAGTAGTCGCTTGCCGTCCGCCGACCACGCGATGGGATGTGGCGCCGAAGAGATCCCTGGTCGGTTGGAATCGCGTGAGCCTGCGGAAGCCGCTGCCGCGGCCTTGACCACCGTCGTGTTGAACGTGAAGTCTGAGGCCGCGCGGCTTCAGCGTGCCGAAGGCGATCGCCGTCGGCCCCCACGTGGCGAGGTGACACCGCCACTGCGAATCGTCCTGACCGCGCGCGTGGCGACGTCGATCACCTTCAACGCGCTGCCGGCGCCGAAGCTACCCATCACGCGGCTGTTGGACGTATGCCAGGCTGCGTCGAGTCGGGCGAGAAGCCGACCTGCGTGTCGAAGAAACCGGTCGCGAGCGTCTTCTTCGCGCCGCTAGCGACGTCGATCAGGACGAGGCGCGAGCGAGCGCCGTGCGACCCGGAGCTCGACGCAGGCCGAGCTTGGTCGAGTCGGGCGACCAATGGACGTCTCCGCAACCCATCTGCGACCACGCGCTTCGGCGCTCCGCCGGAGCTCGCGTAGAGCTCGAGCCTGAGGTTGGTGTACGCGTTCACATCCGAATCGACCACAGCGACCTGCGAGCCGTCGGGCGAGACGAACGAGTACCAGCCCAGTCGTGAGGGTGCGGCTGCCGCTGCCGTTGGCGTTGGCTACCACGATCTTTGCTGGGCGCTCCTGCGCCGCTCCGCTTGCCGAACCTGGAAGCCGGTGAGACTCACGGTCGCTGGAGCTGCGACTGAGGCGCCCGTCGACGGCAACGGCAACCGCAGACGCAGCCGCTGCCATCCCGAGGCCGAGCCGCATCCGCGCTCTGCCGCGTTTCACGACTGCTGCGCCGCTCTTCCTGCTCGACTGCCCGGTGATAGGCGCCGGCCCCGCGAGTACCACCGACGGCGATCACTCGCTGTGAGCCGCAGCGCGACTCTACAGCACGTGTCAATCAGCGCAAAACGAGGATGTCCTCGAAGTACTCGCCTGCCCGACGGCCGGTGCGCCGGTTCACGTGGCGCCGAAGCCGGTCGTCGAGCCGTAGGCCCGCGCGCTCGAGGATCTCCGCGTAGAGATCGCGCCGGTCGTTGACGACGACGAGGAGCGGCGCGCCGGGCTTCAGCGCGCTCGCAGCGTTGGCGAGCGCTCCGGCGATCCCGTCGACGTACGCGGCGAGTGCCGCCTTGCTCGTGCCGGCCACTGCCGCGCCGATCTCACGCTCGCGCCTGTCGTCGAGGCCGAGCAGCTCGTACGCGTAGCGATGCTGCTCGTGGTAGTCGATGAGGCCCGGGTAAGGCGGCGACGTGACCACGGCATCGAACGGCCCGTCCCACGCGAGCTCCGTCGCGTCCCCGTGGAGCACAGTCGCCTCTCGGCCGCGGGACTCGGACGCGGGCGAACGCCTTGATGCGGGCGAGCGTGTCCATCGCGTAGCGCTGGAGGAAGTGCGCCGCGCGGTCGACCGGGCGGCACTCGCGCTTGTGCTTGTGGCACCAGTACGGCTCGAGCTGCGGCGTGCGCGGGAAGTCGAGGTCGAAGTGCGTCGTCCGCCGCGCCGAGCGGGCCGCGCGGGCGAGCACGACGCGCAGGACGTCGGCGTGCTCGTAGTCCGCGACGAGTCGATCGCCAGAACAGGAGCTCGGCCGCCGCCCGCGGCGCATACCAGTCGCCGCATGTATCCGCCCGAATTGCTCGGGACGTCGCCTTCGACCTGTCCGATCCGGCGGGTGCAGGCGTCACGCAGCTCCTTTTCGAGCGTGAACTCGTTGTAGCGGGCCGTCTTGACCTGCATCAGCAGGACGTTGAAAGCGGCGATGTCCCCTCCGGACGCGTTGCGGCCGCTCTCGAGCGCCTGCACGAGGGTCGTTCCCGAGCCCGCGAAGGGATCGAGAACGCGGCCGCGTGCCGGGACGTAGCGCTCGAGCAGCACCTCGACGAGCTGCGGGATGAACTTGCCGAGATACGGGATGGAGCCGGTGGACGTGCTTCGTCCGCTCGCGCTCGGGCAGGTCTCGCTCGGACCACGACAGATCGAGGTCGAGCCCGGCGTAGAGAGCCTCCTGCGACGGCGCCACCGAAGCCTCCTTCGGCGGCGCCCGCAGGATTCCTAGGCGACTACCCGTAGTGGATGCCGGCGGCGCGGTCGTACTCGCGCAGCCGCTTGATGCGATCCGCGATCGGCGGGTGCGTCGAGAAGAGCTTCGTCACGCCCGCGCCCGAGAACGGGTTGACGATGTAGAGCGTCTCCGTCGCGGGGTTGACCTGCATCGGGACGACGTGACGTGCGCTCTCGAGCGTCTCGAGCGCGTCGGCGAGCGGCTCGTCCCTCGCGCAGCATGCGGGCCGCGGTCGCGTCGGCGAGGTACTCGCGCTGGCGCGACACGCCGAGCTGGAGGAGCGCGGCCGCGAGCGGGCCGATCACCATCAGCAGAATCGCGCCGAACGCACCGAGCGGGCTGTCGTCGTCGTCACCGCCGAACATCGCGGTGAAGAAGAAGATGTTCCCGATGGCGGAGACCGCGCCCGCGATCATCGCCGCGATCGACGACACGAGGATGTCGCGGTTCTTGATGTGCGCGAACTCGTGCGCCATCACCGCGCGCACCTGGTCGTGCGGCATGTGCTGAAGCAATCCCTGCGTCACGGCGACCGCCGCGTGCTTCGGGTTCCGGCCCGTCGCGAAGGCATTCGGCTGCTCCGACGGGATGAGGTAGACCCGCGGCTTCGGCACCTCGTACAGCTCCGCCAGCTCCGTGACCGTCCGGTGGAGGTCGGGCTGCTCCTCCTCGGACACCGGCTTCGCCCCCGACGCGCGGATGGCGAACCTGTCCGACCAGAAGTAGGCGGCGACGTTCATGAAGATCGAGAAGCCGACGAAGATCCAGAGCATGGCTCCGCCGAGCAGCCACCCGATCAGGATGAAGAGGGCGGTCAGCGCCGCGAGCAAGAGCCACGTGCGTGCCTTGCTCGTCCAACTCGCCTGGGTGACGTTCATCTGGTGCGGGCTCCTTTCGACTGTGCGTACGGGATACGAACAGCCGAAGGTTTCTCCCGCCCTAGCAGGCCGACGCACCCGGGTCTTGCGGCCGTTCTGACGAGTGCGCCCGTTGGGGGATAGTGCCCCTCGGCGCTGCAAAGTGTAACCACCAGGATGGCGGTCAGGCCGTGACCACCACGCGCTCGAGCCGCCCTCCGCGGACGCCCACGACCTCGAACGCGAGGTCGAGCCCGTCGAGCTCAGGATGTGCCGCAAGCCACGACTCGGCGGCGCGGTGCATGCGCCGGAGCTTCTCCGCGCCGACCATCTCGAGCGGATCTCCGTGCGCGATGCCGGTCTTCGCCTTCACCTCGCAGAAGACCACGCGACGCCCGCGGCGGACGACGAGGTCGAGCTCGTATCCGCCAGCCCAGACGTTCCGCCCGAGCACGCGGTAGCCACGGACGACGAAGTGGGCGAGAGCCCGCAGCTCGGCGCGGCGGCCGGTCGACCGCGTGCTACGCCGCGTCCGACGCTTCGTAGCAGAGCGCGGCAAAGGACATCCGGTGGATTGCAGACGGCCCGTGCTCGCGGACGCGCGCCGAGTGCCGCGGCGTGATGTAGCCGACATGGGACGAGAAGCCGTACTGCGGAAACACCGCGTCGAGACGCCGCATCGTCCGGTCGCGGACGACCTTCGCCACGATCGACGCCGCTGCGATCGCGGCGCTCTTCGTATCGCCGTCGACGACTGCGACGTGCGGCGGCGCGAGCGGCCCGAGACGGAAGCCGTCGACGAGACATGCCTCTGCCGGCGGCGTCAGCGGCTCGAGCACGAGCCGCAAGCCGTCGAGGTTGCAGCGGTGCAGGCCGCGGCGGTCGATCTCGGCGTGCGTGATGACGCGGACGACGATGCGCTCCGCGCACGCAAGGACGGCCGCGTAGAGCACCTCCCGCTCGGCCGCGCCGAGCTGCTTCGAGTCGTTGAGGAACGCGAGCGGACGGACGCGATGGTCGCGCAGCCGTGCGTAGTCGAGGAGCACGCCGGCGACGACGAGCGGCCCTGCCAGTGATCCGCGCCCTGCTTCGTCGGCGCCCGCCACATAGCGAGCCCCGAGGCGCCGGTCGAACCTAAGAAGCCTTGGCCCCGTCTTCCTGAGGCTCGGCCTCTTCTTCTGAGTCTTCGCCCTCTGCGGGCTCGGCCTCGGGCTCGACTGGCTCGGCTTCGGCGGCCACGTCGAGCTCGTCGTCGGTCGACTCGACGTCGGACTCGAGCTCTCGGCCTCGAGCTCTGGCTCGAGCTCGGACTCGTCGATTCCCTCTTCCGGGACGACCGGGGCGGCACCGGCCGAGGATACGTTGCCGCCGTACTGCTTGGCGCGGACGCGTGCCTTCTTTCCCACTTTCTTGCGCAGGTAGTACAGCTTTGCGCGATTGACGTCACCGATCTGGATGACCTCGATCTTCTCGACCTTCGGCGAGTGGAGCGGGAACGTCCGCTCGACGCCGACGCCGAACGACTGCTTCCGCGCGGTGAACGTCTCGCGCGACCCCGCGCCCTGCCGCTTGATGACGAGGCCCTCGAAGACCTGGATTCGCGACCGTGTCCCTTCGATCACGCGGAAGTGCACCTTGACGGTGTCGCCTGCCTTGAACTGCGGCAGGTCCTTGCGCAGCTGACGCTGCTCGAGTGCCTGGATCACCTTGCTCATAGGAAGAGGCGGCCGCGAAGGCCGACGCGAAATCCTAGCGGAACCTCATTCCCGACCGCCGCCCATCCGGCGGGTGGCGAACGGGACGACGAGGACGAATCCGAGCAGGATCAAGGCGGCGCGGAACCCGATGCGCATCGGCGGCCAGTAGACGAAGAACACCTCGCCGACGATGTTCTCCCGCGGCACAGCCCCCCACTCCCGCGAGTCGCACGACTGCACGCGGTTGTCGCCCATGAAGAAGTACTTCCCCTCGGGGATGCGGCGCTTCGGGTAGTCGCTCGAGTCGCGGCGACCTCCCTTGACGTACGGCTCGATGAGCTTCTTCCCGTTGATGTACACGACGCCGCCGCGCTGCTCCCACGTCTCGCCCGGAAGAGCCACGAGCCGCTTGACGAACGTCCCGTCGGCGCCGCACTTCGTCAACGCGGCGGGCGGTGTCTCGAAGACGACGATGTCGCCGCGCGCCGGATCGCGGAGGTGGTAGATGAAGCGGTTCGCGAGCACGCGGTCGGAGAAGCGCGCCTCGCAGCCGGTGGCCGGCCGTGCGCAGTGCAGCGTCGGCTCCATCGAGGACGAGGGAATGCGATACGGGTTGACGACGAACGCCTTGATCGCGAGCACGATCGCGATCGCGCCGACGATCGTCACCACCCAGTCGACGACGACGCGGACCGAGCGCGGCAGCCCCGCCGTCATCCGCACGACGGGGTTCCGCGACCGCTTCGCGCGCTCGTAGCGCTCCCGCTCGAGCCGTTCCTCCTCGCGCCGCTCGAGCTCCCGCTCGTCCGGCCAGAGGCTGTCGCCCCGGTCGAGGCCGTCCTCGGACGCTACGAACAGCGCGTCCTCGTCCTCCCAGCGAATCGGCTCGACGTCCGGCCGCGGCGGCGGCCCCTGCTCCATCAGCCGATGCTCCGAGCGCGGCTCTCCGCCCGTCGCCACTCGTCCACGCGCGCGTGGTCGCCGGACAGGAGCACGTCGGGCACCTGCCAGCCCCGGTACTCGGCCGGCCGCGTGTAGTGCGGGTACTCGAGACCACGATCGAGCTCCGCGGAGAAGCTCTCCACGTGGCGCGACTCGTCGCTCCCGAGCGCTCCGGGGAGCAGGCGGCTGACGGCGTCGACGAGCACCATCGCCGGCAGCTCGCCGCCCGAGAGCACGTACGGGCCGATCGACACCGCGTCCGTCGCGAGGTGGTCGACGATGCGCTCGTCGAAGCCCTCGAAACGTGCCGAGAGAAGCGTGAGCTCGTCCACCGCCGCAAGCTCTTCCACGAGCTGCTGGTCGAGCGGGCGTCCCGTCGGCGCAAGCGCGACGATCCGCCGGTCCCGGTCGTCGCCATAGACGCCGTCGAGCGCGGCCGCGACCACGTCGACGCGCAGCACCATCCCCGCCCCGCCGCCGTACGGCTCGTCGTCCACCTGGCCGCCCGTGAGCGGCGTGAAGTCGCGGTAGTTGAAGAGGCGGAGGTCGAGCCCGTTGCCGAGAACGGCCGACACGGGCGGACGCTCGGTCAGCCAGGCGAAGGCGGAAGGGACGAGGGTGAAGACATCGAGACGCATCGGCGAGCCCGCTGAGGTTAGCCCGCGTCGGCGAACCCGCGGGCGACAACGATGCGGCCGCGCGTCGAGGTCGACCTCGAGCACGCACGTCTCGTGGAGCGGCAGCGCAAGGCCCGAGTCGAGCTCGATCACGTCGTTGGCGACGCCCGGATTGACCTCCCGCACCGTCCCGAGAGCGCGACCGCCTTCCTCCTCGACGGCGAGACCGACGAGCTGGAACACGTAGTACGAGTCGTCGGCTGTCGCTGGCAGGTCGCCCCGTCGCACGGCGAGCCCTGTCCCCCGCTCGACCTCGCGGTCGAGGCGGATCACCGGGCGGCCACGCGCCTGCTTGGACGCGACGACGCGCCGCTCCTCACCTGCGACGACGAGCGTCGAGCCGACAGCGAACCACGCGGGATCGGTGCTCGGGTTCTCGACGAAGAACGAGCCGTCGAGCCCGTGCGGCTTGCCGACGCGTCCGACCGTGACGAGTGGCTCGCGCTCAGCCACCGACGGCCATTGCGGCCATGAACGCGGTCGCGTCGGCCCGTGTCGGCAGATCGGGCGCGATCCGGCCGGGGAAGCCGCTGCCCTCGAGCGCCGCCGGGTCGTACGCCGTTCGGCGATGCTCGACGTCCGGGCCGAGCAGCGCCCAGTAGGCGCCCGGCGCGTCCTCGTACGCCATGCCCACGCTGCCGGCGTTGACGATCCGCTTGCCTCCCACTTCGCGCGAGAACTGCATGTGCGTGTGGCCGCAGACGACGACGTTCGCGGCGACGCCGTCGAGAAGTGGCTCGACGTGCTCCGGCGCCGTGCCTTCGAGGAAGACGTCCTCGTCGTTACGCGGCGACGCGTGACAGAAGAGCACGCGTCCGAGACCGTCGACGTCGAGCTCCACCGTCGGCGGCAGCGCCGTAGAGAAACGCGATCTGCTCCTCCGTCAGCTGGTCGCGCACCCAGCCGATCACGTCGGGAGGAGCGAGCCCCTGCTCCCCCGGCATGATCTCGCGATCGGCGTTGCCGCGCAGCCAGTGGACGCGGTCACCCAGGCCGCGCAGGCGCTCGAGCGTCTCCGACGGCAGCGGCCCCGCGGCGCAGTCGCCGCCGCACACGACGACGGCGTCGTCCGGCAGCTCGGCGAGCACCGCGTCCAGCGCGGGCAGGTTCCCGTGGATGTCGTAGAGCGCCGCGACGCGCACGCTACTCCTCCGCGATGTCGAGCAGCACGCGGCGATCGTCCCGCGCCCCCGCAGCACGCGCGATCGTGCGCAACGCCTTCACCATGCGACCGCCGCGGCCGATCACCTGGCCACGATCCGCCGGCGCGACATGGAGCAGCACGACGAGGTCGCCGTCGGCGTTCTCCGACTCCTCGACGCGCACGGCGTCCGGCTCGTCGACGAGCCCGCGCGCGAGGTACAGGACGAGATCGCCTACCACGGGGTCCGTCAGCTGATGTTCTTCGCCTTGAGCAGGCGCGACACGGCTTCGCTCGGCTGCGCGCCCTTGGCGAGCCAGTCCTTCACCTTCGCCTCGTCGAACTCGATCAGCGAGGGATCGGGCTGCGGGTTGTAGCGACCTACGATCTCGATGAACCGGCCGTCCCGCGGCGACCGCTGGTCGGCCACGACGACCCGGTACACGGGGTTCTTCTTCGACCCGACACGGGTCAGTCTCATGCGAACCATCTCTCTCCTTCTCTCTGTCTAGCGCTTTCCGGGCATCCCAGGCATGCCTGGTAGCGCAGGCATCTTGCCTTTTCCGAGCTGCTTCATCATTTTGACCATCTGTTTCCGCGCGCCGAGCAGCTGGTTGACCTGCTGCACGGTCGTGCCGCTACCGACCGCGATCCGCTTTCTCCGCGACCCGTCGATGAGATCCGGGCGGCGCCGCTCCTCTGCGGTCATCGAGAGGATGATCGCCTCGGCGCGGTCGAGCTCGCCCTCGTCGACGTCGACGCCCTTGAGCGCGTTGCCCATGCCCGGGATCATCGACATGACGCTCTGGAGCGGCCCCATCTTCTTCATCATCCGCGAGCTCTGGAGGAAGTCGTCGAACGTGAACTCGCCCGCGAGCATGCGCGCCTCCATCGCCGCCCGGTCGTCGATCTCCGATACCTCTTCGGCCTTCTCGATCAGCGTGAGGACGTCGCCCATGCCGAGGATCCGCGACGCCATCCGGTCGGGGTGGAAGACCTCGAGCTGGTCGAGCTTCTCGCCGACCGAGGCGAACATGATCGGCTTGCCGGTGACGGCCTTGACGGACAGCGCAGCGCCGCCGCGCGCGTCGCCGTCGAGCTTCGTGAGGACGACGCCGTCGAACGCGACCTGCTCCTGGAAGGCGACCGCGACGTTGACGGCCTCCTGGCCGGTCATCGCGTCGAGCACGAGAAGGACGTCGTGCGGCTTCGCCTCGGCGGCGACCTCGCCGAGCTCGGCCATGAGCGCTTCGTCGATGTGGAGCCGCCCGGCGGTGTCGACGATCACGACGTCGCGACCCTGTGTGCGCGCCCGCTCGACGCCCGCGCGCGTGGCAGCCACCGGATCGTCTCGCTCGCCGCTCGCGACCGGGACGTCGAGCTCGCGCCCGATCTGCTCGAGCTGCGTGATCGCCGCCGGCCGCTGAAGGTCGGCTGCGACGAGGAGCGGCGAGCGGCCGTCCTTCCGCAGCATCAGCGCGAGCTTGCCGGCGGCCGTCGTCTTGCCCGAGCCCTGGAGGCCGACGAGAAGGATGACGGTCGGAGGCCTGCCGGCGAAGGCGAGCCGTGCGTCTCCCGAGCCCATGATCCGGGTCAGCTCCTCGTGGACGATCTTCACCACCTGCTGGCCCGGCGTGAGGCTCTTCAACACCTCCTGGCCGAGCGCGCGCTCCTTCACCGCCGCGACGAAATCCTTGACGACGGCGAGATTGACGTCGGCCTCGAGCAGCGCGAGACGAATCTCGCGCATCGCCTTCGCGACCGTCTCCTCGTCGAGCACTCCGCGCGAGCGAAGGCCGCCGAGAATGGCCTGGAGCTTGTCTGACAGGGTGTCGAACACGGCCAGGAAGGGTAGCTACGAGATCGCTCGCGCTATCCTCGACAGGCTGATGACGCGCGCGCTCGGAGCTGCCGCGATCGCGGTCGTGCTGGCCTCGACCGTCGCCGCCGCGACGCTCCCGGGCAAGCGCATCGCTCGCGCGACCGGCTCCGGCCCGTTCGCGATCGCGGTGGCACACGGTCAGGTCGACACGCCGACGGCGCTCTACGCGAAGCTCACCGGGAAGATCGGCGAAGGGAGTGTGCTCGTCGACTGCATCGAGGGGATCGAGTCGACGCAATTCACGTATGTCCGCTCACGCGCCGCCCTCTTCCGGTTCCCGGTCAAGCCCGAGGGCGCCGACGTCTGCCACGTGACCGCGACCATCTCCGGCCGCGGCAAGATCGCCGCCGAACTCCGAGCGATCCGCTAGCGCGCGACTAGAGCATCGCGAGTCGCGTCGCCATCGCCGTCTCTGCGAGCTCTTGCACGTCGTGGTGGCCTGTGACGGCCGATATGAAGACGTCGCGCTCGAGCGCCCGGAGCTTCACATCCGTCTCCGCCGTAACTGTCGCAGTCCTCGGAACGTCGCGGAGCAGCGCGATCTCGCCGAAGTAGTCTCCCGGGCCGAGTTGCGCGACCCACCGCCGCTCCTTGGAGACGACGACCGTTCCCTCCTCGATCACATAGAACCGGTCACCCTCGTGACCTTCATGGATCACGACGTCCCCGGCGCGAGCTTCGACGGGAATGAGCGCACGCGCCAGCCGCTCGAGGATCGGCTCGGGAAGGGCGCCGAGGATTGTGATGCCGCGCACGAGGTCGAGCCCAGCAGGCGCGAGCGCCGTGCGGTCGATGCGACGCAGCCCGGCGAGCGCTAGCACGACCACCGCGGCGACGCCTCCGCCGACGACAGCGAGCGCGACGCGGATCCCGAACGCTTCGATCAGAAGGGGCATTACGAGGGCACCGCACGCCATCGCTCCGATGACCGCACTCTCCATCGCCCCGAAGACGCGGCCCATGACCTCGTCAGGAACCGTCCGTTGAAGGATCGTGTACGCGTTGATGTCGACGACAGAGTTGCCAAGGCCGATGAGCACCATCGCGACGGCCGCCGTGCCGACAGACGGCCAGGCTGCGACGGCGAGGAGCGGCGCCGACCAGAGCAGCACGCCGAACCCGAAATCACGCGCAAGCCGGCCTCGCTGGGCGAGGACGAGCGCCACAAAGCCGCCGACAAGGCCACCGATGCCCATGACGGCATTGAGGTAGCCGACGCCTGCGCTCCCGAGATCGAGCTCGTCGAGCGCGAGCGTCACGACGAAGACGAGAGACGCGCCGGCGACGAGAGTCTGTGCGCAGTACACGCCGACCACGAGTCGGAGGTCTCGCGCGCCGAGAATCGCCGCGAACCCCGCGCTCGCTCCGCGGAGGAGGCTCGGGTGCTTGTCTGCGTCGTTCTTGGTGGCGATCGGCACGGCGTGGAGACCTGCGATGAACACGGCCGACCAGAGGAACGTGGCTGCGTTGACGACATACACGACCTCGATATCCGCGACGGCGAGCAGCACGCCGCCGAGCGCCGGCCCGAGGAAGAAGCCGACGCTCTCGATCGTGCTGGACGCCACGTTGGCCGCCGTCAACTCACCCGGATCCCGTGCGAGACCCGGAAGGAGCGCCGCCTGCGCTGGCCTGAAGCACGTTCCGACGATGGCGGTCACGATCGCCAGGCCGTACACGGCCAGCGGAGGTCCGTCGGCGGCGATCACAGCGGCTGCGAGGAGGACGAGTGCAGCACGCAACACGTCCGAGGCGAGCATCACCCACTTCCGGGGATACCGATCGGCGAGTGTCGATGCCAGCGGCAGGACGAGCGCCATCGAGAAGTAGCGCGCGACCCCGAGGAGCCCGACCGCGGCCGGGCCGCCTTGGTCGTAGGCGTACACGGCGACAGCGATCGCGTAGGCCCAGTCGCCGACGATCGAGCCGACGAACGCGAGTTGGATGCGGCGCAACCCTGGGTTGGAGAAGACGCTCGCGAGCGCGCGGCGCGACTCGCGGAGCTTGTCGCCAAACCCGGCCATGTCGTTAGTCGATGTCGTCCGAGCCGACGAGAGCGTGAGCGTAATCGCCGGGGTCGAACGGGCGGAGGTCCTCGACGCTCTCCCCCACGCCGATCAGCTTGACCGGCACCCCGAGGTCGACGACGACGGACAGCGCGACCCCGCCCTTGGCCGAGCCGTCGAGCTTCGTCAGGCAGATGCCCGTCAGGCCGACCGCTTCGTCGAAGAGCCGCGCCTGCTGGATGCCGTTCTGGCCCGTGGTCGCGTCGAGGACGAGCAGCGTCTCGTGCGGCGCCCCGTCCAGCCGCCGCTCGATCACGCGCCGGACCTTCGCAAGCTCCTCCATCAGCCCCTTCTGCGTATGGAGACGCCCCGCCGTGTCGACGATCGCGACGTCGCGGCCACGCGCCTCGGCCGCCTCGATCGCGTCGAAGGCGACCGCAGCCGGATCGCCGCCGCGCGTCGAGCCGACGTAGTCGGCTCCGGCGCGCTTCGCCCACACCTCGAGCTGCTCGCCGGCCGCTGCCCTGAACGTGTCTGCGGCCGCGACGAGCACATCTCGGCCATGCTCGCCGAGCCGGAACGCGAGCTTGCCGATCGTCGTCGTCTTCCCCGTGCCGTTGACGCCGACGACGAGGATCACGCTCGGCCGAGCGTCGAGCGACAGCGAGCCCGGGTCGCCGAGCATCGCCTCCACCTCCTCGACCAGCGCCGCACCGAGATCGTCGATCGAACGCCGCTCCCGGAGTCGCTCGACGAGCGCCGTCGTCGCGGCGCTGCCGACGTCCGCGCCGATGAGCGCTTCCTCCAGCCCTTCCCACGCCTCGTCGTCGCGGGGGTCGAAGCCCGAGAGACGCTGGCGAATGCCCGTCCGGCTGCGGCCGAGGGAGCCGCGAAGCCGCCCGAGGAAGCCGCGCGTAACCTCGTCGGCTTCGTCGTCCGGAAGCTCGTCGCCGAGCAGCTCGCCCCAGGTCCGCATCAGTCGGCGAGCATAGCGACGGCTTTACCGATGTCTTACGACTCGTCCCGCCGCGCCTGAGAGAGTATGGTCGTGCCTCGGGGGGCTAGCCGCCGGTTGACGCTGTTCGCTGCGTTCGCGTGCGCCCTCGTCGCCGCGACGCCGTCCGGGTCGACGGACTGGCAGCGCTACGGCGGCGACGACAGCGTCACGAACTTCGTGCCTGCAGCGCGGGCGGGAGGCATCTCGTCCGCCACGATCAACGAACTCGAGCGAGCGCTGGTCGACCGCGGTCGGTGGCCGCTTCGTCGCCTCGCCGCTCTACGCCGAGGGCGTGACCGATCGCGCGGCGCGCAGGAGAACGTCGTCTTCGCCGCGACGAACGCCGGCGTCGTCGCCGCTCTGCGTGCCGGACGACGGGACAGTCCTCTGGCAGCGGACCGTCAGCGCGACGGTCGCCGTCACGAACTGCGGCGATCACGCTACGGCATCTCGTCGACGCCGGTTCTCGACCGGGGGCGGAATCGCCTCTACGTCGCCGGTGCGGACGGTCTCGTCCATGCGCTCGACCTGTCCACCGGCCAGACAATGCCAAGGATGGCCTGTCCGCATCACGACGCTGAACGAGGTGGAGTACGTCTGGGGCGGGCTGTCCCTCTACGGAACGCGCCTCTACGTGCCCGTCGCGAGCTACTGCGACAAGCCCGATCCCAACGGCTACATGGCCGACGGGCGCATCGTCGGCATCGACGTCGTCGACGCAGCGATCGAGGTCTCGTTCGACACGGTGGACGGTCTCAACAACATGGGCGGCGTCTGGGGCTACGCCGGGACGTCGATCGACCAGAAGACCGGGCACCTGTGGGCCGCAACGGGAAACGCATGGCAGTACGACCCGGAGTGCGGCTGCATCGTCGAGACGGCGGGCAACGCCGAGAGCGTGATCGAGCTCGACGCGGATCTCGTCCTCCAGGCCGCGAACCAGCCGGAGGACGTCGACATCGTCGAGGACTCGGGCTTCGGCGCCGCGCCGCTTCTCTTCCAGCCGCCCGGATGCCCTCCTCTCGCGGCAGCGAATGCGAAGAACGGGAAGACGTACATCTGGAACCGCAACGCCCTCGCCGACGGCCCGTTCTGGAGCGCCCGCGTCGGGCCGGGCGAGCTCGGCGCGTCGTTCGTCGCCCAGCCGAGCTACTCGCCGGCCGCGAACACGTTCGTCATCTCGGCCGCCCGCGACTACGACGACGAGGGCACGATCCGCACCTTCGACGCCGTCGTCGGCTTCGCGATCGGCCCGAACTGCGCGATCCCGGAGCGCCCGACGTGGACCGCTCCCGACGTCGGTCGCGGCCCGAAGTCGCCGCCGCTCATCGTCGACGACCTCGTGTTCGTGCCCGGCGGCTTCGAGCGGAGCCTCTACGCGCTCGACTCGCCACCGGCGCGACCCTGTGGCGTCTCACGATGCCTGGCGCCGTGCTCGCGCCGATCGCGTTCGGCGACGACGCCGTGCTCGTCGGCGACAGCGTCGGGAAACCTCCACGCATACGGCTTTCCCCGCCGCCCGAACCGCATCGGGCACCAGGGCCTCTACGCGCTCTAGGCGGCGACCTCTTCTTCGACCGCGTCGCGCGGTAGCCGCCGCGAGACGACCTGCGAGACGGCGTCCTTCCCCATCGTCACGCCGTAGAGCACGTCCGCCGCCTCCATCGTCCGCTTCTGGTGTGTGACGACGATGAACTGCGCGCGCTCGGAGAAGCGCCGCAGGAGGTCGACGAAGCGGCCGATGTTCGTGTCGTCGAGCGCGGCCTCGACCTCGTCGAGGAGATAGAAGGGGCACGGCCGCGCGAGGAACAGCGCGAAGAGGAAGGAGAGCGCTCCGAGTGCCTTCTCGCCGCCCGAGAGCAGGGAGAGCCGCGAGACGCGCTTACCGGCGGGACGCAGCTCGACCTCGATGCCCGCCTCCTCGTCCTCACCCTCGGGCTCGGTCAGGCGAAGCCGGCCCTCGCCGCCCGGGAAGAGGGTCGACGCGACCTCGGCGAAGTTCTTCTCGACCGCGGCGAACGTCTCCGAGAAGCGGCGGTCGACCGTCTCCGTCAGCTCGCGGCGGAGGCCGTCGAGCTCCGCCAGGCTCGCCTCGAGGTCGGCGGTCTGCGTCCGCAGCTCCTGGAGATTCTCCTTTTCGCGCGCGTACTCCTCCTGCGCAAAGGGATTGACGCCGCCCAACGCCTCCCGCCTCCGTTCGAGGCGCTCGAGCGTCGTGTGCAACTCCTCGCGACGTCCCTCGGCCGGCTCTTCTGCGGCCTCCGCGAGCCGCCTCCGCGCGTCCGCGGCTTCGGCATCGATGCGGGCCAACTCGACGTCGACCTCCGAAACGGCCGCAGCTGCCTCGTGGGCCTCGCGGCGGACGTCCGCCTCGCGCGCGGCGAGATCCCGAAGCGCCGAGGCGAGCGCCGCTGCCTGCTCGCCGCCGGCTTCGGCGTCGGCGATGAGCGGCCGCTCGACGCGGCCCACGGCCTCGACAGAGGCGACGAGGACCGCGCGCAGCCGCTCGGTCACCGCCACGAGCCGCGGATCGGGCTCCCGTGTCGTCGGGACTGCGGCAGCCGCGCGCTCGGCGAGCGCACGCGCCTCGTCCCGGAGCCGCCGAGCCTGTGTCTCCAGCTCGAGCTGGAATGCCTCGGCCGTCTCGCCGGCGAACCACAGCTCGCCACGTTCGGGATCGAAGCCGTAGCCCTCCGCGGTCACGGCCGGGACGGAGGACGCGAGCAGCTCGTCGAGCGGAACGACCGGCATCTGCGCCACCAGCGCAGCCGGGCTCTGCCCGATAAGGACGACAAGACTCCCAAGACCCGACCGGCGCGCCTGCTCGAGCAGCGCGAGCCCGTCCTCCGACGTCGCCGCGAGCACGGCTGCTGCTCTGTGGCCGAGCGCGGCCGCGACGGCCGCCTCTCCACCGGGCTCGACATCGACGAGGCTCAGCGCCAGCTGCTCACCCTGCTCGGCGAGCGCCCGCGCGGCGGGTGGCAAGCCTTCGCGCTCGGCAAGGGCACGCTCGACGGCGACGGCGCGGCCTTCCGCCAGTCGAGCCTGCTCGGCGAGATCGGTGTCACGCGGTCGCGAAACTGGTGTCTGCACGCGGGCGACGAGATCGGTGACCGACTCGAGGCGCATCTCGACCCGCTCGCGAGCTGCACGCAAGCGGTAGTGGAGACCCGCGGCGCCCTCACGTCCCCCGGCGACCGCGGCCAGGCGACCTTCGGCCTGCTCGCGCTCGGCGAGCAGAGCCTGGAGCCGCTCCTCGACCGACTCCTGCACCGTTCCCAGCTCCTTGCGGCGCCCGCGCGCGGCCTCCGCCCGCCCCGCGTGGTCGGCGAGGTCGAGCGTCGCCAGCCCGGCCCGCAGCCGACGCACTTCGACACCGATCTTCTCGGCGCGCTCCGCAGCGCTCGCCTGGAGCGCGAGCGGGCGTAGCCGCTTCTGCACTTCCTTCTCGAGGTCACGAGCCCGCTCGACCTGGATCGCGACGCGCGCGAGCTTCAGCTCCGCGCGGTGGCGGCGCCGCTTGAAGCGCCCGAGCCCTGCCGCTTCCTCGACGAGCGCGCGCCTGTCCCCCGGGCTCGACGACAGGATCGTCTCGACGCGACCCTGCCCGACGATCGCTCCGGCCCCCGGCCCGAGCCCGACGTCCGCGAGCAGCTCGACGATGTCGGCACGACGCACGGTGGCGCCGTTGATGAGGTACTGGCCCTCGCCGCCGCGGTGGAGACGCCGCGTGATCGCGACCTCCTCGTAATCGATGCCTGGAAGCGCGCCTCCGACGTCGTCGAAGCGCAGCTCGACCTCGCAGTAGGCGGCAGGCTTCCTCCCCGCCGCACCCGCGAAGAGCACGTCGTCAGGCTTCTCCGCGCGTAGCTCAGACGGCGCGAGGCTGCCCGATGCCCACAGGAGTGCGTCCGCGACGTTCGACTTCCCGGATCCGTTCGGCCCGACCACGACGGCCACGCCGGGCTCGAGGCGCACCTCGACCGGGTCCGGAAACGACTTGAAGCCGCGGATGGAGATTGCGCGCAGGTACACGGCGGGCCAACGCTAACGGCCGCTGCGGATGCCGCCGCAGCCGCCGGACACGGCTACGGCCGGGGCAGCCCGAGCGCGGCGAGCGCCTGCGCGGCGGCCATCTGCTGTGCTTCTTTCTTCGACCGCCCGGAGCCTGTGCCGCGCCGCTCGCCCGCAACGGCGACATCGCACGTGAACCACCGGTTGTGCGCCGGCCCGTCCGCCGCGACGACGGCGTACGAGACCTTCCAGCCGACGCGCGCGGCCTCTTCCTGGAGAAGCGTCTTGTGATCGACCGGGGCAAGCTCCGCTTCCCGAATCTGGCCCTCGAACGCTTCGAGGATCGGTGCCGTCATCTCCTCGACTCCGTGCTCGAGCACGAGCGCCGCGATCGCCGCCTCGATCAGGGCCGCGATGACGTTGTCCGAGCGCCGCAGGTCGTCGGACAGCTCGAGCTGCTCGGCGAAAATCCGGTCGAGACCGATCTCGCGGGCGACGATCGCGCAGCTACGGCGCGACACGACGCCCGAGCGAAGCCGCGAGAGGCCACCTTCAGCCTTGTCGGGATAGCGCTCGAAGAGCGCCCTGGCCACGACGAAGCCGAGGATCGAGTCGCCGAGGAACTCGAGCCGCTCGTACGAATCCGAGCGGCTCGCTGCGTGCGACGGGTGCATGAACACCTGCGCGAGGAGCTCCGGTGGGAGCTCCTCTATGAGCGTGACGAGGCGACCGGGCGAGCCGACGCCGGTGGAGCCTTGGCCGCTACTGGTGGGTCGTGACGTAGTCGACGGCCTGCCCGACGGTGGTGATCGTCTGGGCGTCCTCGTCGGAGATCTTGATTCCGAACTGGTCCTCGAGCTCCATGATCAGCTCGACGAGATCCAGCGAGTCAGCGTCGAGATCCTCCTGGAAGGACGCGGTCTCGACGACATCGCCTTCCTCGACACCGAGCTGCTCGACCAATACTCCCTTGACTCGCTCGAATACTTCTTCGCGCGACGCTGCCATGTCACCTCTCTTGGACGTCGGATTCTCCGGGCGCGCCGATGCTAACACGGTCCTCAGAGGCCGCTGGCGCAAGGCGTCGCGAGAGCTTGCCGACGACGTCGTGATCTACCCCCCGGGCGGCGAGCCTGACGGCGTTCGCGATCGCCCTGCGCGACGAATTTCCGTGCGCGATCACTACGAGCCCACGCAGGCCGAGCAGGTAGGCGCCGCCGAACTCCTCGGGGTCGAAGCGCGACCTGAGCCGCCGCGCCGACGGCCGCATGAGAAAGCCGCCGAGCTTCCCACGCGCCGTCTGCTCGATCTCCGCGCGCAGCCCGTCGAACACCGACTGGATCGTGCCCTCGAGGAGCTTCAGGCAGACGTTGCCCGTGAACCCGCCGCAGACGACGACGTCGCCGGCGCCTTCGAGCAGCCAGCGACTTTCGACGTTGCCGCCGAAGTTGAGGTCGCTGTCCGCCAGCAGCCTGTGCGCCTCGATCGTCAGTTGGTCGCCCTTCTCGGGCTCCTCGCCGATCGACAGGAGCCGCACCTCGGGTCGGTCTACGCCGAGGACCTCCTCGGAGAAGATCGCGCCCATCTCGGCGAACTGGCGAAGGTGCTCGGGACGGGACTCCGCGTTCGCGCCGCAGTCAAGGAGCACGCTCGGCCCCTTCTGGGACGGGATCACGACCGCGATCGCCGGACGAAGCACACCGGGAAGGCGACGGATCTCGAGGAGAGACGCGGCGAGCATGGCTCCCGTGTTGCCTGCTGAGACAACAGCGGCTGCTCCTCCCTCGCCGACGACGCGGCACGACACGACGAGCGAGCTGTCCGGCTTCTGGCGCACCGCCTCGGCCGGCTTCTCGTCCATGCCGATCTCGTCCGCCGCCTCGACGAACGCGAGCCCGCCGCTGTCGAGCGATGCAGGCCCGACGAGCACCGGCTCGATCGCGTCCGAGCGCGCGTCGAGAGCGCCCGCGACGACCTCTTCGGGCGCGCGGTCACCGCCGAGCGCGTCGACGGCCACGCGAATGGATGTCACAGCCTCTGCCCTACGGGAGCGACGGGCGCACGGGCTCGATCTCGCGGCCGCGGTACGTCTTGCATGTCGGGCACATGCGGTGCGACTGCTTCGGCCTGCCGCACAAGGGGCAGACGGACACGCGAGGCGCCTCGATCTTGTGCTGCGCGCGGCGCTTGTCGCGCCGGGACTTCGATGTCTTTCGCTTGGGGACTGCCATGAGCGGCCGCCGAGTTTACCTACTAGGAGGGCTTGGCGAGACAGTGGCTGTGCCGCCCGAACGCACCGAGGCACCGCGCTGCGGCGTCCTCGGTCGGCCACGTACTGGTTAGTACGCGGCCTCCCTGCGTCCTTGCGGCGCGTCGCCCGGAGCGCCCGGGCGACGAGCACCGTCCCGCCAAGCCCTCCTACGCTTCCGACGGCTCTGCGGCGGGTTCCGTCCGCAGATCGTCCCGCTTCAGGACGATGAGCGTCGTCAGGAGGCCGACGACGCTGAAGGCGGCTGCGACCCAGAACGCGAGCGAGAAGCCGCTCACGAGCGCCTCCGGCCGCGGCGCGCCGTCGTCGAGCAGGTTGTCCGTCCGCGTTGTCGCGACGGTGATGAGGATCGCGAGCCCGAGCGCACCGCCGACCTGCTGGTTCGTGTTGATGAGCCCGGAGGCGAGCCCGGCCTCCTGCGGCGCCACACCGGCGAGCGCCGCGATCGACACGGCGACGAACGAGAACCCGAGCCCGACGCCGATGAGAATGAACCCGGGCAGCAGGTCGTTGACGTACGAGCCGCCGACCGAGATCTGCGTGAAGTAGAAGAGCCCCAGCGCGAGGGTGGCCATCCCCGCGACGAGCACCGGCTTGACCCCTGCCTTCGTGACGAGCGCCTGCGCGATCCCCGAGGCAGCAACAGCCGTCAGCGCCACCGCGAGGTAGCCGAATCCGGTCTCGAGCGCCGAGAAGCCGATCACCTGCTGCATGTAGAGCGAGAGCAGGAAGAACATCCCGAAGACAGCCGTCCCGAGCAGGAGCCCGATCACGTTCGCCCCCGTGACCGTGCGCTGGCGGAAGAACGAGAGGCGAACGAGCGGCGAGCGTGAGCGGAGCTCGATGACGATGAACGCGGCCGAGAGCACGGCCCACCCGACGAAGCAGAGGATCGTCTCCGGCGACGTCCAGCCGACGTCAGGCGCTCGGGTCAGTCCGAAGACGAAGAGCATGAGACCGGAAGTAACCGTCACGGCGCCCGCGGCGTCGAAGTGCCGCTCGAGGCCGGCAGCGCGGCTCTCGCGCACGACGCGCGGGACGAAGAACAGCGCGAGCAGCCCGATCGGCACGTTGACGAAGAAGATCCACTCCCAGCCCGCGTACTGCGTCAGCACCCCGCCGAGGATGACGCCGATCGCCGCGCCCGAGCCGGCGATCGCGCCGAGCACGCCGAGTGCCTTGTTTCGCTCGGCGCCTTCCTCGAAGGTCACGAGCGTGATCGAGTAGACGGAAGGCGAGAGAATCGCGCCCGCCGCGCCCTGGAGCAACCGGAAGATCACGAGCGCTGCGGCAGACCAGGCGAGCCCGCAGAGGAGCGAGAAGAGGGAGAACATGAGCAGTCCGACCATGAACACGCGGCGACGGCCGAGGAGGTCGCCCGAGCGGCCGCCGAGCAGCAGAAAGCCGCCGAACGTGAGCGCGTAGCCCGAGACGACCCACTGGAGGCCGCTCGTCGAGAAGTCGAGGTCCTCCTGGATCGACGGCAGCGCGACGTTCACGATCGACACGTCGAGGACGACCATCAGGTAGGCGATGCCGAGGACGCCGAGCGCCTGCCACCGCTTCGGATCGTTCGTCATTCGACCGCATCCTTGAGCTTCGCGAGCTCGGCCCAGCGCGGGTCGATCGTGTCGGCCTCGTGCTCGTGCGGCTCGCGGTTCAGGTCGCGGCCGCAGGTGGCGCACAGGCCGGCGCAGTCTTCACGGCACAGGATCTTGTCCGGCAGCGCGAGCACGACCGTGTCGCGCACCCACGACGAGAGGTCGAGACGGCTGTCGTCGACGTACGGCGAGATGAGCTCCTCGTCGCCATCGGGGTTCTCGGCCTGGTACTCGCGCGCCGCAAGCTGCTGGTCGAGCACGGCGTCCTCGAGACAGCGAAAGCACGGGCCGTGGAGGCGGACGTGGAATCCGAGCTCGAAGAGCGTGCCGCTCGTCGTCCGGGTCATCCGAAGATCAACGGGCACGGTCTCGGGCACGGCGACGTAGCGCTGGCCGCCGAGCAAAAGCGGCGCGATCGCCACGTCCTCCTCGTCCCGCTGCTCCTCGCCGGCGCGCAGCCGGACACGCCTGAGATCGACGTACGTCACGGCGTTCAGCCTAACTATTGGGCTCGGGCAGGAACGGCCACCGGCGCGGTGCGCGGGCGCTCGCGTGCCGGTGTGACGATGAGCGCCACCGAGCCGAGGATGATCGCGCCGGCGACGATCGTCCGCGCCGACATCGGCTCGTCGAGGATCGCCCAGCCGAGGAAGAACGCGACGACGGGATTGACGTACGCGTACGTCGACGCGAGCGACGTCGGCACCGTTCGGATGAGCCACGAGAAGGCGGAGAACGCGATCACGGCGCCGACGACGATGAGGTACGCCATCGCGATGAGCGACTTGGCCGACGGCATCTGCACGTCGTCGAGCTCACCCGCTCCCACGGCGACGAGCATGAGCAGCGCTCCGCCCGTGAGCATCTGCATCGACGAGTTGACGAGCGGGCGCCGCGGCAGCGCCGCGCGCCGCGCGTAGAGCGACCCGATCGCCCAGGCGATGCCCGAGACGATGAGCGCGACTGCGCCCATCACGTCCAACCGGCCGCTACCGGACGGCCACGCGAGCAGCGCGACGCCGGCGAAGCCTCCAGCGAGCCCGAGCAGAGCGGGACGCGTCAGCCGGACGCCGTTCGCGGCGCGGTCGAACAGCGCGATCCACAGCGGGACCGCTGCGATGAGCAGTGCCGCCACGCCCGTGTCCACGCGCGTCACCGCCCAGGCGACGAGCGAGTTGCCGCCGACGAAGAGGAACGCGCCGACGATCGCGGCGGCGAGCCACTGCTTACGGCCGATCGGGTCGCTCTTGCGGTCCCCGCGCCAGATCGAGAAGGCGTAGAGAAGCGAGCCGGCGATGAGGAATCGCACGGCCATCGAGAAGAAGACGGGGATCGTCTCGACGGCGTAGAAGATCGCGAGATACGTCGAGCCCCAGACGACGTAGACGATGAGCAATGCGCCCCAAACCCGTGCGTCCTGCCGTCCCATGGATGGATGGTGCCGACTGCTTGTCTATTAGCGCAATTCTTGTTATCGTTGCTGTCGATCATGCAGCGTGATGGACTGTTCGGACTCGAGCTGAGGCATCTCGTCGCCCTCGAGGCGATCGCCGAGGAGGGCTCGTTCGGCCGCGCTGCCACGCGGCTCGGGTACACGCAGTCGGCCATCAGCCAGCAGATAGCTGCACTCGAGCGCATCGTCGGCCAGCGTCTCGTCGACCGGCCCGGCGGCCCGCGCCCCGTCACGCTGACGGAGGCGGGCAGGTTGCTCGTCAACCACGCGCAGGGGATCACGGCACGACTCCAAGCGGCACACGCCGACCTCGAGGCGCTCGCCGCCGGCGACGCCGGCCCCCTGCGGATCGGCACGTACCAGTCGGTGGGCGCGCGCATCCTCCCTACCCTGTTGCGCGCGTACACCGCCGAGTGGCCGAAGGTCGACATCCGGCTCGTCGAGTCGACCGACGACCGCGAGCTGCTCAAGCTCGTCGAGTGCGGCGAGGCGGATCTCAGCTTCTGCGTCTACCCGCTCGAGCCGGGGCCGTTCGAGGGCGTCGAGCTGATGCGCGACCCCTACGTGCTCGTCGTGCCGGCCGACTCGCCGTTCGTCGATCGCGAGAAGGCGCCGTCGATGCGCGAGATCCTCGAGTTGCCGCTCATCAGCTACCGCTCCTGCCGCACGACCCAGCGCGTCGAGGAGCGCCTACGGCTTGCGGGCAAGGAGCCGCGGGTCGTGTTCCGCTCCGACGACAACGGGACGGTGCAGGCGCTCGTCGCGTCGGGCGTGGGCGTCGCGCTCGTCCCACGGCTCACGGTCGACTCGGCCGACGACTCGATCGCCGTCGTCGAGCTCAGCGAGCGCGTTCCACCACGAGTGATCGGCATCGCGTGGCATGCCGATCGCCAGCTACAGACGGCCGCGCATGCGTTTGTGGACGCAGCACGCGCGGTATGTCGCTCGAAGGAACTCGCCGTCGCGTGACGGATACGGAGTTGAGGGATACGGGAATGGAGAGTGATGCCGATGCGTTTTCCGAATCGATGCGCAAGCTAGACGACATACGGACCGAGATCGAGCAGCTCACCGAGCACCGCCGTGAGCTTCTCCGCACGCTCTCGCAGGGACACGATCCGAACCTCGTGGCCGAGCACACGGCCGTCGAGGACGAGATCGCCCGCCTGTGGGACGAGTACCGCTCGGAGCGCGCACGTGTGCGCTTCGGCGAGCGCGAAGCGATCATCGCCCGCGCCCGCCACGAAGAGCGGCTCGAGCGCGCAGCGGCGTAGCTCGACACGGGCTTTAAGAGGTTTAGGACGCCCCTGCGGCGGACCCGGCAACGGACCCGCGGCGGCTGCTCGCGATCAGCACGTAGAGGCTCAGCGCCAGCACCCAGGCCGGGAAGAGCACCTCGACCCAAGGGAAGAACCCGACCGTCAGGAGCAGCAAGACGCCGACGGTGTAGCCGCTCACCACGAGCCAACGGGGTGCGAGCCCGGTGCGGAGCAGGATCGTCGACGTGGCGAGCGTGAACACTGCTGCCATCCGCATCGCGTACACGTTCAGAAGCTCGTGCGTCGTGCGGCGGCCCACGGCCCACGCGCCCGAAGACAGCAGGCGTCTCGCTGTCCTCCCCGCCCGTTGTGACCAGTGCGGCCGCGATGGCTGCCGCCACGAAGAACATGCCGACGAACAGAACACCGCTACCGAGGAACACGGTCGCAAAGAACCGGTCCTCCGCCTCGCCGACGCGATCACGGAGCACGCCGATGAACCAGAGAAACGCGATTCCCAGCGAACGGCACAAGAGCAAGCGCGAGCAGCACGACGTCTCGCTTCGAGTCGTCCGAGAGCCACGCGCCGGCGTCGGCGGGATCTGTGGGTACGGCTGTACGGACGAGGACGAGAGCAGCCGTGAACAGCACGGAGAACGCAATCCCGGCAACCGCGGCCGCTCTCGGCGTCTCGATCGCCTTGCCCACGACCCTCGGCTCCGACGTCGAGCCTGCGGAGCTGTCATACGTTGAGCATGACGCTGCCGTCAGACATGACCGCCAGCCGCGTAGCTCGACGGACGGGCCGTCTACCATTCGTCCCGAGGGGCGTTAGCTCAGCTGGGAGAGCGCCGGCTTTGCAAGCCGGAGGTCGCCGGTTCGATCCCGGCACGCTCCACCTGACACGCTGGAGGTCGCCGGTTCGATCCTGGCACGCTCCACTCATTCGGTTCACCTCGCGTCCAAGAGAGCGTGATCGAAGAAGCCGACCACTCGCCGCTCGTATTCCGCCGGGTGGGCCGTGATGCCTTGGACGTGCTTGGCGTCGGGAATCTCCCAGATCGTCTTTGGTCCCGGCGCGAGCTCGAAGTAGACCGGGTTCATCGTCTCGGCGTTTCCGCCGTTAGGCGCCCAGATCAGGTAGAGCGGTTGGTGGATCCGGGTGACGAGGTCGGTCAGCTTGGGAGGCGGCGCGGTGTTCGAGAACAGCGCCACCGCGCCGGTCTTCACAACGAGCGTCGGGACGTCGAGCCACTTCCGCCAGCCATCGATCGTGTCGAACTCCTCGATCTCTTCTGCGAGCCAGCGCGTGCCGGCGCCTTCGGAGGCCACCGCAGCCAGGTCGTCGGTCTCAGCCGCCGCCTGAAGCATCAGCTCGCCGCCAACGGAGAAGCCGATTCCCCCGATCCGAGTCGGATCGACGTCGTGACGAGACCTGAGGAACTCGACAGCGGCCAGGATGTCCTTGTCGCCGCCCCAACCAAAGAGGTTGCCGTCCCCGTCGCTCGCACCCTCGCCCCGGCGGTCGAAGAGGAGGACTCCGTAGCCGTGCCGAGCGAGCATGCGAGCGTGCTTCTGGGGGCCGCTGCGACCCGGGAAGGCGATCACGGCCGCGCCGTTCTTGGAAGGGATGTACCAACCCGTAAGCCGTAGACCGTCGCTCGTCGTGAACGACACGTCTTCGTACGCCGTGCCGAGCTCGTTGGCGGGTACGTCGGGCCGCAGAATGTGCGTGGTTCCATATCCCAAAGCGATCGGGAACACGATCCAGGCGACGGCGACGAAACCAGCGACGGCGAGAAGCGATCGTCGCAGGTACCGCCGGCGCCGAGTGCCGTCCTGCCGCCGCGACCTCCACAGGGTGACGCCGCCGAGCCCGAGCAGCAGGACACCGGCCACGATCGCCAGCAGCCCCGTGTAGTCGTCGCCGGAAGGTCCGACAGTCAACGAGTAGTACGCAGCCTCGGTCGCACCCACGATGACTCCGAAGAGGCCGAAGAACAGCGCGAGCGTCGCGCGGAGACCTGCGCGCAACCGTGGGTAGAGCGCTGCCCCGAGAGCGAGTGCGAGGACGGGGACGAGCCCTCCCGCGAGGTGGTCGCCGGCCGATGTGCCCGGCTGTGGTTGGAGGAAGCTGTCGTCGATCACGTGCAGGCCGATCACGGCAACACCGATCCAGAAGAGGGTCACCTCGCGGCGTGTGGAACGGGCAACGCCGGCGCCGGCGGGCGCAGTCATCTGCCGAACGACGCGTCGTTGACGTAAGCCTCGGTTTCTGCCACAGCAGCTCGGGCTTCCTCGACGGTGACGGGCTCTGGACCCCATGTCGCCAATACGAGCTCGAGCCGCTGCTCTCCGACCACCTCTCCGACCGACTGGGGGAATGCGCCTCCGGACAGGGCTGCGAGCACCAGCGAAAGAGCCCCCGTCGCGACGAGCGTGCGCATTCCACAGGATTACACCGCCGTTAGGGTGCCGCCGGTGAAGGTCTCCGCGGAGGATGCCCGCCGCTTTCTCGTCACGCGCCAGCTGCTTGCGCCTGCGCGCTCGATGCAAGGCGGACCTGACACCGTGCTCGACTTCCTCCGCCGGTTCGGTTCACATCCAGTACGACCCGATCGCGGTGGCCGGCCGAAGCCACGACCTCGTGCTCCACGCTCGCGTCGCCGACTACGACCCCGCCTGGTGCGACCAGCTCTACGAACGGCGCGAGCTGTTCGAGGCTGTCAACAAGGGGCTCTCATTCATCCTGACGAGCGACTACCCCTGGTTCCGCGTAACGACGAGCCGGAACGCGCGGCGGGTGCTCGACGAGAACGCCGAAGCGGCGGAACGGGTGCTCGAGCGAGTCCGCGGCGACGGCCCGCTGTCCGCGCTCGACTTCGAGCGCCAGCACGGGGAGACGGTCGACTGGTTCGGCGTCAAGACGAACGTCGTGCGGGCCGTGCTCGAGGCGTACACCGTCACCGGCGTGCTCGGCCTTGCGCGACGCGAAGGCAACCGCCGCTACTACGACCTCATCGAGCGGCTGCTGCCGCGCAAGGTGCTCGCGCCCGACGTCCCGCTGAAAGAGCGGCTCCGGCACAAGATGCTGTCGCGCTACCGCGCGCACGGCCTGCTCGGCGCCTCGAGCGGCGGAGACGTCTTCGGCGGCCTCGGCCCTGCGAAACCGGATCCGAGATTTCCGGATCATCCGGGGAGAACTGCGCTGCGCGAGGAGCTCATCGAGGACGGCGAGCTCGTTCCCGTCGAGGTCGAAGGCACACGGGGGAAGCGCTTCGTCGTCCGCAACGAGGTCGACCTGCTGGCCGCGCCGGTGGAGCCGCCTCCTACGGTCGCGTTTCTCTCTCCATTCGATCCGTTGATCTGGGACCGCAAGCTCCTCGGATCCGCTGTTCGGGTTCGATTACGTGTGGGACCTCTTCCACCCGCCGGAGAAGCGGCGCTTCGGCTACTACGTGCTGCCGATCCTGTTTCGCGACCGCTTCGTGGGCCGCATCGAGGCGCGCATCGACCGCGACGCCGGCCTCGTGCGTGTGCTCGGCCTCTGGTGGGAGGACGGCTTCGAGCCACGGCGGGCCGACGGCTTCGTCGACGCCATGCGCGACGCGCTTCGCGCCTACCTCGGCTTCGCCCGCGCCAAGAAAATCGAGTGGGCAGAGCATCTTGGGCCGCAGAAGCGCCTCTTCACGACCAAGCCGTAGCTCGGCCTGAATCGCTCACCTGAGGGATTTCGCATTCGCCGCCGACCACGCACCCTGTGAGTGGGCTAGGCGAAGGCGTGGCTTCGCCGTGATTCGTGGGAGGAAGGGGAGATCAGATGGACCGAGGCGATGAGACGCGGCCGCTCGGAGCCGTTCTCGTCGAGCAAGGGCTCGTCACAGACGAGGACGTCGACGGCGCGCTCGCGATTCAGGTGCAGACGAGCCAGCCGCTGGGCCAGATCCTCGTCGAGCGCGCGCTCGTCGCGCGACCGTTGCTCGCGAAGGCGCTCGCCCTGCAGCGCGGCGTCTCCCTCGAGGAAGAGGGTGGCTTCGGCAGCGGGCTCATGGCCAAGATCGAGCAGCTCCACCTCATCCGTCGAGGCCTCCCCGCCGACGACTGCGCCGCCGCAGAGACCGAGGAGGCGCCGGAGCCGGAGTGCTTCGAGACTCCTGACCACTTCCTCGAGCCGGAGAACGCCGAGCTCCATCTCCTCCAGAAGCGCGAAGAGGAGCTCGTGGCGCGGGAACGTGAGCTCGAGAAGCTCGAGGAGCGCCTGACGCGCAAGGAGCGCAAGCTCGAGCGCGAGGCGGCGAAGGCGAACAAGGCAGCCTCGAAGCCCGAGGCCGCCTGAGCCGGACACCCACTAGGATCGTCCCCAGGAATCCACGACACGGAGGGGACAATGGAGACATCGGTTGCCTGGTTGGTCGAGTGCGCCGTCAAGCCCGGACAGCTCGACACGTTCAAGACGCTGATGGAGGAGATGGTGGCCGGCACGAGCGAGGAGCCGGGAACGCGCAATTACGAGTGGTACATCTCCGAGGACGGGAGCACCGTCCACATCTGGGAGAAGTACGCCGACTCGGCGGCGACACTCACACATGTCAAGGGTTCGGAGAGAAGTGGGCGAGCCGGATGATGGAGTGCTGCGACATGACGTCGGTCGTCGTCTACGGCAGCCCGGACGACTCCGTCCGCGAGTTCATCGACGGCTGGAAGGCGACCTACCTCGGCCCCTGGGGCGGCTTCGCCCGCTAGGTCGGTCCGGGTCATGGCGCGCTACTCCGTTGCCGACGTCGACGAACTGCCCGGCGAGGGGCCGGGCGGCGCCGTCAAGAAGGTCCGCCGGGCGCTCGGCGCGCAGGCGTTCGGCTTCAACTACTTCGAGCTGCCGCCCGGTGTGGAGGGCCGCGAGCACGACGAGACCGAGTCGAGCCAGGAAGAGGTGATGTTCGTCGTCGCCGGCTCGGGATCGCTGCGCGTCGACGGCGACGAGATCGACCTCAAGCCCGGCCGGTTCATCCGTCTCGACCCGTCGGCCGTCCGCTGCCCCGTCGCAGGGGCGGACGGGCTGACCTTCGTCACCTTCGGCTCGCCCGTCAACGAGCGCTACGAGCCACCCTCGTGGGGCTGATAGACGACGTCGCAGAGAGTTACACGGCTGCCTGGTGCAGCCACGACCCGGCGCGGGTCGCCGCGCACCACGCGCCCGACAGCTCGCTGACGATCAACGACGGCGAGCCTGCCGTCGGCACGGCCGCGATCACCGAGGCGGCGCGCGACTTCATGGTCGCGCTCCCCGATCTCGATCTCGTGATGGACGACCTCGTCGTGCGCGAGGACGGCGTCGAGTACCACTGGACGTGCTCCGGCACGAACACGGGACCGGGCGGAACCGGCAACCGCGTGCGCTTCAGCGGCTACGAGGAGTGGACGATCGGCGACGACGGGCTGATCACGAAGTCACTCGGCCACTTCGACGCGGCCGAGTACGCGCGCCAGATCGAGCACGGCGTCTAAGACACGGCGAAGAACGCGACGGCCACGTAGTGGCACGCGACGGCGGCGATCACGAGCACGTGGAAGATCTCGTGGTAGCCGAACGTGGCGGGGAACGGATCGGGCCGCTTCGTCGCGAAGATCACGGCGCCGACCGTGTACGCGAGGCCGCCGGCTACCAGGAGCGCGAACCCACCCAGACCGAGCTCCGTCACGATCTGCGGCGCGATGAGGACGCCCACCCAACCGAGCCCCACCGCGAGCACGCCGGACATCCAGTTCGGGATCGCGGGCCACACGATGTTGAGGACGATCGCGCAGGCGGCCCCGGCCCACACGATCGCGAGCACCGTCCACTTCCACGCGCCGTCGAGCACGAGCAGCCCGAAGGCCGTGTACGTGCCGGCGATGAGGACGAAGATCCCCGTGTGGTCGAGCGTCCGCAGCCAGCGGCGTAGCCGCGTCGGCCAGTTGCCGCGGTGGTAGAGGCCGCTGAGCCCGAACATGACGACCACGGCGGCCGCGAACACGATCGCGGCAGCACGCTCGACGGCCGTGTCCGCGTAGAGACCGAGCAGCACGCCGAGCGGCACCGCCGCGACGAAGGCCGCGGCGTGCGACATGCCCCGCAGACGAGGCTTGATCTCCTCGATCGAGGCTGCGCGCACCATCGGGAGAGAGTAGACCCTCGGCCGGGCGGCCGGCCGTGTCGTCGACCGGCCGCCGTGTGGGAGGAGGGTCAGATGGTGGCGCGGGCCGTGCAGCGCTCGCCGTTCCGCGTAGCGGTCGCGGCGATCGTCGCGTGGGCGCCGGAGAGCACGCGGCGGAACTCGAACGAGCCGCTCGGCGCGCGGGTGACCTTCTTGCCGGAGGCGGCGAGGGCGCCGTTCCTCTTGAGCGTGACCTTCCACGGCACGCCGTTGCGGTTCTGGTCGACCTCGAACTCCACCTCGATGCCGCTGTCTTCCATCTCAGCTTGAGCTTCGAGCTCGAGCTCTGCGAGCAGGTGCCGCGAACGCGCACGTCGTCGCCACCCTTTGCGAGCGCGAGCGGCGCGACGGCGAGCATGGCGCCGCTGACGACGAGCGTTGCGGCGAGGCTGATGGCGCGGATCCTGAACACGATGCTCCTTTCGTCGGTGACGGTTCGGAGCTTGGTGATCGGCCGGTCCAGGCGGCAATAGGACATTGGTCGCGGTCGGGCTCCGGGGCGTACGGCGGGAGGCATGATGCGAGCCATGGCCGCCGGAAGTCGCCCACCGACCGCGCGTTCGGTCCTCATCCTCTTCGTCCTCGGCAGCGCGGCCGCGATCGCCGTCGCCGTCATCGGTGGCTACTTCGCGCTTCGGTCTGTCGCGCTCGACGAGGCGAAGCGCGAGACACGCACGAAGGCGGAAGAAGCGGGACAGCTCGTCGAAACGACGCTCGGCGAGGGCGTGCTCACCGGCAACTCCGACGCGCTCGCCGCGCTGGACGACGTCGTCGTCGCGCGCATCCTCAGCGACTCGGTCGTCCGCGTGAAGGTCTGGTCGGCGGACGGCCGCGTCCTCTACTCGGACGACCCGGCACAGATCGGCGGCCAATATGCGCTCGACGCCGGCCAGCGCGAACTGCTGCGCGACGGCGGCGTGGAGGTGGAGGTGAGCGACCTCAGCCGCCCCGAGAACGCGCTCGACCGGGCGCACGGCGATCTGATCGAGGCGTACCTGCGCATCCGCACGCCGTCGGGCACGCCTGTGCTGTTCGAGATCTACGAGCGCTCCCAGTCGGTGACGGCGAACGCGCGTCGGCTGCTCGGCGCACTCGCGCCGCCCATCCTCGGCGCGATCCTCCTCATCGTCCTCATCCAGGCGCCGCTCGTCTGGTCGCTGACGCGGAGGCTCCAGCGGGGCTACGAGGAGCGCGAGGCCCTGCTCGGCAACGCGATCGCCGCGTCGGCGCACGAGCGCCGCCGGGTCGCCTCGTACCTCCACGACGGGCCTGTGCAGGAGATCGCCGGGCTGGCGTTCGCGCTCGCCCCGCTCGCCGACCGGGCCGATGCGAAGGGAGAGCACGAGGACGCCGGCGTCCTCCGCTCGACGATCGAGCGGCTTCGACGGACGGTGCGCGACCTCCGAGCGCTCCTCGTCGAGCTCCATCCTCCCCACCTCGCCGCAGCCGGGCTCGACGCGGCGATCGCCGACCTCGTCAGCCCGCTCCAGGAGAGCGGCGCTGACGTGACGGTCTCGATCGACGGCGCGGAACGCCTCGACCGCGAGCAGGAGGCGCTCGTCTACCGCGTCGCGCAGGAAGCGGTGCGCAACGCGATCGCCTACGCGGACGCGCACTCGCTGCGCGTCGACTTCGGCGTCGACGACGGCGTAGCGCGGCTCGTCGTTGCGGACGACGGCCGCGGCTTCGATCCCGCAACGCGCGAGGAACGGCGTGCGGAGGGCCACGTCGGCCTGTCCCTCGTCGAGGAGCTCGTGCGTGAGTCCGGCGGCAGCCTCGAGATCGATTCGAGCGACGGCCAGGGCACCCGCGTGACGCTCGAGGTGCCGCTCGCGTGATCCGCGTCGCCCTCGCCGACGACCACGGTGTCATCCGCGACGGGCTCGCGGGCATCATCGCCGCCGAGCCGGACCTGGAGCTCGTCGCCACGGCCGCGGACGGCGCCGAGGCGGTCGAGAAGTGCAAGGCGACGGCGCCTGACGTCGTGCTCATGGATCTCGAGATGCCGGTGCTCGACGGGATCGAGGCGACGCGGGCGATCCTCGCCGACGCTCCCGACACGGCCATCCTCGTCCTCACGTCGTTCTCGGACCGGCGGCGCATCACCGGCGCGCTCGACGCGGGCGCCGTCGGCTACCTGCTGAAGGACGCGTCGGCGGACGCGGTCGTACGCGGGATCCGCACAGCGGCCGAGGGCGGCTCGCCGATCGACCCACGGGCTGCGCGCCTGCTGCTGGAGGCGAAGAGCGCGCCCGACCCGCTCGCCGGGATCTCGCCGCGCGAGCGCGAGGTGCTCGCGCTGCTCGTCGACGGCCAGCCGAACAAGCTCATCGCGCGGCAGCTCGGCATCAGCGAGAAGACCGTGAAGGCCCACCTCACGAGCATCTTCCGCACGATCGGCGTCACCGACCGCGTCCAGGCCATCCTCTGGGTCGAGCGCCAGGGCCTCCGGGACGATCTCTGATACGACCAAAGTCCCGTTGTCGCGGCCAGCGCGGCGCTGCACACTGACTGCGTGATCTCCCTGCGCGCTCTCCTCGCTCTCGCTGCCGTCGTGTCACTGTCGCTGCTCGCGGTGAGCACCGCTGGTGCTGACACGCGGGACGACGGCGACGACGTGCGCGCCACCGGCACCTGCGGCAGCGGTGTCCGCTCAACGCTGAGGTTGAAGGCCGACGACGACGAGATCGAGCTCCGGTTCAAGGTCGAGCGCGCGCGACCAGGCTCTTCCTGGCGCGTCGTGGTCGTCCAGGAGCGCCGCGTCGCGTGGAGAGGCGACGCCAAGGCGCGCCAGAACGGCTCATTCGAGATCCGTCGCACGCTGCGCAACCTCCCCGGCGCAGACGCCGTCAGCGTCCGCGCCGTCGGCCCGGGTGGCCTCGTCTGCCGCGCTGCGCGACGCTGCCCGACTAGCGGCGCGCCTTGAGCGCTTGGATGCCGGCGAGGTCGACGGCAATCACGAACATAAAGCTTCCGCCCCACCAGTTGACGGGGTTGAACGTCAGCGGCGCGTCGTCGCCGATGAGATCGAAGATCAGCCACACCACGAACCAGAGCAACGTCATTTGCCACCCTCCACGATCGATGTGAGCGCGACTCTAACCCGTTAGCGCCGGTAGACCTCGCGCCGGTGCGCGATGCGGGCCACGACTACGAGCCGCTCGGCATCGTCGACGGCGTAGACGATGCGCTGGTCACCGACGCGAATGCGGTAATCGTCACGGCCCGCGAGCGTCACAGCGCCGTGCGGTCGCGGATTGCCGGCCAGGGCGTCGATTGCCTCCCTGACGCGATCGCGCGTGGAGCCGTGGAGGCGCCGGTACGCCCGCACCGCCGCCGGGTGGAGACGAACCTCGTAGGTCGACTCGGGCGTTCTCTACTCCCCAACGTCTCCCCACGGCACGGAAAGCGCGATCTCGTCCCGAGCCTGGAGCGCCGCGAGGCTGTCTTCGAGGTACTCGAGCCGGTCGAGCAGCTCGGCGTAGCGATCGACGTCCACGAGCACCCCGGTGAGCTTGCCGCGCTTCGAGACGTACAGCGCGTCGTCGCTCTCGCGGAGAGCATCGAGCTCCCGGCCGAGCCGGGCGCGGAGATCTTCGGCAGCGACGATTCTGGGCATGATTAAACAGTACGGTTAACTGTACGGCTAATCGTACGACTTCGGCGAGCATGCGTCAACCCTTGATCGTTCTGGCCATTCGACCTAAGCGTCGACGCCAGCTCGATTAGGTCGAGCCTTCAGCGCGCTTGCGCGCGTCGAGCTCCCGATAGCGCGCGCCTTACGAGTGGCGCTCGAGCACGACCTCCCACTGCTCGACCGAGGTGCGGCGCATGTTGGAGTCGGCCGGCGGCGTCATCGCGTCGAGCGTCGCCGTGCCGGTGTGGAGGTCAGCCTCCGAGCCGAAACGCACGACGGTGCGCATCTTCCCGGCCGCGCGGTCGGCGAGGACGAGGATGGACTTCGCGGGCACGCCCTCCGGCGTACCGGGCTCCGCGTTGATCACGCTGACGAGCTGTTCGAGCGCTGCTTCGTCGGCGTCGAAGTTGGCGACGCGTACGTATTCGGGCATGACGACCTCCTGGTTTGTGGACGCTCCGAGACTAGCTGGTCAGCTCCACCAAGCGGCACAGCGCGTTCGCGAGCTTCATGCGCTCAGAGGTGCTGCGATCGACAGGGCGCGGGCTTCGTGGGATGGAACGGCGTGGTGCCCTTGCTGCGCCCCTCAACGCAGGCAGCTCCGCACTAGGCGAGGCACTACGATCGAAGGCACTCATGGTGACGATGAGCGCCAACTGACCGACGACGCTCGTTGGTGGGCGGCCCGAAGAGCCCAAAGCCGTAAGCCGGCCTCGTACCGCTGCCCGCTCTGCGGGCGGCAGCTGCATGCAATGAGCCCGCACATGCTCATCGCGCCGGAAGGAAACGGCGAGCGGCGTCGCCACGCGCACACCGAGTGCGTGGTGGCTGCCCGGCAAGCCGGGAGATTGCCGACGCTCGACGAGTGGCGCCGTACACAGCCGCGCCAGCCGAGTCTGCTCTCGCGCCTGCTCGGGAAGCGGTGACGCGGCGACGCCAACTACGATCCCCACGACCCCATTGGAAGGAGCACATGATGTATGCACGACTGGTTTCGTTCTCAGGCGCAGACGCCGAGAAGCGTGAGGGTGCGATCGCGACGATCCGCGAGCGGGTGATACCGACGCTGCGCGGGTTCGACGGATTCGCCGGCTACATCGCGCTCTACGATGAGGACGGCGGGCGGGCGAAAGGCCTCCTGCTCTGGGAGAGCAAGGAGACGGCGGAGGCCGCAGAGCCCAAGCTTGCCGAGATGCGCGGCCAGGTCGCGATCTCGATGGGTCTCACCCTGGAGTCGGCCGATCTCTACGAGGCCCCGGTCGTCGAGCTGGAGGCCGTGCACGTCTAAGCACAGCTAGAGGGCGCAGGTTCGCCCCGTCCATCCAGAGATGACGCGGGAGACTTCCCCTCCTCGTTCACGTCGATGACGTTGCAGTTGTGCATCTTCGTCGTCCCGTTGCGGAACTCGACGGGTGAGAAGGCCGAGGGGCAAGCCGAGCCTTACTCGCGACTTGGGCTGGCTAAGGTTGCCGGTATGGCAGAGCGACTGAGGGTGTGGCTTGTCGGTGGCCACGAGTGTGATCTCGACCTCGGAGAAGGCTCAGCCCACGACCTGATGGGGCAGATCGAGAACGCCGGTGACCGCAATTGGTTTTCGTCGGACGACGGGCGCTCTCGTGTACGCGGGAGCGCAATCGTCAGGATTGAGATCGAAGGTCAGGCTGATACGCCGCAGGGCCCTGTCGATCGGCGAAGCTCATAGAGACGATCACTCGCGCCGTCCTCGCGGTCGATGTCGGCGGCTCCCATGTCAAGCTGCTCGCGAGCGGCGAAACCGAGCGGCGCCGTTTCCGCTCGGGTCGGAAGCTGACCGCCGCGGAGATGGTCGCGGGTGTCCTGGAGCACGTCGGCAACTGGACCTATGACGTCGTCTCGGTCGGCATTCCAGCGCTGGTGAGAGGAGGCCTCGTCGTCCACGAGCCGGTCAACCTGGGGACAGGCTGGGTCGGATTCGACTACGAGTCGGCATTCGGGAAGCCGACGAAGGTCATCAACGACGCGGCCATGCAAGCGATCGGGGCCTACGGAGGCGGCCGTATGCTCTTTCTGGGCCTCGGCACCGGCCTGGGATCGGCGATGATCGTCGACGGGCTTGTGGAGCCGATGGAGCTCGGCCATCTTCCGTTCAGGAAAGCGACCTACGAGGACTACGTCGGGTGGAAAGGTCTGAAGCGGCTAGGCCTCAAGCGCTGGCGTAGGAGGGTGCTCGAAACGATAGAGGAGCTCGTCGTCGCGCTCGAGCCGGATTACGTCGTCCTCGGCGGGGGAAACGCCGACGAGCTCGGCCAACTGCCAGCCAACGTGCGGCTCGGAGGTAACGAAGACGCTTTCAGCGGTGGCTTCCAGCTGTGGAACGCGGAGCCTGGACACGTTCTTGGAACCTGAATGAGCTAATGACGCCGGAACCAGGCCACCGTGCGCGCCACCGCCTCCCGATGGGCTGTCGTCTCAAACGGCCCGAAAGCACCCTGGAACTTCGACGCGTCCGTGATGAAAGGTCGCTCGAACTGGTACAGCGTCTCGTTCAGCTCGCGTAGAAGGGGCTTGAACAGGCCAGCCATTCCGATCATCGTCCGCGAAGCGACCCCGATTTTTGGGAGTGCCCGGCCTCCTCGAACACCAGCTCGAGGAACTGCCGACCCGTAAGGGGCTCCGCGGCCGGGAGGTGCCAGATCTGGCCATAGGCCTCGTCGCGCTCGCCCAGCGTCACCAGAGCGCGGCCCATGTCCTCCAGATAGTTGAGCGTGTGGGGCTGGTCGAGCGAGCCGAGCCAGCGCGTCTTCTTGCCGCGCAGCGCCGGCTTCATGATGTTTGTCCCCGCGGCCGTACCGGTGCCGCGCGGGCCGTAGTAGTCGGAGGAGCGACCGATCGTGCTTCGCAGTCTCCCGTCGGCGTGTGCGCGCAGGACCGCATCGGCCATCTCGATGCGCACGCGGCCCTTCCTACCCTCCGCGCGCTGGGGCGTTTCCTCGGTCATCGGGCCGTCCGGCGGCCCGTACACGTAGAGGTTGTCCGCGAAGACGAGCTTCGCGCCGGCCTCGGCCGCTCCGTTCAGGACGGCTTCCGTCATGGGCGGGAACAGCTCGGGCCACTTCCGGTAGTCGGGCTGTGCGCAGTGGTAGACGACAGCGGCGTCTTCAAAGGCCTGCCGTGCGCCGCCGGCGGTGCCGACGTCCGCCGCTGCCTGCTCGTGCGACCCGGCTGGAGCCCGCCGAGCGCGGTCAGGACGCGCGGCCGTCCGGCAGTGTTTCCATGCTGATCAGCAATGGATGATCCCACACCGGCCGAACCGGCAGCGGTTCGGCCCGACTCGGAACGTTTGGATGCGGCGGCGCGAGAGGCTCGTGACGACGCAGCACCCTTCGCGCTCGCAGCCGCTGGAATCCTCGTTGTGCTGGCGCTCGTGAGCAGGCACGCCCACTGGGAGTTGCTGGGGCGCCCGCTGTGGTGGATGTGGTTGGTCGTCGCCGCTCCGTACGTCTGCCTCGCCGCAACGCTGGTCTTCGGCCTCGGCCGCCTGGTCCGGCATGACCGCAGGCGGGAGATCGTGATCGTGCTGCTCGCTCTCGTTTGGGTCTTCACCGTCCTGGGTCTTGTCGTTCTCGTCGTCTCGTTGGTCGCTCACTCTGGGGTGCAGATGACGGGACGGCAGCTGCTGTTCGTTGGCGGCGCCGTGTGGTTCACCAACGCCGTGGCGTTCGGACTTGCATTCTGGGAGCTGGACTGTGGCGGCCCGGTTGCCCGTGCACTCTCGACTGCACCCCGTAAGCCCGACTTCCAATTCCCACAGGATGAGAACGCCGAACTTGCTCGGGAAGGTTGGGCGCCACGCCTATGGGATTACTTCTACGTCGCGCTGACGAATGCCACGGCGTTCAGCCCGACCGACGCAATGCCGCTCACGCGCCACGCCAAGGCGCTGATGGCAGCCGAAGCGACGCTCTCTGCGATCACCGTGCTTCTCGTCGCCGCGCGTGCGGTGAACATCCTCAGTTAGAGGCATGAACCTGAATCCGCTGATCGCCAGGTCGACCGGCCATGTCAGACCGGCTACTAACAGGGGCCACGTGCTCATCCTCTCGGGCCATTCGCCCCATCCTCAGCGTCTTCTCATGCTCGGTGGGTACCGTGGGGCACGTGGGTCGCAAGCTCAGAGCATCGATCGCGGTCGCCGCGGCGCTGTTCGTCGCGACAGCGGCAGGCGCCGGCGCCGCGCCAGACGGCCCGAAGGCCGGGGTCGTGACCGTCACCACGCGCCTTGCCTACTCGGGCGGCGCGTCCACGGGCACGGGGATCGTGCTCACGTCGAGCGGCACCGTCCTCACGAACAACCACGTCATCCGCGGCGCGAACTCGATCCGCGTCAAGGTTCCCTCCACGGGCCGCACGTACACGGCCACGGTGGCGGGCTACAGCGTCTCCAAGGACATCGCGCTCCTGAAGCTCCGCAACGCAGCGGGCCTCCAGACGGTGCAGACCGGCAACTCGAGCGCCGTCCGGGTCGGCACCCGCGTGGCGGCCGTCGGGAACGCCGGCGGCAACGGCCTGAGCGCGAAGAGCGGCCGGGTCACCGGCGTCGGCCAGTCGATCACGCTCAGTGACGACGGCGCGCCGTTCACGCTGACCGGACTGATCGAGACGACGGCCCCGCTGCGGCCCGGGGACTCCGGCGGGCCGATGCTCGTCGGCGGGCGCGTGATCGGGCTGAACGCCGCCGCGTCGGGCTTCACCTACGGTGCCGACCAGGGATATGCCATCCCGATCAACCGGGCGCTGAAGCTCGCTGGGCAGATCGAGGCCGGTCGGAGCTCGTCGACGGTGCACGTCGGGCCGACGGCCTTCCTCGGCGTGGCACTCGCACCTGCGGGCTATCCCGAGACGGACGTCGAGGGTGCGCTCGTCGACGGCGTCGCCTCCGGCTCACCCGCCGCTAAGGCAGGCATCAGGCAAGACGATGTGATCACGACGTTCAACGGGAAGCGCGTCACGTCGCCGGCGAGCCTCAAGCGGCTCGTCCTCCAGTCCTCGCCGGGTCGCACCGTGAAGATCACGTGGATCGATGGATACGACGGAAAGGCGAGCGCAACCGTCCGCCTGACCGCCGGCCCGCCGCAGTAGCGCCCGCCCTCCTTCTCCTTTGTCGCGTGCGCCCGGCTCGCGTACCGTTGGGCGCATGGCCGACGTGCAAGCCCCTGCCGTCTCGCCGCTGGCGTTCCATCGACGGGCGACCGGGCCCGTCGTCGGGCGGCAGGTGGAGCTCGGTGCGATCAGGCAGGAGCTTGCCTCCGCCAAGGCCGGGCGGCTGACGGCGCTCACGCTCGAGGGAGAGCCGGGCATCGGCAAGACGCGCCTCCTCGTCGAAACGGCGGAGCTCGCGGCGGCGGAGGGCTTCATGGCGCTCGCCGCCACGGCTGACGAAGAGATCCGCGGGCCGTTCCTCCTCGCCCGCGGGATCTTCTCCTCGTCGGCAGCCGCCTGCGAGACGAACGGCGACCGCACGCACGAGCACCTACAGCGGGTCCTCGATGCCATCTCGGGCAACGACGATCCGACGCTGGAGACGCTGTCGTCGGATCAGAAGCTCCTGCGCGTGTTCGACCTTGCCGCCGTCGCCATCCGCGCGCTGGCCACTGCGCAGCCGGTCGCGCTGCTGATCGACGACCTCCAGTGGGCAGACGAGGACAGCGTGCGGATGCTGCGCTACATCGTCCGCAGTGACGCCGATCTGCCCATCTTCCTCGCGCTGGCCACGCGCCGGGACGAGCTGGCGATCGTCAACGAAGCCGTGACGCTGATCGCCGACATGGAGCGCATGGGGATGGTGCGCCGGCTCAGGCTCGAGCGGTTCACCCAGCTGGAGACGGCCGAGTTCGTGCAGCAGGTGCTCGGCGGGAAGGTGAACGTCTCGAGCGCGGCCACGATGCACGCGCAGGCAGAAGGCGTCGCCTTCATCGTCGAGGAGCTCGCGCGCTCGTACCGCGAGATGGCGATGATCCAGGAGGTCGACCGCGTGTGGACGCTCGCCCCGAACGCCGAGCGCCTGCTCCCGTCGGCCGTGCGCACGTTGATCCAGCGCCGCGCCGCGCGCCTGCCCGACGTGACGAAGCGAGACCTCGCCGACGCGGCGATCCTCGGCCGGAGCTTCAGCCTGAAGGATCTCCACTCGATCAAGGTGCGCCTCGGCGCAGACGAGAAGGAGTGCAGCCCCGCGATGCTGGCCGAGTCGCTGACACCGGCTATCGAGGCGGGCCTCATCCTCGAGCACCCGGCCGGATCGCCCGCCGACTACAGCTTCACGCACGACCAGGTACGTGAGTTCGCCGCCGCGCTCCTCACCGCGGAGCGGCGGCGCGCGATCCACACCGCCCTCGTCGACATGCTCACCGCCGACGGCGATCCGCCTGCCGAGAGCATGTCCCTCCTCGCGCATCACGCCCTCGCCGCCGGAGACGCGACGCGGGCGGTGCGATTCTCGATCGCTGGCGCCCAGGCAGCGCTCGACGCCCGGGCGGCGGACGAAGTGCTCCGCATCGTCGACAAGGGCCTGCCGGCCGCCTCGGCGGCGCAGGACCGCGTCGCGCTGCTCACGTCCCGGGACGACGCCCTGGGGATGCTGCGGCGCTCGGCCGACCGGCTCGAAGGCCTCGCCGAGCTGGCAGCGCTCGCGGAGGCTCTAGGCGACTCGCACCTCGAGCTGGGCGTCAAGCTGCGCCGCGCCGCTGCCCTGCGCGTGACCGAGGACGAGGATCAGGCTGCGGAGCTGGCGCGATCGGTGCGCGACGTTGCCCACGAGCGCGGTGACCGCGCGGCCGAGCTGGCGGCGTGCCTGGAGCTGGGACAGGACCTCATGCGCAGTCCTCTCGGAGAGTCGTTCAGCGCGCCGGACGAGGTCGATCTCGATGGCGCTGCCGAGGCGTTCCGGCGGGCGTGCGAGCTCGCCGAGGAGCTGGGCGACGTTGCCGCCCACGCTGCCGCGCTGCGCGAGCTCGGGGTCATCTCGATCGCCAGCGTGCGGTCGTGGTACATGGAACAGGTCGAGAGCGGCGCGATCGTCGGAGATCTCTGCTCGGATCGCGGCCGGCGAGACCCCGTACGAGATCCTCGCCGGTACACCGGTCGCGTCCGAGTTCGAGGAAGGCGTTGCCTACTTCGAGCGCGCGATCGAGCTCTTCGAGCAGGTCGGCGACCGGCGAGGCGTGATGTCGGCGATCATCGCCCGGGCCTACGTCAGCTTCGGCCTCGACCTCCACATGCTCGGCGCCGCGGGGCGGATCGAGGAGATCCGGCGTCTCACCGCACAACTGACCTCGCTCACGCGCGAGAGCGAGCGCGCCGCGGTCGAGGCGCAGATGCTCTACGGCGGCCAGGTCTTCGCCCGCGCGAAGGTCGTCCCCGACCTTGCGCTCTCGCGAGGCGAGGAGGCCCATCGCCAGGCACGCCTCCTCGGGTGACCGGTCGATCGAGTTTGCCGCGGCCATAGGCCTGGCGCTGACGCACGCAGAGCTGGGGGAGGTCGAGCCGGCGGAGCGCTGGCTCGACCGCGCCGCGGAGACAGCGGCCCTCGCCCCCACTCCCCTTCGGGCGCGTGAGCTCGAATCGGCGCGTGGCATGGCGCGCGCCGCGGCGGGAGACGCCGAGGGGATGCGCGAGCACCTCGAGATGGCGGTTCGGCTCGCGACGGAGCAGGGGCTCCCCGCGGCCCGGTGCGAGGCGCTGTCCAGGCTCGCCCTGCAGGCAGCGCTGCTCGGCGCCGACCGCGACGACGAGGAGCTGCTGGCGCTGGCCGAGCAGTCAGCGCGCGACGCTAACGAGCTCGTGGGCGTGCTGCCTGGCCACCCGCCCTGGGGAGCAGAGGCCGCAGCGGCACTCACCGAGGTCGCTCTCGCGCGCGGGGACGCGGACGCCGCGATCGACGCCGCCCGGTCAGCGATCGCAGCGCTCATGGCCGCGCACCGAGAGGATCTTCTTCCTCCACATCGTCCTCCCGGCCGCCCGTGCGATCGTCGAGGCGGGAACGGACGAAGAGCGCGCGATGATCCACGGGTTCCTGACGACGCAGGCGGCGCTGATCGCGCAACGGACGACCGACGAGGGCGTGCGCGTGCGGTGGTTCCGCGGGCCGATCGGCCGGGAGCTGTCGAGGCTCACCGGGATGCACGGCGAGCAGCCGGTGGAGCGGGAGTCAGAGGGCGTCGAGGTCGGCGAGGACGACACGGGCCTGCTCTGGCTCCTCATCGAGGGTCGCACGAACCGGGAGATCGCCGACGAGCTCGACATGGACGAGGACGCCGTCGCCCGGCATCTCGCCGAGATGTACGCGAGGATCGGCGTTTCGTCGCGCGGCGAGGCCGCGGTGTTCGCCTTTCGAGAAGGGGTGGTGTGAGGGTGCTTCGAGTCCGAGTCGACCGCCATCGCTGCATCGGCGCCGGGAACTGCATCACGATCGCCCCTACCGCCTTCGACTGGATGAAGCGAGACATGGGGAAGGCGGACGTCGTCGATGCGGACAGCGTCGAGGAGGAGCTCCTGCGAGCGGCCGCCGCGTCGTGCCCCACCGACGCGATCGTGATCGAGGAGGTCGAGGCGCTCCTGCCCTGGCAGCTCCGAGGCAAGGCCGGCCCCGAGCGGCGCGTGCTGAAGACGTTCATGTTCACCGACATCGTCAAGTCGACGAACCTCGCGGAGGCGATGGGCGACGATGCGTGGCTCGAGCTGCTGCGGTGGCACGACGAGACCCTGCGAGCGTCCTTCGCCGCGCACCACGGAGAAGAGGTGTCCACCACGGGGGACGGCTTCTTCGTCGTGTTCGACAGCCCCGACGCGGCGCTCGCGTGCGCCGTCGCCATCCAGCGCCGGCTCGCCGACCAGCGCACGCAGCACGGCTTCGCTCCGCAGGTGCGGATCGGCCTGCACGCATCGGAAGCGGCTCAGGTGGAGAAGGACTTCCGCGGCAAGGGAGTCCACGAGGCGTCGCGGATCGCGTCCCTCGCTGACGGTGGCGAGATCATCGCGAGCAAGGACACCGTCGGATCGGGATCCCAGTACCCGGCGTCGGAGCCGCGCACCGTCACCCTCAAGGGCCTCTCCGAGCCGGTCGAGGTCGTCTCGATCGACTGGCGCTGAGCCTTTAGGATCGGGGGCGGCAATGAGCACCGTGACGGACGAAGAGACACCACAGCCATACCCGCTCAGGCTCGAGGGTCACCTCGACCCGTCGCTCGGCCGCTGGTTGTGGCTCGTCAAGTGGCTGCTCGCGATCCCGCACTACATCGTGCTCGTCTTCCTGTGGGCCGCGTTCGTGGTGACGCTCGATCTTCGTCTTCTTCGCGATCCTCTTCACCGGCCGCTACCCGCGCGGGATCTTCGACTTCAACGTCGGCGTGCTGCGCTGGACGTGGCGGGTCGCCTTCTACTCGTACGGCGCGCTCGGCACCGACCGCTATCCGCCGTTCACGCTCGACGACGTCGCCGACTACCCGGCGAGGCTCGAGGTCGACTACCCGGAGCGGCTGTCGCGCGGCCTCGTGCTCGTGAAGTGGTGGGTGCTCGCGATCCCGCAGTACCTCGTCGTCACAATCCTCGTCGGCGGCGCGGGACGCTTCCTCTGGTACGAGGAGACTGGTGGACGCCGGCGGCCTGATCACCCTGCTCGTGCTCTTCGCCGCCGTCGCGCTCCTGTTCACGGCGCGCTACCCGCGCGGCATCTTCGACTTCGTCCTCGGCCTGAACCGCTGGGTCTTCCGCGTCGCCGCGTACGGGGGGCTGCTGACCGACCAGTACCCGCCGTTCCGGCTCGACCAGGGTGAGAGCGACCTTGCCGCGCCGTTGCGGCTCTTCGAGGCCGAGGCGGCGCCGAGCCCGCGCCCGAAGCCGCCGCGCCGGTACGGCGGTGGACGGTCGGGAAGATCGTCGCGATCGTCATCGGCAGCATCCTCGCGCTCATCTCGCTCGGCCTGCTCGCCAGCGGGTGCGCGGGCCTCGTCGTCGACCAGACGCAGCGCAACTCGGACGGGTTCCTCATGTCGCCGAGCGAGCCCTTCGACACGAGCACGTACGCGATCGTCTCGGAGACCTTCGGCATCGACGCCGACGTGCCGCAGTGGGTGATCGACGAGCTGATCGGCACCGTGCGGATCACGAGTGACAGCGAGCAGCCCGTGTTCGTCGGCATCGCGTCCGAGGAGGACGTGAACACGTATCTCGGCGACGTCCGCCGTGCCGTCGTCACGGACTTCAACCTCAACCCTGACTACTCGCCGCGTCTGGGCGGCGCGCCGTCTTCGCCCCCGGGCGAGCAGACGTTCTGGGTGGCGTCGAAGAGCGGCGCGGGCGAGCAGGTGCTCGACTGGGACATCGAGGACGGCGACTGGAAGATCGTCGTGATGAACGCGGACGGGTCGGCAGGCGTCGCGTCGGATCTCCGGATCGGCGCCGAGCTCGACTGGCTGACCGGGATCTCCCTCGGCCTCATCGGCTTCGGGCTGCTCTTCGGGCTGGGCGCTGCTGGACTGATCTACGTCGGGGCACGCTCGAGGCGCTAGGGAGGGCTCTGCGCGGGCGCAGACCTACGTCGTGCGCTTGAAGTCGACGATGACGGAGATCTGCGCGGTACACCTCTGGTTCCTCTCCCACTGCCGCCTGACTTGATCGGGCGCGCAGGGGATTCTGCCCCGCACGTTCTCGAACGTCGAAGTCTCGCCCCGCTTCAGAGCCCGCAGCTCGGCGATGTCCGCAGGCTCGAGCTTGCCGGCCAGCGATGACGGGAAGTCCCCTCTGACGAGAGGAGAGATACGGCATTTCCGATACCACCCCCGCTTGGGCACAGCATGCGCAACCAGTGCCTTGGCGCCGCTGGCGTCCGACCCGCGGAGCTGACTGAGCGTTGCGAACGACTTTCGCACCTCGGAGGTGAGCAAGAGCTGACCGCGCAACGGCCTCTCATCGTTGGGCGTCTCCTCGCAGTCGTTCGTCGGAATTCGCGGAGCCCGGGGCTTGGTCCCTGCGCAGTTGGCCGACCAGTCGACGCCGCTGTCCTCTGTCAGCGTACGGGAGCTCCATGAGACGCCCGGCGTGTCGTCAATCGTGCCCGTGGCCCAGATCATTCCGGCGAAAGACTGGCCCCCTCCGGTGATGGGTCTGAACGCCCCGAGGATCTCGTCCTTGGCAAGGGCGACGCTCGATCCCTCAGCCGTCGTCCAGGTCGTGCAGTCAGCGCGGTCGGAGCGTTCGCTCCACGTGATGGACATGCGCACGACCACGCGAGCCGTGAAGTTGTAGCCCGTCGGCTGCGTGGGTGGCCGCGCCACGGGCGCGACGCTGCTGTCCTCTGCCGGGGCTGCAGTCGCGGCCGCGGCGAACGCGGCGAGCACGACAAGAACTCCGGTCGCGGCGCCTCGACGGATGAGTGCAGCCATGCGGCGATCGTAGCCTGCTCTCGGCCGCCTCGCACCAGGGGAATCCCTAGGCGTGCGGGGTGTGTGTCGTCAGGCCCCTGGCAGCCGGGAGGCAGGGGTGCTTTACGCCGGGCGCAGCGGGCTCGTGAACGCCGAGGCGGAAGGTCCGCTCGCCGGCTCCTGCTTCGGGCCGCCGTCGGGCTCGAAGCTCGTGCGGAGGCCGTCGAGCCACGATCCCTGAGGACACGTCGAGATGGCGCGCTCTTCGGGCGGCGCCGCCTGCGTCATGCGCTCCTTGAGACTGTTGAGCGGGGGCGGCGAGTCTTCTTCCGGGGTGCTACTCCACGTCTGCACTCTCCAATGTATGAAAGATTCTCGCGCCGAAAGGCAATCGCCAATACGGGTGATCTACGGGGAAAAATGGCCGATGGACGTCACGCCGGATGCCGTCGAAGGGCTTCTCTCCTTCATCCCCGTCGCTCGAGTCGCCGAGCTTCGTGGCCGGCGAGTGGCAGGGCGGCCAGGAGGACGCCGACGGCGTCATCCACATGCCCTGGTTCGAATTGAGCGACGACGCGAGCGCGTTCATGGCAGAGGTCGGCCGTGGCGGCTGGGTGTTCGTGTTCGACTGGATGAGCTGGGAGCCGGTGCCGCTCGAGGAGGCCGACCTCGAGGACATCCGCCGGCATCTCACGCGGCTCGTACGGGGGAACCGCTTCGTCGAAGGCGCGCTCGGGGAGGCCTTCGAATCCGGCTTCGTACTCCGCCTCCTCTACCGGTTGCGCGAGCTCACGGTCTCCTGAAATCGCGCCGTCGCCGCCCCCGACGCGATGGGTAGTGTGAGAACGATGGCGACGGACGCTCGCACGCGCTGGATCGCGCTGATCGTTCTCTGCCTCGGCGACCTGATGATCGTCCTCGATGCGACGATCGTGAACGTCGCGCTGCCGTCGATCCGCGAGGATCTCGGCTTCTCGGAGGCGTCGCTCGCGTGGGTCGTCAACGCCTATCTCCTCACCTTCGGCGGCTTCCTCCTCCTCGGCGGCCGGCTCGGCGACATCTACGGCCACCGGAGGCTGTTCCTCGCGGGGATCGCGCTCTTCACGGGCGCGTCACTCGCGTGCGGCCTCGCGACGACGCAGGGCATGCTCGTCGGGGCGCGGGCCGTGCAGGGCATCGGTGGCGCGATCGTGTCGGCCGTCGCGCTGTCGCTGATCATGACGCTCTTCACGGAGACCGCCGAGCGGACGAAGGCGATGGGCGTGTTCGGCTTCGTCGCGGCTGGTGGCGGCACGGTCGGCGTCCTCCTCGGCGGCGTGCTCACCGACGTCCTCAGCTGGCACTGGATCTTCCTCGTCAACATCCCGATCGGCGTCGCCGTGTACCTCCTCTCGCTGCGGCTGCTGCCCGGCGGGCACGGGGCGGCTGCCGATGGCCGCCTCGACGTGGCCGGCGCGATCACCGTCACGGCGTCGCTCATGGTGGCCGTCTACGCCATCGTCAACGGCAACGACACCGGGTGGACGGCGTTGCAGACACTCGGCCTGCTCGGCGTGGCCGCGGTGCTGATGGGCGCCTTCCTCGTGATCGAGGCGCGCGTCGAGTCGCCGCTCGTGCCGCTCCGTCTGTTCCGTCTCCGCAACCTCACGACCGCCAATGTCGTCGGGATCCTCTGGTCGGCCGGCATGTTCGCGTGGTTCTTCCTCTCGGCCCTCTACCTCCAGGTCGTGCTCGGCTACTCGCCGCTCGAGGTGGGGCTGGCTTTCCTGCCGACGACGCTGATCATGGCGGGGTTCTCGCTCGGGCTCTCGGCGAAGATCGTGATGCGCTTCGGGATCCGCGGGCCGCTCGCCTTCGGGATGCTGCTCGCGACGCTGGGCCTCATCTCGTTCTCGCGCGCACCGGTCGACGGCAACATCTTCGTCGACGTGATGCCGGGGATGATCCTGCTCGGCATCGCCGGCGGCATTGCCTTCAACCCACTGCTGCTCGCCGCCATGAGCGACGTCGACCAGTCGGAGGCCGGGCTCGCCTCCGGTGTCGTCAACACTGCGTTCATGATGGGCGGTGCACTTGGGTTGGCGGTGCTCGCGAGCGTCGCCGCCGCCCGGACGGACAGCCTCGAGGCGTCGGGCGAGAGCGCGCTCTCGGCGCTCAACGGCGGCTACTCGCTCGCGTTCCTCGTCGGCGCGCTCTTCACGGCGTCGGCCGGTGCGCTCAGCCTGCTGCTCCTTCGCTCGTCGCCCGAGCCGGTCGCGCGAACCGGCGACCGCGACTGCCGACTCCTAGCCGAGAGCTTCGCGCAGAGCGTCGCGGGAGACGTGGCCCGCCGCGTAGTTCGACGTGCCGTCTGCGAGCAGCTCCTGCCCACCCGCGACGAGCGCGCCGTACGCCGCTCCGGCGAGCAGGCTGCCGGTCGAGATGCGCCGGACACCGGCCTCTTCGAGCTCGCGGAGCGACGGCCCGGTCGGCAGCGCGAGAACGTTGACGGGAGTCGGCGCGACCGCCTGGACGACGGCTGCGATCTGGCCGAGGTCGGTGAGGCCGGGCGCGTAGACGCAGTCGGCGCCGGCGTCGCGGTAGGCGACGAGGCGGGCGATCGTGTCGTCGAGGTCGTCGACGCCACGAATGTGGTTCTCGGCCCGGCCGGTGAGCACCATCGGCTCGGCGAGCGCGTGCGCAGCGGCCGCGGCTTCGGCCACACGCTCGGCGGCGAGGCTCACGTCGTCGATGCCCGTGGCGGGGTCGTAGTCCTCGATCGAGCAGCCGGCCGCGCCTGCCTCGGCGAGCAGACGGACCGTCTCGGCGACGCCGCCCGGGTCGTCCGGGTAGCAGCGCTCGGAGTCGACGTTGAGCGGCAGATCGGTCGCAGCGGCCAGGTCGGCGACGTGCGCGACGAGCTCGTCCCGCGTGACGTTCTGGTCGAGCTTGCCGAGCGACCAGGCGAAGCCCGCGCTCGTCGTCGCCAGCGCCTCGAAGCCGCACCAGGCGAGCAGGCGGGCGGAGCCGACGTCCCACGGGTTGGGCATGGCGAACAGCGTCTCGCGCGCGTGGAGCTCGCGGAACCGCGCACATCTGTCGGTCATGGCCACAGCGGCGAGTCTACGACGACTCGAGGTGGACGACGTCGTCCGCGAGCTCGATCAGAGCCGGGTCGTGCGTAGCGCAGACGACGGCGAGGCCGTCCTCGCGAACCGCGCGCATGAGCAGTCGTCCGACGACGCGCGCGTTCTCCTCGTCGAGACGGGCGGTGGGCTCGTCGGCCAGCATCAGCGGCGCCCCGGAGGCCAGCGCTCGCGCGATCGCCACCCTTTGTCGCTCGCCCGCCGACAGGGTGGCCGCGCGCCGGGTGCTCAGCTCGGCGAGCCCAACGGCCGCGAGTGTCTCGTCCACGCGGTCGGCGCCGTCCGCCATGCCTCGCAGGCCGAGACCGAACGTGACGTTCTCGCGTGCGCTCAGGTGCGGGACGAGCCCGGGCTCCTGGGTGACGACCGAGATCGCCTCGGCGCGAAGCCTCGCCAGCTCCTCCCGCGGCTTGCCTGCGAGCACCTCGCCGTCCAGCAGGCACTCGCCTGCCGTGGGCCGCTCGAGGCCCGGCGAGAAGGTGAAGCACGGTGGTCTTGCCCGTTCCGGAGCGGCCGACGACGGCCGTGAACCTCCCGGGGACGGCCGCGAGGTCGAACGCGCGGAGGACGACTCGCGCGCCGTGGGCCTTGTCCACGGCGCGGAGCTCGGCGAACGGTTTCTCCGATGTCGTGGGCGGCTGTCGACGTGCTGATCGCGCACCGTGTCCTCGCCCGGCGGCGCGTGCTCGAGGACGCGGCCGTCGCGCACGTGGACGACGCGATCGGCGATGGCAGTAGCCGCAGCGTCGTGGCTGACGATGAGCGCTGCCGCGCCCGCGCTGCGCGCCACCTCCGCGAGCATCGCGTAGACGGTCGCGGCGCTGACGGCGTCGAGCTCGCCGGCGGGCTCGTCGACGAGCAGAAGCTTCGGCGCGTGAGCAATGGCTGCGCAGACGGCGACGCGCTGCTGCTCTCCGCCGGAAAGCGTCCGCGGTCGATCGTCGCCGCGATCTCCGAGGCCGACCCGCTCGAGCAGCCCGTCGGCGGCCCGCATCGCCTCTGCCCGGCTCTGCCCGCGCAGCATCAGCGGCAAGCCGACCGCGTGTCTGACGCCGAGCTCCGGGGAGAGCGAGCGCGTGTAGTGCTGGTCGAGGAAGCCGAGGTTCTCGGCGCGAAACGCGGCCAGCCGGCGGCGACTCAGCAGGCCGAGCTCGGTTCCGAGGACGCGGGCGCTGCCCGCAGACAGGCGCTCGAGGCCGCCGACCGTCCGCAGCAGCGTCGTCTTCCCCGACCCGCTCGGTCCGAGCACGACGACGATCTCGCCGCGGCGGACGTCCAGGGTCAGGCCCTTGAGCGCGACGGCAGCACGAGCACCTTCGCCGTAGATGCGAAAGGCGTCGTGGACGGCGACGGCGGTCACTCGAAGCTCCACGACGTGCGCTCGGGCGACGGGCCGCGAAACGCCCGCCGTACGGTCAGCTCGACGGCGACGACGCACGCCACCACGAGGGCGGCGACTGCCGCGCCGACGGCGCCGAGCCCACTGTCGAGCACGAGCGGAGGAAACGGGTCGGTCGCGACTCCGGTCACCTGAACGAGCGAGACGACGAGTCGCGAGAGCACGAAGCCGAGAACAAGGCCGCCCAGCAAGCCGAAGCCGAGCAACGCATACGCCCGGATGCGGAGATGCTGGCGGAGCATTCCCGGCCCCGCCCCCTGCACCTCGAGATCAAAGAACGTGTCGCGCTCGTCGCGCAGGTCGCTCTACGAGCGAAGCCCACAGGCCGACAAGGGCGAGGATCAGCGCCACGAGCGCCGCGGCGGTGAGGGTGGCCGCCACGCCGCGAGCGAGGGGATCGTCGTGCGCGTCGTCGTACAGTGCATCGCGCCAGGTCGCGTCGAGCGCCGAGAGAGGGCGTTCCGAGAGATGCTGCGCGACGGCTCCCTCGGCCCCATGCGGGACCGAGAGCCAGATCTCGCCAGGCGTGCCCGTGCCGGGTGAGTCGGCGTCGAGAGCCGCGGACAGCGCGATCTCGTCGCCGACGACGAACTCCTCGCCCTCGCCGATCGAGGGGAAGCGCTTGGCGATCCCCGCGACGCGCGCCTGAACCTGCGTATCGAAGAACTCCAGCGTGATCCTTCCGTCTGGCCCTGCGCCGGCTGCGACGCCTGGGCTGACCACGAGCGGTATCGCTCGACCGTCCGTCCACTGTCGCGGCCGGAGGTAGAGGCTCGTCGCGTCCTCGAAGGAGTAGTCGACACGGATCGCTCGGTCAGGCCGGCCGGCGACGGTGGCGGTCCGGCCGCGAGCGACCCAGCCGCGCCAGTCGCTGATGGCCTTGCCGTCGACCATCAGCTGCCCGAAGGAGGCTGTGCCGGACGGCGACCGCACGAGCCGGCGCTCGTGGCCGAGATGGAGGAGCCAGGCGCGATCGTCGGGCGTCAGCGTCAGCTCGACGGCCACCACCTCGCGGGCGCTCGCGGGAACGCGGGCACCGAGCGTCGAACGGCCGGGCTGCGCGATGCCGAGCGGCGTGCGAGTGATGCGGCCACGCTCGTCCCGCGTGACGAGGTCGACGGAGAGCGGCGTCCCTCGAAGGCGGGCGTCGAGACGGACCGTCGACGGGCTCGTCGGCAGCGCGACGCCGCGCAGCGAGGCATCGCCTCCGGGCGCCATCGCGCGGGCGAGAGCCGCACGGGACGTCCCGGCGTAGTCGGATCGCCAGTGCATCGCGGCCAGGGCGCCACTCGGGATCCCGAGCACGGTGGGAGCCTGCGTACCCGTGCCGTCGCCGGCCACCGTCGCCGTCGATCGAAGCACCGGGTAGGGACGCGTCCCGGGTCCCAATCGCTCGTAGGTCTCGAGCGACGCCAGGTCGAGGGGATAGCGGAGATCGGTCCCCGGCGTGACGGTGACATCGAGCGGAACTGCGAACGCGGCTTCGTCGCGCGCACCGCGGTCGAGCGTCGCGGCGTAGGCGGCGGCGAAGACGAGGAGCGCAATCGTGACGACGAGGAACGCGCCAGCCGCGCCTGTCCGCACCGAAGCTCGCGCGAGCGCGACGAGCGCGAGGCGGAGCGCCATCGGCCCGCGTCGGGCCACACGCTCGCCGAGGACGGCCAGCGGCTTGAGCAGGCGAGCCGCGACGAGCCCGCCGAGCACGCACACGAGCGCCGGCAGCAGGAGAAGGAACGTGCGGTCCCCATTGGCTCCCGACCCTGCGCCGAGCGCGCCTCGGCTGATGCCGACGACGATTGCGAGCGCGACCCCGATGGCGGCGACGTCGAGCGGGCCGATCCGGGAGCGCCGCTTGCCGTCGTCGTCCGCGAGCAGGAGGGCGAGCAGAACGGCGAGCGAGAGGACGAATCCGGCGGCGAGCACGATCAGCGCGTCGCGCGTGAGCAGCGACTCGCGGAGGATCGGTCCGGCTGGAAGATCCTTGGCCGTCGCCACCGCACCCACTGCGAGTGCTCCGACGGCGATGCCGACCAGCCAGCCGCACGCTGCTATCGCTCCGACTTCCGTGCCCGACGCGACGACCGTCTGCGCCGACGTTGCCCCGCGCTGGGCGAGGCGGCGCCGTTCACCCGCGACGCCGCGACGAAGCCCGCTCGCAGCGACGAGCGCGAAGCCGAACAGCGCGACCGCGACGCTCCCGCCGACGAGCGCCATCCGCTCGCCGTAGGCGTCACCGCGCGTCTTCGCCTCGAGCAGCGCCGCGTCGGGGCCGGCGAGGGCGAATCCGGGATCGGCCTGCTCGAGAATCGCCTGCGCGCGCGCCTCTCGCCGCAGGAGGTGGTCGATCTCCCAGGCATGCACGTCGCTGGCCTCGAGTGGAACGACCCAGCTCGCCAGCCGGAACAGCAGCTCGAGCGGCGGCTGACGGTCGAGGACGCGCGCGCTCGGGGCGAGCAGGACGATCGACGTCACCCACGACGCCTGGGCACGGAGCTGCCGAAGCCGTGTGAACGCGGGACCGAAGGCGGCAGGATCGCGTAGCTCGCCGACGCCGACGCGAACGAGGTGGATGTCGGCTTCGCGGAGCTCTCGCTTCCCGCTCCGGCCGAGCTGGAGTACCTCGCACAGGTCCGCGTCGCACCGTGTCGGGAAGCGACCCGAAGGAGCCGGACGTGATCGCGCCGTCCGTCGATGCCGCCGAGTCGCACGAACTGGCCGTCGAGCCAGAAGTCGCGAAAGGCGGCTACGCGGATCGGATCAGTAGGCGTCAGCTCCGCGAGCGCGCGACGAGCCACGGCGTCGGGATGAAGCTGCTCCGAAAGTGCGGGGAGCCCCACGAGGTCGACGCGAATGCTTCGATCGCCCGGGGCAAGGTCGCGGACGAGCCGCTGGAGCGAGAGCTCGCGAACGACGACCGTGCCGCCGAGCACCGCCACGAACATCGCCACAGCCGCTGCGATGCCCGTGAGGAGGAGCGCGTTCCGGCCCGGACGCCGGCGCAGGCGCGCGACCGCGACCCCCGCAGGAGCGGCAGTCCGCGACCACAGGCGGCGCAGGCTAGACAGGGTCGGGCTGCACGGCATGCGCCATCAACAGCTCGACCGGAATCACGTCGAGCGCGCGCTCGTGCGTCGCGCCGAGGTCGACGAGAGGCGCGGAGCCGGCGCGGTGGGCCTCGAGCCAGCGCTCCGCGCAGACGCACCAGCGCTCTCCCGCCTGGACGCCGGGAAAGCCCCACTCCGGTCGCGGCGTCGAGAGATCGTTGCCGGCGCGCGCGCTGAAGGCGAGGAACTCCTCCGTCGCGATCGAGCAGACGGTGTGGCTACCGACGTCCTCGTCGCCCGTCGCGCAACACCCGTCGCGGTAGAAGCCGGTCAACGGCTCCAGCGAGCACGGCCGGAGGATCCCTCCGACGACGTTCCGATCGGCCGCGCGTGTCACCGTCCAACTCTGCCAGTTTCTCGCGCGCTGCAGAAACCCGGTGTCAGACACCGCTTTACAAGCACCTCGGGGACGCGGCCCGCCGGGACCGCCCGCTCCCGACGATGGCGGGGCGCAAGTTCCTGTGGAAACCGCTGCACGCCCAGGTAGTCGCTCGTGTGGACAGATCGGCGCAGAGTCGGCACGCACGGACACTTGACAGAATCGGTGTCTGACCCCGTTGTAACACTTGGCCGCTAGGGCACGGCCTCGTTGGGCTCGTCAGAGATAGCCGAGCTCGGCGAGGAGGGCTCGCGCGCCTCGGCTTCGACGTCGGCGAGCTGATCCGGCGTCAGGTCGCGTTGCCAGCGGCCGAGCGAAGACGCGTGGGCGGCACCGAGCGCAGACGTCATCGCCTCGGCCGATACGCCGAGTGCGCGCGCCAGCTCAGCCGCCGCCGCGGCCGGCTCGGTGACGAGCCGCTCGTAGCGCACCTCGACGACGGGAACGCCGCTCGCCCGCACGGCCGAGACGTAGCGGCGCCACGCCCACGCACAGCGGCGCGCATCAGACGCAGCGCGGAACTCGTCCTCGCGCCCGGGCTCGACCCAGAAGCGCGGGTACGGACCGTAGGCGGCGCCGGCGTCGTCGCCCTCCACCGCGAGCTTCGCTCAGCCAGCCCCGCTCGAGCAGCGAGCAGACGACGTCTCGCCCGTCGCGCACCGCGTGGACGAGCGTCGCCTCCGGGAACGCCTCCGCCACGGTCGGAAGCACGTACGCCGTCTCCGGCGTCTGCTCGACGGCGCGGCGGCTGCCGACGAGGCCGAAGCGCCGCACGCGGTCGAGAATCGTCCGCACATCGGCCGCAGCGATGTTCGGGATGGCCGCCTTCAGCGGGTTCACCTCGCCGAGATCCGCGAACCCGGGCAGCGAGCCGATGGCGCCTGCGAGAAAGGTCGTCCCCGACCTCGGGCTCCCGAAGACGAAGACCATGCGCTCGTCGAGCCGACCGAGCGATGGGCGACCGCGCGTCGCCGAGCGCTTGATCGCGCGGAGGTAGAGGTCGAGCGAGCTCACGCGCCAGGACTCTACGATGCGCGGTCGGTGTCCCGGAGGCGCATCCTCATCGGCTTGCTCGGCGTCCTCGTGATCGTCGTCGCCCTGGCGACGATCCGCCTCGTCTTCGTGCCCGCAGAAGACGAGCCGGGGAAGGCGGATGCGGTGGTCGTGCTCTCCGGGTCGAAGCACGAGCGCTTCGACCGCGGGCTCGAGCTCGTCGAGAACGGCGTCGCGCCCGGTGCTCGTCGTGTCGGGCGGCTTCGATCCGCGGCAGCCGGCGGCGAACGAGATCTGTCACGCCGGCCGCGGCGACGGCTTCCGCGTCGTCTGCTTCACGCCCGATCCCGACTCCACGCGCGGCGAAGCCCAGGAGATCGGCCGACTCGCGCGGGAGAACGGCTGGCAGCGCGTCCTCCTCGTCACGTCACGCTTCCACGTCACGCGCGCGCGGATGCTCGTCGATCGCTGCGTCGACGGCGATGTCGACGCGGTCGGCGTCGACTACCCGTGGACGACGATTCCCGTCGCCGTCGCAGGCGAGTGGTTCAAGTGGATTCGCGCGCAGACTTTCGCGCGCAGCTGCTGACGACCGGCGCTCAGACACTGAGCGTCCTGGGGCGTCGCTGGCAAGGACGCCGAGCGTTCGGCGCGCAGGGCAGTACACGAGTACGACCAAGCGACGAACGCGACGGCGGCCGCCGCCAGCGGCGTCAGGTCGTCCGGTAGGGCGGCTCGGCCGCCCGGGGACGACCGGCCAGGGCGCTCAGTCGCCCCAGTCGAAGTCGCGGGTGCGACCCCAGAGCCCGTCGGTGTCGTCCTCGGTCGCTGCCGGCTCCTCCTCGCCTGGCCACGGCAATGCGTGGGCGACGACGGCCGGCTCGGTGCCGTCCATCGTCTCTTCCAGACGGGCCTGCTCCTCGGTCTTGAAGAGCGGGTGATTCTCGAAGGGGTCCCCGTTTTCGTAGCGCTCGATCGGCAGGTTGTGCTCGAGGTCGGCGTTTCGGCGCTTGAGCTCGATGTGGTCTTCGATCACCTGGGAGAAGATCGAGGCTGTGTCGACGGGCATGCAGCGTCCTCCTTGTCGGGTCCGGGACGGGTGGGATTGTAACGGATTTGTGAAGGACGGTCCGATTCCTCCGTCGAGCGTGAATCTGCGAGGATGGCGTCATGGCACCGAAAGGCTCGATCGGAGTGGCGCTCGCAGCGTACAAAATGTGGCGGCGGATGCCTCCCGCGCAGAAAGCGCTCGTCGTCGAGCAGATTCGCCGGCACGGTCCGAAGGCGGCCACCGCGGCCGCAGCGCTCGTCAAGACCAGCCGCAAGAAATAGCTCTCAGCCCAGGCCGAGTGCCTCGCGGACGATGCGGTTCTGCTCGGCGAGGTGTGCCGTCGGGTAGCCCTCGCTCGGGCTCGCGCGCCAGGGGCGGCCGACGTAGCGGAGCGAGACGCCCGCGGGCAGCGCGTCCTCGAGGCGGTGGCGGATCGAGCGGTAGGCGCCCATGTTGAGCGGCTCCTCCTGCGCCCAGATCATCTCCTCGACGGCCGGGTAGCGGGAGACGACGTCGGCGACCGCGCGCGCCGGGAACGGGTACAGCTGCTCGACGCGGACGACCGCGACGCCCGCCGCCGAGGCGCGCGCTTCGTAGCCGTCGATGTCGTAGAAGATCTTTCCCGAGCAGAAGATCAGGCGCCGCGTGTGCGCGTGGTCGGCGGAGGGATCGTCGAGCACCGGCGCGAAGCCGCCCGACGAGAGCTCAGTGATCGTCGCCGACGACTCCTTCAGCCGCAGGAGGCCCTTCGGCGTCATCGCCACGAGCGGCCGCGGCCGGGCGTCGAGCGCCTGGCGACGAAGGAGATGGAAGTACTGGGCCGCCGTCGACGGGTTCGCCACGCGGATGTTCTCCTGCGCGGCGGACTGGAGGAACCGCTCGAGGCGCGCGCTCGAGTGCTCCGGCCCGTTGCCCTCGAACCCGTGCGGCAGGAGCAGCGTCAGCCTCGACGTCTGCCCCCACTTGGCGAGGCCCGAGACGAGGAACTGGTCGATGATCACCTGCGCGACGTTGACGAAGTCGCCGAACTGCGCCTCCCAGAGGACGAGCACCTCGGGCGCGGCGACGGAGTAGCCGTACTCGAATCCGAGCGCGCCGTACTCCGAGAGCGGCGAGTTGTGCACCTCGACCGACGCCTGCGCGCCGGAGAGGTGCTCGATCGGCAGGTAGCGCTCGCCCGTCACGACGTCGTGGAGCCCGAGGTGGCGATGCGAGAACGTGCCGCGCTCGGTGTCCTGCCCGGTGAGGCGGACGGGGATCCCCTCGACGAGGAGGCTCGCGAACGCGAGGCCCTCGGCGTGACCCCAGTCGATGCCGCCCTCGGCGAGCGCCTCGGGACGGCGCTCGAGCTGGCGCGCGAGCTTCGGGTTGACCGTGAAGCCGCTCGGGACGTCGACGAGCTCGCGGTCGAGCTCGCGGAGCCGCTCCGCGGGGACGGAGGTGACGACATCGCCGTTGCCCGCGGCGGGCGTGGGACCGTCGCCGACCGGCAGCGCGCCGAGCGACCGGCGTAGCGCCTCGTGCGCCTCGCGCAGGCCCGCCGTCGCGTCGGCGACGAGCGTCTCCGCGTCGGCCTCCGTGACGACGCCGTCCGCGACGAGCCGCGCGGCGAACTGCTCGCGCACCGTCGGCTGGGCGGCGATGCGCTGCGCCATCAGCGGTTGCGTGTACGCGGGCTCGTCCTGCTCGTTGTGCCCGAAGCGGCGGTAGCCGACGAGGTCGACGACGACGTCGTGGCCGAACCGCTCACGGAAGGCGAGAGCGAGGCGAATGGCCGCGATCGCCGCCTCCGGATCGTCGGCGTTGACGTGGATGATCGGCGCGTCGAACCCCTTCGCGAGGTCGCTCGAGTACCGCGTCGAGCGCCCTTCGGCCGGATCGGTCGTGAAGCCGACCTGGTTGTTCGCGATCAGGTGGAGCGTGCCCCCGGTCGAGTAGCCGGCGAGCCCTTCGAAGTTGAACGTCTCCGCGACGACGCCCTGGCCCGCGAACGAGGCGTCTCCGTGGATGAGGATCGGCAACGCGACCGACGGGTCGTGCCTGCCCATCCCGCCCGAGCGGTCGGTCTGCATCGCGCGCGTCCAACCCTCGACGACCGGGTTGACGGCTTCGAGATGGCTCGGGTTGGAGACGAGCGTCACGGCGATGTCGCCCGACGGGGTCTCGCGCATGCCTTCGGCGCCGAGGTGGTACTTCACGTCGCCCGTCCCGCCTTCGGGGCTGCCGACGACGGCGTCGAGCGTTCGCTCGCCCTCGAACTCGCGGAGGATCGCCTCGTACGGCTGCCCGAGCGTGTGCGCGAGCACGCTCAGCCGGCCGCGGTGCGCCATGCCGAGCACGACCTCGTGGGCGCCGTCTGCCGCCGCGAGCTCGATCGCCTCGTCGAGCATCGGCACGAGCACGTCGAGACCTTCGATCGAGAACTGCTTCTGGCCGAGGAACGATCGGCGCAGGTACTGCTCGAACGCCTCCACCTGGGACAGCGCGTGAGCAGCGCCCGCTTCGCGTCCGTGCTCTGCGGCTCGTGGTAGCGACCCGACTCGATCGCCTGGCGCAACCAGAACCGCTCCTCGTGATCCGAGATGTGCTCGATCTCGTACGCGCTCGTGCCGCAGTAGATCTCGGCAAGCCGCGGGAGCGCATCGGCGAGCGTGTCGCCCGGCACGTAGAGGCCGAGCAGGTCCGCCGGGATGCGCGCCTGAAGCTCTGGCGTCAGCGGCGGCTCGAGCCGGTCGGCCTCGAGCGCGGGGTCGCCGACCGGCGGCGATCCAAGCGGGTCGAGCTGCGCCGCGAGGTGTCCGTGCATGCGGTACGCCTTGACGAGCGACATCGCGGAGGCGACGGCTCCCAGGAGCTCCCCGTCCGCCTCGACAGCGGGACCGGCTCGGGCTCGACGACCGTGGCGGCGACGGGCTCCGGTTCTGGCTCGGGCTCGGGCTCGGGCTCCGGGCTCGGGCTCGGGCTCCGGCTCGGGCTCGGGCTCCGGTTCCGGGCGGTTCCGGTACGAGCTCGATCGCCTCCGGCTCCGGCAGCTCTGGCGCGAGCGTCGCCGTCTGACCCTCGGCACGCGCGGCCAGCACGGCGCGCCACTCCTCCGGCACCGCCTCGGGGTTCTCGAGGTAGTCGTGGAAGAGCGCCGTCGCGTAGCCCGCGTTGAGGCCGTCGACCTGCTCGGTCATAGGATCAGACGACTCGCTGCTACCACAACGGCTGTTCGGTGACGACCGCGATCGCCATCCCGGCGACGAAGCACATTCCCGTGACGGCGAGGGCCGCCCCCGCGAGCCGTTGGTGATGGGGGCTCATGACCGCGGCGACGAGCGCAAGCGCAGCGGCGGCGATCGACACCACGAGCGGGTGGTACGCCAGCGCGAGGAGCGCGAAGAAGAGCGAGGCAGACGCGAGCAGGCCGGCGATGAAGTCGACGGAGGTGCGCTCGGCCTCGGCGTGTGCGTCGTTCGTGCTCACGCTCTGACCCTAGCCGCTCGCGCACCGTCACTGTGCGGAGGGGTGCGGGACGGCCGGCCGTGCGGCCGGGGCGGCCGGCCCAACCGGCGGAGGCGCGCGCCTGGCCTCGGATCGCTCGCGGGCGGCTCGACGACGAGGGCGGGCTCGACCCCGCCGTACGGCTCGGGTACCGCCCGGATCGCCCACCACACGACGAGGCAGACATAGATCACGGGGATCTTGAGTACGGCGAGCAGGAAGATCGCCTCCCACACAATCTCGGCAGGATATCGTGCCGCCCGTGCTGGAACGCCTCGCGCATCTCGTGCTGCGCCGAAGCAAGCTGGTGATCGTCGCGTGGATCGCGTTGACGATGCTCGGCGCGTACTCGGCGAACGCAGTCTCGACGCGCTGGCTCGAGGAGTTCTCCATCCCCGGCTACTCCGCGTACGAGGCGAACCAGCGGACGCTGAAGACGTTCGGCACGGGCGCCCAGCCACCGCACGTCCTCGTCTTCCACTCGAAACGGAGACGTGACGCGCAACGACGATCTGGAGGCGGCAGTCGCCAGGGTGGCTGCGCTGTTCCCCGACTTCCGTGTCGCGTCGTACTTCACGACCGACGGCAACCCGGCGTACGTCTCGGACGACCGCCGCACGACGTTCGCGACGTTCTACCCACCGGGCCAGCAGGGCTTCAGCGCGGACACGCGTATGGGGGAGCTCCGCAACGCGTTCAGGGAAGCTGTGCCGCCGGGCGTCGAGGTCAGCCTCACGGGGAGGGACGCGCTCTACGAGTCGGAGGGGGGCGACTCCAACGGGCCAAGCGTGCTCACCGAGGCGCTCATCGGCGGGCTCGGCGCGACGATCATCCTCCTCTTCGTCTTCGGAACGCTCCCGGCCGTCGTCATGCCGCTCCTCATGGCGATCGCGTCGATCCTCAACACGTTCACGCTGATCTGGGCGCTGACGTACATCACGAACGTCTCGCTCATCGTCCAGTTCCTCGTTGCGCTCGTCGGCCTCGGTGTCGCGATCGACTACGCGCTGCTCATGATCTTCCGCTTCCGCGACGAGCTACGGCACGGCGCGGATACGGAGACCGCCCTCGTCGAGACGATGACGCACGCAGGGCGCGCGGTGATCGTGTCCGGGTCGACGGTCGCCATCGGGCTCGTGTCGATGGTGCTGATCCCGATCCCGGTGATCCGCTCGATCGGCATCGGCGGCCTGCTGATCCCACTCGTTTCCGTGTGCGCCGCGATCACATTCCTGCCGGCGATGCTGGCGCTGCTCGGCCGCCGGATCAACTCCGTGCGCGTGATGCCGAAGCGCATCGTCGAGGGAACGGATGAGGAGACAGGCTTCTGGTGGCGCTGGTCGCACGTCGTCGCGCGCCGGCCGATCGTCGTCGGGGCGATCGGGCTCGCAATCGTGGCGTTGCTCATGGTTCCCGCCCTTCAGCTGAACGCGAGCGAGGCGCAGGCGAAGGACCTCGCGGGGCCGCTCACGCAGGACGCGGTGATCGGGTTGCAGCGTCTGACCGACGCGGGCATCTCGCACGGAGTCACGAAGCCGCTCGTCGTCCTCGTCGAGGACAACGGCTCGCCGGCGGTCGCCCAGGCCGTAGCCGCGCGGCTCGCCGAGACCGAACGGCGTCGCCGGAGCCGCCGCCCCACCCGACTGGCGCAGCGGCACGAGCCAGCTCGTGGAGTCGTTCCCGTCGGTGGACGGCGCGGCACGGCCGGCGCGCGGGACGATCTCGAGGATCCAGGACGACGTGCTGCCACAGCTCGAGCGCGAGATCGGCGGCTCGACGCGCCTCACGCTCGGCGGCACGGCCCCCGAGGACCGCGACTTCGTGCACGCCGTCTACGGGAAGTTCCCGCTCGTCCTGACGTTCGTGATCCTCCTGACGCTGATCCTGCTCATGCGCGCCTTCCGCTCCGTCTTCCTCGCGGTGAAGGCGGTGATCCTCAACCTGCTCTCGCTCGCCGCGTCCTTCGGGATCATCGTCTTCATCTTCCAGCAGGGCCACGGGTCGGAGGCGATCTGGAACGTCCATCCCACCGACGCGATCATCTCGTGGATCCCGCTGATGATCTTCGCCTTCCTCTACGGGCTCTCGATGGACTACGAGGTGTTCATGGTCAGCCGCATGCGCGAGGCCTACGACGAGACCGGCGACACGAAGACCGCCGTCGCGCTCGGCCTCGCCCGGACGGGGAAGCTCGTCACGAGCGCCGCGCTCGTCCTGATGTTCGCGTTCTTCGTGCTCTCCACGAGCCCCGGCGTCGACGTGAAGATGTTCGGGATCGGCCTCGCGGCCGGGATCATCTTCGACGCCACCGTCATCCGCGCATTGCTCGTGCCGTCGATCATGCAGGTAGCGGGCGACTGGAACTGGTGGCTGCCACACTGGGCCGGCCGCTTGCTCTTCGTCAAGACGTCCGAGCCGGCCGTCGACGAAGCCGACTAGCCGTCTTCCTCGCTCGCTGCCGCGGCGGGGCCATAACCGCCGCCTCCGGGCGTCTCGATCCTCAGCACGTCGCCGGCGCGGACGTCCCGCGACACCTTCGCGGGCAGCTCCTCGCCGTTCAGGAGGTTTCGCCCAGGGGCGCCGTCCCCACCGCCGGCGGCTCCCTTGGGAGCAGCCCGACGGCGCTCCGTGAGGAGCGAGAGGCGTGCGTCCTCGAGGACGCGGATCTCGCGGACGACACCGTCGCCGCCCGCGTGCGCACCCCGGCCCCCCGAGCCGCGGCGGAGCTCGTAGCGCTCGACGCGGAGCGGGTACGCGAGCTCGAGCGCCTCGATCGGCGTGTTCAGCGTGTTCGACATCGCAACGTGGACGGCGCTCGGCCCGTCGGCGTCCGGGCACGCGCCCTGGCCGCCGCCGATCGTCTCGTAGTACGTGAAGCGGCGGTTGCCGAAGGTGACGTTGTTCATCGTTCCCTGGCCCTGAGCCGGCACGGGTATCGCCTGGCCGAAGGCGCTGAAGACGACGTCGACGATCCGGCTCGACGTCTCCGTGTTGCCGGCGACGACCGCGGCAGGCGGCCCGGCGTTGACGAGCGACCCCGCGGGCGCGCGCACGTCGACCGGTGCGTAGGCGCCGCCCGACGAGGGCAGATCCGGCTCGGTCACGCAGCGCACGACGAAGTAGCAGGCCGAGCGCGTCACCGCGAGCGGGCAGTTGAGGTTCCCCTCGTGCTGCGGCGAGGTGCCGTCGAAGTCGATCGTGATCTCGTCGCCCGCGATCGTCACGGCCGCGTGGATCTCGAGCTCGCCGTGCGCCGGCTCGAGCACGTCGGTCGCCTCGTAGCGGCCGTCCGGAAGCCGCGCGATCCCCGCCCGCACGACCCGCTCGGAGTAGCGGTAGAGCTCGTCCATCGCGCCGACGACGGTCGCCTCCGAGTGCCGCTCGACGATCTCTCCCAGCCTCCGCTCGGCGAGACGGTGCGCCGACAGCTGGGCCTCGAGATCTCCGCGGCGCTCGGCCGGGTTGCGCATGTTGGCGAGGAGGACGGTGAGCAGCTCGCCGTCGAGGCGCACCGGCGGGAGGACGAGCCCCTCCTGGTAGATGTCGGTCGAGCCGGCCGGGAGACTCGCAGGCTCCATGCCGCCGACGTCCGCGTGGTGCGCGCGCGAGACGGCGAAGCCGCACGGGATGCGCGAGACGAGCGTGATGTCGGGCAGGTGCGTGCCACCCGTGAAGGGATCGTTGATGACGTAGATCTCGCCGGGCGCGGGGTCGCGCGCCATGACCGCCGCCACGGCCTCGGGCATCGCGCCGAGGTGGACGGGGATGTGCTCGGCCTGGACGACCATCCGCCCTCGCTCGTCGAAGAGCGCCGTCGAGCAGTCGCGCCGCTCCTTGATGTTGGCGGAGAAGGCGGCGCGAATGAGCGCGGCGCCCATCTCCTCGGCGACCGCGCGCAGCTGCGCGCCGATGACTTGGAGCTGAATTTTCACGATCGCGTCACACGCAATGTGGTCCCATCCCTAACCCCCACCCACCCGGGGGGAATCCAACAGGTGGCGCCGTCGAGCTCGACCACCGCCGGGCCGTCGGCCGCGATCGGCTCGCCAGGCGGCAGCGACACATCCGGCCCCGGGCGAATCTCGCGCTGTCCGCACGGCGACGAGCTCGATCTCGCGCTCGGGGTACGCGACGCCGTAGCGCTCGGCGTGGGCCGCATGGAACCTTTGCGTCGAGATCGGGCCCGAGCGGCACCGTCAGCTCGAAGGACTGGCCCTGATAGCGGAGCTCGGCCTCGCCCTCGCCGGGCAGCTCGCCAGCGTCACGGAGGGGACAGACGTACGAGGTGACCTCGTCGCGCCGCTCGTCGCTCGCCACGAGGCCGAGGGCGGACAGCACGCCGGCGGCGCTCGGCACGAGCACCGTCTCGATGCCGAGCTCGTCCGCGAGCGAGCATGCGTGCAGTGGCCCCGCGCCACCGTAGGCGACGAGCGCGAAGTCGCGCGGGTCGTGGCCGCGCTCGACCGACACCACCCGGAGAGCGCGCAGCATCTCGGCGTCGACGACAGCGATCACGTCCGCCGGGGTCGACATCGCCGAGCGCGCGCGCGGCGGCGTCGGCATCGAGCTCGAGCCCACCGGCGAGCGTCTTCGGAAGCCGTCCGAGCGCGAGGTTCGCGTCGGTCACCGTCGCCGCCGTCCCGCCGAGCCCGTAGCACGCCGGCCCGGGGCTGGGCACCGGCGCTCTGCGGGCCGACACGAAGCGCCCCGCCCTCGTCGCGCCAGACGATCGAGCCGCCGCCCGCGCCGACCGTGTGGATGTCGACCATCGGCAGGCGGATCGGGAAGCCCCCGACGTCGCGCTCCGCCGTCCGCTCCGCAACGCCGTCGACGATGAGGGAGACGTCGGTCGACGTTCCGCCCATGTCGAACGCGATCGCGTTCGCGATTCCGGCCTGGCGCGCGACGATCGCCGCGCCGACCGTGCCTGCGGCGGGGCCGGAGACGAGGACGAGCGCTGGATGATCGGCTGCCTCCGCCGCATCGACGACACCGCCGGACGAGCGCATGACGAGCGGCGCAGGCAGGCCGGCATCGACGCAGGCCGACTCGAGTGCGCGGAAGTAGCGGGCGCACACCGGGCCGAGGTACGCGTCGGCGGCAACCGTCGACGCTCGCTCGTACTCGCGAAACTCCGGTGCGATCTCGTGGGAAGCGACGACCGGGGTGCCCGGGTGGCGCGCGCGCAGCTCGGCGGCAACGGCACGCTCGTGGCTCGGATCGCGGAACGCAAAGAGGAGGCAGACGGCGACCGCCTCCGCGTCGATCTGGGGCAGCGTGTCGAGCTCCAGCGGCGTCAGTACGCCGTCCGGCCCGATCCGCTCTCGCACCCCGTGGCAGCGGTCGAGCGGCACGAGCGGCTCCGGATGCGCGTCGCAGAGGCGGTAGAGATGCGCGCGGGTCTGCCGGCGGAGGTGGAGCAGATGCTCGAAGCCCTCGGTGCCGACGAACGCCGTGCGGGCGCCCTTGCGCTCGAGCAACGCGTTCGTCGCGATCGTCGTGCCGTGGGAGAAGCGCTGGACGTCGCGCGCCCCGACCGCCTCGGCGGCAGCGAGAACGGAGAGCTCCTGCGAGGCGGCTGTCGGCACCTTCGCCGTGCGGACGGCGTCACCGTCGAGGAGGACGGCATCGGTGAACGTGCCGCCGACGTCGACGCCGAGGATCGCCATGCGCCGACTCTACGGAAGGCGGGGCGCGAGCAAGCCGCTCTCTGCACCGAATTGCATAAATGCTGCCGCATCGGCATAATACGCCGCACGATGGCCAAGTACGACCGCCAGGGCGCGATCCTCCGCCTCGTCCAGGAGCGCCTGCTCTCGACCCAGGGAGAGGTGGTCGAGGCGTTGCGCGAGCAGGGCATCGACGCCGTACAGACGACGGTGTCGCGCGACATCCATCAGCTCGGCCTCGTCAAGGTGCGCAGCGCCGACGGCAGGCTCGTCTACGCGCTTCCGGGCGCCACCGACCTCGATCGTCTGGGCGAGCTGACGACGGCGCTCCGGCGCCACGCGCTCTCGATCGAGCCGGCTGGGCCGCTGATCGTCGTGAAGACGCCGGCCGGCTACGCGACGCCGCTCGCGGACGCCATCGACAGTGCCGCGCTCGGCGACGTGGCGGGCACCGTCGCCGGCGAGAACACGATCTTCGTCGCCATCCGCGACGGATCGGTCGGCGCCGACGTGGCCGAGCTCCTGCGCCACCACCTGGAAGGGGAGGCGGCGTGAAGACCGCGGTCGTCGCGTTCAGCGGCGGGCTCGACACGAGCTGCATCGTCTCGTGGCTGCTCGAGGACTACGGCTACGACGAGGTCGTCGCCGTGCTCGTCGACGTCGGCCAGGTCTTCGACCTCGACGCCTCGATCGCCCGCGGCAAGGCGGCCGGGGCCGACGACGTGATCCTGCTCGACAGGACGGAGGCATTCGCGTCCGAGCAGGTCGCGCGGGCACTCAAGGCGAACGCGCTCTACGAAGGGCGCTACCCGCTCGTGTCCGCGCTGTCACGCCCCGTGATCGCAGCAGCCGTGGCCGATGTTGCAGTAGAGCTCGACGCAGAGGCCGTCGTCCACGGCTGTACGGGGAAGGGAAACGACCAGCTCCGCTTCGAGCTCGCCTTCCGGGCCAACTACCCCGGCGTGAAGGTGATCGCGCCACTCCGCGACACGGTCTGGACCCGCGACGAAGAGATCGCGTACGCGCAGGCGAAGGGCATCCCGGTCGCGCAGTCGGCGGCCTCGCCGTACTCGATCGACGAGAACCTCTTCGGCCGCTCGATCGAATGCGGCATCCTCGAGGACCCCTGGGCGGCGCCCCCCGAGGAGCCGTACGAGCTGACGTCCGACCCGGCCGACGCGCCGCCTCCCGAGGAGATCGTCGTGAGCTTCGCCGACGGCCTGCCGGTGGCGCTCGACGGCGAGGAGCTCGAGCTGCACGAGCTCGTCGCAGCCCTCAACGCCAAGGCAGGCGCATACGGGATCGGGCGGATCGACATGATCGAGAACCGCGTCGTCGGCATCAAGAGCCGGGAGGTGTACGAGGCGCCGGCGGCGATAGCGCTCATCGAAGCGCACCGCGCGCTCGAGGATCTCGTGCTGACGAAGGCCGAGCTTCGCCTCAAGCGGGGCCTCGAGGTGGCATGGACCGAGCTCGTCTACGAGGGCCTGTGGTTCAGCCCTGCGCGCGAGGCGATCGACGCGTTCGTCGACCGCACGCAGGAGGTCGTCGAGGGCGACGTGAGGCTGCTGCTCCAGCCGGCCGTGGCGACCGTCGTCGGGCGGCGCTCCGAGCAGGCGCTCTACGCCGAGACGCTCGCGTCGTACTCGCCGGGGGAGACGTTCCCGCACGACGCGGCCGAGGGATTCGTTCGGCTCGCGTCGCTCGAGACGGAGCTGACGGCTGCGCGACAGCGAGCGACGGCGGCCGCGCCCTCCCACTCCCCGGCGTGACGCTCTGGTCGGGCCGGGTGCGCGATGGCCTGGCTCCCGAGGTCTGGGCGTTTCTGAAAGCCGACGACGCCGAGCTCCTCCCCTACGACCTCGCCGCCACCCGCAGCCATGCCCAGCGCCTGCACGCCGCCGGCATCCTCGACGACGACGAGCTCGCGGAGGTGTCCGCCGCCCTCGCGGCGATGATGCCCAGCGATCTCGAGCCCGACGACGAGGACGTCCACTCGGCCATCGAGCGCGTTCTCGGCGAGGTCGGACGCAAGATCCACGCCGGACGGTCCCGAAACGACCAGGTGGCGGCAGCCCTTCGGCTGTACGTCGAGGACGCATGCGCCGAGGCAGCACGCGCGATCGTCGTGCTTCGCCGGAGCGATCCTCGCGCGGGCCGACGAGGAAGCGGACACGCCGATGCCGGCGTACACGCACCTCCAGCGGGCGCAGCCGGTCACGGTCGGCCACCACCTGCTCGCGTGGGTGGAGATGCTGGAGCGCGACCTTGCGCGATTCGCCTTCGCCGCCGCCGCAGCCCGCCCGTCGCCCCTCGGCGCGGGCGCGCTGGCCGGCTCGACGCTCCCCCTCCCCGCGCCGGCGAACCAGCTCCGGAACTCGCTCGACGCCGTGGCCGATCGCGACTTCGCGCTCGACTATCTCTACGCGTGCGCGCTGCTTCACTCGCACCTGTCGCGCGTGGGCGAGGAGATCGTCCTGTGGACGACGAGCGAGTTCGGTTTCGCCCGGCTGCCGGAGACGGTCGCGACCGGTTCGTCGATGATGCCGCAGAAGCTCAACCCGGATGCCGCCGAGCTGGCGAGGGCGAAAGCCGGTACCGCGCTCGGTCGCCTTACCGGCCTCCTCGCCGTCGTGAAGGGCCTCCCGCTCGCGTACAACCGCGATCTCCAGGAGGACAAGGCGCCCGTCTTCGCTGCCCGCCGCGACGTCGCCGCGACACTCGGAGTGCTGACGACCGTCGTCCAGGAGCTCGAGCTCGACCGCGCCCGTCTCGCCGCGGCCGCCTTCGATCCGCAGCTCTACGCGACGGACGCCGCGGAGGAGCTCGTCGAGCACGGCGTCGCGTTCCGAGACGCGCACGAGCAGGTGGCGGAGTCGGTGCTCGACGGGACGTTCGAGGAGCCCGAGTCGGTGCGTCCGCGGCTCTCGCCGGGGCCGGCAGACGTGCGAGCCGCCGTGCGCGCCGCGCAGCAGCGCATCGCAGCGTCAAACCTCTAGTGATCTAGCAGGACGTCTTCTTCTCGGCGATGCAGACGTCCTTGCCAGGCCCGCCGTCAGCCGTGTCGCGGCCAGGCCCACCGTCGAGACGGTCGGCTCCCGCCAGGCCGCGCAGGATGTCGTTGCCCGCCAGGCCGCAGATCACGTCTCTCCCCGCCGTGCCGGTCAGCCGATCGTTGCCCGGCGTACCGACGATCGTGCAGCCCGTCGGGAACCCGAGCGTCTGCCAGTCGGCCTCGCTGTCCGACGCCAGGCCCGTCTTCAGCCGCGTCGCGCCAGAGCCGTCGACGTTGATCGAGTAGAGCTGGAAGACGCCGTTCGCCTCGTCGCGCGAATAGACGATCTTCTTGCCGTCGGGCGAGAAGGCCGGCTGGAACTCCCGTTGCGCCGAGGTGGGAGTCAGGACGCGCTCTCCGGCGCCGTTGGCGCCGATCACATACAGATCGAAGTTCGTGGTGAAAAACCGGACGAAGGCGATGCTCTTGCCGTCTGGCGACCAGGCCGGCGTGCCTTCGGGAAGATCGTTCGTCGTGAGCTGTCGCACACCGGAGCCGTCGGCGTTCATGACGAAGAGCTCGCTGTCCGACCCGTCGCGAGCGCTCACGAAAACAATCTTCTTCCCGTCGGGCGACCACGACGGTTGCGTGTCGGCTGCAGCGTTGTTCGTGAGATTCCGAGGCGACGAGCCGTCGGCATTCATGACGTAGATCTCGTAGTTGCCGTCGCGCAGCGAGAAGAACGCCAGTCGCTTGCCGTCGGGCGACCACGACGGCTCGAAGTCACCAACACCGTTCGACGTGAGCCGTGTGAGGCTGGAGCCGTCGGCGCGCATGACGTAGATCTCGTACGAGTTGGGATCGGTGACGGGAACGCCGGGGAACGCGCGCTGCGAGCGGAAGGCGATCCGCTTGCCGTCGGGCGACCAGGCAGGCGACCCGTCGACACCGGGGTCGGGAACGAGCCGCAACGCGCCGGACCCGTCCGCGTTCGCGACGTAGATGTCGTAACTCGACCCGTCGAAGCCTGAGAAGACGATCTTGCCGTTCTTCCCCGGAACGACGTCGACGGCGGCTCCGCCGGTCGAGCCCAATGAGGCCCAGCCCAGCGCGAGCAGGACAGCCCCCAGCACGAGAGCAACAACCCTCACGATCCGGCCAGTCTAGTGTCCCCGCCATGCTTCATCGCATCCGCGAGGCCGTCCGGCCGCTCGTCCCTCAACGGGCGCGCACGGAGGCGAACCGGGTCGTGTTTGCCGGCATCGGGCTCGCGCTGCACGGCGACGGCGTTCGGTGCCCGTGCTGCGGGCACTCGTACCGGCGATTCGTTCGCTATCCGACGCTCTACTGCCCGGCGTGCGGCTCGTACGAGCGCCAGCGCCTGCTGTCGCTCTATCTCGATGCGAATCCCGAGCTGCTGGCTGGCGACGTGCTCCAGATCGGCCCGGAGCGGTCGATTCGCGACCGGTTTCGCCGGCGCGCCGGGACGTGGCTCGCGGTGGACGTCGATCCCGCGCATCCACTCGCAGACGCGGCGATGGACGTGCGTGCGCTCCCGCTTCCCGATGCGTCGTTCGACCTCGTCCTCTGCGCGCACGTGCTCGACATCGTCGACGAGCACGACGACGCCGTCGCCGAGCTCCACCGCGTGACGCGCCCGGGCGGCCGCGCGCTCGTGCAGGCGCCGTGGCGCTCGGTGCACGGCGACCCGGCGGCGTACGCGGAGCGTCTCTCCCGCTCAGGCTTCGACACGGAGGCGGCCTATCTCCCCGAGCAGACCGACCAGACGCTTCGCACCCGATACGGGATCGACGGCGACGACCCGATCTACGTCTGCCTACGCCGAGCCGCGTAGGCGACGGCGCACACTGCCCGCTCGCGTCGCCACCGCGGCCACCGGGCGCCGCACCCATCCCGATCGCGCCCAGCGCACCGTGCGCGAGCACTTGAGACCGAAGACCCTGAGGCTGTCGTCGCCGCGAACGCCCACCCGCGGCCACGCGAGGGCGACGGCGCCGAGATCGGTTCCCCCTTCGAGAGCCGCGCCAGCGCGGTAGCCGGCCGTCATTGCGGCGCCGACGACGCGCGCGTCAGCGCGACCCTTCGGATACGCGATGGACAGGCACGGGCGGCCGGTGAGCCGCTCGATCGCCTCCTTCGAGCTCGAGAGCTCGGCGGCGAGCGCGAGATCGTCGACCTTCGTCAGCGTGGGATGGCTCATCGTGTGCGAGCCGACCTCCCAGCCGCGCGCGACGAGCGCCGGTGCGTCAGCCTCCGTCAGCCGGCCGCCGACACCGAGTGTCTCGAGCGTGAGAAACATCGTCCCCGGTGCGCCGGCCTCCTGGAGCACGGGCTCGCCGAACTCGATGGCGGACGCGATCCCGTCGTCGAACGTCACCGCGGCAACGCGGCCGCCGCCGTCACCCGTGACGGCGTCGGTGAAGGTCGTGAACCGGTAGCCACGCTTCGCCACGAGGCGGAGCTGGTCGCGAAGGGCCTCAGGCGTCACCTCGCCGTGCCGCGGCGCTGGATGGACGCCGTGGTAGCAGAGCACGAGCACGTCGAGCCATCGCGCCACGGTCGTGAGGTTAGAGGGTCGAGCGCTCGGCGCCGGTCGGAGCGGCGCCGGGGAGGGACGAGAGCGGCGCGGGCAGCCGGACGGTGAACGTCGTTCCCTCGCCGAGGGTGCTCCGCACCTCGACCGTGCCGCCCATGCGCTCGCACAGCTCGCGGACGATGGCGAGGCCGAGGCCCGAGCTGATGCGGCGCCCGTCCGGATTGCCACCGCCGCGGTCGTGGAGGTAGAAGCGCTCGAACGCCCTGGGCAGGTCCTCCGGCGCAAGGCCGACGCCCGTGTCCGTCACCTCGAGCGTCCCGGGCCGGACGTGGACGTGGACGGAGCCGCCGTGGGCCGTCGAGCGAAGCGCGTTCTCGACGAGGTTCGAGACAACCTGAAGCGCACGGTCGGGATCGCCGTCCACCCATGCGGGCTCGGGGGCGACGGCCTCGAGCGTGACGCCACTCGCCCGAGCCTCCGCCTGGTAGCGACGCACGGTCTCGCCGCGCGATCGACGCGAGGTCGATCGTCTCGTGGTGGATCGTGAACTCATGCCGGTTCATCCGCGCGAGGTCGAGCAGGTCGCGGACGAGCCGCTCGAGCCGGCGTGCCTCCTCCCGAATCGTCTGCGCCGCCTCCTCCGGCGTGAACGCGCCCTCCTCCAGCCCCTCGGCGTAGCCGCGGATCGCCGTCAGCGGCGTCTTCAACTCGTGGCTCACTGACAGGAGGAAGTTCCGCTCGGCTTCACGCGCTGCGTCGAGCTGTGCGGCCATCTCGTTGAACGATGTCGCGAGCTGGACGAGCTCTGCAGGTCCCTCGACCGGCACCGGGTCGGGCGAGACACCCTCCGCGAGGCTCTGGCTCGCCTCGGCGACGCGGCGAACCGGACGTGCGACGGCTCGCGCGGTGAGGAACGAGCCGAGCGCCGCGAGAGCGGCGGCGATGGCGCCTGCGATGGCGAGCCCCTGGAGGAACGGCCACCAGTCGGCGAAGCTCGGGCTGAGCGGCCTGAGCAGGACGAACCCCTTGCCCTGGACGTTGCGGGCGGCGAAGAGGTAGTCGTCTCCCTCCACCGTCAGCGTCCCCTCGACCGGCTGCCGTGCCCGCACGGCGGCGAGCTTCTCGCCCTCGAGGTACGGCGAGGGCTTTGCGAGGTCGACGATCTCGATGCGCTCCTTCTGCTTTCCGAGAAACGGCTGGAGCCGCTGGAGCCGCGAGAACGGCAGGAGCACGTCGAACTCGCTCTCGCGCTGCGCGAGGAGGTCAGCCTGGTGTGCGAGGTCGTCGAGGTTCGCGTTCTCGACCGCGCGCCGCGTGAGCACGACGCCGACGGCGAAGGTGACGCCGATCGAGACGATGACGATGAAGACGCTGGAGAGGAAGAGTCGCCTGCGGAGCGGCGGGGCCGAGCGCCGCCCGAAGATCACGGCGCGACGGCCTTGTACCCGGCTCCTCGGACCGTGCGAATGAGGTCTGGCTTGCCGAGCTTGCGACGCAGCTGGCCAACGTGGACGTCGACCGTGCGCGTCCCGCCCGGGTAGCTCATCCCCCACACGCGGTCGAGAAGCCGGTCGCGGGAGTGGACAACGCCCGGGCTCTCGAGGAAGTAGGCGAGCAAGTCGAACTCCTTCGCCGTCAGCTCGACCGTGTCGTCTTCGACGGTCACCTCCCGCCCCTCGAGGTCGACGACGACGCCGTCCAGCTCGATGCGATTCTCGCGCGGGGCCGGCTCCGAGCGGCGGAGGATCGCCTTGACGCGCGCGACGAGCTCGCGCGGAGAGAACGGCTTCGGCACGTAGTCGTCGGCGCCGAGCTCGAGGCCGGCGACGCGGTCGGGCTCCTCGTCGCGCGCCGTGAGCATGAGGATGGGCACGGGCGACTGGGCGCGGATGCGGCGGCAGACCTCGAAGCCGTCGATGCCGGGCAGACCGACGTCGAGCACGACGAGCCGGATCGGATGGCGCGGCAGCTCGGCGAGCGCCTCCTCGCCGGTTCGCACCCAGACGACGCGATAGCCGTCGCGGACGAGGTACGTCCGCACGATCGTCCCGATCGATTCCTCGTCCTCGACCACGAGCACTGTGCCGCCTGCCGATCCTACGGCGAGGTGGTCCGCCTGCCCCCCGTACGCCGTCACGGTTTCTTGAGCGACCCCGTGATGCGAACAATCGCCGCAGGCTGGTCGCCGTCGCGGATCGTGACCGCGTTCATCCGCAACGGCACCGCGAGGAGCGTCGACAACCGGCCGTTGTGCCAGATGGCGACGGTCGGCGCGAGCGGGATCACCTGACGGGTCCCGTCACGCTCGAGCAGCTCGATCGAGCCGACGCGGGAAGCCACGACCTTGCCCTGGTCGATGCGATAGTCGTGCACGCCGGAGCGGTTGACCATCACGACCTCGGCACGGGCCATGTTCTTCCCGAAGTAGAGCTCCCCCAGCGCACGGGCCTCGGACGGCGGCGCGGACGACGCGGCGAAGCTCGCGGCGCCGACGACGAGCGCCGACAGGGCCGCGGCCGCAATCGTCCACGGCACGGAGACGCGTTTCGCGCCACCATGCGCTGCCTTGCGATAGCTCACAACCCTCGGATGATCGTGTGGCTCCATCAACACTCCATATTGCCAGGGTAAGCGGGGGGTAAAACCGCTGGTAGCGCGCGAATCTGCCTCACCCGACGCTCGTCGCTGCGAGCTCGCGGTCGACCCGCGGTCGCACGACCTCTGCGGATCGGACGAGCTCGTCGACGACGACGTCGAGGTCGAGGCGCGCTTCGAGCCGCTCGATCTGATCGGGCGCCGCGCGCGTCTCGGCGAGCGGGCTCGCGAACAGCGTGCAGCAGTCCTCGGCAGGAAGATTCGCGATCTCGTAGGTGCCGAGTGCCTGCGCCTCGCGCACGATTTCGGCCTTGTCCCACGCGACGAGCGGCCGGAGCAGTGGGACGCGCGCGGCATCCTCGACCACCGCGAGGTTGCGCAACGTCTGCGACGAGACCTGTCCCAACGAGTCGCCGGTGACGAGCGCCTCCGCACCCTCCCGTGTCGCGATTGCCGATGCGACGCGGAGCATGAGCCTCCGCTGAGCGATCACCTGAAGCCGTGGAACGCCGGCGGTCGCGATCCCTCGCTGCGCGGTGCCGAAGGCGACGATGAAGAGCCGCGACCCGCCCTGGAAGCGGTCGAGCGCGGCGACGTGGGCGTACGCCTTGTAGATCGACTCGGGTCCCGTGAACGGACGGCCGCTGAAGTGGACGAAGTCGCAGCGGAGGCCCCTCTTCATCGCGCGGTAGGCGGCAACCGGCGAGTCGATACCTCCCGAGATGAGGCACAGCGCGCGACCGCTGACGCCGACCGGGAGACCGCCGCGGCCGGGGATTCGCTCCGAGAAGGCGAAGAGCTCGCGCTTGTCGACCTCGAGATGCACCTCGACGTCGGGATGCGAGAGGTCGACACCGAGCCCGAGCTCGTCCTGGACGGCGCGGCCGACGTATGTCGCGAGCTCCTGCGACGTCAGCACGAATCCCTTGTCGCGGCGCCGTGCCCGGATCGCGAACGTCTTGGCCTCGCGGTCGCGCAGAAGGTCGATCGCCGCCGCGGCGGCCGCCTCCGGCGTCTTGTCGAGCACGAGTGCCGGATGGAGAAGGTTGATGCCGAGGACGTTCCCGGCCCTCTCCGCGAGCTCGTCCACAGGGGCAGGCGAGAGCACGGCGAGGACTCCGCCGCGCTGGCGCAGCTCGAGCGGGCCGAGATCGCGCAGGAGGCGCTGCACGTTCCGCCGCAGCTGGGCGTAGAAGAGGACGCGATTACGCCCCTTGAGGACGATCTCGCCGAGCTTGAGGACGACGCAGGACTGCATCGCACACACTGTAGGCCACGCGGGTTACGGGCCCGCGGCCGCCAGGTCGGCGAGCACGAGCTGGCGAGGTGTCGAGACGCGCGCAGCGGGTATCGCCTCGTCGCCGGCAAGCAGTCGCTCGAGCGCCTCGCGTTTGTCCTCACCGGTGACGATCCACAGGATCTCGCGCGCCCGCTCGAGCGCGGGGTACGTGAGCGTCATGCGGCGCCGGCCGCCGTACTCGCGCGAGATGGCGACGTCGCGGTCGGTGATCTTGAGGGCATCGCAGCCGGGCACAAGGGATGCCGTATGTCCGTCCGGCCCGAGGCCGAGATGAACCAGGTCGAGACACTCGGGCAGTTGCGATGCATACCGCGCGGCGGCGGCGGGAAGATCCTCGTCCTCCACCGGCATGGCGACGATCGTGGCCTGCGGTAGCACCGCCTCGAGGTGGGTGAGGTTGCGCTCTGCGTGGCCACGGGGCGCAATGCGCTCGTCCGCCTGGAAGACGCGCACGGCGCTCCACGGCACATCCTCCGCAGCGAGGAGCTCGGTCATCCGGGCTGGTGTCCGCCCGCCGGACAGGGCAAGCGTGAACGAGCCGCGCGCCGTGACGCACTCCCGCGCCCACTCGGCGATCAGCGCTGCAGCCCGCCGGGCAACGGCCTCGGCGTCCGGGAGCACCTCGATCAGTCGGCTCGCCACACGGCCACGGTAGCGGCCGCCCGTTTGCAACGGCGAAGACGGCTCGTTAGGCTCGGCTCATGATCCGACTCATCGTCCGCACGCTGGTCGTGCTCGCGGGGAGCGCCGTTGGCCTGATCGTGGCTGCGACGGTGCTTGACGGGGTCGACATCGATGTCACGTCGTTCTTCATGGACGTGATCATCTTCACGATCGTCTTCGCGCTCATGCAGCCGTTCCTCGGCGTCCAGCTCCGTCGAGGAGGATCCGGACTGCTCGGCGGTGTCGCGCTGATCGCCACCTTCGTGGCCCTGCTCGATCACCGACCTCATCTCGGACGGCCTCTCGATCAACGGCCTTAGCACGTGGATCGCCGCGACGGTGATCGTCTGGCTCGGCTCGGTGATCGCCGTCTTCGTCCTGCCGTACCTCGGTCTCCGGAAGTACCTGGACGAGAAGAAGAACTAGGCTCGGCGCGCGCCGGGGCCTTCCTGCCGCGCGAGGACGACCTGGGCGACCCCGAAGCTGAGCAGGGTGACGGCAACGCCCAGGGTGGCGCCTGCGAGTGCGTCGGACAGCCAGTGCACGTGGAGGTATGTCCGGCTCCAGGCCATCGCGGCGATCGTGGTGGCTGCGAGAGTGAACCAGAGTCGGCGCCTCCGACCGGGTCTGCTGAACAGGAGGACGAGCGCGACCGCGGTCGCGCCCGCGTAGGCGGCGTGGCCCGAGGGAAACGACGTCCCGTGCACCTCGAGCACGTGCCCCGGTGGGCGCTCTCGCCCGACGGCCAACTTGATCAGGTTGGCGAATAGTGGGGTGAGCGCCTCAGCGATCGCGAAAGCGGCTAGCGCGGCCCAGCGGCGCGCGAGGACGAGCGCGAGTCCGATCCCGGCTAGCGTGAGTGCCCGCCAAAGGCCGTGCCCGAGCGCGTTGAAAACGAGCGCGACGTGCGTGAGGAACGGCGTCTTGATGTCCTGCATCAGCTCGGCCCAGTGGTCATCAAGGGTGAGGGGGCCTGCGGGTATCAGGAGCGCGAGCAGAAGCACGAGCGCGAGGAGTGCGGCCCCCCAACCGACGGCCCGGCTCGGGCGGGTGAAGAACTCCTCGGTCCGCCACCTTCTGGCTCGCACGGCTGCCGCCGTCCCCTATTCCCGTCCGGCGGCTACGGCGAAGAGCCGTCGGAGCGTGTCGAGAGCCCCCTCCGGAAGCCCGGCCGACGGTGAGACACCCGGGTGGTGCGGCGCGATGCGCACCCGCAGCGCCCGCGGCCGGCTGATGAGCTGAAGCGGTGGGTCCAGGAGGAGCGCCTCGCCGTCGACTCCCACCGGCACCGGCTGCGACGCCGTCACCTCGAAGGCCGGAGCCGACCATTGCTGCCACGGGCGGGCCGCTCTGTGGGCCTGCGGTGTCTGCAATACGGCGACGCCCAGTTCGCCTGCGTCCATCCGGGGACGCATGCCCGAGCCGACGACCTGCCCCAGGCGGTAGGCGTTGTTCGACACCAGGATCACGGCCGCCGACTCGTGCGCGCGGCCGTCCGGGCCGCGCCAGCCCAGCTCGGCGGTCCGCTCGTCGGGTAGGGCGTCGAGCACGTCGGGCGCCGTGTCGAGGATCGTGCGTAGCTTGGCGTCGCGGTATCCCTCGCGCTGCACAGCCTCGGCGTAGAGCCCGAACGACACGTTGTTCACGAACACGCGGCCGTTGATCTCGGCGAGGTCGACCCGCCGCTCCCCGCCGTTGACGAACGCGTCGAGCGCGCCAACGACGTCGTCCCGATCAACGCCTAGGTCGAGCGCGAAGTGGTTGCGCGTACCGGCCGGGATGCAGGCGAACGGGAGATCGTGCTCGGCGGCGATCGAGGCCACCAGCGCCTGGGTGCCGTCGCCACCGGCGGCCGCCAGTCCGTCGGCTCCCCGGGCCACCGCGTCGCGGACGAGCTGTGCGAGGTCGTCGCCAGGCTTGAGCTCGATCGGCTCGATCCCGCGTGCGCGCGCTTCTTCTGCGAGGTTGTTGCTCACGGCCTTGCCGCCTCCCGACCGGGGGTTCCACACGACGACCGCTCGCCTCGGCGGGACGGCGGCCTGGAGCGTCGCGTCCACGCGGAACACAGGCCTGGCGATCGAGACGCCCAGGACCAGGAGCGCAATGGCGGCAAGACCGAAGCCAAAACGGTCACCCGACAGCACGACGACGACAGCCGCAAGAAGCAGCAGCCCGACGCCGGCCGCGAACACCCCCCTTGCGCGGCCCCTCCGCAGAAGCGCTTGCCAGGCCACGACGAGGCCGGCGGCGAGCAGCGCAATCGTCAGAAGACCGCGGGGGAGATCGCGCACGATCTCGATGACGGCCGCGACGACTGCGGCCACCAGGCACACCAATGCCGCCGCAGCGGAAACACGCCGACCGACCATCGCGTCGTCACCTTCCGTCGCCCACGTCTCGCGCGTCTAGGCCCCGCGCTTCCTGACGCAGTGCAGCGTATCGCGACTGCGATACGAAGCGTGTCGAGGGAGGGTGCGGGCCAACGGTTCCGATCGATGCCACGTCGACGGAATCGTTCCGATCGAATCGGGAAAGGTGGAGCCGAGGGGGATCGAACCCCTGACCTTTTGGCTGCCAGCCAAACGCTCTCCCAGCTGAGCTACGGCCCCGTGAGCAGAGAAGTCTAGCCGCGTCAGGCGGAGGCGACTTCGACCGACGGTACGTCGGACCAGAGGTCTTCGAGCCGGTAGTAGCTCGCGGGTATCCGGCGTGAAGACGTGCAGCACGACGTCGAGGTAGTCGGCGATCACCCACGTCCCCTCGCGCTCGCCGTCGATCGACTTCGGCAGCACGCGACCGTCCTTCTTCAGCCGGAACGCGACCTCGTCGACGATGGCCTTCGTCTGCCGCGGGTTCTGACCCGTGCAGATGACGAAGTAGTCCGTGTACGTGCAGACCGGCCGCATGTCGAGGATGACGACGTCACGCGCCAGCTTCTCGTTGACGAGGCCGGCGATGCGGCGAGCTTGTTCGAGCGAGTTCAGTGCGGTTCGGTCTCCTGATCGGACTGCGCGTCAGTCTAGTCGCGGTAAAGGCCGAGCCGCTCGATCTCGGACGCGACCGCAGGTGGCACGAGATCGTCGATCGGCTCGCCCGCCGCAACCCGCCGGCGAATCTCCGTCGAGCTCACTGCCTGCGGCTCGATCTCGAAGCGGACGACGCGGTCGTTCGTGGTCTCGACCCGATGGCCGGGCCGTGCGGCCACGGCGAGGCGTGCCATTGCGAGCACCGCCTCCGGCTCCTTCCAGGTCGGAAACTGCTCCAGCTCATCGGCCCCGACGATCAGCACGGGATCGTCGAGCCGCCGCGCGCGCAGCATGTCGATCGTCCGCGGGTGCTCGTCGACCTCGACGTCGTAGTCCGGGAACGCACGCTGTGCGAGCGCGAGTCTCACCGCCACCGGCGTCTGGACGCTTCGGTGGCCGGGGTCGGCGGCGACGAGGATCAGCATCCGGTCGAACGCGAACGCGTGATCAGCGCCCGCCACCACCGCGACATGCCCGTTGTGGGGCGGGTCGAACATCCCGCCGAAGACGCCGGTCATTGGAGCTCCAGGACGTCGTCGCCGACCTCGACCGCGTCCCCGTCTCGAGCACCCGCCGCTCGAAGCGCCGCTTCGAGCTCGTTCGGGGCAGGAGGCGACCCCGTCACGCGGTAGCCGCGGTCGGTGCGAAGGATGCGAAACGAGCGGGCGTGACGGCTTCGGACGGTAGACGAGGAAGTCCGCGAGGTCGGGCTCCTCGGGAACCACCTCCTCCGAAGGCGGCACGAGCGAGAAGAGCGCGCGCCTGAACTCCTCAACACCCTCGCCGGTCGCGCACGAGAGCGCGAACACGCGCTCGACGTTCGCGGCTGCGAACGCCGGCGGCTCCGGCACGAGGTCGATCTTGTTGAGCACGACCACCTCGGGCAGCTTGTCGAGCCCCGCGCCGTAGCGGCTCAGCTCGGAGCGGATCGTCCGGTACTGGGCCTCGACGTCTTCGGCGCCGACGTCGATGACATGGACGAGCATCCGTGCGCGCTCGAGGTGCGCGAGAAACTCGTGGCCGAGGCCGGCGCCGTCCGCCGCGCCCTCGATCAACCCGGGAACGTCCGCGACGACGAGCTGGCGGCCGTCCGGAGCCTCGACCGTGCCGAGCTTGGGCTCGAGCGTCGTGAAGGGGTAGCTCGCGACCTTCGGACGCGCGTTCGAGATCCGCGTGAGAAGCGACGACTTGCCCGCGTTCGGCAGGCCGACGAGCGCCGCGTCGGCGAGCAGCTTGAGGTGGAGATCGAGCTCCGCCTCTTCGCCGGGAAGCCCGGTCTCTGCGAAGCGGGGCACCTGGCGCGTGGCCGACACGAACTGCCGGTTTCCCCGCCCGCCGGCGCCTCCACGGGCGACCTCTACCCGAGCGCCGGTATGCGCGAGGTCGGCGACGACGTTGCCGTCTACGTCGAGCACCTGTGTCCCGACGGGCACGGCGAGCACGACGTCGGCGCCGTCGGCGCCGTGCTTCCCTGAGCCACGACCCGAGCCGCCGCGTCCCGCATCGAAGCGCACACGCGAACGGAAAGCCGACAGGTCGCGAAGGTCGGGGTCGGCGACGAGTACGACGTCTCCCCCGCGCCCGCCGTCACCTCCGTCGGGGCCGCCGCGCGGGACGTGCTTCTCACGCCGAAAGCTGAGAGCGCCGTGACCGCCGCGGCCAGCCCGCGCGACGATGCGTGCGCGGTCGCGAAACATTGCGTGTGACCGTGCTAGTCGACGGTCACGAAGCGGCGCTCGCCGCTCGTGCGGAACGCGACCGTGCCGTCGCGGAGCGCGAAGATCGTGTCGTCTCGCCCCATGCCCGCGCCGTCACCCGGCTTGAACCGCGTGCCGCGCTGGCGGACGATGATCATGCCGGCCTTGACGGTCTGCCCGGCGAAGATCTTGACGCCGAGCATCTTCGGATTGGAGTCGCGGCCGTTCCGCGAGGAACCGAGCCCTTTCTTGTGTGCCATCTACGCGTCCTCTCCCTTCGCCTTCGCAGGCGCCTTTGCCGCGGGCTTCTTCGCTGGCGCCTTCTTCGCTGCGGGCGTCTTCGCTGCGGCAGCCGCCTTCGGCTTCGGTGCGGCCTTGGGCTTCTCCTCGCCCTCGGTCTCCGTCGCGCGCTTGGCTGCCGTCAGCCCGATCGCGGTGATCTCGATCTCCGTCAGCTTGCTGCGATGCCCGGTGTGACGGCGGATGCCCGACTTCGGCTTGTACTTCCCGATCCGGATCTTGTCGCCCAGCGCGTCGCCGACCACCTTCGCCGTGACCTGCGCTCCCTTCGGCGAGAACTCCGCCGTGCCATCGCCGCCCACGAAGAGCACGGCGGGGTGGAGCGGCTTGTCCGCGGGGTGCGCAAGGCGGTCGACGAAGAGCCTCTGCCCTTCCTCGACGCGATACTGCTTGCCCTGAAGGGAGATGATCGCGTACATGGCTAGGGATTCACACGCCGGGAACGTGCGAGCGGGCACCAGTGTAGCGAAAGGCGCGTCTCGCCCCGCCGCTCCAGGCATCCGCGAAGCCCTCCTGATCTGGGCACTTCTGCTGGTCGACGTCGTGCTGATCGCGGTCGACGTATGCGCGCCTCCCGGCGGAGGATCTCTACAACACGAGCGTCGGCGGCGTGCGTGGCGGGCTCGGCCGGGCGCTGGTCGAGCTGAACTTCCCGATCGCGTTGATAGCGCTCGGCCTGCTCACCGTGGCGGCGAACGCGCTGCTCGACACGCACCGACGCCTTGTCCTCTGGGTCTCCGCGATCGCGATACCTCTGTGCGCGCTCACGGCGGTCGTCGTCGACCAGGGCGACCTCGACGCGGCTCCTCGCAACGCGCTCCCGGCGATCGGCGTCGCGCTCGTCGCCGCGCTGACCGCCGTCGCCGTGCGGACGGCCGGGGTGCACGCGACGCCCGGTGCGAGCGGCGACCGGCTTCGGATCGTGCTCGCCGTGCTGCTCGCGCTCATCGCCGTGCCGTGGGTGTTCGCGCTCGCCGGCTTCTACGCCCCGGATCCGATCTATGCCGATGAGCCCTCACCGGGCGAGCCGATCGCAGCCGTCCACCTTGGCGGTCACCACGGGTTCTACGGCGTGCTCTTCGCGCTGACGGGCCTGGCGCTGAGCCGCGCGCTGCCGTCGTTTCGCCACCGGCGGCTCACCGCGGCATCGTCGGCCGTCCTCGCGCTCGCCGTCGCGTACGGCTTCGCGAACACGATCCAGGACTTCACGCTCGAGCAGCTCTGGAAGCGCGGCACGATCGACTGGAAGCCACAGAGCGTCGTCCTCCCCAGCCTGACCTGGGGTTGGCTCATCGTGCTCGCCGCCGCGGCCGCGGTCGAGATCCTCTGGTTCCGGCGGGAGCGGCGCTAGAAGTAGAGGCCTACGCCGCGTTGCCGTCTGCCGGCTTGTCCGGCTGCGCGGCGGCGGCACCCGCGCCCGCCGGCTTGCGCCGGCGTCTGCCGCCGCGCGAGCCGCGCCTGGTCTTCTTCTTCTTGGGCGGCTCGGTGCCGTCGCCAGCCGTCGCTGCCTCACCGTTCGCCGAAGGCTCGACCACCGCGACGGCGTCCGTCTCCGGCGTACCCAGCTCCTCCGACGGCAGGTGGATCTTCGGCGCACGCTCGGCGTCGCTCTCGGTCTCCACCGCTCCATTCGGCGATGGTGCAGCAGCGGCGGCGCCGGCGGCCGCGGCGTCTTGCGGCGGTTCCTGCCTCCTCGCGAGCCGCGCCGCGTGCGCTTCTTCTTCGGCGGCTGAGGCTCATCGGCAGCGGCTTCGGTCTCCTCGACCTCGTCGGCCTCGGCCTCCTCGGCCTCCTCGGCTCCTCGGCCTCCTCGCGTCTTCCAGTTCCTCCTCGGCAATACCGTCGGCGAGCTCGGCGATCGGCTCCGTCTCGGTGTCGAGGTCGGTCGCGTCGGGAGTGCGCCTGCGCGAGCGTGACGCGCGGGTCGGCTTCTCGGCGAGACCCTCGGCCGTGATCGGCTTGTCGGCAGCCGCGGCGGCGTCGGCAGCGAGCGTCGCGTAGGCCGCGCCGTCGAGGATGCGCTCGATCCGGACGCGCACCTTCTTGCCGACGAGCTTCGCGGCATGGGCGACTGCGACGTCGATCCCGTCCACCTTGCCGACGCCCGCCTCGACGTCGTAGAGGCCGACCTCGACGAGCTTGAGCTCGAGCTCCTGGCCCTCCTCGAACGGCGCCTTCGGCGCGAGACGCTCGATCGGGCCCTTGTCCTTCACGACGAAGTGGTCGATCGAGGCGTCGTCGCTCGCCTCGAGGTAGAACCGGCGCTTGGAGACGCCTCTCGATCGCCTCGAGCTGCACCGCGGCAGGGCCGACGAGCAGGTCGCGGACGCGCGCGTTCACCTCGACGCGAAACGCCTTCGTCCGCGGGCTCTGGGCGGCAAGCGCGTGGAGCCTGCGCTCGATGTCGACGACGGCTGACGCCTCGGAGAGCACGAAGCCGTTGCCGTCGCAGATGTGACAGCGGCGCGTGAGGATCTCGCGCGGTCCCTCGGTCACGTTCTGGCGGGTCATCTCCACGAGACCGAGTGGCGAGATCTCGACGACGTACGTCTTCGTCCGGTCGCGCTCGAGCTCACGCTTCAGCGCTTCCTCGACCGTCGCCCGGTTCTTCGGGTTTGCCATGTCGACGAAGTCGATGACGATGATGCCCCCGATGTCGCGCAGCCGGAGCTGGCGAACGACCTCTCGCGCAGCCTCGACGTTGTTCTTCGTGACCGTCTCCTCGAGTCGCGCGGTCGAGGTCCTCGAGCGCGAGCCGACGAAGCGGCCGGTGTTGACGTCGATCACCGTGAACGCCTCGGCGTAGTCGAAGATGAGGTAGCCGCCCGAGGGCAGGTCGACGCGCTTGTCGAGCGTCGAGCGGATCTCCGCGTCGACGCCGTGCGTCTCGAACAGCGGTGTGCGCTCGCGGTAGCGGCTGACGCGATCGGCCATGTGCGGCGACGTCTTCTTCAGATAGCCGACGATGCGCTTGAACGTCCGCTCGTCGTCGACGATCGCCCGCTCGAAGTCCTCCGTGAAGAGGTCGCGCACGACGCGGAGGGGAAGCTCGGCCTCGCTGTAGACGAGGCTTGGCGCCGGCGCCTTCTTCGCCCGCGCCTGGACCTCCTTCCACAGCTTCTCGAGGAAGCGGATGTCGAGCTCGACGTCTTCCGCCGAGGCGCCTTCGGCAGCCGTCCGCACGATGATGCCGCCCTTGGGCAGCTCGATCTCGCGGAGGATCGCCTTCAGCCGAGCCCGTTCGTCGTCGTCGAGCCGGCGCGAGACGCCGACCCCTTCACCCTGTGGGACGTAGACGACGAACCGGCCCGGGAGCGAGATCTCCGTCGTGAGCCTCGCGCCCTTCGACTTCATCGGATCCTTCACGGCCTGGACGAGGATCTCCTGGCCGCGCGCGAGCAGGTCCTGGATGCGGCGGCCGTGCCGCTTGCCCTCGAGCTCGGGGCCGACGATCTCGTCGACGTAGAGGAAGCCGTTCTTCTCGAGCCCGATCTCGACGAACGCCGCCTCCATACCGGGGAGGACGTTGTCGACGGAGCCCTTGTAGATGTTGCCGGCGATCGAACGCCTGCCGGGACGCTCGAGATAGACCTCTGCGACGCGATCGTCCTCGAGCACGGCGACCGCCTGCTCGGTGACGTCGACAGACACGAGCAGCTCGCGCTTCGCCTTCGGGAGCGGGGCGCGGCGTGTCGGCTGCTTGCGGCGCGAGTCGGAGCGGGAGCCGGAGCCGGACCGGCGTCGCGCCGGCTTCTTCTCCTTCGGCTCGCCGCTCTCGGCTGCCTTCTCTGGGCCGCCCTCGGCGGCCCGATCGGTCGAGCCGTTGGCCGCGCTCGCAGCAGCGGGTGTGCGCTTCCTCCCTCGCCCGCCGCGGGAGCCGCGGCGTCTACGGGGGCGTGTGGCCGCGCCGGCGTCAGCGCCGGGCAGCGGCTTCTGTTACGGGCTCAGGTCGGTGTTCTGGCTGAGTTTGGTCGGTCGGTTCTTGCGGTGTGTGCGCGGCTGTCTGCTCCCCTTCGGGAGCGCGCCGCCGAAACCAGCGGAGTGCCAAGAAGATCTCCTTCGTGGATGGGACGCGCGCGACCGCCGGCCTCTATGGGGCGCAGTCTGCAAAGCACGTCTTTGGTCAAGCTCACAATCAAGCCTCGCGGCCAGCGTAGCAGCGCGGACGGCTTAGACCACGAATCACAATGAAGCCTTGAGCCGCCGGAACGTGCTGGACGGCGCGCTACGGCGTCCTCGGTCGCCTCAATAGTGGTGCTATTGAGGCTCCCTGCGTCCTGGTATCGCATCCGCCCAGCCCGCCCCGCCGGCGAAGCGTCATTCCGATTCGCGGTCTCAGGCCGCGCGAAGCTTCGAGCGTCGGGTGCGGATGGTGCGCAGCCGAACGGCAAGCCGCGCCCATGCCCACGGCTCGACCTCGCCGTACCTCGGCTCGTGCGACGCGAGGTTGCGGATCGACTCGAGGTACTCGAACCAGGCATCCGCCTCTTCGATCTGGAGGAGCTCCTCGGCTTCCGCCTGCGGGTCCACCAATCGCTCGACCTCTCCCATCGCCGGGATCCTAGGACCGACCTCGGACGGACTACGGCGGCGGGCGGAGCTGATCGCGCATAGGGTTTCCGCGTGGGAGGCGACGCGCGCTACGAGCGCGGGCTCGAGCGACTCCATGAGCTCGCAGGCGAAAAGGGAGACCGCGTCATGGATGCGGTGGCCACGGTGTCGCCCGACCTTGCCCGCTATGCGATCGAGTTCGGGTACGGCGACATCTACACCCGTCCGGGGCTCGACGACCGGTCGCGCCAGATAGCCGCGGTGTCGGCGCTGACCGCGATCGGGGGCGCGGAGCCTCAACTCGAGTACCACATCGGGATCGCCCTGGACGCCGGCCTCGATGCCGATGAGATCGTCGAGACGATCGTCTTCCTCACACCGTTCGTCGGCTTCCCACGGACCCTCAACGCCATTCGCTCGGTACGACGCGTCCTCGCGGCCCGCGGCACCAAGCTCCCGAGCGCCGACAACACGCTAGCGCGGGAAGCGTGACCGATCGCCGGGCACGCGCGTCACGGGCGCCCGCTGCTCGAAGTACCGCTTTGCGGCTTCGCCGATTGCCCGCGTGCCGCCGTACGCGACGCCACCCCTGACGGCCCAGCCGGCGAACGGCACGATGCCGATCGCAGAGCGCGCGATCGCGCGGAAGCCCATGCCACCCGCGACGACCCCCAGCACCTCGGGCAGCCGCGTCCGGTCGATCTCGAAGCCGTAGGCGTCGGCGATGCGCAGCACGAGCCGGACCTGGTTCAAGGTGAGGAGCGGCATCGAGACGCGGGTGATCGTTGCGGCCGTTCCGAGCAGGGCGTTCTGGCGCGACGCGCGACGGATCAGCTGCTCCACCACGTGCTCGCGCAGCACCGGTAGGCGCGCGGCCACGGCTGTGCCGCGATCGCCGAGCGCATGGGCAAGTGCCCCGGCGATGTCGTCGACCGGGAAGCCCGACCCCGTCCCGACGCGAACGACGTGCTGGGCGAGCACATACGGCGGGGCGGGAACGTCCACGCCGGTGGCTCCCGCGATCACCGCTACGGCGGGCACGCGCGCGCGCTCCGCCTCGCGCAGCAGGGCCACGTCCTCGGCCGTGGCCTCGTCGACGAGAACGTAGACGAGCGCCGCTGCGCCGACGATGCCTCCCCCCTCGCGCACCGCGGCCGCGACGCCGTCGCGGGTCAGCTCCCGATGGAGCACCGAGAGCAGACCGCTCTGGCCGGCGAGGACGACGGGCCGCTCGACCGACGCCCCGGCCTTGAGCTCCTTCGCGGTTGCGAGCAGCTCGCGCGGGTTGATGCCGAACGCCTTCACGGACGCGGCCGGCCGCGCACGTGGATCGCCTCGAGAACGCCGATTGCAACGAGATTCGCGACGAGCGACGAGCCGCCGACGGAGACGAGCGGCAGCGTGATGCCCGTCACGGGCGCGACGCCGATCGTCATGCCGACGTTGACGAAGATCTGGAACAGCAGGGCGAACACGAGCCCTGCCGCGGCGATGGCCGAGAACGCGTCGCGTGCGATCGTGACGATCTTCAGGCCGCGCCACACGACGAGGAGATAGAGGAGGAGCAGCACGGCGGCGCCGACGAAGCCGCGCTGCTCGGCGAACGAGGCGAACGCGAAGTCCGTCGCATGCTCGGGCAGGTAGTCGAGCCGCGTCTGCGTCGCCTCGTCGATGCCTCGACCCGAGAAGCCGCCCGAGCCGACGGCGGTGATCGACTGGCGCTGGTTGTACGTGCTCCCCTGCGGATCGGACTCGGGATTCGTGAAACCGGTCAGCCGCGCGGCCTGGTAGGGCTTGAGCACCTCCATCCCGAGCGCCGGGAGCAGCCAGAGCGCTGCCACCATCACGAATCCCGCGAGCGCCGCGAGCAGCACGAGATGGAGCCAGCGCACACCCGCGATGAAGAGGCAGGCCGCAAGGCCCGCCCCGTAGACGAGCCCGCTGCCGAGATCCGGCTGGAGGAAGACGAGCAGGATCGGCGGCGCGGCGAGCGCGATCGCGAGCACCGGCGTCGAGAGATCCTCGATCCGCCGGAGCCGGTCGGCGAGGAACGCCGCGATGAAGAGGACGAAGAGGACCTTCGCGAACTCCGACGGCTGGAAGCGGAAGAACGAGACGTCGATCCAGCGGCGCGAGCCGCGCGCGACGGTGCCGACGAGGTAGACGAGGCCGATCATGCCGACCGTCAGCCCGTAGAGCAGGGTCTTCGAGCGGCGGTACCACTGCGGGTCGATGAAGATCGCCGCGGTCATCAGCACGACGCCGACGGCGACGAAGATGCTCTGGCGAACGACGAAGTAGCTCCCGTTGTCCGGGACGTCGTACCGCGTGATGCCCGAGATCGCCCAGAGGCCGTAGGCCACGAGCGCGCCGGTCGCCGCGAGCAGGACCCAGTCGAGGCGCGCCAGCAGCGGGCCGCCCTCCACGCGCGCTAGGCGCAGCGGCCGGCGGCGCCGCGTCGCGCGGACCGTGTCGACGTACTCAGCCATGAGGGAGCGCGCGCATCAGTCGGAGTGGATGTCGCCGATCTCGGGCGCCTTCGTGCGGAAGTAGTGCTCGAACACCTTGAGCACCGCCGGCGCGGCCGCCGTGCCTCCGTGGCCGCCGTTCTCGATCACGGCACAGGCCGTGATCGTCGGGCGCTCGACCGGCGCGTAGGCGCAGAACCACGACTGGTCGAGGAGGAGCCCGGTCGAGTAGCCGGGAAGCTGCACGACCTTCTCGGCCGTGCCCGTCTTGCCCGCGACCGGAATCGGGAAGCTGCCGAACACCGATGCGGCAGTGCCGTAGGACGCGTGCGTCGCCTCGTAGAGGGCGTTCTGGATCACCTCGATCGCCGCCGGGTCGACCCCGCTCGCCTGCGGCGGCGAGGGCTGGAAGCTGCGGACGACCGTGGGCGCGGCGCTCGAGCCACCGGACTCCTCGACGTGGGAGACGACGTGCGGCGTGACGAGCTTGCCGCCGTTGGCGATCAGCGCGTAGAAGCGCGCCATCTGGAGCGGTGTGACGGCGATGTCCTTCTGCCCGATGGCGAGCTGGATCGAGTCGCCGGGCTTCCAGAGCCTGTCGATGCGCCAGCCCTCCGGGTCCGTCTTCTTCGTGTACGTGGCCTCGCGCCACTCCGGGGTCGGAAGGATGCCGCGCTCCTCGGGGCCGATGTCGATGCCCGTCGAGGCGCCGAGACCGAAGCGGCTGGCCCATGCCTGGAGCGGGTGGCCGCGCTCGGGCGGTAGGTCGTAGAAGTCCTCGCCGAGCCGATAGAAGTACGTGTCGCACGACGCCGCCATCGCCTCCTGCATCTCCATCGGCGTGTTGACGAACGGATCCCAGTTGCGGAACGTCTGCCCCTCGCCGGTGACTCCCGCGACGGTGTACGACCCGGTGCAGGGAAGTGCCGTGTACGGCGTCACCAGATGCTCCTGGAGCGCGGCGAGGGCGGTCACCGGCTTGAAGGTCGAGCCCGGCGGGTAGATGGCTGCGGTGGCGCGGTTGAGCGCCGGGTAGTTCGCCGCGCGCGCAGCCTTCGCATCGACGAGCGCAGCGATCTTCTTCCTGTCGACGCGACCCGAGTAGACGTTCGGCTTGAAGGTGGGCGCCGACGCCATCGCGAGGACGTCGCCGGTGTTCGGGTCGAGCGCCACGATCGCTCCGCCGTTGGCGGCCCATGCGCCGTCCGCGTGGGCGAGGGCGATCCCGTGCGCGAGCGCTCGCTCGGCCGCGCGCTGGAGGCCGATGTCGACCGTGAGCCGTACGGTCGAGCCCGGGCGAGGCATCTGCGTCAGCGTCAGCGCGCTCTTCGGCCGTCCGAGCGAGTCGACGCGGAGCTCGGCGCGCCCTGACGTCCCCCTCAGCCAGCGGTCGAACGCACCCTCGACGCCCGACTGGCCGATGCGGTCTCCGGCGCGGTAGCCGTCCTCACGCAGCTGCTTGAGCTGCTCTGCGGAGATCTCCGAGACGTGCCCGAGGCTCTGCGCGAACAGCTGGCCGAAGTTGTACGCGCGGAGGTACGTCTGCTTCACCTGCACGCCGGGGAACTCGTCCTGGTGCTCGTAGAGGTACGCGACCTTGTCCGGGTGGACGGCGACCTTGAGCGTCAACGGGCTGAGCGGATCGAAGCGATGCTCGCGGATCGTCTGGCGCAGCTTCCAGAACGGGATCTCGAGCACCCGCGAGAGCGCCCGCACTTCGGTGTCGCGTCCGCCCCCTCGCTGGAGGCTTGCGGGCCAGACGACGACCGCCGTCGACGCGACGTTGCGGACGAGGACGCGGCCGTTCCGGTCGAGGATGGAGCCGCGCGGAGCCTCGATCGACACGTTTCGCTGCTGGTTCGAGAGCGCGGCCGCGCGGTACTCGTCCGTCGAGAGGATCTGGAGCGACCAGAGGCGCAACACGAGCACGCCGAACAGGACGAGCGCGAAGGCGCCGAGGATCGCCACGCGCATGGCCATGCGCGGCGTGAGGAGATACGGCTCCTCGACCTTCGGATCGGGCGGCAGGAAGCCGGGCCGCCGCGGGCTCGCGCTAGCCAAGGACGCCGACCCCCTTGGCGAGGCCCGTCGAGCCCTCGCGCGAGGGCAGGATCCGCTGCACGAGGCGGTAGACCGGCCACGTCAGCAGGAGGTTCAGAGCGAGCACCTGGACGAGCGTGCCGACGAGCACCGTCTGCACGGGCGCAGGCTCGGCGAGGATGAAGCGAAGGACGAGCGCGCCGACGAGATAGACCAACGTCGCCGCGAGGACGGCGAGAAACGGCGCGGCACGGCGATCACGGGCGGTCGTCTCGCCGTAGCGTCCAGCCCAGAAGCCGACGACCGTCAGCAGGAGTGACGTCTCGCCCAGGGTGCCGAGCAGTGCAACGTCGACGAGGAGGCCTGCCGCGAAACCTGTGATCGCGCCGACGAGCGCGCCGCGAAGCAGCGCGATCGAGACGAGGGTCACGAGAAGGACGTCGGGCGTCCCGCCGAGCACACTGACGTCCGCGAACACGGACGTCTGGAGCACCGTTGCGACGAGCACGAGCACCGCGACCTTGCCGACGTCGACGATGCTCATCGCCGCCGCGCTTTCTTCGCCACCTTCTCCTTCGCCACGAGCACGAGCACCGAGTCGAGCGAGGAGAAGTCGACGTACGGCTCGACCTCGATCTGCTTGTAGATGTCCGTGTCGAGCTGCCCGACGCTCGTGATGACGCCGATCGGGATGCCGCGCGGGTAGATCGACGCGAGCTTGCCCGAGCGCCAGCCGGCCGTGATCACGACGTCGCCCTGGTCGACGACGTTGTCCTTCGTCACGCGGTCGAAGACGAGCGAGCCGCCCGCGGCGAGACCGTGGCGAATGATCCCGGCGGCGTTCGAGGAGAGATCGAGGGCCGACACGGCGCTCGTCTCGTCGGTGAGGAGCGTCACGCGTGCCGTGCGCCGCGACACCTTCGTCACCTTGCCGACGAGGCCGTGGGCGGTGACGACAGGATCGTTGAGGCCGACGTTGTGGTTCGTCCCGGTGGCGACGACCACCTGCTGCTCGAACTGCCCCGGCGTGCGGCCGATGATCCTCGCCGCGACGCCGACGTAGTCGCGCGGGAACGTCTGGCCGTCGCGATAGCGCAGAAGGCGCCTGAGCTCGGCGTTCTGCCGCGCGGCCGTCTCGTTCTGGACGAGCTGCTGGCGAAGCCGGTCGTTCTCCTTGCGGAGCTTCTCGTTCTCGTCCTTGGCGCCGAGCACGTCCCCGGCCCAGCCGACGACGTCCTGGAACGGCTGCGCGACACGCTCGGCGCCGACCTGGAACGGCCTGAGGGCGGTCGCGCCCGCGTTCTGGGCGTCGTGGAGCGGCCCGCTCTGCGCCTCACGAAAGTAGGCGCTGAGGAGCGCGAGCGATACGACGACGAGGCCGATGACGACGGCGCGGCGGAGCCACGGTCTTGACTGGCGAGGCGGCGATCCTCCAGGGGAGGCCGGCCGTCGCCGCAAGGGTCCGAGCGTCTCGACCCGTGCTGATCGATGGCGAGGCACGAGCGCTATCAGTGTAGGCAAGCCGCGCGCTGGGCTGCGCGTCTAGCGGGAGTACGCGCGAGCGGCCCTGCGCCGCCCCTTCTGGCTGCGGTGGATGACCTCGAACTCCTCGAGGCTCTTGCCCGAGCCGACTGCGACGCACGTCAGCGGCGAATCGGCGACGTGCACAGGCATGTGCGTCTCCTGGCGAAGCCGGTCGTCGAGCCCGGTGAGGAGCGCGCCACCGCCTGCGAGCATGACGCCGCGATCCATGATGTCGGCGGCGAGCTCGGGAGGCGTCTTGTCGAGGGTCTGTCTGATCGCGTCGATGATCTGGCCGACGGGATCCTCGAGCGCGTGGCGAACCTCGTCGGAGGAGATGACCACGGTCTTCGGAAGGCCCGTGAGCATGTCCCGGCCCCTTACCTCCGCCTTCAACTCCTCCTTCATCGGGAAGGCGGAGCCGATCTCGAGCTTGATCTCCTCGGCCGTCTGCTGGCCGATCAGGAGCTTGTAGTCCTTCTTCACGTGATTGACGATCGCCTCGTCCATCTCGTCACCGCCGACGCGGAGGCTCTGGGACACGACGATGCCGCCGAGCGAGATGACCGCGACCTCGCTCGTGCCGCCGCCGACGTCGACGATCATGTTCCCGGCCGGCTCGGCGATCGGCAGGCCGGCGCCGATCGCTGCGGCCATCGGCTCCTCGATCAGGTACGCCTGCCGTGCTCCGGCGGAAAGCGTCGCTTCCTCGACCGCTCGGCGCTCGACGCCCGTCACGCCGGACGGCACGCAGACGACGACGCGCGGATGGGCGAAGCGGTGCTGGTGCACCTTGTGGATGAAGTGGCGAAGCATCTGCTCCGTCACGTCGAAGTCGGCGATGACGCCGTCCTTGAGCGGACGGATCGCCTGGATCGATCCCGGTGTCCGGCCGAGCATGCGCTTCGCCTCGACGCCGACGGCGTGCACCTCGCCCGAGTGCGTGTCGATGGCGACGACGGACGGCTCGGACAGGACGATGCCGCGACCCCTGACGTAGACGAGCGTGTTCGCAGTGCCGAGGTCCACGGCCATGTCGCGGCTGCCGAAGCCGGTGAAGTTGTCGAAGAGGCCCATTTCGAGCCGTGGAGTCTAGCCGTGGGTGCTCTAGGCTCGGCCCGATGCCGGTCGATGCGCTCCTGCTCGTGCTCGCCGCCGCCTGCCTGCACGCGCTCTGGAACGTCTTCGTCGCAGGTTCCGAGGACACGCAGGGCACGACGGCCGCCGCCCTCCTCGTCGGCGTCGTCGCCTTCGCGCCGGTCGCCGCCTGGACGTGGCGGGTCGACGCCGAGGCCGTCCCGTACATCGTCGCGTCGGCCGCGCTCGAGCTCGCGTACTTCGCTCTCCTCGCAGTCGCGTATCGCCGCGCCGAGCTGAGTCTCGTCTACCCACTCACGCGTGGCCTGGCGCCGATTCTCGTCCTCGTCTGCTCGGTCGCGTTCCTCGGCCTCGGCTCGAGCCCGGCTGAGGCAGTGGGCGTTCTCGTCGTCGGCTCCGGGATCGTGCTCGTCCGCGGCGTTCGGGGACGCATCGACCGCACGACGCTCGTCATGATCGGCGCGATCGCGGCGGCCATAGCCGGCTACACGCTCGTCGACCGCTACGGCGTCCAGCATGCGAACCCGCTCACGTACCTCGAGCTCGTCCTCGCCGTGCCGGCCATTGCCTATGCCGCTGCGATCGGCCGCGAGCGGACCCGGCGGGCGCTCTCCTGGCGCACAGCGGCGGCCGGGCTGGCGATGTTCGGTGCCTACGTGCTCGTGCTCGCGGCGCTCCGGCTCGCGTCGGCCGCATCCGTCGCAGCCGTCCGCGAGTCGAGCATCGTGATCGCGGTCGGCCTCGCGGCGCTCGTGCTCGGCGAGCCCGTCGGCAGGCGGCGCTTCGCCGGCGCCGTGCTCGTCGCCGCCGGCGTCGCGCTCATTGCCCTGTCATGAGACCTCGCGTCTCGAGGATCGAGAGGAGAAGGGCGCCCGGCAACCCGACGACGTTCAGGTAGTCGCCATCGATGCGCTCGACGAGCGCCGCGCCGAGCCCCTGGATCGCATAGCCGCCGGCGCGCCCCTCCCACTCGCCGCTCGCGACGTACGTGGCGATCGCCCGGTTGTCGAGTGGCCGAAACGTCACGGCCGTGATCGCGCTGCCGAGCTCCTCCCACGCCTCGGTCCGCAGACAGAGGCCGGAGACGACGTCGTGCGTCCGCCCGGAAAGGGTCGACAGCATCGCTGCGGCCTCGTCCGCCGTCGACGGCTTCCCGAGCATCGCTCCCTCGCAGACGACGATCGTGTCGACGCCGAGCACGGGGTCGCCGCCACCGTCGACCGAGCGCGCCTTGCCAGCCGCGTGCTCGACCGGGTCGTCGCCGACCTCGTCGTAGAGCGGCGTGGCGACACGAAACGGGATCTCGAGCTGCTCGAGGATCGCCCGGCGCTGGGGCGACGTGGACGCGAGGACGATCATGTCGACGTGAGGCGGAAGAGCGTGCCGGAGCCGCGAGCGACAAGGTAGAGCTCGCCCCGTCCGTCCTCTCCGAAGGACGCGAGCTGCCCGACGCCGATCGGCTCTCTCCGTGGACGCGGGCTCGTCACGTGCGTGCGGACGCTCCACACGGCGCCGCTGCAGGTGTCTCCGTAGAAATACCGCCCGCGCTGCGTCGGTAACGCGCGGCCACGGTAGACGAAGCCGCCGATCACGGCGGCACAACCGCTGCCGTGCCGATAGCGCACGTAGGGCGGCTCGCCGGCCTCCTCGGCGCCCCAACCGAAGTTCGGCACACCGCGCGTGCCGCGGCGCACGACGTCGATCTCCTCCCAGACCGTCTCGCCGACATCGCCGATGAAGAGATCGCCCGTCTCTCGGTCGAACGAGAAGCGCCACGGGTTCCGGAGTCCCATCGCAACGAGGATCGGCTCTGGGTCGGGCCGGTCGACATCGAGGCGGACGATCTTGCCGAGCACGCTCGCGGGGTCCTGCGCGACTTCGGGCGACCCCCCGTCGCCGATGCCGACGTGGAGCATGCCTCCCTGGCCGAAAGCGAGCTGACCGCCAACGTGGGCGTATGCGCTTCTCGACACCTCGACGCGGAGAAGGATCCGTGCGATACGCGCGCGGCCGCCGCGCACGCGCAGCTCGGCGACGTAGACGTTCCCGCCCCCGCCCGTGTACATGACGTACGCCCGCCTGTCGGTCGGATAACGCGGATGGAACGCGAGCGAGAACATTCCGAGCAGGCCGTTCGAGCGGACGCGCGGGCGGATGTCCAGGAACGGCTCGGGCTCGACGCGGCCGCTCTCGACGACCCTGATACGACCCGCCCGCTCGACGACATAGAGCCGACCGGGCTCGCCCGGCGCGGAGGCGACGTGCACGGGCTGCCGAAAGCCCGTGGCGACGACCTCAATCGCAAGCCGGTTCGATGCCGGCGTCGCGCTACTCACGATCGCGAGCGAGGCCAGCAGGCCACACGCCATGACGGCTCGGCGGGTCACGACGTGAAATTCCTCGCGACCTCAGAGGCATAGCGACGCCCGACCCGGTCGCCGTTGTCGCGAAGCCACACATCGAAGCGGTCCGTGCCCCGCGCCGGTTCGTCCGACACGAGGAGGCCGGCCATCAGCGCACCGAGCTCGTCGCGAGTGAGAAGGACGTCGCGGAGCGCAGCACCGGCCACGCGTCCAACGAGAAGCGTGACGGACGGACGAGCGTGCGCGATCCACGCGTGGCTTCGGACGGCGCGTGCGATCAGTCGGACGAAGTCGTCGAACGACCACCGAACCGGGCCGGCAGCGTCCACCACCACGTCCTCGTCAGCCTCGCCCGCGTCGACGCAGATCGAGGCGGTGTCGCGCACTGAGACGGGCTGCACCTCGTAGCGGCCGTCGCCGGCGACGACAAACAGCGGCACGTGACGGAGACCCCAGGCGATGTTGTTCGTGAGGATGTCGCCCGGCCCGAAGACGAGCGTCGGTCGGACGATGGCGTAGGAGAGGCCGGACGAGCGGACGATCGCCTCCGTCTCGGCCTTGCCGCGGAAGTACGGCCACGGCGACGTCGCTCGACGGATTCGCGACGCTGACGTGCACGATCCGCCGCACGCCTGCCCGCTTGGCCGCGTCGACGAGCCGCACCGTGTTTGCGACCGCGCCGGCGAAGGTCACGTCTCCCCGCTCGAACCGCACCCAGTACGTGTTGTAGAGCGTGTCCGCCCCGTGCAGGCTCGTGACGAGCGAGTCGTCGAAGCGGAGCGGCGCCGTCTCGATCCGCGAAGCGAGCGGATGCGACGGGTGCTGCTTGCGCGAGAGGGTGCGAACGCGGCGGCCGCGCTCGAGCAGCGCCTCCGCGATGTAGCGACCCGTGTAGGAAAGCGCCCCCGTAACGACGTCGAGGTCGCTCACCGCTTGCGCGTGACCCAGATCTCCTCCGAAGGCCACTTGTCCGCCCAGTCCGGGTGATGTAGTCGTAGTACGCGTGCGTCTCCGCGCCGTCCGGCGCGTAGAGCTCGATCAGCCGCTCGACCTCGAAGCCACTGTCGCGCAGGCATCGCGATCAGCTCGCCTGCCGGGAGATGGAACTCGACCTCGCCGGTGTCCTCCCACTCGATCCGGTTCATGTCGCGCTGCGGTCGTTGGAGAGTCTCCGTCACGTTGTCCTCGATGTGCATGCACAGCAAGGCGAGGGTCGAGTTGCGCAGGAAGACCAGCCGGCCACCGGGACGCAAGCAGCCGCGAGGCCTCGGGAATCCACCGGTATGGGTCGGCCCAGATCGAGGCGCCGAACTCCGACGCGACGAGATCGAACGACGCGTCGGGCAGCGGCACGTCCTCGCCGATCGCTTCGACGAGCGGAAATTCGAGGCCGAACTCCTTCTGCATCTCGCGCGCAGTCTCGAGTTGCGCCGGAGTCGGATCGACCCCCACCGGTCGCGCTCCACGCTTCGCGATCCAGGCCGAGAGATACGCCGTGCCGCAGCCGAGATCGAGCACGTCCAGCCCTGAGACGTCGCCGTAGACGTTCAGCTCCGACTCCGGGACGCCGAAGAGCCCCAGTTGATGTCCTCGACTGCCCATGCGTTCCGCGCGCTCGGGCCGGTGTACTCCGCGTTGGACTTCGTCCAGTTCGCGACGTTCTGGGCGACGTACTCGGGGTACTCAGACGAGGTCATCGCCGAACCAGAGCGCGATCTCGCGCGCGGCCGTCTCAGGCGAGTCCGAGCCGTGGACGAGGTTGTTCGGCATCGCGAGCGCGAGGTCACCGCGAATCGTCCCCGGCGCCGCGTCGACGGGATTCGTCGCGCCGATCGTCGAGCGGGTGACGCGCACCGCGTCCTCGCCCTCGAGCACTAACGCGAGCGTCGTACCGCTCGTGATGAAGTCGACGAGCTCCCCAAAGAACGGCTTCTCCGCGTGCTCCGCGTAGTGCTGCTGGGCGAGCTCGGGGCTGACGGAGACGAGCTTGGCCGCCCTCAGGACGAGGCCGCGCCGTTCGAAGCGCGCGAGGATCTCGCCCGCGAGGCCGCGGCTCGTGCCGTCGGGCTTGACGAGGATGAGTGTGCGCTCGGCCATCGCCGGAGAAATCTACTCTGCGGAACGACGCGAGCGGCGCGCCCGCGCGCGATCGGACGCGGAGGACGACGCCGAACGCTCGCCGAGCGGGGGTGCCACGGTATCGGCGAGGTCGACCGGCACCGGCCGTGCAACGGGCGTCTCGCAGAACGGGCACACCTGCCAGAGCGGGTCAAGCGGCGCCTTGCACCCGCGGCAGGCGTCGCGGAGGCGCGACGTGCAGACGGGACACACGAGATAGCCCGGCTCGACAGCCGAGCGACAGACCGGGCAGCGTTCGTCCGCCGGCCGCATCGCCTGGAGCGCCTTCATCTCGAGCTCGCGCTCCCGCACCTCGTCGAGGTACTCGGGTGGCCGGAAGAGCATGTAGATGATCGCGCCCACGAACGGCGGCACGAGCCCGAGCAGCGTCGCCATGGCAACGAGCCACGGGTCCTGGATGCGGCGTCGCGCGTCCTTGTACGTCCAGTAGCCGACCGCGAGCCAGAAGACGACGACGAAGAAGAAGAGGAGGTTGCGCGTGACGAGCCACGTCTGTGACTCGAAGAAGTCGGCTGCGAGGACGGCGCTCATATCAGCAGTTTGCCGATCAGGTACCCCGTTGCAAACGCCGCGAGGATGAAGAGCAGGACGACGGCGAGCGCAAAGAGGAGGACGCCCGCGACGCCCTGACGCCTCCGGGGCCGCCCGCGCCGCCGAGCAGGACGCTCCGGCGCGGTCACGACCATGTGGTGGCGTGGAGGTCGGCGAGGAGGTACAGGGATCCGGTCACGAGCACCGAGTCACCCAATTCGCGCGCTGCGCGCACGGCGGCGACGGGATCGTCCACTGCCACGACCCGCGAAACGTACCTCCGAGCCCGGTCGGCGAGGTCGTCCGCAGACAGCGCGCGCGGGCTCGACGACGACGTCGCGACGAGGGCGTCGGCGACGGGCGCGAGCCGCTCGAGCATCGCGTCCACGTCCTTGTCACGCAGCATCGAGCAGACGACGACCCAGCGCCCGGGCGGAAGGCGCTCGAGCAGCCAGTCGACCCCCTCGGGCGTGTGGGCGCCGTCCCAGACGTCGCCGTTGGGCCGCTGTTCGAGCCGGCCCGGAAGCGCGATCTCGCCGATCGACTCGATCGGCCTGCCGAGGAACGCCTCGGCCGTCTCGCGTGCGCCGCCGAAGCGCACGTCGTAGCCGGCGAGCAGCGCAGCCCACTCGGGCTCGCCGAGCACGACGACTGCTCCGGGCGCCGCCACGGCGAGCTTCTCGCGCGCGATCGCCTCTCGCGTCTCCCCGAGGACGTCCGTGTGCTCGAGCGCGACGTTCGTCAGGTGGACGACGCGCGCGGCGAGAACGTTCGTTGCGTCGAGCCGCCCTCCGAGCCCCGCCTCGACGACGGCGACGTCGACCTCACGCGCGGCAAAGTCCGCGAGCGCCGCGGCGGTCAGGGCCTCGAACTGCGTCGCCCCTACGTGTTCGGCCGCCGGGCGGATCCGCGCCACGGCACGCTCGAAGCCGTCCACGTCGGTCTCCAGGCGCTCCTGCCAGCCGGCGACGTGGGGCGAGGTGTAGGCGCCGGCGCGCAACCCCTCCGCAGCGAGGAGCGCAGCGATCGTTCGCGCCGCGGTCGACTTGCCGTTCGTGCCGACGACGTGGATCGCCGGGTACGCCTGCTCGGGATGCCCCAGCTCGTCGAGGAGGGCATGCATTCGCTCGAGCCCGAACTCCTCAGGCCAGGGCGAGAGCGATGCGATCCAGGCGGTATGCGGCCCCACGCACGGAATGTTGACGGCAGCCGGTGCTGGGCGTACCGTTCTTCGGGTCGTCGAGCAAAGGAGGTGCACATGACGGAGTCCGTATTCACCCCCTTCACCCGCGTAGCCGCGGGGCTCGACGCATCGTTCTAGCGCGCCGCGCCCTTCGGCCCAACTTCCGAACCGAAGGAGTTCGCGTGAACGCTTCACCCCTCGCCGCGCTCGGCTGGACCGACGAGCTCGAAGCGGCGATGACAACCCATCGTGAGCGGGGCTTCGAGCCCGCCCGCATCGTCGCGGAGCACCGCGGCGGCTACTACATCCGCGGCGAGCGCGGTGACGTGCTCGCATCGGTCCGCGGACGCGTGCGCGACCGCGAGCTCGAAGGCGGCATGCCCGCAGTAGGCGACTGGGTCGCGTACTGCGACGCGCCCGGAGGACGCGGCGCGATCGAGGCGATCCTGCCGCGTCGAACGAGGATCTCGCGCAAGACGCCCTGGCTCAAGGCCGAAGAGCACACGCTCGTCGCCAACGTCGACACGGTCTTCCTCGTTGCGGGCCTCGACGGCGACTTCAACGTCCGTCGGCTCGAGCGGTATCTCGTGGCGGCCTGGGAGTCGGGCGCGAGCCCGGTCGTCGTGCTCACGAAACTCGACGTCTGCCTCGATCCAGACGCGATCGCCGAGGCGGAGTCGATCGCCATCGGCGTGCCTGTCCACGCGGTGTCGAGCATCTCGCGCGAAGGCCTCGACGCCGTGCGCGAGTACCTCGTGCCTGCGCGGACCGTCGCGCTGCTCGGCTCGTCGGGGGTCGGCAAGTCGACGCTCATCAACACGCTCGCCGGGAAGGAGTTGATGAAGACGGGCGACCTACGCAACGACGGTCGCGGCCGCCACGTCACGCGCCATCGCCAGCTGCTCGTGCTCCCCGGCGGCGCGATCCTCGTCGACACGCCTGGCCTACGAGAGCTCCAGCTCTGGGAAGGAGACGTGGACGAGGCGTTCTCGGACATTTCCGCGCTCGCGGCCGACTGTCGCTTCTCGGACTGCTCGCACGTGTCCGAGCCGGGGTGCGCCGTGCTCGAGGCGCTCGCGACGGGACGGCTGGATCCCGCCCGAATGGCGAGCTACCGCAAGCTCGAGCGGGAACTGCGCGCGATCGAGGCCCGCTCGAACAAGCGCGTCCACCGCGAGCTCAAGCGGCGCTGGAAGGCACGCGCGAGGGAGACCCGCCAGGAAAGGCGCTACGGCAAGCGGCGCTAGAGACGGTGTCCCAGGCCAGTTCCGACGGCGACGGCTGCGATGCCGACCGACACGGTCGCGACGACATTCGCGATCGCCATGCCGAGGTGGTACGGCCCGAGGTCGTACGTCTCCTGCGCGAACATCGAGTACGTCGTGTACGCGCCGAGAAAGCCGGTGACGAGACCGAGTCCGAGCCACGGCGGTGCATGGTGCCGATCGACGACTGCGGCGATCGTCAGCCCGGCGAGAAAACAGCCGGACATGTTGATCAGGAACGTGCTCCACGGAAAGACACCCGGTAGACGCTGCTCGAGAACTCTGTCTGCTCCGTAGCGCGCGAGTGCGCCGAGCGCTCCTCCGACGCCGATGGCGACCACCGCCAGCATGGCTGCTCCTCTCGATTCCGTAGGAGCTATCAGCCGTCGTGGCGGTTGAAGGCGAGCCCCATCGCCCGGGTGAAAGCGTAGCGGCGCTAGGCGGTGAGTGCGTCGAGCTCGCGCCGATAACGGTCGAGCTTCTCGCGCTCGGCATCGACGACCGCCGCCGGGGCGTTCTTCGTGAACTTCTCGTTCGCGAGCATGCCTTCGGCCCGCGCGATCTCCGCCCGGAGACGCTCGAGCTCCTCGTCGAGGTTGCCGTCCTGCGTGACCTGACCGGGCCGGACGACCGCCTGGAAGATCCGCTCCTCCTCGTCCGCCAGCTCGATGCGGGCCTGGTTGCGGCGATAGAGCTTCGCAGCCTGCTGGACGCGGTCGAGCGCGTCGACATCGGCGTCGAAGCGCGTATGCGCCTCAGGCCACGGCGCAACGATCAACCGGGACGTACGGGCGGGGAGGTTGCTCCAGATCTCCTCGGTGACGTGCGGCATCACCGGGTGGAGCAGCTGGAGCAGCCGTTCGAGCGCCGCGAGCGCGGTCGCCTGCGCGTCGGCGTCTCCCCCGTACAGCCGAGGCTTGATCGCCTCCGCGTACCAATCGCAGAAGTCGTCAAATGTGAGGTGGTAGAGCTCGTCCACGAGGTGGGAGAAGTCGAACTCCGCGAGCAGACGCTCGAGATCGCGCTGCGTTTGCGAGAGCCGGCCGAGAATCCAGCGCTCCTCCATCGCCGTCGGACGCTCCTCGGGCTCGACGCCCTCGGAAGCCTGGAGGATCAGCCGCGCGACGTTCCAGAGCTTGTTCGCGAGCTTGCGTCCTTCTTCGATCGCGCCTTCGGAGAACGTCACGTCCTGCGACGACGCCATCTTCATCAGGCCGTAGCGTGTCGCGTCGGCGCCGTAGCGGTCGAACAACGCCAGCGGGTTCATGCCCGTGCCGAGGCTCTTCGACATGCGTCCGCCAGTGGGAGCATGGACGAGCGAATGGATGACGACGTTCGCGAAGGGCACGTCACCCATGATCTCGAGCCCGGAGAAGATCATCCGGTTCTCCCAGAGACGGATGATGTCCCGCGCGGTCGTGTTCAGATCGCCCGGATAGAACGTCCGTAGATCCTCGCTGTCCTCCGGCCAACCGAGGGTCGCGAAGGGCCAGAGGCAGGAGGAGAACCACGTGTCGAGGACGTCGGTGCTCCGGGTGAGCGTCTCGGAGCCGCACGTCGCACACGCAGTCGGCTCGTCCTCGGTGACCGTTACGTGGCCGTCGGGGCACGTCCAGAGCGGCAGCTGGTGGCCCCACCAGATCTGCCGGGAGATGTTCCAGTCGGGCGCCTCTTCGAGTGACGAGATCGCGAAGCGGTGTTGCGACTCGGGGTGGAAGCGGACGCGACCCGACCGGAGCGCGTCGAGGGACTGCTCTCTGAACCCGTCCATCGAGCACCACCACTGAGGCGAGATCAGTGGCTCGATACGCGACTTGCACCGGTCGCACAGCGAGACGGTGTGCCGGTAGGACTCACGCTTCTCGAGCTGGTCGCGCTCGCGCAGCCACTCGAGGATGCGCTCCTCCGCCTCCGCCTGCGTAAGGCCCTCGAGCTCACCGGCGTGGGCGTTCATCGTGCCGTCGTCCGCGATCACCGTCAGCTCGGCAAGCGCGTGGTCGCGGCCGATCTCGTAGTCCTTTGCGTCGTGACCGGGCGTCACCTTGAGCGCGCCCGTGCCGAAGTCCCTCTCCACGCGCTCGTCCGCGATCACGGGCACGCGCCGCTCGACCCACGGCACCACGACCTCGCGCCCGACGAGCTGCGCGTAGCGCTCGTCGTCCGGGTGCACGGCCACGGCGACGTCGGCAAGGATCGTCGCCGGCCGTGCGGTGGCGATCGTGATGCTCCCTTCACCGTCCGCGAGCGGATAGCGGACATACGTGAGCGCGTCGTCAGCCTCCTCGTGTGCGAGCTCGAGATCGGAGAGCGACGTCAGATGGAACGGGCACCAGTTGACGATCCGGTTCGCGCGGTAGATCCAACCCTTGTTCCAGAGATGGACGAAGAAGTGCATGACCGCGCGCACGTACGCCTCGTCCATCGTGAAGCGCTCGCGCCGGTAGTCGAGGGACGCACCGATGCGGCGGAACTGGAACATGATCTTGCCGCCGTACTCGTGCAACCACTCCCAGACGAGCGCTACGAACGCCTCGCGTCCGAGATCCTGCCTCGACTTCCCCTGCTCGGCGAGGTGCTTCTCGACGGCGTTCTGCGTCGAGATGCCGGCGTGGTCGTAGCCGGGCTGGAAGAGGACGTTGTAGCCCTGCATCCGCCGTGTGCGGACGATCGTGTCGGCGAGCGAGAGCTGCAGCGCGTGACCAAGGTGGAGGTCGCCGGTGACGTTTGGCGGCGGGTGCGCGATCGCGAAGCTCTGCCTCTTCGGGTCAGGATCGGCGTTGTAGAGGCCCTCGGCCTCCCACGTCTCCTGCCAGCGCTCCTCGACCCCTTCCGGGTTGTACCGCGGCTCCATGAATGGATTCTAGGGTCGACGCGCTGGATCCAACTTGATGACATCTTGGATCCGAGATAAGGTATTTAGCGGCAGGATCCTGGCGAAACGCTCGAAATAGGATCCGAAACACGACATACGGGACCCCAGGAGGAGACAGATGAACGCAAACGGTCGATTCGACGGCATCACGAGGCCCTACACGCAGGACGACGTCACGCGCCTCCGCGGCTCGGTGACGATCGAGCACACGCTCGCCCGGCTCGGCGCCGAGCGCTTGTGGGAGCTCCTCTCGGGCGACGGCTTCGTCCGTTCGCTCGGCGCGCTGTCAGGCAGTCAGGCCGTGCAGATGGTGAAGGCCGGCCTCGAGTCGATCTACGTCTCCGGCTGGCAGGTCGCAGCCGACGCCAACATCGCGGGCCAGACCTATCCCGACCAGAGCCTCTACCCCGCCAACTCCGCGCCCGCACTCGTGCGGCGGATCAACAACGCGTTGCTCCGCGCCGACCAAATCCAGACCGCCGAAGGCGACAGCTCGATTCACTGGCTCGCGCCGATCCTCGCCGACGCCGAGGCCGGCTTCGGTGGCCCGCTCAACGCGTTCGAGCTGATGAAGGCGATGATCGAGGCGGGCGCCGCCGGCGTGCACTTCGAGGACCAGCTCGCGTCGGAAAAGAAGTGCGGCCACCTCGGCGGCAAGGTGCTCGTGCCGACGAGCCAGTTCATCCGCACGCTCGTCGCGGCGCGGCTCGCCGCCGACGTGCTCGACGTGCCGACGCTCGTCGTTGCACGCACCGACTCACTGTCCGCAACGCTCCTCACGAGTGACGTCGACGACCGGGACGCGCCGTTCATCACAGGCGAGCGGACGCCGGAGGGCTTCTTCCACATCCGCCCCGGCCTCGAGTCGTCGATCGCGCGCTCACTCGCGTACGCCCCGTACGCAGACGTGCTGTGGTTCGAGACCTCCACGCCGGACCTCGGCGAGGCGCGCGAGTTCGCGCAGGCGATCAACGAGCAGTTCCCCGGCAAGCTGCTGACGTACAACTGCTCGCCGTCCTTCAACTGGAAGCGACACCTGGACGAGACGGACATCGCGACGTTCCAGGAGCAGCTCGCGGGCATGGGCTACCGGTACCAGTTCGTCACGCTCGCCGGCTACCACGCGCTCAACGCGTCGATGTTCGAGCTCGCGCACGGCTACGCGTCGGAGGGCATGGCCGCATACGTTCGGCTGCAGGAGCACGAGTTCGCGCTCGAGGAGGCCGGCTACACGGGCACGCGCCACCAGCGCGAGTCGGGCACGGGGTACTTCGACGCGGTCGTCGAAGCGATCAGCGGCGGCCAGTCGTCGACGCTCGCCCTGAAGGGATCGACCGAAGAGGCGCAGTTCAGCGAAGGAGTCGCGGCGTAGGGCCCACATGGAGGCCGAGGGAACCAAGGCAGACGAGATCGCCCTCGTCCTCGAGGACGACATCGTCTCCGGCCGGGTCGAAGCCGGGAGCGTGCTCCGCCAGGAGCAGCTCTCGGACCGATTCGGCGTCAGCCGCACACCGATCCGGGAGGCCCTGCGCCGCCTCGCCGCGCAAGGGCTCGTCTCCTTCACGCCGAACCGCGGCGTCCGCGTCCGGACGCTCTCCCGTGACGAGCTACGGGAGGCGTTTCTCGTCCGCGCCGAGCTCGAAGGGCTCGCGACCGAGCTGGCCGTGCCACGGATGACGCCCGAGCGGCTTGCCGATCTCGACGCCGCCGAGCAGCGCTTCTCGGAGCTCACGCTCGTCCTCCGCGAGAAGGCGCGGACAGGCGTCGCCGACAACGCGCTCGCCGTCGAGTGGATGGGCGCGAACTACGGCTTCCACGACGTCATCTACGCCGTGGCCGACTCGCCGTACCTCGAGCGGCTCGCGAAAAGCGCCCGCGGACGTTCGTCGGCCAGATCACCTGGGTGGCGCGGGCCGAGCTCGACGAGCTCTACGCACGCAACGACCGCGAGCACCGTGCGCTGCGAGAGGCGATCGCCGCCGGCAGCGCGGGCGGCGCGAGGACGCTCGCGCGCGAGCACGTGCTCCACTCGTGGGAGCTGCTGGACGCGATCCTCGATCACGTTCAGGGCCGCGAGCCCGCGCTCCGCTCGGCCTAGACTCTCTACCATGGCACTCGTCAGCGCGCGGGGACTGGCGAAGTCCTACGGCTCGGTTCGCGCGCTGGACGGGGCGACGTTCGAGATCGGCGAGGGTGTCACCGGCCTGCTCGGGTCGAACGGCGCCGGCAAGACGACGTCGCTCAAGCTCTTCATGGGCCTCATCGAGGCTGACAGCGGAGCGGTCGACGTGCTCGGCGCGAACCCGTGGGCGTCGCCCGAATATCGGGCGCGGATCGGCTACGCGCCCGAGCACGATTGCCTGCCGCGGGATGTCTCGGCCGCCGAGTTCCTCGGCTACCTCGGCGAGATCAGCGGCCTACCCCGGACGGCCGCCCGCCTACGGGCGTCGGACGTCCTCAGACACGTCGGCCTGTTCGAGGAGCGCTACCGCCCGATCGGCACGTACTCGACGGGCATGAAGCAGAAGGTGAAGCTTGCCCAGGCGCTCGTCCACGATCCCGTCATCGCCTTCCTCGACGAGCCGACGGCCGGGCTCGACCCCATGGGTCGTCGAGACATGCTCGAGCTCATCCGGCACGTCGGCCGCGAGTTCGGGATCAGCATCGTCATCTCGACGCACCTGATGGGAGACGTCGAGCGGACGTGCGACGCCGTCGTCGTCCTCGATGCCGGACGCGTCTTGCGGACCGGCGCCGTATCCGGTCTCACCGAGGAGACGGAGGCCGTCCTCGTCGACGTCGTCGACGAGCCGGGCCGGCTGGCTGCGGCACTCGCACGGCGAGGGCTCGCGGTGCAGGCGACGGCAATCGGCTGACGGTCACGCAGGTCACGGGCGACGACTACGACACCCTGCGCGACGCCATCGTCGAGAGCGGGGGTGCTCCTGTACCGGCTCGCGCCGGAGCGCCACACGCTCGCCGACGTCTTCTCGCCCGCGCCGGACGCGACCGATGATGCGAGCGCGGCCCTGCCGTGAGCACCCTCGGCCCCGCGGAGATCTTCGACCTCGGCTACCAGCCGTACGACGGCGAGCGGCGAGGACGCTGGCCGCGGCGGCGCGCCATCTGGCGGGACGGCATCCGCACGTCGCTCGGGCTCGGGCGCGGCACGGCGGCGAAGATCGCACCGTGGCTCCTCATCTCGCTTGCACTCGTGCCGATGGTCATTTTCGTCGTGCTTGCGGCATTCCTCGGCTCTGTCCCTACGAACCCCGACGACTTCGAGCTCCCGTCGTACGCCGAATACTTCGACTTCGCCCTCCTGCCGCTCGGGCTGTTCGCAGCCGTCGTCGCCCCGCTCCTGCTCTGCCCCGACCGGCGCGACGGCGTGCTCTCGCTCTACGCTGCGCGGCCGATCACGCCGACGGATTACCTCGGCTCGCGGTGGGCCGCGTTCTTCACGGTCGCCGCGACCGTCATCTGCATCCCGGAGCTGATCCTCTTCGCCTGGAACGCGCTCGACACCCACGACCTCGGACCGTGGCTCGAGGACAACTGGCAGACGCCGCTACGGTCATTGCTCGCGAGCATCACCGTCGCTGCGGTGTACACGACGCTGGCGCTGTTCATCGCATCCTTCACGGCCCGCCGCGCCTACGCGACGATCGCAACCCTTGCCGTCCTCTTCATCGGTTCTGCGATCGGCGGAATCGCCGAGGACAGCTTCGAAGGGGGCGTCGCCGACGCGCTCTCGCTCGCCGCGATCCCGCAGGTGCTGACGGACACCGTCCACTGGATCTTTGGCGACCCGCTCGACGACCGGCCCGTGGCCGCGTCCGTGTCCGCCCTCTGGCTCGCCGGCCTGACCGTCGTGCTCGCGGCCCTTCTCCTGCGACGCACGTCGTCGCTCGTTCGCGGATGACGGGCGCGCCTCCAACACCGAGCATCGGCGTCGACGCGGTGTCGAAGTGGTTCGGCGGCGTCGTTGCGGTGAGTGACGTGTCGCTCGCCGTCGAGCCCGGCGTGACCGCATTGCTGGGCCCGAACGGGGCTGGCAAGACGACGCTCCTGCGCATGATCGCCGGCCTGACGGCGCCGTCCCAGGGGCAGGTCAGCGTGTTTGGCGAGACCGTCCGCGACAACGCGCGCCTCTATCGCCGAGTCGGCTACATGCCCGAGCACGAATCGGTGTACGACTTCCTGACCGGACGCGAGTTCGTCGAGCTGAGCGCGCGGCTCCAGCGTGTGGCAGATCCGCGCGCGGCTGCCACACAGGCCATCGAGACGGTCGCGCTCTCCGAGGCGGAAGACAGAAAGATCCGCGGCTACTCGCGGGGCATGCAACAGCGCACCCGTCTCGCCGCGACGCTCGTACACGACCCGGAGCTGCTGCTGCTCGACGAGCCGCTGTCCGGCACGGACCCGGTGCAGCGCCTGCACCTGGGCGAGGTGATCGGCCGGCTCGGCGCCGAGGGGCGCACCATCCTCGTGTCCTCCCACATCCTCGAGGAGGTCGAGCTTCTGGCCGACCGCATTCACCTCATGGTCGGCGGGAAGCTCGCCGCGAGCGGAGACTTCCGCGCCATCCGCCAGCAGCTCAACGACCGGCCGTTCGTCGTCCGCATCGACACGACGGATGCGCGCGCCCTTGCCGCCGGCCTGATCGAAGCTGGCGCCGTCGAATCGGTCGAGATCGACGCCGAGGGCCGGTTGCGCGTCCGGTCGCGAGACGTCTCGCTCCTGCAGCGGTCCGTGCCAGCGGTCGCGCAGAGGCTCGGGACGCGCCTCCTCCGCGTCGAGCCATTGGACGACTCCCTCGAGAGCGTCTTCGAGTACCTGGCCCAAGGATGAGCCGGTGAGACCCATCTTCACCCTGACCGTCCGCCAGCTTGCCGGCAGTCGCCGCTGGTGGCTCGTGCTCGGGCTGACGGCGCTGCCCGTCCTCGCGGCCGTGCTCTTTCGGGTCGCCGAGACCACGACCACGCCCGCGAGTACGCCGACGACATCACCTCGTCTCTCATCGCGTCGGCCATCCTCCCGCTCGTCATGCTCTTGCTCGGGGTCGCTGCGTTCGGCAACGAGGTCTCGGACCGGACGCTCGTCTACCTGACGACGAAGCCGCTCGCCCGCTGGCGGATCGTGGCGCCGAAGCTCGCAGCGACGCTCCTCGTCGGCGGCCTGCCCGTCGCGATCAGCGGTGCCGTCGCGATCGCGCTGATCGAGCAGGGAGACATGCGCGGCGCGCTGGCGACGGGGGGCGGCCTTCTCGCGGGCGCCGCGGCGTACGCAGCGCTCTTCACGTGGGCGGGCCTCGCGCTGCGTCACGCGCTCGTCGCCGGGCTCATCTACGTCTTCGTGTGGGAGGCGACGCTGGCCGCGTACCTCGACGGCATTCGCTTCGTCAGCGTGCGGCGGTTCGCGCTCGCGGTCGTGAACGGGCTGGACGCCGACCGGCTCGCGGGAGCCGAGCTCGGCGTGGGCGCTGCCTCGATCGGCGCCGTGCTCGTACTCGCCGGCTTCACGGCGCTCGCCGTGCGCAAGCTGCGTCGGATGGACGTCCCCTAGCGCGCCTGGGCGGTCAGGCGGACTCTTCGGCGAGCTCTTGGAACTCGTCGGCGTCCTGGCCGCCGCTCGTGACGAGCGTCGGCTTCAAGCCCTTCGAGATCGTCTCCTTCGTGATCACGCACTTGGAGACGTCCTTGCGCGAAGGCAGCTCGAACATCACGTCGAGGAGTGCGCCCTCGATGATCGAGCGCAACCCGCGCGCCCCGGTCTCGCGCACGAGCGCGTGATCCGAGATCTCCCACAGCGCGTCCTCGGTGAACACGAGCTCGATCGAGTCGTAGTTGAAGAAGCGCTGGTACTGCTTGACGAGCGCGTTCTTCGGCTCGGTGAGGATCTGGACGAGGTCCTCGCGCTTCAGCTGGTGGACGTGCGAGACGACCGGTAGACGACCGATGAACTCCGGGATCAGGCCGTAGGCGAGCAGATCCTCCGGCATCACGTCGCCGAGGAGCTCGGCCGACTCGGGCGAGTGCCTCGAGTGGATCTCGGCGCCGAAGCCGACGGCGTTTCGGCCGGCGCGCTTGGCGATGATCTTCTCGAGGCCACCGAACGAGCCGCCGCAGATGAAGAGGACGTTCGTCGTGTCGATCGAGAGGAACTCCTGGTGCGGGTGCTTGCGGCCACCCTGCGGCGGCACGCTCGCCACCGTCCCCTCGAGGATCTTCAGCAGCGCCTGCTGCACGCCCTCGCCGGAGACGTCGCGCGTGATCGACGGGTTGTCCGCCTTGCGCGCGATCTTGTCCACCTCGTCGATGTAGATGATCCCCGTCTCCGCCTTCTTGATGTCGAAGTCGGCGGCCTGGATCAGCTTGAGGAGGATGTTCTCGACGTCCTCGCCGACGTAGCCGGCCTCGGTGAGGGCGGTGGCGTCCGCGATCGCGAAGGGGACGTTGAGGATGCGCGCGAGCGTCTGCGCGAGGTGCGTCTTGCCGCAGCCCGTCGGACCGAGCAGGAGGATGTTCGACTTCTGGAGCTCGACGTCGTCGTCCGTCTGCCCCATCTGGACGCGCTTGTAGTGGTTGTAGACCGCCACCGCGAGCGTCCGCTTCGCCTCGTCCTGGGAGACGACGTAGTCGTTGAGGCTCTGGTAGATCTCCTTCGGGCGCGGCAGCGACTCGAGGTCGAGATACGCGGGAGCGGTCAGCTCCTCGTCGATGATCTCGTTACAGAGATCGATGCATTCGTCGCAGATGTAGACGCCGGGACCAGCGATGAGCTTCTTGACCTGTCGCTGGCTCTTCCCGCAGAAGGAGCACAGGAGTTGCTCGTTGCCGTCGGTTGCCCTCGCCATCCCCGTCTCCTTGTACCTCGGATCGTCCGTTTCCGCCAGCGCTCGATCTAGCGATGTTCGATAACGGAGTCGATGACGCCGTACTCCTTGGCCTCTGCTGAAGTCATGTAGTAGTCCCGGTCCATGTCCTTCGTCACCTTCTCGACGGTCTGGCCGGTGTGCTTCGACATGATCTCCTCCATTAGCCGCTTCAGGCTGATTACCTCCTTGGCCTGAATCTCGATCTCCGTCGGCTGGCCCGAGAATCCGGCCGAGCCCTGGTGAATGAGGATCTTCGAGTGCGGCAGCGCCATGCGCTTGCCCGGCGCGCCGCCCGCGAGCACGACCGCGCCCATCGACATCGCCATGCCGACGCAGATCGTCTGCACGTCCGGCTTGATGAACTGCATCGTGTCGTAGATGGCAAGCCCCGCGTAGACGATGCCGCCCGGCGAGTTGATGTAGATCGAGATGTCCTTGTCCGGGTCCTCGGACTCGAGGTGGAGGAGCTGCGCGACGATGACGTTCGCGATCTGGTCGTCGATCGGCGTGCCGAGGAAGATGATCCGCTCGTTGAGCAGACGCGAGTAGATGTCGAACGCGCGCTCGCCGCGCGACGTCTGCTCGATGACCATGGGGATCAATGGGCTCATGCTTGGGGCTCCTTCTGTCCGGGCGTCCATAACGTTGTCTCTGTCGGCTGCTTCTCCTGCTCGGGCGTCCACAGCTTCTCGCGCGCTGCCGCGAGCTCGACCGGGATCGGCTTGACATCCGCGGCCACACGATCGAGCGCGCGGCGGTAGCGGAGATCGTCGCGGATCGACTCGCGAAGCTGCGAGCCCATCACCTCGGCGATCGTCTCGTCGGTCTCCCCCTGCTCGCGCAGCACGACCTCGATCTCCTCGTCGGAGACCTCGATCCCGAGCTGCTCGGCAACGGCTTCGAGAACGAGCTCGCGCGCGACCGACAGCGCGGCTTCGGCGCCGAGGCGGTCGCGGAGGTCCTCCGGCGTCTGGTTCGAGACCGCGAGATACGTCTCGGGTGAGATCCCGCGGCTCTCGAGCGAGCGGAGCAGGCCGGCGAGAAGCTCGTTCGCGCGCGCATCGACGAGTGGGCCGGACGGCTGGGCGTTCGCCGCCTCGACGAGCGCGTCGATCGCGGCCGCGCGGTACACGGCCTCGATCTCTTCCTCGATCTGCTCCAGCATCTTCGCCTCGATGTCCGCGCGCAGCTCCGCGAGCGTGTCGAACTCGCTCGCGGCGCGCGCAAGGTCGTCGTCGACCGGCGGCAGGACCTTCTCCTTCACCTCGGAGAGCGTGACGTCGATCCGCGCCGTCTCGTCGCCGGCGAGCTCGTGCTCGACCTCCTTCGTCTCTCCCGCCGACATCCCGACGAGCGCGGCCTCGAGCTCCTCGACAAGCCGCCCTGCGCCGAGCTCGACGACCACGTCGCGGCGTGCCTCGCCGGTCGGGTTGACGACGTCGATCACGACCACGTCGCCCTCGCGCGCCGGCCTGTCCACGGCCGGCGTCAGCTCGGCGACGCTCGAGCGCAACGCCTCGATCTCCGCGTCGACGAGATCCTGCGGCACCTCGGCCTCGTGCCGCGGCACCTCGAGGGATGTCCAGTCGGGCACGGCGATCTTCGGCTGGATGGCAACGGTGGCGGTGAACGTGAACGGGGTCTCGGCGGAGTCCGGAAGCTCGTAGTCGTACTCGGGCTGCGCGATCGGCTGGATGCGCGCCGACTGCGCGGCGTTGCGGAACCAGCCGCCGATGTGGCTCGACACGGCCTCGTCCATCAGCCGCTCCTTGCCGACGCGCGCGATGAGCACCGGCATCGGCACCTTGCCCTTGCGAAAACCCGGGATCTTGACGCTCGTCGCGAGGTCGGAAGCGGCGTGCTCGACGGCGTGTTCGAGGTCGTGCTGCGGCACGGCGACCGACAGGCGAACCCTGTCCTCGGGCAGCTGCTCGACCGTGGCCTCCACGCGGCCATTCAACCAGAACGACTTTTCGTGACCGCTGCCCCTATGTGATGCTCGACCGGTGCGACGGCTCGTGAGCACGGCAGGCGAGCGCTTCGCGACCCTCGCGGATGTCTTCCGCAACCCCGAGCTGCGGCGGCTCGAGCTCTCGTGGGCGGGCTACTACCTCGGTGAGTGGACGTACTTCGTGGCGTTGTCCATCTACGCCTTCGACGTCGGCGGAGCGACCGCGCTCGGTGTGCTCGGCCTCGTGCGGATGGTGCCGGCGGCGATCGCCCTGCCGTTCGGAGCCATGCTGGCCGACCGGTATCCGCGGCAGCGAGTGCTGCTCGCGATCTACGTCACGCGGGCGCTCGTCCTCTTCGCAATGGTCGCGGCGCTGGCCGCCGAGGGCTCGCGAGCGTTGGTCTTTGCCCTGGCCGCGCTCGCCGCCGTCGCAGGCGCGCCGGTCCGCCCGGCCACGTTGTCGCTCGTGCCGTTGCTCGCGCGCACGCCGCGGGAGCTCGTCGCCACCAACGTGTCGTCGAGCACGCTCGAGGGCGTCGGGACGCTCGTCGGCCCGGCGATCGGCGGCGTGCTGGCCGCCGGAGCCGGCGTCGAGACCGCGGTGGCTGCTGGTGCTGCCGTCAACGTCGTCTGCGCCTTGCTCGTCATGCGCATTCGGCGCGCAGGCGATGTCGCCGGTGCCCGCAGGCGCGTCGAGCGCAACCTGCGCCAGGAGCTGCTCGGCGGCGTCCACACGCTCGCCCGCGAGCCGCACCCGCGGCTGATCGTGCTGCTCTTCAACTCCCAGACGATGGTGCGTGGGCTCCTCAACGTGCTGCTCGTCGTGGCGTCGATCGAGCTGCTCGGCCTCGGCGAAGCCGGCGTCGGATGGCTGAACGCGGCACTGGGCGCCGGTGGCCTCGTCGGCGGGCTCGCGGCAGTGACGCTCGTCGCCCGGCGCCGGCTGGCCGGCATCTTCGGCCTTGGGCTCGTGCTCTGGGGTGCACCGATCGCCCTCGTCGGGATCTGGCCGCGAGCCGGCTGGGCACTCGTGTGCCTCGGCCTCGTGGGAATCGGCAATGCGCTGCTCGACGTCTCGGGATTCACGTTGCTCCAGAGGACGGTCGACGAGCATCTGCTCGGTCGAGTCCTCGGTGTCTTCGAAATCGGCGTCGCCCTGGCCACCGCCGTCGGCTCGGTGCTCGGCTCGATCCTCGTCGACCAGCTGGGGATCCGCCCAGCGCTCGTGGTCTCGGGCGCGATTCTCCCGGTCCTCGCCCTCCTCTCACTTCACCGCCTGAGGCGGATCGACGCGTCCTCCGAGGTGCCCGCGCGTGAGCTGGAGCTCGTCTCCGGCGTGCCGCTCTTCTCGCCGTTGCCGCCCACGACTCTCGAGCGCCTGGCTGCGCGGCTCGAGCGGCTCGAGCTGTCAGCCGGAGAGACAGTCGTCGAGATGGGCGCCACCGGCGACCGCTTCTACGTCATCGCCTCCGGCGAGATTCACGTAACCCGGGATGACGAGACGATGACCACGCTGACCGCAGGCGACTACTTCGGAGAGATTGCGCTGCTTCACGATGTCCCGCGCACGGCCACCTGCACCGCGCGGACGGACGCCGAGGTCTATGCGCTGGCCCGCGATGTCTTCGTCGCGACCGTGAGCGGCGACGTGCGCTCGTCGGCGGAGGCCGAGAGCGTCATCGGCCGGCGCCTCGGCGAACTCGACGCGATGGACGGCTCAGGCGTCGTCGGCGATCGTCCGCCAGGCGAGCAGGCCCGCGAAGAGAAGCAGGATCGCTCCTGAGACGACGTCGACGGCGACGAGCAGCCTCGGCCCGACGCGGCTGCGCGCGAGCGACAGCCCGACGGAGAGCGCCGTGAACCACGTGAACGTGCCGACCGCAACGCCGGCGACCAGGGCAGAGGCCTTGAAGCCCGACTGGACGAGGTCCGCCGTCGACGCGGCGGCGAAGATCGCCGCCCACGACGCGATCGTCATCGGGTTCGACGCCGTCGCCGCCAGCGACGTGAGAAACGCGCGGCGCGGCGACGAGACCTCCTCGTCCGACTCCCCGCCGAGGCGCACACGGAACGCGCTCCAGAGCGTGCGGCCGCCGAGATACGCGAGGAACACCGCGCCGAGCAGGCCCAGCGCGACACGCAGCGGGTCGATCTCGAGGAGCGCAGCTGGCACCGAGGACGCCGAGGGCGGCGTAGAGCGCGTCGATCACGGCCGCCCCGGCGCCGATCGCAATCCCCACCGTCGCCGTCCCGCGGAGGACGGAACGGGCGCAGAAGACCCAGATCGGGCCCACCTGCATCGCCACGAGAAAGCCGAGCCCGAGGCCGGCGGCGAAGGCAGAGCTCACGATAGGCACTCCATGCGGGCGAGAGGACTCGAACCTCTAAGGGCCCTTCGGCCCAACGGGACCTAAACCCGCCGCGTCTGCCAGTTCCGCCACGCCCGCATACGTCAAGGCTACTTCTCCCAATCCCCGACCTCGTAGGCCTTGCCTGGCGTGCCGCCGATGACGATCAGCGTCGTGGGCGACTCGGCGGCCTCGAACTTCCGGCGCACCGGCCCCTCGACCATGACCGCGCTGCCCGCAGGCACGTCGACCTGGGCACCGTCGAGCGTCGCGACAGCCGCGCCACGCTGGATGACATAGAGCTCCTGCTCGCCCGTGTCACCGTGCTCGTGCTCGGGGATGAGGACGTTGCCCGCGTCCTTCGTCACGGCGTTGACACCGAACGCGGTGATCCCGAAGTGGTGGCGCACGGACTTCCACGTCGCCGGCCAATCCGGTTTCACCGGCGGGATGTCGTCGATCGCCTCGACCTGCCAGCCGCTTCCGCTCTCGCCCATGTCTCCTCCCGGTCGTAGGGTTGCGGGAAGCATGACGCAGGATGCGCGCCGCCGGCTCGTCCTCGTAGCCACGATCCTCGGATCGTCGATGGCGTTCCTCGACACGCTCGTCGTCAACGTCGCCCTGCCGACGATCGACCAGGAGTTCGATCTCGGCCTGGCCGGTGAGCAGTGGATCTTCCTCAGCTACTCGCTCATGCTCGCCGCCCTCTACCTGCCCGCCGGCGCGCTGGGCGATCGATATGGCTACGCGAACACGTTCGTCGTCGGTGTCGCCGGCTTCGCCGCGGCGTCCGTCCTTGCCGCGCTCGCGACGAGCGGCGCGTTCCTGATCGGTGCGCGCGTCCTGCAGGGGATCTTCGGCGCGCTGCTCACGCCGGGTAGCCTCGCCCTCCTGCGCGCGACCTATGGCGACGACGCGGGACGCGCGATCGGCCTCTGGACGGGCTGGACGGGGATCGCGACCGCCGCGGGGCCGGCGGTCGGCGGCGCGCTCGTGGAGCTGGCGTCCTGGCGCTGGATCTTCGTGCTCAACATCCCGGTCGCGATCGTCACGGTGGCCGCGACTCTCGTCGCGCGCGACACGTGTCACACGGAGCTGCGTCGACGCAGGTTCGACATCGCCGGAAACGTGCTCGGCGCGATCGGCGTCGGTGCGCTCGTCTGGGCTCTCGTCGAAGGGCCACGCAATGGATTCGCGAGCGCGGGCGCGATCGGGGGCTTCGCCGTCAGCGCCGTGGCGTTGACCGGGTTCGTGATCGTGGAGTCGCGTGTCGCCGATCCGATGCTTCCCCTGTCGCTCTTCCGCATCCGCGAGCTCGCCGTCGCCAATCTCGCGACGTTCTTCGTCTACGCCGCCCTTGGCGCATCGCTCTTCTACGTCGTCCTCTTCGCGCAGTCCGTGCTCGGCTACTCCCCCGCGCGCGCCGGACTGCTGATGGCCCCGGTAAGCATTGCGCTCCTCCTGCTCGCTCCTCGCTTCGGGCGGGGCGCAGATCGCCTCGGCCCGCGACCGTTCCTCGTCGGCGGGCCCGTGTTGATCGGCGTCGGCCTTGCTCTCCTCTCCAGGCTGGATGCCGGATCGAGCTACTGGACGGATGTCTTTCCACCGCTCGTCGTCTTCTCCGTAGGGCTCGCGGCCACCGTGCCGCCGATCACGTCCACGGCCATCAAGCCCGCGCCCGAGGGGCTCACCGGCATCGCGTCGGGCGTGAACACGACGGTGTCTCGCGTCGGCCAGCTCGTCGCCGTCGCCGGCCTCGGCGTCATCGTCGCGCTCGTCTATTCGCCTGACGGCGGGCCCTTCGAGCTCGGATCTCGCAGTGCGGCAGAGCTGGCCGAGGCGGCGGACGCCTTCAGGGCGGCGATGCTCGCGGCGGCGGCGCTCGCGTTCGCCGGCGCCCTCGTCAGCGGCCTGGGCCTTCCCCGCAGGCCACGAGCCCGAACCGGAGCCCCGCTGCCCGCTCGCGGCAGCGACTGACCGCCTCCTCGCGCGTCGCGCCGTGCTCGGTGAAGATCGCGAGCCGGAAGCTCGCTGCGTCGTTCGTCCCCTGCTCCGAGAGGCGGCCGCCGGGCCGGACGAGGACATCGAGCCCAGGCTCCGGCGGCGGCACGGCTTCGACGACGGCGTCCTCGAACACGCGGACGACGTAGGAGATGGCGACGCCGTTGGGTTGGCCCGGAGCCCAGCGCGGGTCGTCCCCGCACGCGACGTCGAAGAGCACGTCGTAGGTCGAGCGGCCGTGAACCGCTTCGACGAGCGGCGCGAATTGAGACGCGATGCGCGCGTTGACCTCGACGATCGCGGCACGGCCCACAGGCGGCACGAGGAACTCGACGTTGAAGAAGCAGTCGTCGAGACCGTGGCCCGCAACGAGCCGCTCGGCTACGCCGGCGAGCTCCCGGAGGCGTTCGTCGGGCAACGCCGACGGGTACTCGAAGCGCATGAACGAGTTCGTTCCCGGGTACTTGACCGAGTCGGTGACACCTATGACCACCGTCTCGCCGTGATGGACGAAGCCCTCGAGCGTCACCTCGTCCCCCTCGACGAGCTCCTCGACGAGAAAGCCGTGGGTCGTCTCGGGCGCTGCGCCGGCAGCCTCCGCGAGACGGGCGTAGCCGTCCCGGTAACGCGGCTCCTCGGCGAGGGTTGCGAGCTCGGCCGTCTCGTCCACGCGCCGCGCCTCCTGCGACAGGCGGCCGACGACCGGCTTGACGAACCACGGACCGTCGAAGGACGGATCGGCCGTGAGTGGCTCGAACCGCGGCGTCGCCTCGGGCGCGACACGCAACTGGATGGCACGCGATGTCGGCTTGTGCTGACAGGCGACGACCGATCCCGGGGTTGGCCCGGGCAGGCCGTGACGGCTCGTCAGCACGGCTGCGACGAGCGCCGAACGGTCCTTCGTTCCGACGACACCGTCCGCACCTGCGGGATCGAGCTCACCGAACAGCTCGCCGGGCTCGACCTCGACCACATCGAGATCCGGTCCTTCGAGGCGAACGTGGTGGCGCTGCGAGATCGCCAGCTCCAGGTCGCGCGGTTGGGGACAGACGACGAGGACGTCTCGCATGGCAGGGCCATCTTCCCTGTCCGCCTAGACTTCGCGCTTCGATGATGGGCGCCACGGCAGTCAGCGGCGACGCGAAGGAGCGGATCGCGCGCGAGCTCGACGACGCGCGAACGCGCACGCTCGAGCTGCTCGCGCCGCTCGACGAGGACGCGCTGACGCGGCAATTCTCGGATCTCATGTCGCCGCTCGTGTGGGATCTGGCGCACATCGGCCACTTCGAGGAGCTGTGGATCTGCCGGCGCCTCGGTGCGCTCGAGCCGCTCCACCCCGCCGCCGACGAGGTGTACGACGCGTTCGCGCACACGCGCGACGAGCGGCCGTCGCTGGACCTGCTCGATCCGGCGCGCGCGCGCGCGTATCTCGCCGACGTGCGAGGGCGGTCGCTCGACGTCCTCGACCGGATCGAGCTGGACGACTCCGACCCTCTCCTCCGCGACGGCTTCGCCTTCGGTCTCGTCCTCCAGCACGAGCGCCAGCACGTCGAGACGATGCTCCAGACGATCCAGCTGTCGGGCCTCGAGCACCCTGGCGGCGGCCCCGCGCCAGTGCCGTTCCGCGCGGGCGAGATCCTCGTCGACGCCGGCTCGTTCGTCATGGGCACGAGCGAGGAGCCGTGGGCCTACGACAACGAGCGACCGGCGCACGAGGTGGCGCTCGACGCGTTTGCGATCGACCTCGCGCCCGTCACGAACAACGACTACGCGATGTTCGTCGCCGACACCGGCGGTGAGCCGCCGATGTCCTGGGAGCGCGACGGCCCGGCGTGGACACGTCGACGCTTCGGACAGGTCGATCTCGTGAAGGCGGACGAGCCGGTCCAGCACGTGTCGTTCGAGGAGGCGGCGGCATACGCGCGCTGGGCGGGCAAGCGGCTTCCGAGCGAGGCGGAGTGGGAGAGCGCCGCACGCCTCGGCGTCATCCAGGGGATCGGGTCGGTGTGGGAGTGGACGTCGAGCGACTTCGCGGGCTATCCGGGCTTCGCCGCGTTTCCGTATCCCGAGTACTCGGAGGTCTTCTTCGGCCCGGAGCACAAGGTCTTGCGCGGCGCGTCGTGGGCAACGCACCCGTCGATGGCGCGCGTGACGTTCCGCAACTGGGACTTCCCCGTTCGGCGTCAGATCTTCGCCGGCTTCCGGTGCGCGAGGGACGCGTGACGGACGGCGCACCGGCCACGCTCCAGATCGACGTCTATCTCACGCCCGCCGACCGGCGGGAGGCGCTGCGAGAGGATGTGCGGCGTGGCCTCCTGCAAACGCCCAAGTCGCTCGCCCCGAAGTGGTTCTACGACGAGCGCGGGTCGGCGCTCTTTGACGAGATCACGCGTCTCGAGGAGTACTACCTCACGGATCGCGAGCGGACGATCCTCGCGGCACATGCGGGAGACGTCGCGCAGTTGACGCGGGCGAACACGCTCGTCGAGCCCGGGTCCGGCACGTCGGAGAAGACGCGGGTGCTACTCGATGCGATGGTCGAAGCCGGCTACCTGCGCCGCTTCGTGCCGTTCGACGTCTCCGAGCAGGCATTGCGCGAGGCGGCAGCCGCGATCGCAGAGGAGTATCCGGAGATCGAGGTGCACGGGGTGGTCGGCGACTTCGAACACCACCTCGTCCGGTTACCCGAGGGCCAGCGCCGTCTGTTTGCGTTCCTCGGATCGTCGATCGGAAACCTCACCGGTGAGCAGCGCGCCGACTTCCTCCGCGACCTGCACACCCTGCTCGGTCCGGGCGAGGCGCTGCTCCTCGGCGCCGATCTCGTCAAGGACGTCGCCCGGCTCGAGGCCGCCTACAACGATCAAGCAGGCGTAACGGCGGCGTTCAACAAGAACGTCCTCGCAGTGATCAACCGCGAGCTCGGCGCGGACTTCGACCTCGACCGCTTCGAGCACGTCGCGCGCTGGGATCCTGTCGAGGAGTGGATCGAGATGCTGCTTCGTGCGGATCGCGAGCAGGTCGTGCGCGTCGGTGACCTCGATCTCGAGGTCAGATTCGACGCAGGCGAGGAGATCCGCACGGAGATCTCCGACAAGTTCCGCCGCCCCGGGCTCGAAGCGGAGCTCTACGACGCCGGCTTCGACCTTCGTCACTGGTGGGAAGACCCTGCCGGCGACTTCGCACTGTCCCTCTCCTTCTCCTCCGATCGCTGATGGCCAGGGTCGTCGTCTTGGGAGGGGGGTCTGCAGGCGAGGCGTTCGTCGCCGCGCTCCGGCGGCTCGACGAGGAGGTCGAGATCGTGCTCGTGGAGCGCGCGCTCGTCGGCGGCGAGTGCACGTACTGGGCATGCATGCCGTCGAAGACGCTGCTGCGGGCGCCGGAGGTGCTCGCCGCGGCCCGACTCGCGCCCGGAGCGACCGAGGCGATCGCCGGCGCGCTCGACCTCGAGCGCATCTTCTGGTGGCGCGACCAGGTCGTCGACGGCTACGACGACGAAGGGCATGGGACGTGGCTCGCCGATCGAGGCGTCGAGCTGATACGCGGCGACGCGAAGATCGTGCGGCCCGGCGTCGTCGAAGTGGGCAGCGAGGAGCTCGAGTACGGGAGCCTCGTCGTCGCCACCGGATCGAGGCCGGCGCTGCCGCCGATTCCAGGCATTGCAGACGTGCCTCGCTGGACGACGGCGGACGCGACTGCCGCGAGCGAGGTGCCCACGTCGTTGATCGTTGTCGGTGGCGGTGCGTCCGGTGTCGAGCTCGCCCAGCTCTACCAACGGCTCGGGGCCGCCGTGACCATCGTCCAGCGGAGCCGACTGCTGACGCGAATCGACGCGGATGCGGCGGCAATCCTCGAGGAGCGACTGCGCGAAGACGGCGTCACGCTCCGCCTTGGCGAGGCCGTGGAGAGCGTGAGCCAGGTCGGGGAGACCGGCGTCCGGCTGACGTTGTCCGATGGCGCGCACGTGGAAGCAGAACGCCTCCTCGTCGCCGTCGGCCGCGACCCGAATGTCGACGGGCTCGGTCTCGAGGCCGTCGGCGTCACGCCGGGGCCACGGGGCGTCGAGGTCGATGCCACGCTCGCCGCCGCACCGGGCGTCTGGGCTATCGGCGACGTCACCGGCGTCTCGCTCTTCACCCATGTGGCGAAGTACCAGGCGCGCGTCGCGGCATCGAACATCGCGGGCTTCCCGCGCGACGCGGACTACCGCGCCATCCCGTCCGTCGTCTTCACGGATCCCCAGGTCGCTCAGGTGGGCACGATCGACGGCGATGGCGTGGTCAGTGCGATGTGGGAGGTGAACCGCACGTCGCGCTCGTCGAGCTACGAGCGTCCGAAGAGGACGGGGTTCGTCAGGCTCTTTGCAGATGAGCGGCGGAAGGTCGTCGTCGGTGCCGTCGCCGTCGGGCCAGAGGCGGGCGAGTGGCTCCAGCAGGTCACGCTCGCAATTCGCGCCGAGATTCCCATCGATGTCCTCCGCGACACGATTCAGCCGTTTCCGACGTTCTCCGAAGCGATCTCCTTCGCCGCCCGCGACCTCCCGCTGTAGGGCGCTCTCCCGCCGTCGGCGCGTGGCCAATCCGCTGACGCGGGGACAGTCCCTGGCTCCGGAGCAGGTCGGGGACTGGCCGTGGGCAGGACTGCGCGACTCAGGCGCGTGACAGGAGGTCGCTGACCTCCACATCCGAGAGTTCGGAGAAGTCGAGGTACGACAGAGCGACGGCAACGAACGGCTCAGGCGAGACAAGGCAAACAACGTCGTCGGCGAGCGCGCGAAGAGCAGTGAGCGCGCTCTGCGACGCGGTCGGGACGGCGACAACGATGCGCGCTGGGCGGCGCACGCGTAGAGCGGACACCGCGGCCCGCGCCGTCGCACCGGTGGCGACGCCGTCGTCGACGAGCACGACGGTCCGCCCGACGACGTCGACGACGGGCCTCTCGCCGCGATAGAGCCGCTCGCGGCGCTCGAGCTCCACTGCCTCGCGCGCGGCAACGCGGTCGAGCACATCGGCGCCGATCCCGAGCTGCTGGATCAACTCGTCGTTCACGACACGCATGCCGCCGCTTGCCAGTGCACCGATCGCGAGCTCTTCGTGTCCCGGCAGTCCGAGCTTCCGCACGACGAAGACATCGAGCGGCGCGTCGAGAGCCTCGGCTATCTCGTACGCGACCGGCACGCCACCTCGTGGAAGGGCGAGCACGAGGACGTCTTCACCCAACCCGCTGTCCTGCAGCCGGTCGGCCAGCTGGCGCCCCGCCTCGGCGCGATCGCGAAAGCGCTGCCTAGCTCGAGAGCGCAGGAAGCACCTCGGCACCCACGAGCTCGACCATCTCGACGTCGTCGTGAGCCAGATGCTGGAGGTAGACACGCTCGACACCAGCCTCGGCCAGCGCCTCCAGCCGAGCCACCACCTCGACCGGCGTGCCCGCTATCCACCGCTCCGAGCGCTCCTCGAGCACCTGCTCGGGGTCCTCGTCACCCGACCCGAAGACCTCGCATGACGCGCTGCACTCGCTGGAGGACATCGGCCCGGTCGATTCCCACGACGCACGTCGCCATGAGCGAGAGGGGCAGCGTTGCCGGGTCGCGGCCGGCGCGCTCGCACGCGACACGCAGCGTGTGGGCTCGTTCGCGACAACCCTCAACGCCGACGAGCAGCGTGTTGTACTCGTCGGCGTAGCGGACCGCGAGGGCGACCGACTTCGGCTTCGCCTGACCGCCGAGGATGATCGGCGGCCGCGGCGTCTGCACCGGCTTGGGGAAGTGCATAGCTCGGCTCGAGCTGATAGTGGCTCCCTTCGAAGGACGCTTCGCCGTCCGCCCACTGGCGCGTCACGACCTCCAGCTGCTCCTCGAGCATCTCCATCCGCTCTGCCCAGCGGCGGAAAGGGGAAGCCGTACGCCGCGTGCTCGCCGTCGTTCCAGCCGGCGCCAAGCCCGAGCTCGACCCGGCCGCCGGAGATGTGGTCGACCGTCGCAACGGACTTCGCGAGCACGGACGGGTGCCGGAAGGTGACCGGCGACACGAGCGTTCCGAGCCGGATCCGTGTCGTTCGCGCAGCGAGGCCGGCGAGCGTCGCCCAGGCGTCGAGCGCCGGCCGGTCGGCCTGTCCCACGACGGACAGGTAGTGGTCCGACCGAAAGAGACCCTCGAGTCCGGCCCGCTCGCACACGTCGGCGAGAGCCACCCAGTGATCCCACTCGACACCTTCTTGGCCCTCGATCATCAAACACACGCGCACGCCGCGCATCATGACCGAGGTAGCATCCGCGCCCGTGCGAGCCGCTCTCATCGCGTGCGCTGCCCTCCTCGCGCTCGGCGTGGCCGGATGCGGGGACGACGAGTCGGCGGGACGACGACGACCTCGGCGACGTCGCCGAGCGCCGCGCCGACGAGCTGCCAGGACGTATCCGCGCCGGAGCCCAAGCCGGACGGCGGTCAGACGGCGCCTCAAGCACCGCTCGACTCCGACACGACGTACGTCCTCGTCGTCGAGACGAGCTGCGGAACGTTCGAGATCACGCTCGACCAGGAGCTGGCGCCAGACACGACGGCGTCACTCGTCTCGCTCACCCAGGCGGGCTTCTACGACAACACGATCTTCCACCGCGTCGTGCCGGGCTTCGTCATCCAGGGTGGCGACCCGACGGGAACGGGTACCGGTGGAGCCGGCTACGAGACGGTGGACGCACCGCCCGACGACGCGAAGTACACGCCGGGGACCGTCGCGATGGCCAAGGGAGGCGCCGATCCGCCGGGGGCGTCGAGCAGCCAGTTCTTCGTCGTCACGGAGACGCATCGTTCCTCGCGCCGGACTACGCAATCGTCGGCGAGGTGACGAGCGGCATGGACACGGTCATGCGCATCGACGCGCTCGGCGACGCGACGACCGAGCAGCCGTCGCAGCCCGTGGTCGTCCAGAGCGTCACCGTCCGCGAGAGCTGAGCTCCATGGACGCGGGCGACTGGGACCGCCGCTGGCGGGGCAAGGCGCTCCACGTCCACGGCGAGCCGAGCGACGGCGTGGTCGACGTTCTCGCGGACGTGCCACCCGGTGCCGCGCTCGATCTCGGCTGCGGCTCCGGTCGGCACGCGGTCTGGCTCGCGGCACATGGCTGGCAGGTGACTGGAGTCGACTTCTCGGAAGAGGCGCTGCGCCAGGCACGTGCCCACGCATCGGCGAACGACGTAGCCGTGGACTGGATCAACGCCGACCTCGGCGAGTATGAGCCTGATACAGGGGCGTTCGACCTCGTTCTCGTCGCTTTCGTGCATCTTCCTCCAGCCGAACAGCGCTCGTTGCTTGCCAATGCGTCCCGGGCGGTCGCGCCAGGGGGCATCCTCGTCGTCATGGGTCACGATCCGGACAACGTCGGAACCGGTGCCCCCGGGCCGAGCGATCCGACGCTGCTCCACGGACCGGACGACATCGCCCGTGACGTGTCGTCACTCACCGTCGAGCGAGCTGAGCAGGTCCGCCATCGGGTGATGACACACGACGGCCTCGAAGTCGAAGCCGTCGACTCCCTCGTCGTCGCCCGCGCGGAGTAATACGGCCCCGAGAGGAGTCGAACCTCTGCACGCGGATTCGAAGTCCGCCGCTCTATCCACTGAGCTACGGGGCCTGGGCCAAGTGTATGTCGCGGTCCTACGGACGACGTCTGCCTGTCACAAAGTGACAAGGCCCCGGCGTGTGCCGGGGCCTTGTGCGTCGTCGGAGGGAGGGTTCCCTACGCGGGGTGCTACGCCTTCGGGCCGGCGGCGAGGATTGCCGTCGCCGCGCTGCCCTGCGAGATGATCACGGCACGGCCACCGACGGCGAGCTTGCCGCGGAGCTTCGTGTCTGCCGAGATCGACTTCGTGACACTCGGGCCGTCTGCACGCTTGACCGTGACGGACGTGTCCGACGCAGCGGTGACCTCACCGCGGTCGAACGAGAAGGCCGCCGAGGAGCCGTCGGCCTTGATGAGCTTGACGTCCGCGTGGACGGCGCCCATGAGGCCCTTGCCCTTTCCTGCCTGGCCTTCGCGATACGGTCGCGGAGACTGTTGCCGTCGCCGAGGCGAAGCGGTGCCGCCTTGGCTGCGCGCGGTGCGAGCACCGCAAACGCCGTGCCGCCGCGCGAGAAGACCGACCACGCCCTTGTCGACCTGAATGTCGCCGCGGACCTTCGTGTCTGCGCTGAGCTTGAGCGTGACGCTCTTGCCGTCCTTGCGCTTCAGCGTGACGGCGCTCTCCGACTCCGCGGTCACCTGGCCGCGGTCGACGACGAACGCGTCCTTCGAGCCGTCCGCCTTGATCAGGCTGACCTCGGTGTGCACGCCGCGCACGAGGCCCTTGCCCTTCTTGCCCGGCCCGGCGATTGCGACGGCCGAGCCGACGAGCAGCGCCGCCGAGATGCCGACGACTCCGATCGTGAATGCCCTTGACTTTCTCATGCCCACGTCCTGCTCTCCTTGGTTCGGTTGCGATTGAGTGCGAGGAGCCTCGTGCGAGCGGGTAAGGGACGGTTGGCTCTGGTGTAAAGCCAATGCAATCTGGCGGTAAGGGGTGACCGGTGGGATTCGAACCCACGACCACCGGGACCACAACCCGGGGCTCTACCTGCTGAGCTACGGCCACCGCGCTCCCGTCAGCATAGCCGCGGCGCAGCCGCCCGCCCTAGGCTTGCGCGGTGCGCCGGCGATCGTTCCTCCTCCGCGACCCCGCACCACTGGCGTGGGCGTTCTACGACTTCGCGTACTCCGCGTTCTCGTTCCTCCTCGTCGTGCGCTTCTTCGGCTCGTGGGTGATCGACGACCTCGATCGCCCGGACTGGTACGTGGCCCTGACGCAGTTCGTTGCCGTTCTGTTCGTCGTCGTCGCGATGCCTCTCGCGGGAGCGCTCGCCGACCAGGTCGGGAAGCGCAAGCCGTTCCTGCTCGCGTTCACGCTCGTCGCGTCGGTCAGCTGTGCGCTGCTCGGCGTCATTCCCGCGGACGGCAATGTCTTGCCGCTCCTGATCGCCGCGGGGATCGCAGTCGCGTTCGGCCAGCTCGCGCTCGCCCAGTACGACCCGCTGCTCGCCGACGTTGCACCCCGCGGCCGCCGCGGGCGTGTCTCGGGGCTCGCCGTCGCCTTCGGGTTCGTCGGAATCGTGTTCGCGATCGCCGTCGTCGCCGAGGGAGTCGTAGGCGAGGGATCGAAGCAACGCGCATTCGCCCCCGCGGCGCTGCTCTATGTCGTGTTCGCAATCCCCGCGTTCGTGTGGGTGCGCGAGCGCCGGCGCGAGCGTGCCGCGCGATCACGCCGCCGCCTGTTCCGCGACGCTGGAGCGCAGGTGCTGCGCACGACACGGGCCGTGCGTGCGCACCGTGACGCCTTCCAGTTCCTCGTCGGCCGATTTCTCTACTCCGACGCGATCGCGACGCTCTCGGCCTTCCTCGCCGTCTACATGACCCGACTCGGGGGCTTCTCCGAGAGCGAGAAGAACGCCGTGCTGGGGATCTCCGTCCTGGCGGCAGCCGGAGCCGCACTCGTCACGGGACGCGTCCTTGGCCATGTCGGGCCACGGGCAGTGCTCCTCGCGGTGCTGCCCGCGGTCGCCGCCTGCACGTTCTTCTCGGCCGTCGTCGGCGAGCCGTGGACGGTCTGGGTCGCCGCGCCTGCGATGGGTGGCGCCCTTGGCTGCGTCTGGACGGCGGATCGCGTCTTCATGCTCCGGCTCACACCCGACGAGCTCCGCGGCGAGTTCTTCGGCTTCTTCAACCTCTCGAGCCGTGTCGCCTCCGCCTTCGGTCCCCTCGTGATCTGGAGCGGGACCGTCTGGCTCCTCCACAGCCACACCGGCTGGCTCAGCCTGCTCGGCGCCAGCCGGTTCGCGATCGGCCTGCTCTCTCTCGCAGCGCTCGCCGGCTGGGCGGTGATCCGGCCGCTGTCGGACGACTACCGCCGTCCGGCGTGAGAGAAAGGTGCGCCTGGGAGGATTCGAACCCCCGACCGGCGGCTTAGAAGGCCGCTGCTCTTCCACTGAGCTACAGGCGCCTGGCCACAAGCGTAGCTTCGGCCCCCGCCGGCCCGGCACCGGAGACAGGCCTCCTCGCGAGGCTACCGCGTGCCGAAGTCGACGGTGAGAATGATGACCGTGCGCTGGCCGTATACGCCGGGCGCACCCTTCGCACGCACTGCGCTGATCCCCACCTCGCGGAACGACCGTCTGAGGAGGTTCTCGCGGTGCCCCGGGCTCTTGAGCCAGTCGGCGACGGCCGTCCTGGCCGACACCCCAGGCGCTCTCCAGAGGAGGTTCTCGCCGACCGACCACGTGCGTGGCCCGACGAGAGGGCGATAGAAGCGCTTGATCCGCGTCGCGAGGTCCGAGCCGTCGGACGACTCGTGGCCGAAGTAGCCGGACGACACCATTTCGAGCGAGTGCGCGTCGGCCGCCGCCACGAGCCGCGGGTTCAAGCGGAACGGCCGCCGCCCGTGCTCGAGGCGCACGGCGTTCAGCTCGTCGAGGACGGCCAGCTCGAGCCCGTCGGCGGGTGCCACGGCAGGGGAACTCACTCCGGCTGCCACGGCAGGAACGACGAAGGCCACGAGGGCGACGATGGGGAGAATCGATCGCACGCGGGGAGGCACCAATCTACCGAGTTCCCACTGGTTACGCGTCAGAAACCGTCGCCACCTCATTCGGCGCCTCGCCGCCGCCTCCTTTTCTGTGCGCGAGCCAATCGAGCAGGATCACCTGGATCGCTCCCGCGACCGGAATCGCCCCGAGCGCGCCGAGAACGCCCGCAAGTGACGCACCGATGAGCACCGCGATCAGCACGACGAGCGGCGAGAGCTGCACCGTGCGCCCGTAGACGAGCGGCTGGAGCAGGTGGTTCTCGATCTGCTGATAGACGATGAAGAAGATGAGGACGACGATCCCCGGCCAGATCGAGTCCGTGGCGAGGAAGGCGACAGTCGTCGCGATGATGGCGGCGATGGTCGCCCCCACCAGCGGAACGAGGTCGAGGATCGCGACGAGGAGCCCGAGGGCGAGTGCGAACGGCACGCCCATGATCCAGAACACAAGCCCTGAGACGACGCCCGCGATGAGGCTGATCAGGAGGTTCCCGGTCACGTAGCCCCCGACTGCCTGCGCGATCGAGCCGTTGATGCCGCGCAGCCGCTTCTGCGTCGGAGCCGAGAAGAGCGAGTAGAAGCGCTCCACCCACATCGGGCCCTCGAGGAGCATGAAATACGTCAGCGCGATGATCGTGATGATCGCGGCGATCATCGTGACGACGCTCTTCGTGATCGAGATCGCCGTACCGGAGAGACCGAAGACCTTGCTCGCGCCTCCCTCGTTGACGGCATCTCGCACGCGGTCGACGATGTGGTACTTCGTCTCGAGGAAGCCGAGCCGACCCTCGCCCTTCGTGAGGTCGTCGATGTAGTCGGGCACCTTGCGCGCGAACTCGTTCACCTGGTCGACCAGCTGCGGGATCACGAGCCATCCGATGAGAGTGATGACGCCGGCGACGCCGAGTGACGTGAGCGCCACGGCATAGCCGCGGCGGCGGATTCCCTTGCTCTGGAGCCAGTCAACCGCCGGACTGAGCGCGATCGCAAGGAAGACCGCGACGAGGATCCACGTCAGCACCTGCCGGGTGATGAAGAGCATCTGGAGGAGCGCCCAGACGCCGATCACGATGCCGAGCACGGTGAGCACCGTGCGGACGGGGAAACGGATCGCCCGGTCGGGGATCACGGCTCAAAGCATCGCGCCGGAGTCGGATGGCCCCGGACCTCCTAGCGAGGTAGGCTGCCGCCGTGGCCGAGGCAGTCCTCCACACGAATCACGGCGCGATCTCCGTCGAGCTCTTCGACGCGGACGCTCCCGAGACCGTCGGAAACTTCACACGGCTCGCAGGCGACGGCTTCTACGACGGGCTCGTCTTCCACCGCGTGATCGACGGCTTCATGATCCAGGGTGGCTGCCCGCGCGGAGATGGCACGGGCGATCCCGGCTACAGCTTCGACGACGAGACCAGCGCGCTCGCGCTGCCCGTCGTGCGCGGTGCGCTCGCGATGGCGAACTCCGGCCCGAACACGAACGGCAGCCAGTTCTTCATCGTCACAGCCGACGAGTGCTCGTGGCTCGACGGCAAGCACGCGGTCTTCGGCCGCGTCACCGAGGGCATGGACGTCGTCGACGCGATCTCGCTCGTCGATCGCGACGGCCGCGACCGGCCGCTCGACGCGGTGACGCTCGAGCGCGTCGAGCTCGTCTCTAGCTAGACAAGACGCCCGTCGCGCATAGCGAGCCGCCGACTCCCTCTGGCGGCCAGCTCCGCATCGTGGGTGGCGACCACCACGGTTGTCCCGTGGCTGGCTGCAAGCTCCGAGAGGAGGGTCAGGACGTCGGCGCCCGTACGCGAGTCGAGGTTGCCCGTCGGCTCGTCGGCGAGGATCACGCGCGGCTCGGTCACGAGGGCCCGCGCAATGGATACGCGCTGTTGCTCCCCACCGGAGAGCTGGCCGGGAAGATGTGCTTCCCTCTCCTCCAAACCGACCTCCCCGAGCAGCGCGAGCGAGCGGGAGCGCAGATCGCCGTCGGTCGAGCCCAGCCGGGGCGAGCCCGGCCTCGACGTTCCCGAGGGCGGTGAGGGTCGGAATGAGGTTGAACTGCTGGAAGACGAAGCCGAACGCGCGCAACCGCAGGTCGGCGAGGTCGCCATCCGGAAGGGCAGCGAGATCGCGACCCTCGAAGAAGACGTTGCCTTGGCTCGGGCGGTCGAGTGCACCGAGCAACTGAAGCAACGTCGTCTTGCCCGAGCCACTCGGTCCTTCGAGCGCAACGAACTCGCCCGGCTCGATCTCGAGGTCGACCGCGTTCACCGCACGGATCGTCTGATCACCGCGCTGGAACGAGCGCGTCACTCCGCGAAGCTCGTAGAGGGGAGCCCGTTCATCACTCCACCTGACGCATCGCGTCGGCCGGGCGAAGGCGCGCGGCGCGCGAACGCGCCGGCCGCTCCGGCGAGCGCGCCTCCGAGCAGGGCGAGTAGCCGAGACCGAGGGCGAGAATGGCGGGCGACAATGGGCGGAAAGCGACACCTGGCGGCTGGCGGTGCGCGCCAGGTCGACGCCGACCAGCGATCCGCCGACTCGTCGACGTCGCCGTAAGCGTAGGGCCAAAGGCGCTCACGGCAAACGCTGCCAGCAACACCGAGCGCGACCCGAGCAGCCCGCCCAGAGCGCCCTGAGCGATCGACTCGCCCACGACCTGGCGGACGACCAGCCGCTTGCCTCCAGCCAATCGCCTTCAGCGTTCCCAGCTCACGAACGCGCTTGCCGACCGACGACAACGTCAGAGAGCCGCAAGGAGGAACGCAGCGGCACGCGGCGACGACGGAGAGGACCAGCCCGAGCGACTTCGACAGATCGGCCGCGTCGACAAGCGACCCGTTGATCGTGTCGGCGACCTGCTGCGAGCTCGCGACAGTCGCGCTCGGGAACGCATCTTCGATGCTCCTTCGCGACGTCAGCGACGGAGGCGCTGTCGTCCGCGCGGACGAGCGCGACGTTGACCCGGCCCGAGCCCGCGAGCTTCTGCAGCTCCGCGAGCGGCAGGTAGACGTCGGCGCTCTGGCCGCCGAGCGGCGGCTCGATGAGGCCGACGACGCGGTAGTGCGTGCCGTTCAGGTCGAGCGTCGACCCGACCTGCGAGGTCGTTGGTCGCTGCGTAGGCGGTCGCGACGAGCGCCTCGCGGCCACCGGTCGGTGCGAAGGTACCGACCCTGGCTGCACCTGCGTCGGCGTGACGAGTGCGAGAGCCGGGTGGCGCTGATCGACGCCGGCGATCGTGTACGGCGTTGATCGTGATGTTCGTCTGCGGCGGAGTCGACCGACCTGGCGCAGCGTCTCGCGCGGCGTCGTGATCGTCGCGCGCAGCCGCTGGAAGCGATCGGGGAGGCACTTCTGGAAGGCGCCGCCGCCGACGCCGAACCCACCGCCCCGGCGCGCCTCCGCCGCCACCCGGCCTCTTCCCAGACCGCCTGGCTGTCCCTGGCCCGGCGTCGTCTCCACCCGCCTTCTCGATGCATGCCTGTGCCGCTCGCGAGCTCGGCCTGACTCGGCGGCTTCGATCGCGACGGAATACGTCGATCGTGTCGCCGCCCGTCTGCACCTTGGCGACGATCTTCGGCACGACGCCTTCCTGGTGCGTGGCGAGCAGCGTCAGCCCGGACGAGACCGCAGCCGACGCCGTCGAGCTTCGCGATCTTCCGTCGCCTGGTCTTGCGGGAAGGTCAGCTGCGTCCCCGGCAGGAAGAAGTCGTGAACGAAGCGCGTCCCCCGGCTTGCCCAGCTTCGACAAGATCCGTGATCACCGAGCGGTTGGAGTCGACGACCTCTCCGCCTCCGGGCCCTGCGCGCCACCAGGCCCGCAGGCCATCCGACCTCCTGCGCGCCTCGCGCGTCACCGTGAGATCGGTGCCGATGCTCGTCAAGGGTTGAGCGCGGTCGCCTGCGCGTGCGTCGAGGCCGCGCGTCAGGGCCGAAATGACGATCACGAGGCCGACGCCGACCGCGAGCCCGAGCACGGTGAGGATCGTGCGACCGCGCCGTCGAACGAGCTCGCTGCCGAGATAGCGGAGGTAGAACACTGCCGCACAAGCAAAGCAGAGCAAGCTAAGACGCTCCTGAGAGCTGCCTGGCGTGCCGAGGTGCGAAAGCGGGCGACGGGAATCGAACCCGTGACGAGAGCTTGGAAGGCTCTAGTGATACCGCTTCACCACGCCCGCGTTCACTGCCACGATAGTCGTCATGGAGGCGCTCCGGTGGAACCTGCATCCCGACGGCGTGTTCGTCATCGGGGCTCTCGTCGCGCTCTACGCGATCGGGGTGCGGAACGAGGCCGTGCCGCGATGGCGGCTCGCGGCGTTCGCGGGCGGCGTTGCCCTCCTGCTCGCCGCGTACGTCACCCCGCTCCACTGGCTCGCGACGACACACCTGCTCAGCGCACACCTCCTCCAGAACGTTCTCTTCGCCGAGTGGGCACCGGCGCTCCTCGTGCTCGGCATCCCGGCCGGCCTCGGCGCGCGCATCGGCACGCTCCCGGTCGTCCGCTGGCTGACGCATCCGGTGGTGGCGCTCCCGCTCTGGCTCATCACCTACGCCGTGTGGCACCTGCCGGCCGCGTACGACGCGGCGCTCCGCCACCAGGTCGCGCTGCTTCCCCTCGAGCACCTCTCCTATCTCGTCGCCGGCGTCCTCCTCTGGTGGCCGGTCTTCCAGGCCGCGCCTCGACGGCTCTCGGCCGGCGCGAAGGCCGTCTACCTCTTCGCAGCGTTCATGTTCGCGAGCCCGCTCGGCATCGTCCTCTCGCTCCTCAGCCGGCCCGCGTACGCGTTCTACGTCGATGCGCCGGATCTCTGGGGACTGTCCGACCTCGCGGACCAGCAGATCGCGGGCGTGACGATGTCCGTGGAGCAGGCGACGCTGTTCTTCGTCCTCTGCGCGTACTTCGTGGTGCGCTTCGTCCGCGAGGAGGAGGCGCGCGAGCAAGCGCGCGAGCGCTTCTCGCAAATTGCGTGAACTTTCGTTCCGCGGACCCTTGCGCCGAGGAGCGGTCTTGCCCTAGTGTCCCTCTTGCGCCGAGCACGGGGCGTGAGTAGGACGAAGCTCAACCGGGCGGCCGTACGGGCAATCGGATGGTCAGCCGGTCGGGTGGACGAAAGCGCAACCGGCTCGGCGAATTTGTGGTCCGATGGTTGCCTATTCAGGCAACAGGCTCGAGCCAGGCGGGGAGCAGCCTCTCGATCTCAGCTGCCTCGTCCTGCGTGAGCCCGCGCAGTGGCCGCCTCACGTCGGGCTCGATCGCCACGCCGCGCAGGCGAAGGACGTGCTTGAGCGCCGCGTGGCGGGGAAACCGCTCGATCTCGCTTCGCAGCGTCGCGAGACCCGCCGCGTGCTCGGTCGTCGGTTCCCTCACGCACGCCGCAACACGCTCCGGAAACGCCGTCGCCAGCGCAGAGACGGCGCCGACTGCGCCCGCGCCGATCCCCTGCGAGATGAGCGCCTCGGGTCCGACGAAGATGTCGAGCCCTTCGATGAGATACGGCTCGAAGCTCTCCCACGGCGTGTCGGACACCTTCAAGCCGGCGAGGTTCGGCGCGCGGTCTCGAAGGGCACGGACGACGTCGGGCGGAACGGCGTACCCGCTCGTCCGGGCGAACTCGTAGACGTAGAACGGCGTCGGCGCGCACGCCGCCGCGGCCGCTTCGAGATGGGCGAGGATCGCCGCGTCGTCGAGCGGGAAGGTCGGCGGCGCGATCACTGCCACCGCCGCCACGCCGAGCTCGGCAGCGTGCTCGCAGAGCGCGACGGTGTCGGCCGTCGTCTGTGCGCCGCAATGGACCGCGACGTCGAGCCTGCCGGCCGCCGTCTCGACGAACAGCTCGGCAGCGCGGCGTCGCTCGTCCGAGGCGAGGAGGATCCCCTCGCCCGTCGTCCCGAGCGCGAGGAGCCCGTCGAGCCCGGCTCCGGCGAGGAAGTCGACCACGGCGGCGAAGCCGTCCTCGTCGAGCGTTGCGCCGCCGTCACGGAGTGGCGTCGCGGCGGCTGCCAGCGTTCCCCGGATCACGCTGCACACGGACCCCGATAGTCCTCGCCTCAGAGCGCTCCACGACCGCCCCAGCCCAGCCGGCAGCGAGGCTCGACGAGACGCCGCGCGACGGCCATGCCGTTGCGTCGCCGCGGACGTCTCCGGCGCGTCGTGGTACGCGCCCGCCTTCGACGACGGGTTCTCGATCGGGTTCCGTCGATCGCCGCCTACGGCTCGACCACGACGACGACCGGTCGCGCGACGGCAGTTGAACGCCTGGCGCCTCGATCGACGGAATCGCCGCCGACGTCGAGACCATCCGCGGATCGGGCCGGGCGTGAGCTTCCGAACACCGGCCTAGCTGCCGTCCCGGGACGACGAGGCGACCGTGCACGCTCGTCAGGCGACGTCCCGACGACGAGCGCGCAGCGGCACGGGCAGCCGGCGTGCCGAGCCGTCATGCGTGCACGCTGGCGGCAGAGGCGTGCGACGCTCGAACGGCGCGGCGATCCCGTCGCCCCGGCGCAGACGCGACTCGCGCATCACCGGAGAGGCGATCGCCGGTTCGAATCCGGCCGCTCCCAGAGGCGCGCTACCGGCGCGCCGTCCGACGCTCAGTACGGCGTCGAGGCGGTCGCTAGGGTCGCGCGGATGGTCGACGCGCCGTATCTCCCCGCCGAGAGCGTCGCGCGGCACGCGGGCCGGCGGTCGGGTACGTCATGGTGCTGGCGGCGGCAGCGCTGTTCGCCGTCAACGGCACGGTCGCGAAGGTCGTGCTCGAATCGGGCGTCACGCCGTTCCGGCTCACCCAGGCTCGCTGCCTCGGCGCACTCGTCGGCCTGACGATCATCGTCTTGCTGACGGCACCCTCGAAGCTCCGTGTCGGCCGACGCGAGCTCGCGTTCCTCGCGATCTTCGGCGTCTGTGGAGTCGCGTTCGTCCAGCTCTTCTACTTCGCCGCGATCAAGCACCTCGAGATCGGGATCTCACTCCTCATCCAGTACACCGCACCACTCCTCGTCGCACTGTGGGCACGGTTCGTGTTCCACGAGCGCGTGCGCCGTCGCGTGTGGGCCGCGCTCGGGCTCGCGCTCGTCGGGATGTCCGTGATGGTCGACGTGTGGGGCGGTGTCCCGCTCAACTCGCTCGGCGTGGTGCTGTCCTTCGTGTCGGCCTGCACGTTCGCCGCCTACCTGCTGCTGGCGGAACACGCCGTCGGCCGCCGCGACCCTATCTCGCTCCTCGTCTACGGCTTTCTCTTCGCGACGCTCTTCTGGGCGGTCGTCCAACCCTGGTGGAGCTTCCCGTGGGAAGACATGTCGGCGCAGATCTCGCTGCTCGGGAACCTCGCGGACTCACAGCTGCCCGCGTGGATGCTCGTCCTCGGCATCGTCCTCGTCGGCACGATCGTCCCGTTCATCCTCATGGTCGGCTCGCTCCAGCACCTGCCGGCGACGACCGTCGGCATGGTGGCGATGCTCGAGCCGGTGCTCGGCGCGCTCGTCGCATACCTCTGGCTCGGCGAGGCGCTGGCCGCGCAGCAACTGCTCGGCGGAGCGATCGTTCTCGTCGCGATCTTCCTCGCCCAGACGGCGCGCTAGACGCGCCACAGCCGCGCTCTTTACTTTCCCAGACGACCGTTGTAGGGTCGCCCGACTGGGCGATGCAAGCCGCGGCGGTGAACGTTCAGGCCGCGGTGAGCAGTCAGGGTGAGCCCGCCGCGAGCGACCCCCCGGAGCGGCGGGCTTTGCCCTTTCTAGACGCGCTCGACGGCGAGCGCGTCGCCGCTGACGAGCTCGACGGCGAGCGTCTCGGCCTTGATCCAGTCCGCGTGATCCGAGAGCTCTGCCTCCGTCGGGCCCAGCGTGAGGACGATGCGGTCGGTCAGGTCGAGCCCTGCTTCGCGACGCATCGCGTTCACCCGGTGCACGAGCTCGCGCACGCGGCCTTCGCGGAGGAGCTCGTCATCGAGCGCCGTGTCGATCGCGACGGTGACGTCATCGGACTGGGCGAGGGCGAACCCGTCGACCGCGGCATGGTCTCCGCGAAGCACCTCGCCCGCTGAGAGCTCCTCGCCCGCGACCCGAACGCCTCCGCCCGGCAGGTCCTCGTACTCGCCGCGCTCGAGCGCATCCTTGATGGCGGGCAGTCGCGCGCCGAGTCGTGGGCCGAGCAGCCGGAGGTTCGGCTTGAGAACGGCCTGGACGACCGGACCTTCGCCGAACACGACTTCTTTGACGTTCAGCTCGTCGGCGATCTCGCCGACGAGGGCGCTCGCCGCGTCCGCGCCGCGGACGAACGCGCGCCGAAGCGGCTGGCGGAGCTTGATCCCCGCCTCCCCGCGCGCCTGGTGGCCGAGCTCGACGACACTGCGCACGGCGGCCATCTCGGCGAGCAGCTGCTCGTCCCGCTCCCCGGCGTCCTCCCAGCGGACGAGGAAGATCGAGTCGGGTTGATCATCCGATCGCAGCACTCCCCACAGGTGCTCGGCGAGGAACGGCATCACAGGCGCGATCACGACGAGCGACCGCAGGAGCGCCGACCTCAGCGTCTCGAGCGCGGCTGCCTCGCCATTCCAGAACCGGCGGCGCGAGCGCCGGATGTACCAGTTCGAGAGGTCGTCGACGAACGCCTCGAACGCCCGCGTCACGTCCGGCGTCCAGTAGCGCTCGTACGCGTCGGTCGCTTCGGCGACGAGCTGCTCGACGCGCGACAGAAGCCAGCGGTCGAGAGGGGCCAGGTCGCCTGCGGCGTCCTCGGACGCCACGTTCGCGTAGTCGACGTAGAACTTCACCGAGTTCCAGAGCGTCAGGAGGCGGCGCTTGATCTCGTGCGCCGGGCCGTAGCCGAAGTTGATGTTCTGGCTCGGCACGTGCTCGCAGAACATCCAGCGCACGACGTCGGCGCCCATCCGCTCGAACGCCTCGCTGGCCTCGATCGCGTTCCCGGTGGACTTGTGCATCTCGCGTCCGGTCTCGTCGCGCACACGCTCGTACGCGAGCACGCGCTCGTACGGGCGAACGGCCGATGAGCGTCACCGACATGAAGGACATCGAGTAGAACCAGAAGCGGATCTGCTCGCGGCTCTCCGAGATCCAGTGGGCAGGGAACCACTCCTCCCAGTAGGCATGGTCGGGCAGGTCGGCTGTTGTCAGCCCTTCCGCGGCACCGGTGCCGTACCCGCCCGGGACGACACCCGCCTCGTTGTCCCAGCCGAGCGTCGAGAGCGGCACGATGCCGGCGTCGAGCCACGCGTCACCCACCTCGGGCACGCGGGTCACTTCCTCGCCGCAGGCTTCGCACGCGATCACGACGTCGTCGATCCACGGCCGGTGCAGCTCCCGCAGCCCGTCCAGACCGCGCAGCGCACGTCCCTCGAGCTCGGCGCGCGAGCCGATCACGGTCACGTGCCCGCAGCCGCAGGGGTAGATCGGGAGCGGCAGCCCGAAGTAGCGCTTCCGCGAGATGTTCCAGTCGCCCATGTTCCGGAGCCAGTCGTCCATGCGCTTCGAGTAGAAGGACGGCGTCCACTCGACCGTCGCGTTCGCGTCGAGCAGGGGCTGCCGGATCTCGTCGGCGGAGATGAACCAGTCGTCCACGACGCGGAAGACGAGCGGCGTCTTGCAGCGCCAGCAGATCGGGTAGCGGTGCGTGATCCTGCCCGCCTCGAGCAAGAGCTCACGCTCGCGGAGCTCGTCGATGACGACGTCCTCGACCTCCTCGGTCGAGAGCCCTTCGAGCGCGCCGAAGCCGGGCAGCATCCGGCCCGACTCGTCGATCGGCGAGATCACCGGGAGGTCGTGCACGCGCGAGAGCTCGAAGTCGTCGGTTCCCGCACCGGGTGCGATGTGGACGATCCCCGTGCCCTCGTGCAGCGAGACGTCGTCCCACGGGATGACACGGTGTGTGACACCCGCCTGTGCCGGAAGGTCGTCGAACGGCCCGTGGTACTCGAGCCCGACGAGCTCGCTCGCCCGTTGCCACGTGGTCGTACTCCTCGCCTGTGGCGGCGAGCGTCCACCCGCCGTCGCGAAGCCCGTACTCCGCATCGGGCTTGACCGCGGCGGCCACGTTCGCCGGCAGCGTCCACGGCGTCGTCGTCCAGACGACGAGCGCCTCGCCGTCGCGATCCTTCAGCGGGAAGCGGACGAAGAGCGACGGGTGATCGAGCTCCTTGTAGTTCTCCTCCCCCGCCTGCTCGTGCTGCGAGAGCGACGTGCCGCAGCGAGGACACCACTGCGTCGACCGGTGGCCGCGGTAGAGCCACCCGCGCTCGTGGACGGCTCGGAGGAAGCGCCAGATGTACTCGATGTTCGTGTCCGAGAACGTGTAGTAGTCGTTGTCCCAGTCCATCCAGCGACCGAGTCGCCGGTCCTGGTCGGTGATCACCTCTGCGAACTCGGCGACCCGCTCGCGGCAGCGGGCTGCGAACTCCGCGAGCCCGTACTCCTCGATCTCGCGCTTCGAGTTGAGCCCGAGCGACTTCTCCACCTCGACCTCGACCCACAGCCCCTGGCAGTCGAAGCCGTTCTGGTACCGCTGGTGGAAGCCTCGGAGCGCCTTGTAGCGCTGGAAGACGTCCTTCAGCGCGCGTCCCCACGCGTGGTGGACGCCCATCGGATTGTTCGCCGTGATCGGGCCGTCGATGAAGCTGAACCGCGGGCCGTCGCTGTTCAGCTCGCGCAACCGCTCGAACGTCTTGTCGGCCTCCCAGCGCGCGAGCACGTCGCGCTCGAGCGCGGGATGGTCCGGGACAGGCGGAAGCGGCGCGAACGCGCGTGGCATCGGGCGATTGTAGAGGCGGGAAGAGAAACCGCCGCCCAGCCGTTTAAGCTGTCGAGCCGATATTCATCGGTCCAGCACGAGAGCCGCACGAAGAGAAAGAGAGACGATGAAAGCAGTCACGGAAGCGACCTTCGAGCAGGATGTGCTCGCCAACGAGACACCCGTTCTCGTCGACTTCTGGGCGGAATGGTGTGGCCCGTGCCACGCGGTGGCGCCCGTCCTCGAGCGGATCGCCGACGAGCGGCCCGGCGAGCTCGAGCTCGTGAAGGTGAACATCGACGAGGAGCAGGAGCTCGCCCTGCGCTACGGCGTCATGTCGATCCCAACGCTCATCCTGTTCCGCGACGGTGCCCCGGCGGCAGCAGTCTCCGGCGCGCACCCCAAGGGCGTCATCGAGCGCGAGCTCGGTCTCGACCAGGTGGCCGCGGCCTGATCTCTACGGCGCCGAGGCGATCGCCTCGGCGTCCGGTGCGAACGTGGTGCCGATGTTCGGCCCGAGCAGCGAAGCGCGAAAGCGGGTCGCTGTCTGACACGTGGGCTTGATGGAGGCCACGAACGTCCCGTCGGCCTTTGGCGCGACACCGATCATCCGGCGCCAGGTCGCACCTGCGGAGCAATCGAGGTAGACGTAGATGCGTGGCCGCTTCCCTTCGAGCGTGTAGCTCGTCCCGCTGACGCCGCGGCCGTGGTACGTGGCGCGTCCGACGAGGCGCCCGTCTTCGACCGCGAGGACGAGCTTCGTAGGCTCGCCGCTCCAGCGGGCGAGGTGAAGGTCGATCGGCGCGCCCGGCTTCGTCTGGAAACGTTGGAGCGCCCACAACTTTCCGTCGGGCGTGCGCTTGACGACGACGGCGTTCGGGAGGCCGGCGACGCGCGCCTTCTTCGACACGTCGGGGCCGCTGAGCGAACCCCCGTGGTACAGCTGGCCGCGGGCGGGGACGATCACGACGTCGGCCTTGCCGTGACTCGCGAAGGTCACCTCGGCAGTTCCCTTTGCGTCAACCCGCAGGGTCGGCTTCGTCGCGTCGGCGCCAACCCAGATAGTGGCACCTGCGGTCGTGGCCGCGACCAGAGCGGTTAACGCCACGACGACGATCGCCGGTCGGGTCATGCCTCCCACGCCCGCGAGCGTAGCGCCTCGCCAACGTTCCGGAACGCGAGCTCGTCGTCGGGCGGCAGCGCGTCGAGCGCGAACCACGCGAGCTCCGCGACGTCGTCTGCGGGGCGAGGCTCACCCGAGACGATGCGAGCGGTCCAGTAGAGGTTGAGCGTCGTCGGGGCGTCGTCAGCGTCGCCGTAGCTGTCGACGAACGCGCCGGTGAAAGCGATCGGCTCCACGGTGAGCGAGGTCTCCTCGAGCAGCTCTCGCCGGAGAGCGGCGAGCGGATCCTCGCCCTCCTCGACGAAGCCGCCCGGTACGTCCCACTTTCCCCGATCGGGATCGCGCGCCCTCCGTGCGAGGAGAACGCGCCCCTCGTCGTCGAACACGAGGGCGCACGCGGTGGGGTCGGAATGGGCGTACGCGACGAAGCCACAGGCGGCGCAGGTGGCACGCCGCGGGTCGATCTCGAGGTCAGCCGCACAGCGCGGACAGTGCTTCCATCCGACAAGACGGCCCATGGGCGCAAGAATAGGGCCGTGAGTCCTCGACATGTCCCAGCGACAGTGACGGAGCTGACGCGCTGCCCGCTCCTCACCGACCTACCCGGCGACCGTCTCGCTGAGCTCGCGAAGCGGATGACGCGCGAGGAGATCGCCGCGGGCGCCGCGCCCGTGATCGAGGGCGAGGTCGGCGACCGCTTCTACATCGTCCTCTCCGGCGTGCTCGCCGCGAGCAAGTTCGGCGGTCACGGGGCGGCGGGGGTCCTCCATCCCGGTGCGTACTTCGGTGAGGTGTCCCTGGCGATGGGCGTGCCGCGCACGGCGTCCGTTCGCGCCATGACCCCCTGCGTCGTGGCGAGCTGCGACAAGGCCGTGTTCGACGAGTTCATCCGGCCGCTCCTCGCCGACGACGAACCTGCTTAAGCCGACAGCTCCTCGATCACGGCGTCGGACAGCGCCGGCCACGCGTCCATCGCCCACGGGCCGAACTCGAGATCCGTGAGACAGACAAGCGCGAGGGCGAGCTCGGGGTCGACCCAGAGGAACGTGCCCGAGCCGCCGAAGTGGCCGAACGTCCTTGCCGAAGTCCGCGCGCCGGACCAGTGTGGGCTCTTTCCGTCCTTCAGCTCGAACCCGAGCCCCCAGTCCAACGGGTCGAAGCGACCGATGTCCGGCAGGACGCCGGCGAGCCCCGGGAACTGGACGGACGTCGCCTCGGCCAGCGTCTCCGGCGCGATCAGGCGCGGCGCGAGGAGCTCCTGGGCGAAGGCGATCAGGTCGTCGAGCGAGCCCGACATGTCGGCCGCCGGCGAGCCGCGCAGCTCCGCAGCGAGGCCGAGCGGCTCGAGAACCGCCTCGCGCAGATAGTCGGCGAACGGCATTCCTGCGTGCTCGGCGAGCGTCGCGGCGGCCAGCTCGATGCCCGGGTTCGAGTAGACGCGCCGTGCGCCGACACGCCCCACCGGCATGCCGTCGTGGAACGGGAGCCCCGACGCGTGCGCGAGCAGATGGCGCACCGTCGACCCGGGTGGCCCCACCGGCTCGTCGAGATCGAGCGCCCCTTCCTCGGCGGCAACGAGGCAGGCGTACGTGGTGAAGAGCTTCGTGATCGAGGCCCAGCGAAAGGTGCGCGACCCGTCGCCGCGCTCCGCCGGCTCGATGCCCGCTCCGACGACCGCGACGGCGACGTTCTCGGCCGGCCAGCCGTCGATGGCGCGGAGCGCGTCCACGCGGCGATACTACGGTCCATGGAACGCCAGCGCGTCACGTCAGGAGGTGCCTACGAGCCGATCTTCGGGTACTGCCGTGCGGTGCGGGTCGGTAATCAGATCTACGTGGCCGGGACGGCACCGCAGATGCCGGACGGCGCCGATCCGCCGCCCGATTCGTACGGCCAGGCGATGCGCTGCTTCGAGATCATCGGCGCAGCGCTCGCCGAGGCAGGCGCGGGCTTCGAGCACGTCGTCCGCACGCGCGTCTACATCACGCCGCAGGCCGACTTCGACGAGGTGGGCCGCGCGCACGGCGAGATCTTCAAGGACATCCGGCCCGTCAACACGACGGTCGTCATCGCGGCGCTCGTCGACCCCCGCTGGCACCTGGAGATCGACCTCGATGCCGTCGTCGACTGAACCGCCCTTCGAGTCGAGCGTCCTCGACCATCGCTTCGGCGGAGGCGACCCGTACACGCTCGGCGTCGAAGAGGAGTACATGCTCCTGGACGCGACCTCGCTCGACCTCGTCCAGCACATCGACACCGTGCTCGCGGCGGTGGAGGGCTCCGACCTCGCAGACGAGCTCCATCCCGAGCTGATGCAGTCGGTGCTCGAGATCGCGACGCCCGTCTGCGCGAACATCGCCGAGGTCGAGACGGAGCTGCGACGGCTGCGGAGCGCCGTGACCGCAGTCGCGGGCGAGACCGGGCCTGCGCGTCGGCTCGGCCGGGACGCACCCGTTCAGCCTCTTCGAGCGCCAACGGATCACGGCGCGCGACCGCTACCGCGCGCTCGTCGATCAGCTCCAGTACGTCGCGCGACGCGAGCTCATCTTCGGCATGCACATCCACGTCGCGATCGACGAACCCGAGAAGGCGATCGGCGTCGTGAACGGCCTGCTCACGCACCTGCCTCAGCTGCTGGCCCTCTCCGCCAGCTCGCCGTTCTGGCGCGGCGAGCCGACGGGCCTCGCGTCTACGCGGCAGCTCGTCTTCGCCGCCTTCCCCCGCTCCGGGCCGCCGCCGCGCTTCCGCGACTACGCCGACTACGCGCAGGTGGTCGCGCAGCTCGAGCGGTCGGGTTGCATCCCCGACTACACGCAGATCTGGTGGGACATCCGGCCACACCCGCGCCTCGGGACGATCGAAGTCCGAATCTGCGACGCCGTGACGAGGATCGAGGACGCGATCGCGATCGCGGCCTTCTGCCAGTCGCTCGTGAAGCTCTACTGCGAGCGGTTCGAGCGTGGCGAGGAGATCCACTCGTACCACCGCATCCTCACGAGCGAGAACAAGTGGCTCGCCGCGCGCCACGGCCTCGACGCACCGCTCATGGACCTCGCCACCGGCCGGCGGAACCGCGTTCCGGTCAGCCAGCTCGTCCGCCGTGCGCTCCGGGACGCCGAGCCTCACGCGCGTGAGCTTGGCTGCGAGCGCGAGCTCGAGGGAATTCGCGAGATCCTCGGCCGCGGGCCGAGCGCGGCGCACCAGTTGCGGATCTACAACGCGAACCGTGACATCGTCGAGGTCGTGCGCGAGATCGCGGAGCAGACCGAGGCGGCGACCGCAGCGGTGGCGCCGTGAAGGCCGCTGCTCCTCGTCGGCATCGCAGCAAGCGCGATCGGCGTGACGACGTTGCCGCGGCCGCCATTCCCAGGGCCTGTCCAGACCGCTCCCGCGCCGACGCCACCTGCTGATCGTCTCGTCGAAGCCGATCTCACCCGGCCTCGGCGGCGCCGCCCCGTCGTGCGAGCTCACCCGCGACAGCATCCGTTCGCGGGCTTCCCCTTCAGCGGGAGTTCTGTCCCGGTGGACCTGGCTTTGCGTTGTACGGCAAAGACGGCGCGTCTGCACGCATTCTCGTCGGCGTCGGCGAAGGCTACGCCTTCGACTTCAAGAACTACGTCTGGCCGCCGCACATCCGCGCGGGCGAGCGCGAGTTCGTCTACGAGGAGATCATGTGGGCGAACGAGGCGGGCGGCGTCCTCTACGTCCAGAACGGCCATCTCACGTATGCGAGGTCGTCGTATGGCCAGAACGCGTACGTGACGGCGATCGACCCGAAGACGGGGCGGCGGCTCTGGCGGAGCAAGGCGCTCGTCGCAAACGCCGGGACGTTCGCGGTCACGCCCCGGTACCTCGTGACCGGCTACGGCTTCACGGCCGAGGACGACTGGCTCTACCTCCTCGACCGGCGCACGGGGCGCGTGGTCGAGCGACTCGCGCTACCAAGCGGCCCGGAGCGGATCACGAAGGCAGACGGCGAGCGCTTCGTCGTTCGCACGTACGACCACGTCATCGTCGTCAAGCTGCGCGAGCCGTAGCGTGCGATCGAGCCGATGGGCCGTCGCCGCAATCGCTGCGTGCCTCTTCGTCGGCGCGGCGGTGCTCGCTGCGACACCGGCCATCCGCCATGCACACACGGACTTCCTCGCGGGAGGCGCGCCCGCGCACGGCGAGGCGGCTGCCGGCGACCACCTCCAGACCGCATATCGCCTGTGGCTGCCCGGGCACGAGCTCGAACAGGCACGCGCGCCGTGGCGCGACCCGTTTTCGTTCCGCCCGGAGGCAGGGCCTGAGCTGAACCCCGCCGCGTGGCCCTTCGGTCCCGTGTTCTGGCCGCTCTGGCGGGTGCTGGGAATCGTCGTCGGCTGGAACGTCTTCGTGCTGCTGACGCTCGTCGCTGCCGGGCTCGTCGCGTTCCTGTGGCTCCGCGAGCTCGACGTCGGCGTCGGCCCGGCGATCGTCGGCGGGCTCGTCTTCGAGGTCGCGCCCTACCGTCTCCAGCAGACGACCGAGCACCTGCTCGGCCCGATCTCCGTGCTCCTGCCGCTCGCGCTCTGGACGTTCGAGCGCGGCCGGCGCGGCTCGCGCTGGTGGCTCGTGCCGTCGGTCGCCGCAATCGCCTCGATCGCGGTGTCGGGACAGATGCACTTCGCGCTCGGCGCCGTGCCGTTCTACCTCGCCTACGCGTTCGTGCGCACGCGCGAGGTCTGGCCGCTCGCCGCGGCCGTGACGGGCACTGCGCTCGCGGTGGCGGCCGGCGTGCTCCTCTGGATCTTCGTCATCGACGGCTCGATCGGAGAAGGTGGACGCTCGCTCCGACAGGTCGATCGCTTCTCAGCCGAGTGGCTCGACTTCGTCGGGCGCACGGTGCGCCACGGGCCCGAGAGCTTCGTCTTCCTTGGCTGGCTGACACCACTCGCCGCCATCGCCGGCCTCGCGCTGCTCGTGTGGCGGAAGACATACGGGCTTGCCGCGGTGCTCGGGGCTGGGGCGATCATTCCCGTCGTCCTTGCTCTCGGGACGACCACGCCGTTGTACGAGGCGATTCGCTTCGTCGTCTATCCCCTTCGCTACCCACGCGTGCCCGAGCGGCTGATGCCGATTGCATGCCTCGCCATCGCCGCTCTCGTCGCGTTCGCCTTGTCGGAGCTCGCGAAGGTCAAGCTGCCGTTCCGGATCCCTCGCCAGGCGCTCGTCGTCACGGTCATCGCCGTGGTCGTCTTCCTCGCCGATCTGCGCGTGACGACGTTCGAGCCGACCGCGGCGGACGAGGGGAACGCCGCGTACGCGGCGCTGCGAGACGGGTCGCCCGGACGCCTGCTCGAGGTGCCCGTGTTTCGCCCGGGGATCCACTACGGCGGCACGTACCTCTACTACTCGACGCAGGCGCCGCTGGAACGACCGCAGGGCTACTCGACCCTCGCCCCGAAGATCGCCGACGACGTGGCGAAGGAGCTCCTGCCGATCAACTGCGGCGACTGGGCGAACGGCGCCGAGGCTACCCTCGACCGCCTCGGCGTCGAACAGGTCGCCTTCCATGCCGGTCTCTTTCGCGACAACCCGGAAGCGCCGGACGCTGCCTCGTTCGCGTGGAACGCGCTCGTCGACCACGGCTGGCGACCTGTCGCGACCGACGGGGCCGTCACCATCCTCCGCCACGGCGAGGGCGACGCCGCCGCCGCGCCGCCGGCCGCGGAGCCTCCGCGCGACGTGGCCGTCTTCTGCGACGGCTGGGGGCCGAACGACGGGAACGGCCGGGCGACGACGAGCCCGCGAGCGTCGCTGTGGGTCTACAACACCGGCGGCGCCGATCTGAGGCTCTTCCTCAAGCCATCTGCACCGGGCGTCGTGCGCATCGGCGTCGACGGAAGGGCCGGCTTCCCGAGGCGCTTCTCTCGCCTCGGCGAGGCGCGCGTGCTTCTCGGCGCCGAAGGGTGGCACATCGTCACCGTCCGCGCCGATCCCGGTCTCCGGGTGGTTGCATACGCGCTGAGTTGATCGTAGGATCGCCCCCATGCTCGCGATGACGTGGTACGACTGGTTCAAGGCCGGGCACGTGATCGTCGCAGTGCTCTGGGTCGGCGGCGGTGCGACGCTCACGCTCCTCGCGGTCATGACCGCTGCGGATGAACGATCCGATCAGGCTCGCGCAGTTCGCGCACCAGGCGGGGAAGATCGGGGAGCGGCTCTACACACCCGCCTCCCTCCTCGTCCTCCTGTTCGGGATCGGGCTGATGACGAACGACCAGAGCCCGTGGGACTGGGACATGACGTTCGTCCAGATCGCGCTCGTCGGGCTGGGCGCTGACGTTCCTCGTCGGCTTCTTCTACATCCGGCCGACGGCCGCCAAGCTCGCGAAGGCAATCGAGGAGCGTGGCCCAGACGACGCGGAGGCGCAGAAGCTGATCAAGAACATCCTCCTCGTCACGCGGATCGACGTCCTCGTGCTGCTCTTCATCGTCTTCGACATGACGGCGAAGCCCTGGATCTAGGGCACTACGGCACGACGACGAGCTTCGTACCCGCTCCTTCCGCCTGACGGCGCCAGGCGTCGGCAACGGCGTCGAGCGGCACGCGCTCGACGTCGAGCCTGATCTCACCGGCGACCGCGTGGCCGACGAGTCGCCGGTAATGCTCCGCGAGCTCGTCCGGAGGAACGGCGAAGTTCGTGTGGCCGAGGATGGACAGGCTCTTGAAGCGCACCGCCGCCGACGCGAGCTCGGCCGTCGCACCCGCTGACTGACCGAGGTTGACGATGGTCGCGCCAGGCACAGCCGCCTGCGTCGCGGCCGCGGCCGGCTCACCCCACAGTGGGTCGAAGACGTAGCTCGGGCCCTCGCCGCCGAACGCGTCCTTGAACGCTGCCACGAGATCTCCGGGCTCGTCGATGCGGAGCGTGGCGTCGGCGCCGTACTCCGCCGCGCGCTCGAGACCCGCGGCGCTCCGCCCGGCCGCGACGACGCGGGCAGCGCCGAGCAGCTTCGCGGTCTGCACGGCCACGAGCCCGACCGATCCGGTTGCGCCCAGCACGAGCACGTTCTCGCCGCCGGTGAGCGGTGCGCGCCATGCGAACGGCAGCCAGCCTGCGAGCCCGGCGATCCCGAGGGCGCCGGCGAGCGCCGGATCGGCACCGTCGGGCACCTCGATCGCGTGGGCGTCGCCGATCTCCGCGCGCTCTGCCATCGCGCCGTTCGACGTTCGGCCGAGCGAGCCGCCGAAGATCCAGACCACCTTGCCGTCCGAGGTGCGACCGACGCCCTCGCAGCCGGGAACGTAGGGCAGCTCCGGGTGACCGGTGGCGAGCACGCCGCGCGAGACCGCAAGGTCGATCGGATTGATCGGGCGCCGCGAGCACCTCGATCGTCGTCGCCGTCCGGCTCGGCCACGTCGCCCACGTCGGGCATCGCGCCGACCTCGCGTATCAGGGCGGCCCTCACGGGCAGAACCCTAGTCGACCTCGAAGATCGCCTCGATCTCGACGGTGATCCCGAACGGGAGGCTGCCGACGCCCACCGCCGACCGCGCGTGCCCTTCCCCGAACACGGAGACGAACAGATCGGAGCAGCCGTTGATCACCTTCGACTGCTCGCGGAACTCGGGCACGGCGTTGACCATCCCGAGCAGCTTGACGACCTTGTGGACGCGGTCCAGATCCCCGAGCTCCTGTCTGAGGATGGCCAGGATGTTGAGTCCCACGGAGCGCGCGTGCACGGCGGCCTCTTCGGTGGACACGTCTGCACCCACCTTGCCGGTGGGGATCTCACCGTCGACGGGCACCGGCACCGTGCCCGAGACGAACACGAGATTGCCCGTGCGGACGGCGTTCACGTAGCTGGCCGCCGGTGTCGGGACGTCCGGCAGCTCGAGCCCAAGCTCCGCGATGCGCTGCTCGACCGACACCGCTACATCCCCATCGCGTGGTACCCCGCATCGACGTAGAGCGTCGTGCCGGTGACGTTCTTCGCAGCGTCGGACAGGAGGTAGGCCGCGGCGGTTCCGCAGTCGTCGGCTTCGATCGGTCGGTGGAGCGGCGCCCGCTGCTCGAACATCTCCTCCATCGTCGTGAAGCCGGTGATCGAGCGCGCGGCCAGGGTTCGAATCGGCCCGGCGGAGATGGCGTTCACGCGGATGTTCTTCTGCCCGAGGTCCCACGAGAGGTAGCGCACCGAGGCGTCGAGGGTCGCCTTGGCCACGCCCATGACGTTGTAGTGCGGGACGGCGCGCTCGCCGCCGAGGTACGTCATCGTCACGATCGAGCCGCCGCCGCGTGCTTCCATGAGCGGCTCGGCGGCGCGCGCGCACGCGACGAGCGAGTACGCGCTCACGTCGACCGCCATCCAGAAACGATCGCGTGGCGTGTCGGTGAAACGCCCTTCGAGATCCTCGGCGGCGGCGAACGCGACCGAGTGGACGAGGAGGTCGAGCCCGCCGCCGAACGCGTCGGACACCTCGGAGAAGACGCGCGCCACGTCCTCGTCCGAGCGCACGTCGCATTCCGTCACGAGCGGGCTCGAGACGCTCTCCGCCAACTCGCGGACAGTGCTCTCGATGCGCTCGCCCTGGAAGGTGAACGCAAGCGACGCGCCCTCGTCGGCCAGTTGGCGCGCGATCGCCCACGCGATCGAGCGCTTGTTGGCGACTCCGAGGACGAGTCCCTGCTTGCCTGCGAACGCTCCTGCCATCCGGGCGCGAGTCTAACCCGCTTGACGCCGGGCGCCGCGGTCCCTAGCCTCATTGGCGATGCGCGCGCTCCGGGGGACCGTCCTGCTCGGCCTGATCGTCGCTGCCCTGTGCATGGCGGTGCCGGGCGGCGCTGCGAACACGGCGACCTACCAGGACTCGACCGGCGAGGACCCGGCTGCCCCGGACATCACGACGATCGTCGCCTCGAACGACGACGCCGGGATGCTGACGTTCAAGGTCAACATTCCGAACAGGCCGCAGCTGACGCGCGACATCCTCGTCGACATGTTCGTCGACTCTGACAACAATCCGGCGACGGGCGACCCGGACACGCTTGGCGCGGATTACGCGATCGAGCTCTTCGTCGGCGAGGTGGCGCTCTTCAAGTGGGACGGCACCGCGTTCACACGCAGGGTCGGTGACCCGCCCGCGACATCGCTCATCTTCCAGTGGCAGGACGGCGTGACGATCAAGATCTCGGCCGCCGAGCTCGGCAACGCGAAGCGCCTCGGCTTTGCCGTCGCCGTCATCTCAGGTCTCATCGTCGACGACGTGACCGGCGACATCGACGGGACGAACGCGAAGGCCGACACAGCGCCGGCGCCAGGCGCGGGCCTCTTCGTCTACGACGTGAAGCTCGCGCCCGCGAAGCTCGTCTTCAAGTCGATGACAACCGCACCGGCCAAGCCGAAGGCGGGCAAGGCGTACACGGTTCGCCTCAGCGCCACCCGCTCCGACACCGGCGCCGCCATCGCCAACGGCGAGGTCGACTGCGCTGCCAGGGTGGGCACGAAGGCGCTCCAGCCGAAGTCGGAGAAGTTCGTCGCGAAGCAGGCGGTGTGCATCTTCCAGCTGCCCGCCAACTCGAAGGGCAAGACGATCCGCGGAACGATCACGATCGTCTTCGAGGGCAAGAAGCTCACACGCCCGTTCACGGGCAAGATCGGCTAGCGCTCACCTCGTCACGTCGCCCGCGAGGAGCGGCGGCGATCCGCTACCGTGCGCAGCCTCGTGCGCCGCTCCGTCGCTCTCTGCCTCGCAGCTGCGACCCTCGTCGTAGCCGGTACGGCCTCAGCGACGAGCCGCCCGGCGACGGTCGCCGCGAAGCTCGACGCGCTTCTCGCACGCGACGGTGCACCGAGCGCGCTCCGGCCGGTCGTGACATCGCGTGCCGCCGGGCGAACGACGGTGATCGTGAGCCTCGGGCTCCCGCCGCTGGCGCAGACGACGACCGAGCGCAACGTTCTTCTCGACCTCCGGCAGGCGCAAGCTGAGCGTCTCGAGCGCCTCGTCGCGCGCATACCTCGCGCGCATCGACGCGGCGCAGACGCGGGCGATCGCGACACTGCGAAGGGCGATCCCTTCGGCAGACGTCGGGCGGCGCTATCGCATCCTCCTCGACGGTTTCTCCGTCAACCTCCCCGGCTCTGCGCTGCCCAGAGCTCCTGCGCCTCGGCTTCGTCAACCGCGTCTACGCCAGCTCGACGTACACGCTCTCGATGAACGACGGTCCGAGCGTCATCAACGCCCCGGCGCTCCGTGCCGCAACGGGTGCCGGCGGCGACGGCGTGAAGGTCGCGGTCGTCGACGACGGCATCGACCCGAGGCATCCGTTCCTCAGCGGCGAGGGCATGTCGTTCCCCGCCGGCTTTCCACGCGGTGTCCCCGGCTTCACGACGCCGAAGGTGATCGTCGCCCGCGCGTTCTTCCCCGACAAGGAGTCGACGTCCGAGTCGCGGCAGCCGCTCGACGAGACGAACTCCTTCCACGGGACGTTCGTGGCCGGCGTGATCGGCGGCGTCGCGAACACGACGGCGCCCGCCAGCATCCCGACGACCTGCGTGCGGAGCGGCGGCGGCTGCCACCCGCGCGTCACGGGCCTGAGCGGCGTCGCGCCGCGCGTGTGGCTCGGCAACTACCGGGTGTTCAGCCTGCCCGCGCCGCTCGGCGGCTGCTGCAGCGCGAACACGCCCGAGATCATCGCCGCGTTCGAGTCCGCGGTCACCGACGGCATGGACGTGATCAACTTCTCCGGCGGCGGCGCTCAGAGCGACCCCGACGGCGATCCGATGATCCCGGTGATCGCGAACGCCGTTCGTGCCGGCGTCGTCCCGGTGATCTCGGCAGGCAACGACCGCCAGTACTTCGGCCTCGGCAGCGTCGGATCGCCGTCCACGGCACCGGACGCGATCAGCGTGGCGGCCACCTCCAACGCCCACGTCTTCTCGAACGCGCTCGACGCTGACAGGCCCCGCTTCGATCGGGCCTCTCCCCTTCGTACCCACGCCCGGCACGCTCCCGCCGAGCTGGTCGAGCACGAATACGGCGATCGTCGACGTCGGCACGATCACGGGCACCGACGGTCGGCCGGTCAGTCGCCAGCTCTGCGACAACACCTTGCCGACGCGCGCACTCGCAGGCCTCGTCGCCCTCGTCACGAGGGGAGGCTGCTCGTACGAGGTCAAGGGCGCGAGAGCGGCGACAGGCGGAGCCACCGGCATCGTCATCGCCGAGGACCGGGGCGGCGACCCCGATGCCATTCCGCTTCGCCTTGCCGTGTCGGGCGGCGCAATCTCCGACCTCGACGGCGCGCGCCTCCGCGCGGCGCTGGCAGGCGCGGGCGGCCGTGGATCGTTCCGGATCACGAGCGACACGGTCGAGGTCCCCACCAGTTGGCCCGGTGTCCCGACGAGCTTCTCCTCCGCGGGGCTGACGGCATTCGGCCATCGCCTCAAGCCCGACCTGTCCGCTCCCGGCGCCCAGATCATCTCGTCGACGCTGCTCGAGTTCGCGGGAGACATCTACGCCGTTCTCGACGGCACGAGCTTCTCGGCGCCGCACATCGCCGGCGCGGCAGCCCTCCTCCTCCAGCGCCACCCGTCCTGGACGCCGCGCCAGGTGAAGTCGGCGCTCATGTCGACCGCCGGGCCTGCGTGGGCCGACTCGAGCCGCTCGGTGGAGGCGCCGATCGTCATCCAGGGCGCAGGGCTCGCGAACATCCAGGCCGCCGACTCTCCCTTCGTGTTCACCGACCCGCAGTCCCTCTCGTTCGGCGACGTGAACATCACCGCCGGTGCGGCGAGCCGCCCGATCGTCGTCGCGGTGTCGGATGCCGGCGGCGGCGCGGGCACGTGGCAGGTCTCGGTCAGGCCGCAGTCGGCGACGTCCGGCGTCTCGATCGCCACCCCTGGCGCCGTGTCCCTGGCGCCTGGTGGTCAGACGACGGTCGAGATCACCGCCAACGCCAGCGCCTCGGCGACGCCCGGCGACCAGTACGGCTTCGTCGTCCTCGAGCGTGGCGGCGTCACGCGGCGCATCCCGTACGGGTTCGTCGTCGTCCGGCCCGCGCTGACGGGCGCGCAGGTCACGCCGCTCCAGCGCACGCAGACCGGAGACACGAGACAGGGCCAGAACCGCGCGCGCGCCTACCGCTTCCCATCCGAGCCGTTCGGCGTCCTCAGCCTGTTCGGCCTCGAGAACACTGCCATCGTCGACGGGGCCGAGCGCGTCTACTCGATCGACATCCCGGCCAAGACCGTGAACTTCGGTGCAGTCGTCGTCGAGCCCGCGCTCGACCTCAACGCGCCGATCCGCGACCTCCTCTACGCGAACGCCCCCATCCAGCCGTGGCTGCTGGGATCGCTCGACGAGGGCAACGTCCAGGGATACGGCGGGACTCCGGTCAACGTCAACGGCTACATGGTCGACTCGATCTTCAACGTCGGCGCCACCGCCGCTGTGCTGCCGGCGCCGGGCCGCTACTACATCGTCGTCGATTCCGGCCGGGACCCGTTCACCGGCAAGGCGCTCCACCAGCGGTACGTCCTCCGATCCTGGGTGAACGACGTGACGCCACCGGTCGTCCGCCTGCTGACGACGAAGCTCGCCGCCGGCCGACCGAGCGTCGCTATAGGGTCACGGACGCGAAGTCCGGCGTCGAGCCGCTCTCACTCCTCCTCCTCTACAAGAACCTCCAGATCGGGCCGCTCTCGTACGACCGCGATACCGGTATCGCGGTCTTCTCGATCCCGAAGGACGCGACGGCGCTGTCGCCCGGCCCGGAGTTCTTCCGCATCGTCGCCTCCGACTTCCAAGAGGCGAAGAACGTCAGCACGCCGGGCGACGAGGCGATGCCGAACACGCGATTCCTCGGCGTGCGCGTCGACGTCGTCAACCGGCCGGTCGCGACGTGGCTGACGCCGAGCGCCAAGGCCTGCGTTGCGCGGAACGCCGAGCTGCTCGTGGCGGCGAGCTCGTCGGCGCCGATCTCGTCGGTCGGGTTCTTCGACGGGAAGCAGCAGATCGCCCGCGTGCGCAAGAACTCGGCCGGCATCTTCAAGGCGATCTGGCGTACCGGGAGCGAGAAGCGCGGGGCGCACACGCTCACAGCGGTCGTCTCGGACACCGCCGGGCGCGAGACGCGCGCCGTGCGAGCGGTCCGGGTCTGCAAGGGCTAGCGCTGCCCGTCGCAGTCGTCACCGGCGGCTCGAGCGGCATCGGCGAGGCCACGGCGCGCCGCTTGATGCAACGCGGCTGGACGTGTGTGCTCCTCGCGCGCGGAGCCGACCGCTTGCAGGCGGTCGCCGGCGCGCTCGGGGCCGAGCACGAGGTCTGCGACGTCGGAGACCGAGCTGCCGTCGAACGGACGGCACGCGCTGTGATCGAACGCCATCCAAAGGTCGGCCTCCTCGTCAACAACGCGGGCATCCCCGGTCGCACGGGCTTCCTCGACGCGGAGGCCGAGCGCATCGAGGAGGTGACGCGCACGAACTACCTCGGCTCGGTGTGGTGCCTGCGTGCGTTCCTGCCGGCGCTCGAGGCGGCGCGGCCCTCGCATGTCGTCAACGTCGTATCGGTGGCCGGAACCGTGTCCGGCGCCGGCACGTCAGGCCTCTACGCCGCGTCGAAACATGCACAGCTCGCGTTCTCGCGGTCGGTGACGGCAGAGCTCGCGCCACGCGGCGTCAAGGTGCACACGATCCTGCCCGGTTTCGCCGAGACCGAGGGCTTCCCCCAGCGAGACGTGCTGCCCGATGCGCTCATGCCGTTGGTGATCAGTGCGGACGACATCGCGAAGGCGATCGTCCTCTCCGTCGAACGCAACCGGCGCGAGGTCCACGTACCCCACTACTACCGCGTGGCAACGCTCGCGCAGGCGATCACGCCCGGGATCGTGGCGCGCGTCGGGCGTTCGCTCAAGAAGCCCGCGTGAGCCTGCGCTAGAAGGCCCAGCCGCCGCCGCGGAGGATCGGCACCTCGTCGCCCGTGACGGTTCGGCCCGTCACGTTGACGTCGTCGCCTCCGATCATGAAGTCGATGTGGATGGCGCTCTCGTTCCGCCGCGACCCGCCTTCAGGCCCGACGATGTTCGGGTCGCCGTCACCGAGCGCGATGTGGCTCACGGCGTTCTCGTCGAGCAGCGTCTCGTAGAAGGTCGTCCCGAGCCGCCCGATCCGGCTCTGGCCGTCGACGAGAGCGACCTCGCCGAGCCGCGCCGCCCCCTCGTCGATCGCCGCGCGCGACCGGAGGACGTCTCCGCCCTCGTCGGCGGAGATCTCGACGGCGCGCCCACCCTCGAAGCGCAGCTCGAGGCCGCGGACGACCGGCCCGTCGGCGAGCGCCAGCGGCCGCGTCGAGCGGACAACCCCCTCGGTCCGCTCCGGGTCGGGCGTCGTATACGCCTCCTCGCTCGGCACGTTCGCCATGTGCTCGATGCCGTCGACCGTCTCCTCGCGGGCGGTCTGCCAGCGGGCATCGCGGAACAGGCCGATCGTAAGGTCGGTGCCGGGGCCCTCGAAGTGCAGGCTGTCGAGCGCGTACGCCGTCAGCTGTGTCGCAACCGCTTCGAGCTCGTCGGCGCGAGCCGCCCACGCGGCCACGGGATCGGGCTCGTCCAGGCGGCATGCATGCGCGATCTCCTCCCACAGGCGATCGAACGCCGCGTCGGCCTCGAGCTGCGGGAACACGAGCTCTGCCCACTCACGCGTCGGCGCCGGGATCACCGTCCAGTTGACGAGGCGCTCGTTGATCACGGTCAGAAGCTCCTTGATGAACGGCAGCTGGTCGCGGCCGGCGCGCTCGGGGTCGAGGCCTGCGAGCGCGTCGATAGGCGCCGGTCCGGCGAGGGAGATCCGCGCCGCGCGTTGCCGCCCGAGCTCGAGCATCCGCTCGCCGTACCAGCTCGGCACGAACTCGAGCGTGTCCTCGCGGGCGTGGGCGATCCGCGCCCGCTTCGCGTACGGATCCACGTACGTCAGGTCGACGAACCGTGCGCCGCGCCGATACGCGGCGGCGGCGATCTCGCGCGCGATCTCCTCCTGGCCGAGATAGGCGCCGACCGTGACGATCTGGTCCGGCTGGACGTTCGCGCCGAGCGCGACGGCGAGCTCTGCGAGGCGAGTGCTGACGGCTGCCGGCACGACGCGTAACCCTAAGCGCTCGCCTGCGGCGCCGCCAGGAGGGTCTGGCGGAACGGCGCTCGTCGCCCGGGCGCTCCGGGTGACGCGCTGCAAGGACGCAGGGAGGCCACGTACTGACTCAAGTACGTGGCCGACCGAGGACGCCGCTGCGCGTTACTCCGGTGCGTTCGGGCGGCACAGTCTCTGCTTCGCCAGACCCTCCCACTAGTCGCTGAGGTGCTGGCGGGTGGCGAGATACCAGCCGATCGTCGCCGCGTATCCGCGCGGCGCGACCGCGAGCGCCTGCTGCCGAGCGTCGCCCACGCAGCCGACGAGGTCGAGATACTGCTCCACGTCGCGACCCTCCATGTGCTGCTCCGTCCGTTTCAGCACGAGGCCGTTGGCGTCGAGGAGCGACCGGATGTCGACGTCGGGGAGAAGGCGCGTGTGCGACGGGTCGCGCACGCGCTCGAAGCGGTCGAGCTCGAAGCCGACGAGCGGATCGGTCGGCGCGATCTGGTCGACGATGAGCACAGTAGCCGCGATACGCGGTGACCCGCACGAGCTCGGAGACGACGAGCTCGGGACGTGCGACGTGGTGGAGCGTGCGAACCGCGGCCGCGATGTCGAACGTACCGTCCTCGAGGTCGAGCCTCTCCGCATCACCTTCGAGGAATGTGACGTTCGGGAAGCCCTTCGCCTGCTCACGGCCGACGGCAACCACCTCGGGGGCGGCATCGACCGCGACCACCTCGCGCACGAGCGGCGCAACCGCGAGGGCGAAGCCACCCGTTCCCGCGCCAACGTCGAGGACCCGCTCGTCTCCCGTCGGCTCGAGGAAGCTACGCGCCAGCTCGCGCAGCTCATCGCGGCGGCTTTCCTCCAGGTCGGCCATCCGCTCGGCGGTCTCGCGCGAGCGGGAGCGAACGGCGTCAGCGTGTTCGGCGTCGGACAAGATCCAGAGCCTCCTCTCGGGTGGAAACTACCCCTGCGGCGCGCTCCTCGGCGATCTCCGCGAGCAGCTCGCCGATCAGGGGCCCGGAAGGAAGCCCCAGCTCGTCGCCCCGGAGGAGAGGCTGCGCCGGCTCGCGGGAGCGCGCCTCGGCTATCGCCGGCGCAAGATCGAAGGCCCCCACGAAGGCGGCCGCGTCGACCGCCCATGGCTCGGTCGTACGGCGGAAGCGGTGGATGGCGCGGGCCGAGTCGTCGGTCGGAGCCTCGGCGGCGAGAAGCGTGCGCGCGTAACGGGCGAGACGGCGGGACACCGGGAGTCGAAGCACCGCCTCTCCTAGGAAGACGACGATCCGAAAGTCCGCCGAGTCCACGAGGTCCGCCCGGCCGGCCAGCGCCGACGACCCGCCGAGCTGCCGCCAGCAGGCCCAGCTCGTCGAGCCGGAGGAAGCCGTTGACCGAAAGGAGCTCGAGCTCGTCGAGCACGCGCTCGCCTGCAGGAGTCTCGACGAGATGGGCGTGCTCGCGGGCGAGCCGCTCGGTCTCCGGGTCGGCGTGGAAGGCGAGCTCGTCCTCGAGTCGGACGAGGCGAAGCAGGCGGACGGGATCGGCGACGAAGATGCCCGGCGACACGGCGCGGATCGTGCGCGCCGCGAAGTCCGCGCGACCATCGAAGGGATCGACGATGTCGTCGCTGCCCGACCCGTCGGGCCATGGCGTTGATCGTGAAGTCCCGCAGCCCGAGGTTCGCTTCGATGCTCCCGCCGAGAGGCGTGAAGTCGACTGTGCGGCCGTCGGCGACGACGACACGCCAGGCGCCGTGGCGCGTGGACAGCGGAAACGGCGCCCCCGCTCCCACCACCGCGAACGCACGCGCAGTTGCCCCGGGGTCATCGCACGCCACGTCGACGTCGAGGACGGGCCTGCCGGCGAATTCGTCGCGCAGCACGCCGCCGACGAGCCAGGCTTCGTCGACCTCGAGCGTGTCGGCGATGAGCGCGACGAGATCGGTCGCGTCGGTCATCGGTCGTCGACGACCCGCTCCGCGCGGTCGGGATCCGTGCGCACCCCACACGTGATCTCGTAGTTGATCGTGCGGGCGACGCGCGCATGCTCCTCCGCGAGTAGCCCGTCGCCGATGATCGTGACGGGCGTCCCCACCGGCAACGGCCCGGGAAGCTCGACCGCGAACGAGTCCATCGACACGGTTCCCACGACGGATCGACGCTCGCCGTCGACGAGCACCGACGTACCCGTGAGATCGCGCCGAAACCCGTCCGCGTATCCGACAGGCACGAGGCCGATCCAGGTCTCCGCCACGGCGACGAAGCGGCGCCCGTAACCCGTGCTCTGCCCCGCCTCGAGCCGCTTGACCTGGGCGAGCTCGCTCCGCCACGACAGCACCGGCGCGAGGCCGTCCGCCGACGGATCGGTGCCGAACGGCGAGAGCCCGTACAGCGCCACGCCGCAGCGGGCGGCGCTCAGCCGGGCGGCGGGGAGCCGAAAGGCAGCGGCGCTGTTGGCCGCGTGTGCGGCGAGTTCCGGATGTGCCGCGATCACGTCGAGGAAGCGTGAGAGCTGGAGCTCCGCGAACGCGAGGTCGTCGTCGGCGGTCGCGAAGTGGGTCATGAGCGCAACGGCGTTCGGCGGTGGTGAGATGCGCTCCGTGAGGCCGTAGCGCCCCATGCCCGTGTCGAGCTTCAGATGCAGCGGGAGATCCGCCGGGAACGGCGGCTGCGAGACGGCGAGCTCGAGCCCCGCGTCGCGCATGGCCGGGACATCAACGTCGTCGTACGGCCCCATGACGAGGATCCGCGCATCGCGCGTCACCGCCCGCAGCGCCAGCCCCTCCCGCGGCGTCGCGACGCACAGCGCGGCCGCACCTTCCTCCAGCGCCACGCTCGCCACGTCGCGCGCTCCGTGCCCGTAGGCGTCCGCCTTGACGACGGCCCAGAGCTCGGTGCCGCCCATGACATCCCGCAACCGCCGGACGTTCCTGCGCAGCGCGCCGAGATCGATCGCGACGCTAGCGCGCATCGAATGCCCGCGGCAGGAGCGAGACGACGTCGTGCGCCGTGAGCCCTCGCGGCGGTCCTAGCCTCGCTGCCTGCGCACAGAGGACCGCTCCCGCGGCGGCAGCCGTCCGTCCGTCGAGCCCCTTGGCGAGGAATGCAGCGATCACCCCGGTCAGGACGTCACCTGCTCCCGCCGTCGCGAGCGAAGGCGGCCCGAGATCGCAGACGAGCACGCCTTCGCCCGGTGCCGCCACGAGGGTGTCCGCACCTTTGAGCAGACAGACGCACGCGAACGTATCGGCCGCACGCTGCACCGCTTCGAGCCGATGTGCGTCGACCCACTCCGACGTCACGTCGAGGAGACGGGCGAGCTCGCCTGCGTGCGGCGTGAGCACCGTCGTCGCGGCGCGCTCGAACGGCTCGAGCCCGGACAGCGCATCCGCGTCCACCACCATCGGCACCGCAGCACGGGCAAGCAGCTCGACCACGAGCGCCGCCGGCGGACGGCTCCCTTCCCAGGCCCGGGCCGATCGCCACGGCACCGGCCCGTTCGAGCGCGTCGAAAGCCTCGTCGAGCGGCCGCTTCACCGCCTCGACGACGAGCAGGTCGAGCGAAGGCAGCGACGCCGGCGGCGCGGCGATCGCGACATACCCCGCGTCGGCGCGCAACGCCGCCTCCGCGGCGAGGCTCACGGCTCCGCTCATGCCGGGCGAGCCGCCCACGACGAGCACCGACCCGGCGCTGTACTTCGTGTCCTGAGCCGTCTTGCGCGGGACGAGGTCGAGGATCTCCGGCGCGACGAGCCGGTTCTTCGTCTCCTCGTGCCCGATGCCGATGTCGGCGACGACGAGCTCGCCGCCGTGGAACCGCCCCGGCGCCACCACGTTGCCGACCTTCGGGCCGTGCAGCGCGACGGTGGCCGCTGCGCGCACCGCAACGCTCTGCACCTCGCCCGTGTCGGCGTCGACGCCGCTCGGCAGGTCGACCGACAGCGTCGGCGCCCACGACGCGTTCATCCGCTCGACGAGATCGGCGGCCTCCGGGCGAAGCTCGCCGGAGAACCCGGTCCCGAGGAGCCCGTCGATCAAGACGTCTGCCTCGAGCGTCTCCTCGGCGTCGCGTCCCGCCGCGCGCAGCACCTCGAGCGCGATCCGCGCATCACCTCCGTTCGCACCGCCTCCGCACACGGCTCCGAAGGAGCTCGCGTCGGGGAAGCGACGGAGAGCTTCCTCCGCCACGGCACGTCCCGCCCGCGCCATCATCTCGCTCACGTCGTGCCCCTCTTCGGCCCGCCGCATCTCGCCGGTCGTATAGAGCGGCGTCAGCACGAGGCGGAACGGCCGATGGCCACTGCAACCGCGGCCGCAAGCTCCTTCGAGTGGGTCATCGAGAGGTCGACCGCGTCGACCCCGAGGCGATCGGCGCGCGCGGCGAGACGTCCCGACAGCCGAACACTCGGCTTGGGGCGGCCGACGATCTCGACCTCCTGCCAGGCGAACCGCGTCGCGACACCGAATCCGAGCGCCTTTCCCACTGCCTCCTTCCCGGCGAAGCGGGCAGCGTAATGCTGCGCCGGGTTTGGTCGGCCGTCGCAGTACGAGCGCTCAGCCGCCGTGAAGCAGCGGTTCGTGAAGGACGGATACCGGTCGATCGCGCGTCGAATCCGGCCGATCTCGATCAGGTCGATGCCTACGTCCATGGCTTCTCAGAGTGCCCGCTCGAGCCACTCGGGGAGCTCGGCGATCGAGTTGACGACGATGTCGGGCGTGATGTTCGAGCGCTCGAGATCGTCCGGACGGAATTTCCCCGTGCGAACGAGCGCAGTCCGGAGCCCAAAGCGCTGGGCGCCGGCGATGTCGGCGTCGATGTCGTCTCCGACCATCCACGTCAGCTTCGGGTCAGCGTCGAGCGCCTCGAGGGCGGCCTCGAAGTACGCCGGGCTCGGCTTGCCGAGAACGGTGGCCTCGACGCTTGCCGCGTATTCGAGCCCTGCGACAAACGCGCCCGCGTCGAGAAGCGGGCCGCGGGACGTCTGCCACCAGCGGTTCTTGTGCAGGCAGTAGAGCGACGCCCCGGTCTGGAGCTCGGAGAACGCGCGGGCGAGGTTCATGTAGCTGAACACACGGCCAGCCTCGTCACCCTCGTCCGCGCCGCCGATCAGCACGACGTCCGCGTCCTCGCCGACGAGGTCGAGCCCGTCGAGATCGGAGATGACGGAGGGCATCGTCAGCGCGAGCACGCGGCGCCCTGCGAGCGCCCGCACTGCGGCGGCGGCCGTCGTCTGAAGCTCGTCGTCGGCAATGGTGACGCCGAAGTCGCGGAGCTCGCCGCGAGCGCCGCATCGCGTCCTCACCGTCGTGTTCGTCACGAAGCGCAGGCGGTGCCCACTGTCCCGCAGGCTCGCCACGGCAGCGGCCGCACCCACAATCGGTGTGCCGGAGACATGAAAGACACCGTCGACGTCGAGGAGAATGGCAGCCATGAGGGGCGAGTCTACGGGTAGCCGGGACGCGATTCGCATCACGCGAAGCGTGCTCCTGCCACGCGCCGACATCGAGCTCCGCTTCTCGCGCTCGAGCGGCCCCGGCGGCCAGCACGCGCAGCGGACCGAGACGCGCGTCGAGGCGTTGCTGGACGTCGCGGCGACCTCTGCGCTGACCGAGCGCCAGAAGGCGCGTGTGATCGCGAAGGCGGGGCCTGTGCTGCGCGCGATCGCGCAGGACGAGCGAAGTCAGTGGCGTAACCGGGAGCTCGCCATCGAGCGGCTCTGTGACGCCCTTCGCAGCGCGCTCGCGGTTCCCCGCCCGCGTCGTGTGACCCGGCCGAGCGCCCGCGCAGTCGAGGAGCGGCTCGCCGCAAAGCGGCGCCGTAGCGAGGTCAAGCGCCGTCGCCGGCGTCCCGACCAGGACTCGTAAAGCTTTCGTGAATCCTGCCGTCGCAGGCACGCCTAACCGGCCAGTACGGCGGCCCCAGCCGCTACCCTCAGAGTTCGCCCGACGCCCGAAGGAGTTGCTGTTAATGCGCCTCACTCGATTCGTCTTCGTCTGCCTGCTCGTCGCACTCGTCGCACCGATTTCGGCCATGGCTGCCGACCGCATGTTCGTCGGTTTCCAGGACGACCCGAGCTTCCGCTGGCGCCAGGACCGCGCGACGGTGCTCGACTCGGCTGCCGAGGCGAACGCCGGTGTCGTGAGGACGACGGTCTACTGGTCGAAGGTGGCTGCCCGACGACCGTCCAACGCGACGAACCCGAACGATCCGGCGTACCGGTGGGACGATCTCGACGAGCTCGTGCGCAGCGCGCAGTTCCGCGGCATGGAGACGCTCCTCACGATCTGGGGCACGCCTGGCTGGGCGAACAGAAACAAGGGGCTGAACTACGCCCCGACGAACGCGAGCGACTTGACGCAGTTCGCGCGCGCACTCGCCACGCGGTACAGCGGCCGTACCCCGGGCTTCCCGTTCGTGAAGTTCTACAGCGTCTGGAACGAGCCGAACCTCGAGCAGTTTCTCGCGCCGACGTTCGATGCAAAGGGCAGGCCGGTCGCCCAGAAGGCATACGCAAAGCTCTATCGAGCAGCCTACGCCGGCCTCAAGGCTGGGAGCCCGAGCGCCGAGGTGGGCGTCGGTGAGACGTCGCCCCGCGGCAAGGACAAGCCGTCACCCGGGCCGATTCAGGATTCGCTGGCGCCCGCGACCTTCGCGCGCCTGCTGTCACTTCAGCGTCCCAAGATCAAGTTCGACGCGTGGGCCCATCACCCGTACTCCGTCCTCGGTCAGGGGCCGCTCCAGAAGGCGCGGTATCCGAACGTCCACCTGACGCAGCTGCCGCAGTTCCTCAAGGACATGCGCAAGTGGTACGGAAAGAACGTCGTGCTCTGGATCTCGGAGTACGGCTTCGAGACCAAGCCGGGCGAGCCACGTGGCGTAGCCGCCGTTCAGCAGGCTGCGTATGTCCGGCAGACGATCGACATGCTGCAACGGATCCCGAACGTCAAGATGTTCATCTGGTTCATCCTCCGCGACGATCCCGACGAGCACGTGGCAAAGCGGTCTCATCAACCGTGACGGGACGAAGAAGCCCGGATACGCCACCTTCGCGTCGAGCGCGAAGGGTGTCGACGCGCGCAACCCGATCGTCGTCTCGAAGGTCAACGTCGCGCCTATCGTCCGCATCCCCGTGCTCGAGCTTGCGGCGCGTAACGGCGCGGGTGCGACCGTCGGCGCGAACATCCGTGTCTACGGCCCCAACAGTGCGTACTTCGGCAACCTCCAGATGCAGGGCGTGATCGGCACGGACGGCTGGGCGTCGTTCCAGTTCCCGCCGAACGGCACGAAGAGGGTCTACTACCTCTACTTCGACGTCGGCGACAAGAACGGCAACGAAGTGAAGCGCAGCGCGACGCTGATCATCCGCTGACCAGCCCCTGACCGCTCCCCAGACGCCGGCCACAGCGGTGGCTCGGCGTGTGCTTCCCCCCGGGAGAGGGATAGGCCCAGAGGGTGCTCGAGGCCGATCCCCCTTGTGAGGTACGAGTGGCTGCCAAACCGTCCGCCCCAGACACCGAGCAAGGCTTCGGAACCGGCCTGCGAGCCCAGCTGGGCAAGCGGCGCGGAACCGCGCCACCGCCCGAGAAGGCGCCGAAGCCCAAGGCCGCCGCGAAGCCGGCGCCGCCCGCTCCTCCCCCGAAGCAGGTCGACGAGCCACCGCCTCCCCCCGCTCCGACGCTCCGGGCAGATCGCGACGCGCTCACGAAGGAGCTCCAGAGCGACCGCGTCGCGCTGGACAAGCGCGCAGCAGAGATCGCCGACGCCAAGGCGCTCGTCGAAGCGCGCGAGCAACGACTAACGCAGCAGGAGCGCGAGCTCGACGCACTCCGCGGAGAGATCGACGCGCGGGAGGAGCAACTCCTCGCAGACGTCGAGGCACGCGAGCGCGGCCTCGCCGAGCGCGAGCAGTCGATCGCGCAGCTCGAGCTCGAGGTGACGGCCCACAGGCGCGAGGTGGAGGCCAACGCAGCCAGCCGGTCCGCGGCCATCGTCGCCGAGCGACAGGCGGTCCAGGCCGACCTCGAGAGGCTTTCGGAAGAGACGCGACGGCTCAAGGAAGACCGCGAGCACGTCGCGAAGGAACGGGATGAGCTCAAGCATTGGCTCGAGGAGCTCGACAGCCGCGAAGCCACGCTGAACACGCGCCAGGCCGAGCTCGAGCGCCTCGCGCACGAGACGACGCGTGGGCGCAACCTCACCGCCCTCGAGACCGAGCTCGCCGAGCGCGAGCAGGAAGTCGAGAAGCGCGCTCGCGACGCAACGCGCGGCCGCGACCTCGACGCGCTCCAGGCAAGCCTCGAGGAGCGCGAGCGCGCGATCACGAGCCGCGAGGCGGAGTACGCGAGCGCCGAGAGCCTGCTCGAGTCCGAGCGGTTGCGCGTCGAGCGCCGTGAGAAGCGGCTCGGGAAGTCGGAAGAGACCGCTGCCGCACGCCTTCGGGAGCTCGACGAGCGGGAAGACGCCGTCGAGCTACGCGAGGTCTCTGCCGAGACCGAGATCGAGCTGGCAGCGGACAAGCTCGACCGGCGCGAGCGTGATCTCGTGGAGCGCGAGCAGCGGGTCGCACGTCGCGAGGCCGACCTCGACGCCTACGTGACGAGCATGCAGGGCGAGCTGCACCGGCGCGAGTCGGCACTCCGCAGCGCCTAGCGAGCAGCGCTCCCTAGCGCAAGCAGCGCCTCCTGGCTAGTAGTAGGAGAGATTGGCGAAATGCGACCGCCTGACGTGCCGCATCAGCGTTAGCCGTCGGCCAGAACTTCCGCCAGCGCGTGTGAGGCCTGGCGAATCATGCCCGGGTTGGTGTCCCAGTAATACGGGAGGGCCATCACGGCCTGGAACAGAGCCCAGCCGCGCCCACGTAGCCATGATGCATCGTCGACTTCGAGTTCGGCTCGATACCGCGACCGGCTCTCATCCGCGAACACGTTCCAGGCAGGCTGTAGGTCACAAGCGGGATCGCCGACGTTGAGGCCACCCCAGTCGATGACCGCCGACAGACGGCCGTCGACCACGAGCAGGTTGCCAGGCATCAGGTCGCCGTGCAACCAGACCTCCGGGCCGTCCCACTCGGAGACGCTGAGCGACTCCTCCCACGAGAGAAGGGCGGCATCGCCGTCGATTCTGTCGCCGAGTTCGGCGATAGAGCGACGGGCATGCTCGTCCAGTACCGCAAGCGGTGCGCCTCGTTCGAGAGGCGGACGCGGAGGTGCATCGGCCGCGTCGACCTGCGCAGCGCTTTCACGAACGCGGCGAGATCGACAGCCGCTTCGTCCAGATCGGCGATCGTGCCGTTGGCGTTCTCACCGGGCAGCCACTCGTACACGGACCACTCGAAGGGGTAGCCATCAGCCGGCTCCCCCATCGCCAACTGCACCGGAACGGCGAGCGGCAGATGCGGCGCGAGCTTCGGCAGCCACTCACCCTCCTTCGCGGCCTGCCGGGTGGCCCAGCCGATGCGCGGCAGTCGCGCGGCCAGGTGGTCACCGAGCCGGTATATGTCGTGATCAGTCCCGCACGACTCGACATGGGTGATCGCCAGGTCGGCCCACTCCGGGTACTGCGCCGAGAGCAGGCGTTGCACGAGTGCGGAGTCGGTGTCGACCTCGCCGGCGTGCATCTTGAGTTCAGCCACGGCCGCAGATTCTAAGCGGCGATTCGACTGCAATCTCCCCTAGTCAGCAGGTCCACCCAGAGCACAGACGCGCGGCGGATCCCTGCCGAGAACGCGCCTGGTGACCGTTGCGCATGGGAGTCGTGCTGAGAAAGGTGCGCAGCGCGGTACCCATCGGAGCGCGCTTGCCCGAGGCGCGCTCCGACGTTCGTCGAGCCCTGCTAGAGGCTCAGGGCTAGAAGCTCAGGATCGTCGACAGGTTGAGGAAGGCCGGCCCGAGGACGACGATGAACATCGACGGGAAGATGAAGACGACGGTCGGGAAGAGCATCTTGACCGGAGCCTTCATGGCCTTCTCCTCCGCCGCGATCTGACGGCGGTTACGCGTGTCGACAGCCTGGACGCGGAGGATGCGCCCGAGCGAGATACCGAACTGATCCGCCTGGATGATCGCGCGCGCAGAAGGCGCTGATCTCCGAGATGCCCGTGCGCTCGGACAGCTTCTTCAGCGCGTCCTGGCGGCTCTCGCCGATGCGCATCTCGCTCAGCGTCAGCGCGAACTCCTCACCCAGCGGCCCCTCGTACTGCTCGGTGAGCTTCACGACTGCCGCGTCGAACCCAAGGCCCGCCTCGACGCTCACTGCGAGCAGGTCGAGGGCGTCCGGCAGGTCGGCGCGAAGTCGTTCCTGGCGGTTGCGAATCTTCGAGTTGAGGATCATGTCGGGCGCGATGAAGCCGAGCGCCCCGAGGCCAAGACCGATCATGAGACCCATCAGCGTGCCCTTTGCGGGCGCACCGAGGAGGAATCCGACCAGGAGGCCGCCGATCGTGAGGAAGCCCTTGGTGGCGACGAACGCCATCGGCGAAACACGCCGGCCAAGGCCTGCGGACATGAGCCGCAGGTTCACGTCGTCCACCGTCATCTTCGGGTTGATGCGCAGGACGGCCTTCGCCGAGTGCTCCATCGCAGGCTGCAGCCAGCGCTCCCGGAGCGATCCCTCAGCGTGATCGCGCTTCCCCCGTTGCGTCTGGCGCCCGTAGTGCGCCATCCGGCGGAACGACAGCATGCGCTCGTGCTGGGGCAGCGACACGAGCTCGGCGATGAGGAACACCGAGCCGGCGAGACAGAGCAGGGCGAGGATGAGCATCAGCATCGCGTTACCCCTTGAAGGAGACGATTTTCTTGAGGAAGAGGGAGCCGATGATCATCATTCCGATCATCAGGCCGATCATCTTGTGGCCTGCCGACGTCTGATAGAGCGGCGCCATGTACTCGGGGTTCATGAGCGTGAGGGCGCCGGCGAGGAAGAACGGGAGACCGATGAGGACGTAGGCGGACATGCGCCCCATCGCCGTCAGCGCCTTGATCTTGCGCGCGAACTGCTGCCGGTTGCGCACGGTGTCGGAGATCATGTCGAACAGCCCGGCGAGCGAGCCACCGACCTGCGTCTGCACGCCGACAGCGGTGACGATGAAGGAGAGGTTCTTCGATCCGATCCGCTCTGCCATGTCGTTCAGTGCGTCCTCGAGCGGGCGTCCGAGCCTCGTCTCCGTCAGCACGCGCTTGAACTCCTTGCCGGCCGGGTCGACGCCCTCGTCGACGATCGCCTGGAGCCCCTGCTTGAAGCTGTGGCCAGCCTTGAGCGACGCGGCGATCCCGATCAGGAGGTCGGGCAGCTGGTTCTCGAACGCGGCCACCCTGCGCTGCGCCTTGAACCAGACGATGCCGATCGGAAGCAGCGCTCCGAGGACGATCGCGCCGAGAGCGATGAGGCCGGAGGCGCCGAGGATGGAGGAGAGGACGCCGAACCCGACGCTCGAAGCCGCCATCATGTAGAAGAGCTCCACCGTCTTCAGCGGCAGGTCTGCGCGCTCGATCATGCGACGCATGCCGACCCAGATCCGCGTGTGGCCGAGCGCGTTCTCCGTCAGCGAGAAGAGCGCCGGCGAGAGACTGGAGGCGCTCCTTCTTCTCCTTCTTGGCACGCGTCGGCTTCGGCGCGACGTGGCGCTGGACGCGCAGGCGGAGCCGGTCGGCGCTCGTCGACGACGAGACGAGGGCGTACCCGAGCAGGGCGAGCAGGCCGACGAGCAGCGCGAGGCCGGCGAGACCGCCGCGGCCGTACGCAGCCGCCGGGAGCAGTCCGCCGGAGCCCTCGATCGACGCCGACTCGGGCACCGTGAACTTCTGCGATGCGCGACCCTGGCCCGGCACGTTGGCGACGAGCTTGCGCGTCTCGCCCGGTCGCGCGGCGGTGATGTAGTCGAGGCGCCACGTGCGCTTGAGCTCGTTCGCGAGGCTCTCGTAGATGCCGTTGAGCGCGTCGGGGGTCGGCGCCGCGTAGTACCGGCCACCGGTCCTCGCCGCGAGGTACTTCAGCGGGCCTGGATGGAATGCCTTGCTCTCGATCCCGACGACGTAGACCGTGACCTTGGCCTTCGTCGCCGCCTTGATCACATCGGCGAGCGTGGCGTTCGAACGCGTCTCGTTGCCGTCCGTGACCATGATGATGATCCGGGCAGGCCGCTGCTCCTCCGCGAGAGTGGCGGTGGCGAGCTTGACGTCGTCCCACAACGTCGTGCCCTCGATCGGATCGACCCTGATCGACTTCAGCGCGGCGTCCGCGTCGGCGCTCGCCTCCGAGAACGGGGCCAGCAGCAACGGCTTCGTCGCGAAGCTCGTCACGCAGATGCGGTCCGTCGGCAGCTTTCCGGAGACGAAGGCGCGAGCAGCAATCGTCGCCTGCTCGAGCGGCTTGCCCTTCATCGACCGCGAACGGTCGACCGCGAGGCAGATGCTTCTCGTCTCACCGAGATTCTCGGCGAGCACGCCTGCTGCAGGCGTGTTGCGTTCGATCAGCTGCGGTGCGAGCTTCGTCGGCTTTTCGGTGACTACCGTCACCTGCGCCCGCGGATAGGCGGAGACGTCGATCGTGCGAATGTCGACGGAAGCGCTCGCCGCGGCCGGGATGGCAAGGACAGCGAGGCAACCGATCGCGCCGAGAAGGCGCTTCACGCGCCGACCCCTCCGCCGAAGCGGCCAGCGGCGAAGCTCTGGCGGACCATCGAGTCGTCCTCCGCCTCGAAGAAGGTCGGCGGCAGGACAACACCTGACGCGGCCATCTTGTCGAGGAAGTGCGGCTTCAGCCCGCTGCAGTGCAGCGCGCCAAGCAGACGCATCGCGTTCGTTCCCTGCGAGGTCTCTTCGTCCGGCGGCTTGGCCACGAAGATGTCCTGGAGGGTGACGACGTCGGACTCCATGCGCAGAACCTCGGTGATGTGCGTGATGCGACGAGTACCGTCGACGAGACGCTGGATCTGCACCAGCAGGTCGAAGGCGCTCGAGATCTGCTCGCGGATGGCGCGGAGCGGGAGCTCGACGCCGGCCGTGAGCACGAGGGTCTCGAGACGTGCAAGCGCGTCACGAGGCGAGTTCGCGTGGATCGTCGTCAGCGAGCCTTCGTGACCCGTGTTCATCGCCTGGAGCATGTCCACCGTCTCGGCGCCACGAACCTCACCCACGATGATGCGGTCGGGGCGCATACGGAGGGAGTTGCGGACGAGCTCGCGGATGCGGATCTCGCCGATGCCCTCGATGTTCGCCGGACGAGACTCGAGCGTGATCACGTGGTCCTGCTGGAGCTGGAGCTCGGCCGCGTCCTCGATCGTGACGATGCGCTCGTCACCGGGGACGTACGCCGACATCGCGTTCAGCAGCGTCGTCTTACCGGTACCGGTACCACCGGAGATGAGGATGTTGAGCTTGCCCTTGACGCAGGCGGAGAGGAAGTGCGCTCCCCGGCTCGAGATCGACCCGAACTCGATCAGGTCGTCCATGGTGTACGGGTCGCGCGAGAACTTCCGGATCGTGAGCGTCGGACCGCGCAGCGCGAGCGGCGGGATGATCGCGTTGACACGGCTTCCGTCGGGAAGACGCGCGTCGACCATCGGCGAGGACTCGTCGATGCGCCGCCCGATCTGCGACACGATCTTGTCGATGATCCGCATCACGTGCGAGTCGTCGACGAACGTCGCGTCCGTGGGCTCGATCTTGCCGGTGCGCTCGACGAACACCTTCGACGGTCCGTTGACCATGATCTCCGTCACGGTGTCGTCGCGGAGGAAGGGCTCGAGCGGCCCGTAGCCGAGAATGTCGTCGGCGATGTCGGCGACGATCTGCCTGCGCTCCTCACGCGTGAGCGGCGTGCGGTCGAGAGCGAGCTGCTCCATGACGGCGCGCATGACGCGCTCCGTCAGGTCCTCGGTCGTCTCCGTCGCGAAGAGCTCGGGACCGAGCCGTGCGATGCATGCGTGGTGGACCCGCGTCTTGAGGTCAGCGTACGGGTCGGTCTGCTTCGTGCGGCTATTGAACGTGACCTCGCGAAGCGCTGCCTGCGCCGGCTCGGCGCCGCCCGCGTCGTCCGTGGAAGCGACGCCGACCGGGCCCTTGATGCGATCGTGGAGGCCCATGGCTAGCTCCGCACGCGGCCGAGGATGCTCTTACGGCCGGCGCCCTTCTTCTTGGGCGCGGCCACGATCAGGCTCTTCGCGAGCTCGTGGATCGCCTTGGCGAAATCGGAGCCCGGGTCTGCGAGCGCAACCGGCTTGCCGCGGTTGACGCCGAGAGGCACGGCGCGGTCCGACGGCAGGTCGGCGCGGATCTTCGTCTCGAGCGCCCTTTCGACCTCGGCCCGCTGGATCCCGACGTTCGAGTTCGAGCGGTTGAGGATGACCCCCACGCGGTCGGACGGGAACGACAGGAGCTCGAGCGTCTGGAGGCTCAGCCGAACGTTCTTGATCGTCGGCACGTCGAGACCGCAGAGCAGGAGCAGGTCGTCCGTCCGGTCGAGCGTGGCGAGCATCGGCCCGTGGAAGAAGGGCGACGTGTCGACCACGATCGCGTCGTACGAGCCGCGAGCAACCTCGAGCAGGCGCGCGAGCTTGCCTTCCGTCACGAGCTCGGCGTCCTCGGGCTGAAGCGGTGCGGGGAGCACGTCGACGCCACACGTGTGGGCCAGCGTGTATCCCGCGAGCTTCTCCGAGTCGAGCTCGCCCGGTGCGACGACGAGGTCGTAGATCGTCTTCTCAGGCTGGAGCCCGAGCATGATCGCCGCGTCACCGAACTGAAGGTCGAGGTCGAGGAGCAGCGTGCGCTTGCCCATCGTCTTCGCGAACGTCGCGGAGAGGTTCGTCGAGACGACGGTCTTGCCGACACCGCCCTTCGGGCTGAACACGGTGATGACGCGTCCCCTGCCGCCCTCGACGGTCTGCTGGCGGCGTCCCTGGTGGCACGCCTTGCGGATCGCGAAGACGACGTTCTCCGTCAGCTGCGGGAGCGGGATGAGGTCGGCGACGCCGTCCTCGAGCGCCTCCTCGAGCAGGCCCGAGCAGTCGCCCGAGGCGAGGAGGATGACCGGGGCCCGCGTGAACTCGCGGATCGCGGCGAGCTCCTCGGCCGGGTACAGCGGCCCGCGGGTCGCGTGCAGCACGGCCTCCAGGTGCCCGCCGGCGAGAGCCGTGGCGGCCTCCTGGACCGACTCCGAGGAGCCGACCAGCTCGAGCTCGTCGTTGGAGTCGAGCGCCTGGCTGACCTCTGCGAGCCCGTCGCAGGAGCCGGTGACGAAGACGCGCAGGCGGTCGCGTGTGTCGTTCTGGGTCTCGTCGCTCATGATCAGTTCCCCTCGTTCAGGCGACCCTTGGCGTTGTCTCGGCCGATGCCGTTGCGAAGGACGCTCATCGCGTCGTCGACCGAGTCCGGGCTGTTGGCGTCGTTCAGGCCCGGGCGAAGTGCCAGCCACCAGTCGCTGTTCGCGTACACGAAGTAGAGCTTCTGCGCCTGCTGGTCGGTGACGCGCATCATCACCCAACCGCCGGCACCGTTCGGATCGATGACCGTGACCTGTGCCTTCGGTCGCTCCGGACGTGCGCAGCACGAGGACGTCGTGAAGGACGACCTTCGTGAAGTGCTTGGAGCTGTCCTCCGTCGGGAACTTCACGTTCGCGAGGACATCCACATGATCACCGGGTCGCAGGACGCCGGCGAGAACCTGGTTCGAGTCACCCTTGATCTGCAGAGCGCGGTAGGTGCCCTTGAGCTGCGTCCGAACGCCGGCCTCGGCGATCGGGCCGAAACGGCGGGCGGTGACCTGCTCGCCGATGAAGATCGGCTGCGTGGCGATGAGGCCCTGGATGTCGTCCGGCTTTCCGATCGTGCCGGCGACGATGGCCTTCCGCGGGATCTCCTGCGTCGCGAGCATCTTCTCGCCCACGACCTCCGAGCCCAGCGTGCCGAGCGGGATGTCACGCGCGGCGACGAGGACGGTGACGGTCTCGGCGTCGGAGTTGACGCTGCTCTTGTAGTTCGAGACGTAGAAGACCGTCAGCAGCGCAGCGACGACCGCCAGGCCGACCGCGATGAGAATGTTGCGAAGTCGGTACGTCATTGCTCAGCTTCCTCCTCGTGAGTTCCTAAGGGTCGTCTCCTCGTTGCCGTTCCACTATCGGCCGGTCGCGCAGCGACCTTGAGTGCCTTTTTTCGGTCGCACTCACAATGAGAGGGTTTCGCGCGCCCCGCAAGGGGGCGCGCGAAAATCAGAGGACTCCTACGGCGTGTTGTCGTCGACGAGGCGGACCTGCGTGAGGTCCTGCGCAACGCGCTCGAAGATCGTGATGAGATCGCCGTTCGTCGGCTGGTAGTAGAACTTCAGCTGCCCGTCGATCGTGCTCGCCATCTGCTGGAGCGTGTTGTACGCGGTCTTGACGCGGCTGCTCGTCGCAGGGGAACTGCGTGCCCTGGCCGACGTTGCAGTTGTTGCCGCCCTGGCTTCCGCTCGACTTCCAGCCCTTGCAGCGGACGCTCGTGTCCGTGTCGTAGCCGATCGTGTAGATCCACGTGGGCTTGAAGGCCCGGCTCTTGAAGGAGTTGGCCGAGGCGATCGCCTGGCCGCACGGCTGCTTGCGGTAGTTCGAGGTGTTCCCGTGGTACCACGGCCCGTAGTTCGCCTCGCCGTCCGTGAAGAAGATGATCACGTCCTGCGCGTCGGCGCGACCCTGCGCGTCGATTGCGGCCTGCGCCTTGTCGAGCGCGTCGGCGTATGCAGTACCGCCGTTCGTCTTGAGGCAGTTGACCGTCTGGACGAGGTTCGAGGCCGGGTTCAGCGGCGCCGAGTCGTTCAGGCGGAAGTCGCTCGCGAGGTTGACGACGACGTACGGGTACGACGCGTTGTCGTAGTTCGCATTGCTCGACGGCCCGGACTGGCACCTGTTGGCCACGCTCGTGGACGGCGGCAGGATCGTGAGCCCGATCTTGTCGACGGACGGGCGCATGGCGCTGAGGAACGCGAGGACGCCGTCCCTGGCATTCGTGATCTTCGAGCACGGCTGGCACATCGAGCCGGTGCGGTCGACGACGATCATCACGTCGAGCGGAAGCGCCGCGCCGCCCTTCATGCTCGCGCTCGAGCGTGCGCTGATCGGGATCGAGTTGATGCCGATCACCTTGAGGAAGAACGTCGGCACGCTGGCCGACTCGTTGACGACGATCCCGTTCACCGGGTTGCACGGCAGCCCGGTCGACGTGAAGCACTTCGGCGTGACCGTGGTCGTCACGCCCGGAAGGTCCGGGTGCGCGTTCTTCTGGCCCGCGCTCGAGCTGAACTGCATGGCGCTCGCGGTGGCAAGGCCCGTGTTCGGGAGATCCTGCGCGCCGGCAAGCGCCGCGGCGTCCGCGGACGCCTGCAGCTCGCGGTGGGCGTTGAACACGTGCCCGACGTCGACGACGAAGCCGACCATCGCGAGCAGCGCGACCGCCGAGACGGCGATCCAGACGAGAATCTGACCAGACTCCGCCTTCAGACGCCGGCGGATGGGGGAAAGGACGTGCATGTCAGCAGTACCTCCGCGGTCGCATCGAGTCATTCCACACGCTCGGTCGACTGCGACGTGAGATTGCCCGAGCTCACGACCAAACCGATCAGGCTGATGCTGTACGGGTACGTGGCCTGGACGGTGACGTCGGCTCCCTGTGTCCAGGCGGACGTGACGGACACGTTCAGCTGTGCCTGGTCGAGGTTGGCCGCCGACGCGCGAACACGGCTCACGGCCGCTCCGGTCGGATCCGCGACGGAACGACCGACCGCTGCCTGGCGTGCGCCGGCACGGACCGCGTCCGTCAGCGTGATGTAGTTGTTGAAGACGACGCCGAACTGGAGGATGCCGAGCAGCAGAAGCAGCAGGATCGGCAGGACGATGACGAACTCCACCATCGTCTGGCCTTTCTCGTTACGCATCGACCACCGCTTCTTTGCCATGTATATGAGGACCTCGTTCCGGGTTCGACTGCACCCATTGTCGTCCCGTCCCGGGCGTCTCTCATCCCCCCAACGAGGGCTGCGAAGAAACGGCGTCCCAGCGCGTTACGTCATGTCGTCGTCCACGAGACGTGGCCCGGAGAGGTCGAGCGCGATCCGTTCGAAGATCGTCGTGAGGTCGCCGGGAATCGGCTGGTAGAAGAACTTCGTCGGGTCGCCGACGATCTGCTGGACGGCGGAGTACGCGGTGATGGTCGGCCGCTCGTCGCAGTTGAACTGTTGCGCGGCACCGCCGGCGCACGAGGCCGGTGAGGCGGCCCAACCCTTGCAGCGCGTGCTCTGGTTCGTGTCGTAGACGATGCCGTAGATCCACGTTCCGCTGCTTTGGGCCGACGAGCCCGACGCAATTCCCTGTCCGCACGGCTGCGTCCTGTACGGAGATGCGTTGCCGTAGTACATCGGCCCGTAGTTCGCCTCGCCGTCGGTGAAGAAGAGGATCACGTCCTGCGCGTACGGCCGGCCCGTGCTGGCCAGCGTGGCCTGCGCCTGGTCGATCGCCGTCGCGTACGAGGTGATGCCGCCGGGCGACAAGCAGTTCGTCGTCTGCACGAGCTGCGAGCTGGGATTCAGCGGGCCGGTCGGCGAGGTACGGAAGTCGGACGACAGGGGAACGACGACGTACGGGTTCGAGGCGTTGTCGTAGCTCGCGCTCGACGGCGAGGCACAGGCCGCACCGCCGGGCGCGGGTGGGAAGACGGCGAGCCCGATCTTGTCGATCGTCGGGTTCATGGCGGAGAGGAAGGCGAGGACGCCGTTCTTCGCGTTCGTCATCTTCGTGCACGGCTGGCACATCGAGCCGGTGCGGTCGAGCACGATCATCACGTCGAGCGGGAGGGGGTTACCACCGTTCATCGCTGCGGTCGAGCGCGCCTTGATGTCCACGGAGTTGATGCCCACGACGCGGAGGAAGAACATCGGCACGCTCGCGCTCTCCTCGACGACGATCGCGTTGACCGGCGCGCACCTGAGCCCCGCGGACGTGAGGCACTTCGTCGTCACGTTCGTCGCCACGCCCGGCAGGTCGACGTACGTGTTCTTCCCACCAGGGCTCGCGCTGAACTGATGCGCTGTCGTCGTCGCGAGGCTCGGATCCGGAAGATCCTGTGCGCCAGCGAGCGCAGCTGCATCCGTCGAGGCCTGGAGCTCGCGGTGGGCGTTGAACATATGGCCGACATCGATCACGAAGCCCGTCATCGCAAGCAGCCCGATGGAGGACACGACAATCCAGACGAGAACCTGCCCACGCTCGTGGCGGAGCCGGCGCGCCACCCGCTCCGCGAACGCCCGTCCGAAAGCGCGGCCGAATGCGCGATCGCGTGTCATTCGACCCGCTCCGTCGTGACGGACTCGAGCGTGCCCGAGTTGACGACGAGCCCGAGCAGGCTGATCGAGTACGGGTACGACGCCTGGTCACCGTCACGTCCGCTCCCTGTGCCCAGCGGCGCTGACGGACGACAGCCAGCTGTGCCTGGTCGAGGTTGGCCGCCGACGCTCGAACGCGGCTCACGGCCGCCCCGGTCGGGTCCGCGACGGAACGACCGACCGCCGCCTGGCGTGCGCCGGCGCGCGTCGCGTCCGTCAGCGTGATGTAGTTGTTGAAGACGACGCCGAACTGGAGGATGCCGAGCAGCAGAAGCAGCAGGATCGGCAGGACGATGGCGAACTCGACCATCGTCTGGCCACGCTGGCGCCGAAGCCAGCCACGCTGGCGCCGAAGCCATGGGAGGTGCCCACCTCTCCATGTCCTCACGATGCGGCGTCTACAGCCACGCCTCATCCCCCCGCCGGGGGATTCGCATGGCCCGTTGGAGGGATCTTCGAGCCGTTGCCTCGGACATCCCTCTCTCGGCTAAGGGCTGCGGTCGCTTCGACCGATGAGACGGAAGCCGTGCGCTTCCTCCGCCCCGTCTCCGCGACCCTGCCGGTCCACTTCTTCTGGCTCCTTGCCGCAGCCGTCTTCCTCTTCGCCGGCGTCATCTGGTCGGGCCAGAAGGCGCATGCGGAAGACCTGTCGCCGTCGGCGCCGCGCGCGTCGCGGCCAGGCAGGACGAGGCCGACCGGATGCTTCTGCTCGGGCGGCTCCAGCTCGCCGGCATCGCCGCGCGTCGCGCAGGCCCACCGCTCGTCGATGTCGCGCCGGAGCGCGCCTTGGAGCCTTCCCCCGACGCCCAGGCGCTGGCGCTCGCGCGCTACGCGAGCGCGGTCGGCTCCGAATCGCTCGAAGAGATCGTGCTCCAGTCGACCACACGCCTCTCGCAGCAGGTGCTCGCCGATTCCCGCATCGAGCTAGACGCCTCCGGCCGGAGCGACATCGCTTCGGGCCGGGTCGATCCCCGCGTGCTCGCCCTTCTCATCTACCTCGCCGAGGCGCACGGAGAGGTGACCGTGTCGTGCGTCATCACCGGGCACTCGCGGTTCGTCGCCCAGACGAAGGCCGAGAAGAAGCGAAAGGAGCCGCAGCGCGTGTCGGCGCACATGTACGGCCGCGCGGTCGACATCAGCGCTCTCGGTGGCGTCCCGATCGCCGGCAACCAGCTGCCCGGCGGGATCACGGACCTCGCCGTGCAGGAGATCCTCTCGCTGCCGGCTGCACTCCAGCCCCGCCAGGTGATCTCCCTGCTCGACCTGTCCGGCCCGTCGTTCCGGTTGCCCGACCACGCAGACCACATCCACGTCGGATACTAGGACCGTGGTGGTCGTACGCACGGAGGGCGGCACGGTCGTGTGCCCACGCTGCGTCGTGGCCGACTCCGCATGGCTCCGCACCAAGGGGCTCCTCGGCCGCGCGTCGCTCGACGAGGAGGAGGGGATCCTGCTACGGCCTGGCTCCTCGATCCACATGTTCTTCATGCGCTTCCCGATCGACGCGGTCTTTCTCGACAGAGACCAGCGCGTGCTACGCGTGGCGGCCGACGTCGACGCCGTGGCGGATGCGGTCGAAGCTCGGCGCGAAGGCCGTGCTCGAGCTGCCCGCCGGCCGGTCGCGCCCGAGTCGGTCTCCGCGAGGGAGACCGACTCGTGCTCGACGAGGCGTAGAGAACTGAGGCGCCTAGGGCGCCTTGAGCGTGATCGTCTTCGTCAGCTTGGCGCCGGAGGCGTTGAGCTTGAGCACGAAGCGGAGGCGCGTGCCCTTCTTCACCGTCGACGGAATGACCCACGTCGAGAGGTCGAGCTTCGGGGCGTCGATGATGAAGTTGTCGGTCAGGAGCTTCTTCTCGCCGAGCTTCTTCGACCCGGCGTAGAGCACCCCCGTGTATGCCACCTTGCGCACGTTGGCGTTCCAGTTCGCGGTGATGAGGAACGTGCGCTGCAGCTTGTACGTCTTCACCTTGAGCGACCGGAGCTTCACGGCGGGCTTGATGACGAAGGACTGCGTCGGGCTGAAGATGTGCTTGACCGACTCGGACCGGGAGGCGACGTGCCAGTAGTACGTGCCCGCCTCCATCGGTCGCTCGTTCGTCCAGCTCGTTGCGCCGAGCTCGAGGATGTCCGAGTCCTGGAGGTCGGCGAGCGTGAAGTCGCCGGTCGCGGGATTGATCTTCGGCGAGCGCGCGATCGAGATCGACTCGCCGGACTCGCCGGCCGGGAACGACCACTTGAACACCGGGTGCGTCGTCGTCATCGAGGAGCCCGGAGTCGGGGAGACCAGGGTCGCGGCAGCGCCGGCAGAGCCGACTACAAGGGCGGCCACGGCGACGCCAAGGGCAAGGAGGCGGCTCAGCATGCTCATGAGTTAGGCGTCGGCAGCGGAAACCCTCGTGCCGTCCCTCGAAGGGGTGCGGCCGGAGCGCTTTACTCGACCGTTACGGTCTTCGCGAGGTTTCGCGGCTGGTCGATGTTCAAGCCCGCGGAGCCGCGCGATCTTGTACGCGAGCAGCTGGAGCGGGACAACCGCCAGCGGGGCCGCGAGCAGCGGGTGCGTGCGAGGGATGTAGATGACGTCGTCGGCGTGGTGCTGGATGTCCTCGTTGCCGTCCGTCGCGATGGCGATGACGTTCGCGCCGCGAGCCCGTGTCTCCTGGATGTTCGAGACGACCTTGTCGTAGACGTGCGAGTCGGTCGCGACGCAGACGACCGGCGTCTGTTCATCGAGGAGGGCGATCGGGCCGTGCTTCATCTCGCCGGCCGAGTACGCCTCCGTGGGGATGTACGAGATCTCCTTGAGCTTCAGGGCGCCTTCGAGGCACACGGGCAGGCCGACGTGGCGGCCCAGGTAGAGGAAGAAGGGCTTGTCGAAATGACGCTGCGCGACCTCGTCGATCGGATGGTCGCCGGCGAGGAAGTAGGCCATCTTCTGAGGCAACTCGTGCACCTCGTCGAGCAACGCCTCGATCTCCTCCTCCGGAAGCGTCTTCCGCACCTGGGCGAGCTTGAGCGCGACGAGGTAGAGGAGCGACACCTGCGCGGTGAACGTCTTCGTCGCCGCGACGCCCATCTCGATGCCGGCGCGCGTATAGATGACCGAATCCACCTCGCGCGTGATCTGCGTGCCCATCATGTTCGTGATCGCGAGCGTGTGCGCCCTCGACTCCCGTGCGACGCTCATCGCCGCGAGGGTGTCCGCCGTCTCGCCCGATTGCGTGATGCCGATGACGAGCGTGTCTGCAGAGAGCACGGGGTTGCGGTAGCGCCACTCGCTCGCGATGTCGTGCTCGACCGGGATCCTCGCCCACTCCTCGATCGCGTAGCGGCCGACAACGCCGGAGTGGTATGCCGTGCCGCACGCGACGATCACGATCCGGCGAAGGTTGCGAATCTCCTCGTCGTCGAGCCCGAGCCCCTCGAGCTCGAGGCGTCCGTGGCGGATGCGGTCGCCGATCGTCTCCTCGATCGCGTCCGGCTGCTCGTAGATCTCCTTGAGCATGAATGTCTCGAAGCCGCCCTTCTCGGCCGCCTCCTCGTCCCAGTCGATCTCCTCCACGAGCCGCTCGACCGACTCGCCGTCGGCCGTCCAGAACGTCGCGCCTTCGGACGTGAGGGCGACGATCTCGTCGTTCTCGATGAACTGGACGCGGCGGGTGTCACGGAGGAACGCCGTCGCCATCGAAGCGAGGAAGGCCTCGCCGTCGCCGAGGCCGACAAGCAGCGGGCACTGGTGGCGCGCTCCGACCAGGAGTCCCGGGTGCGCCTGGTGCGACACGACGAAGGCGAAATGGCCCTCGAGCTCGCGGTACGCGGCGCGCACGGCTGCCGCGAGATCGCCTGTGTAGTGGCGCTCGACGAGATGCGCGACGACCTCGGCATCCGTCTCCGAGGAGAAGCGGTGCCCTTCGGCGACGAGCGACGCCTTCAGCTCGCGGTAGTTCTCGACGATCCCGTTGAGGACGAGCGCCACCTCGCCGTCCTCGCACCCCGTCAGCGGGTGGGCGTTCTCGTCGCAGACGCGCCCGTGCGTCGCCCACCGCGTGTGCCCAAGGCCGGTCGTCGCGTCGGACGTCATCTGCGCGGCTTCGTCCTTGAGAAATTGCAGGTTGCCGACGGCGCGTACGTGGGCGAACTTCCCGTTGTCGAGGAGGGCGAGCCCGGCCGAGTCGTACCCGCGATACTCCAGCCGCTCGAGCCCGTAGAGGAGGAGCGCCTTACACGGGCGACTCCCGACGTATCCGATGATCCCGCACACTTGGCTTCGGCTTCTCCTTCTTCCGAATTATGCCCTGTTTACGGGGATTTCCCTCCCCCGAAAGCCCAAAAAACCTCCGGAAAAGCACAGCGAGCCCGGCTTTTCCCCGCGCCCCGCGTCGGGTGCGGTTCAGCCGAGCTCTTGCGTCACGAGCGCGGCCAGCCTAGCACAGAGGCCCTCCGCTTCCTGCTGCGACGAGGCCTCTGCGAGCACCCGCACAACCGGCTCTGTGCCCGATGCACGCACGAGAACGCGACCTTTGTCACCCAGCTCCGCGTTCGTACGCGCGATCTCGTCCAGGATGGCCGGCGACAGCTCTCGCGTCGCGACGTCCACGTTCTCTTGCGCCTGCGGATACCGCGTGAGGACGGCGGCCGCCTCGGAGAGCGGCCGGCCGTGGAGGGCGCGACAGAGCAGGAGCGCGCCGACGAGCCCGTCACCCGTCACGTGCCCGTCGAGCCAGATGATGTGTCCCGACTGCTCGCCGCCGAGCACGCCGCCCTCGGCGCGAAGCGCCTCGAGGACGTACTTGTCGCCGACATCGGTGGTGAGGACCCGGATCCCACGCTCCGCCATCAGCCGGTGGAAGCCGAGGTTCGTCATCTGCGTCACCGCAACGACGTCGACGTCGAGGTCGAGCGCGAGGACCGCGAGGATGCCGTCACCATCCACCGGCTCACCGCGCTCGTCGACCGCCAGCATCCGGTCGCCGTCCCCGTCGAAGGCGACACCGAGGTCACACTTCTCGGACAGGACTGTCTCGCGAAGCGCCCGTAGATCGGTCGCGCCACATCCGACGTTGATGTTGGCCCCGTCCGGCTTGTCCCCGATCGAGACGACCTCGGCGCCGAGCTCGGCGAAAGCCTTCGGAGCGATTGTCGAATAGGCGCCGTTCGCGCTGTCCACTGCGATCTTCAGTCCAGCGAGGTCGCTGCCGAATCTCTCGACGACGTGGCGGACGTAGCTCCCGCCGATGACCTCGAGGTTGTCGATGTCACCTTCCTCCTCGTTCCGGGGAGGCTCGTCGAGCAGTGCCTCGATCGCGACCTCGTCCTCGTCGGAGAGCTTCCGCCCGTCGGCGTCGAAGAGCTTGACGCCGTTGTATTCCGGCGGATTGTGGGAGGCCGAGATGACCGCAGCGAGGTCGAGCGACAGAAGCGCGACCGCCGGGGTGGGCAGGATCCCGGCGAGCACCGCGTGTCCGCCGGCCGACGCGACACCGGACGCGAACGCACGCTCGAGCTCTCGCCCCGACGCGCGCGTGTCACGACCGATGAGCACGGCACCCGCGCCGGCCCAGATCGTCGCCGCCCGGCCAAGGCGCTCGACGAGGTCGGGCGTCAGCGTCTCGCCGACTACGCCGCGGACGCCGTCTGTGCCGAAATACCGTCGCGCCATCAGGCGCGGGGCTACCTCTTAGCCCACTGAGGCGCTTTGCGCGCCTTCTTGAGTCCGGCCTTCTTGCGCTCGACCATGCGCGCGTCCCGGGCGAGGAAGCCCTCGCGCTTCAGCGGGATGCGGAGCTCGGGATCCGCCTCGACGAGCGCGCGGGCGATGCCGTGCCGCACTGCGCCGGCTTGACCCGTCGGGCCACCGCCGTGCACGCGGATGCGAACGTCGTACCGGCCCTCGGCCTCGGCGACCTTGAGCGGCGCCGCGACCTGCGAGCGGTGGACGACACGCGGGAAGTAGTCGTCGAGCGTTCGGCCGTTGATCCACCAGCTTCCGTCGCCCGGCCGGAGGATGACGCGTGCGACCGACGTCTTCCGCTTGCCGGTGCCTCGGTACTGCGCCTGATCGGCCATCACTGCTCTTCACCTCGAGCGGCAGCGGCGCCTGCGCCTCGTGCGGGTGCTCAGGGCCGGCGTAGATCTTGAGCTTCGTGATCTGCGCGCGGCCGAGCCGGTTGCGCGGAAGCATGCCCTTGACGGCCTTGCGGAGCACGTCCGTGGGCCGCCGCTCGAGCTGCTCGCGCAGCGTGCGGCTCTTGAGCCCGCCCGGATGGCCCGAGTGGCGGTAGTAGATCTTGTCGTCGAGCTTCTTGCCCGTCACCGCGATCTTCTCCGCGTTCACGACGACGACGAAGTCGCCGGTGTCGACGTGCGGGGTGTACTGCGGCTTGTTCTTGCCGCGCAGTGCATCGGCGATCTGCGTCGCGAGGCGCCCGAGAGTCTTACCTTCGGCATCGACGACGAGCCAGCGCCGCTCAACGGCACCGGGCTTTGCGTTCCAGGTCTTCGTTCCGACTCTCATCTCACGAAAAAAGGGGCGGACTCAGGGCGTCCGCCGGCCGCGATTGTAGCAGTGGCCCCGCGTCGGGTGCGGTTCGAGATGGTGACAGCGCGACGACACATTGACACTAGCCGACGTCAACCATACGCTGCGACGCGTGGGGTGGCTGCGGGCTGGCACTCACGCTGGTAACAGCGTGCTTCGGGGCGACGGTGGTCGCTGCCGGCGCGTTTGCGCACGGCGGCAATCCGAATGTCGATCCACTCGTGCGTGGGTCCCTCAGGCGTTGTGATCATCGTCGGCCCGACGATCAACTGCCACAGCATGTCGCCGGGTACGTGGACCCCGCTCGACTGGGGCATCACCGGCGGCGAGCGGGCCGTCGGGCCCGTCAGGTCCTACTGGCCCGACCGGACCTAGCGGTCCGAGCGGTCCTGCCGGAACATCTGGCGGTGCCGGCCCAAGCGGTCCCCCCGGTCCGAGCGGTCCGTCCGGTCCGCAGGGGTTCAGCGGTCCGAGCGGCCCTGCCGGAGCACCCGGCGGCACTGGCCCGAGCGGCCCGCAGGGACCGTCAGGTCCACCGGGTGCCGGCGCGACTGGCCCGAGCGGTCCTAGCGGCCCGCAGGGGCTGAGCGGGCCGAGCGGTCCCTCCGGCCCGAGCGGTGCAACTGGTCCAGGTGGGCCCTCCGGCGCGACTGGCCCCACTGGTCCGAGCGGCCCCAGTGGTCCGACCGGTCCCTCTGGACCCAGCGGCCCGTCCGGCCCTCAGGGGTTGAGCGGTCCGACCGGTCCTGCCGGTACACCCGGCAGCTCCGGTCCGAGCGGCCCGCAGGGACCGTCAGGCCCAACCGGCGCGACCGGCACGACCGGTGCGACCGGCCCGAGCGGTCCTGGCGGCCCGCAGGGGCTGAGCGGGCCGAGCGGTCCCTCCGGCCCGAGCGGTGCAACTGGTCCGGGCGGGCCCTCCGGCGCAACTGGCCCCACTGGTCCGCTCGGCCCCAGCGGTCCTTCCGGCCCGTCAGGGCCGAGCGGTTCGAGCGGCGGCGGCTCAGTGATCGGTGGCGCCGCGGACACCACCATCGCGGCGGGTGCAGCCGCGGACTTCCAGGGACCGTTTCAGCGGTCGGACCACCAGCACGGAGGCGCAGGTCGAAGCCGAGATGCCTGTTGCGGGGACGCTCTCGAACTTCTATGTTCGGATCAACGAGGGTCCGGACAACGGAGGGGGTGCCAACGGCGACGCCTACACCTTCACGGTACGGAAGAACGGCGCGGACGAAACCTCACTTGAGTGCACGATCACGGAGGCAGCCGTCGACTGCTCGGACAACACGGGCAGCGTCTCCTTCGCGGCAGGGGACCGCATCGCAATCAAGAGCCAGGCGGCAAACGCTCCCGCCCCGAGATTCATGCACTGGACGGCGAAGTACACAACGCCGTAGCAGGCCGCGTGCCCCTACTCGTTTAGCCCCGCAGCGCCTCGACCCAGTCGAGCGACTTCCCGCACAGCTCTCGCGCTCGCGCCGAGGGCACGACCGTGACCGGCACGTCCTGCGTCGTCGTCGACAGGACAAGTGGGCCGACGAACGACTGACCGCCGCTGCCGGGGTGGAGATCGGCGCCGCCGAGCGTGATCTCAACCGTGTGCTCGCCCGCCGCGAGATCGAGCGCGCCGAGCTCGAGGTACGTCCCCGCGCGGCCGAGGAAGTGCCGCCGCTCGGGCAGCGCCTGACCGTCGACCGAGACCACGAGGCGCCCACGGAACGACCCGCCGAGCCAGACGCCGTAGCGGCCCGCCGTCGGCACGGTGACAGCGACCGTGCCGGACCCACTCGACGGCACATCTGCGATCACTGCCGGCGGGCGCACAGGGGCAGCCACCGAGCCGTCCGACCCTGCGAGCCTCGCGAGCCGCGTGATCTCGGCGCACGACTGCACCGCGACGGGCTGGAGGCCGTCCCCGAGAGGAACGTGCTCGAGAACGCGGGAGCCGGCGGCCTTTCGCTGCCAGACGTCGTACCACCTGCCACGCGAGGCGATGTCGTACGAGGAGGACGGACGGCTGTCGAGCGGCGACCGGCGAAGGACGAGCGTGCGATAGACGTCGATCCCAGCGTCGTCGAAGTCGTCGAGGTTCGCGAAGCCGTTCTTCGGTACGAGTTGACCGTCGCGAAGCGGAATGCGCCGGACGCGGAGCTCGGAGGCACCCTCGGCGTCGAGCTTTCGCAGGAGATGCCTGACCGCGTACGGCTGGAACTCGGTCACGAGCGCGGGACCATCGCCTGCGAAGTCCACGCCGATCCGCTCGAGCTCAGCGAGCTGCGCCCTCGGCGCCAGCCAGACGTCGCGGTACTGGAGGACGTTCGACCAGAGAACGCCTCCCGCAACGAGCGCCGCGAGCACGACGCCCTCCGTCTGCCGGCCGCGTGTCACGAGAAGCGCGGCGGCGCTGACGGCGGCGAGCGGGAGTGCCGGCGACGCCATCGCCAGCGCCTTCCCCTCGATCCAAGGCGTGACGAACGGGAAGAAGGCGAGGCAGCTGGCGAGGCCTGCCAGCGCATAGAACGGCAGGCCGTACGAGCGTCGTTCGATCGCCCAGACGATGCACGCCACCGCAGCGACGGCGGCGACCGCGACGAGGACGTACGTGACGCCGACCTGCGGCGGGTCGAAGCGGAAGTCCCCGGTGGGCCAGATCCCCGCGAGCTGGGCAACGTGAAGCGGACGGACGAGATTCGCCAGCACGTCGAACTCGAAGATCCGGTTGCCGAGAAAGGACGGCGCCGCGACGATCGTCGGCAGTGACAGGACAATCGTCGCGAGCACGAACCCGGCGAGAGCGTCGACCGCCCCTCGCCGCGGCCATCGGGTGGCCGCTAGAGCGACAAGGACAACCGTCGCGGGCAAGAGCCAGAGGGCCGCACCCGAGCTGAGCACGCCGAGGAGCCACGTAAACGCGACCGCGAGCGGCACGAGCGCGCGCGCCGACGGCCGCTCGGGGAGCGTCCACAGGAGCGCCGCGACGAGCGCGATCCCGGCCGCACCCGCGATCTCCTTCAGCCCGCCCCAGAGCGCATAGCCGAAGAGGAGCGCCGACTGGGCGGCGACGAACGCAGCCAGAGCGCGGATCCAGGGCACCGCGACGAGACCGGAGACGAGCGCATAGAGCGTCAGTGCGAGCATCGCCGCCGTCATCGAGACCGCGGGGTGGTAGAGCCAGAGGGTGTCGCCGCCGACGAGCTCGCGGCCCACCCCGATCGGCATCACTGCGCCCATCGGGTAGCCCTTGGCGAGATGCGGCTGGAGGGTGGCGAGGTACGACGACGGCTCGAGCCCCGCGATGTTGCGGCCGTGCTCCATCAGCCGGTCGAGGTTCGCGAGGAACGTCGCGTCGTCGTCGAGCTTGACGTAGCCGGGGAACGTCGCGTCGCCGGAGAGGACGACCGGCGCTGCGTAGACGGCGAACACGCCGAACGCGACCGCCACGGCCCAGACGTCGACTCGGACGTGACGGCGCCGATGGACGGCAACGACGAAGCCGGCGAGCGCCGTCGCGACGATTGCGTACGGCGCGAGCTCCGCCGTCGCGTCGGCCATCGTCACGATCAGGCTTACGACGGTCACTGCCGCGAACCCGGTCGGAAGCACGAGCGATCCGGGAAGCCTTTGGCCCGACGCCCACTCGACGAGAAGGCCCAACCCGAGCGACAGTGCCGCGAGAACGAGCGGGAACACGAGCCAGGGGACGACGAGCGTCGTCATCCGTACTACCTGACCGGAACGATCTTGCCGGACGCCGCAAGCTTCCGCGCAGCACCCGGAGTCGGATCGAACACCTCGATCTGGTAGTTCGATCCGGGGAAGGCAACGTATCCGTTGGTCACGTCGTCGCCAGACTCGAACGCCCCAACGCCACCGCCGCTCAGCTCGATCAGGTCGACGCCGGGTTGGTCTGCAATCGCTTTCGTCTGGTTGAACGCATCGTCGAGCGCGTACGTTGCGACGGTCGGCTGCGCGCTCGGATCACCCGCGGCGACGCCCGACGGTAGGTAGCGAATGTAGATCTTCCCGTCGCCCGAATCGGAGAGCTCGAGCGTCGTGCCCGACCTCTCTCCGGCCCAGTAGAGCGGCTGATCGAGGCCCGCCGCAAACGTCCGCAGCTCGCCCGGCGTGACCACCCGCACGGACGTCGACGCGGCTGGGGCGACGGGGGTCAACAGCCCCTGCGCGACGAGCGCCCGCGCCGCACCGGGTGTTGGATCGAAGACCTCGATCTGGTAGTCGCCGGCAGGAAAGGCCGCGTAGACGCTCGTGGCGTCTTGCCCCTTCGTGAAGGCAACCCCTCCGCCGCCGACCGGCACTGACGTCGCGCCCTCCTCACCCGCGAGCGATTTCGTAGCCTCGAAGGCGTCGGCGAAGGGATAGGTGCCGACAGTGAGATAGGCGCCGGCGTCGCCGGCGTCCTTCCCTTCGGGCAGGTAGCGGACGAATACGCTGCCCGCCGCCGTCTGCTGAAGCTCGAGACGCGTGCCGTCGCGTTCGCCGAGCCAGTACACCGGCTGGGCGAACACGCTTGCAAGAGTCGCAAGACCCTTGGGCGAGACGACGACCGGCTCTGTTCCTGCCGCTGCCGTCGTTGCCGTTGGCGTTGCGGAGCCGTCCCCACCTCGGCTCGCGACGACCGCCCACACGACGATGCCCAGCGCGAGTGCGATCGCGATCGCCGCGCCGACGCGAATGCGGCGCCCCTGAGCGGATCCTTCCCCGTCGGGCTCCGAGGCGGTGGCGTCGGGGTCTGCGTTCACCTGCTCGCTCACGAGGCGCAAGCGTAGCGTCCGCTGCTGCTGTCCTCGGCCGGACCCGGGGGTACGGTTCCCCACGTGCGCGAGCGCCTGACGGACGGCCGGCTGATCGCTGGCGCGAGCATCCTCGTCGCCCTGGTCGTGACGTGGCCGCTCGTCTTCCATCTCGGCACCGACTTCCCCCAGGAGATCGGCGACCCCTTGCATCACGCCTGGCAAGTCGCATGGAGCGGACATTCGATCGCACATCCGCTCGACGTGTTCCAGTCGAATCGCTTGTGGCCGGAGCGGGACAATCTCGCCTTCAGCGACATCCTGCTCGGGTACGCCCCGCTTGGCCTGATCTCCGCCCAGAGCCCGCAGGCGGCGCTCGTCGTCCTCAACGTCCTGACGCTCTTCACGTATGCCCTGGCGTTCGCCGCAGCTGCGCTCCTCGCCCGGGAGCTCGGCGCCGGCCGCTGGGGATTCCTCGCCGCCGGGGCCGCCTTCGCGTGCGCTCCGTGGCGGCTCGCACACGTCCGCCACCTCAACGTCCTCTCGAGCGGAGGCGTGGTGCTCGCACTGTTCCTGCTCGTTCGCGGGTATCGGCGAGGAAGCGCGCGTACCGTCGTCGCCGGCTGGCTCGTGGCCGCCTGGCAGATGACGCTGGGCTTCTCGCTCGGTGTCCAGTTCGGGTACCTCCTGCTCGTGCTCGCGGTGGTGGCGGGCGTCATCTGGTGGGCTCGCGGCCGCCCACAGGTCGAGCGCGGGGTGATCGTCGGCACCGTCGCAGGCGTCGCCGTTCTCGTCGTCGTAACGGCGCTCCTGGCCCGGCCGTACCTGTCTGTCGTCGACTCCCACCCGGAGGCGGAGCGAAGCGCCGACCTCGTCGCGTTCTTCTCGCCGTCGCTCAGCAGCTTCCTGACTGCACCACCGGAGAGCGCCATCTGGGGAGACGCGACTGCAGCCACCCGCGACTCGTTTCGATGGCCGATCGAGCAGACCCTGTTCCTCGGCGTCGCCATCGTCGTCCTCGCCCTGCTCGGGCTGTGGAGCACCGTGTATCCCGCCAGCCTCCGCATCGGGCTTGCATGCGGGACGTTGGCCACGGCAGCGCTCTCGCTGGGGTTGCCGCATTACCCCGACGGCGATCGCGGTTTCACGCCGTATCGGATTCTGTACGCCTACCTGCCGGGCTGGGACGGAATTAGGACACCGGGCAGGCTCCAGCTCCTGACGTCGCTTGGTCTCGCGCTCCTCGCAGGTGCCGGCGTATGCCTCGTCGTCAGCCGGCTGCGGAACTGGACGGCGTTACGTGACACGCGTACGAGATCCGTCGCAGCCGCCGTCGCGGCTGTGGCCTTGATCGGAGTCATCGTGGCCGAGGGATTCGGGCCGGTGCCGGTCTACGCGGCACCCGATCGACCGGCCGGAGTCGCCGACGCACCCGATCCCCAGTTCCATCTGCCGAGCACCTACGGGTACGACCTGCTCTATACCTACTGGTCGATCGGCGGTTTCCCTCGCATCGTCAACGGCGCTGCGAGCTTCGAGCCCGCCCGGCTCAACGCGCTGCGCGACGAGGTCGAGGGATTCCCCGACGCCTCGTCCGTCCGCATCCTTCGCGACCTCGGCGTCCGCACGGTGGTCCTCCACCCAGCGCTCGCCGCCGCGACGCCGTGGCGGGACGCTGCGAGCCGGTCGATCGCGGGCCTCGGGATCACGCGGGAGGAAAAGGGCGATGTCGTCCTCTTCCATCTCGCCAGCCACTAGCCGACACGCTCTCTAGGCTGACCGGCGATGACGGCGGTGCCGACGTATTCGCTCGTCGTCCCGGCCTTCAACGAAGAGGGCGTCATCGAGACGCTCGCCGCGCGCCTCGGCGAGGTGATGGATGCGCTCGACGGGGAGGCGGAGGCGATCCTTGTCGACGACGGCAGTGGCGATCGCACCCACGCGCTGATGGTCGAAGCCGCGCAGCGGGACTCGCGGTTTCGCGTCGTGCGCCTGTCGCGCAACTTCGGGCACCAGCTGGCGCTGACCGCGGGGGTCGACGTCGCCCGCGGAGACGCGGTGATCGTGCTCGACGCCGACCTGCAGGACCCGCCCGAAGTGATCCTCGAGCTCGCGCAGCGCTGGCGGGAGGGGTACGACGTCGTCTACGCGGTGCGCGACGTGCGGGAGGGTGAGACGCGGTTCAAGCGCGCCACGGCATCGGCCTTTTACCGCGCGTTCAACCGCATCTCGGACGTGAAGGTCCCCGTCGATGCCGGCGACTTCCGCCTGGTAGACAGGAGCGCGCTCGACGTCTTCTCCCGCATGCGCGAGAGCAGCCGCTTCGTGCGCGGGATGTTCAGCTGGATCGGTCTGCGCCAGATCGGCGTCCACTACACGCGCCACGAGCGGCTGACGGGCGAGACGAAATACCCGCTACGCAAGATGCTCCGCTTCGCGTCGACCGGCGTGATCAGCTTCTCGGCGGCGCCGTTGCGCGCGGCCCTCAACCTCGGCTTTCTCGTCTCGCTCATCGCGTTCGGTCTCGGCATCTGGAGCCTGATCGTGAAGGTGTTCGGCTTCTACAACGTCCCGGGATGGACGTCCATCGTCGTCGTGACGACCTTCATCGGCGGCATCCAGCTGATCGTGCTCGGCGTGATCGGCGAGTACATCGGGGATATCCATGCCGAGGTGAAGCGCAGGCCGCTGTACGTCGTCTCGGAGCTCGAGAACTTCCCCGCCGTCCCGGAGCTTCCGGCACGCGCCGTGATCGCGCGCCGCACGGCATCCGAGCGCTGACGCGCCGCGCATGCGGGCTTCGGCGACGCAGTTCGGCCGCTTTCTCGTCGTCGGCGTGGCGAACACCGTCATCAGCCTCGTCGTGTACGAGCTGCTCCTGACCGTCGGGACGCCGTACCCGCTTGCCGCGCCAGTCGCTTTCGCGGCCGGCGCCGTCAACGGCTACATCTTCAACCGGCGATGGACGTTCCGCGCGCGCGACACGACACGGGCGCGCGTCCTCTTCGTCCTCGTTCAGGCCTGCGGCGCTCTTGCGACATCGCTGCTCGTCGTCGCGCTCGTCCGGGGTGCTGGCCTGGGGGAGCTCGCCGCGTATGCGCTGACGATTCCCCCTGTCACGGTGGCGGCATTCCTCGCGAACCGGACCTGGACATTCGCTGACCGCGACTAACGGGCGGGAGCAACCCGAATGGGGTAGAGCGAACCCTGGGACCTGCCGATTACTCGCTGATGGCAGGAACGTCAGGTACTCTCGCGAAACGGAGCAGCAGGGGCGTCAGGGTTCCTCCCGCCCGAACGCTCACATGCCACCGCACGCCGTCAGTGCCCGGGAGGCGAAAGGAGATTGAGTATGAGAGCGCGGATTAGCATTTCCGTCGCCGCCGTGGCAATTGCATGTGTGTGGTCAGCGACCGCATCGGCAGGCGTGTGGCAGTGGCCGGGCGGCGACGCATCGATCCATGCGTGCATCGACGACGCAGGGAACGTGACGATCATCTACAAGCCGCATCAGGACGGTGTCGGGCAGGCCTGGGGGAAGTTCTTTGAGGGTTGTCCCGAGGGCTCGCAGCAGGTCGAGATCGACCCCTACGACGAGGGCGGCGGCGGGCCATCCGGCCCCAGCGGCCCGTCAGGCCCGAGCGGCCCGAGTGGTCCGAGCGGCCCGAGTGGTCCGAGCGGCCCGCAAGGCGCAACCGGCCCGAGTGGCCCGAGTGGTCCGAGCGGCCCGAGTGGTCCGACCGGTGCCACAGGGCCGAGCGGCCCGAGTGGTCCGAGCGGCCCGAGTGGTCCGAGCGGCCCGAGTGGTCCGAGCGGCCCCAGTGGCCCGAGTGGCCCGAGTGGTCCTTCCGGCCCGCAGGGCGCAATCGGCCCGAGTGGTCCGAGCGGCCCGAGCGGTCCTTCCGGCCCGCAGGGCGCAATCGGCCCGAGTGGTCCGAGCGGCCCGTCCGGCCCGAGCGGTCCTTCCGGTCCGCAGGGTGCTGTCGGTCCTAGCGGCCCGAGCGGTCCTTCCGGCCCGCAGGGCATCGCCGGCCCCTCCGGCCCGAGCGGCCCGCAGGGTGCAACCGGCCCGAGCGGTCCGAGCGGTCCGTCCGGTCCGAGCGGCCCGGCAGGAACGCCGCACGTGGTCCACATCGTCAGCTCGACCACCGGGCCGGCTGGCGGTGGCCTCGGGGACAGGATCGCCGACTGCGGTCTTACGAGTCACGTCACCGGGGGCGGCGGGCGGTCAACAGACCCGACCGATCGCCTCGTCGGCATGTGGCCGTCAAACCTGCCCAACGGTCTGGTGGCGACCGGCACGAACCCGAGGTATTGGGTCGTCGACTGGGACGGCGCGACGGGTACGCGAACCGCGTACGCGTTCTGCGTCCCGAACTAGCCTCGCGCTAGTCGGTACTACGCGAAGAAGGGGCTCCGACGGGGCCCCTTCTTCGTTCCGCTATTAGGCAGCCGGCTCGGCGAGCTTCGGCCGGCGTCCGGCTCAGCATCATCCACGCCGCGGGAACCAGGACGGCGATCGTCGCGCCGAAGGCGACTGCGTCCACGCCGATGCCGTTGTATGCCGCTCCGCCGATGAGCGCGAGCGCGGCGCCGGTGAAGCCGGAGAGGAGATCCGAGAAGCCGACGAGGCGCCCTCGCTCGGCGAGCGCGGCGTGTGTCGACAAGCTCGGACGTCGCTGCGACGTACGAGAACGCCCACCCGAGTCCCGAGCCCGAACAACGCGACACTCATCGCGGGCACGCTGTGGATCCATGCCATCACCACGGTCGAGACGCCCATGACGAGGAGGCCACCGATCAACGCGGGCCGGTGGCCGAGACGGTCGATGAAGTCGCCGACGACGAGCACGAGGCCGTACATGCCGACGATGTGGGCGCTGATCACCCAGAACGTGTCTGCCTGGCTGTGGCCGTGGCCGACGACGATGTAGCCGGAGAGGTTCATCACGGACACCATCACCGCGAAGCTCGCCACCGCCGTGACGAGCGCCGGTACGACGCCGGGCCGCCGCAGGATCTCTCCGAGCGGCGCCGCACCTTCGCCTCCTGTGTCGACATCGCCCCCGTAGCCGAGCTCCTCGCCGATCTGCTTCGGGTCAGGACGCACTGCAAGCGCGATGCAGAGCCCGATGGCCATGATCCCGCCCGCGACGAGCCACGGGACGACGAGCGCGTCCGTGTCGACGTGGTGCTTGCCCGCGAAGAGCGGCCGGAAGACGAGCGGGCCGAGCGCTGCTCCGACCACCGCGCCGAAGAGCACGAGCGAGATGCCTCTCGCTCGACGCTCCGGCGGGTACATGTCTGCGGCCGCCGCACGCGCGAGGATGACCGTGCCGGCAGAGGCGCCGACGAGCGCAAGCCCGAGCACCGTCACGGGCGTCGACGACCAGAGGCAACCGAGAGCGACCGTCGTCGTCGCGACGATGCCCGTCGCGAAGCCGCCCCTGATCACGGGCATTCGCCCGTAGCGATCCATCGCGCGACCGGCCGGCAGCGCCGCGAGAGCCGCGGTCGAGAGGAAGATCGCGGGACCGAGCCCGACGATGCTCTCCACGCCCGTGACGAGGACGAGCGTCGTCGTGCCGACGGCGACGGCCACCTGCATCATCCCGCCCGACGCCGCCAGCCCGGCGGCGAGGAGGAAGGTGTTGCGGCGGATCGGAAAGCGTGCCGGTGAGGCGACGCCGGTCAGAAGCGCGTCCTGTCCGTCACCTCGGCTGCGGCACGATGCGGATGTACGGCTTCGGCTCCTCCCACTCGCCGAAGAGCTCCTTCGCCTCGTCGTTCGCAACCGAGCCGGCGATGATCACGTCGTCTCCGTCCTTCCAGTTGACGGGCGTCGAGACCTTGTGCTTCGCCGTCAGCTGAAGCGAGTCGATCACACGGAGCACCTCGTCGAAGTTGCGGCCGGTCGTCATCGGGTAGACGAGCACCAGCTTCACCTTCTTGTCAGGCCCGATCACGAACACGTTGCGCACCGTCTGGTTGTCGGCGGCGGTGCGGTCGGCCGCTTCGCCGCCGGTCTCGGCCGGGAGCATCCCGTAGAGCTTCGAGACGGCGAAGTCCGCGTCGCCGATGATCGGGTAGTTGGGCGCGTGCCCCTGTGTCTCCTCGATGTCCCTCGCCCAGCCTTCGTGATCTCCCGTCGAGTCGACGGACAGGCCGATGATCTTGACGTTACGCCGGTCGAACTCCGGCTTGGCCTTCGCCATGTAGCCGAGCTCGGTCGTGCAGACCGGCGTGAAGTCCTTCGGGTGCGAGAACAGCACCGCCCAGGAGTCGCCGATCCAGTCGTGGAACTCGATCGGCCCTTCGGTCGTCTCGGCCGTGAAGTCGGGTGCCGTGTCGCCGATGCGCAAAGACATGCGTTCTCCTCTCCCTCGATTCACCGCCAGGATAGATGGCTCAACCCGAGTCGTTCCAGTGCTCCCAGTGGATCACCTCGGCAAGCGGCTTCCAGCCGCGCTTGGCCGATCCCTGCGCCGTCTCCGGCGCCCGCTTGCCGATGGTGACGATCCCGATCGGCGTGACGTCGGACGGGATGCCGAGCAACGCGCGGAGCTCGTCCCAGGCATGAATCCCGAAGATGCCGGCGGCGAGCCCTTCGTCGACCGCGGCAAGCATGAGCAGCATCACGGCCGCCCCTGCGTCGACGTACCAGTACGGCACGGGCCATTCGATCTCCGACCCCTCGGCGGTGAGCTTGTCGGTCTCGCGGTAGCGGTCGTGGTAGTCGCCCTCGCGGACGCAGACGACGACGTGCGCCGGTGCGCGAGAGATCCACGGCTCGTGGCCCATGGCGACGTACTCGGGCTCCCCCGCGAGCTCGGCGATCGCGCGTCGCGTCTCGTCGCTCGTGACGACGACGAGCCGTAGGCCCTGGCTGTGACCGGCGCTCGGGATCTTCCGCGCACGCGCAACGATCCGCTCCAGTGTCTCCTGCGGCACGGGATCCGGGAGATAGTTCCGCACCGCCTTGCGGTGCCGCAGAACGTCGGCGAAGTCCATGATGGCGCCATGATCACATGTCGCACGCTCACCGACGGCGGGCAGACCGCGGCCGACATCGCAGCGGAGATCGCCGGCTTCGTGGACGGCGCGACGTCGAGCCTCGACCTCGCGCTCTACGACTTCGATGTCAGCCCGGACCTCGACGGCGTGGTCGGCGGCGCAATCGGGGCCGCCAAGGCACGTGGCGTGAAGGTGCGTCTCGCCTACAACGTCGACCATCCGAACCCGATCCCCGTGCCGCCGCCGCCGGAGTGCGTGCCCGAGGACGTCGAGATGCTGCCCGTGGAGACGCTGGCCATCTCGGGGATCCCCGACCTCATGCACCACAAGTTCGCGGTGCGCGACGAGGCTGCGGTGCTGACCGGCTCGACGAACTGGACGAGCGACTCGTGGTCGCGCCAGGAGAACGTGCTCCTCGTCGTCGAGTCGGTAGAGCTCGCGCACGCCTACCGCATCGCCTTCGAGCAGCTCTGGTCGGGAAGCCCGGTGGTCGACGCCGGACGCGTCGAGCCACGGCCCGTTGACGTCTCCGGCGTCGCCGTTCGGCCGTGGTTCTGCCCCGGCTACGGCGACGCCCTCTCCCACCGGATCGCGAAGGCGATCGGCCGTGCGCACCGACGCATCCGCATCTGCTCCCCGGTGATCACCGCCGCCCCCGTGCTCGGAACACTCGCCCAGGTCGCCGCGGAGCAGCGGGTCGACGTTCGCGGTTGTGTCGACGCGACGCAGCTCCGCCAGGTGCGCCAGCAGTGGGCGGCGCAGCGCGTCTCCGTCTGGAAGATCCCGCTGCTCGAGACGATCCTCGAGGGCACGCCGCTCTCGGGCAAGGATTCGACGCCGTGGGCTCCCGGCAGCCTCCACGACTTCATGCACGCGAAGGTGACCGTCGCCGACGACGTCGTCTTTTGCGGCTCCTTCAACCTCTCACGCTCGGGCGAGCGTAACGCAGAGGACATGCTCGAGATCCACGATCCGGCGCTCGCCGACCGCCTCGCCACGTACATCGAGGGCGTCGAGGCGCGCTACCCGCGCTTCACGTTCTGACCCGCGCTACTCCCACTCGATGGTGGCAGGCGGCTTCGAGGTGATGTCGAGAACGACGCGGTTGACGGCCGGCACCTCGTTGACGATGCGGCCCGACACGCGCTCGAGCAGGTCGTACGGCAACCTCGCCCAGTCGGCCGTCATCGCATCGTCGCTCGTCACGGCCCGCACGACGATCGGGTAGCCATACGTGCGCTCGTCACCCTGGACGCCGACCGACCGGATCGCGGGCAGCACGCAGAAGCACTGCCAGAGCTCGCGATAGAGCCCTGCCTGGCGCACCTCGTCGAGCAGGATCGCGTCCGCCTCGCGCAGCGTCTCGAGCCTCTCCTCCGTCACTTCGCCGATGATGCGCACGGCGAGGCCGGGACCGGGGAACGGATGACGCCAGACGATTGCGTCTGGCAGCCCGAGGGTCTCGCCGACGCGCCGCACCTCGTCCTTGAACAGCTGGCGGAGCGGTTCGACGAGCTCCATCTCCATCTCCTCGGGCAGCCCGCCGACGTTGTGGTGCGACTTGATGCGCGCCGCCACGCCCGCCTCGCCGCCGGACTCGATGACGTCGGAGTAGAGCGTTCCTTGCACGAGGAAGGGAACGTCGCCCAGGGTCGCTGCCTCGTCCTCGAAGACACGAATGAACTCCTCGCCGATCCGCCGCCGCTTCTCCTCGGGCTCCTCGACGCCACGCAGGCGGTCGAGGAAGCGGCCGGCGCACTCGACGTGCACGAGCGGCACGTGGAAGTGCTCGCGAAACGTCTTGACCACCTGGGCCGCCTCGTCCTTGCGGAGCAGGCCGTGGTCGACGAGGACGCAGGTGAGCTGATCGCCGACGGCGCGGTGGACGAGGAGCGCCGCGACCGCCGAGTCGACGCCGCCCGAGAGCCCGCAGAGCACGCGCGCCGAACCGACCTGCGCGCGGATGAGCGCGACCTGCTCGTCGATGACGGCGGCCGGCGTCCACGTCGGCGCCGCACCGGCGACGTCGTAGAGGAAGTTCTCGAGCACGCGCTGGCCGTGCGGCGTGTGCACGACCTCGGGGTGGAACTGGAGGCCGTAGAGCCCACGGTCGGGCGCCTCGAAGGCGGCGACGGGGGTAGACGGCGAGCCTGCGGTCACGGCTGCTCCAGCCGGGGGCGCCGTGACGGTGTCGCGGTGGCTCATCCAGCACACCTGCTCCGCCGGGAGGCCTGCGAAGAGCGTGCCTCCGTCCACCGAGAGCGCTGTCTTGCCGAACTCGGACACGCCGGTGCGCTCGACAGAGCCTCCGAGCTCGCGTGCCATCAGCTGGGCCCCGTAGCAGATGCCGAGCGTCGGAATCCCGAGCTCGAACAGCGCGGGATCGACACGCGGCGCGTCGTCTGCGTACACGGACGCCGGCCCGCCGCTCAGGACGATCGCAACCGGATTGCGTCGCCGCACGTCCTCCGCGGACACGTCGTGGCGGACGAGCTCCGAGTAGACGTTGCACTCGCGGACGCGCCGTGCGATGAGCTGCGCATACTGGCCGCCGAGGTCGAGGACGAGCACCGCGCGATCCGCACCGGAGCGCTCCGTGGTGGCGTCCGACGGAGCGGCGGCGGGAGCAGGGCTCGTCACGGGCGGCGGTAGTTCGGAGCGTCCTTCGTGATCGTGATGTCGTGCGGGTGGCTCTCCCGCAGACCCGCGGCGGTGATGCGCACGAATCGCGCCTGCTTGAGCTCCTCGATCGTCGCGGCGCCGCAGTAGCCCATCGCCTGCCGCAAGCCCCCGACGAGCTGGTCGACGACGTTGGCGAGCGGGCCTTTGTACGGGACACGCCCCTCGATCCCCTCCGGCACGAGCTTGTCGACGTCCTCGACGTCGCCCTGGAAGTAGCGATCCTTCGAATAGCCGCGCGCTTTCATGGCGCCGAGCGAGCCCATCCCGCGGTACTCCTTCACACGCTCGCCGTGCGCGACGACGACGTCTCCCGGTGCCTCGTCCGTTCCGGCGAAGAGCGAGCCGGCCATGATGCTGTCCGCCCCCGCCGCGATCGCCTTCGCAAGGTCGCCCGACGACGCGAGGCCGCCGTCCGCGATCACGGGGACGCCGAACGCGGCAGCCGCCTGCGCACACTCGTGCACCGCGGTCACCTGCGGCATGCCCACACCGGCGACGATGCGGGTCGTGCAGATCGAGCCCGGGCCCTGGCCGACCTTGATCGCATCCGCGCCGGCCTCGAGCAAGGCAGAGGCGCCATCGGCCGTCGAGACGTTGCCGACGACGAGCTCGACGTCGCAGCGCGCCTTGAGCGCGGCGGTCATCGAGAGAACGTTGCCGGAGTGGCCGTGGGCCGTGTCGAGCACGAGCACGTCGGCCCCTGCTGCGACGAGAGCGTCGGCCCGCTCGATCGCGTCGGGCCCCACACCCACGGCAGCCGCGACACGGAGCCGGCCCTGGGCGTCCTTCGTCGCGTCCGGATACTCGATGCGCTTGGAGATGTCCTTGACCGTGATCAGCCCGCGCAACACGCCGTCGTCGTCAACGACGGGAAGCTTCTCCACCTTGTGCGCGTGCAGGATCTCCTCGGCCTCCTCGAGCGTCGTCCCGAGCGGCGCAGTGACGAGGCCGGTGCTCGTCATCAGCTCCGAGACGAGACGCGTGGGGTCCTTCTGAAAGCGGAGATCGCGGTTCGTGAGGATCCCGACCAGCCGTCCTGCATCGTCCGTGATCGGAATCCCGGAGATCCGGTAGCGGTCCATCAGCTCGAGCGCTACCGCCACCTCGGCGTCGGCCGAGAGCGTGAACGGATCGACGATCATGCCCGACTCCGAGCGCTTGACGAGATCCACCTCTGCCACCTGGTCGGCGATGGAGAGGTTGCGGTGGACGACGCCGATCCCACCGAGGCGCGCCATGCCGATGGCCATCCGCGCCTCCGTGACGGTGTCCATCGCCGCCGAGCACACCGGGATCGCGAGGGGGATCGACCGCGTGAAGCGCGTGTGCGTCGAGGCGTCGTTGGGAAGGACGTGCGACTCCGCCGGGATCAGGAGGACGTCGTCGAACGTGAGGCCCTCGCGCGCGAACTTGTCCTCGAGGGCGAGGAGTTGCTCGATCCGGCCGAGCTCGAGATCGGTGCGCACTTGCTCCGTCAAGTGCTGACGAAGGCTAGCAGCGTCAGCTGCCGGCGACCGGAGCCAGCTCGTCCACGCGGACGTCCGGCAGGATGCGTCCGACGTCGCGCGGGTCGAACCTCCCCGCCCCGACCTGAAGCGTCGATGCGGCGCCGGCGGCGACCGCCTTGCGCAGCACGACCTCCGGTGTCGTGTCCTCGAGCCAGGCGGCGATGAAACCGGCGAGGAGAACGGCGCCCGCGCCGACACGCGACACGGCCTCGAGGTGCGGCGACTCGGCACGGTAGCGCCGTGGGTGGCCGCGCTCCTCCCGCACGGAAGCGAAGCAACCGCGCTCGTGCGTGATGATGGCGTTCCGAGCGCCGAGATCCGTCAGGCGCTCGAGCGCGTCGAGGAAGTCGCCGTCCTCGAGAAACTCCTGGCCCACCACGGCTTCGGCCTCCTGGCGGTTCGGTGACGCGAGAAACGGCTCCGCCTCGAGCCCGAGCCGCAACGGCTCGCCTTCCGAGTCGAGCACGGTCAGCACGCCGTGGCGATTGAGGTCGCGGATCGCCTCGGCATAGAAGTCGTCGTCGATGCCACGCGGCAGCGACCCGGCGAACACGACCATCGACGCGCCGCGAGCGAGGTAGTCCACCTTCTCGAGCAGCACCTCGAGCTCGGAGGGCTGAACGAGCGGCCCCCAGTCGAGCACCTCCGTGAACTCTCCGGAGGTGGGATCGACGACCGCAGTGGACGTTCGCGCCTCGTCGTCGATGCGGACGAAGTCGTTGAGGATCGCCTCCTCGGTCAGCTCTTCGAGAATCCGCCGCCCGTTGCGCCCACCGGCAAGCCCGGTCGCCACGACCGGGACGCCGAGGAGCTTGAGCGCGCGCGCAACGGTGATCCCCTTGCCGCCGGCGAGCGTGACCTTCTCGCTCGCGCGGTGTCGATGGCCGCGCTCGAAGCTCGGCACCGTGAGGATGCGGTCGAGCGCCGCGTTCATGGTGACGGTGACGATCACGGTGTCAGCCAGCTCCAGACGGTGTCAGCGGTCTCTCCTGCGTACCAGCCGGCACGGCCGAGCGCGCCCGGCTTCGCGACGGCTTTCGATGCGACGAGCGGCGACGAGGCTATCAGGCGGCCACCCCGATAGACGCGGACGGATCCGAGTCGCTGGCCCTTCCGGACCGGAAGCGCGACCACCCGCGGCGCAACGATCTTCTCGACGAGTCGCTCGCCGAGCCGTACGACGCGCCTCTTGCCAGACGCAGCGACGATCGGGAGGGTCCCCTTGCCGTAGGGCAGCTCGGCCGACGCATACTGCCCGGCCGCGTCGCACGAGGTCGAGCGTCCGATACCGGGAGACCCCCCATGCGAGGAGACGCGTCAGGTCGTCGTTTCGCACATCGCGCGTGGCCTCCCCGAGGAGCGTCACGTACACGACGAAGCCGGGTCCGCGGGCGGCCGCCACCTCGGACCAGCCCGCCCCGCTCGTGTGTCCCGTCTTTACGCCGATGAGGCCGGGGAACGAATAGAGAAGGTCGTTCCACGTCTCGAGCCGCCGCCCGCCGGAGATGGCCGTCTCCCGCGTGCGCACGGCGGCGCGGACGAGCGGCAGCTCCATGGCCGCGCGCGCAAGCCGCGTCACGTCGCGGGCCGTCGAGTAGTGCCCGGCCGCGTCGAGCCCGTCGGGATTGACGAACTGCGTGCGGCTCAGTCCGAGCTCCCGCGCCTTCGCGTTCATGAGCCGGACGAAAGCACCCCGGTCGCCGCGGCCGACGTAGTCGGCCAGCGCAGCGGCGGCATCGTTCGCGCTCTGGATCAGCGCCGCCTGCACGAGCTCACGCACCGTCAGGCGCTCGCCCGGGCGGAGCCCGATCGTCGACTCCCCGACCGCTGCGGCGCCACGCGTGACGGTAACGACGTCGGAGGGGTCGGCTCGCTCGAGCGCGACGATCACGGTCATGAGCTTGGTGATGCTGGCGATCGGCACGCGGACGTCGGCGTTCCGCCCCGCGAGGACGTCGCCGGTGGTCGCGTTCGTGACGAGGAACGCACGGCCCGAGACCTGTGGTGCGGACGCGAGCGCCGGCGTCGCCAGGGTCAGGACCGCCGCTACAAGAGCGATCCGCAGCTTCACGGTGCGATGCTAGCGGACGCGGATGCGCTGACCGATGCGCAGCGCGGTCGGCTCGATGCCGGGGTTCAAAGCGACGATCTCCGCTTCCGTCGTGTCGAACCGCGGCGCAATCGCGGCGAGCGTGTCGCCGGCACGGATCCGGTAGAAACGGCGCGCCGGGCTTTGCTCGGCCGGAGCGGGCGTCGTGGTCGCCGGCGGCGGCTGTGACGGCGAGGAAGCGGCCCCCTGGTCGAGCCCGGAGCGGACGAGGAGCACGCCCGCCGTCACTGCCGCGAGAAACGCGAGCGGCGCGCCATAGCGTGCTGCCGTGCCGCGGCTCACCATCCCGACGCCGCCCAGACCTCGTCCCGCAGTCGCGCCGCCTCCGCGCCGGCGGCGCTCCGCCAGTCGTCGCCCTCGAACTTGAACGCGTAGATGACCGAGCGAGAGACGGTGACGAGCGCGCTCGCAGGACCGCTCGTGAAGGCGCGCGCGACGTCAGCGGGCGTCGCACCCTGCGCGCCGACGCCCGGCAGCAGGAGGATCGCCTTGGGCAGAAGCTTCCGCGCATCGCTCACCGCACGAGGGAACGTTGCGCCAACCACCGCGCCGACACTCGACAGCCCACATTCGCCGACGACGTCCTCGCCGAGCTCGGCGACGAGCCGAGCGACCTGGTGCCACACGACACTGCCGTCCGACAGCGTAAGGTCCTGCACGTCGGCGCCGCCGGTGTTGGACGTCTTGACGAGGCAGAAGAGGCCGCCGCCGAAGCGGCGACAGGTGGCGACGAACGGCTCGAGCGAGTCGCGCCCCAGGTACGTGTTGACGGTGAGCGCGTCCCCGAGCGGTCCTGCTCCGTTTCGCGGCTCGAGGTACGCCGAGGCGTACGCCCTAGCCGTGCTGCCGATGTCGCCGCGCTTGCCGTCGACGACGACGAGCAGGCCGGCCGTGTGCGCGTAGTCGCAGACGTCCTCGAAGACACGGCTACCGTCTGCGCCGAGCGCCTCGAAGCACGCGGCCTGCGGCTTCACGGCGACGACGTACGGGCAGACGGCGTCGATCAGCCCACGGCAGAAGCGGCCGAAGGCGTCAGCGGCAGCCGCGCGATCTGCGTCCCCCGCGCCACGCAGCTCGAGCGGCAACAGCTCGAGGCGCGGGTCGAGGCCGACGACGAGCTGGCTGCGCCGATCGACCACGGCCGCGGCAAGCCGGTCGGCGAAGGGCGTGACGGCCACGTCCTGCGCTTCCATGCCGCACACGGTAGCCCGAAGCCGTCACCGGCCGTCTGATACGCCTCCAGAAAGAACGAGGGCCGCCGAAGCGGCCCCCGTCGAAGATTCGGTCGACCCGGGTGCTAGTAGCCGGCGCCCCCCTTGACGGACGCCTTGAGCTTGCTCCCTGACGAGAACTTCGGCACGGTCGTCGCTGCGATGTGCACTTTCTCGCCCGTGCGCGGGTTCACACCCATGCGCGCGGCGCGGGCCGACGTCGAGAACTTGCCGAACCCGGTGAAGTTCACCTGGCCGCCGCCCTTCAATACCGCCTCGATCGAATCGAGGAAGGCGTCGACTGCCTTTGCGGCGTCCGCCTTGCTCAGTCCGGCGCGGCCTGCCACCTCATCCACGAACTCCTGCTTCGTCACCTGCCACTCCTCCCCTCGGGGTCGTTTACAGCCGTGTGAGCGTAACACCCGCGTCGGATCCGCTCAACCATGCGGGTTTTGCGGGGACTTTCAGGCGTCGACGATGTCGACCGCGCGAAAGACGGAACGAAGGCGCACCGCGACACGCGCGAGGGCGTCTGCTCCGCCCTCCTCCCGATCGACGACGCAGATCGCCGTCTGGCACTCGAGCCCGGCCTCGCGCAAGGCCACGACGGCCTCGACCGCCGCGCCGCCACTCGTCACGACGTCCTCGACGAGACAGACGCGTTCGCCCTCCTCGAAGATCCCTTCGAGACGATTGCCGGTGCCGTAGGCCTTTGCTTCGCCCCGCACGATCAAGAACGGCAGCCGCGACGCGAGCGAGGCGGCGGCGGCGAGCGGCACGGCCCCGAGCTCGGGCGCGGCGAGGCGAACGGCGGACGGCTCGACCTCGGCCACCGCCGCTGCGATCCGCTGGGCGATCGCCTCGAGCAAGTCGGGCTGGGTGGAGAAGCGGTATTTGTCGAGGTAGAAGCGCGACCGGCGTCCCGAGCGGAGGACGAAGTCGCCCTCGAGGTACGCGCGCTCACGGAGCGCGCGGCGAAGCTCCAGGTCGTCCATCCGTTGGCTACGCAGACCGGGCAGCCGCGAGCGCGTCGCGGGCGTGGCCGAGGAGCCTGGCAGTGTCCGGCTCATCGGAGTCGAGCGACGCCATGGCGCCGTCGTCGTAGTAGAGGTCTACGCGCTCCCGCGGGCCGGACACCCGGCGCCGGACGAGGATCGCGGCGCCGGCGGCGAGCCCTGCCAGCGCGAGGAGGCCGGCCGTCTTACGCAGGAACGTCATCGCTCGCCTCCTCCTCTCGCGCGGAGCGCCGCGGCTTCGGCCGCGGCTTGCCATCGCCGTCCGGGCTTGCGGCCGCGCGGAGACAGCTCTTGAGGTCGAAGAAGACGAGGCCCGCTGTGGGCTCGGGCTGCGTGACGGCAGCGACGAGACGATCTCCGTCACGGCACACGAACAGGCTTCCGTCCAGTGTCGCCGCCTCGAGCTGGACGAGCGCCCCGTCGCCTTCCGGCCGCGGAACGCCGAGAGCCGCGTCGACGAGCTCGCGCGCAGCCTCCCCCAGCCGGGCGGCCGCCGTTGCGTCCGAGACGGTCGACGCGATGAGCGAGCCATCCGAGCCAATCAGAACCGCGGCCTCGATCTGGGACGAGACCTCCGTCAGGTCGAGCAACGCCTGGGCCGCATCCACCGGCCTGACCCTACCAAAGTGTTTACTGCCCCCATGCGCGTCCGCAAGCGCGAGTTGTTCGTGAAGTTCCAGGCCGATCGGGGGACGCAGCTCGCCGCGATGATCGCCTACTACGCGCTGCTCTCGTTCATCCCGCTGACGTTCCTCACGATCTCGCTCCTGGCCGCGTTCGGCCGGGGCGACGAGTCCGCGTACCTCGTCCGCGAGCTCTCGCGCATGTTCCCCAAGAGCTCGATCTCGTCGATCGTCCGCGCCGTCTCCGAGATCCGCAGCAACTCGACGGCGATCGGGCTCGTCGGCCTCGCCGTGCTTCTCTGGTCGTCGATCGGGCTCTTCGGCGCGCTCGAATCGGCGTTCAACATCGTCTACGACAAGCCGAACAGGCCATTCCTCCGCGGCAAGGGGCTGGCGGTCGCGCTCATGATCGGCCTCCTCGTCCTGCTGTTCGCGGGACTGGTGGTGGGGTCGGTGGGGCAGGACCAGCTCGCCCATCATGCGCCGGGTTTCGCGAGCAACGCAGTGGTCGCCTACGCCCTCTCGGTGCTCGCGTCGGCGCTCGCATCGCTCGTCTTCCTCGGCGTCACGTACTACCTCCTGACCAATGTGCCGCACACGATTCGCGACGTGCTGCCGGGAACGATCGTCGGCACGATCGTCCTCTGCGTCACCTTCCAGGTGCTGCCGATCTATCTCGACCTCGCGCAGGGATCGCCGGCTCTCCAGGCGTTCGGAGGCCCGGTGATCCTTCTCGTCTGGCTCTACCTGATGGCCAACGTCATCGTCTTCGGCGCCGAGATCAACTGGTGGATGGCGCGCCGCCGCGAAGGCTCAGTCGCGCCGGCCTGACCCCATCGCCGCGAGGAGCGTGGCTGCGGCACGCGCTCGGTGGGAGTGCGTGGACTTCCACGTATCGCCGAGCTCTGCGACGGTCTTCTCCTCGCCAACGGGAATGAAGACCGGATCGAAGCCGAAGCCTTCGGTGCCACGCGGCTCGAGCGCGATCGCCCCATCGAGCACGCCTGTGGCAGACACCTCGTGACCGTCCGGCGCCACGGCGACGACAGCAGCACACGTAGCGAGCGGCGCGGTCGCTGCGACCAGCAAGGGCGTCGAGGGCGCGCTCGACGTGGTGACCGTCGGCCCAGCGCGCCGTCTGCACGCCGGGCGCACCGTCGAGCGCAGCGAGCTCGAGGCCCGAATCCTCGCCGAGCATCCACGCGTCCGCCGGGCCGACTTCGCGCCCGAACATCGCCTTCGCGCGCGCGTTCTCGGCGAACGTCTCGCCCGTCTCGGGCGGATAGTCGGTCGCGTCGAGCAGGGCGAGATCCCACCCCGCAAGCACCTGCTCGAGCTCCCGTCGCTTGTGCTCGTTGTGCGAGCAGAGGAGGATCGTCAGGCGAGCCACTGGATGGCGCGCACCTCTTCGAGCTCCCCCAGGCGCACGAGCACCGCGTCGGGCGCCGCTCCGTGCGGCAGATCGACGGTGATCCGGGCGACGCGCTTTCCGTCAGTGTCGGCGAGAGCGAGAGAGCGGACCGCCGATCCACTCGCCTCGAGCTCGCGGAGCACGGCCGCCGCGCCCGCGTTCTCCTCGAGCTCCACCTCGAGCCGGCGTTCGTGCGGGCGGTCGAGGACGCGCCGCGACACGAGGCGGAGCGGGCCGAGGCTGAAGAGCGCCACTGCGGTCGCCAGAACCGCCGCCCAGTAGAAGCCCGCGCCGCACGCCATGCCGATCGCCGCCGCGATCCAGAGCGTGGCCGCCGTTGTCAGTCCGCGAACGGTGAGACCCTGGCGGATGATCGCGCCGGCGCCGAGAAAGCCGATGCCGGTGACGATCTGCGCGGCGATGCGCGTCGGGTCGATACGTGATGCCGGTGCCGACGCCGAAGTTGAAGTCCGTCCACGCGTAGGCGGAGATGAGCGTGAAGAGCGCAGCGCCGACGGAGACGAGCAGGTGTGTGCGGAAGCCCGCCTCACGGTCGCGGAGCTCGCGCTCGATCCCGATCGCGCCACCGAGTGCGGCGGCTGCGAGTAGCCGGACGAGGATCTCCCACTCGCTGATCTCAGGCACGGGCGGCCTGGACTGCCTGCTGTTGCGCTCCCCGAATCGTCTCGATCCCACCCTCGGCGAGCGCGAGCAGCTCGTCGAGTGAGCCGCGCGAGAAGGGCTCGCGCTCCGCCGTCGCCTGCACGTCGACGAAACGGCCGTCGGCCGTCATCACGACGTTGAGGTCGACATCAGCGGTCGAGTCCTCCGAGTAGTCGAGGTCGAGCAGCGGTTCACCCTGGACGATGCCGACGGAGACGGCGGCAACCGAGCCAGGAAGGGCCTTCGACAGGCCGAAGCGGTCGAGCGCGCGGTGAGCGGCCACCCACACGCCGCTGATCGCCGCGCACCGCGTCCCTCCGTCGGCCTGGAGCACGTCGCAGTCGAGCCACAGCGTGCGCTCGCCCAAGGCCTCGAAGTCCGCGACGGCGCGCACGGCGCGGCCGATCAATCGCTGGATCTCGACCGTCCTTCCCTGCTGTCGGCCCGACTTCGCCTCGCGTTGGGTGCGCTCGCCGGTGGACGCTGGAAGAAGCGAATACTCGGCCGTCATCCAACCCTGGCCCTTCCCCTTGAGCCAGCGGGGGATGTTCTCGTCGATTGACGCCGTGCACAGCACCCGGGTCTTCCCCTGAACCACGAGCGCACAGCCATGCGGCTGCTCGAGGTAGTCCGGCACGATCTCGAACGGCCTGAGCTCGTCCGGCCGTCGGCCGTCGTTCCTCATACCGCTCACGCCGCGATCCCTTCGAGCTCCGTCAGCGGCAGGTGCTCGACGTCGCCGAGCGGCAGCTGGAGGAAGCGCGCGCCCATGACGCGGAACTGCTCGGGGTCGCCCGTCGTCGCGAAGCGATAGGAGCCCTCCCGGCCCGACTCGTGCTCGATCCCCTTCCGCGCCAGCGTCTCGGCCACCTCGCGCGCCGTCTCCTCGGCGGAGAAGACGAGCGTCACGTCGCGGCCGAGCACGCGCTGGAAGATCGGCCGGATCAGCGGGTAGTGCGTGCAGCCGAGGATGACCGTGTCGACATCGGCCTCTTTCAGCGGCGCGGCGTACTCCCGCACGGCAGCGACGGTGTCAGCCGAGAACGGGTCGTCGCTCTCGATCAGCGGAACGAGATCCGGGCACGGGACGGCCGTCAGCCTCACGCCCGCGTCGAGCGTTCGGACGAGCGCGTCGTACCGACCGCTCGCGACGGTCGCCTGCGTTGCGAGCAGGCCGATCCGCCTGTTCCGCGTCGCCTGGACGGCGGCATGGGCCTCGGGCGTGATCACACCGACGATCGGCACGGAGAGTCGCTCCTGGAGCTCCGGGAGCGCGGCCGACGTGGCCGAGTTGCACGCCGCGACGATGAGCTTCACACCCTCGCCCTCGAGGAAGCTCGCGATCTCGCCGGCGAAACGGCGGATCTCGGCCGCGGGCCGCGGGCCGTAGGGCAGCCGCGCACCGTCGCCGACGTAGGTGAAGTCCTCGTGCGGCATCGTCACGAGACACTCGTGCAGCACGGTCAGGCCGCCCATGCCCGAGTCGAACACGCCGATCGGCCTCGCATCCACGCGTCGATTGTACGAGGCGCCCGCCTCTATCCTGCGGCCATGGCCACCGTGCGCATCGGCGTGTGCTCGTGGGCGGACGAGGGCATGACGAAGCATTGGTACCCGCCGGGCGTCCGCGGGGCGGCGGAACGGCTTGCGTACTACGCCGACCACTTCAACGTGGTCGAAGTCGATTCGCCCTTCTACCGCCTGCCGGCGCCGGAGGTGGCGGCAAAGTGGGCCGAGCGCACGCCGGCCGGCTTCACGTTCCACGTCAAGGCCAGCGGCGAGATGACCGGCCATCGCGAAGCCGAGCGCGAGCCGGCGTTCCGTGCATTCCGCGACGCGCTCGCCCCGCTCGAGCGCTCGGGCAAGCTTCGCGGCGTTCTCCTGCAGTACCACCCGCGCGTGGTGAAGTCACGTGCGGCGCTGGACGAGCTCGTGGCCGCACGCGACCTCCTCGACCCACTCGTGCCGCTGATCGAGTTCCGTCACCGCTCGTGGCTCGAGGAGGACGAGCGCGCGGACACGCTTGCCTTTCTCGAACGAAACGGCCTCGCCTACGTGTCGGTCGACGCGCCGCGCACGCGCGCCTCGAACGTCGTTCCGCCGATCGCGGCCGCGACGCATGCGGTTGCCTACGTCCGCTTCCACGGCCGCAACTGGAAGACGTGGAACATCCGCGGAGCGAAGACGTCGGGAGAGCGGTTCGACTGGCTCTACTCGGAGGACGAGCTGGGCGAGTGGACCGAGCCGCTCGGCGAGCTCGCGCGCGAAGCCGTGGAGGTGTATGCGATGTTCAACAACAACCGCGCCGACTACGCGCCGCAGGGCGCGACGATGCTCAGGCGGCTACTCGACACGGCGGGCATCGACGCCTCCGGCGGCGAGGAGCGAGCCGTGCAGGGAACGCTACAGTTCGAAGACGGATGAACGTCCTCGCCGTCGTACACGGTGCCAATTGCCCCCCGGGGACGCTCGGCGCCGAGCTCGAGCGGCGCGGGCACGAGGTCGACACGTGGTCGCTCGCGTGGGGCACGCCGCCGCCGCGCCCGGTCGACGAGTACGACGCGGTGATGCTCTTCGGCGGCTCGATGCACGCCGACCAGGACGACCACCATCCCTGGCTCCGTGACGAAAATCTCTTCGTCCAGCGCCTGCTCGATCTCCGTACGCCTCTGCTCGGCGTCTGCCTCGGAAGCCAGCTGATCGCGAAAGCAGCCCATTCACAGGTGTATCCGCTCGCCGAGCCAGAGATCGGGTGGGTGGACATCGAGCTGACGGAGGCCGCCGAGGGCGATCCGATCTTCTCGGGCCTGCCGTCACGATTCGCCGCGTTCCAGTGGCACTTCTACGCGTTCGACGTGCCGGCCGGCGCCGTCGAGCTCGCGCGGAGCAGCGCCTGCCCGCAGGCGTACCGACTCGGTGATGTCGCGTGGGGCGTGGTCTTCCATCCCGAGATCACGCAGTCGATGCTCGAGACATGGCTGGCCGAGGCTCCGGAGGAGTCGCCCGGCCCGCCGGCCGACGTCCTGGCCGAGTTCGAGCGGCACGCGGCCGAGTGGGAAGCCGTCGGCCGCACCCTCGCCGGCAACTTCATCGAGGCGGCCGAGCGCGTGGCAGTAACCGCCTAGCGCTCGAGCGGCAGCTCGGGGTGGCGCGACCACTCGTGCCACGAGCCGAGGTAGTTCCGCGCGTCGTAGCCGCCCGCCCGAAGGGCGATCGTTGCGAGCGCGGAGCGGGAGCCCGAGTGACAGTAGGCGACGATGGCCGTTCCCTCCGGGAGCCCGACGGTCTGCCGGATCTCGGATGCCGGCCGCGGCTGGCCGGGGCCTGCGAACAGCGTCGACACCTCGACGTTGAGCGCACCGGGGATGTGCCCCTGGCGCGGATCACAGGGTGCGCCGATCTGACCCGCATATTCCTCAGCGCGTCGAACGTCGACGATCGAGAGCGTGGGGTCGGCGAGGCGCGCGGCCAGCTCGTGGCGCGTCGGCACGGCGTCGAGGCGTGGTTCGAGCTCGACCCGCGTCTTCTCGAGCACGGCCGACCCGGTGTCGAGCGCACCCTCCCATGCCGCGATTCCCCCTGCGAGGACGGCGACGTTCGGGTGACCGGCCAGCTCGATCACCTGCTGCGCAGAGGCAGCCGAGACGCACCGGCCGTCGTCGTAGAGCACGAGGCGCTCGTCACCCGTGATGCCGTGACGTCGGAGGCGTAACCCCGCCTCGAGCGCGAACGCGAGAACGACGTCGTCGTCCGTGAACTGGCCCGGCGCGCCGACGACGAGCGGGATCGCTCCCGGAAGATGGCCGCGCGCGTGGGCGTTCGGCCCGCGCACGTCGGCGAGCACGACGTCCGGCTCGTCGAGACGACCAGCAACCCATGCCGCGTCCACGACCGGCGGCAGCAGAGCGGGGGGTGTCACGCGGCCATCGTCGCGACGACCTCGAGCTCCGCCGCGATGGCGGGTCGTGTCATGAGTCGCTCGAGCCACGCGGTGATCGCCGCGTGCTCGCCGTAGTCAACGCCGAGAGCGCTCGCTGCGCGCGGGAGCCACGGGAACCACGCGATGTCCGCGAAGCCATACGAGGAGCCGCCGAGATACGGCCAGGTGGCAAGCCGAGCATCCAGAGCGTCGAGACGCGACGCAAACCGCTCCTCGGCTCCATCTGTGCCTCGGCGTGCGGCGTAGTAGTCGCGCGCGAACTGCTCCTCGAACTGCCACGCCGCCAGGCGCGCCATCGCCCGTTGCGCCGGCTCGACCGGGAGCAGGGGCGGCTCGGGGAACCTCTCCTCGAGATGCTCCATGATCACGATCGACTCGGGCAGGCAGAGGGTGTCCTCCTCGATCACCGGCACCCGCCCACTGGGATTCTTCTCGTAGATCCACGCGGGACGGTCGGTGAGGTCGATCTCGACCACGTCGTGCGGTATCGCCTTCTCGGCCAGGACGATGCGCACGCGAGCGCAGTACGGACAACGCGCCGCGTCGTAGAGCGTGATCACGGGACGGTCACTCCGAGGACGCCGGCAATCTCCCGAAACAGCTCGTCCGCAGCCGGCAGGTCGGCGATCGTCGCTGCTGTGCGAGCCACCGCACGCACGCGCTCCGGGTCTGCCCCGGTGAGCCGGTGGGCGACCGTCGGGTTCGCGTTCAGCGCGACGACGTCGCCGGGCGGCAGCGGGCCGTGGTACTCGGGCACTGACGCGTACTCGTCGGCGATCGAGCCGCGTTCGAAGAGAACGTAACGGACGATCGCGCCTTCCTCGACGCCGAGTGACAGCACGACTCCTCCCGTCCGGTACGAGAGCTCCTGCGCGAGCCGCCGCAGGAGCTGCGGGTCGCCGCTGCAGAGCTCGTCGTCGACCGCCACCCAGCCGTTCGCAGGCGGGTGGACATCGGTCCGCTCCGTGCGGCCAAGCCTCGGCAGGAACGTCCGCACGGCCTGGTCGACCTTCGCCTCGTCATCCGTCTGCGCGAACACGAGGCCGCGCGACGGGGGTGCGTCGCCGCGCGACAGCCGTTCCTCGAGCTCCTCCGTCGTGGCGACCAGTGTAAGGAGGCTCTCGCGGAAGCCCCACCGTTCGTACACGATCCGCGCGTCGTCGTTCGAAGGCCGAACCTCGAGCTCGATCACCTGCGCCCCACGCTCGCGGAGCCGCGCAGCCGCCTCGCGGACGAGAAGCCCGGCCACTCCTCGACGCCGGGCCGACGGCTCGACGTAGAGATCGCTGATCCAGCCGTGGCGTGGTCCGCGCATGCGCGCAAGCGTGAACCCGGCCGGGCCGTCGCCCGCCTCCGCGATCAGCGCGACTTCCCGTTCGACGTACTCCTCGATCTCCTTCAGCTCGACCGCTTCATCGACATCGAGGTACTCGGGGGACGGCTGCTCTCGCTCGAACGCGCGCCACAGCACGGCCAGCGCGTCGAGATCGTTCGCCGTTGCGGTGCGCACGTTCACGGTCGCCAGCTTACGTGCGCGAGAGCGCCCGAATGATGTCGTGGAAGTCGTCAAACGGCTCGTACTCGATGGCGTTCTCGTCGAGATAGCGCGCCAGCCCGCGCGTCGCGAAGATCCGCGCCGACGCCTGCGCGGCGCACCGGTCGGAGATCCCGTCGCCGACATACACGACGTCGCCCTCGGGGAGGCTCGCGCGCTTGCAGGCCTCACCGCACACGGCGCAGATCGACGTGTCGCGCCAGTGGACGCGCCAGCCGTCGGCGCGAGTGTCGACGGAGTTGGCAAGGATCTCGACGTTCGACGCGCCGATGTCGTCGAGCACCGGCCTGATGATCTCCTCGAACCCGCTCGAGAGCACGCGAACGGCCCAGCCACGCTCATGGGCGAGAGCGATCAGATCGGCAAACCCGGCGCGGATGCGCACGCGCTCGCGCACCCACGCGAGCACGTCGTCGAGGGACGCCTGCACAGGGAGGTACTGGCGCGTGATCTCCTCGCGCAGCGTGATGCGGCCCTCGTAGAGCTCGCGGTCGAGCGCCTGGACGACGTCCGGGTCGCCGAACTCCCGGCAGATCTGCTGAAGGAGGTCGGCCTCGGTAATCGTGCCGTCGAAGTCGAGGACGAGCGAGGTGGCGGGCGGCGTGCTCGCCGTCACGATGTTGGCTCAATCAGGCAACACACGGGCGCAGAGTTCCCCACTACGATCGCGGTGGGGAGGAGGCCGGGAGCACCTGCCACCTGTCCGCTTCGGACACGGGTCAATCGGCCACCGGGGCGATCGTGTTTCGAAGGACGCCGATGCCCTCGATCTCCAGCTCGACGACGTCGCCGGGGCGGAGCCACCGACCATCGCCGGCTTCGAGGATGCAGCCCGAGCCGACCGTCCCCGAGCCCAGAACGTCGCCGGGCACGAGCCGCGTGTTCCGGGCCGCCGCCTCGACGATCGCCTCCCAGGAGTGGTGCATGTCGCGCGCGTTACCGCGCGAGCGCTCCTCGCCGTTCACGCGCGCGATCATCTCGGCGCTCGAGCCGTCGAGCTCGTCCGTCGTCACGAGCACCGGCCCGAGGCTCGTGGCGAAGTCCTTCCCCTTCGCCGGCCCGAGCCCCACCGCCATCTCGCGCCGCTGGAGATCACGCGCCGACCAGTCGTTCATCACGGTGAACCCGCCGATCTGCCCGTCTGCGCCGATCACGGCAGCGAGCTCGAGCTCGTAGTCGAGCTCGTCGACCCCAGACGGGAATGGGATCACGGCCTCCGGCCCGTAGACGGCAGCGGGGTTCGAGAAGTAGAAGACGGGAATCTCGTACCACTCGGGCGGCGGCGGGCCTGCGCCGCGGAGCTCCCGCGCACGCCGAACGTGCTCCTCGAAGGCGTAGAAGTCGCGAATCGACGGAGGCCTCTGCACGGGAGCGAGCAGCTGAACGTCCTCGAGCAGGTACTCGGCGTGCTCGCGCGCCGTGCCGCCGCCCGTGAAGAACGCCTGGAGCGTCTGCGCAGCGAGCTGGATCACGCGATCGCCCTCGATCCGTCCCGGGCCAGCCGCGCGGCAGATCGCGATCCTTGGGGCTGAACATGCAGAGCCGCATGAAGGAACCCTATTCGGAGAGCGTCAGGGCTCCGTGTGCACGTGGACCTCGGCAATGTCTGGCCGTTCGCGATGGATTCGCTCCTCGACGGCGCTGGCCGCGCGGTGCGCGTCCGCAAGCTCCGTCCGCGGGTCGAGGACGAGCGTGAGGAAGACGACGAGACCATCGCCTGTCTCGAGCACCCGCAGTGCGCGCGGCGCGGCGCCCGTCTCCTCACGGACGATGCGGAGCACGGACTCGGCGTCCTGCTCCACGTCGTCGGGACTCGGCCGCCAACCTTCGGACGCTTCCGCAAGCGGTTCGAGGTGCGTCTGCACCGCCGACGCCTCTGGAACGGCGACGAGGATCGACCGCTCCACCTGCTCGGCCACGGCGTGCGCCGCATCAAGGGTGAGCTCGCCCGGAAGCTTCAGGTGGAGCGAGATCTCGGTCAGGCCGTCGACAGAGAGCACGTTGACGTTGTGAATCTCGCGCACGCTCGGCACGTGAAGCGCCGCCTCCTGCGCCCTGTCACGAATGGCCGCCTCACTCGCCGCCTGCGGCTCGACATGGACGACGACGTCGGCCTCGGGCAACGCACGTCGCACCGCATCCTCGACAGCGTCGGCGGCCGCGTGACCCTGCGCAACCGCGGCGCCGGGTGGGACGCCGATCACGACATCGACGAAGTGGCGCCCCGCTGCCTGTCGAAGTCGAAGGCGCTGGAGGGTCACTCCGGGCACCTGCTCGCGGATCGCCTGACGGGCTGCCGCCGTCGCGTCGGCGGGAGCGCGGTCCATGAGCACGTCGACGTTGCGGCGGATGAGCCTCGCCGCCGCAGAGACGACAAGCACGGCGACGAAGAGCGCAGCGATCGAGTCGGCCTGCGGCCACCCGAGCGCCGCAACGACGAGGCCGAGCAGCACGGCGAACGTGCCCGCGAGGTCGCTTCCGAAGTGGAGAGCGTTCGAGAGCAGCGCAGCGCTCGAGTAACGGCGGGCCGACCTCAGCGAGATGTACGTGCGCGACACGTCGATGGCGATGACGGCCAGGACGACCGCGAAGACCCACCACGCCGGATTGACCTCCGTCTCGATCACCCCGACGAGGCGAAGGACGGCGAATGCGGCCACGCCGATGGACACGAGAATGAGCACCGCGGCCTCGGCGAGCGCAGCGAGGTGCTCCGCCTTCCCATGGCCGTACGGATGGCCGCGGTCGGCAGGCCTGCCCGCAACACCTATGGCGAAGAACGTCAGGAGGGCGGCGACGAGATCCGTGCCCGAGTGCACCGCCTCGGACACGAGACCGAGGCTCCCGCTGGCAAGGCCGGTCGTGAGCTTCAGTGCGATGAGCGCGCAGGCGGCGCCTACCGAGACGAGCGCGGTGCGCCGCTGAGGCGTCATGACGGAAGGCTAAGCGTCAGCCGGTCGCGGCGTACAGCGCCCACGAGTCGGGGACACCCTTGAGCTCGTGCTCTCCGCGTTCCTCGAACGCGATGCCCGACCCGGCGACGAGGTCGCGAACCGTTCGCGTCACGAGGACCTCTCCGGGTGCGGCGAGCGCCGAGACTCGGGCCCCGATGTGAACCGCGATGCCCGCGACGTCGTCGCCTCGCTTCGTCACCTCGCCCGTATGCAGTCCACTACGTACCTCGAGCCCGTTGCGGGCGAGGTCGTCCCGAATCCGCCAGGCACAGCGGATCGCCCGCGCCGGGCCGTCGAACGTCGCCAGGATCCCGTCACCGCTCGTGCTCGTCAGGTCACCGGCGTACAGCGTGAGACCGCTGCGAACGGTGCGTTCGAACATGTCGAGCGCCACTCGCCACTCCTGGTCTCCCAGCTCGCTCACACGCTCAGTCGAGCTGACGACGTCCATGAAGAGCACCGTCGCGAGCACACGATCCGTCTCGGGGATCGCGTGCCGTTCCCCGGTGACGAACTCCTCGATGGCTCCGAGGAGGTCCGGCTCGGCGAGAGGCCAGTGGTCCGCAGTGTCGCGCTCGAGGAGCACGGCGTCCGGAATGTGCTCCGCGAGGTAGCGCCCGTGGCCCACGCGCACGAAGTCGTTGCCCTGGTTGTGCACGACGAGCGTCGGCACGTCTACGAGCGGCAAGAGCTCCCGGACGTCGAGCTCGAGCACCGACTGCGCACGCGCGCGGGCGAGGCCGGGAGTCGCCCCGTAGCGCTCTACGCGCCCCCACCAGTCGACGACCCCGGGTCGTTCGGCGACCGACGGGCCGAGGAACGATGCCAACGCGCCAGTGCCCCACGTTGCCTCGACCGTCTCGAGGTATGTCTCCTGAACATGAGGAGGCATTCCCGCCGGGTAGTCGTCGGCGCGTGCGAAGCGAGCGAAGCCGTTCAGAAGGACGAGGGACGTCACGCGCTCGGGATGGGTCACAGCAGCCATCACCGCCATCTGGGCCGCCGACCCCTGGGCGATGAGCGTCGCCGTTTCCGACCGCGCGGCGTCCATCACCGCCAGCAAGTCGTCCATCCACGACTCGATCGGCATGACGCCGCCGGCGACCGAGCTCGACATACCAACGCCGCGCATGTCGAACCAGAGCAGGCGGGAGAAGCGGGCGAGCCCCTGGATGAGCTCGCCCATCAGCGGCTGCTCGGCGACGGCCTCGAGATGGCTGCCCCAATCGAAGCTCACCACGACGTCGCGGGGACCCTCCCCGATCACCTGATACGCGATATCGGCGTCGCCGCTGCGAACGTACTGCGTCGTGGCGAGGGCCACGGGCCCTAGAGGTTGCCGCGAAGCGCCTGCTCGCGCTCGATCGCCTCGAACAGCGCCTTGAAGTTGCCTTGCCCGAACCCCCGAGCCCCGTGACGCTCGATCACCTCGAAGAAGAGCGTCGGCCGATCCTCGACAGGCTTCGTGAAGATCTGAAGGAGATAGCCGTCGTCGTCGCGGTCGGCGAGGATCTTGAGCCGCCGGAGGTCGGCCCAGCTCTCGTCGATCTCCCCGACGCGATCCCCCACCTCCTCGTAGTACGCATCCGGCGTGTCGAGGAAGCGCACGCCGCGCTCGCGAAGGGCGTCCACGGTGCCGACGATGTCACCGGTGATGAGCGCGACGTGCTGCACGCCCGGGCCGCCGAAGAAGTCGAGGTACTCCTCGATCTGGCTCTTGCGGCGCCCCTCGGCGGGCTCGTTGATCGGGAACTTGATCTTCCCGTGCCCACCGGTCATCACCTTGGACATGAGCGCCGAGTACTCCGTCGAGATGTCCTCGTCGGAGAAGTGGATCATCTCGGTGAAGCCCATCGTCTTCTCGTAGTACTCGACCCAGTGGTTCATCCGGCCGAGCTCGACGTTGCCGACGACGTGGTCGATCGCCTTGAGGCCGAGACCGGTGCGCGCGCTCCCGTTCTCCTGAAGCGCGACGTAGCCCGGAAGGTAGGGGCCGCTGTACTCCGAGCGCGCGACGAACGTGTGGATCGTCTCGCCGTAGGTGCCGATCGTCGCGAGCTCGACGCGCCCGTGCTCGTCCTCGACCCACGAGGGCTCGCTGATGGAGACGCCGCCGCGCTGCACCGCCTGCCGGTACGCCTCGGTGGCATCGGGCACCGTCAGTGCGACGTCCTTGACGCCGTCGCCGTGCGCATGCGCGAACCGCGCGATCTCGCTGTCCGCGCGAAGGCCGCTCGTGACGACGAGCCGGATGTGGCTCTGCTCGAGGACGTACGACGCCCGGTCGCGCACGCCTGTCTCGGGGCCTGCATACGCCACCGGCGTGAAGCCGAACGCGTGCTCGTAGAAGTGCGCCGCCTGCTTCGCGTTGCCGACCCAGAGCTCGACGTGATCCCAACCCTCGATCGGCATGAAGTCGTGCGTATCGGCCACGTTACGGATCCTACTCCGCGGGCGCGGCCACGGTCACTCGGCGACCGACGAGGAGAATGCCCGCCGCGATCGCCAACCCGCCCACCACCTCCGACACCGTCAACGGCTCCGAGAGAAGAACGACGGCGAAGAGCGCGCCGATGAACGGCTGGAGATTGGCGAACAACGTGGCGCGGCCCGGGCCCACGCGATGCACTGCCGTGAACCAGAGGACGTTCGTGAGGACGAGTGGGCCGACGACGCCGAAACCGAAGCCGAGCCACGCCTTCCAGCCGAGCTGCCAGTCCTGTTCGGCGATCTGTGGGCTCGCGACGAGGACGAGCGGCACCCACATGATCATCAGGACGACGGCGCTGATCCGGTACGGCGAGTAGTCCCTCATCAGCGGCGCGATCGACACCGAGTACGCGGCCCACGTCGCGGAGATTCCGACTGCGATCACGATCCCCGCCAGCTGGCCAGTGAGCTGGCCGCCGGCGCCGGCGGCGACGAACGCCACGCCGCAGAATGACACCGCGGACGCGAGCCAGAAGCGCCTCGTCGCTCGCTCCACTCCTGTCAGCGACGCGAACAACCCCGTGAAGACCGGCATCGTTCCGAGGATCAACGCAACCGTCGTCGCGTTCGAGAGCTTGAGCGCATAGACGAAGCACACCTGGTTGAGGAAGAGCACGAACGCCGCGGCGCCCACCTGGATGAGCTGCCGTCGGCCGCCGATCCGCAACGAGCGCTCGAGGGCGAAGGTGATTGCGACGAAGATCGCGATCGCGAAGCCGTAGCGCACCGCCGCGTACGTGAGCGGCGCGAAGCCGTGCGTCAGGAGGTACCGCGTCACCGTGATGTTGAAGGCCCACATCACGACGGTGAGGAGCAGCATCGCGTCCGTCGAGCTCGGGCGGCGCTGCATCGTACGACCCTACCGCGGGCAGGGTCGTCTAGATTTCCCCCCGTGGCCGACGCGACCGTTGCCGAGATCGACCGACTCGTGGGCGCGGCGACGCCGCACTTCGCGTATCAGCTGAGGGCGCGCGTGCTCGAGCTGATCGACGGATCTGCCCGAGGATCACCCGACGCGCCGCCACGGCGAGGAGAAGATGGCGCTGCTCGACCGGCTCGGCCACGCTTCGTCCAAGGCCGAGGAGGGTCAGCCGGAGCCGCGCTCCCGCATCGGCTGGAACGAGATCCCGAGCTCGGCGCCGGCCTCGCAGCCCCTCCCGAAACGTCGATGACGTTTGCCGGCAAGTCCGTGCTCGTCACGGGCGGCTCGCGCGGGATCGGTCGCGAGATCGCGCGCCGGTTCGCCGAGGGCGGAGCCGCACGCGTGGCAATCGGCTACCTGCGAAACGATCGCGCGGCCGAAGAGACGGCCGCCGAGCTCGAGTCGCTCGGCGCCGAGCCGATCCTCGTCCGCGGCAACGTGTCGTCGTCGAAGGTCGCCGAACAGGTCGCCGCGCTCGGTCCGCTCGACGTGCTCGTCCACAACGCTGCGACCGGCGTCGCCCGGCCGGCACTCGAGACCGAGGACAAGCACTTCGACTGGACGATGTCCGCGAACGCCCGTGCTCTCATCGCGCTTGCGCGGGTGGCGGTGCCATCGATGCCGAAGGGCTCGTCGATAGTCGCCCTGTCGAGCCTCGGCTCCGTGCGCGTGCTCGAGAACTACACGCTCGTCGGGGCGTCGAAGGCCGCGCTCGAGGCGATCGTCCGCTACCTCGCCGTCGAGCTCGCGCCGCGCGAGATTCGCGTCAACGCCGTCTCGGGCGGTGTCGTCGACACCGATGCGCTCGACGCGTTCCCGAACCGCGAGGAGATGCTCTCGTGGTCGATCGCGCGAACGCCGGCCGGGCGGCTCGTCACGACCGCTGACATCGCGGGCGCCGTCTGCTTCCTCTGCACGCCCGACGCGGAGATGATCCGTGGGCAGGTGCTCGTCGTCGACGGCGGCTTCTCGCTCCTGGCATAGACGACAGGCCCCTTGCGGGGCCTGTCGCGGTGAAGCTGGTGGTGCGAGCGACTAGAGCGTCTCGACGCGGAGCGTCCGAACTCGAGCCACGAGTTCGGCTCGTCGGTGAGCGTCCCCGGGAGGACGTCGACCGTCCACGATCCGGGCTTCAGCGACGGTGAGCGCCCACTGCATCGAGTGCACCTCGGGGATGTCCGGAGCGAGGTCGAAGAAGACCGGGTCGTCGTTACCGCCCGGCGTCCCGTACACCGTGTCCCCGACGTGGCAGGGATTCGCGATGTTCGGTAGCGGGTGCGTGCACGTCGCCCGCACGACGATCGCGATGTCGTCGTTGTCGACATCCTGCGCGTGAACGTCGGCCGGAATCTGAGGCGCCGCTCGCGGCCGTCTCGGACGAGAACGTCACGATCGCGCCGCCGTGGCACTTCTTTACGAACGACACCGACGACGCGGGTGTTAGGAGGTCGAAGTCGCCCCCCGCTCCGACGACATCGCCGGGAAAGAACACCGCTGTGCCGCCGTCATCGTCGGTCGTCGACCACCACTGCCCGCAGCCCAGCGCGCCGCTGCCGGTGTCGACGTCTGCAGCGCCGGCGCCGCCGCGCGACGGCCACGCTGCACTCGATGCGAACACAATGCCCGCGCTGGCGACCGCAGCCACCGCGACGAACGCCGTCACCAAAAGCAATCGCTTCTTCAAAGTGCCCTCCTCATCGCCTCTTGACAGGTCGGACAACCCTAACGTACTCCGGGGACGACGACAGTCCTGCGATGCGCGGTGTCGCTAGCGCTCTTGCATGAAGCCCTGACGCGCTGCAGAGACGAGCGCGACCGCCTCGGGGAAGAGCACGCGCATGGCGTCTCGGAGTGCGATTGCCTGCTCGTCGACCGACCCCGGAGCGTCGATGCGGCGAAGCGCGGCAGACGTCAGGTCGACGGCCGTGTTGAGCGTCAGCGTCGCGAACTGCTCGCGCTGCGCGTCGGCGACCGACTCGGCCTGCTGCTCGGCGAACGCGCGCAGGCCACGCAGCAGATCCTCCGGATCACCGCCAAGGGGAAAGCCGAAACCACCACCCGACTCGTCCATCACGGCAGCGTATCGAGCGGCGCCTTGTAGCCGCTCAGGACTTCCACTGCCAGGCCCTCGACGGCAACGGCCCCCTGCTTCATCGCCTCGGCGAAGGGCGACGTGCCGAGCTCGCCGAGAGCCTGCTCGAAGCGCCGAGTCGCCAGCCCGATGCGGTCGAGATAGACGGGCGTCGCGACCCTCGGGGGCTCCTCGAGGATGTCGTCGAGCGCAGCGAGGGCGGACTGCGCGTCCTCCACGAGCTCGACGCCCTCGACCCGCCCGAGCTCTGCGAGCCGCTCTTGATACCCGGGCACGTCGCCACCCGCCGCGCTCTCCTCTGCGAGCTCGCAGAGCGCGGCGATCGTGACGGCGTCATGGACGAGCTCGCGAGCCGTGACGGCGGCGGCGGTCTCGTCGAGGCCCAGCCAGGTGCGGCCGTCATCGGACTCGAAGGCACAGAGATAGATGCGTACCCCCGTGCGCGGCTCGGCTGCGATGACGGCAGCCACGTGCTCACCGGCGTCCGCGTGGCCCTCCGCAGCCGCTGCGATGCGCTCCAGGTCGTCGCTCAGGGCCATGCCGGAACCTTAGAGTGGGCGGCGTGGCCGAGATCTCCGAGCGGCAGCGCCACGCGATCGACCTCTTCGCGCCGCTCGGGCCGACGTACGACCGCTACGCACGGCTCCTCTCGTTCGGCCAGGACCCGCGCTGGCGCCGCCTGCTCGTCGACCGGACGATCGCCGGGCCGGGCGACGAGGTGCTCGACGTAGCAACGGGCACCGGCGCTGTGGCTCTCGAGCTCGTGCGCGCGAAGGGCTGCCACGTGGTCGGCCTCGACCAGAGCGCCGAGATGCTGGAGGTCGCACGCGCACGCGTCCCCGCGGGCGTGGAGCTCGTGCTCGGCGACGCCGACCACCTCCCCTACGCCGACGCCACCTTCGACGCCCTCACCTTCACGTACCTCCTGCGCTACGTCGACGAGCCCGGCGCGACGCTCCGCGAGCTCGCCCGCGTCGTCAAGCCGGGAGGGACGATCGCGGGGCTCGAGTTCGCCGTGCCCGAGAACGCCGTCGCGCGCGCCGCGTGGCGACTCTACGTCGGCACGCTGCTGCCGCTCGCAGGCAGGTTCATCTCGCCGGGCTGGGCTGAGGTCGGGTCGTTTCTCGAGTCGAGCATCGAGGGGTTCTGGGCCCAGCATCCACTCGATCGCCAGCTCGTCAGTGGCGGGACGCCGGCATCGAGGGCGTCGCGTATCGGCGCCTGAGCTTCGGCGGCGGCATCGTCGTCTGCGGACGTCGCGCGTGACCGAGCAGCGCGCGGCCTTCTACGCCCTGCGGCCAGGCGGCTGGCGCGACTACGTCACGCTCCTGCACCTGCCCTACACGGCGTGGCACCTGAGCTACGTCGTGATCGGAGCTGCCATCGCCCCCGAATGGCTGCCGGAGAGGCTCGTCGTCTCCCTCGTCGCCTTCTTCCTCGGGCTCGGCATCGGCGCACATGCCCTCGACGAGCTCCAGGGCCGCCCTCTCGACACGCGCATCCCGCGTGCTGTCCTGTGGACGCTCGCGGCCGCCTCGATCGCCGGCGCGGTCGTGATCGGCGTCGTTGCAGCCGCAGCCTGGACGTGGTGGCTGCTCGCGTTCGTGGCGTTCGGTGGCTTCGTCGTCGTCGCGTACAACCTCGAGCTGTTCGGCGGACGCCTCCACACCGACGCCTGGTTTGCGCTCGCGTGGGGCGCCCTGCCGTTGCTCGCCACGTATCTCGCGTGTGCCGAGAGGATCGGCTGGGCCGCCGTCGCCGCGGGAGCATTCGCGGCGGCACTCAGCTACGCGCAGCGCGTTCTCTCGACGCCCGTGCGGCTCGTGCGCCGGCAGACCGAGCAGGTCACAGGCGAGATCCGACTCGCGGACGGCTCAAGTGTCCCGCTCACCGAGGCGTACATGACCCGCGCGTCCGAGCGTGCGCTCCAGGCGCTGACGGCCGCAGTGGTGGCGCTCGCCGTCGCTCTCGCCCTCGTCCGCATCTGACTACGATGGGTCGGTGCGCAAGCGGTCGCGATCGAACACGTCTCTCGACGAAGAGCGGGCGCGACTCGACACCCTGATCGACGAGGAGTACCAGGAGCGCACTGCCGAGTTGAAGCGCGCGCTCACGGTCGCACGGGCCGAGCTGACGGCCGCTCTCGCAGACGAGGCCCGGCGGCTGGGCGACGAGCGCCGCGAGGAGTTCGCCGAACGGGAACGACGGGCGGCGGCGGAATACGCGATGCGCCTCGTCCAGGTGCAGAAGCGCGTCGAAGACCGGCTGACCGCCTGGACGCACGATCTCGAGCGAACGACCGGCGAGATCGAAGCGCAGGTGACGCAGCTCGAGGCGCGCCAGAAGGAACGGCTCGCCCAGCTGGAACGCTCACTGACGCAGGAGACGGAGGCCTTCCGCAGCGAGGCGGACGAGCAGCGGGTGGCCGTCGCCCGCCTCCGGGACGAGATTCAGTCGAGCGCCACCCAGGCAGTCCAGGCCGCGACGAACGAGCTCGACCAGATGGCCGCCGAGCGGCGCCGGGCGCTGCACGAGGTGGGCGAGCGACTGCGGCGCCGCGAGCGCGAGCTGCGCGAGCAGATCGAGCGCGAGGAGGTCGACGCGACGCAGCGGTTGACGGCGAGCTTCGCCGACGTCGAGCGCCGCCAGGCCGAACGGCTCGCCCGCTCGCTCGAGCGCGAGGCGACGCGCATCGTCGAGACCGCCGTGACGGAGTTCGACAAGGCCGTGCGCGGAGCGCGCGAGGAAGCGGCGCGGCGCCTGTCGCGGGAGCTCGACCGGGCGGTGGAGTCCTACGCCCGACTCGGCCCCGAAGCACGAGAGCGCGCCATGTCCGCGGACGCCGCTCCCGACGAGGAGACGTAGCCACGCCGCAATCGCCCTATTTTCCTCAAGTTGCGGTTGGTAAATGTTCCGTAATCGCGCCCAACTTCCCCCGGGAGGGTTCGTCTTTGTCAGCACGAATCGGGGAAAGGTGAGCGAGATGACCCAGACGATCGAGGCGGACTTCAGCGAACGATTGAAAGTCGAGAGCTGGCGCCTGCACGTTCTCATCGAGGCCGGGTACCCGCTGCCCCTCGCGGAGCGGCTCGCCCACTCGAACGCCGACCTGCACCAGGCGGTCGAGCTCGTGAAGGCCGGCTGTCTCCCCGACATCGCGACGGAAATCCTCCTCTGACGCAGCCGCGCGCCCGGCTCCTGCCGGGCGCCGGCATCTCGTAGCCCCGCGGCGTACGATCACGCGATGCCGAAGGTCGAGTCGATCGCGTACGGCGACCGCACGGTCTACCCGGTCGCGCAGTTCAACCGTGGCGTCGCCGGCTACCTCGAGCGCCTGCCGTCGGTGTGGGTCGAGGGTGAGATCTCGGAGCTACGGCGGCAGGATCGCTGGCAGCAGGTCTTCTTCACGCTGAAAGACGTCGAAGGCCCGGACAGCGTGCAGGCCGCAATGCCGCGCGGACAGTTCGATGCGCTCGACCTGGGTCTCACGAACGGTGAGCGCGTGCACGTCTTCGGCCGCGCACGCCTGTGGCGCAGAAGCGGCGAGCTCCGGCTCGAGGCGCTCTCGATCGAGCGTTTTGGGGAAGGGGAGCACCTCGCGGCGCTCGAACGGCTGAAGAGGAAGCTCGCGGCCGAAGGCCTGTTCGCGGTCGAGCGGAAGCGAGCGCTGCCGCGGCTGCCGCGCCGGATCGGCGTCGTCACCGGAAACGATGCGGCTGCGAAGCGTGACCTCGTCACCGCTGTCACGTCGCGCTTCCCCTCGGCACGACTCGTCGTGGCAGAGACGCTCGTCCAGGGGCCACGGGCGGCTGCCGCGATGGTCGACGCTCTACAGCTCGTCGCGGCCGAGCCCGAGGTCGACGTGATCGTCCTCACGCGCGGCGGCGGGAGCTTCGAGGACCTTCTGCCGTTCAGCGACGAGCGCCTCGTCCGGGCCGTTGTAGCAAGCCCCGTCCCACTCGTCTCTGCGGTGGGTCACGAACAGGACACGCCGCTCTGCGATCTCGCCGCCGACGTTCGTGCGGCGACGCCAACCGCAGCCGCACGCCTCGTCGTACCCGACCTGGAGGAGCTCCTTGCGTCCCTCGAGCGCAGCCGCCTGGCGCTCGGCCGTGGGGCGCAAGCCATCGTTTCCCGGCGCCGCGAGCGCCTCGCAACCGATGCAGAGCGTCTGAGGCGCTCGGCCCGCCTTCTCCTCGAACGGAAGCAGACCGCGCTCGAGCATGCGGCCGGCCGGCTGCGCGCGCTGTCGCCGCGCGCGACCCTCGATCGCGGCTACGCGGTCGTACGACGAGGCGGGGCGCTGATCCGAAGCGCGGACATGCTCGCGCCCGCCGACACGGTCGACGTCGAGCTCGCGGCCGGGGGCTTCACCGCCCGCGTCGAGGAGGTCCGCGCGTGACCGAAGAAGGGCTCACGTTCGAGCAGGCCGAGCTCGAGCTTCGGAAGATCGTCGAACAGCTCGAGTCGGGCCAGGTCGCGGTCGACGAGGCAATCGCGCTCTGGGAGCGAGGCGAGCAGCTCTACGCACTGTGCCGCGCGCGGCTCGACGCGGCAGAGGGGCGCGTGGACGAGCTGGCAAAGCGCGTGCAGCCCCCGGACGCTTCTGCATAGAATCCCGTCATGAGCGCGCCAACCGAGCTTCTCGCCAAGGTAAAGCTGTTCGAGCACGTCGAGCCGAAGGCTCTCGAGAACATCGCCAAGTCGTTCAAGGACCGGACGTTCATCGCCGGCGACGTGATCGCAGAGGAAGGCTCGCAGGGCATCGGCTTCTTCGTCATCGAGGCTGGGACCGCCAAGGCGTCCCACGGCCCGCTCGAGATCGCGACGCTCGGGCCAGGCTCGTCGTTCGGCGAGGTCGCGCTCGTCGACGATGGAATGCGGTCTGCCACCGTGACCGCCGAGACCGAGCTCAAGTGCTGGGCTCTGACGTCGTGGGAGTTCCGGCCCCTCGCCGAGACGAACCCGACCGTCGCCTGGAACCTCGCGACGATCCTCGCGAGCTACGTCCGGCTCGCGACGCGCGAGCTCGACGACCAGATCTAGCCGCTCAGCCCTCTAGCCGCTCAGCACGCGCGCCCGCTCGGCGTCCTCCGCCGCATCGTCAGCGGCTTCCTGGGCGGCTTCCTGGGCGGCGTCCTCGCCCTCGTCCTCATCGTCGAACGCTTCGACGGCCGGCGGCATCCGCTTGAGGGCGGCGAACGACAGGCCCTCGCGGCCGAGGAAGATGAGACCGAAGCCGATGCCGACCGACGCCTCGATCACCTGGAGGCCGAGGCCGAAGGCAAATCCCTGCGCGTACGGGACGCCGTAGCCGACGAGCGGTGTCGCGATCGCGACCTGGAGCAGCCCGACGTTCCCGGGCCAGAGCGGGATGATCGCCGCCATGTTCATGAGCACGAGCACGAGGCCGGCGGCCGTGAGCGGCACGTCGATCGCGAACGCCTTCATCGCCGTCCAGACGGCGAACAGCTGACAGATCCAGCCGATGAACTGAAAGCCGATCGCAGTCGCCGCGGCGACCGGCGCGCGCATCACCCCGAGCCCGTGGCGGGCCATCGTGACGATGCGCCGTGCGGACTCGTGCCCGTCGATCTGGCTCCGCTGGTAGTGACGGGCGCTCATGAACGCAATCACGAGGAATGCCCCGCCGATCGTGAAGAGAATGGCGAGGCTCGTCACGGCCCAGTGCGGGATCTCCGCCGAGGCGATCACCCAGATGACGAGGAAGGCCGCGGGCACGAAGTCGAACGCGCGGTGCGCGAACACCGTGCCGACGAGCGTCGCCCACGCGCGGCTCAGCCCGGGCATGTGCCGGGTGAGGACGGCGACGCGCGCGAGCTCGCCAACCCGCCCCGGGAGCGTCGCGTTGGCGAGCATGCCGATCGAGAAGGCCGAGAACACGTGAAGGAAGCGCGGGTGCGGGGCCGGCACGGCCTGGTCGATCACTGTCTTCCACGACAGCGACCTCGCGACGACCGAGATGAGGTTGAGCCCCACCGCCGCCGCCAGCCACTGCCACTGCACGGCGCGGAAGGCCTCGCCGACGTCGCCCCAATTCGGCCCGCCGAAGTACACCGCCGCGGCCGCGGCCGCGAGAGCCGCGACGACGATCCCGGCTCGCGCCCAGGGGCTCGCGGGCAGGCGCGGCAGGAGTCGCTTCACGCGATGGCCGTGCCTCGTCGCGTGCGCTCGAGGACGAGCTCGTAGATGTCGCTCAGGCGCGCCGCGATCGCATCCCACGAGTACTCCTCCACGGCCCTCCGCCGTGCGCCGGCGCCCAGCCGCTGCCGCAGCTCCTCGTCCTCGAGCAGCCGAACGACGGCGTCCTCGATCGCCTTCGGCTCGCCCGGCGGGACGAGCAGCCCGGTGTCGTCGGTCATGACGTCGCGATACCCGGGAATGTCGGAGGCGACGACCGGCACCGCACACGCGAACGCCCGTGTCAGCACCATGCCGAAGCTCTCCATCGCCCACCGACGGCGCGACGAGCACCTTCGCGCGCAAGAGCTCCGCCGTCAGGTCGTCCTGGCTCAGGAAGCCGTGGACGTCGATGCCGGTCTCGGGCACACGGCCGCGCGACAGGAGGAGGCGCACGGCCAGCGGGTCGGCGCCGACGACGCTGGAGACGCGCCCCCGTACGCGCGTGGATCCCGGGCCACGCGGCGAGGAGCACCGACAATCCCTTCCTCGGGTCGTGACGGCCGATGAAGACGACGCGGTGCTCGCGGCCGGTCACGTCTGCCTCCGGCGGTGTGAGCGTGCCGTTCGGGACGACGTCGTACGCGCCGGGAAGCCAGCGCGCCGCCGACTCGCGCGCCTGCTCGGAGACGGCGATCCGGTAGTCGATGCGGTCCATGAGGAAGCCCCAGATCGGCACGCCGCCGCGATGCCAGCGAGCTCGCCGGCTGCGTGCCACGTCGCCACGACGGGACAGGGGGGCGCCGCGAGCGCCGACACGCAGATCGCCGGCGTCATCGGCTCGTGGAGGTGGATGACGTCGAACCGCTCCCGCTCGAACACCTTCCGCATCTTCCGGGGCACCGCGCGGCGTGAGCACGATGTTCGGCAGCGAGCCGTTGGCCGGCACGATCACCGACCGGCCGACCGGGATGACGTCCGGCGGGCGGGTCGTCGTGGCGCCCGTAGCGCGGGTGGAGCGCCCGCGTGAACGTTCCCGGCGGGTCGTTGCCGATGATCGTCCGCGTCTCGATGCCCCGCTTCTCGAGCGCCGCTGCCTGGAGCTCCGCGTGCTCGTTCACGCCGCCCGAGAAGGACCACGAGAACGGGACGACGATGCCGACCTTCACGCGGGCATCCTAAGAGGTCGGCCTCAGTACACTCGGCCGATGGAGTTCCCGGAAGGCCTCGCCGAGCTGCACACGCACCTCGGCGGGTCGGTGGCCTCGGAGATCATGTGGAGCCTCGCGCACGAGCAGGGCATCGCGCTGCCGGTGAAGGACTACTGGGAGTTCGACCGCCTCGTCACCGTCTCCGACCCGCGCGGCGTCGAGAACCTCGACGCCCTGAACGAGATCTACCGCTGGACGGAGCTGATCCAGTCGAGCCCGCTCGCCGTCGAGCGCTCGGTGCACGCGGCGATCGGCGGCGCGTACCGCTCGCAGGGGATCACGACGCTCGAGATCCGCTTCAACCCGATGAAGCGGAACCGCGGCGGCGAGCGCGACCTCGACCACATCATCCTCGCCGCCATCCGCGGGCTCGACCTCGCCGGCCTCGAGTACCCGCAGGTGCGCGCGGGGCTGATCCTGATGATGGACCGGACGTTCACCGACCGGCAGAACGCGATCGTCGTCGAGAAGGCGATCAGCTGGGCGCGCGCGCGGCGTCGTCGGCATCGACATCGCCGGGCCCGAGGCCCGGCGGCCGCGTACGACTATGCCGCCCTCGCGCCGCTCGTCGAGGACGCGCGCGAGGCCGGGCTCGGCGTGACGATCCACGTCGGCGAGGAGGGCGGCGGCCACGGCCTCGAGGAGACGTGGGAGGTGGTCGAGACGCTCCGGCCCGAGCGCATCGGCCACGGCATCCTCGCCTCAGGCGACGCCGAGCTGATGGCGGCGCTGCGCGAGGCGGGAATCGTGCTCGAGGTCTGCCCCACCTCCAACCTCCTGACGAAGGCGCTCGCCGGCGAGGACGCGCTCCGCGAGACGTTCCGCGCCTTCGTCGAGCACGACGTGCCGTTCACGATCGCGACCGACGGCCCCGAGATGATGCGCACGCACCTCCGCGACGAGCTCGAGCTGCTCCTCCGCATCGGCGCGCTCGACGAGGACGAGCTCCACGCGGCGAACACGCCGCGGCCACGAGGCGAGCTTCATCCGCAAACCCGCTCTGCGCGCGGCGTAACGCGCGAAGTTACCCCCTCCGACCAATAGGCACGGAGCCGTAGACCGCATTAGCGTCGCCGGCCATGTACGAAACCCTGAGGAGCGCGATCCCGACGATCTCGGACCGGCAGCGGCAGGTCGTCCAGCTCATCGCCGCAGGGTGCTCCAACGACGAGGTCGCCGCGCGACTCGGCATCTCGCCGAGGACGGCGAAGGCGCACACGGACGTTCTGCGGCAGAAGCTCGGCGTGCCGCGTCGTCGGCAGATCCCTGCAGCGTTCATGGCTGCAACGGGCGAGGATCCGCTGGTCGACGGGCTGAGTCTGATCGCGTCGGGTCGCGTCTAGGGACGAGCCGGTGCCCGCGGCGGACCTACTCGCTGCGGGCACCGGTCTCGTCGTACACCGCGCCGAAGCGGTGTACGGTCCGCCGCGAGCGGACATGGCGACATTCGACACATCCGTTCTGCCGGGTCAGACCGGCGTCGAGGCCGGCAGCGAGCATCTCATCGAACGGCCGCGGCTGACACGGCTGCTCGACGACGTAACCGCACCGGTGATCATGCTCGTAGCGCCGGCCGGCTACGGCAAGACGACGCTGGCCCGTCAATGGTTCGCGACGCGGCGGCGAGGCTGGTACCGAGGAACGCCGGCAGCCGCGGACGTTGCGGCGCTCGCCGTCGGCCTCGCGCGGGTCGCATCGGAGATCATCCCGGACGTCAGGGATCCGGATGGGCGACCGGCTTCGCGCTACGGGTACGCCCGAGAAGGACGTCCAGCCGCTCGCGGAGCTCCTTGCCGAAGATCTCGCCGAGTGGCCGAGCGACGCATGGGTCGTCTTTGACGACTACCAGTTCGCGTGCGAGTCGCCGTTCGCCGAACGGTTCGTCGAGCTCGTGCTCGGCCTCTGTCCCCTTCGCCTCTTCCTGACGAGTCGCAAGCGGCCAACATGGGCCAAGTCGAAGTTACTGCTGTACGGCGAGGCATACGAGATCGGCCGCAGCCTTCTCGCCATGAGCCACGAGGAGGCCGAGCAGGTGCTCTCGCACCGCGCCGGGAGCGAAGTGCGCGGGTCTGGTCGCACTTGCCGATGGTTGGCCTGCCGTGATCGGGCTGGCTGCACTTGCCGACGACTTCGACGTCCCCGACGACGGTGTACCCGAGGCGCTCTACGAGTACTTCGCCGAAGAGCTCTACCAGGCAGCGGATCCCGTTCTCCAGTGGCATGTGTCCGCAACTCGCGCTTGTCGTCCGCGGTAGCGCCATCGGTCGCCGAGGCACTGCTCGGTGACGAGGCCGAGCGCGCAGTCAGGGAGTGCCGGCGCCTCGGCTTTCTCATCTCCTCCGAGCAGGGTCTCTACGAGATCCACCCGCTGCTTCGCGGCTTTCTCGAGATCAAGTTTCGCGAGCTCGCGGGCGACCAGGCGGCCGAGATAGTCGAGAGACTCGTTCGCGCACACATCGGGCGCGAAGACTGGGACGACGGTTTCTCGCTCGTCGAACGGTTCTTTGACCGAGATCTCCTGGTCGAGCTCTTCGAGGCCGCCTTACCGGCGATGCTCCTCGGAAGCGCGCCTCCCGACCCTCGCTCGGTGGGTCGCATGCGCTCGCGAGAACGCCGTCGATGCCCCCGTCGTCGATCTCGCCGAAGGCGAGCTCGCGTTCCGCGCCGGCGAGCGGACGCAGTCCGAGGCTCTCGGCTCTGCAAGCGGCGCGGCGCTTCGGCGACGACCACCCGCTGACGTCGCGCGCCCTCGGCCTCGCCGGCGCGAGTGCCCACCTCACCTATCGCGACGACGTCAGCGCTCGACTTCTTCGCCAGCGCGCACGACGCTGCGCGAGCATGAGATCGACAGAACGCAACGCTCTGTGGGGCAGCTTCATCTCGACGCTCGCGCTTGAGACAGAGCCAGCGCGCTGCGCTAACGAGCTTGAGAGCACGATCCGGAACGATCTCACGACGACGTACTTCGAATCGGAAACGGAAGGCTGATGCTTGGGGCACTCGAAGGCGGATTTCAACGAAGCGCTGGACACTGCACGTCGTTTGCTCCGCTCGTCGAACGCCGCGCGATCCGATCATCCAGTCGTCGTTCCTTAACTCCTACGCAGCGGCGCTGATCGCTGTCGGCGAACTACGAAGACGGCTTGTCGATGCGGCCGACGACGAGATCGAACACGCACGAACGTATCGGCTGGACTTCGTCCTCCCGCACGCATCGGTATATCGATCTGGCGCGCTATGGGGCCTGCGCCGCTTTCAAGCGAGTGCATCAACTCGATCGACAGGCGGAGCGCGTCAATCGCGATCCGAGGGACGGTCTTGTGTTGATGAACATCGGTGCACTTCGCGCCCGCCTGCACTTGACGTATGGGATCAGTCCGACAGAAGCCCTCGATGCGCTTGGACCGCTCACGAGAGCGAATACGCGCCGCGCGGAATGAAGGCCGAGTACGAGCGTGGTGGTCAGCTCGCCTTTGCCTGCTCAGGCCAAGATGCTGAGGCTGCCGCGGCCGCGCGCCGAGCTGAGGGTCTCAGCGCCCGCGTTGAAGTAGCTGCACTTCTGCCGTGGGTGAAGGTCATGGCAGCGATGCGTGAGCATCTCGATCCGTCCGGGCTCGTCCAGGAAGCTTTCGCGCTTGCGTTCGATCTGGGGAACGTCGACGCTGCGGTGGCCGCCTACCGCGCTCACCGCCCCGATTCTCGGGGTGTTGGTCCAGCTACCTGAGAATTCGCGACCACGCTCAAGGGTGTGTTGAAGCGTGCATGCGACCACGCAGCTCGCAGGAGCGTGGGATTTCGAGTCCGCAGGACTCGCTCCGCCCCTCGATGAGAACCGACTCTCAAAGCGGGAGAAGGAGGTACTCGAACTGCTCGTTCAAGGAGCAACCAACCAAGAGATCGCGCAGGCACTCTTCCTCACCGAGTCTCGACGGTGAAGGTCCATCTGTCGGCAGATCTACCGGAAGCTGGGCGTGAGATCGAGGACAGAGGCGGTCGTCTGGGCCCTCGAGGACCGGCCTCTTAGGCAGCGCCCGCGGTTGCAGCGATCTGGATCGGGAGCTCAGCATCCCCTGAGTATCGATCCTGCTGGTCCAGCGTGAAGTCCTCGCGTGCAGCCAGCCGGTAGTCCTCGCCCGCGCTCGCCAGGATCGCCTCGAACGCGGCCACGACAGAGGTGTCGAACTGCGACTCGACGCCCTGAGCGAGGCGAAGCCGTGCAACCCGGCTCGGCATGGCATCGCGATACGGACGGTCGGAGGTCATCGCGTTGTAGGCGTCGGCCACCGCGATGATTCGCGAGATCGAGCGGAATGGCTTCACCGGCCAAGCCGTCCGGATATCCCTGTCCGTCCCACCGTTCGTGGTGGTGGCGCACGATGCGAGCGATCTCGGCGTAGTCCTCGACCTTCGCAAGGATGCGCTCGCCGATCTCGGAGTGCGTCTCCATCGTGCGACGTTCGGCCAGTGTCAGTGCCCCCGGCTTCTCGAGGAGCCCAGGCGGCAGCCCGATCTTGCCGACGTCGTGAACGAGGCCGCACACGTGTGCCAGCTGCTGCTCGTCCTCGCCGAGCCCGAGCCGCTCCGCGATGTCGCGCGCGTAGATGGCGACAGCGGCCGAGTGACCAGCCGTGTACTCGATCTCGCGCGTCGAGCGTGGCCACAAGCGCGGTCGCGAAGGACAGGTTCGCTCGTTCCAATCGGTCGTTGACGACCGCCAAGTCCTCGGCCAGCCGACGCTGGTGCTGGTACATGGCGAAGAGTCTCTGTGCCGCAAGAGCGGGCACAAAGAAGACAACCAGCGTCCACGCCGATATCTGTGTGTAGGCGAGCGTGAGCACTGCGACGATCGGCATATACAGGGGAACCGCGGCGAGCACGAGCGGCGCGAGCGTGCGCATGACATCCAGCGCAGCTCCGCTTCGCCGCAATCGAAGCGTGCACGACGCGAACAGGACGTCGAGTGTCTGGGCAACAATCGCACCGACGCCAGCGGCGGCCATAGATGCGATGAATGTGTCGTCGATCGGCCCGTGGGCAATCTCGAACGCGACGAAGCCGGTCACCGCACCGGCGATCGATCGGCTACTTGAGTAGATGCCCAGCCGGAGGTACGGACTCGGACCCTCCCGACTGAAGCCCCCGGCCATCGAGATGCCCCACACCAGCATCGCAGCGAGAGGGCCAAAGAGCACGCCAGCGAGCAGAGTCGGAAGCAGGCAGATCGAGACTTCGATGTGATCGCTGAGGCGAACTCTGTTTCGCTCGGCAAGCACCGCGACAGCAGCAAGTCCAGCCACGGCCCACGTGTTGCCGAGCCCCCAACCCTGGGCTGCGAGCGACGTTGCAAGAACGAGGGCGACCGAGACGAGACTGACCAGCCAAAGCTCGATCAGTCCGACGCGATGCGACAGTTGAAACCCGGCGGAGATCCGGAGGGTGGAGATGTCTCGTCCTTGCACTTTCATTGGCGGTTGGGTATAAGCCGTACTGCCGTTAGTCCCTCGAGAGAGGAGTCCCAAGATGCGCAAGATCCTGGGCTTCGTTTCCCGCACGGGAACCACTGCGTGGTTCGCGGGCGGAACGACTGCCTGGTAGACCAGTCATAGCCTGAGTCTTTCCACAGCTACGTGGTATCCCCTGTTGAGGGATTTCCACATGGCGAGGAAACCCCTAGCGCTAGGTCTGAGAGCCCACGCCTGCCGCGGACGCGCGGAGGGTGTGGGCTTTCGGGCGTTCTGGGGTCTTAGTTGAGGATCCCACGCCGGAAACCGATCGCCACGGCATGGGCTCGGGAACGGGCCTGGAGCTTCGCGAGGAGGTGTCGCACGTGCGACTTCACCGTCTCCTCGGAGAGAAACAGCACCTTGCCGATCTCGCGGTTCACGAGGCCTTCGGCAATGAGCTGGAGCACCTGGACCTCGCGCGGCGTCGGTTCCTGCTCCAATTCCCGCAACGGCGCGTTGAAAGGGATGATCTCGGCGCTCTGCCCCGCCCTCCGGGACGCAGCATCGTCGAACCGCTTCGCGTGGTCCGCGTAGCGGCTGAGGATCTCGTTACGCTCGACAGCGTCCACGCTGTGCCTATCGGCGGCTGCTGCCTAAGGCTTTAGCGCCCTTACCCCGAACGTTTGACGGCGTTTGCGGGGCTTGTGAGCTCCGTCTGGTCCTCGGGCCAGCGCTCGAGCGGGTAATGGCAGGCCGCGACGTGCGCCGTACTGCCCGGAGCCGGCTCCAGCTGCGGCTCCTCGACGTCGCAGCGCCCTTCGCGGAAGCGCGGGCAACGGGGATGGAAGACGCAGCCGCTGGGCGGATCGACAGGCGACGGCACGTCGCCGTGCATGACGATCCGCTTCCGGCTCTGGCCGTCGACCGAAAGCCGCGGGACGGCCGAGATGAGCATGGCCGTGTACGGGTGCCGTGGCCGCTCGAAGATCTGCTCGGCGTCGCCGAGCTCGACGAGGTGGCCGAGGTACATCACGGCGATGCGCGTGCAGATCTGCCGCACGACCGAGAGGTCGTGGGAGATGAAGACGTACGTCAGGTCGAACTCGATCTGGAGCGTCCGCAGGAGGTTGAGGATCTGCGCCTGCACGGAGACGTCGAGCGCCGACACGGGCTCGTCGCAGACGATGAGCTTCGGCTGGAGCGCGAGCGCTCGCGCGATGCCGATTCGCTGGCGCTGACCTCCCGAGAACTCGTGCGGGTACCGGCTGGCGTGCTCCGGGTTGAGGCCGACCACCTCGAGCAGCCGGTGCACGCGGAGTCGCGCGTCGCGCGAGCTCACGCCGCCGTGGATCGCGAACGGCTGGCTGACGATCTGCTCGACCGTCTTCCGCGGGTTGAGGGACGCGTACGGGTCCTGGAAGATCATCTGCATCTCGCGCCGCAGCGGGCGGAGCTTGCGCTGCGAGAGCGCGGTGATCTCCTGGCCGTCGAACCGGATCGTGCCGCCGGTGGGGTCGAGCAGCCGCAGCATCAGCCGCGCCGTCGTCGACTTGCCGCAGCCGGACTCGCCGACGATGCCGAGCGTCTCGCCCTTCTTCACCGTCAGCGTCAGGTTCTCGACTGCGTGCACGCGGCCCTTCGAACGCGAGAAGACCCCGTGCTTCACGGGGAAGTGCTTCGTGACATGGTCGAACTCGACGAGGCTCGTCTCGCCGCTCATGAGATCGCCGCCCTCCTCTCCGCGAGGAGCGACGACCCGACCTCGCGCTTCTTCTCCGCGGAGAGATGACAGCGGTCGAGGTGGCCGCCGGGGAGCGGTTCGAGCTTCGGCAGATCGACCGAGCAGGGCGCGAAGCTGTAGGCGCATCGCGGATGGAACGCGCAACCGCTCGGCACCGCGAGGAGCGACGGCGGTGACCCCTCGATCGCCACGAGCCGGTCGAGCCGCGCGTCGACGGACGGCATCGACCGCAGAAGGCCCCACGTGTACGGGTGCTGTGGCGATCCGAAGATCTCGCTGGCCGGCCCGTTCTCCAGCGCGCGGCCCGCGTACATCACGAGCACGTGGTCCGCCGTTTCCGCCACGACCCCGAGGTCGTGCGTGATGAGGATGACGCCGACGTGGAACTCCTTCTTCACCTGCTCGATGAGCTCGAGGATCTGGGCCTGCACCGTCACGTCGAGCGCAGTCGTCGGCTCGTCCGCGATGAGGACGGACGGATTGTGGACGAGGGCCATCGCGATCATGGCGCGCTGGCGCATGCCACCGGAGAACTGGTGCGGGTAGTCCCGCGCGCGCTCCTTCGCCTGCGGGATGCCGACCGCGTCGAGCAGCTCGACGGCCTTCTTCGACGCATCGGAATGGGACACATCGGCGTGTGCGGTCACGGCCTCGGCGATCTGATCGCCCACGCGGTGCATCGGGTGCAGGCACGCGAAGGGGTCCTGGAAGATCATCGCGATGTCCTTGCCTCGGAGGTCGCGCCATTCCTCGGGTGACAGGGTGAAGATGTCGCGACCCTCGAACATCGCCTGTCCGGTGATCTGCGCGCGCTCGGTGTTGAGGAGGCCCATCAGCGCGAGGCTCGACACGGTCTTCCCCGACCCGGACTCGCCCACGATGCCGAGCGTCTCGCCGCGGTTGACCGTGTACGAGAGACCCGACACAGCCTGCACGTCACCGGCATGAGTAGGGAACACGACCGACAGGTCGCGAACGTCGAGCACGACCTCGCTCACTCGTACCGCACCCTTGGGTCGATGAACGCGTAGGCGATGTCGACGACGAGGTTCATGAAGACGACGGCGATCGCGCCGATCAGGACGACGCCCACGACGGTCGGCAGGTCCTGGTTGAAGGTCGAGGTGATCGCGAGCCAGCCGAGCCCCTGCATGTTGAAGACCGACTCGGTGATGATCGCGCCGCCCACGAGGAGTGCGATGTCCATGCCGAACATCGTCACGATCGGGGCGAGGCTCGCTCGCAGCGCGTGGCGGGTGATGACCGTGCGCTCGGACAACCCCTTCGCCCGCGCCGTGCGGATGTAGTCCTCGCCCAGGGTCTCGAGCAACGTGTTGCGCGTCATCCGCGCGTAGATGGCCGCGAAGAGCAGCGCAAGCACCGTCCAGGGCAGGATCATGTGCGAGAAGAAGCCCGTGGGGTCGTCGGTGATCGGCACGTATCCCGTTCCCCCCGTCAGATGGAGCTTGTTCCAGAAGATGTACAGGGCCATGAGACCGAGCCAGAAGACGGGGGCAGAGATCCCGAAGAGGACGAACCCCATTGCCGCCCGATCGGCAGCCGACCGCCGCTTCACGGCAGAGAGCACGCCGATGGAGACGCCGAGCACGATCCAGATCGTGGCCGCGCCCATGATGAGCAGGAGCGTCCGCGGCGTCCGCGTCTCCACCTGGTCGAGCACCGGGACACCGTTGACGTACGAGTAGCCGAGGCCCGGCCAGCCGTACTCGTCACCGGTGACGAAATCCTTCACGAACCTGCCGTACTGCTCGTACCAGGGCTGGTCGAGCCCCAGCCGCTCCCTGATCAGAGCGAGCGACTCGGGTGTGGGCGACTTCCCTGCGAACCGGAGCGCGGGGTCGCCGGCCGGCAGGAGATAGAAGACCGCGTATGTGAGCAGGAGCACGATGAGAACCACCACGCACGCCCAGAGCGTTCTCCTGATGATGTAGAGCAGCATTGGGAAAGAAGGTAGACGAGAGCGGGGCCCCGGAGGGCCCCGCTCTGCCGGTCAGACGTTCGATCCGCCTACTTCGAGACTGCGACGTGCGCCAGAGCCGTGAAGCCTGCGTTCTGGTCGAAAGCCCACTTCGTGACCTTCGGGCCGAGGATCGTGACCGTCTTCGCGGACATGTACGGCACCCACGGGACGATCTTCTCCGTCAGCGTCTTGTCGATACGGGCGTAGCAGCTCAGCCGTGCGTTCCCGATGAGCTTGCCGCACGCGTCCGCCGCCTTGTCGATCGAACGGACGTCCTTCGTGTTCCCCTTGATGCCGAGCGCCTTGACCTGGCCCGGCTTGAGCCCGACGAGGGCGTAGTTCGTGTTGCCGACGGGATGATGTTCGCTCCCTTGAAGAGCGGGTCGATGAACGTCGACGCGTCCGCGTAGTCCTTGAACCAGCGCGGCCGGGTCGAGATCGGGATGTTCTTCGACGTCGTCTGGATCACGGGGTACGCACCGTTGACGGTACGCACCGTGAAGGTGATGCCGATCTTCGCCGCGTTCGCCTGAACGACCGGGAGGATCAGCTTGTCCACCTCACGCACGTCCGTGATCAGCAGGACCTTCTTGCACTCACTTGCCGTGCAGACGCCACCCGAGTTCGCGTACTTCGACTTTGCGACCTCCGCCTTCGCCTTGGCGAGGCTTCCGGTCATGCCCGGCGTCTTGAACGGGGCGTAGTTGTCCAGCTTCCCGCCCAGCATCGTGTTCGGGATGATGTGCTGCGCAACTTCGCCGGAGACGGCACCGCCCCACGCCTTCGTCAGCGCAGAACGGTCGATGATCCAGTTCATCGCCCGACGAATGTGCACGTCGTCGAACGGAGCCTGGGTGAGGTTCATCGTGATGTAGTACGAGCCGTCCGCCCAGTTGGAGTGGAGGAACTTCCGCTTGCTCGGGTTCGTCGAGTACTCGCGGAACACCTTCGGCGACGCTGTCGCGTAGGAGTCCTCGAGCTCGCCGGCTCCGATCTTGTTGTAGATGTCGTCGATGTTCGAGTTGACGATGAACTCGTACTTGTCCGGGTTGTTCTCGCGAGCCTTGCGGCTGTCGGTCTTCGCGTTGTAGCTCGGGTTCCGGACGAGCGTGAGCTTCGTCACCCCGTCGAAGCCGCTGATCGGCTTCATCGCCTTGCACGAGCTGATGTCGAGGTCGTCAGTGCCCTCGATCATGTACGGGCCGGAGCCGATGACGAACCGCCCGTAACCGCCCGGCTTGCCTTCGAAGCACTTGGCGACCTCGGCGGGCATCGGGAACGTGGCAGGCATGCCCAAGCGGAGCAGGAAGTCACCGGTGGGCTGCGTCAGATCGAAGACCACTGTCTTCGCGTTCGGGGTCTTGATGCCGGCCATCGACTTGGTCTTGCCCTTGCTGTAGGCATCCCAGCCCTTGATGACGTCCGAGAGGTAGAACGAGTACTGCGCGCCGTTCTTCGGCCGCGCCGAGCGCTCGATCGCGTACTTCACGTCCTGCGACGTGATCTCGCGGTTGAGCGGCGGGGCCCACTTGACGCCGTTCTTGATCTTGAACGTGTAGCGCCTGCCGCCGTTCGTCGGCTTCGGCACGGTCGTCGCGAGGTCGGGAACGACGATCGCTCCCTTGGGACCTGCAACGTGGTTGTAGCCGATGAGACCGCGCAACAGCAGGTTCGTGTTGATCGCGAATGCGTTGGCGAGGTACTCGCCCGTCGGGTCGAAACCCCCGGTGAAGCCGAAGCTCGACTCCCAGCCGACACGGTAGGTGCCGCCCTTGGCGGCCTGCGCGTCGGAGCCTCCGGAGGCCGCTGTCACGAGCGTGGACGCCACGACCACGGCGGCCAAGAACGCTGTGACAACCGCACCTCTTCGCTTGGTGATACGCACGTGCCCTCCTTCCCCTCGCCTCCGTGGCGGGGTCGTTGCCTGACATTTCATCGCTTCTAGTAGATGAGACGATGACAGATCCAGCGAGTTGGGCTGTGCCTAACGATCGGTACGCACGTCGAGCGCGTCGCGAAGGCCGTCACCGAGCAGGTTGAACGTCAGCGTCGTGAGGACGAGGAACGCGCCCGGGAACACCATCAGCCACCAGGCGACGTCGTACAGGCCTGACGCCTCGGCGAGGGTCGAGCCCCACGACGCCTGGTCGGGCGGGATGCCGAGCCCGAGGTAGGAGAGCGCCGCCTCGAAGAGGATGCTCTGCGGGACGAGCAGCGTCGCGAGCACGATGATCGGCGCGATGAGGTTCGGCAACACGTCCCCGGCGATGATGCGCGTGCTCCCGGCCCCGACTGAACGACTGGCCTCGATGAACTCCTTCTGCTTGAGAGACAGCGTGTTCCCTCGGACGACGCGTGCGACATACGGCCAGGAGAACAGCACGATCACCGCGATCACGATCGACAGCCCGGGTTTGATCAAGCCGCCGCCACAACCCTCCTTCGTCGTGCTGCACGCGGCCACGATGCCGATCGAGATGAGCAGCTGCGGCACGGCGAGCATGACGTCGGCTCCCCGCGACAGCGTCGTGTCCGCCCAGCCTCCGAAGTAGCCCGCGCCGACACCGACGATGACGCCGATGATGACAGCGAGGCCCGAGGCGACGATGCCGACGAGAAGCGATGTCCGCGCGCCGTACATCGTCCGCACGAAGAGGTCTCTCCCGGACGCATCGGCGCCGAACCAGAAGTCCGCATTCGGGCCTCGCGGGAGCCCGAAGTCGTCGGTCATGTTCGAGTACGGCTCGTTCTGAGGGTGCCCGGTGACGCGCTCGGCGAGCGGCCCGCCGAAGATGGCGAGCAGGACGAGGACGATGATGATCACGCCTGCGACGAGGGCAGCCTTGTCCTGCTTGAACCGCCGCCAGAACAGCTGGCGCGGGCTGAGCCCGGCGGTCGCTGCGCCGACCTCCGGTGTCGCGGCGACGGCGCTCATGCGCGGGCCTCAGGCAGACGGTGCACGGTCGCCGGCATCGGCCGAGTATGCCAGCCGATTTCAGGACGGCCGCCGGCTATGCGACGACCGTCCCGTGACACCGAAATACCTTAGGCGGCTGCGACGGTCTGAAGCTCGCGGAGAGCGGAGAGGCGCGAGAGCGCCTGGCTCTCGAGCTGCCGCACGCGCTCGCGCGTCAGATCGAGCTCGTTGCCGATCGCCTCGAGCGTCCACGGCTCGCCGACGAACCCGAAGCGGAGCTCGAGGATCCGTCGCTCGCGCTCGGGAAGCGCGTCGAGCGCCTTGCGGATGCCCTGGCGTCGCAGCGACTCCTCGGCCTCGTCGAACGGGTCGGCGGCTTCGCGGTCGGCGAAGAGGTCACCGAGCTCGCCCTCGTCGTCTGCGCCAACGGTCTGGTTGAGCGAGATCGACGCGTGGGCGGCACCGAGTGCTTCGTCGATGTGCTGCATCGGGAGGCCGGTCGCCTCGGCGAGCTCCTCCTTCGTCGCCTCGCGGCCGAGCTCGACCTCGAGGCGTCGCGCAGCACGACTCAGCTTCTGCTGACGCTCGACGACATGGACGGGAACGCGGATCGTCCGCGCGTGGTTGGCCACGGCGCGCTGCACCGACTGGCGGATCCACCACGTCGCGTACGTCGAGAACTTGAAGCCTCGCCGCCAGTCGAACTTCTCGACCGCGCGGTTGAGCCCGAGCGTTCCCTCCTGGATCAGGTCGAGGAACGGGACGCCGAGGCCGCGGTAGCCCTTGGCGATGGACACGACAAGTCGAAGGTTGGACTCGATCATCATGCGCTTGGCGATCGGGTCGCCACGCTCGATGCGCTTGGCGAGCGACACCTCTTCCGCGGCCGTCAGCAGCTTGTGCTTGCCGACGTCGGCGAGGAAGAGCTGGAGGCTGTCGGCGGCGCCGACGACCTCGTCCGGCTCGAGGTTGAGCTTCGCAGAGCCAGCCTCGGACTCGGCCGCGCGCGGTCCGAGCTCGACGCCCATCGACTCGAGCTCCTTCGCGAACGCCTCGAGGTCCTCGTCGGCGAGGTCGTGCTCGACGGCGAAAGCCTCGAGCTCCGTCGGCTCGACATAGCCGCGCTCCTCCGCTGCCTCGAGGAGTACGCGCCCCTGGTCCGACTCGATCAATTCAACAAGTTGGTTGTGCGTCAAGTGACTCTCGTGTCCTTTCTTGTCCTCAGTTCCCTTCAAGCTCAAACCTTCTCACTGTAGGGCGATTGTCCTCGGCACGCCAGACCTGCAAGGCGTGCCGATTTGGCCTCCGCGCTGTTCAACGGAGAGTTCCGTCGAAGTATTCCGCGCGATCCGGACGATCGATTCGCCACCTCTTCCCTAGTTCGTCCTCTTTCAAGACGTGCCGTACCCCCGAAAGGTTTGCACGACACGCATTAACGCCTTGCTGAGGAGGTGTAAAAGCTCCGTGAAGGTTCTGTCGCTACTTCGCGCTGCGGCGGCGATTCCTCGGCTTCTTCGCCGGGCCGCGCGATCTCCGCTCGGCGAGCAACTCGATCGCCCGCTCGAGCGTAAGTGACTCTACGCTGTCGCCGGCGCGCAGGCTTGCATTCGTCTCACCGTCCGTGACGTAGGGCCCGAAGCGGCCGTCCTTCACGACGATCGCCTTCGTCGTCGAGGGATCCACGCCGATCTCGCGAAGCGGCGGCGCGGCCGCCCCCCGCTTCCGCACCTGCTTCGGCTGCGCGAGCAGCGCGAGCGCTTCCTCCTGGGTGAGCGAGAACAGCTGCTCCTCGCGCTCGAGCGAGCGGGAGTCCGCACCCTTCTTGATGAACGGCCCGTAGCGGCCGTTCATCGCCACGATCTCCTCGCCGTCTGCGGGATCGACTCCCACGACGCGCGGGAGGGTCAGGAGCGCCAGCGCCTCTTCGAACGTCACCGATTCGGGGCTCATCGACGCGAACAGCGACGCGGAGCGCGGCTTCTCGTCGCTCTCGTCCGCCAGCTCCTCCGTGACGTAGGGGCCGTAGCGGCCGACGCGGACGATCACCTGCCGTCCCGTCTCCGGGTTCGTACCGAGCCGCCGCTCGTCAGCGGACTGCGTGAGCAGCTCCTCGGCCCGCGCTGCGGTGAGCTCGTCCGGGGGAAGGTCGTCGGGAAGCGATGCCCGCGCGTCGCCGCGCTCGAGGTACGGCCCGTAGCGGCCGACGCGCACGACCACGTCGGTGCCCGGGAGATCGATCGAGTTGACGGCCCGCGCGTCGATCTCGTCGAGGTGGTCGGTGACGAGCGCGTGAAGCCCCGGCTCCGAGCCGTCGCCCATGTAGAACCGCGTCAGCCACGCGACACGCTCCTCGCGCCCGTCGGCGATGCGGTCGAGGTCGTCCTCCATGCGCGCCGTGAAGGCGTAGTCGACGAGGCTCGCGTAGTGACGCTCGAGCAGCTGCGTCACGGCGAAGGCGAGGAACGTCGGGACGAGCGCCGTGCCTTTCTTGAACACGTACCCGCGGTCGACGATGGTCGAGAGGATCGAGGCGTACGTCGACGGCCTGCCGATGCCGCGCTCCTCGAGCGCCTGCACGAGGCTCGCCTCCGTGAACCGCGCCGGAGGTGACGTCTCGTGACCCTGGGCTTCGAGTGACTGGACAGTGAGCTCCTGGCCCTCCGTCAGCGCGGGCAGCCGCGCGTCGTCGTCCTTCCCCTGCTCGTCGTCCTGACTCTCCTCGTACGCCGCGAGGAACCCTCGGAACGTGATCACCGTGCCGGCGGCGCCGAGCTCGACGTCCTCGCCCGCGCTCGACGTCGCCCCGATCCGGACCGAGACCGTCTGACCCTTCGCGTCGGCCATCTGTGACGCGACGGTTCGCATCCAGATCAGCTCGTAGAGCGCGTGCTCGTCGCGGTCGAGCGCGCTCGCAAGCTCCTTCGGCAGGCGGAAGCGGTCACCGGCGGGCCGGATGGCCTCGTGTGCCTCCTGCGCGTTGGCCGACCGGCTCTCGTAGCGTCGCGGCGCCGACGGCACGGAGTCCGCGCCGTAGAGCTCTGCGGCCTGGGCGCGAGCAGCGGCGAGGGCGGACTCGGAGAGCGTCGTCGAGTCGGTGCGCATGTACGTGATGTGGCCGGCCTCGTACAGCCGCTGCGCCACACGCATCGTCGTCTGGGCCGAGAAGCGGAGCTTCCGGCTCGCCTCCTGCTGGAGGGTCGACGTCTTGAACGGCGCCGACGGCTTGCGCGAGTACGGCTTCTCGTCGATCGAGCGGACGGTGAATGATGCACCCTCGAGCCGTTCGACGAGCCCGTGCGCGGTCTCCTCGTCGACCGCGATCGCATCCTTCTTGACGTTGCCGTCGGCGCCGAAGTCGCGGCCCTGGGCGACGCGCTTGCCGCCGAGCGACACGAGCCTCGCCTCGAACGAGCCGGGGTCGAACGTCCCCAGGAGGTCCCAGTACGACGCGGCCACGAAGAGCATTCGCGCGCGCTCCCGCTCGACCACGAGCCGCGTCGCGACGGACTGCACGCGACCGGCCGAGAGGCGGGGCAGCACCTTCTTCCACAGCACGGGCGACACCTCGTACCCGTAGAGGCGGTCGAGGATGCGGCGCGTCTCCTGGGCATCGACGAGGCGATCGTCGACGTCGCGCGTCTCCTCGAGCGCACGGAGGATCGCGTCCTTCGTGATCTCGTGGAACACCATCCGCCGCACCGGCACCTTCGGCCGGAGCACGTCAACGAGATGCCACGCGATCGCCTCGCCCTCGCGATCCTCATCCGTCGCGAGCAGGAGCTCGTCCGCGTCCTGGAGCTTCTTCTTCAGCGCCGAGACGACGCGCTTCTTGTCCGCGTCGACGACGTAGTACGGCTCGAAGCCGTCCTCGATGGCGACGCCGAGCGATCCGAAGCGCTTGCGCTGCTCCTTCGGGATCTCGCTCGCCTTGTCCGGAAGGTCGCGGATGTGCCCGATGCTCGACTCCACGACGTAGCCGTCGCCGAGGTAGCGGGAGATCGTTTTCGCCTTCGCAGGCGACTCGACGATGACGAGACGGCGTGGCTCTGAGGGGCTCATGGCGCTCGACACGGTAGCGACCGAGTAGGCGGATGGTCGCGTCGCGGATACTTTGCCTCCGTGCCGACACCGTTCTATTCGTTCGTGGGATTCGTCAGCTGGCCGCTCATTCGAGGCGCGTACCGGCTGAGGACCGAGGGCTTTGAGAATCTCCCGTCCGACAGCGGCTTCGTGCTCGCGGCGAACCACACGTCGAACTTCGATCCCTGGCCTTTGGGCTACCCGCTCTGGCCCAAGCGCCAGCTCCACTTCATGGCCAAGGTGGAGCTCTTCAACCCGATCCTCGGCCCGCCGCTCCGTGCAGGCGGCGCCTTCCCCGTGCGGCGCGGAGAGCAGGACATCGAGGCGATCGAGGCTGCCGTTCGCCTGTGCCGCGAGGGAAAGATCGTGGCGATGTTCCCCGAGGGGACGCGGAAGTCGAAAGGCCTCGTCAAGAAGCACGCGCACCGGCCGCGCAGCGGCGCTGCGCGCATTGCGCTCGCCGCCGGCGTGCCGCTCGTCCCCGCCGCGATCAAGGGGACCGACCGCGTGTCGCGCCTTGCGCGGCTCGAGGTTTCATACGGCGAGCCGGTCGACGTCACAGACCTCACCGGGATGACGCCGCACGACGCGTCGCGCATCGCGACGGAGCGGATGATGACCGCCATCTACACCCTGCATGCCGCGCTCTGAGCGTCCCCTACTGGTCGTCGACGGCGACAGCCTCGCGCACCGCGCGTACCACGGCCTGCCCAAGTCGATCCGGAGAGCAGGCGGACACCCTGCCGGCGCCCTCACGGGCTTCGGGAACTTCATGCTCGGGCTGTGGCAGAGCGAGCGTCCGCGGGCTGTCGTCGTCGGCTGGGACACGCTCGAGGTGCCGACGTATCGCCACGAGGCCCTGGCCGGCTATCAGGCGGGTCGCGTCTTCGACGACGCGCTGCTCGAGCAGCTTGCGCTCCTGCCCGAGCTCGTCGAGACGTTCGGGTTTCGTTCGGCACGGGCAGCCGGTTTCGAGGCCGACGACTTTCTCGCCGCCGCCGTGGGAGCCGAGGAGAAGCGCGGAGGAACGGCGCTCGTCGTGACGTCCGACCGCGACGCATTCCAGCTCGCCTCCGAGAGAACGACGATCGTGCGGCCGCTACGCGGGGTGAGCGTGCTCGAACGTGTCGGCCCGCAGGAGGTTCGCGAAATCTATGGCATCGAGCCCGAGCAGGTCCCCGACTTCATCGCGCTCCGCGGCGACCCCTCGGACAAGATTCCTGGCGCGAAGGGCGTCGGCGCGAAGACCGCCGCGGTCGTGCTTACCGAGTACGGCACGCTCGAGGCGGCGCTCGAGGCGGGCCGGTTCGAGGCGCAGGCGGAGGACTTACGGCTCTACCGTCGAATAGCCACGCTCGACGCCTCCGCCCCCCTCCCCTCCCTGAACGACCAATCCCCAACGTGGGCGGAGGCGTCGGATCGCTTCCGAGAGCTCGGCATGAACGGCGTCGCCGCTCGTCTAGCGGCCGCCGTCAGCGAACCGGCGTAAACGCGACCGAAGCACTCCACGTCATCTTTTCCCGGCATTTCAAGGGACCGCTGCCGCAGTTGTGCGAACTCACGCGGAGGGGACTCCTGACGGTGAACGTCTTGCCGTCGCGCAAACGGTCGATCGGGAAGTACATCCCTCGTCCCTCCCGCTTGAAGAGGAAGATTCCGCAGCATTCGTCAATCTGAAGCACCAGGCCGCCGACCGTTGCCGGGTTCACCACCCCCACCAGTGTTTCCGGGCCGCGGTCGCACAGCGAGACGTTGAAGAAGTCCGCGCGGCTGTCGAATCTGACCGAGGAATCGCGATCTCGCCCCAGCCATGCGCCCACCGACGCGGTGCCTTTGAGCGCCTTGATCTTGGATTGGTTGCACCTGTCCTGTGGCCGCGTATCGGCATACGAGTATCTGGCCGCAATCGAGCCCTTTGCGTTACCCGAGATGTTGAGATCGTCGCCGTTGATGACCCTGACGCGCATGTTCGCCCACGTTCCCGTCCAGCTGATCTTGGTCGTCTGGACGCCGATCGAGTTCGCGTTGAGGTCCTCGTACGTGTCTTGGACCTCCTCGACCGAGGCGATCGTCTTGACGTTGTAGCGATGCGTGGCCTCGCCGCCCTTCGGTGGGGGCGTGTTTCCGCCGCCGCCGCCGCCGCCGCCGCCACCAGGCGGAGGAGGAGTCGTCCCGCCGGGACACGTCGCGACCCCGACGAGCACGCGCCCGTTGAGGCGATCGTCGACGGTGTACCGCTCACAGCGACGAGCGGCGAACGTGACGGTCTTGGCCTTTCCCGACTGGAGCGTGAAGGCCGGGAACGTCGCGGCCGAGCTCGTGACGCGGTGCTGCTTCTGCCCCGTGTTCGTCCAGGTCACCTTCCCACCGACGTCCACGCGCGCAGCGGTTGGCGACAGCGCCGAGTCCGTGATCGTCACGCGCGCCGTCGATGCAGCACCGACGGCCCCGGTGAGGAGCGTCCCGAGCACGACGGCCAGGAGCAGCATTCGTCTCATGTCGCACGATCTTCACAGACCGCGGCTCTACCGATCAACCGATCGAGATCATCTCCCACGACGCGATGGCCCAGCTCCATCCGACGGGCCACCATCCCGAGACGCCGGCTCGTCTCGCGGCGCTCCAGCGGGCATTCCCCGGCTGGAGCGAGGCGCGCGCGGCGACGGAGGCAGAGCTCGCGCGCTGCCACTCCGACTCGTACATCGGGACGATCCGGAACATCGACGGCCCGACGTGGATGACCGGCGACACGCCCGCGTCCGAGACGACGTACGAGGCCGCGCTCCTCGCGGCGGGCGGAGCGATCGAGGCTGTCGAGCGCGAGCGGGTTCGCGCTCGTGCGCCCGCCCGGGCATCACGCCGTCATCGACCAGGCGATGGGCTTCTGCTTCTTCAACAACGTCGCCGTGGCGGCGCGACACGCGCAGGCCGAGCTGGGGCTCGCACGCGTCGCGATCCTCGACTGGGACGTGCACCACGGAAACGGGACGCAGGACATCTTCTGGGACGACGACTCCGTGCTCTTCGTGTCGATCCACGAGTGGCCGTACTACCCCGGTAGCGGCGGGCCGACCGAGCAGCGGGACACGACCGTGAACGTCCCGATGAGCGCGGGGTCCGGAGACGAGCAGTACCTTCACGCCTTCGACCACACGATCGCGCCGGCGATCGAGCGGTTCGCGCCCGACCTCCTCATCGTCTCCGCCGGCTTCGACGCCCATGTGGACGATCCGATGGCCAACATGCAGGTCACCGACGACGGCTTCAGGGAGCTGGCGCAGCGGACGGCAGGTCTTGCGCCGCGCATCGCCGCCGTGCTCGAAGGGGGATACGAGCTCGGAACGCTGCCCCGGCTCGTCCAGGCCGCGCTCGACGGCTTCGGGTCCGGCTAGGTCTTCGCCACGACTCGAGCGAGCTCGAGGCGGGAGCGGACCCCGAGCTTGCGGTAGACGTTGGCGAGGTGGAACTCGACCGTCTTCTCGCTCACGAAGAGCGTCGCCGCCACCTCGCGATTCTTGTGGCCTTCGGCAACGAGCTTCGATACCGCCAGCTCTTGCGGCGTGAGCGTGTCGATCGGAGCCGATCGGCGACGTGACTTCTCGCCGCTCGCGCGCAGCTCAGCTCGCGCGCGCTCGACCCAGGGCACCGCTCCGAGCTGGGCGAACACGTCGAGCGCCGCGCGAAGATGCTCCCTGGCCTCGGCCCGCTGGCGCTCGCGTCGCAGCCGTTCGCCGTAGCAGAGCTCCGTTCGCGCCCGCTCGAACGGCGTCGGCATCCCGTCATGGAGCGCGAGCGCTCGTTCGAACGACTCCTGCCATCCGGTCGCCTCCACGATGCCCGCGCAGCGGGCGGCCGCCGCTGTCGCAGATGTCCGACCCAGGCCCTCGATCCGCTCTTCGAACCGCCGCAGCACGGCGACGGCGCGGCCTTCGTGACCGGCGTGCGCGAGAGCCTCGACGAGGTCCGGGCTGGAGGGGATGAGCCACGGTTCGCCCACGGCTCCGAGCGCAGCGATGCGCTCGGACGCTTCGAGCGGATCGATCGCATCCTGTGGGTGCCGTTCCCCCAGCGCGAGCAGACCCAGCGCCGCGAGCGCGTGAGCAGACGAGCTGCGCAGCCCGAACTCGACGTCGCTCGCGAAGGCGCGCTGCGCCAGGGCACGACAGGCGTCGCCGTTGCCGCGCGCGGCCTCCATGCGGGCAAGGATCCCCGCACCCGAAGCGGCTTCGCTCGGCTGGTGTGTCTCCTCGAACAGCTCGAGTGCCTCCACGCCGGCCGAGACCGCGCTCGTCCATTCGCCCGTGCGGAAGTCGAGCTCGGCCAGCGTCAGCAGCGCCTGCGGGAGGTAGAGGAGGAAGCCCGCCTCGCGCTGGATCGCGAGCGCCCGCACGATGACCTCGCGTGCAGCGTCATATTCCTCGAGCCAGATCAGCGGCCACGCGATCCCGAGCGTGTGCGCGTGGCCGTGCGGCGATTTCGCGGCCGCTGCGGCGGCGGCGAACGCCGCCTCACGTCCCCCCTCCCGTCCGGCCACGACACGGCTCATGGCAAGCGCGACGAGGTGCACGACGTCGTGCTGGCGGGTGGGGAGCAACGCCAGCGCGCGCTCCACTTCGTCTGCCGCCGTCTGAGCTTCGAGCCGGTAGATGCGGAGCTTCGACGCGAGGAGGTACATCGTTGCGGCCCGCCGGGGGTCGATCGAGACGAGCTGCTCCGCCTGGGCGACGAGAGCGCGGTGGGCTCCTTCGAGGTCGCCGTCTCGCATACGGAGGTCGGACTCGACGAGGAGGAGGTCGGCGAGAGCGATCGGATCGGACGTGAGATCGCGCGCCGCGGCCGAGAACCGTCTCGCCGCCGTGGACGTCGCCCGCACGATGGGCAGCACGCGCGGCGCCCGTCAGTCGACTGTCCCTTCGCCTCCGGGACCGGCGACAGCCGCGCGGCGGCCTCGAGTGCGCGCGCCGCCGACGCGGGCGCTCCGCGCGCGAGCGCTCGGCGCGCCGCATCGTCGAGATCGGCTGCTGTCGGCTCGTCGGGAGCGGCGGCAGCCGCGTAGCGATGCCAGGCACGACGATCCGGGTCGACCTCGACGTCGGCCAACGTGCGGTGGACTGCGCGCCGCGCCTCCTCGGCCTGCGTGTGGTAGACGAGCGACCGTACGAGCGGGTGGCGAAAGGTGACGCGACCTCCTGACAGCGCGACGAGCCCGTCGAGGGCCGCCGGCTCGAAGTCGGCTGCGCCGAGCCCGCTCGTCGCGAGCGCCGCATCTGTCGAGTCACGGGCATCCGAGCCGGCCGCGGCAGCGATCAGGAGCGCAGCTCTCGTCCGCTCGGGGAGACGCGCGATCCGCGTACCGAACGCGCGCTCGATGCCGCCATTGACGGGAATCGGCTCGCCGAGCGGTTCCTCGCCTGCCAGCTGCTCGTCCGAGAGCGCCGCCGGCAGCTCGACGAGCGCAAGCGGATTGCCTTCCGAGAACGCGAGCAGCCGCCGCCGGACGGCTGGATCGAGCGGAGTGCGGGCAGCATTCGCCAGCAGAGCGCCGGCATCTCGCCCGCCGAGCCCCTGCAACATCAGCGTCGGGAGAACGCGCGTCGCGGACCCGGCCACGTCCTGTTCACGAGCGGCGAGCACGAGGACGACCGGCAACGACGAGAGCCGGCGGGCCGCGAGGAGCAGGGTCGCCCTCGAGGGCTCATCGACCCACTGGAAGTCGTCGACGACGGCGAGCACGGGTCTTCGACCGGCCAATCCTGCGAGAACGCCAAGCGTGGCGACGCCCACGGACAGGCGATCGACGGCGTCGTTGCCCTCGTCCAACCCGAGCGCGCGTCGGAGCGCGTGGGCCTGCGGGAGGGGCAGCGCGCGGAACTCGCGCTCGGCGGGACGCAGGAGCTCGGCGAGGGTCGCAAACGGAAGGTCGATGTCGGACTCGCGACCTGACGTGCGCAGCACGGTCACGTCGGTCGCACGTTCGACGGCGTCGTCGAGAAGCGTCGTCTTGCCGATCCCCGGCTCGCCGGCGACGAGCAGCGCGGTGCCCTGACCGCGCCTCGCACCCTCGACGAGCGCGTCGAGCGCCGCTCGCTCCGCCTTCCGCCCAACGAACACATACGAAGCCTAGGGAAATCCCTGGTGCAACGCGACCGCCGGTCCCGTACCGTGAGGCGAGGGTGAGTGGAGCGCAGCTCCTCGACGACCTTGCGCGGACGCTGGCGGAGCCGATGCCGCGGCGGCGTGCGCTTCGCGTCACTGGGAGTCTCTCGTCGCCGCGGTCTTGGTGCCGGCGTTCGGCCATCCAGGCGCGGCGTAGCGTCGACATTCAAACCCATGTCCCGAGGCTCGGCCCGGAAGGCACAGTGCTTGGTCCCCTCAGGCAAACGCCGGCTGCGAGATACGCCGAGTGCAGGGGACGCTACCGAGGGGACGGCTGCTCGTCGCTGAAGCGGCCAAGCGTTCACGCGACTGTGCGGCGCTCGGGGGCACGTGCGTGAACATCTGCTCGAGCCGGCGAACGAGGAAGGTAACGTCCGCCTGGGATCGCTGCGGGACGGGCACGACTTTTGCTGCCACCGCCTCCACGAGCTGCTGAGTATTGGCGTGTGCGAAGGCCCTGCAAACGCACGAAAGAGATGCGGCCGGAACACGATGCTGCGACAAGCGAAAAGTGCTGCCCGGCGACTCCGGTCCCGGGTCGCAGAACGACGAATTTCTGCGGGCTGCGCGAAGCGGAAGGCTCGTGCGGTGGCTCGGTGTGCTGCTCCCAAGACACGCACTGCTGCAAGTGGAGAGAAGGGCAGGACGAGGGACCGACACGAAGTGCTGTCCTGATGGCACAACGTGCTGCGCGCGTCGCGCGGACTTGCGTGCAAGCGCGAACGAGCTGTCCAGAGACATGGCAAGACGGATCGCGTGCCGCGCGGCAGGCTCGTGCGTCCGGGATTCGCCGGCGAGCTCGTGAGACTCGGTCCGTCGCGGGCTGTCGCCGGCGCTCGGTGGCGCACACGCCAGCGTATCGGCCGCGCTGCCGCGCGATCGTGCAGCCCACCGAGGCGTGGAAGGATCCTCGTCGACCGCTCACCGGGACGACGCGCGCCACTTCGTCGCAGAGGTGAAGCGCATCCTCGACAGGGCGGAGTCGAGCCTGCGCCCGTCGGCGTACGAGGCTGGGAGGCTTCGACGCTGTGCCACGTCTCCGTCAATGGCCCGCGCAGGACAGCCTCGCGGCAAGGTTGCCCGATGTACGAGAGTGCCCGGCCGTCGCCCAGCGGCCCCGCGAGCGCTCCCAACGAGGTTCAAGACCATGGCCGATCTACCGGCCCCTGGCGTCGACAGGGACGCGAGGGCACACCGATTGTCTCAAACCCCCCGGGACTCTCGCAGAGCGTGCCCAGTCACGCAGAACCAAGTCAGCGCGGAACGATCACAGTGCCCACCGAGCGATCTCGGCCTTTGTCTCCGGGCGTATGCGTCCGACCCGAGAGTTCCACCCACCCGCGTCGTCCGGCCGACAAGGGCCGTCGGGCTCTTCGGGAAAACGTGCTGGCCGGCAAACGAACTCTTCCTCTCCTCGGCGTGGATCGGAACGACCAAGCAGGTAAAGCAGAAGCGCCACAAGGTGGTGAAGGTGACGCAGACGGTGTCATGGACTTCGTGCGCGGGCAGGCGCCTGCCTTCGCCATCCCGCGGCAGCAGTGCGCGAAGGTGAGCTTCCCGGTCGTCGTCGATGACAAGCGCGAGCGAATCACACCCATCGGAGAGGCGGGGCTCCTAGAGCTCATGCAGACGTTGCCCTGTGCGAAGACGAGTTTCGAGCTCTACCGGACACGTGCCGGTCGTGGAAAGGGACAGAGACCGTCGGCCAAGTGACCGAGAAGGCGAAGTTCTCGCTCCAGGTCCCGAAGTACGTCAAGGGCCGTGAGGTGATTTGCAAGAAGTGACTGGCGCGCCAGCACAATGACCTGTTGACGTGAGACCAACCGAGAGGAGACCAAACGTGCGAACTACAAAGAGCTGGATGATCTGTCGGGGTGCTCGTCGCGTTCGCGATGAGCGCCGTGGGCGCGACGGCAGGCCAACAGCGGGCCGAAGCCGGTCCGTCGTTCAAGGTCGTAGGGAAGTGGGGATCGAACGGCACGGGCAACGGGCAGTTCAGAAGCATCCTCGGCGTCACGACCGACTCGTCCGGGCTTGTCTACATCGCGGACCAGGACAACTACCGCGTCCAGGTCTTCACCGCGAAGGGCGGCTTCGTCCGCAAGTGGGGTACCCACGGCGAGGGCAACGGGCAGTTCTCCGAAGTGCAACAGGTGGCGATCGGGCCCGACGGAAGCGTGTGGGTCGCCGATCTCAGGAACAACCGCGTGCAACAGTTCTCCAAGGACGGAGACTTCCAGACCGCGCTCGGCACGCCAAAGGAGGCGTGGAGTGTCGCGGTCGATGCCGACGGGAATGTCTACGCCTCGACGACGGGGGACAACATCCAGTCGGTCGTGCGCTTCGACAAGACGCCGACGGGGTACTCGGGCGCCAAGACGTTCGCGAACGTGGCCAATCCTGCCGATATCGCGGCCTCCCCGGACGGCAGCATCTACGTGGCTGACGAGGCCCCCGCCCTCGCGGTCAGGCGATACGACGCGAGCGGGAAGCTGCTGAAGACCATCAAGGGCGGGGTAAGTTCTCCGCACGGCATCGGCGTCGATCTCGACTGCAACCTCTGGGTGGGGAACATCGCTCAGCGTCGCCTTGACCTGTACTCGCCGCAGGGGAAGCTGCTCGGCTCCGCCTCCTCGCCGGACCTCGTCGCCCAGGACGTCGCCGTGGGACCGACGGGAGACCTGTACGCGACACACAACAGCCCGCACAGCGTCATCCACTGGGCCGAGAACAAGGCGAAGCCGGCGACAGCCGGCGTGCCGGGAACGATCCACGTCGCGAACGGCAAGGCCAAGGTGCGGTTCGGGCTTCCGGGCGTTGCGTGCCCGGCGCAGGTCGATGCCACGGCGACCTTGTCCGGCAAGGGCGTTTCCGGAAGGCTGACGACAAAGGTCGGCGCGGGAAAGTTCACGAATCTCGCAATCCCCGTGCGCGGGCCGGCCGGCAAGACCGTGTCGGCGATCTTCAAGATCGTGCTCAAGACGAACGGCCGCAACACGACGCAAGTGAAGGCCGTGAAGGTCAGCTTCTAGGCAGGACGCTCGGTTGGGCGCCGCTGCATCCGCGGCGGCGCTCAGCCGAGTGAGATCGCGACCTCCTCGAGCAGGTCCATCGCGTCCTGCATGCCGGGCTCCATGCCGGAGTTGATGTGCATGTCGCGGCCCTCCGGCGTCGGATGCTCCACGAGGACGGTCAGCGTCGTGCGGCCATCGACCTCCATGAGCGTCAGGGTGTTCACGGCCGCATGCTCGTCCGCGTTCGGAATCCCCTCGTAGGCCTCGGTCGACACCAGGCGCTCGTTCGGGACGATCTCGCGGAACTCACCGTGGAAGCCCACCTCGAGGCCGGTTGGGGTCACCATCACATAGCGCCATTGCCCGCCGACGCGAAGGTCGATCTCGACGACCGTCACCTCGCCGCGGTTCGCATGCCACCAGCGCCTGACGAGCTCCGGCGTCGTCCACGCCGCCCACACCAGGTGTCGCGGCGCGTCGAACTCCCGCGTGATGAGGATCTGCCGGTCCGTCGGAAGCGTCACCGTCGCCGTTCCGCTACTCGCTGCCATCGTCGTTCCTCCTTGTCCTTGAGCTCTTCCAGCACGACGTCGAGCTGGTCGAACCGCTCCGACCACAGCTGCTCGAACGGCTGCACCCAGTCGTGGATCGGCTTGAGCGCGGAACCGTTCAGTCGGTAGAGCCGTCGCCGCCCGTCCTCGCGCACGTTGACGACGCCGACCTCGCGCAACACCCGCAGATGCTTCGAGACCTGAGGCTGCGCGAGACCCAGCGCGTGAACGAGGTCGTTGACAGGGCGCTCGCCGCCGGCGAGCACGTCGACGATCTGCCGGCGCCGCGGCTCGGCGACGGCGCTGAACGCATCCGCAGTGGTCGGGAGCCGAGCCATGCGCCAATCATATTCCTATATCGGTATATGTTCAACGAACCAGCGGCTCAGGGCGTGCTGACGCTCAGCCGCGGGAGGTACGTCCTGTACGGCCGGGCATCACGCGTCAGGAGCGTCAACCCCTCGACGGCGGCGTGAGCGCCGATGTAAAAGTCGGGCAGCGGCGAGCGTCGCTTGCCGCCCGCGCGCCGGTAGCGCGCGAAGCACTTGCCTGCGAGAAACCCTGCCGCCCAGGGAAGAGGAAGGCGCGTGAAGTCGTCGGGCGGGAGCGCGGCGTCGAGCTCCTCGATCCGCTCGTAGCCGACGGACACCTCGGCGTAGATGATGGGGTTGATCGCCAGCCGTCCTTCATCCGCCGCATGCTCGATCGCGGCGCGGGAGCGCTCGGCCCAGACCGGGTCGTCGGTGAGGACGTCGAGCAGAACGTTGGAGTCGACGAGCGTGATCACCCGCGAGTCATGGCCATGATCTCGTCGGTCGTCAGTCCCGTCGTCGCAGTCCCGCGCATTCGAGCGACGATGCCCGCTCCGCGACCGGCCGCCTTCCGCACCGTGACGACCTCGCCTTCGACGCCGAACTCGACGGTCGATCCAGGGTGGATGCCGAGCCGGTCGCGAATCTCCTGAGGGATCGTGACCTGGCCTTTGGTCGTGACCTTGCCGGCCATGGCTGTAAGAGACATATCGGTAATACTCATACCGCCAGTGTAGACCGCGTTGCGCGGTCCCGCAAGGTGCCGGGACTGCGACAGCCTGGTGCTCGCCGGCGGCTCAGGACCATAGAGAAGCCCCGACGAGGGCTTCTTGGTAGCAGGCCTGTAAGCCGGATTCTGTCGAGGGTGACCATCCCTCTAGGCCGACCGTTGCCGGCCGGCTCGAGCGGCGCACCCGGCCCCTCGGCGGGCAGCGTCAAAGGGGCCTGCTTCGCCTTGCACCGGACGGGGTTTGGCTAGCCGCCGCGTCACCGCGGCGCTGGTGGGCTCTTACCCCACCGTTTCACCCTTACCGCCGGCGTCTCCGGAGAGACATGTCGCCGGTGGCGGTCTCCTTTCTGTTCCACTTTCCGTCGGCTTTCGCCGCCTGGGATTTCCCCAGCGTCCTGCCCTTCGGTGTCCGGACTTTCCTCGGACCTCGCGGCCCGCGGTCACCCGGCCTGCATGAACAATGGTACCGCGATGGCGCGAGCTGAGCCTCGGCGGTACGGCGCTTCGGCGACTCCCGTCGTCGACGCGGGACGTGTCTCGCGCCTCGCCGTGGTCGGCGACATCCACGGAAACGCCGTCGCATTCGGGGCCGTGCTCGAGGAGCTTCGCCACGACCCGCCCGAGCTCGTCGTCGTGAACGGCGACCTCTCGTGGGGCCCGGAGCCCGAGGAGACGCTGGCGCTGGCCGACACCCTCGGCGAGGCCGTCTTCGTCCGAGGCAACGCCGAGTCGGCGCTGCTCCCCGCACCGCTGACTCGGATACGGCGACGTGGATGCTCGAGCACCACACCGCTGAACGCCTGGCCCAGATCGCGTCGTTCGTGGGCGCAGTCAGCGCCGAGGTCGCAGGGATCGGGCGCGTCTTCATCTGCCACGGCTCGCCGCGCGGCGACCAGGAGCTCGTGACGCCGCGAACTCCGGTGCGGCGCATGCGCGAACTGCTCGAGGGACACGAGCTCGACCTGCTCGTCACCGCGCACGTCCATCTTCAGTTCGAGCGACGCGTCGCCGACATCACGAGCGTCAACGCCGGCAGCGTCGGCCTCCAGTACGGGGGGACGCCCGCCGCGTACTGGGCCGAGCTCGGCCCCGAGATTCAGCTTCGCCGCACCGAGTACGACGTCGGCGAAGCCGTACGACGTGTGGAGGCGAGCGGGATCCCCACCGCGGAACGGCTCATCAGCATCCTCCAGGAGCCCCCGAGCGCCGACGAAGTCATCGAGCACGCCGAGCGGCTGGAGGTGTCCGACTAGGCGACGATCAGCCAACCGTCTCGGTGATGTCCAAGGCGGCATTCGCCCCTTCGCCGCCCAGCTGTGACCGGCACTCAGGGCAGTACACCGACGACCCGATCTGCAGCACGAACTCGCCGCAGACGAGGCACTCGAGGCTCGCGCCGCGGAGGAGCGCGAAGAGCTCCTGCTCGAGCGTGCGGTTGAGCGCAGCGACCTCGCCCATCGCTAGACCTTCCGGTACATCCCGACGACGCGACCGAGGAGCTGGACGTGATCGGCGTAGATCGGCTCCATCGAGGCGTTCTCGGGCTGGAGCCGCACGCGGCCGGACTCGCGGAAGAACCGCTTGACCGTTGCCTCGTCGGCCGCGTCGTCCTCCCCGACGAGCGCGACGACGATGTCACCGTTCGACGCGTCCTGTTGACGGCGCACGACGACGTAGTCGCCGTCGAGCAGGCCGGCGTCGACCATCGACTCGCCCTTCACACGCAGGACGAAATCGGCCGGGCCGACGACGCCCGGGATGCTCACGTACTCCTCCACCTGCTCCGCCGCGAGCAGCGGGCCGCCGGCCGCGATCTGGCCGAGCAGCGGCAGCAGGTCGCCTTCGCGCGACGGCCGCTCCGACGCCGGCCGCTCGCGACCGGTGAGCTCGAGCGCGCGAGGCTTCGTCGGATCCCGGCGCAAGAGGCCGGCGCGTTCGAGGTTGGCGAGATGCGCGTGCACCGTCGACGGAGAGGCGAGGCCGACGGCCTCACCGATCTCGCGGACGGTGGGCGGATATCCATGCTCGTCGCCGTAGCGAACGAGAAAGTCCCAGATCTCCTGCTGTCTGGCGGTCAGCACTCCGGCTCCTCCTTGTGAGCGAACGTGTGTTCGATCACGGTAGCCACGAGTTCGGACGGCGTCAAGACCTCGCTGGGAAAGAGCCCTCGGTCGTCTGGCGCGTCGCTGGCTAGTGCAGCGAGGGGTCACAGTGCGTGTGGCACGGGGCGCCGAGTGGAGCGCAGCCAGCGGCGCGAGCGTTCCGCGGGGCGGGCTCGGCCCGCCCGCAAGCGGACGCGGCCAGACGAGCGAGGTGCGCTGGAGAGGACTTGAACCTCCACGACCGCAATGGCCACCAGGCCCTCAACCTGGCGCGTCTACCAATTCCGCCACCAGCGCGCGGCCGCATTCTAGCGACCGGGTCGCGGCCTCTAGGAGAGGACCTTGAAGAGGAGGATCGAGTTGAGGAAGAAGAGCGTCGCGACGATGACCGTCAGCCGCGTGAGGTTCCGCTCGACGATGTGCGTGCCGCCCTGCGACGCGGGCGAGAAGCCCATGCCGCCGAAGCCGGTGTCGCGGCCGGAGTGCATGAGAATCAGGCCGATGAGGCCCGATGCGAGTACCACCTGGATGACGGCGAGAAGCCCGGTCACGGCCACTAGAGTAGCCGAGGTGAGACAAGACGACGCCCGCGAACGGGTGCAGAAGCTCCTCGTCACCGGCGACAACCGGCTGAAGCAGGGTGTTGCCCCCGCGAAGGTGCGGGAGTCGTACGAGCAGGCACTCGCAGCCGCTCGCGAGGCGGGTATCGAGGACGCCGTCCGGCCGCTCGTCGAGCTGCGCCTGGCCGACCTTGAAAAGCTCGCTGGGACTTAGTAGCCTCGCGCACATGCGAGCGTTCGCTGCGCTCCTTCTCGCCGCCTTCGTGGGCGTCATGCTCACGCAGAGCGTGGCCCAGGGCGGCCAGGCGGCGAAGCGGACCGCGACGATCCCGATCCCGTCCGACGGCAACGCCGCCGTCGCCCACCTCGTCCTCACTGCCACGCCGAAGAAGGGCAAGAAGCCGAAGCGCGCGGTGAAGCGGCCGAAACTCAAGGTGAAGAAGGCGCCGAAGGGAGTCGCGGTCGTCGCAGCCTCGTTCAAGCGCGACGCGAAGAACAAGAACCGCTGGCACGCGACGGTCGCGCTCACGAACCCCTTCACGAAGAAGACGCTGCGCGCCGCGTCCTCGGCGTCCGATCCGGGGGACGACGGCGTCGTGATCATCGAGGTGGTCGAGACGGACACGGAGTACATCGTCGTCGTCACGACGGTGCAGATCGAGCAGGACACGACCTTCGCGGAGTTGCCTGTTCAGCCCTGGGTGAACCCGTTTTGCGACCCGCCTGGATCGGGTGGAGACATCTACCTCTTCGGACCGCCCCCTGACGGTGTCTCGCCAAGCGACTTCATCGACTACGGCTGTATCCTCGGGATGGACGGTCCCGCAGACTTCGACGAGTACGACGAGCTCGACCTCTCGGGGTTGATGTTCGACCTCGATCCGTTCCCGGGCAACCCGAACGAGTTCTACCTTCGCTTCGAGGGGGTCAACATCGACCCGTTCCGCGGTGCGGCGTTCCAGTTCCCGGGGCACGACGTGACGGCTCAGCTTCCGCCGCCGGGGTTCGGCGGCGTGATCACGCCGAACACGATCACGTGGGGGAACAAGAACCAACCGTTCGTGCCCGGTCAGGTGTACCGGGGCAACGTGCGCTTCAACACGCCGTTGGACGAGGACGAGATCTATCGGGGCTTGTACACGCCCACGGGAAGCAACCCGTACTCCGATCCGTTCGCCGGCCACTTCACACCGTAGAGCCACTGCGTTAGCCTCCGCGAAACGTCTCTGGAGGGAGAACGTATGTCCAGCTCCGTTCGCAAGTACGCCGCCGAGCTGCTCGGCACCTTCACGCTCGTGTTCATCGGAACGACGGCGATCCTCGCCTACGCGGGGGAGCTCGGCGCGAAGAACGTCACCGTGGGCTTCGCCTTCGGCCTCGCGCTGCTCGCGGGCCTGTATGCCTTCGCCGACGTGTCCGGCGGGCACTTCAACCCCGGCGTCTCGATCGCGATGGTCCTCGACAAGCGGCTGCCGCCGAAGGACCTCATCCCCTACTGGGTCGCGCAGCTTGCGGGCGCCGTTCTCGGCTCGCTCGCCGTGCTCGCCGCGTTCGACCAGGACGCCGTGGCGAGCACGGCAACCGTGCCCGGTGTCACGGGCTCAGGCACGGCGCTCCTGCTCGAGATCATCGCGACAGCGATCTTCGTGCTCGTCATCCTCCATTCGACGTCGGGGGAACGGCACGCGGGCACGGCGCTCGTCGCCATCCCGCTGACGCTCGTCGCGGCGCACCTCGCGCTCATCCCGTTCAGCGGCTCGTCCCTCAACACGGCGCGGAGCTTCGGCCCGGCGCTCGTCGGCGCCGAGTGGACGGACTTCTGGGTCTACGTCGTGGGCCCGACGGTCGGCGCGATCGTCGGCTGGCTCGTCTACTCGGTCGTCGTGAGCGACAAGAAGGCGGCCGCAGCCTAGCGCGCGGCCGCGCGCTCGAGGATCGCCTCGATTCTCTCCGCCTGGCGGCGCACGTCGTGAGCTTCGGCCGCGGCGCGCGCCGCCGGGTTCGGGCACGAAAGCTCGGCCGCACGGCGTAGACCGTCCGCGATCGCGGACACGTCGAGCGGATCGACGAGGACGCCGGCGCCTTCGGGAACGAGCTCGGGCGGCCCGCCGACGCGCGTCGCGACGACAGCGCGACCGCAGGCCATCGCCTCGAGCAGCGCCTGCCCGAACGGCTCCACGAGGCTGGGCTGGCAGACGACACGCGCGTTCGCGATGTGCGCTCCGACCTCCGCGTGCGGGACGCGTCCGACGAGCGCGACTCCCGGACGCCCTTCGAGCCGCGCGCGTAGCGGCCCGTCGCCGACGACCGTCAGCGTCGCACCTGCCTCGCCGAGCGTGGCGAACGCCTCGGCCAGGCGTACGACGTTCTTGCGCTCGGTCAGCGTGCCGACGAAGAGGAACGACCACGGCTCGGCCGGTGCGGGAAGGACGGAGAAGCGCTCGAGGTCGACGCCGCAGTCGACGACCTCGACCTTGCCGCGCGCATCGGGGACGCGCGCCTCGAGCTCGCGGCGCAAGTAGTCCGACACGGCGATCACGGCCGTCGCCCGCCGGCAGACACGCGCCGTCACCGTCGCGACGCCGCGAATCCGACCGACGTTGGCGACGTCCTGGCCGTGAGCCGTGACGACGAGGGGCGCGCGCGATGCATGTGCGGCGATCGCGCCGGCCGGGACGAGGAAGTGCGCGTAGACGACGTCCGGCCGGAACCGTCTGTCTGCAGCGCGAGCGCGCCGCGCGAGATCGACGTAGCGCCGCTTGCCGCCGGCGCGGGTGTCGAGCACGACGCGCTCGATCTCGTGCCCGCGAGCTGCCAGCGCACCCTCGACGTCGCGGACGAACACGCCGAGGTCGGGGTCGTCTCGCCCCGGATACATCTGCGAGACGAGGAGGATCTTCAAGCCGCGCTCAGCGTGTGACCTGGACGATGCCGAGGCACATCTCGTCCGTCGTCCCCTCGCCCCACAGGACGTAACGCGGCGTGGCCGGGATCCCGTGGCCACCGTGCGCGCGCTTCGCGGGGTCGAAGCGACACGTAACGCGGATCACGTCTCCGGCCTTCAGTGAGACGGGCTCCTCGAGCGCATACGCGTTCTGCCAGTGGAAGTCCCAGCTCGGGATGTCGAGCAGGATCCGCGCGTCCTTCGTGCCCGGATTGACCGTCACACGGATCGCGGCGCCGAGGAGATGCATGTGCCCAGCGACGAGCCGGATCGTCGCCGGCTCCTCGATCGTCCGGTCGCAGACGCTCGTCTTGGAGGACTTCGGCCGTGCCGCGTCCTGCTTGCAGAGGAGGAGCAGGCCGAACGGCGTGAACGCCGCGGCGGTCCCGTACTTCCGCGCGAGCTCGTCGATCGCGGCCGATCTCGAGCAGAGCCGCCCCGACTCGCCCTTCACGCACGCGAGCTCGACGGGCGCGGGCAGCAGCGCCGTGCGCAGGGGCGTGAGATTCGCGTCGGCCGGCGCGAGCGTCAGCACCGCCTTGGAGCGGTCGGGCTTCGAGTCGTTGAGGAGGTTGTAGTGCACCTGCATCACGACGAGGCTGCCCTTCGGCATCGGCACGCCGATGCCGTCAGGGAGGCGGCCTGAGCCCCAGCCCGGCGCCCAGGCGGCGATCCACGACGCATCGTCGAGCGCACCCCGCGTACTGTCGCCGGTGTCGGTGTCGAGCCCGCTGTCGCCGAAGCACGACCAGCCGGGACCGGGTGCGGAGGCGTCGAGCCGCTTCGCCTCGGCCTTCGCCGAGCCGGGCGCGCGATAGAGGATCACGTGGTGGACGATCGACGCTTGCCCGGGGACGATGCGGGCCGACGTGGCGCTCGCGTCGTCCGTGAGCTTGGGGTCGAGGAGGAAGCAGCGGTAGTCGTCGGTCGCGCCACCCCGTGCGCTCGGCTCGTAGGTCGAAGGCATGGCGAGCGTGAGCACGCGCTCGCCCGGCCGCACGTCGACCTTCGTCGGCGGGTTCTTGCCCGCGCCGCGACCGACGGCCTTGCCACCCGCCGCCGCCCAGCGGAGGATCGTGCTCTTCTCGGCGGCGCTCAGACGCCGCGTCTCCTCGCCGACATACGTCGGGGAGGCAGGCCCGGGTGGCCACGGCGGCATGAGCCCGGCCAGGACCGCACCCCGGATCGCCGACGCCCACGTGCGCGCCTGCTTCGCCGTCTCGAGCGAGAACGGCGCGATGCCGCCGACCTGGTGGCACCCCGTGCACTTCGCGCGCAGGATCGGCGCCACGTCGCGCTGGAAGTCGGGCGCCGCCGTCACCGCGGCTGGACGATCGGCTTCTCCACCCCGTGTGGCCGCGATCGCAACCAGCGGCAGCACCAGAGCGGCGACGATCGCAAGCCCTTGCGCTGCTCTCCTCATGAACGTTGCGCGTCGTACGTCCCGAACACCGAGCGCAGCTCGCCGCAAATCTCGCCGATCGTGCAGCGTGCGCGCAGAGCCTCTCGCATCGGAACGAGCAGGTTACCCGTACCCTCAGCCACCGCTCGCACTTCCCCGAGCGCCCGGCTTGCCTCGGCCTGGTCGCGACCGGCGCGGACGGCGGCCGTGCGTGCGAGCTGGCCGCGTTCGATCTCGGGATCGATGCGCTGGAGCTCGACGACGGCCCCGCCGTCATCCGTGTAGCGGTTCACGCCCACGACGGTGCGCTCGCCCGACTCGACGGCCCGCGCGTACGCGAATGCCGACTCCTCGATCTCCCGCTGGACGAAGCCCTGCTCGATCGCCGCCACGGCGCCGCCGAGCTCGTCCACCCGCTCGACGAGCTCCCACGCTCTCGTCTCGAGCTCGTCCGTCAGGGCCTCGACGTAGTAGGAGCCGCCGAGCGGGTCGGCGGTCGCGACGACGCCCGCCTCGTGGCGAAGCACCTGCTGCGTGCGGAGCGCGATTCGCGCAGCGTGCTCCGTCGGCAGCGCGAGCGCCTCGTCGAACGAGTTCGTGTGAACGGACTGCGCGCCCCCGCACACGGCCGAGAGCGCCTGGATCGCGACGCGCACGATGTTGAGCTCCGCCTGCTGCGCCGTGAGCGTCGATCCTCCCGTCTGCGCGTGGAAGCGAAGCGCTGTCGCCTTCGGGTCGGTCACGCCGAAGCGCTCGGTCATGACGCGAGACCACAGCCGCCGCGCGGCGCGGAACTTCGCCACCTCCTGGAGGAAGTCGTTGTGCGCGTTGAAGAAGAACGAGACGCGCGAACCGAATCGATCGGCCGGCAAGCCGGCGTCGACCGCCGCCTGGCAGTAGGCGATGCCGTTGGCGATCGTGAACGCAAGCTCCTGCACTGCCGTCGAGCCCGCCTCGCGAATGTGGTACCCGGACACGGAGATCGTGTTGAAGTGCGGCAGGCGGTCGGCGCAGTACGCGAAGAGATCGGTGGCGATCCGCATCGACGGGCGCGGCGGGAAGATGTAGTTCCCGCGCGCGATGTACTCCTTGAGGATGTCGTTCTGGACGGTGCCGCGCAGCTGGTCACCCGACACGCCCTGGTCCTCGGCGACGAGCTCGTAGAGGAGGAGGAGCAGCGCCGCGGGCGCGTTGATCGTCATCGACGTCGAGACGCGATCGAGCGGGATGCCGTCGAACACGACGCGCATGTCCTCGACCGAGTCGATCGCCACGCCCGTGCGGCCGACCTCGCCGCGCGCGACGGGATCGTCGGAGTCGTATCCCAGCTGCGTCGGGAGGTCGAAGGCGACCGAGAGCCCCGTCTGGCCGAGCTCGCGGAGGTAGCGGAAGCGACCGTTCGTCTCCTCGGCCGAGCCGAAATCCAGCGTACTGGCGCATCGTCCACGGGCGGCCGCGGTACATGGTCGGGTAGGGGCCACGGGTGAACGGCGGCTCGCCAGGACGCTCCGATCGCAGCTCGGAAATGTCACCCGGGCCGTAGACGGCCTTCACCTCGATGCCCGACTCCGTCTCGCGGCGATCCTCGGCCATCACTGATCGTCAATCTACGCTACGCCTATGCAGGTGACCGTGAGGCTCTTTGCAGGACTGCGCGAGCGCGCAGGAACGGGCGAGCTGAGGCTCGAGCTGGCTGACGGTGCACGCGTCGCGGACGTCTGGCCGCTGCTCGAGCTCGGCGACGAGCAGGCCGGGCTGCTCTTCGCCGTCAATCGGCGCTACGCCGACGCTGACGCACCGCTCACAGACGGCGACGAGGTGGCCGTGATCCCGCCCGTGTCCGGCGGTGCGATCAGGCTGTCCGCGGATCCGATCGACCTCCAAGCGCTCGTCGCCGAGGTGGCCGACGACCGCGCCGGCGCCGTCGCGACGTTCGCGGGAACCACGCGCGTCGAGTCGCGCGGACGCACCGTGATCCGGCTCGAGTACGAGGCGTACGAAGGGATGGCCGAGGACGTCATGGCCGAGCTTGCGGCGAGCCTGAAGGAGCGGTACGAGCTGTGCGAGGTGGCGATCGTCCACCGCACCGGCGTCGTCTCCGTCGGCGAGGTGTCGGTCGCGATCGCCGTCTCCGCGCCGCATCGCGCCGCGGCTCTCGACGCGTGCAAGGAGGCGATCGACCGCCTCAAGGTCGAGGCGCCCGTGTGGAAGAAGGAGATCTACGAGGGCGGCGAACAGTGGATCGGACGGGGCAGTTGAGCGAGTACCGCGACTACGACCCGATCCGGCCCAGTGGATTCGACTGGCGCGGCCTTCTGCGAAAGGCCTGGGCGCCGGTGCTCGTCATCGGCGCGCTGCTCGTGAAGGTCGGGCTTCCCGCGCTGAAGTTCGGCTCGATCTTCATCGCCGTCGGCGGCTACGCGCTGCTCTGGGGGTGGCCGTTCGCCGTCGGCTTCGTCCTCCTCATCCTCGTCCACGAGCTCGGGCACTACCTCGAGGCGCGTCGCCAGGGGCTGCATCCTGCGCTGCCGGTCTTCATCCCGTTCCTCGGTGCGTATGTCGCCATCCGGGACGCGCACATCGGGCCGTGGCGCCACGGTCTCATCTCGCTCGCCGGCCCTGTGGCAGGGGGGCTCGGCGCCGCCGTGGTCTGGATCGCAGGCGACGTCTACGACTCCGACCTGCTCAGGGCGCTCGCGTACACGGGCTTCCTGCTCAATCTGTTCAACCTCATCCCACTCGGCTTCCTCGACGGGGGTCATCTGTTGCGCTCGTACCGCTACCTCAAGCTCGGAGGTGCGCGCGAGCGCGCCTACGTGCTCGCTGGCATGTGCCTCGTCACGACGGGGCTCCTCGCGCTCGGCATGTTCGGCGCGCACGTTGCGCAGGACCGCCTGTGAACTCGCGCGCGGACAGAAGCATCCTCGAGCGCATCGACCCGGAGGTCGAGCGCCACGTCGAGATGATCGCCGACGAGTTCCGGGCCGGCTTCGCGGCGGTCGAGGCGATCGGCTGCCGCGCGATCACCGTCTTCGGCTCGGCCCGCACACCCGAGAGCGACCCGATGTACGCGTGCGCGGTGGAGTTCGGCAGGCTCGCGGTGGAGGCGGGCTTTGCGGTCGTCACGGGTGGCGGCCCCGGCACCATGGAGGCCGCGAACCGCGGCGCCCAGGAGGCGGGCGGCAGTCTCGGTCGGCTTCAACATCGAGCTCCCGCACGAGCAGTCGCTCAACGCGTACTGCGACATGGGCTTGACCTTCAACCACTTCTACGCGCGCAAGGTGATGCTCGTGAAGGCCGCCGAGGGCCTCGTCCTCTTTCCGGGCGGCTTCGGCACCCACGACGAGCTGTTCGAGTCGCTGACGCTCATCCAGACGAAGAAGATCGGTTTCTTTCCGGTCTGCCTGATCGGACGCGAGCACTGGCGGCCGCTGCTCGACTGGCTCGACGTGCTGTGCGACCGCCACTTCATCTCGCCCGAGGATCTCGCGCTCGTGACGGTCACCGACGAGCCGGCGGACGCCGTCGCAGCGATCGTCGCCGCCTGCGACGAGAAGACGTCGTAGGCATGGCGCGTAGGCCGACAAGGCCGCGGCCGTCCCGGCCAGTGTCTACCTCGTCCCGTTCCAGCCATCGTCCGGCACGGACGAGGGCGTGACAACTCTGACCGCGGTGTCTGACACCGCAGGTGCGGTCGGGGGGCCCAAAAGCTGATGAACACAGCGATCCCGGCGATCTCTCTTCCGGATCGGACAGGTCCACCCTGGCCACTGCCACGAAGCGACAAGGGTGTAACACGTTTGACCTCGGTGTCTGACACCGATTTTCCGCTGTGATGGTTAGCCGCGGTGGCGGAAACCGAAGTCGAGCAGCCTCGCCGTGTCGCCGTAGTGATCCGGTGAGTCGAGCACGACGGCGATCAGCCGGACGCCGTTGCGGCTCGCAGAGGCGACGAGACAGGGGCCGGCCTTCGTCGTCCAGCCGGTCTTGACGCCGTCGGCGCCGCGGTAGCGCCAGAGGAGCTTGTTGTGGTTCTCGTACACCTTCGCCCGCGTGGGTGGCCGCCACCAGACGCGCTTCGTCTTCGTGGCCACGATCGCCCGGAAGCGCGCGTTCCCGAATGCGTAGCGGGTGAGAACGGCGAGGTCATGGACGGTCGAGTAGTTCCCCTCGTCGATGAGGCCGCTGGCCGACCGGTAGTGCGTGCGACGGAGACCGAGCGCGCGCGCCTTCTCGTTCATGAGCCGGAGGAACCGCTCGCGGGTGCCACCCGCCGCCACGGCGAGCGCCACCGCCGTGTCGTTGGCAGATGCAAGCAGCAGCCCGTAGTAGAGCTTCCACACGGGCACGCGCTCGCCCGCCCTCAGACCCTCGCCATACGGGACGCGAGCGGCCTCGCGCGTCACGACCACGATGTCGTTGGGCTTGAGGTGCTCCATGGCGACGATCGCCGTCATGATCTTCGTCGTCGACGCGATCGGCCTCCGCATGTGCTCGCGCTTCGCATAGAGCACGGCGCCCGTGCCTGCGTCGATGACGATCGCGGCCGGGGCCTTGATCTTCGGGGCCTTCGAATGCGTGGCGCTGAGGGCGCCGCTTCCGGGGACGAGCGCGACGAGAGCAGCGACCAGAACCCAACGCAAGTGCACGGCGAACGAGTGTAGCGTCGGGTCATGAAGGACGGTCTCGACGCAGCCGTCGCAACGATCCGCACGCGCACCGACCGTGCTCCCGCGGTCGGCGTCGTGCTCGGCAGCGGACTGGGCGGGTTCGCGGACGCGGTCACGGATGCCGTCGAGATCCCCTACGACACGATTCCCGGCTGGCCCGCGGCCACAGCCGTCGGACACGCAGGGACGCTCGTCGTCGGCGAGTTCGGCGGTGTCTCTGTCGCGGTCATGCGCGGCCGCGCGCATCTCTACGAGGGTCTCGAGCCACACGAGGTCGTGTTCGGCATTCGCGTGCTCGGCCTGCTCGGGGTCACGACGCTCGTGCTCACGAACGCCGTCGGCGCGATCGGGGACTTCACACCGGGCGAGCTCGTCGCCATCTCGGATCACATCAACCTCCAGGGCCAGTCGCCGCTCGTCGGGCCGAACGACGACGCGCTCGGGCCGCGCTTTCCCGACATGACGGACGCGTACGACCCGGGGCTGCGCGCCCTGGCGCGTGAGGCGGCGGCGCGCGCCGGCTTCGAGCTCCGCGAGGGTGTCTACGCCGCCTGGCTCGGCCCAGCGTTCGAGACGCCGGCAGAGATCCGCATGCTGCGGACGCTCGGGGCGGACCTCGTCGGCATGTCGACCGTGCCCGAGGTGCTCGCCGCCCGGCACATGGGCATCCGCTGCCTCGCTCTTTCGTGCGTGACGAACATGGCCGCGGGCGTGACGGCGGAGCCGATCGACCACGAGCGCGTCCTCGAGGTGGGCGCACGCGCGGCCGGAGCGCTCACCGACCTCCTCCGCGAGCTCGTTCCTACACTCTCGGCATGACGCTCCGCGATCTTCCGTCCGTCGACGTGCTCGCGCGCGATCCCGCCTTCGCAGGCGCGCCGCACTCCCTCGTCGTCGAGGCCGCGCGTAGCGTCCTGGCCGAGGCTCGCGAGGCGATTCGCGAGGGCCGCGAGCCGGGCGACCTCGCCGGCGCGGTCGAGCTGGAGCTCACGCGGGCGGGGGCGTTCCGCCTGCGCCGCGTGGTCAACGCGACGGGCGTCATCGTCCACACGAACCTCGGCCGCGCCCCGCTCGCCGAGCCCGCCCTCGCACGCGCGCTCGAGGTCGGTCGCTCGTACTCCAACCTCGAATACGACCTCGAGCAAGGCAGCCGGGGCTCGCGCCAGGACCACGTGGCCGGAATTCTCGAGCGGGTCACGGGTGCCGAGGCCGCCATCGTCGTCAACAACAACGCCGCCGCAGTGCTGCTCGCCCTCGCCGCTCTCGGAGAGGGCCGGGAGGTTCTCGTGTCGCGGGGTGAGCTGATCGAGATCGGCGACGGCTTCCGCATCCCCGACGTCCTCGCTCGATCGGGTGCGCGCCTCGTGGAGGTCGGAACGACGAACCGCACCCGCGCTGCCGACTACGAGGCTGCCGTGACGGAGCGGACGGCGGCGATCCTGCGCGTCCACCAGTCCAACTTCCGCGTCGTCGGCTTCACCGAGCTGCCGAAGCTCGCCGAGCTGAGCGACGTCGCCAAGCGACACGGCCTCCCGCTGGTCGACGATCTCGGATCGGGTGCGTTCGTCGATCTCGGCGACGAGCCCACCGCGCAGCAGAGCCTCGCTGCCGGAGCGGACCTCGTCGCGTTTTCGGGCGACAAGCTCCTCGGCGGCCCTCAGGCGGGGATCATCGTGGGCCGCCGCGAGATCGTCGAGCGCCTGCGGCGCCATCCGCTCCAGCGCGCACTGCGCGCGGACAAGCTCACGCTCGCCGCGCTCGAGGGAACCCTCGTCCTCTATCTCGATCCCGAGCGAGCCCGGCGCGAGATCCCGGTGCTTCGCATGCTCGACGAGCCGCCGGCCACGACCCGTGCGCGGGCCGAGCGGCTCGCATCGCTCGTGGGCGGCGACGTCGAGGAGACCGTGGCGCGCGTCGGCGGCGGCGCCCTCCCCCTCGCCGAGCTTCCGAGCTTCGCCTGCGCGGTCGAGGAGGCACTCGCTGCCCCCCTCCGCACCGGCGACCCGCCCGTCGTCGGCGTCGTCCGTGACGGGCGGCTCCTGCTCGACTGCCGCACGGTCTCGGACGCGGAGGTCGAGGAGGTCGCCGCCGCGGTCGCCGCCGCCCGCGGATGACCCACCTCGTCGTCGGCACGGCGGGCCACATCGACCACGGCAAGACGGCGCTCGTCCTGGCTCTCACCGGCAAGGACACCGACCGCCTTCCCGAGGAGCAGCGGCGCGGCATCTCGATCGACCTCGGCTATGCCCCGCTGGATCTGCCCGACGGCCGTCGCCTGTCCCTCGTCGACGTGCCCGGACACGAGCGCTTCGTGCGGGCGATGGTCGCGGGAGCGACCGGGATCGATCTGTTCCTCCTCGTCGTCGACGCCGGCGAGGGCGCACGCGCACAGACGCACGAGCACCTCGCCATCCTCCGGCTGCTCGGCGTGGAGCACGGTGTCGTGGCCGTGTCGAAAGCGGATGCGGTGGACGACGAGACTGCGCGACTCGCCGTCGAGGAGCTCCGCGAGCTCGTGCCGGGCACCCCCATCGTCGTCACGAGCGCGCGAACCGGCCAGGGCCTCGACGACGTGCGCGCCGCGCTCGGCGCCGCTGCCGATCTCGTGCGACCCATCCACGCGGACGGTGCGACACGACTCTTCGTCGACCGCGCCTTCACGCTCCACGGGATCGGCACCGTGGCCACGGGCACGCTCTGGTCCGGGCGTATCGCAGCCGGCGACGAGCTGCGCGTCGAGCCGACCGGCCTCGACGTTCGCATCCGCAGCGTCCAGGTGCACGACCAGGAGGTGGACGCCGCCTCCGCGGGGCAGCGCGTCGCGGTCAGCCTGCCGGGCGTCGAGCGGGATCAACTGCGGCGAGGCGACGCGATCGTCGAGCCCGGCGCATATCCCGTCAGCTACCGGCTCGACGTCGCACTCGACGAGCTCGAGCCGATCGACGACGGCGCGCGCGTGCACGTCCACCACGGAACGGCGGAGATCAACGCCGCCGTCCGTCGCATCGGCGATCGCTACGCCCAGCTCCGCCTGAGCGCACCGGTGGTGGCGGCGCGCGGTGACCGGGTCGTCCTACGCGCGTCGACGACCGTGGGCGGCGCACGCGTCGTCGACCCCGCTCCGCCGCGGCATGCGAGCCTCGAGCGAGTGGAGCTGGTCGACCGCGGAGACGTCGCCGCCACGGTGCACGCACCCGTGCGGCTCGCGTCGATCCGCCACCTCGTCGACGGCCCGCCGACCGAGCTCGAGAGCGCCGGCGAGTGGGTGTTCGCCGCCGCCTGGCTCGACGAGCTGCGAGCCGAGCTCGAGCGCGCGCTGGACGACGCGGATCCGCTCGACCCCGGCGTCCCCGAGCCGGTGGCGCCGTGGACTGCCGACATCGTGCCGCTCCTCCCGTACACCCGCCGCGGCTCGAAGCTCTACCGCGCCGGAGTCGCGCCGCGGCTCGGAGAGAAGGACGCGGCCGCAGCCGCCGAGATCGAGGAACGCCTCGGTCTCGAGCCGATCGAAGTCACCGATCAGGCACTCGCGCGGTACCTCGAGCGCGAGGGAAAGCTCGTCCGGGTCGGCGACCGATTCGCGGTCTCGCGGGCGGCATACGACGGCGCGCGGAGCGTGCTCGTCGAGGAGTGCCGCTCGGCGGGGACGATCACGCTCGCACGGTTCCGCGACCTCCTCTCGGTCGGCCGCCGCACCGCGCAGCTTCTGCTCGAGCGCTTCGACGCGGACGGTGTGACGCGTCGCGTGGGCGACGAGCGCGTCCTGCGCCAGTCGGCGGAGAGAGCCTGATGCCGCGATGGGTGCCCGCCGCGCTCGCGCTGCTCGGTGTCGGCGTGTTCCTCGGCTACGGCTCGCTGACGAGCCGAGAGACTCCGGAGCTCACGCCGAGCGGCCCGCTCCAGGTGCGGCAGGTGCACGACGGTGACACGCTCACGATCCAGGGCACCGGCAAGGTGCGACTCGTCCAGATCGACGCGCCCGAGATCGGCGCGGGCGAGTGCTATTCGAAGGAGGCGGCTGCCGAGCTTCGCCGCATCGCTCCCCCGGGGACGGGCGTGACCGTGAGCACGGACCTGCGACTGGACGAGCGCGATCAGTTCGGCCGGACGCTCGCGTACGTCTTCGTCGGAGGGGAGAACGTCAACCTCACGCTCGTCGAGCGCGGTGCGGCCGCGCCGTATTTCTTTCGCGGCCGCCGCGGCCGCTACGCGGACCAGTTCCTCGCCGCAGCGCGGACCGCGAAACGCGCGGGCCGCGGCCTCTGGAGCGCGTGCCCCGGCACGAAGCTCGACCCGCGTCGCCAGGTCGACACCGGTCGCTAGCTCGCTGCCGCTACTCGAGGGCGCTGATCGCGAGCGCCGTCGCGAAGCCAAGCGTCACGAGCACGCCCGTGAGGCGCGCGGCGTGGGCGTACGCCTGGGGCAGCATCGTGTCGGCGAGCATGGTGAGGATGGCGCCGGCGGCGAACCCCTGGACGAAGGCGACCGTGGAGGCCGGCGCGTTGTCGAGCAGCCCGTATCCGAGCGCGGACGAGACGGCAGAGACGAGAGCCACACTCACCCACAGGCCGAGGATGCGTGCGCGGGCCCAGCCCGCCGCAAGGAGCCCGGTCGTCGATCCCATCGCCTCCGGAAGGTTCGAGATGAAGACCGCCGTGAGGTACGCGACGCCGACCTCGCCGCCGAGCGCGATCGTCAGGCCGATCACCATCGACTCGGGAATGCCGTCGAGCACCGTGCCGAGCGCGATGCTGAGCGGCGAGCCCTCCTCCTGCCTACCGGCGATGTCCTTGCGGTGAGCACCGCCACGCCTGTCGATGAGCGCGTCGCCGACGAAGAAGGCCGCGCACCCCGCGAACAGCCCGATCACCGGCCACTGGAGGCCGCCGGCGACGTCGATCGCGTCTTCCATGAGGTCGAACGAGACCGCGCTGATGAGGACACCGACGCCGAAGGCCATGATCCACGCGATCGTTCGAGCCGAGAGCCGGAACGCCAGCGCCACCGCCGCGCCGATGACGAGAGACGAGCTCGCAACGAGCCCCCAGAGAAACGCCTCGCCCACGACGGCAGCATGAACGGATAATCGACTCCGTGCGAACACGAGTGTTCGCGGCGGGTGTCCTGGCGCTGCCACTCCTCGCCGCGCCCGCGTTCGCGATCGGGATCCTCGGGACGGATCGCAGCGAGACGATCCGCGGCACTCCGTCGGCCGACCGCATCTTCGCGCGCCGGGGCAACGACACGGTGCTCGGACTGGCGGGCGCCGACGTGCTCGCCGGGGGCGCAGGGCGCGACCGCGTCGACGGTGGCCGCGGCGCCGACCTGCTGGCCCTCGTCGACGGCGAGCGCGACTCGGCCGCCTGCGGGCCGGGCAGAGACACGGTCGTGGCCGACATCGAAGATGCGGTCCGCGCCGACTGCGAGACCGTCACACGTGCGCCGCCCCTTCCTCCCCCCAGCCCACCCCCGCGGACGATCGTGCCGGGTCGCTACGGCGGCAAGACGACCCAGAGCCAGGACGTGGCGTTTCAGGTGTCGAGCGGCGGCACGCTGTCGAAGCTGCGGTTCAGCGCCGTTCTGCTCGCCTGCCAGCCGGCGGATACCGGGTCGCTCGCGTGGCCCTACGACTCCGGGACGCGGGAGTTCACCGTCGCGACGGACGGGACGTTCACCGTCTCGGAGGACGGAACGCGGTCCATCGCGGGCTCGCTTGCGACCTACCGCGTCCTCGTCACCGGCCGCTTCCAGAGCGGCTTCGCCTCGGGCACCGTGGCCGTCGATGCGCGCTGGGAGGACGGTGGTGGAGCCCACGCGTGCGGCGTGTCCCCGGCCGTCGAGTGGACAGCCGCCGCCGGCGTCCTCAACGAGCCCTAGCGCTTCCTATACTCGGCCCCTGCGGATGTCGGACGAGGCCACGAACCTCTGGGACGACGTCCCCGACTGGGGTGGCGTCGGAGCGCGTCCAGTCGTCCGCGCCCCGGGTGGCTCGCTCGGAGCGTCGATCTGGGAGTTCCAGCCCGGCAACACGCAGTTCGTCTACCACTTCCATCACGGCAGCGAAGAGCTGCTGATCGTCCTCCGCGGGGAGCCGACGGTCCGGATGCACGACGGCGACCGCGAGTTGAAGTGAGGGAGACGTCCTGCCGTTCCCGCGCGGGCCTGAAGGCGGCCATCAGATCCGCAACGACGGCGAGACGACCGCCCGCGTGCTGATCGTCTCGACGAACACCGACCCCGACGTGGCCGAATACCCGGAGACCGGGAAGACGGCGACGATCACCGGTACGGAGCAGCGCTACTACCGCACGGCCGACGCCGTCGAGCACGCCGGCGAGGAGTAAAGGCCGCTCAGTACTTTCGAGCAGCAGGTTCAGCGGATTCGCCGCCGCGCCGGCGCGCGCCGCGATCGAGTATGTCCTCACAAAGGAGGTGATTGCCATGCGTCTGCTCACATGGGCCACCTTGGTGACGCTCCTGGTCCTGCTCTCGTCCGCGGGAGTTGCCGGTTCTGCGCCGACAGTGCCCCGGTTGGCGAACGCACGGCTCGCCGGGGACTTCGACGTCACGACGAGGGTCACGTCGGCCTCCGGGATCAACGTGCACAAGGGATCGACCGACAGCGGCTCCTGGCGATTCACGCCCGCCTGCACCACGGGGGCGTGCAGCACGAAGCTCCGGTACGAGTACAGGGGCGCGTCGTTCGATGAGCACACGGTGCGCATCCCGCTGAAGAAGTCGGGCGCGACCTACACGGGCAGCACGAGCACGCCGCTCGTCGAGTGCAACTTCAAGGACGTCTTCGGAACGATGACCGTCCGGCTCGAGGTGACGAAGGGCGAGTGGATCGACGGCCGGTGGCGGGCTACCCGAGTCGCGGGGAAGTACGACTACTACGCGCCAACGGCGACCGCGGGAGTCTTCCGCTGTCCCGCCGCGAGCATCACCGCGACGGTCAGGGGGACGCTCGACCAGTAGCCCGGACGCGAGAAGGACGAACGGAGCGGCGCAGGAGTCGAACCTACCCAGCCTGGGGTTGCCAGACCTCACCGGTTTTGAAGACCGGCTGGGCCACCGGGCCCGGCCGCTCCGCGGCCAGCCTAGCTAGGAGGCCTAGTCGGACGGCGTGCTCAGGTCCGGCAGGTGCGCGACGAGGAAGCCCGCGGTCAGGAGCGCGAAGCCCCAGCCCCAGAACTCCGTCGTGTTCGTGTCCGAGTACGCCCCGAGGATGAAGAGGGCGATCGCGAACACCCAGGCGCCCGGTCGTAGCCACGCAACGGTCTTCTGGTCCATCACACGCCTCCTTGCTCACCTACGGGTCGGTGGTCGTGCTCTCCATCTCGTCGACCGCCGCCCGTGCGCGCTCGTGCACCTCACGACGGCGTGCGTCGAGGTCGGCGACCGGCGATTCGCCCTCGTCGTCGGCCTCGGCCGCGCGCACCTCGTCGAGCTTTCGCCGCAGCTCCTCCGCAGGATCGGCCTCGAGCGAGGGAGCCGGGGCCGGCGAGCGTCGCCGCATGAGATACGCGGCCAGCGCTGCGAGCCCGGTGACGATGAGGAGACGGCGCCACATGCGACCGATGCTACAGTGTCGCCCGCAGCTTCTCGCCACGCCCTGCGCCGGCTCGCCCGGGGTCAGCGCACAAGGGTGGGGCCGCCTGAGTCCACGGGAAGGAGATACCGGAGCGTTGAACGACTACGAGATCTTGCTCATGCTCGACCCCGATGTGCCGGAGGACACGCACGCGGAGATCCTCGCGCGGACCCGCGAGCTCGTCGAGAAGGACGGGGGCACGTGGGAGTCCCACGACGCGTGGGGCCGACGGCGACTCGCGTACGAGATCGACCACAAGGCCGAGGGTGTCTACCACCTCCTCACGTTCAGCTGCGACCCGCCGGCACTCGACGAGGTGTCGCGTGTCCTCAAGATCACGGACGGCGTGATGCGCCACATGGCGACCCGCCGGCCGCGACCACACCGCCGGGCGACGGCTCCGCCCCTGAAGCTCGAAGTCCAAGCCCCCGCACCGGCCGCAGAGGAAGCGCCCGCCGCAGAGGCAGAGCCGCGCAGCAGAGGCAGAGCCCGCCGCCGAAGCCGCCACCCCAGACGCGCCCACCGCAGATGCCCCCACCCCAGATGGAGAGGGAGAGGAGTAGCCATGGCCAACATCAACCGCGTCGTCCTCGTCGGCAATCTCACCCGCGACCCCGAGCTCCGGCACACGCCGAGCGGCACCGCCGTGTGCAGCCTGCGCCTCGCCGTCAACACGAGGCGGAAGGACGGCGCAACGGGCGAGTGGACGGAGAAGCCGAACTACTTCGACATCACCGTCTGGGGAAACCAGGGTGAGAACTGCGCGCAGTACCTGTCCAAGGGTCGCCCCGTCGCGATCGACGGCCGGCTCGAGTGGCGTGAGTGGGACGCACAGGACGGCTCGAAGCGCCAGGCCGTCGAGGTGATCGCCGACTCCGTCCAGTTCCTCGGAGGCAAGGGCGACGGCGGCTGGTGGTGGCGAGCCGCAGTTCGTCCCCGCCGGCGACTCGTCCGAGTCGTCCGAGTTCCCTGCCGCCGCTGACGACGACATTCCGTTCTGATGGCGAAAAAGGCGAGAGCAGGCAAGGAAGAGCGCTCGACGAGCACGCGCCGCCGGCCCGGCCAGCGCGACGCGCAGGCGCGACGGCGCAACTGCTACTTCTGCAAGGACAAGGTCGAGGACGTCGACTACAAGGACCTGAACCAGCTCCGGCGCTACATCTCGGAGCGGGGAAAGATCCGGTCGCGGCGGATCACCGGCGCGTGCCGCCGCCACCAGAACCAGATCTCGGCTGCCGTCAAGCGGGCCCGCGAGATGGCGCTCCTCCCGTACGTGGGCGAGCGGTAGGCGATGCAGATCATCCTCCTCCAGGACGTCGAGAAGGTCGGTCTTCGCGGTGACGTCGTCGACGTCGCCCGCGGCTACGCCCGGAACTACCTCGTACCACGGCGGCTCGCCGAGGAGGCGACGCCCGCACGCGTCGCCGAGCTCGAGAAGCGCGACAGCCTTCGAGCGCGACACGAGGCGGCGACGGTCGAGCAGGCGCGGGAGATCGCCGCGGTGCTCGAGGGGGTGGAGCTGCGCTTCGAGATGAAAGCGGGCCCGACGGGGTCGCTGTTCGGCTCGGTGACATCGACGAACATCACGGACGCCCTCTGGGAGGAGAAGAAGGTACGCATCGACCGCAGGAAGATCGACCTCGACCAACCGATCAAGCAGGTGGGGCGTTACGCAGTGGGTATCGACGTGTTCGAGGACGTGCGGGTCGAGGTGCAGACGCTCGTCGTGCCCGAGGGCGGGGAGCTGCCCGCGGAGGAGCCGGCGGAGGAGCCGGCGAGCGACGAGGATGCCGAGGAGCTCGTCGCGGCCGCGATCGCGGAGGCGGACGCCGACGTGGTCGACGAGGCCCCCGAGGAGCCCTCCGACGGTAGCCCCCGAAGCACGCGTACCGCTGACTCCAGCCCATCCACAGCCCCTGTGAAGGGCTGTGGAATACCGCACAAACTTTCCGCGTAGAGCGGCGTTTTCGTCCACCGGGACGTCCGGTTCGCGGGGCACAATTCACAGAACGTATGTTCTCAAAGCGCTGCAAAGAGAGGGGCTTTTCGCTCGTGACGGGCCGTGGACATCTGCCTTATCAACCCGTTGAAAGGGCGGCCCCGCGGGGGGTTAATACGGCGTGGCTCAAGTAGCCCCCTCGCAGTCCGCCCCGGTTCCGCCGCAGAACCTCGATGCAGAGGAATCGGTCCTCGGCGCGATGATGCTCTCCCCAGGCGCGATCGGGGCGGTCAGCGAGGTGCTCTCGGCGACAGACTTCTATCGCGAGAGTCACTCGAAGATCTACAAGGCAGGGCTCACGCTGTACGGCCGTGGCGAGCCGGTCGACGCGATCACGCTCGTCGACGAGCTCGACCAGCGCGGCGAGCTGGAGGCGATCGGCGGGAAGACGCGCGTCCACGAGCTCGCCGCCCTCGTTCCCGCTGCGGCGAACGCGGCGCACTATGCGCGCATCGTCCGGGAAATGGCGACGCTCCGGGGCCTGATCCGCGCCGGCAACGAGATCGCGCGGCTCGGGATCGAGCGGCCGGGTGAGACGGTCGAGCTCGTCGACCGCGCGGAGCAGGTCGTCTTCGACCTCGCCCAGGCGCGCGTCTCCGGCGACTTCAGCCACATCGAAGAGCTCCTGAAGGAGAGCTTCGAGCGGATCACGGCCCTGTACGAAGAGGGCGCCGACGTCACCGGCATCGCGTGCGGCTTCCGCGACATCGACCACCTGACCTCGGGGTTCCAGCCGGGCAACCTCGTCATCATCGCCGCCCGGCCGAGCATGGGGAAATCGGGCCTCGCCCTCGGCATGGCCGCGAACCTCGCCGTCCGCGGCGAGACCCCCGTCGCCCTGTTCACGCTCGAGATGTCGAAGTCGGAGATCACGCAGCGCCTCATGTGCTCGGAGGCGAAGGTCGAGTCGCAGCGCCTCCGCACGGGAAAGCTCGCCCCCGACGACTGGCCGCGACTGACCGCCGCGTGCGACCGGTTGTCGAAGGCGCCGATCTACGTCGACGACACGGGCTCGATCACGATGATGGAGATCCGCTCCAAGGCGCGCCGCCTCAAGATGCGCGAGCCGAACCTCGGCCTCATCATCGTCGACTACGTCCAGCTGATGACGTCCGGCATGTCGGCCGAGAACCGCGTGCAGGAGGTATCCGCGATCTCGCGCTCGCTCAAGGTGCTTGCCCGAGATCTCGACGTGCCCGTACTCGCACTGTCGCAGCTGTCGCGGGCCGTCGAGCAGCGCCACGACAAGCGGCCGATCCTCTCCGACCTCCGCGAGTCCGGAAGCCTCGAGCAGGACGCCGACCTCGTCTTCTTCATCTACCGCGACGAGTACTACGACTCGGAGACCGACCAGCAGGGGCTCGCCGAGGTGCACCTCGCGAAGCACCGCAACGGCCCCACCGACGTCGTGAAGCTCTCGTTCCTCAAGCGGTTCGCGAAGTTCGCGGACCTGGCCGCCGCATGACCAGGGCGCGCATGGCGGAGAGGGGGCGCTAGGACACGCAGATCATCTGGCTGAGAGACACTGCGACGACGTTCGCCGCCCAGTGCGAGGAGTGCCATCGCGACAAGGCGTGGCCGCCCGTCGTCATCCGCGGCGCACTCTGCCCCGAGGCCGACGTCGGCTTCGTCACGTGCTGGCGCGGGCATCGGGTGCGCGTCCGGCGCATGCCATACGTGCGCGAGACGGCAGTGCGCCGGTAGTACGCTGCCTCCGTGCCGGCGACCGTCATCGTCGGGGCGCAGTGGGGAGACGAGGGGAAGGGCAAGATCGTCGATCTCCTCGCGCAGCGCTCCGATCTCGTCTGCCGCTATCAGGGCGGGCCGAACGCAGGTCACACGATCCAGGTCGGCGAGGACGTCTTCAAGCTCCGCCACCTGCCTTCCGGCGTCGTCGCCGGTAAGGAGTGCGCGATCGGCGCCGGCTGCGTCGTCGATCCGGAGGAGCTCGTCGCCGAGCTCGACAGCCTCGAGGAGCGCGGCCTGTCCACCGACGGCATCCGCCTCTCCGGCAACGCGCACCTGATCATGCCCTGGCACCGGGCGCTCGACCAGGCGTCCGAGCGGCGGCTCGGCTCGCTCCAGATCGGCACGACGCGGCGCGGCATCGGCCCGGCCTACGCGGACAAGGCCGCTCGGCTCGGGATCCGCGTCCAGGATCTGCTCGATCCCAAGATCCTCCGCGAGAAGATCGCCGTGGCGCTCGCCGAGAAGAACGTCTGGCTCGAGCGGGTGTACGGGATGGCGCCGATCGACCTCGAGGAGCTCGTCGTGCGCTACGAGGGTTGCGCCCAGCGGCTGCGGCCGCACATCGCCGACACGTCGCTCCTCGCCGACCGTGCGCTCCGGGAAGGCAAGCACGTCCTGTTCGAGGGAGCCCAGGGAACGCTGCTCGACCTCGACCACGGCACGTATCCCTTCGTCACGTCGTCCAACCCGATCGCGGGCGAGGCCGCGACGAGCTTCGGCATCGGGCCGACGCGCATCGACGCCGTCGTCGGCGTCGCGAAGGCCTACGTGACGCGGGTGGGCGAAGGGCCGTTCCCGACCGAGATCGAAGGACCCGATCAGGAGCGCGTCCGCACCCTCGGTGCCGAGTTCGGGACGGTCACGGGCCGCGAGCGCCGCTGCGGGTGGCTCGACCTCGTGGCGCTGCGCTTCGCCGCGCGGCTCAACGGCTTCACGTCGCTCGCGCTCACGAAGCTCGACGTCCTCTCCGACTTCGCCGAGATCCCCGTGTGCGTCGGGTATCGGCTGCGCGACGGGTCGACGACGGACGAGTTCCCGGCGCACCAGAGCGACTTCCACCACTGCCGCCCCGTGTACGAGGTGCTCGCCGGCTGGGGCGAGCCGCTCGACGACGCGGACGACTTCGCCTCGCTGCCCGCACCGGCGCGGCGCTACGTCGAGCTCGTCGAGGCCGTGCTCGGCGTGCCGGTCAGCCTCGTCGGCACGGGCGCCGAGCGCGAGCAGGTGCTCACGCGAGGCTGAGCGCCTCGAGCTCCGCGGGAGTGTTGACGTTCACGAGCAGGGCCTCATCGCAGCGGACGACGTGCGCGTCGAGCGCTGAAAGCGCATCGCGCAGCTTCAGGTCGCCGCGTTCGAGGGCTGCCTCGAGCACCGGGAGCGCGGTCGTGCGATAGGCGCCTGGCAGCGGGCCCGTCTGCGGAACGGCGGCGTCCGCGCACGCGTCGGCAAGCGATGCGAGCAGCTCGGCGGTGACGAGCGGACAGTCGACCGGGAGCACGACGCAGACGTCATGACGCGCGGCGCGCAGCGCGGCGACGACGCCCGCGATCGGCGCGCGAATGTCCGAGCCGTCGTCGTGCAGAGGAAACGGAAGCGCGAGCCCGTCGGCCGCCTTCCCGACGGCAATCCGCTCCTCGCAGAGCTCCCCGAGGACACGCCAGCCACGTTCGGCGAGCGTTTCTCCGTCGAGCATGGCAAGCGCCTTCGGCGACCCGAACCGCGTCGAGGCGCCGCCGACGAGGAGCGCCCCCGTCAGGCCTCGACGCGCCACGTCTCGGAGTAGACGTTCATGCGGCCGTCGCGAACGAAGCCGCAGACCGTGATGCCGCGATCCTTCGCCAGGTCGACAGCGAGGCTGGACGGGGCTCCGACCGCGACGACGATCGGACAGCCGGCGACAGCGGCCTTCTGCACCAGCTCGAACGAGACGCGCCCGCTCAGGCAGAGCACATGCTCCGCGAGCGGCAGCAGCGCGTCGAGAAACGCGCGGCCGAGAACCTTGTCCATCGCGTTGTGGCGGCCGACGTCTTCGCGGAGACAGACGAGCTCGCCGTTGGCGCGAAAGAGCCCCGTCGCGTGGATGCCGCCCGTCGCGGCGAACGCACCCTGCTGCTCGCGCAGCAGCGCGGGCAACGTCGCGAGCAGCGCCGCCGGCACGCGCAACGCGCTCTCGACGCGCGGCGCCTCGACGGCGACGGCCTCGAGCGCACCCTTGCCGCAGACCCCGCACGAGGACGTGGTGTAGAAGCTCCGCGCAAGCGTCGCGGGGTCATAGCCGGGCGCCTCGACGTCGATCGTGTTCGCGCCGAGGTCATCCGGCGCGTGCGCGGAGACGGGGTTCAGCCCCTCGGAGAGGCAGAAGCCGAGGGCGAGCTCCTCGTCATGACCCGGGGTGCGCATCGTGACGGCGACCGGGCTGCCGCCGATACGGATCTCGAGCGGCTCCTCGACGGCGACGACGTCGGCATGCTCACCGCCGGGAACACGCGTGATGTCTACGCGGGCAGTCGTGTACGGAGGCGCGGCGGGCAGGTCGTCGGCCACGACCCGATTATCAGGCCGCGACGGCCTCCCGGGCCTGCGCGAGCTCCACGAGGCTCTCGAGGAGCTGTTCGAGCTCATTCCTGATCTCCTGATCTGCGAGCTCACCGTCGTCGTCGCAGCGGTCCGGCGCGTTGCCGACGACGAGCTCGGTGTCGAGGACGCGCGCGCCGATCCTCGAGAGGATCCGGCGGAGATCGGCCTGCGCCCACACCGCTCCGAACCCGCCCGGGCTCGCGCCGACAACAGCAACCGGGAGATTGCGCAGCGGGTTCGTCCCGTGGGGCCGCGACGCCCAGTCGAGCGCGTTCTTCAGGACGCCCGGAACGGAGCCGTTGTACTCGGGTGTTGCGAAGAGAACGGCGTCGGCATCCGCGAGCGCCGCGCGCAGATCCGCGACCGCCTCCGGAGCCGGGCCGGCCTCGTCGTCCTCGTCGAACGGCGGGATCTCCCTGAGACCGGCCCACACGACGAGCTCGGCATCGTCGGGCAGCAGCTCGCCGGCTGCGGCGAGAAGACGCGTGTTGTACGAGTCGCGCCTGAGGCTGCCCGAGATGCCGAGGATCCGCGTCATCAGGTCTTGATCAGCGCAAGCTCGGCCGTGAGCGTGACGTCCTGGGCCAGAGCGGGCTCGCCGCTCGGCAGCGGAGCGTTCCAGTCGACGCCGAACGCCGAGCGGTCGATCGTCGTCCCCAGCTGGAGATTCAGGCGCTGCCGGCCGTACGGGTCGACGACCGGGCCTCCGAGCGTGCCGTCGAGGCGGACCGGCTTCGTGACTCCCTTGATGGCGAGCTCACCGTCGACGGCGACTGTCCCGCCGTCGATCTCCACCGACCTAGACGTGAAGAGGATCTCCGGCGCCTGCTCGGCGTCGAAGAACTCGGGCGAGAGCAGGTGCGCGCCGAGGTTCTCGTCCGCCACCTGGACACCCTCGACCTTCGCCTTCCCGACGAGTGCGACTCCCCCATCGTCGCCGACCTCGAGCGTTGCCTCGAACGGCGCGAAGGTGCCGTGGAACGTGCCGGCGAGGTAGCCGACCGAGAAGCCGACCCGAGAGTGGACGGGGTCAAGCTCCCAGATGCCGGTCTCGAGGACTTCCTGCGTTGCTGTCACAGTGTTCATCGCGATCTCCTTTCGGTATACTTGCGATCGCAAGCAACTGTACACTCAGAAACATGACTAGTCAAGTATTGCCCGCACAACTTTCTGCGACGGCCCTCGACGCCTGGGTCAGGCTTCTGCGTGCGCACGCCGCCACGACGCGAGCCTTGAGCGCCGAGCTCCTGGCCGAGCACGGCCTCACGATCAACGACTACGAGGCTCTCCTTCTGCTCGCGCGCGCCGAAGATCACCACCTCAAGCGCATCGAGCTCGCCGGCCAGCTGATCCTGACGCCGTCGGGAGTCACGCGCCTGCTCGACGGTCTGGAGCGTGCGGGCTACGTCGAGAAGGGCTCGTGTCCCACGGACGCCCGGGTCAACTATGCGGTGCTCACCGACGCGGGCCTCGCAAAGTTCGAGGAAGCCTCGGCCTCGCACCTCGCTGCGGTTCGCCAGCTGTTCGAAGGCCGATTCGCCGAGGACGAGTTGGCAACGCTCGCCGCTCTGCTCAGTCGTATGCCTGGTGCCGGCGGCGCCGACGGCGCGGACTGCGGCGTCACGCCGGTAGGAGGGTTTGGCGGAACGGTGCTCGTCGCAGGAGCGCGCTGGAAGGTGATGCAGGACGCAGGGAGCCCGCGTACTGCCAGTACGTGGGCGACCGAGGACGTAGCAGCACGGCCTTCCAGCGCGTTCCGGCGGCACAGACGCCGCTTTGCCAAGCCCTCCTACTAAACTCGCGCCGTGAGAGTGCTCGTCGTTGGCTCGGGGGGCCGCGAGCACGCCCTCGCGTGGAAGCTCGCGCAGAGCCCGGAGCTCGACGAGCTGCACGCGGCGCCGGGCAATCCGGGGATCGCCGAGCTCGGTGATTGCCATCCCGTCCTCGCGGAGGACGGCGACGGCCTGCTCGCACTCTCCCGTTCTCTCGACGTGGACCTCGTCGTCATCGGGCCGGAAGTGCCGCTCGTCGCCGGCGTCGCGGATCGGCTCCGGCTCGGCGGCATCGCCGTATTCGGACCGAACAGGGCGGCTGCGCGGATCGAGGGATCGAAGGCATTCGCGAAGGACGTGCTCGAGACGGCCGGGGTGCCCGCGGCGCGGGCCCTGCCCGTCGCAAGCGCACCGTGCGTCGTGAAGCACGACGGCCTCGCGGCCGGCAAGGGCGTCTTCGTCTGCCGGACCGACGCCGAGCTCCAGGCGGCCCTCGCCCAAGCGGAGGCACTTGGCGGGACGTTCATCATCGAGGAGCTGCTCGAAGGCGAGGAGCTGTCGGTCTTCGCGATCTGCGACGGTCGCCGGGCTGTCCCGCTCGGCGCGGCCCGCGACTACAAGCGCGTCGGGGACGACGACACAGGTCCCGAACACGGGCGGCATGGGCTCGTTCTCTCCGGTACCCGGCTTCGACGCGGGCGAGATTGCCCGCCTCGTCGACGAGATCCATGCACCTGTCGTCACCGAGCTGGCCGCGCGTGGCGCCGCGTTCTCAGGCGTCCTCTTCGCCGGGCTCATGCTCACCGCGGACGGACCGCGCGTCCTCGAGTTCAACTGCCGCTTCGGCGATCCGGAGACACAGTCGCTCGTCGCGCTCGCCGACGACGACCTCCTCCCCGCCCTCGCCGCGTCCGCGGCCGGCGACCTCGGCGCCACGACGCTCGCCGCTCCGGCGCGGTCGGCGGTGACCGTGGTCATGGCGGCCGGGGGGTATCCGGAGTCCGGCGACGCCGGCTCGCCGATCGCCGGCATCGACGCCGCGCGCGAGGCAGGGGCGCTCGTCTTCCATGCGGGGACGGCGCTTCGGGAGGACGAGCTCGTGACGAGCGGCGGGCGGATTCTCGGCGTCACGGGTACGGGCGCCGACCTCGCGGAGGCTCGCGCGGTCGCCTACGACGGCGCTTCACGCATCTCGTTCGCGGGCGCGCGCTATCGTCGCGACATCGCCCGTGTCTGAGACCACACCACTCGTCGGCATCCTCATCGGCTCCGAGTCGGACCGCGAGCGGATGCAGGCGCGCCCTGGACGAGCTGGCGGCGCGCGGCATCGCCTGCGAGCTCGAGGTGCGGTCAGCCCACCGCAGCCCGGACGCCGTGGCCGAGTACGCCCGAGGCCGCGCGAGGACGCGGCATTCGCGTCCTCATCGCCGGCGCCGGGCTCGCCGCGGCCCTTCCCGGCGTCGTCGCCGCGCACACCGACCTCCCCGTGATCGGCGTGCCGCTCCGCTCCTCGCTGAGCGTCGGGCGACGGGCTCGACGCGCTGCTGTCGATCGTCCAGATGCCACCGGGCGTTCCCGTGGCCTGCGTCGGCGTCGACAACGCGAAGAATGCCGCCCTGCTCGCCGCGCGCATCCTCGACGCGTGACCCAGGTTCGGCGCGCCACGAGCGGCGACGCGCGCGCCATCGCCGAGATCCGCACCGAGACCTGGCGTGCTGCCTACGTGGACGTCATGCCGCAGGAGGTGCTGGACAGGCTCGACGTCGACGAGAACGAGCTGTGGTGGCGAGACGCCGTCGTCGCGGACGGGTACGCGGTCTTTGTGGGGGAGCAGGACGGTCGAATGGTCGGCTTCGCGTCCGCCGGGCCGTGCCGCGACGAGGCGGACATCGCGGAGCTGTACACGATCTACGTCCGTCCGGGCTCGTGGGACACGGGCGCCGGAAGGGCACTGATGGAGGCCACGGTCGACTGGATGGCAGAGCGCTGGAGCGAGGCGATCCTCTGGGTGGCGAGGGACAACCCGCGCGCACGGCGGTTCTACGAGCTCGGCGGCTGGCGCCTCGACGGCGAGCGGACCGAGACCTTCTACGGCGCCGACATCGCGGAGGTCCGCTACCGGCTGTCCGGCCTCGGGCGCCGCTAGATTGGGCTCGTGATCGCGCGCTACTCACGGCCGGCCATGGCCGCGGTCTGGTCGGAGCAGCGCAAGCTCGAGCTGTGGCTCGAGGTCGAGCTCGCTGCCCTAGACGGCTGGGCGGAGCTCGGTGTCGTGGACGCGGACACGGCAGCCGGCGTGCGCGCCGCCGCACGCGCGCCGACGCCCGAGCGCGTGGCCGAGATCGAGCAGACGACCGGCCACGATCTCGCCGCCTTCGTCGACGCCGTGGGCGAGAGCCTCGACGCCGACGGCAAGCGCTGGCTCCACTACGGGCTGACCTCGTCCGACGTGCTCGACACGGCATTCGCGCTCCAGGTGCGCGAGGCCGGGGCGATCGTCGGTGACGGCCTCCAGCGCGCGTTTCTCGCCGTCGCCGCTCGCGCCGAGGAGCACCGCAACACGCCGATCATCGGCAGAACGCATGGCGTCCATGCCGAGCCGACGACGTTCGGCCTGAAGCTCGCCGGCTGGGCGTTCGAGCTCGACCGCAACCGTCAGCGCGTCGAGCGTGCGCTCGACGGCATGGCCGTCGGCAAGCTCTCGGGCGCAGTCGGAACCTACGCCACGACCAGCCCCGAGCTGGAACGGCTCGTGTGCGAGCAGCTCGGTCTGGAGCCCGCGCCGCAGTCGACGCAGATCATCCAGCGCGACCGGCACGCAGATCTCCTCTGCACCCTTGCCGTCGTCGCCTCCTCTCTCGATGCGTTCTGCCTCGAGATCCGCCACCTCGCCCGCACCGAGGTGCGCGAGGTGGAAGAGCCCTTCGCCCGCGGCCAGAAGGGCTCCTCGGCGATGCCGCACAAGCGCAACCCGATCACCGCCGAGCGCGTGTGCGGGCTCGCTCGTGTCGTCCGCGCCGCGGCACAGGTCGGCCTCGAGAACGTCGCCCTCTGGCACGAGCGCGACATCTCACACTCCTCGGCCGAGCGCGTCGTCATCCCGGACGCATTCCTCGCGATCGACTACATGCTCGACCGCTTCACCTGGCTCGTGGAGGGGCTCGTGGTCCATCCCGAGCGCATGCGTGCCAACCTCGAGTCGAGCCACCACCTCTTCTTCAGCCAGCGCGTGCTGCTCGCGCTCGTCGAGTCCGGCCTGGCGAGGGACGACGCCTATCGCCTCGTGCAGGCGCATGCGATGGAGGCGTGGGACGGCGGGCGGGACTTCCGCGAGCTCGTCCGGGCGGACGCGGAGATCGCCGGTCGGGTCGACCTCGACGCGGTCTTCGACCTCGACGCATACACGCGCCATACCGGTGTCGTGCTCGACCGGCTCGACGCGCTGCGCGCGGAGGCCGCCCGTGTCTGAGGGAACGCACGTCGCGAGCGGCAAGGTGCGCGACATCTACGCGCTCGACGACGAGCGCCTGCTGCTCGTCGCGTCGGACCGTGTCTCGACCTTCGACGTCGTGCTCGCGACCGAGATCCCCGACAAGGGCCGCGTGCTCACGGGCCTCTCGGCGTTCTGGTTCGCGCGCACCGCGCACATCTGCCCCAACCACCTGCTCGGCCTCTCGCCGGACGGCCGCTCGACCGAGTGCCGCAGGCTGGACATGCTCCCGCTCGAGTGCGTCGTCCGGGGCTATCTGGCCGGATCGGGCTGGGCCGACTACCGACGAGACGGCGCCGTGTGCGGCCACGTGCTGCCGGACGGGATGCAGGAGTCGGAGCGGCTCCCGGAGCCGATCTTCACGCCCGCGACGAAGGCGACGGAGGGTCACGACGAGAACATCGATGCGGCGCGGGGCATCGAGCTCGTCGGCGAGGAGCGCTTCCGCGAGCTCGAGCGGCTGTCGCTCGAGCTGTACGCGTTCGTCTCGGGCCACGCGGCCGAGCGCGGGATCATCGTCGCCGACACGAAGCTCGAGCTCGGCGTCGACAGTGACGGGCGACTCGTGCTCGCGGACGAGGTGTTCACGCCCGACTCGTCGCGCTTCTGGCCCGCCGACACGTATGCGCCGGGTGCGGCGCAGCCGTCGTTCGACAAGCAGTTCGTCCGCGACTACTGCGAGTCGCTCGGCTGGGACAAGACACCTCCCGGTCCGCCCCTGCCGGACGACGTCGTGGCCGGGACGCGCGCGCGCTATGTCGAGGCGTTCGAGCGGCTGACGGGGCTTGCTTTCGACGACTACCTCGCCGACCCGGACGTCGTCCTGCGATGAAAGCCACTGTGATCGTGAGGCCGAAGGAGGGGATCCTCGATCCGCAGGGGGACGCCGTCCGCGGCGCGCTCGGCCATCTCGGGTTCACCGTCCTCGACGTGCGCGTCGGACGCGTGGTCGACGTGGAGTTGGAGGCGGACGACGAGGCCGCAGCGCGAGCAGAGGTCGAGCGGATGTGCGAGCAGCTCCTCGCCAATCCTCTGATCGAGTCGTTCGAGATCGATCTCGCCCAGTGATCGCCGTCGTCGTCTTTCCCGGCTCGAACGACGACCGGGACGCCGCACGCGCGCTCGAGCTGCTCGGCGCCGACGTCACGCGTGTCTGGCACGCGGACCGCGAGCTGCCCGACGTCGCCGGCGTCGTCCTGCCCGGCGGATTCTCGTACGGCGACTATCTGCGCTGCGGCGCGATCGCGCGCTTCGCGCCGGTGATGGATGCCGTGCGCGACTTCGCCGACGCGGGAGGGCTCGTCCTCGGCATCTGCAACGGCTTCCAGATCCTCTGCGAGGCAGGCCTCCTGCCGGGAGCCCTTCGCCCGAATGCGGGCCTTTCATTCGTCTGCCGGGACGTCCCGCTCCGCGTCGAACGGGACGACACGCCGTTCACGGCGCACTGCGAGGTCGGCCAGCGACTCGTCATCCCTGTGAAGCACGGCGAGGGGTGCTACGTCGCGCCGGCCGACCTGCGACCCGAGCAGGTCGTGCTCCGGTACGAGTCGGGCTCGAACCCCAACGGCTCGCCCGACGACATAGCAGGGGTCGTCTCGCGGGACGGCAACGTCATGGGGTTGATGCCGCATCCCGAGCACGCGGTCGACCCGCTGCTCGGATCGACGGACGGGGCGGCGATCCTGCAGCCGCTCGTCGACGCGGCCCGCGCTGTCGCCGCCGCCTAAGCTGCCTGCGTGACGCGAACGTTCGACGATGTCGCGGGCGAGCGCTCGGGCGCCGTATGCGAAGGATGCGGGCGACGAGGCCTTCCTCCGCTCCCTGAACGAGCACCTCGAGCCGGCCGAGCGCGCGCTGTACGTCGATCGCGAGATCGCACATCCGTTCCTCTTCGTCGTCGGCCTCCCCCGCTCCGGGACGACGCTGCTGTCGCAGCTCCTCGCGTACTGCCTCGACGTCGGCTACATGACGAACTTCACCGCGCGCTTCTGGCTCGCACCCGTCCACGGCCTTCGGCTCGGCCGGATCATGCTCGGGAGCGACCGGCCGGCGGTGTTCGAGTCCGACTACGCGCGGACCGACGACCTGCGCGAGATCCACGAGTTCGGCTACTTCTGGCGCCACTGGCTGCGGAAGACGACATTCGACGACGTCGTTCGCGCCGACGAGCTCGAGGACACGATCGACTGGGCGGGCTTGCGCCTGACGCTCGCGAACGTCCAGGCCGAGCTCGGCAAGCCCTTCGTCGGCAAGAACATGCTCGGCGCGTACCACATGCCGCGCCTGTCCAACGTGTTGGGAAACGTGATCTGGGTGCACATCTCCCGGGATCCGCTCGATGCAGCCGTGTCCATCCTCGATGCACGTCGGAAGCACTACGACGACCCGCGCCACTGGTGGAGCTACGTCCCGGTCGAATACGACCGCCTTGCCGACCTCGACGAGTGGGGACAGATCGCCGGACAGGTCCACTACCTCGAGCGGCTCTACGAATCGGAGCTCGCCGGCCTCGGGGACGGCGCCATCCGCGTCGGTTACGAGCAGCTGTGCGACGACCCGGCGGGCGTCCTGGCCGAGATCTCGTCGAGGAGTGGCGTCCCGGTGGTGGCATCGCCGCCCGCGTCGTTCCGCTTTCGCGCATACGACGACCGGGACGAGGACAAGGCGCGGTTCGCCGAGCTTCTCTCCGCGCTCGCGAAGGAGAGCTGATGGCCGGCGTGATGGCCATGCACCAGCCGAACTACGTCCCGTGGCTCGGCTACTTCCACAAGCTCGCGAGCTGCGACACGTTCGTCCACCTCGACACGGTGCAGTTCCCCCGCGGGCAGAGCTTCGCCGCACGCAACCGCATCAAGACGCCGAACGGCGCGGCCTGGCTGACGATTCCCGTCTCGAAGCCCCACGGGCGCGACGGCAAGGTCGTCTACTCCGAGGTCACGTTCGCCGACGCCCGATGGGCGGACACCCACCTGAAGACGCTCGCCATGAGCTACGGCCGGGCGCCGTACTACGACGAGGTGGTCGAGCTCTACGCCGCGGGGATCTCGGCGGGCACGACGCTCGTCGACGTCAACCTCGCGCTGATCGCCTCGTTCACCGACTACCTCGGCATCCGCTCGACGCAGTCGCGCCTCTCGGAGCTCCTCAGCGACTTCGGCCAGAAGAACGAGCTCATCGCGGAGATCTGCGCTGCCGTGGGCGCGACGGCATACCTCTCCGGAATGGGAGGCGGACAGGACTACACGGACGCGGACGTGCTGGCCGCCAACGGTGTCGAGCTCCGCTTCGACGACTACTCACCGCCGGAGTACCCTCAGCTCTGGGGCGCATTCGAGCCCAAGCTCTCGATTCTCGACGCGCTGTTCAACTGCGGCGCGGACGGCTGCCGGGAGCTCCTCGGCAACGCGCCATCACTCTGACTCCCGTCACGGCGATCCCCCATCGGTCGAAGCCGAGCGCCTGGGCGAGCTCGGGGTGGCCGTCGAGCCGCTCGCGGAGCCGCGTGACGTCCTTCGCGCGCAAGGTGACGGGCCCTCTCCGCGCCGTGCCGTTCGTCGCGTAGGCGAAGCGCACGAGCCGCTCGCCGTCGGCCGCCTCGAGCAGCTGCACGAGCGACGAGAAGCGCTTGCTCCCGACGCGCTGGTCGAGCCGCACTTCGTCGACAAGCGTCGCTTTGCCCCACGGAGTTACTGCTGGAGTTGCCGCACCGTCAGCCATGCATCGACGGTAGCGGGGAGCGCGTTACACGTCTGTGCCGGAACTGTGTCGAAAGACCGCGCTACGGCCCGCCGTGGTCGTGCGGCGGCGGATGGTGCGCCGGCTCGGCCTCGTCGTCGGGCGGGAGGCGGAGGTGGTTGCGGCGGCTGCGACACGATCTCGGGATCCGCGGGCGGTTCCGGCACCTCGGTCGGCGCCGGCGCCTGGTCGGCCGGGGGATCCGACGGCGGCGACGCGCCCTTCCCGTGCGCCGTGACGGGCGGGACGGGGTGCAGCGTGCCCTTCGTCGCAGGATGGTCGGCGGCTGCAGGCGGCACTGTGCCGCTCGGCGTCGCTCCTGCCGACTCGCCCTGTGCCTGCCGCAGGCTCGGCGTGGCGCGGCCGGTCCGACGCGCCCCGACCCGCCTTGGGCCGCGGGACGATCGCCGCGACGGCTGTCGGCGTCGGCGGCAGCGCGATCGACGGCCCCAGGCTCGGCGTCTCGCCGCGCACCGCGAGGTTCCAGAACTGCACGGCCGCGGTGGCGACGACGATCGCGGTACCCGTGCGCACGACGAGAAGCAGCGCCAGCCTCATGGCCTCGCTCCCTCGACGACACGGTTCTTCCCCTCGCTCTTCGCGCCGTAGAGCGCCTCGTCGGCGGCGGCAGGCAGGTCTTCGACCCGCTCGACGGGCGGGCACGACGACACGCCGAAGCTCGCCGTGACGCGCAGGCGGGCACCGGCGACGTCCAGCCGAAGCCCTTCGAGCTGCTCGCGCAAGCGCTCGGCGACCCGGACCGCGCCGTCGCCGTCCGTCTCTGGCAGGAGCACGGCGAACTCCTCGCCACCGAGCCGCGCCGGCAGGTCGATGTCTCGCAGCGTTCTTCGGAGCACGTCGGCAAACGCCGTGAGAACGGCGTCGCCCGCCTCGTGGCCGTGATGGTCGTTGACTTGCTTGAAGTCGTCGAGGTCGGCGACGACGAGCGCTACCGGACGTCCCGAGCGGGAGCGGCGGCTGGCCTCTGCAGCAAGCTGCTCGACGAACCTGCGCCGGTTGGCAAGGCCGGTGAGAGGGTCGGTGCTCGCGTCCCGCCTCGCGATCGCGCTCTGGCGCGCGTGCTCGACGGCGACCGATGCCTGCGCCGCAAGACGCTCGGCGCGGCGCCGTTCGACGTCGCCGAAGCTGCCGAACGGCGGGTAGAGGAGCACGACCGACTCCGACCCGTTCTTACCGGCGATCGTGAGCCGCAGCGGCTCGGCGAGAGGCGGCCGCTCACCGACTGCGCCGACCTCCTCGTCACCTTCGAGCAGTGTTCCGCCGACGGCTCCGGTGGCGTCGACCATCGTCTCGAGAATCACGGGTAGGAGTGCGGTCCGGTCGTGCGCCGCGACGAGGGCACTGCCGAGCAAGGCGATCGACTCGTCCTCTTCCACTGGCGATCGCCGCCGTACCTTGCGTCGAACGATGGGCACGAGTGCCTCGGCGAAGAGAACGAGCGTGAGGAACGTCGCGAGCGCGGCGAGCGCGACGTTCCGCCTGCGCTCGGCGATCGTTGCTTCGAGCTCTGCCGCGGGGACGCCGGCGACGAGCTGGCCATTCGCCGCAGGCAGAGCCACCGCCGCTGTCCGATAGTCGCGTCCATCGTCGAAGGCGGCGCCCGCGACAATCACGGCCACCACGCGTGGCGGCGAGCATCGTCCCGGCCCGGCGGCCGAGCGAACGAACGAGCTCGTCGTCGAGGGGAATCGCGATCTCCACCCTGCCGAGAGGGCGGCCTGCCGGATCGAGCACCCCGACGCGCCGGACGATGGCGTCGGCCACCGGTGCTCCGACGAGCCGATCGCCGGAGGCGTACACGGCGAGCGTCGGCGTGCGACGCGCGAAGGGCCGCAGCGGCTTGGAGTCGTGCTCGAGGATCGCTCGCTGGACGACCTTCGTCCGCGCGAGCGCGCGCGCGCGCCCGTCCGCGGCGGCCAATCGGAGCGCGAGCTCGGCCTGCGCGATGCGCAGCCCGCTCTCGAGCCGGGCATTCACGCGACCCTCGTCGCGGGCCTCGAGCTGTGTCGCCACGACCCAGCCCGTCACGGCGACCGGGACGGCGATGACCAGAGCTACGGCCACGCCGAAGCCAAGCCTGTCCCGAAACCGCCCGTGCTGCGGACGAAACGGAGACGGCGGCGCGTCCGTGGCCGTACTCCTTTCGTACTCCACCCCATGTTCGCCTCGGCGCGCGGCACGTCGTGTCTCCATCCCTCCACCGGGGATCCCGTCAGACTGTCCCCCGCATGCGCGGCGCTCACGGCCACAGCCACGGTCTCGTCGACCGCTCGATCGTGCGTAGCCGTGCGGGAATGCGAGCGGTCGCGATCAGCCTCGGCATCCTCGGGCTGACGGCCGCGCTCCAGGCGGTGATCTTCGTCGCGAGCGGCAGCGTCGCCCTGCTCGCGGATCTCGTGCACAACGTCGGCGACGCGCTGACGGCGGTTCCGCTCGGCATCGCGTTCTTCCTCCGGAGCGCGCGCGGCGAGCAGATCGCCGGCTACTTCGTCGTGCTCGCGATCTTCATCAGCGCGTGCGTGGCGCTCTACGAGGCGGTCGACCGCCTGCTCCACCCGCGCGAGCTGTCGGATCTCTGGCTGCTGGCAGCCGCCGGCGCGATCGGCTTTCTCGGTAACGAGCTCGCGGCGCAGGTGCGGCTACGCGCCGGACGCCGGCTCGACAGCCCGGCCCTCGTCGCGGATGGCAACCACGCGCGCATCGACGGCTTCGTCTCGCTCGGCGTCGTCTCACTGCGGGCCTCGTCGCGCTCGGGTTCGAGCGTGCCGATCCGATCGTCGGCATCGCCATCACGCTCGTCATCATGAACATCACGTGGTCGTCGTGGAAGACGATCCGCCACGGGATCCACGAGCACGAGCATGTCCACGAGCACTAGCTAGCCGCGGCGCGGCGGAAGCGGCACGAAGGCGCTCGTCGTCCGCTGATACTCGGCGTAGTCGTCACGTGAGCGCCGCGCCTGGGCCTCGGTGGCGGGAATGCCCGTGACGCGGAAGAGCAGGACGAGCAATGCGGCGGGGACGATCCACGCGATCCAGCCCCACGGCGCCGACGTCGCCACGAGCGCGACGCCGCACCAGGTCACCCACTCGAAGAAGTAGTTCGGGTGCCGCGACCACGACCAGAGGCCGAGGCGAGCCGTCCGGCCGCGGTTCGCCGGGTTCGCACGCCACCTCGCCAGCTGGCGGTCCGCCACGATCGCACCGGCGTTGCCGACGGCCCACACGGCCACCCCCGCCCACACGAGCAGGTCGGCGTCGCCGTCGTCTTGCGCGATCAGAGCGAACGGCAGCGAGAAGAAGACGACGAACACCGCCTGGAACTGGAAGAACCAGAAGAACCGCCTGTTCGCGCGCGCTCCCCACCTCCGGCGGAGCGCCTGGTAGCGGCCGTCCTCCTCCTTGCCGAGCACGCGGTTGACGAGGAGGTACAGACCAAGCCTGAAGCCCCAGATCGACGCGAGCGCCGCTGCGAGCACGCGCATCGAGTCGCTCCCGTCCGCGAGGAGCGCGTAGAGGATCGCGCAGCAGGCGATCGAGCATCGCCCACGCGACGTCGACGTGGCTCGCGTCGCCGATGCGTACGGCGAGCGCCCAGAGAGCGAGCATCGAGAGCGACGCGACGAACGCGCCGACGACAAGCAGTCCCCAGACCGACTCGATCATCGCCCTCTCCTCCACAGTCTTGACGGCCACCACGTACGCTCGCCAAGCTCGAGCGTGAGCGCCGGGACGAGGATCGAGCGCACGATGAGCGCGTCGAGCAGCACGCCCACCGCCACGGTGATGCCGATCTGCGTCAGTGCGACGAGCGGCAGCACTGCGAGCACCGAGAACGTTCCCGCGAGGACGACGCCGGCGGACGTGATCACGCCGCCGGTGACCGCGAGGCCCTTCAGCATCGCCTGGCGGGTCGGGGCTTCGAGCGCCTCCTCACGCACGCGTGCCATGAGGAAGATGTTGTAGTCGACGCCGAGCGCAACGAGGAAGATGAAGGCGAAGAGCGGGAAGCTCGGGTCCTCGCCGGGGAAGTCGGCAAACGCCTCGAAGATCAGCAGGCTGAGACCGAGCGCCGCGAAGTACGAGAGCACCACGGTGCCGATCAGCATCAGCGGCCCCGCAACCGCACGGAGAAGGATCATCAGGATGAGGAAGACGACGAGGATGACGATTGGCACGAGCAGCTTCGTGTCGCTCTCGACTGCGTGCCGCAGGTCGAACTCCTCTGCCGTGGGACCCCCGACGAGCACGGCATCGCCACCAACCTCGCGCAGCGTCTCCCGAAGGAGGGGGATCTGCGCGAACCCCTCTTCGGAAAAGGGGTCCTCGGCGAGCGTGAGCGTGAACAGCGTGCCCGGCGCCGCCGTTTCGGCTGGACCGATTGACACCACCTGAGGCGAGGCCTCCGCTACAGCTCTCACCGCGGCGACCTTGGCGGGATCGGTAACGAGGATCTCCGTCGGCGCGCTCGCGCCCGCTGGGAAGCTGCGCTCGAGCAGCCCCTGACCCTGCACCGAGTCCACGCCGCCGCGAAAGGCGTTGGCCGTCGTGAGGTTGTCGTCCAGGGTGAGCGTTCCGAGCGCGATGACAGCAAGCCCGGCGGCCGTCGCGATCCACACCGGGCGGCGGCGGGCGTCGATCCAGCCACCGAGTCGCCACCAGAACCCGCTGTCGCGTCGCTGCGGACGCCGAGCCGAACCGTGGAGTGAACGGCCAGAACGCCCTCCGTCCGCCGACGAGCAGGAGCGCCGGCAACACGGTGAGCATCGCCAGGGCAGCAACAGCGACACCCATCGCCCCGACTGGACCGAGGCCAGCGGTCGAGTTCACGGACGCGAAGCTGAGGCACAGCAGCGCGGCGACGACGGTCGCCGCTGAGGCCACGATCGCCGGGCCGCCCTTGCGCACGGCGACGCGCATCGCCTCGTGCTTGTCCTCGTGGGCAACCAACTCCTCGCGATAGCGAGCAGTGAGGAGGAGGGCGTAGTCGGTACCCGCGCCGAACACGAGCACGAGCAGGATCCCCGCCGTCTGGCCGTTGATCACGACACCAGCATCGGCGAGCAGCGAGGCAAGGCCACGCACGAGGCCCTCCGCGAGGAACAGCGACGCGAGCGGCAGCACCCAGAAGATGGGGCTGCGATAGATGAGGACGAGAAGAACGAAGACGAGCAGCGACGTGGCGAGGAGCAGGGTGGAGTTGATCCCCTCGAACACCTTGCTCGCGTCGGCCGAGTACCCACCCGGCCCAGTGACCTTCACGGTCAGGCCGCTCGCAGCGACCTCCTTCGCGGTCTCTGAGATCGACTCGACAGCGTTGATCAGCACGTCCTCGTCCCCGCGGGCGACGATCGGCACGACGAGGAGGGCGGCCTTGCCATCGTCGGAGAACCGGGGCTCTCCGACCGGACGCACGCCTTCGGGCGGCGCCGCGTTGATCGCGGTACGCACTTCCTCGACAGCCGCCCGATCCTCGGCAGTCAGGCCCTCATCGCGGGCGAACACCGGGATCGCATACGTTCCCTCGGCCCTCCGAAACTCCCTGGAGGCCTCGAGCACGGCAACCGACTCCGCGTCCCTCGGCAAAAAGCTCGTCGGCTCGTTCTTCTCCTTCGACTCGAGCGACCCGATCTGCGGTCCGAGTGCCACGAGCACGGCAAGCCAGGCCCCGAGGACGACGAACTTCGTCCAGCGACCGGCGATGAACCGCACAACGGCATCCACAGTGAACGTAGCCTATACGAAATCTATACAGCGATTAGAGTGGTAGGTTCGCTGCATGCCCGGCCTGTCCGCGACCAGCCCCGCAGCGAAGCTCGCCGACACATACGAGGCGACGGCGGCGGCGTTCGTCAAGGAGCACCGGTTGCCCGGCGCAGCGGTCGGCGTCGTGCACGGTGACGACGCTCGTCTGGTCGAAGGGCATCGGCTTCGCCGATCTGCGCACGAAGCGGCGCGCGAGCCCGAAGGCCCTCTACCGCATCGCGTCGATCACGAAGACCTTCACGGCGACGGCCATCATGCAGCTCCGCGACGCAGGAAAGCTCGACCTCGACGATCGCGCAGTCGCCTATCTTCCAGAGCTCGAGGCGGCATCCGGATCGCTCGAGCAGCTGACGATCAGACGGATGCTCTCGCACGAGTCCGGGCTTCAGAGCGAGCCGCCCGGTACCGACTGGACGCTCGTCCAGTACGAAAGCGACCCGGCACGGACGCTCGCGCAGGCTGTTGACATCTCGACGACCGTGCCGCCGAGCACGCAGTGGAAATACTCGAATCTCGCGTACCAGCTCCTCGGCGAGATCGTCCAGCGCGTGAGCGGCGTCCCGTATCAGCGTTACGTGCGCACGAAGCTCCTCTCACCGCTGAAGATGACCGGGACGTCGTTCGACCCGTTGCCGCCGCGGCTCCGAGCGCGCAAGGCGACCGGGTACGAGCCGCGCTTTCTCTCCGACGAGCTTGACGTGGCGCCGGACGACCACGACATCTTCGGCGCCGAGGGCGGCCTCTGGTCCTGCGTCGAGGACCTCGCTCGCTGGCTCTCCTGCCAGTTCGATCCTGAGCCGATCCTTTCCGAGCAGACGGCGAAGGAGATGCACAAGCCGCGCTACCTCGTCGACGACGCGTGGACACGGGCGTGGGCCGTCGGCTGGTACGCCGTCCGGCGCGAGGACGTGATCTGGCGGATGCACTCCGGCGGCCACTACGGGTTCATCACGAACGCGTGCTTCGACCCCGAGGAGAAGGTCGGCGCCATCGCGCTGCTCAACGGCTTCGGGCCCGCGACGCTCTTGGCGATGGAGCTCGGTGCGATCGCGCGGGAGGCCGTCAAGACCGCCGCGCCAGCGATCGAGCCGCCGCAGAAGCTTCCGCGAAAGTGGCGCGACCTGGTCGGTCTCTATCTCGCCGCCCACTTCGGAACGGCGATGCAGCTCGAGTGGCGCGACGGGAAGCTCACGTTCATCGACCCGTCGGACCCGACCTGGACGCCGACCCTCGAGCCGACCGACGATCCCGACGTCTTCGTGATCGAGCCCGGCTTCCGCGAGTCCGGCGAGCTCGTGCGCTTCTCGCGCGGCAAGGACGGCCGCGTCGTGTCCGTTGTCGTCGCGGTGGCGACGCTGCAGCGCCTCGAGCCCGTTTCGCAGGATTAGGCGCTGCGAACCTGAGCAACAAACCGCGGCTACTGCTTGCGGATCGTGTCGCCGACGCGCACGTGACCGGGCTCGACGACCCGAGCGTTCATTCCTCGCAGGCGCAACCCACGCCCGTCCTGCGAGTTGACGAGTCGCGTCGCTTCAGAGCCGAACCGTGCGGTGAACTTCGCGCACCCCGTGTGCGGGGCGTCCGTCACTTCGATCACCGCGGAGCCGACCTCGAGGCGCGTGCCCGGAGGCAGGTGCTCCAACGCGAGGTCGAAGTCGACGTAGAGCTGGTCACCCGCGAGCGGCCAGCGCGTGCGGTCCGGCTCGATCTGGGCAAGCGCACGCGTGCTCGTCAACGTCAGCTGTGCGCTCGTGTCGAGCGCCCCGCCGTCGGCGTGAGCTCCCGCCCACCAGCGATCGCCGACGAGCCCCTGCTCGAGATCGAGCTCCGCGACCTCGAGCACCTCGCGCTCGCCTTCGGCCGGGCGGCGGACGATGAGCTCGACGACGCCGTCGTCCACGTTCATCAGGCGGAGCGCGCGATCAGCTCGATGCGGTACTCGTCCGGGTCGCGGACGAAGCAGATCCACGAACCACCCTCGACGACCTGGTACGGCGCCCGCTCGGGCTCGATGCCCTGAGCGGCGAGCTCGCCCAGCGTCGCGTCGAGATCGTCGACGCCGATGGCGATGTGCCCGTACCCAGTGCCGAGGTCGTACGTACGCCCATCGTGGTTGAACGTCAGCTCGAGGATGTTCTCTGCGTCGCCGATCGAGAAGAAGTAGTTCGTCGCTTCCAGCTCGCCGTTGCGGACGATGTCCATCTCGCGGGCGAAGCGAAAGCCGAGAGCCTCGTAGAAGGCACGCGAGCGCGTCGGGTCGGTGACGCGCACCATCGTGTGAAGGAAAGTCGCCATGCCAGAATCCTAGTCGCCGTTGAGCAGGCGCAGGATCTTCGGGCTCACGCTCCAGCGCAGGATCGCAGTTCCACCGTTGCCGTCAGCGCGATCAGGAAGCTCGATGAAGGCGGCGCCTCCCTTCTTCAGCTCCAGCTGCGCGAGACCGTTGTCTCCCGTCAAGAGGAAGGACGCGAGCAGCGAGAGATTCGGCTCGTGCCCGACGAGTGCAAGCGAGTCGACGTCGACCTCCTCGAGCAACGCGGCGCTGTCGTCGGGCGGGCGGGCGGCTGCAAGCCCTTCCTTCGGCTCTGGCGCGGGCCAGCCGGTCTCTTCATGGAGGATCTCCGCCGTCTGCCACGCCCTCGGGTATGGGCTCGACAGCACACGCTCGACGGTGGGCACGATCTTCGCGAGGCCGTGCGCAGCCGAACGGAAGCGAGCGATTCCCTCGGGCGTCAGTGGCCGTTCCGAGTCGTCGGGCCAGCGGGCCGGGTCACGCTTGGCGGCGATCGCGTGCCGCACGAGATACAGCTCCATCGGCCAGAAGTCTGCCTACGCCGCAAGCTCGCGGCGGGCAACCGCTTCGAGTACCTCGCCGGCGATCTGCGGGTGGTCTCCGAGTAGTTGCCGGAACTCGGAGCCAGACATCACGAGCACTCGCGCTTCGCCGGTCGTCTTCACAGTCACTCTCGACGGTGCGAGTGTCAGCGCCTCGAGCTCGCCTACGAGATCGCCCGGGCCTAGCTCGGCAGATTTCTCGCCATTGCGTAGCACGTCCGCACCACCCTCGATCAACACGAGCACCTCACGCTGACGCCGACCCTGAACCGTCAGCCTGGTCTCACGGGCAACCTCGAGTTCGGTCGTCAGAGCCTCCACGGCCTTCAACTCCGAGCTGTCGCAGCCGCTGAAGAGCGGCAGCCGCCGGAGCCTCTCCACGCCTTGGTCCCTCGTCCGGATTCTCAGTCGATCTCGCATGCCCTAAACGTAGGGCGAGGAACGAGTCGACGGGGTGATGGTCCGGTGAGTAGGTGGATCGGCGCCTTGTGATCTGTGATGCGAGCCATTACCTTTCGAGAGTCGTCATGCGCAGGCTGAGTCACGTCGGACCCGTGCTCGCCGGAGCGTTCGTCCTCGCGCTCTTTGCTCTGTCGGCGAGCGCCGCGGCGCCCGGCAAGTGGACACAGATCACGCACCAGCACAACGGCGCACGATCGAACCTCGGGCTCGCGCGCGGCAAGGACGGCGTGTTGCACGTCCTGTGGGCGGGGCCGAACCGGGCACCGTTCCCGTCGATCCTCGACACGACCGTCACGCCGAAGGGGGCGCTCGGGAAGCCGAAGGCAGTGATCTCCGGCTGGTCCGGCGTGAACGCCCCTACAGCGGCCACGGCCTCCGACGGCTCGATCCACGCGATTGTCAGTGGTCAAAAGGTCGGCGGCCAGAGCGATCCGTACGACGGCCTCAACGAGGTCGTCGGCCCGGGGACGTGGAAGCTCGGCCCACGCGCGTTCGGCAACCTGACGCTGACGGAGGCGTCGAACGCGGACGTGCACACCGCGTTCCTGAAGAGCGGACAGCTGATCAGCGTGTGGCAGTCGGCAGCGGCCCTCCTCATCGAAACGGGCACGGACCCTGTCGTGCAGCCGCAGAACATCACGCCGCAAGGCCTAGCAACGAACCCCGTCATAGCCGTCGATCAGGGCACCGGCGAGGCGATCATCGCCTACCACGGCGTCAACGACGGCCAGAACTATTTCCGTCGAGTCGCACCGAGCGTGGGCGCGCCGCAGGCGATTCCCCAGAGCAAGGGCGATGGGCCGACGATCGCCGCCCGCGCCGGCGGCGGCGTGTTCACGGCGTATGCACGCGACGTGGACCACGTCGTGCTCCTTCAGTACGGCGGCAAGTCGCGGAAGGTACCCGTGGCGAAGGGCGCGCGGGTGCTGACAGCGGGCGTGGCGGCCGGACCTGAGGGGCGGCTGTGGGTCTTCTACGGCGACGAGCAGAGCACCTACGTCACGCGGACGAGCCGGCACGTCACGGGGTGGGAGCCGGTGCAGCGGCTGAAGTCGCCGCCGAAGACGGCGCAGTACTTCCGGCTCGAGGGTGAGGGCTCGGCTGGCCCGCTCGACCTGTTCGCAGACGTGACGGTGGACGGCAAGACGAAGGATGGCTCGTACCACACTCACGTCGAGCCGAAGCTCTCACTCCGGGCATCGAAGAAGGCGTTGAAGGGCGGCGCGACCCAGGTGACCGTCCGCGTCACGGACGCAGGCGACCCGATGGCCGGAGCGAAGGTCAAGGGGCTTCCCGGCGGAACCAAGACAACCACTGCGAATGGCTCTGTCACGGTGACGGTGAAGCGCTCCGGCGCCTTTGCGCTGACCGCGACCAAGGCGGGGTACGTCGCTGCGAAGGGGCGTATCACCGTCTGACGTCGAACGGCGCTGCGACGCTAGAGGGCGGCGGCGAGGTCCGCCGTCGCGCGCTCTACGACCGCGCCGAGCCGCGCGCGTACCTCCGCGGCCACAGGCGCGATCGCGTCGTTGCCGACGATCGAGAGCATGCGCTCGGCGTCGATCGCCGAGACGTGTGTCACCCCGTCGCGGACGTAGATGACGACGTTGCACGGCAGCAGCACGCCTAGATCCGCCTCGGCCTCGAGAGCACGGTGCGCAAGCGGCGGGTTGCACGCGCCGAGGATCACGTACGCCTCAACCTCGACGCCGAGCTTCTCGCGCAGCGTCGCCTGGACGTCGATCTCGCAGAGGATCCCGAAGCCTTCCTCCTTCAACTCTTGGCGCACGCGTTCGACGGCGTCGTCGAAGCGCAGGGTTGTCTGGCCGCTCAGCGTGTAGCCGGTGGCGCGCATTCGTCCTCCTCCTCGAGATAACGGCGGCCCACCGCCGAGACGTGGTTGCCAAGCGTCCGCTGGACGATGCCGGCCATCAACAGGGCAGCGGGCCGATGGTCGCCGAGATGGCCACTGCGAGCAGTGTCAACACGGCGAACCAGATGGCGGGAATCGCAACCGTTAGCCACCGGCGACCGGCTGCGTGAGCCATGACCGTCGCGGCCCCCGCGGCGATCCAGCTGAGAGCGCCGAACACGGCAAAGGCATCGATGTAGGTGTCGGCGGCCGATCGCGCGGCGCCGTTCACCCCGACACAACCCCACTCGACCTCGAATGCCGACGGGATGATCCAGAGCACGAGCATCCCCGACAGCACGGCGAACACGATCAGCTCGACTGCAGCGAGCAGGCCCCACGGCATCGCCGGACGGTGGAGCCGCGGTGCGTGACCGAAACTGCTGTCCATTGCAACCTCCTGAACTCTTCCTCAGTTTCACGCGATCGCCGCGCCGGAGCATCAGTGCCTGCACGGACTCGCGTCTGCGGTGAGCTACGGAGCGACGTTACGATGACTCGGTGAGCGCCGACGTGGCGACGTACCTCGTCGAGCGCGGGGTCTTCCGTCACACGGACGGGCTCGAGGTCGAGGAGCTCTCGGGCGGCGTGTCTGCGGCGGTCTTCCTCGCCGAAGGCGACGGACGACGCGTCGTCGTGAAACGGGCGCTCGGGCGCTTCAAGGTCGCCGACGAGTGGATCGTTCCGCGCGAGCGGGCCCTGGCCGAGGCAGAGGCGCTCGAGCTGATGGCGTCACTCGCGCCGGGCTCGGTGCCGCGATTGCTCGACGTCGACGCGACGTCGTTCACGCTCGTCATGGAAGCTGCTCCTGCGTCATGGTGGCCGTGGAAGACGCTGCTGCTCGAAGGCGACGCGGATCCGGCTGTCGCGTCCCGACTCGGAACGCTTCTCTCCGTCCTCCACTCGGTCGACGGCGACCTCGGAAGCGCCGAGTCGTTCGAGAGCCAACGGGTCGATCCGTACCTCCGCACGATCCAGCGCCGCCATCCCGAGTTGGCGGACCGGATCGAGGTGTACGTCGCACGCCTTCTCGCCACACGGACGTGCCTCGTGCACGGCGACTTCTCGCCGAAGAACGTCCTCGTCGGCGAAGAGGGCATGTGGGTGATCGACTGGGAGATCGTTCACCGCGGCGATCCCGCCTTCGACCTCGCGTTCATGCTCAACCACCTGCTGCTGAAGCGCGTCCACCGGCCCGAGGCGGGCGCCGCCTACGAGGCATGCGCGGGGGCGTTTCTCGACGCCTACGGCGACGTGCCGGACCTGCGCTACGTGCTCGGCCTCGTCGGCTGCCTCATGCTCGCCCGCGTGGACGGCAAGTCACCTGCCGAGTACCTCACCGAGCCCGAGCGAGAGGAGGCGCGCTCCTACGGGATCGCGCTCCTCACCGATCCGCCTTCGTCGCTTCCCGATCTTCGACCGTGAGGCCGTAGAGGACGCCGTCCACCCACTCGCCGTCCCGCTCGTACGCGCGGCGCTTGCGACCCTCGAGCACGAAGCCCACACGCTCGGCGTGCTCCATCCCCCGCTCGTTGAAGCCGTACACCTCGAGCTGGAGGCGGTGGAAGCCGAGGTCGTCGAAGAGGTGCCCCTGAAAGAGGCGCGCGGCCGTGTCGGCCACGCGCCGACCGCGGAAGTCGGGATGAACGGCAAGGCCGCCGAGATCCGCGATGCGGTTCCGGCCGCCCCGGCTCGAGAAGCGCATCGTGCCGGCACGCTCGCCGTCGACCTCGATCACGAACAGGCCGAAGAGCTCCGGCTCCGCCGTCCGACCGCTCGTGTCGGCCGACGGGCGCTGTCGCGGTCGTGCGGTCGCGCGGCGGCGAGAAACGGCTCGACGTCCTCGTGCGCGACGAGCTCGACGAGGAAGTCGAGGTCGTCGGGCTGCGAGCGCCGGATGTCGACGTTCAGAGGGTCTCCTCGCCGTGGCTCGGCCGCGCGTGGACGCACAACACGACCCGACCCGAGCGCGACGCCGACGAGGATCAGCGCGAGCCCGGCGAGCATCGCGGTTGTCACCGGCTCCGAGAGGAACAGCGCGCCGTAGACGATCGCGAAGCAGGGCATGAGGTACGCGACGAGCGAGATCCGCCGCGCGCCGTACGAGCGGGAGCATGCGGAAGAAGACGATCTGTGCGATCGCCGTCCCGAAGATCGCCAGCGCGGCGACGGACGCGAGAGCCTGCCAGCCGGGAACGGCGTCCGGCCGCTGGACGATCGCGACCGGCAACAGAAGGACGGCGGCGAAGAGCATCCCACCGGTCGCGACGCACGGGCCGGCGGCGGCGCGGCACGTGGAGCTGCGCGTAGATGCCCGCGAACCCGTAGGAGAGCGACGACAGCACGATCGCGAACGTCCCCACAGCGGCAAACCAACCACCCGACGTGTCGAGGCCGGACAGCGCGGCCACCCCGGCGAGCCCGAGCGCGACACCGACCCACCGGATGCGCGCCACGGGCTCGTGGGGCAGTAGGCGCAGCCCGATGAGGAACGCGAAGAGCGGCACGGTTGCCTGCGCGATCCCTGCGACGCTCGAATCGATGTGCTGTCTCCCCCCACGCGATGAGCCAGAACGGCAGCGCGGCGTTGACCGTGCCGTAGACCATCGACTGACGCTTCAGTCGCCGCGAGCTCTGCCCTGACGCGCGACGCCCCACGCGTCGCGATGACGAACGTCGAGGAGAAGGATTCCCGCCAGCAGCGTCCGGCCCACCATGAGCACGCTTGGCTCGAGATCGTCGACGCCGACCTTGATGAAGAGGTACGACGATCCCCAGAGCGCAGCGAGCAGGAACAGTCGGGGGAGATATCCACGCACCATCGACTTACAACGCCCGACGCTGCCGAAACGTGAGCCGCTGCACGCTCAGATCAGGGTCCAGGACTTTGGGTAGTAGTGGTCGGTCGGCGGCTTCCCGTCTACGTAGAAGACGCGCGGGGCGATCACGCACTGGTCCGGGCTCTGCGCGAGCCAGGCGCCCCACCAGCTGAACGTGCTGCACGCGAGCACGTGATGGCGGCACAACGTCATCAGGCGCAAGTCCTCGTGATCTCGCCCGTCAGCGTTGTGGAAGACAAACGTCGTCGGATAGGCGAGCTGTACGACCTCGCGGGCGTACGCCGGATCATCCGAGAAGACGTAGAACACTGGCTCGTCGGCAAGCGCCGCAATGTGCTCCGCCGCGGCGGCGTAGTAGTCGCGCCCCGGAACGTGCCGGCGCACATTCTCGGCGTTCGCGATCAGGTCGCGACCGCGCACGTGGACGGCGACGCTCGGCGATCGCGCGATCTCGGCCGCGAAGCGCGCGTTCTCGGCATCCGGCGGAGCGCTAAAGGTAAGTTCGCGGCGGAGCTCATCGCCACCGATCTCCGGGTACTCCGCGCACTCCCAAAACCCCGCCATCAGCACCGGGCGGCGGGTCGACCGGCTCATGGAAGACCGGGTGCGGCATCCGGGAGTGAGCTGGGAAGTCGCCTATCAGGGCGTGCTGTCCTCCTGAGCGGACGAAGTCGACGAGCCTGCGACCTCGTGCGAACAGGCCGTCGTCCAGGAAGTAGCGCACCTCCTCCGGCGACGCGCTCGGTGCGCTGAGCGCGAAGACATCGAGGCCGTAGGCACGCAACGGCGTCGAACTGCTTCTCCACTGGGAGCGAGAACCAGCTTGCGTCGACGACCAGCGGTACCTGCCACTTCCGCGCGAGGCCGAAGCCGGCGGCGTACTGGAAGAGCTGGTTGCCCAGGCCGCACGGGACGATGCGCAGGACGACCTTCCCCTTCAGGGCGCACGCTCCACGAGGGCACCGGCGTCGCCTCGATCCACGGCATGAGGCTACCGGCGCCTCCCGCGAGCACGACCGGCGCCACCGATCGCGCGACTAGACTCCATCGCTCTGGCAGTAGTTGCGGAACAGCCCCTGCACCGGGCGCTCGGGCTCACCGACGGCGAGCTGGAGCGCATCCGTGAGCTGCTCGGGCGCGCGCCGAACGACTTCGAGCTCGCCGTGTTCTCGCTGCTCTGGTCGGAGCACTGCGGCTACAAGCACTCGGCGCTCCTGCTGGCGCGCCTCCCGTCCTCCGGCGACCGCGTGCTCCAGGGACCGGGTGAGAACGCCGGGCGTGATCGACCTCGGCGAAGGCGAGGCCGTCGCCTTCAAGGTGGAGAGCCACAACCATCCCTCGGCCGTCGAGCCGTTCCAGGGCGCGGCGACCGGCGTCGGCGGGATCCTCCGCGACGTCGTCGCCATGGGAGCACGGCCGATCGCGCTGCTCGACGGCCTGCGGTTCGGCGCTCCCGACGGCGAATTCGACCGTGCCGTGGCGGGCATCGGCGCGTACGGCAACTCCGTCGGCGTGCCGACGGTCGGAGGTGAGTCGGTCTTCGATCCGGCGTATCGCGACAACTGCCTCGTCAACGCGATGTGCGTCGGGCTGCTTCCTGCCGAGCGCGTCACGCGCGCGCGCGCGACCACGCCCGGCCTCGCGCTCGTCCTCTACGGAGCGACGACGGGCCGCGACGGGATCGGCGGCGCGAGCGTCCTCGCGAGCCAGGAGCTCGCCGAGGGGCAGGACGACAAGCGGCCGAGCGTCCAGATCGGCGACCCGTTCACCGGCAAGCGCCTGATCGAGGTCTCGCTCGAGCTCGTCGAGCGCGGGCTCGTCGAGTCGCTCCAGGACTGCGGCGCCGCCGGCCTCGCGTCTGCCCTCGCCGAGATGGCGCGTGACGGCGTCGGCGTCGACGTCCACCTCGACCGCGTGCCGCTCCGCGAGCCGGACATGGAAGCGTGGGAGATCATGATCTCCGAGAGCCAGGAGCGGATGGTCGCCGCGGTGCGACCCGAGCTCGTCGCCGAGGTGGCAGCGGTGATCGAACGCTGGGAGCTGCCGTGGGCCGAGGTCGGCGCGGTGACGGCCACCGGCGACCTCCAGGCGTTCGTCGACGGCGAGCTCCAGGGTCGGATCCGGGCCACGGCGCTCACCGACGACTGCCCGCGCTACGGAGTCGAGCAGGCGCCGCGTGAGGTCGTTCCGGCCGCAGCCGTCGAGTCGAGTGACTCACAACCTCGCCGATCCCCGCGTCGTGTACGAGCGCTACGACCACCTCGTCGGCTCGCGCACGGTGCGCCGGCCGGGCCTCGATGCCGCCGTCCTCAGGCTGACGCCGTCGTACCGCGGCATCGCCGTCTCCCTCGACGGCCCGCCGGTCGGCGAGCGTGATCCGTTCCGCGCCGGCGCGCTCGCCGTGCTCGACGCCGCGCGCAACGTCGCGTGCGCGGGCGGCGAGCCGCTCGCGCTGACCGACTGCCTCAACTTCGGCAACCCGGAGAAGGCCGAGATCGGCTGGGAGCTCGCCGAGGCGATCGAGGGCATCGCGCAGGCGGCTGAGGCGCTGCGGCATCCCGGTCGTCTCCGGCAACGTGTCGCTCTACAACGAGACGGACGGGCGGCCGATCCCGCCGACGCCGGTCGTGGGCTGCGTCGGCCTCGTTCCGGACGTCCGCCACGTTCCTCGTGGCTGGCGTGAGGGCGACGCGATCTTACGCGGTTCCGGCGAACGCCGGCCTCGATCTCGAAGCGGAGGCAGCGCTCGTCACGCTTCTCTGGCGGGCCGCTCCGCACTGCACCCTCGTCCACGACGTCTCCGACGGCGGCGTCGCTGTCGCCCTCGAGGAGGCGATCCGCTGGAGCGGCATCGGCGCGTCGGTCGACCTCCCGGACGACGCGGCCGCGATCCTCGCCTGCGCGCCGAGCGACGTGGGCAAGCTCAGCGGCATGGAGCTGGTCGAGATCGGGGTGGCCGGCTGATGTGCGGCGTCTTCGGCATCTACGCACCCGATCGCGACGTCGCGCGCGTCGCGCACTTCGCCCTGCACGCGCTCCAGCATCGCGGCCAGGAGGCGGCCGGTATCGCCGTCTCCGACGAAGGTCGCCTGACCGTGCTCCGCGAGCTCGGCCTCTTGACGCAGTTCAAGGAGCAGAAGCTGCGCGGCCTCAAGGGCGAGGTCGCGATCGGCCACACGCGCTACTCGACCACCGGCTCCGGAGCATGGGCGAACGCGCAGCCGCTCATCCACCACGGTCGCGCTCGCACGATCGCGCTCGCCCACAACGGCAACCTCGTCAACGCGAGCGAGTTGCGCGAGCAGCTTGCGAGCGAGGGCGCACCCGTCTCCTCGACCTCCGACTCGGAGCTCATCGCCGCCGCGATCGCGAACGACCCGAGGCCGCTCGACGAGGCCGTCCCCGCCGCGATGGCGCGCCTCGAAGGCGCGTACTCGGTGACGGCGATCGCCGACGGCTGCCTCCTCGCGTTTCGGGACCCACACGGCTTTCGCCCCCTCACGCTCGGCCGCCTGGGCAGCGACTGGGTGGCCGCGTCCGAGACGTGCGCCTTCGACCTGCTCGGCGCCGAGCCCGAGCGCGATGTCGGCCGCGGCGAGGTCGTCATCGTCGACGCCGACGGGCTGCGCACGATCGATGCCGTCCCTCCGGCGGGAGACGGGGCGTTCTGCATCTTCGAGCTCTTCTACTTCGCGCGGCCGGACTCGCACGTCATGGGCGTCGAGGCGCACGCCGCGCGCGTCCGCATGGGCGAGCGGCTTGCCGCCGAGGCTCCCGTCGACGCCGACCTCGTGCTGCCGATCCCGGACTCCGGCACACCGGCCGCAGTCGGCTTCTCGCGCGCGTCCGGCATTCCCTTCAGCGAGGGGCTGATCAAGAACCGCTACGTCGGGCGGACGTTCATCCAGCCCGACCAGGAGCTGCGCCAGCAGGGGGTCAGGCTGAAGTTCAACCCGCTCGACGAGGTGGCCGGCCGGCGCGTCGTCGTGGTCGACGACTCGATCGTCCGCGGGAACACGACGCGGCAGCTCGTGGCGATGCTGTTCGAGGCGGGAGCGACCGAGGTGCACATCCGCGTCTCGTCGCCCCCCGTCGTCGGCCCGTGCTTCTACGGCATCGACCTTCCGGACGAGACGGAGCTGCTCGCAGCCTCCCGCTCGGTCGACGAGATTCGCGCCTACGTCGGCGCGACGAGCCTCGCCTACCTCTCCCTCGACGGGCTGACCGAGGCCACACGACAGCCCGCGAGCTCGCTGTGCCGCGCGTGCCTGACGCGCGACTATCCGACGCGGATTCCCGAAGGCCGGCGGCTCGAGAAGCTCCGCTTCGAGCACGCGCCTGCGTAGGCGCTACGCGGACGGCTAGCGGCTCCGGGGCGTCGCTCGCCAGCGAGGCGAGCCCGAGGGCCGCGGACAGTACACCGGGTACGGCCAAGGCCCGAGCGGCGACGCATCGAGCCGCGAGCGGCGCCAGCCCGCGCGAACGCCGGCTCGCCGGCCGTGAGCCGGGCAGCCGGTGCCGCTAGCCGCGGCCGTAGCGGACGGCGCGGTCCGTTTCCGGATCCATGCCGCTCTCGATCGGCGCTGGCGACGCTCGCTCTCGGAGGCGAGCTTGAGGAAGAGCCACGCGATCGCGCCGATCGTGATCACCGAGTCGACGATCATCATCAGCCCGCCCGCGATGCCCTGGTCGGCGGCTGACGAGATGCCCCACCGCTCGACCGTGTGCCGGTACGTCTCGTACGTCGGGCCGTCGGCCCAGACGAGGACGTTCGCGAGCACCATGCTCGTGAAGCGCGCCGCGACGATGTAGAGGAGCTTGACGCCCGAGCCGAACCACGCCGGCGCGGGCAGCGGTTCGAGGACCGGAGCCCAGAACAAGGCCCCGGCGGTGAAGAACGCGACGTGCTCGAGCGCGTGCACCGCGTTGTTTCCGAGCGCCGCCTCGTAGAGCGCCGGAACATGCCAGACATACAGTGTAAGTGCCCACAGCGGCCAGGCCACGAGCGGGTGCGCGAGGACGCGGAGGTGCTGCACCCACCGGTACTGGAGGACGGGCCGAAGCAGCGGGCCGGTGAGGCCGGCGACGACGAGGATCGGCGCCACCTCGCCGATCGCGATGTGCTGCGCCATGTGGACGAAGAAGAACTGCTGCTCGCCGACGGCGTCGAGCGGCGAGAAGAGCGCGAACGCGAGCACGCCGAGGCCTGCGCCGAACGAGATCTGCCGCCAGCGATGGACGGGCGTTCCCCGGCGAGCGAGCGTCCGCGCCCGGCGGTAGTACACGAACGCGGCAAGGGCGATCGCGACGACCGCGAGCGGATCGAACGTCCAGCTCGTGAGGATCGAGACGTCGTGCGTGCCGCCGGAGTGTCCGACAATCACAGAGCCAGAATAGACTCGGGTCGTGGGCGGGCCGACGTACGACGACGCCGGCGTCTCCATCGAGAAGGCCGATGCCGTCGTCGAGCGCCTCCGCACAGCGCTCGAGTCGACGGGGGCGACCGGGCTCGGCGCGTTCGCCGGCCTTCATCCTCTCGACGAGTCTCGCCTCATCGCAGCCTCGACCGACTCGGTGGGAACGAAGCTCGTCCTCGCGCGCGAGCGTGGCGCGCTGCGCGCCTGCGGCGCCGATCTCGCCGCCCACTGCATCAACGACGTGGCCACGTGCGGCGCCGAGCCGCTCGTCCTCCTCGACTACGTCGCGGCGAACCGCATCGATCTCGAGCAGGTGGCCGAGCTCGTCGAGGGCGCCGCCGGCGTGTGTCGAGAGGCGGGCGTTGCGCTGATCGGAGGCGAGACCGCCGAGCTACCCGGCATCTACCGTGACGACGAGCTCGATTTCGCCGGCACGTGCGTCGGCATCGTCGACAAGGCTCGCCTGATCGACGGCTCGGCGGTCGTTGCCGGTGACGTCGTCGTCGGGCTGCCGTCCTCGGGCATGCACGCGAACGGCTTCACGCTCGCCCGTCGGGTGCTCGAGACGGAGGACTACGACGGCGACGACCTGCTCGCACCGACGCGCCTCTACCTCGACGACGTACGCCGGCTTCGTGGCTCGGCTCACGCGTTCGCACACGTCACCGGCGGCGGCATCGCGGGCAACCTCGATCGCGTGCTCCCGGCGGGCCGCCGCGCGGAGATCGACTGGGACGCGTGGGATCGTCCGCCCGTCTTCGCCTGGCTCGCCCGCCACGTCGCGGAGGACGAGCTGCGACGCGTCTTCAACCTCGGCATCGGCTACCTCGCGGTCGTCCCAGAGCCCGGCGACGACCTCGTCATCGGGACGATCGTGTGATTGGTGTCCTCGTGTCGGGAGAGGGGACGAATCTGCAGGCACTGCTCGACGCCGACCTCCCCGTCGCGGCCGTCGCGTCGAGCACGAGGGGCGCCCGCGCACTCGAGCGCGCCGGCGCGGCCGGCATACCGAACCACGCGTTCGAGCTCGGCGACTACGCCTCACGCGAGGAGCGTGACCTCGCGATGGCGGACTGGCTCGACGACCACGGCGTGACGCTCGTCGCCTGCGCCGGCTACATGCACCTGCTGACGGCCGGCTTTCTGGCGCGCTTTCCGGACGCCGTCGTCAACATCCACCCGTCGTTGCTTCCGGCCTTCCCCGGGACGACGCCGATCGAGGACACGCTGGCGGCGGGAGCGGCCGAGACCGGCGTTACCGTCCATTGGGTGGACGAGGGAGTCGACACCGGGCCGGTGATCGCGCAGGAGCGCATCGAGGTCCTCTCCGACGACACGCCGGCGACGTTGCGCGAGCGATTGCACGACGTCGAGCACCGGCTCTACCCGCGCGTCCTCACCGAGCTGATCCGATGATCGAGCGCGCGCTCCTCTCCGTGTACGACAAGACCGGCCTCGATGCGTTCGCGCGCGGCCTTGCCGACCTCGGCGTCGAGCTCGTGGCGAGCGGCGGAACGGCGGCTCACATCGAGGAGCACGAGCTTGGCGTCACGTTCGTCGAGGAGCTGACAGGCGTCGGGGAGCTGCTCGGCGGCCGCGTCAAGACGCTGCATCCGCGCATTCACGCTGCGATCCTCGCGCGGCCGGACTACGCCGAGGACGCTGCCGCGCTCGACGAGCTCGACGTCCGTCCGTTCCAGCTCGTCTGCGTGAACCTCTATCCCTTCACGCAGATCGCCTGGCGCCGCGGCGTCGACGAGGTCGAAGCCGTGGAGATGATCGACGTTGGTGGCCCCGCGATGCTTCGTGCCGCGGCAAAGAACTTCGCCTACGTCGCGCCGGTGAGCCGTCCCGATCAGTACGAGAGCATCCTGGCCGAGCTTCGCGAGTCCGACGGCGAGCTGTCCGTCGAGACGCGGCGCCGGCTTGCCGCCGAGGCATTCGCGATGACCTCCGCGTACGAGTCGGCGATCGCCAACTGGTTCGCCGAGCGCGACGTCTTCCCGCCGCACGTGACGGTCTCGTTCGAGAAGGTGCTCGATCTCGCGTACGGCGAGAACCCGCACCAGCGAGCGGCGCTCTACGCCGAGGACGGCGCTCGCCGGCACGTGCTCTCACGCGTCGAGCAGCTGCAGGGGAAGCCGCTGAGCTTCAACAATCTCAACGACCTCTCGGCCGCACGCGCCGTAGCCGAGGAGTTCGCCGTTCCGGCGTGCGTGATCGTGAAGCACGCCAACCCGTGCGGCGTGGCGCTCGGATCGACCGTCGACGAGGCATTCGCGCGGGCGCACGCGGCCGATCCCGTCTCGGCCTACGGCGGCGTCGTCGTGTGCAACCGTCCCGTCACGGACGAGCTCGGCGCCCGGCTCGCCGAGGAATTCGTCGAGGTGCTGTTCGCGCCCGGGTACGACGACGGCGCACGGGAGGCGCTCGCGACGAAGCCGAACGCCCGCGTCCTCCTCGACGCCGAGCGCCGCCACGCCTCGCCGGGAGAGCGCGACTACCGGCGCGTGCTCGGCGGACTGTTGATCCAGGACCGCGACGCGGACGTCGACGACCGCGACACGATGGACGTCGTCTGCGGCGAGCCGACCGAGGACGACTGGGGCGACCTCCTGTTCGCCTGGCGCGTGTGCAAGCACGGTCTGTCGAACGCCATCGTCCTCGGCTCCGGCCTCGCGACGATCGGCATCGGCATCGGGCAGATGAGCCGTGTCGACGCTGTGCGTATCGCGCTCACCAAGGCGACCGACCTCGGCCACGACCCTGCCGGCGCGGCGCTTGCATCCGACGCGTTCTTTCCCTTCGCCGACGGGCCGCAGGCCGCGCTCGAGGCCGGGGTGCGCGCGATCATCCAGCCGGGTGGCTCGAAGCGCGATGCGGAGGTGATCGCGGCGGTCGAGAGCGCCGGCGCGATCATGGTCTTCACCGGCCGCCGCCACTTCCGCCACTAGCGTGCCTGGGCCAGACACGCTAGATATCCCCGATGAAGCTGCTGGCGGCAGGGCGGGCTCGGAGATCTTCGATCTCGGCGACGGCCGCGTGCTCCGCCGGTTTCGGGGTCGGGGCGACGCCGTGCGCGAGGCGCTCGTCATGGAGCACGCACGCGCCCACGGCTTCCCTGCGCCACACGTCTACGACGTCCGCGAGGACGGGCTCGTCCTCGAGCGCGTCGACGGGCCGACGATGCTCCGGGAGATGCGCCGCCGACCCTGGACGGTGCGGAGACACGCGCTGGCGCTCGCGCAGCTGCACGATCGACTGCATGCGATTCCCGCGCCGGCCGGGCTGCCCGAGGCGGGAGCCGGCGATCGGCTCCTCCATCTCGACCTCCATCCGGACAACGTCATCCTCTCCCCGGCCGGCCCCGTCGTGGTCGACTGGACGAATGCGCGACGCGGCGATCCCGCGCTCGACGTCGCTCTCACCTGGGTCATCGGCGCGACGAGCGGCGGAGCGGGCGCGCGTCTGTTCCTGCGCTCGTTCCTCCCGTGCTTCGACCGCGCCGAGCTCGTGGTCGCGCTTCCCGCAGCGGGTGCGCTGCGGCTGGCCGACCCGAACGTGTCGGACGACGAGCGCCGCTCAGTGCGGCGTCTGCTCGAGAAGAACGCTTAGGAACTAGGCGGCTTCGAGGAAGGCGCAGCGGCGTGGGTCGGCCGGCAACGGCGAGCGGCCGATCTTGACGACGCGGAACTCGCTCTCGCCGAGTGTCGCACGAGCGCCGGCGTCAGGCGGCGAGCCTTCGTGGAGCGACAACTCGTATCCCTTTTCGCCCGGCGCGAAGACGAGGTAGGTCCCGTACGTAGGCTCGGGCGGCGGGATCGCGGCTTCGGCCTCCGCCAGACGACCGAGGACGGCATCGAGCTCGCCACGGAGCTCCGAAAGCTCGGACTGGACGCGCTCGTGGGCAAGCCGTTCGCGGGTGAGCGCGTGGTCGACAGCGCCACGTTCCTCTTCTGACGTCGCGTACCGCACACGTTCGTCGGCAAGCTCAGCGTCGCGTGACGCGAGCTGGCTCTCCAGGTCGGCCACGCGTTCGTCGCGCCCGCCGACTTCGGCTCGCAACCGGTCGACCTCTGCCTCGACGGCCCCGCGCTCAGCGGTCTCGCGCGCCAGTAGCTCGTCCAGCTCGGCAACGCGTGCGTTGAGACGCTCCTCGTCGCCCGCCTGAGACTCGGCGAAGCTCTCGACCGTCGCAAGCGTTGCCCGCGTGCTCTCGAGCTCCGTGCGCGTGGCCTCGAGCTCGGTGCGAACGCTGTCGAGCTCTCCACGCATGGTGTCGAGCTCCGCACGAGCGGCGCTCAGCTCCAGGTCGGCGTTGTTCAGACTGCCGCGGAACGTGTCGAGCTCTGCCCGTGCGCTCGCCAGGTCTGCGTGAGCAGCGTCGACGCCTGTGCGGGCAGCTTCGAGCTCGGCGTGAGCCGTTTCCAGCTCGGCCTTCGTCTCCTTGAGCTCACCGCGCCTGGTCTTCAGCTCGGCTCGAGCGTGGTCGATCCCCTCGCGCGCACTCGCCAGCTCGGCCTCGAGCGCGGCACCGCGCTCGGTCGCCTCGGCTAGCGCCGTGGCGTGAAGCTCGGCGTCGCGGGCGAGCCGCTGCTCGACCTTGCGCGTCCGTGACGTCGCGGTGTCGAGCTCGCTGCGGAGCTCGGAGACAGCGGCACTGAGCTCCGCGGCTTCGGCCTGGGCGGCCTCGCGAAGCGCGATCTCGTTGGTAAGCCGGCCGTCATCCTCGGCCACGCGGGCCGTGAGCGCCGCAAGCTCGTCGCGAAGCGTGTCGGCCGCCGACCGCAACGATGCAGCCTCGGCCTCCGCAGCTTCTCGCAGATCCGCCTCGCGGGCGGCTGCCTCTGCCTCGCGAGCGGCGAGACGAGCGTTCGCGCCTTCAAGCTCCTCGCGAAGCGTGGCGGCCTCTGCCTTGCGGGCGGCTGCCTCCTTCTTGCGGGCGGCTGCCTCTGCCTCGCGAGCGGCGGTTGCTTCCGCCTCGCGGGCGGCTGCCTCTTCCTCGCGGGCAGCGAGCCGCGCGTTCGCGCCGTCGAGCTCCTTGCGAAGCGTGGCGGCCTCAGCCTCGCGGGCGGCTGCCTCTGCCTTGCGGGCGGCTGCTTCTTTCTTGCGGGCGGCTGCCTCTGCCTCGCGAGCGGCGGTTGCTTCCGCCTCGCGGGCGGCTGCCTCTGCGGCGCCATCGGCGAGACGTGCGTTCGCGCCGTCCAGCTCCTCGCGAAGCGTGGCGGACTCTGCCTTTGCGCTGTCGAGCTCCTCGCGAACCGTGGCGGACTCTGCCTTTGCGCCATCGATCTCGACCTCGAGCGTCACACGTCGTTCGGCCTCGCGCGCTAGTGCCTCGTCCGATGCGGCAAGACGTTCTTTGAGCTCGTCGAGCTCGCCCAGCTCGCCCGAGTGGTGGTCGACGTCCGGCATCGAGTGTCGCAAGGCTTCGAGATCCCGCTCGGCGTTCTCGCGATACGCGCTTTCGAGCATGAGCGCCTCGTCGGCTTCAGCCAGACGTGCGGCGAACGCGGCGGCTTCCGAAATCGTTGCCGACACCGGCGCCGCCGGCTGCTCGGGCATCGGGTCAGGGGCTGCGAACTGGTCGAACTCGACGACATTCGGCGGACTCGGAGAGACACCGTTCTCGCCGTCCCCGGCCTCGCCGGTGCGCGTCTGTCGATGGCGGCGCTTGATCTCGCCCCAGAGCCCCGCACCGAACCCGTCCTGCGTCGTCATCTCCACGCCGAACTGCTGCATGAGCGCGGCCGTGAGCTCAGGGCCGGAGACGAGCTTGCGCTCGACGAGCACCTCTCCGAGACGCTTGCCTGACGCAGCCTGCGCCGACGAGCGCCTCCTCGAGCTCGTCGGGCGTGATCAGGCCATCGTCGACGAGCAGCTCGCCGAGCAGGCGCGACGGGATGCGTGCAGCTTCCACGACCGGAACATCGGCTCTACGGCGCTGTTGCTTGAGTGTCGCGTCGCGCGCGTCGGCACGATCCCGGCCGTTACGCTTGCCCTCGATGGCACGCGAGTACCCGACTCTCCTGGGGCTGATCGGCAACACGCCGATCGTCCGGCTTCAGAAGGTCGGCGCAGAGCTCGGCTGCCTTCTGCTCGCAAAGCTCGAGTACATGAATCCCGGCGGGTCGAACAAGGACCGCATCGGCCTACGCATGGTCGAGGCTGCGGAGCGCGACGGGAAGCTCGGGCCGGGCGGCACGATCGTCGAGCCGACGTCGGGCAACACGGGTGTCGGTCTCGCGCTCGCGGCGGCCGTGAAGGGCTACAACCTCATCTGCGTCGTCCCCGACAAGGTCGCCGTCGAGAAGATCGCGCTGCTCCGCGCGTTCGGCGCCGAGGTCGTCATCTGTCCGACCGCCGTCGACCCCGAGTCGCCGGAGAGCTACTACTCCGTCTCCGACCGGCTGGCGGAGGAGATTCCCGGCGCGTACAAGCCGGATCAGTACTCGAACCAGGACAACCCCGCAGCCCACTACGCCTCGACCGGCCCCGAGATCTGGGAGCAGACGGGAGGCGAGCTCGACGCCGTCGTCATCTCCGTCGGCACGGGCGGATCGATCACGGGCGCCGGCCGCTACCTCAAGGAGCAGAACCCTGAGCTCATCATCGTCGGCGCCGACCCGGAGGGCTCCGTCTTCACGGCGGACGACGAGTCCGGCGTCCATCCCTATCTCGTCGAGGGGATCGGAAAGGACTCGTTCCCGGAGACATTCGACCCGTCGATCGTCGACGAGTACGTCCGGGTCTCGGACCGCGACTCGTTCCTCACGGCTCGGCGGCTCGCCCGCGAGGAGGGCATCCTCGGCGGGGGGTCAGCGGGAACGTCGGTGTTCGCGATGCTCGAGACGGCACGACGGCACGGGCCGGGAAAGACGATCCTGACGACGATCCCCGACGGCGGGCGCGGCTACCTCTCGAAGCTCTTCGACGACAACTGGATGCTCGAGCACGGCATGCTCGAGCGCCGCGGCGCGCTGCCCACGATCGCCGAGGTGCTCGCGTACACGCACGGTCCGGACGGCCGGGTGTCCCGACCTCGTCGTCTGCGAGGCGCACGAGAAGGTCGGCGCCGCGATCGAGCTGATGCAGCGCTACGGCATCTCGCAGCTGCCGGTCGTTCGACGCCTGCCCGCGGCAGTCGCTCACGGACGTGATCGGCTCGCTCACGGAGCGCGGCCTGCTCGATCGCATCCTCCGCGACCCGGACGCGCTCGGCGAGAGCGTCGCGGGCACGATGGACCCGCCGCTTCCCGCCGTCGACGCGAGCGACGTCGGTCCACGACGTGTACGGCGACCTGACGCGCGGCGGTGCGGCAGTGCTCGTCGCACGCGCAGCGGCACGCCGGCGGCCGTCGTCACGCGCTCCGACCTGCTCGAGTACCTCGCGCACCACTAGGCATGCTGCTCTACAACTCCCAGCCGTCGGGCAACTGTTACAAGGTGCGACTTCTGCTCGCCCACCTCGGCCTGCCGTACGAGCGCCGCGACGTCGACACGGCGAACCGCGAGGGACGCGAGGGGATCCTCGGCGACAAGAACCCGGCGCTCCGCGTGCCGGTGCTCGAGCTCGACGATGGGCGACACCTTCCAGAGTCGGGCGCGATCCTCTGGTATCTCGCCGAGGGCACCGACTTCATCCCGTCCGATCGCTTCGAGCGTGCGCGTGTCCTCCAGTGGATGTTCTTCGAGCAGTACGACCACGAGCCGTACGTCGCGGTCATCCGTCACCGGGTGATGCACGGCGATCTCGACCGCTACGCCGACTCGGACGAACGGCGCCAGCGCGGATACAAGGCGCTCGACGCGATGGAGGCGCATCTCGCCGGCCGCGCCTTCGTCGTTGACGATGCGTACACGATCGCGGACATCGCGCTCTTCGCCTACACACACGTCGCCGGCGAAGGCGACTTCGACCTGTCCCGGTATCCGGCGATCGGCGCCTGGATCGCCCGCGTCGCCGCGCAGCCGGGGCACGTTCCGATCACGGCCTGAGCACGTGGAGACGGTCGGGGTTGCCCAGCTTCGCCGCTTCCTCGTCGCGCACCAGGGCTACGCGACGCGAGCGCGGACGTCGCGGACGAACGACGTCGCAGGCGAGATCCAGCGGCTGTCGGCGGTCCAGCTCGACTCCATCTCGACCGTCGACCGTGCCCACCGGCTGACCCTGACCTCGCGGCTCGGCTGGTATCGCCCCGGCACGGTGTCGCGATTGCTCGGGGAGGGTCGGGTCTTCGAGTACTGGGCTCACGAGGCGTGCCTCCTCCCCGTCGAGGACTACCCCCTCTTCAAGCGGCGCATGGTCCATCTCGAGGGCGAGCACTGGTGGGGTCGCAAGCGCCAGGACCGCGAAACCGAACAGCACGTGCTCGAGGCGATCCGCGAGCGTGGCGCACTCCCGTCCCGCGCCTTCGAGGGTCGCGGCGCACCGGGCGAGATGTGGGCGTGGAAGCCCGCCAAGGGCGCCCTCGAGCATCTCTTCGCCGCAGGCGAGCTCGTCGTCGCGGGCCGCGACGGGTTCCAGCGCGTGTACGACCTTCCGGAGCGCGTGATCCCGCGCGCGCACCTCGAGGCGCCGACGCCGAGCGAGGAGGAGTTCCGCCGCGGCTACGCGCTGCGGGCCATCCAGGGGCGCGGCGCCCTCACGGAGTCCGGGATCGCCGAGCACTGCCGCTTCAAGGGAGGGGCGAAGGGCATGCGCCCGATCGTCGACGGCCTCGTCGCCGAGGGGCTCGTCCGGCGGGTGGGCGTCGACGACGGCGGTGCGCCCATCGTCGTCGCTCGCGGACGTCGAGGTCGACGGCGATGTCCCCGCGGACGGCGGCGTTCTCCTCTCCCCCTTCGACAGCCTCCTCTGGGACAAGCCGTTCGTCGAGCGCGTCTTCGGCTTCGCGCCGCTGATCGAGGTCTACAAGCGCGAGCACGAGCGAACGTACGGCTACTACGTGCTCCCGTTCCTCCTCGGCGACCGGTTCGCCGGACGGGCCGACCTCAAGGCCGACCGTCGCGAGGGCGTGCTGCGCGTGAAGGCATTCCACCTCGAGCCCGGCGTGCGGAGCGTCGAAGCGCGTGGACGGCGCGTTCGACCGCGCACTCGCGCGGCTCGCCCGGGCGATCGGGCTCGAGCGCGTCGAGCGATGAGGATCGTCTCGGCGGACGAGGCGCGGCGCATCGCCGTCCGCGCCCAGCTGCTCGACGGCTCTGCGACGTCGGTGCTCGAGACCGTCCGGCGACTCGGCTTCCTCCAGGTCGATCCGATCTCGACCGTCGCGCCGCCTCAACACGTCGTCCTGTGGAGCCGTCTCGGATCGAGGTACGACCCCGCCGAGCTCGACCGGCTGCTCTGGGACGAGAAGAAGCTGTTCGAGTGGAACGCGTACGTCCGGCCGATCGAGGATCTGCCGCTCGCGAGAGCGCTCATGCGGAGACGCCGCGACAAGTACGCGCACGAGCGCCGCGGGAACGAGTTCCTCGCGCAGAACGCCCGGGCGAAGCGCCACGTCCTGCGTGAGCTCGAGCGCTCGGGGCCGCTTCTCTCCCGCGAGATCGTCGACCACGCCACGCGAACATGGACGTCCCACGGCTGGTACGGAGAGCGCAACGTCGGTGTGATGCTCGAGATCCTCCACGGCCGCGGAGTCGTCGCCATCGTCGGCCGGCGGAACGGGCAGCGCCTCTGGGATCTCGCCGAACGGTGGTATCCGGAGACGGAGACCGTGTCCTTGCGCGAGGCGGAGCGCGAGCTGGCCGAGCGACGGTTCCGCGCGCTCGGTGTGCGGCTGGCCGGCGATCGCTGGGAGGCGCACCCCGACGCGACCGACGGGCCTGTCCCGGATCGCGCCACGCTCCTCTCTCCGTTCGACCGGCTCATTCATGATCGCGACCGGGCGGAGGCGCTCTGGGGCTTCCGTTATCGCCTCGAGATGTACGTGCCGAAGGCCAAGCGCGAGTACGGCTACTACGTCCTGCCGCTCCTCGTCGGCGACCGGCTCGTCGGCCGCGCCGAGCCGCGCTTCGACCGGAAGACGGCGACGCTCGAGCTGCTCGGTGCGTGGGGCGACACGTCGAGAGTCGGCGAGGTGCTCGCCGACCTCGGGGCGTGGCTGGGCGCCGAGCGCATCGCCACCGCGTAGGCCGCCTGGTGGCGACGCCCTTCCGGACAGCGTCCGGCGCGCCGGTACGATCAGCCGATGGACTTCGAGACGCGAGCCATCCACGAGGGCCAGGAGCCGGATCCGGCGACGGGGTCGGTGATCGTGCCGATCTACCAGACCTCGACGTACGCGCAGGAGGAGGTCGGCGTCCACAAGGGCTACGACTACTCGCGCGTTGCGAACCCGACGAGGACTGCGCTCCAGACCTGCCTCGCATCGCTCGAGGGCGCCGAGCACGGCATCGCGTTCTCGTCCGGCCTCGGCGCGACGACGACGATCATGCACCTCGTCTCGCCGGGTGATCGCGTCGTCGCGGTGAACGACGTCTACGGCGGCGTCTACCGCATGTTCTCGCAGGTGTACGAGCCGAAGGGCTACGCGTTCACCTATGTGTCGGCCGACGAGATCAACGCCGACCTCGCCGCGCACCTCGACGAGCGGACGCGCGTCGTGTGGATCGAGTCGCCGACGAACCCGCTGCTCAACATCGTCGACATCCGAGCGGTCGCCGATGCCGCACACGCGGTCGGCGCGCTCGTCGTCGTCGACAACACGTTCGCGACGCCGTACCTCCAGCAGCCGCTCGCGCTCGGCGCCGACATCGTCGTCCATTCGCTGACGAAGTACCTCGGCGGCCACTCCGACCTGATCGGCGGCTTCGCTGCGACGAACGATCCGACGATCGCCGAGCGTCTCTTCTTCCTCCAGAAGTCGCTCGGCGCCGTTCCCGGCCCGTTCGACTGCTGGCTCGTCCTCCGAGGCCTGAAGACGCTCGCGGTACGCATGGACAAGCACTGCGAGAACGCACGGGCCGTCGTCGAGTTCCTCCGCGGCCACGAGGCCGTGGAGCGCGTCCTCTACCCGGGCCTCCCCGACCACCCAGGTCACGAGATCGCCGCGCGCCAGATGCGCGACTTCGGCGGCATGGTGTCGTTCCTCACCGAGACGGAAGAGGAAGCGGTCGCCCTGTGCGCGCGAACGAAGGTCTGGACGCTCGCCGAGAGCCTCGGCGGCGTCGAGAGCCTCATCGAGCACCCCGCGCGCATGACGCATGCGTCGACGCAAGAGGGCCCGACCGCGGCGCCGAAGAACCTCATTCGCCTCTCCGTCGGCATCGAGTCCGCGGCGGATCTCGTCGCCGACCTCGAGCACGCGCTCGTCCGCACGCCCGCCACCGCGGCGTAGACGCGCGTGCGCGTCGAGCCGATCGACCTGCACCACCAGGCGACCGCGCAGGTGGTCGGCGTCTACGTCCTCGAGACCGCCGACGGCCCGGGCCTCTTCGACTGCGGCCCGACCACGTGCATCCCAGCGCTGAAGGCGGGGCTCGCGTCACACGGGCTCGAGCTCACCGACGTCCGGCACCTCCTCCTCTCGCACATCCACCTCGACCACGCCGGAGCCGCCGGCACGCTCGTCCGCGAGCATCCCGCCCTCCAGGTGCACGTGTCCGCGATCGGGGCACCGCACGTCGTCGACCCGACGCGTCTCGACGCGAGCGCGCGCCGGCTCTACGGGGACGCGTTCGACATCCTCTGGGGCGAGCTCGCGCCGGTGCCGGAGGCGAACGTCCACGTTGCGGAAGGGGACGTCGTCGGCCTCGAGTGCTTCCCCACGCCCGGCCATGCCTCGCATCACGTCTCGTACCTCGCGGACGACGGGACGCTCTACGCGGGTGACGCAGCGGGCGTGCGGATCGTGCCCGCCCGTCACGTGCTCCCGGTGTCGCCGCCGCCCGACTTCGACCTCGAAGCCTGGAGGACGACACTCGACGAGATCGAGCGGCGTCGGCCGGAGCGTCTCGCACTCGTCCACTTCGGCGTCGTCGACGACGTGGGCGACCACCTCGCGCTCATGCGCGAGATGCTCGACCGCTGGTCCGAGCGCGTGCGCCTCGGCGCCACGCAGGAGGAGTTCGTCGACGAGGAGCTCGCCCTCGTGCGCGAGCGCGTCGGCGAGAGCGGCGAGCTCTGGCAGCGCGCCGCGCCGCTCTGGCAGTCCTTCCTCGGGCTCGAGCGCTACTGGACGAAGCGGCGCGAAGCGGAAGCCGCCGCCGCCGCCGGCGCTCAGACGACTGAGACCGTCTTCTCCTCGCGCTCTGCGCGGTAGTCCGGGCCGAGAGCCTCTTCGAGCTTTCGCTCGAGCTCACCGGACGCCTCCAGCTCCTCGGTGATGTCGGCGCCGCCGATCAGCTCGCCCTTGACGAACACCTGCGGGATCGTCGGCCAGCCCGACTGCGTCGACAGCTCCTGTCGGATACCGGGATCCGGGAGGATGTCCACCGTCGTCACCGGCGCGCCTGCACGCCGCAGCGCCTCGAGCGCGCGCTGGGAGTTCCCGCACATGATCATCTGCGGCGTGCCCTTCATGAACAGCGCGACGGGCTCGCCTTCGATCACGTCGCGCACCTTGGTCTCGTAGTCCGTCATCCCTCCACCTTCGTCGAGATTCGTAGTTCGTGAATGGTGCCATCCGCGAGCGGCTCCGCGAGCGCGGCGTACACGAGCTTGTGCTGCTCGATGAGCGACAGCCCATCGAACTGCGGGCTGACGACCGTGACGTGGAAGTGGTCGCCACCGCCCGTTCGGTCCACGACCTCGATCGTCGGTGCGCCCGGAAAGGCGTCGCGCAGCAGCTGGTCGAGCGTCGTCACGACGCCAGCCTAGCTATGTGCTCCTCGTACGCCGCCACGTAGTCGGCCACCATGCGCTCCGGCGAGTAGTGCTGCTCCGCAAAGCGGCGAAGGGCGGCCGGGTCGAGCTGGTCCGCACGCTCGAGCGCGGCGGCCATGGCGTGATGGTCGTCGACGATGATGCCGCTCACGCCGTCCTCGATCACCTCCGGCACCGCTCCGTACCGCGTCGCGATCACCGGCGTCCCGCAGGCCATCGACTCGATCATGACGAGGCCGAACGGCTCCTCCCAGTCGATCGGGAAGAGCGTCGCACGCGCCTCCTGGAGCAGCGCCACCTTCTCGTCGTGCGTGACCTCGCCGAGGTACTCGATCGTCGGCGACAGCCGCGGCGCGACGTGCTCGGCAAAGAACGCTTGCTCCGCGGGCTCGCGCTTCTTGCCGGCGAGCTTCAGCGGCAACCCCGACTCGAGAGCGACGTCGATCGCCCGGTGCGCGCCCTTGTCGGGGCTCATCCGGCCAAGGAACAGGAGGTAGTCGCCGCTGTGCGGCGCAAACGGATAGAGACCGAGGTCGAGCGCATTCGGACAGTTCGCGACCCACGGCAACGACGGCTTCGGCTTCCGCTGGTTCATCGAGATCGACATGAGGCCGACCCGCGGCGAGACGCGCGCGATCTGCTCGTAGACGACGCCGCCGATGGCGTCGAGCGGGCCGTGGACGGTGTGGATGGTCGGCGTCCGCACGGCGCCGCCGAGAGCCGCCGCCGGCAGGCCCGAGTGGTCGTTGATGACGTCGAACTCGTCGGCGCGCTCGTAGCAGGCGAGGCAGTGATGCAGCTCGACGATCGACGTCCCGATCAGCGCGCTGGGCGCGATCGTCGTAGACGGAGACGAGCGTCGCCTTCGTGCGCGAGTCGCCCGACGCGAAGAGCGTGACGTCGTGGCCCGCCTCGACGAGCCCGTCTGCGAGGAGCCACACGATCCACTCGATGCCGCCATAGCCCGTCGGCGGCACGGGGAACCACACCGGCGAGATCAGACCTGACTCTCACTCCGGCGTCGATCTTCACACGCCCGTCGTCGACGCGCACCGTCCAGCGACGGTCGAAGCACGTGACGCCGGAGAGGCGCAGTGAGCCCGACCCAGGACGGCAGCTCGACGGGCGCAACCGTCTCGAGCGCGTGGCGCGCACGCGCCGGCTGAAGGCCGAGCAGCACCTGGAGCAGGAGGATCGGCGTCGCGGCGGCCCAGGCCTGCGGCCGGGCGGCCGTGGGATAGGCGATCGGGAACGGCGTCTCGGCGCGCGGCAGGCCGGCGAACACCTCGGGCAGCTGGTGGTCGAGGTGGCCCGCCGCCTGGAGCAGGCGCTGGACGATCCGCTGCGCCTCGGGCCAGCGGCGGTACCGCGCGAGACCGAGCGCGATGAGGGAATTGTCGTGGGGCCAGACGGTTCCGTTGTGGTACGAGAGCGGGTTGTAGGCGGCGTCGTCGACCGACATCGTCCGCACGCCCCACCCCGACCACATCGACTCGCCCATCAGCTGGTCGACCACCGCGTCGGCGCGCTCGGCCGGAACGATGCCGCTCCAGAGCAGGTGGCCCATGTTCGAGCACATCGAGTCGACGGGCTGCTTGTCGCGGTCGAGCGCGAGAGCGTAGTAGCCGCCGCGCTCCTCGATCCAGTACGCGTCGTTGAACGCGCGCCGCAGCTGCTTCGCCTCACGATCGAGACGATCGGCGAGCGCACGATCGCGCCACACCTCGCGCGCGATCTCGGCCAGGCGCTGCTTCGCATCGAAGACGTAGCCCTGCACCTCGGCCGGGGCGATCGGAGGAGCCGCCATACGTCCGTCGGAGAAGCGTTGCGAGTCGAAGGAGTCCTTCCACGACTGGTTGTCGAGACCCCTCGGGCTCCGCTTCTCGTACTCGACGAAGCCGTCGCCGTCCCGGTCGCCGTACCGGTCGATCCACTCGAGCGCCTTGAGCGCAGGCTCGCGGAGCTTCGTCACGAGGCGGGCGTCGTCCGTCCAGCGCCACACCTCGGAGAGGAGCACGAGGTAGAGCGGTGTCGCGTCGAGCGTGCCGTAGTAGCGAGGGAACCACGCCGCCGAGGCCTTGCCGCGGCGCACCTCGTGGACGATCTTCCCCGGCTCGGCGTCGCTCTCCGGATCGTCCTCGGTCGCCTGGAGCTCCGCGAGCTCCTCGAGCGCGCTGCGCGCGAGCTCAGGCCCGAGGAGAAGCGTCTGGATGCCGGTGATGATCGAGTCGCGGCCGAACACCGTCATGAACCACGGCATGCCCGCCGCCGGCAGCCGCCCGCCGTGCGTGCCGCCGTTCTCCTTGCTGCGGATGCGAAGAGCTGCGAGGTCGGAGATCGACTGCGAGACGGCGTGCTCGAGATCGTCCCAGTCCGACCGGAGCTGCGGCACGCGCAGCTGCCACGCGGTGAGCGAGTCGCGGATGTGCTGGAGCTCCTCGCCGAAGCGGCGCTCGGCGACGTCCGGGTGCACCTCTGCGCCGGTCGGCGACGGCACGACGTCGACGACGAGCTCCCACCGCTCCCGCGGTGCGAGCTCGAGCGGAAACGCGGCCCACGCGCCGTCGACCTCGCCCGGCGCGCGAGACAGGATCACCTGCGTCGCAGCCTCGCCCGCGGGATCGGTCAGGAAGAACTGGCGCGTATCGGCGTCGAAGCGCGGCTCGGCGAGGGCGGGCAGCGGCGGCGCGTGGAGCGGGTCGCCGAACGAGAAGTCGTACGCCTTGACGGTGAAGATGTCCGCGAAGTCCGACCCGATCTCGAGGGCGAGCTGGAACATCACCGGCTCGATGCCCTGGTTCTGGACGACGATCCGGTCCTGCATCGCAACGCCGACGAAGCGCGAGCGCGTGATCGAGAGCGTGTCCTGCGGCAGCGTCTCGCTCGGTGCGTTGCGGAGGTAGAAGGCGGCGGAGAAGTACTCGACCTTGTCCGACGTGAGCAGCAGCGGCCGGCGACCGTCGATCGTCAGCCGCAGGACCGACAGGATAGCGCGTGTCGTCGGCGAAGAAGCCGCTCGTGTCGTCGCCGACGTCGCCGCGCTCGTCGCAGATGCAGAACGTCGTTCCCTCGAGGATCGTCAGCGGCACGCGGGAGGCTAGCTGCGTGGGCAGAAGGCCCCGACGCTGGTGAACGTGCTCGTTGCCCGGGCGCACCGAGGACGCGCTGCCAGGACGCAGGGAGGCCGCGTACTGGCGAGTACGTGGCCGCTGGGACGCCGCAGCGCGGTGCTTCGGTGCTCGGCGACACGCCACTGTTTCACCAGCCCTCCGGGACGTGCCGCGCTGATGAACAGCGTGAACGCGTAGAGGAACGTGCCGCCCGCGATCGCATCGTCCATCTCCTGCATCCCAGCGCTCGGCGTCGCCGGCCGGGAGCAGGCCCCGCTCATGGGCTACCGACGCCCAGTCCCGAAGGCCCATGGCGTTGTCGAGAGCGGTCGCGTCGCGGACGACGACCGGGGCTGCCTCGACCCGCACGTCGTGCACGCCGACCTCGCGGAAGAGCCGGGGCATCTGATGTGCCAGCGTGCCGTTCTGAAGCAGGTGGTCGGCGCGGAACCGCAGCACCCGGCGAGCAAGCTCCTGGTCGCGCACGCTGACGACCTGCGTGTCGTAGTCGGGGTCGACCACGACCACGGTGCCACCGCTCCTCGTGACTCTCACGAGCTCGCGCAGGGCTGCCACGGGATCGGCGAGATGCTGAAACGTGCGATCGGACCACGCGCCGTCGAAGGAGTCGTCCTCGAACGGAAGCTCGTGGGCGTCGGCGACGACGGCATCTTCCAGACCGCGGCGCCGAGCCTCGGCAACCATGGTCTCCGAGCTGTCCACGCCGACGACACGTCACGCCGTATCTCTCGGCGAAGGCCAGCGCATCCGACCCGGCGCCCGCGCCGACCTCGAGGTATCTCGCCCCGGCCCGCGGGTCGAGGAGCTCGGCGGCCCGCTGTTTGTACGCCGCGTATTGAGGCTCGGCGCGAACCCGGTCGAGGACGTCGATCCACGACGACGCGTCCGGTTGGGCGTCGACACCCTCGAACGCATGCCCCTTGCGGCTCCGTCACGATTCCGGCGTCCTCTCCGCCCTCGCCCCGTCGCGGGCTGTGCGCGATCTCGAGCGTCGTCTGCGCCCGGTGGGCATGGTCCACCTGGAGCGTCGTGTGCTCGAGGTCGAAGCGCTCCCGGAGCACGACCTCGATCCGCCGCCGCAGATCGTGGCAGTCCGCCGCAGGCTCGACGAGGACGTGAGCCGAGAGCGCGGCGAACCCCGACGTGATCGTCCAGATGTGGAGGTCGTGCACCTCGACGACGCGCGGGAGCTCGACGATCGCCTGGCCGACCTCCTCCGCCGACAGGCCGGCGGGCGTCGCCTCGAGCAGGATCGAGACCGACTCCGCGAGCAGCCTCCACGCGCTCGCCAGGATGAGCGCGCCGATGAGCATCGCGACGATCGGGTCGGCGAGCTCCCACCCCGTCGTGAGGATGACGATGCCGGCCACGATCACGCCGACCGATCCCCAGAGGTCGGCGAGCACGTGGAGGAGCGCGCCGCGCACGTTGAGGCTGCCGCTCCCCGCGCGGCTCAGGATCCCAGCGGCGGCAAGGTTGACGAGCAGCCCGACCGCGCCGACGACGAGCACCCACGCCCCTTCGACGCCGGGCGGGTCCGAGAGGCGACCGATCGCCTCGACGAAGATCCAGATCGACACCGCCACGAGCGCAACGCCGTTCGCGAGCGCGGCGAGGATCTCGGCTCGCCGGTACCCGAAGCTTCGCTGCGGCGTCGCGGGCCGCCCTGCGAGCCACACGGCGACGAGCGCGAGCCCGAGCGACGCGGAGTCCGAGAGCATGTGGCCCGCGTCCGCGAGCACGGCGAGCGAGTCGGCGAGGAGGCCCGCGACGACCTCGACCACCATGAACGCGGCGATGAGAACGAGGGCGCCCGCGAGCGCGCGACGGTCGGCGCTCAGCCGCTCGTGCTCGTGGGCGTGCACGCGCTGCAGGCTACTCCCTGCGTGGTGTCAGCTGTTCCAGGCGGTCGATCGCCCGCAGCGCCGGGAACAGCCGGCCCCAGAGCGCCGCCACGCCCACCGTCACTGCCCCGCCGAGGACGACCGCCGGGACGGCGCCGATCAGCGCCGCCGCCATGCCGGACTCGAACGCGCCGAGCTCGTTCGACGCGCTGATGAACACCATCTCGACCGCGTTCACGCGACCGCGCAGCTCGTCCGGCGTCGCGAGCGCCGCGATCATGCTGCGGATGTTCATGCTGAACATGTCGGCGAAGCCCGCGACGACGAGCGCGGCGAACGAGAGCGGGAACCACGTCGAGAGGCCGAAGACGATGTTGGCCGCGCCGAAGACCGCGACGACGATGAGCAGCGTCCGCCCAGCGTGGCGTCCGAGCGGGCGCCGGGCGAGGATGATCGCGCCGGCAAGGGAGCCGACGGCCGGAGCGCTACGAAGGATCCCGAGGCCAACTGGACCGGTGTCGAGGATGCTCTTCGCGTAGAGCGGCAGCAGCGCCATCGCGCCGCCGAACAGCACCGCGACGAGATCGAGCGAGATCGCCCCGAGCAGCACGGGCGTGCGGCGCACGAACCGGAGGCCGGCGAGAAGCTGCTCCCAGCTCGACTCGAGCGCGCCGAGCACGCGCTCCTCGGTCCGCTCGGTCACGGGCACGAGACAGAGGAGCGAGACGCCGAAGAGGCCGACGGCGATCGCGTAGACGAGCTCGGGCTGGATCGCGAACAGGACGCCGCCGATCGCAGGGCCGACGATGGTCGCCGTCTGGAAGGCGATCGAGCGGTAGGCGACCGCGCTCGCGAGCAGGTCGACCGAGACGAGGGTCGGCGGCAGCGCACGCGACGCCGGCGCGCCGACGGCAACGGAGACGCCGCTCGCTGCGGCGAGCACGAGGTACGGCCAGAGGACGTTCGCTCCGTTGATCGTCACCACGAGCAGCAGCGCGGTGACGATCGCGTCCATGACGAGCGACGCGGCCATCACGTACTTCCGCCGGAACCGGTCGGCGAGCTGGCCTGCCGGCAGGGCGAGCAGCGGCAGCGGCAGGAACTCCGCGAGCCCGATCAGGCCGAGGTCGAACGCGCTCTCGTTGATCGCGTAGACCTGCCAGCCGACGGCGACGACGACCATGCGCCCCGCGAACCCACCTGCGAGGAGCGCGACCCAGAAGAACGAGAAGTCGCGCTGCTGGAGGACGACCGGCAGCTTCCGTCGCATCGGCGCAGCCTATTGACGTGCCGTAAGCGGACACGGATGCTCTGGCTGACTGGGAGCATCAATGCGCATCACGGCCGTCACCCTTGCGGCGCTCGCCGCCGTCGCTGGTCGCTCGCGGGGGCGGCGCGGATACGCGCGCCGTTGTCGCCTCGATCACGGACGGTGACACGGTCCGTCTCGCCGACGATCGTCGCGTTCGTCTCCTCCAGATCGACACACCCGAGCTCGGGACGGGCGAGTGCTACTCCCGCGCGGCGCGCAAGGCGCTCCTGCGACTCGTCCCGCCCCCGGCCGCGGTGACGCTGGAGACGGACCCACCGCTCGACCTCGTCGATCGGTACGGACGGCTGTTGCGCTACATCTGGCGGAACGGATCGAACGTCAATCTCGCGCTCGTGCGAGAGGGCGCAGCCGCGCCGTACTTCTATCGGGGCGAGAAGGGGCGATACGCGGACAAGCTCCTTGCCGCCGCTCGCGCTGCGAAGGCCGCACGCCGTGGCCTGTGGGGAGCGTGTCCGGGAACGGTGCTCGACCCGTACCACGCGATCGAAACGCGTCCGTAGCGCGGAGTAGACACAGCTCTCTCTCGTTCGCTACACTTTTCGTATCTAGTCCCCTGAGAGGAGCGTGGAGTCGTTGAGCAAGCTGCTGCTCGTACCCCTCGAAGACATCGTCGTCTTCCCGGGCATGAACATCACCCTCGCCGTCGACGTCGGCGACGAGGAGCGCGTCGTCCTCGTCCCGAAGCACGACGCCGACTACGCGGCCGTCGGCACCGTCGCGGAAGTCTCCGAGCGCGTCCGCCTGCCGGGCGGAGTGCAGGCCGTCGCGCTCAGTGCCGCTTCACCGCGCCACCCTCGGCGCCGCGCACACCGACTCCGACGGGCCAGCTGCGCGTCGAGGTGGAAGAGCGCGAGGACGAGACGCCGCCCGCTGCCAAGACGCGCGAGCTCGAGGTCGAGTACCGCGCCGTCGTGGAGGAGATCCTCGAGCTGCGCGGCGCCGACGAGCGCGTCTCGTCCTTCGTCCGAGCCGTCCGCGAGCCCGGCGCGCTCGCCGACACCGCCGGCTACTCCCCCGACATCGCCTTCGACGAGAAGGTCGAGCTGCTCGAGGCGGTCGACGTCGTCGAGCGGCTCGAGCTCGCCCTGCGCCTCCAGCGAGAGCGCCTCGCCGAGCTCCAGGTGCGGCGACGCATCCGCGAGGACGTCGAGTCGGGCGCGCAGAAGCAGCAGCGCGAGTACATCCTGCGCAAGCAGCTCGACTCGATCCGGAAGGAGCTCGGCGAGGACGAGGGCTCGGTCGTCGAGGAGTACCGGCAGAAGATCGCCGACGCCGAGATGCCCGACGAGGTTCGCGAGCAGGCCGAGCGCGAGCTCGGCCGCCTCGAGCGGATGGGCGACTCGAGCGGCGAGGCGTCGATGATCCGGACGTACCTCGACTGGCTGCTCGCGGTGCCGTGGGGCAAGCGCTCCGACGAGCGGCTCGATCCGGCGAACGCGCGCGAAGTCCTCGACGCCGACCACGCCGGCCTCGAGGACGTGAAGGAGCGGATCGTCGAGTACCTGGCCGTGCGCAAGCTCCGCGAGGAGCGCGGCATCGCCGAGGACAAGCGCTCCGGCGCGATCCTCACCCTCATCGGGCCGCCTGGCACCGGCAAGACGTCGATCGGCGAGTCGATCGCGCGCGCGCTCAACCGCGAGTTCGTGCGGATGTCGCTCGGCGGCGTGCGCGACGAGGCCGAGATCCGCGGCCACCGGCGAACGTACATCGGCGCGCTGCCTGGCCGCCTGGTGCGCGCGCTGCGCGACGCCGGGACGATGAACCCGGTGATCATGCTGGACGAGGTCGACAAGGTCGGCGCCGACTGGCGCGGCGATCCCTCGGCGGCGCTGCTCGAGGTGCTCGACCCGGCACAGAACCACTCGTTCCGCGACCACTACCTCGACGTCGAGCTCGACCTGTCCGAGGTCGTCTTCATCGCGACCGCGAACATCGCGGACACGATCCCCGGCCCGCTGCTCGACCGCATGGAAGTGATCCGCTTCGACGGGTACACGGTCGACGAGAAGGTCGCGATCGCACGCGACTACCTCTGGCCGCGGCAGCGCGAGCGAAACGGCCTGCTCGAAGACGAGGTCGAGGTCTCGGATGCGGAGCTCGAGCTCGTCAGCTCCGACTACACGCGCGAGGCGGGCGTCCGCCAGCTCGAGCGCGAGCTCGGCAAGCTCCTCCGCAAGACGGCGACGAAGATCGCCTCGGGGAGCGCGACAGTGCCGGTCACGGTCGACGAGGCTGCGATCCGCGACGCGCTCGGGAGGCAGCGGTTCTTCCGCGAGACGGCCGAGCGAACGGCCGTGCCCGGTGTGGCCACAGGCCTCGCGGTCACGGGCACGGGCGGCGACGTTCTCTTCGTCGAAGCGACGTCGATGTCCGGTAGCGAGCCGCTCGTCCTCACCGGCCAGCTCGGCGACGTGATGAAGGAGTCGGCGCGCATCGCGCTCTCGTGGGTGCGCGCACACGCGAGCGAGCTCGGCATCGTCGAGGAGCAATTCGACGGCAGCACGTTCCACGTCCACGTGCCTGCGGGTGCGATCCCGAAGGACGGCCCGAGCGCCGGGATCACGATGACGACCGCGCTCGCGTCGCTCCTCACCGGGCGACCCGTGAAGCACACCGTCGGCATGACGGGCGAGATCACGCTCCAGGGGCGCGTTCTGCCGATCGGCGGCCTCAAGCAGAAGGTGCTGGCCGCGCACGCGGCGGGCATCACCGACGTCATCATCCCGGAGCGAAACCGCGCCGATCTCGACGACGTGCCCGAGGACGTGCGAGAGGCGATCGCCTTCCATCCGGTGATGTCGATCGGCGAGGTGCTCGAGCTCGCGCTCGAGCCGGTCGGCCTCGCCGAGACGCACGCCGCGGCAGCGTAGGCGCCTGCGATGCGCTGCCGCCGCTGCGAGCCGCTTCCCGAGGAGGTCCGCCGCGGGGCGGATCTCCTGGGACGGCGGTATGCGCTCGCCATCGTCTACGCGTCGCGGTCGGGCGCATCACGGTTCAACGAGTTCCGCCAGGTGCTCGGGGCAGTGCCGCCGACGACGCTCTCGACGCGGCTCGACGAGCTCGAGGCTGCCGGCGTGCTCGAGCGGACGGTCGTCGACTCACGCCCGCCGCGGACGGAGTACCGCTTGACAGAGCGCGGCATGACGCTGTCTGCGCTGCTCGACGCTCTCTCGGCGTTCGGCCAGCGAAACCCCTAGCCCAGCGTGTATACCTCGCGGATGCCGCCTTCTGGCGACGTCGCGGCGGCGGCCGACCCGGTCGGTCGCGGGCAGCCAACGCAGACCCGTTCGCGATCGACGGGCGTCGGGGTCGTGCTCGTTCCCGTCCTCTCGATCGTCGCGGCACTTGTCGTGTGGGAGCTGATCTCGCGAGGCGGCCTCATTGCCGAGCGCGACCTGCCGGCGATGAGCTCGAGCTTCGGCGAGCTCGGGTCCATGCTGAAGACGAGCGACTTCTGGATCGCGTTCGCGCAGACGGTGCGCGGTTGGGCGATCGGCCTCGGACTGGCCGCGCTGCTCGCGATCCCGCTCGGCATCGTTCTCGGCTCGAGCGACTTTCTCGCACGTGCGTTGCGGGTTCCGATCGAGTTCCTTCGCCCGATTCCGTCCGCGGCACTCATCCCGCTCCTCTTCCTGACCCTCGGGACGAACCTGAACAGCGAGATCTTCCTTGCCACGTTCGGCGCCTTCTGGCCGCTGCTCGTCCAGACGATGTACGGCGTGCACGACACCGATCCGATCGCTGTCGACACCGCGCGGTCGTTCAAGGTTCCGGGCTGGGAACGCCTGGTGAAGATCACGCTGCCGAGCGCGGTGCCGTACATCATGACCGGGCTCCGCATCTCGTCGACCGTCGCCCTGATCCTCGCGTTCACCGCCGAGCTCTTCATGGGCACCCCGGGGCTCGGGCAGAAGCTGAACTTCGCCGAGGCGTACGGCCTCACGAACCAGGTGTACGCGCTCGCGCTGGCCACCGGCTTCCTCGGCGTCGGCATCCACTACGCGATGGTTGCGCTCGAGCGCCGCGTCCTGCGCTGGCATCCCTCCCAGCGGACGACGGTTCTGTGAGCGCGCGCACGCAACGGTTCGCGAAGCTCGGAGCGGAGATCGCCGTTCCGATCGCGATCCTCGTCGCCTGGCAGCTCTGGACGGCGACGGCGAACGACCCGAAGTTCCCGAGGCTCTCGACGATCCTCGTCGAGTTCCAGAACCTCTGGCTCTTCTCGCAGTTCGGAACGCACGTCGTGCCGAGCCTCGAGCGCGTCGCGCTCGGCTTCGGCATCGCCGTGGTCGCAGGCGTCGTGCTCGGAATCCCGCTCGGCCTGTCTCGCTGGGGGCGGCTCTGGGCGATGCCTCACATCGAGTACTGGCGCGCGATGCCTCCGCCGGCCCTGATCCCGATCTCGATCGTGCTCCTCCACTCGATCGGGAACACGCAAAAGGTGTCGTTCATCGCCTTCTTCTGCCTCTTCCCGGTGCTCCTGAACACGATCGACGGGGTCCGCGGCATCGAGCCGACGCTGATGGAGACCGCGCGCTCGTACGGGATCCCCTGGCGCGACACGGTGCGACGCGTCGTGTTCCCCGCCGCGCTGCCCCAGATCTTCGCCGGCGCGCGGACGAGCCTCTCGCTCGCGGTGATCATCATGGTGCTGACGGAGTACTGGTCGAGCTCGAACGGCGTGGGCTACGTGCTCCTCATCTCGAAGAACACCTTCCAGCTCGGCCCGATGTGGGCGGCGATCCTCCTGATCGGCGTGCTCGGCTACACCCTGAATCTCCTGTTCGGCATCGTCGAGAAACGGGCGCTGGCCTGGCATCGCGGCTGGAGAGCGGCGACGCCGCAATGACGGTGAGGATCTGATGCTCGAGATCAAGGACCTGGGCAAGACCTACGGCGTCGGCGAGGAGCGGGTCACCCATGCGATCGCCAACGTGTCATTCACGGTCGAGGAGGGCGAGTTCGTCTGTGTCGTCGGCCCGTCCGGCTGCGGCAAGACGACGCTCCTCAAGTGCATCGCGGGGCTCCTCCCCGCCACGCGCGGCGAGGTCATCCTCAAGGGAACACCGGTCACGGAGCCCCCGGATGCGATGGCCCTCGTCTTTCAGGAGTACAGCCGATCGCTCTTTCCGTGGATGTCGGTGAGAAACAACGTGGCGATGCCCCTCCGGCACAAGAATCTCGCGAAGGACGACCGCAGGCGCCTCGTCGGCGCAGCACTGGACGAGGTCGGGCTGACCGGCTTCGTCGATCACTACCCGTGGCAGCTGTCCGGAGGGATGCAGCAGCGCGTGGCGATCGCCCGCGCCCTCGCGTACCAGCCGTCGATCCTCCTGATGGACGAGCCGTTCGCGTCCGTCGACGCGCAGACCCGCGACGATCTCGAAGACCTCGTCCTGAAGGTGAAGAAGGACTACGGCGTGACGATCCTCTTCGTGACGCACGACATCGACGAGTCCGTGTACCTCGCCGACCGGATCATCGTCCTCACCCACGCGCCGACGGAGGTGAAGGAGGTGATCCCGGTCGATCTCGGGCCGGAACGCGATCAGATCGCCACGAAGGAGCGGCCCGAGTTCGCGCACCTGCGCACCCGCGTCTACCGCCTGATCAAGCGCGACCAGGCATCCGCGTCCGCCGGCCACTCTGTGGACGGCTAGAAAGTGGCGCCGCGCACCAGCGCGAGCGATAATCGTGGCTCTGCATCGATGAGAGCCATCCGAAACAGGAGGTCGTAATGCCAATACGCAAGGCTCGTCGGCGGGTGACGGTGGTAACCATCGTCATGCTCGCCAGTGTGCTTGCGGCGATGACAGTGCTCATCGGCTCGTCAGTAGGCGCGTCGGGTCGGGCCGAGTTGACGACGGTCACCGTCGACACGCTTCCGATCGCGAATGGCCTCCCGCTCGATCTCGGGATCAGCAAGGGGATCTTCGAGAAGCACGGGATCGAGGTCAAGAAGGTCGTGCTCCAGAGTGGTAACGACATCGTGCTCGCGCTCGCCAACAACAACGGCGACATCGGGTACATCGGTTGGGTGCCGGCCTTCATCGCCGACACGTCGGGCATCGGCATCGTCACGTCGGCCGCCAGCGAGGTCGAGGGAACGTCCGTCGCGGACAACTGGCAGAACGTCATGGTCAAGGGCTCGAGCTCGATCCGCACTCCGGCGGACCTCGTCGGCAAGACGATCGCCGTCAACGCCCTCAAGGGCGTCGGCGAGGTCGTGATCAGGGGTGCCCTCGACAAGCTCGGCCTCGACGCGCAACTCGGTCAAGCTCGTCGTCATCCCGTTCCCGGCGATGCGCACGGCGCTGGCCAACGGACAGGTGGACGCCGCGCACATGCCCGAGCCGTTCATGTCGCAGGCGCTGAACCAGGACGGAGCGCGGATCGCGATGGCCCCAGGCCCGGCGATCATGCCGTTCCTCCCGAACGGGGTGTACGTGGCACGCACCTCGTGGTCGAAGGCGAACCCGGCGCTCGCGAGGCAGTTCCGGCTGGCGATCAACGAGTCGCTCATCTACGCCCAGGGTCATCCGGACGAGATCCGCGCGTTGCTCCCGGCTGCGACTCGGGACATCCGGCTCCCCACCTGGAGCCCGGTGCTCGACCGCAAGAAGCTGCTCCAGCTCGCGCGCTATGCCCTGAAGTTCGGCGCCATCACGCGCATGCCGGACCTGACGCAGCTCGTGCCGGGCACGATCTCGAGCGGCGTCATCCTCAAGGGCGACATCGGGGCGACGACGATCTCGCTGAAGCTCGACAAGGCCCCTGTGAAGGTCCTGTCAGCCGGCGTGGACACGTTCGCGATCTCCGACCGGTCGACGAAGCAGAACTTCCACCTCGTCGGTCCTCAGGTGAACAAGAAGACGGACGTGAAGAAGTCCGGCAAGATCACCTGGACGGTCAACCTTCGAAAGGGCAAGTACCGGTTCTTCTCCGACACGAACCCGAAGCTCAAGGGCTCGTTCACCGTCGGCTAAGTCCCGATCGGATAGGCGCAACGAGGGGGCCGCAACGCGGCCCCCTCGGCGTCTCTGCTGCCACCTTTCCGCTTCGGTCAAAATGCCCGTTTCAGTCACAATGGAGGAGCGATGGTGCGACCACAGGCGCTGAGGGCGTGGCTCGTGCCGCTGAGCGTGCTTGCGGCATGCTTCTCGCTCGCCACGGGGCAGGCGCTCGCCGCAAGCGCCGAGCCGGCTCCGTCCCCTGCGCCGCCGTCCGCACCGGCGCCGGATCCCGCTCCGGTCCCGCCGCCACCGCCGGCCCCGAAGCCCGCCGCCATCTCCCCCGCCGGCGCCACCACCTCCTCCACCTCCGCCACCGCCGAGTCCACCGCCTCCATCTCCTGCGCCGGAGCCCCCGCCGCCGCCTCCACCTCCGGCTGCGTCGAAGACAGTCACGAAGGCGAAGGCAGAAGGCAAAGGTGAAGGTGGCGAAGAAGAAGGAGGCGGCGAAGAAGGAGACGACGCGGGTGCCCGCGCCGACGCGTCCGCCCCGCGTCCGTACGAGGCGGCACTGCCACTTCGACCGTCACGCCCGCCGCGACCAGCATTGCGACCGTCGCGGGCCGGTCCGAGACGTGGCAGCGGCTCGCCGTCCTGCTCTACGCGCTCCCGTTCCTGCTGATCATCGCCGCGCTCGTGCCGCTGAACTTCGAATTCGTTCCGTATCGCATCGCGGACGGCTGGCAGAACGTCCGCGCCGAGGTCGCCATCTGCGGCGCGATGGTGCTGATCATCGAGGGTGCTGATCTACGTGATGTTCGGCCTAGGGTGAGGCCTTGACGACGAACGTGCTCTGCCCGATCACCGGGCCGTAGCGATTCGCCGACTTCGGCCCGAGGCCAGGCCACGCCAACCACACGTACGTGCCGGGCGTCAGGCGCTGAGCCTTGCCGTTGAACTTCCACGCTCGCGTGAGCGCGATCTGCGGCTTGGTGGGCCAGGCCGTGAAGATCTTCGCGCGCGGAACGGCCGATCGTCCGCGGTACAGCTGCACGTTGTAGTACGACGCGCCTGCGACGCGGACCCACTTGAGCGTCGGCGGCTTCGTCACTGCGAGACCGTCCGCGGGCGAGTAGAGGAGAGCACGCTTCGGAACAGCGCGCACGATCGCGCCCAGCGAAGAGTTGCCCGCCTTGTCGAAGGCCACGGCGACATAGCGGTACTCGGTGCCGTTCGCCAGCTTCGTGTCCTTCAGCTGCGTCCCTGATCCCTTGAAGACGACCGTTGTGGGAGCCGCGCTCCTGCCGGGGCTACGACTGATGGTGACGTGGTGGAAGTCCGTCTTCGGCGGCACCCACGTGAGCAGAACGGTGCGGTCGCCCGCCTTGGCCTTGAGCTGGGTGACGTCCTTGGGAGGCGTCGTGTCCTGAACCTGCGGGGCCACGGGCGTCGTGACGACGGTCAGGTCGGACTGCGCCTGGGCCGTGTTGCCGGCGCGATCCGTCGCCGAGAACGTGATCCGCGTCGTCCCCAGCGGCAGCACCTCGGGTGCGTTGTTCGTCACGGGAACCGGGCCGTCGATCAGGTCTCGCGCATTTGCCGTCGCGAGGAACGTCGACACCGCGGGATCGCTCCGAGACACGGTTTGCCCGCCGCTCGATGACACCGACTGGTCCTGCGGCACGTTGAGGGCAGGCTTCGTCGTGTCCACCACCTTCACCGGGAACGATGCGGTGCTGACGTTCCCCGGAGCATCCCTCGCGGTGCAGGTGACGGTCGACGAGCCGAGCGGGAAGAGCGCTCCGGAGCCGGGCAGGCAGGCCACGAGCACGGGGCCGCTGACGAGATCGACCGCGCTCGGCGAGCACGTACGTCACACGCGTGCCTCCCGGGCCGTCGGCTTCCGCCGTGACCCCGAGCGGCACCTGGCTGAAGACCGGCGCCGTCGTATCGCGGACCGTCACCTTGAACTTCGCGTTGGCGCTAGTTCGCTGTTCCGTCGGTCGCGGTGCACGTGACGGTCGTCACCGTGATCGGAAAGACCGAGCCGGAATCCGGGACGCAAGCGGGCGTGATGTTCCCGCTCACGATGTCCGTCGCCGAGGCGGAGAACGACACGGGCGCTCCATTCGGCCCGATCGCCTCGGTCGCGATGTCCGGCGGGACGGAGACGGACGGCGCGGTGGTGTCACGAACGGTGACGGTGAACGTCTTCGGCGCGCTCTGGTTGCCCGAGTCGTCCGAGGCCGTGCAGCTGACGGTGGTCGTGGTGATCGGGAACGTGCTGCCCGAAGGCGGCGAGCACGAGACGGTCGGCGTCGGGTCGACGAGATCGGAAGCGGTCGCTGTGAAGCCGACTGCGGCTCCGCCTGGCCCAGTCGCCTCGGTCGTGATGTCTGCGGGCACGGTCAGCGTGGGCGCGGTCGTGTCCTGCACCGTCACCGTGAAAGAGTCGCCGTCCGAGTTCCCCGAGTCGTCGGTCGCGACGCACGTGACGGTGGTCGTGCCCAGGGGAACGTGCTGCCCGACGGTGGGGCGCACGCGACGCTCACGCTCGTGATCGACGAGGTCCGTCGCGGACGCCGAGAACGAGACGGCCGCCCCGCCCGGGCCGGTGGCGGGGGTCGTGATGTTGGCCGGCACCGTGATCGACGGCGGCGCCGTGTCCTGGACTGTCACGCCGAACGTGTCGACCCTGTGTTGCTGTGGCTATCGGTCGCCGTGCACGTCACCGTCGTCGTCCCCAGCGAGAACGTGCTGCCGGACGAGGGTGAGCAGTTCGTGGAGACCGAGCCGTCGACGATGTCCGTCGCCGAGGCCGAGAAGCGACAGACGCTCCGCCGGGTCCGGTCGCCTCCGCCGTGATGTCGGACGGGACGCTCACGCTCGGCGGCGTCGTGTCCTCGACCGTGACGTGAAGCTGTCGGAGAAGTCAGTCACAACGAAGTCGGGTCCGTCGCGGTGCACGTGACCGTCGTCGTCGTGATGGCGAATGTCGTGCCCGACTCCGGCGTCGCAGTTGACATTCAACGTGTCGTCGACTGTGGTCGGATTGGTCCACGTGACGACCGCGCCCGACGGAGGACGTCGCCTCGACCACCTGGTCCGGGGGAAAGCTGCTCCAGCCCGGGTCGAGCGCGATCGGCCGCCGGCGTGACGAGCAGCGCGGCGAGCGCGAGCAGCTGCGACGAAGGACGATGCGACTACGCACGTCCCAAAGGGTAGTCCGAGCCGGCTCCCGTGGGCCAGTTCAAGCGCGTAGATCTCCGCAAACGGCGTCAGCAGAGCCGCCGATGCGCGGCCGCAAGGCGTGAGCCACCATGCGCGTATGGCAGCTGTCGCGCAACCGACGGGAGCGGTTCGCAGCAAGGAGTTCCACTTCCCGGTCGACATCGAATGGATCGGTGGACGGCGCGTCGCGGCCAGGGTGGCCGGCAAGGAGCCGATCGAGATCACGCCGCCGCCGGAGTTTCGCGGCACCGACCCGACGACGTGGAGCCCCGAGGACTTCTTCGTCGGCGCAGCCGCGTCGTGCCTCGCCGTCACGTTCACCGGCCTGGCCGAGCGGGCCGGTGTCCGCTACAGCGGGCTGCGCGTCGGCGGAGACGGCATCGCCGGCAGGCGTCCGGACGGCCGCTTCGGCTTCACGCGCCTCGTGCTGCGAATGGAGCTCGAGGTGGACGGGGCGGACGAAGGGTCTGGCGCGTGACCTCGCCGAGAAGGCAGAGGCAACGTGCCTCGTGTCGGCCTCGCTCGACCTGCCGGTCGAGCTCGAGATCGACCTCCGCACGACCGCCTGAGCCGGCGAGTCACTCTTCGAGCAGCGTCGCGTACGTGCCGAACTGCTTCCTTGCAGCACGCGTAAACGCGTGGCGGTACTCGTCTGCCGCGTCTTCGGCGAGCGTGGCCGCATACGTCTCGCGGAGATCGAGCAGCTTGTCTCCGATGGCGTCGACGACGAGCTGGTAGTCGCCGTACAGCTCCTCCGCCTCGTCGCGTCCGGCCTGGCTTTGGGCTGTGTCTGCCTCCACGGCCTCGGCGAGCAGATCGGCCTCGTCCTCGGCGAAGAGGTCGAGCTGTGTGCGGATGAGCTCGTCGAAGCGCCGTCGGCGACGGAAGATCACGCGCCCGGCGCGGCGCGGATCTCGACGATCGTGGCCCGCCAGGAGCCGCTCGGCGCCGTGACGTCAACGGCATCGCCGACCCCCTTGCCGAGAACGGCCGAGCCGAGCGGCGACGACGGCGAGATCGTGCCGGCGCCCCCGAGCGCGGACAGCTCGACGTCGATCCGTGCGCCGGTCTCGTCCTCGACGACGACGTGCGATCCGGCAGAGACGATGTGCGCAGCGCCGTCCTCGACGATCTCGGCGTGATCGAAGCGGTCGCGGAGGATCGCGATTCGACGCTCGAGCAGGCCCTGCTCGTTCTTCGCTGCGTGATACTCGAAGTTCTCCGACAGGTCGCCGTGAGCGCGAGCGGCGCTGATCGCCTCCACCATCTCCCGGCGCTTCGGGCCCTCGAGCTCCGCGAGCTCGGCGGCAAGGCGAGCGTGCTGCTCGCGCGTCAGCTGCTCGCCCATCAGACGACCGCCAACCCGCGCGCCCTGCGGCTCGCGGCCGTCTGTCGCCGCTGCCCGGACAGCTCGACCTTGCGCAGGCGCACGTTCTGCGGCGTCACTTCCACGCATTCGTCCTCCCGGATCAGCTCGAGCGCCTGGTCGAGCGAGAGAACGCGCGCCGGGATCAGGCGAACGAGCTCATCGGCGTTGGACGAGCGCATGTTCGTGAGCTTCTTCTCCTTCGTCGCATTGACGTCGAGGTCGTCGGCGCGGGCGTTCTCGCCGACGATCATCCCCTCATAGACGTCGGCGCCGGGTCCGACGAGCATCGAGCCGCGCTCCTGAAGATTGAACAGCGCGAAGGCGGTCGTCTTCCCGCGCGGTCGGCGACGAGGCTGCCGGTCGGTCTCGTTCGGAGCTCGCCGTGCCACGGCTCGAACCGCTCGAAGACGTGATGGAGGATGCCCGTGCCACGTGTCTCTGTGAGGAACTCGGTGCGAAACCCGATCAGACCGCGGGCGGGAACGACGACATCCATGCGCACCCAGCCCGTGCCGTGGTTGACGAGCGCCTCGGTGCGCGCCTTGCGAAGAGCGAAGAGCTGCGTGACGACGCCGAGGTACTCCTCGGGCACGTCCACGGACACACGCTCCATCGGCTCGTGCACTTCTCCGTCGACGATGCGGGTCACGACCTGCGGCTTCCCCACCGTGAGCTCGAACCCTTCGCGTCGCATCTGCTCGACGAGCACGGCGAGCTGGAGCTCTCCGCGGCCCTGCACCTCCCACACCTCGGGCCGCTCCGTAGGGAGAACGCGCAGGGAGACGTTGCCGACGAGCTCCGCCTCGAGCCGACTCTCGACCTGTCTCGCCGTGACCTTGTCGCCGTCGAGCCCGGCGAGCGGAGCCGTGTTGATGCCGACGGTCATCGACAGCGACGGCTCGTCGACGGAGATCACCGGCAGCGGCCGCGGGTCGAGAGGGTCCGCGAGGGTCTCCCCGATCATCACCTCGGGAATGCCGGCCACCGCGATCAGGTCACCTGGCCCGGCTTCCTCGGCGTCGACGCGGTCGAGCGCCTCGCTGACGTACAGCTCGTTCACCTTCGCGCGCGAGATCGTCCCGTCCGTGCGACACCACGCCACGTCCTGGGCGCGCCGAATCGTCCCCTGCTGCACCCGGCAGAGAGCCAGCCGGCCGACGTACGGCGAGGCGTCGAGGTTCGTCACGAGTGCCTGCAGCGGGTGCCCTTCCTCGTACACGGGCGCCGGGATGTATTCGAGGATCAGCTCGAGCAGCGGCGTGAGGTCGGGGCCGAGGCCGTCCGGGTCGGGCTCCAAGGAGGCGCGACCGGCCCTGGCGTTGCAGTAGACGATCGGGAAACTCGATCTGGCTCTCGTCCGCGTCGAGGTCGAGGAACAGCGCGTAGACCTCGTCGACGACCTCCGCGATCCGCGCGTCCGGCCGGTCGACCTTGTTCACGACGAGCACGACCGGGAGTCGCGCCTCGAGCGCCTTGCGAAGCACGAAGCGGGTCTGCGGCAGCGGGCCTTCGCTCGCGTCGACGAGGAGCAGGACACCGTCGACCATCGTCAGCCCGCGCTCCACCTCGCCGCCGAAGTCGGCGTGGCCGGGCGTGTCGACGATGTTGATCTTCACCGCCCCGTGGCGGACGGCGGTGTTCTTGGCGAGGATCGTGATCCCCTTCTCGCGCTCGAGCTCACCGGTATCGAGGATCCGCTCGGCGACATCCTGGTTCGCGCGAAACGCCCCGGACTGCCAGAGCAGCGCATCGACGAGCGTCGTCTTGCCGTGATCGACGTGGGCGACGATGGCGACGTTGCGGATGTCGGAGCGCTGCGGCACCTGCCGAGGGTACCGGCGTGGCACGCCCTACTAACAGACTTCGTACGTGCCTTCACGCCCGCCGCCTGGGCTTCGGTCGCGGCGCGTAACGCTCGAACGCGAGCGCGGGGTAGGTCCCCGACGACTCGAGCTCCACTATCGATCATCTCGTCGTGCACCTGTGTCCAGGTGCGGCCGGCGTAGAGCGGCTTGCCCCGCTGCACGGATCCTTCTCGTGCAGTCTGAGCGAAGACCTGCGCGACAGTCATGGCGTTGAACGTTGGTGGCACTCGCTTCCCCTCCCTCACGTAAAGACCTTGGTCTCCGAGGAAGAAGAAGCTGGCGGCTCGACGGCGAAATCCCATGCCGTTCAGCGCGACTGACTCGGTATTTCCTTTGTGAACTTAAGCACAGATCCGCGGGCGCCGAGTGGAGCGCAGCCAGCGGCGCGAGCGGGCTGGGCTAGGGTCGAACCAGCGCGCAGCGCCATCGGGTACCGTCATCGCTCGTGCTCCCCGTCGTGATCCTTGCGGCCATAGCCATTCCACTTCTCGTGCTGGCGTTCGCCACCATGCGGAGGTCGAACAACGCCGGCGAGCATCCGGTCGGCGAGACCGACGCCGACCGCCTGAGAACTGAGCAGGAGTTCGAAGAGTCGGAGCGCTACCAGGCGGAGTGGCGCAAGGAGCACGAGCATGACGACGACACGCTGATTCACTAGCGACCGGGCCGGGTGAGGCTCCTCGGCCGTCTGGAGTGTCGCCCCAGCCCCTCTGGCGGCGCGGCCCGCGCGCGGCGGTCGCTGGCAAGGCACAGGCCGCCGAGCGGACGGGCGCGAGCGAGCGCCGCCGGCGCCCGCCCGCTCCGCGGACGCGGCCAGGCGAGCGAGGTGGGCCGGGCTGGGATCGAACCAGCGACCTTGGGATTAAAAGTCCCCTGCTCTACCGACTGAGCTACCGGCCCTCGCGCCCATACTAGAAGCCGTCTAGCCGAGCCCCAGCAGGCGGGCGGCGTTCTCCTTCAGGACGAGCGGCCGTACCTCGTCCTTGAACGGCGCCTGCTCGAAGTCGGCGAGCCAGCGATCCGGGGTGATGAGCGGATAGTCCGATCCGAAGAGCACCCGCGTCTTCAGCTGGGTGTTCGCGTACTGGATGAGCTGCGGGGGGAAGTACTTCGGCGACCAGCCCGAGAGGTCGATCCAGACATTCGCCTTGTGCAGGCAGACGGAGATCGCCTCGTCCTGCCACGGGAACGACGGATGCGCGAGCACGATCTCGAGCTCCGGGAAGTCCGCGGCCACGTCGTCGAGGCACATCGGGTTCGAGTACTTGAGGAGGAAGCCGCCGCCGCCCTTCAGGCCGGTGCCGATGCCGCTGTGCCCCGAGTGGAAGAGCGCCGGCAGGCCTGCCTCCGCGATCACCTCGTACAGCGGATACGCCGCGCGGTCGTTCGGGAAGAACGCCTGGAGGTTGGGGTGGAACTTGAATCCCTTGACGCCGTGCTCGTCGATCAGTCGTCGCGCACGCGCGACAGCGTCGGGGCGCGCCGGGTCGACGCTCGCGAACGGGATCAGCACGTCGGGGTTCGCCGCGGCCGCCTCCGCGATCTCCTCGTTCGGGATCGGCGCGATGCCACTCCTCGACTCCCAGTCGACGGTGAAGACGACCGCGGCGATCCCGCGCTCGCGGTAGTACGCGGCGACATCGTCGACGGTCGGCAAGGGCTCGTCGCTCCCGAAGTACGCGCTCGCGGCGGCGCGGAGCTCCTTCGGCATCGGGTCGTGCCCGTCGCGAGAGAGCTCCGTGTGCACGTGGACGTCGATGGCGGAGACGGTCGCGAGGTCGATCACGGCGACACCGTACCCAGCTCGGCCTGGAGCTCGGCGCCCCAGGCGAGGAGGTCCCAGTCGGCGCCCGGAGCACCGATGAGGGAGACGCTCACCGGGAGACCGCTGTGACTCCCTACGCCGGACGGGAGGGAGACGACCGGAAAGCCGGTCCAGTCCCAGTAGTGCGTGAGGGAGAGGTCTTCGACGTCGCCGAACACTTCGTCGTATCCGCTGCCTCGGAGAGGCGCGACGATCGGGATCGTCGGCTCGACGATCGCGTCGATCCGGTGCTCAGCAAGCCAGTCGCACCAGGCGTTCGTGTCGTCGGTGCGGCCGACCTGCAAGGCGATGTACTCCTCGGCCGTCATCGCCCGCCGCTCGGCGTGCTCGAGCCGCCCCCGATTCGACGGGCGATACGCATCGCGCCGGTCGTCGAAGCGCCGGTGGTAGACGAGCATCTCTGTGAGCACGAGATCGAAGAAGTCCACGAGGACGTCGAGCCGTGCGGTCGGAAGAGGCGGCTCGACGCGCTCGCCCGGAAGCGCCGCAAGCGCTCGGTCGAACCCGTCGGCGACGTCCGGCTCGAGCACGGAGACTCGCGGAGAAACGGCGTAGCGGCGGAGCGGGCGGCGCGAGGCGGGCGCGGCCAGACCCGACATCCCCTCGAGCAAGAGCTCCGAGTCGACCACCGTGCGCGTCATCGGTCCGGGGTGGTCGAACGTCCACGCCAGCGGGACGATCCCCCGCATCGAGACGAGCCCCCGCGTGGGCTTGATCGTCGACGTCCCGCATTCCGCAGAGGGGATACGGAGCGATCCGGCCGTGTCGGTGCCGGTCGCCGCGGCCACCTGACCGGACGCGAGCGCCGCGCTCGAACCGCCGCCGGAGCCCCCGGCCGACCGCTCGAGCGCCCAGGGGTTGCCGACCTGGTCGGTCGTGCCGCCGCAGGCGAACTCGTGGGTGTGGACATGACCGAGCAGGACCATCCCCTCGGCAGCGAGCCGGGCCCAGACGTCGCAGTCGCGCTCGGGCACCTCGTAGAGCAATGTGCTCGAAGCGGTCAGCGGCTTGCCCGCCACCGCGTAGAGGTCCTTGAGCCCGATCGGGATGCCGCAGAGGCGCGGCGCATCTCCGCGCGTGAGCCGTTCGTCGGCGCGATCCGCCGCGTCGAGCGCGTCCTCCTCGTACACGCGTACCCAGGCGTTGATCGACTCGGGGTCGCCATCTGCGGCTGTGCGCGCCGTCCCGTTCGCGGATGCGTGCCAGACATGCCTCGACGAGCTCGCGCGACGAAAGAGACCGTTTCCGGAGCGCGACGGACGCGTCGACGACGCCGAGATCGGCCGGGTCGGTCACGGCGTGATCATGTCACCTGGCCGACGGGCGTCGAGGAGCCCGCGTGCTATACACCGTCGCGCATGGCGCCGCGCACGACACCACCGTTCCGGGCCGACCACGTCGGCAGCCTGCTGCGGCCACCCGCGCTCCATCAGGCGCGCAGCGACCACGAGGCGGGCCGCATCGACGACGCCGAGCTGCGTGCCATCGAGGACGAGGCGATCCGCGAGGCGGTGCGGATGCAGGAGGACATCGGGTTCGGCGGCGGTGTCCGACGGGGAATTCCGCCGCGCCTCCTGGCACATGGACTTCATCTACCAGCTCGGCGGCGTCACTCGCGTCCCCGAAGAGCGCCTGACCATCGAGTTCCACGGCCACGAGGGCGATCTGGAAGCCGTGTTCTCGGGCATGCACGTGGACGGCAAGCTCGGGATCGAGAAGGCGATCTTCGCCGACGACTTTGCCTTCCTGCGAGACGCGGCGAGCAGCGCGGTGCCGAAGCTCACCATCCCGTCCCCGAGCATGGTCCACTACCGCGGCGGACGGGCCGCGATCGATCCGGAGATCTACCCCGATCTCGGCGCCTTCTGGGCGGACCTCACGGCCGCCTACCGCGAGGAGGTGCGCCAGCTCGGCGAGCTCGGCTGCACGTACCTCCAGCTGGACGACACGAGCCTCGCGTATCTCAACGACCCGCAGCAGCGCGCAGTACGTCGAGTCGATCGGCGGCGATCCCGACCGCCAGCACGTCGAGTACATCCGACACATGAACGAGGCGCTCGCCGACCGGCCGGAGGGCATGGCGGTGGCGACGCACCTCTGCCGCGGGAACTTCCGCTCGTTGTGGGTGTCGTCGGGCGGCTACGACTTCGTCGCCGAGGCCCTCTTCAACGAGCTCGAGGTCGACGGCTACTTCCTCGAGTGGGACGACGAGCGCTCGGGCGGCTTCGAGCCCCTGCGCTTCCTGCCCAAGGGGAAGGTGGTCGTCCTCGGGCTGATCACGACGAAGCGAGGAGAGCTCGAGGACGGAGACGCGGTGAAACGCCGGATCGAGGAGGCGGCACGCCACGTCGACATCGATCAGCTCTGTCTTTCGCCCCAGTGCGGCTTCTCGTCCACCGTGGAGGGCAACGATCTGACGGTCGAGCAGCAGGCGGCGAAGCTCCGCCTCGTGGTCGAGATCGCGCAGGACGTCTGGGGCGACTAGTGGGCACGTCAGTCCGCGAGGCGACGTTCGACGTCCTCCGGCGCCGCGGGCTGACGACGATGTTCGCGAACCCCGGGTCGACCGAGGTTCCGTTCCTCGCCGACCTGCCTGACGACATCCGGTTCGTCCTCGGGCTCCACGAGGGCTCCGTCGTCGGGCTGGCGAGCGGGTTCGCCATCGCGCGAGACGAGCCTGCGCTCGTCCTGCTCCATACGACGGCCGGCCTCGGCACCGCGGTCAGCGGCCTGGCGACCGCACGGGTGAACCGGTCTCCGCTCGTCGTCCTCGTCGGGCAGCAGGACCGCCGCCATCTCGCGTACGAGCCGTTTCTCGCCGGGCGGCTCTCCGGGCTCGCAGGCGAGTATCCGGTCGGCGTCGAGCAGCCCGCGAGGGCGCAGGACGTCCCGGCCGCGGTCGAGCGCGCGTTTCACGTCGCCGAGCTGAAGCGCGGCCCGGCGCTCGTGATCGTGCCGATGGACGACTGGGACGAGCCGGCCGACGAGGAGCGCGAGCCTGCAGGCGCGACCGGGCCGATCTTCCGCGGGGCGCCGGCGGCGCCCGAGGCCGTCGAGGCGCTCGTGACGTTTCTCGAGGGTGCGACGGCACCGGCGCTCGTCGTCGGCGCGGGCGCAGACGACGCGGAGACCTGGTCGGCGACTCGTGCGAGCTGGCCGAGCGACTCGTGTCGCCGGTGTTCCAGGAGTCGTTCGGCGGCCGCGCAGGTTTCCCGCAGGACCACCGGCTCTACCGCGGGCGTCCTCTCCGCCCAGCGGGCGCGGCTCCGCGAACAGCTCGAGCCGTACGACGCGATCCTCGTCGTCGGCGCCGCGGCGTTCCGCCAGGCGCCGTACGTCCCCGGCCGCTTCACCGCGCCCGGGACCCGCATCGCGGTGCTGTCGGACGATCCCGACGAGGTGCATCGAAGCCCCGCCGACCTCGCTGTCCTCGCCGCGCCCGCCGCCGTGGCCCATGACACTCGCCGCCCGCGTGCCCGCGCGCGACACAGCGGCGCCAGAGCCCCTTTCTCCCCCGCCTTCTCCCGTGGCACCGGCAGACGGCGAGCCGCTCACGGCGAGCCATGTGCTCGCCGCCCTCGCCGAGCGCCTGCCGCGTGATGCTGTCGTCGTCGAGGAGGCGCCCGTCGACCGGCCCGAGATCCACGAGCGGCTGCGCGCGCGCGAGCCACTCGGCTACCTGAGCGCCGCGATGGGCGGCCTCGGCTTCGCGATGCCGGCGGCTGCGGGAGTCCGCATGGCGTTGCCGCACCGACCGGTGGTGGCGGTCGTCGGAGACGGCGCGGCGGTGTACGGGGTCCCGGTCGTCTGGAGCGCTGCGCATTACGGCATCGGCGCCCTCTTCGTCGTCCTGTCGAACGAGCGCTACGCGGTGATGGACCGGCTCGTGGAGCGCCACGGCGGCACCGGCCCGTGGCCGGCGTTCGCGGAGGTGGAGCTCGCGACGATCGCCCGCGGCTTCGGCTGCACGGCGCACCGGATCACGAGCCACGACGATCTCACGACCGTGCTGGACGAGACGGTGCCGACGCTCGAGACCCGCGACCAGCCGCTCCTGCTCGACGTCGTCGTCTCGCCGACGCTCGAGTTCAACCCTTGAGCCCGGCCGCCGCCAGCGCGGACTCGTCGATGTTCCGCTAGTTCGAACGCTGTCTTGCATAGACGGCGTCGATGGAGAAAGATGGCGGTCCCGACGGCACCGCGCCGTCGCACTTTCGACCCCGGTCCCGACCGGGTCTAATTTCCTGTAGGTCAACGAACGGAGGAGGGATGATGGTTCGAAGGCTAGGCGTTGCATTCGCACTCCTTGCCGCGATCATCGTGGCTGTAGCCCTGACGGTAGGGGCCAGCGCCAACTCGTCGGCAGGACCTGTGGGGTCCGGCAAGGCGTCGCCGAAGAAGAGCGTCTGCGGTCTCGGCACGGGCAAGAAGGCGACGGGCAAGCCGGTCAACATCGGCGCGATCGTCACCGTCGTACCGGGGCTCAACTGGGACGAGATCACCGACAACGCAGCGGCCTACTACGACTGCGTGAACGACAACGGCGGCCTCAACGGCCGGCCGATCAACTTCATCGTCCACGTGGAGCAGATCAACCCCGAACAGGTGGCTGCCTTCGCGAAGAAGCTGATCGAGGAGGAGAAGGTCGTCGCGCTGGCCGGGACGATCGACGCCCTCGACTGTGCCGTCAACGCCGCGTACTACAAGTCGAAGGGGTTCTACGTCATCGGTGACGGCGTCCACGACAGCTGTTACGGAGGGACGCCGTACCACGCAGCCATCAACTACGGCCCCGCCTACAGCACGCTCGGCGCGGCCCAGTACCTCGTCCGCAAGGGCGTCAAGGGAACGGTCGTCGTCGTCTCCCCGACCGGAGTCGACGCAGCGGGTACCTGGAACAAGCCCGCGGTGAAGTACCTCCAGTCGAAGGGCCTGAAGGCCATCGACATCCACGACCCGTACCCCGTTCCAGGGCCCGCAGCAGGCACAGAAGTACGTGCAGCTGGCGGGCAAGGGTGGAGGAGTCATCCTCGACTCCACGACCTCGGAGACGCTCAAGGTGATCAAGGCAGCTGAGGCAGCCGGAATCGCCAACGACGTGCTCTGGGCCGCTTCGACGCCGTCGAACGACACGACCTTCGCCAAGGAGGCCGGGAAGTTCTGGAACGGCAAGATCGGCGTCAACGCCGAGCTCACGCTCCTTCAGGGGAGAGGGCCGGACGCGACGCTCTATCGCGCCGTCCACGACAAGTACGTCGACAAGTGGGGCAAGTCGACGTTCGGCCAGTTCGGCTTCCTCGACGCACGGGTCGCGACTCGAGGCCCTGCTCACGATCCCGCCGAACAAGATCACCGCGAAGACCGCCAACGCGGCGTTCCTCAAGATCAAGAACTGGAGGAGCGATCTGCTCTGCGGCCCGTGGTACTACGGCAAGCTCCCGGGGCACGTTCCGAGCCACGCGGGCATCACCGTCATGCCGAAGGACGGCAAGATGGTGCAGGCCGAAGGCTGCATCGGCCTCGCGCCGGTGACAGCCGCACTCAAGGCCGCCATCGCGGCGGAGAAGAAGTTCGGGCTCACGAGCGGGACGCCGTTCCCGCCGCGCCCGTGGGATCGAAAGAAGCCATAGGAAGAGAGGAGTACTAGAGAGGATTCACAAGGCGCCCGGAGTCTTCGATGCCGACACTCCACGATCTCATGCAGTACGTCCCGCTGGGCGTAGCCCTCGGTGCGATGTACGGGGTCTCCGGTGTCGGCATCGTCGTTCTCTACCGGACGACAGGCGTGCTCAACCTCGCCTACGGGGCGATCGGGGCTCTGGGCGCCTTCCTCTCCTGGGAGTTGATCAACAACACGGCGTGGTGTCCGGACTGGCTGGCGTACGTCGTGTGTGTGCTGTTCGGTGGCGTCGCCAGCCTCGTGTACGGGCTCGTCTTCGGGCCGGTGTTCGCCGCGCGCGAGCCACTCGTCAAGGCCTGCGCGACACTGGGTCTGGCCCTGATCTTTCTCGCGATCATGAGCTGGGCCTGGCCGGCCAGCTCGGCGAAGTCGTTGACGCTCCCGAGCAACAACTGGCACAACTTCGGCTACCAGGTCGGCGACGTGCGTGTGAGCTGGACGCAGATCATCGCGTTGGCCTTCGCCGTGGGCGTAACGGCCTGGACTGCTGTGTTCCTGCGCGTAACGAAGCTGGGCACTGCGATGAGGGCGCTCGCAAACGATCGCGAGATCACGTCAACCCTCGGCGTACCGGTGCGGCGCGTCGAGGCATCGGCGTGGTTCGTGTCCGGACTGATCTGTGGCACCGTAGGGCTGTTGCTGCCGAGCCTCTTCTACTCGCTCGATGCGGTGCAGTTGACGTTCTTCGTCATCTCGGTGCTGGCCGCAGCGCTCATCGCCCGTCTGGAGTCGTTGTGGGTGACGCTCGTTCGCAGCGCTCGTGATCGGCATCGTCGAGTCGTGCCTGTCGGCGTTCGCAACCTGGCCCACACAGCAGCAGCCGCTCTCGCAATACCGCTCAATGGCGCCCTTCGTGCTCGCAGTCGTGGCGCTCCTCTTGATCGGACGACGTCGCGAAGTCTCGGTCGCGCGGGCGGGGCACTAGGCACGTGACCGAGGCCCACCGCCCGCGCCGAGTGCGTGCGATCCTCGCTGGAACGGCGGCGGAAGACATCGATCGGCGCACCGTCGTCCGCGTAATCGTGATCGCGGCGCTGCTCGTGCTCTTCCTCCTCCTGGCGCCCGAGCTGGTCGGCGTCTACTGGATCAAGATCCTCACTGCCGTCGCCATCTACTCCGTCGTGGCACTCGGCGCCGGGCTCCTGTACGGGCGTGTCGGGATGGTGTCGCTCTGTCAGATCGCTCTGCTCGCGGTCGGCGCCTGGGCCGGGGCACGGCTGCTGTACGCGACGTCTCTTCCCTTCCCGATCGTGCTCCTCCTCGCAGGTCTGGCGACGGGCGTGGTCGGGACGCTGGTCGGGTTGCCGGCGCTACGCATCTCGGGGTTGCACCTCGCGCTGATCACGCTGATGTTCGCCGGCGCGATCACCCTCGTGATCAGCGTCGTCCACTTTCCGAACGGTGGCGGGGGCTTTCTCGGCGTGATCCAGTACGGATCGGGGCCGAACATTCGCCGACCGGGAATCGCAACGAGCGACACGGCCTACTTCCGCTATACGGTGATCGTCGCGGCGATCTTGTTCGTGCTCGCGTTGTGGCAGATCGCCGGCAAGTCCGGGAGGGCGTGGGCCTCGATCCGCGAGAGCGAGTCGGCCGCGCTCGCAGCCGGTGTCAACATCACGCAGTACAAGCTGTGGGCATTCGCGTTCGCCGCCTTCCTGACGGGCGTCGCAGGCGGCCTGATGGGCGCCAGCGGCGGTCAGCTGACGCCGTTGCAGTTCCCGACGCAGGACTCGATCGTGCTCCTCGCCGTGATTCTCATGGGCGGGATCTACAGCGTGTGGGGCGCGGTCGCAGCCGGCCTCCTGATCAGGCTCCTGCCCGCGCTCCTGGAAGACTGGGGCCTCTCGTACTACCTCTTGCTCCTCCTGTTCGGCGTCGGGGTGCTGCAGGTGCTGGCGACCGCACCGGGGGGGCTCGTAGACCAGGTTCCGAAGGATGTGAAGAAGCTCGGGCGCGGCATCCGGCGCCTCGTCGGCCCGAAAGGCGAGGCAGCGTGATCGAGGTCGAGGGACTGACCGTGAAGTTCGGCGGCGTCACCCCGTTGGACGACATGACGGTGGTCTTCCCCGAAGGAGCCGCCGGGCTGATCGGGCCGAACGGCGCCGGCAAGACGACGTTCTTCAATGTGTTGAGCGGCTTCGTCAAGCCTGCCACGGGGTCGATCCGCGCCTTCGGAGAGGACCTCCTCAGGATGGCCGACTTCCGCCGCGCCCGGTGGGGGCTTCGGCGGACGTTCCAGACCGAGCAGGCGATCGAGGCGCTGTCGGTGTACGACAACGTCGCGATGATCCACGAGCACTCTGGGTCGAAGCGTGCGTCGCGGCGAGCCGATGTGCTGAACGCGATCGACTTCGTCGGGCTCGATGTGCCCCCAAAGACCAAGGTGGAAGGGCTCGGAGCGCGCGAGCGACGCCTCGTCGAGGTGGCGCGGGCGCTGGTCGGCAGCCCTCGCGTCGTGATGCTCGACGAGCCGGGAGCCGGCCTTCCCGACCAGGAGACCATCCACCTCGGTGAGCTGATCCGCAAGATCCCGGGTCAGTTCGGGGCGCTCGTGATTCTCGTCGACCACGACATGAGCCTCGTGTCGGCGTGCTGCGACACGACGGCGGTGCTCGACTTCGGCAAGCTGATTGCGTCCGGCCCGACGGCCGACGTCCTCCGCGACGAGCACGTCATGCGTGCCTATCTCGGCACCGAGGAGGAGCTGTGACGGTGGCGGAGACTGCGGTCGCGACAGACGCGCCCACTCTTCGGCTGGAAGGGCTCTCGGTCTCTCGTGGGGGCCGCCCGGTCGTGCACGACGTGTCGCTCGCCGTCCCGCCGGGCGAGGTGACGACGCTGCTCGGCCCGAACGGAGCCGGCAAGTCGTCCCTCGTGCTCGTCGTCGCCGGCGTGCTCCGTCCAACGGCGGGACGCGTCCTGCTGGGCGAACGCGAGCTCACACGCCGGCGCCCCGAGCGAATTCGCGGCGCCGGGGTGGCGGTCGTCCCCGAAGGCAGGCGTCTGCTGCCACAGCTGACGGTCGAGGACAACCTACGCGTCGCCACGTACTCGCTCGATCGAGCGCATGCGAAGAGCGGCATCGCCTATGCGCTCGAGCTGTTCCCCGAGCTCGAGAAGCGCTGGCGCGTGCAAGGCAGGTTGTTGTCGGGCGGTGAGCAGCAGATGGTCGTGCTCGCCCAGGCGCTCGTCTCCCGCCCGAGCGTCGTGCTCATCGACGAGCTGTCGCTCGGGCTCGCTCCGGTCGTCGTCAAGCGGCTCGTCCCGACGATCGAGGCGATAGCCGCCTCCGGCGTGGGCGTGCTCCTGATCGAGCAGTTCGCCCATCTCGCGCTCTCACTTGCGAAAGCCGCGTACGTGCTCGAGGGAGGCCGCCTTCGCTACGAGGGGACGGCCGACGATCTCAAGAACCGACCGGGCGTCCTGCACTCGGCCTACCTCACGGGCGCAGACGTAGCTACCGGCCCGCCAGCGGACGCCTGACGCGAGTCGTGCGCGCGGCCGTCACGGAAGCCCGGGCCACGATGCGGGTCGTCGACGTGCCCGAGCCCGGCGAGCCGGGTCCGGGCGAATTGCTCGTCCGGCCCGAGGCGGTCGGCATCTGCGGGTCGGACATCCACTACTACCTCGGCGACGTGGGCGGCGTAGCGGAAGACGAGCGCTTCCCGCGCATCCAGGGCCACGAGGCGGCGGGCGTGATCGAGGCGATCGGCGCGGACTGCCCGGCCACGCTCCGCGTCGGCGAGCGCGTTGCGATCTGGCCGCACACCTCGTGCGGGCACTGCTACCCGTGCCGGATCGGCCGGGGGAACGTGTGCGTGAACCTCCGACTGGTCGGGATCCACCTCGACGGCGCGCTCCAGGATCGCCTCCTGCTGCCCGCACGGCAGGCGTTCCCCGTTGGCGAGCAGGACGCGGTCAGCGCCGCCGTGAGTCGAGCCGGTGTCGATCGCCGTCCGCGCGGTCGCGCGCGGTCGCGTCGCAGCCGGCGAGAAGGCCGTGGTCTTCGGTGCCGGCCCGATCGGCCAGGCGGTCGCGCTGTGCGCGATCGATCGCGGCGCGTCCGTGCTGCTCGTCGACCCGCTGGCCCGCCGTCTCGAGCGCGGTCGCGCGATCGGCGCAGACCTCCTCCACGTCGAACCTGGCTCGGACCCGGTCGCCGCCGCGCGGGAATGGGCCGGAGGGGACGGTCCCGAGGTCGTCTTCGAGGCGACAGGGGTGGCCGAGGTGGCGCAAACCGCCGTCGCGCTCGTCGCTTCGGCGGGCCGCGTCGTCATCGTCGGGCTCGGAGACACCGACGCACCGCTGCGGATCGGACGGCTCGCCTTCAAAGAGGTCGACGTCCTGGGGACGAGCACGTGCAGCGCAGACGAGTTCGCCGAGGCGGTGTCCCTCGTCGCGCGGAGCACGAATCAGCTTGCGGGCTTCGTGACGCACGAGTTTTCGCTCGAGCAGGCACCCGAGGCGATCGCGTACGCGATCGAGCATCCCGAGGACGTGATGAAAGCGGTCGTGCGACTGGAGGAATGAGCGTGACTGACGCGACGAGCATCCACGAGCAGCTGTTCGACGTCCGCGACTCGCGCGTCGTCGTCACCGGCGCCGCCAGCGGGCTCGGGTTCGCGATGGCCGAGGTGCTCGCCGACTGCGGCGCGCGCGTGACGCTGGCCGACGTCGACGCGGAGCGGCTGGAACGCATGACGGCCCAGCTCGCCGAGCGCGGCTGCGCCGTGCGGTCGTTCGTCGTCGACGTCTCCGACGAGGACCGCGTGAAGGCGCTCATCGACGACGTCGTCGCGGCCGAAGGCGGGCTGGACGTCGTCATCGCCAACGCCGGCATCGCCGCCGTGCCCGGGTTCGCCGTCGAGGGAGGCCAGCAGCTGAGCACGGTGGAGCGTCAGGACTGGGACAAGGTGCTCGGGGTCAATCTCAACGGCGTGCTCTTCACGATGAAGCACGCCGCCGCTGCGATGAAGCGGCAGGGATCGGGCCGCATCATCGTCATGTCCTCGAACGCCGGGATCCGCGCCGGAGCCGGTGGTCTGCTACGGGTACGTCGCGAGCAAGGCCGCGGTCATCAACATGGTGCGACAGGCGGCAGTGGAGCTCGCGCCGCACGGCATCCTCGTGAACGCCATCTGCCCGGCCCGTTCAAGGGCACGCGGATCGGCGGCGGCGTGACGGAGGACCCCGACGCCGGAGCTCGAGGAGATGTGGGCGCGGACCGTTCCTCTCGGCCGGATGGCCGATCCGGAGGAGCTCAAGGGGCTCACGCTGCTGCTCGCGTCGCCGGCATCGAGCTTCATGACCGGGCGCCGCCTATCTCATCGACGGCGGCACGCTCGTCCTCTCCGCGAGCTAGCGATAGAGTCGGCTCGTGGCGCTCATGACCCTCGACGCGGAGCGGGCAGAGGCGCTCACCACGCTCTGTGAGCTGATCGTGCCCGGGTCGGGCCGCGTCGGTCCGGCCGTCTACATCGACGCCCTGCTGACCGGCATGCCGCCCGAGGTCCGTGACGGCGCGCTGGCGTCGATCGACGCGCTGGCACCGGCGGCGGCACAGGGCTCCGACGCGCTCGCGGAGCAGGCGAACACGCCCGAGTTCGGCTTCGTGCGCGCGCTGGCGATCGAGGCCTTCTACAGCGACTTCGTCGCGCCGGGGATCGACGCCGACGGCGCGTGGAAGGAGATCGACTTCAACTCGCCGCTCGCGACACGCCTCGCCAAGGACTGGTCCTACCTGGGGATCGCGTGAAGGACGCGTACGACGTCGTCATCGTTGGCTCTGGCGCCGGTGGTGGTGTCGTCGCCGGCGAGCTCGCGCAACGCGGCCGCGACGTGCTGCTGCTCGAGTGCGGCCCACACCTGACGGCGGCCGACTTCACGCGCTGGGAGGCGAAGGCCGCGTACGACATGTGGTGGCCGTTGCGCCTCGCGCCGGCGGGCGACGAGGGGATGGTCGCGTTCCTCGCCGGCCGCTGCGTCGGCGGCACGACCACGATCAACACGAAGGTCGCGCTGCGCGTCGACGAGCACGACGTTGCGAAGTGGCACGCCGCGACCGGTCTCACGAACGAGGCGGGCGCGCCGTTCGCCGCCGCAGACCTCGACCCCTACTACGAGCGCGTGGAAGAGCGGCTGGGCGTCCGGGAACGGACGGACTGGAAGCAGAGCGTGTACACGCTCGAGCCCGGCTTTCGCGCCCTCGGGGCGGAGCTCGAGCCCGTCCGCTCGTACACGGATCCGAACTGCATGTCCTGCGGCTCGTGCCTCCAGGGTTGCCCGACGAACGCGGGGAAGTCGACGATGAACACGTACATCCACGACGCGCTCGCGTTCGGATCGCTCGAGCTGCGGGCGAACACGACGGTGGAGCGCGTGCTCATCGAGGGGAGCGAGGCAACGGGCGTCGAGATCGTCGACGCCGACGGAGAGCGCAGCACGGTGAACGCCGGGGTGGTCGTCGTGGCGGCCGGCGCGCTGAACACGCCGCAGCTTCTGCTCCGCTCCGGCGTCCCGAACGAGGCCGTCGGCCGCAATCTGGGCCTCCACCCCGTCCGCCTCGTCTACGGGCTCTTCGACGAGCCGCAGGACGCGCACATGGTCTATCCGATCACGGCGCACTGCATGAAACACCAACACGACGAGGACGGCGGCTTCGTGATCGAGGCGACGACGATCCAGGACCCGATCGCGTTCGCGACGACGCTCTGCGACGAGGACGGGCCGCTGTGGGGCACGCGACTCGTCGAGGCGATGCGGAAGTTCCGCTACTGGAACGGCGTGCTCGCGATGGTGAACGACGACAACACGTGCGCAGTCGTCGTCGACGAGAACGGCAACGAACGGTTCGACATCGACTTCCAGCCGCAGGAGCGCGCCCGCCTGGACGCGGCGCTCCAGTTCAGCAAGGACGTGCTCGAAGCTGCCGGAGCAAGGGAGATCTGCTGGACGGGGCTCGCCTCCACGCATGTCCAGGGCTCATGCCGGATGGGCGACGACCCGGCGCGCTCCGTCGTCGACCGGAACGGCGAGTCGCACGAGGTCAAGCGGCTGTTCGTCGGGGATGCGTCGCTCGTCCCGCGGACGATGTCCGTGAACCCATCGCTCACGATCATGGCGCTCGCCACGCGGCTCGCGGATCACCTCGACGCGGACGGCAGCGCGTACCTCGGCGCCAAGGCTCCTGCCACTGCCGCGGCATGAGAGCCGCGCTGCTCCGCGAGTACCACCAGCCGCTCGAGCTGATCGAGAAGCCCGAGCCCGAGCCGACCGGCTCGCGTAGCGTCGTCGTGAAGGTCGGAGGCGCGGGCGTCTGCGCGACGGACCTGCACGCGATGGACGGGTTGATGGAGCCCGCGGGCGTTCGCATACCGCTCGTCCTCGGCCACGAGAACGCCGGCTGGGTGCACGCCATCGGCGACGACGTGACGACTGCAGCGGTGGGCGATGCCGTCCTGCTCTATCCGGCCTACAGCTGCGGGCTCTGCGTGTCGTGCCGGCGGGGACTCGACATGCACTGCGACCGGCACCAGTTCACGGGACTGACGCGGGATGGCGGCTTCGCCGACTACGTCCTCGTCGACGAGCGCTCGCCTGATCCGGTTGCCGGAGGGCGTCGAGCCGGCCGAAGTGGCGCCACACGCAGACGCCGGCATCACCGCCTACCACGCCGTGAAGAAGCTGCTGCCACGTCTCGAGCCGGGCAGCACCGTCGCGATGATCGGCGTCGGAGGCGTGGGCCACATCGCACTCCAGCTCGTCCGCGTGCTCGGAGCATCGAGGGTGATCGCGATCGACACGGACGAGCGCCGCCGCGCGCTCGCGCGCGAGCTCGGGGCAGACGAGGTGCTCGGCGAGCAGGCGGACGTCGTGGACGCCGTCCGGGAGCTGACCGGCGGCAAGGGCGCCGACATCGTGTTCGACTTCGTCGGCACCGATGACACGCACGCCGGCGGGATGAGCATGGTGGCCCGGCGGGGCATCTACTCCGTGATCGGCTACGGCGGCACGATCTCGATGCCGTCGGTGCACATGATCGCCACCGAGACCGCGATCGCAGGCAACCTCGTCGGCAGCTGGGTCGACCTGTGGGAGCTCCTGCAGCTGCACGGGAGCGGCGAGATCACGCTCCGCACCGAGACGCATCCGCTCGAGGACGTGAACGAGGTCCTCGACCGCCTCCGCGAGGGCGAGATCACGGGTCGCGCAGTGCTCGTCCCCTGAGATGACGCTCCGGCGCCTCGACCACGCCCTCGTGCTCACCGACGACCTCGAGACGACGGTCGCGTTCTACCGCGACGCGCTCGGTCTCGAGCCCGGCCCTCGACCGCCGCTTCCCTTTCCCGGCCACTGGCTCTATCTCGACGACACGCCGTGCCTCCACGTCGCGGAACGCGCGCCGTACGAGGCGTCACGCCGCGAGCGTGGGGCTCGCACCGACAGGTGCGTCCGATCGACCACGTCGCCTTCGCCGCCGACGGCTACGACGAGCGTCGCCGCGAGGCTCGCGGCAGCGGGTGTCGAGGCGGTCACGAACGACGTCCCGGACGCGGCGATGCGCCAGATCTTCCTCACCGATCCGAACGGCGTGCGGATCGAGCTCAACGTCGCCGACTAACCTGCGGCCACGGCCTCCGCGGGAAGCGGCGCCTTGCCGAGGATCATGTCCGCCGCCTTCTCCGCGATCATCATCGTCGCCGCGTTCGTGTTCGCCCGCGTGACCGTCGGCATCACCGACGCGTCGACGACGCGGAGCCCCTCGACGCCGTAGACGCGCAGCTCCGGGTCGACGACGGCGCCGATCGCGCACGTCGACGTCGGGTGGTAGACGGTCTGGCTCGCGCGGTGCACCCAGTCCCAGATGTCCTCCTCCGAGTCGGAGGCAGGAGCGCTGAACGGCTCGCGCTCGATCGCCTTCAGGGCGGGCTGCGCGGCGATCTCGAGCGCGATCCGCACGCCGGCGAGCATGCTCGCGCGGTCCTCCTCTGTCGTGAGGAAGTTGCAGCGCACCGTCGGCTTCGAGTCGGGCATCGGCGTGCGCAGGCCGACCTTGCCGCGCGACGTGGGCTTGATGATCACCGGCCCGAAGGCGTAGCCGTTGTCGGGCGGCGGCGTCAGGCCCTCGTCGAAGAACGGCGCGGCGGCGAAGTGGAACTCGACGTCCGGTGCCGCGAGATCGGAGCGCGTCCGGAAGAAGCCGCCGGCCTCGGGGTAGTTCGAGGTCAGCGGCCCGCGGCCCTCGGCTTCGAGCAGCGCGAAGTTCTCGGGCGTGAAGATCCCGAAGAGGCCAGGCTCGTCCGTGAGGTAGTTGACGTTGACCATGCAGTGGTCCTGGAGGTTCTCGCCGACGGGGAGGTTCTCGCGCACGGGCATGCCGAAGAACCCGAGGTCCTGCTCGGGGCCGATCCCCGAGAGCATGAGCAGCACCGGGGACTGGTACGTGCCCGCGGAGAGGATCACCTCACGCTCGGCCCGCACCGTCTCGCGCTCGCCGTTCACGACGGTCTCCACGCCGACGGCACGGTCGCCCTCGAAGACGATGCGCTCGACGAAGACACCGGAGCGGACCTCGAGGTTCGGCCGATCGGAGACCGGATGCAGGAAGGCGTCGGCTGCGCTGCAACGCAGGCCGTTTCGCTGCGTGAGCTGGAAGCGCGAGACGCCCTCCGGTTGGTCGACGTTCAGGTCCTCGATGTGCTCGTAGCCCGCCTGGACTGCGGCCTCGAGCTCCGCCTCGATCAGCGGGCACATGGAGCGGCTGTCCGAGACGGCGAGCGGCCCGCCGACGCCGTGGAACGCATCCGCGCCGCGCTCGTTGTCCTCCGACCGCTTGAAGTACGGCAGCACCTCGTCGTACGACCATCCGTCCGCGCCGTTCGCGGCCCACTCGTCGAAGTCGGCGCGGTGCCCGCGGAGGTAGATCATCGCGTTGATCGAGCTCGAGCCTCCGATCACGCGTCCGCGCGGGAGGTAGAGACGGCGGCCCGCGAGGCCCGGCTCCTGCTCGCCGAAGAGATCCCAGTCGAGGCCTGACTTGAACGCGAGCGGGAACATCGCCGGGACGTGGAGCTCGGCGGCCGTGTCCGGAGGTCCCGCCTCGAGCAGAAGGACGCTCGCGTCGGGATCCTCGCTCAGGCGTCCTGCGAGGACGCAACCCGCTGTACCCGCTCCGACGATCACGTAGTCAGCCACGTTCGCCCCTCCGTAGTCGTTTGTCGGGCGGAGCTTAATCGCCCTGCGATCGTGTTACAGGTTAGGTTTCGCCGTTGATGGGCGCGCGAGAGGACCTCATCGCCCTCTACTGGACCACGTCCGGGCCGGTGGAGGTCCACTTCGGCCGCGAGTGGAGCCTGTACGCCCTCCGCGACCGCTGCGAGGAGGCTTCCCGGGTCGGGTTCAAGGGCATCGGCCTCTGGCATGCCGACATCGAGCACCTCCTCGAGACGCAGACGTTCGGCGAGCTGCGACAGATCGTCGACGACAACGGCCTCGACCAGCTCGAGCTCGAGTTCCTCGGCGACTGGTTCCTCGACGCGGACGACGAGCGGCGGCAGGCGTCCGACAAGACGCGCGCGCTGCTCTTCGAAGCAGCGGCCGCGCTACCCGCCCACCACATCAAGGTCGGCAACATCACGGGAACGGAGTGCGAGCTGCCGCAGATCGTCGAAGCGTTCGGCGAGCTCTGCGCCGACGCGGCGCAGCACACCGACGCGAAGATCGTCTACGAGTTCATGCCGTACGACGTCAACGTCGGCGACGTCGCCACGGCGGTCGAGGTGGCCGAGGGAGCGGACGCGCCGAACGGCGGCCTCGCACTCGACACCTGGCACCTCGGGAAGCTCCGGCTCGAGCCGGACGACCTCCGCGCCATCCCGCCGCGCTTCGTGTCCTGGGTCGAGCTGTCGGACGGTCCGTTCGCGTACGCGGAGGACCGCCTCGACGAGGTGATCAACCGCCGCCAGCTGCCCGGCGAGGGCGAGTTCCCGATCGCCGGCTACGTGTCGGTGTGCCGCGAGCTCGGCTACGACGGCCCGTGGGGTGTCGAGGTGCTGTCGGAAGAGCTTCGCAGCCTCCCGATCGACGAGATGTTCGACCGAGCCTACGAGACGACGAGCGCACAGCTCGCACTGTCGACCTGAAAGGAGACCCAGTGCCCGAGCACGGCCTCGACAACGAGCGGCTGATCTGGATGCTCACGCAGATGATGCGCATCCGGGAGTTCGAAGAGCGCGTCAAGCGCACCTTCGAGGAGCATCCGGGCGTCATCCGCGGTCACACGCACCTCGCCGACGGGGCCGAGGCCTCGATCGTCGGCTCGCTCGCCACGTTGCGCCCCGACGACTACGTGCTCACGACCTACCGCTGCCACGGCTATCCGATCGTGCTCGGCACCGACCCGAAGGCGATGATGGCCGAGATCTACGGCCGGGAGGGCGGCATCTGCAAGGGCTACGGCGGCTCGATGCACCTGACCGACGTCGCGCGCGGCTTCCTCGGCACCTCCGGCATCGTCGGCCAGGGCATCCCCCACGGCGCCGGCGCCGCGTGGGCCGCGCAGATCAGCGGCAAGGGCCAGGTCGCGCTCTCGTTCTTCGGTGACGGCGCGTCGAAGCAAGGCGCCTTCCACGAGACGCTGAACATCGCGGCTCTCTGGAAGCTGCCGGCCGTGTTCGTGATGGAGAACAACAGCTACAACGTCCACACCCGCGTCGAGCAGGAAGACGCGAACGCCGCGGCCGGCGAGCCGCTCGCCGTCAAGGCCAAGGCGTACAGCATGCCCGGCGTGACCGTCGACGGCGGCGACCCGGTGGCGGTGTACGAGGTCATGTCCGCCGCGGTCGAGCGGGCCCGGTCAGGCGACGGGCCGACGCTCGTCGAGTCGCGCGTCTACCGGCTTTCCGCCCACGGCAACATCATCGCGCCGCCCGGGTGTGCCGCTCCACTTCCCCGAGCACGAGGCGATCTCGTTCTTCGGCGCCAAGGAGGAGTACGAGGCCGCGCTTCGCGGGGATCCGGTGCCTCGCTTCCGCGCCCGCCTGATCACGGACGAGGCGCTGACGGCGGAGCAGGCCGACGCGATCGCCGACGACGTCCGGGCCGAGATGGAGGCCGCGGTGGCGTTCGGGCTCGAGAGCCCGTTCCCGGCCGCGGAGAACGCAACCAACTACGTCTACGCCTGAGAGGAGGCGGTCCAATGGCACGTGAGCTTCCCTACATCGCCGCCATCGGCGAGGCAATACACCAGGAGATGGAGCGCGACGAGAGCGTCCTCTACTTCGGCCAGAACCTCGCCACGAACGACGAGGACCCGTTCCTCATGGCGTTCGGAGGCGACCGCGTCCGGGTGACGCCGATCTCCGAGACCGCCGAGATCGGCATGGCGGTCGGCGCGGCCTTCGCCGGCTACCGGCCGGTCGTGCAGCTGTACATGGCCGAGTTCATGCTCGTCGCCATGGATCAGGTGGTCAACGAGGCGCCGCGCTTCCACTACATGACCGGCGGCCAGGTCACGGTGCCGATCGTCCTCCAGGCGGGGTACGGCTTCACCGCGGGCTGGGCGGGACAGCACACAGGGACGATCTACGGCATGTTCATGGGCGTGCCCGGGCTCAAGGTCGCCGTCCCGTCGACGGCGGCGGACGCCAAGGGCCTGATGACGGCGTCGATCCGCGACGACAACCCCGTCGTCTTCTTCCACCACTACCTGCTCACGCTCGAGCACGGGGAGGTGCCCGAAGGCGAGCACGTGGTACCGCTCGGCGAGGCATCGGTGCGCCGCGAGGGCACGGATGTGACGATCGTCGGCATCGGCTGGACGGTCGATCGGGCCCTGGCCGCGGCGGAGCAGTTGGCGGCGGAGGGCGTGAGCGCCGAGGTGATCGACCCGCGGACGCTCGCCCCGCTCGACACGGACACGATCCTCGCGTCGGTCGAGAAGACCGGCCGGCTCGTCGTCGTCGACCAGGCGACGCGGCACGGGTCGGCAGCGGCCGTGATCGCCGCCGAGGTGGCCTCGGACGGGTTCTCGTCGCTGAAGGCTCCGGTCAAGCTCGTGACGGCGCTCGACGCGACGATTCCGTACTCGGAGCCGATGGAGCAGTACCTCATGCCCAGCGAGAGCGACATCGTCGAGGCGGTGCAGCAGGCGGTTGGTTCCGCGCCCGTGACCGCCTAGGCGTCAGATGGCAACGGGGGACAGGCTCGGCGGTGACGTCGGCGTCGAGCTGCTCCGCTCGATGTGGCTGATCCGCGTCTTCGAGGAGCGCGTCGGCGAGCTCGCCCGCGCGAACGAGGTGCATGGGCTCATCCATCTGAGCATCGGGCAGGAGGCGGTCGCGGTGGGCGTATGCGGCCAGCTGCGAACGGACGACGTCGTGTACTCGAACCACCGCGCCCACGGGCATGCGCTTGCGAAGGGCGCCCCGCCGAGCGGGGTCATGGCGGAGCTGATGGGCCGAAGCGGCGGCCTCTGCCGGGGCCTCGGCGGCTCGATGCACCTCGTCGACGTCGAGCACGGGCTGCTCGGCGCAACGGGCGTGGTCGGCGGCAACATCCCGCTCGCGCTCGGCAGCGCGCTCGCCCGGCGGATCCTCGGCGGCGACACGGTCGCGGTCGTCTTCTTCGGCGACGGCGCGGTGCAGAGCGGCATCTTCGCCGAGTCCGTCAACCTCGCCACGCTCTGGCAGCTGCCGGTGATCCTCGTCTGCGAGAACAACGGCTTCGCGGAGTTCACGCCGCGCTCGGCGCACACGAACGTCGAGCGCGTCTCCGACGTCGTCGCGCCCTACGGCCTCGAACGGGAGACGGTGGACGGCAACGACATCGCGGCGGTCCGCGACGACCTTCGCGGCCTTTCTCGCCAAGGCTCGCACGGGCGAGGGGCCGATGCTCCTCGAGTGCCTCACACACCGGCTGCGCGGCCACTACGAGGGCGACCCGCAGCACTACCGGCAGGCGCTCGCCGCCGAGGAATGGCAGGCGGTGGACCCGATCTCCCGCCTCCAGCGAGCGGGGGCTGGACGACGGTTGGCTGGACGAGGACGCGCCGTCCGAGCTCGAGGAGGCAGCGCGGGCAGAGGTCGAGGCGGCAGTCGAGCTCGCGCGCGAGAGCCCCTACCCCTCACCCGCGACGACCGCCGAGCTCGTCTACGCGTCGTGACCGAGACGACGTACCTCGAGGCGATCACCGCCACGCTCTCGGAGGCGCTTCGGTCCGACCCGCGCGTGATCGTGCTCGGCGAGGACGTCGCCGAGGGCGGGCCGTGGGGGGCGACGGCCGGCCTCGCGGAGGAGTTCGGCGCCGAGCGCATCCGCAACACGCCGATCAGCGAAGCGGCCATCTGCGGGATCGCGATCGGCGCGGCGCAGTCCGGGCTCCGGCCCGTCGTGGAGATCATGTTCGTCGACTTCGTGACGCTCGCTCTCGACCAGCTCGTCAACCAGGCGGCGAAGGGCCACTTCATGTCCGGCGGCCAGCTGACCGTCCCGCTCGTGCTGCGGACGCAGGGAGGGGCCGGCCAGCGCGGCGGTGCGCAGCACTCGCAGAGCCTCGAGGCGTGGCTGACGCACGTTCCCGGGCTGAAGGTCGTCATGCCGAGCACCGCAGCCGACGCGGCCGGTCTGCTCGCAGCCGCGATCGCGGATCCGAATCCCGTCGTCTTCGTCGAGAACAAGACGCTCTACTTCCGCCGGGAGGCGGCGGCAGGCGCGACCGGCGGTGCCGATCGGGCGCGCGAGGATCGTCCGTCCGGGCCGTGACGTGACGGTCGTGGCCCTCTCGCGGCTCGTCCATGACGCAGTGGCGGTGGCCGACGAGCTGGCCGGCGAGGGGATCGAGGTCGAGGTGATAGACCCGCGCACGCTCGTGCCGCTCGACCTCGACACGATCGTCGAGTCGGTCTCGCGGACGCACCGGCTCGTGGTCGCGCACGAGGCAGTGATGCACGGCGGCTTCGGCGCCGAGATCACGGCGCAGGTGCAGGCGGCCGCGTTCGACGAGCTCGACGCGCCGATCGAGCGAGTCGGCGCGCCGTTCGCGCCGATCCCCTTCAGCCCGCCGCTCGAGGATGCGTACCTGCCCGGGCGCGACGCGGTTGCGGCAGCCGTCCGCTCGGTTGTCTCGTCCAGCCATGAGCGATAGGCTCGACGCATGAGCATCCTCGGGAACCGCGTGCTGCGCAAGGAAGACGGGCGCTTCCTCCGCGGCAAGGGCACCTACGTCGAGAACCTCCCGCTCGAGGGCGCGCGGCACGGTGACCTTCGTGCGGTCGCCGTTCGCGCACGCGCGCATCACCTCCGTGGACACCTCCGAAGCCGAGGCGCTCCCGAACATCCAGGTGCTGACCGGAGCCGACGTGGACGTGACGACCGGCCCGCCGCCGATCCCGCGTCCTCGAGCAGCGGATGCGGCGGCCCGTCGATCGCGAAGGACGTCGTCCGCTTCGTGGGCGACATCGTCGCCGTCGTCATCAGCGACGACCGGGCGACGGGAGCCGACGCGGCGGAGCTCGTGATGCTCGACTACGACCCGCTTCCCGTCCTCGTCGACATGCGAGACGCGGCCGAAGGACGAGATCCTGCTCTTCCCCGAGGTCGAGACGAACATCGCCGGCCGTGCCGGTCGCCTGGACCACGACCCGACGCTCTTCGAGAACTGCGACGTCGTCGTCTCGGACACGCTCGTCAGCCCGCGGATGGCCGGCGCTCCGCTCGAGGTGCGGGCGGCCGCCGCCGACATCGACGCGAACGGTCGCATCACCGCCTGGCTCTCGACGCAGGTGCCGCACCGCGATCACCACGCCCTCTGCCCCACGCTCGGCATCGAGCCGCACGACCTGCGGATCATCGCGCCGGACGTCGGGGGCGGCTTCGGCGTCAAGGGCGGATTCGGGGCCGAGGAGGCGCTCGTCATCTGGCTGGCGCGCCACCTCGGAGGGCCTGTCCGGTGGATCGAGACCCGGAGCGAGAGCATGATCGCGCTCCCTCACGGCCGTGGCCAGGTGCTCGAGTTCACGCTCGGCGGCACCCGCGACGGCGAGGTGCTCGCGTACCGGCTCGACATCACCCAGGACGCCGGCGCGTACCCCGGTATCGGCGCCTTCATCCCGAACCTCACCGCGATGCTGGCCAGCGGCGTCTACGCCATCCCCCACGTGGAGGTCGAGGGCCGGGCGGTGGTGACGAACACGACGCCGATGACGACGGTGCGCGGCGCTGGCCGCCCGGAGGCAGCGCAGGCGATCGAGCGGGCGATGGACCTGTTCGCCGCCGAGCTGGGCATGGATCCCGCCGACGTGCGGCGAAGGAACTTCATCCCCAAGGACGCCTTCCCGCACCAGACGCCCGGTGGCGTGACGTACGACTCCGGGGACTACGAGGGCTCACTCGACCTCGCACTGGACGCGGCCGGCTACGACGAGCTGCGCGCCGAGCAGAAGCGGCGCCGCGAGGCAGGCGATACGACGGCGCTCGGCATCGGCATCAGCACGTACACCGAGATCACGAACCCGCTGGGCGAGACGGAGTTCGGCGAGGTGGAGATCACGGCCGACGGGAGCGCCATCGTCCGGACCGGCTCGTTCTCGCACGGCCAGGGCCACGAAACGACGTTTGCCATGATCGCCGCCGAGCGGCTTGGGCTGCCCCTCGAGCGGGTAACGGTCCACAAGGGGGACACCGACGAGATCCCGCACGGCACGGGAACGTACGGCTCGAAGTCGACGCAGATCGGCGGTGCAGCCGCGAGAATCTCCGCCGACGCGGTCGTCGAGCAGGCGAAGCAGCTCACCGCCGACTACCTCGAGGCGAATGTGGACGACATCGTGCTCGACACCGGGCTCGGCCGCTTCCACGTCGCCGGGGCACCCGAGCCGTCGCTCGACTGGGCCGACCTCGCGTCGCGTGCGGCCGAGGACGGGAATCTCGACGCGCTGAAGGTGGCGCAGGACTTCGGCGCCCCGCCGACGTTCCCCTTCGGTGCGCACATCGCAGTGGTCGAGGTCGACACGGAGACAGGGCGCGTCGAGCTCATGCGGCTCGTCGCTGTCGACGACGCCGGCACGCTGATCAACCCGCTCATCGCGGAGGGTCAGGTGCAGGGCGGAGTCGCGACGGGTGTCGGGCAGGCGCTCTACGAGGAGTTCATCTACGACGAGGACGGCAACCCGCTGACGAACACGTTCGTCGGCTACGCCTTCCCGTCCGCGGCCGATCTCCCGTCCTTCGAGGTGGTCCAGATGGAGACACCGACCCCGGCCAATCCGCTCGGCGCGAAGGGCATCGGAGAGTCGGGGACGATCGGCTCCACACCTGCCGTGCACAACGCCGTCATCGATGCGCTGGCGCCCTACGGCGTGCGCCACATCGACCTGCCCTGCAACGGCGAGAACGTCTGGCGCGCGCTCGAGGAGGCGAGATCATGAAGGTCGCGGTCACGGTCAACGGCACTCCGCATGAGGTGGACGTCGAGCCGCGGACGCTGCTCGTCTACTTCCTTCGCGAGCAGCTCGGCCTCAAGGGAACGAACGTCGGCTGCGACACCTCGTCGTGCGGCGCGTGCACGGTGCTCCTCGACGGCGAGTCGGTCAAGTCCTGCACCGTGCTCGCAGCGCAGGCGGACGGCTGCGAGGTGACGACGATCGAAGGACTGGCGGCCGGCGACGAGCTCCACCCGGTGCAGCAGGCGTTCCACGAGCAGCACGCGCTGCAATGCGGCTTCTGCACGCCGGGGTTCGTCATGGCGTCCGTCGCGCTGCTCGACGGGAACCCGAACCCGTCGGAAGAGGAGATCCGCAGCGGGCTCGAGGGCAACCTCTGCCGGTGCACCGGCTACCAGAACATCGTTCGCGCCGTGCAGTCGGCCGCGAGGGCCGGGTCGTGATCCCCGCGGCATTCGACTACGCCCGCGCGAGCTCGGTCGAAGAGGCCGTCGGGCTGCTCGGCGGCGACGAGGACGCAAAGCTCCTCGCCGGTGGGCACTCGCTCCTCCCGCTGCTGCGGCTGCGCTTCGCGCGGCCGTCGCTTCTCGTCGACATCGGCCGCATCGACGGCCTGCGCTACATCCGCGAGGACGGCGACAGGATCGCGATCGGCGCCCTCACGCCCTACGTCGACGTCGTCGGCGACGCGCTGCTCGCGCAGAAGTGCGCGGTGATTCCCGAGGCGGTCGAGGGCATCGGCGACCCGCAGGTGCGCAATCGGGGAACGGTCGGCGGCGCGGTCGCGCACGGCGACCCCGCCTCGGATCTCGCGGCGGTCTTGCTGGCAATCGACGCCGACTTCGTCGCCCACGGCCCCGACGGTGAGCGGACGATCCCGGCGACGGAGTTCTTCAAGGGGCCGTTCGTGACGGCGCTCGAGCGGGCCGACGTGCTGACGGAGGTCCGCGTTCCCGCAGTTGCGCGTGGCGCGTACGTGAAGCACGTGCGCAGCGCGCGCGACTGGGCGACGGTCGGCGTCGCCGCTGCGGACGTGGACGGCAGCGTGCAGGTGGCACTCGCGAGCATGGGCGCTGTCCCGCTCCGCGCCGGCGGTGTCGAGCAGGCGCTCGCCGACGGCGCGTCGTCCGCCGAGGCAGCACAGCGTGCGGCCGAGGGGACGGATCCGCCCAGCGACATCAGCGGCAGCTCCGAGTACCGCGCACACCTCGCCAAGGTGCTCGTACGGCGCGCCCTGGACGAGCTGTAACGCGCGCGTGACGCAGTCGGCCGGGCGACCGCTCCAGAACGGGCAGGTCCTCTGGACACCGCCCGCCGACGCGCGTCAGCGCTTCGAGCTCGGCCGCTATCTCGACTGGCTCGCTGCAGAGCGCGGGCTCGACTTCCCCGGCTATCACGAGCTCCAGCGCTGGTCAATCGAGGATCTCGAGGGATTCTGGGGCTCGCTCTGGGATTTCTTCGAGATCCGCTCGCATGCGCCGTACGAGCGCGTGCTCGGCGCGCGAGAGATGCCCGGCGCCGAGTGGTTTCCCGGCGCGCTGCTCAACTACGCGGAGCATGCGGTCGGCCGCGACGAGGATCTCTCCTCCGTCGCCATCATCGCGCACTCCCAGGCGCGCGAGCCGCGCGAGCTCACCTTCGGCGAGCTGCGTGAGCAAGTGGCAAGGGCGCGCGCGGGCCTCCAGCGGCTCGGGGTCGGTCCGGGCGACCGCGTCGTCGCCTACCTGCCGAACATCCCCGAGACGCTCGTCGCCTTCCTCGCCACCGCGAGCCTCGGTGGGATCTGGGCTACGTGCCCGCCGGAGTTCGGCGTCCGCAGCGTCCTTCACCGCCTCGGGCAGCTCGAGCCCAAGGTGCTGCTCGCGGTCGCCGGCTACCAGTGGGGCGACAAGCACGTCGACCGGCACGAGCAGGTCGCGGCCGTCCGCGAAGGGCTTGCCGAGCCTCGAGACGGTCGTCCACGTTCCCCTCGTCGGCGGCGAGGGCGACGAGCTGCCCGGGACGGTGTCATGGGACGAGCTGCTGGCCGAACCCGGACCGCTCGAGTTCGATCCGTTTCCGTTCGCCCATCCCGCTCTACGTCCTCTTCTCGTCCGGTACGACCGGGCTGCCGAAGCCGATCGTGCACTGCCACGGCGGCATCCTCATCGAGCACCTGAAGAACCACACGTTCAGCTGGGATCTCCGGGCCGGTGATCGGCTGCTGTGGTTCACGACGACGGCGTGGATGATGTGGAACGCGCTTGTCTCCACGCTGCTCACGCGGGCGTCGATCGTGATGATCGACGGCAACCCTGCGTATCCCGATCTCTCCTTCCAGTGGCAGCTCGCCGAGGAGACGCGGGCGACGTTCTTCGGCCTCAGCCCCGCCTACACGATGGCCTGCCGCAAGGAGGGCCTCACGCCGGGGACGACGTTCGACCTCTCGGCGATCCGCATGCTCTGCGAGGCCGGCTCGCCATTGCCCCTCGAGGGGTACGCGTGGCTCTACGACCAGGTCGGCCCGGACGTCTACCTCAACGTCGGCAGCGGCGGCACCGACGTGTGCACAGGGCTCGTCCAGGGATATCCGCTGCTGCCGGTGTACGCGGGCGAGATGTCCGCGCCGTGCCTCGGCGTCGACGTGGCCGCGTACGACCTCGACGGCAAGCCGGTGGTCGGCGAGCTCGGCGAGCTCGTGCTCCGCCAGCCGATGCCCTCGATGCCGGTGATGTTCTGGAACGATCCCGACGGCTCGCGCTATCGCTCCTCGTACTTCGAGCACTACCCGGGCGTCTGGCGCTTCGGCGACTGGGTCATCTTCACCGAACGCGGCAGCTCGATGATCACCGGCCGTTCCGACGCCACGCTCAACCGCGGCGGCGTGCGGCTGGGCACGAGCGAGATCTACTCGGTGGTGGAGGAGATCGACGAGGTGCTCGACAGCCTCATCATCCACCTCGAGCAGACGGACGAGCTGCTTCTCTTCGTCGTGCTCCGCCCCGGCATCGAGCTGGACGACGAGCTGCGGAAGCGGATGACGACGATGCTGCGTACGACTCTCTCGCCCCGCCACGCGCCGGACACGATCGTCGCCGTGCCCGCGATTCCGCGCACGATGACGGGGAAGAAGCTCGAGGTTCCGGTCAAGCGCATCCTCACCGGCGCCGCCGTGTCCGACGTGGCCGCGAGCGACACGCTCGTCGAGCCGGACTCGATCGAGCCCTTCGCCGCGTACGCGAAGACGCGCGCAGCCGGCTGATCCCACGACCTCACGGCCGCCGCTCTGGGCCCATCCTGATGCGTCTCGGCGAGCGATGCGTCGGGATTCACGGCCCGACGCCGGTGGAGCTCCGTGCGCGGCGCCCGAGAGGGAGGCGCTTCCGACCAGCGACCGCAGCGTCACCGAGCGCCGGCAGGAGCCCACGAGGGAAGAAGAGCATGATGGCGATGAGAATGAGGCCGAACACGCCGAACGAGAAGACGGTCGGTGCCGCGGGAGGAAGGTCCCAGCCAAAGAGCTCGGAGCGGGCGCCGATCTCGCGCAGCTTCTGCTCGAGGTACAGGATCGCGACGGTGCCGGCGACAGCTCCGTAGATGTTGCCGAGGCCACCGACGGCGACCATGACGACGAACTGGATGCTGAGCACGATCGGGAATGCCCCGGGCGTGACGATCAGGAACGAAAACGTGAACAGGCCGCCGCCGAGGCCGGCGAGCGCCGCCGCGAACACGAACAGCCGTAGCTTGTAGCTCGGAACAGGTATTCCCGAGGCGGCCGCAGACGTCTCGTCGGTCGCGATCGCTTGCAGCGCCCTACCGACGCGTGAGTGGACGAGGTTCGTCGCGAGCAGCAACGCGACGGTCACGATGGCCCAGACGACAGCTGCGTGCAGAGGCCCTTGCAGGTTCTGCCCGAAGACGCTGAGCGGCTTCGTGACCGAGATGCCGTACTCGCCGCCGGTGAAGCGGTCCCACGCAGAGGGGAGGGAGAAGGTGATGAGTGCGAGCGCGAGCGTTGCGAAGGCGAGGTAGTGGCCGTGGAGGCGTAACAGCGGGACCCCGATGACGGCCGCGACGACGGCGGTGACGACGGGCGCAGCGAGGACGGCAATGAGGGGCGAGATTCCCGCCTCGGGGTCGATGAGGCGTGTCGCCGGGTCGAGCCCAACGGTGAGGAGCGCCGACGTGTAGGCGCCGATGAGGAAGAACGCGCCCTGGCCCAGCGAGATCTGACCCGCGTATCCCATCAACAGCGTGAGGCCGATGGTGACGAGCGCGTACAGACCCATGCGGTCGTACAGCGAGACGTCGAACGACGAAAGCTGATACGGAAGCCAGCAGGCGAACACGCCTCCCGCGAGTATCAGCGCGATGCGAACCGGTGCCGGCCAGGGCACGCGCGCACGTTGGATTGCTGCGTGTGCCTCGTGCGATGCGCTCGCGATCTCCGCTCGCGAGCGCCAGCCGATCAGGACGAGCATGACGATGAGCGCGATGATCAGGCTGTACTGAGGATCGATGTAGCCGACGACGAGCTGCTCGAGGATCCCGAGCGCATACCCGCCAATCAGCGCGAGGCGGATGGAGCCGAGCCCTCCGAATACTGCCGCCGCAAAGCCGTTGACGGTGATCGCGACGTCCGAGCTGTACGTCATCGGGTTGCTCGGCGCAAGCAGGGCACCGCCGAGCGCGCACAGAGCTCCCGCGCCGACGAACGCGACAACAGCGAGCGAGCGGATGTTCAAGCCCACGAGCTCGGCGGCGGGACGGGAGTCCGCGCAGGCCACCAGCGCCTGGCCGACGATCGTCCGGCGCAGAAAGAGGGTCAGCGCAACCGCCGCGAGCAGCGCCACGCCGGCGATCAGCACATACTGCGGCTGGATGAGGACGCCGCCGACGTTCCAGGCGCGATCGGAGATGCCGGGATAGCTGCGCGGGATGTCGCCGAACTTGAGCAGAAGCAGGGCTTGCGCGAGGAACGCCGCACCGAGCGTGATGATGGTGCTCGCAAGGCTCGTCGTCCGGCCGCGAAAGCCCACTGCAACGACGGCGAGGATCGATGCGGCGAACGCCGCAACGACGATTGAGACGAGCGCCGCGAGCGCGAGCGGCATGTCGTCGGAGAGCTGGAACGTGAACAGCCCACCCATCACCGCGAACACGCCCTGCGCGAAGTTGACGATGCCCGTCGTGCGATAGACGAGCACGAGGCTCATGCCGACGAGCGCGAACGCAGATCCCGTTGAGAGACCGATGACGACGAGCTGTACGAACGTCGTCATCCAGGACCGGCCCCGAGGTAAGCACTATGGACCTCCGGGCGGTCGCGTATCGCGCGACTCTCGCCGGCGAGGACGACACGTCCGGTCTCGAGCACGTACGCGCGCTCGCAGAGGTCGAATGCCAGGAGCGCGTTCTGCTCGACGAGCAAGATGGCGACCTTGTCCTCCTCGTTCAGCCTGCGCAGGAAGCCGACGAGCTGCTCGATGACGAGCGGCGCGAGGCCGAGCGAGAGCTCGTCGATCGCGAGCGCGCGTGGCTCGGCCATGAGTGCGCGTCCGATTGCCACCATCTGCTGCTCGCCGCCGGACGTTCGACCTGCGGGGCGGTCGCGCAGCTCGTACAGCTTCGGCAGCAGGGAGTAGATTCGCTCGAGGCGTTCGCGCGCCTCCCGGCGCCTGCGTAGGTAGCGAAGCGTCGACGTGACGATCTCGGTCCTGAAGGAGCGGCCGAACGCGCCCAGCATCAGGTTCGCCTCGACCGCCAGGCTCGGAAAGACCTGACGCCCTTCCGGCACCTGAGTCAGCCCGCGCCGGACGACCTGGTTCGGCGTTCTGCCCGTCACGTCGTCGCCGCCGACGTGAACGGTGCCTCCGGCAGGCCGGACGACGCCGCACACGGCATTCAGCAGCGAGCTCTTCCCGGCGCCGTTCGCACCTACGAGCGCGACCCGCTCGCCGACGCCCACCGTCAACGAAACGCCGTCGAGGGCGACCGCCGGCCCATACCGCACCACAAGCTCGCGTACGTCGACGAGGGCACTCACAGCGAGGTGGAGCCGAGGTAGGCGGCGATCACGCCGGGGTCTGTCCTCACCTCGGATGGCGTGCCATCTGCGATCACGCGTCCGCGGTCGAGGACGACCACGCGCTCCGCGATCGCGCCGACGAACTGCATGTCGTGCTCGACGAGCACCATCGTCAGCCCTCGCTTCGAGAGCATTTGGAGCGCCTCGACCAGTCGCGCCTTCTCGCCGGCACGCAGGCCCGCGGCAGGCTCGTCGAGTAGGAGGAGGTCAGGCCTCTGCGCGAGAGCCCGCGCGAGCGCCAGGAGCCGCAACTGCCCGAGCGGGAGCACCGCCGCGGGTGCCGACGCGCGCTCACTGAGCCCGACGATTTCGAGCGCCTCTCGCGCATCCCGCCGGACGCGATCCTCCTCGCGCCACTGCCAGGGTGGGCGCAGCATGCTGGCGAGGAAACCCGCATGCGAGCGCACGTGTGCTCCGACGGCGGCGTTGTCGAGCACGTCGAGCTGCGCAAGCGGGCGCATCGTCTGGAACACCGTGGCGAGCCCGTGGTGGGCACGGCGATGCGCCGGCCAGCGCGTGACGTCGCGGCCACCCATACGCACGTAGCCCGCGTCCACCGAGTGGAAGCCGGAGATGCAGCCGAGGAGCGTCGACTTCCCGGCGCCGTTCGGTCCGATCAGGCAGGTGAGGGAGCCGGCCGTGATGTCGAGCGACACGTCGTCGACCGCTCTGACCGCTCCGAAGGCCTTGGCAACGCCGACGAGCTCGCAAGCGAGCTCGTCGGCGGACTCAGATGCGAGCGCGACGGGAGCCGGCGCCACCGGGAATCAGGCCACCTGCCACTCGTGATGACCATTAGACATGCGGAAAACCTCCGCCGAGATTGCGCACGGCGGCCTTGACCATCCGCAGGAACGCCGCGCCGTCTTCAACCGTGAACCCAGCGAGCAACTGGCTCTCGAACTCGGCAACAGTCTGCTCGCACGCGGCGAGGACGCGCCCGCCCTCGCCAGTGAGCGTCGCCGGCAGCGTCCTTCGATTGCTCGGGTGCGGGTCGCGCTTGATGAAGCCCTTGCGCTCGAGCGCGTGGATCACCTCGCTCATCGACTGCGGCGTCATGAACGCACGCCGAGCGAGCTGCGACGTCGACAGCGGAGCGCCATGGCGGTCGAGAATGCTTAGCGTCGTGAACTGGAGCGTCGTGAGGCCGTACGGTGCTACCCGTTCTGTGACGCCGGCGAACACCCGCTGCTGCAGACGGGCGATCGCGTAGCAATAGCCAGGTTCCGGCCACTCGGCGGCCTTCTCGGCTGGAAGAGGCTCGGTCAAAGCGTCCATCGTGTCACACGGCCTGTCGCGCCAGACGCGCCGCAGGGCGCCGGTCTTGCCGGGCCCTGCGGCGCGAGAATCCCTCTACTTCTTCTTCTCGAAGGCGGCACCGTAGAGCGGCTTGAGCTTGCAGCTCTGGATCTTCCCGGCCCACATGGAGTCCATCTGGAGGCCCGTGTGGTTGATCTTCGACAGGAAGATCTTGCCGGCGGGCGTGACGAGCCCACGGAGCTTCGTCTCCAGCGCTTTGTTGATGCCAAAGCGGGTGCCGTTGCTCTTCTCGATCGCCGCCTTGTACGCCCAGAGCGCGCCGCTGGCGTCGCCGTCGAAGTTCGAGACGGGCCGCTTGATGATCTTCTCGAGCAGGGCGGCCTGGACACGCACGGGGTGCTTCTTCGGCAGGGACTTCCAGACCGTGGCGAGGAACGAGTTGATGATCGCGCCGTTCACGTCACCGCAAGTCCCTTCAAGGAACTGCGGCGAGGCGTTCGCGCCGGTCAGCACGAGTTGTTGCGGCAGCTGGAGTTGCTTGAACTGCTTCACGATCGTCGCTCCGGCGGGTGTCGCCGTCCAGAGCCAGAGCGCCTGGGCTCCAGAGCTCTTGACCTTGGTCAGCTCGGCCGAGAAGTCGGTCGCCGCCGGCGAGAAGATCGTCGTGTCGACGATCTCGAACCCGTACGTCGCCGCGAGCTTCTTCACGACCTCGGGGCCTTCGCGCCCGAAGCCGCCGTTGTCGCCCATCAGCCAGATCTTCTTGACGCCGAGCGTCCGAAGGTAGCGGGCCTCGCTGTACGCGTACAGGCGCGTCGTGGCCGTGAGGATGTACGCGTACGGCTGTGGTGGGCTGACGAGCGCCGTCGGCGGTGAGAGGGCGATGAACGGGATCTTGCCCTGGCTCGCGATGGCGCCGGTCGCGACTGCGGCCGCGGCGTTCCCAGACCCGAAGATCGCGACGTACTTCGAGTCGCTGATGAACTTCTGCACGTTCTGCACTGCCTGTGACGGGTTCGACGCGTTGTCGAGAACGTCCACGACTACCTTTCTGTCCTTGATCCCGCCGTGGGCGTTCCAGTACTTGATAACTGCGTCGACGGTCTGGCGGTCGCTCTGGCCGACGAGCTGCGTCGGGCCTGTCAGCGGCGCGTCCATGCCGAAGTAGATCGGCTCCCCTGCGTTCGTGCTCGTCGCAGACGCTGACGCGAAGACGAGTGAGATGACCGCAGCAGCGGCGGCCACGACGACACCGGTCTTGCTCCTCCTCATGAAAGAACGCTCCTTTCGGTATCGGACAGGCAGCCTGCCTTAGGCGCCGAGTTTAAGGGAGCCTGCAACCGAAGTCCAGACTGGATCGTCGCCGGCTCTGTCCGCGAGCGGTCGGTCTGCATCTAAGACGAAGCCGTGACGCCGTCGAGGCACGGCGCCCCTATGCGGGCGGATCTGAACCTGCCTCGAGAATCGTCACCGTGCCGGCGGTCCCGTCGACGCGGATGCGCTGGCCCGTGCTGATCTGCGCTGTTGCGCGTCCCGTGCCGACGACCGCGGGGAGGCCGTACTCGCGGCAGACGATCGCCGCGTGGGACATGACGCCGCCGATGTCGGTGACGACGGCCTCCACCTTGGTGAAGATCGGCGCCCAGGCCGGTGACGTGATCGGACAGACGAGGATGTCGCCCGCACGGACGTCGCGGATCTGGCGGACGTCGATGACGACGCGCGCAACGCCTTCGACCGTGCCCGGGGACGCCGGGGCTCCGCGCAGCTCGACGCCGCCGTCCTCCTGGCTGGCCCACTCCTTGACGCGCTCCGTCGTGACGCCCCACAGCATGATCAGGGCCGGATCCATGATCGCCTCGGGAACGATGCCGAGCGCCGGAGGCGGTGTCCACTCCGCGAGCCGCTCGAGCAGCTCCTTACGCCGAGCCACGATCGGTGGCCAGTGCTTGGGGCCGAGAGGCACGCCGCCCGCCGCCCAGGCGAGCAGCAGGTCGTTGAGCGCCTCCGAGACCTCCTGCCGGGTCAGCTGGAAGACGTCGTCGACCTCCTCGATCACGTCGTGCGTGACGAGCAGGGCGCCGAACTCCCGCACCTTGTTCCACCAACGGGTGAGGAACCAGTAGTCGCAGTAGAACTTGTGCTCCTCGACGAAGGGGAAGACCCTGCGTGCGAGCGCGAGCAGCTCGTCGAACCCCGGCCGCGCCTCGTCCGAGATGAGCGAGCCGTACTCCTCCGCCAGCCGGTCGCGCTCACGCGCGATCTCCTCGGTCGGCCGCTCGATCTCTTCGCCTGCGTTCAACGCACGCACGTAGCCGATGAGCGCCGCGTACGGGATGCGCGGGTCGTCGAGCCAGCTGCCGTAGTAGTGGTAGAGCCCGTCGCCGGTGCCGATGTTGAACCACGGGTCCTTGACCTGCTCGAGCTCCGCGAGCCACGCCCGTCCGGCGTCCGAGGTGGCGAGCTCGGCGTCGATCTCCGTCGTGGGTGCGACCTTCCACGAACGCCGTGTCGACGCCCGTCTCGACCGCAAGGCGCGCCAGCCTTTGGAGCTCTGCGTCCGGCCGGAACATCACGACGTCGATGCCGGCGATCATCTGCGCGATGTGCTGGTCGGGGATGTCCGGCAGCTGGCTCTTACAGAATTCCGCGAACGTCATGTAGGCGCCGTAGCCGAGCATCAGGAGCTCGAAGTGGTGCTGCCAGGCGAGGTCGCAACAGCGCAGCGTCCGGTCGTACGTCTCGAGTGTCGTGTAGAAGACCGACTGCCGGTCGTCGTCGAGCATCAGCTCCTCGGGGTCGTACTCGGCGAGCTCCGGCACGCGCAGCTCCTCGAGCTCCGCGATCAGCGCCTGCATCCTCTCCTTCCACTTCTCGTACAGCTCCTCCCAGTGCTCGAAGTAGTAGCCCGCCCGGCGCTGGAAGTACTCCGCGCGCTCGGCGATCTTCTCCGGGTCGAGCACCGGGTTGCCGGAGATGTAGACGTACCCGTTGACGATGCGGTACTCGATGCCCATCGCCGGCGGCACGGCGAAGAAGCGGTTCTGCCACTCGGCGAACGCCTGGTACGGCGAGTCGACGCAGAGGACGTCGAACGCCGGCATCGGCACCGGGAAGTGCATGGAGTTCCAGAACCAGAAGCGCTGGTCGTCCGTCTCGCGCCGACGCTCGTCGAACAGGGCGTAGTACGGGTACATGTCCTCCCAGCCCTCACAGCCGGGCGGTGTCTCGATCTCGTAGGGGCTCGGGAACGATCCGGGTCGTGCGCTCATGACGATGCCTCCGCCGTGGCCGTCGCCGCCTGGCTGCCTCTTCGCCGGCGACGTTGTTGGACAGTCTTGTAGTTCGCGCCTGCGACGCCCTCCGGGTTGAGGATCAGCGTGAGGATCAACGCGACGCCTCCGAAGAGCAGAGCCCAGTTCCCGGACAGACCTAACCACTTGTCGAGGGCGTACGACACGAGACCCGACGTCGAGATGAGGCCCGCGACAGAACGCGCCCGAGATCATCGTGATCCCGCCGACGTACGCGAAGGCGATCAGGCCCAGGCCCTGCGAACGCGCCGAACTTCGTCGCCGCGACGCCGCCGAACTCGTAGCCGTACATGACTCCTGCGATGCCGGCGATGAACGCCGCCAGCCCGAAGCCCGTGAGCTTGATCGACCGTCACGTCGACGCCGGCGGCCGCCGCCGCCCGCTCGTTCGAGCGCACCGCGAGCATCTGCCGGCCGAGGCTCGATCGCCGCACGTTCGCCATCAGCAGGCAGAGCCCGACGATGCAGGACGAGCACGAAGAAGCCGAAGACCGGGCTCGGTACCTTGCCGTCGAGCCCGCGCCATGACGAGTCCGGCCCGAGGTTCCAGGCCGCCGACCTTCGGCGGCGGCACCGGCGCCGCGCCCGACCCGCCGCCCCAGCGGTAGTTGACGAACCCGAACTTCTCGATCGCGACCGCCGCAGCGAGCGTGACGACCGCGAGGCTGACGCCGCGCACGCGGAGCGCCGACACCGCCACGAGCAGGCCGAGCACCGTCGCGAAGGCCACGGCGATGATCGGCGCGAGCGGGAACGGCACGCCGTAGTTCGTCGCCAGTCTTCGACACGGCGTAGCCGGCCACTCCGGCGAGGGCGATCTGAACGACCGATATCTGGCCGACGAAGCCGGTGATGACGACGTACGAGAGGCAGACCAGCGACGCGAGGAGCGAGACGATCAGCGCCTGGCGCCAGTTCCACGGGAGCACCGTGAGCGCCGCCGCGCAGACACCGGCCCCGATGAGCGCGTTCCGCAGCAGGTGGTCGGAACGGGGTGCGAACGGCAGGCGCTTCTCGATCAGCTCACCGCGACCCGGCAGGCTCGCGCCACGCCAGAACATCGCGACCACGATCACGAGGAACACGAACAGGTCCCACACGCCGGGCAGCGCGAAGTCGCCAGAGGCCGAGTGGTCGGTCGGAAACCACGGCTTCGGCGCCACGTAGTAGAGGATGCACCGACTGGGCCATGCCGAGTGCCGAGACCGACTCCGCAGGCGATCGCGAACGACGTGAAGCGCGCGAACAGCGCCGCCGCGAGCGCGGGGATGATGTAGAGCGGCAGCGTCTGCCAGTAGAGCGTCGTGACCGACGCCGCGAGCATGCCGAGCCCGCCCGCGACGACGACACGCGAGCATCGGTGTTGATCATCGACAGGCTGTTCGGCGACAGTCCTGCGAGCGTCGCCGAGACCTCGTCCTCCGCCGCCGCACGCGTCGCGAGCCCGAAGCGGCTCCAGCGGTAGAGCGCGGCGAGAACGACCGCTGCTGCGATCGACGATCGCCGGCCATCAGCAGCCGGTCGAGCCCGACGGTCGCGACCCGAAGATCGGTCCACCTGGTGGTTCTGCGGCAGCACCGGCGGCTGCGGCTTCGGCGTGTCCCCGAACACGACGAGCGCCGCCGCCTGGAGTGTGAGCAGGACGCCGAGCGAGGCGGCCAGCTTCGCGAGCGGCGATGCCGCCTGGAGCGGCCTGAACGCGAGCAGCTCCATCAGCACGCCGAAGGCGACGATGATGGCGAACGTCGCCGCGAGCGCCGCCCCGGTCCCGAGCGGCGTGAAGTGCAGCTCGCGAATCTCCCGCCGCCGAACGAGCCCGCGCGCAACGTGTAGTACGCGTAGCCGGCGAACATCGCGATCGCGCCGGTGGCGAGGTTGATCACCCCGGAGCCGCGGTAGAAGAGAACGACGCCGAGGGCGATTCCTGCGATGAGCGCCCCGACGCCACGCCGAGCAGGGCGAAGAGCCAGATCTGCTGGATCTCGTCCATCGCTACGCGCGTAGCCTAGTGCATCGCACGCGGGCCCGGCTGGATGGCCGGGCCCGCTGGTGGTCATCGCGACTCGATCCCTCGAAGCAACCGGGTTACGTCCCTTGACCCAGCCCGAGACTCGCTCGAACTTGAAGCCTCCCTGTAGTCGAAGAACTGCGTCTGTCGTTGCAGGCTGCGGGGATGCTCTTGTCCTTCCCGCACTTCACGGTCGGGGCGCCCAACGGCACCGGGCCCTTTTCCAGCTTCGCCTGCTTGATGATCGCCGCCGACGTGATCTTCTTGTAGCCGATCGTGTTCAGCCACTGGATCAGCGTCAGCGTCTGGCCGAACCCGACGGGTGCCCACGGGTCGCGTGATCGCCGGGTCTGCCGCGTACTTCTTGAAGACCTTCAGGAACGGCGGCACGCTCTTGTCCGTCAGGTCGAAGCCCAGCGAAGAGGCGATCGCGAACGTCCACTTCGGGTAGTCGCCGCCTAGCCCTGCCGCCACGCGCGGGTCGAGGCAGAGCGGGTTCGTGAGCACCTTCGGTTGAGCTGAGCGCGACGCCCCCAGACGCGTGCCGCGCGGTACGACGTGCGCGCGGTCTCGACGTACGGGACGGGACTGACGATCGCGCGCATCTCCGTCTGGACGTGCGGCTCGACGGTCGGCTTGGCTGAGCCGCCGTCTTCCTCGCCCCAGACGAGCGTGACTTCCATGCCCGGCTCTGCGTGCGCCGCGTCAAGGACGGCGAGCGTCAGCATCTTGCCCTCGTTGGCGCTGTAGCCGATCCACGTCGAGACGCCGACGGTCTCGCCGTCCACGGTCACGCGGTCGTACGGATGCATCGAGTAGACGGCGGAGGGCCAGTCGATGAACTTCGCCCGGCCGGTCTTCTCGAACATCGTGCTCAGCGTGCGCGTGACGTCCTCGTCGTCGAGCGCCAGGGTCACCTTCTGGCGGTGGTCGCCGTCGGCCATCGCTTCGAGCGCCTCGCGGCCGATGAACTCGTGATCGAACTTGACGTAGCTGCCGTAGCCGAGATCCCAGGGCGTGAAGTAGTAGTCCTCGATGTCGTCGGAGACGAAGCTGCCGCCGAGGGAGGCTGTCGCCTCGTAGCCGTGAGCTGGCAGCCACTCGCGGTACGTCTTCAGGCTCTCGCCGGAGTACACGGCAGGCAGCGGTGAGGGGATCCAACCCGATTCGAGCGTGTTGGCCGAGTACGCGCGCCCACCCACCTTTCTGAGGCCGAACTCCTCGCCGGCCGCCACGATCGCCTCACGCACCGCCTCGCCGTCCTCCCACGCCCCGAACAGCTCCCAGCCGGGCTGGCCTGCCATCCCGTGCCGGAGGGCACGGACCGACTTGCCGGCGATCGACACCTTGGTCATGTGGAAGAACTTCAGCTCGGGCGGCGACTGGCCGAGCACCCTCTCGATCACGTGCATCGCGTTCGGCCCTTGCACCTGGTAGCGATAGCACTTGCGGCGCCCGTCGGCGCGCAGGGCCCACCGCTGGTCGAGCTCGACCGTTACGTCGTAGCCGCCCGTCTCGGCGTGGTACGTAACCCAGTTGAGCGCCGGCGCGCGGCCGACGAGGTTGAACTGGTTCTCGGCGAGCGCGAAGAGGATCACATCGCCGATCACGTAGCCGTCAGGCGAACAGGGGACGAAGTGCTTCGCGCGATCGACCGTGAAGCCCTCGAAGCTGTTGACCGCGAGGTGCGAGAGGAGCTTCAGCGCGTCGGGGCCTTCGACTGCGAGATCGGCCATGTGGTACGACTGATCGAAGAGGACGCACGTCTGCTGCCACGCCTGCACCTCGTCCCGCCAGTTGGTGAACTCAGCCGGCACACCGGGATAGACGTTCGGCCCGACCTGCGCGTTGTGCAGTAGCTCGACCGTGTCGGTTCCGGCTCCCAGCACCTCCGCGAGACTGCGAGCGCCCGTCACGGCTCAGAGGGCTCCGTCCCGCGCACGATGGCGTCGCGAAGCGCGTCGTACCTCGAGCCAGTCGCCATGGGTCACCCATACTGCCCGAACGTTGCGAAGATGGTCAACAATCCTGTTCTACTTCCACGCTAGGTCGTGAGCGCGCCACTCGTAGCGATCCTCGGGCTCGGCGAAGCCGGAAGCCGTCTCGCGGCCGACCTCGTTGCGGCGGGCGCCGAGGTGCACGGCTACGACCCAGCCGTGCCCGGCGACGCTGCCGATCCCCAGACCGCGGTCAAGGAAGCCGACGTCGTTCTCAGCGTCAACAGCGGCAGCGCCGGGCTTGCGGTCGCGGTGGATGCCCTACCCGCGTTACGGCCCGACGCGGTCTACGCCGACCTGAACACCGCCGCACCGGCGCTGAAGCGGGAGATCGCGGTCGTCGTTGGAGGCGGTGGCGTGCTCTTTGCCGACGTGGCGCTCCTCGGACCGGTGCCGGCGCGCGGCCTGTCGACGCCCACCGTCGCCTCGGGGACCTGGCGCGACGCGATTCGCCGAGGTCATGGTCCCGCTCGGGATGCCCGTCGAGGTCGTGTCGGACCAGGCAGGCGACGCGGCGACGCTGAAGTTGCTGCGCTCGGTGTTCATGAAGGGCGTAGCGGCATCCGTCGTCGAGAGCCTCGCCGCCGCGGAGGCAGCCGACAAGCGCCGACTGGCTCGAGCGAGAGATCGCCGGCGTGATCGGCGAGCCTCTTCTCGCACGGCTCGTCGAAGGAAGTCGTGAGCACGCTGCGCGGCGGGTCGATGAGATGGAGGCGGCGCGCGATCTCCTGCTGACCCTCGGTGTGGAGCCCCGCATCGCGACGCGAGCGCGTCGCTGCTCGCCGAGCTCGCCGCTGGTGGCGACACAGAGGGCGAGCGATAGGGTTGGAGACGATGGCGACCACTCCCGTACTCGAGGCTCCGCCGTCGGAGCGCGCACGGCATGCTCGTCAAGGGCGGCTACGACCTCCATGTCCACGTCGCACCGGACGTGCCGAACCGACGGATCGACGATGTGACGCTCGCGCGGCGCTTCGCCGAGCTCGGCCTGGCGGGATTCGGCCTCAAATCGCATTACACGTCCACCGCCGAGCGAGCGCGGATCGTGTCCGCCGTCGAGCCCGGCGTCGAGGCGATCGGGACGTTGACGCTGAACTGGGCGGTTGGCGGGATGAACGCCCTGGCCGTGGAGATAGCGGCGCGCGAGGGTGCCCGCATCGTGTGGATGCCGACCGTCGACTCGCCCGCGGAGACCGCGGGCCGCACCGAGCCGAAGCCGGGGGACAAGGTGCCGCTGTGGGCCCGCCTCCAGCACGAGCTGCGGGAGCTCGGCCTGAGCGTCGATCCCGTACTCGTCACCAACGGCGAAGGCGATCTCTTGCCCGAGACGCGCCACGTCCTCCGCGCGATCGCACGCCACGACCTGATCCTCGCCACGGGACACCTCGGCCGGGACGACACGTTCGCCCTCGTCGACGGCGCGCTCGAGGAAGGTGTGAAGCACATCGTCATCACCCACCCCGAGTTCCCGTGCCAGAACTTCTCGATCGAGGATCAGCGTGAGCTCGCCGCGCGGGGCTGTCTGCTCGAGCGCTGCCTCACGACCCCGCACAGCGGCAAGGCGACCTGGGAGCACGTCTTCGAGGGCGTGCGCGCCGTCGGTGCGGAGCACACGTTCTTCTCCAGCGACCTCGGCAACCCCGACTACCCGGCCGTCGAGGACGGGCTCGCGCTCTGGGCCGACCGGCTCCTCGGTGCGTCGTTCGACGAGGACGAGGTGCGCTGGATGATCGTCGACCAGTCGCGGCGGCTCGCGGGGCATGCCTAGGGACCTGCTCGTCGTCGGCGCCCACTCCGCCGACTTCGTCTGGCGCGCCGGCGGCGCGATCGCCGTGACGACGGCCGGCGGTGGGTCGGCCCGCGTGCTTGCGCTGTCGTACGGCGAGCGCGGAGAGTCGGGCGAGCTCTGGAAGGAACCGGGGCAGACGGTGGAGCGAGTCAAGGAGATCCGCCACGGCGAAGCCGAGCGGGCCGCGGCCGCGCTCGGCGCCGAGTTCGACTGCCTCGACCTCGGGGACTACCCGCTCGAGATCGACAAGGACGCGCTCGTGGCGATCGCCGACCGGATCCGCGAGTTCGCCCCCGCCGTGCTGATCACGCACACCGACAGCGACATGTTCAACCCCGACCACGCGGCAGCGTTCTTCGCGGTCGAGCGGGCCCGCGCGCTTGCGGCTGGCGCAGGAGTGCCGAGCGCGTTCGCAACGGTCGAGCCACCAGAGCTGCTGCTGTTCGAGCCGCACCAGCCCGAGCTCTGCAACTTCACGCCAACGATGTTCGTCGACATCACACCGGTGATCGAGAAGAAGCAGGCGGCGATGGCGGAGATGAAGGCGCAGGAGTACCTCCAGACGTACTACGCCCAGCGCGCCGAGCAACGCGGAAACCACGCGCGGCGCTCCTCCGGCAACGCGGCGATCCGCTACGCAGAGGCCTTCCAGCGCGTGACGCCGCAGGTCGTGAGCGCTCTGTGACCGACGTTTTCGCCGAGCTCGCCCGCTACGGGAGCGCGACCGTGCACGAGGCGGCCGGCCGTTCGGCGGTCGTCAACGTGCCCCTCACACAGGTCGTGCCCGGCTCGCGCGCAGCGGGACCGGCCCGGACGGTCCGATGCGGGCAGGCAGACAATCTCATGGTGCACGCGGCGATCGCGGAGGCACGCGAGGGCGAGGTGCTCGTGCTGACGATGCCCGAGCCGGCGCCCGTGGCGCTCATCGGCGAGCTGCTGGCGACGCAGGCCAAGGTCAGAGGCGTCGCGGCCATTCTCGTCGACGCAGCGGTACGTGATCTCGAGGAGCTCGTGGAGCTCGGGTTGCCGATCTGGGCGCGCTATGTCCGCATCAGCGGCGCCGACAAGAGCGTGCCCGGGGTGATCGGCGAGCCGGTCGACGTCGGCGGCGCGACGATCCGGCAGGGAGACATCGTCGTGCTCGACACCGACGGCGTGGCGGTGATCCCGCACGAGCAAGTCGACGCGGTGCTCGAGGCGTCGCGCGAGCGCGCGGCCCGCGAGACGGAGAAGCGCGCGTTGCTCGAAGCCGGCGCGCTCTCCTACGACCTCGACAACCTGCGGAGCATCGTCGAGGCGTGAGCGAGCCGCTCCACGACGTCGCGCGCATCGGCCACGCGGAGCTCCTGACGCCGAAGGCGGAGGAGAGCCTGCGCTTCTTCGTCGACGTGCTCGGCATGGAGCCCGAGGCGGAGGAAGGCCAGTCCGTGTACCTCCGCGGCTGGGGGGACTACCTCCGGTACAGCCTGAAGCTCACGGAAGCGCCAGACGCGGGGCTCGGCCACGTCGCGCTGAGGGCCTGGAGCCCGGCGGCACTCGAGCGGCGCGTCGCCGCGATCGAGGCGACGGGACGCGGCATCGGGTGGATCGACGGCGACGTCGGCCACGGCCCTGCCTATCGGTTCACCGATCCGGATGGGCACGTCTTCGAGATCTACTACGAGGCAGAGCGCTATGTCGCTCCCCCGCACCTCGCGCCGTCGTGGCGGAACCAGCCGCAGCGATACGTCGCGCGGGGCGCGGCAGTGAAGCGGCTCGACCACGTAAACGTCCTCGCCGCCGACGTGCGCGCGAACCGCGTCTTCGCCCAGGAGACGCTCGGGTACCGCCTCTACGAGCGCATCGAGATGGACGACGGCTCCGAGACCGGCGCGTGGCTCAGCCTCTCGATCGCCGCTCACGAGCTGATCTACGTGGCCGACGCCTACGGCGCGTCGGGGCGGCTCCACCACCTCGCGTTCTGGGTCGACACGCGCGAGGAGTGTCTCCGCGCGGCGGACATCTTCGTCGACAACGATGTGTACATCGAGGCGGCGCCGTCGAAGCACGGAGTCGCACAGGGGTTCTTCCTCTACGGCTTCGAGCCGGGCGGCAACCGGATCGAGGTGACGACGGGCGGCTACTTCGTCTACGACCCCGACTTCGAGCCGATCGTGTGGACGGCGGAGGAGCGCGCCCGCGGCCAGTTCTGGGGCGTGAAGACGATCGAGAGCTTCCACAAGTACGGCACGCCGGACGTGGGGAAAGGGCATGGGGGACAGGATTAATCCTGTCCCCCATACAGTTCCTATGACCGCGCGCTTCGAGATCCTGCCCTTCGGCGCGGGCGAGCGCGAGGCCGCCGAGCTTCCGGAGCATGTGCGACTGACCGTGACCGCTTCGCCGTCGCACTCGCTCGAGCAGACCGTCGAGGTGGCCACGCGACTGCGTGCGCTGGGACACGACGTGACGGCGCACATCGCGGCTCGCATGGTCGCCGACCGGGCGCATCTCGACGGGCTGCTCGCGGCGCTCTCGGCCGCCGGCGTCGACGACGCCTTCGTCGTCGGCGGCGACGCGACGCCCCCGGCCGGCCCGTACGCGTCGGCCGTCGAGCTGCTGCCGATCATCGCCGAGCACCCGCAGCGGCCGGCCACGCTCGGGATCACCGGCTACCCGGAGGGACATCCGCTGATCGACTCCACCGAGCTCGCCGAGGCGCTCCGGACGAAGAGCCTCCTCGCCGACTACATCGCCACCCAGCTCTGCTTCGACGCCAAGGCCCTGATCGACTGGGTGCGGGCAACGCGCGAGGCGGGCATCGCGCTACCGGTCTACGTCGGCGTCCCGGGCATGGTCGACCGCCGCAAGCTGATCGAGATCTCGGCGCGTGTCGGCGTCGGCCCGTCGCTGCGGTATCTCCGCAAGCAGCGGCTCGGGAACCTGCTGCGGCTGTCGGGCTCGTCCGCCGACAAGCTCTACGACGCGCTGGCGCCCCACATGGACGACCCGCACGCTGAATCTCTGCGGGTTCCACTACTTCACGTTCAACCGCCTCGAGAAGACATGGCGCTGGCAGCACGAGAAGCGCGGTGGGGCGTGAGGGAGTTAACTACGATCGCTACCAGACGTTTTTGACGTCGAGGAGGGACGAGATGAGCTATCCAAGCTTGGAAGCGAAGATCCAGGCGGTCGGCAGTGCCGCGGAGATGGCACGGAACTCGCAGATCGGGCCGTACGTCTATCCGGGCGTGCCCAGCGAGTTCTCCAACTGGATGGACGAGCAGGTCGCCTGGCGCGAGACGAGCGCGCTCTTCGACCAGACGCACCACATGACGGACCTCTACGTCGAAGGGCCCGACATGATCAAGCTGTTCTCCGCCCTCGGCATCAACACCTTCGGGAACTTCGAGGTCGGCAAGGCCAAGCAGTTCGTCGCCTGCAACCACGACGGCTACGTGATCGGCGACGCGATCCTCTTCTTCCTCGACGACAACCGCGTCAGCCTCGTCGGGCGTCCTTCGGCGCACAACTGGGTGCAGTACCACGCGGAGACGGGCGACTACGACGTCACGATCGACCGCGACGAGCGGACGGCGGCCAACCCCACCGGACGCCGCAAGATCTACCGCTTCCAGGTGCAAGGGCCGACTGCGCACGACGTGCTGGCGAAGGCGAACGGCGGACCACTCCCCGAGATCAAGTTCTTCAACCTCGGAGAGATCACGATCGCCGGGAAGACGGTGCGCGCGCTCCATCACGGCATGTCCGGCGTCCCGGGGCTCGAGCTCTTCGGGCCGTGGGAGGACATGGAGGACGTCCGGGCGGGGATCGTCGAGGCCGGCGCTGACTTCGGCCTCCGCCAGGTCGGCTCACGCGTCTACGCGACGAACACGCTCGAGTCCGGGTGGATCCCCTGTCCGCTGCCGGCCGTGTTCACCGGCGACGAGATGAAGGCGTACCGCGAGTGGCTGCCCGGCAACGGCTACGAGGCGACCGGATCGCTGGGAGGCAGCTTCTACGCCGACGACATCGCCGACTACTACGCGACGCCGCACGAGCTCGGCTACTGGCCGTTCGTGAAGTTCGATCACGACTTCGTGGGGCGGGAGGCGCTCGAGGCGATGGCCGACGAGCCGAAGCGGCGCAAGGTGACGCTCGCCTGGAACGGCGAGGACGTCGCCCACGCGATGGGAACGCTGTTCGCAAAGGGGGACGCGGCGAAGTACATCAACCTTCCCCTGTCGAACTACGCGACGTGGCCGCACGACAAGCTCCTCCTCGAGGACACGCTGGTCGGCCTGTCCACGTTCTCGGGCTACAGCTACAACGAGCGCTCGATGCTGTCGCTCGGGTACGTCGACGTCGACGTCCCGATCGGCACGGAGGTGACGCTCGTGTGGGGCGAGGAAGACCGCGGGTCGGAGAAGCCGGTCGTCGAGCGCCACTCCCAGGCCGAGATCCGGGCGATCGTCAGCCCGGTCCCGTACTCCGAGGTCGCGCGGACGTCCTACGCGGAAGGCTGGCGCACGGAGGCGCCCGTCGCCTAGTAGCTCAGGAGGCGAGCTCGATCAGGGCGGCAGCCAGCTCGTCCGTCGCCGAGAGGTACGGCGCGTGGTCTGCGTCGAGCTCGAACACGCGCTCGCACGGGTGCTCGCGGATCATGCGGCGCTGAAGCGCGGGCGGCATTGACTGGTCGTCGCGTCGTCAGCACGTACGAGCGCGGGATCGATGCGAGCCTCGCGTCGTCGATCTCCACGGGCGTCGCGAACGGCGCGACCGGCTGCGGACGTCGCTTCGAGCCACCGCCCAGGCCGCCTGCTCGGACGTGCAGTCGTTGTAGATCAGCCCTCGCCGCCGCCTCGTCCGAGAGTGCTGGCGACCGGAGGGTCGCCTTCGATCGTCAGGTGCTCCTGGATCTGGTCGTCCGCGCCTTCGGGGAGCTTCGTCATGTCGAGCAGGCTCTGGCCGTTCGACGGCATGAACGCGCACACGAAGACGAGCGACTCGACGCGCTCACGGCAGTGGCATTGGCGACCTGGGTGATCACGACGCCGCCCATGCTGAGCCGACGAGCACCGCCGGCTCCGGCGGGGCGGTGAGCGTCGAGCACACCCGCTCGACGTACGCGTCGAGCGTGACGTCCGCGACGGGCGTCTCGTCTGCGCCGCCGCCCGGGAGGTCGATTGCCTCGACGGTATGACCCGCAGCCTCGAGCGGCCCGTCGACCGGCTCCCAGCACCACGCACCGCCGAACGCGCCGTGGACGAGGACGAAGCGCGCCATCAGTCGATCGTAAGCACGATCTTGCCCTGCGTGCGACCTGTCTCCCCGAGCTCGTGGGCGCGGGCGGCCTCCTCGAGCGGGAACGTCGCGGCGATGTGCGGCCGCGCGACGGCCGCGACCAGCTCCAGCCCCGTCCGGTCGGGCTCGACGAGCATGCCCGTGACGCGCACGCGATCGCCGGCCAGCTCGCGTATGGCGTCGAGCCCGGACGAGGCGACGGCGAGGAAGAGCCCGCCGTCACGGAGAGCCGCCACCGCCCGCGGAGTCGTCTCGCTGCCGACGAGGTCGAGCACGACGTCGACATTCGATACCCGCTCGTCGACGGCCTCGCTCGTATAGTCGATCATCTCGTCGGCGCCGAGCTCGAGCGACGAAGGCGTGCTTTCCGGCGCTTGCCGTCCCGATCACGTAGGCGCCGCGCGCCTTTGCGACCTGCACCGCGAGATGGCCGACTCCGCCGGCCGCGCCGAGGATCAGGACGCGATCGCCGGCGCCGATCTCCGCCGTCTCGACGAGCGCCTGCCAGGCGGTCAGCCCGGCGAGCGGCAGCGCCGCGGCCTCGATGTCGTCGAGCGCCTCCGGCGTCCGGGCAAGCTGGCGGGACGGCGACGTCACGTACTCCGCGTACGCAGCCGCCTCACGCGGGAAGCGCGGCATCCCGAACACCCGATCACCGGGCGCGAACCGGGTCACGCCGAGGCCCACGGCCTCGACGGTGCCGGCGACGTCCCAGCCAACGGTGAATGGCGGCTCCCGGAGAAACGCGCCGCGAGCGCGGGTCTTCCAGTCGACCGGGTTGACGCCGGCCGCGGCAACGCGCACGAGCACCTCGGTCGGCCCCGGCTCAGGCCGTGGCACGTCGACGAGCTCGAGCACCTCAGGCCCACCGAGCACCTCCTGGCGGATCGCACGCATGCCGGTGTTGTATACAGGCCACGAGCATGATCTCGGTCTTCACTCGTCCGCTCACCGAGCTGCGGCGCACGGACGCCGGTGACTTCGGCGGCAAGAGCGCAAACCTCGGCGACATGATCGCTGCGTCGGTTCCGGTACCCGGCGGCTTCGCCGTGAGCGCTGCCGCGTTCCGTCTCTTCGTGGACGCGACTGGGCTCGGGGGCCTGATCGCGGCCGCGCAGGAGCGTGCGGCGGGCGGCGACGTCGAGTCGGTCGACGCGGCGTCGAAGGCGATCGACGAGGCGATGCGCTTCGCTCCGCTGCCCGAGGCCGTGCGCGCCGAGCTTGCCGCGGGTTATGAGGCGCTCGGAGACGGCGATCCGGCCGTGGCCGTCCGCTCGAGCGCGATCGGCGAGGACTCGGACGAGGCGACGTTCGCCGGCCAGCAGGAGAGCTTCCTCTGGGTTCGGGGTGTCGAGCACGTCTGCGACGCCGTGCGGGACTGCTGGGTGAGTCTCTACACGCCGAGAGCGATGGCGTATCGCGCCACGCATCCTGCCGCGAACGTCGAGCCCTCGATGGGCGTGACCGTGCAGCTGATGGTCGATGCGAGGGTGTCCGGCGTCCTCTTCACGTGCAACCCCGTCAGCGGCGATCCGAGCATGATCGCGATCAATGCGAGCTGGGGCCTCGGTCTCGCCGTGGTCGGCGGCGACGTGACGCCGGACGACTTCCTCGTCAGCAAGATCACGGGCGAGGTCGTGCGGCAGACGGTGAGCAAGAAGGAGGTCGAGTACGTTCCCGACCCGGCGGGCCGAGGGACCGTGCGCCTCGACGTGCCGCAGGAGCGGCAGGAGGAGCCTTGCCTCGGCGAGGAGGAGCTCGCGGCGCTCGTCGAGACGGCGCAGCGTGTCGAACGGCACTTCGGCTCGCACCAGGACGTCGAGTGGGCGCTCGCCCGCGGACAGTCGCTCCCAGAGGCGCTCGTGCTCCTCCAGGCGCGTCCTGTGACGGCACTGCCGCAGTCGACGAAGCCGCTCTCCGGATCCGCGCTCTCGCTCGTCATGAGCACGTTCGGCGTCACGCAGGAGAAGAAGGACGACTGATGCCGCTGTCGGAGGACGACGTGCGCGAGATCCTGCGCCTGATCGATGGATCCGCGGGAGACCTTCACGTCGAGACGCCGTCGTTCTCGCTCGACGTGCTGCGCGACAGCGAAGACTCCGCCTCCACGGGGCCGGTGGCCGCGGACGGCCTGCTCACCATCGCCGCGCCGATCCTCGGCACGTTCTATCGCGCCCAGGCACCTGGCGCGCCACCGTACGTCGAGGTCGGATCGCACGTCGACGCCGACACGGTGGTCGGTCTCATCGAGGTGATGAAGATGATGAACCCGGTCCCGGCCGGGCTGGTCGGGACGATCGTCGAGGTCTGCGCCGACAACGCCGCAGCCGTCGAGTACGGCGCTCCGCTGTTCCACGTGGAGCCGGCATGACGCGCGCGATCGGCATCGTCGACACCACGACGCGCGACGGACAGCAGAGCCTCTGGAGCGCCACCGGCCTGACCCTCCAGGACGTGCTCGCAGTCGCGCCCACGCTCGACCGGGTCGGGTTCCACGCGGCGGACTTCACGTCGAGCACGCACATGGCGGTGGCGGTGCGCTTCTTCCGGGAGGACCCGTGGGAACGGATCCGGCTCGTCAGCGAGGCGATGCCGAACACGCCGCTCAGCTTCATCACGACCGGCATGCGGTTCATCACCTGGGTGCCTGCCGACGAGGACGTCATGCGGCTCGCGTTTCGCTGCGTGGCGCGCAACGGCATCCGGCGCTTCCAGGTCGCCGATCCGTCGAACGACCCCGCCCGGCTACGCCGCGTGGCGGCGCTCGCTCGGCAGGAGGGCGTCGAAGAGGTCGTGATCGGCCTGACGTACTCCGTGAGCGAGGTGCACACGCATGCGTACTACGCCGAACGGGCGGCCGCTCTCGCCGACTGCGCCGAGATGGATCGCCTGTACCTGAAGGATCCGGGCGGCCTCGTCACACCGGCGGCCGTCCAGGAGCTTGCCCCGCACTTCCTTCGCGCTGCCGGCGAGCGCCCGATCGAGCTCCACAGCCACTGCACGATCGGGCTCGCGCCGTTCGTCTACGTCGAGGGGCTCCGCGCCGGGTTCCACGTGCTGCACACCGCGATCGGCCCGCTTGCGCGCGGCACGTCCAATCCGGCGGCCGACACGACCCTGCGCGATCTCGAAGCCGACGGCTACACGCACGCGCTCGATGTCGACGCGCTCGCCGCAGCCGAGGCGTACTTCCACGGGCTGGCGGAGGAGAAAGGGCTTCCCGCGGGCGAGCCGCAGGAGTACGACGCGACGTACTACCACCATCAGCTCGCCGGTGGCATGGTGTCCACAACGCGGCGCATGCTCGACGAGCTCCGCCGTCCCGAGCTGTTCGACGCCGTGCTCGAAGAGGTCGGTCGCGTCCGCGCCGAGATGGGCTATCCGATCATCGTCACGCCCGTCTCGCAGCTCGTCGCCACGCAGGCCGTCCGCAACGTCATCGACGACGAGCGCTGGTCGAATGTCTCCGACGAGACCGTTCGCTACTTCCTCGGCCACTACGGCGATCCGGCGGCACCCGTGGCGCCGGACGTCGCCGACAAGGTGCTCTCACGACCCCGTGCCGACGAGCTGCGCGAGCTCGAGCCGCTGAGCCTCGAGGGAGCGCGTGCACGCTTCGGCGCGGGGATCTCCGACGAGGAGCTCCTGTTGCGGTTGACGATGCCCGCCGAGCAGGTCGATGCGATCGCATCGGCGTCGCACCGGCGAGCGTGTCGGTCCCATCGCCGATGCACGCCGCACGCCCGTCGAGACCCTCCTCGACGAGGTGGGGAAACGAGCCTCGGTGCGCGAGTTGCGCGTGGTCAAGGGTGACGAGATCGTGGAGTGGCGCCGTGGAGCTTGATCGCGCGAAAGGCTTCGTCCTCGACATCGACGGGACGCTCGTCCACCGCGCCGGCGCAGAGATCCGCCTGCTTCCCGGCGCCGCCGAGCTGCTTGCCCGCATTCGGGAGTCCGGCCGCCCCTTCGCGCTGTTCACGAACGGCGCGCAGCTCTCCCCCGCGGGCTTTGCCGCCGAGGTGCGCGGGGCGGGCCTCGACGTCCGCGACGACGAGCTGCTGACGCCGCTCGTCAGCGTGCAGTTCCACCTCCGCACCCACCACCCCGACGGAACGGTGATCGCGTTCGTCGGCGACGCCGCTCGTGCATACCTCGAAACACACGGCGTGCGCGTCGCGGATGCCGACGGTACGGAGGCTGTTGCGGTGTTCGTCGCGCACGTCGACGCGGTCGACTTCCCCCAGCTAGAGCAGGCTGCCCGTGTGCTGGTGCAGGGGGCGCCCCTCCTGACGGCGAGCTATGCACCCTCGTACGCCGGCGCGAACGGGCCGATCTTCTCCCGCGGGGCCATGGTCACGGCCGCGCTTGCAAAGGCGTCCGGCGCGCAGCCGGTCGTCGTCGGCAAGTCCTCCCAGGCAGCGCTCGAAGCCATCCGAGACCGGCTCGGTGTGGCGACAGAGGAGCTCGTCGTGATCGGTGACGACGCGACGATGGACATCGCGCTCGGCAATCTCGGTGGCGCGCACACGATCCTCGTCCGCTCGGGCACGTCGGGGGCCGTCGACCCCATGACCCTCCCCGACGCCCAGCGACCGGACGAGGTGGTCGACGGGGTGGCCGCGCTCCTCGACCGGCTCTGAGGGCTACAGGATCGGCTGGCCGGTGTACGACTCGGCGAGCGCGGTCGCGGCCGCGCGGGAGGCGACGACGTGCTCGAGCTGTGCGACCTGCAGGCGCTCGTCGAACGGGCTGGCACCCGGCGCGCGGTGCAGCATCGACGTCATCCAGGCGCTGAAGCGCTCCGCCTGCCACACGCGTCGGAGGCACGTGTCCGAGTACGCGTCGAGGCTCGCCTCGCTCCCGGTGGCGAAGTAGTCGGCGAGCGCGCGGGCGAGAACGGTCACGTCCGCGACCGCGAGGTTGAGCCCCTTCGCTCCTGTCGGCGGCACGATGTGCGCTGCGTCGCCGGCAAGGAACAGCCGTCCGTAGCGCATCGGCTCGGCGACGAAGCTGCGGAGCGGCGCGATGCTTCGCTCGATCACCGGGCCTTCGGCTAGCGCCCAGCCCTCGCACGCCATGCGGGCGTGGAGCTCGCTCCAGATCCGATCGTCCGGCCACGTATCGAGGTCGTCGTCGGCGGGCACCTGGACGTAGAGGCGACTGACGGACGGCGAGCGGAGGCTGTGCAGCGCGAATCCGCGCTCGTGGTACGCGTAGATCAGCTCGTCCGTCGACGGGGCGACCTCGGCGAGGATGCCGAGCCACGCGAACGGATAGACGCGTTCGTACTCGCGTCAGCGAGCCGGCGGGAATCGACGGCCGGCTGACGCCGTGAAAGCCGTCGCACCCCGCCACGACCTCGCACTCGATCACCTCCTGCCGCCCGCCGTGCGTGAAGCGAACCGACGGGCGTTCGGTCTCGAGGTCGTCGAGCGTCACGTCCTCAACCTCGTACAGGAGCCGCCCGTCGCTCGCACGCCTGGCGCCGATCAGATCCTCGACCACCTTGCTCTGCCCGTAGATCGTGATCGTCCGGCCGCCCGTCAGCTCGCTCATCGGGATGCGATGACCACGACCGCCGAACCGCAGCTCGATGCCGTGGTGGACAAGGCCCTCTGCCTCGATGCGATCGCCCAGATCGGCGGCGCGGAGGACGTCGACCACGCCCTGCTCCAGCACGCCGGCGCGGACACGAGCCGTCACGTACTCCTGCGTCCGGTTCTCGAGAACGATCGACTCGACTCCGGCTCGGTCGAGCAGATGGGACAGGAGGAGGCCTGCTGGCCCGGCCCCGACGATGGCGACCTGCGTGCGCATCACGTCACGTTGCGGTGCCCTCGCCCTCGAGCACACGCTGGGCGATGGAGAACGCGCTGTTCGCCGCGGGCACGCCGCAGTAGATCGCCGACTGGAGGATCACCTCCTTGATCTCCTCGGTCGTGACGCCGTTGCGGAGTGCCGCCCGCAGATGCATCTCGAGCTCGCGCTCGTGCCCGAGCGCGATGAGCGCCGTCAGCGTTATGCAGCTGCGCGTCCGGCGGTCGAGGCCGGGCCTCGACCAGATCTCGCCCCACGCGTAGCGGGTGATCAGGTCCTGGAACTCGGCGGTGAACGCGGTCGTCGTGGCGATCGCCTGGTCGACGTGCTCGTCGCCGAGCACCTCACGGCGCGTCTTCATCCCCTCGTCGTGGCCCGCGCTCATCCCGCCTCCCCTCCGTCGTCGGCTCGCCGCGCCGATTCGTATGCCTCGAGCGCTCGGTCGACGAACACCTCGGCCGAGCCGAGATACGCCGCAGGATCGAGCAGCTCCTCGAGCTCTGCGCGGTCGAGGCCGAGGCTCGCGTCACTGAGCAGCGCCTCGCTCAGCGACCCGCCCGCTGACGACGCTCGGGCGGCCGCAGCAGCGACGGCCTCGTGTGCGGCCTCGCGACCGATCTCGTCTGCGAGTCGCACGGCCACGCGCTCGGCGACGATCGCGCCGCCCGTCAGCGCGAGGTTTGCGCGCATCCGCTGCGCGTCGACGACGAGACCGTCGAGCGACCGGCGCGCGGCCGAGACCGCGCCGCCGCAGAAGGCGAGCGCACCGCTCAGCGCGGCCCACTCGGAGTGCCAGCCACCCACGCCCCGCTCGTGCTCCTGGCTCATGGCCGCCGTGAGCACCGCCGCATGACCGCGTACGAGGCGCGCGCACGCGCCGGCGACGACCGAGCCGACGGGGTTCCGCTTCTGCGGCATCGCGGAGGATCCCCCGGCGGCCGCCTCCGACACCTCGGCCACCTCGGTCTGGGCGAGGAGCGCGACGTCGAGGCCGATCTTCTCCGCCACCCCCGCGACCAGGCCGAGCGCGGCGCCGATCTCCGCGACGCGCGTCCGATCCGTGTGCCAAGGGACGACAGGCTCGCGCAATCCGAGCTCGCGAGCGAGGAGCGCAACGACCTCCTGCCCGGAAGCTCCGAGCGGGCCGAGCGTGCCGGCCGCGCCTCCGAGCTGCACTGCCAGCCGCTCGCGGCGCACGTGACGGAGGAAGGCCTGCGCGTCGACGAGCCCGACGAGCCAGCCCGCGCACTTGGCTCCGAACGTGGTCGGCACGGCGTGCTGGAGAAGTGTTCGACCCGCGATCGGCGTCGAGCGATGCTCGCGAGCGAGAGAGGCCGTGCGCTCGCCGAGCGCGTCGAGATCGGCGAGCAGAAGGTCAATGGCATGCGCCGCGACGAGCATTGCCGCCGTGTCGATCACGTCCTGGCTCGTCGCGCCGAAGTGGACGGAGGAGGCGGCCGGCTCAGCGACGGCAGCGCGAAGCTGGCGCACGAGTGGGCCGGCGGGAGTCCCGCTCGTGCTCCCTTCCTCCGCGAGCTCGGCCGCGTCGAAGAGCTCGGCCCGGCAGGCATCGGCAATCGCCTCGGCGTCCGACGCCGATACGAGGCCTGCCTCCGCCTCGGCAGCTGCGAGGGCGCGCTCGAAGTCGAGCATCCCGCGAAGCCACTGCGTGTCCGACACCGCGTCCCGGTACGGCTCGGGAACGAAGATCGCGTCGAACGGCGTCACACCGCGAAGAAGGTCGAGTGCCCCTCGCCCTGCAGCCGAATGTCGAAGCGCAAGCCGTCCTCGTCCGCCTGTGCAATGAGCGTCTCGCGCGCACCGGTGTCGAGCTGCGACAAGATCGGGATCGGCCGCGTTAGCGACGTCCTCGTCCGGAAAGTACAGACGGGTGACCACCCGCTTCAGCAGTCCGCGGGCGAACACGCCGACGACGATGTGCGGAGCCTGCATTCCTCCGTCCGCGGCGGGCACGGGGCCAGGCTTCGTCGTCACGAACTCGAACCACCCGTCGTCGACGGTGCCCGACCGTCCGAAGGTGCTCGACCCTTCATAGCGACCCGTGGCATCGGCGTGCCAGATCTCGACCATGCCGTCCGGGACCGGGTCGCCGGCCCCGTCGAGCAGCCTGCCGCGAATCCGCACGGCCCGTGGATCCCCCGGGTCGACCAAGGCCGCCGGGACGAGGTCGTTGAGCAGCGCGATGCCGAGGTACGGCCCGACCGTCTGGGACGGCGTGAGCGGAAGCGTCTCAGTCAACGTGCGGCTCCTCGATTGGCGTCGCATCACGGCCGCCGAGGACGACGTCGAACCGGTAGCCGAGCGCCCAGTCCGAAATCGTGAGCCCGAGGTCGAACTCGCTGATCAGGCGCTCCCGTGCGCGCTCATCGCGGATCGAGTGAAAGATCGGGTCGTAGGCGAAGAGCGGGTCGCCGGGGAAGTACATCTGCGTCACGAGCCGCTCGGTGAATGCGCGCCCGAACAGCGAGAAGTGGATGTGGTTCGGACGCCAGGCGTTCGGGTGATTCGGCCAGGGGTACGCGCCGGGCTTGATCGTGACGAACCGGTACGTACCGTCGGCGTCGGTGAGACAGCGCCCGGCTCCGGAGAAGTTCGGGTCGAGCGGCGCCTCGTGATCGTCGACGTTGTGACGGTAGCGCCCGGCGGAGTTCGCCTGCCAGATCTCGACGAGCTGACCTGCCAGGGGCTTCCCGTCGTCACCGAGCACACGGCCGCTGACGATGATCCGCTCACCGAGTGGCTCGCCGGCGTGCTGGCGCGTCAGGTCGTGGTCGAGCTCACCGATCGGCGCGTCACCGTAGGCAGGTCCGGTCAGCTCCGACAACGTGTGCGGAATGACGACGAGCGGCTCCTTCGGAGCTCGAAGGCGGCTCCCGACGTAGTCGGGGTAGTCGAGCGGCGGATCGACCCCCGCCTGGGCGGCGTCGTCGACCGTCGGAAAGCCGACAAGGTCAGACGACATGACCCACCTCCAGCGACACGACGAACTCCGCGGTCGTCACGGCGCGGACGTCGTCGAGGGTCGCGCCCTCGAGCAGCTCCGTGAGGTGAAGGCAGCCGTCGAGCCGTCGGAAGACGCCGAGCTCCGTCACGACGACATCGGCTGCGGCGACCGCCGTCAGCGGATACGTGCACTCGGGCACGAGCTTCGCCTCGCCCTTCGACGATGTCGCGGTCATGGTGATGACAACTCTACGCGCGCCGACCACGAGATCCATCGCACCGCCGACCCCGAGCACGTCCTTTCCCGGGACGGCCCAGTTCGCAATGTCGCCGCGGGAGCTGACCTGAAGCGCGCCGAGCACCGCCACGTCGATGTGGCCGCCGCGAATCATCGCGAAGCTCGTCGCGCTGTCGAAGTACGACGCTCCGGGAAGCGCCGTCACCGGCTCCTTGGCAGCGTCGATCAGGTCGGGATCGAGCTCGTCGTCGGTCGGCCTCGGACCGACGCCGAGGAGGCCATTCTCCGTCTGGAGGTAGACGCCGGCATCCTCGTCGAGGAAGCCCGGAATGAGGTTCGGGATCCCGATGCCGAGGTTGACGACCTCACCGGGCTGCAACTCGCGCGCCGCGCGCTCGGCGATGCGAAGCTTGGCGTCGGCCTTCATGCCTTCGCGACGAGGTAGTCGACGTAGACGTGCGGCGTCGCGATCGACTCCGGCTCGAGCATGCCGGCCTCGACGACCTCCCCGGCCTCCGCGATCGTGACCTCCGCGGCGGTGGCCATGACGAGATTGAAGTTGCACGCAGTTCTCCGGTACCAGAGGTTGCCGTAGGTATCAGCCTTCGCCGCGTAGACGAGGGCGACGTCAGCTCGCAGGGGCGGTTCGAGAACGTGGGGCACACCCTCGATCACGCGCTCTTCCTTCCCCTCGGCGAGCACCGTCCCCGCCCCGACCGGCGTGTAGAAGCCACCGATGCCCGCACCTCCCGCGCGAATCGCCTCGGCGAACGTCCCCTGCGGCATGAGCGTCGCCTGCAGGACTCCCTCGTTCACCGCCGCGACCGCCTCGGGATTCGACGTGAAGTACGACGAGATGCCCCGCGCGATCCGACCCTGGCGCAGCAACTTGCCCAGGCCGCGGCCAGGCTCACCGATGTTGTTGGAGACGATCGTCAGGTCGGTGGCGTCGGAGTGGTCGACGAGCGCATCGATCAGCGTCAGCGGCGCGCCGACGAGGCCGAAGCCGCCGACCATGACCGTGTCACCGGAGCGAATGTGCGCTACCGCCTCCTCGGCGCTGATGATGCCGGTGGTCGTCAAGAAGCCGGGAGTGCCTCGCGCGGCGGCCGGACCCTTCGTGGTGCGCTCATCGCGTCTCCCTCTCTTGCTCTCGTTCCGGCTTGCATCCGGACGCGAGGAGACTAGAGTGGCGCGTGTCGAAGTGCAAGACGGCGTTCGAATAGTCGGAATCCGATGCGTTGACCGCTAAAGGCACCTCCCAATCGCTTGAACGCGGGCTCGCTGTCCTCGCCGCGTTCAAGTCCAGCCAGCCGACGATCGGCGTCAACGAGCTCGCCCGCGGGCTCAATCTCAACCGCTCGACGACGCACCGGTACGTCGCGACGCTCGCGGGTCTGGGGTACCTCCAGCAGGATCCGACGACCAAGCGGTATCGCCTCGGACCGCGCGTGCTCGACCTCGGCTTCGCGGCCATCCATTCGATGGATCTGCGAGAGATCGCGATGCCGTACCTCCAGGCGCTGAGCGACGAGACCGGCTTCACGGTGAACATGGCAGTGCTCGACGGCGCCGAGGTCGTCTACATCGAGCGCTGCCGCACGTCACGCCCTGGACAACGCGACATCGACCTCAACCTCCACGTCGGCTCGCGGCTGCCCGCCTACTGCACGGCTCTCGGCAAGGCGCTGCTCGCATTCCTGCCCGAAGACGAGCTGACGGCCGTGCTCGCAGACGTGGACCTGACGCGGCGTGGCCCGAATGCGCTCACGAGCCAGGCGGCCCTTCGGGCCGAGCTCGAGCGCGTTCGCGCATCGGGTCTCGCGATCAACAACGAGGAGCTCGCGTACGGCTTGCGATCGCTCGCCGCACCGATCCGCTCGCGCTCGGGCTCCGTCACCGCCTCGATCAACCTCGCCGTGCACCGCTCGATCGTGTCGATGGACGTTCTCGTCAAGCGCTACGGCCCTCCGGTTCAGTCGACGGCGGCGGCGATCTCGGCGCACGCCGCACGCTCGGACTGATGGCGAAGGGCTATGCAGACGGCCCCGCTGCGGAGGCCGCCGAGGCGCGACGAGACGCGCTCGAGCGCGGCGAGGAGCTGGAATCGCGCCCGCCCGAGCGGGTCGGCGGTCTACGGATCTACGGCGGACGAGCCCGAGAAGCACTTCCTGGGCTGGCTCGACGACGTCGACCCGGACGAGCTGTTCGACACGGGGAAGGCGTGGGGCATCTCCGTCGTCCGCGCAACGGGCGAGCGCTGAGTGGACGCCGCACGCGTCAGCCTCCTCCGCTGGCTGCGCCAGCAGCTTCGCGAGCCGGCCGAGATCCGCGAGCACCTCGAGGCAGCCGTCGAGAACGACGACCCTGCGGAAGCGCGTCGCCTCATCGCCGGCCTACCGTTCTCCGATCGCCCAGCGCCGCTACGTCGAGGACGTGCTCGGGGCATGGGAACGGCAAAAGGCCGAGGCGGCGCGGTAGCACCTCGAGTGGACCACCGGAACGGGACCGCCGCCCGGCGCCACGGCATTCGCGGCGTGCACGACATCGTTCGGCGAGCGATCGAGAACGCGCTCACCGACCGCGTCACGAGCCTCGGCGCCGCAGTCGCCTACTACTGCTTCCTCGCAATCCCGTCCGCGCTACTCATCACGGCGGGCGTCTTTAGCCTCACGGCGGGGCAGAACGCGGTCGGGACGATCACCAACCACCTGGACGGGATCATCCCGGACGAGGCGATCGCGCTGGTCAACGACAGCCTGACGCGCCTGACAACGAACCAGGGCACGGCGATCGCCCTCCTCGTCGTTGGCTCGGTGCTGGCCCTCTGGTCGCTGACAGGGGCGGCGCAGAACATCATGTGGGCCCTCAATCACGCGTATCGCCGCGAAGAGACGCGCGGCTTCGTCCGGCGGCGGCTGACCGCGCTCGCGATCGTCGTCGTCACGTTCGTCGCGTTCGCGCTCGTCTTCACGCTGCTCGTCCTCGGCCCGTATGTCTCGGACTGGATCGGCGACGCGATGGGCGAGCCGGCTGCCGTGGACACGGCCTGGTGGACTGCCCAGTGGCCGATTCTCGCTGCCGGCCTCCTCGTGGCCTTTGCGACCGTCCTCCACTTCGGGCCGTGCCCGCCACGACCGCGGTTCCGCGTCGTCACGATCGGCGCGACGACGACGCTCGTGATCTGGGTGGTTGCGTCGGCGGCTTTCTCCTTCTATGCGGCCCGTTTTGGTTCATACAACAAGGCCTGGGGATCGCTGTCGGCAGTCGCCATCACGCTGATCTGGCTCTGGCTATCGAGCGTTGCGCTCCTCTTCGGCGCGGAGATCAACGCTGAGATCGAGCGCGACCGTCACGCGCGCTGAGGCTCAGGCGCGGTCGCCTCCACGCGCAGACAACGTGAAGAACGTTGACCGCCTGCGGAGCGGTTCGGAGACCGGGGTATCCTGCGCTCCCGGGCCCCCATCGACTAGCGGCCCAGGTCACAGCCCTTTCAAGGCTGTAGCGCGGGTTCGAATCCCGCTGGGGGCACCTGGCCGCTGAGGGCTCCGCGTTCTGCGCGAAGCCGGCGCGGCCGTGCAGTCAGCGCATGTCGTAGGTCGACCAGCGGTCGAGCGGCTTGGCCCCTCCCGGCGACAGCCTGAAGTAGTTCAGGCTCACGAGGCGCGGGTTCGGGCTGCGTAGCGCCCAGCACGTGGGAACCGGCACCGCCGTCGGCACGCCGTGCTGGAGGACGTCGTCGCGACCGTCCCCGTTGAAGTCGCCGAACAGCATCCCGACCGCGAGATCTTCCTTGCGGCGGAACTGGAGCGTCTGCCACGGCGTCGCGCCTCCCAACGAGACCTGCCACTTCCCGCCACTCGTGCGGGCGATGTCGGTCTTGCGGTCGCCGTCGAAGTCGGCGAAGACGAGGCTTCCGAGCTTCGACGAGAGCCGCGCGTTGAGGCGCCGCCAGCCGCTGCTTCCGCCGTCGGACACCGACCACTGGTTGTTCGCCAGGCTGAAGACGTCGGTCTTGCCGTTGCCGTCGAAGTCGCCGAAGCGGAGGTCGCCGATCGCGAGCTTGGACACGGCCAGCGGCTGCCAACCGGTCGCCCCGCCGCTCGAGGAGAAGAACTGCGAGCCGTTCGCGCGGAAGACGTCCGTCTTGCCGTCGCCGTCGAAGTCGCCGAAGCGGTAGTTCTTGAGCGGAATGTTGGACCCGGCCGGGAGGGCTGTCGGCGCACTCGTGCCGCCGTACGAGACGAGCCAGCGATCGCCGCTCTGAGAGAACACGTCCGTCTTGCCGTTGCCGTCGAAGTCGCCGAGACGGAGGTTGGCGAGACGCACGGTCGAGTCGTTGAGGACGTGCCACTCGCGCGTGCCGGACGGGGAGTAGACCCACAGCGTGCCGATCGACTGGAAGACGTCGTCACGACCGTCGCCGTTGAAGTCGCCGACGGCCAGCTCGCCGGCCGTGTCGACGCAGAGGCGGTTGTCCTTGATCACGAGCTTGCCCTTCTTGGTCAGCGACGTCCAGGCGGCAAGTCCACCCGTGACGCGAACAGCGCCCTTGTCGCCGATCTGGTCCTTCGCGTGGACGACGTTTCCGGTGAAGATCGCCTTCTGCGTCGGGGTGCCACGGAGCCAGAACGCCGGTCGACCCTTGATCACGTAGTACTCCTGTGCACCGCGGATCGTGTTGCGCCGGATCTCCATGAACGTTCCGGCGACTCCTCCGTAGCCGTCGAACTCGCCGTGCATGTCGTAGTGCTGGTTGTAGTACTTGAGCGTCCCGCCGCACTTCGGGCCGCTCGTGAGCGAGAAGTTGAGCTCGGCCAGGTACCCCTGACCCGCGCGGCCGACGCTGGCGACGTCGTGGCGGTTGTAGTTGAAGAGGTTGTGGTCGATCCGCGCGAACCCGCCCGCGCCCATCTGGACGCCCTGGCCGTCACCGCATTGGAGGTTGTTGTGGATGAAGTTCCTCGTGATTCGAGGTGTGGCCGACCTGTCGGCAGGCGCGTCCGTGATGTAGACGCCCGAGTGCGGCCAGCCGAAGATCTCGTTGTTCTCGACGACGACGCCGGAGCTACCCGGGATCGAGATCGCGCGCGTCGTGTCGCCCAGGCTCTTCGTGTTGCTCGGGTTGTAGCCTCGGAGCCGGAGCCCGGTGACGTGAACGCCCGACATGAGCTTGAGCATGATCTTCCGGTCGGTGCGCTCCGACATCTCGAGCATCCCGCCCGCTTCCGTCGGCGAGCGGCCGCTCATCAGCGTCACACCCTCGGGGATGATCAGCGCAGACTCCTCGTTGCTCACCTCGGGATCGGGATCCTCGACATGTGCGAGGTCGATGCGGGCCGTGTCCTTGACGTAGATGCACGTGAAGCCCCTCTTGACCTTGTCGACGAGCTCGGCCGCCGTTCCGACGCGAGGGCAGGCTGGCGTGACGGTGAGCTCCAGCGCAGAATCGTGCGCGGCGTCGCCGCCGGCCTTCGCCGACTGCGGCGTCCCCGTGATCCGACCGTCTTGCTCGTCGGCGTCGCCTTCGGCTCGGCCGTCAGCGTCAGAACGGTCTGCGTGCCCGAAGCCGGGTTCGGGCGAACGTCGCCTTGACGCCCTGGGTCAGCCCGTCCGCGCGGAGCGTGACGTTGCCAGTGGAGCCGTTGAGGCGACCGATGGTGATGGCGTCCGTGACGCTCCCGCCCTGCTCGAGCGCGAGGCTCGTGCGCGCCGGGTTCAACGTGAAGTCGGGCGGCGCGGGCGGTGGCGGCGTGCCGAACGTGAGGTCGTCGATCGCGATCGGCTTCGAGACGTCGATCCCAGGGCGCCCCGTGATCTCGAAGCCGACAATGGTCGAGGTCGGCGTCGAGACGGACAGCAGGGTGCGGACCCCGGCACCCTGGGTGACGCGTACCGACGCTTCCGTCAGCACGTTGCCGGCCGCGCCGAAGGCCCGCAGCCTGACGACGGCGCACCCGGGTGCGTTCGGGTTGCCATCGGTGCACGTGTCCGGCGGCACCGAGATAGCCCACGTACACCGACACGACCGAGCGCGGCACCGCGAACGTGCCGGTCGTGATCGGCGTGAAGAACTCGCACCCGACGCACGTCGCGATGTCGGCGACGTTCACGCCCGAGCGCGCCTGGCCCGCCGGTGTCCGGATCACGGGGCGCAGCCCGTTGCCCGCGCCGCCGGGCAGCGGCCCGAAGACGACGCCCTGGCCCGTCCCGCCAGCGTTGGCGTACTGGTCCGTGAGGACGGTGCCGGCCGGGTATTGCTCGAAGTTGACCGTCGTGTCCGCGAGCGTGGAGCCCCTGAAGCCTGCTGCGACGCCTGCCGCGAGGACGAGCGCGACGAGACATACGCCTCGAATCGCGAGTCTCGCCACGACCGGGACTCTACTCGCGCAAACGTAGCCCGTCTCAAACGGCTTCGATCACCTACCGCCGATGCATACTGCGACCGGGGCGGTTAGCTCAGTTGGGAGAGCGCCTGCCTTACAAGCAGGAGGTCGCTGGTTCGAGACCAGCACCGCCCACCTCTGGAGCCCTGGAAATGAGGCCGCCTTCTGCGCGCCGCACATACCGTCCGCCGGTACCTATCGCTTGGGGAACTTGAGGACGGCGCGAGCGACGGCCATGAGACTCGAAATCGGCATGCGCATCGTCACGGACGGGTCGGGGATGTCGGAGCAGGAGCCCATCGGCGGCACGTTCCGTTCTGCGGGCAAGGCCAGGTGGTAGACGAAGAGCTCCCATTCGAGATTCGCGACGGTCGCGCGAGTACGCGTCGAGAACTGGGACAGTCACGGCACGTCGTGCTCGACCCAGTACCGAGCGACGATCGGTCAGGTGGGCCGCCGAGAGGTCCGTCGACTCTTCGCGTGGTCGGCTTGAAGACGCCATGCGCGCGACCTTGCACGCGCAGAGACCTCGACCCGGCGTACGTCGGCGCCGTTCGGCGTCACTACACCCGGCCCGAACTCGAGCTCCGGCTGCCCGTACTTGACGTCCGAACGACGCCGACCTCGCGACGGTCGACCTGGAGGCTTCAAGAGTCATCTACATCGACGTCCGACGGCGGTACGGCCCGTCGCACGCTCGTCGGTCTGGATGCCGACGCGTGACTGCGCAGGACAGCCCGAGCTAGACCCGACCCGGCGCGAAGTTCACTCGTCACAGGTCAAGTCGGCCATGGATGCGAGGATCGGGAGCACGCTGCTCTTTCCGGTCTACGACAGCACGAGCGGGAACGGCTGCAACCTCAAGTACCACGTGATCGGATTCGCGGGGTTCTACGTCACCAGCTACAAGTTCAAGGGCAACGGCGGCGAGATCTCCGGCTACTTCGTCAAGGTCGACTGGAATGGATCCGCCGGCTCGAGCCTCAACTACTTCGGCGCGACGTCGACCCGGCTCGTCGACCCCGAGTCCTGAGCCGCCCTACGCCCGCAGGGCGACGTAGAGAACGGCCGCTCGCGTCGGCGTGATCGTGCCGCCCGGCGCCTCGCGGATCCGCAGGGCGAGCCGCGCGAAGAGCGCCTCTCGCACATCGTCGTCGAGCGTCGAGTACCACGAGAGCGTGCGCAAGGAGCGCGACGTAGGCGTCGGCGTCGTAGACCACGTTCCAGGTCGTAGCGGCGCACGTGCGGCTCGGCGAAGTGACCCTCGGCCGTGAACTCCTCCGAGCGATCGCGCAGCTCGCTCACGTGCAGCCGTGGCTCGTGCTTCCCCGTAACTGCCACGTAGTCGTCGTCGAGCGCGACCCACGCCGGATCCGAGTCGTCGGCGACGACGAACCGTGATCCGAACACGCCCAGCGCACCGCCGTCTCGAAGCAGTGACGCCGGCTTGGCGAAGCGCACGTCCGGATCGATCCAGTGGAAGGCGTTGAACGAGACGACACCGTCGAATGTCTCGCCGCCCGCGTCCCACTCCTCGAACGCCGCCGTCACGACCTCGACGTCGGGAAACGCGGCGACGTTCTGGCGCGCAACGGCCGCCATCTGCGACCCGAGCTCGACCGCCGTGACCGCAAAGCCGCGCTCGGCGAGCGGAATCGTCGCCTGCCCCGTGCCGCACCCGATCTCGACGAGGCGTGCCCCGGGCTCGAGCCCTCCGAGCGACACGAGGTCGTCGAAGACCTCCGGCGGAGCCACGGGACGCGCCTGGTCGTAGAGCTCGGGCGCGCGGTCGAAGGTGACGCGGAGGGAGTGTGGATCAGGCGCGCTTCTCGATGTCATGCGGCACTGTAACCCCCTGCCGATCGCCTCACGGCTCCCGGAGAGCGGCCATAATCGAACTCGTGCGTCGGTCCCTCGTCCTCGTCGCCGTCGCCGCCGTCGTCGCCCTGGCGCTCCCGCTGGCGTCACCGGCCGGCGAGCCGCCGAACCAGAACGACCCGTGCTCTAGCAACGGGCGCAACACGTGCGGAACGAACGGCGTCGGCTTCTACGACACGTACCGCTACGGCCTGCGTTGGTTCGGCGACTTCGACGGAGCGGTCGCGGGCGCGCCGCACATCTTCTGCATCGACCTCCGCTACTGGTACCCGTCGAAGGCGTATCGCTACCGCGAGCTGGCGGGCGACGAGCTCGAGAACCGCGATGGCGAGACCGTGCCCCTTTCGAAGAAGCGCCAGATGGCATACGCGATCTGGGCCTACGGCCGCTCGACGAACGAGAGTCGCCAGGCTGCGGTGATGCTGTACGTCCATGGGCTGATGGGTGATGCGGCGCCGGGTGAGGTCGACCCGGCCGCGCTCGGCAATCCAGCGGTCAGCTCCTGGTATGCACGCTTGGCACGCGACTCGGCCCGCTATCACGGCCCCTACAGGGTGGAAACGACGTTCCCGAACAATGTCTCCCTCGGCGAGCGCGCGACGGCGACGGTACGCGTCGTGTCGGCCTCCGGCGCCGGCGTCCCGAATGTCGACCTGCGTCTCTCTGCGAAGGGCGGAGCGGTTCAAGGATCGGCCACGACGGACGAGAACGGCGTCGCGCGGGCACAGGTGCTCGCGACACAAGCCGGAGACCTCACCATCGACGTGCGCTCCGAGCTCGTCGCCTCCACGCTTCCGCGCTACTACGTCGCGGTCCCGCCGGCGCCGGCCCGCAACGGCCAGCGGCTTGCCGAGCCCACCGGTCAGCAGCTCTCGACGCGGATCGACGCGTCGGTCTCGAAGACGCGGATGAAGGTGACGACCGCCGCGACGCCGCAGAGCCTCGTTGTCGGCGGCACCGTCCGCGACAAGGTGACGATCACAGGGGCGCGCGAGAGCTGGCGCGGCACCGTCTCGGTCAGCGTCTACGGCCCGTTCCGGACGACTGCGGCGCTCCGCTGCACGGGCGAGCCGTTCGCGAAGACCTCCTTCAAGGGCAACGGGCCGGGCACGTACCTCACGCCCGCCGTCAAGGCCACCGCACCCGGGTACTACACATTTCAGGAGATCTTCCTCGGCGACGCGAACCACGTCGGTTTCATCACGCCCTGCCGCGACCCGGCGGAGCAGTTCAAGGTCGACGTACGTCCCGACGTGAAGACGATCGTCAGCTCTCAGACGACGACGCCGGGCGCCGCGATCTTCGACCGGGTGATCGTCGAAGGGCTCCTCGGCGAGACCGTGACCGTCCAGGCGACGCTCCACGGCCCGTTCGGCACGCGCGGCGGCATCTCGTGCGCCGGCAAGCCGATCTGGGCAGGGACGATCGCCGTGCCGAAGGACGGCGAATACCAGACGGCGCCGGTCACGCTGACCGTGCCCGGCTACTACACGTACCGGGAGTCGATCGCCGCCGGCCCGTTCATCCGCGCCGTGACGACACCCTGCGCGGAGGTCTCGGAGACGACGGTCGTCGTCGGCGCCCCGAAGCTCGTGACGAAGGTGAGCGCACAGCGCACGCGGCCAGGAGCCTCGATCACGGACAAGGTGCTCGTCACCGGGCTCGGCGCGCTCAACGTCCCGGTCAAGGCCGAGCTGTTCGGGCCGTTCGCCACGGCGAAGGCGATCCGCTGCACCGGCACGCCGTACTGGACCGGCAGCTTCGTCGCGGCCGGTGACGGCACATACACGACGAAGCCGGCGAAGATCGGCAGGGCCGGCTACTACACCTACCGCGAGTCGATCGTCGCGAGCGAGGCGACCCCCGCGGTCGAGACCGCGTGTGCAGAGGTTGCGGAGACGACGATCGCCATCGCGAGGCCGCAGGTGAAGACGGTCGTCTCGAGCGACGTCGTTCTCCCCGGCTCGACCATCTTCGACCGCATCACCGTGTCCGGCCTTGGCAGCACACCTGCCGCGATCGCCGTCGAGCTGTACGGGCCTTTCAGATCGAGTGCGGCCATCTCCTGTGGCGGAACGCCGTTCTGGAAGGGCAACGTCACCGCGCATGGTGACGGCACGGTCCTTACGAAGAAGGTGAAGGTGACGAAGGTCGGCTTCTACACATACCGGGAGCAGCTCGCCGGCTCGCGGCTCGTGCAGGGTGTAACCACTGCGTGCGGCGTCGAGGCGGAGACATCGCTCGTCCGCCCACTCGTCCTCACCGGCCGCGGCGACGTCGCCGCGCGCATCCGTGCGTTGGCGGCCGATCCGGGCCGCCGGCCGGTGCGCGTCGAGTACGACGCGCTCGGGATCCACGCTCCCGTCGGGCGAGCCGGGATCGACATCAAGGCGGGGGCGCTCGCCGTCCTGCCGAACGTCCACCGCGCCGCGTGGTGGGTGGACGGCGCACGGCCGGGAGATAGGGCCGGATCGGTGCTCATCGCCGGCCACGTCGACAGCGCGGTGCAGGGACCAGGCGCGTTCAAGAGCCTCGCCCGGGCGAAGGTGGGCGATCGCATCCGGGTGCAAACGCGGAACGGCAAGACGTTCACCTACCGCGTCACGTCGGTGCGGACGTACCTGAAGAAGGCGCTCCCGGCGGCGATCTACTCGAAGAAGGGCAAGGCGCGGCTCACCCTGGTCACCTGCGGTGGGCCGTTCAACGCCAATCTCGGCCACTACCGCGACAACGTCGTCGTCACCGCGGTCCGCACGTAGTCACAGGCGCCCGCTCTTTACACCGGCCAAATTGCAGGGATAATTGGCGTCGTGCGTCCGCGACCGCTCCTCGTCGTAGTCGGTGCTGCGCTCATCGCGTCGCTCACGGCGCCGCTCGTCGGCGCCCAGAGTGAGGCGCCTGGAGGCGCGTCCGGCACGGCGAAGATCCGCTTGACCGTCACGACGACGGCGACACCGCGGACTATCGTCGTCGGCGCGACCGTTCGCGACCGCGTGACGATCTCGGGCGCGCGCGACAACTGGCGCGGCCGCGTCGAGGCGAGCGTGTACGGGCCGTTCCGGTCGATCGCCAAGATCGGTTGCAGCGGCAACCCCGTCTCGAAGACGGCCTTCAGGGCCAGCGGCAACGGGACCTTCGTGACGACGCCGGTGAAGGTGACGAAGCCGGGCTACTACGTCTTCCAGCAGATCTACCTCGGCGACTCGGTGCACATCGGCTTCATCACGCCGTGCAAGGATCCGGCCGAGCGGTTCAGGGTCGACGTCCGTCCCACGGTGACGACGTTGGTCAGCGCGCCCACGACGACCCCGGGCGCCTCGATCAGCGACCGGATCACGATCGCCGACACCCTGGCCGAGCCGATCTCGTTGCAGGTTTCGCTCTACGGCCCGTTCGGGACGCGCGCGAAGATCTCGTGCAGCGCCAACCCGTTCTGGGCCACCACGATCGCCGTGCCGCAGGACGGCCAGTACACGACCGCGCCCGTGACGCTCACCGTGCCCGGGTACTACGCCTATCAGGCGACAGCGGCTGCCGGGACGTTCTCACGCGCGATCAAGACCAAGTGCGGCGACACGTCCGAGACGGCGATCGTCGTCGGCGCGCCCGTGTTGGCCACGCAGGTGAGCGCTCAGCAGACGAGGCCGGACGCGAAGATCACCGACCGCATCACGGTCTCGGGTATCGGAGCGCTCGACGCCGAGATCCGCGTCGAGCTCTGGGGACCGTTCGCGAAGAGGAAGGGGATCACGTGCACGGGCCGGGCGGCGCGCATCTCCTCGTTCGTCGCCCCCGGGGACGGCACGTATCGCAGCGCCCCCGTGACCGTCGATCGCGTCGGCTACTACTCCTACCGCGAGTCGATCGTCGCCAACGAGGCGATGGCGGCCGTCATCACCACGTGCGGCGATGCGGCAGAGACGACGCTCTCGCGCGCGCAGCCGGTGATCAAGACGAAGGTGTCGAAGTCCGTCGTCAAGGCGGGCTCACGGATCTCCGACCGGATCACCGTGAAGGGGCTCGGCCGCACGCCTGCCGTTCTCACCGTCGAGCTGTTCGGCCCGTTCCCCACGAAGGGCGCCGTGCGCTGCGGCAAGCTCGTCAGCCGCGTGCGTATCCGCGTGGCCGGCAACGGCACGGTCTCGAGCCCGGCCGTGCGCCTCACGAAGCCCGGCTACTACACGTACCGCGTCCGGTCGGCGCGCGGGACGTACGTGTCGCCTTCGAGCACCGAGTGCGGGCTCGCGGCCGAGACCGCTCTCGTTCGCAGCTAGGGCTTAGCGTCCCACTCGACGACGCCGGACGTGCAGCTGAAGTCCGTGCCCTCGTCGGTGAAGGTCATGTCGAATCGCGCCGTGCCCTGGGCCGGCGTCGTGCGTGAAGCGTCCCTTCGTCCAGATGTCGAACCTGGCGGCACGCCCGCTCACCTTGCCCGGGCCACGGTACGTGGCGACGAAGCTGCCGTCGTCGGCGACGCCGAAGACGGCGCTGCGGTAGTCGAGAGCACCGAAGATCGAGAGTCGGTCCGCGGTTGGCACGACTGGTTCACGGAGTTGATGCGAAACGCGGTCAGGCGTGTGGCGCCCGGAAGCACGCGGAACGTCACCTTCTCGTTCTGTGAGCTGAGCCCGGCGTACGCGCCCGCGCGAGCGACCGCCTCGCAGTCTCGTGCCACGGTGTCCGCTGAATCGGCGCGAACCATGTCTCGGCCCGGGCCGCAGTGAACGGCGTCGGGGCCCGCGCCGGGTACGAGGAGATCGTTACCGCGCCCGCCGTAGAGCGCGTCCTTCCCCTGCTTGCCGTAGATCACGTCCGCTCCGGCCGAGCCTCGAAGCGTCTCCGCGCGCGAGCTGCCCGTGATCGTCCTCGCTCCAGCCGTCGTCGCGAGAGCGAGCCCGACGACGGTGACCAGGGCGGCGGTGCGACGCATGCCCATGGTTCTGCTTCGGCAGCGGCGGGCCGTGCGCCCGTCACTCGATCGGAACAGCGAGGCGGCCCGGCGAACCCACGTCCGCCGGGCCTCTCCCCAATCTCGCCTACAGCTTGCCCGCTGCCAGCTGGCCGCGGATCGCGCCGTTCGGATACGCCGCGTTGTGGATGTTCACGTAGAAGCCGCTCGGCTTCGCGAGCACGTTTGCGATGACCATCTTCGAAGCCGCGATGCAGCCCTTCGTCTTGTATGCAGCCCCGAGCGGGATCACCACCGGCCCGACCTTCCCGGCCTTGCCCTGGTGGATGTGCGCCGCCTGCGGCGTGCCGATGTTCTTCACCTTCGAGAAGTCCCAGCACGCCTTGCCCTTGCTCTTGTCGAGGGTGACCTCGACCCAGCCCGAGCCGTTGGCGTCTCCGGCCGGGATCTCCACCTTGCCCGTGAGCTTGGCGGAGACCGTTCCGCTCATCGCCGCCATCGCGATCGTGGGCACCGCCACGAGGATGGCCAGGCCGACGAGGACGAGTGTTCTCTCACGCATGGTGCTCCCTTCGCTCCATCTCCGACCGGTCGCCGCCGGCCCTGTCGTGGGTAGTTCGGCCGACGGCGCATTCCGGTTCGCCGACACGGTCACGCCGACGGACGGACGGTTGTCGGGGCCGAGCGTGACGGCGACGGGCACCATAGGCGGGTGACCCGGGTCGCGTCACTCCTCATCGTCGTCCTCGCGACGGCGGTGCTCGCTGCGTCTGCGGCGGGCCGCGAGTCCGCCCTTCCCGGGATGATGACCTCGAAGGCGCCGTGGGGCGCAAACAACAGGGTCCTCCTCCACGCGCGCCTCGGCAAGATCGGCATGCCGGCGCTGAAGTTCGAAGGCCAGAGGCTCCACATCCACCAGCACCTCGACGTCGTCGTCCGCGGCAAGGGATACGCGGTGCCGGCGGGGATCGGCATCGACGCGAACGAGCGCTTCATCGCGCCGCTGCACACGCACGACTTCTCGGGGATCATGCACGTCGAGTCGCCCGTCGTGAAGAAGTTCACGCTCGGCGAGTGGTTCGACGTCTGGGGCCTGCGGTTCAACGCGAAGTGCCTCGGCGGCTACTGCGCGAAGGGAAACGAGCAGGTGTGGGTGTACGTCAACGGCAAGCGCTGCGCTCGGCAACCCGCGGCAGATCGCGCTGAAGGAGCACCAGGAGATCGTCGTCGCGTACGGGACGTATGCTTCGATCCCGAAGCCGATTCCCTGGTTCTACCCGTTTCCGAACGGCCTCTGATCCGACCCTTCCACATCACTCTCGCACTTCTCGCCGCCAGCCTGGCCACTGCGGTCACGGCCAGCGCTGCGCCGAGCGCGCTGAACGTCCCCGTCATGACGGACACGTGGGCCATCACAGCCAACATCCTGTCCAACAGCGACACGACGGGATTCCTCGGCCCCACGTACGCGGTCGGCGCCTCGAACCCGCGCACCTGGCGCTTCGAGCAGCCGTGTGTCGGCGCGGACTGCGAGACGGATCTCGTCCGCGTCACCGACCTCGGTGAGTCGAAGACGCGCATCGCGTACCGCGGTAACAACGAGTTCGCCTGGGCAGAGAACCTTTCGTCGACCGTCACGTGCGGCACCACGACCTTTACGGGGAGCACGGTCCACGTGGACTTCGTGATGAAGGTCCAGACGGTGCCGATCCCAACCGGCCGGCCCTTCGCGACGAGCCTCGACGCGGTCGGGACGTTCGTCGCCACCCTGAACCAGGCGGGGTACGCCAGCGCAGGTTGCGGCATCGTGCCGCCCGCCGAGATCCGCTACACGGTGCGATACACGGGCGACTCGCCCAACCCGCCGCCAACCGGCGACCAGGTCTACGGCGGCCCTGCTCCGGGGTTTGGAGCCGGCGACGATCAAGCTCCCCGGCTCAGGCTCGTTCGTACCGATGACGCCGGGCCAGAACATCCCGCCCGGAACGATCGTCGACGTCTCCAACGGCCGCGGCGTCACGCTCGCGGACCCGAAGGGGCAAAAGTCGGTCTTCTACGGCCAGAAGGACGGCGTGCCGAGCGTCTTCGTCTACGCCGGCGTCGTCGGAGGCTTCGTCGAGCTGCGCCTCACCGGCGGCAACTTCAAGGCCCTAAACGCCCGCAGGCTCCAGAGTGCGTCGGCAGAGAAGCCCGTGCGCCGGCTCTGGGGTAAGGGCAAGGGCAAGTTCCGGACGAAGGGGCGCTATGCCTCGGCAGCGATCCGAGGGACGTGGTGGCTGACGGCGGACTACCGCACGCGGACGCTCGTGCAGGTCAAGGAGGGCACGGTGACCGTGCGCGACATCCCGAAGAAGAAGACCGTGATCGTGAAGGCCGGCAAGAGCTACTCCGCGAGCCGAAAGTAGAGGCATCGGTGCGAGAGCGAGTGTCTGGTGATGCCCACGCCAGTCAGGTCCCGTTGACAACATGCGCCGCAACCCGTAGCCTCTGCCGGCTTTGCGGCCTGAATCAAGACGTTTCAGTTTGAGATGGTGGCGCGCCGTGAAGGGGCGGCCACAGTTCATCGCACTTGCGGCTGCGATCACGGCAGGCGCGCTCCTCGTGCCGACAGCCGCCGCACCCAGCTCGTCTCACGCGACGGCCGGCCTGCCGAAGGCGAAGGTCTACGACGTGCGGATCACGGGAGCGCACGACACGACATTCCTCAACAAGGGCTGCGACCCGTACTGCGCCGACGGCTACGAGGGCACGCACGCGTGGACGCAAACGTTCAAGAACGTGCGGGTCACGTTCAAGCCGTGGGGAGCGACGTCGGTGATCGTTGCTCCGAGCGCGCAGCCGCCAGAGGGCACGAGCATCGAGCGCTACGACCACCAGAGCGACTTCTGCAAGCACGAGACGCCGGCGGTGACGCGCGACGCGACCCTCAGCCTCACCGGGTTCTACCCGAAGGCTGGCCAGACTGCCCCGGCATCGCTCGACCTGAGCGGCCAGAGCGTCGGGCCGGAGCGGGGCAATCCCGTCGCATGCCAAAGTCGCGCCGAGAGTGTCCAGCTGGCAAGCCGCGTGGGCACGAGCCTCGTCATAGGATCGATGCGGGACGGCTTCATGCCTCTTCGCTTCAAGATCGGCACAACGAAGAAGGGGCCTGGCTTTCCGCTCGACCGCCTGATCGCCGGCAAGGGCTTCACGATCTCGCTCAAGGGCAAGTCGATCGTGAACCAGGAGGACCTCAAGATCCACAAGTACGCGAACGTCACGACCGGCTCTGCGAAGGTCGTGTTCACGCCTCGGGCGCGAGCGGTGTCCCGCCTGCGGGCACCCGCCGCGCCAGACGCGAGCCGCTGCCAGAAGACCTACGTCTCGTGGTGGTCGACGAAGAAGCGCGCGTGCTTCCTCATCACCGCGAATGCACAGTGGACGCAGACGAAGCGGTGGACGCGCGACCAGAACGGCGGCGCGTGCAACGGGTCGCTGACCACCAAGATGCGCTGGTCGAGCACACCGACGCCGTTCTGGGTCGGAACGACGTTCCCGCTCGGCTACTCGGGGACGGCCCGCCTGCGCACGGGAGACTTCTTCGATGGGCCGGCGCGTGGAACCGTCGAGCGACGTGCTACCGGGGGCGTCTACGAGTTCGGCTGCGTCGCACAGCTCACAAAGGACTGCGGTAAGCGCCCGGCGACATTCTCCGACCTCGCGCCCGGCTACGCCGTCATCGACGGGTCCTTTGGCATCCAGCCTGCGTCGAACGCGAGCATCACGCCGTTCAACGCGTGCGGCGCGATCGCCCGTGAGCCGATCAGTGTCACGGCGGGCTGGGGAGGTTTCGTTCCCTTCCCCGTGCCGGCCGCCAACGGCGCCGATCTCGCGAAGCGCCTCCTGGCCGTGCGCGTCGGCGGCTCGCTCATCCTCCGCGGCGCGGGCGGGCCGTATCCGTATACGGGAAGCGGCGTGAGGGAGACGGGGTCGTTTGCCGGAAAGCTCGTCTTCAAGAGGATCACGTGAAGTCGCTGCTCGTAGCGGCGAGTGCAGCGCTCGTGCTCGCCACCGGGGCGAGCTCTGCGCCGGACACGTACCCAGGCAAGAACGGCCTTATCGCCTATACGAAGCAGGGTCCGCCGTGCATCGCCAGGCAGTGCGGGGAGTCGCTCTGGGTCTCGGCGCTCGACGGAAGCAACGCGAAGCAGCTGACTCCCCCTCCAAGAATCAAGGACCAGCAGCGCCGCTTTGCAACCTGGTCGCCCGACGGCACGACGATCGCCTACGTCGACAACACTGGGCCGCGTAGCTTCGGCTCGGCGCCTCAGGAGCTCTGGATCATCAAGGCGAACGGGACGGGCCGGAAAAAGGTGGTCCCATTCAAAGCCTTCCAGACCTACAAGAGCTACAACAACCGCCTGAGCTGGACAGCCGATGGCAAGGAGCTGGCCTTTCTCCTGCCCGAGAGCGGCTCGGTCCTGGCGGTCGATGTCCGTACGCGGAAGGTTCGCCAACTGATGCGGCTTCCCCGCGGCACAGAGGTGATGCAGCTCTCACCCAACGGCAAGCTCATTGCCTTCTCAAGATTTGGGCTCGGTCTCTTCGTTCGCCGACTCAACGGTGGCACCACCACGCGCATCGCGAAAGCGGACACGAGCGGCTTCACCAATCTCTTCGCGTGGTCTCCGGACAGCGCGCGGCTCGTCTTCCTAACGGCGTTCCAACCGTCCATCGTCAGTGCGGGGGGAGGCCCGGTCCGTCGGCTCGTCATCGACCACCCGGATCCGGACGAACAGTGGAACGGGAACGAGCGCCCGATCTGGTCGCCAGACGGAAAGACGATCCTGTGGCAGGTGTTGTCTCACGCCGAGGAGAACATCGACCCGTACGCCCGGACGGTCTACGACTGGGACCGGTTCCGAACCATCGACGTCGACAGCGGCAAGGTCACGGTCGTTGGCCCCGGCACCGGCTCGTGCCGGCTACCGGCGGGCGGCACTGAAGATACGGGCGGGCGGCGAGGACCGGATCCCTGCCCGGTCTCCAACCCGTCCTGGCAACCGCGGAAGTAGCGAAAGGAGAACGTCGTGCGGAAGGTGCTCGGTCTCGTAGCTCGTTCTTCCCATTGCGATCTCGTCCGGAGGAGCGGCGACCAACGCCGACCCGGACGGCTGGTGGAAGGGCACCGTCGTGCTCCAACACGACTTGGGAATGCGCTATGGCCAACCCAGGTCAGATTCGTCCACGTCTTATCGTGGGTCGGCGACGCTTCGTATCGAGATCACCGGACCGGAAACGGCGAACTACGACTTCTCATACAGCGAGGAGGTGTTCGGAACCCCTACTGGGTCCTTCTGCCCCGGCCAACTCCAGAGCTCCACGACAGGGCCGCTGAACGAGACGGCGTCGATCAAGGTCTTCCCTCGAGGCAGTGTGCTCCGCATCGTCCCGAAGGTGAAGCTGCTTCTCAAGCAGACCAGGACGACCTGCCCCGGGAACATCAGCCCTGGCACCACGACCATGCGTTCCAATCAAGTTCGACTACTTCGAGTTCAACCCGGGGAAGGGGTCTGGGCGCCTACGAGGATCGGGAAATCTCTCCTGCTGCTACAGCAACGGCCCGTTCCCGACTCCGGGCGAGACAACCGTCACGTGGGATCTCAAGCCGCGACGTCCGCGCAGTCGCCACCCCAGGCGTCCGGAAGCTCTCTTGCCGTGGGCAAAGTCAGGCTCTGGCGCTACGCGCGGTCCCGCGTTGAGGCCGAGCTCACCGTGCAGCAGGGCGGCGTCCCCGCCAAGGCCAGCTCGCTTACGTGCACAACGGACTTCCCCACCGAGAAGTCGTTCGGCGGGCCAAAGGTCGACAAGTGGGACAAGGTCTACTTGCTCAAGCTCGCTCCTCCCGGCGAGGTGCACTGTCTCCACGGCTTCAGAAACGCGCAGCGCTACGAGGGCAAGCTCATGACCGGCGTTACGGAGTTCACGGTCGGCAAGACGAAGGTGAAGCGGAAGTACTCCGTCCGGATCGGGTCGGGAACGTCTCTCAGCGGCGCGAAAGGCGCCGTTATCAGCAAGTGATGTACCGCTCCCTTCTTGTCGTCTTCGTCACGACCCTGACCGCGGCGGGCATTTCCGGTGCCGCGAGCAGCGAGCTCCCGCGCGGCTGGTGGAAGGGCACGATCGTGCTCGAAGAGCGCTGCGATCAGACCGATCGAGCGGGCTCCCGTAGCGGCGTGTCGGAGAAGGGGACCGCAACACTCCGGATCGACCTACAGCCTCGAACGCTGCTTCCTACGAACTCGAGTTCCGGCAGGAGACGCGCTGGCTCGACGGCGATTGCCCCGGCACGCTCAAATACCTCTGGACGGCGACCATCAAGAGGACCGCGCCGATCTTGGTGGGCGTCTCGGACGGGCAGCCGGGCGCCTTCTTCTCGGTCAAGCCGGGGTTCTTTGGATCAACCGACCAGGTCTATTACACCTGCGGTGCCGATCCCGAGAAGTACGACGACGGGCGGATCGACCTGTACTTCGGATTTACGTCGAAGCAACCGCATAGCGCGATGATGCGGCGCGGGAACGCACCCAACGACAGCCCAGTGTTCTACGGGAGGTTCGGCGGCAAGCCACGTCCCGGCGGCATCAACACCTCGAAGGTGACATGGGATCTCAAGCTCGTGAGGACGGCAGCGCCGAAGGCAGGCGCCCCGGTCGAGCTGAAGTACTCCACGGTCGGAGCGAAGACCATCCCCGACCAATACGAGTGGCGGCGAGGCGCGACCGTACGGTGGATCATCAGTGGCGCTCGCCTGGTCGACGCAGCCGACGTGACGGTTGCCAAGGGAGGTCCGAGCGCGGGCTGTGACCTCGTGTACTTCTACAACGCCAGAAAAGGGCGGCAAGAAGGTCGTGACGATCCTCGAGAAGGCAGTGGCCCGAGCCACATGGGCGGGTGAGAAGCTCGCGTGCAAGTGGCGGTTGCCCAGCAGCGGGCCGGTGGACAGTGCGATGGCGAATTACAAGAAAGTCCACCTCGGCATCGCGCCGTGGGTGAAGTACAAGGGGTCGCGCTACTGGACGTCGGCGTCAGGCTTCGGGCCGCACGCCCCGCACGCGATCAGCATCATGGTCTTGCCGCGGCTGCCGAAGCGTTAGAGCGGGATGATGAGGCTCTCGAGGTCGCGCGGGTAGTACGTCACGAGCTCGACGCCGTCGTTCGTCACGACAGCCGTGTCCGAGTGGCGGAAGCCGCCGAGCTCGGGTGAGTAGAGCCCCGGCTCGACGGTGAAGACCATGCCGGGGACGATCTCCGTGTCGTCGCCCGTGTCGAGGAACGGCCCCTCGTGGTAGCGCAGGCCGATCGCGTGGCCCGTGTGGTGGCGCCAGTGCGGCATCAGCTCGTTCGCCTCGAAGTACGCGAGGCAGGCGCGATCGACGTCGGAGCACTTCGCGCCCGGCTTGATCGCCTCGAAGGCGATGTCCTGGAGCGCGACCATGTGGGCGAACATCCGCCGCTGATCGTCGGTCGGATAGCCGATCACCATCGTCCGCTCGAGCTCCGAGAGATAGCCCCACACGTCTGCGGCCGCGCCGGTGACGAGCACGTCGCCGGGCTGGAAGACGACGTTGTTCGAGAGCGCGTGCGGGATCGCCGAGCCGCGCCCGATCTGGCCGCGGTAGCCGGCGTGCGCCCCGCGTGACGCGGGGTTCTGGCCGCGGTAGATCGGGCCGAGCGCCTGGAGCATCGCCAGCGTCGCCTCGTTCGACGCGCGCTGCGTGACCTCGGTCTCGGTCAGCCCGGGCCGCGTGTACTGCTGGAGCAGGCGATGCGCGAGGTTTCCCCACTTCGCGCTTTCGCGGATGAGCGCGAGCTCGCCTTCGGACTTCACGGCCATCTGCGCCTCGACGAACGCCCCGACGCGGACGACGTCCGCGCCCGTCAGCTCCGACAGCGCCGGCCCCTGGTAGCCGAGGATCCACGGGTAGCCGTCCTGGTCGGCGCCGATCCGCCCGGCGATGCCCATGTCGGCGAGCAGCTCGGTGAGCGAGCCCTCCGCCCGCGGGATGCCGGGAAACTCGTCGTAGTGCGCGATCCGCTCGATGCCGCTCGCTCCACGCGCGTGCTCGACCTCGAGCCGCGGCACGAGCATCGCCGGCTCGCCGCCCGTCGAGACGACGAAGGCGATCGGCCGCTCGGTCGGGATGAACGCGAAGCCGGCGTAGTAGAGGACGTAGTAGTTGTCGAACAGCACCGCCCCGCTCAGCTCCTGGGCATCGAGGTGCTCGCGGAGCCGCGCGCGGCGGGCGGCGAGCTCCTCGTGTGAGATGGCGATCGAGGTCAGCACGCGTGGAGCATAGGCTTCCCGCGTGGAGCGAAGAGATGTCGTCGTCATCGGGGCGGGCGTCATGGGCCTCGCGTCGGCGTGGGCGCTCGCACGCGCGGGCCGCGACGTCACCGTGCTCGAGCAGTTCGAGGTCGGCAACGTCCACGCATCGAGCCACGGCGAGGCGCGCATCTTCCGCTTCGCGTACGACGAGCCGGAGTGGGTCTCCCTCGCGCAGGAGGCGCTGCCGCTGTGGCGCGAGCTCGAAGCCGAGTACGGGCAGCCGGTGCTCTCGCTCACGGGCCTCCTCGACGGTCGCGACGACTCGACGCCGCTGCGCGCCGCGCTCGATGCGTGCTCGGCCGAGTACGAGCTGCTCACGCCCGAAGACGCGGTGAGCCGCTTCGGCATCCACCTCGAGGGCGAGGTGGTGCTCGAGCTCCACGGCGGCATCGTCCGCGCCGACCGCGCGCGCGAGGCGTTCGCCGCCCGCGTCGCGGTCGAGCCGAACACCCGTGCGCTCGACCTCACGCCCACCGAAGACGGCGTCCGGATCGAGACGTCGTCAGGCGCGATCGAGGCCAGCATCGCCGTCGTCGCGGCCGGCGCCTGGGCGACGCCGCTGCTCGCGGGCGCCGGGATCCCGCTCGAGACGATGGTGACGCGCCAGACGGTGTCGTACTTCGACCTGCCCGGCGTGAACGCGCTGCCGTCGGTGATCGACTGGAACGAGCACACGGGCCGCCACGCGTACTCGCTCGCGTCGGGCGAGGGCGTGCTCAAGGTCGGCCTCCACCACGCCGGCACGGAGACCGATCCGGACACGACAGAGGAGCCGGACCAAGCCGTCGTGGCCGCCGCGGCCGAGTGGGTGCGCCGCCGCTATCCCGCTGCCGATCCCGAGCCGAAGGGCGCCGAGACGTGCCTCTACACGAACATCGCAGACGACGCGTTCGTGATCGAGCGGCACGGGCCGATCATCGTCTGCTCGGCGTGCTCGGGGCACGGGTTCAAGTTCGCACCGGCCGTGGGCACGCGCGTGGCCGCGCTCGCGTGACCGATCGTCCGCTTCGCCTCGGAATCGTCGGCTGTGGCTGGGTCGCGCTCGAGCGTCACCTGCCCGCCCTCGCGCACGTGCCCGAGGTGGAGGTCGTCGCGCTTGCCGATCTCGATGCAGCGGCGCTCAGCCGGGCCACGACGACTGTCACCGGGCGCGAGGCAGTTTCCGACCGCGGAGGCGCTCGCCGAGGACCCCACGGTCGAGGCCGTCGCTGTCACAGTGCCCCCTGCCAGCCACGTGGAGGTGGCGCTCACGGCGCTGGCCGCCGGCAAGCACGTGTTCGTGGAGAAGCCGCTCGCGGCGTCGATCGAGGATGCCGACGCGCTCGTGGCGGCAGCCGAGACGTCCCCGTGCAAGGTCGTCGTCGGCTTCAACTTCCGACATCACCGCTTCGTCAAGCGAGTGCGGGCGATGATCGCGGCGGGGGAGCTGGGCGACGTGAGCTGCATCCGCAGCGCCTTCACGAACGACGTCCCTCTCGACGATGCCGCGCGCTGGCGAGGCGTTCGGTCCCTCGGCGGCGGCGGGATCCTCGACCGCGCCATCCACGAGATCGACCTCTGGCGCCACCTGCTCTCCGACGACGTCGCCGAGGTCTCGGCGGTCTCCGTCGCAGGCCGCACGGAGGACGACGTCGCCGTCATCACCGCGCGCATGCGGCACGGTGTGCTGGCGACGATCGTCGTCCTCGACTCGGCGGCGGTCAGCCATCAACTGACCGTGTACGGCAGCCGGGCCGCCGCGCACCTCGACCTCTGTCGCTTCGACGGGTTCTCGCTGCAGGCGACCGGCAGCCTGCCCGGATCGCCCCGTGCGCGCCTTCGGCAGGCGGGGGGCGTGCTCTCCGACGCACGCGGCACCGCCAGGGCGATCCGCCGCGGCGGCGACTACCTGCTCACGTACGAGGACGAGTGGCGCCGGTTCGCCGACATCATCCGCCGAGACTTGCCTGCAACGCCGGGAGTTGCAGACGGACGAGCCGCGCTCGAGGTGGCGCTGGCCGCGATCAACTCGGCCGAGACCGGATCGCCGGTTGAGCTCACGGCGAGGGCTTCCCTCTCGTGACGGAAGCACCCGTGATGTCGGTGCTGCTTCCTGCCGACACGTTCGAGACGATCGCGAGAACGGTGGAGCACCTGCGGCTGCAGACCATCTCCGACCGCCTCGAGCTCGTGATCGCCACCGACGCGCCCGAGTCGCTCGCCATCGATGACGGACGTGCGCGCGTCGTTCCACTCCGTGCAGGTGGTCGAGACGGGCTCGCTCGCCTTGCTCACGGAGCCGCGCGCGGACGCGACGCGCGCCGCGTCCGCGGCGATCGTCTTCGTCGCCGAGACGCACAGCTTCCCCGAGCCCGACGCGCTCGAGGCGCTGCTGGAACGCCACGAAGAGCCGTGGACCGTCGTCGGCCCGGTGATTCGCAACGGGAATCCAGGCTCGGCGATCAGCTGGGCAAACGTGCTCATGGACTACGGCTCGCAGCTGCCGGGAGCGCCGAGCGGCGAGGTGCAGAGGATCGCGAGCCACAACGGCAGCTACAAGCGGGCCGCGCTGCTCGAGCTCGGTGACGACCTCGCGCAGCTCTTCGGCGCAGGCGACGTCCTCAACGATGCGCTCGTGGCGCGCGGTGGTCACCTGTACTTCGAAGCGAAGGCACAGACGGCGCACTTCAACGTCTCGAAGGTTGGCTCGTGGTGTCGCGAACGCCTCGCGGCGGGCCGGGCCTACGCCGGTCACCGGGCCCGCGACTGGCGATTGGCGAGGCGCGTCGCCTACGCCTGCGGCTGGTGGCTGATCCCATTCGTACGCCTGGCGCGAATCCGCCCGTACGTCGTCCGCTCCCAGCTCTCGACAGGTACGAGTCTCCGCGTATACCCGACGATGTTCGCCGGCCTCGTCATGGCGTCGTTCGGCGAGCTCGTCGGCTACCTGGCGGGCGTGGGTTCCGGCGAGCACGTGATCTCGGCGATGGAGCTACACCGCCGCGGGCACCTCCGCGACGACGACCTGCCCACGTTCGACGGCACATGAGCGAGCGCCCGGCGTGCTCGGTGATCGTGCCGACGCGAGACCGGCCGGACCATCTCCGGTCGTGCCTCGGCGGGATCGCCGCGCTCGACTATCCGCAGGAGCTGCTCCAGGTGATCGTCGTCGATGACAGCGGCACGTCGGCGAGCGTCGTCGACGTTGGCTCCGGCGTCGAGCTCGTCAACACGGATCGCGTTGGTCCTGCGGGCGCGAGGAACGCCGGTGTCGAACGCTCCGAGGGCGTGCTGCTCGCCTTCATCGACGACGACTGTTACCCCCGGCCCGACTGGCTCGGTCGCCTCGTCACCCGCTGGCAGGAGGCACCCGCCCAGGCCGTTGGCGGCCACACGCTCAACGGGCTCGCGGACAACGTGTACGCCGAAGCTGCGCAGCTCGTGATCGACGTCGGCTACGCCCAGAACAGCGCGCCGGAGCGCCGCTGGTTCACGACGAACAACCTCGTCGTGCCCGCCGACGGCTTCCGCGAGCTCGGTGGGTTCGACGCCTCCTACCGCACGGCGGAAGATCGAGACTTCTGCGCGCGCTGGCTCGAAAGCGGGCGCCGCCTGGCGTACGAGCCCACGGCGCTCGTCGAGCACAGGCACAGCATGAATCTGGCCGAGTTCGCCGCCATGCACTTTCGCTACGGACGCGGCGCGTACCGCTTCCATCGCGACCGTCGCCGGCGAGGAGCCCCCGTCGCCATCGAGCCCTCGTACTACGCCGCTCTCGCCAAGGAAGCGCTCGCCCGCGAAGGAGCGAGGCAGGCCGCGGCGCTCGAGGGACTGCTCCTTGTCTGGCATGGGGCGAACACGGCCGGGTTCGTCTACGAGTGGGCGCAGAACGCTGGCATCCTCTACGCCATGAATCCGCGGGACATGAGCCTCCGCACACGCTTCTTCCTCCTCGTCGCCCTCGGCTCGATCGTGACGGCGACGACCGCGTACGTCCTCCACTTCCGGTTCCTCGAGAACCTCGAGCGCCAGACGATCGACATGCGCTTCACGCTCCGCGGCGACCAGGCTCCGCCGAAGGACGTCGTCATCGTGAAGGTCGACGACGTCACCTTCAGCGAGCTCAACACGCAGTGGCCGTTCCCGCGGTCGATGCACGCACGGCTGCTCGACAAGATCCGGAAGGGGAAGCCTGCCGCGGTCGCCTTCGACATCCAGTTCAGCGAGTACAGCCCCGCGGAGGAGGACAACGCCCTCGGTCTGGGGCTGCTGCGGGCGAAGGGAATGACCGTGCTGTCGACGACCGAGGTCAACGAGAAGGGCGAGGCAAACCTCATCTTCGACCCGGAGGCGCTGAAGCAGCTCGGCGCACGCGCCGGTAACGCGAACTTGCCGACGGATCCCGACGGCATCATCCGCCTCTTCCCGTACGAGGTCGAGGGCATCAAGGGCTTCGCGCTCGTCAGCGCCGAGGTCGCGCAGAAGGGCCCGATCTCGCGCAAGGAGATGGGCGCGAGCCAGCAATGGATCGACTACGCAGGTTCCCCGGGAACCGTGACGGCGTACTCGTACTCGCGCGTCCTGAACGGCGTGGTGAAGCCGGAACAGTTCGCGGGCAAGATCGTCGTCATCGGCGCGACGGCGCCGTCGCTCCAGGACATCCACGCGACGCCGACCGGATCCATCATGTCCGGCCCCGAGATCCAGGCGAACGCGATCGCCACCGCCCTTGCCGGCTTTCCGCTGCGCAGCCTCGCAACGCCGTGGAACATCGTGCTCATCATCGCGCTCGGGCTCGTCGTCCCGCTCGTGAGCCTCCGAGCGGGGCCGCTCATCTCCGTGGCGACGGGCATTCTCGCGTTCCTCCTCTTCTCGCTCGGGACGCAGCTCGCGTTCGAGAACGGGCGCGTGTCCTCGTACATCTACCCCGTCGCAGCCCTCGCCATGGCAACGGTCGGCTCGATCGGCGTCCACTACGCCGTCGCGGCGTTCGAGCGGGAGCGCGTGCGTGACGTCTTCTCGCGCTTCGTGCCGGAGCAGGTCGTCGACCAGGTGCTCGCGCAGGCCGACTCCGACCTGCGGCTGCACGGCAAGGAGATGGTGACGACCGTGCTCTTCTCCGACCTTCGCGGCTTCACGTCGAGCGCCGAGGACATGCCGGCGGAGACCGTCATCACCGTGCTCAACTACTACCTCCACGAGATGAGCGAGGCGATCCTCGCCCACGGCGGCACGCTCGTCTGCTACATGGGCGACGGCATCTACGCGATCTTCGGCGCACCGCTGACGGAGGAGGATCACGCCGATCGTGCGCTGGCGGCGGCGAGAGAGATGCTGCTCGACCGGTTGCCGAAGTTCAACGACTGGATGCGTGAGAACGGCTATGGCGACGGGTACTTCATGGGTGTCGGGCTCAACTCCGGTCCTGTGATGGCCGGCAACGTCGGCCACGAGCGGCGCATGGACTACACGGCCGTCGGCGATGTCGTGAACACCGCGTCGCGCCTCGAGGGCATGACGAAGGGGACACCGTTCTCCGTCCTCATCGCCGAGTCGACGATCGAGATGATGAGCGAGCGTCCTACCGATCTCACGTATTACGACGAGCTGGACATTCGCGGGCGCGTCGCGAAGCTCAAGATCTGGGCGCTCGACATCCGCAAGCCGGACGACGCGCCGGACCTCGTCGCCCAGCGGGAGAAGGACGCGAAGGAAGCGAAGGACAAGGAGCGCGAAGCCGCGCCCGTTCCTGGCTAGGGGCTACGGGAGCGTCAGCGCTTCGTTTGCGCCGTCGACGGTGAGACCGGGTTCCTTACCACCGCCGATCGCGTAAACCCTGCCGCCGAGCGACACGACGCCGAGCCCGTGGCGCGGCGTTGGTAGGTCGTCGAGGCGTCGCCACGTCCCCTTTGCGAGGTCGTACGCGTACACCGTGGCGATCGTGCCCGCCGGTTCCTCGCCGCCGACCGAGACGATCTGGCCCGCGACGACAGCCGCACCGGTCCCGCCACGCGCGGTCGGCACGGGTGCGAGCTTCGTCCACCGCCGCGCGGACGGGGAGTACGCCTCGAACGTCCGGAGGTTCGTGTCGAGCCCAGCCTTGCGCCCGGCGAGCGCGTAGATCTTCCCGCCGGCCGCCGCGACGGCGAGGTGCTCGCGCGCCGTCGGCCCGTTGATCGCCGTCCAGCGGTTCTCCTTCAGATCGAGGACGTACGTCAGCTTCGCCAGCCCGTTCGGCCCCACGCCGCCGACGACGTAGAGCTTGCCTCCGGCGATCGCCGCGCCGGCGGCCGCCCGTCCCACCGGCAGCGCCTTCAGGCTGCGCCACTTCGACCCCTCGAAGACGTAGACGTTGCGGAGCTTCACGCCGCCGCCGCCGTACCCGCCGACGACGTAGAGCTTCCCGCCCGCCGAGGCGGCCGACGCGTGATTCACCGCGACGGGCAGGTCGGGGAGGCGGCTCCAGACGTCCGACGCGGGCGTGTAGAGATCGACGTCGCCGGATGACGTCCCGTCTGCGTGAAAGCCGCCGACAACCGCGATCGCGCTCTTGAACGGCGCGGCGGCGACCTCGGTGCGGGGCACGGGCAGGGGCGCTCGCTCGTCCCACTCTGCCGTCGCCCCACCGAGCCCGAGCCCGGCGGCGATCACGCCCACCGCCAGCACCTTCACTACTCGGCACCTGCCTCGGCGCGAGCCATGATCTCGGCCACGATCGCCGTCTTCGCGTCGGCGTACTGCTGCACGTACTTCCAGTCGCGCGCGGCGAGCTCTCGCTTCGTGTCCGCGTAGAGCGCGCGGTCTGCGTCGTTCGCGCGCAGCCAGTCGCGGAACAGGAGCATCCGGTCCGTCTCCTCGCAGCCTGCGGTGAAGACGTGGAGGTTGATGTTCGTGTCCGGCCCTTTGAACACGCGGTGCTCGTACCAGTCGGGCTCGCGGATGCGGAGGACGTAGCCGGCCGCCTCGAGGTCTGGCGCATACGCCGCCTCGTCTGCCGAGTCGGGCACCTCGAGCACCATGTCGACGATCGGCTTCGCGGGCAGCCCCTCGACCGAGGTCGAGCCGGCGTGCTCGAGCCGCACGCACGTTCGTGCCGAGGACGTCGCGCACCCGCGCCGCCTCACGCTCGTAGAGAAGTGGCCATTCGGGGTCGTACTCGGCGATCTCGATCGGCGCCTGGAGGGTCGGCACCGGGCCTCCCACCCAGATCTCGCCGAGGCTCTCGTCGTACGCCGCGACGTCGGCCGGATCGCGCTCGGTCGCCTCAGTCACGCCGCGACCATCTCGCCGACGACCTCGCCGCGGGAGTTCTCGACCACGCTCGTCCCGAGGTCCTCACCGATGAAGAGTGCCAGCGCAGCGCGGAGCGGTCGCGAGTTACCGTCCTCGCACTTGAGCGCGATGCCGGTCCCGGTCGCTGAGACGGCGCAGAACAGTCCCTCGGCGCCGCCCTTCGCGACCCAGCTCGGCCGCACGCCCATGAAGTCCGTGTCGAGCGATCCCACCCCGCCGATCAGCTCGGGATGTGCGCGGATGGCGGCGATCACGCGATCCGCGCCGTCGAGCCCGGCGAGACGAGAGAACGCCGTCGCCATCCGCTCGAGCGACAGGGCGAACGTCACGACGCCGCAGCCGTCCGTGGCTGTCGGAACGTCCTGCGCGGGGAGCGCGGCCGCCTCGGCGATCACCGCGAGCACCTCCTCCTCGAGCGGGTGGTCGGGGAGCCGGTAGCCGCGGGTCTCCCAGCCGCGTGCGCGGCACAGGGCGAGGAAGCCGGCGTGCTTGCCCGAGCAGTTGTGGTGGATCGCGCCCGGCGGACGGCCTTCCTGCTCGCCGCATTCGAGGTCGTCCTCCGTCGCCGGGGCCAGCGCGAGCAAGCTGCGGGCGGCCGCGAGCTGCGCGGGCTCGGCGCGGTGGGACGCGCAAGCGATCGCGATCTCGGCCTCGCCGAGATCGGGTCGCGCGCGGACGAGCGGCAATGCCTGAAACGGCTTCGCGCTCGAGCGGAAATAGCAGACGAGGCTCGGATCGCCCGCCGACTTCACGACCTCCCCGTTCCGCACGGCCACTGCGTGCACGCGGTGCCGAGCCTCGACGATGTCTCCCCGGCGGACGGATACGCTGATCGCTTCGATGGGAGGGAGAGTAGATCGACTGTGGCCACGCGGTGGCCTCTGGCGGCACAGCGACTTCCTCAAGCTCTGGTCCGGCCAGACGATCAGCCAGGTCGGAACGCAGGTGTCGGGGCTTGCGCTGCCGCTGGCGGCCATCCTCGTCCTCGACGCGAGCGCCTTCGAGGTGGCAGCGCTCGGCGCCGTCGAGTTCCTGCCGTTCCTCCTCTTCGCGCTCCCGGCCGGCGTGTGGGTCGACCGGCTTCGCCGCCGGCCGATCCTCATCGTCGCCGACGTCTCACGCGGCCTGCTGCTCGCGTCGATCCCGCTCGCGTACTTCCTCGACGCGCTGACGATGTGGCAGCTGTACGTCGTCGGCTTCCTCGTCGGGATCGGCACGGTGTTCTTCGACGTCTCGTACCAGTCGTACCTCCCCTCGCTCGTCCGCCGCGACCAGCTGGTGGAGGGGAACTCGCTGCTCGAGGTGACGAGAAATGCCGCGCAGATCGGCGGCCCAGGCCTGGCGGGTGTGCTCGTCGGGGCGATCACGGCTCCGTACGCGATCCTGCTCGACGCCCTGAGCTTCCTCGGATCCGCCGGGCTGCTGGGCGTGATTCGCACCGAGGAGGAGGTCGTCAAGCCGACGGAGAAGCCGAACATGCGGCGCGAGCTCAAGGAGGGCCTCGACTACCTCGTGCGGCATCCCTACTGGCGGCCGATCTCGATCACGACCGCGAGCTCGAACTTCTTCTGGACGCTGAGCAGCGCGATTCTGCTCGTCTACGCCGTGCGCGAGCTCGACATGTCGCCCGCCGTGATCGGCCTGACCATGTCGCTCGGCTCGATCGGCGGCCTGATCGGCGCGTTCATCGGCAGGCCGGTGTCGGCGCGCTTCGGCGTCGGCCCTTCGATCGTGGCCTCGGCCATCCTCTTCGGCCCGGCGCTGATGCTCATCCCGCTCGCCCCGCAGTCGTTCCCGGTCCCGATGTTCGTGGCGTCGTTCATCCTCGCCGGCATCGGCGCCGTCCTCTACAACATCACCGCCATCAGCCTCATGCAGACGCTCACGCCCGAGCGGCTGCTCGGACGGCTGAACGCAACGCGGCGCTTCATCGTCTGGGGCACGATCCCGCTCGGCTCGCTCGTCGGCGGCGCTCTCGCGTCGCAGATCGGCCTGCACGCGACGCTGTGGGTGGGCGCGATCGGCGCGACGGTGTGCTTCCTCCCCGTCGCGCTGTCGCCGGTTCGCCACATCGGCGAGATGCCGACGGAGCCCGAGCACGATCCGGAGCACCTGGTGCCCACGCCGCACATCGTTCCGGCCGATGCCTGAGCTGCCCGAGATGGAGGCCTGGCGCCGGCTGCTGGACGATCCGGTGCGCGCGTTCGCGATCGAGAGCGCCGGGCCGGCGCACGTGGCGACGCTCAAGACGTTCGACCCGCCGCTCGCGTCGCTCGAGGGTCGCCGGTTCGCCGGTGCCGAGCGGCGCGGCAAGCGGCTGATCTTCCCGACGGAGGCGCGCGACCTCTTCCTCGTCGTCCACCTGATGTCGGCCGGTCGGCTTCGCTACATCCGTCCCGGTGAGAAGCGGCCCAAGACGCCTGCGTTCGCGCTCCGCTTCACGGACGGCGCCGAGCTCGTGCTCACGGAGGCGGGAAAGAAGAAGCGCGCCGGTGTCTGGCTCTTCACACCGGAAGCGCTCGACGAGGAGCTCGCCCACCTCGGCCCGGAGGCGCTCGGGCTCGAACGCGACGAGCTCGCTGCGATCCTCGGCGCCGAGGCGCACCGCCTTCATCCCCTGCTGCGCGACCAGCGCGCGATCGCCGGGATCGGCCGCGCCTGGTCGAACGAGATCCTCCGCACCGCACACCTCTCGCCGTACGCGCATGTCGACGAAGCTCACGGACGACGAGGTCGACCGGCTCTCGGAGGCGATCGAGGCCGAGCTCTCGCGCGGGCTCGCGCTGCGACTCGAGGGCGCGGACAACGAGCACACATACCGCGTCCACAACCGCCTCGACGAGCCGTGTCCCGAGTGCGCAACGCCGATCGCGCGCGTCGACTTCGAGGAGCACACGATCTTCTACTGCCCCGCCTGCCAGACAGAAGGCCGCGTGCTCAAGGATCGCCGCCTCTCGCGGCTCCTTCGCTAGCGTGTCCGCATGAGCGAGCCGACGAAGCTCGTCGACCTCCAGGCGTCCGCGCCCGACGTTCGCATCGGCCTGACCCGCGCCGGGGTGACGGGCGTGCACAAGGCCGTCCGCATCGCGAGCAAGGGCGGCGGGGCAACCGTCATGGCGGCCACCATCGACTGCACCGTCGATCTCGCCGCCGACCAGAAGGGCGTCCACATGTCGCGCTTCCCGGAGCTCTTCGACGAGGCAATCGAGGGCGTCGTCAACGAGGAGGCACTGCTCGTCGAGATGCTCGCCGAGCACATCGCCGGCCGGATCGTCGAGCGCCAGCAGGCGCTGCGGGCCGAGGTACGGATCCGCGCACAGTGGCCGATCCGCCGCGAGACTCCCGTGACGCGCCTGTCGACGCAGGAGATGGTCACGCTGATCGGCATCGCCGGCGCGTCACGCGAACGGACGCGGCGCGTCGTCGGCGTCGAGGCGACGGGCATCAACGCATGCCCGTGCGCGCAGGGCCTCGTGCGTGGCGCGGCCACCGAGCGCCTGCTCGAAGCGGGGTTCGCCGACGGCGACGTGGAGCGCATCCTCGAGCTCGTTCCGCTCGCGACGCACAACCAGCGCGGGCGGGGCACGCTGCTCGTCGGCACGGATCAACCCGTGGACGCAGTCGACCTCGTCGGCATCGTCGAACGGTCGATGAGCGCGCCGGTCTACGAGCTCCTGAAGCGACCGGACGAGCTGTTCGTCGTCGAGCACGCCCATCTCCAGCCGCGCTTCGTCGAGGACTCGGTGCGCGTCGCGCTCAAGGAGGCGCTCGACACGCTGCCCGAGCTCGACGGCGCCGACTTCCTCTATTCGCAGCAGGTGAACCTCGAGACGATCCATACGCACGACGTCGTCGCCGAGCGTGCCGGGACGGTCACCGAGCTACGTGGCGAGCTGGCCGGCGACGGGCCGACCACGCGCCACACCGAGCTCGCCGACTGGCTCCGCACCTGAGCCGTAGATGACCACCGACACCATCGAGCGGACGACGCGGGGCGGCGGGACGGGTCTCGGCGACCCGTGGCGCGTGATCGTCCTCAACGACAACCACAACACGTTCGAGGGTGTGGCCGCCGCTCTCGCGCGGGTGGTGCCGGGCGTGTCGTACGAACGCGGCCTCACGATCGCAGACACGATTCATTCCACGGGCCGCGCGATCGTCTGGTCAGGCCACCGCGAGGCTGCCGAGCTCTACTGGACGGGGCTCAGGGATTCCGGCCTGACGATGGCGCCGCTCGAGCAGTAGAGCCGCGCAGCCGCGCGCGCCACGGCTTCGCGCGACTCTCCGTTCCCGCGAGGAGTCGCGAGAGGTTCTGGCGGTGGAGCACCGTCACGGTCGCGGCGGCCGCGCCGCCGAATGCGATCACCGGCCACGGCTCGCCGAGCGCCCAGGCGATGAGGGGAAGCGACCACGCGGCGACGATCGATGCGACCGACGCGTAGCGCGTGACGACGAAGACGGCGATCCACACCGCCGCACCGATCAGCCCGACGACCGGCGCCAGGCCGAGGAAGGCTCCGCCCGCCGTCGCGACGGCCTTCCCGCCCTTCTCGAAGCGAAGGAAGATCGGGACGCGCGTGGCCGACCATCGCCGCGCCGCCGGCCAGGACGCCGGCGAGCGAGCCGATCTCCTGGCTCGCGACGAGGGCCGGGACGAAGCCCTTCGCGATGTCGAACAGCATCACCGGGACGCCGAAGCGCCAGCCGAACTCGCGCCAGACGTTCGACGCGCCGATGTTCCCGCTGCCGACGGTGCGGATGTCGACGTGCTTCGTGGCGCGCACGAGCCAGTACCCGAACGGCACCGAGCCGAGCAGATAGGCCGCGGCGACGATGATCGCCGTCGTCATGCCGCGTTGCCCTCCTAGGGTCGGATGCCGTACGCGTCGACCCAGTCGTTGACGACCGACCAGTCGAGGTTGGCGAGAAACGCGTCGATGTACGCGGCGCGGTCTGTCTGGAAGTCGAGGAAGTACGCGTGCTCGTACACGTCGAGCGCGACGAGCGGGGTCGCGTTCCAGATCGGGAACGTGTTCTGCGCGTCGCCGACGTAGTTGAAGAGGCGCCGCTCGTCCCAGTCGTACGCCGTCCACGCCCAGCCGCGGCCGGCCATGCCGGTCGCCTTGAGATCGCCGCGCCAGGCGTCGATCGAGCCGAAGTCGCGGCGGATGAGCGTCGCGATCGGGCCTTCGGGATCGCCGCCGTCGCCGCCGAGGTGCTCGAAGTAGATCTCGTGGTTCTTGACGCCGCCGACCGCGAACGAGAGGTCGACCTTGAGCGCGCGGATGTCCGAGTAGACCTGGTTCGCGGCGGACGCGTCGACCTCGGCGAGCTTGCCGAGGATCTCGTTCCTCTTGGCGACGTAGCCCTGGTAGAGCTTGTAGTGGGCCTCGATCGTCTGGCGGGAGATCCCGTCCAGCTCGAGCAGGGCGGGCTTGAGTGCCCGTGCCCCGATCTCCTCAGCGTTGAAAGCCAGCGTCGCCATTCGCGTCCTCTCGGTCAGGTCTCGGTGTCGCGCGGAGGATATCGCGCTCCCGCGCCCCGCAGGCGCTACGGGGCCGTGCGGTCGTTCGCGACGAAGGCGGCGTGCGTCACCGGCATCTCGGCCGCGAGAAAGGTCTCGACGGCTTCGGCATACCGACGGATCTCCCGCTGCGCGGTCTCCGCCGCCCGCAGCGAGACGAAGTTCATGAGCGCCCGCGCATTGACCGTCCAGTAGAACTCGGTGTAGGCGCCGACGGGGATGACCGACCGCGCCAGCTCGCGCGCGACGCCGGCCTCGACGAGCCGCTCGTACGTGGCGAAGGCCTGCTCGTAGACAGCCTCGAGCGCTTCCCGCGTCTCCTCCGCGAGCTCCGGCTCGACCGGCTCGAACGAGTAGGCGCCCGGCTTGCCGACCTGCGTGCGCACGTCGTCGAGCTCCGGCACGTAGAAGTCGTCCGTTGCCTTCGCGTACCGCATCGAGAACTCGTTGAACGAGCCGATCCGGTGCCGCATCCACTCGCGGACGACGAAGATCGGCGCGCGGATGTGGAAGCGGAACGCGTTGTGCTCGAACGGCGTCCCGTGCCGATCGCGCATGAGGAAACGGACGAGGCCCTCGTCGGACTCGTCCATCTCCTCCCTGCGCTTACCGAAGCTGACGCGGGCCGAGTTGACGACCGACAGGTCGCTGGCCATCGCGGCGTCGAGCCGCACGAAGCCGTGGTCGAGGACGGCGATTGCGCCCTCGGGGATCACGCGCTCGGCGGCGGTAGCCATAACGGCCACTGTACCGAGCGGACCTGTCGGCCGGAACGGCCGTCTTGCGCCCTAGAACGTGATCTCGTCGATGACCTCGTAGATGCCGTCGGTCCCCGTCGACTCGATGTGCGGCGCCATCGCGGCCATGCGAGCCTCCTCCCGTCACCCGACGGCCGCATCGCCATGAGCTCTTCCTGCGTCGCCTCGATCATCCCGAAGGCGACGATCTCGTCCGGATCGTTGAGGTTCCGGCAGATGTACGCCGTCGCGCCGGACGGGCCGTCGACCGATCCCCATGCCTCACGCCATGCGTCGTACGAGCCGGGCTTGAGCTTTCGCGCGGTCAGAGCTACGAACTTGCCCATCGTGTCCTCCTCGTCGTAGGTGTCGCGAAGGACCCTACTTGAGGTATCGATCGAACCAGTCGACGAGAATCTCGTAGCGCGTCACGCGATGGAACGGCGATCCGCCGCGCGTGAGCTCGTGGCTCTCGCCCGGGAAGCGGACGAACTCGACCTCGCGGCCGAGCAGCCGGAGGATCGTGAAGAGATGCTCCGCCTGCTCGATGTTGCAGCGGAGGTCGTTCTCCGAGTGCATGATCAGCAGCGGGGTCGTGATGTTGCCCGCGTACGTCGTCGGGGACTGGTCGAGGTACGGCTGGACGTCCTCGAACGGCCACACGCCCGTGTACGCCTTCATGAACCAGCCGAAGTCGGACGAGCCGAACTCCGACACCATGTTGTTGACTGCGCGCTCCGAGCAGCCGACCTTGAACCGGTCCGTGTGGCCGACGATCCACGTCGTCATGTAGCCGCCGTACGAGCCGCCCGATGACGCCCATGCGGTCGGCGTCGAGGAAGTCGAACTGCTCGAGCGCCGCGTCGACGACCGCCATCAGGTCGGTGTAGTCGACCGAGCCCCAGCCGCCACCGCCGTCGACCGGCCCGCGGATCGCCCGGCCCCACGCCTCCGAGTACCCGGACGAGCCGCGCGGGTTCGAGTAGAGGACGGCGTAGCCTGCGCGCGCGTAGACCTGGAACTCGTCGAAGTACTTGTTCCCGTACTGCGTGAACGGGCCGCCGTGGATGTTGAGCAGCACCGGGTAGCTCGTGCCCTCGGCGAAGTCGTGCGGACGGACGAGCCACGCCTCGACCTCGGAGCCGTCCGGCGCGATCGCGACGAACCGCTCCGACGGCTGCGGCTTCGTGGCCGCGCAGAACGCAGCGCTCACCTCGGTCAGCCGGCGGTCGCCCGCGAAGATCTCGTTCGGCATGGTCGGCGTCGACGTCGCGTGGACGATCGTGCCGGCGACGGCATCGAAGCCGTTCACCCACTGATCGCCGCCGACGACGAGCTCCGCTGTCGCCACCCGAGGCGGGCACGCGCCGAATGTGGACGTTGCCCTGGTCCTCGAGCGCGAAGAGGATCGCGTCGCCGTCCCACAGAGGCTCGCGGACGTTCGGGAAACGGCCCGCACTGGCGGTCGAGACCCTCCGTGAGAGGGGTGACGGCGCCGGTTGCGACGTCGACCGTCGCGATCTGGACGTGACGCGGCAGGTCGAAGTCGCCGACGCGCATCCACTGAGCACGCGATCGTCGTCCCGTCGGGCGACCACGACGGCACGTCGCAGTACTCGTCCTCGGATGTCAGGCGCGCGGCTCACCTCCCGCGCGTCGACGAGCCAGAGCTGCTTGCTGAGACCGATGTCCCAGTTCTCGTCGCGGGCCGACGCGAAGGCAATCTGCGTGGAATCGGGCGACCAGGCCGGCGCGTCGTCCTCGAAGTCGCCGTCCGTGAGCTGGAGCGCCTCGGCCGAGCCGTCCACCGGGACGACGAAGACGTGGGTGCGGCGATCACCGATCCAGCCGACGGAGTCGAGCTTGTAGCTGTGGCGCGTGAACCGTCGCGGCAGGCGCTTCTTCTCGTCCTCCTCCTCGTACGCCGGCGTCGGGGACGCGGGACGCGAAGGCGATCCGCGTGCCGTCGGGCGACCAGACGGGCTGCGCGACGTCCTCCTTCAGCTCCGTCAGGCAGCGTCGGGTCGCCGCCCGCGAGCGAGGTGACGTACAGCTGCTTGTGGTCGCCGTCGCGGTTCGACGTGAAGGCGAGCTGCGTGCCGTCGGGCGACCAGCGCGGCGTCGAGTCCGCCTTCTTGCCCGCCGTGAGCTGGCGCGGCGGCGTCGAGCCGTCGACCGCCGCGAGCCAGATCGCGCTGCGGTACGCGCTCTCCTCCTTGTCGATCGAGACGACGGCGTACGCGACCGTCTTGCCGTCGGGCGACAGCCGCGGATCGACGGCCGAGGTGATGTCGTAGAGGTCTTCCGGGCGCACGAAGGCGGAGCCTACAAGAAAGGAGGGCCGCCCGAGGCGACCCCCTCCAGGACGATCGGAGCGTTCGGCTCAGGCCATCGCCGGGCACTGCGCCGACGGCCTGCATCAGTCCGAGCGCGTCCCACTGCGTGTAGTCCTCGACGACCTTGCCGTCGACGATCCGCTCGATCGAGATGCCCGACGTCGTGACGCGAGGTGCCGGTCGGCGCGATCCCGAACAGATCGCCGTCGTGCGTGCCCTCGGGCCGTCCAGCGCGTAACGACGTACGTCGCCCTCGGCGACCTGCTGGTCGACGCGTCACCTCGAGGTCGGAGAAGGCTGCACGATAGCCCGCGACCTGCGCCTTGAACGCGCCTCGGCGCCGCGAAGCGGCTCGGGCATGCGCCGGGTCGTATCCGACGATAGTCCTCGCTGATAGATCTCGTCGGCGGCGCTGAGATCGCCGGTCGAGAACATCTCGAGCTCACGCTGGCGCGAGCGCCTTTCGTCCTCCGGACATGCTGCCCCTCCTTGTTCGACTACGCTCGGAGTCTAGAACGGGTCAGCCGACGATCGTGAGCGTGTAGTCGGCGTCGGCTGCGCCGTTGAAGCCGAACACGAGCACGCGCTGCCACTGGCCGAGGCAGAGCCGGCGCTCGGTGAAGGGGATCTGCTCCGCCCGCGAGCCGAGCAGCGCCACGATCAGCCGCTCCCGGTCAGCCGTATCCGCCGGCACGAGCCGCTCGAGCATCGCCTCGAAGTCGTGGAAGAAGCCCGACTCGCGCTCGGTGACGCGGACGACGGCGGACGGCGCGTTCGCGGAGACGTAGGCAAGCCCCGCCTCGCGTCCGCTGCGCTCGACGGCGCGCGAGACGTCGTTCGTGATGTCGAAGACGGACAGGCTCGGCAGCGCGGCCGCAACGCTCGCCGGGATCTCGACCGACGTCACGCTACGACCTCCTTCGGGAGCCGGAAGCTCACGTCCTCGCGTGCGACCGTCACCTCTTCGACGCTGCCGAAGCCGCGCTCGGCGAGGTCGGCCAGAACCGCCTGGACGAGCTCCTCGGGCGTGGACGCGCCGGCCGTCAGTCCGACCGTCTCGTGGCCCGTCGAACGAGCGTCGCGTCGAGCTTCGACTCTCCGTCGACGAGCATCGCCTCGGCCCCCGCGACACGCGCCACCTCGACGAGACGGTTCGCGTTCGAGCTCGTCGGCGAGCCGATGACGAGGATCATCGAGGCGCCGCGGCGCACGATCTCCTTGACCGCGTCCTGGCGGTTCTGCGTCGCGTAACAGATGTCGTCGGCGCCGGGCCGCTTGAGGCCGCCGAAGCGCGTCTCGAGCACGGCGACGGTCGACGCGACGTCGTCGAGGGAGAGCGTCGTCTGCGTGACCACGGCCAGCGGCTTGTCGCCGGCGTCGAGCTCGGCCGCGTCCTCGGGCGACTCGACGACGACGATCTGGTCGGGTCGCTCGCCCTTCGTCCCGATCACCTCGACGTGGTCGGCGTGGCCGACGAGCGCGACGAGATGCCCCGAGTCCGCGTATCGCCGCGCCTCCGCGTGCACCTTCGAGACGAGGGGGCAGACGGCGTCGACGACGCGCAGGCCGCGCGCGACGCAGTTGTCGCGTACTGCCGGTGCGACGCCGTGGGCGGAGAGGACGCAGATTGCACCGACCGGCACCTCGTCCTCCGAATCGACGAACACCGCTCCGAGCTCCTCGAGGCGGCGTACGACGTTGTCGTTGTGGACGATCTCGTGGCGGACGTAGATCGGCGGCCCGTTCGTCTCGAGCAGGCGCTCGACGATCTCGATCGCACGGTCGACGCCGGCGCAGAACGAGCGCGGCGCCGCGAGGAGGACGGTCCCCGTCACGCCGCAGCCTCCGACAGGTTGCGGAGAGCGCGACGCACGCCGGAGAGCGCGCGGCCCGTCTGGCGCGGCTGGACGAGAGCGCGAGCGACTCCTCGCCACGCGACCGAGCCGTCGGCGTCGACGACGGACGCGAGCGGGCCGAGCGGATCCGCCGGTGTGTCGGACACGGCTCGCAGGCAGCCGGCCAGCCGGCCCGAGCGGGCGAGGACGCCCGACTCCATGTCGGCGACGTCCGCACCGGTCCTCTGATGGAGAACCCGGCGCTCGGCCGGGTCGTCGACGACGCGCGAGGACGCGAGCACCGTGGCTCTCGTCGCCTGCCGGGCCGCGATCGGCTCGCCTTCCCACAGCGTCGCACCGTCCTGGTCGACGATCCGTGTCGCGACGATCACGTCGCCGAGGGCGAGGTCGTCGTGCAGCGCTCCGGCCAGCCCGAACGAGACGAGCGGCCCGTCCGGCAGCGGGCCGCGACGCGCCTATCCCCACCACCGCCGCGCGCCGTCCGGCGCGACGCGCCGCCCGCGCCTCGGTCTTCGTTGCGCAGACGTACGTCATCCCGTCAGCGTCCACGCCATGCTCCGCACCGTCTCCTTCACGCTCCCGGTGGCGACGAATGCCGCGGACGGCTCGAAGCCCGAGTGGATCGCGCAGTGCTCGCAGCGCACGTCGTTGCCCGGGCCGTACTCCTCCCACTCGATGCCCTCGAGGAGCGCCTCGTACGTCGGGAAGATGCCGTCGGTGAGGAGGTAGCACGGGCCTTTCCATCCGTAGGGATTGCGCGTGATCGAGCCCCACGGCGCGCACGGCAGCTCGCGCTGGCCCGTGAGGAAGTCCTGGTAGATCGGGCTCGCGAGCCAGCGGTAGCCGTGCTCACGAACGGCGGCGCGGATGGCGCGGAACTTCTCCTCGTGCTCGTCGCGCGTCATCGTCAGCGCGGGGTCGATCTGGGAGTACTGGTAGCCCGGCGCGATCAGCATCCCGTCGATCCCGACGTCGTTCGTGAGGTAGCCCATCATCTCGATCACGTCCTCGACCGAGGTCTCCTTGAAGATGGTCGTGTTCGTCGTCACGCGGAAGCCCGCCTCGCGCGCCCGGCGGATCGCGTCCACGGCGACGTCCCACAGGCCCGGGTAGTCGCAGATGTAGTCGTGGATCTCGCGCATGCCGTCGAGGTGAACGACCCACGTCAACCGGTGATCGGGGGTGAACACGTCGAGGAACTCCTCGAGGCGGAGCGCGTTCGTGCAGAGGTCGATCGTCTTGCCGAGCTCGAGGAAGCCGTGGACGACGTCCTCGATTCCCTTGAACACGAGCGGCTCGCCGCCGCAGATGGAGACGACCGGCGCCGGGCACTGGACGCCCGAGTCGATGCACTCGTCGACGGACAGCTTCGCCTTGTTCGACTCGTACTCGCGGATCTTCCCGCAGCCGATGCACGCGATGTTGCACGCGAGCGTCGGCTCGAGCATGAGCACGAGCGGGTAGCGCTCGCCCTTCCGCCTCTGCTGGGCGACGTAGCGCCCGATCTGCATCGTCGACCGGAGCGGGAACTTCGGCATCAGCGCTCTCCTCCCCTCGCCATTAGGTAACAGCCTGCCTGAAACGGCCGAGGGCGATGAGCGGGAAGTGCAGCCGGTAGAGGTGGTAGCGGATCATGAAGTCGGTCGGGAACCCTGTGCCGGTGAAGTGCTGCTCGTCCCAGTCGCCGTTCGAGAGCTGCGTAGCACAGAGGAAATCCGCGGCGCGCCGTGCCGCCGCACTCTGCGCCTTGCCTGCCGCGACGTAGGCTACTAGCGCCCATGCGGTTTGGGAAGCGGTCGGAACGCCCCTTCCCCGCCACGCGGGATCGTCGTACGAGCGGATGTCCTCGCCGAAGCCGCCGCTCGCATCCTGCACCGCATCGAGCCACGCGACGGCCCGGGCGAACGCCGGATGGTCGTGCGGCACGCCGCACGCCTCGAGCGCCGGCAGCGCCGCTCCCGTGCCGTAGATGTGGTTGACGCCCCAGCGTCCCCACCACGATCCGTCGCGCTGCTGGCTTCCGAGGAGGTAGTGGAGGCCCCGGCGGACGACGGTCGTGTGCTCGGGGTCCGTCCCGAGCGCCTCGAGCGCGTGCGCGCTCACGTCCTCGCTCGGCGGGTCGATGATCGCGCCGAAGTCGAAGAACGGGATCTTGTAGAGCCACGTGGCCGTGTTGTCGATGTCGAACGCGCCCCAACCCCCGTCCGACGACTGCATGCCCGCGATCCAGTCGAGCCCGCGCCGGACGGCGTCCTCCCCGCGGCCGAGCTCGCGGAGCGCGAGGCACACGACCGCGGCGTCGTCGACGTCCGGGTAGAGGTCGTTGTCGAACTCGAACGCCCAACCGCCGGGAGCGAGATCGGGCCGCTTCTCCGCCCAGTCGCCGGCGACGGTGACCTCTTCGTCGAGCAACCATGAGCCGGCGCGGTCGAGCGCCGGCGAGTCGGCGGAGACGTCGCACGCGCGGAGGGCGAGGACTGCGAGCGCGGTGTCCCACACGGGCGACTGGCAGGCCTCGGGCCGCAGGCGGTCGTCGTCCTCGACGAGGAAGCCGCTCCAGCCTTCGACGGCGCGGCGAAGGCACGGATCGTCGAAGCCGTTGCCGAGCGCGGCGAGCATGACGATCGACCACACCCACGGCGGCTGGATCCCGCCCCAGCTGCCGTCCGCCTCCTGGCGATCGCGCACCCACCGCTCGGCGACGGCGAGCGCGCGGCGGCGAATGGAGGACGACGGGCGCGACGGCAAGCTCTCCCCCGGCCGCGCACCGATCGCCGAGAGGTCGACGCCCGCCGGCCGCGACGGGCGCAGCACCTGGACGACGGAGAGCGGCACCACCGTCTGCCGCGCCCAGCAGGCGAGCGTGTAGACGGAGAGAGGAGCCGACGCGGGCGCGAGCACGAGCTCGACCGGGACGGTGGGAATCTCCTGCCACGGCCACTGGTCGAGCAGCGCGAGGAAGCACTTCGTGAACACCCGCGTCTTCGCGATGCCGCCCGCGCCGGCGATGTACGCGCGCGTCGCGTCACCGGCGTCGACACCGGCCATCGCCAGCGCGACGTATGCCTCGACCGTCGTCGAGAGATCGGGCGCGCCGTCCCACCACTTCGACCACGTCCCGTCCTCGCGCTGCCGTGCGAGCAGCTCGTTCGCGAGCTTGCGGTCTGTCTCCGGATCGCGGAGCCCGAGGAAGTGGAGCCAGAAGAGGTGCTCGGCGGTCATCGTCGAGTTCGACTCGAGCTCGCCGACCCACCAGCCGCCCGGATCCTGGAGCGCGATCAGCCGTTCGACGCCCGCCTCGATCGTCCGGTCGAGCGTCGTCGCTTCTGCCGCAACAGTCACGCGACCGCCCCCTCGCGCACCCGTCCGAGCGCGCGCGCTGCGGCAACGCCACTGCGCACCGCGCCTTCCATCGTCGCCGGCCAACCCGTGTCGGTCCATGCTCCTGCGCGCACGACGTTCGGACGGTCCGTCGTGAGCGGCGGCCGCTTCACGCCGGGGCGCAGCGCGAGCGTGGCGAGCGGCTCGCGGCTGACACGCGACCAGAGCAGCTCCGCGCGCCCGAGCCGCTCGACGAGCTGGCCCGCAACACGCTCGACGAGCTCGTGGCCGCGGATCTCCTGGAGCTCCGGCACACCACTCGATACGACGGTGAGGTACTGGCCTCCTTCGGGAGCTGCGTGACCGGTCAGGGCGCCGCGGTCGAAGACCCAGTGCGCGTCGCTGCCGAGCAGCGCAGCGAGGGGGTGCCCGAGGAGCCGGCGGTCGAAGAGCAGATGGACGCTGACGATCGGCGACGGCTCGAGCGCGGGATCCGGCTCACCCAGGAGGCGTGCGCACTCGTCGGGCGGAACGGCGAGAACGATGCCGTCCGCGCCGAGCTCGTCGAGCGCCGCCACGCGCCGCTCGCGCATCACGGTCGCGCCGGCTCGCTCGAGGGCCGCGCCGCCCGCGTCACCGTGCATCCACCCGAGCGGGCGCGTCGGAAGGATCAGGTCACTCGCCCCACGGCCCGCGAGCAGCGCCGTGCGGACGGTGAACACTCCCCATTCGGCGCTCACCTCGTCAGTGCGGAGGTTGAGCGCGGGCCGCACGAAGACGTCCCAGAACCGCTCGATCGACGCGTCCGAGCAGCCGAGCCGGCGCAACAGGGCGCCGAAGGTCTCGCCCGAGCTGCCCGTCGCCGGCAGGCGGCGCACGGCATTCGCGACGCCCATTCTCTCGCGCAGCGACAGATGGCCATAGCGGAGGAACGCCGTCGGAGACCGACGGATCGCCGCCTCACGGCCTCGCTCGTCGATCACCGGCAGCTCGAGCGCGTCCCGCCGGTACGAGCCGCTCTCGCCGATCCGGTCGAGGAATCGGAGATAGGCGGTGAAGCAGCCGAGCGCGATGTGTTGCCCGTTGTCAGGCGGCGGCTCCGGGTCGCCAGCGCGCTCGGGGAGCGTCTGCACCGCGCCGCCGAGCGTCGGCCGCGCCTCGAGCAGCGTGACGTCGTGGCCCGCGTCGGCGAGCTCGAGTGCCGCCGCGATCCCGGCGAGGCCGCCCCCGACGACGGTGATCGCCATCACGTCGCTCATCGGACGAGCCCCGCTCCGGCAAGTCGGAGCTTCGTCAGCGAGGACAGATGCGGTGGGCCGGAGAAGACGTCGAAGCCCGAGGCCTCGATCCGGTCGAGCGTCGCCTCGTAGAGGTTCGCGAACGTCGCGACGCACGCCGCGCTCCGCCGGTCGAGGAGCGGCAGCAGCGTGCGCCCCTCACGAAGGTACGTGCGAGCGCGTGACGCCTGAAACTCCATGAGCGCGCGCAGCTCGTCCGAGCGGCGACGGAACGCGATGTCCTCCTCCGTCACGCCGTGGGCCGCCAGCTCGTCCTGCGGCAGGTAGACGCGACCGAGCTCCCAGTCCTCGCGCACGTCGCGAATGATGTTGATCAGCTGGAGCGCGACGCCGAGGGTCTCGGCCTTCGCGGGCTCGTCGGCGCCGTAAACCGCGACGCACGCGACACCTACGGCTCCGGCCACCTTGCGGCAGTAGCCGTGAAGCTCGTCGAACGACGCATAGCGCCGCTGCGTCGTGTCCTGGATGCCGCCGTCGATGAGGTCGTGGAGCGCGGCGCGTGGGATCGGAAACCGGCGGCTCGCGTCGGCGAGCGCGACGAACATCGCCTCGGAGCTCGCGTCGTCGTCGAGCCTTGCCCGCAACGTCTCGAGCCGCTCGCGCTTGTCGCCGTCGGCCGTGGCCGGATCGTCGGCGATGTCGTCCACCTCCCGCGCGAACGCGTAGATCGCCGCCACCGCGTTTCGCTTCGGCCGGGGGAGCAGCATGATCCCGTACGCGAAGTTGCGCGCGCGGGCTCGCGTCAGGCGCGCGACCTCCGCGTAGGCCTCGTCGACCGTCGTCATCGGACGAACGCCGCGATCGCCTCGCGGGCGAGCCGTAGTCGAGACGGGGACGGGCGGGCGGTGAAGACGTCCCACCGCGCATCCTCGAGAGCAGCGAGCGCCGCGAGCCCACCCCGTGCGAACAGGCCGATCGCCTTGCCGACGCGACCGCCGATCGCCTCACGAAGCGACGCGCCCGACGCGAGCAGCCCTCGCGCGCGATCCGCTTCGAACGCGAGGCAGTCCCGAAGCGGCTCGTTCGGGGCATCGAGCACGTCGACGCCGAAGCGGCGCCTGTCTTCGGCGGGGAGATAGACGCGGCCGAGCGCGAGGTCGCGCGGGACGTCCTGGATGAAGTTCACGAGCTGAAGGCCCGTGCAGACATCGTCCGACCACGCTGCGAGGCCCGAGTCGGCGCCAAGCCCCACGACCCCGAGCACGAGCCGCCCGACCGGGTCGGCGGAGTGGGCGCAGTACTCGCGCAGGTCGGCCCACGTCTCGTAGGCCGTCACGCGCTGATCCATGCGATTCGCCTCGATCAGACGGAGAAACGGCTCGCGGGGGAGATCGCAGCGCGCGGATCGTCGGCTGGAGCTCACGCATCACGGGCCAGCTCGGCTCTCCCTCGTAGCAGAGGTCGACCTCGGCTTCGAGCTCGTCGAGAGCGAGGAGACGGTCGCCGTCCCACTCGTCGCCGAGGATGTCGACGAGACGCGCGTAGCCGTAGATCGCGCGCAGATGCGGCCGATACTCACGCGGGAAGAGCAGCGGCGCGATGGGGAAGTTCTCCGTTCGCGCCCGCTCCGCCACCTTCGCGACGTCGATCGGCATGGAACGATGCTAACCGTGGACTCAACGCACCCGGCACTTGTCGCAGCCGAGAGCGATGGCGACCACCTCGCGTCGATGCTCGCCGTCCGATTCTCGCGCTCCTCGAGCCGGGCACGGTCGGCGCGGAGCTCGGCGTCTTCACCGGCCTCTACTCGGAGGTGATCCTCGACCGACGTTCGAAGCCCGCTGTCCTTCACCTCGTCGATCCGTGGTGGCTTGCGTACGGCGAGCAGTACCCGGACTGGGGGCCGTACACGGACAATGGGCGGCCTGCCGACCCGCGTCGCCTATGAGGCCGCGGTCGCCCGTGCCGAGGCCGCGCGTGGCGACTGCGACGTGCGAATCCACGTCTCGACGTCAGCCGACTGGCTGCGGAGCCTCCCCGACGAGTCGCTCGACTGGGCGTACGTCGACTCGACGCACGAGTACCGCGACACGGTCGACGAGCTCGAGATGCTCGAGACGAAGCTGCGCCGGGCGGCCTCGTGCTCGGCGACGACTGGCGTCTGAACCCGGGCGATCCGCATCACGGCGTCTTCCGCGCGTCCACGACGGGTTCGAGCAGGTCGCTGGGACATCATTCGCGTCGACGAGCACACGCAATGGGCGCTGCGCCCGGCGGCGACGTACAAGCGTGGAGCCCGCTACCGGCGGCTCCTTCGCCGGCTCGGGCGATAGCACGATCTTCACCGGAGGGTCACAGGGTCGATACCCACGCGCGTCGACCGGGCGCTGACAATCCCGGCGATGACGCTCGCGCCGGCTCCAACCCCGGTCATCTCGCTCCGACACTCCCGCCGGGTCATGGGGGAGGAGCCGGCCGAGCTCACGCTGCGCGACGCCGAGCTTCTGGCGGCGATTCGTGTGCTCTACGTCGTGAAGGACAACTTCTGGCTCGACGACGTCGAGGAGTCGCTTCTCGCGCGTCTGCTCGAGGCGGCCTGACCAGCCAGCGCAGGGCCTCGTACGTGCAACGCGGACGAGCTGTCGCTCGTACGCAGGTTCCCGTGTCGGCTTCCCTGGTCAGCTTCCCTGGGCGACGCTGAAGCTGATCGGCGTGGTGCCGATCCGCTGGTAGATGACCTCGATGTGCGCGACGTTCCGGTCGTAGACGAAGATGAAGCGGTCGTCCGGGTGCGCCCGAGACGTGTCGGACTCCTTCGTGACGACGTCGAGCATCGTGACGCCCGACCCGCGGTGCGTCTCGACCCGCTCCACGGGGACGGGGTCGAGCTCTCCGGTCAGGTACACGCGCGTGACAGCCTCGAAGCCCGCCGGCGCGTGCTCCTTCATCGAGCGCCAGTTGCTCTCGACGATGCGCCAGATCGTGTGGATGTCGTCGCTCATCTCACGAACGAGTATCCCAGCGGGATCAGACGGGTACGCCGTGCGGCCGAGGCGTGAGCTCGCGCGCTTCTATGACGTCGCGAGCGTGAGCGACAACCTGTCCGCGTAGCCGTCGTTGTAGCTGCCGTCCGTGCGCGTGGCGCGAATCCGGATCTCGGTCGACCGGGTCTTCGCAGGCACGAGCTTGTGCGCCGAGCGAACGATCAGGGTCGTCAGGCCCTTGCGCTGGGCCGGCGTGACCGGACCGATCTTCACCGAGCCGAGCTTGACCCCAGTCGCATCGAGGAACGAGGCAGTGACCGTGAGCGCGTCACGCTGCGACGAGAACCCGCCGAGATAGCCCGCGAGCGTCGCCGTCACCTTGCCCCTGTCGATGGACGTTGCCTTCCCGGCTAGCGACACGACCTGCGTGGCGCCCGAAGCGGGGTCCGTCGGCCCGCCTGCGAAGAAGTTCTTGCCACCCTTGATCGCCTTGCTCACCGTGGCGTCGGGGAATCCGCCGGGAGCGCCGTACACCACCGTCGTGAAGTCGCCCGTCTTCGTCCACAAGCTGATCGCCGGGACCGACGTCGCGGAGTCCTTGGCTGCAACGCCGATCTCGGCGCCGCCGTTCTTGATGAGGTTCGTCGTAATGGTCACTCCGCTCGACGCCAGAGCAGCCGGGATCGCAATCCCTACCGCAGCAGTCGCCAAGCCCATCCAGAGCACGCGCGTGGTCCTCATGAGGCACGACCTTTCCTGACGCTCGGAGGGACTGCCCACCGAGTCTAGTCGCTATCAGACCGGAGACTTGGTGCGGTCTGGCCCTTCGTCGACGGTCATCGTCACCTCGCCGCTCTCGCTCGGCAGCTTCATGTCCACCGGCGCCTCCGGCCCGGGGATCGCGTCGCCGAGACGCGCCACGATCTGCCCGCGCACGGTACGCGCAGGCCAGTCGTGCGACGGCACGACGAACGAGCCCGAGTTGAGCGCCTTGACGACGGCGGCCTTCTCCTCGCGCTTGCGCATCGAGTGGTTGCCCGTCACCTGCGGGTCGTAGTCGCCCATCTGGTAGAGCGGCGCCACGATCTGGTCCTGCACGTCGTAGATGACGTCACCACAGATGCAGACCACGCCTGCGGTCGTCTCCACGAGGATGTTCATCGACCCCTCGGTGTGGCCGCCCGCGTGCTCGAGGCGAACACCGGGCACCAGCTCGATCGGCCCCGAGAGCTCGAGGTCGAGCAGGCGCAGCGCCCCGGGGATGTGGAGCCGGTCGACGTGGTGCTTCACGTACTCGGCCGGGTACTGCTCCGTCATCAGGCCCGAGACGGAGTGCTCCAGCTCCTTGCGCTGCATGCACACCGTCGTCGTCATCGGGAACTTGTCGTCCTGGCCCGCGTGGTCGATGTGGTTGTGCGTGTGCAGGATGTAGCGGACGTCCTTCGGCTTCACGCCGTAGCGCGCGAGCTGGTTCTCGATCTGCTGTTCCTCGCTGATCCAGCCGGTCATGCCGAGGCGCTGCATGATCTCCGGATGAGAGGCGCCGGTGTCGACGAGGATCGGGTCGTCGCCGCCCAGGATCAGTGAGCCCCACGTCTTGGCGAGCGCCTTCTGACCCATGTTGCGCGCGAGCACGAGGAAGCTCGACTCGAGCTCGATGTCGATCAGGTCGACGAGCTTGACTTCAAGGGCCATTGACCTTCCCTCCTTGCTGGATGTGAGGCGATCCTACGGCTTCTCTTACGGTGAGGCGAGCACGCCGAGGATGGCTTCGCCGTAGCGCTCGACCTTGACCGGGCCGAGGCCCTTGACGCCGGCGAGCTCGGCCAGCGACTGCGGACGGACGGCGGCGAGCTCGCGAATCGTCGCGTCGCTGAAGACGACGTAGGCCGGGACGGCGTCCTCCCGCGAGCGCTCGAGGCGCCAGCTCCGAAGGCGCGCAACGAGATCCTCATCGACGTCAGACTCGAAGCTCGTCCTGATCCGCGGCGGAGGCACAGCGGAGTCCACATGGACGACGCGGTAGCCGTCCGGCGTCGTGACCTCGACGAGTGCCCCCGAAACCTCGAGCAGCTTCACCCAGCGGCGGACGTCCGCGTCCGTCGCGCCGGCGAGCAATCCGTAGGAGCCCGATTGGCGTGCCGAGGGAGGCGCCTTGGGAGAGCCCCGAAGCGTGGCGATGAGGCTCCGCCAGCCGACGGGCCAGGTCAGCGACGCGACAGCGTCCACGATCGCCCCACCGACGTCCTCAGGCAACGGGGGTGCCGGGCTCTTCACCGAGACCGTCTCGCCGGCGAGCGGCGCGCAGACGTCGCACGACCCGCACGGGCCGTGAAAGTCCTCGGCGAAGTGCGCTGCAACCTGCTCGTGCCGGCACCTCCGCGTCTCCGCGAACGCGACGATGCCCTCCGCGCGCGACTCGGCCACGAGCTCAGCGCGCGCGAGCAGCGCCTCCACTCTCTCCCCCGCGTCCGGCGGCGGCGCCGGAACGTCGACCCGCATCAACCGGCCCGAGTCGTGGTCGCGGCGCAGCAATCCCGCCTGCTCGAGCATGCCGACGAGCACGCGGACATCGCGCTCCGGCACGAGCGAAGCGAGCTCGTCCGGATCGACCGTGCCATTCGCGCTCCGCGCGGCCGCATACACGGCGCGGAGCTCGGACGCGGTGGGTACGTCCGAGACGGCGAACCTGCGCAGCGCCTGAGCGTCGCTCGGGCCGGCGAGCAGGAGCGTCTGGCTGGGCTCACCGTCCCGCCCCGCGCGCCCGACCATCTGCACGTACTCCTCGAGCGAGGACGGGTAGTTGGCGAGGCAGACGAGCCGCACGTCTGGCTTGTCGATCCCCATGCCGAACGCCGTCGTCGCGACGACCGCCTGCACGCGGCCGCTGATGAAGGCGTCCTGTATGCGCGTCCGCTCCTCCGCCTCGAGCCCCGCGTGGTAGTGCTCGGCCCGGAATCCGTGTCCCTGGAGGACGCGCGCAATCTCCTCGGTCGAGCGGCGCGAACGCGCATACACGATCGCCGAGCCGCCATCCAGAGCGCGAAGCCGCTCGACAAGGACTTCGAGCCGGTCGTCCGCGTTCGCGACTGCTCGGACGTCGTAGCGCAGGTTGGGGCGCATGACGCTCGTGTGCACGACCTCGAACGTCCTCCCGAGCGCGTCGCCGATCTCGCGCGCCATGGCCGGCGTGGCGGTCGCGGTCATCCCCAGAAGGGCGGGCCGCCCCAACGCCTCGAGCACGCGGGAGATGAAGAGGTAGTCGGGGCGGAAGTCGTGGCCCCACATGCTCACGCAGTGCACCTCGTCCACGACCACGAGCCCGATGCCGACGCCCGCGAGGAGCTTGACGAAGCGCTCCTGGCGCAGCCGCTCGGGCGCCGCGTACAGGAGCCGCGTCTCGCCGGAGGAGACGGTCGCGAGGCGCTCCGCGGTCTCCTCACTCGACAGCGAGGAGTTGACGAAGGTGGCCGTCGCGGCGATCCGGGGTGGGAGCTTGTCCACCTGGTCCTTCATCAGCGCGATCAGCGGCGAGAGCACGAGCGTCGGCTCCGGCCGCAGCATCGCCGTCAGCTGGTACGTGAGCGACTTCCCCGATCCCGTCGGCATGAGCGCGAGCGTGTCCCGCCCTTCGACGGCCGCTCGCACAACCTGCTCCTGGCCCGGACGGAAGGCGTCGAAGCCGAAGAGCTCGCGCAGCGGTGAGACGAGATCGGTCAGCCGGCGAGCATAGCCGCCGCTCCGGGCGTGACATCCAGGCCGATCACTCTTGGTGCGAAGTTCTCACACTGGTCCGGATCGCTGGATCTCCGTCAGGTAACGGCGCACGAGCGTCATGAACAGAGAGCGCGGCCAGCCGGCGCCCGGATCCCAGTGCGTCCCGCCGAACGCCCGGGAGCATTCGGCGTGCGTCGTGATGCCCGGTCGGCCGGCCTTGAGGTCGGCTGCCTTCACGAACACTGCCGGGATGCCGAACCCGTGGCAGTGCAGCGCGGTCTTGTACGCCGCCCGCTCGAGCGTCGCGAGATGCGACTTCCACTCTTCGGACGACCACCTGGCGAAGCCACATTGCTCGATGTGGAAGCCGGCGCGGTTCGCGCCCCTTGCGCCCCAGGGGACGGCCGAGTTCGGCAGGCAGCGCTGGCACGCGTAGTCGTCGACGACGAGATGCGCGGAGCCGCTCGCACTCGGGCTCTGGAAGTAGCGCGCGACGCTCGCCGCCGTGCCTCCTTCTGTCGAGTGCAGCACGATCCACGCGACTGCCGAGAGCAGCCGCTTGCCGGATGTGTGGTACGCCGGATAGAAGTCGCGCCGACACTCGGCCCCGCTGGGGTCAGGCGCGACTGAGACGGGACGTTCCTCCACCGACACCTACCGCCGTTCATCGTAGGCTCTGTCGTGATGATCACGTGCCCGAGCTGCGGCCAGGAGAACCCCGAGGACGCGCGCTTCTGCAACGCCTGCGGCGCGCCGCTCGCAGCCGAGGAGGAGACGCGGCTCGAGGAGCGCAAGGTGGTCACCGTCCTCTTCGCCGACCTCGTCGGCTTCACGTCACGCGCGGAGCAGATGGACCCCGAGGAGGTGCGCGCGCTCCTCCGCCCGTACCACGCGCGGCTCCGCGACGAGCTCGAGCGCTTCGGCGGCACGGTCGAGAAGTTCATCGGCGACGCGGTGATGGCCGTGTTCGGCGCTCCCGTCTCCCACGAGGACGACGCCGAGCGTGCCGTCCGCGCGGCGCTCGCGATCCGCGACTGGATCCTCGACGAGCAGGCCGAGCTTCAGCTCCGCATCGGCGTCAACTCGGGACAGGCGCTCGTCTCGCTCGGCGCGCGGCCCGAGGAGGGCGAGGGCATGGTCGCCGGCGACGTCGTCAACACCGCCGCGCGGCTCCAGTCGAACGCGCCGGTCAACGGCATCCTCGTCGGCGAGTCGACGTGGCGCGCGACACGCGACGCGATCGACTACCGGCGCCGCCGAGCCTGTCCAGGCCAAGGGCAAGGCCGAGCCCGGTCGAAGCGTGGGAGGCGGTCGAGGCACGCGGGCGCGTCGGCGTCGACATCTCCGGCCGCGTGCGCACGCCACTCGTCGGGCGGCGCCGCGAGCTCGACACGCTGCTCGACGCGTTCGAGCGCGCACGGAGCGCGCGCTCGGCCCAGCTCGTGACGCTCGTCGGCGAGCCCGGCATCGGCAAGAGCCGTCTCGTCTACGAGCTGTTCCAGGCGGTCGAGCGAGACCCCGAGCTCGTCTACTGGCGCCAGGGCCGCTCGCTGCCGTACGGCGAGGGCGTCAGCTTCTGGGCGCTCGGGGAGATGGTGAAGGCGCACGCCGGCATCCTCGAGACCGACTCGGAGGAGCGACGCCGAGCAGAAGCTGCACGAGATCGTCGCGCGAACGGTTCCGGCGGAGGACGCCGCGTGGACGGCCTCTCACCTGCGGCCGCTCGTGGGCATCGAGGAGGCGGGTGGCCGAAGCGACAGCCAGGACGAGGCGTTCGCCGCCTGGCGCGGCTTCCTCGAGGCGATCGCCGACGAGAGCTCGCTCGTCCTCGTCTTCGAGGATCTCCACTGGGCCGATGACGGATCTGCTCGACTTCGTCGACCACCTCGCCGACTGGGCGACGCGCGTGCCGCTGCTCATCGTGGCCACTGCACGGCCGGAGCTCCTCATCGCGCCGCGCGGGCTGGGGCGGCGGCAAGACGAACGCGCTCACGCTGTCTCCGGCCCCGCTGTCGCAGCGACGAGACGGCGGAGCTCGTCCATGCGCTGCTCGAGCGCGCCGCGATTCCCGCCGACGTGCAGGCGACGCTCCTCGAGCGCGCGGGCGGTAACCCGCTCTACGCCGAGGAGTTCGTGCGTCTGCTCGACGAGCGCGCCAACGGCGCCGCGCTCCCGGAGACCGTGCAGGGGATCATCGCCGCCCGGCTCGACGTGCTCGACGCGGGAGGAGAAGGAGCTGCTCCAGGACGCCGCCGTGCTCGGCCGCGTGTTCTGGGTCGGCGGGCTCGGGCACGACCGCGAGATCGCCGAGGCAGCGCTTGCATCGCCTCGAGCGACGGGAGTTCGTCCAGCGCGAGCGCCGGAGCACGGTCGCCGGGGAGACGGAGTACGCGTTCCGCCATGCGCTCGTTCGCGAGGTCGCCTACGAGCAGATCCCTCGCGCCCAGCGTGGCGAGAAGCACCGCCGCGTCGCCGACTGGCTCGAGACGCTCGGCCGCTCGGAGGACTCGGCCGAGCTCCTCGCGCACCACTACCTCGCGGTGCTCGAGTACTCGGAGCCGGACGCACGAGCTCGCCGCGCGAGCGGCGCGCGCGCTCGCGCGAGGCCGGCGACCGCGCGCTCGCGCTCAACGCATACACGGCCGCGGCCCGCTTCTACCGCCGCGCTGTCGAGCTCGCTCGGCGACGACGAGCGCGGCCGGATCCTCTTCGGCCTCGGCAGCGCCCTCGAGGCGCTCGCCGACCCGGAGGCCGTAGGCATCCTCAGCCGAGGCGTCGACGTTGCTCGCCGCGGCAGGTGATCCGGAGACGGCCGCCGAGGCCGAGGCCCGCCTCGCGCAGATCGCCTGGCACGACGGGCGACGCCCCGGCGTGATCGAGCACTCGAGTCGAGCCGTCGAGCTCGTGCGGCGGGCGTCCACCGTCCGCCGCGCACGCCAGAGCGCTCGGCGCAGGCCGCGCGGTTCGCCGATGCTCGACGCACGCTGGAGCGAGGCCGTCGAGACCGGCAAGGAGGCCGAGCGGATGGCGGCGGAGCTCGGGCTCGACGCGATCCGCGCCGACGCGCTCGCGACCATCGGCACGGCACGCCATGACCTCGGCGACCGGAGCGGCGACGCCGACCTCGAGCTGGCGATCGAGCTCGCCGAGGCAGCGAACGCGCCCCTGGCGCTCTCCCGCGCGCTCAACAACCTCGCGTGGAGGCTACGGCTTCTTCGACCTCCGGCGGGCGCACGAGATCTCGACGGCAGAACCTACGAGGCGATGCGCCGCTACGGCCACGTGAGCCAGATCTGGTGGGCGCGCGGCCAGCTGGCGGACACGGCGCTATCGAGCTCGGACGCTGGGACGAAGCGCTCGAGCACATCGAGGCCGTTATCGCCTACGTCGAGGCCGGCACACCGCTCTACTCCGAAGGCAGCCTGCCGGGTCGTCGCGCGCGGCCATCGCCTTGCACGCGGCGACGACCAGACGTCCGAGCAGCGACATCGCAGCGAGCGCTCGCACTCGCGGAGAAGGCGACCGATCCCCAGAATTCGGCGACGGGCTTCGCGATCATCGCCGTCGTACCGTCGCGCGTGCAGGGCGACGCGATCGGCGCGCGCGCGGCGCTGGAGTCGGCCGTCGAGATCGTCGAGACAGCGCGAGAGCGCCGGATCCTCATCACCTACGAAGGTGCGCTCGTCGCGGCGCTTCTCGAGCTCGACCCCGCAGAGCTCGGGGTCGCGCCGGTCGCGGCCGAGGACACACCGCAAGAGGCGCGCCGACGGCTGCGCTGCTACGACGGCGACCTTCTCGGCGCCGCCGACCGCGCTCGAGGAGCTCGGGTTCGTGAGCGACGAGATGTACCTGCGCCTCCAGGCCGGTCGAGCGGCTACTCGCCGAGGCGCGACGGACGAGGGTCGCGCGCAGATCGAGCGGGCACTCGACGTTCTACCGCGGCGTGCGCGCGACGCGGTTCATCGCCGAAGCGCGAAGCGCTCCTCGCCGGCGCCCAGCGCGCCTCAGTCGGGCGTAGCGTCAGGACGAGCGCGCGCTCGAGGGCAGCCCGGTCGGTAGGCGCCCCGTGCGTCGGCAGCACGTGCTCGACGGGCAGCTCGAGCAGCGGACGCAACCCCGCGGCGATCTCCTCACGCGTCACGCCAGGGCGGAGCCACCTCTCGTTGATCTCGAGGCCGCGGCCGAAGTCGACGAGCGTGTCGCCGGAGATGACCGCACCCTGGCCCTCGACCCAGAGCACCGTGTCGTTCGGCTTGTGCCCGGGGAAGACGTCGGCACCGAACGGCAGCCGGTCGCCGGCCGCGTACGGACGAGCCTCGCCTTTCCCTTCGCGGAGCAGCCAGACGACGTCGGGACTGCCGTCGCCCGCCTGCTCGGCGGTGATGCCGTACGTGTCCATGAGGTATTGCGCGCTGTCGGGCAGCGGCGTGTACACCGGGACGCCGAGCCGCTCGACGAGGCTCTCGGAGTCGCGCTCGTGCCACGGCGCCGTGAGCACGATCGCCGTCTCGCGGCCGGCCGCGAGGTCGAGGAGCTCGCTCGGCACGGCCAGCGGGTCGAAGAGCAGCAGCCGCTTCCCGTCGTCGATCGCGTAGGACGACACGTTCTCGCTCCACGGCTCGGTCGGCCGCCACTCCGGGTGCGGCGCCTCCCAGTGCCAGAGACCGGCTCGCTAGCTCGCGCATCGCGGCATCCTAGATCGTCTGCGACCTGTCGCTAGCGCAGCTTCTTCAGGGCACGTCCGAGTGCCTGGCCGCCGGCGAGCACGGGCTCGAACAGGTCGCCGTGCCGTTCGACCCGCTCGAGCGCCTCGCGCATCCCGAAGCGGCGCGGCGTCACGTCCTCGGTCAGCTCGTCCCAGCGAAGCGGCGTCGAGACCGGCGCGCCCGGCTTCGGCCGCACCGAGTAGACCGAGGCGATCGTCTTCCCCCGCGCGTTCTGGCGGTGGTCGACGAGCACGCCCTCTCGCTTCTTCTTCAGCCATTCCGTCGTGACCAGCCCTGGATGCCGCTCCTCGAGTGAGCGCGCCAGTCGCTCCGCGAACGCGTACGTCTGCTCGTAGGTCGCCCGGCGCACGATCGGGACGAGCACGTGGATCCCGTCCGCGCCGCTCGTCTTGACGTAGGACTCGAGCTCGAGCCGCTCGAGCTCCTCGCGGATCAGGTGCGCGACGCGGATCGCGAGCGCGAAGCCGCCGTCCGGCGGGTCGAGGTCGAAGAGCACGAAGTCCGGGCGGTGCGGCTTGTCGACGCGCGAGTACCACGCGTTCATGTCGATGCAGTTCATCTGCACCATCCAGAGCACCGCCTCCGGCGAGTTGACGAGCGGGAAGTCGACGAGCCGCGACCCGCCCTCGCGCGGATGGGTCGTGAACGTGCGCGTCGGGATCCAGGACAGGCATCCCCTTCGGCGCCTGCTTCTGGAAGTACGCCTCCCCGGCCATGCCGTAGGGCCTGCGCTTCATCGTGAACGGCCGGTTGCGCAGATGCGGGACGAGCACCGGCGCGATCGCACGGTAGTACTCGAACAGGTCCTGCTTCGTGATCCCCTCGTCGGGGAACAGGACGCGTTCCGGGCTCGTGAGGCGGACCGAACGTGGTGCCACTCAGCGGGTTGTACCTGTCCGGTAACCCGTAACGGCTGCAGGGCCTTCCCTGGAAGCCGACGCGCGGATTCGAACCGCGGACCCCTTCATTACGAGTGAAGTGCTCTACCAGCTGAGCTACGTCGGCGTGCCCGCATTGTAGGCAGTGCGCACCGCTCACCACGACCACCGATACTTGCGCTTCCACGTCCCCCAAAGAAGGAGAGCGATGATCCTGGGAACGACAAAGGTCGAGGACTTCGACCAGTTCTGGAGCATCTTCTCGACGAAGGGCGCCGAGAAGCGCAAGGAGCACGGCTCAAAGGGAGCGCACGTCTTCCGCGATCCCAACGAGGAAGACCGCGTCTGGATTGCCTTCGACTGGGATGTCGAGGGCTTTCAGCGCTTCCTCGCCGACCCCGAGGTGCCGGCGATCCTGCAGGAGGCCGGGCACAAGGGCAGCCCGCAGGCGGCGCCGTTCGGCGGCCAGCTCGACTCCTAGCGGCCCGCGGGCCAGTCTCGAACGAACGCTGCGCTGTGCCTCGGTCTCGGGCGGCGACCCGGGATCGAGGCCGTGGCGCTTGCGGTGGCAGCCGATGACGGTGCGCGTCCGCCCGATGCCCGCGCGGCAATGGACGTACACCGTGTCGCCGGCCGCGAGCGCGTCGTCGATCAGGTCGAGCGTCGCCACCATCTGCTCCTCCGTGGGCACGCCGAAGTCGGGGATCGCCATCCGCACGTGCCTGACACCGGCGGGCAGCGCCATCCGCGTACGGCCGCAGCGATCCTTCCTCGGTGAGATCGACGAAGAGCGTCGTGCCGTCCGCGAGCTGGTCGGCCGACGGATACGGCCCGCTCCGAAGCGTCACGCGAATCGACGCTGGAGGCGGATGAACAGCGCCTCGAGCGCGAGCTTCGGCTGGAGGTTGAGCTCCTCGAACCAGCGCCAGGTCTCGCGCACGGTCTCGGCGGCGCGCTCGGCGGCGACGCTCCGCTCGGGCGTCGCCGTCCGCGCGGAGCGCGTCGAGATGGTCGACGTGGACGACGGCCCGCTCGGCTCCGACCGCGATCGCGACGAGATCGCGGTACCACGCCGTCAGCTCGTCGAGCGCCTCGAGCACCGTCTCGCGCATCGCGCCGAACTCCGCGCGGCGCAGCCGCTGGTCGTTCTCCTTCTCGGGCAGGTCGAGCCACTCCGACGCCTCGTCCGCCTGCGCACGGGCAGCGGCGGCCGACGCCTCCGCGAGCTTCACGACCTCGCTCGCCGCCGCGGAGGGCTCGAAGTCGGGATCGGCGTAGACGCCGCGCGCGACGCCGAGCACGCGCTCGCGGCGCTCGGCGGCGGTCTCGTCGAGCAGCCGCTCGGCCCGGTCGAGCCGGCCTCCCGCAACGCGGGCCAGAGCGGTAAGCCGCTCGGGCGGCAGGCCGGGCGCGTGGGCAGCGAGCACCGTGTGCACCGCCTTCTCCGACAGCCGGCTGAACGCCACGTGCTGGCAGCGCGAGCGAATCGTCTCGGGCAGCGGGCCGAGCTCGTCGGCGAGGAGGATGATGACCGCGTACGGCGGCGGCTCCTCGAGATCCTTGAGCAGCGCGTCGGCCGCCTCGTCGTTGAGCGTGTGCGCCGAGACGAGGACGTAGACGCGCCGCGTCGCCTCGAACGGCCGCATGTGGAGGTCGCGACGGAGGCGCCGCACCTCGTCGATGCGGATCTGGTCGCCGAGCGGCTCGAGGAGGTAGAGATCGGGGTGCGCGCCGCGCTCGGCGCGTGCCGTGTCCCCGAGCAGCTCTCCGGCGAACGCGAGCGCGGTCTTCTGCTTGCCCACGCCGGGCGGGCCGTGGAAGAGATACGCGTGCACCGGCCCGTCCTCGAGCGCGGCCGCGAGCAGAGCCTTCGCGCCGTGCTGCTCGATGATCTCGTCAAACATCGAGCTCCTCGCGCACGATGCTGCGGCCAGCTCCTCGATGGGACGCGTCCCGTCGAGCGCGCGCACGCGCTCCGGGAACCGCTCGGCAAGGCCACGGAAACCGTCCGCGAGCGCCGCGTGGAAGGCGCCGTCCTCGCGCTCGATCCGATCGCCGCCGGCGCCGAGCCTGGCCGCCGCCGTCTCCGCATCGAGGAGCAGGACGAACGTCCGGTCGGGGACGAGGTCGGCGACGGCGACGTTGAGCTCGAGCACGCGCTCGACGCCGAGGTCGCGCGCGACACCCTGATACACGAGCGACGAGTCGAGGTACCGGTCGCAGATCACGTCGCCCCCGCCCGCGAGCACCGGGCGGATCACGCGCTCGGCGAGCTCCGCGCGCGCCGCGGCGAAGAGCGCCGCCTCCGCCCACGGCGACACGTCGTCGGCGCCGAGGAGAAGCTCGCGGATCCGTTCGCCCAGCGGCGTGCCTCCCGGCTCGCGCGTCGCGACGACGTCGCGTCCCGCCTCGACGAGATGCCGCTCGAGGAGCCTCGCCTGCGTCGACTTCCCCGACCGGTCGACTCCCTCGAACGTCACGAACACACGACTACGATACGACGCGTGCGGGCGATCGTCACCGGAGGCGCCGGGTTCATCGGCTCGCACGTCGTCGACGCGCTCGTCGCGCGCGGGGACGACGTGACCGTGATCGACAACCTGTCCACCGGGCGGCGCGAGAACGTGAACGACGCGGCCCGCTTCGTCGAGCAGGACATCCGCGAGCTGTCCGCTGCTCGAGGGCGACGTCGTCTTCCACCTCGCGGCGCAGGCCGACGTCCGCGTGTCGGTCGAGCGGCCGGCCGAGGACGCGTCGATCAACGTGCTCGGCACGGTGCACGTGCTCGAAGCTGCGCGCGCCGCGAACGCGCAGGTCGTATTCACCTCGACGGGCGGGGCGATCTACGGCGAGTGCGATCGCCCGGCGACCGAGAGCGATCCACGGCTGCCCCTATCGCCGTACGGCACGGCGAAGCTCGCCGGCGAGGAATACCTCGCGATGTACAACCGCCTCTACGGCACCACCCACGTCGCGCTCCGTCTCGGCAACATCTACGGGCCGCGGCAGGATCCCCACGGCGAGGCCGGCGTCGTCGCCATCTTCCTCGGCCGGCTCGCCCGCGGCGAGACGTGCACGATCTTCGGGGACGGCAGTCAGACGCGCGACTACGTCTACGTCGGCGACGTCGTCCGCGCGATGCTCGCGGCGGCGGGGCACGGCGGCGGCGTCCTCAACGTCGGGACAGGCGTCGAGACGTCCGTCCTCGACCTCTACGAGCGCTGCCGCACGGTGGCGGGGAGCTCGGCCGCTCCGGCGCACGGCGACGCCCGGCTCGGCGAGCTCCAGCGCAGCGTGCTCGACCCGTCAGCCGCGGCGCGTGAGCTCGGCTGGCGTGCCGAGATGCTGCTCGACGACGGGCTGCGTGCGACGTGGGAGTCGATCGCCGGCAGTCGCTGAGCAGGACTGGCCGGGGCGGGGCGAAGTGACACCCGCTCCGTGGAGTCCGTCTCGACATCCGATGCGCTGATTCGACCGTGGCGAATGGCCACGATCGTCGTCTCGACCGTGGCCGTCGTCGAGCTCGTCCTCATCCTCGCGCATCGCGACGGCCGTCTTCGGCGGCCCCGTGCTCGACGCGGCGCGCGACTCCGTCGCCGGGAAGGCGCCCGCGGCGACTACGAAGAAGGCGTCGACAGCGCGGCGTCGCGGCGAAGACCGAGCCGGTGAAGGCGCAGGCGACGCCGAAGACCGAGCGCGCAGCCGCACCCGAGCTCCGCCGGGCTCAGACCTCCGTGCTCGTCCTCAACGGCAACGGCATCGCCGGCGCCGCTGCCGCGGAGGGAACGCTCGTGCGGTCGAAGGGCTATCGGATCGCGGCGGTCGGCAACGCCGAGCGCACCGACTACGCGCGCAGCGTCGTCATGTACCGCCCCGGCTTCAAGCCCGAGGCGTGGCGGCTCGCGCGCGATCTCCGCGTGCGCACCGTGTCACCGCTCGACGGGCTGCGCGTGAAGGATCTCTCCGGCGCGCACGTCGCCGTCGTCCTCGGCGGCTAGCTCGGCGTGGCCGCCAGGTCGAGCCCGACCTGGCCCTGGACGGCCAACCAGTCCATGTACGTGTCCTTCCGCGCGATCAGTCCGTCGCGCAGGATGAATACGTCGATGCCTTCGCACGCGAACGGCTTACCGTTGAAGGTGCCGCTGACCTCGTACTCCGAGACGAAGTGGTCCTCGCCGAAGTGCACTCGCCGCTTCTCGAACCGTATGTCGGGCGACTGGTCGAAGACTGCCGCGATGGCGCCTCGAACCGCGTCGCGTCCGGTTACCGGCTCGGCGTACCCATGCATGTGGAACACCATGTCGTCGGTGTGCATGGCGACGATCGCGTCGGGATCGTGCTCCGCCCAAGCCTGGCTGTAGCTGACGGCGAACTCTGGCGAGATGGGGCTCATCGTGATCCTTTCGTTCGGCGCGGCACGTTGCTGCGCTCACCTCTCAACGATACGGGCCGCCAGCGCTCAGCCGAGACCCGCGTTGACCTTGTCGCGCGCCTGGTCGAGCAGGCCGCCGGGGAGACCCGCAGGGCCGTACGGGTCGAGGCCGTACGCGCGATCGAGGGCGTCGTACGCAGCGCGATAGCGGCCGAGCGCGAACGCGTAGGCCCCGAGCGCGTACCACGTCTCGGCGTTCTCGGGCTGAAGGTCCACCGCCTGGCGATAGCGCCGTAGCGCCGGAGTGACGGCGCCACGTGACGCCTCGGCGAGCGCCCAGGCCCGCAGCGGCTCGACGGACAGCGGGTTGAGCTGCCGCGCCTGGCGTGCGGCATGGAGAGCCGCCGTCACGTCTCCCCGCCCGATGGCCGTGTACGCGGACTCGATCTTCCTCTGCGCGAGCCACGGCGACGCGATGGAGTAGAGAGCGCCGAGCCCGATCACGCCGACCACCACCGCGAGCACGGGCCGCGGTCTTGCCGCGCCCGGCTCTCGGCCGGCCGCGAGGAGCACACCCACGACGAGAAAGACGGGCGCCGTCGCGGCGACGAAGTCCCAGTCGATGTCGACGAGCGCGTGCGCGAGATAGACGGGCAGCGCCGCGGCGAGCGCGGCCGCGGCGGCCCGTTCCGCGCCGTCGAGCCGTCGCAGCGCCTCGAGGCAGCCGATGGCGGCAAAGGCCACTGCGCCGAGGCCGAGCAGCAGGCCGACGATTCCCGTCTCCGAGAGGAACTGCACGCCGATGTTGTGCGGCTCCGTCGTCACCACCGAGCCGACGCGGATGGGACGGCGCGCGATCTCGAACGTGTGCGCGCCGGTGCCGCCGAGCGGGTCGTCGCGGAAGAGCTCCCATCCCTCCTGCCACCACGTCCAGCGGTTGTTCGAGCTGAGGTCGCCGAGCCGGCCGGAGCCCTGGACGACGTCGCCCTTGCCGCGAAACTCGTCGAGCCAGCTGCCCGGACCGCCCACCCGCACCGTGGCTGCGACCGCCACGAGCACGGCGCACACGACGACGCCTCCTGCGAGCCGCTTCGTCCAGCGGGCGCGTTCGTCCTCTCCGAGCCTCCCACCGAGGCGTCCCGCGTAGTGCGCGAGGCCGAGCGCAGCGGCGAGACCAAGCGCGAGCGCAAGCGCGAACCAGCCGCCGGCACGCTCGCGCGCCGCGGCCGTCTGGAGATCCTCGACGAGACCGTCCTGCGTCGAGGCCCAGGCCGCGACGGCGGCCGCAGGCAGCCCGCCCGCGACGAGCATCGCGAGCCCCTCGAAGCGGTCGTCGCAGAGAACGAGCCAGATGCACACGCCGAGCGCGGCGACGACGATCCCTGCCCGCGAGAAGGTGAGGACAAGCGAGATCGAAGCGATGTAGAGGAGTGCGACGCCGCCGGCGCGGACGATCCCTCGATGAGTACGCGACGCTGCGAGCCACAACGCGAGCGGCAGCGCGACCGCTGCCAGTAACGCGAGGGCGTTCCAGTAACCGACGGGGTCACGCAGCCGGGCGACGCGGGCGCCGTCCGGAAACACGCCCGGGAAGACCTTGCCGAGCAGCGCCCAGAAGAAGACCGCGCCGAGGAGCACCGCGAGCAGACCTGCGACCACGGTCGCGGGACGTCGCAGATACGAGCCAGCGAAGAGCCCGATGACGGCGAATGCGAGGTAGACGAGACCGCGGTCGAGGTACGCCCACGAGCGGTCGGGCGCGATCGACCAGACGATGGTGAGGCCGATCCATGCGACGAGAAGGCAGAGCAGGCCGAGCGAAGCCCACCCCGCGCGCGTGAGCGACGGCATCGCCGACGACCCCGGCAAATGTCGCGATCGCCGCGGCCAAAGCGACGAGAACGGCGAGGCCGCCGATCCAGAAGAGACGCGTGTCGCTCGATCCTTCGCCGACGAGGAGCGCGGCCGCGACAAGGGCCCCGGCGGCACCGAGGACGGGAAACCCCGCGGCCTGTCGCATCGCGATGACGCTAGCACGGGGCTCACACGGCAACGTCCTTACAGAGGCCTAACAGCAGGATCACCGGACCGTCATGGGCGTGGCCGAGACTGACAGCAGGCCCTCCTCGGGGAGGGGACCTTTGCGTACACTCGAACACGACTGGTAGGACGAAACGTTCAGACCGGGTCACACCCACCAGACACCATCTCGATGAAACGTCCGATAGCTCTCACCCTGCTCGCGCTGGCGGCCGCCGTCGTCGCAGCGTTCTCCGCCGGGACCGCCTCCGCGGCGACGCCCTGCTGGCAGACGCTCATCAACGACTGGTACGACGGGCGGATCGACCGCGTCTACCCGGTCGAGTGCTACCGCGAGGCGCTCGTCCACATGCCGGAGGACGTCGCCCAGTACTCGACGCTCCGCGACGACATCAACCGCGCGCTCCAGGCTGCGATCGCCGCGGGCGGCGGTGGCTCGTCGGGCTCCACCGGATCGGGATCGACCGGCTCGAGCGGCGGTGGCTCCACCTCTACGCCGCCGTCGAAGTCGAGCACGTTCTACGGCGGGCCGAAGGCGGCCCGGGCGGTAGGGGTGCTCGCGGCGGGCGGGCGCCAGGAGGACGGCGGGCCCGTCGGCGCAGCGATCAGCTCCCTCGGCTCCGACAGCGCCGACTCGGTGCCGATCCCGCTCATCGTGCTCGCCTCGCTCGCGATCGTGCTGCTCGCCCTCGGATCGGCGGGCTTCGTCGCCCGCCGTCTCCAGATGCGAAGAGCACCGGTGCGGCCGGGCGCGAAGAGCTGAGCAGGGACCCCTCAGATTCGCCCAATTTGCAGGGTTTTTCGCACTCCCCGAACCCTGCCTGAGGCACCTCGCGACGGGTAGGATGAATCCGTCCGACGCCATCTCTACGGTCCCGTGTCCGCTCGATACCACCCTTCGTGCGGGCGACATCGGGTTCCGACGAAGCCGGGAGGCAGGACATGGCGACCGTGAAGACAGTGGAAATCACCCAGGAGCAGCTCGAGAACGCAGTCCGTGACGCCGCGCGTCAGATCGGCGTGAAGCGGTACTTCACGATCCCCGGTCGCGACCCGTTCGAGGAGATCGAGTGGGAAGTGCGGGACGCCTTCATCCCCGGCAAGGACAAGCCTGTGTTCGAGCAGAAGAACGTCGAGTTCCCGAAGTTCTGGTCGCAGACGGCAACGAACATCGTCGCCCAGAAGTACTTCCGCGGGAAGATGGGCTCCCCCGAGCGCGAGACGAGCGTCCGCCAGATGATCGGCCGCGTCGTCGAGACCGTCGGCGAGTGGGGCCGCGCGGGCGGCTACTTTGCCGACGACGAGGAAGCCGAGGCCTTCGAGGCCGAGCTCAAGGCGATCCTCGTCAACCAGCTCGCGTCGTTCAACTCCCCGGTGTGGTTCAACGTCGGCTTCGAAGAGAAGCCGCAGTGCTCCGCCTGCTTCATCCTCTCGATCGACGACTCGATGGACTCGATCCTCGACTGGATCCGGCGCGAGGGCGTCATCTTCCGCGGCGGCTCCGGCTCGGGCGTCAACCTCTCGCGCCTCCGCTCGTCGAAGGAGCAGCTGTCGAAGGGCGGCTACGCCTCCGGGCCCGTCTCCTTCATGCGCGGCGCCGACGCGTCCGCCGGCACGATCAAGTCGGGCGGCAAGACGCGGCGCGCGGCGAAGATGGTCGTGCTCGACGTCGACCACCCGGACATCGAGGAGTTCGTCTGGTGCAAGGCGCGCGAGGAGAAGAAGGCGCGCGTGCTCGAGGCGGCGGGCTACGACATGTCGCTCGACTCGTCCGACTGGAGCTCGATCCAGTACCAGAACGCGAACAACTCGGTGCGCGTCACCGACGCCTTCATGGAGGCGGCCACGACGGGCGCCGAGTGGAACCTCACCGCGCGGACGGACGGCGCCGTCGTCGACACGGTCGACGCGCGCGGCCTCCTGCGCGAGATGGCGGACGCTGCCTGGCAGTGCGCCGACCCGGGCGTGCAGTACGACACGACCATCAACGCGTGGCACACGTGCCCGAACTCCGGGCGCATCAACGCGTCGAACCCGTGCTCCGAGTACATGCACCTCGACGACTCGGCGTGCAACCTCGCGTCGCTCAACCTCATGAAGTTCCGCCGCGACGACGGCGAGCTCGACGTCGAGGCGTTCGAGCACGCGGTCGACGTGATGTTCCTCGCCCAGGAGATCCTCGTCGGCTACTCGTCGTACCCGACGCCCGAGATCGAGAAGAACGCGCGGGCCTACCGCGAGCTCGGCCTCGGCTACGCGAACCTCGGCGCGCTGCTCATGGCACGCAGCCTTCCCTACGACTCCGACGAGGGGCGCGCGTACGCAGCGGCAATCACGGCGCTCATGACCGGTCGCGCGTACCGCAAGTCGTCGGAGATCGCGGCGCGGATGGGCGCGTACGCGGGCTACCAGCCGAACGCGGCCGCGATGGTCGGCGTGATCGCGAAGCACCGCGCGGCGGTCGGCAACATCGAGCACACGGACTCGGTGCCGGACGACCTGCTCTCGGCAGCGCGCAAGTCGTGGGACGACGCGCTCGACGCGGGTGAGGTCAACGGCTTCCGCAACTCACAGGCGACCGTGCTCGCCCCCACCGGAACGATCAGCTTCATGATGGATTGCGACACGACGGGCGTCGAGCCCGACTTCTCGCTCGTGAAGTCGAAGAAGCTCGTCGGCGGCGGCGAGATCACGATCGTCAACAAGACGGTGCCGATGGCGCTCGACCGGCTCGGCTACGCGCCGGAGGAGGTCGACCAGATCGTCGCCTTCATCGACGAGCGCAACACCGTCGTCGGCGCGCCGTTCGTCAAGGCCGAGCACTACCCGATCTTCGACTGCGCCATCGGCGACCGCGCGATCCACTACTCCGGCCACGTGAAGATGATGGGCGCTGTCCAGCCGTTCATCTCGGGCGCCATCTCGAAGACGGTCAACATGCCCGAGACGGTCACGACCGAAGAGGTCATGCAACTGTTCATCGACGCGTGGCACCTCGGCGTCAAGGCGATCGCCATCTACCGCGACAACTGCAAGGTCGCGCAGCCGCTCTCGTCGGGTGAGAAGGACAAGGCGCAGGCGCTCGTGCCGGGCACCGTTCTCGCCCCGCAGCGGCGTCGCCTGCCAGACGACCGCGTCGAGGTCGGCCGGAAGTTCCGCGTCGGCGAGTACGAGGGCTACATCCACGTCGGCCTGTTCGACGACGGGACGCCCGGCGACATCTTCCTCGACATCGCGAAGGAGGGCACGACCCTCGCCGGTCTCATGAACTCGTTCATGATCTCCGTCTCGCTCGGCCTCCAGTACGGCGTGCCGCTCGAGGTCTACGTCTCGAAGTTCTCGCACATGCGCTTCGAGCCGTCGGGCCCGACGAACGACCCGGACATCCGCGTCGCGAAGTCGATCGTCGACTACGTCTTCCGCTGGATGGGCAAGAAGTTCCTCACCATCGACCAGCAGGAGGAGATCGGCATCCTCTCCGCCGAGGTGCGTGCCCGCATGGCAGAGCGCTACACGGACGGCGAGGGCAAGCCGGCCGGCGTCGAGTCGGCGGCCGTGCCGCTCGAGGCGCCCCCGCCCGGCCAGGCGGCGCTCTTCAACACCCACGAGGACGCGGTCGAGTGCGCCCGCTGCGGCGGCCGCATGGTGCGGACGGGCTCCTGCTACACGTGCAGGGACTGCGGCACCAACACCGGCTGCTCGTAGGTGTAGGACGTAAGCCGGCTCTTTAGGAGACGCGCCGATCCAATCGCCGCCAGACACGCCCGCTAGCCCCGAGCTCGTCTACGGACGCAACCAGATCATCGAGCATCTGGCGACCTCGGAGGCACGGCTTACGCTCCTGACCGGTGACTCAGGCGTCGGTAAGACCAGAAGTTCTCGAAGCGGCAGCCGAAGCACGCGAGGGATGGGTCTACGCCGAGCCCATCCATCTCGTGGCTGCCGCGGGCGCTGTTCAGCATGCGTTGATCCAGGGAATGGCCGACCTGCTTGAGCAGATCACTACAGACGATGTCATCGCGAACGAGATCGGGAAGGCCGTAACTCGTAGCGCGAAGAGGCTCGTGACTGAGACCGCAACAGGCCTGGGCAAAGCCATCGGGGCGGAGTTGCTGGAGATCTTGAGAGGGCGTCTGGGCCCAAACTTCGGAACGGCACTCGCGCAGTACATCGCGACGCTGAGGGAGGAACTGGGTGACACGTTGGAAGCAAGGCTCGCGGCGGCAGCGCCAGAGCCTTTGGCGGAGGTTTTTTCGTCGCTGGCATCAAACGTGCTCGAACTTGGCGGCGATCGACACGTCGCACTCTCGTTCGACGTCGGCGAGCGATTGAGCGAAGGCGACCGGCGCCTTCTCATCGACGTTACCGAGCGACTGCCAGAGCACTTTCACGTCCGGCGGCATTCCTCACATCGGGGGGCGCAACGTCAGCCGCTGTGGCTCAGCTGCATTTGCTTTCGCCAACAATCTACGAGATTGAAGTGCCACCGCTTGACCTGGAGGCAATCAGGACTTGGGTTCACGACGCCAACGTAGAGGCTGATCCCCATGCCGTCATGAGAGAAAGCTCCGGTTATCCACTCGACGTTGGGGACGTCGTGAGCGAGCTGTCGCGCGGCGGCTCAATCGGAGAAGCGCCACTCAATCGCAGTCGGCGCGCTGGGCGGAAGCCAGCTGGCGGACTCTCTCCGAATCAGCCGCAGTGACTGCTCGAAAGCTCTCCGTACTCGACGACCCGCTTCCGGAGGCGCTGCTTATCCAATTCCTTGGCATTGACGAAGCATCGCTGGGACAGGCAACCGACGAGTTAGTGGCTGCACGATTCCTTTTGACCCAGGTTGGCGGCCGACCCTGGTTCCACGAACGAAAGAGGGCCTTCGTTCGCACGAAGTTGTCACCCGCGGAGCTCGACAGCGCCGCTACACGGGCCGCGGAGACCGTCTTCTCGGCATTGCTTGAGACCGACGCAGGCGAGCCTCTGTTCGTGTCAGCGTTCGCTCGCCTCGCAGAGGATGCCCGTTCGCTCCGTCACGAAGATCTCCAGCTCGATGCGGCCATCTCCGCCGACGACGCTGGCCTTGCAGTCCTGGCGGCGCTCGTAGAACTCGAAACGCCCGGCGACCGCGGAGCCGCTGAAGCGGATCAGGTCCTTCGGCACGCGCGGCGCTTCACCGATGCCCCACTCGACCCTGTTGCCACATTCGCCTCTCTTGAGTCCGCAGGCCTCGTGGTGACGGCTTCCAACGACTACGCCACGGCGCTAGTCCCCATGCTCACCGGCAAAGCCATCGCCTACGTTGTCGGCGCGGCGTACATGCGACTCCGCAGGCGACCGGTGCCGCAGCTGAGCATGCTCGCATTGCATACCGCGCTGAAGCCGACTCTCGGGAACTTCGCCTCAGCCAGGTTCGGGATGGGAAGGCCTTCGCTGGGCGGCCTTGCTCGCACAGCGGGCGGGAGCTCGCCCGAGCCAATGCTTGGAATGACCAAGCCAGATCGGGACAACCCTGGCTGCCACACACTCGCTCGCGGAGCATATGCCAACCGGCCCATCTGGCTCATCGCGACGTATGACGACCCTGACGAGCGCGACCGAGCTGCTTCCGTCGTAAGAAGCGTGGACACAGAGCTGATCGGGGAGCGCCTCATCGTTAACGACGTATTTGCCCACCCGCTCGAGGTGGTACCCGATCAACGTTTCGTCAATGCAGCCTCGCGTCTGCTCTTGCCGGTCAGCACGGTCCACATTCGCGAGACCGGTGATATTCGGCTGCCGCTCGAGCAGCCGATCGACCTGGACAGCTACTACGAACTGCGCGTCGAAACCGCAAAGCTCGTGAGTCGACTCGCGTCGAAGACCGAACGTTTTGCAATCGAGCTAGACGAGCCGTTCAGCCTCTACTGGGACGAAGCGCAGCGCTCACGAATCGAGTGCACTGTCTACGGAGAAGCCGAGAAGGCCGTCCGAGTGCCAGGGCTCGCAAGGATCGACGCGGGTAGTCGCTATACCTTCTTCCAGCTTGAGCAAGAGTTAGCGCTAGGGGAGTTGGCATCTCTTCAGAACGTAAACCGCCACTGGGGTAAGGCCCCAATCGTAGACCCGCTATTCGCTGAACTCGCTCGGAGACGGCAGAGAGCCCAGGTCTTCAATAGCGCACAACCGAGGCTTGGTGTAACGCTCGGACAGCGCACACTCGTCGACCTCGTCACAGGTGGCTACAAACGGCTGATGTCAGACGCACGTGCGCTCTCCGAGTTGGCGCTAATGGAGGCTCAGCCGCTTCCGCCGACAGCTCTCTATGCGTACGTACTTCTGAGCCGCCCACACAGGGTTGGATGCCCGCCTCGGGTCAAGGGTTATCGCAGTCGAGATCGCTGCACAAGGAGACGATGACGAGGTCCATATGGAACTATCCACCGGAGATCTCGATATGTCTGTCGGGTTCCCTCAAGCAACTGGCGACATCGAGTCGCTGTTCGCCGCAGCATTCGGATTCCCGCCCGACTCCTCGGCGCCGGGAGCGCTGGCCCCTGGCCCCGCGTACAACGTCGCAAGCCTCATTTCCTATTACGCGGGGTACTCAGCCGGCGATCTAACTCTGAGATGGGCCGACGAATGTCCCTTGTAACACCGGCAGCGCAGCCCACGGTCGAGTCCTGGGAAGAGGAGACGAGACCGGCTCCAACCGCGACGCTCGAAGAGCTCATCGGCTGGACGTCTACGGCCGCGCGTGCAAGCGGTAGAACCGTGGCCACGGCGGACTCAACACCTTAGGCTTCCCGGCATGAAGATCTTCAACCTCAACAGCGACGAGTGGGACGGGACGAGGGACCGCGAGGGCTGGCGCATCAGCGCCGCGCTTGTCGGCCAAGCCATCGGCGGTGAGCTGATCGGCGCGACCATGTCCGAGGTCGAGCCTGGCAGCAGGCTCTGGCCGTACCACACGCACCACCTGAACGAGGAATGGGTGATCGTGCTCCGCGGCGAGCCGACGGTGCGCACGCCCGAAGGTGAGCACGTGTTGAAGGAGGGTGACGTCGTCTGCTTTCCGCGGGGCAAGGACGGTGCGCATCAGATCATCAACCGATCCGACTCGCCGATTCGCGTACTCATGCTCTCCTCGATGGTCCCGGGCGAGATCATCGAGTACCTCGACACCGGAAAGGTTCTCGCCAAGGGCGTCGACGACGAAGACGTCATGTTCGCGAGGCCCGGACCCGAGGTCGAGTACTGGGAAGACGAGGACTAGACCGACCCCGCTCGTGACGCTCGAAGAGCTCGATCGCTGGCTCGACGTCTACGGCCGCGCGTGGGAGCGGAAGGAGGTCGAAGGTTCGTAGTGTGCTCCGCCGAGGACACGACTTGTCAGAAAGGCGACTACGCTCTCCGGCATGAAGATCTTCAATCTCAACGGCGACGAGTGGGACCGCACCGAGGACCGCGAGGGCTGGAAGAGCAAGGACGCCTGGGTCGGCCACCACGTCGGCGCCGAGCTGATCGGCGGCAGCATGTACGAGGTCGAGCCGGGCGACAAGCTCTGGCCGTTCCACACGCACCACGCGAACGAGGAGTGGGTGATCGTCCTGCGCGGCGAGCCGACGCTCCGCACGCACGAGGGCGAGCAGCAGCTGAAGGAGGGTGACGTCGTCGCCTTCCCGCGCGGCAAGGAAGGCGCGCACCAGATCAAGAACACCACCGACGCGCCGATCCGCGTGCTCATGCTCTCGACCTTGATCGCGCCGGACATCGTCGAGTACCTCGACACGGGCAAGGTCGGCGCGCGGAGTGTGGCCGGCGAGCGGATCCTGTTCGCCGCCCGGGCCCGAGCTCGACTACTGGGAAGGCGAGGACTAGACCGCTCCACCCGGCCTAGCGCTAGAGTCGCCGCAGTCCGACCGACGGAGGAGCAACGTGACGAGCATGTACGCAGTCGTCGACCCCGCGACCGGCGAAACGGTCAAGGAGTACCCGACGATCACCGACGACGAGCTGCGGGACGCGGTCGCCCGCGCCGATCGGGCGCACCGGGAATGGTCGAAAGCTGCGACTGTCGCCGATCGCGCCTCGCTTGTGCGGCGCGTGGCCGAGCTGCACTCGGAACGGCGGAAGGAGCTCGCGGACATCATCGTCGCCGAGATGGGCAAGCCGGTCGGTCAGGCGCGCGGCGAGGTCGACTTCTGCGCGTCGATCTACGAGTTCTACGCCGACCATGCGGAAGCCCTGATGGCGGACGAGCCGATCGAGCACCTCCAGGGTGAGGGGTCGGCCGTCGTCCGCCGCAGCTCGCTCGGCGTGCTGCTGGGGATCATGCCGTGGAACTTCCCCTACTACCAGGTCGCCCGCTTCGCGGCACCGAACCTGATCATCGGTAACACGATCCTGTTGAAGCACGCGCCCCAGTGCCCGCAGTCGGCCGAGGCGATGGCGCAGATCTTCGCCGACGCCGGCTTCCCCGACGGCGCCTACGTGAACATCTACGCCACGAACGAGCAGATCGAGTCGGTGATCGCCGATCCGCGAGTCCGTGGCGTCTCCGTCACCGGCTCCGAGCGCGCCGGCGCCGCCGTCGCGCAGATCGCCGGCCGGCATCTGAAGAAGGTCGTGCTCGAGCTTGGCGGCTCCGATCCGTTCATCGTCCTCGGCACCGACGACCTCGACAAGACGGTCGAGGACGCCGTCGCCGCCCGGATCGACAACGCCGGCCAGTCGTGCAACGGCGCGAAACGGATGATCGTGATCGACGAGCTCTACGAGCCGTTTCTCGAGAAGTTCACAGCCGCGCTGACCGCCGTGAAGCAGGGCGATCCGCGCGAGCGCGGGATCGAGTGCGGGCCGCTCTCCTCTCAGGCCGCGGCCGACCGCCTCGAGGATCAGGTCCGGCGCGCGGTCGAGCAGGGCGCGACCGTCGTCGCCGGCGGCAAGCGCAACGGCAACTACTTCGAGCCGACGGTGCTGACGGACATCACGCCGGAGAACGACATCTACCGTGAAGAGCTGTTCGGGCCTGTCGCGCAGGTCTATCGCGTGGGGTCGGAGGATGAGGCGGTCGCGCTCGCAAACGACACGCCGTTCGGACTCGGCTCGTACGTGATGACGAACGACCCGGAGCAGGCCGAGCGCGTCGCGGACCGGATCGACGCCGGCATGGTCTACGTGAACATCGTCGGCGCAGACGCCGCCGAGACGCCGTTCGGCGGCACGAAACGCTCCGGCTTCGGACGCGAGCTCGGCCGCTACGGCGCCGACGAGTTCGTCAACAAGAAGCTGATTCGCATCGGTTGAGCACGTGTGGGAAGACGAGGACTAGACCGACTCCACTCGTGACGCTCGAGGATGTCGTAGGTAGATGCCGTGGCCTGAGTTACTCGTGCCTGACTATGTCGACGGAGATCTCCACTGCCGGAATCGTTCCTCTGTTCTCAAGCCAGTGTCTGGTGTTCCTATCCTCTGGCCAGCCCACTCCCGGCCCATAGTCCGTAGCGACGCCATTTCGATGGTCGGTGATCGTTCCTTGCAGTACGTAGACGATGCCTGGTCTGTCTCTTATGGTCGTGAATCGGGCCGAAGACACCTCCAGGCTCGATGGTCACCATGCGCATTCGAAGTTCGCGCCCGACCATGCCCTCGATCTCAGGGCCAAGGTCAACGGTTGCGAGTAACTCCGCCGTAACACCTTGCGTCTCAGGGGCCTCCTGTTCGTTACTCATCGTGCTCCTCTCTCTGTTCCGGCTGACAGTGCTACGAAGCAGCCGCCGCGGTCTCGGCGAGCAGCGCCTCCGTCTCCGCGAGCGCGGGCTTGTAGCCCATCGAGGTGAACAGCTCCTTCGCCTCGCGTAGCGGCTCGTCCGCCTCGGGCTGTCCGAGCGCGACGAGACACCGTCCCTGGCCGAGCAGGGCGTACGCGAGCTCGGGAACTCTCCCGAACTCGCGCCAGCGCTCGACAGCCTCCCGATAGAGCTCGGCGGCCTCAGCGCGGTCGCCGGCAGCTTCGGCGAGCTGGGCCCGGGCGGAGGCGAGGACGTGCTCGTCGAAGGGGACGGTGGCTTTGGCCTCGAAGCGTTGGACGAGCCGCTCCACGAGCGGCTCGTCGTCGAGGGCGAGCGCGTCGCGGCACAGGGATGGGAACTGCCGTGCAGGGAAAAGGTCGGCGCGGGCGGCGGTGAGCTCATCGAGCTCGTGCAGCAGTGACTGCGCGTGCTGTCGCTCGCCGCGTGCAAGGAGCAGGTGAACGGCGTCCCCGAGTGCCTGGATCGTTTGCGGTTGGCCAACTGCGCGAGCGGCGGCGACGAGCTCGTCGGGATCGGGAGCTTCGTCCGGAGTTCCGCGTTCCGCGAGCAGGCGCATCTGCTCGCCGCGCCAGTACGTGAACGCCTTGTCGCCCATTGCCTCGATTCGGTCGACGGTGGGCCCCAGCCCAGCCAGCGCTTCATCAGTACGTCCGAGCGCCGCCAGGACACTCAAGCTGTTGGCGTGATTTTGCAGCGCGAGCTCGGTGATGCCGCGCCGCTCACAGAACTCGATCGCCTCGCGCGCAGTGGAGAGCGAGGCCGCTGGCCCACTGTAGACCCCTCGGGCGAAGCCGAGGTTCCCGTAGATCACGGCGGTCTCGCGTCCCAGGCCCTGCTCGAGAGCGAGTTGGAGGGACCGGCGCATGTCTTCGAGCCCCTCCACATCCCCTGACTCGGAGCGGGCGAGGCCGCGCCACTGGAGCGCGAATGCCGGCTCGGGCAGGCCGAGCTCTTCGGCGAGCACGAGAGCGCGTTCCGCGTCCGCGATCGCCTTCGCGTTGTCGCCGGTCAGCGCGTGCCACCCGGCTACGTAGGCGTAGGCCCAGACGAGCTCCGGCCCGGCCGGTTGCGCCTCGAGCAGCTCGACCGCCTCGTCGAATAGCTCTCTTGGATCGTGCCTCCTCTCCCATCCGGTGGGTCACGAGAGCGAGACGGCGAAGCACGCGCCCAGCAGCTAACGGCTCGTCCAGATCGCGGTACAGGGCAAGCGCCTGCTCGAATGCCTCCTTCGCCTCCTGCTGCGGCCTGCCCTGCTGCTGGATCGCCTGCGCCCAACGCTCGAGCAGTGACGCACGTTCGGGATGGCCGGCCGGGGCGAGCTCGAGTGCGCGGGCAAGGTGCCGCTCGGCGCGGTCGACGTCGAGCGAGAGCGCCCGCTCGCCGGCCAGCCCCAGGTACCGCACCGCCTGCGCCTGCAGCTCATCCTCGTGCGTCTCGATGCCCGCGGCCCGGTTGAGCTCGAGCGCGCACTGGTAGTGATGCGCGAGCACGTCAGCCAGGTCTTCGACCCGCTCGCCCGCCTTCTCCTCGATCCACGCGGCGGCTCGCCTGGTGGCGGGCGGCGCGTGCGGCGCGGGGGATCTGCGCGTAGCAGACGTCCTGCACGAGCACGTGCCAGAAGCCGTATTCGGCCTCGCCCTCCATGGCCGACGAGCGGGACGGGCGGACGAGCTCCTTGCGCGACAGCTCGTGCAAGCGCCTGGTTCACCTCGCGCGGGATCGCGACCACCCATCGAGACGAGCGCGCCCGACCAGAACACCTTGCCCATGACGGCGGCGTCCTGGAGCAGGGCTTTGCGATCCGCGGACAGCGTGTCCAGGCGAGCGGCGATCAGCGCCTGCACCGAGTCCGGCACCTCCGACTTCCTCGTCCAGCTCGCCCCGGTCGGAGAGCAGGCGCACGAACTCCTCCGCGTACAGCGGGTTCCCGCCGGCTCGCTCGAGCAGCGTCCGCTGCGTCTCCGCAGGCAGCACCGCCCGCTCGAGCAGCGCACCGATGAGGCGCGTCGTCTCCTCCTCGGAGAGCGGGGCGAGATTGATCCGCTGCGCGTTCTGGGCCTGGGCGCCGAACGTCGCCTTCCGCTCGTACAGCTCGGGCCGGGCGGTGCAGAGGAGGAGGAGCGGGAGGCCGCGCGACCACTCGGCCAGGTGCTCGAGGAAGGAGAGGAGCGCCTCGTCGGCCCAGTGCAGGTCCTCGAAGACGAGCACCGTCTCCCGCCCTCCGGCCCACGACTCGAGCACACGGCGCCACGCGTTGAACGCCTCCTCCTGTGAGGCGGGCTCGCCGCCGGCACCGACGAGCGGCAGAAGGCGCGCCTTTAGCCACGCGACGTCGGGGCTCTCGGCAGGGAGCGCCTCGGTCGAGCTTCGCCGCCGCCTCCTCGGGCGTGTCCGTCTCGAGAATCCCGCACTCGGCTTTGACGATCTCCCCGAGCGCCCAGAAGGCGATGCCGTCTCCGTAGGGAAGGCAGCGGCCCTGACGCCAGCGGACGAGCCCGGGGCGGTCCTCGACCTCGGCGAACAGCTCCGCGCAGAGGCGGCTCTTTCCCACCCCCGGTTCGCCCACGATCGTCACCAGCTGGCAGGTGCCTTGCTGGACGGCGCGCTCGAACGTGCCGACGAGGAGTGCCTTCTCGAGCTCTCGGCCGACGAGCGGCGTCGCGAGCGTGCTGATGACGTCTCTGCCGAAGCGGGCACGGGCCTGCAGCGGACGGTAGAGGCGAAGCGCCTCGGTCTTGCCCTTGACCGTGACCGGCTCGAGCTCCTCGAAGTCGAAGATGCGCTCGGTCGCGCGGTACGTCGTCTCCGAGCAGCCGATGCCGTTGACCGGCGCCACTCCCTGGAGGCGGGAGGCGGTGTTGACGACGTCTCCCGTGATGAATCCCTCGCCTTCCGCGCGGCCGGGGCCGATGGCGACGACCGCCTCACCCGTGTTGATCCCGATGCGCACCTGGAGCGCGAGCGCCGGATCCTGCGCGTTCAGCTCGACGATCGCCTCCAGGATGCGGAGTCCGGCCCGCACGGCGCGCTCCGCGTCGTCCTCGTGGGCGACGGGCGCGCCGAAGACGGCCATGACCGCGTCGCCGATGAACTTCTCCACCGTCCCTCCGTAGCGCTCGATCTCCTCACGGAGGCGCGCGAAGTACGGGCGGATGCGGGCGCGGACGTCCTCGGGGTCGGCCTGCTCCGAGGCGGCGGTGAAGCCGACGAGGTCGCAGAATAGGACCGTGACGACCTTGCGCTCCTCCAGCGTCGGCGCCGACGGTGCCTCGCTCAGCGGCGCCGCGCACTCGTTGCAGAACTTCGCGCTCTCGGGGTTCTCGGCGCCGCAGGAAGGGCAGACGGCCACCGGCCGAGTCTAGGCCCATCGAGAGCTAGCCGTGGAACGCGTGCGCATCGACAAGTGGCTCTGGGCCGCCCGCTTCTTCAAGACGCGCACCGCCGCGACGGAGGCGGTCGCGGGCGGCCACGTGAAGGTCAACGGCGCGCGCGCCAAGCCGTCGCGCGAGGTCGCGGTCGGCGAGCGCGTCGAGGTGCGGACGAGCGCGGAGCGGTGGACGGTCGACGTGCGTGCGCTCGCGGACCGGCGTGGCTCCGCTGCCGCGGCGCGCGAGCTCTACGAGGAGACGCCGGAGTCCGCGGCCGCGCGCGAGCAGCGCCGCCTGGAAGCGAAGGCGAGCCGGCCGCTCGGCGCCGACCTCGGCGCCCGGCCGACGAAGCGCGACCGCCGACGGCTCGACGCCCTTCGCCGCGGTCAGCGGCGACGCTAGCCGGCGCGAGCCCGTCGAGACGCCTTGACGGGCGCAATCGTCCTGCGCATCACGCAGTGGTTCTTGCCCTTCGGCCGCACGTAGGCGAAGCCGGTCTGCTCATAGAGGCCTCGCGTGGTGTTGTAGAGAAATTTGGCCGAGATCTTCTTGCCCTGCGTGTCCTGCGGGTAGCCCTCGACGACGCCACCGCCCGCGTTCGCGATCAGGTCGAGGGCACCGCGAAGCGCCACACCCGCAACGCCTGACCGTCGATAGTCCCTGTCGACGAAGATGCACGTGACGCGATAGTCGGGGAGCTCCTCCGTGCGGTTCGCCTCGTAGTCCTTGAGGTGATGGATTCTCGGGAGCTCGTCAGGAGGGCCGTACTGAGCCCACGCAACCGCGGCGTCGCCGTCAAAAACCAGCGCAGCGTGAGCGTTCCCCTCGCGAACGAGACGCTCCTTCCAGGGGCGGCCCATTTCGCCCTCGGGCCTGCCGACTCGCGAATGGAACCAGGTGCACCAGCAACCGCCGAAGCCCATGCCGTTGTGCTTCTCGGCGAGGCGGGCGAACGCATCCCACGTCGAGGCATCAGCGCTGCCTGATCGCATACTCGCTCACGTGCGAGCGAGTCTACGCCGAGCAGGCTGGGAGAGGACCGCGCGGTTTCGGCGAAAAACCTACGATCGGTGCGCGCATGGGCTATCCCGTCGTCCACTTCGAGATCAACACCGCCGCCGGGCCGGAGGTCGCGCGCTTCTACGCGGATGCCTTCGGCTGGACTTTCGCGGCCGACGGCGACGACTACGTCAGATACAGACGAACGGCGTCTGCGCGGGGACCGGTGCTCCCGGGATCGACGGAGGCATCGGCCCGAGCGATCCGGGCGACGACTTCGTCACGTTCTATGTCCAGGTTCCGGACGTGGTCGAGACGCTCGCGCACGTCGTCGAGCTCGGAGCGGAGGTCGACATGCCGCCAACCGAGGCGGGGCGCATCGTCTTCGCGATCTTCCGCGACCCGGCCGGCAATCGCATCGGCCTCGTTCGCGCCTAGGCTCTGCGGCATGAAGATCTTCAATCTCAACGGCGACGAATGGGATCGCACCGAAGACCGCGAGGGCTGGCGGAGCAAGGACGCCTGGGTCGGCCACCACATCGGCGCCGAGCTGATCGGCGGCAGCATGTACGAGCTCGAGCCGGGCGACAAGCTGTGGCCGTTCCACACGCACCACGCGAACGAGGAGTGGGTGATCGTCCTCCGCGGCGAGCCGACGCTCCGCACGCACGAGGGCGAGCAGCAACTGAACGAGGGTGACGTCGTCGCCTTCCCGCGCGGCAAGGAGGGGGCGCACCAGATCCGCAACGGCACGGACACGCGCGATCCGTGTCCTCATGCTCTCGACCCTGGTCGCACCGGACATCGTCGAGTACCTCGACACCGGCAAGATCGGCGCGCGGAGCGTGGCCGGCGAGCGGATCATGTTCGGCAAGCCCGGTCCGGAACTCGACTACTGGGAGGGTGAGGATGGCTGAGAAGAAGTCGACGGGATTCACGGCCGAGGAAAAGGCCGCGATGAGAGCACGCGCCAAGGAGCTGAAGGCGGCGGAGGACGGGGAGAGCGCCGTCCGCAACGCGCTCGCCGCGATGTCACGCCACGATCGCGCCATGGGCGAGCGGATCCACGCGATCGTGAAGGAGACCGCCCCCGACCTCACGCCGAAGACCTGGTACGGAATGCCCGCCTATGCCAACAAGGACGGCAAGGTCGTCGTCTTCTTCCGCAACGCGACGAAGTTCAAGGAGCGCTACGCGATGCTCGGCTTCAACGACAGCGCGTCCCTCGACGACTGGCTCCATGTGGCCGATCGCATACGCGCTGAAAGAGCTGACCGCAGCCGACGAGCGCAAGATTCGCGCGCTCGTGAAGAAGGCGGTGAGCTAGCGACTGACGTCCACGACGCAGAAGCGGTTGCCCTCAGGGTCGGCGAGGATGACGTAGTCCGCGTCCGGCGGCCGTTTGTCCCAGTGGATCTCGGTAGCGCCCAGCGCCAGCAGCCGTTCGACCTCCCCCGCCTGGTCTTCGGCGTACAGGTCGAGGTGGAGGCGTGGAGGGATCTGCAGCGTGGAGTGAACGCGGTCGAGGGACACATTGGGCCCGACTCCGTCCTTCGGGCGCAGCAGCACGAAATCGTGGTCCATCTCGAGCCGTTCGTAGCCGAGCGCCGCCTCCCAAAAGTCCGCCTGGCGCTGCAGATCGTCGACGCGCAGCACGATCGAGCCGATCCAAGTCACGGACCGACCGGTCCCATCGCCTAGATCCGCTTGACGGTCGCGAGCCAGGCCGGTGCGCCGTTGTCGTGGAACCTCGTCTGAACCCGCTTCGGTTCGATGGCGGCGACACTCCACCCGCTGCCGGTGTCGAACGCCGCTCTCAGCTCTTCCTGACTGACGGGGTGCGGGCCAGTATCAGGGCCGTCGTCACTGAAGCACAGCACGTAGAGAGTTCCATCACGCTCGGTCACGGACGCCAGGCTCGCGACGTATCCGGGCCGCTCGTCGCCGTCGAACGTGTGGAACAGCGCGCAGTCCAGCACCGTCTCGAACGTGCGCCCCAGACGGTCCAGCTGGAACGCGTCGGCCACAGCGAACTCAACCGCGATCCCGCGATCGGCGGCCTTCGCGCGGGCGATCGCCAATGCCGTCTCGGCGACGTCGACGCCGAGAACCGCCAATCCCAACGAGGCGAGGTGAAGGGTGTTTTCGCCTGTCCCGCAGCCCGCGTCGAGCACTGCTCCGACGAATCCGCCCGCGGATGCCAGACGCACCACCGTCGGCTGCGGCCGGCCAATGTCCCACGGCGCAGGGCCGTCGTCGTACGACGCATCCCAGGGCAGCCCCGTCATCCGTTCATGACTGGTTGGGTGCCGACCGCCGAACGGATCGTCAGCGAGGGTTCCGGAGGGCTCAGTCACGTCAGCGCGGCGTGGATCACCTGCCGGCCGACCGTATCGCTCATCCACTCGATCGGCTCGTCGCTCCACGCCAGGACGTCCACCCTGTGCGAGCCTATCCGAGTGGCAGCGCAACTCGTCCAGATCGCGGGCGCGATTGCGATTCTCATCGGCTTCGTCGCCGCGCAGGTCGGCGTGTTCGACGTCCGCTCATGGACGTACCTATGGTTGAACGCAGTGGGCGCCGGCATCCTCACCGCCGCCGCCTGGAGCGAGCGCCAGTGGGGCTTCCTCCTGCTCGAGGGCGTGTGGACACTCGTCGCCCTCGGCGGGCTCGTCCAGAAGACCCGTCGGCGAAGCCAAGCCACTTAGGCTTCCTGGCGTCTGAGCTGGCCCTAAGTCGAGACGCCGACGTCGCGGCGGCCGAAGGCGAGAACAGCCGCGATCGCAGCGAACGCGAACACGCCGACGAGGACGGCCGCGTGACCGATCGCGATGCCGTTCGTGAGGGGATCGCCGGCGACGTAGTGGTAGAAGAGCGAGAGCCAGCGGATCGAGTCGAACGCGTCAACGAGCGGCGCGAGCCCGTTGACGAGATAGGCCGCGACGGCCGCTGCCGCACTGAGGCCGATCGCGAGCGCGCCGTGGCCCGTTGCAGCGCCAAGAGCAAACGCGATCGCGCCGAACGCCAGAGCGAGGAGCAACGCGCTGAGCGTCGCGCCGGCGAGCCGCGACGCAGGCACGTCCATCCCGGCCGCCTCGGCACCGACGACGAGTGAGACGAAGAGCACGAGAGCGAGCCCGGTTACCTCGACGGCGAGCGCGCCCAGCTTCTCGAGCACGAGCCGCGCGCGCGAGATCGGGTTGGCGAGGAGGAGCTCCAGCGTGCCGCGCTCCTCTTCTCCGGCAAGCGCCCGCGCGCCCGCGCCGATCGACGCGATGAGCAGGAGCAGCGGCACCATGAGCGAGAAGAGCTCGGCGCCGAGATACCCAGCGGGCGTGCCGATGTCGAATGCGCCGCCGAAGCTGACGAAAGCCTGGAGCTCCTCCGGATACGAGTCGCGGAGCTCGGCGATGGCCGGGTTGTCGCGCACGGTCGGCCACATCGCCACGATCAGGGCGACGTAGCTCGCGAGCCCGAGGCTCCACCAGGTGAAGCTCCGGCGCACGTCCCGCAGGCTCTTGAGGAAGACGTCACGCAGCATCGGCTGCCCCCTCCCGGTAGAGGGCGAGGAACACGTCCTCGAGGTCGGCCTCGTGGCTGTCGAGCGCGACCACGTCGAACCGGGCAAGCGCCTTCACGAGCGGATCGGCGACACCTTCGAGCGCGAACACGACCGTGTCCCCACGGCGCTCGACCTCGCGCACGCCGGGGAGGTCGGCGAAGGCGTCGGGCGGAGGGGGTGCCGCAAACGACGCCTCGACCCTCGCGGGGGCACGCGCGCGCAGGGCCTCCACCGAGTCGACGAGCTGGAGCCGACCCTCGCGGATCACCGCCACCCGGTCGGCAACGTGCTGCACCTCGGGGAGCACGTGTGACGAGAGGAACACCGTGCGGCCGTCGGCCGTCGTCTCCTTCACGAGCTCGTTGAACTGCTGCTGCATGAGGGGATCGAGCCCCGACGTCGGCTCGTCGAGGACGAGCAGGTCGGGCCGATGCATGAAGGCTTGCACGATGCCCACCTTCTGGCGATTGCCTCGCGAGAGCGTGCGGATCGGCAGCTCGAGGTCGAGCTCGAAGCGCTCGGCGAGCCGCTTTGCCTCGGAGAGGTCGCCGAGCCCGCGGAGCGACGCGAAGTAGCGGATCAGCTCGCCGCCCGTGAGCCTTTCGTAGAGGCGGGCGTCTCCTGGCAGGTAGCCGACGCGGCGGCGAGCGCCCGACGCTGTCGCGGCGGACATCGCGTCCGAACAGCGACACCCGACCCTTCGTCGGCCGGATGAGGTCGAGCATCAGCCGGATCGTCGTCGTCTTGCCCGCGCCGTTCGGCCCGAGATAGCCGAACACCTCACCCTGCTCGACGGAGAACGTCGAGGTCGAGCACACCGGTGCGCGAGCCGTAGCGCTTCGTCAGCCCCTCGGCCTGGACGATCGGGGCCACGTCGGCTAGTCGGCCGCGCGCGAGCTGCGCCGCCTCGACGAGCTGCGGAGGCGCGACCTCGGCGTACGCGTCCTCGACGATGCCCGCGAGCTCGTCCCAATCGAGGGCGACGTCGAGCCGGAAGCCGATCCAGCCCCGGTGCCACACGTACGGCGGCTTGAAGAACCGCTCCGGGTCCGCGTCGACGAGCATCTCCTGCATACCGCCGCCCGCCGGGCACCAGATCGCGAATCGCCCGTCGCCGTGGTGATCGGTCATCACCATGAGAAAGGCGCGCTTCTCGCGGATGAAGAACGTCGGCGCGCCGTGGCTCAGCCGCTCGCTCACCTCCGGCAGGGCGAGGCAGATCTTCCGCAGCCGTTCGAGCACGCGCTTCCGGGATCTCGCGTCCACGGCCGCAATCGTACGCTCGGCCCGATAGTCCGTTGCGGAATAGTTCTTCTCGGACTATCATTCGCGCGATGGCTCCGCTCAACGCCACCGAGGCCGCCGTGCTCTCGCTCCTCGCGATCGAGGGCGAGCGCTCGCGCTACGACCTGATGAAGAGCCTCCAGAAGGCGATCGGCTACATCTGGGCGCCTGCCAAGACGCAGCTCTACGCTCTCCTCCCCCGCCTCGCCGACCGCGGGCTCGCGACGAGCCGCACCGTTCGAGAGGGGGCGCGACCGGAGAAGAAGCTCTACCGCATCACCACAGCCGGCCGGTCCGCCCTCGACGAGTGGCTCGCCGCCGAGCCCGAGTCGGCCGAGGCGTTCTACCTGCGCCTGTTCGTCGGGGGTCTCGTGCCGAAGGACGTCCTGCTCCGCCACGTCGAGTGGTTTCGCGAGCGAACGACGGCGCAGCTCGACGAATACCTCACAATCGAACCGACGAACACGCGCACGGGAAACGACGCGTTCCACTACTACCTGCTCCGCCTCGGCATCGAGCGGTCGGAGCACCTCCTGCGATGGGCAGCACTGGGTCGACGAGGACTTGCGCGCGGCGTAGCTGCGGCGGCGGCGCTCGCAGCCGTCGTCGCCGTGGCCGCCACCGCTGCCGTTCCCGGGGCCGAGTCGGACGTCCGTCTGCTCGCCCAGCAGATGGAGGCGACGCACCCGGATCTCTTCGCCAGCGTCCCGAAGTCGACGTTCCGGGCGGCGGTCGCAGCGCTGGTCGCACGCGCCGACGGGCTCTCGGAGAACGAGCTGCTACGTCGAGCTCATGCGCATGGCAGCGCTGCCGGGCAACGGCAACGGCCACAGCGGCATCTTTCCCGGCGATCCAGAGCACCGCGCGACCTCCACCTCTATCCACTTCGCCTCTACGACGTTCCCGGACGGGACGTACGTCGTGGACGAGAAGGGCACGCGACGGCCTCGTCGGGGCGCGAGTGACGGCCGATCGCGCGGCGTCCCGTACGCCGAGGTGGCGAAGCGCGTTCAGCCGCTCGTTCCCCGCGACAACGCGAGCTCGAATCTCAAGGGGCTCCTGCCCCACTACCTGCTCACGGCGGAGGTGCTCGACGGGCTCGGCATCGCCGACGGTGTCGGGCCTCTCGAGTTCACCTTCACGCAGGGAGGGAGACCTCGGACGGTCACGCTCGCGCCGATCGCCGTACCTCTTTACGTCTCGACCTTCCGAGACCCTCTCTACGGGCACTACCCGTCGATCCTGCCGCGGCGGTAGCCCTGCCCCTCTACCTTAAGCAAGGGCGCAGCCCATCTGTGGATCGGGACGCTCGCGGGCGGCAGCGTGGTCTTTGTCGGCTTCAACGTCGTGCAACGGCCGGCATTCGCTCGTCGATCGCATCGCCAAGCTCGCCGCCGGACGAAAGGTCAAGCGTGTGATCGTCGACCTGCGCCTCAACGGCGGCGGCGACAACAGACATACGGATAGCTACTCGCAACTCTTCACGGAGCCGGAGATCAACCGGCAGGGTCGCCTGTTCGTGCTCATCGGGCGTGCGACGTTCTCGGCGGCCGCGAACTTCGCAGCGGACGTCGACCGTTCGACGAAGGCGATCTTCGTCGGAGAGTCGACCGGCGGCGGCGTGCGAGATCTACGGCGACACCGTCTCCGTCGTTGCTGCCCAAGAGTGGGATCAACGTGCGTATCGCCGCGCGCTACTGGAACTTCGCCAAGGGACCGGCGACCACCGACTCGCCGTCAACCCCGACACGACGAGTAAACGTCACCGTCGCCGACTTCCTCGCAGGCCGTGATCCCGTGCTCGCCAGGGCGCTCGCGGCGAAGTAGTGGCTGCTCGGGACCAAAAAAATTCGCCGAGCCGGTGGCGGTTTCGTCCACCTCACCGGGTGACTTTCCGCTGAGCGCTTCCCGAAGGAGTCGCCCCGCGTACAGTCGCCGGGTGAAGCTTCGATCTACTTCCGCTCCGTGCTCGGCGCAAGAACGACACTACGAAAGCGCCGTGTCCGTTGCAAGGGGTCCCGCGGAGAAATCCTCCGCAAATTGCGAACTCGCGCGCCTACTCGTTCGCGGCGATGAAGGCGAGGACGCGCTGCCAGGCGTCGTCGGAGGCGTCGGCGAAGTCCTCCTGCTTGCGGTCGAAGAAGCTGTGCGGCGCGCCGGCGTACGTGACGAGCTCGTGCTCGACGCCCGCGTCGCGTAGCGCCTCCTCGAAGGCCGCGTTGTCCTCGGCCGTGATGTGCGCATCGTCGCCGGCCTGGAGAGCGAGGATCGGGCACGTCATGTCCGCCGCCCGCTGGATCGGGCCTGGCGAGCCGTCGGCACCCTCGCGCGTGCGCCCGTAGAACCCGGCGGCTCCGGCGAGGTCGTGGCCGCCGGCGGCCGAGAGCCACGAGTGGCGGCCGCCCATGCAGAAGCCGACGGTGAAGACCGTCGAGCTGCCCTGCGCGCGTAGCCAACCCGCACACGCGCCGACGTCGGCCTGGATCTCCGACGGCTTGACCGCCTGGACGTGGGGCATGTACTCGAAGTCGTCGCCGCGCTTCTCGACGCCGGCCGTCCGGCCGAAGTAGTCGAACGCCACCGCCGGATAGCCGCGCTCGGCGAAGCGCAGCGCGAGCTCCTCGTAGAAGCGGTAGAGACCCCGAACGTCAGGGAGGATGACGACGCCCGTCACACCCCCTTCGTCAGGCAGTGCCGCGAACGCCGCGAAGCGGTTCCCGTCCGCCGCATCGAGGACGAGCTCCTCGTGCGAGATCGCCGCGCCCTTGATGACGGGAATCGGCGGGAACGAGTCGTCGTCGAAGCACATGGCCGGGACGATATCGGGCTTCTACCGATCCGGCTCAGCGGGATCACCGACGCGGCCCGACGAGCGGCGTGCGACAACGAGGCGACGAAAGGAGACGAGATGAGACGGATCCTCGTCGCGTACGGGACGAAGAAGGGATCGACGCGCGAGGTCGCGGAGTCGATCGCCGCGCACCTGCGCGAGCGGCTGTACTCGACCGATGTCGAGGCGGCCGACTCCGTGACGGACCTCGACGGCTACGACGGCGTCGTTCTCGGTGGCTCGATCTACATGACGCGTTGGCATCCGGATGCCCGCACCTTCCTCAAGCGGCATCGCGCCGCGCTCGAGCAGATCCCGCTCGCCGTGTTCGCGATGGGGCCGCTGACGACGGACGAGCACGACGTCGACAGCGCGCGCAAGCAGCTCGACCACGCACTCGAGAGCACACCGGAGCTCGAGCCCGTGGCAATCGCGATCTTCGGCGGGGTGGTCGATCCGACGAAGCTCGGCTTCCCGTTCAACCACATGCCGGCCTCGGACGCACGCGACTGGGACGCCATCCGCGCCTGGGCCGACGAGGTGGCCGATCGGGTCGACGAGAAGGTGACGGTTGCTGCTTGACAGACCCTGGGCGATGTGACAGATTCCCCTTCGTCAAGTCCTCGGAGATCTTCGGATCGCCGGGGACTTGGCGTTTGTAGGGGTCGTTCGTAGAGTTGTCCACGTGACCCCGGAGCGCGAGCGGATGACGTGGGACGAGCTCGGCGTCGGGCTCGCGGGCGCTCGCCGAGCAGATCGCCGCGGACGACTGGTTCCCCGACATCGTGCTCGGCATCGCGCGCGGCGGGCTGCTCGTCGGCGGCGCGATCGCCTATGCGCTCGGCGTGAAGAACACCTTCACGATGAACGTCGAGTTCTATACGGACGTCGACGAGCGGCTCGACATGCCGATGATCCTGCCGCCTGTCCCGAGCCTCGTCGACCTCGCCGAGGCGCGCGTGCTCGTCGCCGACGACGTCGCGGACACGGGTCAGACGCTCGTGCTCGTCAAGGACTTCCTCGCCGGCCAGGTCGGCGAGGCGCGGATTGCAGTCCTCTACGAGAAGCCGCCGTCGGTCGTCCGCTGCGAGTACGTCTGGCGCCGCACCGACCGCTGGATCGACTTCCCCTGGAGCGTCGAGGCGCCGGTCGTCGCAGGCGTCGCAGTTCCCCCTTGACAGCCGCCGCGAGACGTGACAGATTCTCTCCGTCAAGTCCTCGGAGATCTTCGGATCGCCGGGGACTTGGCGTTTGTGGGGGTCGTTTCGCCGGCTACTGGATCGAGAGCGGCGCCCCGAAGGAGCTGTCCGCCGGCGACCAGATGCGGAGGTGCGCGCCCTTCGCCACGGTCACCGTGCGCACGAACGTCCCGCTCGCCGAGGTGGTTGCGACCGGCGTGAGCCAGCGCCAGCTGCCACGAAGGACCTGCAGGCGGTACAGCCTGCGGCCGCTGCCGGGTCGCACCTGACCCCACACCTTCGTGCGGGCGCCGGAGCGCGACACCTGCGCGAGCGGGAGCGTGAACGCCGCCAGCGACGGCTTCGCATCGCCCGAGACGCTGTAGAAGCCGCTCTGCCAGTCGGCGACGTCGTCTCGTAGGAGGAAGTTGATCAGCATGTCGACGTACGGAAGCTTCCACACGCGGAAGCCGGCCTCGGCGACGTACCTGGCCTGCAGCGGCAGCGAGATGCCGAGCCAGTTGTCGGGCGGATTCGTCTGGTAGCCGTACTCCGTCAGCCAGATGCGCTTGGGGCCGAGCGACCTCCGCACGGCGGTGATGAGACGTTCCAGCGTGGCCATGGTCACCGTCTCGCAGTGGGCGCAGCCACCGCCGGAGGGTGTCTCCACCTTCGGCACGAGCGGGTACGGGTGGTGCGCGTAGGCGTCGAGCAGGGCGCCCGCCTTCGCCATGCCCGCGATCCATGCGAGCGGCGAGACGCCGCCCGACCCGCCTCGCGGCGCCGTCACGCCGCCGGCCACGAGCGCGCGCGGGTTCGAGCGCTTGATCGCGCGGTACGCGGGGTTGAGGAGGCGAACGACATACACGTCGGCTCGCGTCGGGCGCAGCGAGACGCGCTGGTTCGGCTCGTTCCAGACGGTCCACCGGCGGACGAAGGGGTAGCGCTCGGCCGCCGCGAAGGCGAAGTCACCGAACGCGCTGCTGTCGATCGGCGCCCATGATGGGCCGAGGTTGCCGTTCGCCCAGCCCGGCGTTCCGACGAGCGTCACCACCGTGGCGATCCCGCGTTCGTTGAGCCCGCGGAGGACCGCGTCGCCCGCGCCCCAGCGGTACGCCCGGTCGCTCGGGTCGGTCGCGTCGGCGGGGCGTCGGCGCGCGATCGCGTCCCAGTGAAGCGTGAAGCGGACGATGTCGACGCCGAGCCGATCGAGCTCGTCGAGGCGCGAGTCGAGCGTGCCGGGGCCGTAGATCAGCCACGCGTCGTCCTTGATGCCGAACAAGGCGCCGGGAGCGGCGTGTCCCGGCGCGGCAGCGATGCCGGAGACGGCGACGGCGCCCATGAGGGCGAGGAGGCGGGCAGCGCGGCGCACGATCAGCGCTGCCCGGGCGTTCGCCGGCGCGTGAGATACCAGACGCCACCGCCGACGAGACAGAAAGCGAGGGCCAGAGAGCCGCCCAGGACGAGCCGCACGGTAAGGAGCGTCGCGTCGTCGCTCGCCGACGCCGCCGGCGTGACTCCCGAAGTGCGCGACATGGAAACCGACCGCGCGCCCTGCACGCGATCCGCGAGAGCGTGGTTGATGTCGTCTGTAGCGCTCGAGTAGAGCCGGATGTCCTCCGGCATGTTGCTCAGCGCCTGCCGGTAGCACTCGACGGGGTAGACGCCCGCGATCGCCCCGTCGCTCCAGTCAGCGACGAGCTTCTCCCAGCAGGACTCGGACGCACGAGCGTGCGCGGAAACCGCGAGACTGCCGAGCACCGCGACGATCGTCGTCAGGCTCAGGCGAACCACCGAATACCCCCTTGCACGTCGAGAAGAACGTGACACTCGAACGTAGCGCCGCATCGTAAGCCGCGGCTGATGCCTGGGTAAGAGGCGCGTAAGGTCGTTCAGGCGGTGCGGCCGTAGTACATCTGCTGCGCCATCGCGCTCAGCATGTGCCCCGGCTCGACGGAGTACGTGAGCACCGAGTTCATCCGCGGCGTCGAGCCGGCCACGGGAGGGACGCGGTGGAGCGAGTAGCGGCCGCGGAAGAACGCGAGCGTTCCAGGATCGCTCGAGAGGATCTTCACCGGCCGCTCGCCGAGCAGGACGCGCCGCACCTCGTCGTAGCACTCGTCGTCGGGCGTCCGCACCATCGGCGCATACTCGAACTCGCCGCCGGACTCAGCGCGCTGGATCATGAGCGTGATCGAGAACTCGCTCTGGTCGAAGTGCCACCCGAGCTCGTCCCCCTCCTCGTACACGGTCATGTTGCAGCCGTCGAGCGGGTCGGAGCTCCGGTGAAGCTCGTCCTTCTCGAGCACTGCGGCGACGAACCGCAGCACCTCGTCGGAGGCGTAGATCCGTCGTGAGCCGAAATCCTCGGGCAGGAGCTCCATCGCCACCGCCTTCTGAGCGGACCGGACGCGGATCCGGCGTGGATGATCCTCGGGCAGCGTCTCGTCGATCTCGTCGTCGAAGTAGCAGTTGTGTGTGGCGTCGTTCGGATACCCGAGCCCGGCGAGAGATGCAGCCTGCGCTGCCATCTCGTCGACGGCGTCCTCGCGGACGAACCCGTCGAGGCGGACGGCGCCTTCGGCGCGCAGCGCATCGCGGCAACTCTCGACGAGCGCAGCCCCTGCGCCGTCGAGGTCGTCGATCGGATAGCGGTCGAGAGTCGATCAGATCGTCGATGCGCACGCCGGCGACTCTAACGCCTTACGATCCGCGAGTGATCGACGCCGCTCTCGTCGAAGACTTTCGTCGCGACGGCGCCGTCTGCGTGCGCGCGGCCTTCTCCCCCGACGAGGTCGCGCTGCTCGCCCGCGGCATCGACAGGAACCTCGCCGAGCCCAGCGACCGCGGCCTTGATCGCCAGCCGCCCGGACGACCCGGGCCGCTTCTTCGAGGACTTCTGCAACTGGCAGCGGATCGACGAGTACGAGACCTTCATCCGCGAGTCCCCGGCGGCGCAGATCGCCGGCCGGCTGATGGGCTCCCACGCAGTACGCCTGTTCCACGACCACGTGCTCGTGAAGGAGCCCGCGACGCGCCAACCCACGCCCTGGCACCAGGACCAGCCGTACTACAACGTCGACGGTCGCCAGGTGTGCTCGCTCTGGATGCCCTGCGACCCCGTCGACCGCGAGTCGGCCGTCGAGTTCGTGGCCGGCTCGCACCTCGGACCGTGGCTCATGCCCCGGACGTTCATGGACGACGAGGCGAAGTGGTTTCCCGAGGGAACGCTCGAAGAGCTGCCGGACATCAATGCGGACCGTTCCGCCTTCGAGATCCTCGCGTGGGAGCTCGAGCCCGGCGACGCGGTCTACTTCCACATGCTCACCCTGCACGCCGCCGGTGGCGCATCGAGGCGGAGGCGTGCCTTCTCGGTGCGCTTCCTCGGTGACGATGCGATCCACGCACCACGGCCGTGGAAGACGTCGCCCGACTTCCCTGGCCTTGCAGACGAGCTGCCGGCCGGTGCGCCGATGGAGCACCCGCTCTTTCCCGTGCTCTGGCGCGACGACTGATCTCAAGCCGCCACGGCTTTGAGCCGATTTCCCCAGTGTGCGCATCCTCGCCGTCACGCTGGCGCTGGTCACGGTGCATCGGAGCCGCCGCGGCTCAGGCGGCCGACCCGCGCGCCGAGAAGGTCCGCCTGCGTCCGGCGGACGTCGCTCTCGCCAAGCGCGCGGTCCTGACGCAGGATGACGTCGGGCCAGACTGGGCTCGCTTCACGGCGCCGAAGACGAAGGACGGGCAGTTCGCGTGCAGCACTTTCCGGCCCGACTTCTCCGCGTTCACCGTCACGGGTGAGGCAACCGCGAGCTATCAGATCACCTCGCAGCCGAGCGCCCAGATCGACTCGAGCGTCGCCGTCTTCCTGACGAAGAGCCAGGCAGCACGCGACTTCCGCCTCGGCGCAAAGCCGGGGCTGGCCGGCTGCCTCGCCGACCAGGTGCGGCGCGCGTTCCGCGGCTATCCGAAGAGCGTCCGCGGAAAGGTGATCTCCTCGAAGATGGTGGCGGCGCCCAAGGTCGGCGAGCTCTCGGCCGCCTACGCGCTCACTGCGTCACTCAGCGGCAACGGCGTGTCGATCCCGGTCTTCGTCGATGTGATCGCAACGCAGCGCGGGCGCTCGATTGCCGTTCTCATCTTCACGGGACTGAGCAGGCACGTGCCGAGCAGGCCCTACTACGCCGGGCTCGTCGTCGACCGTCTTCGCTGAGTGCTAGAGGGACATGTCCCAGGGACAGTCCCTGAGACATGTCCTTTCACCACCGGTAGAAAGGAATCTCCGTACGGGAGCACGCGTTCGGTGAGGGTCACGGCAGTTCTGGACGGTCCGAGGGACTGTCCCTGGAACACGGCCTTCCGGGGCATGTCTCCTACCAGGCGTCCCAGTGCACCATCGTCTCGAGCGGCTTGCGCCGCGCGGGGCGGAAGTCCGTGCCGATCGTGTAGGCGACCGGGATCAGCGCCACCTGCATCACATCGTCGTACGGGATCCCGAGCAGGTCGGCCGCCTCCCGCTCGTGCGCGAGGTGGAACGTCGTCCAGCACGTGCCGAGGCCACGCGACCGCGCGGCGAGCATGAAGCTCCACACGGCCGGGACGATCGTGCCGAACTTGGAGGCCTGCACGGGCGCGGTCTTCCCGTCGGTGCGCCCTTCGATGCACGGAATGACGTGAACGGGAACGTCGCCGATGTGGTCCATGAGATGCCACACGGAGTCGAGCAACCTCGTCGCGTGGGCGCCGCGAGCGGGATCGGGCTCCGGCCGCTCGCCCAGATACTTCTGGCCGAAGCTTCGCCACAGCTCGCCGAGCGCAGCACGCTTCTCCGCGTCCGTGACGACGACGAAGTGCCAGATCTCGTTGTAGCTCCCAACGGGCGCCTGCTGGCCGAGCCGCAGGCACTCCTCGAGCACCTCGCGCTCCACCGGCCGCTCGAGATCGAGGCGGCGGCGAACGGCTCTCGTCGTCGACAGGAGCTCATCAGGAGTGAGCGGCAGCAGCACCGTCCGGATACTAAGCGGTGGCGAGCTGGGCAGGGCGGAGCGTGACGTCAGCGCTACGAGGCAGACGTTCGGCTCGACGAACGGCGTCAGCTCGACGTCGAGGTCCGAGCCGAGCTCGCTCAGCGCGCCCTCGACCAGGCCCCGGTGCACCGAGCAGACGACTTCGGGGTGCTGCTCGGCGAGGTCGTAGAACGGACAGCGCCGCAACGTCACCTTCCGATCGCTGCGCTCCGGCGCGAAGCCCTGCTCGTCGAGGAGGTTCACGATCTCCCCGACGGCCTCCTCATCGTCGACCTGTTCCATCGGCGAGCGACGGGGAGCGAGGTATCGCCCCCACTTCCACCCGGCTGCTCGTGAGCGGGCGGAGGCATCCGCCTCCTCTGCGAGAGCACTCGTGAGCACGGAGGCGAGCAGGCGGAACTCGTCCTTCTCCGGCACGTCGGAGCCGGGGCTCAGGCTGTAGATCGTCCTCGGACGCCCGGCCGACTTCCGTCCCGCGCGGCGGGCCGAGACGAGACCCGCGTCGGCGAGGATGCCGACGTGCCAGCGCACGGTGTTCGGGTGCAGCCCGAGCCGGCGACCCAACTCGTGAGCATCGAGGCCGTCGTGCTCACGGCGGAGCTCGTCGACGATGCGCGTGCGGCTCTCGTCGGCGAGAGCTCGATGCCAGGCGGTCGGCCGGTCTTCTGCGATTTGCACCATGGCGATTGGAGAGTACGACCGGCGAGCGCGGCGGGAATCCGTACAAACCCGCACCAGCCCTACGGTTCGGCCACGACGCCGGTCGTCCAGATACCTCCTACGGTCATGGTGTAAATCGAGATCGAAGGAGAGGTGCTCCCGTGGCGTATCCAGCATCCGACCGAATCCCTACGAAGCAGACGCATTCCGAGAGGAAGCGCCCGGAGTCGAGCGCGCTCGTCATGGTCGTCGCCGCATTTCTCGGCATCGCCGTCGCAGTGATGGCAATCATCGGCCTGTGGCTGGCGATCTCGGCAAGTCAGGCGCGGGACGACGCCGAGGCCGCGGCGGCGAGCGTCGGCGGCGCAGCCGCACCCGCCGCCACGCATGACCACGCCACCGCGTCAGCCGCCGGTGCGGTAGTGAGCCCGAGCTTCGCCGGCACGGCGCCGGCGAATGCCGCGGACATCGCCGCCGCGCACACAGCATTCCCGGCCGAGATGCCTGCCCTCCAGCCAGGCCCCGCGATCGACGTCAACCTGACGCTCGAGCACGGGACCACGTCGATCGCTCCGGGCATCAGCTATGAGTCCTGGACGTTCGGCAACGCCAGCTCCTGGCCCGGTCATCCACGTGCGCCAGGGTCAGCGTGTCAACGTCGCGCTGACGAACGGCGCCCCGATCCCGCACTCGATCGACTTCCACGCGGCACGGGTCGCGCCGAATGTGGCCTTCCGGGACATCGCCCCCGGCGAGACGTTCCGCTTCAGCTTCACGGCCAACGACCCGGGCGTGTTCATGTACCACTGCGGCACGAAGCCGGTGCTCGCGCACATCTCGAACGGCATGTACGGGGCGATCGTCGTGGAGCCGAAGGCCGCACTGCCGCCCGTCGACCACCAGTACGTCCTCGTCTCGAGCGAGTGGTACCTGTCCAGCCCCGGCCTCGACAAGCCGGCGACGCTGGACATGGTCAAGGCACACCAGATGGCTCCGGACTGGGTGACCTGGAACGGGTACGCGGGGCAGTACGTCGCGCACCCGCTGACAGCCGACCCCGGCGAGACGGTGCGCTTCTGGGTCGTTGCCGCTGGCCCGTCCTTCGACACCGCCTTCCACGTCGTCGGCACGATCCTCAACCGCGCCTGGGTGAACCAGGACATGACGCAGTATCAGCAGGGTGTCCAGACAGTCTCCGTTCCGGCCGGCGGCGGAGGAGTCTTCGACGTCAAGATCGACGAGCCGGGCCTCTACCCGTTCGTGTCCCACTCCTTCGCGAGTGTCGACATGGGTCAGGTCGGGCTGCTGAAGGTCGGCAACCCACCCGGGACGATGAGCCACTAGGAGGCCTTGGCGAACGGTGCTCGTCGCCCGGGCGCTCCGGGCGACGCGCTGCAAGGACGCAGGGAGGCCGCGTACTGACGAAGTACGTGGCCGACTGAGGCGCGCAGCGCGGTGCGCCGGTGCGTTCGGGTGACACAGTCTCTGTTTCGCCAAGGCCTCCTAAGCCCGATCGTCGAGCAGCGACAGGAGCCGCGGTGTCGCCCGCGGCTCCTGTCGTTCGCTCGAGCCGTCGCCTCGGCGTAGCGGCGACCGACCTCGGCCCAGTCGACGACGTTCCACCAGGCGGCGAGATAGTCGGGGCGGCGGTTCTGGTAGTTGAGGTAGTACGCGTGCTCCCAGACGTCGATTCCGAGGAGCGCGACGTCGCCCTCCATCACGGGCGCGTCCTGGTTCGGCGTCGACTTGACGGCGATGCCCGTCCCGTCCCAGACGAGCCAGGTCCAACCCGAGCCGAAGCGCTTGACACCAGCGTCGTTCACGGCGGCCTTCAGGTCGTCGACGCTCGCCGAACGTCCCTGCGATGGCGTCGGCGAGGTCGCCTTCCGGCTCGCCGCCGCCGTCGGGGCTCATCGTCGTCCAGAAGAGCGTGTGGTTCGCGTGGCCGCCGCCGTTGTTCCGGACCGCCATCCGCTTGTCCTCGGGGATCAGGTCGAGATTGGAGAGGATCGCGTCGAGCGGTCGGTCGGCCCACTCCGTTCCTTCGAGCGCGGCGTTGAGGTTCGTCACGTACGCGGCGTGATGCTTGCCGTGGTGGATCTCCATCGTCTTCGCGTCGATGTGCGGCTCCAACGCGGCGTGGTCATAGGGAAGAGCGGGAAGCTCGAACGGCATGCGCATGCTCCTTTGTTGTGTTCCTGGCCTGTCCGTGTCCTGTCGATTCTAGAATCGACCACGATGACAGACATGCTCGTGCTTGGTGAGGAGGACGTCGAGGAGCTGCTCGACCCCCAAGGCTGCGTCGATGCGATGGGCGCGGCGTTCCGCTCGCTCGCTCGCGGTGAGGTGGAGCTTCCGCTGCGAGCGATCATCCGCCCGCCGGGCGAGGAGTCGCTGATCGGGTTGATGCCGACGTTCCGCGGTGGCGAGCGGCCGTTCTACGGCCTCAAGACCGTCTGCGTCGTGCCGGCCAACGCCGCGCGAGGCCTCGACCCGCACCAGGGCACGGTCTCGCTCTTCGACGGGCACACAGGTCAGACTCTGGCCGTGATGAACGCTGCGCCGATCACCGCCATCCGCACGGCCGCCTGCTCGGCGGTGGCCACCGAGGCACTTGCGCGCGAAGACGCCCGAACGCTCGCGGTCGTCGGCACCGGACACCAGGCGCGGGCGCATCTCCGCATCCTTCCCGCCGTCCGCGAGTACGACCGCGTGCTCGTCGCCGGCCGCGACACGGAGAAGGCCGAGACACTGGCCGCCGAGCTCGGCGTCGAAGCCGCCCCGTCGATCGAGGACGCCGTGCGCGCCGCCGATGTCGTCGTCACCGCGACCTCGTCGGCCGAGCCGGTGCTCCGTCTCGACTGGATCGCCTCGGGCGCGCACGTCAACGCCGTCGGCGCGTGCTTTCCCGCACACGCGCGAGCTCGACACGGAGACGATCGCCGCCGCCGCGTACTTCGTCGACCGGCGCGAGTCGGCCGCAGCGGAGGCCGGCGCATTTCGACTCGCCCTCGCAGACGGCGCGATCGGCGAGGATCACATCCGCGCCGAGGTGGGCGAGGTGCTCGTCGGATCGGCGACCGGCCGTTCGGACGACGGCGAGCTGACCGTGTTCGAGTCGCTCGGCGTCGCGGTCGAGGATCTCTTCGCAGCCGAGTACCTCTACGAGCGAGCGCAGGCCGAGGGGCGCGGCGTGATGGTGGAGTTCGGCGCATGAAGGTCGAAGGCGTCAAGGAGTTCGACGCGCCGGTCGAGGTCGTCTGGGACGTGCTCATGGATCCGGCGCGCATGGCGGGGCTGCTGCCGGGCGTCGAGAGCTTCGAGGTGCAGGACGAGGACCACTGGAGCGCGGCCGTGAAGGTGCCGCTCGGCATGGGCGGGCTCAAGCTCACCTTCCAGTTCGAGCAGCTCGAGCGGCGCCCGATGGAGTACGCACGGCTCGACGCGAAGGGCAAGGGGGTCGGCGCGATCGTGAGCATGCAGACGCAGTTCCACCTCGAGTCGGTCGGAGAGCGCACGGCCATGCGCTGGGAAGCCGATGTCCGGATCGCCGGCCCGGTGGGCTCGATGGGGCAGCGGGTGTTCCAGCCGATCGTCAACCAGCAGGTGACGGACGTCCTCGACGCGCTCGAGCGCCAGATCGAGGACGCGAAGTCGAGCACGTAAGCGCGGCCGCTAGCCTCGGGCTGTGACGGCGGTAGGACTTGCGCTCATCTCCGCCGTCCTCTTCGGGGCGATGGCGGCGACGATCGGTCTCGCGTTTCGGCGACATGGCGACGCCGAGGCGGGCGGCGTCGTGACCGCGCTCGTCGGGTTCATGGTGATGGCGTGCTTCGCGCTCCTCTCCCTTCCCTGGGAGGGAGCGGTCTGGCCGTTCCTCCTCGCCGGCATACTCGCGCCGGGAGCCTCGCAGCTGCTGTACGTCCGCGCCGTACAGGAGATCGGCCCGGCCAGGGCATCCGTCGTCGTCGGCGCCGCGCCGCTCGTCTCGGTGACGATCGCGATCCTCGTCCTCGGTGAGCCGGTGTCGGTGGCGCTCCTCGTCGGCGCGGGCCTGATCGTTGCCGGCGGGCTCGCGCTCGCGGGCGAGCGGCGAGGCGGGCGCGCCGCGCTCACGTTCGGCATCGTGCTCGCGCTCGGCTCGACGCTCTTCTTCGCAACGCGCGACAACGTCGTCCGAGGGCTCGCCGACAACACGGCCGTCGATCCCCAGCTCGCCGCCGCCACGACGACGCTGAGCGGCCTCGTCGTCATGTTCGCGTACCTGTTCGCGGTGCGCGGCCGGCGCATGATCCCCGACGTCAGGGCCGCCTTCCGGCCCTTCGCGCTTCCCGGCGTCTTCTGGGGCCTGTCGTATGCGGCGCTGTTCGAGGCGTTCTACCGAGGCCGCGTCTCGGTGGTCAGCCCTCTCGTCGCGACCGAGGCCCTGTTCGGCGTCGTCTTCGCAACGCTCTTGCTCGGACGGAGCGAGCTCGTCGGCCGGCACGTCGTCACCGGAGCCGTCCTCGTCGTCACCGGAGGCATCCTGATCGGAGTGTTTCGATGATCGTCGCGCATCTCGATCTCGACGCGTTCTTTGCCGCCGTCGAGGAGCTCGAGGACCCGTCGCTCCGCCGCGTGCCGCTTGTCGTCGGCGGCGACCCGCGCGGACGGGGAGTCGTCTCGACGGCCAACTACCGCGCGCGGGAGTTCGGCATCCACTCGGCCATGAGCTGCGCTGAGGCGCTCCGGCGCTGCCCGGGCGCCGTGTTCCTGCCGCCTCGTCACCCGCTCTATCGCCGCTACTCGCAGGCCGTGTGGGATGCCGATCCGCCAGGTCGTGCCGACGGTCGAGAAGACGGGGATCGACGAGGGATACCTCGACGTCGGCGAGGTCGCGGCCGACTACCTTCAGGCGCGGCGCGTGGCCGAGGCGGTGCAGGCCGCCGTGCGCGGCGCGACGAGCCTGTCGTGCTCGCTCGGCGTCGCCTCGTGCAAGGTGGTGGCCAAGGTCGCGAGCGACCGGCGGAAACCGGGCGGGCTGACGGTCGTCAGGGCAGGCCGAGAGGCGTCGTTTCTCGCACCATTCGACGTGCGGAAGCTGCCGGGCGTCGGGCCGAAGGCGGAGCAGCGCCTGCGAGCAGCGGAGATCACGACCATCGGCGAGCTCGCGCAACTCGACGACGCGACTCTCCGGCGGCTCCTCCCTGGCAAGGTCGGCGGGCTGCTGCGAGACCGCGCACGCGGTATCGACCCTCGCGGGCTCGAGTCGACGGTGGAACGCGTGTCGATCAGCCACGAGGAGACGTTCGACCGCGACGTTGCCGATGCGGCGGTGCTCTACGCGGAGCTCCGGCGGATGGCCGAGCGGCTGGCGACGCACCTCCAGTCGAAGGGTGAGGCCGCGCGGACGATCACGACGAAGGTGCGCTACCCGGACTTCGCCATCCGCACGCGTTCGGCGACGCTCGACGCCGGCATCGACGACGCGGACACGCTCGGGGACGTTGCGTGCACGCTGCTCGACCGCGCGCTGAAGGATCGCGCGGGACCGCTTCGCCTCGTCGGCGTGACGCTGTCCAACATCGAACCCTTCCGGCAACTGGCGCTGACATAGGATCCGATGCATGGCGACGGCGCGTGCGCTGCTCGTGATCGCCGACATCGGCGGCTACACCCGGTTCATGCGGCTCCATCGCATGAGCCTGGCGCACGCGCAGGAGAACACGCTCAGCCTGCTCGACGCGGTGATCGATGCCGCACCGAAGCTCCGGCTCGTGGGGATCGAGGGCGACGCTGCGTTTCTCTATCTGCCCGAGCCCGAGGCTGACGAGCTGGCGCGATCGCTCGGCGCCCTCGCCACGGCGATGCATCGCGCATTCCACGCGCAGCAGCAAACGCTCCAGGCGCTGAGGGTCTGTCGATGTGACGCCTGCGCCCAGACCGGCGTCCTGTCGGTGAAGATCGTCGCGCACGTCGTCGCGAGGTGGCAGAGCAGACGGTGCGCGGCCGGGTGACCCTGGCGGGGGTAGACGTGATCCGCGTCCATCGCATGCTCAAGAACTCCGTGCCGATCCCCGAGTACGTGCTGATGACGGAGCCGGCTTTCGCGGGCTGCGAGGAAACGATCCGCGCGCATGGCGTCGCCATCGAGGAGGAGCTCGAAGGACTCGGCGCCGAGCAGCTCTGGTTCGTCGACATCGAGGCGATCGCAGCCGACCTCCCTCCCGCGCCCGCGCCAGGAGCCCTCGAGCGGGCGCGCCACGAAGCCCGCCTGACCTGGCGCAGCCTTCCCTACTACGTCGGGCTCAAGCGCTCCCGCGTCGAGGTCGCCGGCTAGCGCGTCCCGACGCGAAGGCCGAGACGCTGCGGCAGCGAGGCGACGAAGCGGGTCGGCGCCGAAGCGCGGCGCCCTGACTCCTCCGCCTCCTCGACGGCGAGCATCGCGCGGCGCACGACCCTCCCGCCGAGATAGCTGAACGGCTCGGGCGGAAGCTTCCTGATGGGGCGATCGACGAGCGGGAGCCTCGACCACTCGTCTGAGACGCCGAGCGCCAGAGACGCGAGGATCTGGCCGCCGAGCCAGCTCGGCCCGACGCCGTTACCCGTGTAGCCGGCGCCGTAGTGGATACGAGCTCCCGGCACGGTCCCGAAGATCGGCAGGTGGTCGGCGGAGACGTCGATCGGCCCGCCCCAGGCGCGCTCGATACGCGCCGTCTTGAGCCCGGGCAGGAGCAGCCGTAGGCCGCGCTCGGCGCGCGCGATGCTCGCGCCGTCCTCGAAGAAGCGCCGGTCGATGCGTCCGCCGAACCCGATCGGGCCGGAGCCAGACCCCATCAGCACGCGCCCGTCGGCCGTCGTCCGGAAGTAATGGAGGAACATCCGGCAGTCGGTGATCGCCTCTCCGCGCGTCCAGCCGATCTCGGCGAGCAGGTCCGGGACGGGCTCGGTGAGCACGACGTAGCTGCCGAACGGCGTGAGCAGGCGACTGAGCGGCCCCCAGCCTGCGCCCCATGCGTTCGTCGCCACCACGATCTCCTCCGCGCGCACGTGCCCGCCCGGTGTCGTGAGCACACCCGACGCGATGTCAGTGACGCGCGTCCGTTCGTGCAGCCGAACGCCTGCCGCAAGGACGCGCCTGCGGAGCGCACGAACGAGCCGCGCCGGCTGCACGGTGGCGCCGTCGCGATAGAAGACTCCGCGCCGGAAGACGGGCGAGCCGCACCGCGCGCCGAGCTCATCGGCCGTGAGCGGAGTCGCCTCCTCCTCGACGCCGAGCTCGCGTGCCGCCTTCAGCGACCGGTCGAGGATCGCGTCCTGCGCCGGCGAGGTCGAGGCCCGGATGAGGCCGCCTTCGCGCAGCCACACGTCGTCGCCGAGAGCACGCACGGCCGGAATGGCGCCGTCGGCGGCGTGACAGACGGCGAGCGCTCCCTCCGCTCCGAGAACGTCCCGGAAGCGCGCGAGGCTCGACCAGTAGCCGTGGAGGAAGCCGCCGTTCCGGCCGCTAGGCCCGAGCCCGCAACGCTCCGCGTCGAGCACGACGACGTCGGTCCCCGGCGCGCGCTCCTTCAGTGCGAGCGCCGTCCACAAGCCGGTGAAGCCGCCGCCGACAATCGCCACGTCTGCGCGGCTGTCGCCGGCCAACGGCGACGTCTCCGGATCGAGTGGAGCCTCGTCGACCCACCACGCGTCGGCTACGAGAGCTGCGCCCACGCCTCCTCGAGCGTCTTGCCGAGCACGTCCACCATGAGATCGAACTCCGCCTGGCGGGCGATGAGCGGCGGCGAGATCTGGATCACAGGATCGCCGCGATCGTCCGCGCGGCAGATGAGCCCGCGCTCGAAGAGCTTCGCCGAAAGAAAGCCGCGAAGGAGCCGTTCGCACTCGTCCGGAGTGAACGTCTCCCGCGTCTCCTTGTCCTTGACCAGCTCGATCGCGTAGAAGAACCCCGTTCCGCGCACGTCGCCGACGATCGGCAGCTCGAGCAGCTGCTCGAGCGTCCGCCGGAACGCGTCCTCGTGCTCGAGCACGCCCTCGACGATCCGCTCCCGCTTCATGATCTCGATGTTCTTGAGCGCGATCGCGCACATCACCGGGTGGCCGCCGAACGTGATGCCGTGCGAGAACATCGACGTGTCGGCGAGGAACGGCTCCATCACCCGGTCGGTGGCGACGACCGCGCCGATCGCCGCGTACGAGGAGGAGAGCCCCTTCGCGCACGTGACGATGTCGGGTCGCATGTCGTAGCGCTCGGACCCGAACCAGTGTCCGATGCGGCCGAAGCCGGTGATCACCTCGTCCGCCGACAGGAGGATGTCGTACTTCGTGCAGAGATCGCGGACGCCCGGCAGGTAGCCGGCCGGCGGCGTGAAGCACCCGCCCGCGTTCTGCACGGGCTCCATGTGGACGAGGCAGACGGTGTCCGCGCCCATGGCGAGGATCGTCGCCTCGAGCTCCTCGAGCAGACCGCGTGTGAACTCCTCCTCGGTCTCCTCCGGCGGACGGTGGTAGCGGTTCGTGTTGCGGACGTGCCGCACCTCGGGGACGAGGGGCTCGAACGGCGTCCTGATCGCCGGGATGCCGTTGATCGAGAGCGCGCCGAAGGTCGTGCCGTGGTAGGCGATGTGGCGCGCGATCGCCTTGTACCGGCGCGGGTGTGCGCGCGCCGCCGCGACGATCTCGTCGTGTCGGGTCTCGGGCTCCGCCAGGGCAGCCGCGATGCCGCTCGTCCCGCGCGCGAGGTAGTACTGGCGCGCGAGCTTCCAGGCCGACTCGACGGCCTCTGAGCCACCGGAGCAGAAGAAGACCCGGTTGAGATCTCCCGGCGCGAGGCTCGCCACCTCGTGCGCGAGCTCGATCGCACGCGGGTGCGAGTACGACCAGTTCGTGTAGAACGGCAGCTCGCGCATCTGCTCGAGCGCCGCCTGGCCGATCTCCTCGCCGAACGAGTAGCCGGCGTTGACGGAGAAGAGCCCGGCGAGCGCATCGAGGTAGCGCTTGCCGTTCACGTCCTCGAGATAGCAGCCCTCGCCGCGCACGATGATCGGCACCTCGCCGTCGCCGTAGCCACCCATGCGCGTGAAGTGCATCCAGAGGTGATCCTTCGCCGCCTGCTGGAGCTGCTCGGGGGAGAAGGCTTCGGCCATCGTTGTCATGCGTTCGCCCCGGCGGGCGCGGTCTCCTCGTCCGTGTCGAGCGGGATGTCGACCTGGCGCCTGCGCACCGGCGCGCCGAGCGCGTAGCCGACGATGGCGATCAGCGTGATGACGGCAAGCGTGCCGAGCGTGAAGACCTCGAAGCGGGTACGCGACAGGCCCCACTCGTCGCGGAAGTCGTAGTCCAGGCCAATCCACTTTTCGATCGTGCCGGGGAAGATCGCCACCCACGTCCCGAGTGCGACCCACGCTGTGCAGAGCGTGGCAGCGATCCACATGCCCGCCTCGCCGAACGGCACGCGGTACGGCCGGTGGACGTCGCCGAACTTGCGCCGCAGCACGATCGCCGCCGGGAAGATCCACAGGTACGAGATGAGCGTCGTGGAGATGCCGATGAAGAGCACTGCGGTGAAAGCCGCCGCCGCCGACTCGTCCTCGAGCAGCTTGATCGCGGCGATGCAAAAGGCCGAGCCGACGACCCCCGACAGGATGTTCACCCGCACCGGCGTGCCGAGCCGCTTGTTGAAGACGCCGAAGAAGCCGGGCGCTGCCCCGTCGTAGGCGGCTACCGCCTGCACGCGGTCGGAGCCGATCATCCACACGGCGCCCGACGTCATCAGGGTGAAGATGAAGCCCAGTGCCGTGAGCATGAACAACCAGCTGCCAGCGCCGCCGTAAACGGTGAAGACGGCCGCCATCGCGTCGATGAAACCACCCAGGCCGGTCACGGCATCGGCCGGTAGGACGAGCAGGATGCAGAAGATCGGAATCGCGTAGAGAAGCACGCCGATGAACGCGCTGCGAGCGACCGAGATCGGCACGTCGCGCTGCGGGTTGACCATCTCCTCTGCAGCGCCGTTCTGGAGCTCGAAGCCGACGTAGTTGAACAACAGCAGCGGCACCAGGGCGAGGAAGACCGCGCTCGTCGGCTTGAGGTCGGAGGCAGCGATGCCGTGGACGCCGTGGTCGAACGCGTAGATCACCACCGTGAGCGAGAAGAACCCGAGCACTGCGATACGCGCAAACGCCCCCGCGGTCGGAATCCATTTGCCGTAGCGCAGCGAGGCGATGGCGACGATGATCGAGAACCAGATGAAGGAGAGCTTGAAGGCATAGTCGCCCGGCGAGCCCGTGCCGATGTCGGGAAGGTGGTCCGACGTCACCCAGGCCGCGGTCGCGATGAACGCGAGCGAACCGCCGACCCAGAGCGGGTTCGTGATCCAGTAGTAGACGGCCGCGATCGACGCGGAGAAGCGGCCGAAGGCGAGCTTCGACCACTCATACGGTCCGCCCTCCTGCGTGAACGCGCTTCCCACCTCGGACATGAGCAGCGCATACGGCAGCACGAAGAGGACCGCCAGCGCGATCAGCCAGGTAAAGCCTTGCCCCCCGCTCGCCGCCACGATGCCGAGCGTGTCCAGCCCGACAAAGGCGCAGATGGAGAAGAACAGCATGTCGAAGCGGCGAAACGACTTCTGGAGCTTCTTCTTCTCCTCCAGCGCCATCGCCGTCGTGTGCTCGACGGCGTGCGGATGTGCGACTGTCGCCACGGGTGATCCTCCTTAGTCGGTACCCGTCGTTTCGACCGGGATCACGCCCCAGTCGTAGACCTGTTTGCAGAGCTCGAGGTAGACGAAGCTCTCGGTCGAGGTGACGCCCTCCACGCCACGGATGCGGCTCGTCAGCTCGAGCAGATGGCGGCGGTCCTCGCACACGAGCTCGACGAGCACGTCGAACTGGCCCGCGGTGACGACGACGTAGCCCGCCTCGTCCCAGCGCGCGATCTCCTCGGCCACCGGCTCGGGTGATCCGGTCGTGCGCACGCCGACCATCGCCTGCGCGTCGAAGCCGAGGCCGAGCGGGTTCGTCACGCCGGTGACCTGAAGGATCTCGTCGTCGCACAGACGCGCGTAGCGCGCGCGCACCGTCGCCTCGGAGACCCCGAGGCCGGCGGCTATGCGCCGAAACGGCTCACGGCCGTTGCGCTGGAGCGCCTCGATGATCGCGCGATCGACGTCGTCCAGCCGACGCGGCCGTGAGACGGGTCCCCGCCGGGCCTGCGTCTTGCTGATCGAGAACGGCCGCATCTCCTCGCAATGCGAGGTGCTACCTATCACCTTCCGCGTGTTGCGTCAATCAGCCTCGTGCAGCGGCACGACGAGCACGGGCACGCTCGAGCGGTGCAGGAGCTTGTGCGGAACGGATCCGAGGATGACTCCCGTGATCGGCCGCTCGCTCGCCGTGCCGACGACGATCAGCCGCGCGTGTCGCGTTTCCGCCGTGGCGATGAGCGCCTCGGCAGGACGCTTGGGCACGAGCACGGCCTCCGCCTCCACACCGGCCTCGCGAAGCCGACTCGACCGCTGCATCGACGACCCCGCGGCCCAGCTCCTCGAGCGCCTTCTGGCTCTCGCTCCACTCGTCTCCGATGCCGCGGTACGGGCGGCTCGACCGCGTACACGACGACGAGCGCGTCGCCGAGGCCACCCGCAAGCTCGATCGCCTTCGCCGACAGCTGCGTCCGACGTCGGCGAGCCGTCGACGCCGACGACGATCGCGCTCATGTCCCACCTCCCATCACGGCCGGGTCGACCGCCTCGAAGGCCTTGCGGCCGAAGAAGGCTTCGTTGCCAGCGAGGCGCCACACGATGAGCAGGACGAAGCCGAGCAGCAGGAAGCCCATGCCGATCACGAAGGGCACGCCCATGCCCAGGATGTCCTGCTCCGAATAGGAGTTCGCGGGATCGAACAGGTCGATGGCCGACTTGACGAAGAGATAGCCGAGGATGACGCCGCCGACGAGCGGCCCGACCCCGATGAAGAAGAAGTTCTTCACCGATTTCGTCAGCTCGCGACGGTAGTAGACGACGCACGCCAGGCCCGTCAGCGCGTAGTAGAACGCGATCATCAGCGACAGCGCGGAGAGCGTGTCGAACAGGAAGTTCTCCGACAGGATGTTGAGCGGCACGTACCACACGATCGCGAGCCCCGCGATCACCGCGGTCGAGAACCACGGCGTGTGGAAGCGCGGGTGGATGGCGGCGAACGCGTGCGGCAGCGCCTTCTGTCGAGCCATCGAGAACGACGTGCGGGACGACGGGATGATCGTCGTCTGCGTCGACGCGATCGCCGACGTCATGATCGCGAGAATGACGATCTTGTCCCACGGCGACCCGAGCACGTCCGCCCCGAGGGTCGCGAAGATGGCGTCGTCGTCGTCGTAGTCGGCGAGCACCTCGAGCCCTGCGTACGCGACCACGGCCACCGAGACGCCGACGTACGTCACGAGCAGGATCACCGTGGACACGACCGCTGCGAGGCCCGGCGCCCGAGCCGAGTCACGCGTCTCCTCGGTGAGATTGACCGCGCTTTCCCAGCCCCAGTAGATGAACACGCCGATGAGGAGCGCGGAGACAAGCGCCGAGGAGTCGTTGATCGCGAAGGGCGACAGCCAGCTGAGCTCCGGCTTCGTCGATCCCGCAGGCGCACTGCCGTTGTAGACCTTGCCGAGCGCCACCCCGGCGAACAGGAGCAGAGCGCCGATCTGGATGACGATGAGGATGTCCTGCACCGAGGCTGCGAGCTCCGTGCCGATGATGCAGATCGCCGTGAGCACGACGATGTACGTGATCGCGAGCGCCATCACCCAGGTCTTCGACGCCGCCGCGGTGTCCATGCCGAACAGCTCGTACGTGTACCGCGCGCCGACGTCGGCGAGCGAGCCGACGACGAGGATGCCGGTCGTGCAGATCGCCCAGCCGCCGAGCCACCCGAGCCACGGACCGAGCGCTCGCGTCACCCACGAGAAGGTCGTGCCCGCGTCCTGGTCGGCGCGGTTCATGTAGAAGAACGCCGCCGCGATGAGGAACATCGGCACGAACGACGCGAGCAGCGCGCCGGGTGTCTGGAAGCCGACGATGATCGTGACCGTGCCGATGACGGCCGCAAGCGAGTAGGCCGGGGCCGTCGAGGCCAGCCCGACGGCGAGCGCCTCGCGGAACCCGATCGCGTCGTGCTCGAGCTGGCCCTCTTCGATGTGCGGAAGATGAGGCGCGTGCAGGTGGTGCTCGTGGTGCGGGTCGTCGCTCATGGCGTCAGGCGAGCTTTACAGCTACGTGCTTGATGCGCGTGTACTCCTCCATCGAGTAGATGGACATGTCCTTGCCGTAGCCCGACTCCTTGAAGCCGCCGTGCGGCATCTCGGAGGAGAGCGGGAACAGGTGCTCGTTGACCCACACCGTGCCGAAGTCGAGCTTCGCGGCCGCCTTCATCGCCCGGCCGGTGTTCTCCGAGAACACCGAGGCGGCGAGCCCGTAACGGACGTCGTTCGCCATCTCGATCGCCTCGTCGTCGGAGCCGAACGACTGGACTGTGACGACGGGGCCGAACACCTCGCGCTGGACGATCTCGGAGTCCTGCGCGACGTCGGTCACGATCGCCGGCGAGACGAAGAAGCCCTTGTCGCCGACGGTACCGCCACCGGTGACGATCGTCGCCTTCGCGTCGACGGCGCGCTCGAGGAACCCGAGCACGCGCTCCTGCTGCTCGGCCGAGATGACCGGCCCCATGTCGACGTCATCGCCCTCGGCCGGGTCCGCGACCTTCATCGCCTCGACCGCCTTGACCGACTCGGAGAGCACGTCGTCGTAGACCTTCTCGTGGACGAGGATCCGCGACGACGCTGTGCAGTCCTGGCCCGAGTTCCAGTAGCCGCCGATCTTGATCGCCTCGGCCACGGTCTCGGGATCGGCGTCGTCGAGGACGACCATCGGCGCCTTGCCGCCGAGCTCGAGGTGCACGCGCTTGAGGTTGTCGGCGGCGTTCCGCGCGATGAGCTTTCCCGTCTCGACGTCGCCCGTGAGCGAGACGAGCCTGATGTCGGGATGGCGGACGAGTCCGTCGCCCACCGGCACGCCGTCGCCCGTGATCACCTGGACGACGCCCGGCGGTAGGACGTCCTGTGCAAGCTCGAGGAAGCGCAGCGTCGTGAGCGGCGTCTGCTCGGCGGGCTTGAGGATCTGGACGTTGCCCGCTGCGATCGCCGGCCCGAGCTTCCAGACCACCATCATCAGCGGGTAGTTCCACGGCGTGATCCCAGCCACGATGCCGAGCGGCTCCCTGCGGATGATCGACGTGTAGCCCTCGACGTACTCGGCGCCGGCCTTCCCCTCGAGGTTGCGGGCGGCGCCGGCGAAGAAGCGGAGATTGTCGGCCGAGAACGGGATCTCGTCGCGCGCGATCGCCGCCGGCTTGCCGACGTTGAGCGACTCGAGCTGCCACAGCTCCTCGGCGTTCTCGTCGAGCACGTCCGCGAGCTTCAGGAGCAGCTCCATGCGGTCCTTCGGCGTCTTCTCGCGCCACTCGGCCCACGCGACCTTCGCAGCGTCCACAGCACGCTCGACGTCGGCTTCGCCGCAGCGCGGAACCGTGGCGATGACCTCGCCGGTCGAAGGGTTGAGCACGTCCATCGTCTCACCCTCGCCGGCGTCGACCCACTCACCGCCGATGAGATTCCTGTACTGGGTGACAGCAACTGCCATGTGAGCCTCCCGTCTCTCCGGTCCGCCCGTCTCCAGGCGTGCTGAGCCTAGCTCCGAATCTTCGCCCACGCCTTCTGCCACGCGGCGTACGGCACGCAGTCCTTCCGGCCGTCGTAGCCGCACTGTGCGACGGGCGTCTTCCAGAATCGAAGCTTGCGAAGCAGAGACGGCGGCGTCGACGCGTAGTAGGCGGCGCACAGCCCCTGCTCGGCGGCCTCCATGAGCGCACACGCACCCGGATTCGCAGGCGACTCGCGAAGGACGAGCGCCTGCGTCGCCTGCACCGGCGCCGAGAGGACGTGCTGGAGCCAGCGGTAGGCGCAGTTCGGATGCTCGGCCTTCGCTCCGAGGAGCCAGCTGTCCGCCCACGCGGTCGCGCCGTCGCGCGGCACGAGGGCGCGTACGGGGACGTTCGCAGCAGTGAGCACCTGGGCCTGGTACGGCCAGCTCGACCCGACGACCGCCTTCCCCGTGCGGTAGTCCGAGATCTGCTCCGCGGCGTACTGCCAGTAGCGCGTGACAAGCGGATGCTGGCGGCGAAGCAAGGCGACCGCCGCGTCGAACTGCGGTCGACGCAGCTCGTACGGGTCACGGATCGCGAGCGACGGGGTCGTCGATTGCAGGTAGAGCGCCGCGTCCGCGATCTGCATCGGGTTGTCGGGCACCGACACCTTGCCCCGGAATCGATCGTCGTAGACCGCGCGCCACGTGACGGGAGCCGGCTTCGCGCGGTTTCGCTGGTACAGGAGGGAATTCGGCGTCCACAGCACCGTCACGCCGTAGTGGACACCCGCGACGGTGTTGAAGGCCGGCGAGCGGAACGTCGGCGCGAGCTGCCGCCACGCCGGGACGAGCCCGACATCGACCTGCTTGACGAGCTTCGCCGCGATCAGCTGCCCACTCACGTCACCCGAGGCGGACACGAGGTCGTACGTCCCGGAGCGCATGAGGCGCGTGACGTCGGCCGACGAGCCGACCGTCGTCCGTGTGATCGTGCAGCCCGTGCTGCGCTCGAAGCTCCGCGCGAAGCTCGGATCGGAGTAGCCCGGCCACTGGAGCAGGCTGAGCTCTCCCTCTCCCTTGCCGACCGGCTGCGCCCGATCCGACGAGCCGATGCCGGCCACGGGAACGAGGAGCGCGGCGAGCGCGGCGGCGGCCAGGACGACCCTCACGCGACGCATCGGCTAGCTCCGCGATCCCGCCGCGCCGCGCGGCTCGATCGTCATGCGCTGCGCGATCCAGACGGGGATGACGGACGCGACGATCACGAACAGCGCCACGACGTTGACGATCGGCAGCTCGCGCGGACGCGCGAAGTTCGTGAGCATCCAGATCGGGAGCGTCTGCTGCGCCCCGGAGGTGAAGATCGTGACGATGACCTCGTCGAAGGAGAGTGCGAACGCGAGCAGGCCGCCTGCCAGAAGAGCGGAGCGCATCTGCGGGAACGTCACGTAGCGGAAGGTCTGCCACGCGTCGGCTCCGAGATCGGCTGATGCTTCCTCGAGCGACCCGGACACGCGGCGCAGCCTAGCCACAGCGTTGTTGTAGACGACGACGATGCAGAACGTCGCGTGTCCGATGATGATCGTCCAGATCGAGAAGCTGATCCCGAGCGGCTGGACAGCACGTTGAGGATCGTCGCCTGGAGCGCGAGCCCCGTGATGATGCCCGGCAGCGCGATCGGGAGGATGACGAGGAACGAGATCGTCTCCTTGCCGAAGAAGCTGTAGCGCGCCACGGCGAGCGACGCGAGCGTGCCCAGCACGAGGGCGACGGCGGTCGCGCCGAGCCCGGCCTTGACCGACAGCAAGAGCGCATCGCGTACCTGCTCGTTGTGCCAGGCCTCGCTGAACCACTTCGTCGTGTAGTCCTCGATCGGCCACGTCTGCGAGATGTTCGCGTTGAAGGCGTAGATCGCGATCACGAACAGCGGGACGTAGATGAACGCGAGCGTGATCCACGTGCCGAGCCGGAGCAGCGTGCGCGTCGTTCGTGATTCGACCATCTACAGAGACCTGAAGGCGCCCAGCCGCCGGGCGACGATGAGGTAGACGGTCATGACGGCGATCGGCACGAGCGCGAACGCAGCGGCCAGCGGCAAGCCCGAGCTGCGCCGCTCGTAGATGACGGTGCCGATGAACTGCTGGTCGGCGATCAGCGTCGGCAGGATGAAGTCGCCGAGCGTGAGCGAGAAGGTGAAGATCGAGCCGGCGACGACCGCCGGGAAGACGAGCGGGAGCGTCACCTTGAAGAACGTCCGGACGGAGCGGGCGCCGAGATCAGAGGACGCCTCGAGAAGAGATGGCGGGATCCGCTCCAGGCCGGCGTAGACGGGCAAGACCATGAACGGCAGCCAGAAGTACGTGAACGTGAGCCAGAGCCCGATCCAGTCGGTGGGTGACCCGATGCCGAACGGGTCGAGCACCCATGCGATGAGCCCCTGTTCGCCGAGCATCGTCCGCCAGGCGAACGCCTTGACGAGGTAGCTTGCGAAGACCGGCGTCAGCACCGCGACAAAGAGCAGGTTCCTCGCCCGAGGCGTGGCGATCCGGGCCATGTAGTACGCGATCGGGAACGCGAGGATCGCGTCGGCGACCGTGACGAGGCTCGCCATCTTGATCGTGCGCCAGGCGACGTCGCGATAGACGTCCTGCTGGAAGATCGCCCGGAAGTTGTCGAGGTTCCAGTGGCGGACGATGTCGTTCGTGAACTCCTCGGTGTCCCAGAAGGACGCCATCAGGAGCAATACGAGCGACCCGAGGTAGACGACGAGCAGCCACGCCAGCGGCGCGACGATGAGTGCGCCGACTCGCGCGTGCGGTCGCCGGGAGAAGAACGACGAGAGCCGCCGCCCCAGGCCTTGCCGGGGCGGCGGCTCTCCGTGCGTCACCGAGGTCATGTGGAGCTAGCGACTACCCCTTGATCTCGGTCCAGGCGGCCTGCCAGTCCTCGTACGTCTTGCAGACCTCCCCGCGATCGTCGCCGCAGTCCGACTTCGGCGTGTCCCAGAAGTAGACGTCCTTCCACCAGGCTTCGTCCGTCGCGTGGAAGTCGGCGCAATGGTTCGGGTTGCTGGTCAGGTCGCACGCCTTCGCGTTCGACGGTGCCTCGCCGAACCACTCGGCCACCTTCGCGTTCGCCTCCGGCGAGATGATGTAGTTCATCCAGAGGTACGTGCAGTTCGGATGCGCGGCGGTCTTGGAGATCATCCACGTGTCCGACCAGCCCGTCGTGCCTTCCTTGGGCTTGAGGGCCGTCACCTTGAGCGGCGGCTTCTCCGCTGCCATGAGGCCGACCTGGTACGGCCAGGTCGTACCGACGGTCGTCTCGCCCGACTTGAACGTCGTCACCTGGTCCGCGTACGTGACGCCGTCCCAGTACTTGCCGATGTCCGCCCTTCTGCTTCTTGAGCAAGTCGGTGACCGCGGTGAACTGGTCCTCGTCGAGCTCGTACGGGTTCGTGATGTTCAGGTCCGGCTGCGTCGCCTTGAGGTAGACGGCTGCGTCCGCAATGAACGCCTGGCCGTTGAAGATCGACAGCTTCCCGGCTTGCGAGCCGTCCCAGATCGGAGCCCAGCTGTTCGTGTTCGCCGGCAGGATGTCGTTGCGGAACACGAGCACGTTCGGCCCGCGCCCGTGCGGCACGCCATAGCCGACGCCGTCGACCGAGTTGTACGACGTGTTCTTGAGACCCTCGAAGACGTCAGCGTAGTTCGGCGTCAGATCGAAGTTCACCGGGGCGACGTCGCCCCTGGCGATCAGCCGCGACGTGGCGTCGCCCGAGGCGGAGACACCGTCGTAGGCGCCGGTCGCCATCAGGTCGACCATGTCGTCGGACGAGGCCCCGTCCTTCGTGATCACCTTGCAGCCCGTCTGCTTCGTGAAGTCGTCGGCCCACGACTTGTGGGCATAGTCCGCCCAGATGACGAGGTTCGTCTGACCCTCGTCCTTGGCCATCGACTGGATCTCCTCGAGCGTCGAGCCGAGGCCCGAGACCTGCCAGTCCTCGGATGCGCTGCTCGAGCTGTCGTCGCCGCCACAACCGGCGGCTGCGAAGGCAAGCGCTCCCACCACTCCGGCGATCGCCGCGCGCGTGAGATGCCTGCGTCGCACTCTCGTCATTCGGTTCCCTCCCTTTCCCCCCGTTGTTCGATGACGTACGTGTGCTCGGACCGCCACGCGAGACGCACCGCGCGGCCCCGTTCTTCCGTCACGTCCTCCATGTTCTGGCGGACGACGGTCAGCGCTCCACCTGCGTCGAGGTCGACGATGTATCGCGTAACCGATCCCAGGTAGATCACCTCCCGCAGCACGCCGCTTTCCGTGTCTTCATCCGGTCCGGCGGCCTCGCCGCCGTCGAGCAGGCGGATCTTCTCAGGTCGTACGGTGACGCGTCGGCCGTCACGCTCGAGCAGGTTCGACACGCCGACGAAGCCGGCGACGAACTCCGTCAGCGGACGTTCGTAGACCTCTACCGGCGTGCCGACTTGATCGATGCGGCCGTGGCTGAAGACGGCGACCCGGTCGCTCATCGTCAGCGCTTCGTCCTGGTCGTGCGTGACGTAGATGAAGGTGATGCCGACGTCCTGATGGATCCGCTTGAGCTCGATCTGCATCTCCTCGCGCAGCTTGAGGTCGAGCGCGCCGAGGGGCTCGTCGAGCAGCAGCACGCGTGGGCGGTTGACGAGCGCCCGCGCGAGCGCCACGCGCTGGCGCTGACCGCCGGAGAGCTGCGCGGGCTTGCGGCCGCCGTACTCGGGCATCCGCACGATCGCGAGCGCCTCGTCCACGCGTGATCGGCGCTCGTCCTTCGGCACCTTCTTCACCTTGAGGCCGTACTCGACGTTCTCCGCCACCGTCATGTGCGGGAAGAGCGCGTAGTCCTGGAAGACGGTGTTCACGTCGCGGTCGTACGGCGGCTTGTCTGCGACGTCGACGCCGGCGAGCAGGATCTGGCCCGAGTCGGGAGTGTCGAAGCCGGCGATGAGGCGGAGCGTCGTCGTCTTGCCCGAGCCGGACGGGCCGAGCATGGTGAAGAACTCCCCGCGCGCGATCTCGAGGTCGATCGAGTCGACCGCGACTACATCGCCGAACGTCTTCCGCACGGCGACGAGGGCGACGTCGGGTACGGCGTCGCCGGCGATCGGAGCTGGATCGCTAGGACGCTCCGTCGCTTGCGTCGACAAGCGCTTCCTCCAGGATCGCGAGACCCTCGTCGACGTCCTCGTCGGGCGCGAGGATGGGCACGAGGATGCGGACGACGTTGCCGTAGAGGCCGCAGGACAGCAGAACGAGGCCCTCGCTCACGGGCGAGATCCGTCGTCCGCTTGGCGAGATCGGCTGCGGGCTGCCTTCGTCACGGCGTCGCTCGACCAGCTCGATCGCGAGCATCGGCCCGAGACCACGCACCTCGCCGATGGCGTCTCACGCGCCCTGCGAGCTCGTCGAGCCGCGCGCGCAGCGTCTTGCCGAGCGCGTCGGCGCGAGCCCGGAACGCAGGTGTCGTAACTTCGTCGAGCACCGCGACGGCCGCGGCGCACGAGAGCGGGCTGCCGCCGAACGTCCCGCCGAGCCCGCCCGGGTGTGGCGCGTCCATCACCTCGGCGCGACCCGTGACCCCGGCGAGCGGCAGGCCGCCACCGAGCGACTTGCCGGAGACCACGAGGTCGGGCTCGACCCCGTAGTGCTCGATCGCCCAGACCGGCCCGGTGCGGCCGACACCGGACTGCACCTCGTCGTCGACGTAGAGGATCCCGTGTGAGTCGAGGAGCGCCTTGAGGCGCGCGGGGAAGTCCTCCGGCATCGTGATGAAGCCGCCCTCGCCCTGCACCGGCTCGAGCACGGCGCACGCGACCGACTCCGGGTCGACGTCCGACCGGAAGAGATCCTCGAGCGCCTCGAGCGCCGCGTCGGAGGTGACGCCACGGTACGGGTACGGGCCTGGCGCGCGGTAGACCTCGGGCGCGAACGGCCCGAAGCCCTTCTTGTACGTCAGCTTCGACGTCATCGTCATCGTGAGCAGCGTCCGGCCGTGGAAGGCGTTCTCGAACACGATCACCGCCGGCCGGCCGGTGGCTGCACGCGCAATCTTGACGGCGTTCTCGATCGCCTCGGCACCCGAGTTGACGAGGATCGAGCGCTGCTCGCCCGGCCCGCACGGTGACACCTCGGCCAGGCGGCGGCACACCTCGATGTACGGCTCGTACGTGCCGACCATGAAGCACTGGTGGAGATAGCGGTCGGCCTGCTCGTGGATCGCGGCGACCGCCGGCGCGAAGCCGTGGCCCGTGTTCTGGCAGCCGATGCCGCCCGCGAAGTCGATGTACGCGCGGCCGTCGACGTCCCAGATCCGGGCGCCCTCAGCGCGCGCGACGACGATCGGCGACACGGAGATGCCGCGCGCGACGTACCGGGCCCGCTCGGCGAGGATGCGCTCGGTCTCTGTCTGCTCTCTCGTCGCCATGGTGACGGACGTGCGCGAAGGCAGGATTCTATGCGCATGCGCGCGGCGAAGCCGTCATCCTTTCCCCGTGACGCGAACGTACAGTCGTAGAGGCGTTCTCGCCGCGGGCGCGGCGCTGGCCGCATCGGCGCTCGCGCCGCGTGTCGGCCTCGCGGGCAGCCGTGCGACGGCGCCCACGATCCACCTCTACAACTGGATCGACTACGTCCACCCGCGGACGTATCTCCGCTTCACCAAGGCGACGGGCATCGCCGTACGCCGCTCGTACTTCACGTCCAACGAGGTCCTGCTCGGCAAGCTCGCGGGGGGTGCGCAGTACGACCTGGCCGTGCCGTCCGGGTACATGGTCGAGACGCTCGCGGCGAAGGGGCTGCTCCGGCATCTCGACTGGACACGGCTCCCGCACGTGCGGAGCGGCATCGACCCGATGTTCCGAGGCCTCCCGCACGACCCGAACGACAGGTGGTCGGTTCCGAAGGACTGGGGGACGACCGGCTTCATGTATCGCACCGACCTCGTCAAGGAGCGGCCGAAGACGTGGGCGCAGTTCTTCAAGCTGTTCGCCAAGTACCCGCGGAAGCTCACGCTGCTCGACCTGCCCGCCGAGGTGATCGGGTCGGTCGCGGTCATGTTCGGCTACTCCTTCAACACCGAGGACGAGCGCGAGCTCGACCGCGTGCGCACGTTCCTCCTCGACCTCAGGCCGCACGTGCACTCGTTCGACTCCACCGGTTACGAGACGAGCATCGTGAAAGGGACCGCGTACGGCGGGCTCGGCTGGAACGGCGACGGGCTGGCGGTGATCGCCAAGGCGCCGAAGAACGCGGCTGCATACGTCGTTCCCGAGGAGGGCGGCGAGGTCTGGGTCGACGCGTACGTCGTGCCGAAGCGCGCCGCGAACCCGAAGGGTGCCCACGAATGGATCGACTTCGTCTACGAGCCGAAGTCGAACGCACTCGAGACGTCGTACACGTACTTCGGCTCACCGCTCCGGCGCAGCCTGCTCGCGGGCGTGCTCACGCCGGCGATCCTCCAGAATCCGGACATCTTCCCGCCGCCGCGCACGATGAAGCGACTCGAGCCGAACGCGGTCACCGCCGAAGGGATGCGCCTGCGCGAGCGCATCTGGGCGGAGATTCGACGGAAGGCTAGGGTCTCGGCATGGCGACGAGCGAGCCGACGATCAGCGTCGAGGAGCTTCGCCTCGCCGCACGGAACCACGGCCTCCCGCTCGAGGCGCTCCACTATCCGATCACGCCGGTCGGCCTGCACTACCTCCTCATCCACTTCGACATCCCTGTCGTCGAACCCGTCTCGTACCGGCTCGAGGTCGACGGGCTCGTCCACACGCCGTTGTCGCTCTCGCTCGAGCGCATCCGGAGCCTGCCGGCGGTCGAGGTCGTTGCCACGATGGAGTGCGCGGGCAACGGACGGACGCTGGTCAAGCCGCATGTCGCAAGCCAGCCCTGGGTGCTCGAGGCGGTGGGCAACGCGCGCTGGCGAGGAGTGCCGCTGCGACTCGTGCTGAACGAGGCAGGCGTCGCCGACACGGCCGTCGAGGTCGTCTTCACCGGGCCTCGATCACGGCTTCGAGGGCGAGGTCGAGCTCGACTACCAGCGCAGCCTGTCGCTCGTCGACGCCCACCGCGCCGAGGTGCTGCTCGCGTACGAGATGAACGGCGAGCCGCTCGCGCCGCAACACGGCTTTCCGCTGCGCCTGCTCGTGCCAGGGTGGTACGGGATGACGAGCGTCAAATGGCTCAGCCGGATCACGCTCGTCGACCGGCCGTTCGACGGCTACTACCACACGTCGTCGTACCGCATCCGCGCCTCCGAGGACGACCCGGGCGAGCCGGTGACGCGGATGCTTCCGCGGTCGCTCATGGCGCCGCCGGGCATCACCCGAGTACATGACGCGACAGCGCACCGTCGCCGCAGGGCCGTGCGTGCTCGAGGGCCGTGCGTGGTCAGGGCGGGGCGCGATCGACCTCGTCGAGGTGAGCCCCGACGGTGGCGAGACCTGGCATCCGGCGGAGCTCGACGACCGACGTCGACTCGCCGTGGGCGTGGCGGCGTTGGCAGTTCACGTGGCACGCGTCGCCGGGCGAGCACGAGCTCTGCTGCCGCGCGCGCGACGACGCGGGCAACATCCAGCCGCTCGAGGCGCCGTGGAACCTCGGCGGCTACGCGAACAACGCCGTCCAGCGCGTCGCCGTCTCCGTTCGCTAGTGCGGCGAGTCGTGGTCGTCGGATCGAGCGGATCCGGCAAGACGACGGTCTCCCGCGAGCTGGCCGCGACGCTCGGTGTCCACCACGTCGAGCTCGATGCGCTCCACCACGGCCCGAACTGGACCGAGGCGACGGCGGACGAGCTGCGCGAGGCGGTGACGCGCGAGCTCGATGGGCCGCGACGCCTGGGTCGTCGACGGGAACTACTCGGGGAAGCTCGGCGACTTCGTGCTGCGGCAGGCGGACACGGTCGTGTGGCTCGACCTGCCGCTCCACACGTGTCTCGGTCGGCTCTGGACCCGCACGACGCATCGGATCCGCGACGACGTCGAGCTCTGGAACGGCAACCGCGAGACGTGGAGAGGCGCGTTCTGGGGTCGCGAGTCGCTCTTCTGGTGGACGATCCGCCACCACCGCGGCCGCCGGCGACGCTGGCCCGTCCGGTTCGCGCAGCTGCCGAACCTCACGGTCGTCCGGCTGCGGACGCCGCGCCGAGGTAGACGCGTTCCTCGCTAACGCAGTGCCGGAATGATGCTCGACCCGTAGGCCTCGAGCGTCGCCTCCTGGCCCGAGGTCATGAGATAGATGTTCCACTGGTCGACGCCCGCGGCCTCGAGCCGACGCAGCTTCTCGACGTGCGCCTCGGGCGGGCCGAGGATGCAGAAGCGGTCGCACGTCTCGTCCGACACCTGCGCGCCGTGCTCGGCGCCGACACGGCTGTGCTCCGAGTAGTCGTACTGCTCGCGCTGCATCCGCTCGACGTAGTCGGTGAGCGCATGGGGCAGCTCCGACTTGTCGTGCTTCGCGAGCAGGTCGAAGACGTGGTTCGAGACCATCGCCGGGAACCAGCGCACCTGCTCGCGCGCGTCGGCGAGATCGTCGGAGACGTGCGCGGGCGCGCAGGCCATGACCTTGATCTCGGCCGGGTCGCGGCCGGCCTCCTCTGCGGCCGTGCGCACCTGGCCGACGATCCACTCGATGATCTCCGGATCGGCGAGCTGGATGATGATGCCGTCGGCGATCCGGCCCGCCACGGCGAGCACGCGTGGGCCGTAGCCCGCAATGTAGACCGGGATCTCGGGCTGCCCTTGGGCCCACTCGAGGTGGACGTCGACGTCGTTCCAGCGCACGGGCCGTCCGTTCGCGAGGTCCTTGATCATCGCCGTCGCCTGCTCGAACTCGTCCACCTTCACCGGCTTGAGCCCGATCGTGCGTCGTGCCGAGTCGCCGCGGCCGATCCCGATCACCATGCGCCCGCCCGAGATCGCCTGGAGCGTCGCGAAGGCGCTGGCCGTCACGGTCGGCTCGCGCGTGCCCGGGTTCGTGACGTTGAGCCCGAGCTTCAGCGTCGACGTCTCGAGCGCCGCCATCGTCAGGAGCGGATACGGGTCGTGCCAGAGGATGTGCGAGTCGTACGTCCAGCCGTACTCGAAGCCGTGCTGCTCGGCGAGCGTCGAACAGCTCGACGACGCGGCTCGCCGGCGGATCGGGCAGGACGGTGACGCCGAAGCTCAACATCGGAACGCATTCGAGTCTAATGCGTGCCAATTCACGGACGATGTCGATCACGACGCGAAGCCCGCCCTACCCTGGACTGCAGGCGGAGGGTGACGTCCCGAGGTCGGGATGGGCAGCTGAGAACTGCTCGGCCGGCGTGAGCCGGCTCCGGTTCGAGTCCGGCGCCCTCCGCCCACCCCCTCCTCGCTACGATGTACGGGTTCTCAGCTGCCAGCGAGCTGCCAGGCTCGCTTCACCTCGCGAAGCCCGCCCCGAAGGCGGGCTTCGCCGTCGGCGTTCAGGAGAGCCAGGCGATCGTCTTGGACGTGAGCCGGTCGAGCGCCTGGACACTGAGCTCCAGGTGCTCGGTTCTCGTGTCCTCGAGCTTCGTGTGCGAGAGGCCGCGGAGGCTCTGGACGAAGAGCATCACTGTCGGGATTCCGGCACGCGCGACCTCGGCGGCGTCGTGCAGCGGCCCCGACGGCAGCCGGTGCGACGTCGGCGTGACCTCGAGGATCGCCTCGTCGCAGAGCTCGATCAGCTCCGGGTGGAAGAGGATCGGCTCGATCGACCAGATCCTGTCGAACGAGACCTCGATCGACTCCTCGGCGGCGAAGCGCTCCGAGCACTCCTTCGCGTCGGCGAGCATCGCGGCGAGCGTGGCGGCGTCGAGGTGGCGCTGGTCGAGCAGCTGCTCCGCGGTCTCGACGACGGACGTGACGATGCCCGGCTTGCAGACGACACCGCCCGACGTGCACACGGCACCGCCGCCTGCGCGCGCCGCGATGTGGCGCAGCTCGAGCGCGAGCTTCGCCGCTCCCGCGAGCGCGTCGCGCCGCTTGTCCATCGGCGTCGAGCCCGCGTGCGCGGCCTGGCCCTTCCACGTGACGAGATGGCGTTCGACGCCGAACGTGCCGAGCACGACGCCGAGGGGAAGATCCATCGACTCGAGCACCGGGCCCTGCTCGATGTGGAGCTCGAGATAGGCGGCTGCGTTCTCGAGCTGTGACCGCGCTTCGATCGCGCGGCCGAGCTCGACGCCGTGCTCGGCGAGCGCGTCCGGTAGCGCTATCCCGTCGGCGTCGCGCCGCTCGCGCAGCTCGTCCTGGTCGGCCATCGAGCCGGCCGCAGCGCTGGATGCCGAACAGCGAGCGGCCGAAGCGCGCCCCCTCTTCGTCGGCCCAGTTGACAAGGCGCACGGTGACCGCGGGCTCGCCGTCCTCGGCGAGCCGCCGCAGCACCTCGACGCCGCCCATGACGTTGAGGCAGCCGTCGAGCCAGCCGCCGTTCGGGACCGAGTCGATGTGGCCGCCGATGAGGAGCTCCCGCTCGGAGGCGCCGCGCAGCGTGAACCACTGGTTGCCGGCCTCGTCGATCTCCTCCTCGACCGGGACGGCGGCGAGCTTCCCGCGCAGCCACTCCCTGGCCCGCTCCCACGTCTCCGTCCACGCGACGCGCTGCGCGCCCGCGTCGTCGCCCGTCAGCTCCTGCAGCTCGCGCAGCTCGTCCACGGTGCGTGAGGGCGAGAGAGGCACGCCGCCAATCCTAAAACGTGGTACGAAAGGCGCGTGTCGTCGCGGATGACCCGGCTCGTCATGCTCCCGGTCGTCCTCGCGATCCTCTGGGTGGTCTACGAGGGCTACCGCTGGATCTGGGAGCAGACCGGTTGGACGAGACCGTTCCCGGTCAATGAGCGCACGATGCCGCACCTGCACGACGTCGTGAACCAGCTGTTCGAGCCGTCGCGCCGCAACGGCCCGGTACTCGGAGGCGTGCTCTTCGACGCGGCTTTGTTCACGGCGAAGGAGGCGTTCGTCGGTCTCGTCATCGGCGCGACGGTCGGCTTCCTGCTCGCCGTGGTGATCGTCCATTCGACGGTCCTCGCGCGCGGCTTGATGCCGTACATCGTCGCGTCGCAGACGATTCCGATCCTCGCGATCGCGCCGATGGTGGTCGTCGGCCTAGGGGCAATCGACATTCTCGGCTGGACGCCGAGCGACTGGCAGCGGGTGTCCGTGATCGCCGCCTATCTCACCTTCTTCCCCGTGACGATCAACAGCGTGCGGGGGCTCAGCGCGGTCGATCCCACATCGCTTCAGCTCATGCGCTCGTACGCGGCCGGGAACTGGGCGATCCTTTGGAAGCTTCGCGTGCCCACCTCGTTGCCGTACGTCTTCGTCGCGTTGAAAGTGTCGGCGACCGCGAGCGTCGTCGGCGCGATCATCGGCGAGTTGCCATCCTCGATCCAGGAGGGTCTCGGCGGCAAGATCCTCAACTTCAACCAGTACTACGCCACCGGCCCCGAGAACCTCTGGGCGACGAACATCGTCGCCGCGTTGCTCGGCATCTCCTTCTTCCTCGCCATCGTGGGGCTCGAGAAGCTCGTCGTCCACCGCGCCCCGGAGCGCTTTGCCTAGTGGACGCGAATTCGGTCGTCTCGATACGCGGGCTCTCGAAGGTGTTCGAGCGCGGCGACGTCACGGCGCTCGAGGGCATCGACCTCGACGTCGCCAAGGGCGAGTTCATCTCGCTCATCGGCCCGTCGGGCTGCGGCAAGTCGACGCTGCTGCGCGTGATCGGCGACCTCGTCCAGCCGTCGACGGGGGAGATCACCGTCAACGGCAAGTCGCCGCACCAGGCCCGCGTCGACCGCGACTACGGCATCGTCTTCCAGGACGCCGTCCTCTACGACTGGCGGACGGTGCAGAAGAACATCGCGCTGCCGCTCGAGATGATGGGCTGGGAACGCGACCGGCGCGCCAAGCGCGTGGAGGAGATGCTCGAGCTCGTCGAGCTCTCGGCCTTCGCGAGGCACCACCCGTGGCAGCTGTCGGGGGGGATGCAGCAGCGTGTCTCGATCGCCCGCGCGCTGTCCTTCTCGCCGGCGCTCCTGTTGATGGACGAGCCGTTCGGCGCACTCGACGAGATGACGCGCGAGCGGCTGAACATGGAGCTCCTGCGGATCTGGGCCGAGATTCAGTCGACAGTCGTGTTCGTGACGCACTCGATCGCCGAAGCCGTTTTCCTTTCCACACGCGTCGTCGTCATGTCGGCCCGGCCGGGGCGCATCGTCGACCTCGTCGACGTCGACCTTCCGCAGCCTCGGGGCGAGGAGACGCGCGAGGAGACGCGCTTCTTCGAGCTCGTGACGACCGTGCGCGAGGCGCTCCACGCGGGCGGTGCGCAGTCATGACCAACGAGGCTGTCCGGGCGTGGGCACCTGCGGCTGCCGTCTTCGCCTTCGGCATCGTCGCGCTGGCAGTGGATCGTGCCCGGGCTTGGGGTGCAGGACTTCTTCCTCCCGCGCTTCTCCGACGTGATGTCCACGTTGTGGGACGACCGCCACACGATGTGGGCCGCCGGGTGGTTCACCTTCAAGGAGGCATTCTGGGGCTTCCTCATCGGCAGCTCGGTCGCCATCTGCTTCGCGCTCGTCCTCGCGCGGTGGCGACCGCTCGGCGATGCGCTCATGCCCTATGCGATCGCCGCCAACGCCATCCCCATCATCGCGTTCGCCCCGATCATGAACGCCTGGTTCGGCGTGCTCAGCCCATGGTCGAAGATCTCCATCTCGGCCGTGCTCTGCTTCTTCCCAGTGATGGTGAACACGCTGCGGGGACTCACGTCGGTCCGCCCGGAGCAGATCGAGCTCATGCGCTCGTATGCGACGAGCGAACGTGAGATCTTCCGCCGCGTGCGGATCCCGAACTCGCTGCCGTTTGTGTTCGCGGCCCTGAAGATCGCAAGCGTGCTCGCGATGATCGGCGCGATCGTCGGCGACTACTTCGGCGGCTCGCAGAACGCTCTCGGCATCCTCATCCGCCGCTCCGCCGGCATCTTCGCCTTCGACGAGGCATGGGCGGCGATCGTCGTCGCAAGCGTCTTCGGCATCGCCTTCTACGCAGCAATCGCCATCGTCGAGCGTCGCGCGCTCTCGTGGCACCCGGCGACAAGGAACGTGGAATGATCCGCACGACTCGAAGGGAGGGAGCATGCATCGCAGGAAGCTGACGGCCGTAGCGCTCGCGCTTATGGCCACGCTGCTCATCGCCGGCTGTGGCGGAGACGACAACGAAAGTGCCGCCACCGACACGACCACGACGGCGAGCGGTCCGGCGGACAAGGTCACCGTCCAGCTCAAGTGGGTGACGCAGGCACAGTTCGCCGGCTACTACGCAGCAGCCGAGCAGGGGTACTACGAGGACGAGAACCTCGACGTGACGATCCGCCCCGGTGGGCCGGACATCGTGCCGGAGCAGGTCGTGCTCGGCGGCGAAGCGGAGTTCGGCATCGACTGGCTCGACAACCTGATGGCGACACGCGACCAGGGCGGCACGATCGTCAACATCGCCCAGGTCTTCGCGCGTTCCGGCATGACCGAGATCACGTGGGCCGACTCCGGGCTCGACGCGATCACCGACCTGGAGGGCAAGAAGGTCGGCGTCTGGCTCGGCGGCAACGAGCACAAGCTCTTCGCTGCACTGACGAAGAACGGCATCGACCCGCAGAAGGACGTCGAGATCGTGGCGCAGCCGTTCGACATGAGCCTCTTCCTCGACAACTCAGTCGATGCGGCGGCCGCGATGACGTACAACGAGTTGGCGCAGGTGCTCGAGACGAAGAACCCCGACACCGGCGAGCTGTACACGCTCGACGATCTGAACGTCTTCAAGATGTCCGACCTCGGCACCGGCGCGCTCGAGGACGGCATCTTCGTCCGCGAGGACTGGATCGCCGACGAGGCCAACCAGGACATCGCCAAGCGGTTCCTCAAGGCAACGTTCAAGGGTTGGATCTTCTGCCGTGACAACCCGGACGACTGCGTCCAGACGGTGCTCGACAACGGGCCCGAGCTGGGGCAGGGGCACCAGGCATGGCAGATGTCCGAGATCAACGCGCTCATCTGGCCGAACGACAACGGGATCGGCGTTATGGACCAGGCCGACTTCGACAACACGGCGCAGATCGCGCTCGACTACAAGATCGTGAAGAACCCGGTCTCGGGTGACGCCTACATGTCCGACATCGCCGAGCTCGCGAAGCAGGAGCTCGAGGACGACGGCGAGGACGTCAACGGATCGGATTGGGAGCAGCCCGACGTGGAGGTCACCGAGGGCGGGAAGTAACCACAGGCCGAGAGGAGGATCCGCAGTGTCCGTGCTCATAAAACATGGCCGCGTCGTGACGGCGGCCGACGATTACGTCGCAGACGTGTTCGTGGACGGGGAGCGGATCACCCTCATCGGCGAGTCGCTCGACGTAGCGGCTGATCACGTGATCGACGCAGCCGGGAAGTACGTGCTTCCCGGCTGCATCGATCCCCACAGCCATCTCGAGATGCCGTTCGGCGGCACGGTGACGATCGACGACGTCGAGTCCGGTCAGACCGCCGCCGCGTTCGGCGGCACGACGTGCCACGTCGACTTCGTCATCCAGTCGCCCGGGTCGAGCTTCGCCGACGCCCTCGCCGACTGGCGGGCGAAGGCCGACGGCAAGCAGATCATCGACATGGGCTACCACATGGCCGTCACCGACCTGAAGGAGGGTGGCTCGCTCGAAGAGCTCGCGTCGCTCCCCGACCAGGGCGTCACCTCGTACAAGCTGTTCATGGCGTACAAGGGCGCGCTCATGGTCGACGACGAGACGCTCTTCAAGACGATGGAGGTCGCCGCAGCGACGGGCGCGCTCGTGATGGTGCACGCGGAGAACGGCGACGCCATCGACGTGCTTGTGAAGAAGGCGCTGGCAGAGGGACACACTGAGCCGCACTGGCACGCGCTCACGCGTCCGCCGGAGACGGAGGGCGAGGCGACGAACCGCGCCATCCAGCTCGCGCACGTGGCCGGGTGCCCGCTGTACGTCGTCCACGTCTCGTGTCGCGAGTCGGTCGAGCCGATCCAGCGGGCACGCGAGGCCGGTTGGAATGTCTGGGGCGAGACGTGCACGCAGTACTTCTTCATCGACTACTCGTTCCTCGAGCGGCCGAACTTCGAGGGCGCGAAGTACGTCTACACGCCGCCGCCCCGGTCGAAGGAGAACCAGGACGTGCTCTGGAACGCCGTACGCACCGACGCGCTGTCAGCCATCTCCACCGACCACTGCGCCTTCACGTGGGCGGAGCAGAAGGCGATGGGGCGTGACGACTTCTCGAAGATCCCGAACGGCGGGCCGGGGATCGAGAACCGGCTCCAGATGATCCACTCCTTCGGCGTCGGGGAGGGGCGGATCTCCCTCAACCGCATGGTCGAGCTGCTCGCGACGAACCCAGCGAAGCTCTTTGGCCTCTACCCGCGGAAGGGGACGATCGCTGTCGGTTCCGACGCGGACATCGTCGTCTTCGACCCGGCGAAGAAGGTGACGATCTCGGCCGCGACGCAGAAGTCGAAGACGGACTACAACCTCTACGAGGGGACAGAGGTGACGGGCTCCCCGGAGGTCGTGCTCGTCCGTGGAACGGTCGTCGTCGAAGGTGAGGAGCTCAAGGTCGAGCCCGGCTTCGGGCAGTACGTCGCCCGAGCGCGGTTCGGCGCGGAGCTAGCCTCGTCCGGCGCGGTGCACGAGGCCGTCTAGCCGCCGGCCGAGCTGCTCCTCGAGCCAGTTCGCAACACCGATCAGGGCGTCGAGGTCGATGCCCGTGTCGACTCCCTCGCCGTCGAGGAGGTAGACGAGGTCCTCCGTCGCGACGTTCCCCGTCGCGTTCGGCGCAAACGGGCAGCCGCCCGCACCTCCGACTGACGCGTCGAACACGGTGGCACCCGCTTCCAGGGCCGCATAGGCACACGCGATCGCGGTGTTCCTGGTGTTGTGCAGGTGCACGCCGACGGGGACGCTCAGGGCTTGCGCCTCGCCGATGAGGTGCTTCACCTGAGCCGGGACGGCGACGCCAATGGTGTCGGCGAAGACGACTTCGGCAGCGCCGGCCGCTGCTGCCTGGCGCGCAAGGTCGAGGACGCGACCCGGATCCACGGTGCCCTCGAACGGGCAGCCGAACGACACGCTGATCGTGGCCGTCGCCCGAATGCCATCCTGCGCACCATTGAGAAGAATCGACTCCGCGGCCGCCACGGCATCCGCGACCGACGCGTTCGCATTCCGCTGGCTGAAGCTCTCGGTGGCCGCGAAGGTGACGTGTGCCTCGTCGAGACCGGCGGCGCATAGTCGCTCGTACCCCCGCTCGTTGAGCACCAGACCGGCGTAGACCACACCGTCCCTACGGTGGAGCCCAGTCACAACCTCCTCCGCACCCGCCATCTGCGGGACGCGATCGTCGCGGACGAAGCTCACCGCCTCGATCCTCGGCACCCCTGTCGCCGCGAGCCTGTCGCACAGCTCTGCGCGCGCGTTAGGAACGAGGACGGTCGCTTCGTTCTGAAGCCCGTCCCGCGGCCCGACGTCGCAGACCGTTACCGCCATGTCTCGGCTAGAGGTCGCCGGACTCGACCTCGTCGAAGAAGGACAGCGTGAGCGACGACGCGTCCACGCCGGCCTGCTCCATGCCCGCCTTGAGCTCTGGATTCGCGAAGAACGCGTCCGCAGCCTCGCGCGTGTCGAACACGTGCGTCACGTAGACGAGGTTCGGATCGCCCGGCTCCTGCATCACGCGGTGGGACCGAACACCACCGGCTTGCTGCATCGGCCGAACGCTGTCGTAGACCGCCTTCCACGCGTCGAAGTCGGCGACGCGATGCTCAATGACGGCAACTGTCCTCATGGGAACCTCCCAGTCGTTGGTGCGTCGATCATAGGACGGCACGGAGTGCGAGCAGCTCCCACGCCACATTGGCAGCCGCAAGCGCGGTGATCTGCCCAGGCCCGTCGTACGGCGGCGAAACCTCGACGACGTCGGCGGCAACCAGCCGTATGCCGCGCAGGGAGCGGAGCAAGGCCACCGCCTCTGCCGTCGAGAAGCCGCCCACCTCCGGCGTTCCTGTTCCGGGCGCATACGCCGGATCGAGGAAGTCGACGTCGAAGGAGAGAAAGACCGGCCGGCTGCCCACCCGGGCGCGCACGGTCTCGGAGAACCCGTCGGCTCCGAGCGCGCGGAGCTCCTCGCTCGGGATGACGTGGAAGCCGAGAGCGCGAGCGTCCTCGATGTCCGAAGCCTGGAAGAGCGGGCCGCGCATCCCCGCCTGAACAGACGAGCCGGCGTCGAGCAGCTCTTCCTCGACCGCGCGCCTGAAGGTGGTGCCGTGAAAGTAGCGCTGGTCGAAGTACTCGTCCCACGTGTCTCCGTGGGAGTCCAGCTGCACCAGCGCCAGCGGGCCGTGCGTCCGCGCGACGACGCGAAGCTCGGCGAGCGTGATCGAGTGGTCGCCGCCTAGCGCGAGCGGGAAGACGCCGGCCTCGACGATCGTCGCGAGCCCTTCCTCCACGCGGCGGTACGTCCCTTCGGTGTCGCCCGGCGCCACCGGCAGATCGCCGTAGTCGACTATCGACAGTGCATCGCAGAGGTCAATCCCGAATCCCGAGTGGAACGGTCTGAGCAACGCCGACGCCGAGCGGATCGCCTCCGGCCCGAACCGTGCTCCGGGCCGATAGGTGACGGCTGTATCGAAGGGGATCCCGTAGACGGCAGCGTCGACTCCCGCGAGGTCGGTGACGTGCGGCAGCCGCATGAACGTCCGCACACCGGCGAAGCGCGGGTAGACGCGCGCGTCGATCGGCCGATACGGCGGCCCGGTCACGCCATTGCCTACCTGGTCTGCGGGAAGCCGAGGTTGACGGAGCTCGTGGCCGGGTCGGGCCAGCGCGCCGTCACGACCTTGCCGGCCGTGTAGAACTGGATGCTCTCCGGCCCGTACGCGTGCAGGTCGCCGAAGAGCGACGACTTCCAGCCGCCGAACGAGTACCACGCCACGGGCACGGGAATCGGGACGTTGATCCCGACCATGCCGACGTTGACGTCGAACTGGAACTGCCGCGCCGCGCCACCGTCGCGCGTGAACATCGCCACGCCGTTGCCGTACGGATTCGCGTTGACGAGCTCGACGGCCTCGTCGTAGGTGTCGGCGCGGACGACCTCGAGCACCGGGCCGAAGATCTCGTTCCGGTAGCAGTCCATGTCCGGCCGCACGTCGTCGAGGAGCGACACGCCGAGGAAGAAGCCATCGCCGTCAGGTGCCGTCTCGCGGCCGTCGACGACCACGGTCGCCCCCTGCTCCTGGCCAGACTCGATGTACGACGCAACCTTGTCGCGGTGCTCGCGCGTGATGAGCGGCCCCATCTCGGAACCCTCCTCGAGGCCGGGACCGACCGTGATCTTCGGCAGCCGCTCCTTGATCGCCGCGACGAGCGGCTCGGCCACGTCACCAACCGCGAGGACGACGGAGATCGCCATGCAGCGCTCGCCCGCCGAGCCGTAGGCAGCCGACACCGCGGCGTCCGCCGCCATGTCGATGTCGGCGTCGGGCAGAACGATCATGTGGTTCTTCGCCCCGCCGAGCGCCTGGACGCGCTTGCCGTGCTTCGTCCCGTTCTCGTAGATGTACCGGGCGATCGGCGTCGAGCCGACAAAGCTCACCGCGGCGACGTCCGGATGCTCGAGCAGCGCGTCGACCGCGACCTTGTCTCCCTGGACGACGTTGAAGACACCGTCCGGAACACCCGCCTCCTGCAGCAGCTCGGCGGTGTAGAGCGAGGCCGAGGGGTCCTTCTCCGACGGCTTGAGGACGAACGCGTTGCCGCACGCGAGCGCGGGCGCCCACATCCACATGGGCACCATCGCCGGGAAGTTGAACGGCGTGATGCCGGCGACGACGCCGAGCGGCTGGCGGATCGAGTAGACGTCGATGCCGGTCGCGGCTTGCTCCGAGAAGCTGCCCTTCATCAGCGTCGGGATGCCGCAGGCGAACTCGATCACCTCGAGGCCGCGCTGCACCTCGCCCATCGCGTCGGACAGCACCTTGCCGTGCTCGTCGGTGAGGATGCGCGCGATCTCCTCGCGGCGCTCCCGCACGAGCTCGCGGATGCGGAAGAAGATCTCGGCGCGCTTCGACAGCGACGTCGCGCGCCAGCCCGGGAACGCCGTTGCCGCCGTCCGTACAGCCGCATCGACCTCATCCACCGATGCGAACGCGACCTCCTTCGTCTGCTCGCCGGTGGCGGGGTTGAAGATCGGGCCGGACCGGCCGGAGGTGCCCGCGACACGCGCGCCACCGATCCAGTGGTCGACCTGGCCCAGCTGTCCCGCCACGGCCCCTGCCGGCGCTGTCACGACCTCGGTCATCGCTCCTCCTCTCGAACCCAAGAGGAGCGTAGCGCGTTACCATCGGGCCATGGCGACGATCGAAGACCGCGCCGCCGACGCCGAGCAGGTCCTCGCGGACGACCGCGACTACCTGATCCACTCCTGGTCGGTGCAGTCCGCGCTCAAGCCGCTCGCTGTCGCGGGCGCGGAGGGTCGCTACTTCTGGGACTACGACGGCAAGCGCTACCTCGACTTCGCGTCACAGCTCGTCAACGTCTCGATCGGCCACCAGCACCCGCGCGTGATCCAGGCGATCAAGGACCAGGCTGACGTCCTCTGCACGATCGGCCCGCCGATGGCGAACGACAAGCGCTCGGAGCTCGCGCGCCTCGTCGCCGGCGTGATGCCCGGCGATCTCGGCCACACGTTCTTCACGAACGGCGGTGCCGAGGCGAACGAGAACGCGATCAAGACGGCGCGCTGGGTGACCGGTCGTCAGAAGATCATCGCGCGCTACCGCTCCTACCACGGCGCGACGGCTGGCGCGATGACGCTCACGGGCGACCCGCGCCGCTGGTTCGCCGAGCCGGGAATGCCCGGCGTCGTGCGGATGCTCGATCCGTACACCTACCGCTGCCCTGCCGGCCATCCCGATCCATGCCCGGTCTGCTCGGGCGGCCCGCACCTCGAGGAGATCCTCCAGTACGAGGGGGCGCACACGGTCGCCGCGGTGATCATGGAGACGATCGTCGGCACGAACGGGATCATCGTCCCGCCGGACGGCTACCTCCAGTCGATCCGCGAGGTCACAGAGCGCCACGGGATTCTCCTCATCTTCGACGAGGTGATGGCTGGCTGGGGACGCACGGGACGCTGGTTCGCATGCGAGCACTGGGACGTCGTGCCGGACATCATCACGACGGCCAAGGGCATCAACTCCGGCTACGTGCCGCTCGGCGCGATGACCGTGCGCGAGCACGTGTACCAGGCGATCAGGGAGAAGTTCTTCGCCGGCGGGCTCACCTACTCCGGCCATCCGCTGGCCTGTGCAGCGGCGGTCGCATCGATCGAGACGTTCAAGGACGAGGGCATCGTCGAGAACGCGGCGGCGATGGGCGACGTGCTGGCCGAGGAGCTCCCGAAGCTCGCCGAGCGCCACCCGTCGATCGGCGACATGCGCGGCCGCGGCCTCTTCTGGGGACTCGAGCTCGTGCGGAACCGCGAGACGCGCGAGCCGCTCGTGCCGTTCAACGCCGGCGGCGAGGCGGCGGCGCCGATCGCGCGCTTGGCGAAGGCGGCGCTGGACGCAGGCCTCTACCTCTTCGTCCACTGGAACGTCGTCATGATCGCCCCGCCGCTGAACATCACCCGCGAGGAGCTCGACGAGGGCCTCGCCATCCTCGACGAGACCCTCGCGATCGCCGACGAGTACTACGCCGCCTAAGGTCTTCGTTACGCGGCGCGTGCCTGAGACGGTGCGCGCAGAGCTCGAGCGGTCCTTCGCGGTCGAGATTCACGACGACGAGCTACCGCCGGCGCGCGCGGAGCTGCTCGCGCGGGCCGCAGGCTGCGACGGCCTCGTCACCATGCTCACCGATCGCGTCGACGCCGAGCTGCTCGATGCCGCCGGGCCGCAGGCTTCGCATCGTCGCGAACTACGCCGTCGGCCTCGACAACGTCGACCTCGAGGAGTGCGCGCAGCGCGGCATCGTCGTCTCCAACACGCCGGACGTGCTCACGGAGGCAACGGCGGAGATGACGCTGGCGCTCATGCTCGCGCTTACACGGCGAGTCGTCGAGGGAGACCGGCTCCTTCGCCGCGGCGAGGAGTGGCTGTGGGCGCCCACGTTCATGCTCGGCCGCGGCCTCCACGGACTGACGCTCGGCATCGTCGGCTACGGCCGCATCGGCCAGGCAGTCGGCGGGCTTGCCGAGGCCCACGGCATGCACGTCGTCCATGCCGGGGAGCTCCCACTCGACGAGCTGCTCGCGGTGGCGGACATCGTCTCGCTCCACGTGCCGTTGACTGAGCAGACGCGGCACTTGATCGGGGCGCCGGAGCTGGCACGCATGAAGCCCGGCGCGTACCTCGTCAACACGAGCCGCGGGCCGGTCGTTGACGAGGCCGCGCTGGCGCGCGCGCTCGCAGGGCGCGAGATCGCGGGTGCGGCGCTCGACGTGTTCGAGCGTGAGCCGGCCATCGAGAGCGCGCTCGTTGCGCTCGACAACGTCATCCTCGTCCCGCACCTCGCGTCGGCGACGCACGACGCGCGCGAGGCGATGGGGATGCTCTGTATCGAGGCCCTGCGCCGCGAGCTTCTCTAGAAGCGCCTGGCGGCCAGCCCGGGCCGCACCAGAACCTCCGGCCGGCGGAGGTCGCTCGTGTCGACCGGTGGGTTGAACGGCTCCGCGAGAGGCGCGGCATCGAACGATGCAGCGACACGCTCGAGGTCGGGCTCGCCGTACGTCGTCGTCCGCTGCTTCGGCACGCGGCCGGCGGCGCGGATCATCTCCTCCATTCGCTCGGGCGGCATCTCCTGGCCGAAGCCCGCGCCGGCCGCGCGCGAGATCGACTCGTTCATCAGCGTCCCGCCGAGGTCGTTGACGCCCGCCCGCAGCGCGGCCGCCACGCCGTCCGGTCCCGCCTTGACCCACGACACCTGGACGTTCGTGATCCACGGGTGGAGCGCGAGCCGCCCGACCGCGTGCATGAGGAGGAACTCGCCGAACGTCGGGCCGCGGCGCGCGAGCCCCTTGAGGTACATCGGCGCCTCCATGTGGACGAACGGGAGCGGGACGAACTCCGTGAAGCCGCCGGAGGCGCGTTGCTGCTCCCGTACGCGCAGGATGTGTCGCGCCCAGTTCACCGGGCCGTCGACGTGGCCGAACATGATCGTGTTGTTCGAGCCGAGGCCGAGTCGATGAGCCGTGTCGTGGACTTCGAGCCACTGATCGGTCGTCACCTTGTCGGGGCAGATGACACGCCGGACGTCGTCGTCGAGCACCTCCGCGGCCGTCCCCGGCAGCGACGAGAGCCCCTCGTCGCGCAACCGCTCGAGGTAGTCCTCGAGCGAGAGCCCGAGCGTCGCCGCGCCCTGCCAGATCTCGAGCGCGGAGAAGGCATGGACGTGGATGCCGGGCACGGCGTCCTTGATCGCCCGCACGACTGAGAGGTAGTAGTCGCCGTCGAAGGCCGGGTGGATACCGCCCTGGAGACACACCTCGACGGCGCCACGCTCCCACGCCTCTTCGACCCGGCGGACAATCTCGACAAGAGGTGTCAGATAGGCAGGCCCGCGAAGGTTCTCGGCGAGCTTGCCTTTCGAGAACGCGCAGAAGCCGCACTTGAAGTAGCAGACGTTCGTGTACTGGATGTTCCGCGTGACGACATACGTGACGGCGTCGCCGTTCACCTCGCGCCGCAGGCGGTCGGCGGCCGCGAAGACCCGGTCGCGCTCGGAGCCGCGCGCGCGGAAGAGCCGCTCGATCTCGTCGAGACCCAGCTCGTCGCGCGTGTCGACCGGCAGCGCGTCGCGCGGGACGAACGGGATCGGCATCTCCGCTCCCGGCGTCCACTCCCCCTCGCGAGCCAGACCGACAGCGTCCGCCGCGCGAAGGACGTGCGGCATCACGCCCGGGTCGAGCCACGCGCCGTCGACGTACGCCGGGTAGACGGGGAGTCGCGCGGCGAGCTCGAAGCCCGCGTCGCGCGTCGCGCTTCCGAGCCGCTCGAGCTCGGGCCACGGCGCCTCGGGGTTGACGTGGTCGATCGTCACCGGCGAGACACCGCCCCAGTCGTTGATGCCCGCGTCGAGCAGCCGGGGGAAGTCGTCGTACGAGAGATTCGGCGGCACCTGGATGCTCATCGCCGCGCCGAGCACGACGCGCGCGGCGGCGGCCGTCCAGAGCAGCTCGTCGAACGACGGCTCCGGCGCGGCGGCCATCAGCGTGTCCGGCTTCGCCCGGAAGTTCTGGACGATCACCTCCTGGATGTGGCCGTGCTGCTCCTGGAGGTCGCGGAGCGCGAGCAGCGCGTCGATCCGCTCCGCGCGCGCTCTCACCGATCCCGATGAGGATCCCCGACGTGAACGGGATGCGCAGCTCGCCAGCGAGCGCCAGCGTCTCGAGTCGCACGGCCGGGCGCTTGTCCGGCGATCCGAAGTGCGGCCCACCGCGCTCCGACAATCGGTCGGAGGCGGTCTCGAGCATGATCCCCTGCGAGGCGGTGACCTCGCGCAGCGCGGCGAGCTCCTCGCGCGACATGACCCCGGGATTCGCGTGCGGGAGGAGACCGGTCTCCTCGAGCACCAGCCGGCACATGCGCACGAGGTACTCGATCGTCGTCTCGCAGCCAAGCGCGGCGAGCTCCTCACGCGCCGCCCGGTAGCGACGCTCGGGCTTGTCGCCGAGCGTGAAGAGCGCCTCGCGGCAACCGGCGGCGGCACCCGCGCGCGCGACGTCGAGCACCTCCTCGGCCGACATGTACGCACGCTCTCCCTTTCGCGGAGGAGCGGCGAACGTGCAGTAGTGGCAGACGTCCCGGCAGAGCTTCGTCAGCGGGATGAAGACCTTTGGCGAATACGTGACGAGCGTGCCCCAACCCTCCTCGCGGAGCGTCTGCGCCTCACCGAGCAACTCGCTCGCCGGCAAGGCAGCAAGGGCATGCGCGTCGTCTCTCGCGACCACGCTGTGAGAATACGCAGCGTGGATGCGCACGTGCTTGTTCCCGTCAAGCGGCTCGACGACGCGAAGAGCCGTCTCGCGGGCGCGCTGTCTCCCGCCGAGCGGGCCGATCTGATGCGCGAGCTCCTCGACCACGTACTCCGAGTCGTGCAGGAGGCTGGGGTCGGCCCGGTGACGGTCGTCTCCGCGGAGCCGCTGTCGCTCAACGGCGTGCCGCGGTTCGACGACGGCCACGCGCCCTGGAACGAGGCCCTCGCTGCGGCGATGGCGCTCGTCGTGGACGAGGACGTGGTGGCGGTGATCGCCGGCGACCTCCCGCTGCTGGAGCCCGACGAGGTGCGCGCGCTCGTCGCCGCGACGCCCGAGCGCGGGCTCGCGATCGCCCGCGCGCGCGACAACGGCACGAACGGCGTCGCGATGCGGCCGCCAGGCGCCGTCGCGACCCGCTTCGGCGCCGAGAACAGCTCCGCCGTCCACGCGGAGGCCGCACGCGCTGCGGGCCTCGACGCCGTGCTCGTAGACCTACCGGGCCTCGCCTTCGACGTCGACACGCCCGAGGATCTCGCCGCGTGGCGCCGCTAGACTCGGCTACAAGGCGTCGGCGGAGCAGTTCGCGCCGGCCGAGCTGCTCGAGCTCTCGGTGCGCGCGGAGGAGCTCGGCCTCGACTGCATCGCGGTCTCCGATCACTTCCAGCCCTGGCGGCACCAGGGGGGCCACAGCCCGGCCGTGCTCCCGTGGCTCGGCGCCCTCGGACAGCGCACGCAGCGCGCGCTGCTCGGCACGAGCGTGCTCACGCCCACCCTGCGCTACCACCCGTCCGTCGTCGCGCAGGCCTTTGCGACGCTCGGGTGCCTGACCCCGGGCCGCATCTTCCTCGGTGTCGGCACGGGCGAGGCGATGAACGAGACGCCGCCAACCGGCGCGGACTGGCCGCCCGCCAAGGAGCGCCGCGCGCGACTCGCCGAGTCGATCGAGCTGATGCGGAAGCTCTGGACGGAGGAGCGCGTGACCTTCGAGGGCGAGCACTACCGGACGGAGCGCGCGACCGTCTACGACCGCCCCGCCGAGCCGATCCCCGTCTTCATGGCCGCCTCTGGGCCGCTCGCCGCCAAGCTCGCCGGCCGGCTCGGCGACGGCTTCATCTGCACGAGTGGGAAGAAGCCGGAGCTCTATCGCGAGCTGCTCGATGCCGTCGAGGAAGGCGCCACCGCCGCGGGCCGCGACCCGGCGGCGATCGTCCGCATGATCGAGATCAAGGTGTCATACGACCACGACGCGGAGTACGCGCGCGAGGCGTGCCGCTGGTGGGCGGCGCTAGCGCTCACAACAGAGGAGAAGTCCGGCGTCGAGGATCCGGTCGAGATGGAGCGGCTCGCCGATGCCGCCGCCGATCGCGCCCATACGCGCTTCATCGTCTCCACCGACCCCGACGAGGTCGCAGAGCGAGTCGGCGACTACACGGCGCTCGGCTTCACGCACCTCGTCTTCCACGCGCCGGGCGCGGACCAGCGCCGCTTCCTCGAGCAGTTCACCGCCGACGTCGTGCCGAAGCTGCGACACAGCTAGGCGCGCGCGATTGCGAGCGTCGCCTGATCGGCGAGGCCGGCCAGCGTCTTCAGCGTGAGCTCGTCAAAGGTCTCGCCGGGCCGTGCGCCTGCGACGAGGAATCCCATGCGGCCGCCGTCGAGAGGAAACGGCGCCACCGCGACATCCGCCCCGTTTGCGATCTCGGATGTCCCGGGGATCGAGAAGTACTGCTCCGCGGTGAGGACGAACGGCTCAGGCCGCTCGGAGAACGGCGCGGCGACCTCTGCGGGGAAGCTGGCGGTGAAGAGCCGCTTTCGGTCGTCGGCGTCCATGCCCGAGACCGCCACGGGTGCGAGCGGTTCGCCCGGCGCGCTCTGAAGCCAAAGCGAGACGTCGTTGGCGTCGAGGATGTCCACCGCAAGTCGCACGATGCAGTCCTCGATGTCGCCGTCGGCAGCCCTGGCCAGCGCCCGCGCGTAGCCGAGCAGTGCGTCCGCGATCTCCACGCTCTGCTTCTGGTGCCGCGTGAGCCGGGCCTTCTGGAGAGCCATCGCAGCGCGGTACGCGAGCCCCTCGAGCAGGCGCATCCGCTCGCCGTTGAAGCCGCTCAGACCGGCCGTCGGCAGGCCGACCACCAGCCAGCCTCTCACCCCGTGACCTGCCGGCAGAGGCGCGATCGCGACCGGCCCGAGCGTGGCGAACTCGGGGATCCGATACAGCTCTGCGAGCTCACTGGCATCGATGACACGCGGGCTGGCGGTGGTCTCGAGCAGCGCCTCGGCGGCAAGGTACGGGAGGCGCATGCCGCGGAGCTTCTCCTCGATCGCGTCGTCCCAGCAGCCGTAGCGGGCGGAGCGGACGAAGTCGCCGGACGGACGGTCCTCGAGCCAGAGTGACGCGACCCCGGCTTCGAGCAAGTGGCCGGTGGCCCTTACGATCTCGTTCGCGAGCTCCTCAGGAGATTCGGCCTCCGACAGTGCGTCCGCGAACTCGAGCCACGCCTTGGCGTGGTCGGCCTCGAGCCTGAGGCTCTCGTACAGGCGCGCGTTCTCGAGCGAGACGGCGGCGTATCCGGCGAGCACCTCGAGCAGGCGGAGATCGCTCTCGTCGAACTGCCCGACGCCGAGCTTCGACAGGAAGACGACGCCCGTGACGCGGGACCCGTACCGGAGCGGCACGGCGATCACCGACTCGTCCACCGTCTCGGTGCCCGGGATCTGGATCGCGAAGTCGCAGTCCAGCGCATTGGCGGCGAGCACCGAGCGTCCCGTGCCCGCGACGTAGCCCGTGATGCCGACACCGAGCTCGATCCGCAGCGCCTGCACCTGCTGCTCCTCGGTGACACCATCGCCCTTGACGGCGACCGGGACGACCTCGCCGTCCTCGACGAGGTAGACGCGGCACGAGTGGTAGTCGATCAGCCCGCGGAGCTCTGCAGACGATCGCCTCGGCGAGCTCGTTCACCGTGTTGAGCCGGTTGAAGCGGCCGGCGACGCTCTGGAGCATCTTCATGTGCGCCATCGAGCGGACGTCGCGACCGGGCTCGTACCCCTCGGGCCGCTCGCCGGCGTCGTCGGTGTAGATGACGATCCGGTTTCCGCCGCGCGCCTTCGCCGCCATCATCGCCGCCTCGGCGCAGTCGACGAGCTCGCGCGGGTTGCCCGCATGCTCTGGCCCGTGCGCAATGCCGACGGAGAGCGTGATGTCGCCGGCGGCGTCGACGGGACGCGACTCGAGACGCTCGGTGAGCCTGCGCGCGAGGCCGAGCGCGTCACCCGCGTTGCATGAGGGCATGATCACCGCGAACTCCTCGCCGCCGATGCGGCAGACGACATCGCTCGTGCGCACGAGCCCGACGGTCAGCTCCGCCAGCCCGACGAGGATCTCGTCTCCGACCGCGTGGCCGCAGATGTCGTTGACGCGCTTGAAGTCGTCGAGGTCGAACATGAGCAGAGCAACGGAGTCCCGGGCACGGCTTGCACGCGTCAGCTCGGCGCGCAGCCGCTCGTGGAAGTTGCGGTGGTTGTAGAGACCGGTGAGCGAGTCGGTCTGCGCCTGGTGCTCGAGGCGGGCGCGCACCTGCGCGTTGTCGAGCGCGAGCGCGGCGGCATCGCCGAACCACTTCGCGAGCTCGAACTCGTCCTCGGCGAAAGACGCTCCCTCGCCCACGCGGTACACGTTGAGCGCCCCCTTGAGGGAGCCGCGCGCGATGAGCGGGATCGAGATGAGAGCCTCGGGCTCGGCCGGTGTCCCCGGAATGAACGCCACGCGCGAGTCGAGGTGGGCGTCGTTGGCGAGCACGGGCTCGCGCTTGTCCACCGCCCAGCCGGTGATGCCCTGGCCGAACGCGGGCCGGGTGCGCATGATCTCGTTCTCCCAGTCCGACCGGGCGAACACGGGGATCAACTCGCGGCGACTCTGGTCAGCCTCGTAGATGTGAAGCGCGTCGTACGGGATCAGCTCGGCGAGCGTGTCGGCGATCCGGTCGAGCAGCGTGTCGAGGCTCTGCTCCGAAAGGACGTGGTGGAAGACCTCCGCGAGCCTCCGGTAGGACTCGACGAGCGCGTCGGCGTGCCGCGAGCTTCCGTTCGGATGAGCCCGTACCGGGGCAGGGGAACGCTCTGGCGCCGCCACGACTCCGATATCGGCACCGAGCGGACGCCGCTTGAGACAAGCAGACGAAGCTTTACCGAAAGAGATCGCGGTCGCTCGGCATCACGAGGTCTCGTGCGTTGCCTGCTACCGGCAACGTCGAGTCCGCGGACGATCGCCGCGGGGACGCCGGCGAGCTTCCCCATCACGAGCTCGGCCGCAGACGCGATCTCGTCGGCGACCGCAACGACGGTCGTCTCGAGGACGTGGCCTGCGGCGTCGACCTGGCCGCGCCAGTCGACGAGCGGCGTGATGCCGGCAACGCCGATCGCGACGTCGACGATGCCCGTCCGAAACGGCCGTCCGAACGAGTCGCTCACGATCACGCCGACCTCGACGCCGGTCAGCTCGAGCAGCCCTTCGCGGATCCGTGCCGCCGACGCGTCCGGATCGATCGGCAGCAGGACGACGGTTCCCGGCTCAGGCGCGTTCGACGCATCGACGCCCGCGGACGCGCACACGAAGCCGTGTTGGGTCTCCGCGATCACGAGCGGAGCACGCGTCCGCACGATGCGAGCAGCCTCGCGGAGGATCACCTCGAGCCGGCGGGCATCCTGCCCCGCAGCCAGGGCTCGCGCCTCGTCGGACGCCTCGACGTCAGCCAGGGCGATCACTCGTCCTTCCGCCTTCGAAACGGCCTTCTGCGACACGACGAGAACGTCGCCCGGCTCGAGCGTCGCGCGGTCGGCGACGAGAGCAGCGAGGTCGTCGTCCTCACGGATCTCGGGCAGGCCCTCGACGGGTAGGACGCGGAGCTCAGGCACAGCCGAGGACGACCTCCGCGAGCGACCGCGCGGCAGTGGCGTCGTGCATGAGCGTTTCGGCCGAGACGACGTGGGCCCCTTCGACGTCTCCGGCGCCGGCCGCGTCGGACGCGTCGATCACGAGCACGTCCACGAGCCCCTGGTAGCAGGTCGCAACGCGGGCGGGGCTCGTGCCCCCTGCCAGCCGTTCGAGCATGCGGTCGGCAGGCCCCTTGACGGCCCGGCCGCCGACGATCGGGCTCACCGCCACGCACGGCACGCGCCGGCGCTCGAGCGCGGCGCGGATCTCAGCCACGGCGAGGATCGGCCAGATCGAGATGAACGGATTGCTCGGCGCGATCACGACGAGCTCGGCTTCCTCGAGCGCCTCGAGGACCCCGGGAGCGGGCGTGGCGGTCTCCTCGCCCTCGAACCACACACGGTCGACGTCGTCCTCGTGGCGCCGGCGGACGAACCACTCCTGAAACGGAAGCGAGCCGGTCGGCGTCTCGATCCAGGTCCGAAGCCGATCGTCCGTCGCGGGGACGAGCGTCACAGGGACGCCGAATGCGTCGACGAGATGCGCCGTCACCGCCGAGAGCGGCTCGCCGCGACGGAGGGCAGCAGTGCGGAGGAGGTGGACGCCGAGATCGAGGTCGCCGAGCCTGAACCACGCATCGCCACCGAGTCGCGCGAGCTCGTCCATCGCCCGCCACGACTCGTCGCCGCGGCCCCAGCCGCGCTCCTCGTCACCGACGCCTGCCAGCGCATAGAGGACGCTGTCGAGATCGGGCGAGATGTGGAGCCCGAAGATCTCGTCGTCGTCGCCGACGTTCCCGATCACCGTGACGCCCGCCGGGTCGGTCGCGGCGGCGATGCCACGGACGAGCTTGGCACCACCGACCCCGCCCGAGAGCACCACAACGCGTCTCATGCGGGCGGCACTCCGCGGCTAGTTCCTAGAGACCGCCCTCGGTGCCCGGGCCGGTCGTCGTCCACTCGCTCAACTCGAACCAGTGGGATGCCTTCAGCGCCTCCACCACCTCCGTGGCGGTGTGCGCGGCGTAGTAGACGTGGCGGTCGAGATCGCAACAGATCTCGACCGTATCGAGCGTCGCGGGGTCGAGCGAGACGAGCGCGTCTCCGGGAAGCTGGGCCTCCGAGACGGAGTAGTGCTTGAACTGGAGGTCTGCCGCGATCTCCATCAGATCCGGCCAGTTCGGGCACGTGCGATAGCTCATCGACTGTCTGTTGTACCAGCGGCGGCGTCATCGGCGGACCACGTCCCGTCGAGCCGGACGACGCCGGCGGCGCCGTCGGCGGGGTAGACGACGAAGCGCACCGCGTCGTCGAGCCAGTGGTAGAGCCGGCTGCCGTCGGGCGCGCCGAGCTCGAAGCGCATGCGAAAGCGGCCGTCCGCGAGCGGCAGGCTCGGGACGTCGAAGCGGAACCGCTGTTCGGCGTCGCCCTTGCGCCAGCCGATGGCGGCCGTCGGCTCGCTCCCGGCGGCGAGAACGAGCCCCGCCTCGTCCCGCAGCTCCCACGACAGGGTCGGCGGCTCGAGCGCCTCGCCGCCGGCGACCCGGAGCCGTACCGAGAGCGGCTCGCCCGGAAGGAACTGAAGACGCTCCTCGTCACCCGGCCCGAGCAGCCGCACCTCGGCGATGCGGCACTCCCCGCTGCCGTACTCGCTCAGTCCGGCACCGCGCTCGTCCGGATCCCGCTCGTCCGCGAGCAGGCGGTGGTACTGCGTCACCGCCTCGCGCGTCGGGCCGTCGAACTCGACCCGGCCGCCGCGGAGGAGAACGGCGCGCGGGCACAGCCGCTCCACAGCGGCTGCGTCGTGCGACACGAAGACGATCGTCCCACCGCGCTGCTTGAACTCGAAGATCTTGCCGAAGCACTTCCTCTGGAACTCCTCGTCTCCGACGGCGAATACCTCGTCGAGCAGGAGGACGTCGACCTCGAGGTGCGCGGCGACGGCAAAGCCGAGCCGCATGTACATCCCCGACGAGTACGTCCGCACGGGGACGTCGATGAACCGCTCGAGCTCGGCGAAGGAGACGATCTCGTCCATGTGACGATCGATCGCCTCCCGCTTCAGCCCCAGGATGGCGCCGTTGAGATAGACGTTCTCCCGGCCGGTGAACTCCGGATGGAACCCCGCGCCGAGCTCGAGGAGGGAGCCGACCCGGCCCCCGACCTCGACCCGTCCGTCGGTCGGCTTCATGATCCCGGCGATCAGCCGGAGGAGCGTGGTCTTGCCCGAGCCGTTGCGGCCGATGAGCCCGACCGCCTCACCCGGCTCGACGTGGATCGACACGCCGCTCAGCGCCTCGACGACGGTGCCGCGCGCCGAGCGGCGCGCCAGGAGGAGCTCCTTCAGGGTGCGGACGGGCTGCGGGTAGACGCGGAAGCGGCGACCGGCGCTCTCGATCGCGATCTCGCCTGGCCGCGTCGCCATCACCCGGCAGACGGTACCGCGGCTGCCGTGCGGACGATCGAGGCGAGCACGTCGACAAAGGCGGGATCGGCGTTGGGCATCGCGATGCGCGACAGCTCGAGGCCGAGCTCACGGGCACGGCCGGCGGCCTCGACGTCGATGTCCCAGCGGATCTCGAGATGGTCCGAGACGAACCCGACCGGGCAGACGAGGACCGTGCGGACACCCTGCTGCCCGAGGTCGGCGAGGTGGTCGAGGATGTCCGGCTGGAGCCACGGCTCCCCGGTCGCGGACTCGGACTGATACGAGAAGGACCAGTCGGCGGCGCCCGCCTCGGCGGCCACGAGGCGCGACGTCTCGAGGAGCTGCTCCTCGTACGGGTCGCCCGCCGTCGAGGATGCGCGCCGGAAGCGAGTGGGCCGTGAAGACGACGTGCGCGTCCGTTCCGCGGATCCGATCGGCGAGAAACGAAACGAATCCCGGATGGTCGTGCCAGCTTTCGACGAACGCGAGCTCCGCGCGGCCCGCCAGTCCCTCCTCCAGCTGCTGCCGGTAGCCCGCGATCGAGCCGCGCGAGTAGTGCGGGGCGAGGACGAGCCCGACGACGAGCTCCGCTCCCGAGGCGACCGCCTGCTCAGCCGCCGCGGCGACACGCGGCGTCCAGTGCTTCATCCCCGTGAACACCGGGGCGCCGAGCGTGGCCTCGAGCGCGGCGCGCGTCTCCTCGGTGATCGCGTTCAACGGGTTCTCGTCCTCGATGCCGAGCCGGCGATAGCGGTCGGTCAGCTCGTCGAGCCGATCGGGAGCTGATCGGCCGGCCGCCGCGGATGTCCGCGTAGTACGCCGGAACGTCCGCAAGCGTGTCCGGGCTGCCGTACGCCATCAGGACGACCGCCACTCTGCCCGGTCACGTCGTTCGCTCCTTGACGAACGCCGTCAAGCGGGTGAGCACGTCGGGATCCGTTCCCGGCAGCACACCGTGGCCGAGGTTGAAGATGTGCCCCCGGCGGCCCGCTGCGCGGTCGAGGACGTCCTGCGCGGCGGCGGCGATGCGCTCCCAAGGTCCAAGCAGCGTCGCCGGGTCGAGGTTGCCCTGGACGCCTCGGTCGAGGCCGACTGCCGCCCACGCCGCGGTCGAGGTCGACCCGCCAGTCGAGGCCGATGACGTCGCCGCCGGCCTCGCGCATGTGCGACAGCAGCCCGCCGGTCCCCGTCCCGAAGTGGATCGTTGGCACGCCCGCGGCCGCGAGGACCCGCTGCGCATACGGCGCCGCGAACTCCTCGTAGTCGCGCGGTGACAGGATCCCCGCCCACGAATCGAAGAGCTGGATCGCGTCGGCTCCCGCCGATGCCTGCGCCGCGACATAGGCGCCGAAGGTCTCCGTCAGGCGTTCGAGCAGCGCGTGCCAGGTCGCCGGCTCGCGGAGCATGAGGGCTTTCGCGTTCAGGAAGTCCCGGCTTCCCCGTCCCTCGACGAGGTAGCAGGCGACCGTGAACGGGCCGCCGCAGAAGCCGACGAGCGCCTTCTCCTCGGGGAGGGCCGCGCGCACGATCCCGATCGCCTCGAGCACGGGCGCGAACGCCTCCTCGGGCTGCGGCACGCGGAGCTTCGCGATCTCCGCAGTGCTGCGAAGTGGCGGGTCGATCACCGGCCCAACACCCTCAACGAGCTCAATCGGCGCTCCCATCCCGATTACGGGCGTCACGATGTCCGCGAAGAGGACCGCGGCATCGACGTCGTGCCGGTGGACGGGCTGGAGCGTGACCTCGGCGCAGAGGTCAGGCGTTTCGGCGATGTCGAAGAAGCCGTGGCTCTCGCGCAGTCGCCGATACTCCGGGAGCGACCGGCCAGCCTGACGCATGAACCATACCGGCGTCCGCTCGACATCGTCGCGGCGGCAAGCCCGCACGAGAAGCGGCTCCATCGATCAAGCCTAGCCCTCTTCGACCTGTCCGTTCCGCCCATCGGGGACAGTCCCCGGGTTCGCGCTGGGCCACGGCCGAAAGAGCCAGGCTTAGACTGCGTGCGTGCCCGGGCCGCTCGTAGCACGCTGGGTGTCGTGGGCCCTCGACCCGCCACGAGCAGGCGCCCTCGGCACCGCGCGCGTCGAGATCGAGAACGTGGGCTCGGCCGCCTGGCGAGAGGACATTGCCGCCTCCTACCACTGGCTCGACGAGCGAGGCAACGCGATCGTCTGGGACGGCATCCGCACGCCGTTCAGCGCGGTCGTCGAGCCTGGCGGACAACCGTCGTCGAGATGACCGTCCGTGCACCGCTTCCGCCCGGCCGCTACGGCTTCGCCCTCGATCTCGTCGCCGAGCATCGGGCGTGGTTCGGCGAGCTCGGCGGTGATGCGCCGCGCGCGGATGTCGACGTCGAGCCACGAGTCGCCGCTGCCGACCTCCGTTCGGTCGCGACCGTGCACGCACCATCGTCCACGCCTGAATGGGATGCAAAGGTGCTCGCGCTCCACGCCGAGGGATACGCCGTCGTAGCGGGCGCGATCGATGCGCCGCGCACCCAGCGGAAGACATTCGGCCCGTGGACGCCCGGCCCGGGGCGCGTCCCCGGCTTCGCGCACGCGCTGCTCTGCCCATCAGTCCTGCACGGCATCGAGCCAGAGCGGCTCGAGGACGTCGAGGGGCTGCCGGCCTTCCGCCCGCCCGACGACGAGCCGTGGCTCTACGACGCGTCGCTCGTACTGACCGTCGGCTAGAGCTCGACCGCGATCCGGTCGTTGATGCGACCGAAGACGAAGGCGCCGAGCACGAGCGACAACCCTGCTGCGACGACGAGGTAGATCACGTCCGACGCCGCCGGCAGCTCGCCGTAGAAGAGCGGCGCCCGGAGCGCGTAGATCGGCGGCGTCAGCGGGTTCGCCCAGTGGAGAACCTCGACGAGCGTCTCGTGGTCGTCGAAACCACCGGGCAGCTCCTCGAGCGAGTAGAGGATCGGCGTGAGGAAGAACCACGGCAGGAGCAGAGCCGTGAGCAGGTGCTCGACGTCGCGGAAGATGACGTTCGCCGAGGCGACGGCAAGCGACAGCCCGGCGGTGAGGAGGACGATGCCCGCCGCGATCGGGATCGACAGCAGCACCGTGTCTCGTGTCTCGGGCAGAACGATCGCGTCGACGACGATCAGCCCGGCGAGCATCGCTCCGAACGGCACGAGCTGCGTCGCGACGACCGACAGCGCGACGAGCTGGCGGGGGAAGCGCACCTTCTTGATCAGCTCGGCGTAGTCGATCATCGACCGCGAGGCACCGGTCAGCGACGACGAGAAGAAGATCCAGACCGCGAGCCCGCAAAGCAGGAAGAGCGGGTAGTGGTCGATCGTCGTCACCTTCCAGAGCAGCGAGAAGACGAGGACGTAGATCGCCATCAGCAGCAGCGGGTTGGCGAGCGACCACGCCACGCCGAAGACCGTCCCCTTGTAGCGCGCCTGAAGGTCGCGGCGGAAGAGGCTGCCGAACAGCTCCCGGTATCGCACGACGTCGGTGTAGACGGCCATCACGGTGAGTCTAGGCCCCCGGTCTCCTGGCATAGAGGCTCACGCCCGAGTAGCCGTGGCACGTCTGCGAGAACCACGTCGCGGCGCTTCGTCCCACGCCGGGCAGCCGCAGGAGCCGCCCGGCGATGCGCCGGCCCGCGAGCTCGTCGTAGCCCTCGGCCTGCTCGACGCGACGCACGACGAGACCCGCGCGCGCGAAGGCCCAGAGATACGCGTACAGCGTGTGGACGTGCTCGTTGATGCCGAAGCCCTTCTCCTCCTCCTGATCCGGCACGTCGCCCGAGGTGCCGACCGCGCGCGTCCCCTCGTTCAGCGCACACACCCACCCGCCGCGCCGTGTGACGCGTGCCATCTCCCGCACCATCGCCCCGAGGTCGAGCGCGTGGTGGAGCGCGGCGACGCAGTACGTGAGATCGAACGCCCCGTCCGCAAAGGGGAGATGCTCGCCGTCGGCCTGGACGCGCGCGAACGGTCCAGCGCGCTCCTCGAAGAACGCGCCGCGGCCGAGGCCGATGACAGGGTCGGCGAGGATGTCGACCGCGACGTACTCGCAGCCGAGGGGGACGAGATGCTGCGCGGCCCACGCCTTCGCCGCACCGACCTCGAGCACGCGCATCCCCGGTCGCGCGTGCCGGTCGAGCAGCAGCGTGAAGGAGTGCTCGGTCGCGCGCCAGTTCTTGTCGTCCCAGCCAAGGTCACGGTTGAGGTACGGCAGGTGGCTGTCGATCTCGTCGTCGCGCTCGTACCAACCCTGCGCACGGGCCATCGCGGGCCAGCCGTCGGCCTCACGGCGCTTCTCCTGAATGCCGGGCAACCGATCGTCGAGCATGCGCGGGATCCCGTCCTCGATGGGATACGTCCCGCCGCAACGACCGCACCGCAGCTGTCGTCCTTCGTCGGCGAGCGAGCCGCGGCAGACGGGGCAGCGAAGGATGTCGAGAAGCGGAATCGTCACGAGGCCACGACGTACTCTGTACAGGAAAGGACGGCCTACACACCTGCTTAACAGCCGCTCTCTACCGTTCGCGCCATGAGCGCCGTCGCCGCAATCGTCGCGCTTCCCGTTGCCGCGCTCACGATCTGGGCGCTCCTGCGCACGACGCTCGGCCGTCGTATCGTGGCGACGCCGTCGGGTGACCGCTGGCACGACGCGGAGACCCCCTCCTTCGGCGGGATCGGGATCTACCTCGGTCTCGTCGCGGGCATCGCCGCGTGCCTCGCCGTCGGAGCCGTCGATCCGACGTGGGAGATCGCGGGCATCCTCGGCGGGGCGTCGATCGTCTTCTGCTTCGGGCTCCTCGACGACCTTCGCTCGCTGCCGCCGCTCGCGAAGCTTGCGAGCGCAAGTCGCGGCGGCCATCGTCGTCGTCGCGTCGGGCCTCCGCGTCGAGATCGTCTCCAACGGCGTAGCCGCAACGGCCCTCGGGATCTTCTGGCTCGTGGCGATGACGAACGCGTTCAACCTCCTCGACAACATGGACGGGCTGGCGGGCACGCTCGCGATCGTCGCCGCCTCGTTCTTCGCGATCGACGCCGGTCACCATCCACTCCGACGACCTCCTGCTCGTCGCGTCGCTCTCGCTCGCGCTTGCCGTCGCGGGCTTTCTCCCGTTCAACTTCCGACCGCGCAAGCCGGCGGCGGTGTTCATGGGCGACTCGGGAAGCCAGGTGATCGGGCTGACGCTCGCTTCCCTCGGGCTGCTCACCTCGTGGAAGGTCGCCGAGACGACGGTCGCCACCCTCATCCTGCCGCTCCTCGTCCTGGCGGTGCCGATCCTCGACACCGCGCTCGTGACCGCAGTCCGGCTCGTCGAGGGTCGCCCCGTCCACCAGGGTGGCCAGGACCACACGTCACACCGGCTCGTCCGCAGCGGCATCTCGGAGAAGGGAACCGTCGTGCTGCTGGCCGCGATCGCCGCCGGGCTGGGCGCGACGAGCCTCGCGTACAGCGGACTCGACAACGGGTGGGTGACGGTCGTCGGTGTCCTCGTGACGTTCGCGCTGCTCGTACAACTCGCCGGCTTCCTCACGGACATCGACGAGTCCGGGCCGTCGGCCGACGGGCAAACCCGTGCGGCTCAGCCGCGTGCTGCTCTCGCCACGACGGCTCGTCCAGGTGCTCGTCGACTTCGCGCTCATCTCGGCGTCGTTCGCGGCCGCGTACCTCCTCTTCGTCCAGGGAAGCGGCACCGACTACGAGAAGCACATCTTCGTCGTTTCGCTGCCGGTGATCCTCGCCTGCCGTTACCTCACGTTCATCCCCGCCGGCCTCTACAGCGGCGTGTGGCGCTTCGCGGGCGCACACGAAGGACTGGCGATCGTGCTCGCCGTCATCGTCTCCGAGCTGCTCGCCGTCGGGATCGTTTGGTTCTCGAGCGGGCCGTTCGGAGACTTCCCGGCGAGGATCTACGCCGTCGACGCGCTGATCTGCGTCGTGCTCGTCGGTGGATCGCGATTTGCGGAACGAGCGCTGTTCCGCGCGCATGCGACCTTCGTCGACCGCCAGGGTCGTCGGCGCACGCTCCTCGTTGGAGCCGGACGAAGCGGGCGCAGCACGCTGCGCGAGCTCCGCGAGACGGCCGGAGAGCACGTGGTCGGCTTCGTCGACGACGACCGGCGGCTTCGCGGGCGCCGGATGCAGGGTGTCTCCGTTCTCGGCGGGCTCGACGAGATCGAGCGCATCCTCGCGATCACACAGCCCGACCTCGTGCTCGTGACGATCCCGAATGCGCCTCGTGAGCGCCTGGACGGTGTCGTGACGGCATGCGCCGATGCGGGAGTACCCTGCAGATTCGTGCGACGGGAGCTCGACCTCGATCCGGTCGTCGCCCTCGGGGCGTCGGCGGAGTGAACGACACGCAGGCAGAACGCACCTGGCTCGACCGGGTGTACTCGGCGCTGCCGCTGGCGACGATCTTCATCTGGCTCGTCGCGCTCTACGCGTGGCAGTCCTGGCACCACACGTCGCCGTGGCTCTTCACCGACGAGCTCGAGCTGACGCAGCTCGCGCGCAGCATCGCGGACACCGGCGAGGCGGCGAGACGCGGCGAGCCGCACTTCTTCGAGAGCCTCTACACATACGTCACCGCTCCCGCGTGGTGGATCGGCTCGACCGCGCAGGCCTACGACGTCGTGCGCTACCTCGGCGTGTTCATGATGACCGCGGTCGTCTTTCCCGCGTACTTCCTCGCCCGAACGGTCGTCCGCCCGCCGGCAGCGCTCTTCGCGGCAGCGGCGACGGCGGCCGTTCCCGCCCTCGCGTACTCGCAGATGATCGTCGAGGAGGCGCTCGCGTACCCGTATGCGGCGCTCTGCTTCTTCCTCATCGCCAACGCGATCGCGCATCGCACGCGTGGTTGGATCGCCGGCGCCGTCGTCGCTTCGCTCGTTGCGCCGCTCGTGCGCGGCGAGCTCGCCGTGATCCCGGTTGTCTTCGGGCTCGCGCTGTTCTTCTACTTCCTCACGAGCGAGGCCGGGACACGGTGGTGGAAGTCGTGGAAGGCGTGGGACTGGATCGGGGCGGTCGTGCTCACGACGGGCTTTCTCGTCTTCTTCTCGGCTGCGGCCGGCAACTTCTCCCAGAGCTGGCTCATCGCCACCGGCCACTACCGCGGCCGGATGATCGAGTACGGCCTGTGGGCGGCAGGCGCCTTCACGATCGGCCTCGGCGTCCTTCCGGTCGTCGCTGCCCTCGCCGGCCTCGCGCGGCCGAAGGACGAGCCGCGCACGCCGGCGCTGCGAGCGTTCACCGCGCTGTTCGCCGCCTCGCTCGTCACCTTCGGCCTCTACACGGCGGTCAAGGCCTCGTATCTCTCGACGGCCTACGGCACGGTGATCGTCGAGCGGAACCTCATCTACCTCGTGCCGCTCGTCATGGTCGGGACGGCGCTCTGGCTCGAGCGCCCTCGCCTGCGCTGGCTGCCGCTGGCCGCGGCCGTCGGCTTCGTCGCGTATCTCCTCGTCACGACGCCGTACGCGCTCGAGAACGTCCCCTACTCCGATGCGCTCGGCCTCGCAATCGCGCAGATGTCGAACCGCAATCTCGCGTTCACGGACGACGCGGTGCAGTGGGCGCTGATCGTGACGCTCGTCGTCGCCGTGTGCCTCCTCGTCGCGCCGAGGCTCCTGCGCGGAAGGCCCCGCCTCGCCACGGGGATCGTCGTCGCCACCGCGGTCCTCGTCGTGTCCTGGACGCTGACCGGACAGATCTCGGCCGCGAAGTACTCGAACGACTCGGGGGATCTGATCACGCGCAACTTCCCGAAGCCGCTCGACGTGGCTCGACGAGATCACAGGCGGAGAGCCCGCGCTCTATCTCGGCCAGAACATCGAGCCCGGGGCCGCGCTCGGCATCTGGCTGACGGAGTTCTGGAACCGCTCGCTGAAGAACGTCTGGAGCCTCGACGGAACGGCGCCCCGGTCCCGGCCCCGTGCTCACTCCCGACCTCATCGCCGTGGACGGGCGCCTCACGCCCGACCCGGGAGCGCGCTACGTCGTCGTCGAGCCCGGCACCGACCTGGACGGGACGGTCGTCGCGCGGCCACCGGCGTCGGGCCGCTGGACGGTCTATCGCCTCGACGGCCCGCTCCGGCTCGCACACGCGCAGACCGGCGTCTTCACCGACGGCTGGATGGGTGCCGAGAGCGCCTACAACCAGTACGCGACGCAGAACGGGCAACGCGGCAACGTCCTCGTCTCGCTCTCACGGCAGACCTGGGGCGGGCCGGACAAGCCGGGCCGCGTGCTGATCAAGGTCGGCACGCTCGTCCGCGGAGAGGACAAGCAGCCGCACATCGGCCGGGTGACGGCAACGCAACGCTGGGTGATCCACTCGGGCTCGAAGGCGACGTTCGTCATGCCGACGCCGCGACCGCCGTTCAGGGTCGAGGTGTCGATCGACCCGACGTTCTCGCCGGCCGACTACCCGGGTCAGTCGGATCGGCGTGAGCTCGGCGCTGTCGTCACGTACCGCTTCTTTCAGCGCGGCGCGGCAGCGACGAGATAGCTGAAGCGCACGCGCAGGAGCGCGCGCGCGACCGGGCCGGAGCCTTCCAGCGCGCGCAAGCCTGACGCGAGCGGTCGAGGAAGGCCGACGCGCTGGGGTGCGAAGAACGGATGGAGCGCGACGCGCGTCAGTCCGGCTGCCTCGAGATCGCGAACGACGTCCTCGACGGCGAACTGGCGCGGGTTGAGGTCGAAGACGAGCTTCTTCTCCGTGAACGCGGCCACGCGAGAGAAGAACGCGCGCCGATCCGCTGCGTAGTAGATGGCGCGAAAGCACGTCGTGCACGCCACCGGCTGCGAGGGCTCGTACGCATTGAGGTCTCCTTCGACGATCTCGATCCGCTCCCCGAAGCGGCCCCGCGCCGCCTCGACCATCGCGGGAGAGCGGTCGACGCCGACATAGCGAAGGCCACGCTCCAGAAGCGGCCCGGCGAGGCCGGCGTCACCGCACGCGAGATCGAGCACCGTGTCGCCGGCGACGAGCGGTGGGCCGAGCGACACGACGAGCTCGGCACGGTGAGCGAGGTAGCCCGCCGGGTCGGCATACGCATCGTCTGTCCAGCTTCGCGGCCTGCGCGTCGTACTTGTCCATGCTCACAAGGCCTTGAGTCGTTCCGGATGCTTGCGGACGAAGCGGAAGATGCCGCGCCAGTGCCAGAGAGTCCGCTGCGTGAAGAAGCTCTTGTCGGTCGCCGCGTCCCACCGGTGACGCACGACGGCGGCCGGCACGTACCAGCGCTCCCAGCCGGCCTTCGCGGCCCGGTAGCAGAGATCGATCTCCTCGCCGTACATGCGGAAGCCCTCGTCGAAGCCGCCGATCTCGTCGAGCATCGCACGGCGGAACATGAGGAAGCCGCCGAGCATCCAGTCGGCCGGGACCGGCTCGGTCGGCCGCTCGTCGAGGAGGTAGTGCCCGCGCTGATGCTCGAGCGGCGGACGCAGCCGTCGGAGCGGCGTGCGCCGGACGATCGTGCCGCGGACGGTCGGAAAGCGGCGCCGGGAGGGCTGCCATGACCCATCCGGATCCGTGAGCTGCGGGCCGGCGACGCCGCAGCGCGGCCGCTCGGCCATGAACGCGCGGAGCGCCTCGATCGCGCCGGGCTCGGCCACGGTATCCGGGTTCGCGACGAGCACGAGCTCGCCGCTCGTCGCGGCGACGCCGGCGTTGATGTTGGCGGCAAAGCTCCTCGGCTCCGGGTTGGTGAGCACCCGTACGATCGCCGGGTCCTCGGGCTCGGAGCCGGGAATGTTCGCGATCACGACCACCTCGTCCACCTGCGGCAGGAGTGCGGGAAGCGACGTCGCGAGCTCCTCCCGATGGCCGTGCGAGACGACGACTGCGGACACCTTCACGCCGCGAGCACCTCCCGGTAGACGTCGACGGTCAGCTGCGCCGTTCGCTCCCACGTGAACTCCCGCGCGCGTGCAATCCCTGCTGCCCGAAGCCGCTCCCGCTCGGCGATCGCGCTCCGGACGCCGTCGGCGAGACGCTCGGGCTCGACGACGATCGCCGCGTCGCCGACGACTTCGCGCAGCGCCGGGTCTGGCGTGGCGACCACAGGCGTTCCCGAAGCCATCGCCTCCAGCACCGGCAGGCCGAAGCCCTCGTAACGCGACGGCATGAGGAGACAGGCGGCGGCGCGGTAGAGCTCGGCCAGCTCCTCGTTCGACACGTAGCCACGTAGGTCTGCGCCGGCGCGGTCCAGCTCGGCCGCAAGCGCGGCGTCGCGCGTGGGGCCGACGACGACGAGCGGAAGCCCCACGGCGTCGGCGGCGGCCACCGCGGCGAGCGGGTTCTTCCGCTGCTGGATCGCGCCCACGAACAGGAGATACCGGCCGGGCGTGTCGTCACCCGGGGAAAACTGCGGATCGACGCCGTGCGGAGTCACCACGATCCGCTCCGGCGGAACGTCATAGAGCTCGACGAGATCCTGCTTCGTCCGCTCGGAGACGGCAAGGACGCGGGTGGCCGTCCGCGCGGCGCGGGGCACGACCCGCTTGAAGACGAGTCGGTCGACGCGCGGCATCGCGGAGGAGTCACGCTCGAACGAGAGGTCGTGGATCGTGACGACCGCTGGAACGCGGAGTCGCAGAGGCAGCGCGTGCTGAAAGTGCGCAAGCGCCGGTCTGAGCCGCGCGAGCGCGCGCGGTACCGACCAGGCCATGCGGAGCTCCTGCGAGCGTGCGGGAAGGTGGACGGGCTCGATGCCAGCCGGAACGAGCTCTGGGTAGCGCGTCAACGCCGCGAAGCGGAGATCGTCGCCGGCCGCCTCTGCGAGCCGCGCGAGCAGGTTGGCGACGTACGTCTCGTCACCGGTTCGGTGACGGCCGAGCACGTCTGCGTCGAGAACGACAAGGGGAGCCGTCATCGAGCGACCTCGCGATAGACGTCCGCAGTCGCTCGCGCGGAGCGCTCCCAGCTGAAGGCCCGCGCACGTTCGATGCCGAGAGCGCGCAGCTCGTCGCGGCGCGCGACCGCTTGCACGATGCCAGCAGCGATCGACGACACATCTCGTGGATCGACGAGCACCGCCGCCCCACCTGCCGTCTCCTCGGTCGCCCCACCCGCGCTCGTGACTACAGGCGTCCCGCACGCCATCGCCTCTGCGACAGGCAGGCCGAACCCCTCATAGAGCGACGCGTAGACGAGGCACTGGGCGCCGCGGTAGAGCCGCGCGAGCTTCTCGTCTGACACGCGGCCCGCCCATCCGGGCACGTCGACGCCGCCCCAACCACGCTCGCCGACCACGCGTAGCTCGATTCCGGCCCGCGCGGCGGCCTCCACCACCCGCGCGAGGTTCTTCCGAGGCTCGAGCGTGGCGACGGCGAGCACGTACGTTCCATCCGCAGTGGGTCCTTCCAGGCGGAACACGTCGGCGACGCCGTTCGGCACGACCGTGATCTTCTCCGCGGAGGCCCCGAGTAGCTCGATGACCTCACGCTTCGTGAACGTCCGAGACGGCGATGACGCGCGTCGCCGCAGCCACGACGCGAGGGACGGCGTGACGGCTGTAGCGGCGCGTCCACGCGTTGAACGCAGCCGGATGACGAAGGACGGCGAGATCGTGGACCGTGACGACGAGTGGCATCGCCGGTGCCCTGATCGGCCCGCGGAAGGTCGGGCAGTGGAGCACGTCGACGCCCTCGCTCTTCGCGAGACGCGCGAGCCTCGCCGGGTACCACACGGCGTCGCGATAGACGGTCGCGGCTCGCCCCGAGCCGGCGTGCGCGAGGCGCACGAGGTCGACGTCGGCGAGCTCCTCGATCGCCTCGATGTAGCGAGCCGTCCCGGCGCGCGTCTGGTCGAGCGGGGAGACGTCGAGACCGACGCGCATCAGCGCGCTGCCTCCGCATATGCATCGAGCATGATCCGTCCCGTCTCGCGCCACGAGAAGCGCGCGGCGTGTGCCGACCCACGCTCGATGAGTGCGTTCCGGTCGCGAAGGGCGAGCTCGATACCGGCGGCGATCGCCTCGGGGCTCTCCGGATCGGCACGCACAGCGGCCACGCCACACGCCTCGTCCAGCGACGGATGCGACGAGCAGACGACGGGCGTGCCGCAGGCCATCGCCTCCGTGACGGGCAGGCCGAAACCTTCGAAGCGCGAGGGGTAGACGAACACAGCCGCGCCGCGGTAGAGGCGCGCGAGCTCGTCGTCGGAGACATAGCCGAGGCGCATGATCCCCGGACGGTCGAGCGACGGCTGCTCACCCCATCCCTCAGCGCCGACGACGGCGAGCGCGAGATCGTCGCGACCGAGCAACGCGTGGGCGTCGACGAGCGCCGCGAGGTTCTTCCGCGGCTCGAGGGTGGCGACCGTGAGGACGTACGGGCGGCCGAGGTCGGCGCGCGCGCCGTCAGCGGTGAACGCGGCGTCGATGCCCGGCAGGGCGACCGGGACACGCTCCTCGCGGACGTGAAGGAGCTCGACCACTTCTTGCTTCGTGTACGAGGAGTTGGCGAAGACGAGGTCGCACGATGCAGCCGCGTTCCGGTACTTCGCGGCGTGCATGCGGCGCGTCCGGCCTTGCACCCACTCGGGATGACGAAGCGGAACGAGGTCGTGGACGGTCGTCGCCCGCACGCCGGCCCGCTGGGGCGGATACATCCAGTCGGAGAAGTGGAGCACGTCGACGGGGCCGAGGAACCGCTCGACGCCGGGATGGCCGAGCCGGCTCCACCCCTGGCGCCAGAAGTGGGCGAAGGGGAGAAACCGTAGGCGCACGTCGACCGGGATCCCCTCGAGCGCTGCCGGAATCGCCTTCTTCCCACGCGGGCTCGTCGGCGCGAAGGCAACGATCTCGTGCCGCCCCTGAGCCGCCTCCGCGAGGCCGGCCAGCGACCCGCGCAGGTATGTCCCGATCCCCGAGCGCGGATGCGACAGCGGGCTGACATCGAACGCGATCCTCACGGGCGATACGTGAAGCGGTTGAAGTGGATCCCCAGGGAACGTGGGTCGGGGTTTGCGCCATTCGTGATTTCGGCGGGCACCGCCGTCTTCGCAACGGCAAAGCGCACGATGCACGTGTCGCCGTCGGACTCGAGCGGCACGGTGAGCACCTTCTTGTCGAGCGGGCCGACGACCGCGCGCCCGACCGCCCGCTCTCCGACGCGTGCCGTCACGACGTTCGGCTCGATGAAGAGCGCCGGGTCGCTCTGGAGCTCGACCGCGAGCGTGCCCCCTTGGCAGTCATGGCGGGTGTAGGTCACGTTGCGCTCCGACCACGTGTCCTGCGGGTAGAGCCCGTCTACGAACGAGAGTTGGCGTAGAGGGCCGCCGACGCCGTACAGTCGCAAACCCTTCCGCTTGTCCTGCGCGTACACGTCCCCGTCGATCTCTCCGGACGAGTCGGTGAGCAGGTACGCCACGCTGATGGGGTTGCCGTCGGCATCGTGGAAGAACCCCTCCCGATCTACGGTCACCGGCGTCTGCGCGAGGCCACCAGGGACCGCAGCGCTGGTCGTGTAGATCGTTCCCACGCTGCGGTTGAAGAACTCGTTCTCCCAGACTGCGAACTTGTCTGAGTCACCCGTCCACAGCATTGACACGAGATCGTCGTGCTGGCTCAGCGTCGCGGTCGATCCAGTCGCGATGCGCGTTCGTGATCCCGCCGAACAGATGCTGTGCCGAGCGGAAGCGGTGCTCGGAAACGACGGGATGGCTCGAGATCGCGAAGTACGCAAGCACGAGGCCGGGCAGGACGAGCGCGTACCGGCGCGGGACGAAGAGGAACGCGAGCGCTGCGACAGCGCAGCCGGCGAGGACGACGAGGTCGATCTTGCTCATCGCGACGCCGTGCGCGACGAGCCAGCCGAGCGGAAGCAGCGCGGCCGTGTCCGAGACGGCGTTCAGCCCGATGAAGTCGTCGTACGGCACGACGAGCGGCAGCGCCGCGGCCGCGATCGCCGCGAGCGTGACCAGCGGTTGCGGCCGTGGCAGGCCGCGCTCGACCCAGACGAGCAGGCAGACGAAGAAGAGCGGCGCGACGTAGAACATGTTCCGCTCGGAGATGCGGAAGGTCTGCTCCGACGCGAACGTCGCCACCATGAGCACGAGCCAGAACGTGAGGCTCACGGTGGCCGCGACGACGATCCGATCACGCTCGGCAAGCGTCCGCCACGTGAGAGCGAGCAAGAGAAGCGCGGCGAACGGCACGACGCCGAGTGCGAGGTCGAGCTCGCCGAGGTGGTAGGCGAACCACTTCGCCACCTCGGTGACGGAGTAGTCGGCCCTCCCCGCCACCTCGTAGGCGCCGAAGACACCGAGCGGTGAGACGCCACGTGCCAGCTGGACGACGAACACGGCGACCACCCCGGCCGCGGCGATCCCGTACATGAGCGCGTACCGCCTGAATCGCCGACGCGTCCGGCGGCGAGGAGCGGCGCAGTCAGGATCGCCGGCAGAAGTGCGCAGCGCCTGCTGTCGCGTGAGGAAGCAGACGACGAATGCGAGCAGGACGACGCCCGTACGCAGGGCGGTCGGGCGTTCGAGCCAGAGGACGATCGCCAGCGCGGCGCAGAGGAAGAGCGGGTAGAACGCGTTCTCCGTCATGAGCGTCGCCGTGTACGCCATCGACGGGATGGCCACGGTGAGCAGTGCCGCGGCGAGCGACAGGCCGGGTGCGAGCACGCGACGGGCGAGGAAGTACGCCGGCACGGCCGCGAGCGACATGACGAACGCGTTGATCGCCTTCGCAGCCGCGTACGCCTGCGGCACCGCGTCGAAGAGACCCCAGGCGGGCGCGATCAGGATCGGATAGACGATCCCGTACGCCGCCGTCGCCTCGTCCCGCACGAGGAAGCGACCCGAGTCGGCGAAGCTCTTCGCGAGCTCGGAGTAGATGAGCTCGTCGACCATGATCCACGGCGCGGGTGTGCCGCGGCCGACGATGCCGCGGGCGATCGTCGAGACGGCGACGATCGCGACGAGCCACGCCCACGCCGGCACGCGGCCGACCGTGGCTCTAGCGCCCAAGGCCGGCGTCCCGGATGCGCGCCGCGAGCTCTCCTGCTTCCGGATCGTCGGGCGCGATGCCCACCTCCGCAGCGGCATCGGCGATCTCGCGAACGACGGCATCACGTACGGCGTCGCCTCCCGCGGCCTCCTCGAGCGCGGCGGCGTACCGCTCGGCGACCGTGTCGAGGTCGTGCTCGGTCGTCGCGAGACGGCGAGCGGCCTCCCCCATCGCGCGGCGCGCGTCCTCGTCGGTGGCCAGCCGCTCGAGGGCGGCCGCGAGCCGCGCTCTCTCGTCCACGTCCGGCGCGACCTTGATCGCCACGTCGTCGGGCAGCTCGGCGAACCAGCCGACGTCGGAGACGACGAGCGGGCGCCCGAGCGAGAGTGCACGCACCACGGTTCCCGACGTCTCTCCCATCGTCGGCGATCGCAGCGAGACGACGACGTCGCACGCGGCCATCAGCGACCAGAGCCGCGCCTCGTCGACGTACTCCTCCCGCATGACGTCCGCCGGCCAGTCGAGCGATGCGAGGCGGCTGCTCGCGCTGCCGACGACGAGCAGGCGGGCGTCAGGGTGGCGCTCGCGGAGCAGCGCGAAGGCGGCGAACAGCTCCGGCAGTCGCTTGCTCTCGTTCTGGTGGCCGAAGCAGCCGATGAGCGGGCTGCCGGCCACGTCCACCGGGGCCACGTCGGGCGCGGGCCACGCGGGATGGGGAATCCGCCAGATCGGCCCCTCGTAGCCCGCGGCGCGGGCGCGCTCCTCGACGTAGCGCGAATGGACGATCAGCCCGTCCGCGAGGCGCAGCACCTCACCGGCGAGCGGAAAGTCCTGCGGGCGCGTCTCCCAGAGGGGCGGAATGCGGTTGTCGAGCACCCCGTAGGCGAGCAGGCGCCCGGCGAGCCCGTGGTCGCGCTCCATCGCCGCGAGGTAGCCCGCCGCATCTCCCCGCGCCAAGCGTGATCCCGGCGACGAGGTGATGGAGCACGATCTCGTGCAGGCAGACGACGCCTGGCCGGCGCCGCAACGCCTCGACGATCCAGCCGTGCGCCTCCGGGTCGTTGCCGACGTGGTAGAGGGCGACATCCGCGGACGGTGCACGCCGGAATCGGCCCGGTCGCGCCACCTCGACGTCGACGTGGCGGCGGAGCGCCGGCAGGAGCAGCGCGCTGTAGTCGGCGACGCCGGAACGCGACGGCGGCATCGGGCTGTAGTACGCGACCTTCATGCGAGCAACCGCTCGATCGCGCGGTCCCACGTCACCTGCTCCGCGACTGCCTTCCCCGCCAGGCCAAGGCGGCGCGCCTCGTCCTCGTGGTCGCGGAGCCACGCGCACGCGGTCGCAAGCGCGTCGGCACGTGCCTCACACACGAGCCCCGTCGCCCCGTCCTCGACGATCTCGAGCGGGCCGCCCGCGTCGGTGGTGGTCACGACCGGCTTCTCGGAGAGGAACGCCTCGTACGGCACCATCCCGAAGTCCTCGTCAACCGGCGCGTAGTAGACGGCGAGGCAGCGCGCGTAGAGATCCGCGAGCTCCTCGTCGTCCACGCGTCCCGCGAACGTCACGCGCCCGTCGAGACCGTGGCGGCGAGCAACCTCCTCGAGCCGAGCGCGGTCGGGGCCGTCGCCTGCCACCACGCCGCGGAGCGACCCGTCGGCCGCGAGCGCGTCGAGCATCAGGTCGACCCGTTTGGCGCGGTCGAGCCGTCCGACGGAGAGCACGAAGTCGCCGTACGCGTCGCAGTGGTAGGCGAGCGGCTGCGGCGGGTGCGGCAGCACCTCGGCCTCGATCCCCGTCGAGCGCTCGAGGCGCCCGGCCACGTTGCGCGAAGTCGCGAAGACCTTCCGCGCCTCGCCGAGGCAGACCTGGTCGAGCCGCTGGACCGAGCGACGCAGCGCGCGGTCGCGCGCCGACTCGGAGAACTGGCCGAGCTCGGTGCGGTCGAGCTCGTACGCCTGGCGAAACTGGTGGAGCAGCCAGACGACCTTGTTCGGGTGGCGCACGCAGTAGGAGGGGAACTTCGTCGCGACGACGAGGTCGATCGACCGGCCGTCGGCCTCCGTCAGGTCGGCGAGCCGCCAGAGCAACGCCTGGCTGAGCACCCGCTCGCCGGGATACCACTTGAAGGGCATCGAGACGACGTCCGCGTCGTACCCACGCGCGCGCAGCTCACGGGCGAGGTCGTCCGCGACGATCTCGGCACCGCCCCACTCGAACGGCACCTGCGGCCTGCAGACGGCGATCCTCATCGCCGCGCGACGATCGCGTAGTCGAGCGGGCCGAACAGCAACTCGTTCAGCCGGCGCACGTTGCCGGCGATGAGCGGGTCGTCGGGGACGGCAAGCCGCTCGTCCGGCTCGTTGAGGAATCGCGTCGCCACGTCGCGGAAGCCCGCCTGCTCCGCGAGCAGGGCGAGCGTCTCCGGCACGAGCGGCTGCGCATGCGTGAGGTCGGCGTAGTAGTTGCGGAGCGCGAGCGGCGAGAGCGGGTTGATCGTCTCGGCAATGAGAACACCGCCCGGCCGCAGCTTCGCGTGCGCCAGCTCGAGCAGGCGGACGATCGTCGCCGGCGGGAGATGCTCGACGAGCTGTGCCGCGAAGATGCCGCCGAGCGAGCCGTCCTCGAGCGACTCGAGGTGGGCGATCGCGTCGGCCTGCTCCACGTCGAGCCCCTCTCCACGCGCGTACGCCGCCATGTCCGCATCCGCGTCGATCCCGCGGCTGTCGATGCCCGCCGCCTTCAGCACCGAGAGCAGCTCGCCGCGGCCGCAGCCGACGTCGAGCACAGGCGCGGCGTCGCGAAGGTCGTCGAGGTAGTGCTCCTGCCGCGCGCGCACGCCTGTCGTCGAGCCACGCATGCGCGCCTCGAACGCGAAGTAGTCGGGGATGACCGCGGCCGCAGGCTGAGCGGCGACCGTCTGGAGCGGCGCCGGGCCGTCGCCGGAAGGCCGGCGCTCGACGCGACGCAACCGCTCCCCGAGCTCGACGAGCGCGCGGTCGGCCGCCTCACCCGCCGCGCTCGAGCGATCCGCCGCTCTCGTAGAGGTCGTCCACGAGCTTGAGGACGGCGTCGTTGAACGCGCGCTGCTCCGCCGCGAGAGGCTCGACGTACCAGCGAAGGAGCGGCCGGAGGAGCCGCTTGACCGGATATGCGATCGCACCCTTCAGGCCAGGGCGCCTGACGAGCGGCCGCTCGGCCGACACCGGCCACATGTGCTCTGCCTGCGCACGCCACGTCGCGCGTGCCGACAGCCCGTCCGTGCCGCCCCGGCGAATCTCCTCTTGCAGACGCTCGAACAGCTCGACAGGATCGACCTCCGCGGTCGGCAGAACCTGTGCAGACGCACCGTCGTCCCCGCCGCGATCCGGCATGCGGCCATGGTATCCGGGGCGTGTTACGGCACCGTAAGCGCGGGACCATGGAGGTACGCTCGCGGGATGCGCGTCGGCCTCAGCCTGCTCACGCTCGTGCCGGGGCTCGTGGGCGGCTCGGAGACGTACGCGCGCGAGCTCGCACGCGCTCTCGCGCGGGTTGGCAGCCTCGACTACACGGCGTTCGTGCCGGACATCGCACAGGACGCCGGCGACGGCCTCCCGAGCGTTCTCTGCCCCGAATACCGCGCCAGCACGTCGATGCGGGGCCGCATCGCCGCCATGTCGCTTGCGGCAGCGCATCCGGGTCCGATCCGGCGCCGGTTCGCGGCATCGCAACTCGACGCGATTCACTTCCCGCTCTCCGTCATGCTCCCGCCCGTCGATCGCCCGCCGGCAGCCACGACGATCCACGACCTCCAGCACGAGCTGTACCCGCAGTTCTTCTCGCGCGCCGAACGGGAGTACCGCCGGCTCGTCTACGGCTGGTCCGTCAAGCGGTCGCGGCTGATCATCGCCATCTCCGAGCACGCGCGGGCGACGCTGCTCGAGCGCTATGGGCTCGAGCCGGCGCGCGTCCGGACGATCCACCTCGGCATCGACCACACGCGCTTCTTCCCGGACGAGCGTCGCCGCGACCCGTTCCTCCTCTACCCGGCGAATCGCTGGCGGCACAAGAACCACGAGCGGCTGTTCGCCGCGTTCGCGCGCGTGCGGCGCGAGCGACCGGACCTGCGTCTCGTCCTCACGGGAACGGGGCACGACCGCGGCCCGCTGCCTGCAGGCGTCGAGTCGCGTGGGCACGTCTCGTCCAGCGAGCTCGGCGGCCTGTACCGCTCGGCCGCCTGCCTCGTCTTTCCCAGCCTGTACGAGGGCTTCGGCCTTCCGCCGCTCGAGGCGATGGCGTGTGGCTGTCCCGTCGCGGTCTCGAACGCGACGTCGCTGCCCGAGATCTGCGGCGACGCGGCCGAGTACTTCGATCCGCTCGCGCCCGAGGACATGGCAGCCGCGATCGTCCGAGCGTTGGACGGGCGGCTTGTCGACCGCGGCCTCGCGCGAGCTGCGGAGTTCACGTGGGAGGCGTGCGCCGGCGCGCACGACGACGTCTACCGGGCGCTCACTTCCTGACGAACGCGAGGCGGACGACGTCACCGCCGGGGCCGGCGACCTCCCG
>CAVRVP010000005.1:0-125963 GCA_963724675.1 uncultured Actinomycetes bacterium | reverse complement strand
TCCTTGACCCTAGGCCGCGCGCGGCAACGCGAAGTCGGCTGTCAGCAGGGCGCGGAACGCCTCCGACTCGTAGAGGCTGACCGGCTCGTGCGTACCCGCGGCGGGGTCGACGAGGCCAAGCTCGCCGAACACCGCCTTCGCATCAGAGCTCCACGACCCATCGCCGGCGCGCCACTCTGCAAGCAACGAGGCGCGCAACGCGGCGTAGCGATCGTCTGCCTCCCCGATCCTCCGCACGACGAGCTGGGGTGAGACCGTGCCGTTCCAGCGGTTCTCCTCGAGCCGGACGGCCAGATCGAACGTCGCTTCCCGGCGCAGGCTGTCGAGCTCCTTTCCGAACCCGAACGCGATCGCTCCGCCGGCGCGGCGACCTCCTTCGAGGACGCGGAAGCGGAGATGCTTGCCGTCGCCGACCGTCTCGAGGTCGACGAGCTCGCAGCCCGGGAGGAGGAGCGTGACACTCGGATTGCCGAGGCCAAAGGGCGCGAGGCGACGGATCTCCTCCGCGAGCTCGAGCGTCAGTCCCGAGCCGGGCACGGCTGCGTCGATGCGTGTCCGTCGTCGAAGATCGTCGTCCGTCAGATGCGCAGCGGCGTGTGCCGCGAACGCCTCCGCGAACGCGTCGACCGCCTCCGGCCTGATCGAGAGACCTGCGGCCGCGCGATGGCCCCCGAAGCGCTCGAGGTGCATCGCGCACGCCTCGAGCCCTGCGTGCAGGTCGTAGGCGGACACCGAGCGTCCTGATCCCTTCCACTCCTCGCCCGCGCCGGCGATCATGACGACGGGCCGCCCGTACCGCTCGACGAGGCGCGATGCGACGATGCCGATGACGCCCTCGTGCCAGCTCTCGTCGGCGAGCACGTAGCCGCGCTGGCGTCGCCGCGACTCCGGCCAGGCGTCGACCTGCGCGACCGCTTCACGGACGATGCGCTCTTCGACCGACTGCCGATCGCGATTCAGCTGCTCGAGCTCGTCCGCAAGCGTCGTGGCGACCTCGTCGTCCTCCGTCATGAGCAGTTCGAGCGCGATCGCCGGCTTGCAGAGCCGCCCTGCGGCGTTGATGCGCGGTGCGAGCCGGAAGGCGACTGACCCTTCGTCGACCGCCGCGGCATCGACACGCGCCGAACGCATGAGCGCGCGGAGCCCGGGACGCGTGGTCCGTGCGAGCCGCTTCAGGCCCGCAATGGCGAAGGCGCGGTTCTCGTCGACGAGCGGAACGACGTCGGCGACGGTTGCAAGGGCCACGAGATCGAGGTGCTCTTCGAGCGAATCGTCTGCCAGCACCCGCAAGAGCTTGTAGACGACGCCGGTGCCGCACAGCTCGGGGAACGGATACGCGGATGGCCTCGTCGCGACGATCGGGCAGTCGGGCAGCACGTCGCCCGGGCGATGGTGGTCGGTGATGATGATCTCGAGACCGAGGCGGCGCGCTTCCGCCACTTCCTCGACCGCCGTGATGCCGCAGTCGACCGTGAGGACGATGCCGTATCCCTCCTCGGCGAGGCGCGCGAGGGTGTCGCCGGAGAGTCCGTACCCCTCCTCGAAGCGACTCGGGAGATGCCAGCCGACGTCGGCGCCGAGGTCGCGGAGGCAGCGCACGGCGAGCGCCGTGGCGCAGATGCCGTCGACGTCGTAGTCGCCGTGGACGCAGATCCGCGTACCCACCGCGATCGCGTCCCGCAGGAGAACGCACGCACGATCGACGTCACCGAGCAGCGCAGCGTCGTGGCCCGGTTCCTCTCCCGCGAGAAAGGTCGCGGCGGCCTCGGGATCGCCATAGCCGCGCCTGATCAACACACGTGCAGTCGTCTCGCGCACGCCGAGGACGGACGCCAGACGACGCGCCTCCTGTGCATCGCACGGGGCCAGCAGCCACTCCATCTCGTTCACGCTACGGCCGCCGCCGGACGTCGCACCAACTGCCTTGCCGAGGCTATCCTGCCGCCGTGCCGACCACCGACTACCGCTCGGGCGAGGACTACGAGGTCGACTTCCTCACGTACCGGTTCTCGTTCTCGCGACGCGACTTCGAGGAGCGGGTCGTCGCAGCCGCCGTCAAGCTCGGGCTGCTGGAGCGAAACGAGCTCGACGACGACGAGACGGCCGACCTGGTCGAGCTGACCGCAGACGGACAACTATCCGCGCCGCGGAGTGGGCTCGGCCACTATCTCCTTCGCCACTGGGACGAGATCTCCCTCGTCGGCGACGAGTCCCTCGTCTACTGGCTGCGCAAGCTCGTGTTCCGCAGCGCGTGGCTCGATCACCGCGTCAAGGAAGGCCTGCTCGACGTCGGTTGGGACGATACGGCCGCCGACTTTCTCTACTGCGACACCAACGGCGATCGCGCCCTGGTCGAGATTCTCCCCGTGCCGTCGTGGCACGCCGTGCAGTACCGGCCCTAAGCCTTCTCCTTCGGCGGCGCGAAGCCGAACGGCGGATGCTCCTCGAGCCGCCGCATGGTGATTCGCGCGATCGCACCCACGGGGACAATCAGCTCCTCCGCATCGGCATCGTCTATCCATGGGCTGAGCGTCACGAAGCCGTAGCCAGGCTCGGGCGAGATCGTGAGCAGACGGTGTACCGAGCCATCGCGCAGCTCCACCGTCACGGCCGCCTGGCCGCCGGCCCGCTCCGTGGCGAAGCGTTCGACGCGTTTGTGGATGCGCTCGACGAAATCGTCGAGCGACGGTTCCGCCGCGCCCGGTACCCAGAGCTCGGGGCTCAAAAGAGCGTCCCGTCAACGGCCGTCGATCCGACGTGCTCGCGGCCGAGCTTCGTCACGATCCGGCCGCGGGGCGTGCGTTGGATGAAGCCGAGCTGGAGGAGGTACGGCTCGTAGACGTCCTCGATCGTGTCCTGCTCCTCACCGAGCGCCACCGCGAGCGTCGAGAGGCCGACCGGGCCTCCATCGAACTTCGACACGATCGCCTGGAGCAGCTCACGGTCCGTCCGCTCGAGCCCCTCGCCGTCGACCTCGAGCAGGGTGAGCGCGTCGGCTGCGACGTCCTCCGTGATCGTCCCCGCGTGGCGCACCTCCGCGACGTCGCGCACGCGGCGCAGAATGCGGTTGGCGACGCGCGGCGTTCCCCGAGACCGTCGCGCGATCTCGTTGGCGGCATCGTCGATGATCTCGACGCCGAGGATGCGCGCAGAGCGGCGAACGATCGTCGCGAGCTCACCGGCCTCGTAGTACCCGAGCCGGAAGGTCATGCCGAAGCGGTCGCGGAGCGGCGTCGTGAGCAGGCCCGTGCGCGTCGTGGCGCCCACGAGCGTGAACGGCGGGAGATCGAGGGCGAGCGTGCGCGCGGCCGGCCCTTGGCCGACGACGATGTCGAGGCGGAAATCCTCGAGCGCCGGGTAAAGGATCTCTTCGACAGCCGGCGCGAGCCGGTGGATCTCGTCGACGAAGAGGACGTCACGCGGCTCGAGCGCGGTCAGGATCGCGGCAAGATCGCCCTTCCGGTCGAGCGCGGGTCCGGCGACGGCACGGAGCCCGACGCCGAGCTCCGCACGGATGACATGGGCGAGGCTCGTCTTGCCGAGGCCGGGCGGGCCGGCCAGGAGAACGTGCTCGAGCGCTTCGCCGCGGCCGCGCGCGGCCTCGAGCGAGATCGTCAGCTGCTCGCGAAGCCGTTCCTGACCGACGAACTCCTCCAGAGTGCGCGGCCGGAGCGATCGATCGAGCTCTTCGTCGCCCTCGGCCTGAAGCGTGGGCGCGAGCAGGCGCGTGGTCATGCGGCCTTCCTGAGCACGAGGCGCACGCGCTCCTCTGGTGGTAGCTCGTCGTCGACCGAGGAGAGGGCCGTCTCCGCGTCGGCGAGCGTATAGCCGAGCTCGACGAGCGCATCGCGTGCAACGAGATAGCCGTCGCCGTCTCCGTCGACGGCCGCGTCCACGTCCTCCGTCGGGAGGGAGCCCTTGAGCTCGAGGACGACGCGCTGTGCCGTCTTCCGCCCGATGCCCGGGATCGCCTCGAACCGCGCCGTGTCCTCGCGCGCGATCGCCCGTCGCAGCTCGGTCGGGGTCGACCCCGACACGATGGCGAGCGCGACCTTTGGGCCGACACCCGACACGCCGAGCAGCTGCTCGAACAGCTGACGCTCTGCAGCGTCCGCGAAGCCGTACAGCTGGAGAGCGTCCTCGCGCACGTGGAGGTACGTCTGCAGTGTCACCTCGCCCTTCCCCGTCTTCGCGAGCGCGCGCGGCGTTGCCTGCACGAGATAGCCGACGCCTCCGACGTCGAGGACGAGGCCGTCGGCGCCGCGTCCAACCGGCGTTCCTCGCAGCTGCGCGATCATCCGGCCAACGCCCTCAGGAGGGGCGGCGCGAGTGCGTGGCAGATGGCCACGGCGAGCGCGTCCGAGGCGTGATGCGGCTTCGGCAGCTCCGGGAGGCCAAGGATCGTCTTCACCATCCGCTGGACCTGCGCCTTGTCGGCGCGGCCGTGTCCACAGATCGACTGCTTGACGAGCGCCGGCGCGTATTCGGCACAGTCAGCGCCTGCGCGCGCGGACGCGACGAGCACGGCGCCCCTGGCCTGCCCGACAGAGAGCGCGGTACGGGCGTCGGCGCCGACGAACGACTCCTCGAGGGCGACGGCATCCGGGGCGTGCATGGCGATGACCGCCTCCACCCGCTCGTAGATCGTCATCAGACGCGCCTGAAGCGGCTCGCTGGCGCGGGTGCTCCACGAGCCGAAGTCGACTGCCGTGAGGCGTTCTCCGTCGTGGTTGACGATGCCGTATCCGCATGAAGCGATGCCCGGATCGATGCCGAGGACTCTCACGCGTTGAGGTTACGGAGCGATGCGGACGTTCCTCCTTTGCCGGCTGTATGCGCCGGGGGCCGCCACCTTCGACCGATGACCCTGTGGATGGACTGGCACAGAATGTCACACCTCAGTGCCAGGCACTCGGTCCGGAACGGACACGGCTGAAGCGCTCGCCGAGGCGGTTGGTAGCGTCGAAGCATGGCGCAGCGTCCGCGATTTCGCCCCTCACCGGCGCTCGTCGTTGCCTCGCTCGCGCTGTTCGCGGCCCTGGCCGGATCGGGCATCGCAACGATTGCGGCCTTGCCCGAGGGGAGCGTCGACACCGATCAGCTGCAGGACGACGCAGTCACGAGCAGGAAGGTGCGAGACGGGTCCGTGACGTCTCTCGACCTCGCCAACTCGACCATCCGCGGCCTCGACGTGCGGGACCGCTCGCTGACGAAGGCGGACTTCGTGCCGGGCTCGCTTCCACCCGGCCCTCGCGGACCGCTCGGGCCGCAGGGCCCGGCGGGGCCGAAGGGCTCGCCCGGGACGAGCGGCTACCAGCAGGTGCCGGTGGAGACGGCCCTCACGTCGGTGAGCCCGAAGGGAACGACCGCGACCTGCCCGCCGGGCAAGAAGGCGATCGGCGGGGGCGCGTCCCTCTCGGGCGACGGCCGCGACACGGTCTCGCTCACGGACAGCGCGCCGGCCGGGGAGACGTCGTGGCGTGCCCGCGCGGTAGAGCGAGGCGCCACGTCCCAGACGTGGCGCCTCCGCGTCTACGCCATCTGCGTCTTCATCGCCACGTAACGCCCGCGCTCAGCTCCCGAGCTGCTCGTGGAAGAAGCGGACGATCGTGTCGTAGCAGCGCACCTTGTTCGGGAACTTGAGCACGTCGTGGCCCTCGTCTTCGAAGACGAGGTAATCGACGTCCTTCCCGTCAGCGCGCATCCGTTCGACGACGTCCGCCGACTCCTGCTCCACGACACGCGGGTCGTTCTTCCCCTGGATGACGAGCATCGGGCACGTGATATCCCCGAGATACGTCTTCGGCGACCGTTCGACGAGAAAGTCGCGGTCGCGGTCGGGGTGCCCGATCGCGAGCTCGAAGTACGGGCGCCACGTCGGCGGAATGCGATCCATGAACGTCATCAGGTCGTACGGCCCGAACATGTCGACGGCGGCCGCCCACAGGTCGGGATGGCGCCCCGCGAGCGTCAGCGTCATGTAGCCGCCGTAGGACCGCCCGACGACACCGGCGCGGCTCACGTCGACGCGATCGTCGTTGGCCAGCACCTCGGTCATGGCGTGGACGTGGTCGAGCCGGTCCTCCCCACCCCAGTCGTGGTCGACCCGCTTCATGTAGTCCATGCCGTAGCCCGTCGAGCCTCTCGCGTTCGGGACGAACACCGCGAAGCCCTCGAGCGTGAGGATCTGGATGAGCGGCATCGAGAACCACGCGAAGTTCGGCCGCTCCTGACCTTGAGGACCGCCGTGGACGTAGTAGACGAGCGGCCGTGGGCCCTCGAAGCCGAGCTCCGGCGAGGGCAGGTAGAGCCGCGCCGAGACACGCAGGCCATCGTGCGAGGTGAAGGACGCGTCCTCGCCCGGCGCGAGAAGCGCAGGGTCGAGCCCCAGCGGGCGCTCCCTCGTCTGGACGGACGCCCCAGACCCGTCCACGACGTAGAGCTGCGTCGGGATCGTGGCCGTGCAGAACGACAGGGCGAAGCTGCCAGTGTCGGCGTCCGCCGAGATGCCGTGCAGGACGCCGCCGGCGAGGTCGCCCTCGCCGCAGAGCACGCGCCCGAGCGTCAGCGCACGCGCGTCCTCGTCGAACGTCGCCTCGTATGCCCACGAGCAGCCGTCGATGTTGAAGACGACGACATGCCGATCACCCTCGACGCGCTGGATCCGCTCGAGCTCGCCGACACCTTCGTGCACGACCCCTTCGAGCGCCACGGGGACGACCTCGCCCGGCGCGGAGAGGTCGATGTAGCCGGGGCCGCCCGTGTCTTCGAACAGCGTCGTCGTCACGAGCAAGCCGCGCTCGCTCGCCGTGAAGGTCGCGGAGCTGAACCCGGACAGCGGGTGCTCGGCCCCCTCCTCCCGGTCCTCGAGCGCCGTGCCCCAGATCATGTGCCGCTCGCCGGCCTCGTCGCGCTCGTACATGACCGTGTCGCCGGCCGTATAGCCGTCGCCGAGCATGGCGCGACTGTGATCGCGCGTCCACGCGAACGGAAACGGTCCGTACGGCCCTTCGCCGAGCGTCTCCGTCTCACCCGTCGCGAAGTCCGCGCGGATGCCGTACATCACCGCCTGCTCGCGGGACTCGCAGAAGAAGTACCCGGTGGCGGTCTTGTCGTCGACCGTCGTCATGTGCGAGCGCAGCCCGCCGAAGACCTCCTCGGAGAGCGGCTCGGGGAACCCGCCGGCGAGTGGGATCACGTGCGGCTGGTAGTTCTCGTCGCCGTCCGAGTCGATCATCACGACGATCCGGTCGTGGTCGGGAAGCACGGCGAAGAGCTCGCCGCCGACGAGCTCGGGATTCTGGAGCGCGAGACCCGGCGGCAGGAGCGGCTCGGGCACGCCGCCACCGACGTCCATCGCGTAGAGGCTCAGCCGCCCCGAGAGATCCGAGACGAAGTAGAGCCGGTCGCCTGCGAGCTGCGGGTTGAGAAAGAGGCGCGCTGAGAGCAGCGACTCGATGCGACCTTCTGTGCGCGTTGCAACGGGCATTCGTACCCCCTAACCGACGGCCGCTTCGAGCACGGCGTCGGGAATGTCGAAGTTTGCGTACACGTCCTGGACGTCGTCGAGCTCCTCGAGTGCTTCGATGAGTCGCACGATCTTACGCGCCGATGCTTCGTCGTCGACCGTGACGGACGTCTTCGGCAGCATGGCGAGCTCCGCGGACTCGATGGCGATGCCGGCGTCGCCGAGAGCGGCCCGCACGCCCGCGAGCTCGTCCGGCGCGCACGTCACCTGGAAGACGGAGCCGTCTCGCGCGACGTCCTCTGCCCCGCCGTCCGCCGCAGCGAGCGTGAGCTCGTCCTCGTCCACCTCGTCCCCCACCACGACGAGGCCGGTGCGGTCGAACAACCAGGCGACCGAGCCCGACTCGCCGAGCGATCCGTCGTTCTTGGCGAATACGTGGCGCACGTCAGACGCCGTGCGGTTGCGATTGTCCGTAAGAGCATCGACGAAGACAGCGACACCGGCCGGCCCGTAGCCCTCGTACGTCACGTGCTCGTACGCCTCGCCGTCTGCAGCAGCACCCGCCCCGCGTGCGATCGCCCGCTCGATGTTGTCCTTCGGCATCGACGCTTCGCGTGCCTTGTCGATCGCGTTCTGGAGCGCGAGGTTCGCGCTCGGATCCGGGCCACCCTCACGCGCCGCGACGATGATCGCCCGCGCAAGCTTCGAGAACAGCTGCCCGCGCTTCTTGTCGGTCGCGCCCTTCTTGTGCTTGATCGAGGCCCACTTGCTATGCCCGGACACTCGCTGCCTCCTCGACGAGCTCGAGGAAGAGCGCGTGGATCCTCGTGTCGCCCGTCAGCTCGGGATGGAAGGAGGCGACGAGCACGCGCCCGTCGCGGAGGAGGACGGGCTTGCCCTCGTGCTCGGCCAGCACGACCGTCTCGGGGCCGATCGACTGCACACGCGGCGCGCGGATGAAGACACCGCGGACCGGCTCCGCCTGCCCGACGACGTCGAGGTCTGCCTCGAAGCTCGCGAGCTGCCGGCCGTAGGCGTTGCGCTCGACCTCGATGTCCGCCAGTCCGAGATGATTGCGGTCGAGCACGATCATCCCCGCACAGGTGCCGAAGATCGGCGCGGGAAAGCGTCGGACGGCCTCGTCGAGCCCGTACAGCGCCATCAGCCGGGCGAATGTCGTCGACTCGCCACCCGGCAGGACGAGCCCGTCGAGGCCTTCGAGCTCCTCCGGCTTCCTGACCTCGACGACCTCCGCGCCGAGCGCGCGCAGCATCGCCGCGTGCTCGCGAAAGTCGCCCTGAACAGCCAGGACGCCGATCCTCGGCCCATCTCCTAGCGGCACCGGCTCCACACCGCAATTGTAGGGACGACTACTGCGCCGAAAGCTCGCCGGATGCCGGCGTGCGGCGACGCTGCTCGAACCAGAGCCCGATGCCGACGAGGATGAACCCGAACGCGGCATACAGCAGCGCGCGCGCCCACGGGTGGTCGGACGTCCCGTCCACGCCGAGAAAGCCGAACGGATCCGAGAAACCGCCTACCCAGTCCTCGATGAAGTGCTGGGCGACGAGGAAGAGCCCGAACGCACCAAACACCGTGTAGCTCGAGCGGTCGAGCCCGGCCGCGAACGAGAAGTACAGGAGCGAGATGACGCCGATCAGCACCCACTCCCACCAGGACGAGTGCCAGAAGTAGAGGAACGCGCCCCCGATCGCCACCCCGGCGCCGATATGGAGCCAGAACCCGTACGCACGATCAACGCCGGCGCCGACCATGAGAAACACGAGGCCGACGAAGATCGACACGATCGCCGACCAGTTGCCGCCATTCGAGATCAGGTCGACGACGAAGAGCCAGGCGAAGAGGACGACGACCGTGACGCCGAGCGGAAACGAGTAGCGGGCGAGGTATCCGAAACCGGCTATGAATGCGACGAGATAGAGCAGGAGGTACCCGATGTGGAAGCCCGAGATCGGCGTGTCGGTCGAGTCGAGCAGCCCGATCCACTCGAGCAGCGAGCCGACGAAGACGATGAAGGCGATGAGCGCGACAAAGCCGAAGAGCCCGGCGGCGACGCGCATCTCGACCCGCTCATACCCGCCCGCGATCCCGACGAGCACGAACAGGATGAGCGCACACCAGCCGACGAACGCGAAGTCGCCGTAGTCGCCTTGCAGCGTCTGGAGGAGGGAGACGGTCGCGCCGAGGACGACGAACGCGCCCAGGTAGTGGAGGAACGAGGCGCTCGACCACGCCGCCCGAACTGCACCCATGCGCGAGATCATTCACACCGCGCCGGACGGCGCGGGAGTCGTCGCTACCAGCCGCGGGTTTCGAGCAGGTCTTCCGGGCGCAGCTCCGCGGCGGAGATGCCGACCATCGGCTCTCCGAGGCCTGCGGAAACGCGAGCGAGCACGGCCGCATCGCGGAAGTGCGTCGTCGCCTCGACGATCGCCTTCGCGCGGAGCTCCGGGTCGCCGGACTTGAAGATGCCCGAGCCGACGAAGACGCCGTCGGCGCCGAGCTGCATGCAGAGCGCGGCGTCGGCCGGCGTGGCGATGCCGCCGGCGGTGAACGTCACGACGGGCAGCCGCCCGTTCTCCGCCACCCAGCGGACGAGCTCGTAGGGTGCACGGTGCTCCTTCGCCTCCGCGTAGAGCTCCTCGGCCGGAAGGCCCTGGAGCCGCCGGATCGCGCCGAAGACAGCCCGCATGTGGGTGACCGCGTTGACGATGTCGCCCGTTCCCGCCTCGCCCTTCGTCCTGATCATCGCGGCGCCCTCTGCGATTCGGCGCAGCGCCTCGCCGAGATTCGTGCAGCCGCAGACGAACGGGATCGTGAACTGCCACTTGTCGACGTGGTGCTGAAGGTCGGCGGGTGTCAGCACCTCGGACTCGTCGACGTAGTCGACCTCGAGCGCCTCGAGGATCTGTGCCTCGACGAAGTGGCCGATGCGGCACTTCGCCATCACGGGGATCGAGACGGCTTCCTGGATCTCGGCGATCTTCGTCGGATCCGACATGCGCGCAACGCCACCGTCGCGGCGAATGTCGGCCGGGACACGCTCGAGCGCCATCACCGCGCAGGCCCCCGCCTCCTCGGCGATCTTCGCCTGCTCCGCGTCGACGACATCCATAATGACGCCGCCCTTGAGCATCTCCGCCAGGCCTGTCTTCACCCGCAGTGTGCCGGTCTCACTCACGGTTCTAAGTGTAGTGGTCGCCATCTGCATCCTGGCAAGCGTCGGGTCGTCCGCCACTGGCAAAGGGCAGTCCTTGCGCGGAGCCACGATTGCGATCGACCCCGGACACAACGGGCGCAACTGGGCACACCCCAACGAGGTCAACCGCCTCGTCGACGCGGGCACGCTCCGGAAGGCGTGCGACACGACGGGCACGAGCACGCGGAGCGGCTACCGCGAGCCCGCATTCACGTTCGACGTCGCGACGCGCGTCCGCGCCATCCTCCGGGCGAAAGGCGCGACCGTCGTCCTCACACGACCGTCGAACGCGGGCTGGGGACCGTGCATCACCGAGCGCGCCGCGATCGGCAATCGCGCGCACGCCGATGCCGCCGTCTCGATCCACGCGGACGGCGGCCCCCCGAGCGGCCGCGGCTTCCACGTCATCTTTCCGCCGTCGATCCGTGGCCTGACAGACGACATCGCGAAGCCGTCGCGCTGCTTCGCGCTCGCGATGCGCGGCGCGTATGGAGCTGGAACGGGCCTCCCGCGGGCCACGTACCTCGGCGGCTCGGGCCTCTCCGTGCGTTCCGACCTCGGCGGCCTCAACCTCTCGGACGTGCCGAAGGTCTTCGTCGAGACCGCGAACATGCGGAACGCGACCGACGCGGCCCTGCTCGAGAGCCCCGCCTTCCGTCAGCGCGTCGCGAAGGCGATCGCCGCCGGCATCGAGCGGTTTCTCTCGCGCTGCTGAAACAGGCTACGGCTTGATGTTCTGGTTCAGGTGGAAGAGGTTGTCGGGGTCGTACGTCCGCTTCACATCGACGAGCCGGTCGTAGTTGCCCTTGTAGTTCGCCTTGATCCGATCCTGGTCGTCACCGGACATGAAGTTGACGTAGCCGCCCTCCTCGGACTGCGGAGCGATCGCGTCGTAGTAGTCGCGCACCCACTGGATGTTGTCCTCGTTGTCCGCCGGGTCGGGCCACATGCCGGCGATGACGGTCGCGAACGTCGCGTCGCGGTACGCGAACGCCGTCGCGTCGGCATCGACGTCGTGGCACGCGCCGTTGATCGGGTAGATGTGGACGGTCGAGCTGACCACGGGCACCTTCGGCCCGTGCTCGAGATGGGCGTCGATCGCGGCGTCGGTCAGCTCCGTCACGAAGTTCGCCTTCCAGTAGTGCTGGAGGCCTCCCGGCGGATAGAGGGCATCGAAGGCGCTGTTGAGCGCCGGATATGGCGCCGGGCCAACGTGCTCAGCGACAACCTCGGCGACGTCTCGCATCGGCTTGAGGACGCGCTCCGCCTCGTCGAGCGGACCGGCCCAGCACGACACGAACGCGATCATCGTCTCGCCGTGTCGCTCCTCCGGGATGAACGGAAGCGGTGGCGCGATCTGCCACGCCGGGAAGCCGCCGAACTCCCCGGGCGCGTCGGCGATCAGCTCGCGGTAGGCGCGGAGCACGGCCCCCGCATCGGCGGCGTCGTAGAACAGCGGCCCGCCGTAGATCTCGGTGACCGGATGCAGCTGGAACTCGAACGACGTGACGACGCCGAAGTTGCCGCCGCCGCCGCGAATCGCCCAGAAGAGGTCGGGGTTCTCGGACTCGCTCGCGACGACAGCCCGCCCCTCGGCCAGGACGACCTCGGCCGAGATGAGGTTGTCGCAGGACAGACCGACGCCGCGCGACAGGTAGCCGATGCCACCGCCGAGCGTGAGGCCGCCGACGCCCGTCGTTGAGACGACGCCGCCGGTGGTGGCGAGCCCGTGCGCGTGCGTCGCGTCGTTGAAGGCGCCCCACGTCGTCCCGCCCTGGGCGCGCGCGGTGCGTTTGTCTGCGTCCACGAGGACGTCGTGCATGTCGACGAGATCGACCACCACGGCGTCGTCCGCCGTGCCGAAGCCGGGAACGCTGTGCCCGCCTCCTCGCACCGCGAGGTCGAGACCGTTCTCGCGCGCGAAGTCAACCGCCGCGATCACGTCCTCGGTCGATGAGCATCGGACGATCGCCTCCGGCCGTCGGTCGATCATCGCGTTGAACACCTTCCGCGCGTCGTCGTAGCCTTCGTCGCTCGCAGTGATCACCGCGCCGCGGACGCGCTCGCGCAATCCGTCGATCGTCTGGGTGCTCATCGTCCCTCCTTGGTTGCCGGGCAACCTAGACTCGAACGAGTGCGGCCTGTTGTCAAGTACACGAAGACCGGCGATTTCAACATCGCGTACCAGGTGCTCGGCGACGGGCCGGTCGACCTGCTCCTTCTGCCCGGGTGGGTCACCCACCTCGAGCTGCAGTGGGACGTCGCGCCGATCGGGCGCTTCCTCGAGCGTCTGGCCAGGTTCTCGCGGCTGATCCAGTTCGATAAGCGGGGCACCGGCCTGTCGGATCGCGTGTCGCCTTCCGAGCTGCCAACGCTGGAGCAAAGGATGGACGAGGTTCGCGCGGTCATGGACGCAGCAGGATCGGAGCGCGCGGTCCTGATGGGGACGATCGGCGGCGGCGCGATGTCGGGGCTGTTCGCCGCCACCTTTCCCGAGCGGGCTTTAGGCCTCATCCTCTACGGGACATTTGGCCGCCTCGAGCCTGACACCGGCCTGATGGCGCGGCTGGCTCCAACGCAGGAGGCTGCGATCGAGCGCATCGAGCGGGAATGGGGAACCGAGGGCGTCTGCGTGTCGTTCTGGGCGCCGAGCATCGTCACGGACGAGGAGACGAAGGGTGCATATCTCCGCCTCTCCCGCTCAAGCGTGAGCCCCGGCGCCGCGCGCGTCCTGATGCAGATGGGGTACGCCCTCGACTGGGAGGAGTTCCTGCCGGCGATCCACGTGCCGACGCTCGTGCTGCACCGAACGGACGATCTCGTCGTGCCGGTGCACCAGGGTCGCCGACTCGCCGAGCTCATACCCAGCGCGAACTTCGTCGAGCTTCCGGGCGGCGACCACCTGATGTGGGCAGGCGACCAGGAGTCGGTGTTGCGGGAGGTCGAGGCATTCGTCTCGTCGATCGGGCCGCGGCCACGAGACGACCGGGTTCTGATGACGATCCTGTTCACGGACATCGTCGAATCGACGGAGACGGCTTCGCGGCTTGGCGACAAGGCCTGGTCGGAGCTTCTGGACCGGCATCATCGAGTCGTACGCGAGCAGCTGGAGCGCTACCGCGGACACGAGATCGAGACGGCCGGAGACAGCTTCCTGGCGACCTTCGACGGCCCGGCGAGGGCGATCGAGTGTGCGCAGGCGGTGATGGAGAGCGCGGCGTCGATCGGCATTACGTTGCGCGCAGGCCTGCACACGGGCGAGGCAGAGGTCGCGGCGGACGGCCTGCGCGGCATCGCCGTCCACATCGCCGCTCGGACCGTGGCCCTCGCCGATCCGGGCGAAATCCTCGTCACGTCGACGCTCAGGGACCTCGTGGCGGGCTCGGGCATCGTGTTTCAGGACCGCGGTACGGCCACGATGAAGGGCGTCCCCGGTGAGCAGCAGGTCTTCGCCGCCGACGCATCAGCTGCTCACGCCTGACGGCGCGCCGCGCGGCGCTACCTGTCGATCTCGACGATCCCGTCCGGCTCGAGGACGAGCCGCCGCGGGATGGTCTCGCGACCCAAGACGGGCATGACAGCGGAGCGCCCGCGCGTTCTCAAGGCTGCGCGGATGTGGGTCGGCAATTGCTGCTTGTCGGCCTCCGCGAGCGCGCGGGAGACCTCTACGCCGATCGTCCGCTGCACGCCCTCGCGCTCGACGTCATAGGCCCAGCCGACCTCGGAGTCCCGACCCTCACCGGGCTCGTACTCGCGCGCCGAAAAGACGATCTCCCATATCGCCACGGCGTCAATCATCGCATGGTCGGCGGCTGCCGTACCGCCGCGCTCGCTCGACCTTAGCCTCCGCCTCCGCCGATCGGAGGCGACGCCTTCAGCGTCTTCTCGAGCCCTCGAATGAACGCAGCTTTCTCCGCCGATGACAGCCGGGCGCTCGCGTGATTCGGCATCCATGCGTAATACCAGGGCGGCATCTCGCCCCCTCGCACTGCCTCGACGATGTCGTCGGCCTCCTGTGGCCCGTTCCACTCGGAGAAGTTGAGCGCCGAGCGGCCGCTCTTGACGTCGTTCTCGGTAAGCCACGACGCGGGTGCGATGTTCGTGTACCACGGCCACTTCGTCTCGTTGCTGTGGCAGTCGAAGCACGACGCCTTCGCGAAGGCGCGGGTCTGCGCCGAGTCCCAGGCGGGCTCGGCGACCACCGGCGGGTTGGTGTGATCGCGTCCGTAGGGAATCGCCTGGATGAGCAGGAAGACGGCAAGCCCGGTTCCGAGAACGTAGAGGGCCAGCCGCTTCTTCGAGACATGTCGGCCGCGGATCCGCACGTCTCTCAGTCTTCCTCGTCCGGCCCGCCCACCCGTCCGCGGGGACACCCACCATCTTTCGGGTAACTACGGAAATTCCACTCGGCGTAACCACGCGATGCCCGGCGGTGTAACCCTATGGAATGCGTACGTTCGTGGCGGCTGCTGCTCTCTCGCTTCTGCTCGCAGCCCTGTCCAGCGCCGCGTTCCCGCGGTCGGCCGGAGAGGTGACCGGAGAGCAGCGGATCGGGCTTGTTCTGGCGACGTGGGGCCCAGAGCCCGTCACCGTCGAGGAAGCCCGAGCTGCGGTCGCAGAAACCCAGGCCTACGTCCGCGACGCGTCGTTCGGCAAGACGTCGCTGTCGGTCGAGGTGCTCGGCTGGACGCGTGCGCTGCCGCGACGGCCGAGCGGCTGCGACACCCAGGGTGTCCACGAGACGATCCGCCGTTCGGTCGATCTCCGTCGATTCGACTTGGTCGCCTACCTCCTTCCGAGCATGGATTGCCCGTGGGGCGGTGCGTACTACCCACCCGGTGTGTGGATGCTCGGGAAGATCTCGAAGGAACTCTTCGCGCATGAGTTGGGGCACAACTACGGCGTGCGAGAGGAGGGCGCGGCCTGGATCTGCGGTGGCAAGTGCCGCGCGGAGAACTACGCGAGCCCGTACAGCGTCATGGGCCACGGCAGCGGGGACTTCAATGCCTTCGAGAAGTGGCGATTCGGGTGGATCGCGCGCGAGGGGCCGACGCTGGTCGACGGCGAGTACCGGATCGCCCGGATCGATCGTCCCTCTGCGCGCGCCCACGCCCTCTACGTCGTCTCGGGGGCGGACGAGTACTGGATCGAGTACAGGCCAGAGGTTCCGTGGCCGGTCGTGCACGCTGGTGCGAACGATGCGCGAGTCGCTCCCAGCCGATTCCCTCAGCGCAACCTCCTGCTGGCAGGTGCACGGAGCGCGAGGTTCTCGGTGCGGAATGCCTTCGAGGTGGTGATGCTCGGCTCGGATCCGGAACAAGCGACGCTTCGCTTCCGCTGGACGGACCGAACCCGACCATCTCGCCCGCGCCTCGACGCGACCGCGTCGGGTCGGTGGGTGACTCTGAGCTTTCCAGCCACGGATACGGGCAGCGGTGTCGACCGCTACGAGGTCTCGATCGGCCCACGCTATCGCGCCGTGGTAGCCACGAGCGAGGTCGTGGATCGAGAGCTCACCGGCCACGACGCCGTCCATCGAGTTCGCCTGGCGCGAGGAGCTCACCGCGTGGTCGTGACGGCGGTCGACCGGGCCGGCAATCGCGGTCCGGCCGGTTGTGCGTGTGGTGCGCGTGCGGTGACCGAGCCTTACGTCTCTACGAGTGATCGTCCTCGACCGGGAGAGGCGCGTGGAAGACAGCTTCCACGTTGTTGCCGTCCGGGTCGAGCGCGAACGCGGCAAAGTACCGGTCGCTGTAATCGGGACGCACGCCGGGCGCGCCGTTGTCGGTGCCGCCGTTGGCGATCGCCGCTGCGTGCCAACGCTCGACGCTGACGGTGTCCGGCGCCCGGAACGCGATGTGTGCGCCCGTCGTGACGCGGTCTCGACCCGGCTCGGTCCCGACCGCGTGCAGCGCGAAGTCGTCGCTCGTGTCGCGCCCAAACATGACGTAGGCATCGCCTTCGAACTCACCCTCACCCAGCACTGCGAATCCAAGTTCGGCTAGCGCCGACTCGTACATGCGCCGACTCGCGGCAAGGTCGCTCACCCTGATTTCGACGTGATCGATTACCTCACTCACGCATCTCCGCTCCTACTTCGAGGGTCCTGGCTCTGCACGTGGCAGCAACTAGTCTCCTCCAACAGGCGTCGACTCGCGAAAACGGAGGAGCCATGCACCGCTTGAACTTCCTGGCCGACGAACCCTGGGATGAGGTGGACGACGACGATCGGGTGCGCGCCCGTTGGTTCGGACACGCTTTTGGAGCGGACATTCTCGGCGCCTCTCTGCGTGAGCTCCTGCCAGGCTCTCCAGGAGGCCCGTTGCACATGCACTACGGCGTGGAGGAGATGTTCTTCGTCCTCTCTGGCAAACCGACTGTGCGCACTCCGGAGGGTGAAGAGGAGCTTTCGCCCGGTGATGTCGTGTACTTCCCTGAAGGCACGGAAGGGCTGCACGACTTCTCGAACCCGACCGACGAGCCGGTTCGGCTACTCGCCATCTCCTCGAAGCGATTTCCCGACGTTGTCGCGTACCCGGAGCGGGGAGTCGCATGGGTGGCGACGCGCCATCCCGAACGTCCGGTGCCTGAAGGCGGCGACAAAGGAATCATCGCCCGCTTTGAGCTACCAGCCGAGAGTCAGTAGCGACGGTCGGAGCTGCTTCCCCGTCGCGGGAAAGCTCCACGAGGGTTCCCGTCCGGCTCGACACCCGTGTCGGCGAGAATGGGTCCGATCCCTGACGTGCGAAGAAGGAGTCGACGCCGATGACGAAGTACCTGATCTCGTTCCCGAGTAGTGCCATGGTCTTTCCCGACGAGGATCTGCAGGCAGTTTCGGATGCGGCGCACGCGGTGGTGGAGGAGGCGAAGGCCGCCGGCGTCTGGGTGTTCGGCGGCGGAATCGACGAGAGCGTTCCGCCTGTCCTGGTCGATGGGGATGGCACGGTGACCGAGGGCACGTACCCGCAGACGAAGCAGCTCGAAGGCGGCTACACGGTGCTGGAGGTACCCTCCCGCGAGGCGGCACTGGAATGGGCTGCGAAGATCGCGGTTGCCTGCCGGTGCGCACAGGAGGTGCGTGCGTTCCAGTACGACCCCGCCAGCTGACGGGTTCGACCTCCCGGGCAATCGCATTCGGCTTGGCCCTTCAGCAAGTGGGCATCGAATGGGCCCGCCTGGACTCGAACCAGGGACCGACGGATTATGAGTCCGCTGCTCTGACCAGCTGAGCTACGGGCCCGCAGGCCAGCGTAGCCCGTACCCAGAGGAATTGCGGCGCACGAGCCGTTACGCTCTCGAATGTGAAGGTCTTTCAGCGCGAGACGCACGTGCGGACGGCCGGCGGGCTCGCCGTTCGCGACATCACCGACGAGGTCCTGGACGCCGTGCGCGAGAGCGGCGTCAGCGACGGGATCGCGTGCGTCTACTCGCCGCACACGACGTGCTGCGTGCGCATCACCGAGCCGGAGAACGGCTTCCTCGACAGCTTCATCGACCTCCTGCGCAAGCTCGTGCCGCACGACCACTACTACGCGCACGACGACTGGGATCGCCGGACGGAGAACGTCTGCCCCGAGGATCTCGAGTTCGGCAACGGCCACTCGCACTGCATGGCGATGCTGCTCGGCGCGGCGGGCGAGTCGATCCCGATCCGCGAGACGGAGCTCGTGCTCGGCGACCGCCAGCGCGTGCTCTTCCTCGAGCTCGACCGCGAGCGCGACAGACGCTGGCTCGTCCAGGTCGTCGGCTCCTAGCGACTGGGCGACGCGGGGGTCTCGCTAGAGCAAGTTGCAGAAGCGTGCAGTGTTCGGCCAGGGGTAGAAACCCCTGCCCGATGCGTGGGCGCGCTCGGCGACCCACATCTGCTCGAGCGGCGACCAGTTGTCGGCCGTTCCCTTCGCCTGGAGGTGGCGCCAGCCGTACGTCCGCTGGAAGCTCATGTCCATCTGGAGGCCGCCGTAGTACGGCGCGTTCGGGTCGGTCCAGCTGCCCTCGTAGCGGTGGATGCACATCCACTCGTCGTAGTGCGGCGGGCGCTGTGCATTGCGCCAGGCTTCCTTCGCACGCTTCTGCCACGTGCGAAGCACCCAGCCGCGGTACTCCTTGGTCACGGCACCCTCCGCGGTGGCCGAGTACGGCGTGCGCGGCTTCAGCATCACGTCCTGCCAGCGCCACGTGGCGTCGCGCTGGTTGACGATCTTGCGGATGACGACGCGATCCGCCTTCGTGATCCGGCGCGGAGTGACGTCCTCGTCCTCGGTGGACGGGCTCGGGACTCCAGCACCTGCTGTCGTACCTAGCGCTGCTGCCAGCCCGACGAGAACGACGGACAGCAGCAGGCGTGATCGCCTGGAACGCACACTGCCTCCTTGACCTTGCGGAGCGCGATGACCCTGTACGCCGCCCACCAAGCGTGGCGTCGAGCCGTCGCTACTTGTTACGTACTGAGGCAGGAGGGTAGCAGCGTGGTCGGACGAGCGCCTCGGTATTTCAGTAAAAACCCTGCAAAAAGGCTGTTACACACCTGTTGACATAACGTTGAGCACGTGTTGCAAACTGTCACAAACTCGTGTCGCTGAGCGCCTTTGCAACCTCGTGCTGGAATCCCGCGATGAGGTGCTCGGAGTCGAGGAGAAGGTGCCCGCGCGCGACGAGACCCGACCGCACGCCGCGCTGGACGGACTCGACGAGCGCCGTGTCCTCACGGCCCACCTGGTCGTCGAATGCCATCAGATCGCGTGCGGCGGCATCGTCGACGTCCGGGCCGAAGTAGTAGTCGAGGAATCCGTCCGTCCGTTCCGGGCCGACGGGCCACACGGGGCCGAGCGAGAGGTTCGCGAGACCCGGGTAGACGTTGATCTTCAGCGCCGGCCAGACAAGATGGAACTGGCACGCGCCGTTCGCCGTCGCGCGCGAGCCCGTGCTGGCTCCAGCAGCGCTCGTTCGCGGTGAGCCGGTACGCATCCGGGTCGACGTCGACGAGGCGCGAGAAGCCCGGATGCGCGACCGCGCAGTGGTAGCACTCGAGGTAGTTCTCGACGGCGATCTTCCAGTTCGCCGCAAGCGAGTAGGACGCGCGCTCGCGAAAGACGAGCCCATCCACGTCGACACCGGCCTCACGCAGGAGCTCCGGCACCGGGCCGAGCGCATCGGCGAGCGTCGAAGCACCTCGATCTGCGCTGACGAAGACGAACGGCCCCCACGAGTCGACCTCGAGCGGCACGAGGGACAACTCGTCGGCCGGGAAGCTCGCCTCGCGCTCCGAGCGTGGCGCCGCGCGCAGGCGGCCGTCGAGCTCGTACGTCCACGCGTGGTACGGGCACTGCAGCGTCTCCCGTCTCCCCCGCTCCGTGACGATCTCCGCGCCACGGTGACGGCACACGTTGAGGAACGCCCGGAGGGCTCCGTCGCGACCGCGGACGACGACGACGGGAGCGTCACCTGCGCGGCACGGGAATCGGTCGCCCGGCTCCTCGACCCAGGCGGTCGGGCCTGCGTAGTGCCACGCCCGCCGGAAGATCCGCTCCTCCTCGGCCCGGAACGTGTCCGGCGACACGTATGCGTCCCACGACAAGGTCTCCATTCGCCGATTGTGACCGACGGTCACGCGGCACGTAGAGTTGCGCCGTGATCCGGATCGGCTTCCGCGCACTGCCCCAGCACGGCGACTGGCGCAACATCCGCGATGCCTCCGTCGAGGCCGAGCGCATGGGCGTCGAGTCGATCTGGACGTGGGATCACTTCTTCCCCCTGCGGGGAGACCCGGACGGCAAGCACTTCGAGTGCTGGACGGTGCTCGCAGCGCTCGCCGAAGCGACCGAGCGCGTAGAGGTCGGCGCTCTCGTCACGTGCAACTCGTATCGCAACCCGAATCTCCTCGCGGACATGGCCCGTACCGTCGACCACATCTCGGGCGGCCGCCTCATCCTCGGCATCGGCTCGGGCTGGTTCGAGCGCGACTACGAGGCCTACGGCTACGAGTTCGGCACCGTCGGATCGAGGTTGCGCGACCTCGATCGCGACCTGCCGATCATCAAGGAGCGCTGGGAGCTCCTCAACCCTCCGCCCACGCGCCGCATCCCGATCATGATCGGAGGGCGAGGCGAGAAGGTGACGCTCCGAATCACGGCCGAGCACGCGGACATCTGGCACGGCTTCGGCGATGTCGAGTCGATGCGCCACCTGAACGGCGTGCTCGACAGCTGGTGCGAGAAGGTCGGCCGCAACCCGGCCGAGATCGAGCGCTGCACGGCTATCTCGCGAGAGTCGTTCGACGACATCGACGGGCTCATCGACGCCGGCTGCACGCACTTCGTCGTCTCGGCCGACGGGCCGGACTACGAGCTCGACTTCTTGCGCGACGTGCTCGCGTGGCGCGACTCGACGACGAGCTCAGCGGCAGCCTTCGAGCGTCCGGTCGCGCGTCAGCTGGCGGCCGTCGGTGAGCACGACGCGGACACGTAGCTGTGACGGCGACGTGGCGAGAGGAACGCGAAGGGCGTACGGCGCCTCCGTGTCGGTGACGAGGTACTCGCGGTCGAGCACGAACCGTGCGCTTCGCACCTCGTCGGCGTCTGCCCCGCCCACCTCCACGTCGGCGGTCGCGTCCGGGCAGGTGCCCTCCCGCCGGACGGCGATCCCCACGGCGGCCCCCTTCCGGCACTCCTCCCCCACGCAGTCGCGCAGAACGGCCAGCCGCGCTGCGAGCTCGTCGCGTGTCGCCTGGAGGGCCGGATCCCCGTGCAGGCTCTGGAGCTCGTCGGGATCCTGCTCGAGGTCGTAGAGCTCGCGCTCCCCGGTGATGTGCTCCGCGTAGAGCCACCGTGGCGTTCGCAGCGCCGTGAACTCGCGTGACTCGGGCGTGATGCCCGGGCCTTCGTGGAGGATGTCGCGGGCCCAGAAGATCCCGCGATCGCGAAGGACGGGCCAGAGTGAGTGGCCGTCCATGCGGAGGCCGGCAGTCGCTCCTGCAGCCTCGACGATCGTCGGCGCGAGATCGACGTTCATCACGGGTTGCGGCAGCGAGACGCCCGCCGGCACGCCCGGCCCGCGGATGATCAGGGGGATCCGGGTCGACGCCTCGTAGAGATCGACCTTTCCCGTCTTGATGCGATGCTCGCCCTGGAAGAACCCGTTGTCGGTCGTGAAGATGATCAGCGTGTTCGCGAGCTCGCCGCTCCGCTCGAGCGCCGTCACGATCTTCGCAACCGCCTCGTCGACGGCGAGGAGCGACTCGAGGCGCAGCCGGTAGCGCTGGACCGCGAGGCTCACGTCGCCGGTGCTGAGGCGCCGGCGCTTCCGAATCGCGAGCGGCTTGTCGGAGACGTCCGCCTCGTCGAACGAGGGCGGCGTGGGCAGAAGCTCGTACGCGAACCGGCCACGGTGGCGCCTCGCAGGGAGCGCCGTTCCCACTGCGCGATCGCTGCCTGTTGGCCCGCCGGTGTGAGGCGCAAGAAAGGCGACGGAGAGGAAGAGCGGCGCATCGGACGCCGTGCGGCGACGCACGATGTCGGTGGCGATGCGCGCGTCGACATCGGTGCGGTACGAGCGCGTCGCATTCCCGTACCGCACGAGCGAGCCGTTCTCGTTGAGCTTGTAGTCGTAGTAGTTGTACGTCGTCGCGCCGACGGGGGCGTGCCACTCGTCCCACCCGGGCGGGATCTCGCGGGGCCGGTAGAGCCCGTAGCCGTTCAGGTACTTCCCGACGTGCGCCGTCTGGTATCCCGCGTGCCGGAGCCAGACCGGCAGGGTGCTCGAGCCATCGAGCTTCGGGTAGCCACCGGTCGGCGGCTGATTCCCGAGCACGTGGTGGTTGTGTGCGTACTGCCCGGTCAGAAACGTCGCCCGCGAGGGGCAGCAGAGCGCGAACGACGCGAAGCTGTTCTCGAACGTGACGCCGCGATCCGTCAGCAGCCGCTGCACCTGGGGCATCACGCGCAGCGATTCGACCGTCTGGTCGTCGGTCATGAACACGACGATGTTCGGCTTCTTCGCAGGAGCAGACGCGGCAGCCTGCGTGTGCGCAGAGCCCGCGCAGAGCGCAGCGCAGAACACGAGGACGGGGACGACACGAGAGAGCACCACGAGCAGCCGCGAGTGTAGCGGCGGCACATGCGTGCAACCGGCGATGATTGCGGCGTGGGAGAGATCGTCGTCGTCCGAAGCGGCGCGGAGATGCGCGTCACCGGATCCGGCCAGGATGCCGTGATCTGCGTGAACGGCGGCGGCCGGGCGGAGGTCGAAGGCACGTGGAGCTCGACGGTGGAATGGCTCGTCGAGCGACTCGGACCGCGGTTCCCGTCGCTGCGTTTCGGTGAGGTGCGCTATCGCGTGAAGTCGTGGCGGCGCATCGACCTCTGTGTCGAGGACGCCCTCGGTGCTCTCGAGTGGCTCGACCCGCGGCGCGCGCTCATGCTCGGGTTCTCGATGGGTGGCACGGTGTCCGTGCGGCTCGCTGCCCAGCCCGCTGTGACAGAGGTCCTCACGCTCGCGCCGTGGATCGACGATCGCGTCGATCTCTCGCCGCTGCGGGGGAAGCGGCTCGCGATCGTCCACGGCAGCTTCGACAGCCCACTACCCGGCATCCCCGGCGTCACCGCGCGCCATTCGCGGCGCGCGTACGAGCGGGCCATGGCCGAGGGGATCGACGCGTCGTACACGATCGTCCGCGGCGGCCTGCACGGCGCGGCCGTCCGCAAGCCCTCGGGTCGGACGATCGCGTTGCCCCGCGCCGCGTGCCTGGCTCGACGCCGTGTCGTCGGAGATCACCCGCTTCGTCGAGGTGGGCTGATGGATCGAAACCGCGGCATGTACACGCTCGTCGAGAGGATCGTGCGGCCGATCTTCACGCTCGTCTACCGCGTGCAGATCACGGGTCGCGAGCATGTGCCCGAGAGCGGCCCGTGCATCCTCGCCGCCAATCACGTGTCCGTCTTGGACGGCTTCTTCCTCGGCATCGCCGTCACGCGCCAGGTGCGCTTCATGGCGAAGTCCGAGCTCTTTCGCGTGCCGATCGTCAAGCAGATTCTCGACGGCGCGGGCGCGTTTCCCGTCCATCGGGGCACGGATGCGGGACGCGCGGTCGCCGCCGGCGTGAAGCTGCTCGAGCAGGGCGCCGTCGTCGGTGTGTTTCCGGAAGGCACGTCGCTGCCCGACCGTAAGGGCGGCTACAAGCGCGGCGCCGCGCGGCTCGCGCTCGCCACTGGCGCGCCGCTGATCCCCGTTGCGCTGGTCGGCACCGAGTTCACGCTCGAGCCGCGGACGCATCGCATCCGGCTCCCGCGTGTGAGCATCGTCATCGGCGAGCCGCTCGTCGTCCCGCGTCAGGAGCCGACCGAGGCATCGGCAACAGCGCTTACCGACCGTCTCGAACAGGCGATCGCGACTCTTCGAGCCCTGTCTACGTAGACCCCGCGGTGCCTGGCACCGACGGGCGTTCAGCAAACGTTCAGCCGCTCCTGCGATCCTCTGGGCATGCCGACTCGCCTCCTCGTCGTGGACGACGATCGTGCCGTCCGTGAGTCGCTGCGGCGCGCGCTCGCGCTCGAGGGATACGAGGTCGAGCTCGCGGCGGACGGCGCGGAAGCGCTCGGCCTCGCAGCGACGGCGAACCCGGACGCGATCGTCCTCGACGTGCTCATGCCGGAAGTCGACGGTCTCGCGGTCTGCCGTCGGCTACGCGACACGGGAAACCGCGTCCCTGTCCTCATGCTCACGGCACGCGAGTCGGTCGGCGACCGCGTCGCCGGCCTCGACTCCGGCGCCGACGACTATCTCGTCAAGCCATTCGCCCTGGACGAGCTCCTCGCGCGCCTTCGGGCCCTGCTTCGCCGAGGTGACGCGGCAGCGCCGGGGGACGCGCTGCACTTCGCCGACCTCTCGCTCGACACGGCGACACGTGAGGTTCTGCGCGCCGGCCAGGCGATCGAGCTGACGCGAACGGAGTTCAACCTGCTCGAGCTGTTCCTCCGCAACCCACGCCAGGTGCTGCCTCGTTCGCTCATCTTCGAGCGGGTGTGGGGCTACGACTTCGGCCCGATGTCGAACTCGCTCGAGGTCTACATCGGCTACCTCAGACGGAAGACGGAGGCGGACGGCGCCCCGCGGCTCATCCACACGGTTCGCGGCGTCGGCTACGCCCTTCGGGAACCGTGACACTTCGCACCCGCCTGACGCTCTCCGCAGCCCTCGCCGTGGCGCTTGCGGTCGTCCTTGCGTCCATTGCGGTGTACTTCGTCGTCCGCTCGGAGCTTCGGGACGAAGTGGACGTGTCGCTACGCGACCGGGCTGTCGCCATCGCCCAGCCCTTCGAGGGGGACTTCCCGCGCGTCCCGCCGCCCGTCCTCGGGGGGCCCGGCGGCTACGTCCAGCTCGTGACCGCCGACGGCGAGAGCGCGCGGCAGCCGGGCTCGACGCTCGAGCTCCCGGTGGACGAGCGGACGCAGGGCGTGGCCGCCGGCACCGAGCCTGCCTTCTTCAGCGACGCAACGATCGAGGGCACACACGTCCGCATCGTCACCGTGCCGTTCAGGGAAGGCCTCGCGCTCCAGATCGCACGGCCACTCACCGAGGTGGACGACGTCCTCAGCCGGTTGCGCTGGATCATGCTCTTCGTCGCACTCGCCGGCGTCGCGATCGCGGCACTGCTCGGGCTCGCCGTCGCCCAGTCCGCGCTCGCGCCGACGCGGCGCCTGACGGAGGCAGCGGAGGAGATCACTGCGACGCAGGACCTCTCCCGCCGCGTCGAGACGACGCGAACGGACGAGCTCGGCCGCCTCGCCGCAGCGTTCAACACGATGCTCGGCGCGCTCGAGGGCTCGGTGGACGCGCAACGCCGCCTGATCGCCGACGCCTCGCACGAGCTCCGGACGCCGCTCACGAGCCTCCGCACCAACGTCGAGCTGCTCGGCCGGGGAGACGTATTACCCGAGGACGAGCGCGCGCGACTGATCGACGACGTGGAGACCGAGCTGGACGAGCTCGCCCGGCTCGTGGCGGACGTCGTCGACCTCGCCCGGGACGGCGAGCCGCCGCTTTCGTTCGAGGACGTTCGTCTCGATCTCGTCGTGGCCGAGGCGGTCGAGCGCGCGGGCCGCCACGCGCCGGACGTGCGCTTCGAGACCGAGCTCGAGGAGTCGCTCGTCAGCGGAGCGCCGGATCGCGTTCACCGGGCGGTCGCCAACCTCCTCGACAACGCCGCGAAGTGGAGCCCGTCCGGCGGCGCCGTCGAGGTCCGCGTCGCCGGCGCCGAAGTGTCGGTTCGCGACCACGGCCCCGGCATCCCCGAGGAGGATCTCCCCCACGTCTTCGACCGCTTTTACCGGGCGTCCGACGCGCGAGGGATGCCGGGCTCAGGGCTCGGCCTCGCGATCGTGCGGCAGGTCGCCGAGTCGCACGGCGGACAGGTGACCGCGGCCCGTGCGGACGGCGGCGGCACGATCATGCGGCTCCAGCTCACACCCGTCTCTTAGACCGTTCTCACGGGCCTCTCAGGTTCCAGTGCTTCCATGGGAGAGTCACACGACGAAAGGATCTGCATGAACCTCAGGCGATGGGCACAGAAGCGAACTCTCGTGATCGGGGCGATCGTGCTCGCGGTCGCAGTCGGCGCGGGGGCAGCTCTCGCCGAGACGACCGGGGTCTTCGACCCGAAAGCCGAGGCCGACGCCTTCGACGCGGCGGTGGCCGACAAGCTCGGCGTCTCGACGGAGAAGCTCGAGCAGGCGTACAAGGCGGCGGCGCTCGAGCGGCTCGATGCAGCCGTCAAGGCCGGCCGCATCACGGAGGAGCAGGCCAAGGCGCTGAAGGCGCGGATCGAGTCGGGTGACTTCCGGGGCGGCCCAGGCTTCGGCGTCTTCGGCGGCCCTGGCATGCACCATGGCTTCGGCGGTCACCTCCACGCAGGCATCAGCGCCGCAGCGGACTACCTCGGCCTCGAGGTGACAGCTCTCGCCGAGCGGCTGCAGAACGGCGAGTCGCTCGCGGACGTCGCCAAGGCAGAGGGGAAGTCGGTCGACGGGCTCAAGAACGCCCTCATCGCCGACGCGAAGGCGACGCTCGACCAGGCGGTCAAGGACGGCCGGCTCACCGACGCACAGCGCGACGAGGCGCTCAGCCGCCTCGAAGAGAAGATCGATGACGTGGTCAACGGCACCGGCCGCCCACTTCATCACCCAGGCTTCGGACCCGCACCGTGGGACAACGGCGGAGACGACTCCGACAACAGTCGCTTCGGAGGCTGGCCCGACGCATAGCACCACGCTCGATGCATCCCTCCACGAGACACCACGGGGCCTTGGCGGGCCCCGTGGTGCTTCTACTCGGCCTAGGCGCGTTCAGACGCGGACGACGAACCAGCCGTCGACGTCGTCGCAGAGCACCTGGCGCGGCGCCTCGTGCGCATACGTGTAGAGCGGGAGCTTGTTGCGCGTCACCTGGAGCCGCCCGTCGGGCCGCCGCACGGTGCCGAACGCGCCCGAGATGCCGGCAACCTTCTTGGGAACCGCGGCGGCGCTCTTGACGATGAGCGGCGGCCACGCCCGCGCGCACGCGCCGACGCACTTCACCTTGCCGCCCGCACGCTTCTCGACGCTCCAGAAATAGAGCACCTGCTTGTCCGTGCGGGAGAGGACTCGGCCGAAGGTCGAGTCCTTGAACGTCGACACGGGCGCCTTCGCCGAGCGCGCCGCGTGCGCGGCGAGGCCGCCTGTCAGCACGACGGCGAGCGTCATCGACACGATGATTGATGCCTTCTTCATGAGCCCATTGAAGCGGATCAGGACAGCCGGAGGCTGCGCGCGCTGCGCTCGAAGGCGGGGCGATAGCCGGCCTTGAGCTTCGGAAGCGTCGTGTACGTCAGCACGTACGCAGCACCGTCGCGAACGATGCCGTACTGCGTGATCGCTGTATCGAGTGGCTTGCCGCGCACGGTGAAGCGCGCCTTGTAGCGAAAGCGAACCGCCTTGCCGGCGGGCAGGCGGACGGGAGCCGACCAGATCGGCTGGCGTACGAACGACATCCCGGCGAGGGCCTTGAGCGCCGCCTGGCGCCACGCGGCGAGCGGCAGGCTCGTCCGCTCACGGACGACGTTGAGATTCGTCGCGAAGCCACTCTCGAGCGATGCGCGGTCGACGTCGAACGCGATCATCCGCACGCCGAGGTTCCCGTCACCCGCTGCGAGCAGGTTGTCGATCATCTCCGCGAGCTGGGCGTCGTCCGCGTGGACACGGCGGACCTCTGCGAGGAGCTTCGCGCGCTGGTTCGTCCCGTCGTACCACGTCGATGGCAGCTCGATGGAGAGACCGGGCACGGCGTGCCGCTTCCACACAGCGTCCGGTGCGCGCGGCCACGGGTGCAGCAGCGACCACCGCAAGCGTGAGCACGACGAAGAGCCTTCGCATCTCCCTCGCTATCGGCCCCAACGGGCTCGGTCGTGAGGAGAAAACGCCCTGAAAAGCGTCAAGTCCTGCGAACCCGAGGGCCCACAGGACTTGACGGGAAGACTCTCTCGCATCTCGGCAGCCGCGTCAAGGGACATCGGCGACGAATTCTCCGCAAAGAGCGGAAATCCGCCGCCGATCAGAACGCGCCGGCGTACGCATTGAGCGCCGGCTGGCCGCCGAGATGCGCGTAGAGCACCCTCGAGCCGGGCTCGATGCTTCCCGGCCTGCACGAGATCGATGAGCGCCGCCATCGACTTCCCCTCGTAGACAGGGTCCGTGAGCATCCCCTCGAGACGGGCGCAGAGCTCGATCGCCGCGATCGTCTTCGCATCGGGAATGCCGTACGTGCCCGCGTGCCACTCGTCGAGGAGGACGATCTCCTCGTCGGCGAGCGGGCGCTCGAGCCCTATCGCGTCGGCGGTGTTGCGCGCGATGCGCGCTATCTGCTCCCACGTCTGCTCGACGGTCGCCGAGCCGTCGATGCCGAGCACCGCGCGCGGTGTGTCCTGGAGCGCAAAGCCGGCGATCATCCCGGCCTGTGTCGAGCCCGTCACCGAGCAGACGACGATCGTGTCGAAGAAGACGCCGAGCTCCCGCTCCTGGTCTGCCACCTCGCCGGCCCACCGCGCGAAGCCCATACCGCCGAGCGGATGGTCCGATGCGCCGGCGGGGATCGCATACGGCTTGCCGCCGGTCTCCTCGACGGACGAGAGTGCGGCCTCCCAGCTCGGCCGGATCCCGATGTCGAAGCCCGAGGTGTCGAGCCTCACGTCCGCACCCATGATCCGCGACAGCAGGATGTTGCCGACGATTGTCGTAGACGACGTCCGGCAGTCCACCCAGTGCTCCTGGACGAGGACGCAGCCGAGCCCGAGCCTGGCCGCAACGGCCGCGACCTGGCGCGTGTGGTTCGACTGCACGCCGCCGATCGACACGAGCGTGTCGCAGCCCTGTGCGAGAGCGTCGGCGGCGAGATACTCGAGCTTCCTGACCTTGTTGCCGCCGTACGCGAGCCCGGAGTTGCAGTCCTCGCGCTTCGCCCAGATCTCGACCTGGCCGCCGAGATGCGCGCTCAGCCGCTCGAGGCGGTGGACGGGCGAAGGCCCGAAGAGGAGCGGCTCGCGCGGAAAGCTATCGAGCGCAGTCATCAGAAAAAGGGCCCTACAAATGCCAAGTCCTGCGAACCCGAGGGCCCACAGGACTTGACGGGGAGACTCTTTCGCATCGCGGCCTCCGCGTCAAGGGCATCCGGGCGAAAGTTTCCGCAAAGAGCGGGAATCGTTAGGGATTGCGCTCGGTGTAGATCTGACCACAGCCGAGCGGCGGGAGCCCGTACTTGCGCGCGTTGTCCTCGACGATGTAGTACCCCTGGAGCAGGCAGCCGACGTCACGCGACTGCTGATCCGCGATCCGCGACCGGAACTCGTTCGTCTCGCGCCAGATCTCGTTCGTCTCGTTGATCAGCTTGATCGCCGCTCGCGTGCGGGCCGCGATGGCGCCGCTCGGGTCCCAGCTCTTCCACGACCGCAGCAGCCCGACGCCGACGGACGGGCTCGAGCCCTTGGGGACGACGATGCCGCTGTAGTAGAAGTTCCAGAGGACGTTCGAGTACTTCGACGGGTGATCGGTCGCGACCGTGGCGACCCCCGTCCAGGGCTTGCCCTTGACGCGGAAGTCGAACTGGAGCATGCCGGACGACGTGAAGCTCGGCAGGATCGCATCCTTGAGCACGCGCCGGACTCGGAAGTTCGTCCACGTCGGCGCCAGGCGCGGAAAGACACGGCCGAGCGCCGGTGCGGCAAGGAGGTAGGGCAGCGCGAAGAAGTTCGGCGGCGAGCCCGGCGGCACGGTCAGCGGGATGTTGTACGAGAACCCGAACAGGAAGGCGCCGCGCACGCTCGATCCTTCGACCGTGCCTCCGTTGCTCTGGATCACCCAGTCGTTGCCACTCGGCACCATCGCGGTGGCACCGCCGTCCGGGGCACGGTAGGGACGGAGCGGGATCGCCGGCTGAGCCTTGGCCTTCGGCGCACGCAAGGCGACGCCGCCCTTCGCGCCGAGCCCGATCTGACGGAGGGTCTCGAGGGCGACGGGACGGCCCGTGCGCGACGTGCTCGTCGTGACGGCGAGCCGAGAGCCGATTCGCTCGACGACGAAGGTGTCGCCTCGCTTTCCGTTGACGACCTGGCCGACACGGTGACGGACGTCGCCTGCGCGAATCACCACCCGACCGCCGAGCGCCTGCTCGAGCGCTCCGCCGATGTCGCGGGGCGTGGCGCTCGTGGCGAGCCGGGCGAAGCTGATCGTCGTAACGCCCTTGCGGAGGATGTAGACACCCTTCTGGAAGCTCGAGCTTGAAGCCCTCCGGCGCGCGAATGACGAGCTTCGTCGGCGCGTGCCGCAGCGTGATCACGTCGAACTGCTGCCGGCTCGATCGACGCCGTGGCTCCAGCGGCCGCCGCAATCACGACGAGTGCGGCAACGATCATCGCGCCTAGCATTCGGCCCGTCATCGAGTGGTGACGCTACCACCGTTCCGAACGACGCACCGAAAGCCGACGTGGCTCATACCCGTATCGACCATCTGCGGCCGCCGGGCAGCTGGTCGGTACCGGAGGCAATACGCGTCGGCGCAGAGGAACGAGCCCCCCTTCACGACCTTGCGCGGGATGCGGAACTGCGGCTGAGCGGGGTCATAGCTGTCCTCGGGCTGGACCGGCGCACAGCAGCCTTCACCCTGCTCACCGACATACCAATCGCTCGTCCAGTCCCAGACGTTGCCGGCCATGTCGAACAACCCGTACCCGTTGCCGGAGCGAACGAGCCGACCGGCGTCGTCGTCCCGTAGCCCGGCTCGGCCCGCCACGGGAAGTCCCCACGCCAGTAGTTCGCATGCGGCTCCTCCGGCGAATCGGGCTCGTCGCCCCACACGAACGTCGCGCCGTCGAGGCCGCCGCGTGCGGCACGCTCCCACTCGGCCTCGGTCGGCAGCGACTTGCCGGCCCAGGTCGCGTACGCCTCCGCGTCCTCGTACGCAACGTGGACCACCGGGTGTTCCTCGCGGCCCGCGACCGACGATCCGGCACCCTCCGGCTGACGCCATGACGCACCGGGCGTCCACGTCCACCACTGGCTCAGGTGTCGCAGGTCGACGGGGCCTGGTGTCATCGTGAAGACGAGCGAGCCGGGCACGAGATTCTCGGTCGGCGCACCGGGGAAGTCGGCCGGGTCGAGCGGCCGCTCCGCGACCGTCAGGTACCCGGTCTCCTCGACGAACGCCGCGAACGCGCGATTCGTGACCTGGTGCACGATCCATCGCGAACCCGTCCACCGCCACCGCATGCGCAGGCCCCTCCTCCGGATAGTGGTCGTCCGAGCCCATCACGAACGTGCCGCCCGGAATCGCGACCATGCCGTCGGTTGGTGACGGAATCGTGCTCAGTGACCCGAGGTGATGACCGACTCGAGCTTTTCGATCGCCTGGTCGATCGTGAAGCTCGCCGCGCGCTGTCGCGGCGGGAACTCTTCGAACGTCGCGAGGAATCTGCGACATGACGAAGCCGTTCCCGCGAGCACGAGATAGACGTTGTCCATGAGCCAGTCCCAGTAGGTGTTCGACGTGATGTCGGCGCGCTCGAACGGGTCCATGCGGAGGTTGAACAGCTTCGGCACCCGCAGCACGACGAACGGCTCGAACCAGATCTGCAACGTGCCTTGCACGCGCTGCTCCATGAAGACGATCTTCCAGTTGTCGAACCGCAACGCGAGCACGTCGCCGTCGTCGGAGAAGTAGACGAACCCTTGGCGCGGGCTCTTCTCTACCTCGCCCGTCAGGTACGGCAACAGGTTGTAACCGTCGATGTGCACTTTGTACGTCGTGTCGCCGGCGGTGTGGCCCGCTTTGAGCTTCTCGACGATGTCCGGCTCGCCCGCGGCCGCGAGGAACGTCGGCAGCCAGTCGTGATGCTGGATGATCTCGTTTGAGACGGCGCCCGCCGGGATCTTGCCCGGCCAGCGGATGATCTCCGGGATGCGGAAGGCGCCTTCCCAGTTCGAGTTCTTCTCGTTCCTGAATGGCGTCATGCCACCGTCCGGCCACGAGTTCATGTGCGGCCCGTTGTCGGTGGAATAGATGACGATCGTGTTCTCGGCGATCCCGAGCTCGTCGAGCTTGTCGAGCAGCGTGCCGACCGTCTTGTCGTGGTCGATCATCGTGTCGTGGTAGGGCGACTGCCAGCGGCCCGCCTGTCCGACGCTCCCCGGCTTTGGGTGCGTCCGGAAGTGCATGTGGGTTGTGTTGAACCACACGAAGAACGGCGTGTCCGCCGCGTGCTGGCGGTCGATGAAGTCGATCGTGTGCTCGAGCACTTCGTCGTCGATCGTCTCCATCCGCTTCTTCGTCAGCGGGCCGGTGTCCTCGATCCTCTGCTTGCCGACGCGGCCCCAACGGGGCTCCTCGGTCGCATCGTCCTCATCGGTCGCCCACGAGTGGAGGACGCCGCGCGGCCCGAAGCGGTCGCGGAAGTGCGGGAAGTCGGCCTCGGGTGGGTAGTTCGGGAGCTCCGGCTCCTCCTCGGCGTTCAGGTGGTAGAGGTTGCCGAAGAACTCGTCGAAGCCGTGCGCAGTCGGGAGGAACTCGTTGAGGTCGCCAAGGTGGTTCTTGCCGAACTGCCCCGTCGCGTAACCAAGCGGCTTCAGCAGCTCGGCGATCGTCGGATCCTCTGCCTGGAGACCAACGGGCGAGCCGGGCATGCCGACCTTGCTCAGGCCGGTGCGAAAGACGCTCTGGCCGGTGATGAACGACGAGCGTCCTGCCGTGCAGCTCTGCTCGCCGTAAGAGTCGGTGAAGCGCATCCCCTCGTCCGCGATCCGGTCGATGTTGGGCGTCTGGTACCCCATGAGCCCGTCGCTGTAGCAGCTGAGGTTCGTGATTCCGATGTCGTCGCCCCAGATGACGAGGATGTTCGGCTTGCCTGCTTCCGGCATATGTCCCCGCACTCCCTTTGTCGGCAGAGCCGTTCGCGTGCGGCCCGGATCGCGCGTGTCATTTGGGTTTACCAGATCGGCGCGCGGCTGGTGATGGCGATTCATGGAGCTCGGGGCATCGCTGATAGACTCGCTCAGCGCAGTAGGCCACGCGCGGCAGCCGCCGGGGGTTCCTTTCTATTTCCTCTTCGACTCTCGTCCAGGGCTTGCCTGCGCTGGGACCGCTCAGCCGAGCGCTCCGACTTGCAGCATCCGATGTAGAGGAGCACCACATGTACGCAACAGTGAGACGTTACGAGGGAGTCGACAAGGCCCGCACCGAGGAGCTGACCAAGAAGGTCGGCGAGAGCCTCGTCCCGCGCATGAGCAAGCTGCCGGGCTTCGGTGGCTATTTCCTGATCGAGGCTGGTGAGGGCGTCATGACCTCCATCAACCTCTTCGACACGCCCGAGCAGGCCCACGAGTCGACCCGCGTCGCAGCGACGTGGATCCGCGAGGAGAACCTCGAGACCGCGATCCCGAACACGCCGAAGGTCACCGCCGGCGAAGTGGTCGCGCACGAGACAAACGGAGCCTTCAAGGCGTAACAGCCTTCACGCAGCTCTGTACGACGAGAAGGCCCGCTCCGGCGGGCCTTCTCTGCGTCTACGGCGCCCGTTACCCCGACGCCTCGACGAGCTCGTCGATGGTCGGCGCTTCGCGGATCGCCCGGCTCGACGTCCCCCAGACGGCGAGGCCGAGCGCGAGCACGGCGCACAGCCCGACCGCAGCCCGCGCGGACACCTCCTGGATCACGTAGCCCATGACGAGCGGCGCGAACGTCGCCATCAGGATGGCGAACGTGCTCCACACGGCCTCCGCGCGCCCGAGGAGCCGTTCGGGCGTCATCGCCATGCGGTACCCGTGGACGACGGAGTCCGTCGAGGGCATCGCGAGAGCGCTCGGGAGAATGCTCACCGCGAGGACGTAGACGTTGGGCCAGATGACGAATGCGACGCAGCCCGTCCACGTCCACAGCTCGAGGATGAGCACGCCCCAGGGCGGGAGTGCGGCGCGCACGTGCTTTGCGAGGAACGTCCCGATGAGCGCGACACCGAAGAACGCGGAGAAGAGGAGACCGATGGCGCCGCCGCCAAGACCCTGGTCGTGGCCGATCACGACCAGCGAGAAGATGAGGGCGAACGCGACGAAGTTGAGCGGGCCGAAGATGAGCGCCGACGTGCGCAGGAACGGCTGGTGCCACATGTAGCGGATCGCCTCGCCGACACGCGAGCGCAGGGACGTCGTCTCCCGCTCGCGCTCCCCCTGGAAGGGCGTGCGCATGAGCAACACGGAGACCAGCGAGAACGCGTACGAGAGGACGTCGACGACAAAGGGGAGCGCTCTCGCGACGGTGAAGAGGGCGCCACCGATCGGGGCGCCGGCGAGCTGAACGACCGCCCCTCGCCCCGTCTGGACGGCCATCGCGTCGGGCAGCTGCGGGACGGTGACCACCGACCGCACGGCGCCCGGGTAGGCGGCACCGAAGAACGTGCCTGCCGTCCCCTCGACGAACGCGATCACGGGGATCCACCAGAAGCCGCCGGCCTCGAGCGCGATCGCCAGCGCGAGCGTGCCCACGGCGAGCACGCGCACGGCGTCCGCGGCGATCATGATCCGCCTGCGGTTCCCGCGGTCGGCCACCATGCCCGCCGGGAAGGCGAACAGCGCTCGCGGCAGGAAGCGCGCGAAGCCGACGATGCCCGCCTTCGCCGCCGAGCCCGTGAGCGCGAGCACGAGCAACGGGTAGGCGATGACGGTCAGCTGCGTCCCGAGGTTCGAGAGCAGCTGCCCGGACTGGAGCAGCATGAAGTCGCGGTTTCTGCGCAGGGGAACCGCGGTCACGAGGTGACGCTATCCGATGCGGGTCATGGCTCCTGATCTGAGAGAATGCCTAGCCGACCACGCAACCGCCCCGGAGAGGAGCTCGAGATGAAACGGACGCTGATCGCGCTAACCGCCATGATGGCTGTGCTCCTCTTCATCGTTCTTCCCGCCTTCAGCGCTCCACTCAAGAAGCCGCCCGTGTTCGCGGCGAAGAAGAACGGCGTCTACGTCGGGACGATCAAGTCAACGTTCGATCTCGCAGTGACGATGAAGGTGTCGGCGAACGGGAAGTCCGCCCGGATCTCGTGGCTCTGCGGCACAGGCCGCGCCGCTACCACCGCACGGAACGTTCCGATCGACAGCGCCACCGGAACATTCAAGGCGAGCTACAACCTGTGGAAGCTGAACGGAAAGTTCGTCTCCACCACACAGGCGCGCATCAGTCTCAACGACATCGGCTGCGGTGGATCGAAAGGCTCGACAAAGCTCACGCTCAAGTGAGCGCTCCGCGCTACGCCTCGGCCAGCTAGCTTCGAGCTAGCCACTGCGCACGACGAAGAGCCGCCACTCGCCCGGGACGCCCTTGAGCTCGTGGTCCCCGCGATGGTCGAACTCCGTGCCCGAGCCGGCGACGAGATCCTTCACAGTGCTCGACACGAGCACCTCGCCCGGGCCAGCGAGCGCAGCGACGCGAGCCGCGGTGTGGACGGCGATGCCCGCGACGTCGTTCCCGACGAGCTCGCACTCCCCCGTATGGAGGCCGGCACGCACCTCCAGCCCGAGGGGCTCCATCCCGTCTCGGATCGCGCAGGCACAGCGGATCGCCCGCGCAGGCCCGTCGAAGGTGGCGAGGAACCCGTCGCCCGTCGTGTTCACCTCGTGGCCGCGAAACTGCTCGAGCTCACGGCGCACCGCCGCGTCGTGCTTCTCGCGCAGCGCCCGCCAGTCGCGATCACCGAGACGGGCGGCGAGCTCGGTCGAGCCCACGATGTCGGTGAAGAGCAGCGTCAGGAGCACGCGGTCGGGCTCTCGCTCGACGAGCCGCCCGCTGAGGAAGCGCTCGATCTCGTCGAACACCTCCGGCGGCGCGCTGGCGAAGTACCCCACCCCGGGGAACTCGACGGCGCGCGCCGACGGGATCCGCTCCGCGACGTACTCCGACGGACCGCGGAAGTCCTCGCGGTAGCAGACGAGCGTCGGCACACGGATCGCCGGGAGCACGTCGCGGATGTCGGTGTCCATCATCATCCGGTAGAAGGCCGCGGCCGATCCCGGGCTTGCCGCGAGCCGGAAGTGCGTCGCGTACCACCGTCGGAAGGCCTCGTCTTCGCCGAGCACCGGGTCCGCCGCGTCGAGCATGTCGTCGAAGAACGCCCGCGTTCCCCACTCCTGGGCGACGCGATCGACGAGGCGAGCCCACTCATCCGGCGATACGCCCCACTCGTAGTCCGGAGCCGAGGTGAAGCGCGCGACGGGGTCGTACAGGACGAGCGCGGATGTCCGCTCCGGATACGTGGCGGCGAAGAGCGCTGCCAGGTGGTTCCCCTCCATGCTGCCGAGCAGCGCGGTCCGCTCCGAGCCGACCGCGTCCAGCACCGCGCGGAGGTCGTCCATGCGGACCTCGAGCGTCGGCAGCTCGCTGAACCGATCCGAGAGGCCCGTGCCGCGCTTGTCGAACATGATCACCCGCGAGAACGCCGTTAGCCGCTCGTACACCGCAGGCCAGAGCGGGTGCTCCCACGCGTACTCGAGGTTGTTGAGGAACGGGACGAGGAGGACGTCGATCGGCCCGTCGCCGATCACCTGGTACGCGATCGAGACGTCGCCGCTTCGCGCGTACTCGATCTCAGGTCGTTCCACGCCTAGAAGTCTCGTCGGTTGCGTTGCGTCACGCCACTCACGTGACGACCTAGACCTGGCCGCGCGCCGCCCAGGCGACCGCTTCGAGCGCGAAGGGCTCAGGCGCGAGCTCGCGGCAGCGTTCTCGCAAGGCCGCGAGCTGCTCGGTGTCGAGGCCGGCCGCATAGGCGCCCCCCGGCCCGACGCCGAGTGTGAACGGCTGCCACCACTCGTCGAACGTCGCGTGGGCGACGGGTACGACGAGCTCGGTCTCCACGATGTCACGTAGGCCCGCCGCGCGAAACAGCTCGGCGAGCCCGCCCTCTCGCGCTCCGGCGAGGGCCGACTCGTCCTCGACGTCAGGGTCGAGCGCGAGTGCCGCCTCCCAGAAGAGGCTGATCGGTCCCCGCCCGCCGGCGAAGTCCCAGACCGACGCGGCTACGACACCCCCGGGGCGGGTGATGCGCGCCATCTCGCGGAGGCCCGCAACCGGGTCGGCCATGAAGTGGACGACGAGCTGCGCGAGCGCGACGTCGAAGGCGGCGTCTGGCCACGGCAGCTCCTCTGCGGACGCGAGGCGCACGTCGACGCCGGGATGGCGATCCCGGCACGCGTCGACGAACGACGCCGACGGATCAGCGGCAGCAACCTTGTCAGCGCCGAGCCGCGCCACGAGCTCGCCGGTCAGCGCGCCCGGGCCGCAGCCCACGTCGATCGCCCGCTGGCCGCTCGCAACACCCGCGAAGTCCGCGAGCTGAGGGGCGAGCGACGTCGAGTACCGCCCCATGTAGCTGTCGTACGCGTCCGCGGCGACGTCGAAGGTCACGCCAGAAACCTATCCGCGTCGCCGGGAAGGGCGTGCCCTGCGCGGGGCGAAAGACGGCGGATGGCGAGCGACGAGTCCGTCGTCGACTGGCTGCTCGAGGGAGATCCCGCCATCCGCTGGCAGGTGATGCGTGACCTTCTCGACGAGCCGCCGGCGGTGTGGGAGAAGGAGCGGGAGCGCACACTCGAGGAAGGCTGGGTCGCGGAGATACTCGGCCGACGGGGCGCCGACGGCGAGTGGCCGGCCGGCCGCTGGACGGCTACGACCTGGACGCTGCTCCTGCTGATCGCGTGCGGCGTACCCGAACGCCACCCGGCCGCCCAGCCCCGCGCTCGCGGCCCTCAGTTGATCGCTTCATCCCTCCGGACAGAGACGTCGACGGCGCCGCGCTGCTCAAGCGCGTCGATCTCTGTCATCTCGGGTTCTGGCTCGGGCTCGCCTCGTACTTCCTCGATCCGGACGACCCGCGGCTTGGCCCGCTCGCCGAAGCGATCCTGAGCGCGCAGTTCGCAGACGGAGGCTGGAACTGCCACATGCGAAACCATCCGCACCGGACGCACAGCTCGTTCCACACGACGTTCAACGTGCTCGAGAACGTCCGCATCGCCGTCGACCAGGGCGCCGTACCGGCGACGGCCTTCCGCGACGCCGAGGCACACGCGGCCGAGTTCATGCTCGCGCACCATCTCTACCGCTCCGATCAGACGGGCGAGGTCATCTCCGAGCGGTTCACGCAGCTGACGTATCCGTGGCACTGGCACTACACGTTCCTCCGCGGTCTCGACTACCTGCGGCTGACGCCAGCCATCGCCGACAAGCGCCTCGACGACCCGATCGAGCTTCTGTTGGGCGCGCGCAAGCCGAACGGGCGCTGGCCGCTCCAGAAGCGGATCCCCGGCACGCTGCTCGTCGAGATGGAGAAGCCGGGACAGGACAGCCGCTGGAACACCCTGCGCGCGCTCCGCGTGCTTCGCGCCCGCGGCTAGAGACTGGCACCATCCAGGGGTGCTTCCTGACTACTGGATAGAGCGGCACCCGGTGAGCCTGGACGCCGCCACACAGTCGGCGATCGAGGACTGTCTATCGCTGACCGAAGCGGCGGCCTCGGATCGCATCCTCGACCTTGAAGTCGGTGCTCGGCGGCAGAGGCGACGTCACACGTTGGAGTTCCTGTGCGGTCTCGCCGAGCGCCGCCGCGATCGCCTTTCACGGGACCGGCGACCCGAACATCGAGTCATTCGAGCCTCGGAAGCCGATCGACTTCGCGCCATTCGGTGACCAGATGGCCGTCTTCGCCACGAGCGACCCGATCTGGGCGATGTTCTATGCGGTCGTAGACCGCGATCGCTACCCGATCACCCTCGCCAACGGGTGCATCACGCTGCTGGACTCAGAGAGCCGCCCTGGTCCACCCCACTACTTCTTCTCGATCAGCAGCGGTGCGCGCGAGCAGCAACCGTGGCGAACGGGCTACGTCTATCTCTTGCCGGCGCAGAGCTTCGTCGAGCAGCCGTCGGGGCCGTACGCCGGCCACGAGGCCCGCGTCCCTCAGCTGGCGAGCCCGGTTCCCGTCACGCCATACGCACGTCTTCAGGTCACTCCGGCCGACTTCCCGTATCTCGCAGACATCCGCGGTCATGACGATGAACGGCTGGCCGAGTACGCCCAAGCGGTCATGGCCGCAGCTCCCTGGCCAGCGTGAACTGGCGCCCGCGGGTCGGCTTGGCCGTCGCCTCGCTCGCCGGGGCGACAGCGCGCCGGCGGAGAATCGCGAGAATCCCCGTGATCCCTCACGCAGTAGACGCCAAGCGACGCAGCTCCGGATCCTGCCGGGAGCGTCGTCAGGCCGCGCCCCGTCGAGCTGCTCGTCCGACGTCGGGTGCTGCCTGCCGGAGAGCTGTCAGGCCCTCCGGCGCCGCGTGAACAGCTGCTTCGCGTCTACACCCCTGCCGTTTGAGCCAGTCTGGCCAAGTCGAGCGCTTCCTCGATCGTGAGGTTGCGGCCGGTCTCGGTGGCGCGGGCGACCTCGTCGGCGGAGAGCGCCGTTCGCGCCTGTTCGACGAGCTCCCGGCCCTGCGTGTTGTCGGAGTAGACGACGGCGATGCCTTCTCCCTGTGCATACACCTCGGCCGCGGCGGCGATCTGCACGGCGCGTTCGGGACGGTGCTCGACCGTCTCGACGGCTGCAAGCCCCACGAGCGAGAGCCCCACGCCGCGCACGCTGGCGACGTCGGTGTGCGCCTGCACCGAGTCGAAGAAGTAGCGGCGGGCGAGCGCAGCCTCGCCACCGCCGAGGCAAGCCCAGGCCATCTCGGACAGGATCCGCGCCACCTCGCCGCGATCGCCGACCGCCTCGAACGCGGCCAGCGACTGTCGGTACAGGTCGAGGGCCGCCGTCGATTCGCCGCGGCCGGCGGCCAGCTGGGCGAGACCGCCGAACGACGTGCCAATTCCTTCGCAGTCGCCGAGCCGCTGTTGAATCTGGAGTGCCTCGAGGTATTGCGCCTCTGCCACGTCGACCTCGCCGCTCAGTGCGTGGGCGATGCCGCTGAAGCTCAGGCTTCGCCGGCCCGAGTCGCCTGTCGTCGAATCCGCGGACCCTGACTCGCTGCGAGATATGCCTCGCGTACTCGCGTGCGTGGCGTTCTTGCCCGGATGTGTCTCGGCGATGCTCGCGGTCACGTCCGAGGCTGCCTTGCTGCACTCGCGACTCGCGTGCGACCTCTGCATAGCGGCGTGCGTGTCTCCCCGCGATCTCGCCCGCCTCGCCGGCAAGGTCGAGCCGTTCCGCCGCGAACTCGCCGATCGTCTGCAGCATCCGAAGCCGGCCGCTCCGCCCGTCCACCTGGACGAGCGCCTTGTCGACGAGCGACTCCAGCTCGTCGAGACAGGTTGCGCCGGGTCCGCACAGACCGCCTCGACGTCGGCCAGCGTGCACCCGCCGGCGAAGACGGCCATGCGCCGGAACAAACGCTGCTCTTGCTCGCTCAAGAGCGAGTGGCTCCAGTCGATCGTGGCGCGCAGCGTCTGCTGCCGCTCGTGCGCATCACGACGACCGGAGGTGAGCACGTCGAGAGCGTGATCGAGCCGCTCGAGCAGGGCGTCCGGCGACAAGAGCCGAAGCCTGGCGGCGGCAAGCTCGAGCGCGAGCGGCAGGCCGTCGAGACGCTGGCAGATGGCCGCCACGGTCGCCTCGCTGTCGGGCGACTCCGCGGGCCGATCCCGCGAGCTCGGAGGCGGCCCGACGACGTACTCGCGGCCCGTTTCGCGGCGGCCTTCGCACGATGTTTCGCACGGCCGGCGGTCCTCAGCGTCGTGAGCGGCCATCGACGGCGACACCACACGTCGAGGCGCGAGTGCTGGGCAAGCTCGCCAGCCGCTCGCCCTTTCCCTCCAGCGCACCGGGATCCGGGACGACGATGCCGTCGGCTGAGACGGCGTACAGCTCAAACGGCCGACCGACGTGCTTCAGCCTGAATCGCCCGAGCGCGACGACGGCGACGTCGCTCCGGTTCCTGATCTGGTCGTACGCGGCGTCGGACAGCATCACGCCCCCGGGCACGGCGAACGATTCGATCCGGGCGGCGATGTTGACGGCTTCGCCCGTGAGCCGCTCGGGCTCGACGACCACCTCGCCGACATGGACGCCGATTCGAACCGGGACGTCCTGCGCGGCAAGCTCCTGCTGCATCGCGACCGCCGCCCCGACCGCGGCAAACGAGCTCGGAAACATGCTCATGCTCCCGTCCCCGAGCCGCTGGACGATCGTCCCGCCGAAGGCGTCGTGCTGGCGGTCGAGCGCGGCCACGTACCGCTGTCGCGTGTCGACGGCCAGACGTTCGTCCGTCTGTATCAGCGCTGTGTAGCCGACCATGTCGGTGAACATGACGGCGACCAGCCGGCGATCGAGCCCGCGCTCACGGAACGACCCTATTGCAACAGGCGATCGGAGCTAGCCGACGTGAACCGCCGACCTCTCGGGTCGAAATCGTGCCGCGGCCCTTCAACGGAACACCAATCGTCAAGCATGTGCGGACGACTCGGAATGGAGGCGGCGGGAATCGAACCCGCGTCCGCGATCGCACCGGGCAGAGCGTCTACAAGCGTAGCCTGCGCTTTGATCTCACCCGGACGGCCGGTTCGCAGGCGACCTACCGCCGGGCCAGCCCTCCTGTGGTCTTACCCCTCCGGCGAGTGGCTCTCCTTCGGGGCCAGCCCGTTGTCTGACGCCGCTTATCCGAACCACGGGCCGAGTTCGGAGCGACGCGTCACCTAATTACTTAGGCAGCGAGTGCGAGATCGTGATCCGCACTTACGTTTTTCCCGGTTGATTAACGAGGCCGACCGGGGACCTCGGCTTGCAGCTCAGCCGGAGAACCGACCACGTCGAAACCTGATCGCCCCCGTATGTGTGTTCGATCGAAGTCTAGCCGCGGGAGCGGGACTTGAGCGCGCGCTCGCATCTGGCGGTCGGCGTCGCGCTTCGCGATGTCGCGGCGCTTGTCGCGCAGCTCCTTGCCCTTGGCGAGCGCGATCTCCACCTTCGCACGGCCGTTCTTGAAGTAGAGCCGCGTTGCCACGAGCGTCAGGCCGCGTTCGCGCGCGCGCCCGGCGAGGCGGTCGATCTCACGCCGGTGGACGAGGAGCTTGCGGTCGCGGTCGGGATCGTGACCCGTCGCACCGCTCTTGTCGTATGGCGCGATGTGGGCGCCGACGAGCCACAGCTCGCCACCCCGTTCCTCGGCATGTGCGCGGGCGATGGTGGCGTCGCCGCGGCGCAGGGACTTCACCTCCGTCCCCTCGAGCGCGAGCCCTGCCTCGACGCTCTCGAGCAGCGTGAAGTCGTGCCGCGCGCGGCGGTTGTCCGCGATGAGCTTCACGCCTGTCTCGCGGGCCATCAGGAGGGCTGCATCGCAGCGTGCAGCCGACGCGCGAGCACGGGCAGCATCGCGACGGCGATACCGGGCTCACGCTCGAGTAGCTCGGCGAAGTCGTCGCGGCTGATCGCGAGGGCCCGGACATCGGTGGCCGCCCGGATGCGACCCACACGGTGAGCGTCCGGCACGAGAAGCGTCAACTCGCCCACGAACTCGCCTGGACCGAGCTCGATCTGAACACCGCCGCGTGCTTCCACGATGACGGTTCCCTCCTCGACAACGAACATGCCCGATCCCGGATCATCGGCCAGTGCGAGGACGGCGCCGGAGGGGCGCTCGATCTCTGTCGCGATCTCCGCGACACAGGTGAGCCCTTCGTCCGAGAGCTCGGTGAAGAGCGGGATCTCGCGTAACCGGTCGTGTGCCGCCATTACCGGTTCATATCACGGCGGCGCTAGGGATCTCCCGGCTGGACGAGACCGGACTCGTACGCGAGCACGACCGCCTGCACGCGGTCGCGAACCCGAAGCTTCATCAGGACGTGCGCAACGTGGGTCTTCACGGTCGTCTCGCTGACGACGAGGGACTCGGCGATCTCCGCATTCGAGAGCCCGCGGGCGATGAGCTTGAGGACCTCGACCTCCCGTGCCGTGAGCTCGTCCATGCCCGCCGGCACAGGTCGCGCCGTCGCGGGTGGGCGGCTCACGAACTCCTCGATCACGCGCCGAGTCACGGCCGGCGCGAGCAGGGCATCGCCGGTCGCCACCGAGCGAATCCCCGCAACGAGCTGCTCGGGCGGCGTGTCCTTCAACAGGAAGCCACTGGCGCCGGCCCGGAGCGCGTCGTACACGTACTCGTCCATATCGAAGGTCGTAAGCATGACGACCTTCGACGCGGAGGCGCCGTCGACGAGCAGGCGGCGGGTGGCCTCGATGCCGTCCATCTCCGGCATGCGCACGTCCATGAGGACGACGTCCGGATGGAGGCGCTCCACCTCCACCACCGCCTCTGCTCCGTCCCCCGCTTCACCAACCACCTCGATGCCGTCTTCGGCCTCGAGGATCATCCGGAAGCCTGCCCGGACGAGCGCCTGATCGTCGGCGATGACGACGCGGATGCCCGTCCCGTCCGCCTCGATCGGCTGGTCAAACGTGACCGACGGGTCGGACTCGAGCGTCCGCAGCGCGGGGAAGCTCGCAGGGAAGCCCCGTGGCAGCGAGCTGGTAGATGCGAACCGGGCGGTCGAAGTCCTTGAGCCGCTGTGGGCCGAGGTCGCGCAGGGTAACGCCGAGCTCCTCCTCGGCGTCTTCCACGAGAGCTTGCGTCGATTGGGAGACGAGGATCTGCCCGCCGTGGCCGGCCGCGCAGATGCGCGCAACCCGGTGCAAGGCAAACCCGACGTAGTTGTCCGCGACGATCTGCACCTCCCCGGTATGGATCCCCATCCGTACGCGGAGCCGCACCTCTTCGGGCCACGGATGGTCCGCGAGCGCGCGCTGCGCGGCCACCGCTGCCAGCAAGGCACCTTTCGGCTTTTCGAACGCGGCGAAGACCGCGTCTCCCTGCGTGCCGATCTGGTGCCCACCCTCGGCGTCGATGGCCGTCTGGAGGATCTCGTACTGCTCAGCGAGTATCGCGCCGTAGCGCTCCCGCAACTGCCGTAGGAGCACCGTCGAGCCCTCGATGTCCGTGAAGAGCAGCGTGACGGTACCGCTCGGCAGCTCAGTCATTACCGTTCACCAGAGGCAATCGCGCTCGTAGCGCATAGCCGCCCTCGGGGCGGGGTCCCGCCTCGAGCTCGCCGCCGTAGACGGCGACGCGCTCGCGCATTCCGACGAGCCCATGGCCGCCCTTTTCTCCGTCGCCCGATCCATCGCCGTCGTCAGACACCACGATCTCGACCTCCCCGTCGCTGTAGCGCACGAGAACCTCGGCGCCGGCGGCACCTGCGTGCTTGACGGCGTTCGTGAGACCTTCCTGCACGAGCCGGTAGCCGGTCAGGTCGACACCAGGAGACAACGGGATGACGGTGCCCTCGACGCGAAGCTCGACTGGGAGCCCGCCCTCGCGCACCTGCTCGACGAGCTTGTCGAGATGCTCGAGGCTGGGCTGCGGCGCGAGCGCGGGTGCCTCCTCCGGGCGACGGAGGACACCAACGAGCCGCCTCATCTCCGCGAGCGCCTCTCGCCCGGTCTGCTCGACGATCTCGAGCGCCTCGCGCTCGCGCTCCTGCTCCGGAAGCAGCAGCCGCCGTACCGCAGATGCCTGGACGGTCATGACGCTGACGCTGTGACCGACGATGTCGTGGAGCTCGCGCGCGATCCGCGTGCGCTCCTCGGCGACGGCGAGCTGGGCACGCTCTTCACGCTCTCGCTCGGCCCTTGCGGCGCGCTCCTTTGCCTCGTCTACCTCCTGGAACTTGTGGCTGAGCGCGAAGCCGACCGCCCAGGCGATGCTGAACACCACGAGCGGCCAAAGGAAATCGCCGGCGCTGGATCCGGTGTTGTGGCCAGCGACCGCGATGGCGCCACCCATGACGCCGAGGCCCGCGATCGCCTGCCTGCGCTCGCGGAGCATGCCGAAGATGAGTGAGGCGGCGACGCCGCTGAGGAACATGACGAAGTTGTCGTCGATGAACCCCGGGTCGACGACGCTGGTCAACGCGAGCAGCACTCCTGCTGCGGCGGGCGCGCCGAAGGGGTAGCGACGTCGGAGAAGGAATGGCGCGAGAACGGCGATCGAGGCCAGTACGTCGAACCACAGCGGGCCTTCGGGCGTATCCGGGCCTGTCTTGTCCTGGTCGACGACCGCCACAGCGATCGATACGCCGATTCCCACGACCACCATGGCGTCGAACCAATACTTCTGCGCCAGCGGCCAGAGTCTCGTCGCGATGTTCTTCATGTCGTGAACGTACTCCACAGATGGCCTACCCGCGTCGTCCCCGAGAACGAAATCGATCTCATCCCCGAGGACGATTTCGTCAGCCGGCCGGATTCCCGCCTTGGCACCGAGAGAGCTCGACCTTGCCGTCAGACCGCTCGACCTTCTCGACCCGCACGCCGATCTCGTCGCCGAGCCGAAACACACGGCCGCCGCGCCTGCCCTGGAGCGCGGTGCCGAGCGTCGTGAGCTCGTAGTAGTCGTCACGCAGCGAGCGGGCGGGCACGTAGCCCTCGAAGACCTCGTCGAAGCGGACGAAGAACCCCGATGCGATCACGCCCGTCACCTCGCCGTCGAACCGGTGCTCCCACCCCCGTTCGAAGAGCACGCGCTCGAGGAGCCAGGCGAGACAGATGGCGTCCGCCGCGTACTCGACGTCTGCGGCCTCGCGTTCCCGAGCCGACGTGTGCTCGGCGAGCGCGCCGAGATCGTCCAGCGCGGCCCCTTCGTCCGAGACGCCGAGCTCGCGCAGCAGCGCGCGATGACACACGAGGTCGGGATAGCGACGAATCGGCGACGTGAAGTGACAGTACGCCGGGCTCGCGAGACCCGAGTGGCCGAGGTTGGCCGGGTCGTAGCGCGCCTGCTTGAGCGCGCGGAGGACGAGCGGCGGAAAGGCAGCTCCGCCACGCCCGCTCTTCTCCACGTAGTCGGCGACGCGCTCGGAGATCTCGCCGGCAAGGCGAGCGGCCTCTCTCGCCGAGATGGTGTCGAGATCGGGGACGGGCGGGGTCGGCACGTCGAGGTCGGCGAGCACGGCGACGAGCCGCGCGATCGACTGCGGCTCGGGTGGCTCGTGCACGCGGAACAGCGTGTCGCTCCGCCGCGAGGCGAGAAAGCCGGCCACCGCCTCGTTGGCGAGGATCATCAGCTCCTCGACGAGCGCGTGTGCATGCGGCTCTCGCTCGAGCCACGCGCGCTCGACGCCGCCGTCGCCATCGAATGCGAACACGACCTCGGGCGACTCCACGCGCAGAGCCCCTCGTGCGAAGCGACGCGCGCGAAGCTCGGCGGCCACGTCTGCCGTCAAGCGCAAGGTTTCCTGGACAGCCGGTGTCGCTTGAGCGCGGCCTGCGAGCATCGACTCGGCTTCGGCATACGTCAGTCGGGCATCGCTCCGGATCGCCGAGCGATAGAAGCTCGGCTCGCCAGGCTCCCCTGCGCGGATGGGCATCTCCACGGTGAGCGTCAGGCGGTCCTCGTCCGGCCGGAGGCTGCAGAGGTCGTCGGCGAGCTCGTGCGGAAGCATCGGCGCGACGCGTCCCGGCACGTAGACCGATAGCGCGCGTTCCGCGGCGCCGAGGTCGAGCGGCGTGCCGGCCGGGATGAAGTGAGACACATCGGCGATGTGGACGAACACGCGAAGCGCATCGCCATCGCGTTGCACCGAGATCGCGTCGTCGAAGTCCTTCGCCGTGTCGGGGTCGATCGTGACCGTCGGCAGCTCGCGGAGGTCGACACGATTCTCGATCGTCGCGGCGGGCGGTTCGTGCGGCTCGTGGTCGGAGATCTCTCCGCGGTCGTGAAGAAGCGCCTCGAGCACCGTCTCGATGCGATCCGCCGGCCCGAGCACGCGCTCCACCTGCGCGCGTCCGCGCGACGCTCGAACAACGGCGAGGTCACCGGGCGCGCCATCGCCGAGACCGCGCCGGTCGATGGTCAGCGGGACGCCGGGCTCGAAGTACGGCTCGCCCGTGACGAGCCTGCCGCGACGGCCGAGCTCGACGACGACGCGATCGGTCACGGTTCGGCGCTCGCCGTCACGCAATTGGCACACATCTGACACAGACACGCGCACCTTCCCCCACTACGATGAAATCGGGAGGAGGCGCGGGGTGGCCCCACACGCAACGGGGCGTCAGACGCGGAGGAAACGGTGGAGCGTCAGCGCCGACCCGACCGCGCCCAGCAGCAGGCCGGCTCCGAGGATGAGGAGCGCCGTCAACTCGAAGGCGAGGGACTGGACGTCGGGGGTGCTGTTCACCTGCGGCAACGACGGGAGCACGAGCTCGCGCCCGATCAGGAGCAGGAGGATCGCTGCGAGCGACCCGATGAGGCCGCAGATCAGCCCCTCGATCATGAACGGGCCGCGCACGAACCAGTTGGTCGCGCCGACGAGCTTCATCACCTCGATCTCTCTGCGCCGCGAGAAGATCGACAACCGAATCGTGTTCGCGATCAGGAGCGTGGACGCGATCAGGAGCACGACGAGGCCGATGATGAAGACCGCCTCGATGATGCTCCCGACCTTGATCACGCGACGAGACTTCTCGCCCCCATCCTTCACCGTCTGCACTCCTGGCGCCTTCGTCCCGCCCGGCCCGGCGGTGAGGATGGCGCGCTTGATGTCGTCCGTGGATTCCGCGTCCTGCGGGATCACCTCGAACGAGGGCGGCAGCGGGTTGTACGTGAGGTTCTCGACGAGCTCCGGGTAGCGCTTCTTCATCTGCTTCAGCGCCTCGTCCGCGGAGATGAAGGTGAACGTCTTCACGCGCTCGTCGTTCGCGAGAAGGATCCGAACGGCTTCGACCTCCTTGCCCGTCACGTCGCGTGTGCAGCCCTGCGCGCCGGACGTGCAGAAGTAGACCTTGTCGAGCAGCTGCCGCTTCGCGTGGTCGGACCACGAGACCACCCAGCTCCCGAGCGCGATCGTGAGCCCGAGGACGAACATCCCGATCAGCACCGTGAGCGTCGCCGCGACGGTCGTCGACATGCTCGCACCGAGCGAGCGGAACGCCTCCGCGATGACCGTGCGCAACCTCATTCGTATCCCCCGCGCCGCTCGTCGCGCATCAACTGGCCCTCGTCGAGCGCGATGACGCGCTTGCGCATCTTGTCCACCATCTCGCGGTCGTGGGTGACCATGAGGATCGTCGTGCCCGGCCCGATTGATGCGATAGAGGAGCTGCATGATCCCGACGGATGTATCCGGGTCGAGGTTTCCGGTCGGCTCGTCGCAGACGAGGAGGGGTGGGTGATTCGCGACGGCGCGCGCGATCGAGACGCGCTGCTGCTCGCCACCGGAGAGCTCACCCGGGTAGGAGCTCGACTTGTGCGAGAGCCCGACGAGCGCAAGCACCTCGGGAACCGTGCGCCGGATCTCGTCGCTCGACTCGCCTCGCACCTTGAGCGCATAGGCGACGTTCTCGTACGCCGTTCGGTTGGGAAGCAGCTTGAAGTCCTGGAAGACACAGGCGACGTTGCGGCGGAGCAACGGCACCTTGGAGCGCTTCAGCCGACCGAGGTCACGCCCGCCGACGATCACGCGCCCGCGCGTCGGCTCGAGCTCCTTGATCAGCAGGCGGATCACCGTCGACTTGCCGGATCCGGACGCGCCGACGATGAAGACGAACTCCCCCTTGTCGATCACGAAGGAGACGTCCCGAAGGGCAGTGACGTCGGGCTCGTAGATCTTCGTCACCCCGTCGAAGACGATCATCGACGACGCGCTCGGCGCAGGCGAGGCCAGAGGTGCGACCTCCGCGACCTCCGCTACCGCAGACGCGGCTTCCGATGGGGAGTTCAGCTCTGACACAGCGATCCGCGTGCCGCCGTCCCAGACGGAGGCCGGTGTGAGGGGGGAAGTGTAGCCAAACCCTCCGGTTGCCTAGCGCACCCTCCCGGCAGCGCTGTCGAGCAGGAAGGCGTGGATGAACGGATCGAGATCGCCGTCGAGGACACCCTGGGTATTGCCCGTCTCGTGCTGTGTCCGGTGGTCCTTGACCTGCTGATAGGGATGCAGCACATAGCTGCGGATTTGACTCCCGAACCCGGTGTCCTGCACCTGGCCACGCTCACGCGCAAGCTCGGCCTCGCGCTGCTCCTCCTCGAGCTCGGCGAGGCGCGACTTGAGGACGCGGAGCGCCGTCTGTCGATTCGAGAGCTGCGAGCGCTCGTTCTGACACTGGACGACGATGCCCGGACGGGAGGTGCGTGATGCGCACAGCCGAGTCGGTCTTGTTCACGTGCTGACCCCCGGCACCCGAGGCGCGATACGTGTCGACACGTAGCTCGGACTCGTCGATCTCGATCTCGGCGGTGTCGTCGAGGAGTGGGCTGACGATCACCTGGGCAAACGACGTGTGGCGCCGGTGCGCCTGGTCGAACGGTGACAGACGAACGAGCCTGTGGACGCCCCGCTCCGCTTTGAGGATCCCGTAGGCGTTCTCGCCCCGCACGGAGAACGTGGCGGACTTGAGCCCTGCCTCCTCGCCGGGGCTTGCCTCCAGCAGCTCGACCTTGAACCCCCTTGCCTCGGCCCACCGGAGGTACATGCGGAGCGCGATCTCCGCCCAGTCCTGCGCGTCGGTGCCACCGGTGCCGCCCACGATCGTCACGACCGCGTCGCCGCCGTCGTACTCGCCGTTGAAGAGCGCGTCCTCCTGGAGGCGATCCAGCTCCTTGCCGAGAGGTACGAGCGAGGCGGAGAGCTCCGCCGCCATGTCGCCGTCCATGGCGATGAGCTCGGCCGCGTCCTCGTACTCCGACCGCAGCTGCTCGTAGCGGTCTAGGCGCTTTGCGAGACGTGCGTGCTCGGTGGAGACGCGGGCCGCATGCTGCTGGTCGTCCCAGAAGCCCGGCGCACCCATCTCCTCTTCGAGCTCGCCGATGCGGACGCGCACGGTGTCCGGGTCAAAGGTAATCACGGACCCAGTCGAGCTGGGCCCCGATCTCCTTGAGCTGATCCGCGACTGAGCTTCCGTCCGTCACGACCTACGCCCCGTGGCATTTCTTGTACTTCTTGCCGGACCCGCACCAGCAGGGGTCGTTACGGCCGACCTTCTCCTTGTCGTCGACGACCCGTTGCTGCGTCCTCGGCACGGCGGCCACAGCGACATCGCCGTTACCGCCGAACGCCGCCGAGATGGCGTCGGCCCCCGCAAGCGACTCGTGGGAGTAGGCCATGGAGCCGTCGAGCACGGGCGACTCCTGTGGCTGGAGGTCTGCCGCGTCCTCGGGGGCGAGCTCCGCGTGGAAGAGCGTGAAGACGACCTCCTCGCGGATCGCGCGGCCCAGCTCCTCGAACATCTCGTGGCCCTCGGACGTGTATTCGACGAGCGGGTCCTTCTGGGCCATCGCGCGCAGATGGACGCCCTCGCGCAGGTGATCCATGTTCTCGAGGTGCTCGCGCCACCGCGTGTCGACCACCTGGAGGATCACGTACCGCTCGAGCTCGCGAAGGAGCTCCGAGCCGAGCGAGCTCTCCTTCTCGCCGTACGCCTCCTGCGCGTCCTCGGTGAAGTCGTCGACGAGCGTCTGGCGGTCGAAGCGGCCGCCGAAGTCCTCCCGTAGCTCAGCCGCAGCCACGTCGGATCCGTAGAGGGCGTGCATCGCCTCGCAGAGCTGATCGAGGTCCCAGCCCTCGGCCTCCTCCGTCGCGAACGTGTCCACGGTCCGCTCGACGATCTCGCCGATCCACTCGCGCACCTCGTCCGACAGGTCCCGACCTTCGAGCACCGCCTTCCGCTGCTCGTAGATCACCGTGCGCTGCATGTTCATGACGTCGTCGTACTTGAGGACGTTCTTGCGCATGACGAAGTTCTGCTCTTCGACCTTCTTCTGCGCGTTCTCGATCTGCTTCGAGAGGATGCCGGCCTCCATCGGCTGATCCTCGGGCACCTTGAACCGCGCCATGATGTTCTGGATTCGGTCACCGGCGAACAGGCGAACGAGGTCGTCCTGTCCCGAGAGGTAGAAGCGTGACTCGCCGGGGTCGCCCTGGCGTCCCGAGCGGCCTCGGAGCTGATTGTCGATCCGCCGGGCTTCGTGGCGCTCTGTCCCGACGACGTACAGGCCGCCGAGCGAGAGCACCTCGTCGTGGAGCTCCTGCCACGCCGGGCGCTCCTCCTCGATCCGTCGCCGCAGCTCGGTGTCGAGCTCGGCCGATCCCTCCTCGACGCCGGAGGCGAGAAGCTGGCGCCGCATCTCGTGCTCGAGGTTCCCGCCGAGGACGATGTCGACGCCGCGGCCTGCCATGTTCGTCGCGATCGTGACCGCGTGCTTCCGCCCCGCCTGGGCGATGATCTCCGCCTCGCGCTCGTGCTGCTTCGCGTTCAGGACGTTGTGCGGGATGCCACGCCGCGTGAGCAGCTCGGCGAGGTACTCCGACGTCTCGACGGCGATCGTGCCGACGAGCACCGGCTGCCCCGCCTCGTGACGCTCCGCGATGTCCTCGAGCGCGGCAGCGAACTTCGCCTCCTGCGTGCGATAGATGAAGTCGTTGCGGTCGTCGCGGGCCACCGGCTGGTTCGTCGGCACTTCGACGACGTGGAGGCCGTAGATCTCCGTGAACTCCTTCTCCTCCGTCTTCGCCGTGCCCGTCATGCCGGCGAGCTTCTCGTACAGGCGGAAGTAGTTCTGGAGCGTGATCGTGGCGAGCGTGACGTGCTCCTCCTGGATGGAGACGCCCTCCTTCGCCTCGACCGCCTGGTGCAGGCCCTCCGACCAGCGGCGTCCCTCCATGATCCGGCCCGTGAACTCGTCGACGATCTTCACCTCGCCGTCCTGGACGACGTACTGCTTGTCGCGGTGGTACAGGGCCTCCGCCTTCAGCGCCTGCGAGAGGTGGTTGACGAGCTGGACGTTTCGCGGGTCGTAGAGGTTCTCGATCGACAAGAGGTGCTCGACCTTCTCGATGCCGCGCGGCAGGGGCGACACGGTCTTGAACTTCTCGTCGTACGTGTAGTCGACGTCCGGCTCCTCGCGCTTGTCGATCTTCGAGGGCGGCAGGTACGGCGCGCCTTCGAGCCCCTTCACGACCCGCGCGAAGTCGTAGTACGTCGCCGCGGCGGTCTCGGGCTCACCCGAGATGATGAGCGGTGTTCGGGCCTCGTCGATGAGGATCGAGTCGACCTCGTCGACGATGGCGAAGAAGTGATCGCGCTGGACGACACCGTCCATCGTCACGGCCATGTTGTCGCGGAGGTAGTCGAAGCCGAACTCGGAGTTCGTGCCGTACGTGATATCCGCAGCCGTACGCGGCACGGCGCTCGTCGAACGGCATCATGTTGCGCGTCGCAGCGACCGTCGCGCCGAGAGCCTCGTACACCGGGCGCGTCCACTCCGAGTCGCGCTTCGCGAGATAGTCGTTCGTCGTCACGAGGTGAACGTTCGCGCCGGACAACGCGTTGAGATACAGCGCCTGCGTCGCGACGAATGTCTTTCCCTCACCCGTCTTCATCTCGGCGATGTCGCCCTCGTGGAGGACGATGCCGCCCATCACCTGGACGTCGAAGAGGTGGATGCCCATCTTGCGGCGGTACGCCTCACGCACGGCCGCGTAGGCCTCGAACAGGATCTCCTCGAGGGTCTCCCCGTTCTCGACGCGCTGCTTGAACTCCGCGGTCTTGCGGCTCAGCTCGTCGTCGGACAGCTGCTCGAGCTCGGGCCCGAGCGACGTGACGTAGGCCGCCTGCTGGGCGAGCCGCTTGACACGCCGGCCCTCGCCGACGCGCAGGACCTTCTCGAACGTGCCGAGGTTCTGGGCCACGAGGTTAGCGTACCGGCTGCCCTTCCGTCCCGCGCTAGAGCGGCGTGAGTGTCACGTCCCACAGATCGCCGTCGAGCCGTTCGGCGCGCAAGACGAACGACGCGAAGCGCTCGCCTCCGAGGCGCTCGAGCGCACGTGCTCCGACGGTCGAGCGCGCACCGTCGACGAAGAGCTCGCGCTCGCCGTCGCGCACCGTCAGCTCGACTGTCTCGCCGACGACTCTCTGGCGGGAGCTCGACGACGTCGATCCGCCGCGCAGCGACGGCCCAACGGTCTCCGGAACGCCGCACAGCGACGGCGCGATAGGGAGGTGCCAGCGAGCCTTCGACGGCAGCGGCAAGCGGAAGGAAGTCGCCCTCTGCCTCGACGATCAGCGTGCCGTCGGGAAGAACGACGAAGGCATGCTCCGTCCCGTCGATGTCGGGCGCATCGGCTGTCGCCGTGATATCCCATTCGCGCGGCCGCGCGATGCCGTGAATGCCCGGCTCGCCCCAGCGCGGCGTCGTGTCGTGCGGCGGCGGCTCGTCGACGTCGAGCCCTCCTTCACGGGCGAGCTGCCGGTGAACCGGCTCGCGGCGAAACAGCCTCAACTACGCGGGCCGGGCCTGGGACGGCTCGATCAGCCCGTAATCGCCGTCGAGCCTGCGGTAGAGAACGTTGACCTCGCCGGAGCCGAGATCGCGGAAGACGAAGAAGTCGTGGCCGATCAGCTCGAGCTGGACGATCGCCTCCTCAGGGGTCATCGGGTCGAGCGCGAACTGCTTCGTCTTCACGATCACTGCGTCCTCCTCGGGCCGAATGGACGTCGGGTTTGTCAGCTCCTCGGGCACGTCGTGCCGCTCGTGCTCGTGGCGCCTCTTCTGACGGTAGCGCGTCACCTGGCGCTCGAGCTTGTCGACGAGCCGGTCGATCGAGACGCGCATGTCGGGCGCAGCCTCGCGCGCACGGAGCACGGGGCCTTTCGTCCAGATCGTCGCCTCCGCGATGTGGTTGTCCGCGATCGACGGATTCCGCTCGACGGCGAGCTCGACCTCGACGCGCGTGGGCTCCGCGAGCTGCTTCGCGAGCTTGCCCATCTTCCGCTCCGCGTAGTCCCTGAGCTTGGGAGTGACGGCGACGTTCTTGCCCTTTACCTCGAGCCGCATCGCGCCTCCTTCTCGTGGTCGGGGACTCGCGCTGAATCTACCGAACAGCCCTCGCGAACGTCACGACGTGCACCGTGCGGGCTCCCACTCTGCGCAGGGCCGACGCAGCCGCGTGGGCCGTTGCTCCGCTGGTGTAGACGTCGTCGACGAGGCACACGCGTGGCTGGCGCGGTCTGCGCCGACGAAGGCGCCTCGGACGTTCGCGCGACGCTCGGCGAGCCGGAGGCCGGTCTGCCGTCCACCCCGGCCCGTTCGCGCCAGCACAGCCGCGACGGGGAGATCCCACGCCGCACCGAGCCCCCGCGCGAGACCCTGCGCGGGATGGTGGCCGCGCGCGAGGCTGCGGTCGCCGTCGGGCGGCACGAACGCGAGTGCCTCGACGGGCGGCCGCGCGACGGTCTCCGAGACGACGCGGGCGGCGACGGCGCCGAGATGGCGTAGCCCGCCCTCCTTCCATGCGCGGATCACTGCCCGCGCGGCATCGTCGTAGATCACCGCCGCGCGTGCCGAAGCGAAGGCGAGCCGACGTCCAGCGCACTCGCCGCAGCGCCGGACGGGCCACGACGTCGGCGCGCCGCAACGCTCGCAGAGTGGCGGCGGCAGTCGGTCGAGCCCGTCGACACAGGCGGCGCAGAGCTGCGCGCCCGGCCGGCGGCAGACCGCGCACCGCTGTGGGAGGAACAGGTCGAGCACCCCGAGCCACCGTACGGCCGGAGGCGCAACGTCTCTGTGTCAGCTCTGCGCCGATTCTGCTGAACTGAAGATGCGATCCGCTTCCTCGAGCTGCTCCCGCGAGCCGATGTCGTACCAGCGTCCCGGCACGGGCCACGTGTAGACATCGATCCGCGGGTAGAGCCACTGCACGAGACGGCCCGGCTGGTCCGGGTTGTTACCCGTCGCGAGGTACTCGCGGATCAGCGGCAGCGTCTGACGCGGGTAGAAGTAGAGCCCGATCCCCGAGAGTGTCGAGCGTGGCGCGTCCGGCTTCTCCTCGAAGTACGTCACTCGCCCGTCGGCGTCGATCTCGATCGAGTTGTACCGGCCACGGATGAGCTCGAGATCGCCGATGTCGTGGATTGCGAGCAGCGGGGCACGGCGTTCCCGCGCCTCGCGGCCGAAGTCGCCGAGATCGTCGGAGAAGAGGTTGTCGCCGGCCACGACGACGAGGTCGTCGTCGATCGCGAGCGCATCGAGCACGAAGCCGATGTCGCCGATCGCCCCGAGCCGGTCATCCTCACTCGTCGTGCCGTCGTCGACCACCGTCAGCGCCTTGCCTTCGGCCCAGGCGCGGAAGTGCCCGGCGAACTTCGCGTTCGTCACGAGATAGCGGTCGTCGAAGCCGATCGGGTCGAGCCGCTCGAGCAGCCGCTCGAGCATCGGCACGCCGCCGACCGGGAGCAGCGGCTTCGGGCGGTCGAGCGTGAGCGGGTAGAGCCGCGTCGCGTAGCCGGCGGCGAGGACGAGGAGCCTCATCGAGGGAGAGTCTGCCCGTACGGGGGTCGATGGACGCCGACTTCCGTGACGATCGCCGACACGAGCTCGGCCGGCGTGACGTCGAAGGCCGGGTTGTATGCCGGAAAGCGGTCGGTCAGCTCACGCGGCGAGCGCTCCTCGATCTCGATCTCGGCGCCTGTCCCCGTGCCATGGTCGACGGTCGACGTCGGCGCCACGACGACGAACGGCACGCGATGGCGATCGGCGAGGACGGCGAGCGGGTAGGTGCCGATCTTGTTCGCGACGTCCCCGTTCGCAGCGATCCGGTCGGCGCCGGTGAGCACGACGTTCACCTTGCCCGCCGCCAGCAGCGAACCCGCCGCCGCGTCGGCGACGACGCTGAACGGAATCTCGAGTCGCTCGAGCTCCCACGCCGTCAGCCTCGCACCCTGATCGAGCGGCCGTGTCTCGTCGACCCACACGTGATCGACAAGGCCTTGCTCCCAGGCTGCGCGGATCGCGCCGAGCGCCGTGCCGTAGCCGCCCGTCGCGAGCGCGCCCGTGTTGCAGTGCGTGAGGACACGCGAGCCTCCGGGGACGAGCGAGGCGGCATGGCCGCCCATCGCCCGGCAGCGCTCGACCTCCTCCTCGTGGATCGCCCGCGCGTGCGCCGGCGACGGGTCGTCGAGCATCCGGTCGAGCGCCCACGCGAGGTTGACGGCGGTCGGACGCGAGTCGCGGAGCACCCGGTCGGCCTCCACGAGGTCTTCGCCGCGCTCTGCCGCGAGCGCGAAGCCGTACGCGGCTGCCACGCCGATCGCCGGCGCGCCGCGAATCGCGAGCGTGCGAATCGCCTCCGCGACGTCCGCGGCGCTCCGGCACTCGAGCTCGACCTCATCGTCCGGGAGCCGCCGCTGATCGAGAAGAACGACTCGGCCCGGCTCGAGCCGGACGATCAGGTCCGGGTCTAGGTCCCCTCGTCCCACGAGGCGAGGTACTTCGCCTGCTCCTCGGTGAGCTTGTCGATCTCGATGCCCATCGTCGCGAGCTTCAAGCGGGCGATCTCGGCGTCGATCTCCTCGGGGACCGGATAGACGCGCCGTTCGAGCCGCGCCGCGTTCTGCACGGCGTACTCGGCCGACAGCGCCTGGTTCGCGAAGGACATGTCCATCACGGCGGCCGGGTGACCCTCGGCGGCGGCGAGGTTGACGAGCCGGCCGTCGGCGATGAGGTAGATCCGCCGGCCGTCGGCCATCGCAAACTCCTCGACGAGCTCGCGCGCCGTCCGCGTCTCGACGGCGAGCGAGCGCAGTGCCCCGATCTCGATCTCGACGTTGAAGTGCCCCGTGTTGGCGAGGATGGCACCGTCCTTCATCACCTCGAGGTGCTGCTTCGCGATCACGTGCTTGTCGCCGGTCGCAGTGCAGAAGATGTCGCCGATCCGCGCGGCCGTGCTCATCGGCAGCACCTCGAAGCCGTCCATGGCCGCCTCGAGGGCGGGCAGCGGCTCGACCTCGGTGATGATCACGTGCGCGCCCATGCCGCGTGCGCGCATCGCGACCCCGCGGCCGACCCAGCCGTAGCCGGCGACGACGAACCGTCGGCCGGCGAGCAGGATGTTCGTCGCGCGGACGATGCCGTCGATCGTCGACTGGCCGGTGCCGTACCGGTTGTCGAAGAGGTGCTTCGTCTTCGCGTCGTTGACAGCGATGATCGGGAAGCCGAGCTTGCCGTCGGCCTCGAGCGCCTTCAGCCGGATGACGCCGGTCGTCGTCTCCTCGGTGCCGGCGATGATCTCGCCGAGCTGCTCGCGGCGCGCCGAATGGAGGACGCCGATCACGTCGGCGCCGTCGTCCATCGTCAGGTGCGGCTTGTGGTCGACGGCCGCGTCGATGTGGGCGTAGTACGTGTCGTTGTCCTCACCCTTGATCGCGAACGCCGACACGTCGTAGTCCTCGACGAGCGCCGCAGCGACGTCGTCCTGGGTCGACAGCGGGTTCGATGCGCAGAGGACGACGTCCGCTCCGCCCGCGGTGAGCGTGCGCATGAGGTTCGCCGTCTCCGTCGTCACGTGGAGGCACGCCGACACGCGATAGCCGGACAGCGGCTTCTCGCGCTCGAACCGCTCGCGGATCGCCGCCAGCACCGGCATGTGCCGGTCGGCCCATTCGATGCGTCGCACCCCCTCGGGCGCAAGCGCCAGGTCCTTCACGTCATATCGTTTCGTCGTCGCCATCGGATCCTCTCGGTTTCGCTATGCGGCCAGCAGCCGCTCGTGCTTTCGCTGTTCCCATTCGAGCGCTTCGAGCTCGGAGCCGGCGAGCCAGCTGTCGACAGCCGCCCGAAGCGCCTCGTCCTGCCGCAGCCTACGCGCGAAGGCGACGTCGGAGATCTCGACCCCGAATCGCCGTCGAAGCTCGCGGAGCGACCGAAGCTGGTTCATCTCGCGGAGGCCGTACCGTCGATAGCCGTTCGGCGTCCTGTCGGGAACGACAAGTCCCGTGCGCTCGAGATAGCGGAGCATGCGAGGCGACCACCCAGTGTGTGCTGCGGCCCGCCCAACCGTCATCGCCTCCACGGCGAAACCTTATCACACGCTTGTCAAGGTTCGGATGTGCCCGCGCGCCCGTACGCGTCCTCGAGCCGCACGACGTCGTCGAGGTGCGGCGTCGAGACCTCGAGCACGAGCGTGTCCTCGATCGCGGTGACGCGATGGACCGTCCGTGGCCGGAAGCGGAAGCAGTCGCCCGGCCCGATTTCGATCGTTTCCGGCTCGATCGTCTTGGGCTCCCCGCCGTCGTCGAGAAGAGCGAGCTCGAGCGACGCACGACCCTCGTGGACGTACCACGACTCGTCCTTCACCTCGTGGTACTGCCGCGAGAGGGACTCGCCCGCGGCGACGAAGAGGAGCTTCCCGCAATACGCATCCGTCAAAGCCCAGATCAGCTCCCAGCCCCACGGCTTCTCGACCCGCGTCGGCTCGAATGCGAAGCCGGTCACGCCGCGAGCCACTCCGGATGCGCGCCGACGAACTCCTCCGCCCGGCGGAGGTCCTTCGGAGTGTTGACGGTGATCCAGGTGCCCTCGTGCCGGAAGGCGCCGAGACGTCCAGCCGCGGCGAGAGCCGGGAAGGTTGTCGATTCGTGGTCGCCACGCTCGGGCAGCGCGTCGCGGGCCTCCGCGCCCAGGACGTACACGCCGCAGCTGACCCAGTACGGGATGTGCGACGCCTCGTCGAAGCCGGTCACGCGGTCATCGTCTCCGAGCTCGACGACGCCAAATGGCGACGGGGGGTGCGTGACGGTGATCGTCGCGGCGGCGCCGGACTCCCGATGCCGCGCCAGGAGCGCCTCGAGGTCCACTGCGAGCAGCTCGTCACCGTTGAGCGCGTAGACGTCGCCGTCACTCTCGAGCGCCGATGCGCCGAAGCGGAGGCCTCCCCCACGCCCGAGCGGCTCGGGCTCCTCGGCCGCCACGACCTCGGCGCCGAGGCCAGAGAGCTCATCCTCGAACTGGGCGCCCATCCCGGCTGCGCAGCTGAGGACGACACGGGTCACGCCAGCTCGCGCGAGCTGGCCCACCTGATACGCGGCGAGCGGCCGCCCGGCCACGGGCACGAGCGCCTTCGGCCTCCCTCCCGCCGCGTCGCCGAGTCGCTCGGCTTTCCCGCCCGCGAGGATGATCGCCTCCATCAGCGCGCGAGCTCGACGTCAGGTACCGGCCGCCCGATGCCCTCGTAGACGAACCCGAGCGCGCGGGCCGCCGCCGGATCGAGGAAGTTGCGTCCATCGACGATCACAGGCGTTCGCATCGCGTCGAATGTCTCCTGGGAGACGAGCGTCGCGAGCTCCGGCCACTCGGTGACGACGACCGCAGCGTCGGCTCCTGTCAGCGCGTCGAGCACGCCGTCGTAGAACGTCACCTCGGGCAGCAGCTGGGTCGCATCGGCGACGGGATCCCATGCACGCACCTCCGCGCCCTCGGCGAGAAGCCGCGCGGCGATGACGAGGCTCGGAGCCTCGCGAAGGTCGTCGGTGCCCGGCTTGAAGGCGAGGCCGAGCAGGGCGATCCGCTTGTCGTGGAGGTCGCCGAGATGCTTCTCGAGCTTCTGGATGACGCGCCGCTTCTGGAGCTCGTTCACCTCGATCACGGCCGCGAGCAGCTGGAAGTGGTAGCCGGAGTTGCCTGCGAGCTGCTTCAGGGCGGACACGTCCTTCGGGAAGCAGCTGCCGCCGAAGCCGAGCCCGGCGCGGAGGAAGTGTGGGCCGAGGCGCTCGTCGAGCCCGATCCCGTGCGCGACGTCGACGACATCCGCGCCAACGAGCTCGCAGACGCTCGCGATCTCGTTGATGAAGCTGATCCGCGTCGACAGGAACGCGTTCGACGCGAGCTTGATCATCTCGGCCGAGGCGACGTCCGTCCGGACGATCGTCGGCCCGAGCGGCTCGTAGAGCGCTGCGACGGCATCGCCTTCATCAGGCTCGAACGACCCGACGACGACGCGGCTCGGGTGCATGAAGTCGCGCACCGCCGTCCCTTCGGCGAGAAACTCGGGGTTCGACACGTAGACGACGTCCGTGAGCCCGCGCGCCTCGAGTGATCGCCGCACCTTGTCGCCCGTCCCCGGCGGGACGGTGCTCTTCATGACGAGCGTCACGCGTGTGTCGTCGGGCAGCTCGTCGACGACCGTCCAGACGGCCGAGAGGTCAGGGTCGCCGGAGTACGTCGGCGGCGTCCCGACGGCGATGAACGCGATCTCCGCGCCGTCGAGCGCCTCGCCGACGTCGAGCGTGAAGCGCAAGCGATCACCTACGCGCGCCATGACGTCGTCGAGCCCCGGCTCGTGAATGGGGATGCGACCGGCCCGCAGAGCCTCGATCCGCTCCGGCAGCACGTCGCGCACGACCACGTCGTGCCCGAGATCCGCAAGACATGCGCCCGTGACGAGCCCGACGTAGCCCGCGCCGAACACCCCGATGCGCGCCACGGCCTAGGCCCCTTCCTTCTTCTTCTTGCCTGCTTCGCCTTCGTCGCCGGGTCGAGCGGCTGCAGACCCTTGGCGATCGCGATCATCGTCTCGTTCGAGAGCGAGTCGAGAAGCGTGTTGACGACCCAGTACGTGTTGTCGCCCTTGCGGAGCACGATCATGTGGAGCTTCTGCCCGCGGTAGTAGAAGTCGTAGCCGCGGCCGTTGATCGCGCGGTGGAAGTTGCGATTCGCGAGCACGGGCGCGTCTGTCCAATCCGTCTGCTGAACGCCCCAGTACTCGAGGCCGCGGCGGAAGACGAGGCGCACGGAGTCGTGCCCGTCGGTGATCCGGTACGTACGCACCGGCACCTCCGAGTCGGGCACCGACGAGCGGTCGAGCACGGAGGGCACCATCAGCGGGAAGTCGACCTTCGCCTTCTGCTGCCGTACGAGCGACGCCGTGGCCGCCCGATCGACACGAACGGACGGCGGCTGGCGCCGGATCGTCGTGCGCGCTGGGGCGGGTGGCAATGAGTTGTGGAATGTCGTGCCGGTGACGACGGTGAGCAGCGCGTCGTTCGCGAGCGGGCGGATGAAGCAGCTCCGCGGCTGATCGACCGGACGGCCGACGCACTTCGCCTTCTTCGCGTACGGCTCGGCGTCCGCGGCGCCGAACAGCTTCGCAAGCTGCCGCGCGGCAGGCTCTGCGCCCTTGCGCGCGGCGTTGTAGAAGACGGCGGTGTGGAAGTAGTCGAACGTCGGTGCGTTGCCCGTGGCGCCGTTCGCGGGCTCGACCATCACGTAGCCGCGCTGCCCGAGCAGGAACTTCGCGTCGCCGGCCGACCCCGCCACGCCGTTTCCGTTGAGCACGGTGACGGTCGTCTCGGAGGGCTTCGGGGCGACGGATGTGATCTTCCGGCCGAGCGCGACCGCGGTCGCGACCTTCGGCGCCTCGACGTCGGGGTTCGAGAACTCCGCGACGGCGGTGCGGACGTTCTCCGAGTCGGTCGTCAGCTCGGAGTAGCCCGTCAGCCCGTCGATCTTCGCCTGGAAGAAGTTCCCGGGCGGGAGCCCGTAGGCGAAGAGTGCGTAGCGAAGGATCGTGCGCTGCGAGAGATCCTTGCCGCCACCGACGCCGACCTCGACGTTCTTCGTCACGGCGCCGACGAGCCTCGGCACCTTGGTGATGGAGACGCTGTCCTTGAACTGCTCCTTCATCGCGGTGACGAACAGTTGCTGCCGCGCGACGCGGTGGAAGTCGGAGTCGGTGTGGCGGAAGCGGGCGAAGTCGAGCGCCGAGCCGCCGGTCAGCCGCTGGTAGCCGGGCTGGAGGTTGATCTTCGCGTAGCCGAAGGCCGGGCTGACGCCGGCGTTGTCGTTGTAGTAGCGGCGGTCGATGTCCACCCAGACACCGCCGAGCGTGTTGACGATCTTCTTGAAGCCCCGGAAGTTGACGGCGATCAGATAGTTGATCGGAAGGCCTGTGAGGCCGCGGACTGTCTCGAGCGCCCCCTTCGCGCCGCAGGTCGCGTACGCAGCGTTGATCTTCGAGCGGAACTCGTTTCCGGGGCAGCGGATGTCGACGATCATGTCGCGGGGGAAGCGAGAGCATCGAGATCGCGTTCGTCTGCGGATCGGCGCGCAGGAGCATGAGCGTGTCCGAGCGCGACGGCGTCCCTTCGGCCTCACCGTGACGCCGGTCGTAGCCGATGACGAGCGCGATCGCTGCCTTGTCCGCTGGTGGCACGCCGTCGAGCCGCGCCTGCGCCTCCTTCACGTCCGCCGTGTGCGCGCTCACCGCGGCAACGCTCTCGTGGAGCCACAGGTACACACCACCGACGAGGGAGACGGCGAGCATGAGCACAGCTGCCCCGGCGATCGCGAGCACGCGCGCCGCGATGCCGAAGCCGGTGCGCGGCCGGGGTCCCGGCTGCCAGTAGCGCGAGACGGGTGTCAGCGCGTCGGGTGGCAGCATGGCGCGACCGTTGCCGTCGACCGCGGCGCTACGGCCGTATCCCCGTTTCAGCGTCGTCCGCACGATTCCAGGCGCGATTCGATCGCGCCTCCCGGGCGCGCGCGTCGCATCGCGCCACGATAGCGGACGAGGCAGCGTGCGCTACCGGTCACCCGGCGCTCGGCGATGTCGCGCAGCTCGAAGACGACGGCTAGCTCTTACCCGACACGGACAACTGGTTCTCGGCGTGGCGGATGCGCTGCTCGAGCTGCCAGCGATCGGCGTCCGACTCGCCCGCCTCGACCTGCTCGAGCTCCGACCGAGCCTCTTCGAGCTGTCGCTGGGCTCGATCGGTATCGATCTGGCGAGCATCGACGGCGTCGTCGACGAGGGCGAGCGCGCGATCCTGCTCGACCTTGAAGAAGCCCGGACCGGTTGCGAACTCGACCACCTCGCCGGCACCCACGTGGACGCGTGTCGAGCCGGCCTTCAGCATGGCGACGAGCGGAGCGTGCCGCGCGAGGACGCCGATCTCTCCCGCGGCTCCGGGGACGACGAGCATCTCCGCGAGGCCCTCGTACGCCATGCCCTCGGGCGTGACGAGCGAGACTTCGAACGTCTTTCGAGCGTCGGCCATCGGCTACGCGGTGACGGGCTCTGCCTCGTCCGCGGTCTCCTCGGCCTCGGGCTCCGTCGGTCTCCTGGGTCTCGGTGATCGTGACCGAGCCGCGCGCGGCCTCCTGCGCCTCCTCGATCGTCCCGACCATGTAGAACGCCTGCTCGGGAAGGTCGTCGTGCTTGCCCTCGACGATCTCGCGGAAGCCCTTGACCGTGTCCTCGAGCTTGACGTACGCGCCGGGCCTCGCGGTGAAGGCTTCGGCGACGAACATCGGCTGGGAGAGGAAGCGCTCGATCTTGCGGGCGCGCGACACGGTGAGCTTGTCCTCGTCGGACAGCTCGTCCATGCCGAGGATGGCGATGATGTCCTGGAGGTCCTTGTAGCGCTGGAGGATCTCGAGGATCCGCGTGGCTGTCTCGTAGTGCTCGTCGGAGACGACGCCCGGCGCGAGAGCGCGCGAGAACGACTGGAGCGGGTCGATCGACGGGTAGATGCCCTTTTCGGCGATCGGCCGTGCGAGCACGATGAACGCGTCGAGGTGCGCGAACGTGCCGGCCGGCGCCGGGTCGGTCATGTCGTCGGCGGGGACGTAGACCGCCTGCACCGAGGTGACGGAGCCGGTGGACGTGGACGTGATCCGCTCCTGAAGCTCGCCCATCTCGCTCGCGAGCGTCGGCTGGTACCCCACCGCGGACGGCATCCGGCCGAGCAGCGCCGATACCTCGGAGCCCGCCTGCACGAAGCGGAAGATGTTGTCGATGAAGAGGAGCACGTCCTGGCCCTGGTCGCGGAAGTACTCAGCCATCGTCAGGCCGGAGAGCCCGACACGAAGGCGCGCACCGGGCGGCTCGTTCATCTGCCCGTAGACGAGCGCGACGCGGTCGATGACGCCCGACTCCTGCATCTCGAGCCAGAGGTCGTTGCCCTCGCGTGTGCGCTCGCCCACGCCTGCGAACACCGACACTCCGGCGTGCTGCGTGGCGACGTTGTGGATCAGCTCCTGGATGAGCACGGTCTTGCCCAGCCCCGCGCCGCCGTAGAGGCCGATCTTCCCACCGCGCACGAACGGCGCCGCGAGGTCGACGACCTTGAGGCCCGTCTCGAAGACCTCGAGCTTGGGCGAGAGCTCCTGGAACGACGGCGGCTCGCGGTGGATCGGCCAGCGCTCGGCTTCCACCGACTCGCTCTTGTCGATCTGCTCGCCGATGACGTTCCAGATGCGGCCGAGCGTCGCCTCGCCGACCGGCACGCTGATCGGCGCGCCCGTGTCGATCGCGTCCGCTCCCCGCGCGAGGCCATCGGTCGAATCCATCGCGACGGCGCGCACGCGGTCGTCACCCAGGTGCTGCTGCACCTCGGCGATGAGGTCCTTCGTCCCTCCTTCGCCGGACATCGGGATGCGGAGCGCGCTGTAGACCGTTGGCAGGCGCTCGGGGAAGACGGCGTCGATCACGACGCCCCGGATCTCGACGATCTTGCCGACGTTCTCGCGGCTTTGCTCCTTGGCGGACATGCGTCTCCTGGGCCGATGCTGACAGGGTTTGCGCCTCGCCGACGTGCGCGAGCGCCGGTCCGAGAGTCTATCTCAGCGTAACGGCACGATCACCGGGTACTAACCGCTGCTGGCTACTCTTTCCGCCGTGGCAAAGAGGGTCATTTCGGTCGTCGCCGCCCTCGTGGCTGGCGTTGCGCTTGCCGGCTGCGGCGGCACGAAGACGATCTCTCAAGACGAGTTCGCCGACCAGGTCGTCAGCGCACGCGACCGAACCGACTACGCACTCGCCCAGATCACGAAACAGCAGACGAAAGAGGCGTTCCTCGACCAGATGCTCGCGTCCGCTGACCTCGTCGACGACGCTGCGAGTGACTTCGAGAACGCCGGAACCGCCGAGGGCTTCAAGGACGAGGCCGGGAAGCTCACGGACCAGTTGTTCCAGCTCGGCGCCGACCTACGCGGCACGGCCGAGCAGATTCAGACGCCCGGGCTACGAGGACCTGCTCAATGCGAAGGGGATCAGCTTCGAGAGCTGGAAAGAGATCAACAAGATCCTCGCCAGCCTGAACGAGCAGGGCATCAAGGTCGCGCCACTCGCGCGGCACTGACCGTCGCGAGCCGCGGTTAGAGAACTTCGCCCTGGATCTGGACGGGCTTGCCGGCGCGGGCGCGGTCGAGAATCGCCTGCTCGCGCGTGATCTGCTGCTGCGACGGGAACTTCACCTGGCCGCGGCTCGGAATGAACACGGGCTGAATCTGGACCTGCTCGCCGCGAAGGAGCTCGCTCGTGCCGATGAGTGCGGCGATGGCGGCCGCGGCAGCGGCTCCCACCTGCATCCGGGTCGTCACCAGCTGCCGCCTGCGGCGTGGTACGAGCACGGGGCGCTCGAGGTCTACGAGCGGCGCCGAGCGCAGGGCCTCGGTTATCGCGTGCATGCTCGTCTCATAGGCGTGGCACGAGGCGCAGCGCGCGACATGCGAGCCGAGCATGGCTCGCTCGAGCTGGGAAAGCTCCCCGTCGAGGCCGACGGACATCTGCGCGCGAACGCGCTCACAGACGAGAGAAGAACCCGGTCTCATACCCCTACAGACGAGCCTCATCGGCAGAGGTTTGTAAAGAAACTACGCGCTCGTCGTCCGAGCAGTCAGCTCGAGAGGCTTCATCGGCTCCGCGAAATGGCACGCCACCTGCTGTCCGGCGACGCCGTGTTCCACGAGCGGTGGCTCTTGCTCGGCGCAGATCTCCTTCGCCTTCCAGCATCGCGTGCGGAATCGGCACCCTGACGGCGGATTCGCCGGGCTCGGCACATCCCCTTCGAGCATGATCCGGTGCCGCTTTCCTCGCTGCACGGGCGACTCGATGGGGATGGCCGACAGGAGAGCCTGCGTGTACGGGTGCATCGGCTCGCCGTAGACCTGGTCGCGCGACCCCACCTCGACGACCTTGCCGAGGTACATGACCGCGATCCGGTTGGAGATATGGCGAACGACCGAGAGGTCGTGCGCAATGAAGAGGTACGTCAGCCCGAACTCCTTCTGCAGCTGGGCGAGGAGGTTGACGACCTGGGCCTGGATCGACACGTCGAGCGCCGACACCGGCTCGTCGAGCACCATCATCTCCGGGTTGAGGGCGAGGGCCCGCGCGACGCCGATGCGCTGCCGCTGGCCACCCGAGAACTCGTGGGGAAACCGGTTCGCATGCTCCGGGCTCATGCCGACGGTGCGCAGGAGACTCTCGACCCGCAGCCGGCCCTCGCGCCCCGAGTAGAGATCGTGGATCCGCAGCGGCTCGGCCACGATCTCCCGCACGGTCATGCGTGGGTTGAGCGATGCGTAGGGATCCTGGAACACGATCTGGATGTCCCGTCGCACGGGCCGCATCTGCTTGCGCTTGAAGGTTGTGATGTCCTGGCCCTTGAAGATGATGCTGCCGCTCGTCGGCTCGACGAGCTTGATGATCGTGCGCCCGAGCGTCGTCTTCCCGCATCCGGACTCGCCGACGATGCCGAGCGTCTCGCCTCGGCGCACGGAGAGGTCGACGCCGTCGACGGCGCGGACATTCCCGACCGTGTGCTTGAGGACGCCGGCCTTGATCGGAAACCACTTGACGAGCTTCTCGATGCGGAGAATCTCGTTCGGGTCAGGCGCCTGCGCGGCCTCGGTCGCCGACGCGCTCGCGACGTCGCTCATGCCGAACCCTCAGACCCGAGCCCGACTTTCACGCCGATGAGCTCCTCTGCGAAGTGGCACGCCGAGGCGTGCTCGGCGCCCTCGCCGACCGAACGGAGAACCGGAATCTCGGTCCGGCAGCGGGCACGGCCCTGAGACTGCACACACCGGGGATGAAACGCACAGCCGGGGGGTGGCGTGACGAGGCTCGGCGGCTGACCGGGAATCGGCTCCAGCCACTCCTGCTCGCCTTCGAGCCGAGCGAGGCTGTTCATCAGGCCGACGGTGTACGGGTGGCGAGGCTCGTTGAAGACGGTGTACACGTCACCGAGCTCGACGACGCGGCCGCCGTACATGATCACGACGCGGTCCGCGAGCTCGGCGATCACGCCGAGGTCGTGCGTGATGAGGATCGTCGCGGCGTGCGTCTCGCGCTGGGCCGTCCGGAGCACTTCGATGATCTGCGCCTGGATGGTCACGTCGAGCGCCGTCGTCGGCTCGTCGGCGACGAGCACCGTCGGAGAGTTGGCGATCGCCATCGCGATCATCCCGCGCTGGCGCATGCCCCCGGAGAACTCGTGCGGGTACTGCGAGGCGCGCTGCTCGGGGTTCGGGACGCCCACGAGTGAAAGGAGCTGGACCGCACGCCGCTGCGCCTCGTCCTCGTTGACACCCTGGTTGTGCGCACGAATCGCCTCGCCGATCTGGTAACCGACCGAGAGAACGGGGTTGAGCGACGTCATCGGATCCTGGAAGATCATCGAGACCTCGCCGCCCCGGAGCTCTTGGAGCTCCTTCTTCGGCAGCGTCAGCAGGTCGCGCCCCTTATAGAGGGCCTCGCCGCTCACGATCCGGCCCGGCGGCTGGGGGATGAGCCCGAGCACGCTCATCACCGACACGCTCTTGCCCGAGCCGGACTCACCGATCACGCCGAGCACTTCGCCCGGGAAGAGGTTGTAGCTCACGCCCGTGACGGCGTGGACCACGCCGTCCTCGGTGTCGAACTCGACCGTCAGGTCCGAGATCTGGAGGATCGGCTCGGGGCTCATGGCAGGAGGCTAGTCGGAATCAGTGACAGCAGGTCGGTGACGGATCGTAGCGCCGCTCGAGCGTATCGCTCAGGCGCGAACCCTCTGCTGCGTCGGATCGAGGGCATCGCGGAGCCCGTCGCCGACGAAGTTGACGCACAGCGCGACTGCGACGATCACGAGGCCGGGGAACGTGACGAGCCACCAGAGGTTGAAGCCCTCGCCCTGGCCGTCCGCAATGAGCTTGCCGAGTGCCGCCTCGGGCGGCTGGATGCCGAATCCGAGGAACGAGAGCGCCGCCTCGGTGAGGATGGCGCCGGCCACGATCAGTGTCATGCTGACGACGATCGGCCCGACACAGTTCGGAAGAATGTGACGGGCGATGATCCGAAGATCGCTGGCGCCGGCGGCCTTCGCTGCCTCGACGAACTCCTTCTCCCGCAGGGAGAGGAACAATCCGCGCACGATCCGCGCGAGACCCGTCCAGAAAAGGAAGGCGAGGATGAGGCCGATGACCATCGGCTGCGGCAGCGTCACCTTCGTGACACCGAGGTTCGCCTCGACCGCGCTCTGGCCGAAGAACGCGGCGGCCGTGAGCAGGACGGCGAGGCCCGGCAATGTGAGGATGAGGTCGGTGAAGCGCATGAGCAGGTTGTCGACCTTGCCGCCGTAGTACCCGGCGATCGACCCGATCGTCGTGCCGATGAACGTCGCGAGGAGGGCGACCATGAGCGCGACCCAGAGCGAGGTGCGGATGCCGTAGATCACGCGGCTCAGGTAGTCACGGCCGAGCTGATCGGTGCCGAACCAGTGCCAGTCCTTCAGCTGCGGCGAGGCGGTGAGGTTGTTGAGGTCGAGCTCGTCGAAGCCGTACGGCGCGATCTGCTTCGCGAACAACCCGACGAGGCCGATGCCGATGAGGATGAACAGGCTCACAACCGCGAGCTTGTGCCGGAAGAAGCGCATGCGGGCGTACGCCCACTGGCTTCTTGCCTTGAGCTCGACGCCCGACTCGTACGCCAACTCGGATGCGTCGATGCCCGGCGGCCCGTCCGGAACGGCGACGCCGCCCTGCGGACCGACCGTGCTCGACTGGAGTACGTACGCCTGCTTCGGATCGTTGTCCATCGGCCGGCGATCACTCATAGCGCACCCGCGGGTCGAGGACGCCGTAGAGGATGTCGGCGATGAGGTTGAAGACGATCACCAGGACTGCAGTAACCATGAGCCACGCCATCACCGGGTACGGATCCGCGGTGCCGAGCGCGCTGATGAAGTAGAGCCCCATCCCGTCCAGCGAGAAGACGGTCTCCGTGATCACCGCCCCGCCGATGAGCGCGCCGAAGTTGAGCGCGATCACCGTCACGAGCGGGATGAGTGCGTTGCGGAACGCGTGGCGCATCTGCACCTTCCGCTCGGGGAGGCCCTTGGCACGAGCTGTCCGCACATAGTCCGTGTTGACGACCTCGAGCATGGACGCGCGCATGAAGCGCGAGTACGTCGCGATGCTCGCGACCATGAGCACGATCACGGGCATGACGAGATGGTGGGCGCGATCGAGCCAGAAGTGAATGCCGGTCCCGGGGTCGACCGAGTTGAGGTTCGCCACCGGGAAGATGTTGTGCCCGGTCCATTGGTAGAGATAGACGATGAACACCTGGAGCATCAGCGCCAACCAGAACACCGGTGTCGCGAGCCCGAGAAAGCTGAATGTCGTCGCCGTGTAGTCGAACGCCGAGTATTGGCGCAGTGCCGAGTACACCCCGATCGCGATCGCGATGAGGATCGCCAGCAGCTCGGCGATGATCACGAGTTGCATCGTGTTCTTCATCACGCGCCACAGATCCGGCAGGATCGGCTTGTTCGTGAGCAGCGTCGTCCCGAACTGGTTCGTGACGGCGTCCTTCGCCCAGTACCAGTACCGCACGGGTATGGAGTCGTTGAGGTGCTTCTCTTCGGCGATCCGCGCGACGCCGGCCTGGTCCACGTTGGGCGTGATCCTCAGAGGCGCGAGCGGGTCACCGGCGCCCTTGGCGACGAACGTGAAGACGAGGAAGCTGGCGAGGATGAGGACGACAACGCTGTAGAGGAGCCTGCGGATGATGTACGTGAGCATCGTCTAGTCCCTTGTGCCTCGTTCGTACGGAATCTCGGAAAGTGTAGAGAGCCGGGACCCGCTCCCGCCAGTGGCGGGAGCGGGATCCTGACTGTGCTTCCTTACTGCGACTGCACTGCTCCTACTACGCAGTCCAGCTGTTGACGTTCCAGGGGCTGCCTTCTGTCGTCGGGTTGACGACCGGCCCCTTGACCTTCGCTGCGCGGATGACGAACACCGGGCGTGCGTACACGGGGATGGACGGAACGTCCTTCACCATGTACTTGAGCTCGGCAGCGTTCAGCATCTTGGCGCGGTCAGCCGCCACGAGCGTGTTGGCGACCGTCTCCATCACCTTCGTGAACTTGCGGTTGCAGTAGTTCATGTAGTTCTGCTCACCGCCACAGCCGTAGAGGTCCTTGATCGTGATCGGCGTGGCCGGGCTTCCGACCCACGTGAACAGGGCCACGTCCCAGTCACCCGAAGGCAGCGTCGTGCCGAACAGCGTGCCAGCGACCTGGAACCGAGCGACGAGCTCGATGCCGACGCTCTTGAGCTGCCTCTGCATGATCTCAAAGGTCAGCGCGCGGAGCGCGTTACCGGTCGTGGTGCCGAAGCGGAACGACAGCTTGCCCACTCCCGGGCAGCTGAAGATGGCGCTGTTGTTCGCAGCCGGCTTGGAAGGACCACCGGTGCAACCCTTCTTCTGCAGCATGTCGATCACCTTCGTCTGGCTGAACTTCCACTGCTTCCAGTTCTGGCGATAGGTGCTCTCGAAGGGCTTGAACATGTGGCTCTGCAGCGCCGGCAGGCCCGGGGCAATCGTCGAGTAGAGCGCGTTAGCGATCTGCGCGCGGTTGATTCCCGTAATGAGAGCCTGACGGACGTACGGCTGCTTCAGAGCCGGGTGGCCCTGCGGGCCGAACTGGATGTCAAGGTGCTCCCACGCGAAGCCGATCTTGCGATCGACGACGAAGGCCTTGTCCTTGAGGAAGTCAGCGATCTGGAGCTGCGGCTGCGGCTCCATGACCTGACCCTCGCCGGCCTTCAGAGCCTGGAAGCGAGCGTTCGTGTCGAGGATGTAGCGGAAGACGAGCCGGCTGAGCTTCATCTTCGCGGCCGCGGCGAACTTCGGGTTCGCCTTGACAGAGATCTGAACACCCTTCTGCCAGCTGTCGAACATCCACGGACCGCTCGACACGGCGATGTCGGTCAGGAACATCTTGTTCATGTCCTGGCCCTTGATGATGTGCGCCGGATAGACGCCGCCCGAAACGAGCGACTCCCAGTCGGCGTACGAGGTCTTGAAGACGACCGTGACGGTCTTCTTCCCCTTGCCGCTTGCGACCGCGGTCTTGATGTCTTCCCATCCCGTTCGGCTGATGACGTTGTTCGCCGGGTTGGTGAACACCTTCCACGTAGCGATGAAGTCGGCACCGGTGACGGGCTTGCCATCGCTCCAGACAGCCTTGTCCTGGAACGTGAACCGCGCCGTCAGCGGCTTCGTCTTCAGCAGCTTCGGCGGCCCGGTAAACAGCCGAACGACGAAGTCACCCTTGTCGTTGCGGATCTGTCCGCCGTACCAGATGTTGTTGAGCACGAGCGACGTGGCGTAGAGGTTGTTCCCTACCCACGGCCCCTGCAGGTTAGGCGGCTCCTGGTCGTGAATGAAGACCACGGTCCCGGCCGACGCCCGCTGAGACTTCGCGGACGCGGCAGGCCCGACGACGAGGCTCGCCGCAATGGCGAGTGCCCCGACGAGGAGCGCGATGGATGTCTTACGCATATATCTCCTCCGTACGAGTCGATGCTCCTGCGAGTGCGATACCACAGTTCGGCACTCCTCTCGCGTATGCGCCGAGGCGGGCAGCCGTTCCCGCCCGGAAGCACGTCGAGTGTTGTGTCCCACCTATGGTCAAGTGCAGGATCGTAGTGTATGACGTACAGACTGCTGTTTCGTTAGGAGGTCGAATGCCTTTTCCGCGTAAGGACGTGAAGCGGCCCCCACCCAGCGACGTCGTCGCGGCCGAGGATGCACAGTGGCTCGCCGATCATGTGGTCACGCGTGTCGACGAGGCGCTCGGTGCCGGCTGGTATGCCACACACGGGGGTGCGGCGGACCGGGCTGCGTTGACGCTGTGCCGCCTGCGCAGAGCCCGGGCCGGTGAGCGCGGCGGGCCGGAGGCGGGCGACGAGGCCGTCCGTGCCGCGCTCAGCGAGGTGTCGCCCGAGGCGCTCATCTGGATCACGAGCCGAGCCGTGTCGTACATGGACGAGAACGGATTCCCCGAAGCCGTCGAGCTGTGGTTCGACGAGGACGACGAAGGGCCGCTCGCGAGCACCTGAGTCACCGGTCTCGGCGCCACAGGAGAAGGCAGAGGGGCACGAGAGCGGCGATCGCGCCGTACGGCGCGATCGCCCAGCGACTCGTGCGCGTTCCCTCGACGGCGGTCGGCCCGCTCCCGACGAGCGACGCCGCCTTCCGGCGCATCGACGAGAGGTTGTCCTCGCCGTAGACATTGCCGTCGAGCGCCGACGCGAGCCGTTCGAGCTCCCCGCGCGCGGACGGGTCTGCGCGGTACTGCGCCTCGGCCGCCCCACGCGTGAAGACCCGCTCGTCCTTCCCCCACACGTGGACGAAGACCGTGCGCACGGCGGGCTCACGCTTGAGCCGCCTGACGATACGAGCGACGTTGACCGACTGCGACTCGCCGTCCGTGAAGACCACGAGCAGCCGCTTCTTGGCCCCGGGCGAGAAGTACCGCTGGGCCGGGATGACGGCGAGGGAATCGAGGCTCGTCGCATTCGTGAGGAAGCTCGATCGTGGCGGCGGGCGCTCGATCCCGATCGATCGCTTGACGGTTGCCCGGAAGACGGCCTCGTCCGGACTCGGGAAGAGGTGGGGCAACAGGCGGTCGGTGAACGACGCGACACCGACGGGAACCGTCGGCATGCTTGCGCGTAGGCGCTCGGCAGCAGCCTTGGCTCGTGCCAGCCGGGTTTGACCATCCGCATCGCTCCGCGCCAGCATCGAGCGGGAGACGTCGAACACGACGTAGGCCTCGGCATCCGAACGGACGCGGTGGGTCGTCTCGCGCTCGAGCACGGGCTGCGCGGCGGCCAGCCCGAGCAAGGCGGCGGTCGCCGCGAGAGCGGCGACGGGCAAGGTGAGATGACCGCGCGGCTCGGACCCGAGGGACACGGCGCGGCGTGTGCGCTCGGCCCGTCGCCTCACCGCGAGCATCGCAAGGAGAGGCACGACCGCCACGACGGCGAGCAGCAGGCCGAGCGGCGACAGCAGGACGACGCTCATGGCTCTAGTAACCGCTGCCGGGGTCGCCGACGCCGGCGCCCTTCGCCCCCGCCCCGCCCGGCGACGGGTTCTGGCCACCGCCGCTCTCCTGCGGTTGCACCGCGCGGCTTCGCTGGAGCGACAGCTCGAGGTTGGCCTTCGGCTCGGAGCCCGTCGGGTCGAGCGCGATCGCTCCCTGGAACGCGGTGATCGCGTCCTGGATGTGCAGAGCCTGGTCGCGGGCGTCGCTGAGAGACGCGGCGAAGCTGAGCACTCCGAGGAGCCCCATCGCTCGCGCTCGTCGCTTCCCGTCGCCGTCCGAGCCGGCGATGCCCTGGAGGAGCGCTCTCGCCTCGCCTCGCCGCAGCGCAAGCTCTGGATCCGACGTTATGCCGAGATCGAGTCGGCTGAGCCGCAGGGCGCGGAGCGCCTCGCGGAACGCGACGTCGTCGTCGACGTCGAGAACCGACCTCGCTACGCCACCCGACAGGAGTGGGTCGGCATGCCACAGGCCCTCGACGTCGGGCGCCTTCCGGTACGTGACGTCGTCGGCCACGATCGCCGCGCGGACGCGGTCGACGTCTGCAGCGAGCCCGAAGAGAACCGTCGCGAACGCGAGGCAGGCGAGCGCGCCCACCCCGAGCAGGAGATGCCGGACAAGCGTGCGCCGCGTCACGTCGCGCTCCGTCGCAGGGCCGGCAGCGCCAGCCGGCCCGCGAAGCGCTCGTAGAGGGCGAGGGCTGCGAAGAGGAGCCCGCCGAACAGGAGGAGTCTCGTCGGGACGGGACTCGTCGCACTCGCCTCGAGCTTGCGCTCCGCCTGGGGACCCGCGGCCGCCGGCACCACGAAGGCACCCTTGCCGACGATTCCCTCGAAGATGGCCAGTCCATCTCCCGAGGCCGCGAGGGGGACGATGCGAACGTCGATGCCCTCACCCTGGAACGTGCGCAGGGTGCGTGTGACGACCTCGACATCGTCGGGCGCCGTCTCGAGGTCGCTCACGAGGACGACGAACCCGTCGTCCACTCCGTCGCGCACGAGCATCTCGCGTGCGAGCTCGAGCGCCGACGAGATGCGCGTGCCGGCGCGGAACGTTCCCCACCACGGGTTGGCGGGCGGACCTGAAGGTCCAGGCTCGAGGAGGCGGAGGAGAGGCTCGAGCTCCGATGCCGGAGTGCCGGGAGGCAGCAGCTCGTACGGCACGTCCGAGAAGACGACGAGGCCCACCGGCGCGTCCGCGCGCATCAGCTGGCGGATTGCACGCCTGCACGTCGGGGTAGCTCGTCTCGGCGATGCTGAGCGAGAGATCGAGAACGACGACGCCGGTCGAGCCGGCGGGAAGAAATCCCCGCTCGCGCACGTCGAGGTTGCGCGCCGACGCCGCCGCAGCGAGGAGCAGCCCGACGGATGCCGCCGCCAGGGCAACGCGCAGAGCACGCGTACGACGCCGTGGCCGCGGCGACGCGGCGGCTTCGCCCGTCGCGACCGCCGGACGGCTACGGCGCCAGCGCATCGTCCTCCATCCGTTCCTCGGCGACGGCGGCCAGCTCTGCGGCCACACGTTCTTCCTCTTCGAGCAGTGCCCTCACCTCGGCGGCCAGGCCTTTTGTCTCGCCTGGCACGGGCACGTCCTCGGACCACGCCATCCCGCGCGCGCGGCGCGCGAGGCGGCGGTCGTCGCGCTCCTCCATCGCCTCCGCCACGAGCTCGAGCGCCTTCCGCCTGTCCGCCGCGCCGTTGGCAGGCACCTCGGCCTCCAACAGGGTGAGCGCGTGCTCGAGCGGCGGCAGCATCGGCTCGGGTTCGGGCTCGGGCTCGGGCGGCGGCGCCTTCTTCCGCCTTCGCGGGACGGCGAGGACGCCGAGCGCGATCCCGGCGATCGCGAACAGCGCGCCGGCCGCGAGAGCGACGATCCGCACGACGCCGGGTGAGAACCGGTACGAGACGGCCGGGAGCGTCGCCGTGTCTGCCCTCCACGGGCTGGAAGCCGCGCCCGGCTGGCTGAAATCGTCGGCGACGAGCTGCGAGCGCACCACGAGCACGGGCCAGCGAGCCTCCGCCGCCTGTTGCTTCTTCACACCGTTCTCCCTGTACGTGACGCGCACCGGATCGAACTCGAGAGACGCCGTGTCACGCTGCGGCACGCAGGGACTGATGATGCAGCGAAGCGTGTAGGTCGTGCGAATGTGCGTCGCGCGATCCGCATCGTGTCGCTCGCGAGCGGGAGGTCGGACGAGACCCCACGGCACGAAGTCCTGTACGACGCGCACGGAGCCGGGGACGACTCTCGACCGGTCGACCGTGACGTCGACCGTCGCGGTCAGCGTGTCTCCGAAGAGCACGATCCTCGGCGCGAGACCGGCGGTGACGTCGATCGGCTCGCCCGCTGCCGCCTCATGGGCGCCGGAGACCCTGGCCGTGCTCGAGCCGTCGTCCCGCAGGACAAAGACGAGCCCGACAGCTACGACAATGGCCGCGAGCGCGAGCGTCACGATCGCGCGACGGACGGTCATGCCGCCTTCCGCGCGCGTCGCAGGTCTGCCCATTCGAGGAACGCGGCGAGGATCTCCACCGGATCGTGCGAGGAGAGGAGGAGCGGATCGAGGTCGAGCGACTCGAGCTCGGCGAACAGCGCACCGAGCCGCTCCTCGTGCGCGTCCCGCATGCGGGTGACCTCACGCTTCGTCAGCCGCAGGTCGGCCACCCTGCCCGTCCGCGGATCGCGGAACGGTACGGCGACGCCGGCGACGTCGGGAAAGCTCTGCTCCCAGATCGGGTCCTGGATCACCACGGGCACGACATCCCACCGGTGCTCGGCCGCGGTCAGCCACGTTTCGTCCCCGGGTGGGACGAGGAAGTCGGAGAAGCAGAAGACGAACGTGCCAGGCGTCACCGCGCGCGGATGCTGTGCGAGATATTCGAGCGAACGCGCGACGCTGTCCTCCGGCCCCCCGAAGACGGTTGACGGAAGACGGTCCTCCCGGAGCTCGAGGAGCCGCCGGCCACCCTGCGGCGGAAGCCACCAGGGCTCCCCGTCCGCAAGGTCGAGATAGCCGGCGAACCCGCCGACGAGCGCCGTGCTCTGGAGGACGAGCTCCGTCGCGTGCCGCATCGCCTCCGCCTTGTCGAGCCACGGCTCGACGTGGCCGATCGACGCCATCGAGGGGCGGCGGTCGGCAACGATCACCACGCGGGGAGCCTCTTCGGCGAACCGCTCCCGCACGATGAACTCGTCGCGCTGCCGTGCGAGCGACAGCCGCGCCGATGCGGCCCAGTCGATCGCGTGGATGTCGTCGCCCGTGTGGTACGGACGCGAGCCGGCGACGTCCGAGCCGGAGCCGCGCCGAAGGCTGCGCATCGTCCCGAACGACAGCCCCACCAGGCGGCCGCGGGGAACAAGCGGAAAGCTCATGTGCGGGCGCTACTCCCGCCCGGCGGGGCCTTCGAAAAGCGGATCCTCCTCGGACCCGGGCACCGGTGCGACAGCCAGGCACTGACGACGGAAGTCCTCGATCGCCTCCGGCCATCCCGTCGTGCGAGCGCGCGCGAGGAAGGCAGGGCGGAAGACGACGCGGTGGGCGATGACGGGAATGAACAGTCGCTCGACGTCCATCGGGATGACGAAGTCCCGGCCGTGGAGGAGTGCCCACGCCCGTGCGGCCCGCTCGAGCGCGAGGCTTCCGCGCACGGACGCGCCCATCGAGACGTCGTCGAGATCGCGCGTCGCGCGCACGAGGTCGACGATCCACCGGCGGAGGACGTCGTCGGCGTAGACGTGCTGCACGGCGAGGCGAAGCGCGTGGGCGTCCTCGAGCGTGACGGCCGAGGAGAGTGCCTCGAGCGGGTGGGCGAAGCGCTGCTCGTGCAGGATCGCGAGCTCGTCGTCGACGCCCGGGTACCCGAGCGCGGTCTTGAGGAAGAAGCGATCGAGCTGAGCTTCCGGCAGCGGGAACGTCCCCTCGTACTCGATCGGGTTCTCGGTGGCGAGCAGGAGGAAGGGGTCCGGAAGCTTCCGCGTGACGCCGTCGACGGTCACCTGTTGCTCGGCCATCGCCTCGAGCAGCGCCGACTGCGTCTTCGGCATCGCCCGGTTCACCTCGTCGACGAGGACGACGTTCGCGAAGATCGGCCCGGGGCGGAACTCGAAGTCGCGCACCTTCTGATCGAAGACGGACAGGCCGGTGACGTCGGTCGGCTGGAGGTCAGGCGTGCATTGGATACGTGCCGTCGTCGCGCCGTCGATCGTCCGTGCGATCGACCGGGCGAGCACGGTCTTGGCCGTGCCCGGAACGTCCTCGAGCAACACATGGCCGCCACACGTGAGTGCGGCGAGGACGAGGCGGATCTCCTCGCTCTTGCCGTGGACCACCGTCTCGACGTTGGCGACGAACCGATCGGCGACGTCGACAGCGCGGTCGAAGTCGGTCGTCGTGTCGAGGGACGCTACGTCGGATTCCACGGGCTCTCAGAGGTCGGGCGCGTCACTCGCGACATATGACTCCGGCCTCGTCCGATTGTTTGCAGAGTCAGACCTTCCGTGCCCGGGCTAACGCAGCATGCGCGGCGGCACGAGCGTGGGCGGGAACGAGGTCTTCCGTGGCGCTGAACGAGGTGACGACGAACACCGCGTTGCCGAGGCGGAACGAATGCGTGATCGCCGCGCCGCCTGCTGCCTGGCCCGTGGCTGCCCACGACTCCTCCCCCAGCTTCTCCGGGATGACCTGCTCGAAGCCGAGACCGGCGAGATCGTCCTTCGTCCGCTGCGAACCAGCGGCTCGCGAACTTCGGTGTCCGCATGAGCCAGACGCGCTGCGCCACGCGGCGGTCCGACCCCGGCGCGCGGGTGACGAAGATGGCGTCGCGCGCCGCCAGGAAGCCGTAGTTCCGCATCTCGTCGATCTGGCGCGGCAGGATGAGCCCCATCTGCTCGAGCGTCTTCGGGCCGGACTCGGACGGCAGGAAGCGCATATCCGCGGGGGCGTCCTTCGGCTGGAGCACGAGCTTCGGCAGCTCGCGCTTCGTGTAGATGCGCGGCGGCTTCGTCGGCTTCGGCTTCGGGGCCGGCTGCGCGACGGGCTGCGGCGAGGTCGTCGTGGGCGTGGTGTCCGTCGGCGCGGGTGATGCGGTCTTGGAACCGCCACAACCCGACATGACCAGCACGGCGACAACAGCCGCTGACAGGGCTATCGCGCGCATCGATCGAGTGTAGCCGCGGGCTTCTGGCTACTGCGCCAGTCCTATTGGGTCAGTGCGTCTGCGCCGGCCACGACCTCGAGGATCTCCTGCGTGATCTCCGCCTGCCGGGCGCGGTTCATGGCGAGCGTGAGCGAGTCGATCAGCTCGCCGGCGTTGCTCGAAGCGTTCCGCATCGCCGTCATGCGTGCGCCCTGCTCGGACGCCGCCGACTCGAGCAGCGCGCGATAGATCTCCGTCTCGAGGTAGAACGGCAGGAGCCGCGCGAGGATCTCCTCCGGCTCGGGCTCGTAGATGACGTCGCCGAGGAGCGCAGCCTGCTTCTCCTCGTCGCCAGTCTCGAGCAGGGTCTCGGGGATCGGCAGGACGTCCTGCTCGACGACGGTCTGGACGAGCGGCGAGACGAAGTGGTTGTAGACGATCACCGCGCGGTCCACCTCACCCGAGACGTACAGCTCCGACAGTCGGTGGGCGAGCATCTGCGCGTCCGTGTACGCCGGCCGGTCGGAGAACCCCGTCCACGACTGTGCGACGTCGTAGCCGCGGAAGCGGAGAGACGACGCGCCCTTCCGCCCGGCCACGAGCCACGTGACGGCGACGCCGTCGGCGCGGAGGGCCTTGTCGAGCGCGATGGCGTGGCGGAGGATCTGCGCGTTGAACGCGCCGGCGAGGCCACGGTCGCCGGTCAGGGGCAGGATGGCCACCGTCTGCACGTCGCGCCGCTCGAGGAGCGGCAACCCGTGCACGGAGCTCGCGGCGCGCGCGGTGCCGGCGATGAGCTCGAGCATGCGGTCGGCGAACGGCCGCATCGCCTCGATCCGCGACTGCGCGCGGCGAAGGCGCGCGCTCGCGACGAGCTCCATCGCCTTCGTGATCTTCCGCGTGTTCGTGACGGAGCGGATGCGCCGCCGGAGATCCTGAACGGTTGCCACTAGTGGTTCGCCTAGGCGCCGGTCTCGGCGGAGGCGAAGCGCCCTGAGACCTTCGCGATCTCCGCGTCGAGCTTCGGCGACAGCTCGTCCGAGATCTCCTTCTTCTCCTGGATCTCGGCGTAGATCGTCCCCTCGGTGCGCAGCGCTTCCCGGAGCTCGTCGTGGAAGCGGGGCACGTCGGCCGTCGCGATCCCGTCGAGGTGGCCGTTCGCGCCGGCGAAGATCGCGACGACCTGCTCCTCGAGCGGCCACGGGGCGTACTGCGGCTGGTTGAGCGTGACGACCATGCGCTCTCCGCGCGCGAGCACGTCGCGGGTCGCCTGGTCGAGCTCGGAGCCGAACTGCGCGAACGCCTCGAGCTCGCGGTACTGCGAGAGGTCGAGCCGGAGCCGTCCCGCCACCTGCCGCATCGCCTTCACCTGGGCGTTACCGCCGACGCGCGAGACGGAGACGCCGACGTTGATCGCGGGCCGCACGCCCGAGTAGAAGAGCTCGGCCTCGAGAAAGATCTGGCCGTCGGTGATGGAGATGACGTTCGTCGGGATGTATGCAGCAACGTCACCGGCCTGGGTCTCGACGACCGGCAGCGCCGTCAGCGAGCCCGCGCCGAGCTCGTCCGAGAGCTTGCACGCGCGCTCGAGGAGCCGCGAGTGGAGATAGAAGACGTCGCCCGGGAAGGCCTCGCGGCCGGGCGGGCGGCGCAGCAGCAGCGACATCTGGCGGTACGCGTCGGCGTGCTTCGACAGGTCGTCGTACATGCAGAGCACGTGCTTGCCTCCGAACATGAAGTACTCGCCCATCGCGCAGCCCGCGTACGGCGCCATCCACTTCATCGGCGCCGCCTCGTTCGCGGGCGCATGGACGATGATCGTGTACTCCATCGCGCCGGCGTCCTTGAGCCGTTCGTACACCTGCTTCACGGTCGACGACTTCTGGCCGATCGCGACGTAGATGCAGATGAGGTCCTGGCCGCGCTGGTTGAGGATCGTGTCGACGAGCAGCGCCGTCTTGCCCGTGGAGCGGTCGCCGATGATCAACTCGCGCTGGCCGCGGCCGATCGGGATCATCGAGTCGATCGCCTTGATCCCGGTCTGGACCGGCTCCGTGACCGGCTGGCGATCGACGACGCCTGGCGCCTTGAACTCGAGGGGACGCGTCTCCTTCGCCTCGATCGGCGGCCCGCCGTCGATCGGCTGGCCGAGCGGGTCGACGATGCGCCCGATCAGTCCCTCGCCGACCGGCACGCTGGCCACGCGCCCGGTTCGGCGGACGGTCTGGCCCTCGGAGATGAGCTCCCAGTCCCCGAGCAGCGCAGCGCCGACGTTGTCCTCCTCGAGGTTGAACGCGATGCCGACGACGCCGTGGTCGAACTCGAGCATCTCCATCGCGACGGCGCTCTCGAGCCCGTAGACGCGCGCGATGCCGTCGCCGACCTGGAGCACCGTGCCGACCTCGGCGAGGTCGGTGGCGACCGCGAACTCCTCGATGCGCTGCTTGAGGATGGTGGTGATCTCTTCGGGCTTCAGTTTCACGTCAACTCCTCAGTCAGTAGCTCGTACTTCATGCGGGTCAGCCGACCCTTGACCGATGCGTCTGCGCGCAGCGAGCCGGCCTGGAGGACGATGCCGCCGATGAGCGACGGGTCGACCTTGTGGACGGCCTCGATGCGGCGTCCAGAGGCCTTCTCGATCTGCGCGACGATCGACTTCGCGTCCTTGTCCGACAGCTCGTGAGCGGTCGTCAGCTCCACCGTCAGCTGCCCCTCGGCGCGCGCGACGATCCGCTCGTATTCGGCGTTGATCCCCTCGATCGAGCCGGCGCGGCCCTTCTCCGCCACGAGGCGCAGGAAGTTCGACGTCAGCTCGCTCGGCTCGCCCACCGCGGCCTGAAGGACCGACGCCTTCGACTCGGCGTCGAGCTGCGGGTTGCCGACCACCGACCGGAGCTGCGGAAGCTCGGCCATGGCCTGAGCGACCGTGGCCAGCTCGGCCTGGACGTCCTTCACGGCGCCGGCGTCGAGCGCGGCGTCGTAGAGGGCGCGGGCGTAGACGCGGTCGGCGACGGACACGACTAGACCGCTTCCTTCTCCAGCGCCGAGAAGTCGAGCTCGTCGATCGCCTGCTCGATCAGCCGTCGCTGGTCGGCGCCGTCGAGCACCTTCCCGGTCACCTTCTCGGTCGCCTCGAGCGCGAGCGACGCCACTTCGGAGCGGATCTGGCCGATCGCCCGCTGCGTCTCCGCCTCGATCTCCTTCCGTGTCTCCTCGAGGCGCCGCTGACGCTCCTCGTCCAGCTCCTCGCGGAGGCGGCGGTTCTGTGCGTCGGCGACGGTGCGCGCCTCGGCGAGCATTGCCTCCGCGTCGAGGCGCGCCTTCGCGAGCGCCTCGCGCTGCTCGGCCATGAGCTTCTCGGCCTCGGACCGTGCGCGGTCGGCCTCGTCCAGGGCCTCGCGGATTCGGTCGCGCCGCGCGTCGATCGCCTTCTGGATCGGCCCGAACGCGTAGCGGCGCAGCACGAAGAACGTGAGCCCGAACGCGATCAGCGTCCAGATCATGAGACCCGGGACGACCTCGATCAGCCCCGAGTCGGCGAGCATCGTTGGAGCGATTGGCATCAGATCAGGACGTAGGCGAGCAGCCCGCCGATGAGGCCGTAGAAGACGACCGCCTCGGTGAGGGCGAAGCCGAGCCACTGGATGCCCGTGAGCTCCGAGCGCAGCTCGGGCTGGCGGGCGACCGCCTGGATCATCGAGCCGAAGATGTTGCCGATGCCGATGCCGGCCCCGAGCGAGCCGAGACCGATGCCGAGGGCAAGGGCGATCGCCTTGCCGGCGTCGACGCCCGTGTCGGCTTGGGCGAGCAGAGTGAACATGAAGCGCTCCTCCTAGTGTTCGGGCTCGATGGCCGAGCCGATGTAGATGGCGGACAGGGCGGCGAAGATGTACGCCTGAATCGAGACGACGATAACGACTTCGAAGAGATAGAAGGCCGTTGCCATGACGACAGAGACGGGGAAGATGAGCCAGTTGGTCAAGAAGATCAGGCCGATGAAGGTGAGGATCAGCATGTGGCCGGCGAGCATGTTCGCGTAGAGCCGGACGCTGAGCGAGATCAGCCGCATGAACTGACCGAGGATCTCGAGCGGGATGATCAGCGGCAGCATCGCCTTCGGCACGTCCGGGATCCAGCTCTGGAGATAGCGCAGCACGCCGTTCTCGCGGATCCCTTCGACGTGCGTGAAGATCCACGTCATCAGCGCGAGCGCGAGCGTCACGGACAGCGTCGAGGTGGCGGCGAAGATGGCGAGCGTGGGCACCTCGAAGCCGAAGATCTCGACCTTCTCGTCGGACAGCGGCAACGGGATGAACCCGAGCATGTTCACGACCCAGATGAAGATCATGAGGCTCGCGACGTACGGGAACCAGCGACGGATCGCCTTCGTCGGCAGGCCCTGCTCGGCCACCTGCACCTGCGCCACTTCGTAGAGGATCTCGCCCACCGTCTGGCGGCGGCCGGGCCGCTCGTGGAGGCGGACGCGCATGAGCACGATGCCGAGGACGATCGAGACGAGCGCGCCGAGGAAGAGGTACGCGACGGCCTTCGTGATCGAGAGGTTGAGCGGGCCGATGTGGATCGGCACCCACTCGTGGAGCGTCCACTCGGCAGCCGGGTTGAACTCCTCTTCGGCGGGCTCAGCCGCGGCGGCGATGCTCGGAAGGACGAGCGCGAGCGCTCGTCGCGAGGAGGAGCAGGCGCTTCACTTCTCGCTCCCGAAGTACGCGGCGAGCGAGAGGCCGAGCTCGGCGGTGTACGCCAGGCAGAAGACGAGGATCGCCGGCAGCGCGAGGTCGGGATCGGTGGCCGCGAGTGCGACGAGCACGACGAGCACGGCGATCGCCTTGAAGCCGAGCTCGAAAGCCTGGAGCCCGGACGCAGCCGTCGCGCTCGCGTCCTTCTTGATGTGGCCGACGAGCAGCGCGAGGCCCTCGAGGCCGGCCCAGAGGATCGCGCCGACCGCCCAGCCGCGAACGTCCCAGCCCGCGATGAGGAAGACGGCGAGCGCGAGACCAAGCACGAGCAGCGCGCCGAGAACCGGCGTCGTGCGGCGCGGCACGGGCCGCGGCGTCATGAGCGCGCTCCCGCGCATCAGAACGAGTCCCGGTAGCGGAGATAGACGGCGAGCACGCCTGCCGGAATGCCGACGATCGCGCCGACGAGGAGGCCGTATCCGAGCCCACCCGCCGCCCAGCCGATGAGGCCGCCGACCGCGATGCACGCGGCGGTCACCGAGGCGAGGAGCATTCCCGCGCCGGCAGGGTGCATGGACGGGCGCGACGTGTGCTCCATCGCCGCGAGCATACCAGGCTCAACGGTCGACTTTGTAACAGTCAAATCGGCTGCGGAATCGAAGAAAGCGACCAGCTTGTGCCGCTACGCGGTCTTCCGCCGCTCGACCTCCGCCTCGCGCGCCTCGCGGCGGCGGACGCGCGGGTTCGCGAGCTTCACGATCTCGAGCGCGTAGACGATCGCCACGGAGAAGAGCACGGCCACGAGCCCGATCGCCGCCACCGCCACCGTCGGCCAGAGGTGCCAGTCGCCGTCCTCGCGGAAGGGGATGAACCGCGTCGCGAGCGCGGCGCCGGCGAGCGTTGCGCACCAGAGCCAGATGATCACCGTCGTCCTGCCGCTGGGAGAAGCCGACGCGGAGGAAGCGGTAGTGGAGATGCTCGCGGTCGGGCGCGGTGATCGGCTGGCCGTACTTCAGCCGCCGGGCGACGACGAAGCCGGTGTCCAAGATCGGCACGGCCAAGACGAGCAACGGGAAGAACAGCGCAACCGTGGCAGCCGTCTTCAGCAGACCCTTCGACCGCGACCGTGGCGAGGACGAAGCCGAGCAGCATCGCCCCCGAGTCGCCCATGAAGATCCGCGCCGGATAGAAGTTGTGGCGGAGGAACCCGAGGCACGCGCCGAAGACGATCGCGGAGACGATGGCCGCGTCCGGCTTGCCGAGCGAGAGCGCGATCACGGCGAAGGTCCCACCCGCGATCGAGCAGACGCCCGCGGCGAGACCGTCGAGCCCGTCGAGGAAGTTGACCATGTTCATGATCCCGACGATCCAGAGCACGGTCAGCGGCTTCCCCACCCACTCCGACACCCCGTGGACGCCGACGACCGGCAGCGTGAAGTGGTCGATCCAGATGCCCGAGGCAACCGGGATGATGGCCGCGCCGATCTGGCCACCGAGCTTCTGCCACCAGATGAGCCCGCGAAAGTCGTCGATCGCGCCGACGGCGGTCGCCACCGTCGCGCCGAGCAGGAGTCCGCGCATCTCGGTCGAGAAGTCGACGAACGCGAGTGCCGGGATGAGGATCCCGAAGAAGAGCGCGAGCCCCCCGAGCTTGGGGACGATCCGCTCGTGGATGCGCCGTCCGCCCGGCTTGTCGACGACGCCGAGATAGCGCGCGACGTTGCCGACGACGGGCGTCAGCAGGATGACGATGACGAGGGCGACCGCCGCGCCGTAGAGCACCTCGGGCGTCGCGCGGAGCTCGTCCCGCATCGCGATCGGCTACTTCGTGCCGTACAACCGGTCGCCGGCGTCGCCGAGGCCGGGCACGATGAAGCCGCGCTCGTTGAGGCCGCGGTCGATCGCGGCAACGACGATTGCCACGTCCGGGTGCGCGGTCGTCACGCGCTCGATCCCTTCCGGCGCCGCGATGATCGCGATCAGCCGGATCGACGTCGCGCCGGCCTTCTTGATGATGTCGATCGCAGCGGTCGTCGAGTTGCCCGTCGCGAGCATCGGGTCGAGCACGATCACGTCGCGCTCGGCGATGTCCTGGGGCAGCTTCACGTAGTACTCGTGCGGCTCGAGCGTCTCCTCGTCGCGGTACAGGCCGATGAAGCCGACGCGCGCGCCCGACACGAGCGACGAGCACGCCGTCGAGCATGCCGACCCCGGCCCGGAGGATCGGGCAGATGGCGACCTTCTTCCCCGAGATGCGCGGCACGGTCGTCCGCTCGAGCGGCGTCGAGACCTCGACGTCCTCCGTGGCGAGATCCTTCGTCGCCTCGTACGTGAGGAGGAGCGTCAGCTCGTTGACGAGGCGGCGGAAGTCGGCGGTCGACGTGCTCTCCTCGCGCAGCAGCCCGAGCTTGTGGAGCGCCAGCGGATGTGAGACCTCAGTGACTGTCATTCCGTAGCTCGTATAGCCGCGGAAGCCAGGGTACAGCGGTCGCGCGTCGCACAGGGCAAGGCTCCGCTCCCGCAGCGCCGCGAGGTCGGCGTCGTCGGCGAGCGCGCCGCACATGATCCGGCCCACCTCCCGGAAGTCGTCGTCGTCGAAGCCCCGCATCGTCGGCGCCGGCGTGCCGACGCGCAGGCCGGACGCAATCGTCGGTGGCCGCTCGTCGAACGGGATCGTGTTGCGGTTGACGGTGATCGCCACCTCGGCGAGCCGCTCCTCCGCGTCCTTGCCCGTCCACCTGTCCGGCGCAGGTCGGCGAGGAGCAGGTGCGTGTCCGTGCCGCCGGTGAGAACGTCGAGCCCGCCCGCCTGGATCTCGGCCGCGAGCGCGTCGGCGTTGTCGCGCACCTGCTGCTGATAGGTGCGAAACGCGTCCGTACCCGCGATTGCGAAGCACGTCGCCTTGGCCGCGATCACGTGATTCAGCGGGCCTCCCTGCATCCCGGGGAACACCGCCCGGTCGAGCGCGACCGCGTGCTCTTCGCGGCAGAGCACGAAGCCCGACCGCGGGCCGGCGAGCGTCTTGTGCGCCGTCGAGGTCACGAAGTCGCAGTGCGGCACGGGATTCGGGTGCAGACCGGCCGCGACGAGCCCGGCGAAGTGGGCCATGTCGCAGAGGAGGTAGGCACCGACCTCGTCCGCGATCTCCCGGAAGCGCTCGGCTTCGACGGCGCGGGGGTAGGCCGAGCCGCCGCAGATGATGAGCTTCGGCCGGTGATCCTTCGCAAGTCGCAGGATCTCGTCGAAGTCGAACAGGCTCGTCTCGCGATCGACGCCGTAGTGGACGATCGTGTAGAGGCGGCCCGAGAAGTTCACCTTCAGCCCGTGGGTCAGGTGGCCGCCGTGCGAGAGCTCGAGCGAGAGGATCGTGTCGCCGGGGTCGAGGCACGAGAAGTAGACGGCCATGTTCGTCTGTGCCCCGGCGTGTGGCTGGACGTTCGCGTGCTCAGCGCCGAAGAGCTCCTTCGCCCGGTCGATAGCGAGCCGCTCGATCTCGTCGACCACCTCGCAGCCGCCGTAGTAGCGGCGTCCCGGATACCCCTCGGAGTACTTGTTCGTCGCCGCGGAGCCGACGGCCTCGAGCACCGCCGGCCACGTGAAGTTCTCGGAGGCGATCAGCTCGATCTCGGCGCGCTGCCGCTCGAGCTCGCGCGTGAGGAGATCCGCGATCGCCGGATCGACGTCCGCCAGCGGCGCCGCACGAAGGACGTCCAGTGAGAGGGCGGTCGCGGCCATCCGGCCTGATCGTACTCAGGCGCCCCCGACGGAGGCGATGCGGGCCAGCGTCTCCGTCGCGGTGACCGCGCCCTCACGGAGGACGCGCGGCGTGTCGCCGGAGAGGTCGACCACCGTCGACGGCACCCCGGGCAGCTCGCCGCCGTCGACGACAGCGCCGCACGCGTCCCGGATCGCGCGAGGCACGTCGTCGAGCGTCCGCGGGTCCGGGCCGCCGTGGAGGTTCGCGCTCGTCGCCATGACGATGCGCGCCTCGGCGAGGATCGCCGCGGCATCGCCCGAGAGCTTCGGCACGCGCACGCCGATCGTCCCGGCAGAGAGCCACGGAAACCGCGGAGGGTCGTCCGGGAGGACGAGCGTGAACGGCCCGGGCAGAAGCGCACGGACGACGTCGTGGAACGTGTCCGGCAGGTAGTGGAGCAGGAGGTCGACCGAGGCGATGAGGACGGCGACGGGCTGTGGCGCCGACCGACCCTTGAGGGCGAGCGCGCGACTGCAGGCGGCCTCGGAGTGCGGGTCGGCGCAGAGGCCGTACACCGTGTCCGTCGGCAGGACGACGGGCTCGCCCGCGCGGAGCGCCGCGACGGCCGCCTCTACGACTCCCATCGCCCTTCCACGACGCGGTCGCGGCCGGCGAGGTCGGGTGTCGCCCGCACGTCCGCGTAGCCGAGACCTTCGAGCATCGACGCGATGTGGGAGGCGGTGCCGTCTGCCACCTCGAGCACGAGCGCGCCTCCCGCGTGGAGGACAGACGTCGCCTGTCTCGCGACCGCCTCGGTCACGCCTTCGCCGAGCAGCGCGTCGCGTGGCTCCCAGTCCCGCACCTCGGGCTGGAGGGTGTCGAGATCACCCGGCTCGACGTACGGCGGATTGGAGACGACGAGGTGATACGGCCCGGCAGGCAGTCCGTCCGCAACGTCGTGACGGACCAGCCGCACGCGATCGGCGAGCCCGGTGCGCTCCGCGTTCTCGGCGGCGAGAGACAGCGCGTCGTCGGAGATGTCGATCGCCGTCACAGACGCATCCGGCCGCTCGTCCGCAAGCGCGAGCGCGATCGCACCCGTGCCCGTACCCACGTCGATCACAGCGGGAGCCTCGACCGACTCGAGCAGGGCGAGGCAGCGCTCGACGACGACCTCGGTCTCCGGTCGAGGGATCAGCGCGCGCCGGTCGACGGTCAGCGTCAGCCGCCGGAATCCCCACTCGCCGAGGATGTACGCGAGCGGCTCGCGCGTTCCGCGCCGCCGCACGAGCTCACGCGTCACGGTGATCTCGGCATCGGTCAACCGGCGGTCGTACTGGAGATAGAGGTCGAGCCTCGTCAGGCCGAGCGCCTTCGCCACGAGGTGCTCGGCGTCGACACGCGGACTGGGAACACCCTTGCCCGCGAGGAAGTCCGTCGACGCGCGGACGACCTCCGCGACGGTCATCCGAGAAGTCGGACGCGCATACGGCGACCCTGGACGCACACGGCTGCCGCAAAGCCTTCACCCACCGAGACATCCTCGACGACCCAGCCGTTGGAGGCTCGAAGCCGACGGAGTGGCACCGTGACACCGACGCCGAGCGCCTTCGCGTACGACTCCTTTTGCGTCCACAGCTCGAAGAAGCGACGCGTGCGCTCGTCGAACGGGAGCCGGCGTAGCTCGGCGGCCTCGCCGGGGGCGAACAGTTGATCTGCGATCGGACCGTGGCCCGGTCAGGCTCGATCCGCTCGACGTCGATTCCGACCTCGCGGCCCTTCGTCACGGCGAGCAGCGTGACATCGCTCGACCGCGCGACGTTGAACCGGATCCGGCCACCGCCGGCGAGCTCGGGCTTCCCGTACACGCCGCGCTCCAGCTCCACCGAGCCCGGGTCGACGCCGAGGTACGCCGCGAGCGTCGCGCGTACGTCCCCCGCGCATCGCCAGACATGCACCTCGTTCCGCCCGAGCTTGGGAGGCGTCGACCGGGTGTCCATCAGGCGGCCTCCTCGCGCGCCTCGACATCTCGGAGAACGTCGGCGAGCACCTCACCGAGGGCATCGGCGTGGGGCTGCTGGAAGATCGTATGGTGCGGCGCATCGACCTCGTACCACGCGACGCGATCGGCTCGCTCCTCCCAGTACGACCGGGGCGTCTTGTAGTCCATCGTGCTGACGACGGTGAAGGTGCCGGGGATCCGTCGCAGCCGATAGTGCCGCCGCAGCGAGTACAGCGTCGGCCGCAGCGGATTGATCTCCAACTCTGGATCGGGAAAGGTGCGCGGCATCGCGTGCGCGAGCCAGTGGCGGAGCTTCCGGCGCACGGCGAAACCGAAGGTTCCTTCGTGCACGTGTTGGATCGCCTGGTGCACGTAGTGCCGCGCCGGTCCCTGGCCCATGTCGCTCCGCGGATCGATCACGGCGGCAAGGGCGATGTCGACGCCGGCCTCGTGCGCCTGGCGCGTGAGCTCGGCGACGATCAGGCCGCCGGAGCACATGCTCGCGAACAGGTACGGCCCGGACGGTTGCACTGCCTGGATCTCGCGGAGGTAGTCACCCGCCATGTCCTCGACGGAGCGGTAGTCGAAGCGGTGGGGGACGATGCGGATGGCATACAGCGGCTGGTCCTCGCTCAGCGTTCGCTTGAGCACGCCGATGTTGAGCACTTCGTCCCAGAGCCCGTGGATGACGAACAGCGGCGTACGTGAGCCCTCTGTGCGCACCGGGACGATGCGCGCATCGTCGTCCCAGGCGCCCTCCTCGATCAGTGCCGTGAATTCCCCCAGCGTCGGTGCCCACATGAGGGTCGTCAGGGGGAGCTGGCGGCCGGTCAGCTCGGCCAGCCGCGCCACCACCTCAGCCCCGAGTATCGAGTCGCCCCCCAGGGTGAAGAAGTCGTCGTCCACGCCGACGGTCTCGATGTCGAGCGTCGAAGCCCACACGGCTGCGATCTCGCGCTCGAGCTCGCTTCGAGGCGCCATGAACGGCGGGCGTTCGACGACTGCGGGTACCTCGGCAAGGCCCAGGCGCTCGGCGAGACCGATCCGTTGAAGCTTTCCCGTCGGCCCGAGCGGCACCTCGTCGACGGTGAGAACGACGCTGGGTACCTTGAAATCTGCGAGACGGGAAGCGACATGCCCTTGAAGCTCTCGCTCCGTCGGGTGGGTGCCCGCGCGTGGCACGACGGCGGCTCCCACGACCTCGCCGAGCCGCGCGTCGGGCACCGCGAAGCTCACAGCCTGGACAACGTCGGGATGTGAGAGCAGAACATCCTCGATCTCCGCGGGCGCGATCTTCTCGCCCGCGCGATTCACGATCTCCTTTGTCCGGCCAATGAGCGTCACGTAGCCGTCGTCGTCCACATAACCCTGATCGCCGGTGCGGAACCAGCCGTCGAGGAAGGCGGCGGCGTTTGCCTCGGGATCGGACTCGTAACCTGCGAGGACCGTCTCGCCACGGATGACGACCTCTCCGGTGCCTGTTGACGAGATCCCGCCGTCCTCGTCGAGCACCGCAAGCTCGAGATGGTCGGCAAGCCCGACCGACCCGCGCCGGCGCTCTGCGGGCGGCAAAGGGTTGCTCGTCACCTGGTGGGCCGCCTCGGTCATGCCGTATGCCTCGATGACCGGGACACCGAAGGCGGCTTCGAGCTCGTCGTAGATCAGCGGCGGTAGCGGCGACGAGGACGAGCGGATGAACCGAAGCGACGTCTGCACAGGTCGCACGACGTCGACGGGTAGCCGCGACAGCACCGCCTGGTGCATCGTCGGGACCGCCGTGTACCACGTCGGCTCGAGCTCTGACAGCCAGCCGTGGAAGGCGGGTGCCTGGAAGCCTGGCGCGCAGCCGACGCACGAGCCGGCATGGAGCGACGCGAGCAGTGCTCCCACCAGGCCGTGGATGTGAAACAGCGGCATGACATTGAGACAGCGATCCCCTGGGCCGAGCGCGAGCGTTCGCGCGATGTTCGCCGCGGAGAGGGTGAGCACACGGTGTGACAGCGGCACGATCTTCGGGCGCGCCGTCGTTCCCGACGTATGGAGAACGAGCGCCGTGTCGTCCGGAGTAGGGGGACGCCATCTCCCGGCCTTGGCGGAAGCCAGCTCGATCCGGCCGGCGGTGCCGGACTCGTGTCGCCCGACGTCCAGGACCTTGAGCCCTCGCTGCTCCGCCAACCGCCGCACCAGAGGGCTCGCACCCTCCTCGAGCATGACCGCCGTCGCGCCGAGATGCGAGAAGTAGAACTCGAGCTCGGACAGACGATACCCCGTGTTCAGCGGAGCACAGACCGCTGCGGCAGAAACGGCGAGAAACGCGGCAGCGAGCTCCGGACCGTTCGCGTGAACGAGCGCCACCCGGTCGCTTCGGCCGATCCCGGACCGCGCGAGCTGGCGAGCAACGCTAACGGTCTGTTCGTGCAGCGTCCCGTACGTCGTCGCCGTCCTTTCCGGCGCCGTAAGGGCAGGCGCATCGGGAGTCGCTTCCGCCCACTGGCGGATGAGCTCGGGGATCGTCTCTGCGGTCTGCTCGCGTTGCCGGCTCATGCGTCTTCGAGCGAGCGGCGGCGCTCCTCGGCCGCGAGCCCGTCCGTGACGTCCGCAAGGTCGCCGTCGAGGATCTGGTCCAGCCGGTGGACCGTCAGCTTGATCCGGTGGTCGGTGAGCCGACTCTCCGGAAAGTTGTACGTGCGGATCTTCTCCGCCCGCTCGCCCGTGCCGATCTGGGCACGACGCGCCGCCGACTCCTGCGCCTGCTGCCGCGCGCGCTCGTACTCGAAGAGCCGCGCCCGGAGAACGCGCATCGCCTTGTCGCGATTCTTCAGCTGCGAGCGCTCGTCCTGCATCGCGACGACGATGCCGGTGGGCAGGTGCGTGATCCGGACGGCGGAGTCGGTCGTGTTGACGCTCTGCCCGCCCGGGCCGGTCGAGCGGTAGACGTCGATCTTCAGGTCAGAGGGGTCGATCTCGACCTCCACCTCCTCTGCCTCGGGCATGACGGCCACCGTGGCGGTCGACGTGTGGATGCGGCCCTGGGACTCCGTCTGCGGCACGCGCTGCACGCGGTGCGTTCCCGCCTCCCACTTGAAGACGGAGTACGCGCCCTCGCCGGTGATCGCGAACACGATCTCCTTGAAGCCGCCGCCATCGCTCGGGCTCGCCGAGATCTGCTCCCAGGTGAAGCCACGCCGCTCGGCGTAGCGCGTGAGCATCCGGAAGACGTCGCCCGCCCACAGAGCCGCCTCGTCGCCGCCGACGCCCTGCCGAGTCTCGACGATGACGTCCTTCGAGTCCGCCGGGTCCTTCTCGACGAGGGCGAGCATCAGCTCCGCCTCGACTTCGGTGAAGCGCGACTCGAGCTCGGGCACGAGCTCGCGCAGGTCGCTGTCCGCCCGTGCCGCGTCGAGATCGGCACGGATCGAGCGCCACTCCTCGGCGATGCGGAACGGCTCCTCGAGCTCCTTCAGGCGCCTCCCCGTCGTGGCCGCCTGCTTGTGGTCGTTGTAGACGGCAGGGTCGGACAGACGCTCCTGCGTCTCGCGATAGGAGCGCTCCAGCTCGTCGACGAGTGCTGCGAGATCCGCCATGCGACGAAGGCTAGAGCAGCGAGCCGATCAGGCGAGCCGCGCGTCGAGCGTGATCTCGACGTTGCCGGCGAGCGCCTTCGAGACGGGGCAGTTGTCCCGCGCCCCCTCGGCAGCCTGCAGGAAGGCGTCCTCGTCGATGCCCGGGACGGTTCCCGTCACGTCGAGCTTCATCGCCGTGATGCCCGTGCCCGGCACGAAGGTCGACGTCGCTCGGGCGTCGAGCCGTTCCGCCGGCGTGCCCGCCTGCGCCAGACCGTGGGACAGCGCCATGCAGAAGCACGAAGCATGGGCCGCCGCGATCAGCTCCTCGGGGCTCGTGCGGCCCGACTCCTCAGGTTCCGCGCGCGAGGCCCACGTCACCTCGAGGCCGCCGAACGCCCCGCTCCCCACCGACTCGATCACTCCGGCGCCGTCCATGAGGCTGCCGCTCCACGTCACCTGCGCTGTTCGCTCGGCCATCGTCTCTCCTTTTGTTTAAGCCATCACTTCGATGTTCGTCTGCTTCCCGCTTGCGCGCTCCTGCTCGAGCACCTCTTGGAGTGCCCGGATCGAGACCTCGATCTGATCGAGGGTCGGCGTGCGCGTCGTCAGCCTCTGAAGCCAGAGCCCGGGAGCGAGCAGCGTCATGACGACGCGGTTTCCCTGGTGCTTGCCGGCGAAGCGGATCAGCTCGTAGGCCAGCCCGGCGATGACGGGCAGCATGAGGATGCGGCTCGCGATCAGCCAGTACCACTCGGGGCGGCCGAAGAACGCGAACACGAAGATCGCGATCACCATCACCCACAGCAGGAACGCGGTGCCGCAGCGCGGGTGGATGAGGCTGAACCGGTCGACGCGCTCGGGCGTCAGTTCCTCGCCGGCCTCGTAGGCGTTGATCGCCTTGTGCTCGGCGGCGTGGTACTGAAACAGCCGGCGGAGGTCGGGAAGCAGCGAGATGAGGAAGAGGTAGAGGATGAAGATGCTCACGCGAATGAGCCCCTCGACGACGACGAAGGTCTGCGTCGTGTCGATCCCCAGCTGGCTCGTGATCAGCGCCGGGCCGACCTTGAACAGCGCGAGCGCGAAGCCGATGGCGATCGCGAAGGCGAAGATGATCTGGCCGCGACCGATCTCGAACGGCTCGTCGTCCTCATCACCCTCCTCGGTCTGCGCCGCGTAGTTCGCGGAGATAGCGAGCGCGCGAAAGCCGATCGCGAGCGACTCGCCGAGGGCGATGACACCGCGAATCACCGGAAGGCGGTAGATCCGCCGCCTCGCCATCGGCGAGGAAATCGCCCGCGTGACCTGCGCGATCTCGCCGTCCGGCTTCCGCACCGCGACCGCCCAGCTCGACGGCGTGCGCATCATCACGCCTTCCAGCACGGCCTGGCCACCTATGTTCATGGCAGGAGCGACTAGCGCTGCGCGCGCTCGAGGCGGCGCTGGAAGCGCTCGACGCGGCCGCCCGTGTCGACGAGCTTCTGCTTGCCCGTGTAGAAGGGGTGGCAGGCCGAGCAGATCTCGACGTGGAGATCTTCCTTCGTCGACCGGGTCACGAACTCGTTTCCGCAGGAGCAGCGGACGGTCGCGATCACGTAGTCAGGATGAATGTCAGTCTTCATCAGGCCTCGGCGAGGATAGCAGCAGCCACCCTGGGATCCGCGTTCCCTCCGGACACGATCGAGACCACGGTCGAGCCCGGCTCGACGGCCACCTTGCCGCTCAGGAGCGCGGCCGTCGCGGCGGCTCCCGCGGGCTCGCAGGCGAGCTTCGTACGGCCGTAGAGAAAGCGCATCGCGTCCTTGATCTCGTCTTCGGAGACGAGCACGACGTCGGCAACCCGGTCGCGGACGACGCTCAGCGTGTGCTCGCCGGTGAAGGGCGCACCGAGGCCGTCGGCGATCGACCCGGGCTGGATCTCCACGGGTCGACCGGCCTCGAGGGCTCGTGCCATCGTCGGCGCAAGCTCGGGCTCGACCCCGACGACTCGCACGTCGACTGCCGACGCGATGCCCGCGATCAGTCCGCCCCCTGCAATCGGGACGACAATCGTGGTCGTCTCGGGGTTGTCCTCGAGGATCTCGAGGGAGATCGCACCGTATCCGGCCTGGAGCACGGGATCGTCGAACGGATGGACGAACGTCGCACCCGTCTCCTCGACAAACGCGAGCAGGCGATGATGCGCTTCCGCCGGACCTTGCGACTCGAGGTCGACCTCGGCCCCGTATCCGCGGCACGCCGCGATCTTGATCGGGTTCGCTGTCCGCCACATGAAGACGCGGCAGGCGATGTCGAGCTCCCGCGCGGAGAACGCCGCTCCCGCGCCGGCGTTGCCCGCCGACCAGGTGACGATGCCTCGCGACCTCTCCTCCGCGGTGAGCGATGCGAGCTTCGCAAGCATCCCCCGCGGCTTGAACGACCCCGTCTTCTGGAAGAGCTCGGCCTTGAGGTACGCCTCCGCGCCGATCCGCTCCGACAGCGCGCGCGACGAGAAGAGCGGCGTCCGGTGGAGCCGTCCGCCGATCGCCTCGCGCGCTGCGAGGACGTCATCCTGCGAGATCACGTCAACGAGTACTCGGGGCCGGAGCCGCCTTCGGCCGGAGTGAGCCGGCCGCCCTTCGCCGTGATCGCGCCGCACTGGACACAGTTCGAGGGCGTGACTATCACCTCCACCTTGCCGGCGTCGTGCTTGCCCACCTCGTACACGTGCGCGGGGCACATGTTCACCCACATCTCGGCCACGTCGATCGGAACTCGTGCCGCGACGCGAATGTGGCTCGGTGCGTCGTCGCGCGTCTTGTTGCCGCTGAGATAGACGGACGAGAGCTTGTCGAACGTGAGCGTTCCGTCCGGCGACGGATACGCGGCGCCGCGGTCGGTGCGGATCAGCTCGTGCTCTGCGTCAGGTTCGGTTTCGAGCCGCTTGCGCGGCATGTGACCCATCGACATGGTCATCATCCCGGCGCGCATCGAGCCGAGCCAGAAGCCCTTGCCGAACGCCTGGCGCATGTTGCGAACGCGTTTCAGGTCCTCGGACACGAAGCTGTCACGGACAGCCGCGTCGTACGAGGCGAGCGCACCCGCGCGACCGACCGCCTCGCCGGGCCGTAGCGCACGAACGATCGCCTCGGCAGCGAGCATGCCCGACTCGACCGCGTAATGAATGCCCTTGAGCGCCGGCACGTTCACGAAACCCGCGCCGTCGCCGCAGAGAACGAGGCCCGGCGCATGAAGCTGAGATGGCAGCGCGTAGAAGCCGCCCTCGGGGATCGTCTTCGCGCCCCAGGCGATGCGCTCACCGCCGGCGAGGATCTTCCGTACGAGCTTGTGCGTCTTCAGCTCCTGAAGCAGGTCGTGGACGGAGAGCGTGGCGTCGCGGTAGTCGAGCCCGACGACCATGCCGAGCGTGACCATGTCCTCGCCCATCGGGTAGATGAACGAGCCGCCGAACTCGCGGTACTTCGCACGCGATCGCAGCGGCCAGCCCATCGTGTGAATGACGCGGCGGAGAGGCTTCGGCACGCGCCACACCTCCTTGACGCCCAGCGCGTACACCTGCGGGTTGGCGCCGTGCAGGCCGAAGCGGTCGATCGCCGCTCCCGTGAGATACCCCTGTGTGCCCTCCGCGAGCACCGTCACCTGCGCCTGGATGTCCGATCCCGGCTCGAACCGCGGCAGCGGCTCGCCGTCGCGCCCGCGGCCCCGGTCGGCCGTGTGCACGCCGACGACGCGTCCGTGCGCCACGAGGAGCTGCTCGGCGGTCGTCTCGGGCAGCACCGCGATGCCGGCCGCCTCCGCCTCGTCGGCCAGCCATCGCCCGAGCTGGGAGATCGACGCGACGTAGTTGCCGTGGTTGCGCATCGGCGGCGGCGTCGGGATCCGCATCGCTCGCCGCGAGGTCATGAAGTAGACGCGCTCCCCATCGACGCGAGTGAGAAAGGGCATGTCGTCGGTCGTCCGCCGACCGGCGAAGAGCCGCCGGAGCGATACGGGGTTGACGACCGCACCGGACAGGAGGTGCGCGCCGGGCTTCGAACCCTTGTCGAGGACGGCGACGGGCACCTCGCCGAGCCGCGCAGCGAGCGCCGGCTCGTCCTCGAGCAGTTGGCCGAGACGGATCGCGCAGGCGAGGCCGGCGGGGCCGGCGCCGACGACGAGCACGCCGACGTCGATCCGCTCGTCGGCTCCGCTCACCGGCTCGGCGATCGCGTCCGACGGCGCGAACGGCGGCGGATAGTCGACGGGCCTGGCCACGAGTGGCCTAGCCCTTCCGCGCGAGAACGAGCTCGGTGAGCTTGGGAACGATCTGGTTCAGGTCACCGACGATGCCGATGTCGCAGAACTCGAAGATCGGCGCGTTCGGATCCTTGTTGATCGCAACGACCGTCCCGGAGCTCTGCATGCCGACCTTGTGCTGGATCGCGCCGGAGATGCCGCAGGCGATGTAGAGCTTCGGCGAGACGGACTTGCCAGTCTGGCCGACCTGGGTGGCGTACGGGTACCAGCCGGCGTCGACGACTGCACGCGTTGCGGCGACTGCTCCACCGAGCGCCTTCGCAAGCTCCTCGAGCTGCGCGAACCCTTCCGGGCCGCCGAGCCCACGCCCTCCGGCAACGATCACGTCGGCGTCCTCGATCGACGGGCCGGCCTGCTCCTCGACGTCGTGGCCGGTGAGCGTCGCGGCGGTCGAGAAGGACGAGAGCGCCGGTGTGCACGGACACGACCTCCGCCGTCCCGCCCGTCTCGCGCGGCTCGAAGCTCCCGGCCCGGAAGAGCGCCAGGGCCGGAGTCGAGCGCCAGCCGGCGTCGACGTACACGCTGTCGCCGAGCGCAGGACGCACGCCGACGAGCGTCCCGCCGTCGTCGCGCACGTCCACGAGATCCCAGTTGAGGCCCGCGCCGAGCCGCACCGCGAGCCCGGCGGCGATGTCCGCCGCAAGGACGGACTGCGCGAGAAACACGCCGTCGTACCCTCCGTCGCGCGCAATGGCTGCGAGGACGTCGACGCGCGGCTGAGGCAGCGGCGTCTCGAGCCCGGCGCCCTCGGCGAGGTACACCGTCTGGGCTCCGTGCTTCCCCGCCTGCTCGGCAGCGGCGGCTGCCCCGGCTCCGACGACGACGCCCGATGCGTCACCGAGCGAGGCGGCCTTGGCGAGCACGCCGAGCGCACCCTTCTGGATCTCGCCCTCGTGATGCTCGAGGAACACGAGCGTCTTCAAGCTCAGAGGAGCTTCCTCTCGACGAGGAAGTCGACGACCCTCTGCGCGGCCGAGCCGTCGTCCTCGATCTTCAGCGTCTCGCCCCGCGGCGGAGGACTGTTGAGTGCAACGACCTCTGTCTGTGATCCCGCGTCGCCCACCGCCTCTGCAGCGACACCGAGATCCGACAGCGCGAGCGTCTCCTGCGGCTTCGACTTCGCGCCCATGATCCCCTTGAGCGACGGGTAGCGCGGCTCGTTGATCGCGTCCGAGACGGCGATGACCGCCGGCAGCGACGCCGAGAGCCGGTCGTAGCCGAACTCGGTCTGCCGCTTCGCTTTCGCCGAGCCGGCGTCGAGCTCGAGCTCCGAGACCTGAGAGACGAGCGGCAGCTCGAGCCGCTCGGCAACGGCCGCCGCGAGCACCGCGCCGTCCGAGTCGCTCGCCTGCTGCCCGAAGAGGACGAGGTCGGCGCCTTCACGCGCCAGAGCGGCCGCGAGCACGGCGCTCGTCGCAACGAGATCCGAGCCCGCGATTGCGTCGTCAGCGACGAGAACGGCACGGTCGGCTCCCATCGCCAGCCCTTTGCGGAGCGCCTCGGCCGCGCGCTCGGGGCCAACGGTGACGAGGACGACTTCTCCATCCGCTGCCTCGCGGATGCGCAGCGCCTCCTCGATCGCGTTCGCGTCGAATGGGTTGAGCCCGGCCTCGCCGGAGCGATCGAGCCGCTTCGTCTGCGGATCGATGCGCTTGTGGCCGCCTCCCTCCGGAACCTGCTTCACGCATACGGCGATCTTCATCGGGCAGGACTCTAACGACGGCCGCGCAGGCGCTCGACGGTAAGGGCGTCAGGGAACCTGGCGGCTGACTACTCTTCGAGGGTCTTCGCGTTAGAGCGCGAAGACGGAATCGTGGCCGACCGCCGGACGACAGCCCGAGGACTCATACTCGTCGCCGCCGTGGCGGCAGCCGCATGCGTTGTCGCGTCATCGTCGGCTGCGCCCGCCGGCAAGGTGCCGCGCCTCATCTTCCCGATTGCCGGCGCTGTTGCATTCGCGAACGACTTCGGCGCTGCCCGCTACAGCGGAAGCCATCAGGGCAACGACCTCATGGCAGCACGGCGCACGATCGCCGTTGCCGCTGAAGCCGGAAAGATCAAGTACTGGACGACATCCTCCAGAGCCGGCTGCATGCTCTACCTCTACGGCAAGAGCGGGACGACGTACCTCTACATCCACCTCAACAACGACGTCACGAAGGGGAACGACAACCGCGGCAAGTGCGTGCCGGGCATGGCCTACTACAAGGGACTGAAGGACGGCGCCGAGGTGGAAGCTGGTGAAGCGATCGGGTACGTCGGCAACTCCGGCGACGCCGATCAAACCGACCCGCATCTCCACTTCGAGGTGCATCCCAACGACGGCGGGGCCACGAACCCGTACCCGTATCTCATGAAGGCGGAGCGGCTGATCTTCAGCACATCGATGAAGACCACCGTGACGCTGACGGTGACGGGCACCGTCACCCGCGCCGCCACCGGACAGCTGACGGTGAAGGTCACCGGCCTGCAGGCGTTCCCCGCGGGCACGGTGCTCGACCGTATGCGCCGGCCGCTCATGCTCGGCGTAGCCGACGCCGTGCAGATCGACCTCGGGAAGGGCAAAGTGGTTGGAGCGACCGAAGCGCCGAACCTCCTCGGCAAGACCGTCCTCGTGCTGACCGAGCCGACGTTCGCCACCCTCGCCGCCGCGGCCGTGCGCCCCATGGCCTTCAAGGCCGGCAGGGTGGTCTTGACGAAGCCCTAGCGGCCCGTGAACTCGGGCGGCCGCTTCTCGATGAAGGCGGCCATGCCCTCGGCCTGGTCGGCGCTGCCAAAGAGCCCGGCGAACGCCCGCTCCTCTGCGCCGAGGTCGCCCGCGAACGTCCGGCCCGTCGCCTCCTTGATCGCGGCGACGACGAGCGGGCTCTTCGCGGCGATCGACTGCGCGAGCTCGAGCGCCTTCGTCATCAGCTCGTCGGCGGGGAAGACGGCGTTGACGAGCCCCGAGCGCAGCGCCTCGTCCGCGTCCACCATCCGTCCAGTGAGGATCAGCTCCTTTGCGAGTCCGATCCCGACGACGCGCGGCAGCCGTTGCGTGCCTCCCCAGCCGGGGATGATCCCGATCGAGACTTCCGGCTGACCGAGCCGCGCCGTCTCCGACGCGTAGCGGATGTCGCATGCGAGCGCGAGCTCGCAGCCGCCGCCGAGAGCGAAGCCGTTGACGGCTGCGATCGTCGCCTTCGGCATCGTCTCGAGGAGAAGCGCCGTCTCGTGCCCGAGCGCGCCCCAGGCGCGCGCCTCGTCGGCATTCATCGCGGCCATTGCCTTGATGTCGGCGCCGGCGACGAACGCCTTTTCGCCTGCTCCGGTGAGCACCACCGCGCGCGTCGCGGCGTCCGCTGCGAGCTCGGCGAGCGCGTCGCGGAGTGCCGTCAACGTCGTTGGGTCGAGGGCGTTGAGCGCTTCTGGCCGGTCGATGGTGACGACGGCGACGGCGCCGTCGCGCTCGACGCCGATCATGAAACAGGCACGCGCTCGCGGAGGAAGTCGACGATCGCGCCGGTCGTCGCGCCGGGCGTGAAGATCTCGGCCACGCCGAGGTCCTTGAGCTCGGCGGCATCGTCGCCGGGGATCGTTCCGCCGACGATGACGAGGACGTCCTCGGCCTCGTTCTCGCGGAGCAGCTCGAGGATGCGCGGGACGAGCGTCATGTGCGCGCCGGAGAGCACCGAGATGCCGACGGCGTCCGCATCCTCCTGGATGGCTGTCTCCACGATCTGTTCGGGTGTCTGGTGGAGACCGGTGTAGATCACCTCCATGCCCGCGTCCCGAAGGGCTCGGGCGATCACCTTCGCGCCTCGGTCGTGACCGTCGAGACCGGGCTTCGCGATCACTACTCGTATCGTCTTTCCCACGCGCGCGGCAGTATACGAGCCGTGAAGTTGACGGTCGTTGGCTCGAGCCCGGCGTGGCCGAACCCAGGCGGAGCGCAATCCGGCTACCTCGTCGAAGGTCCCGGGAGCCTCCTCCTCGACTGCGGGGCGGGCGTTCTTGAGCCGGCTGCGCGAGATGAACAGCGGCTGGCCGCACGTCGACTCGATCGTCATCACGCACTGGCATCTCGACCACTGGGGCGACCTCGTCCCGTGGGTCTGGGGGAACATGGTCGGCCCCGGTCGCGACGAGCATCGTCCCGAGCTCTGGCTGCCGCCTCAGGGACGCGGCCGCATCCGCGACTTCGGGACGCGCCTCGGCTGGGAGGACATGTTCGAGTCGACGTTCGACGTCCACGACTACGAGGAGGGCGTCCCCTTCACGACGGCGGCCGGCCTCGAGGTGTTCGCGATCCGACTCCCGCACTACACGCTCAGGACGTACGGGCTCCGCGTCACGAACGGGTCGCACACGCTCGCGTACTCGGGCGACTCCGGACCTGACGAGCGGCTCGCCGACGTCGCGCGCGACGCCGATCTCTTCGTGTGCGAGGCGACGTTGCTCCGCGGCGAGCTCGACGGCAGCCCGCGTGGTCATCTCTCGATCGACGAAGCGGTGGAGGCCTACGAGGCATCGGGAGCGAAGCGGCTCCTCCTCACGCACCGGCCGGGGGAGCTGCCGCCACCCGAGTCACACGAGCTCGCCTACGACGGCCTCGTCATCGAGATCTAGACGCCGTTAGAGTCCAGGCATGGACTGGGGCGCAGTCGTCAAGTTCACGCTCATCATCGGAGCGGTCTTCGTCGCGGCGATCATCGCCGTCCTGCTCTTCGACGCCGTCTGGGCGCAGATCGGCCTGCCGGCCGCGATCCTCGTCCTCGCGGGCGGCCTCTACCTCGCCAAGCGCTGGAGCGACCGCGACGCCGAGCGCAAGCGCGCCCAGTTCGAGCGTTCCCGGTAGCTAGAAAACGGGCGTCTCGCGCCAGACGCCCCAGACTTCGCGGAGGGCGTCGCACATCTCGCCCATCGTGACGAGATCGCGGGCGGCGTCGATGATCACCGGCATGAGGTTCGCATCGCCTGCCGCTGCGGCCTTCAGCTCGGCCAAGCGGTGCGCGACGGCTTCCGCGTCGCGACGGGCGCGAAGAGCCTGGACGCGATCGACCTGCTCGCCCTCGAGCGCCGGATCGATCTTGAGGATCTCGAGCGGCTGCTCGTCCTCGAGCTCGTAGTCGTTGACGCCGACGACGATGCGTTGCTTCTGCTCGACCTCGGACTGGTAGCGGAACGACGCGTCGGCGATCTCGCGCTGCTGGAAGTTCTCCTTGATCGCGGCGATGACGCCTCCGAGCTCCTCGATGCGGGCGAAGTAGTCGTACGCCTCGGCTTCGAGCCGGTTCGTCAGGTCCTCCACGTACCACGAGCCGCCGAGCGGATCGGCGGTGTCGACGACGCCTGACTCGTGCGCGATCACCTGCTGCGTACGGAGCGCGATCCGCACCGCGTGCTCGGTCGGCAGCGCGAGCGCCTCGTCGAACGAGTTCGTGTGCAGCGACTGCGTGCCGCCGAGCACCGCCGCAAGCGCCTCGACCGCCGTGCGGACGATGTTCACCTCCGGCTGCTGCGCCGTGAGCGACACCCCGGCCGTCTGCGCGTGGAAGCGCATGAGCAGGGAGCGCGGGTTGCGTGCGCCGTAGCGGTCGCGTAGCTCACGGGACCAGATCCGGCGCGCGGCGCGGTACTTCGCGATCTCCTCGAAGAAGTCCATGTGTGCGTTGAAGAAGAAGGAGAGCCGCGGAGCAAAGTCGTCCACGTCGAGCCCGCGCTCGATGCACGCGTCGACGTACGCGAATCCGTCGGCGAGCGTGAACGCGAGCTCCTGGGCGGCCGTCGAGCCGGCCTCGCGGATGTGGTAGCCCGAGATCGAGACGGGATGCATGAGCGGCATCTCCTGCGCGCAGAACTCGATCATGTCGACGACGAGCCGCATCGACGGCTCGGGCGGGAAGATGTACTCCTTCTGCGCGATGTACTCCTTGAGGATGTCGGTCTGCACCGTCCCCCGCAGCGCATCGCGGCCGACGCCTTGCCCCTCGCCGACGCACACGTAGAACGCGAGCAGCATCGCGGCGGGGGAGTTGATCGTCATCGAGGTCGAGACCTCGCCGAGCGGGATCCCGGCGAAGAGCGTCTCCATGTCCTCGAGCGAGTCGATCGCGACGCCCTCCCGCCCGACCTCGCCGAGCGACCGCGGATGGTCTGAGTCGTAGCCCATCAACGTCGGCATGTCGAACGCCGTCGAGAGCCCGGTCTGACCATGGTCGAGGAGGTAGCGGAAGCGCTCGTTCGTCTCCTCGGCCGTCCCGAAGCCGGCGAACTGCCGCATCGTCCAGAGGCGACCGCGGTACATCGACGGATAGATCCCGCGCGTGAACGGGAACTCGCCCGGGTCACCCAGATCGCGCTCGTAGTCGACCTCCGTCGTCTCCGCCGAGTAGAGGGGCTCGACCGGCAAGCCGGAGATCGTCGAGAAGAGCTCGCTCGTACCTTCGGTCGTCGCCACCTCTCGTCAGTCCTCGCGCGATGCGCCGTTGACGTCGCCGAGCACGGCTTCCGCGCGGCGCATCACCGCCTCGAGCTCGGCTTCGCGCGCCCGGTATGCCTCCAACTCGCGCTCGCGCTCGCCCAGCCGAAGCTCGAGCTCGTCCGAGCGCGCGCGGAGCTCGTCGAGCCTCGCCTCGACTGCGTCGACCGTCCCGAGCAGGTGCGCGAGGGCAGCCTCGACGTCCTCTCGCCGATACCCCCCACCCACTCGTTGGTATCGAAGCTTTGGAACGTCGGTCACGTGGACGTCCCTCATGCCGCGCTCGGTCGCCGCACGCGGATCCGGTACCAGAGATCGGCGGCGACGAGGGCCGCAGAGCCGAAGCAGAGCTGGACGACGATCAGATCCTCTGGCGCCCCGTGGAAGATGCCGTAGGCGACGAGTTGCGCCGCGAACAGGGCAGCGAGCCAGGTCGCGAACGCCGGGCGGCCGAGGGCGAGGAAGTGGTAGAGGTAGACCATTGCGAGGCCATAGAGTGCCATCGCGAGGCACAGGGGGCCGAGCCACTCGGCTCCTGCTGCGTACTCGCCGCCGAACGCGATGCTCGACGAGCGAGTCGTCGAGGATCCATGCCACGGCGGTCGCCGCCGCGGATGCGGCGCCGACGGCGAGCAGGCCGGCAACGAGGTACCGCCGCTCGCGCTCGCGGTCCTCGAGCGCAGCCACGCGCGGAAAGAGAACCGTCGTCACAGCAATCGGAAACAACAGGATGACGCGCGCGCCGACGCTGGCGGCTGCGTAGGCACCCGCTTCCTCTCCGTCGAAGGCGAGCCTCGCAACGAGGAGGTCGCTGTAGATGAGAGCCCACAGGGCAGTGAGCCCGACGGCCGACCAGGCATTCGAGCGCGTCGCGAGAGGCTCTCGCCGCGCGCCGCGCGTTCCTTCGAGCAGCGAGCGAATGGGAAGCGCGGTGACGACGACCGTGAGCGCCGTCGCTCCGGCAAGGCCGAGCATGATCGCCCCGACGCCGCCTCCGGCGAGGCCGATCGCGACGCCGGCGACGAGTCTCGTCCCCGCGAAGCACACGTGGGCGCCCGCGAGCGCCGGGAATCGCCCAGCACCCTGGAGGCCACCCCAGACGACGGGTATCGCGAGCGCGACCGCCACCGTCGCGGCCGTGCCTCCGAACGCAAGTGGGTCGTCGGCGCCCGCGACGGCCGCGAGCGGGACGGCGATGACGGCGAGCGCCAGGAGGACAGCCGTCCACCGTGCGACCGCCGTCAGCCATCCCGCGCAGGACGTTCCGCGCGCCGCGGATGTTCCCCGCGCTCAGCCGTGAGGAAACCTCACGCGCCGCGGTGGCCTGGAACGCCAGCGGGGGGATGGCGGCCACGAGCACGACCGCGAAGAGTGCGGCGAGAAGGGCGTAGTCGGCAGGCTCGAGGATCCGCGCCAGCGAGAACTGGAAGGCGGCGTTCAGGACGTTCGCCGCACCGACGGCGATGGCGATGATGGCACCCGAACGCAGCAGCGTGCTGCGAGCCGCGCCGGCGGCACCGTCCTCCGGCTTGGCCTCCGCCGCCATGGCGTGAGTCTAGGCTGCCGACGCGCCGGGACCCGACCAGCGGGGGGACAGTCTCAGGGACAGTCCCCGAGAGGAGTTCCGTAACAGTTGTGAGGGTACGTTGGCGTGCAGCGACGTACTGCGCGCAATCGCGTTGTGCGTCAGCGATTCGGCATGCTCAGGGGACAGTCTCAGGGACAGTCCCCGGAATGAGTGCTGTAACACCTGCGGGGGTCGCCCTCTCGGCGGCCGACCGTCAGCCCTTCGCCGCCGTCGCCACGAACACCGCGGCGATGACGACGAGAGCGACGCCGAGCGCACGGCGAAGGTGACGCTCGGGGATCCGACCTGTCTGCCGTGCGCCGAGCCACCCGCCGGGCAGCGCACCGACCAGCCCGGCGGCGAGGATGGTCCACTCGACCTCGCCGCGCACAGCGTGGCCGGCGAAGCCGAAGACGCCGAGGAAGAAGCCGACGACGAGATTCGTGCCCACGACCCGCGCGGCGGTGAGACCGACGGCCCCGAGAAGCGCGGGTACGCGCAGCGTGCCGAGGATGACGCCGATCGCGCCGCCGAGAGCGCCGATCGCCGCGCCGGTGAGCGCCGCGACGCCGACGCGCGGCGTGTCCCGAGGGCGAGCGCGGAACGGCCGGACGAGCAGGTCGATGCCGTTCCAGGCAAGAACGGCGCCGATGGCGGCGTAGAGCAGCCGTTGCGGAACCGCGTGGCCGAAGAATGCGCCGACGAGCGCGCCGGCAACGCTGGGCGGCACCATCCACCTGACGACCCGCCAGTCGACACGGCCCGCGCGGGCGTGGACGACGGACCCGGACCCCGCCGACGCGGCGCTGATCGCGATGTTCGTGCCCGCTGCCGCGCTGGGATCTCCCGACACGAGGACGATGAGCGGAAGCCGCAGCGTCCCGAGCACGAGACCGATCATCGAGCCCAGGTAGCCGGCTACGAACGAGCCGACGAGGACTGCTAGCGGTTCCCAGGCTTCCAGAGCGGCTCCTCGACGCCGAGATTCCCGGTGCGCGCGAGGATGAAGAGCAGGTCGGAGAGCCGGTTGAGATAGACGCCCGGCAGCGAGTTGACGTCAGCCGCCAGCACCGAGCGCTCGGCGCGGCGGCAGATCGCCCGGGCGAGGAAGAGTCGCGCGGCCAGCTCTGTCCCGCCGGGCAGCACGAAGCTCTTGAGCGGCTCGAGCGACGCGTTGAAGCGATCGCAGTCCCGCTCGAGCGCGTCGACCATCTCCTGCGTCACCCGCAGCCCTTCCTTGTCGGGCGGCACGGTGAGGTCGGCACCGAGATCGAAGAGCTCGTTCTGGATGCGCAACACGACGTCCCCGACGTCGCCGTCCGCGACGCACGCCGCCCAGCCGAGGACCGAGTTGAGCTCGTCGACGTCTCCGCCGGCCGTGATTCGCGGGTCGAGCTTCGACACGCGCGATCCGTCGCCGAGGCTCGTCTCGCCGCCGTCGCCGCCACGCGTGTAGATCTTCGTCAGGCGCACCGGTTCGTCAGGCTTCCTCGGCACGGGGCCTAGAGTACGCCCGTGATCCGACGCGCGACTCCCGAGGACGCTGACGCGGTCGGTGACATCTTCGTGCGCGCACGCGACCTGATGACGTACCTGCCGCGCATCCCGGATGAGGACCGGCCCCGACTGGGGGGCTTGATCGTGCGACGGCACGAGGTCTGGGTCTCAGAAGAGGCCGGCCAGATCACCGGCTTCATCGGGCTCGGACCGGCGATGCTCGACCATATCTACGTCGATCCGGAGACACAGAATCGCAGCATCGGAACGGCGCTGCTCGACCACGCGAAGTCGCAGTGCCCGGCAGGCTTCCAGCTGTGGGTGTTCCAGGAGAACGTCCGTGCACGCCGCTTCTACGAGCGACACGGCTGCAGCCTCGTAAAGCTCACCGACGGGACGCTGAACATGGAGAAGGAGCCCGACGCGCTCTACGAGTGGCTGCCTAGCCGCCCAGGATCGAGCGGGCGATGACGATCCGTTGGATCTCGCTCGTCCCCTCGTAGATCTCCGTCACCTTCGCGTCACGGTAGTAGCGCTCGACCGGGAACTCCTTCGTGTAGCCGTAGCCGCCGAGGATCTGGATCGCCTCGCCCGTCTGCCGGCGCGCGACCGACGAGGCGAAGAGCTTCGCCTTCGCCCCTTCGGCCTTGTGGGAGAGCCCGCGCTCCTTTCGCCATGCCGCGGCGTAGGTGAGCAGACGCGCCGCCTCGATCTCGACCGCCATGTCGACGAGCTTCGCCTGGATCGCCTGATGGTCGGCGATGCGCCGCCCGAACGTCCGCCGCTCGACCGCGTAGCGCGACGCCACGTCGTACGCCGCCTGGGCGATGCCGAGCGCCTGGGCCGCGATGCCGATCCGCCCGCCGTCGAGCGTCGCGAGTGCGATCGCAAACCCCTTGCCCTCCTCTCCGAGCCGTCGGTCGTCGCCGACCTGGGCGGCCTCGAGGAGCAGGTCGGCGGTCGAGGACGAGTTGAGGCCCAGCTTCTCCTCTTCGCGGGTCACGACCACGTGCTCCCCGTCGAGAACGAACGCGCTGATGCCGCGCGCCGGTTCGGCGTCCTGATCGGTACGCGCAAAGAGAAGAATCGTGCCCGCGTCACGGCCGTTCGTGATCCATTGCTTCTGGCCCGAGATCGCCCACCCGTCACCGTTCCGCGTCGCCGACGTGCGCAGCGCGGCCGCATCGGAGCCGGCCTCCGGCTCGGTGAGCGCGAACGCCCCGAGCACGTCTCCTCGCGCGAGCGGCGGGACGAATCGCTCCCGTTGCTCCTCCGAGCCCCACGCGAGGATCGGCAGCGTCGTCGCACTCGTGTGGACTGCGACAGCCACGCCGACACCCGCGTCTGCACGCGACAGCTCCTCGAGTACGAGGACGTAGGACAGGAAGTCCGCGCCGGCGCCGCCGTACTCCTCCGGCACGCACACGCCCATCAGCCCGACTTCGCCAAGCCGGCCGAAGAGCGAAGCCGGGAACCCATGTGCGCGGTCCCACTCGCCGGCGTGAGGCGCAATCTCGGATGCTGCGAAGTCCCGCGCGAGCGACTGGATCTCCCGCTGCTCTCGCGTGAGGTCGAAGTCCACGGCTGCGCGAGTATACGAGCGTGCCTCCACGAGCTCCGACCCGCGACGCGCAGGCAATCCTCGCCGTCCAGGCCTGCCGCGGCGTCGTCTACGGGCTCGGCAGCATCGTCATCGGCGTATCGCTCGAGCAGTCGGGGCTGTCGACGACCGAGGTCGGATTCGTCTTCGCCACGATGCTCGCAGGCGCTGCGCTCGCGTCGGTCGGCCTCGCCCGCTTCGGCGATCGCATCGGCCGGCGGCGCGCGTACCGCGCTCTGCTCGTGGGAATGGCGCCGCGGGCACGGTCTTTGCGCTCACCACGTCTCCGGTGGCGCTCGTCATTGCCGCCCTGACTGGAACGGTCTCGGCCGACATCCTCGAATCCGGGCCGTTCACGTCGCTCGAGCAGGCGATGCTGCCGCATGCGGCCGGACGCGCCGACACGACCCGCTTGTTCGGGACGTACAACACCGTCGCCACGATCGCCGGCTCGCTGGGCGCGCTCACCGCGTTCTTCGCAGCTTCGCGGCTCTGGCTACTCGCCTATCCCGTGGCAGCTGCGATCGCGCTCGTCGCGACGATCGGTCTCTCGGCACGCGTCGAGGTCGGGCACGAGCTCGATCGCGACCCCCTCCCGCCGCTCCATCGGTCCAAGGGCATCGTCGCAAAGCTCTCGGCGCTATTCGCTCTCGACAGCTTTCGGGGGCGGCTTCGTCGTCCAGTCGTTTCTCGCGTACTGGTTCGCGCTGAAGTTCGGCACCTCGCACCAGGAGCTCGCGATCCTCTTCCTCGCCATCGGCTTCCTCCAGGCCGCGTCCTTCCAGATCGCCGTACGGCTGGCGGAACGCATCGGCCTGCTGCGGACGATGGTCTTCACGCACCTTCCGTCCAACGTCCTCCTGGCCGCGATCGCGTTCGCTCCGACCTTCGCCGTGGCCGTGACGCTTCTGCTCGCCCGCTACGCGCTGAGCCAGATGGACGTCCCGGCGCGACAGGCCTACGTCGCCGCGCTCGTCGACCCCAGCGAGCGGACAGCCGCTGCCGCGTACACGAACACCGCCCGCTACGCGACGCGCCCGATCGGCGCGCTGCTCGGCGGCGCAGCGCTCGCGATCGGCCTCGGTGCGCCATTCGTGATCGCGGGCGTCGTCAAGTCCGTCTACGACGTCGCCTTCTACACGCTGTTCCGCCGCGTCAGGCTCTAGTACTCGTAGAAGCCAGCGCCCGACTTGCGGCCCAGACGACCGGCGGCGACGTGCTCGCGAAGCAGTGGACAGGGCTCGTACTTCACGTCGCCGAGCCCGTCGCGGAGCACCTCCATGATCGAGACGCACGTGTCGAGGCCGATGAGGTCTGCGAGAGCGAGCGGCCCGATCGGGTGGTTGAAGCCGAGCTTCGCGATCGTGTCGATCGCCTCCGCGTCCGCCACCCCTTCGTGCAGTGCGTACGCGGCCTCGTTGATGAACGGCATCAGGATGCGGTTCGAGACGAACCCGGGAACGTCGTTGGCCTGCGCCGGCGTCTTCCCCGAGCTCGCGTGCGAGCTCGACGATCGCCTCCGCCGTGGCGTCCGACGTCTCCGGCGCGCGCACCACCTCGACGAGGCTCATCACGGGAACGGGATTGAAGAAGTGCATGCCGATCACGCTCTCGGGACGGCCGGTGACAGCGGCGAGCGACGCGATCGGGATCGACGACGTGTTCGACGCGAGAATCGCGTCCGGCGGCAGGGTGCGGTCAGCCTCACGAAACACGCCTTCCTTCACGGCGAGATCCTCGACCACGGCTTCGACCATCAGGTCGGCGGGCACGATCGCGTCGGACGGCTCGATGCGCGCGAGCACCGTCGTTCGGGTCCGCACCGCCCTTCTCGGCGAGCTTGGCGAGGCTGCGAGCGATGCCTTCGAGGCCGCGCTCCACCGCCCCGGGCGCCGCGTCGTAGAGCGAACACGCGGCGGCCGGACGCTGCGACGACCTGCGCGATCCCGGCGCCCATCTGACCGGCGCCGACGATGAGCACGTGGTCGAAGGGCACGGGCGAGAGGCTAACGTGCCCGCGGGAGCATGGTCGAGCAGGAAGGCAGGTGGGAGAGCGCCCTCACGGAGCTGCCGCGCACGCCGCGGCATCTCTTCCTGCGTGCGTACGGAGACGCGATCAACCGCGGGCTGCTCGAGCGGTGGCTGCCGGACGGCGGCGCGCGCGTGCTGAAGACCGATCTCTTCGAGGAGGCGATCGGGGACGGGCTGGCGCCGCTGCTCCTGCGTCGGTTCCGCACGGTCGACGCGATCGACGTCTCGCACGCAGTGGTCGACGAGGCCGCGAGGCGGCACCCCGGCTTCACGGCCGTGCTCGCCGACGTTCGGACCCTCCCGTACCCGGACGCGACGTTCGACGCCGTCGTGTCAACCTCCACGCTCGACCACTTCGACACCGTGGACGAGATCGCGGTCGCGCTCCACGAGCTGCATCGCGTACTCGCGCCGGGGGGCGTGCTCGTCGTGTCGCTCGACAACCTCGCCAACCCACTCGTCGCTCTGCGAAACGCGCTCCCGTTCGACTGGCTGCACCGCCTGGGACTCGTGCCGCACTACGTGGGAGCGACGTGCAGGCCGCGCGAGCTGGAGCGCCTGCTGACCGTGGCCGGCTTCGCGGTGCACGAGACGACGGCGGTGATGCACGTCCCCCGCGTCGTCGTGCTGGCAGCGGGCCGTGGCCTCGACCGCCTACTCGCCTGCGAGCGTCTGGAACAGTGGCCGACGCGATTCGTCACCGGGCAGTTCACGGCGGCCCGCGCGGTGAGGCGAGGATGAGATGGGCCGCCCGCGTGTGGTTCGGAGGCCTCGCGTGGGCCAGGCTCTACAGACGACTCGAGCTCGTGCAGCTCGACCTCGATCCCCCGCCCACCGTCCTCGAGACGCCGCTCGCGCTCGAGTACGGCTTTCTCTCCGAGACCCACGCTGACGACGCGCGGATGCGTCTGAAACGCGGAGACCGCTGCTTTGTCGCGTGGGAAGCCGGCACGGTCGTCTCGTCGCGCTGGATCGCCGGGGGACGCGCGTTCGTCGAGTACCTGGACACGTGGCTCGACCTCGAGCCGGGCGAGGTGTTCCTGTCGGAGACATTCACGGCGCCTGCCCTCAGGGGTCGCGGAGTGTCCGGCGCGGCCGGGACGCGACTCGCGCACGCGCTCGCGGACGAAGGCTGTCGCCGTATCCTCGCCGGCGTGCTGATGGAGAACCACGCCGGCACCCGGGCGTACGAGAAGGCGGGCTACCGGCGCGTCGGCCGCATCGGATATGTCGGGCTCGGGCCCGTGGCGGAGGCATTTCAGGCAGCTGGAGGGTTGATGGGCCGGTTGTCGGGCATGGTCACGATCGCCCGCGCCCTACCAGGGCAACAGCGGGCGCCCTTTCGCGACCGCGAGCAGCTCTTGGAGAGCCGAGACCGGCGGGTCCGCGAGACCGTCCTCTACGCCGCCGAGCACGTCCCGTACTACCGAGAGCTCTTCGCGAGAGACGGTCTCGACCCGCGCGAGATTCACGGCGCCGACGATCTCGCGCGGCTGCCGATCGTGTCGAGAGAGGAGGTCCGAGCCGATTCCCGGCGCTTCCGCTCAGACGATCCTCGTGTTCGACACGGGCTCATGCTCCAGTCCTCGGGAACGACGGGGCAACCACTCGACCTCTTCCACGATCGCCGCTCGGTGCTCCTCAACGTTGCCTACGGCGAGCGCGAGCGCGCCGTCGAGTCGGCGTTCGTCGGCAAACGCGTCCGGTACACCCGCCTCCAGCTCGGCTCCGAGCTGACAGAGAACATCGACCGCGTTCGCGGCTTCATGGCCCAGACGAGCTTTCGGCCGCTCCGGCCGCGCTATGTGCGCGGCTACCTCACTCAGGTGCCCGCCCGCGTGGACGAGTTGATCGACACCGTTCGCCCCGACATCATCCTCGGCGCCGGCTCCCACCTCGAGTCGTTCTTTCGCGCCGCGGCCGCGCGCGGAGGGCCGAGCCACCGCCCCAAGGCGCTTCTCTACACGTGGGATCACATGTCGCCCGGCGGACGGAGGCTGATCGAGGACACGTTCGGCATCCCTGTGATCTCGAAGTACAGCGCGATGGAATGTCTCAAAGTCGGGTTCACCTGCGAGGAACGGGACGGCTTCCACCTCCACGAGGACCTGTGCCACCTCACCGTCGTCGATGGAGAAGGCCGGCGCGTGCCCGACGGGGAGTCCGGCGAGATCGTGCTCTCGAACATCGTCAACCGCGGCAGTGTGCTGCTCAACTACCGGATCGGAGACCTGGGACGGCTCTCGACGGCGTCATGCGCCTGCGGACGAAGCACGCAGGTGCTTGCCGATCTCGAGGGTCGAACGAGCGAGTACGTCACGCTCGCAGACGGCTCGCTCGTGGGCCCGTACATCGTCACGGTAACCCTGAACCGTGTCCCCGGCGTCGTGCGATTCCAGCTCGTCCAGATCTCGGCGTCGTCGTTCGAGCTTCGCCTCGCCACTGTCGACCGGAAGGCGTTCGATGAAGGTGCCGACGCGGCCGCGGCCGCGGTCCGCGAGACCCTTCGCGGCTACGACGTCAAGGCCGTCTACGTCGCGGAGGTGACCATCGAGCCCGGGAAGAAGTACCGCCCGATCGTGCTGCTCGGCGATCCCGCCGGCTAGGCCTCGATCAGCAGCGCGTCACCCTGGCCGCCGCCGGAGCAGATGGCCGCGAGGCCCAGGCCGCCGCCCTCGCGGCGCAGCTCGTAGACGAGCGTGCCGAGGATGCGCGCGCCCGACGCGCCGATCGGATGGCCGAGCGCGACGGCGCCGCCGTTGACGTTGACCGTCTCGGGATCGGCGTCGAGCAGCTTGGCCGAATGCACCGCTACGGAGCTGAACGCCTCGTTCACCTCGACTCGTTTCACGTCGCCGATCGTCTTTCCCGCCGAAGCGAGCGCCTGGTTTCCGGCTCCGGCCGGCGTGCGTGCGAGGTATGCGAACTCGTCCGCCACGTAGCCGTGGGCGACGATCGTGGCCAGCACGTCGAGACCGCGCTCGCGCGCAAACGACTCGCTCGTGACGACGAGCGCGGCGGCACCGTCGTTCACCCCCGGGGCGTTGCCTGCCGTCGTCGTGCCGTCCGCGTCGAAGACCGGCGGCAGCGAGGCGAGCTTCTCGAGCGACGTGTCCCGCCGCGGCCCCTCGTCGGCCGCCAGGCCGTCGACCGCGACGATCTCGTCCGCGAACAGGCCCTCGTCCTGGGCGCGCACGGCGCGTTCGTGCGACCGAAACGCCCATGCGTCCTGCTCCTCTCGGCCGATGCCGAGATCACGCGACACGAACGACGCCTGCTCGACCATGTGGCGCCCATCGAACGTCGACCGCAGGCCGTCGTGGACCATGAGGTCGACGAGCGTCCCGTCGCCGAGCTTGTACCCGAAGCGGGCGCGGGCGAGAGCGTACGGCGCGTTCGACATCGACTCCATGCCGCCGGCGACGACGACGTCGTGGTCACCGGCGCGGATCATCGCGTCGGCGATCTCGACGGCGCGGATGCTCGATGCGCAGACCTTGTTGACGGCGTCCGCCGGAACCTCCTTCGGCAGCCCGGCGCCGATCGCCGCCTGGCGAGCGGGCGCCTGGCCCGCGCCACCCTGGAGCACCTGGCCCATGATCACGTACTCGACGTCGCCGTCCTCGACGTCGACGCGATCGAGCGCGGCGCGGATGGCGATGGCGCCGAGCTCGGTCGCCTGCTTCGTCGCGAGACCGCCGCCGAGCTTCCCGAACGGCGTTCGCACCGCGGAGACGATGACCGAGCGGATCACGGCCGCAGCGTACCCGCACCCATGTGGTCACCCGTTCGAGGTACCCCGCACGGGTGAAGACCCGCAACGGCTGGCCGGGAACGGTCGATTCGGAGAAGGTGACCAACCCACGGCTCGCCCTGCTCGCGTGCGCCTTCACGCTGTTCGCGCTGTCCACGACGGCGGGCGCGACCACACGCGCTCCCGCCGTAGCGGCCCGACCGGCCCTCGACGGGGCGATCCTCGCTTGAGATCAATGCCGTACGGGTAGCCAGAGGCCTACCGGCTCTCCACCGGTCGCCCGGCCTGTCGGCTGCGGCCATGCGGCACTCGCGTTCGATGGCACGCCACGGCTACTTCGAGCACGAGTCCCGTAACGGCGCCGCGTTCTGGCGGCGGGTCAAGCGCTTCTACGGATCGACGGGCTTCCGGACGTGGCACGTGGGCGAGAACCTCCTCTGGTCATCGCCGGACATCGACGCCCAGAGGGCCGTGCAGCTCTGGCTCGACAGCCCTCCCCACCGGAAGATCCTCCTCCACCGTGACTTTCAGGACATCGGCCTCGCCGCCGTGCACACCCCGACCGCGGCCGGAGCCTACGAGGGTCGCGAGATCACCGTCGTCACGGCGGACTTCGGCGCACGCCGCCGATAAGCCGCGTCAGACCGGCGAGAGATACGCGCACAGCCGCGCGTCCCCGGGTAGCGGCGACCGCACGACCTTCGTGACGGCGTAGCTCCCCGCGTCCCCGGTAACCACGTCACCGAGCCCCGGGGCTGAACCGGCTCGCTCGACCAGGCGATACCCGGACGGCGAGGGAACGAACAAGACGTGGCTCGTCGCCATCCCTGCGGGCGCCTGCTCGGCGGCCCGGCTCTGGCGTCTCGTCAGCCACCGCCTCGAGTGCGTCGAGCCGCTCGTCGACGGAACGAAGGAGATCGTCGAGCCGCCGCCCGGTCGCGTCGCCGTCCTGCACGTCTGGATCGTTGCAGATCGGGCAGCACCGGAGCTCGCCGGGTAGGAACACGCAGCGGCGGCGAGAACCGGTCCCGATGGCCGAAGACATCGTCGTCGTCGCGCTCGGCGGCAACGCCCTCCTGCGGCGAGGGGAGCCGATGACCGCCGCGGCTCAACGCGAGAACGTCCGCGTCGCGGCCGAGGCGCTCGCCCCGGTGGCGCGCTCGCATCGTCTCGTGCTCTCGCACGGGAACGGGCCCCAGGTCGGTCTGCTCGCGCTCCAGGCGGCCGCATACGGGCGACCAGGCGCCGCTCGACATCCTCGCCGCCGAGACCGAGGGGATGATCGGCTACCTGATCGAGCAGGAGCTGGGGAACCTGCTGCCGTTCGAGGTGCCGTTCGCCACCGTCCTCACGATGGTCGAGGTCGACCCCGACGACCCGGCGTTCGACGACCCGACGAAGTTCATCGGCCCGGTCTACGACGAGGCCGAGGCGCGGCGGCTCGAGGCCGAGCACGGCTGGGTGTTCAAGCTCGACGGCACACACTGGCGACGCGTCGTCCCCTCCCCGGCGCCGCAGCGGATCTTCGAGCACCGGCCGATCAAGTGGCTTCTCGAACGGGGCGTGATCGTGATCTGCGCCGGAGGCGGCGGCATTCCGACGATGTACGCGCGGGACGGCTCGAGGACGCTGATGGGTGCCGAGGTGGTCGTCGACAAGGATCGCGCGAGCGCCCTGCTCGCACGCGAGGTCGATGCGGACCTGTTCGTGATGGCGACCGACGTCGACGGCGTCTACCTCGATTGGGGTACCCCGAACGCGCGACGGCTCGACAGCGTGACGGTCGCCGAGCTGCGTGCCCACGCCTTCCCGGCCGGTTCCATGGGGCCGAAAGTCGAGGCCGCGTGCGACTTCGTCGAGCGGACAGGACGCCGCGCTGCGATCGGCGCGCTCGGGCAGATCGAGGCGATCGTCGCGGGCCGCGCCGGCACGATCGTCGAGCCTGGATAGGTGCGGTCCTGCAGGCTCGTTCGTCGCTGCTACCCTGCGCGGCCGTGCGGATTCGTCTCGCGTCTCCTGAGTTGCGTCGTCATCGCCGCCGTCGTTGCGTCCGGCGCCTCGGCGTTCGGGATCGACCTCGAGAACCCGCCGACGCCCGGCGTCGTGGGCATGCCCTACAAGTACGTCTTCATCGCGAAGAAGGGCGCACCGCCGTACGCCTTCTGGCTCGACGCCGGAGAGCTTCCGCCCGGCCTCAAGATCGACCCCGACGGGACGATGAGCGGGACGCCGACCCGACCCGGCTACTGGGAGTTCACGGTCGGCGCGTCGCAGTACGACGGCTCCGAGTCGCAATGGGGCACCTCGGTCACCATCCGCGACCGGCTCAACCTCACGACGCCGTCGCTCAGGGGAGCGACCCTCGGCGTGCCCTACTCTGCCACGCTCACGGTCGTCGGAACCGGAGGCAAGGGCATGGGCTGGAAGGTCGTCTCCGGGTCACTCCCGCCAGGTCTCACGCTGGTAGACGGGCTGCCAGGCGGCACGCCTACCGGGGAGACGACCATCTCGGGCACTGCCACCGCTGTCGGCACGTACACGTTCCAGGTCAAGGTCGGCGACACGGACGGCTTCGTTCCGGATCGCTCCGTCACGAAGCAGTTCACCATTACCGTCGCGGCCCAACTGACGGCGACGGGTGCAGCGACGCTGCCCACGGGAATCCAGGGGAAGGCGTACAGCGCCACGCCTGCCACCGCATCCGGCGGCCTCGCCCCGCTCACGTGGTCGGTGTCCGGCGGCGGTCTTCCGGCCGGAGTCGCGCTCGACCCGGCCACCGGCGCCCTTCGCGGCATTCCCACCTCATTCGGGACGTTCCCCTTCGCTCTCAGCGTCAGCGATGCGAGCGGCCAGACCGCCACGGTGAACGCGTCGATCACCGTCATCCGCGCGCTCGACGTGCGCACGACGAAGCTTCGCCCGGCGAAGGTGGGTGCCGCCTACTCCGCCACGGTGCGCACCGTGGGCGGCCAGGCTCCCGTCCGCTTCGCGCTCACGGGCGGCAAGCTGCCGGCCGGCCTCAAGCTCAACACGAAGACCGGCGTCGTCAGCGGCAAGGCCAAGAAGGACGGCACCTTCGGCTTCCGCGTCACCGCCACGGACGCGCTCGGCCAGCGCTCATCCGAGCGCATCACGCTTCTCGTTCGTCCCTAGACTCGCACGCTACAGTCTCACGATGCCGCGACGCGCTCGACGATCTTCTCGCGCGACGTGCTCGCCGCCGGAGTTGCCGGGCTCGGCATCGCCGGCGCCGCCTCAGCCGTGACGCTCACCGTGCGGCCGACGATTGCCGGCTCGACGGCCGTCGTCGCTCTCACCGGCCAGACCTCGAGCCCGAAGGCGGGCGAGCTCGTGACGGTGCTCGGGAAGGAGTGCGGCGTTCCGGGCGCGTTCTTCCGCGCGCTGGTCGGGGACGCAGACGACGGACGGCGGCTTCTACACCGTCGACTTCCGCCCGCGGTCGAAGACGGTGATCCGCGCGCTCGTGGGGCACGAAGCGGTCGGCCGACGTGACCGTGCAGGTGCGCGCGTACGTCTCGCTCGCGAAGCGGCCGCCGAACCGCTACATCGGTGTCCGCATCGGGTACCACCTCGTTCGACGGCAAGCGCGTCACGATCGAGCGCTTCGACCGCAACGCGTCCAGGTGGCGACCAGTGCAAACGGTCGTCGTGCGCGCCGACTCGTACGGCGAGTTCGCCGAGAAGGATCACTTCAAGATCGCCGTTCCCAAGGGCACGACCCTGAGGGCGGTGCTGCCGCTCGCGCAGGCCAAGCCGTGCTATCTCGCCGGCTACAGCAAGCTCATCCGAACGTAGAGGAGACGACGTGACAGAGGCGCTCAGGGACGACCTCGGCCAGGCGGTTGCGCTCGCGACGCGGCTGGCCGACAACGTCGAGACGGTCGTGCACGGCAAGAGCGACGAGATCCGCCTCGTGCTCTCGGCGCTCGTCTGCGACGGGCACGTGCTCCTCGAGGACGTCCCGGGAACGGCGAAGACGGTGCTCGCGCGGGCGATCGCGGGCAGCGTCGAGGGCGCGTCGTTCTCCCGCATCCAGTGCACGCCGGACCTCCAGCCGACGGACGTCACGGGCCTCTCCGTCTTCAATCAGCGGGATCGCGACTTCGAGTTTCGCGCGGGACCGGTGTTCGCGAACGTTCTGCTCGTCGACGAGATCAACCGGGCGATGCCGAAGACGCAGTCGGCGCTGCTCGAGGCGATGGCCGAGCAGCAGGTGACGATCGACGGCGTCACGCATCTGCTGCCCGCACCGTTCCTCGTGCTCGCGACCGAGAACCCGATCGAGCAGGAAGGGACATTCCCGCTGCCCGAGGCGCAGCTCGACCGCTTCCTCCTGCGCACCGCCCTCGGCTACCCGGGCGAGGACGACGAGGTGCGGATCGTCGAGGAGCAGGTGGAGCGCCATCCGCTGCGGCAGCTCCAGGCGAAGCTGACGCTCGACGACGTCAACGTCATCCGTGAGGCGGCACATCGCGTGTACATCGACCCGCTGTTGCGCCGCTGGGCGATACGCCTGGTGCGCGCGACGCGCGAGGCCGACGGTGTCGCCATCGGTGCGTCCGTGCGCGGCAGCCTCGCGCTCGAGCGCTCCGCCCGGGCGTGGGCGCTCCTGTCCGGTCGCGACTACGTGACACCGGTCGACATCGAGCGCCTCTTCCTTCCCGTCGTCATGCACCGGATCGTGTTCACGCCGAGCTTCGTCGCGACGGCGCGCGAGATCGGCTGGAACGCAGCCGCGGCGCAGCTCCAGGCGCAATGTGTGGAAGCCGCACCGCCGCCCGGCGCGGCGCTCGAGGCCGAGGTGGCGGCGTCCGTCGAATGAGGCGATTCGTCCTCCTCCTCGCCCTGGTCATGGCCGGGGTCGTCGCGGGCACGAGCGGCGGGGCAACCTCGGCCGACACGGTGACGATGTCGGTGCGGCAGTACATCAATCCGAACAAGGTGCGCACGCTCGCCTTCAGCGGGCAGATCTCGAGCGGCGCGGCCGGCGAGCTCGTGACCCTCCTCGGAAGGGACTGTGTCGGCCCAGGCCTGCGCCAGATCGCAGCGGCGCAGACGGGCGGCGGCGGCATCTGGCAGGTCGAAACGCCATCGCCGCAGCAGGCATACGTCGAGATCTTCTCCGGGACGACGATTCGCGCCCACTGGAAGAACGCCGAGAGCGCGCCGTTCCTCTACCGCGTCGGGCTCATCCCCTATCCGCTCCAGCTCAAGCGCGGCGTCGTCACGGTGAACGTGAACCCGTCGCCGCTGAACCTCAAGCTCGCCGGCAAGCAGGTGGCCCTCCAGCGCTTCCGCGCGAACGCGTGGCAGCCGTATCTTCAGGCGTCGCCTGAAGTACAAGCCGACCCTCGAAGCAGGCGCCTACAACCACGAGGCGACGTTCAAGGTCAAGCGCGGCCTGAAGCTGCGCGCGCTCGTGCCGACCGCGAGCGCACGACCCTGTTACCTCGCCGGAGCGTCGAAGCCGTTCACGTCGTGACCTTGCACCGGCCGCGTTGACGACGACGTTCCCCCTGATCCCGCGACGGCGGGTGCTCGGCCTCCCGTTCGGGGCGCTCCACAGCGTGCGCCGCGGGCTCGGCTCCGACGTCGCCGGCACGCGTCCGTACCAGCCGGGCGACGACGTGGACCGGATCGACTGGTACGCGTCGGCCCGGCTCTCGCTCGCGCGGGGCTCGGACGAGTTCATCGTGCGAGAGCACTTCGCCGAGGAGGCGCCGCGCGTCGTCTGCCTCTGCGACCGCCGGCCGTCGATGGGCCTCGTCCCATCCGAGTGGCCCTGGCTCCAGAAGCCCGTGGCGATCGCCCACGCAGTGCGCCTCATCGCCGACAGCGCCATCGCAGCCCGCGGTCTTCTCGGGTACTACGACGAGGCGGGAGGCGAGCCCGTGTGGCACCCGCCGAGGAGCCAGCACGTGCTCGCCGAGCTCTCCGACGATCCGCGCTTCGAGGCGCCGGCGGACACGCTCGTTCGCGGCCTCACGCATCTCGCACGGCAACGGCGCGACCTGCCGGGCGGCACGTTCGTCTTCGTCGTCTCCGACTTCCTCGAGTGCCCCACGCGTGACGACTGGCTCCAGGCGCTCGAGCGGCGGTTCGAAGTCGTCCCGGTCATCGTCCAGGATCCGGTCTGGGAGCAGAGCTTTCCCGACGTGAGCGGCGTCACCGTCCCGTTCTTCGACCCGGTCGAAGGCAAGGCTCGTCTCGTCGCCTTCTCGGAGGACGAGGTGGCCGCTAGGCGGGCGGCCAACGAGCAGCGCTTCGCGGGCCTCGTCAAGGAGTTCCACGCGTTCGACCTGGACCCGGTTGTCGTGTCGTCGCACGAGCACCGGGACATCGTCTTCTCGTTCCTCGCCTGGGCCGACGAGCGGGTGCTGACGCGGGGTCGCCGATGAGGAGGCTCCTCGCTGCTCGTCTGCGGGTCGCTCGCCGCCCTCGCGCTCACATCGTGCGGGAGCGGCGGAGAGCCGGTCGCTGCGCTCCCGCCCGGGAGCTTCGCCGCGGCGGCGGGAACGCTCTCGCCGCCGATCCACCTGTTCGGGGACACAGTGACGGCCGAGGCGACCGTCGTCGTCGACCGCAATCGCCTCGACCCGGACCGTCTCTCGTTCAAGGCGACGTTCGACCCCTACGAGCAGGTCGGCGACACCGAGGTCGTGCGCCGTGACGCGGGCGACATCTCCGAGGTCACGTACCGCATGAGGCTCCGCTGCCTCGCGTTCGAGTGCCTCCAGAAGGAGCTCAACACGCTCGAGGATCCGAGCGGCAGCGGCGGCCCACCGCCCGCGGGCGCCGCCGCGCATCTTCCGGTTCGAGCCAGGAAGGGTGCTCTACGCCGACCCGGCCCAGAAGAAGCCGCGCCTGCTGCGGTCGATTCGCTGGGGGTTGCTCGAGTCCGCGAGCCGGATCAACGCGCAGGACCCGACGCAGGTGTTCGGCTTCCCGTTCCGCTCGACGCTCGTTCCGCTGCCGTCGCTCACGTATCGCATCTCACCGACGGCGCTCGCGCTGACGCTCCTCGTCCTGGCCGGCCTGCTGCTCGTGCTCCCCGTGACGCTGGTCGCGCGCAGGCTGCGCCGGCGCCCGCCGCCGCCCGAGGAGCCCGAGCCCGAGCTGACGCCGCTCGAGCGCGCGCTGCAGCTCGTCGAGTGGTCGCTCGAGCGCCCCGACCCGGCCGACCGGCGCGCCGCGCTCGATGCCCTCGCCACCGAGCTCGACGTCGTCGGCGACGCGACCCTTGCGACCGAGGCGCGCGCCGCCGGCTGGTCGAGACCCGCGCCCCAACCCGACGACGCGAGCCGCGTGGTCGCTGCTGTGAAGGAGGCGCATGGACCAACGCCTTGAGCTCCGCCGCGGCATTCCGACGAGCGAGCCGGGCGCACTGCGCACGATCGTCCGACGGACGACGATCGTACGACTCGCCCTGGCTATCGCGCTGGTGCTCGCGCTCGCGCTCTCGGTCGTGGCCGCGCGCCGGTACGACACGAGCAGCGCGCCGCTCATCCCCTCGGGAACGACCGGCATGGTCGTGCTCGACCTGTCGGCGTCCGTGTACGAGAGCGCATTCGGATCGACCCTCGCGAAGATGGCGCGGACGGGCGAGCGGGCCGGGCTCGTCGTCTTCTCGGACGCCGCGTACGAGGTGCTGCCGCCTGGAACGCCGGGCCACGAGCTGCTTCCGTTCCTGCGCCTGTTCCGCCCGGCCGAGAACAGCACGACGGGCTCGTTCCCACCGAACCCGTGGCAGGACTTTCGGGCCGGCACGCGCATCTCACAGGGCGTCAAGGTCGCGCACGCAGCGCTCGAGCGCGAAGGCGCGTCGCACGGCTCGATCCTCCTCATCTCCGACCTCGAGATCCTCCCGGACGAGGTGCTCACGCTCGGCGACGAGGTTGCCTCTCTGCGCGCCGACGGCATCGACATCCGGATCCTGCCCGTGAACGTCACGGACGAAAAGCGTCAGCTCGTCTCGCAGATCGTCGGCCCGTCTGCGTTCCTCAAGGAGAAGGCCGAGCTGGCACCCAAACAGGCGCCGAACGAGGGAAGCCTCGAGCTGGCCGCGCCCTGGTGGTTCCTCCTCGCGGCGGGCCTCGTCGTCGCTCCTCATCACCGTCAACGAGCACCGGCTCCACCGTCTGGAGGCGAAGAGCCGATGAGGTGGCGGTCGTGGATCGTCCCGGTGCTTGCGGTGCTCTCGGTCGCTGTCTCGGCCGGCGTTGATCGCGATCGCCATCGACGTGCTGCGCCTCGACTCGGCCGTCGAGCGGGACGACCTGCGCTTCCAGGCAAGACCGACGCTTCCCGACGGCCTGTGGGACGACATCGGCTTCCTGCCGGGAGGGATCGCCCGCAAGGCAACCGGGATCGATGACGACCTCCGATTCCGGGACTCGACCTGGCTCTTCGGCCGGGTCCAGCCCGGGAAGGTAGTCGTGACCGGACCTGATCTCGAGGGCCTCCGCGGAAGCGCCCAGGCGAGGCTCACCGAGGCGAGCCGCGACGAGACGAGCACGAAGCGGCGCGCGCGGCTGCTCAACCTTCTGGGCCTCCTCGCGATGGATCGCTACACCGCCGATCCGGCGAACCGCACGACGATCATCCGCAACGCCGTCGACACGTTCCAGAGCGCGATCGAGGCCGACCCCGACCTTGCCGACGCGAAGTTCAACCTCGAGCTCGTCCTGCGGGACTTCTTCGCCGCCATCGCCTCCGGCGAGGAGACGGATCGGGGCGCCGCGCAGGGCCGTCAGGGTGCGGCGGGTCGCGCGGGGAGCGGGCTACTAGGCGCCGTGGACGTCACCTTTCTCACGCCGGTCGCAGGGCTCTTCGCGCTCACCGTGCTCCTCCCCCTGGGATCTGGGCCCGCCGTTCGCGGCGCGCGCGGGAGATTCGCACGTCGATCGGCCTCGAGGCGCCGGCGCGGAGGCAGGTCGTGCCGGTGGTCGCCGCGGTCGCCGCCGTGCCACTGCTTCTCGGCGTCGCCTCGGCCCAGCCGGTGATCGGCACGACGCGGGAAGTGCCCGAGCGCGTCGACGCCCAGGTGTTCTTCCTGCTCGACACGTCGCGGTCGATGCTCGCCTCGGAGACGGCCGGCTCGGCCACGAGGTTCGACCGGGCGCGCGACATCGCCGAGAGCCTCCGCGGACGGATCCCCAGGTGCCGGCGGGCCTGCTCTCGATGACGGACCGCATCCTCCCCGACGCGTTCCCGACAACCGACGAGCGCGTGTTCACGGCCACGCTCCGCAACGCGCTCGACGTCGAGCGACCGCCGCCGACGTTCACGTACTCGACGAGCGCCACGTCGTACGACCTGCTCGCCGGCATCCCGGAACGCGCCTTCTACCCGAAGACGACGACGAAGCGGCTGCTCGTCGTCCTCACGGATGGCGAGTCTCGTCCATTCGGGGGCGATCTGACGCGCGCGTTCCAACGCAAGCCGCGTGTCGAGACGGTGTTCGTGCGCATCTGGGGCAAGAACGAGCGGATCTACGAGACCGGAGTCGCCGAGGGGTGGGTACCGCGCCCGACCCCGCGAGCGCCGATGCGATCCAGCGGGTCGCCGGGCTTCGTCGGCGGCAGGCATTCGACGAGTCCGAGGCTGACGCGGCAGGCGACGCGCTGTGAAGCTCGCAAGCCAGGGCCGAGAGCACGCGCGGGCGGCGATCGCCGGCGCGCGGCTTGCTCGCCGACGCCGTACGTCACCCTTCCTCGCCCTGCTCCGCTCTGTTCGTCCTCTGGCAACGGAACATCGTCTGTCTTCCCACGGCGACGGATCGCGTCGACACGTGTGACGGCTCGCCCGCGCCATTGATCTCGTCGTCGCACCCGGCGTGGGCGATCGCTTCGCCGGCATCTGCCCGCGGCGCAGCCTTCGAGGCACTGCTCGCCCGCCCGCACTACCACCCCGCCCGGCCGGCCTCGCTCGTTGCCCCATCTCGACCGTTGGCCGCTTCTTCGGCTGACGAATAAACACGCGCGCACGGGAGCAGTCGTCGCCTCATCGCCGAGACGCGCCGACGTGGTCCTCAACGCTGTTCATCCCTGTGTCCATGTCCGCCGTCTTCGATGGTGGGCCTTCCGGCGCTACATATTCGACATCACGATGACGCTTCCTCCCACCGCATCGCGGCGCAGCCTACAAGAAGATCGGCGTGGAGAGCTCAGCGACCACCAGTCCCAGCGCCTAGCCGAAGCCTGAGAAGGCATCGTCTCCTCCTCGCTGCATCAGACAGCATCAGAGCCGGCGCGGCGGACTCTCGCGTGGTTATGGCAGCTGACGGGCTGCATTCCGTCAACCAGATCGGATCCGCGACGGGGCCAACCCCGTTGTCAAGGGCTACCACTCCACCCCAAGCGTCCCGATATGACGACGATCCAGATGCCTGAACCCGCCGATGATCTCGGAGCACAATCACGGTGGTTCACGAGCGGAGCCGTTCCGAGCCCAGGTTTGAGTTCCCCGAGCGCGTCGATCTCGGAATGCTCAACGTCGAGCACGAGAGTGCTGCACCGTGTCCGCATGCATCGACTGTGAGCGCGATGTACGTTCACTACGACCTTCGGCGACCTATCATCGAGAGGTGCTGGAGAGGACCTGCACAGCCCGGCTAACGAGATGGTTCCGATCGCGTGAAGGGCGTCCAGGATTCGCCACGCAACGTCTCGGTGGAACTCCCGGACCCATGACGCTCGGCGGTTGCATGCACGCGACGACATGCGCGGCACGCTCGTCACGAGACTATTGGAGGACGAGCGGGACCCGGAACACGATGCCTGTACCACGTCGTCGACATGCCTCGTCACCGCCAAGTACCGGCTTCAGCAGGCCGATCTGCTGGCAGACGGCCCTCAATCCCGCCGTCGCGCTCGAGCTCCTCGCCGAGGGAACGTGGCAGGACGCGGCGTCCTCGGCCCCAGGCCGTCCCGCCACTACCGTTCCTCGACGCTAGCCGCGTACGGCTGACCGCACGGCGTGCTCGAGCTTCCGCCCGAGGAATAGCGACGCGACGCGGGGCGCCTCCCGTTGGAGGCCCCCGCATCCGCGTTGCCTACTTACGTCGTCGGTTTGTCGTCGCCGTCGGCTGCGTCGCCAGCGGCGTCCTGCGTCGAGCTCGGCGCTGAGCTGCCGGAGCCAGAGTCACCGCCGCCGCTCGACCCAGCCGTCGCGGACGAGGCCATCGACGCCATCTTGTCCTTCATGTCGCCGAGGCTCTCGCCGGCGAGCTTCATGTTGGCCCACGCGCCTGCGACGATGACGATCGCGAGCACAAGACCGATCCATGCCCAGATCGTCCGGTCGGTCGGCCCAGGCGTCGACAGGAAGCGGATGAGCGCGAACACGAACAGCAGGATCGCGAGAACGGCGGTGATCATCGCGGGCGTGACGCCCATCTCGAGCTTGATGTTCGCCAGCCGAACAGCCTGCCAGGCGATGATCGCGATCGCGAGCAGCCCCGCGAGGATGCCGCTGAAGCCGTGCCACATGGTCCACACACCGACGTCGAGGTACTCGAACCAGTTGAAGAACGAGACGATCAGAAAGGCGATCGCCGCGCCGAGAACGACCTTCGCGCCGTGGTTGAGCTCCGCGAGTTTGTCCACTATTGAGTTCCTCTCCTCCGTAGGACGGGGTACCGGCGCATTCTCTCAGGTCGGAGACGATTTCTCCACTTTGCGTCTGAGCCACGGCCGTCCGGCCGACTGCAAAACTCCACCCGTGACCGCGAGCACGACACAGCCGGAAGCGCCAGACGGACGCTTGCGCGTCCTCATCGACTCGAGCGCGGGTGAGCTTCCGGCAGAGCGCGCTGCCGCGCGGTGCCGTCGGAACGCTCCGCCTGACGTCGGTGTTGCACGAGCCGGGTGCGTCCGCCGAGGTCACGCGCCCCCTGGCCGCGGCGCGGTGATCTTCGAGTTCGGGGCCCAGCAAGAGCTGCAGCTGCTCGCCCTGCTCGCGGCCGGCGCCGCAATGCTGATCCTGGCCGGGCCGCTGCGTATCCCATACCCGATCCTGCTCGTGCTCGGCGGGCTTTTGCTCGGCTTCGGACCGGGAGTTCCAGAGGTGACGATGCCGCCCGAGGTCGTCCTGATCGGCATCCTCCCCCCGCTCCTCTACGAGTCGGCGTTCTTCACTGGCCTTCGCGAGCTGCGCCAGAACGTACGACCGATCTCGCTGCTCGCGGTCGGCCTCGTGCTCGTGACGACGGCGGGCGTCGCCGTCGTCGCGCACGCGGTCACTGACCTGCCCTGGGCCGCGTCCTTCGTTCTCGGCGCCGTAGTCTCCCCGACCGACCCGATCGCCGCGTCCGCGATCGGGCGTCGGCTGGGAGTGCCGCGACGGCTGATCGACATCATCGAAGGCGAGAGCCTCGTCAACGACGGGACGGCGCTCGTGCTCCTACGGACGGCCATCGTCGCCGCCGTCGCGGGCTCGTTCTCCGCGTG
>CAVRVP010000004.1:0-9413 GCA_963724675.1 uncultured Actinomycetes bacterium | reverse complement strand
CCTCAGAGCACGAACGGCGGCGGTTCGCTCGCCATCAGGTACTCGAATTGGGCGCGGAACTCGGCGACGGTGAGGCCGGCGGCCGCCGCCATCGCGGCGAGCCCGCGCGCGTCGTCGAAATCGTCACGCCGGACGCGGATCATGAAGCGGCGCGCGATCGCGTAGTGGGTGGACGAGACGTCGACCTGGCGCACCTTCGTGCGTCCGGTCTCGGGATCGAGCAGCTGGCGGAACGGGATCGGCACGAAGCGGCCGCCCTGGAGCGACACCATCGCGGCGTTGCCGCCGCCGAGCAGGAACTTCGTCGCGCAGTACCCGAGGTCGCGGCAGTAGGCCATGTCGTACGGGATCGGGTCCATGCAGCGGAGCTCGTAGCCGATGTCGTGGGCGACGAGCGTGGGCTTGATCCCGAGGCGCGCGAGGCGCGCGGACACCGCGCGCTTCAGGAGCTCGCCGAGGGCGATCTCGGCGAGACGCACGTGACCGTGCTCGTCGCGTTCGACCGCGTCGAAGTGCTCGAGGTCGGCGGGATCGAGCGCGAGCGCGACGCCCTCCGCGATGACGGCGACGCCGTCGCGACGACCCCGCGCCAAACGCTTGAGGATGGCGCCGGCGAGCGTGTCGACCACGGTCGCGAGCTTGACCGGGCCGGCGCCGAACTCCTCCGGGATCAACGTCAGGGTCGCGCCGGCGCCCTTGCCGATCCCGAGCGCCAGGTGCCCCGCTTTCCGGCCCATCGCGACGACGAAGTACCAGCGGCCGGTCGTCTCGGCGTCCACCATCAGGCTCTGCACCAGGCCGACGCCGTGGTGGCACGCGGTCTGGAAGCCGAACGTGTCGACGTGCGGGGGCAGGTCGAGATCGTTGTCGATCGTCTTCGGGACGTGCACGACCTGGAGCCGTCCGCGCGCCGTCTCCTCGATCTTCATCGCCGAAAACGCCGTGTCGTCGCCGCCGATGGTGATCAGCCGTGAGACGCCGAGACGCTCGAGGGCCTGGACGGTGGTTTCCAGCAATCGTGGATCCTTGGTGGGATTCGCGCGCGCGATGCCGAGCTGCGAGCCGCCCCGAAAGTGGATGCGACTCACCTCCTCGATCGAGAGCGGACGCACGTGGTCGAGGTCGCCGCGCATGAGCCACTCGAACCCGTCCCGGACGCCGAGCACCTCGATGCCTTCGAGGGCGGCCCGAATGGTGGCGGCCCCGATGACGCTGTTGATGCCCGGGGCCGGCCCGCCACCGACGAGGATCGCGAGCTTGTTCCTATTTTCCATGTCGAGGGAGGCGGACGACGGATGTGGGGCCGCTCGGCCCGGCGACCGAGCAGACCCAGGATCCGTGCAGGACTACCCGACGTTGGCAACCTTCTCGTCACGCGAGTCGAGCGCGCGCTCGAGCTTCGCGACACGGCGCTCGAGCCGCTTCAGTTGCTCCTCGGTGGCAGCGTGGAACTGGCGAACGACCTTGCGCTCGAGATCGCGCACCGCAAGATCGGCCTTGCGCCGGACGACGTTCACTTCCTTCAAGACCTGCGACCGACCCCGCGCCACCAACTTCTCGGCGTCCCCGCGGATCCTTTTGATCACGGCGGAGGGACTCGACAGTGTGCTCTTGGCCATCATGCTCTCCTTTCGCTTGGGCATGGCGCCCATCTCTTCCGGTGTCGAAAGCAGTCGGCGTGCCAGCGCAGTCGTGCCGTGCGTTTGTCGAGCCGACAGAACGTCTCTCGCTGATCGCGCCGATCATTCCCACGGATGGCAATGGCGACGGCCTCCACTCTCAATCGTGAGAGCGCCCGTGGCTGCCCACCGACCGGCGGCGCTCGACGACGAAGTTCCCGCTTGGCAGGGCGCTTGCACTCCGGACGTTCAAGGATCGGCACCGTCGCGAGCGTGCGTCTTCTCGGCCAGGCGTGCACCTCGGACTCCTAGGAGGTGTCCCATGTCGATCGGCCGAGTCTGTTGCCGTAACGTCGATCTCGTCGACCAGAACGAGAGCGTTCACGAAGCTGCACGCCGTATGCGGGAGCGCGAGGTCGGCATGCTCGTCGCCGTCGACGACATGGACCGGCCGGTCGGCATCCTGACGGCCCACGACCTCGTCGTGCGTGCGCTCGCGGACGGCCCGAATGCGGCAACCATGCTGGTACGGGCCGTCATGACCCCGCATCCGACGGTGATCGCCGAGGAGGCTCCGATCCAATCGGCCGTCTCGGTCATGACGTTCGGGAGCGTGCGGCGACTCCCCGTCGTCGACCGGGCGGGCAAGGTGGTCGGCCTCGTCAGCTTGGACGACGTCACGGCCCAGCTCGCCGAGGAGTTCACCATGATCGGGAAGCTGCTCGAGAGTCAGATCCCGCATCGCCGCCCATGCCCCGCGCCGAGCTCGCGTCTTGAGCTCATCGGGCGTGGGCTTGGTGATGGGCGCGCGAGTCGCAAAGACGGCATGACCTCCCGCGACATGACACCGGGCGTCGACCTCACCCGACATCTGGGGACGGGACCGGTGCGCAGTCGTCGGCCCGTCTATGTCGATCTGCTGCCACCCTGCAACGCGGCGTGCCCGGCTGGCGAGAACGTCCAAGCGTGGCTCGGGTTCGCGCAATCCGGCAGGTTCCGCGAGGCGTGGGAAGCCCTGATCCGCGACAACCCGATGCCGGCCGTGCACGGCCGCGTCTGCTATCACCCCTGCGAGACGAGCTGTAATCGCAAGGAGCTCGACAGCCCCGTTGCGATCCACGCCGTCGAGCGTTTTCTCGGCGATCTCGCCGCCAGCGAGGCCTGGCCGATGCCGGCCGGCGCGGCGCCGACCGGCAAGCGCGTGCTGATCGTCGGAGCCGGGCCGAGCGGCCTCTCCGCCGCCTATCATCTGACCCGGCTCGGCCATCAGGTCGAGATTCACGACGCCGGCCCGTTGCCCGGCGGGATGTTGCATTTCGGCATTCCCGCGTATCGCCTGCCGCGTGCAGATCTCATGAAGGAGATCCGGCGCATCGAAGAGATGGGGGTCACGATCGTTCTCGACCACAAGGTCGACGACGTGCTCGCCGAGCAGGAGGACGGTCGCTTCGACGCCGTCTTCCTGGCCATCGGCGCCCATCGCTCCAAACACGTGGACATCCCGGCCCGCGACGCGGTCAAGGTGATCGACGCGGTGTCGATGCTGCGCGACATCGAAACGGGCGAGCCTCCGCTGCTCGGCCGTCGCGTCGTGGTGTACGGCGGCGGCAACACCGCGATGGATGCCGCGCGCAGCGCGCGCCGGCTCGGCGCCGACGACGCGATGATCGTCTATCGCCGCGACCGGGCGCACATGCCCGCCCATGAGTTCGAGGCGGACGAGGCACTGGCGGAAGGCGTCAAGATCAAATGGCTGACCTCGATCAAGGCCATCGACGGCGGCGATCTCACGGTCGAGAGGATGCGGATCGACGAGAACGGGCGGGCGCAGCCGACCGGAGAGATCGAAACGCTGCAGGCCGACGCCGTCGTCCTCGCCGTCGGCCAAGACGCCGACAGCGGATTCCTGCGCTCGATCCCCGAGGTCGTCCATCGCGATGACGGCACCGTCGTCGTCGGTCCCGACATGATGACCGGCCGCCCGGGCATCTTCGCCGGCGGCGACATGGTGCCCGACCAGCGTTCCGTCACGATCGCGACCGGGCACGGCAAGAAGGCGGCCCGCCACATCGATGCTTGGCTTCGCGGCACGAGCTACGACCGACCGGCCAAGCATCCGATCATCGAGTTCTCCGGACTCAACCTCCCGATCTTTTCCGACGCCGCACGCGCCGCCGAGCCGCAATTGCCCGTCGAGGCACGGGAGAGCGGTTTCGACGAGGTGGTCACCGGCCTCGGCGAGGCCGAGGCGCTGCACGAGGCGAGGCGCTGCCTGTCCTGCGGCAACTGCTTCGAATGCGACCACTGCTTCGCCGCCTGTCCGGAGGACGCGATCGCGAAGCTCGGGCCGGGACGTCGCTACGCGATCACCTACGCGCGCTGCACGGGGTGCGCCGTCTGCGTGGAGCAATGTCCGTGTCACGCCATGGAGATGGTCGCCGGAGCCCGCCTGAAGCGGGCGGCTCGAGGAACGCGTCGATGAGCACCAGAACGACGATGGACGCGAATACCGCCGTGGCGCACGTCGCGTATCGCGTCAACGAGGTCTGCGCGATCTATCCCATCACGCCCTCCTCCACGATGGCGGAGTTGGCGGATCAATGGTCGGCGGACGGCGTCCGGAACATCTGGGGCACCGTCCCGGTCGTGCAGCAGATGCAGAGCGAGGGCGGCGCCGCCGGCACGGTGCACGGCGCGCTGCAGTCCGGAGCAATGACGACGACGTTCACGGCCTCGCAGGGCCTGCTGTTGATGCTGCCCAACATGCTGAAGATCGCGGGCGAGTTGACCGTCGACGGTCTTCCACGTGGCGGCGCGCTCGCTCGCGACGTCCGCGCTGTCGATCTTCGGCGACCATTCGGACGTGATGGCCGCGCGCACCACCGGCTTCGCGTTGATCTCATCGGCCAACGTGCAGGAGGCTCACGACACCGCGCTGATCGCTCAGGCCGCCACGCTGCACGCGCGCGTGCCCTTCCTGCACTTCTTCGACGGGTTCCGCACCTCCCACGAGCTGAACACCATCTCGTTGCTCGGCGAGGACGAGATCGCGTCCATGATTCCCCCCGCGCTGGTGTACGCCCATCGCGCCCGCGCCTTGAACCCGGAGCACCCGTTCATCCGCGGCACCGCCCACAACCCCGACACGTTCTTTCAGGCCCGCGAAGGCGTGAGCCCGTTCTACGCCGCCGTGCCGGGCATCGTCGCCGACGCCATGCAACGGTTCGCGGCTCTGACGGGACGCCGCTACGAGCTCTTCGAGTACGAAGGCGCGCCCGACGCCGAACGCGTGCTGATCCTGATGGGCTCCGGGGCGGAGACCGCACGCGAGACGGTGAAGGTGCTCACCGCGCGTGGCGAAAAGGTCGGGGTGCTGCAGGTTCGTCTGTATCGTCCGTTTTCGGCGGCCCATCTCCTGGCCGCTCTTCCTGCCTCGGTCACCGCCGTTGCCGTCCTCGAGCAGACCAAGGAGCCGGGGGCGCCCGGCGAGCCGCTGTATCTCGACGTCGTCACGACCCTCGCCGAGGCGCTCGGTCGCGGCGCGCGATCGTCCCTGCCGCGGGTCGTCGGCGGGCGCTACGGCATCGCGTCCAAGAATTTCACGCCGGCGATGGTGAAAGCGGCATTCGACGAGCTCGCGAAGACGGACGGCGACGGACGCTGCGCCGCGCGAAACGGATTCACCGTCGGGATCGACGACGACGTCTCGCACACCAGTCTGACCGTCGACCCGACGTTCTCGATCGAGCGCGCCGACGTCACCCGCGCCGTCTTCTATGGCCTCGGTGCGGACGGCACGGTCGGCGCCAACAAGAACACCGTCCAGATCATCGCCGAGGACGCCGGTCTCTGCGCGCAGGGCTATTTCGTCTACGACTCGCACAAATCCGGCGCGCAGACGGTTTCGCACCTGCGTTTCGGCCCGGACCCGATCAAGGCCCCCTACCTCATCGCCGAAGCCGGGTTCGTCGCGTGTCACCAGTTCGGGTTTCTCGCCCGCCAGGACGTGCTGCGTGTCGCCGCGCATGGTGGCGTCTTCCTCCTGAACAGCCCCTATGGTCCCGACGACGTGTGGGACCAGCTGCCGCGTTCGGTGCAGAGCGAGATCGTCGCGAAGCGCCTCCGCTTCTTCGTCATCGATGCGTCCAAGGTCGCCCGCGACGTCGGTCTCGGCGCGCGCACCAATACGGTGCTGCAGACGTGCTTCTTCGCGATCTCCGGCGTGCTGCCGCGCGCGGCAGCCATCGCGCACATCAAGGCGGCGATTCGGAAGAGCTACGGCCGCAAGGGCGAGGCCGTGGTCGCGAAGAACTTTGCCGCCGTGGATGGCACGCTGGAGCGCCTGTTCGAAGTCGCGGTTCCCGGAGCCGTGACCGCTCGCCGCGACCGCCCGCCGGTCGTGCCGGCGACGGCGCCCGATTTCGTGCGCCGGGTGACGGCGCCGATGCTCGCGGGTCGCGGCGACGACCTTCCCGTCAGTCTGATTCCGGCCGACGGGACGTTTCCTTCGGGGACGAGCGCCTACGAAAAGCGCAACATCGCCGCAGAGGTTCCCGTGTGGAGGGAGGACCTCTGCATCCAGTGCGGACAGTGCAGCTTCGTCTGTCCACACAGCGTCATTCGTTCGCGCTACTACCACGAGGATCGCCTGGCCGCCGCCCCCGCCTCCTTCAAATCGGCGCCGGTCAATGCCCGCGGCTATCCCGACGCGCGCTTCACGCTGCAGTTCTACGTGGAGGACTGCACGGGCTGCGGTCTCTGCGTCGAAGCCTGCCCCGCGGTGAGCCCGCGCGAGCCGGGCGTGCGGGCGATCAACATGGCCGCCAAGGAGCCGCTCCTCGCCGACGAACGGAACAACCTCGCCTTCTTCGAGACCCTGCCGGTCAACGACCGCGCCCGTGTCGACTTCGCGAACGTGCGCGGCGTGCAGTTCCTCGAGCCCCTCTTCGAGTTCTCCGGCGCCTGCGCCGGGTGCGGCGAGACGCCGTACCTGAAGCTCCTCTCGCAACTCTTCGGCGACCGCGCGCAAATCGCCAATGCCACGGGCTGCTCCTCGATCTACGGGGCCAACCAGCCGGTCACGCCGTGGACGAAGGACCGGGAAGGGCGTGGGCCGGCGTGGTCGAACTCGCTGTTCGAGGACAATGCCGAGTTCGGTCTCGGCTTCCGGCTCGCCGCCGACCAGCACCTCGAGCTGGCGCGGACGCTCCTGCGCGGGCTCGCTCCCGTCGTCGGCACGGAGCTCGTCGAGAGGATTCTCGCGGCGCCACAGATCCACGAATCCGAGATCCGCGCCCAGCGGATCCGCGTGGCCGAGCTGAAGACCCGGCTGCTCAAGGAGGACAGCGAGACCGCGCGCGCCCTCTTGTCCGTGGTCGATCATCTGGTCCGGCGCAGCATCTGGATCGTCGGCGGCGACGGATGGGCCTACGACATCGGCTACGGCGGCCTCGACCACGTCCTGGCGAGCGGACGCGACGTCAACGTGCTGGTGCTCGACACCGAGGTCTACTCCAACACCGGCGGGCAGGCATCGAAAGCGACGCCGCTCGGCGCGGTGGCCAAGTTCGCGAGTGCCGGCAAGCGGGTGGCACGGAAGGATCTCGCGCTCCAAGCGATCGCGTACGGGAACGTCTACGTCGCGCAGGTCGCCATGGGCGCCAACCCGCAGCACACGCTCGATGCGTTCCGCGAAGCCGAGGCGTATCCGGGGACGTCGCTGATCCTCGCCTACAGTCAGTGCATCGCCCACGGCATCGACATGCGCTTCGGCATGAAGCAGCAGGATCTCGCGGTCGCCTGCGGCTACTGGCCGCTCCTCCGTTTCGATCCCGCGATGCGATCGATCGGCGAGAATCCGTTCCGCCTCGACTCGCCCCGTCCGACCATCCCATTCAAGGACTACGCGTACAACGAGATCCGCTATTCCGCGCTCGCCGGCGTGCGCCCGGAGGAAGCCGCCGCGCTGCTCGCGAAGGCCCAAGCCGCCGTCACGGAAAAATACCGGCAGTACGAGGACCTCGCGGCGCTCGACGGCAGCCGCTTCCAGCCGGGCGTCCACCGCCTCGGCGAGCCGGCCTCCTGAAATCGTCGGCGAGGATCGCATGGACCTGACGACGCGCTACATGGGGCTCGACCTCGAGAATCCGCTGGTCGCGTCCGCGTCGCCGCTCAACGCCGACGTCGAGTACCTTCGGCGCCTCGAGGATGCCGGCGCCGCGGCCGTGGTGCTCCCCTCGCTGTTCGAAGAGCAGATCGAGGCGGAGGCGGCACGCTACGACCATCTGACCAGCGTCAGTGCCGAGAGCGCTCCCGAGGCGCGCAGCTATTGTGCCGAGCCGGCGGGCTACAGCGTCGGACCGCACGCGTATCTCGACCTCGTGCGACGGGCGAGCGCCGCGCTCGACATTCCGGTGATCGCGAGCCTCAACGGCACGACCGACGAGGGCTGGCTCTCCTACGCCAGTGCGATCGAGGCGGCCGGCGCCAAGGGTCTGGAGCTCAACGTCTATTTCATCCCGGCGGATCTGTCGCTCTCCGGGGCACAGGTCGAGCAGCGCTATCTCGACATCGTGCGGCGTGTGCGGGCGACGGTCTCGATTCCCGTGGCCGTGAAGCTCAATCCCTATTTCAGCGCCGTCGGGAACATGGCGCTGGCACTCGAGGGAGCAGGCGCCGACGCGCTGGTGCTGTTCAACCGCTTCTACCAGCCCGACATCGACCTCGGACGGCTCGAGCTGTTGCCCGATCTGCAGCTCAGCCACCCCAACGAGATTCGCCTGCCGCTGCTCTGGATCGGCCTACTCTCCGGCCGGGTGAAGGCGTCGCTTGCCGCCACGACGGGCGTCACCACGGCGGACGAGGTCGATCAAGTATCTTCTGGTCGGCGCCGACGTGGTGATGACGACGTCTGCGCTCCTGCGTCATGGCGCGACGCACATGACCGTCCTGCTGCGCGACCTGGAAGCGTGGCTCTCGGCGCGCCAGTTCTCGTCCGTACGGCAGATGCGCGGTCTCATGAGCCGACAAAGGTTGCCGGAGGCACCCGGCCTTCGAACGAGCCAACTACATCAAGATCGTCCAGGGCTATCACCGCTGACGCCGGTCCAGGCGGACCTCGCTCGCTGGTAGGCGATCGAGGCCGCCGGGAGTCCGTCCGGATCGTCGGCATGACGGTCCACGCGACGCGCGATCCCGCGATCGCGCCTGGTGCACCGTCAAGCCGACCGGTGCACGGCTTCGTCGACCTTGCGCGCCACCTCCGCACGCTCGAGATCGTCGACCTTGCGGATGAGCGCGGCGAGCGCCATGCGCAACTCGCCGACCTCGCGTTGCGTCGCAAACGTCCTGCGCAGCACCGGCGCGACGGCCCTGACGGCGCGCACCTCGAGTCCGCCGAGCAATGTCTCGGCGCCGTGCTCGAAGTCGTGCAGCGCTCGTTCCGCACGCTTCTGCACGCCGACCCCGACGCGACGCGCGTCCTTCACCAGAATCTCGGCCTCCGCACGAGCCCGGTCGACCAGTCCGATGTTCCGGCCGGCGATCTTCGCCATCCTTGTGGGTTTTAGCATGATTGCGACCTCCTCGATGACACCCGGCTGCATTTCGCGTACCGCAGGCGACATGCAAAATCGTCAGCGTTTTCCGCGCTCGCGCGTCGCCGAGCCTTCGCGCCGCTGAGAAGAGGAGCGGCGTGCGTTCTCCTATTCGCGAAGCCCACTCGTGGCGACACTCCGACGTCAGTCTTCGGCAGGGGCCTTCCCGGCCGCCGACGATTCGAGGCTGACCAGCGCC
>CAVRVP010000003.1:0-46858 GCA_963724675.1 uncultured Actinomycetes bacterium | reverse complement strand
TGACCAGTATCCGCAGGCCTTCGAGCTGGGTGAAGTCCGGGTCGATTGATACCGTTGCCTGCTGGCGGGCGGCCACGCGGTGTTCTTGACTCGTCCTCGCCCATCCACCCTTGCGCGCTCAGAAACTGCCGCAGCCTGGCGTCGTCTGCGGAGAGCGGCGGGAGCCACGTCCCGACGAGCGTTCGCCGCCACCAGGCGCCGTCGGGTCGTCCCGGCGGGGCGAACTCGTAGCGGTAGAGCTGCGCGCGGACGTAGCGCGGCGGCGCGTCGGGAAACGGGTTGCCGTCGAGCAGAGACGAGCGCGCCGGGATCGTTGTGCAGCAGCTTCCACGACGAGGTGGAGCGTCCAGGGATAGCGGTCGGGCGTCGACATCGCGGCGAACCAGATCTGCCAGTCGAGGCGGTAGTGATAGGGCGAGACGACGCAGGGCCGGCGCAGCGGGATCGCCCGGCTTGCAGCGGGAACTCGTACGCGCGCCAGCTGCGCGGCCGGTCCGGCGCGCGTCGGCGGTCCCCTCGAAGACGATCTCGTGCCGCTCGCGACCGACGGTGCCGAACGCGCCGTAGGTGTTCACCAGGTCGAGGCGGTCGAAGGAGGTGTTCATCGCCTGACGCGGAGACAGGAGGTTGACCACCGGCGCGACGCTCAGGAGCGCGACCACGGCCGCGAGCGCCCAGATGCGACCGCTGGGCGCGAGGGCCGGCGCTTCGGCGGCCGCGCGCTCGGCGCGCGCCACGAGGCGGCGCGGCAGCACGCGCCGCAGCAGGCCGTCGTCGAAGCAGGCGAGGATCGGGACGATCGTCAGCTAGTTCAGGAACGACGAGGTTGCCGCTCAGGATGAGGATCGCCCTGGAACGCGAGCATGCAGGACGCCCGCGACGTGGCGCGCCAGCGCGCGGCCGAAGACGAGCCACGGGACAGACCAGCTCGCACGAGGTGGTTGAACGAGGACGCCGCCGTGGTGGAACCAGCGCGGCATGAAGTGGAGCGCGCGGCTCAGCGGGTTCGGGATCGGCTGCGTCTCGTAGTGGTAGTCGAGGCAGGTGAGATCGCGCCAGCAGCGAGTCGCCGCGCATCTTGATCAGCCCCGCGCCGAGCATGATCCGGAACGATGAGCCAGCGAAAGCAGCCAGATGACCACCACGGGCGGCGGCGCGCCGCGGGAACGGGCCGGGCGATCGAGCGAGCGGGCAGAGGAAGATGGCGAGGAAGCCCGTCTCGAGGAGCTGGATCTCCCAGCCGTAGCCGTACCAGTCCTGCCCGATGTGGACGAACGAGAGGTAGAGCGCCCAGAGGACGGCCAGCAGGATCGCGTTCGCGTAGCCGGCGAGCACGACGAGCGAGAGCGCCGCAGCCCGGTCCACGCCGCGGCGACCAGCGTGCGGTCCGAGGCGTCGAGCCAGAAGAGGCTCGGGATCCTGGAGGAACCCGTCCATGGGCGAGCCCGCGCTCTGGGCGACGCGGTCCAGGTAGCGCGGCGCGGGACTGAGGCCGTGCGGAGCCGATCAGCGGCAGCGCCTGGTGGCCGCCGCCAGAAACGCGACCGTGTAGACGAGCCCGAGGAGCCTCAGCACGACAAAACGCGTCAGCCAGTAGCTGGGGCGCGGCGGCTCGGGCACTGCTCGCGTCTCCGGGCTTTTCCAGGTTGAGAGACATGCGCGCGATTCTGCTCCGTGGGTAACCGGCCGAGCAGACCGGGACTGGTCGGCCGTCACTTCATCCGTGTCGCATCCATGACGATGTCACCCGCGGCACCACCAGATCATACGCGACACCGCCCTCGGCCGAGGTGTCAGTAGCGAGCGGGGTTGTCGCGTCATCGGGTGGCGGAGACGGCCGACCAGGACCAGATACTTCTACTTGACGCGGCTCTGATCGACCCAGCAAGTATGGAATCGTGAGCGGCCCGACGCGCGCAGGTGTTCCGCGAGTGATCGTGTTCGCTGTTGGTCGACCAAGGTGTCGACACGCGATTCGAGGTCGGCCTGTTTGGTTTGGGCTTCGCAGAAGTGCTCAGGTTTCGTGGTAGCCCTTGGCGGGCGCGCCACCGTCGAACCCTGGCCTTCACCTTCGCGGTGCACGCAGGGTCGACTGGGAGGCCCTTCTCGATGACTGCTCTCTGCCGGCACGCCAGAGGCCCTTGATCGTGGCGGCGACGCATCTGACCTTGGCCGCCTCGGAGCTCGGTGGATTTCATACGGGTCCACTAGGTGCGACCGGATGCAGGGTGTCGTCGATGACGGGCTCTCGGGACGTTGTCTTTCAACGTGAGCCCTAGGCTTTAACTCACCGCAGAGGGTGGCGGGCCTGTTTCCCCTGCTCGTTGCCTCCAGGTTGGAAGGTAGCCCCGGCCGGGTCGGCCAACTTCTTGGAGGTCTGTCGAGAGACAATCGTCGAGTTTGCCATTGCTCGAGGTGGCGGAACTTTTTCTTATGAATGTGGTGTAGTACCCCGCAGCGCCGTCGCCGGTGTGCTTGCTCAGGCAACCGATGAGCACGAAAGAGGTGGAGGTGAAACGCGCCGCGCTCGACGGGGCCCTTTTTTTGGGACGATTGGGCGCTACCACTGGGGTGACAGGCAAGAGGTGTGAATGTCAGGCGAACGTCACGCACAGGGCTCGGCCGACCGACACTCTCCGAGCTGTCCAAACCCTCACGCCTTCAGCTATGACGCGTACGTGAGGAGAGTCCATGAGTGACGCAATGACCCCGCCTTCCAAGGGACAAGCCGGCGCCGACCCGTACTCCATCTCCCTCGATCGGATCGACGTGTCCGATTCCGAGCTCTTCGAGACCGATACGCACTGGGGATACTTCGCGCGCCTCCGCGCGGAGGATCCGGTCCACTACTGCGCGCGGAGCGACTTCGGTCCGTACTGGTCGGTCACGAAGTACGAAGACGTCACCCACGTGGAGAAGCACCCCGAGATCTTCTCGTCGGCGCGCAGCATCGTGGTGGGGGATCCCGATCCCGCCTTCCCACTGGAAGGCGGGTTCATCACCATGGATGGCCCTCGGCACGATGCCCACCGGAAGGTGGTCCAGCCGGTTGCCGCGCCACGCAACATCGAGTTTCTCGAGCCGCTGATCCGAGAGCGGATCGGCGAGCTCCTCGATGCGCTTCCAGTGGGCGAGACCTTCGACTGGGTCGACCGCGTGTCGGTCGAGGTCACCACGGGAATGCTGGCCACCCTGTTCGATTTCCCCTGGGAGCAACGGCGCAAGCTCACGTTCTGGTCGGACATGGTCACTGCCAGCCCGCAGCAGACCGGTGCCGCGGGCGTGACCGAGGCAGAGCGCAAGACGGCGCTCATGGAGTGCCTCGAGGTGTTCACGACGCTCTGGAAGGAGCGGCAGAATGCCGCGCCCACCGGACGGCTCGACTTCGTCACGGCCCTGGCGAACTCGGAAGCAACCCGCGGGCTCGAGCCCATGGAATACCTCGGAACCCTGGTCCTGCTGATCGTCGGCGGTAACGACACCACGCGGAACTCCATCTCCGGCGGTGTCCTGGCGTTGAACGAGAACCCCGACCAATATGCGAAGCTCCGCGAGCAGCCGGATCTCGTTCCCAACATGGTGAGCGAGATCATCCGCTGGCAGACGCCCCTGGCGCACATGCGCCGCACCGCAACCGGTGACACGGAGCTCGCCGGCAAGCGGATCGCGAAGGGTGACAAGGTCGTCATGTGGTACGTGTCCGCCAACCGGGACGAAGACATCTTCGAGCGGCCGAACGACTTCCTGATCGATCGTGAGAACGCCCGCGACCACCTCGCCTTCGGCCGGGGGGTCCACTTCTGCATGGGAAGCCGCATCGCCGAGATGCAGCTGCGCGTCCTGTGGGAGGAGGTGCTCGCCCGCTTCCGCCACGTCGAGGTGGTCGGCAAGCCCGTCCGGGTCCGCTCGAACTTCGTGAAGGGGTATGAGCACCTTCCGGTCCGCGTCCACCGCCGCTGACCTCGCACCGCGGCGTTCACGCAATCCTCGCGCCTTCCCAGCCTCGAGAAACGAGGCACTGGGCGTGCGAAGGGTGAGTGATGTCCTACGACCGGGGCTCCGCTCCGCCGTCCTGCATGTGCTTCAGCATCGCGGCCATCTGCTGGTGGAGCAGGTTGATCGCCTGGAGCGGGCGGACCATCACCTTGAACTCCGTGATGCGCCCCGCGTCGTCGCAGGTGAGCATGTCGACGCCGTTCACGTACTTGCCGGCGAGCTCGGTCTCGAACTCGAGCACCGCATGGTGTCCCGAGACGATCTCCTTCACGTAGCGGAACTTGCTGGCGCCGCTCGTTCGGGTCGGCGGCTGCGCTCTGCTTCGAGCCCTCCCCGATCGTGGCGCCGGCGGCGTTCAGGTAGAGCTTGGTCAGCGCCTTGCCGCGCTGCGGGCTGAAGACGATCGGCGAGAGGAAGACGACGTCGTCCGCGAGGATCGCGTCGAGCCCGCCCGGCAGCTCGCCGCGCACGTGGCGGTGCCAGTTCGCGACACAGCGCTGGATCGGCTCGGACACTAGGCCGCGGCCTCGGGCACGTAGATCGACTTCTTCGGCGCCGCGAACACCTTGCGGAGCGCACCCTCGAAGGCTTCGAGCGGGAGCGTGTCGTACGCGGGGTCGAAGCTGTTCTGGTCGTACTTCTCGCAGAACTCGGCGCAGTCGCGGAACCAGGCGTGCTCGCGAAAGCGGTCGCGCATGTCTCGATCGAGCCCGAGGTGGTGGAAGAAGTAGTAGCCCTGGAAGATCGCGTGCTGCTCCACGATCCAGCGGTTCTGCTCGCTCACGAAGGGTTCGAGGATGGTCGCCGCGAGCTGCGCGTGATTCGCGGAGGCCAGCGTGTCGCCGATGTCGTGGAGCAGCGCGCACACCACGTACTCGTCGTCGCGCCCGTCGCGCTGCGCCCTGGTGGCGGTCTGGAGGCTGTGGGTCAGCCGGTCCACGGCGTAGCCGCCCGTGTCGCCCGCCAGGATGCGGAGGTGCGTCAGTATGCGATCGGGAAGGCCCTGGAAGTACTCGAGGGCGTGGCGCCCGATCACCTGGTAGTCGTCGCGGGTGGCGCCGCGCATGGCGGTGAAGTGGGTCTGCGTGGGCTTCATGACATCCCTTCCCCGGCGCTGTCCGGGCACTCTAGCCCGACGAGGAGCCGCGAGCCAGGCGCAGCTTTACCTCTGCTCCGCTGCCTGGAGCATTGCGTCGTACACATCGCCCAGGTCCCGCAGCGCTTGCGCCGCGTGGCCGTTGAACGACGAGCCGTGCATCACGGCCAAGGTCCGCGGCTTGAGATCGGCAAGCTTGCGGATGGTGCTACCCGTCGTCGGCGTCAGGCAGCTGGCACCGAAGATCTCCTCCGCGGCTTTAGCCGGGCCGACGATGTCGTTTGTCGTCAGGGCCGGCGGGTTGCCGACGTGCGCGAACAGATCACCGCATAAAAGCGTCGCCGGCTTTCCTCCGAAAAGACCCGGCCTCCCAGCCATGAGGCACGTGCGGCGTGTCGATAGTGGCGGACGCGCTTGCCGCCGAGGTCGAGTATCTCGCCCTTCGTCCAAGGCGCGCGGCGGACGGTCGGCCAGATCGTTGAGAGACACGACGACGCCGACTTCGCCGTGTGCGACGTGCGCGACTGGGCGCAGCGTCACGAGCCACTGGTCTCATCGACGCCGCATTCGTCGGCCTCCACGTGGCCGAAAGCTGATCCAGCGCAGAGTCTTCGAGCGGAATCACCTCGCCGAAACGGCTTCGAGACAGCGGCGGAACATGGCCGCGCGTGGACCCGTATGAAACAACAACGGCTCCTCGGCCCGAATCAGAAATTGGTTGAAGGTGAAGCCGTGCGGCGGCACGTTCGGCACGAATGTCGAGAAGCGAAAAATCCCGGCGCGATTTCATCGGTTCGAATGGCCATGGCCATCGACCCTACACCCGGAGCTTCTTTACGTCACACATTGGGTAGTGCTTGGGGTCGCGGCTACAGTTATTCGGGTGGCCGAGCATGAAGATCGCCGCCGCGCCCTCCCTGTGGTTGGCCGTAGTGATAGAGTTGACGACGGTGACGTGCCGCAGCTCAAATCACCTCGTCGACGCGCTCGGCATATGTACAGAGGCGCTCTACGGTCTGCCGTCAGGTGTCGACGGTGTGGCATACGCGGAGGTTCCTGTCGTCACTATTGGCGCGTGACCGCATGCGACGCGAGGGTCGCTCCCTTCATCTGGAGGAGAACGTGCAACGTGCAACTCGAGGTGTGAGACGTCGCGGACCCGAGCAGATCCGCGACGTCGTTCAGCCGAGGACGCCAGCTACCTAGCGACGGCCATGGCGCCCGTGGCCGCCATGCCCATGACCACCGCCGCCATGCTGCCAATTGCGATGGCCCCAACCTCCGCCGTAGCCGTAACCTCGCCCGTAGCCCCCGTAACCGCGTCCGTAATAGACGGGTCCGTACGACGGACCGTAGTAGTAGGCAGGTGGGGCGTAGTAGGCACGCGGATAGTAGGGAGGAGCCGCATAATAGACGGGCGGCGGAGGCGCATAGAAGGTAATGCCGGGGAGGGGTATGCCGATCGAGATCCCGACGTCCGCCGAAGCCTTGTGAACCCCGACCGACAGCAGCGTGGCCAGGGTAATACCGACGATCGCCATCAGCATGGTTGTCTTCTTCATGGTCGCGAGGACCTCCTCTTCTTGCCCACCACAATAAACGCATCGAACGTCGTCCAGTTGCGATGGCCTTCGCGGATCCAAAGCCCCCCTGGTATGAGATTGCGGATGCGCTCCCGCAGTTCGAGAAATGGCCCTCGGGGATGAAATCCCGATGAAGATCATCGCGACCGTGGTCCTGGTCTACGTGGAAATCGTCGCGGCGTTCGAGGCCTCGATCGGCTACTTCCAACCCGCGCCCGGGTCGACGCTCGTCATCACGACCTTCGATGGGGAAGGAACCCCGTACGACCGGGCGGTGTCCCGTTCGAGAGCGACGGAAGCTCTACGCGCGGCGACGAACCACCGGCCCCGGGCATGGTACCGATGGGCGTTGGTGACCCCCGGGGTGCGGATGACGATGGAGGGCGAGAGAGACCATCGTGCCGTCCCGATCACGGACACGGAGCACGATCGCGTCGAACACCGAGTACGCCTCGGTGCGGTCTTCCGGAGATGACCGGCTTCCCGCCGCGATACGTCCTCCGGCTCGGAGCCGCGCTATACGGCATGGCGAGGCCGGGGCGCGCGGGAACTCCAGCACGGAGAGAGGGACGACCTTGGACGAGATCGCATCGCGGAGAACCTCGCGTGTGTCGAAGAGCACTTCCACAGCGAGGCCGAAAACGAGGTGGCCGCCGCGCTCGAGCTGTACACGGACGATATCGTCTGGGAGGCGCCGGCGCTCAACGGCCTCGATCGTTCCTATTCCGGTAAGGACGCGGTAGCCGAGAACTACCGCAGCTCTGGGCGTCGATGCGAGACGTGAAGTTCACGTTCCTGCAACGCTTCGCGACGGAAGATCGCGTGGTCGACGACAGCCTCGTGACCTTCGAGGTCATCCGCGACGGCTATTGGCATTTTCCCGTCGGATCGAAGGTCGAGATGCGGCTCGTGCACATCTTCGAGATGCGTGACGGAAAAATCTCACGCGAACTGGTCTTCGACATGGGACGTCGTCTGTAGGTGAGTTGTCCTTTTTGGCCACCGCCGTTTTGGTCGCCGATCATCAACAACCGCGCCGCAGAGTGGCGCAGAACGAGACGAGGGGACAGGTGGTCTACGAAGTCCGAAAGCTCGGTCTCCAGGGTTTGCGCCGCATGTCCGACGAAACGCTCGAGCTCCACTTCAAGCTCTAACGGTACGAACGCGCTCGCCGCCAAGATCGACGTTTCCTCGCGCGAATCGGCCAACCGCATGGGGCGTGAGCTGGGTACGCAGCGATAGCCGACCCGCCTCACACCCAGCGCGGAATCGGCCCGCGCTGCGGCGTCGCGCGATCCGAGAGATCGAACGACACCTCGTCGACGAAGCACCAGCCCCAGCCTTCCGGCGGATCGTAGCCCTCGATGATCGGGTGCTGCGTCGCGTGGAAGTGCTTGGTGGCGTGCGGGTTCGGCGAGCTGTCGCAGCAGCCGACGTGGCCGCAGGTGCGGCAGAGCCGCAGATGCACCCAGGGCGAGCCGCTCGCGAGACACTCCTCGCAGCCGAGGGCGCTCGGGGTGACGGTGCGGATGCTCGCGATGTGAGGACATTCGTCAGCCATGGGATCCTCCTGTGGCCGGTGCGGACGGCGAGCTGGCTCGCGCGTCGGCGAGAAAGGCGTGGAGCGTCGCGACGACCTGGGCGCCTTCGCCGACGGCGGCGGCGACGCGCTTGGTCGAGCCGGCGCGGACGTCGCCGATCGCGAAGATGCCGTCGCGGCTCGTCTCGAGCGGGCGGCGCCCGCGGCCGACGTCGGCGCCGGTGCAGACGAAGCCCTTCGGCGTCGAGCGCGACGTCGGACTTCGACAACCACGCGGTGTTGGGCGTCGGCGCCGATGAAGAGAAAGAGATGCCGCATCGGTCGCCGGGTCTCCCGGCCCGACGGGCGATGGCGCCAGCGGACGGCCTCGAGCGCGCCCGGCTGTGCCCTCGAGCGCGGTGACCTCGGTCTCGCAGCAGCACCTCGACGTTCGGCAAGCGCGGCGATGCGGTCGACCAGATAGCGCGACATGCTCGCGGCGAGGCTCGGGCCGCGCACGATCAGCCAGACCTTGGCGACCTGGCTCGCGAGGTACACGACGGCCTGGCCGGCGGAGTTGCCGGCGCCGACCAGCGCCACCTCCTGCCCGCGCGCAGAGCTTCGCCTCGAGCGGCGAGGCCCAGTAGTGGACGCCCGAGCCCTCGAAGTCGCCGAGGTTCGCGAGGTCGAGGCGACGATACTTGGGCGCCGCTCGCGATCACGACGGCTGCGCAGCGCACGCGCTCCTGGTTGGCGAGATGCAGCTGGAAGCGGGCGCCGTCGTCGTGCTTCGAGGCACTCGCAGGCGCACGACCTCGTCCGGGATCGCCATCTCGGCGCCGAACTTCTGGGCCTGGTTGAAGGCGCGCGCCATGAGCGCGATGCCGCTGATGCCGGTCGGAAAGCCGAGATAGTTCTCGATCCGCGCCGACGCGCCCGCCTGGCCGCCGAACGCGCGCGCGTCGAGCACGATGACCGAGAGACCCTCGGAGGCGGCGTAGACCGCGGCGGCGAGACCCGCCGGTCCGGCGCCGACGATCGCGACGTCGTAGACCTTGCTCGGGTCGATCGCGCGGACGAGCCCGATGCAGCGCGCGAGCTCGATCTCGCTCGGGTTCCGCAGCAGCGTGCCGTCGCCGCAGAGCACGATCGGCAGCTCCGCCGGCTCGACGTGGAAGCGATCGAGCAAGCGTCCGGGCGCAGCCGTCGGTCTCGGGGTCGAGCGTGAGGTGCGGATGGCCGTTCCGCGCGAGGAACCCGGCGAGCTCGAGCACCTGGCCGTCGTCCGGCGTGGCCGACGATCACCGGTCCGGTGCCGCTGCTTTCGAGGAGACCGACGCGGCGGAGGATCAGCGCCCGCATGATGCGCTCGCCGAGCTCGGCCTCCGCGACCAGGACGTCGCGGAGGCGCGCCGGAGGGAATGACGAGCGTCTCGAGCGCCGTGGTCGCCCGCGCGTCCACGAGCGACGGCCGGCCGGAGAGCTGCGCGAGCTCGCCCATGAAGCCGCCCGGACCGTGCGTGACGATCGGCTGATCGTGTCCGAGCACGTTGTGCTGGGTGACCGCGAGCTCGCCGCTCAGCACGACGATCATGCCGGGGCTCGGCTCGCCCGCCGTGACCACCCGCTCGCCCGCGCCGTACGTCCGCGGCTCGCCGAAGCGCCGCAGCCGCTCGATCTCGGCGGGCTGCAAGATCGGGAACATCTGATCGTACCGCGTCTCGATGATCGGACGCGTCGCTGCAGTCATGATCGACCTCTAGCATTCCACGACTAGTGTGACCCTACCTGGCAGCGAATTTTGATCTCGGCGAACGCGGCGGGCGCGGGTGGGGTCGTACGCCTACGTCACCGGCGGCGGGTCAGCGGACCCGATCCTCGACGCCTTCCGGCCCGGAGTGCGCCAAGGTCGGGCAGTGTCCTGCTCCCGTGCCTGCTGATTGCTCCCTTCGTCTTTTTGCCACGACCTTCCCGTCCACCGATCTTCATCGGCGGCGCACCGCCGCACGCCCTCACGCGCGCCGTCCAGTATGGCGACGGTTGGATGCCCATGGCGAGCGATCCCGAACAGCTCCGCCCAGCCATCATCTCGCTCCGGGAGCAGGCTGCGACCGCCGGGAAATCCGTCCCAGAGTTGCCGTCCTGACCCAGCTCCCGCTCGACGATCAACCGGCGGCATCGGCGCGCGTGCATGCGTTCCCCGAGATCGGGGCCACACGGCTCGTACACGCGTGGCGCTACGCCGAGGTCGGTGAATTTGCGCGGGTGCCCGAGAGCCTCAGCGACCTCATTCCCGCGGCTCGCGAGCCTGAGATCGCCCGGCCCGTCCTTCGGCTGCTCGCCGCGGAGCGCGACGAGCCGGAGACGGGCGTCCCGGAGCGCTCGCCGAGGCAGAGGTGACGAGGCGTGGTACATCCACGGGGTGGCACTCGAGTGAACGGCAGCCGCTTCATGGCCTGACGGGATGCGACGCGCGACGATCGTCCTGGCGGCGGCGTTCCTCGCGAGCTGCACGGCGCCGACGCCCTCGGACGAGAGGGTCGCCAACACGACTACCTCACCCGCAGCGGTCGCGTTGCCGCCGACCGACTCGTACGCAGCCGCGCGCGACCGCATGGTCGACGAGCAGATCGCCGCGCGCGGCATCCGCGATCCGCGGTGCTCGCGGCCATGCGCCGCGTGCCGCGGCACGAGTTCGTGCCCGAGCGGTGGCGCGAGGAGGCGTACGCCGACCACCCGCTGCCGATCGGCGAGGAGCAGACCATCAGCCAGCCGTACATCGTCGCGCTCATGACCGAGCTCGCCGCGGTCGGGCCGGGCGCGCGCGTGCTCGAGGTCGGCACCGGCTCGGGCTATCAGGCGGCCGTGCTCGCCGAGCTCGGCGCCGAGGTCTACACGATCGAGATCGTCGAGCCGCTCGCCCGGAGGGCCCGCGCCACGCTCGAGCGGCTCGGCTACGGCCGCGTCCACGTGCGACACGGCGACGGCTATCGCGGCTGGCCCGAGGCGGCGCCCTTCACGGCGATCATCGTCACCGCCGCGCCGCCCGAGGTGCCGCCGGCGCTGCTCGCGCAGCTCGCCCCGGGCGGGCGGCTCGTGATCCCGGTCGGGACGTCGGATCAGGAGCTGCAGGTCCACGAGCGCACCGCCGACGGCATCCGCGTGCGACGGGTCATACCCGTGCGCTTCGTCCCCATGACCGGTGACGAGCCGGTGGCCCCGTCACCGACGCCGTTCCCCACCTCGTGACAGCACGATCGCCTGAGATGACGACTGCGAGCAGTTTGGTCCTCGCGGTCGCACTGTCCAGCCCAGTCCAGCGGACAGAACGCGAACTCGAGTGCGTTTTCAGCTCCACGAGCTGCGGCCTCCAAGGAAAAGTCCACTCGAGTCATCGACGGCACGACGCCTTCATCCGGGCCAACGAGGCGAGCCTCGAGACGAAGAGCTGACGCCCATTTACAGCACCGCTCTCCGACCACGACGTCGGACGTTTAGCCCTGTACGGGCGTTCGCTACAGATCATGCAGCGAATCGAAATCAGTCGCGTAGCTGACGTCGTCGCTGTTGCGGGCAAGCGGCGAATCCGGTTGCCACACCGGCCGCGGTTGTCGATAGGGCACGCTACCGAAATCGAGCCGGCGAAAGGGCTGCGGCGTCGAACCGTTCCGTGCGGCCGGTGAGCAGCAGGTCCGCGGCGATTTGACCGACCGCGCCGCTCGTTTCGATTCCGCACCCGCCTTGACCAGCGAGCCAGAAGAAACCCTGGACCAGCGGATCTTCGCCAACCACGAGCACACGATCAGGCACGAAGGTGCGCAGTCCTGCCCACGAGCGCCGCAGCGCGGTGGGAACCAGACGCGGGGCGAGCCGCTGCAGGCGCTCGATCGTTCCCGCGATCGTCACCTCGTCCGGCCGCGCGTCGCAAGGCGCCATCGGCTCCTCGTCCATCGGGCACGCGAGCACACCGCCGGACTCGGGGGCGAAATAGAGCCGCTGCGATTCATTGTGGACCAACGGCCAGCTCCGGATGTCCAGGCCGCCGGGTGTCGCAAAGGTGACGATGGTGCGCCGATGCGGGGTGAGTGGAACCGGCGTGGCGTGGGCGACCGCTCCGATCGCGGCGGCCCAGGCGCCCGCCGCGTTGACCACCCACCGCGTCTCGAACTCTCCCGCACTCGTCAGCACGGCACGACAGCGTCCGCCGCGCACCCGAATGCCTCCGACCGTCACGCCCCAGCGATGCTGCACGCCACGTCGACTCGCCTGGCGCAGATAGCTCCACAACAGCTGGTGCACATCGAGGCGTCCGTCCTCGGAGAGAAAAACGCCGCCGTCGATGTCGTCTCGGGACAGCACCGGGACCTTGTCCACGCACTCGGAACCCGACAAGACCTGCACGGCGATCCCCCGCTCCGCCAACAGCGGCACCGTCTGTCGCACGGCATTCCACAGCGGCTCCTGGAAACTGACCAGAATGCCCGACGGCTGGAGCAACGGGTGCTCGGAGAAATCGGCGGGCGGACGACGGAGAAACGCCGCCCCTTGGATTTTGAGCTCCTGTAAGGCGGGGACGGGGTCCCACTCGACCACCGACGCGGCACTGCGTCCCGTCGCGTGATAGCCGGGCTGTGGCTCGCGCTCGACGAGCAAGATGTCCGTCACGCCGCGTTGGCTGAGGAAATAGGCGAGCGAGGCGCCGGCAATCCCACCACCGATGATCACGACTTCGAAGCGACCGGGGTTCGCCATGCGCGTCCTCAGACGTACCCAACACTGGCGTGCGGGGCACGGTCAAGTCTCAGCCGAGCGGATGTCGAAGGGCAGCGATTCTGAACGTGAGGTCAAGTCGATTCTGCCAGCCGCCTTTCGGTGGACCTCGAGAGGTTGTTCCGGCAGCGGCTCAAGCAGCTCATCGAGCTTGCCGCTCCAGATGCCGACGTTGGGGCTCAGCCAGCAGCCGACGGTAGTCGTGCAACTGAAGAACGACACGTCCGGCGTGTGCTGGGAAGCGCGGTTCAGCGCGCCGGCCACGAAGAACGACCCGTCGCAGTTCATTACCAGGATAGGATGATTCTTGGACGCCGAGACCGTCCGAGCTGAACCTCGAGGCTCGGCTACACGGGCGGAGCGAGGGTGATTCCCAGGGTCTGGACCAGCCGCTCGGCGTCGCTGCCCATCACCGGTAGCGACTCCACGATCGCGCGGGCCCGCTCGCGCACCCATGGATCGGCGCTCGGTGCCACCACGGGCTCGCCGTCGAATCCGAGCCGCGTGCGCCACTCGGCGGTGCACATGCGCCCGTACTCTTCCAGCGAGTCGGCTGCGCGCTCGCCCGCCAGCACCCGACCGATGCGGCTCGCGAGGTTACGTGCTTCGTGGATCCCCGCGTTCATGCTGTGCACCCCGAAGGGGAACGCGAGATGCGCGGCATCGCCGGCCAGCCACGCGCGGCCGCGTCCGAAGCGCTCGACGAGCGCTCGCTCGAAGCGCAGGGCCACCGACCACATCAGCTCGCCGCTCGGGGGCGCGAGCCATGGCATCCGAGCCGCGACCAGCTCGTTCAGCCGTCCGGCATCGAGCTCTTGGGATCGCCAAGGTACGAACGACGGCAAGCGGCTCTTGCGGCGCTCTGCGAGCGAAGTGACCTGCTCCTCCTCGATCTCGAAGCTCATGCGGGCTCGCTGGCCGGGCAGCGGCCACCACACGTTGCGAGTGCCCGCGGCGAACGTGATGCGCATCTCGTTCGACGGATCGGGGCTCGTGCTCAGCTCGAAGGTGGCGAACACGCCCGGAGTCGTCGATCGAGTGTCGTTCGATCTCGAGCTGGCGCCGCACCAGCGAGCCGTGGCCGTCCGCCCCGATCAAGAACGAGACCTTGCGCTCGAAGCTGCGGTCGACGACCCATTCCATCTTGGACACGCCGTAGCCCCCCGACTCCTTGCCGAGCTGATCCACCTGACACAGGACCGAGTCCTCTCCGCGGGCATCGAGGTGCCGCAGGCGATGGTTCCACTGGACTCGCACCTTGTGCTTCTCGAGCGCCTCGAGGAGCGCGTCTTCGATCGCGCTCTGGGGAAGCACGAGCACGTACGGGAAGGCACCCCCGAGGTCGGCGACGCGCAGCTCGAGCTTCCGCTCCCTCCCGTCGTAGACCGCGATTCGCTCGATCGGGTTGCCCTGAGCGATCAGCCGGTCGGCCACGCCCAGATCGCTCAAGATCGCGAGCGTGGAAGGGTGTAGGGCGAGGGCATAGCTGAGCCCGGCCCGGGCTTCGGCCTCGTCCACGATCTCCAGCTCGACTCGCCCTTGCTGCGCGAGTGCGAGTGCCGCCGTCATGCCGACCGGCCCGGCACCTACGATCAACACGTCGATGCGACGCTTGAAGGCCATGGGAAGAACCCTTTCTGCTCCGTCGTCGTGGGTGACGACCGAACCGTTGGCGTATCGTCGATAGAAAACTCTACCTGCATTTTGCGCACCGCCCGGGCAATCGGTGCGCACGGATCGCCGGCAATCGACCGGGGCCAGATTGATTCGCGAGACCGCAAAAAAAAGCTCGTTGTTCCAGAAATTGAGAACCGACGACGATGTCCGTGACGCGCGGAGCTAGGCCCAACATGGACCTAGGCGGCCTGCGCCCGCCCTCGGGTCTCCGGCACGACGATGCTGCGCGGAGAGATGCCTTGCGGGGCCGTCTTCGCCCAGAGCCGGCACAAACCCAACTGCGCAGCAAATCACGCGCACTGAAGAGGCGGTGACCCGCTCAGATCAGCTCCGTATGCCCGTCTCGCAAGAGCGACGTCGCTCAGGCAGTAGCGAAAGTGCTGGTCGCCGCGCACCAACGAGATGCGGATGCTCCGCGCAGCGTCTATCCGATCGCCCGCCGGTCGATGAATTCGCGCATCACACCCAACACCTCCGGCAGGTGCGTCAGGAAACCCATGTGACTCGTGGGGTACCAGTGGATCGCGGGCTTGCCCCAGCGCCTCCACAACTGGCGGACGAGGCGCGGATCGAAGAAGCGATCTTCCGAGGCGGCGATCATGAGCACACGGTCCGCCGGCAGCTTCGGCCGCAGCTCGTACCACCCGACGCCTCGCACGAAGTCGTCGAACTGCTTCTTGCGCCAACCGAAGGACTTGAGGTCGTGCCGCATCCCCGTGAGCACCGGCGCGTCACTGACCAGGGCGGCGAGGTCCATGTGCGCGACGAGCGGCACGGCAAACGCGAAGCGCTCTTCGAGGCAAGCCAGGCTCAACGTCAGGGCGCCTCCCAGGCTCAGTCCCGCCACTCCGACCGGCCGGGCATCCTTCGCGAGCAGCCACCCGAGCAACGTCCGCGCGTCGAGCAGTGTCTGGCGTAGCGCCTCGAAGCTGCGCACCAGATCGGCCGTCCAGTAGAACTCACCGCTGAAGCGCGAAGCCCGTGGCGCACGGCGGCCGTGATAGGGCGGCTGCATCTGGATGACCTCGACGTCGAGCTGCAGCGCCATCGTGGTCAGCAGCGCGAGCTCTTCGACGAAGGTCTCGGGCTGCAGGTAGCCGTGCAGATACAGGAGGCGCGGGCGACGGCGGGCGGCGGCCGGCCGGATGCGACGCGCATAGACGCGGCGCGTTTCGCGGTAGTCCCGGAGATACCTCCGGCGGAACTTCGGCTCGAGCGGCACGTGCAGGGAACGAAACACGAGATCTTCGCTGACGAGGCCGCCGACCCGCCAGCGCGTCGTCACCGTCACCGCCGGCACCGCCGCAGGCGCCGGGAAGAGCTCTTCGAGCGGGCGTCCGACATAGGTACCGACGTCGGCAAGCGTGTTCGCCACGGGGTTCGCGACACCCTGCAGGAGCTCACTCAGCCCTCCGATCACGAGGTCCGGATGCAGGATGGCGTCGCCGCCTGGCCGTGCGACGGCGCGCGGTCGCCGGGCACGCGGCATTCGATTCCGTGTCGAGCCCTTCGTCTTCAGCCTCTTCGTCGCCATGCGTTGCTGTGCGTTCACTACCTCCAGACCACAGCCAGGCCGCGCCGGCCAGCGTCCGATCTTAGGGTCGACGCGCAGCCCCACGCGCACCTGGGGACCGTCGGGTGACTGCCACCACGGGGCGGCCGCGGTGCGCTACTGTTGATGTCTCCACTGACTTCGACGCACCCTTGTGATCTCGACCCGCAGCGCCCTCACCGGCGCGGCAGACGCCCGGGCCGCGTGACGGCGCAGACGACGTAGTTGGTCGGATAGATGTGCGTCGTCGGCGTGAAGTAGCGCTGCCGCAGGACGCCGGCGTCGGCGACGTCCTGCAGGCGGAAGCCGAGGCGGTCGAAGAACGGCCCGGCGTCCTCGGGGTGCAGGCCGAAGGTCACCGGCTCGCCGAGCAGCGCCAGCAAGTTCGAAGAGAAGCGCCGCGCCGCCGATCTCAGGTCGTGCTCGTCGGGCAGGAACCAGAGATCCAGGACCACCTGCGAACCGGGAGCGCTCATGGTGCGCAGGGTCTCGAGCGTCTTCTTCACCGCGGTGCGCGTCAGGTACATCGACGACGCCTTCCCACACGAAGAACGTCTTGCGGCGCTCGCGGAAGCCGGCCTTGCGCAACTCATCGCGGAAGGACTGGGTCTCGAAGTCCACCGCGACGCGGCGCACGTCGGCCGCCGGCAACTCCGCGGCGTGCCGGGCGACGATGCTGGCCTTGCGGCCGCTCGTGGCCGGATGGTCGACCTCGAAGAGCGGCCGCTCGCGCAGCGCCTTCGCGAAGCGGTAGGCCCGCATGTCGTATCCCGCGCCGAGCAGGACGACCTGCTCGACCTTCCCGCGCAGTGCGCGTGCGAGCGCATCGTCCATGTAGCGATGACGGGCGAGGACGAACTGCAGCAGACCATCCGTCGCCCAGTCGGTGTAGCGCCCGAGATCCGGGCCCGCGCCCTCGTAGGCGATGGCGGCACGCGCCAGCGGTCGCAGGAACCAGTGCGCGTAGGGGTCGTCGACGACGCGCGGCCCCTTCGGGCGCGCATGCTCGAAGGCCCGCATCAGGCACACGGCTTCGGCCGTTCGGCTCGGGACGTTCTCAAACACGGCGCACTCTCCTCCGCCGCACCATCGAGCCATCCGGGCGCGTTTTCAAGCTCGTGCCGTGGCCAACCGCGAACCCGGAGATTGCGGACGAGGCGGCCGCGTACTCGAGGAGATCACCGACTGGAGCTTCACCACACTCCTCAGCCAGGTGACGCGGCTCGCGGTGGCCTCCCAGCCCTTCAACCTCGTGGCCACGAACGTCCCCGGCCCGCAATTCCCGCTGTACTTCCTAGGCGCGCGGATGCTCGAGTGCTACCCGCTCGTCCCGATCTTCCACAACGAGGCGCTCGGGATCTCCTCCGAGTGTGTGGCTACGTCGGGTTCCCAGAACCGCTGACACAGAGACGCGCACCCGCCTTTGCGATGAACCCAGGGCGACCGCGACCTCGAAGCCAGCCCTCAGTGTTGACGGAATGACAGACCTCGATGGCCGTAGTGGAGTACAAGCGTCCCCGACGGGATTTGAACCTTATTATTCCCGCGCTTCCAGCTACTTATGATCGTGAAGCGCGCCGCCTAAGTCGCGCCGGCGCTGGCGGTTCGGCGATAAGCGAGTGGACCCATCGGAGATCGCGAACTTCGCGAGCGTGGCCATCGAGCCGCGCTGGCCGCATCTCGGCCGCATAGGCGAGGAGGAACCGAAGCCCCCAGTTGATCGCCAGGCCGAGCGACGCGCGTCGGTTGTCCTCGACGAGAATCGTAGCGCGGTCCGTCACGCCGGCGTGAACGAGCGCTTCGCAGAAGAGATCCTTGAAGATGGACGCCGGAGTACCGATAGGCAGAGCGAACTGTCCACCGTCGGCGGATGCGACGCGACGCCGGAGTTCTTGTACGGTTCCGAAGCGCAGCCAGCCAATGCTTGTCGGCGGGAACGACACCGTGCCGGCGGCAAGCGGCGGTGAGCGCTAGCGTGAGCGGCTTGTAGAGATCGCCCTTCGAATCTACCGGCGCATCGAGGATCACCTTCGCGTTACGAGACAAGGTTTCGAGGATCGCCGCGTCGCGATGTTCCGGACTCGTCGACCAATCGAAACATGCAGAGCTCCAAAGGCCAACGACATCCCCCTGAACCAGCCGGTCAGTTCCACCGCTGCGGCCTGGAGTCCGTCGTCCGAGAGATGAGTCTTCATGCCGCCGCCTCCAGGGAATCCCCGGGGTTTCGAAACCGACCGAGAGGTTCGACGCGGATAAGACCTGTGTCTGGCGCCGCTACGGCCGTTCGACCGGCCAGAGATCGGATCGCATCTTCGATTGCGATCAGCCTTTCCACCGTCAAGCCACCGTCTCTGTCCGCCCTCCAAGCGACTGATGTTGCTCTTGCTCGTTCCGAGCACGCGCGCGAGCTGCCGCTGCGGGATGCCGTGGCTGCGTCGTAGCCAGCCGAGGCGGATGCCCAGGCTCGCGGCGAGGCTGCGTCGTTCCGCTTGGCGGCTTGTCACGAAGTGGATCGCCGCCCGTTCGATCGCCGGCTCTACCCGCAGAAACTCGCCGCGTTCGAAGGCAGCAAGAGCTTCCTCGTCAGCGCCTCGCTGCGTGTCGCTCCGGGGGTCCGTTCGATATCGTCGAATCGGCATCATCGTCTCCGAAGTTGCGTCGTTGTCCGCGCCGCTGTGAACGCCGGCCCGGCGGACGCGGAAAGAACGCGGTGATCGGCCACACGGCGCTCCCTTGCCACCGCCAAACCATCTTGAGAGGCTTCCCCAAGCGAGCCCATCCCACGCTGACGTAGTACGGCCCGTGTGCCCGGTGCCACTTCTCGTTGAGATCGCGCTTATTGGGGTCATGCCAAGCCGTGTCGAAATCCGTCTGGGACACTCCATGGCGGCGGGAGATGTGGTCGACCTGCCACCGCCCCCAGAAGATATCGGCCACGCGTCTAGAGTTATCCTAAAAGATAACCCTGTCAATCGCTCTCCGCGACTATCTGTCGCAACTCGTGCTTCATGGAGGACCAGACACCGCGAAGGTTGATTGCGTCGACACGGTTGAAGTTCTCGGCGGGCTCGTCGGCCGCATCGCTCGGCGGGATCATGACTCCGGCGTTGTTGAACGCGAGATCGAGTCGGCCGAAGGTCGCGACGGTACGCGCGACGAGCGCGGAAACACCGCTCCTTTCACTCGTGGTTCGGGCCCCGCAGCTTACAAAAGAACTTGGACAGGAGACTCTATCAACCTTCCTACATTGGCCAACGTTCAGTCCTTTCGGTTGATCTCGATCAAGCAAAGCGCTTCCTTCAGGCTTCAACTCTCGACGATTACCCGGTTGCGCTGCAAGCCAAGATCAATCGCGCCATCCGAACTCTGGATGCATGCCTCCACCACGTCGCCCGCCTTCAGGTACTGTGCGCGCTTGGCCTGGACGGCCATGAAGAGATCCCACTTCTTCTTCTCCGGCAGCAGCGCGCCGAGCCGCTGCATCATCGGCGAAGGGATCGACAGCGCGCAACCGGCCGGCGTGCCGGTCGCGATGAGGTCACCGGGGTGTAGGTCGTGCACGCCGGAGAGTTCCGTCAGCGTCTCGGCTGGACCGTAGACGAGGTTCCGCGTGCTGTCGCTCTGGCGCGTCTCGCCATTCACCGTAAGGGTGAGTTGCAGATCCGCGAGCGCCCCCATGTCCCCGGGCTCGAGCATGCAGAGGTGCGGGCCGACGGGCCCGAACGTGCGGAAGCTCTTGCCCTTGTAGAACTGCATCTGCGGAATCTGGATGTCGCGTGCCGAGTAGTCGTTCACGATGACGACCGCCGCGATGAACGCATGGAGGTCGGCGCCGGTCACCACGGTGGGGGCCGTTATCTCTCGCCGCACTACGAGCCCGAGCTCGATCTCGTAGTCGAGGAAGCGTACGCCGCGCGGACGGACGACGTCGCTGTCCGCTGGAACGATACAGCTCGGCGCCTTGGTGAAGACCATATTGAAGGACTTCACGTCCGGGTTCATCCCTGACTCGATCATGTGCTGGCGGTAGTTGGCGCCTAGGCAGACGAACTGCTGGTTCCGGGTCACCGGCGAAAGGATCCTCACGTCCCTCGCATCGAGCGCGGCGGCGTCGAGGGTCAAGGGACGGGTCGCGGACGCATGACGGATGAATTCACCGGTGGTCGGGAACTCACCCGCGACCGGGGTGACGACGTCACCCCGGATGACACCCCACCGGACGCGATCCTCGTGCTGGAAGCGAACGACGTTGACGGCCATGGCGCGTGACGCTCGCCCTCACTCCATGTTGGACGGCATGGGCATCCCCCATTGCACCCCGACCAACTCCTGGATCGTCGCTTCGCGTGAACCCCAGCTTGCGGTCAGCAGATCGCCGTCGGTCCAATGCTCCAGCGTGTGGCCCCACGGGTCGCGCCAATAGTCGAAGATCTGGCTGCCGAGCACGTGACGGCCGACGCCCCACTGGTGCGTATGCGACTTCGCTCTCAGGTAGTCATGACCACCATGAGGTCGTCCAGGTCGAGCACCTCGAAGGCCGCGTGATTGAATTTTGCCGTGCCCGTACCCAGAAGGAAGAGCGTGTGATGGTCGGCTGGACTGTCGTCGCGGTCGCAGCGCAGGAACGCGCCGAGCGCGAGTTCGGGCGAGAGCTTGATTTCGTCGGAGGTGATGAACCCCAGGCGTTGTTTGTACCAGGCTTCGCTGACACGGAAGTCCGAGACGTTGAGCACGCAATGCCCCAACCGCTTCACGTGGGCGGGGCCGCTCGCGACCCGTTTGAGGTGATTGCGGCGCGGCGTGCCTCGCGCGTCGTTGGTCGGAGCACCGGCCGGAATCGGTAACGCGGGGAGGGGGTCGCGTCCCGCCACGACTTCGACGTTGAAACCGTCCGGGTCTTTCAATCGGATGCGCTTGCCACCGCCTGGACCATCGAGCGATTCGATCGCCGCGCCTTCTTGGGTGGCCAGAGCTTCGAGGTCGCCGAGTGAGCGCGCCTCGAAGGCCACGCCCGCAAACCCAGGCTCACCCTGGTGCGTGACGTGGAAGAACGGGTCGCGATCGACGCCCCGCATGTAGAGGGTCTCGGCGTCGCGATGGGCGCGCACCAGGCCGAAATCCAGGAGGTAGGCTTCCATCACATCGAGATCGGGGGCGTTGAATCGCACGAAGGCGATGTCGTCGACTTTGATCATGTGGTTCTCCGAAAGAGGCCCCGTTCGAGCAATGTGCGCATCAGCAGGACGAAGGCGTCGGATGTCCGCGCCGCGGTCGTGTCGATGCCGAAGCTCCGCTGCGCGAGTGCGGTGACGTCGAAGAGATGGCTGCCGGCTCCGAGGATCAGGAACAACACTAGCTCCGGGCGAACGTCCGGCGCGATGACGCCGGCGCCCTGCGCCGCGCGCAACAGATCGACCACCTCGCGAAACGGCTGGTGCAGATACCGCTTCAGAAGATAGTCGAGTCGCGGGCTCGGCGCCGTGCCCTCGCGCGCAACGACACGGGTGGCTTCCGGATGCGCGGCGACGAAGCGGACGAATCGCTCGACCATCTGCATGAGCGTCTCGGGAGGCGAGTATTCGGTCGTAGGGGTGACCACGCGCGGGACATTGGAGAACAGCACGTCCATTGCAGCCCGCCACAGGCCTTCCTTGGAGCCGAAGTGATGATGCACGAGCGGCTGCGTCACGCCTGCGGCGCGGGCGATACCGGCCGTGCTGGTCCCGGCGTAGCCCACCTCGGAGAACGCACGGATCGCCGCGGTGAGGATGCGCTCACGCCCGTCCTGCTCCGGCGCCACCGACAGGCGGGCCGTCGCACGGGTGCCGCGAGGCCGACGTTTCGCGGACGTTCGACGGGCAGTGTTCAGGCGATCGGGCGGCATAGAATCCTCGCCAGCGCAGCCCCGAGGTCCGCCCGGGGGTTGGCCGACGCTCCGGTGCTCCGCCAGGCGACGAAGCGGTCGGGCCTGATCAGCACGGCGCCCTCTGGGCCGATCTGTCGGTGGCGAAGCCACGTGCAGCGCGGATCGCGATAGTCGCCATCGAGGTGCCCGATCCGAACGGCGCGGAGCGGGACGCCTGCGGTCTCGGCGAGCTGACAGGCGGCGGCGCACCAGCGGCCACCGTCTTCGCCGGCGATCAGGAGGAACTGCCCCGGCTGCACGAGGCTCATGAGGGCGTGGCGGGCGCCGTCGAGATCCTCGACCTCGGCATGGGGCAGCGGTGCTCCCGGTCGCGTGCTCGGGACGTAGAGTCGGATGTCGTCGAGTGCTGGCGGCTCGGGCGTGCCGTCGTCGATGATCGCCGACGAAGCATACCGCTGGCCGTACTCGACGTTGTGCTCGCGGAACTCCATCGATTGCGTAGCGATCGCCGCGAGCGCGCGCCGGCGGTGAGCGACGTCCGCCGGCGCGTCGCCGAGCGCCCGCTTGAGGCCGGCCAGGTTGTCCTCGGCACTGGCGCCGCGCTCGAATCCCATCGCCTGACCGACGACGACGTGGTTCATGCCGTTCTCCATCGAGCGCTGCACGTTGCGGCCATCGACGGGGCGGCGCTCGGCTTCGTAGGTCGCGAGCAGATCCTCACCCGCATGACCCGCCAGGACCGCCGCCAGCTTCCAGCAGAGGTTGTGGGCGTCATGGACGGCGCTGGTGAGTCCGAGCCCGCCCGTCGGCGGATGTCGATGGGCGGCATCGCCCACCATGAAGACGCGACCGACCTGGAAGCGATCCGCCAGGATGCCCTCGAAGGCCCAGCGGCTGATGACGTGGACCTTGGCGTCGAGATCCGGCAGGCCGAGGGTATCCTTCATGTCGGCGATCACCTGCGCGTCGTCGATCGCGCGGGTGTCGTCGTTCTCGTAGTTGAGGTGGAACACCCACTCCTCGGATTGCGGACCCCAATGGTCGGGCCCCATCGGCACGAGCGTCGCGAAAACGCCGCGTCTCGGGACCCACAGCCAGCGGATCAGGACATCGGGATCGCGGGCCCAGCGCGACAGGTCGGCTGTCATGTACACCGACACGATGCGCATCACGTCGCGGGCGCCCTGGAGCTCGACGCCGAGCTTCCTACCGACGGTCCGTCCTGCGTCGCAGGCCACCAGATATCGTGCCCGGACGACCGAGTCCGTGCCGGACGTCTTGTCCCGCACCATCGCCGTCACGCCGTCGGCGTCCTGCTCGAGACCGAGGAGCTCCGTGTTGAACTTGATGCGCCCGGGCGCGAGCGCCTCGGCCCGTGCCTTCAGAATCGGCTCGAGCCGGATCTGCGGGAGATTCGTCTGACGACACGCGCTCGCAGCGGCCCAGTCGAGATCGAGACCGCCGCCGCCCCAGGACTCCATGCGTCCGAGCTGCCGGCCGTAGGCCGGATCAGGTCCGGCGAGACCCACGTAGTACGCGCTGTAACGCATCTGTTCCGGCGGCGTGCCGCGCCGGTAGATCTCGGCGGCGACGCCGACGTCGGTGAAGATCTCCATGGCGCGTTGATTCAACACGTGCGCCTTCGGCAGCACGGACGTCGTGGGAAGCGCGCTCACGAGCAGCGTCTCCACGCCGAGCTGGGACAGCAGCATGGAGGCCGTGAGTCCGGCGCCGCCTCCTCCGACGATGAGCACGGGGACGTCGATCCGGGTCATGTTGTCTCCTTGTCTGACCGGTCTGCGAGTTTTGGAAACAGCGCTTCGGCATTCTTGCTCGCATCGAGGTGGACCCGTGGCGTCGACACCGACCGGACCGTGGTCGCAATGTCGTGCTCATCCATCATCCGGTGGGCGTCCTCGACCGACCTCGGGCAAGTCTTTCCCTCAGGCATCCCGGACGGCCCCGCATGATCACTCGCGGAGTGACTTATAGCTCTATCAGCTAATGTCAACCGCACTGAACCCGCGAACGTGGGTAAGATCACCGCCGGCGGGCGAGCAACGTTCGCTTGACGGTCGCGAGCTCCCTCAGTTTGTCCTTGCCGACCTCCGGATAGCGCAGACCGAGCGACGCCAAGGCTTCGATGATCGCCGCACCGACCACGGAGCTGATCAGGACCGCAGTGCACGGGATGCTGGAGAAGTTCGTTGCCGGCCCGAGACGGGTGTTCGGTCGGCGCTGCGGAAGCCTGGCCGGGAAACGCGCGCCGGCACGTCGCGTACTGCTGCCGAAAGCGCCAGTATCGTGGGATTTGAAGCGCGGTGCTCGTGCCGACATGTCGTCGCGTGTCGAATGGACGTCGTCACGCGCGCCTGGCGTCGCTGATCGGACGCGAAACACCTCCGGGAATCGTACGTCTTCGCCGCTAACCGATTCGGCGTCACGCGGCCCGATCGTTGCTCCTGAGAACACACGAAAGGACGACTCCGAGGACAATGACGACATGCTCCGCCTGCGAACGCTTTCGAGATCCGGCCAGACGCTGCTCGTTCTCGAAGGACGCCTCTCCGGACCGTTGGTGGACGAGCTGGCGCGGTGCCGGGCGAGGCTGCGCGACGAGATGCACGACGGGCCGATCCGTATCGACCTCGACGGCGTGACGTTCGTCAGCGCCCCAGGCAAGGTGAGCGGGCCGATCATCCAGGGCGGCCGGCTCGTCGAGCAGCGTTCGGCCGAGGAGCGACAAGTCCAGGCGCTCGCCGCGGCGGCCGATTTGTCGCTGCTCCGCTATCGCACTGGCCTCGCCAACTATTTCGAGGTGCTCGAAGCCGAGCAGAAGTTCTATCCGGCCGAGGATGAGCTCGCGCAGTCGCAGCGCGACCAGCTCCTCACCGTCGTGCCCGCAACCGACGATCGCCACGCGATGGCGGCGTGTCGTCGTGACGGCGGTCGTCATCGCCTCGCGATTTCCTGGCACCGGACGGTCTCGACGCTCGCCGCGATCGTCACAATCGCGTTGCTGACTGCGAGCGTGCATGCCGCTCCGTTGCACGAATCGAGCGCTATGCCCGCGGCGGCGACGGAGGGCGTGTCGGCCGACGGCATCTCGGATAGCGCCAACCCGGGGCCGTGTGACACGAGCGGCCTCGCGCTGCCGCCGGAACGCTGCGTGCCCCGCATCCGCGCGCGCGTCGAGTACGGGCCGGCGCGGTTGCTCACCATCGACGATCCGAGTGGCCGATCGGCGGGGGAAACTCTGCCGATCCATCCCGTCGGCGAGTCGCCGGACGTCCTCCCGATCCGGCATTGCTGGATCCCGGAGGGCGATCATGGTCTCCCCGCGAGACGAGTCGACGGGCCGTGTTCGCACTCGCCCCCGAGAATCGGCGTCGACCACACCAGGAGCTTGCGAAAGAAAACGAGCTCCCCTCGAGCTCTCAAAGAGTTTCCAAGTAGCCGCAATCAGAACGTCCCCGACGGGGATTCGTACCGTATCTCAGCGCTGCGCCGGGAGCCCGCGCTGGCGATGGTCCAGACGAACGCCGCCGTGGGACGGGACCGACGGCTCGGTCAGCCGGGTCGAGGTCCGGCTCGGACACGCGCCGTCGGAGTTCACCGCCTCGCGCACGGCGCCGGCGTGAGATCACCCGGCGCGCTCGGTCCGGCGATCGCTCACAGCCAGCCGCCCTGAAACCCGGCGCGGCGCAGCCCCGCCACGACGTACGGACAGCGACGCATGATCTGCCAGATCAAGCCGGTGCGGTAGTTCTCGATCATGATGATCACCGGACCTTGATCGACGCCGAAGTGATAGGGCGTGACCCACCAGCCGGTCGGGCTCTCGGGCACCGCGTACGTCTGGTTGAACGACGGCTTGAACCCGTAACGCTTCGTCGCACCGAGATCGAGATCGGTCATGGCGTGAATGGTGGGGATCACGATCTCCGGCGCGAACGGCAGCGAGGCGACGACGACCCACGGCGAGACCGTGCCGTCGTCGGGACCATAGGGCGCACCGCGCGCGTGGTAGCCGTAGAACTCGCGTTCGATCCCGTTCACCCGCCGGGTCTCGAAGCCGGGGCCGTCGCTCGCGGTGATGCCCCAGCAGTGCTCGCCGTAGCCGGCGAACTCGAGCGGATTCCGCCGCGCGTACTCCTGATGGATATAGGTCGCCTGCCGGGTGTTCTCGAAATAGTCGCTCCCGTGGTCGCGCATGAACGCGTCCCGGATGCCGCGGAAATCGATCCAGAGGTGCGAGAGCTGGTGCGTGAACAGCGGTCCAGAGTACAGCACCTCGCGGCCGTAGATCTGCTTCCACTGGTAGCTCGAGCAGTACGCGGCATAGCTCTCTTGCGGCAGCGGGAACGTCGGCGAGCCGAGGCCGAGCAGGTAGAGGAGGAGCGCCTCGTCGTACCCCGCATAGGTGTACGTGATGAAGCCCGTGTCCGGCCGCCAGCCGTGGGACACGGTCGTGCCGCCCGCGCAGCACCCACTGCCAGTCCGCCCGCCGATAGAGCTCGTCCGCCAGCCGGCGGACCTCCGCCTCCTCCTTCGTGTCGGCGTCGAAGTAGGCGGCGCACGTGAGCATCCCGGCAAAAAGGAACGCCGAGTCGATCGTCGACAGCTCGCAGTTCCAAGCGCGGCGACCGGTCTTCATGTCGAGGAAGTGGTAATAGAAGCCGCGATGCCCGGTGGCATCCGGCTCGGGTCCCTGCGGACTGTCGCGGAAGAACCGCAACGTCCGCGCCGCGATCTCGGGAGCGAACTCGCGGGAGATGACGCCGCGCTCGATGAGGATCGGAATGGTCGCGAGGGCGAGCCCTACGGCCGCAATGCTGGCCGGCGCCGCCGGGTCGGTCTTGTCGCGGGTGAGGCCCGTCGCCGGATTCGTCTCGTGCAGATAGTACTGAAGCGTCGTCACCTGAAGGCGGTTCAGCTCCTCCTCGGTCAGGAGACGCTTCGGATCCTCGTCGTGCCTCGTTTCCGCCACGATTGCCGAACGCAGCATGTGAGAACGACCGCCCGCACGCAAACCGGTCGCGTCGGCAGGGCCCACCCCCGGAGTGAGCAGGCGACCGGCGCATCCTGACGCACCCAGCCACCATCGAGGCAAGGTAGATAGGCGTGCGGAAAACCAAGCCGAGCCATTGCGCCATGGCCGAGGTCGATCTCGCAACCTGGCGATGGCGGCCCCGTGACGGCCAAGAACCGCCTACCCCCTACGGTCGTACGTCGTTGGGGAGGCGAGAGAGGATCGCCTCGTAGACCGCTCGCGCCTTCAACATCGCGTCATCGGCTTCGGCGGTAGTCGGCTCCTCCGGATCGCCGGGATACCGGAACTTCCAGGCGTACTCGGTGAGAGGGGCGGCCTCCCGGATCACCGGCTCCAATGAGGCGTCGATTGCCACGCATGCGTGCCCGATTTCGACCAGATCGTGAGTCTTCCGAAACGGACGATCGTGCCACGCGAGAAAGCCCTTCAAGACTTTTTCCGCGGCCTGCTGCGCATGGAAGACTACGTCTTCCAGAATCGGCGGGTCGGCAGCGCGCTCGTGATCGCCAGCGAGGAGATCCCGCGCCGCCTTGTGGATCCAACTCCGGACGTCCGCGATCCGGATAGGATCATGCGGCATAGAGGAGCCTGCCCTCCCGCAGCACGGTTGCCGGCAACGAGGCTCGAAGAGGCAACCGACTGTCGAATCGCGTCCGGGTCCAGACAAGGACGTCTGCGGCGATACCGGTACCCCAAAGGCGTTCGTAGGCCAGCCTACTGCGCTTACGTTCCGGCGGGGCATCATCCGACACCACGACCATGATGTCGTAGTCGCTGTCCGGGCCGACATCGCCGCGGGCGTATGAGCCGAAGAGGTAGATCGTCTCTGGACGGTATGCATCGACGAGTCGCCTGAGCACCTCGTCGAGACGGGGATCGTCGATCTCCGATCCGTCTGCTGCATTCGTTCGCGTGATCATCCAGCTCCTCGCCTACTCGCGACCCAAACCCTAGCACGCGGTGGGCGCGAGGTTCGACCCCTAGAGACCCAACTCTCTCACCAACGGGCCGCGTCAACCCCGCGGATCGCATGCCTGGAACCGCAGTCCCGAGTTGGCGTAGAGGGCGTATGGACCGATGGCGGACGACCGCCCTAACCCCACGAGTGATCGCCTGCGCGGAGGATCTCCCCCGACACGTCGCGCTGCCTCGCGGGTGCCTCGCCGATCTCGAATCAATGCTCTGCGAGTACGGCGTTTCTCTCTTGGTGGACGATCAGCGGTGCAGCGGAGAGGGAATCAATGTGTCTTTCACGGGCGAGCTCACGGACACACAACGATCCGCAACGCAGGCTATGCTCCTGGAGCCGTATGAATCACCGCCAGCGCGCAACGAGCCGCGCCCGCCGCACGACCGCGAAGCGCGCAACGACCGAGTCGCGCTTGTCCGAGGCGCCGATGCTCGTCAGGTCGGTGACCCCGCCGTAGCGGACGTCGCCGCCGACGAGGGCCCGCAGGCGCCCGTTCTTCAGCACCTGGTAGCCGTCGAGGTGCGTCCACTGCTGCTGCTTCCCCCAGCCGCACTCGCGGCCGAACCGCGCGTAGACGTCGGGCGGCGTGCACACGAGCTTGTGCTCTTTCGGGTCGAGACCGAGCTGCTCCTCCAGCACGGCCGCAGCATTCGCGAGGAGCGCCGTCTCGATGTCCTCGCGGGCGAGGCCGCGTCGTCCGCCGATCCCGAGCGCCTCCGCGAGTGCGTGATTCGCGGGCTCCGTGCCTTCGGTGAAGTCCTCGACGAGCACCGCCTCTGCCGCGAAGGGCGGGCTGTATCGCGCGCCTCCGGAATTCACGAACGTCTGGTGGACGAATTGCGCGACCAGCGTCTTCGCGGATTCCGCAATCTCGGACGGCAATGTGGACTTGTCGACGAGGGCCTCGATCCTCATGGTGCCCTCGAACTCGCTCTCGACCGCCTGCAGCCCGGGCTGCGTGATGCGCGCCGTGACGTAGTCGATGAGTGGGGCGGCTTGCGGGTCCGGTTGCATCATCACGACCGCCAACCCGAGTGTCCGGGCGCGCGCAACGACCTCGGGCGCGAAAGGCGCGCCGAGGTCTACCGGACAGCCGCCGAGCGAGGCGACGCCGGTGGGCCCGGCGTCCATCGCGGCCGTCGTTGTCTTCGCACCCTCCGTCGCCTGCTGCGCGAGGATCTCGCCGGCAAGGCGCTTCAGCTCCGCGACGTCGCCGCGCTGCGCGGCCTCGTACGCAAGGCGCTCGAGGTCAGCGATCGACTGCGTTCGGTTACCTGTCGCGGACGCCGCGTCCGAACGGCGGACCGCCACGGCAAGCGCGCTCAAGAAGCGACGCCGGTCCTCGTAGAACGCGGACTGCTGGGGGTCGGCGGTCACCAGCTTCGCGAACGTTGCGACGGCCTTGTCGCGGATATCGGCGAGCGCAGCACCGCTCGGTCCGGTACCCGCGAGCCCAAGCGAAAACGGGTCGATGGCCACCGACGGCGCGTCGTAGACCAGCTCGCCGATGGCAACGAGGGCCCCCTGCGTCAGCGCGGTGTGCCGAAGCTCGTCGGCTTGCGACGCGAGCTGCTGAACGAGCTTCCAGTCCTGTAGTGCGGTCGCGGCGCGGCTCGCGGCGACGATCTTCTCGATCTGCTGCTGTACGCCTTGGAAGCCGCGGTACTGATCGATGGTGACGTCGTGGCTGAGAAACGCTCGCGCGCGCCGCAGGTAGACGTCGCGATAGACCGTATCGGTGTCGGCGACGTCGATGAGCATGCGGGCGACCTCGATGGACGAGACAGATGACGATCGCGTAGTCATGGCAATTCCCTCCGTACAGTGTCGTCACTGACGTGATGTCGCGGATGCGGCCGGCGCCCCCGAGCGCACCGCATGCGGCCGGCGCACAGGCGACCGCGATGGCCACGCCGCGTCGGCGATCGACGTCGGTATCGCCATCGCCTGCCGGGCGAAGACCTGCTGCTTCGTGATGACGCGTTGCGAGCGGCCGCTGCTCAGGAACGCGAGCGTCCAGTTGAAGAGGACCGAGATCCGATTCTTGAAACCGGTCAGCGCGACGAGGTGGACGACGAGCCAGGCGATCCAGGCGAAGAAGCCCGAGGCGCGCAGACGGCCGCGCACTGCGATCGCGCGGAAGCGTGAGATCGTCGCCATCGTTCCGAGGTCGCGGTAGCGGAACGGCCGGCGCGTCGTGTCGCCCGCGATTCGGCGCAAGATCGTCTCTGCGGCGTGGCGGCCGGACTGGATCGCGACCTGCGCCACCCCCGGCAGGTCGTCGAGGCTCATGAGGTCGCCGACGACGAAGACCTCCGGATGTCCCGGGAGCGTGCAGTCGGGCTTCGACCTTCACCCGACCCGCGCGATCGATCTCGGCGCCCGCCGCTTCGGCGACGAGGCGTCCGAGCGGCGAGGCCTCGACGCCGGCGGCCCAGAACTTCGTCGCCGCCTCGATCCGCCGGAGCGCGGGATCCGAAGAGTTCGTCTCGATTCCGCGCTCGTCGACGGCGGTGACCCGCGTGCCGACATGGATCTCGACGCCCATGTCGCGAAGGTCGCGCGCCGTCCGCCGCTCGCAGCGGTTCGGGGAAGGACTTGAGGATCGCGGGGCCGGAGTCGAGCAGGACGATCCGCGCCGTGGCCGGATCGATGTGACGAAAATTCCCGCGGAGCGCGTGACGCGACAGCTCGACCAGCTGGCCCGCGACTTCGACGCCCGTCGGGCCGCCGCCGACCACGACGAAGGTCAGCCACCGGCGTCGTTCGTCGGGGTCGGTCTCGCATTCGGCCATCTCGAAGGCGCCGAAGATGCGTCCGCGAAGCTCGAGCGCGTCGTCGATCGTCTTCATCCCCGGCGCGTCGTGCGCGAACTCCGGGTGCCCGAAGTACGACTGGCTCGCACCGGCGGCGACGATCAAGCTGTCGTACGCGATCTCGCTTCGCCGTCCGACGCTCTCCACGGTGAGGCGGCTCGTGTCGCAGATCGACGGCGACGACCTCGCCGAGGACGACGGTCGCGTTCCGTTGGTGCCGCAGCACGTCGCGGATCGGCGGCGCGATGTCGCCCTCGGAGAGGATCCCCGTCGCGAGCTGGTAGAGCAGCGGCTGGAACAGGTGGTGGTTCGTCCGGTCGATCACGGTGACGTCGACGTCGGCGCGCCGCAGCCGCTTCGCGGCGAAGAGACCGCCGAACCCGCAACCGACGATCGCCACGCGATGGCGGCGCGCCGTCGTGACGCTCGTGGTCGTCAGTCATCGCATCGCCGTCCAGGCGTCGTCGGCGAGCTTCCAGCCGCCGCCGAGCGCCTTGTAGAGGGCGACGACCGTGAGGAGCTGGTCGCGCTGCGACTGCGCGAGCGCATCCTCGGCCGGATAGAGCTGCTGCTGCGGCTTCGAGCACCTCGAAGTAGCTCGCGAGCCCGGTGCGGTAGCGGAGCGAGCGACAGGTCGACCGCCGTGGCGAGCGCCTGGACCTGTCGCTCCTCGGCCGCACGCTGCTCGACGAGCTTCGACTGCGCCGCCAACGCGTCGGAGACTTCCCGCAGCGCCCGGATGATCGTTCCCCGGTACGCCGCGATCGTCTCGTCCCAGAACGCCTGGCGCGCGCGGTACTGCTCGATGAGCCGGCCGCCCTGGAAGATCGGCCCGCTCACGCTTCCGGCGATGTTCCAGATGCTGAAGTTGTTCTTGAGGACGTTGCCGATCTTGTCGCTCTCGCCGCCGTACAGCGCGGTGAGACCGATCCGCGGGAAGAAGTTCGCGACGGCGACGCCGATCTCGGCGTTCGCGCTCATCATGTCGTGCTCCGCCCGCAGGATGTCGGGACGGCGTTGCAGGAGATCGGACGTCAGACCCGCGGGCGCCGCGGGAGACGACTGCGCGGTGAGCGGGTTCCCGCGCTCGATCGGGCGCGGCGGCGCGCCGAGCAGCTCGCTGATCGCGTTCTCCTGCTGGATGATCGCCTGGTCGAGGCGTGCGATCGTCGCGAGGCTCGCGGCGAGCGACGCCTCCGCGCGCGACGTCGAGAGCTTGGTGTCCTTGCCGCCCTCGTAGCGTTGCGTGAAGAGGTCGAGCGTCCGCTGATACGTGTCCGCGCTCGATCGCGCGATCTCGCGCTCGCGATCGAGCTCGAGGAGCCGGAAGTAGCCCGCGGCGACGTCGCTCACGAGCGACAGCATGACGCCGCGACGAGCGTCCTCGCTGGCGAGAAACTCCGCGCGCGCGGCTTCCGTCGAGCGGCGGATCCGGCCCCAGACGTCGATTTCCCAGGCGACGTCGAGGACGCCCGAGAAGACGTTGAACGTCTGGTTCCCACCGGGTACGAGCGGCACGAACGTCTTTTCGCGGGTGGCGGCGCCGTCGTATCCCGACGTGCGGATAGAGGTCGGACGCCGCGACACCGACCTGCGCGCGGAACTGCTCGACGCGGGCGATCGCCGTCTTGAGATCGTAGTTGTTCTCCAGTGCCTCACGGACGAGCCGCTGCAGCGCCGGGTCGCCGAAGACGTCCCACCAGGGAAGGTCGGCGAGCGACGCCGGATCGCGCGGAATCCGGCTGGCCGCGGAACCGCTCGGGCAATTGGGTCGCCGGCCGCTCGTAGTCCGGTCCGACTTTGAGACGATCGAGCGCGCCCAGGATTCCGCGCGGCTCCGCCGTCGCCGAGCAACCGGCGAGAGTGACGCGACGAGGAGAGTGGCAACGAGGTGCGAGGTCTTCATCGTCCTTCTCCGCTCGCGGCGAGCGGCATGCTCACGACGGGGTCGCGCGCGAGCTCCGGCACCGCTGCGACGGCGTTCTCGGTCTGTCGCCCTCGCGACAGCCGCGCGATCAACACGAACAGCGCGGGGACGAGGAAGATCGCGATGCCCGTCGAAAACGTCATGCCGACGATCGTGACCGTGCCGATCACCTGGCGCGCCACGCCGCCGGCGCCGAGTGCGTTCCAGAGCGGCGCCAGGCCGAGGATGAACGCGAACGACGTCATGAGGATCGGCCGCAGCCGCTTCCGCGCGGCGTTGAGGGCCGCGTCGACGATCGACGCGCCGTTCTCGAGCTCGGCCTTCGCGAACTCGACGATCAAGATCGCGTTCTTCGCCGAAAGGCCGATCAGCATGAGGAGCCCGACCTGGGCGTAGACGTTGTTCTCGAGGCCGCGCGCCCAGATGCCGAAGAACGCGCCCGCGACGGCGACGGGCGTGGTGAGCAGCACGCTCCACGGCAGCGACCAGCTCTCGTAGAGCGCCGCGAGGATGAGGAAGACGATCAGCAGCGACAGTGCGAAGACGGCCGCGCCGCTCCCCGCGATCGACTCCTGATAGCTCATGCCGTTCCACGCGTACCCCATGTCGCGCGGCAGCACCTGATCGGCGACGGCCGCGACGGCGGCCATCGCCTGACCCGAGCTGTAGCCCGGCGCCGGCATCGCGATGACCTCGATCGCGCGATACTCGTTGAAGCGGTTCGAGTACTCGGGACCGGACGACTTCTCGAGCGAGACCAGCGTCGACAGCGGCATCGTCTCGCCGTGCTGGTTGCGGACGTAGAACAGGCTGAGATCGTCCGGATCCGTCCGGTACTGCGGCTCGGCCTCGAGGAAGACGCGCCACACGCGCCCGAAGCGGTTGAACTGGTTCACGTAGGCGCCGCCGAGGAACGCCTGCAGCGTCGTGTACACGTCCTCGATCGGGACGCCGAGCTTGAGCACCCGATCCTCGTCGACGTGCGCGAACAGCTGCGGCACGGCGGGCGCGTACGTCGTCGCCACGAACGCGATCTCGGGGCGTTTCTGCAGCTCGGCCATGAAGCGCTGCGTGTTCTGCCAGAGGTAGTCGACGGTCTTGCCGGCGCGATCCTGGATGAACACGTCGACGCCGCCGGCCTGGCCGACGCCGGGGATGGCGGGCGGGAGGAACGCGAAGACCTGCGCCTCGGGCAGCCCGTAGAGCTTCTGGTTCACGGAGGCGACGATCGCGTCCGCCTGGAGCGCGCGCGTCGCCCGCTCGTCGTACGGGGCGAGCTGGACGAAGTAGACGCCGTTGCGCGGGCTCGCCGTCTGCGACAGGAGGCTGTACCCGGACACCGCGTTGACGTAGTGCACGCCGGGCTCGGCCTTCAGGATCTCGTCGATCTTCCGCATGACCGCGTTCGTCCGCTGCATCGACGCGGCCTCCGGGAGCTGCACGTTCATCAAGAAGAAGCCCTGGTCCTCCTGCGGCATGAAGGACGTCGGCATGATCTTCCCGAGACCGCCCGCGAGCGCCGTGAAGGCGGCGAGCACGACGAGCGCGACGACGAACTTGCGGACGAGGAATCCGCACGCACGGACGTAGCCCGTCTGCGCCGCCGTGAAGCCGCGATCGAACCCGGCGAAGAACCGTCCGAGGAGCCCGCGGCGCGCGCCCTCCGGCCGCGGCCGGAGGATCAGCGCGCCGAGCGCGGGGCTGAGCGTCAGCGCGTTGAACGCGGAGATGAGGACCGAGAACGCGATGGTGAGCGCGAACTGCCGGTACAGCGATCCGGTGATGCCGGCGATGAAGGCGGCGGGGATGAACACGCTGGAGAGCACGAGCGCGATGCCGACGAGCGCGCCGCTCACCTCGTCCATCGCCTGGAGCGCCGCATCGCGCGGGGAGAGGCCCTGCTCGATCTTCGCCTCGATCGCTTCCACCACCACGATCGCGTCGTCGACGACGAGGCCGACCGCGAGCACGAGCCCGAGGAGCGACAGCGTGTTGGTCGAGAACCCCATCATCGGGAAGAACACGAAGGTGCCGACGAGGGACACCGGAATCGTGAGGATGGGGATGAGCGTCGCCCGCCAGTTCTGCAGGAAGACGAAGACGACGAGGATGACGAGCGCGATCGCCTCGAGCAGCGTGATGACGATCTCCTTCGCGCCCTCCGTCACGGGCACCGTCGTGTCGAGCGTCAGGGCGACGTTCATGTCCGACGGGAATTTTTCCGCCAGGCGGGCCATGGTCGCCTTGGCGCGATTGGCGGCATCGAGGGCGTTCGACCCGGGCACCTGGTAGAGGCCGACGATCGTCGCCGGGACACCGTTGCCGTATGCCTGCTGCGTGTAGTTCTCGGCGCCGAGCTCGAGGCGCGCGACGTCCTTCAGCCGCACGAACGATCCGTCCGGGTTCGCGCGCACGATGACGTCGCCGAACTCCTCGGCGTTCATCAGGCGGCCGCGCGCCCGCACCGTGTACGTGAGCTGCCGGCCGGGCGGTGCCGGCTCGCCGCCGAGCGTGCCCGCGGGATTCACGATGTTCTGCGCCGTGATCGCGTTCACGAGGTCGGTCACCGTGAGGCCCAGCTTCGCGATCGTGTCCGGCGCGACCCACATGCGCATCGCGTAGTTCGCCGCGCCGAAGATCTTCACCTGCCCGATGCCGGGCACGCGGGCCAGCTCGTCCTTGATGTTGATGACGACGTAGTTCGACAGGAAGTTCTGGTCCCACGTCTTGTTCGGCGAGTTGATCGTGAAGAGGAGCAGCGGGATGCCCGCCGTCTGGATCGTCGTGAGGCCGTAGTTGTTCACGGCCGTGGGCAGGTTCGCTTGCGCCTGCGCCAGGCGGTTCTGGACCTGCACCTGATCGATGTCGATGTCGGTGCCGGTCTCGAACGAGACCTGGAGCGTCATCGTGCCGTCGTTGCCGGAGATCGCCTGCATGTAGATCATGCGCTTCGCGCCGTTCACCTGCGCGTCGATCGGCGTGGCGACCGACTGCTCGACGGTGAGCGCGTCGGCGCCGGTGTACATGGCGGTCGTTTCGATCTGCGGCGGCGCGATCTCGGGGAACTGCGCGACCGGCAGCCGGAACACCATGACGGTGCCGCCGACCACCAAGAGGATCGAGATGACGATCGCGACGATCGGGCGTTTGATGAAGAATCTCGACATTGCTCAGCCCTCGCTCGCGGCGGCCGCGCCGTGGCGATCGGCGCGTCCGTCGGTTTCACGACCATTCCGTCCCGGACCTTCTGCAGTCCTTCCGTGATGACGCGCTCCCCGGCCGTGAGCCCTTCGTCGACGATCCAGAGGTCGCCGACCTGCTCGCCGGGTTTGACGGTGCGGAACGCGACCTTGTCGCCGTCGCCGACGACGGCCGCCTGGTACTGGCCTTGCGTCTCGAGCGAGCGCCCGCTGCGGGACGAGGAGCGCGCCGCGCTTCACGACGATCGGTGTCCGTACCTTCGCGTAGAGGCCGGGCCGCAGAATCGCCGTCGGGATTCGGGAACAGGGCCTGGATCTGGATCGTGCCGGTCTCGACCTCGACCTGCCGATTCGCGACGTGGAAGCGTCCCGGATGCGGATACGGCTTGCCGTCGGCGAGAATCATCTCGATCTCCGGCTCGTCCGCGGCGCGCCCGTTTCGCTGGTGCTCCTGAATGCGATCGGCGAAGCGCAGGTACTCGCGCTCGCTGATCGGGAACGTCACCTTGATCGGGTCGAGCTGCGAGATCGTCGTCAAGAGCGTCGACGGCGTGACGAGGTCGCCGACCTGAACCGGCGCGATGCCGGCGACGCCGTCGATCGGCGCGTAGACTCGCGTCCAGCCGAGGTTCAGCCGCGCGGTCTCGACCGCGGCCGCGGCGGCGTCGACCTGCGCCTTCGCTCCGCGGGACGCCTGGATCGCGTCGTCGAGCTCTTCTCTGCTGACGGCGCCTTTCGCCTGCGAGCGGCGTGTAGCGCGCGACGTCGAGCTCGTATTTCTTGAGCGTCGCCTGTTGGCGCGCCAGATTGGCGCGCGCTTCGTCGAGCGCCGCTCGGTATTCGCGGTCGTCGATCTCGAAGAGGAGATCGCCCGCTTTCACCGAAGCGCCGTCACCGTACGTCTGCCGAAGGAGGTAGCCCTGCACGCGGGGCCGCACCTGCGCATTGACGAATCCCTCCGTCGTCCCGACCGCCTCCGAGTAGATCGGCACGTCGCGCTGGGAGACCTTGGCGACGACGAACTTCTGGCGATCGGCGGTGCGGCGCGCGTGTCGGCGTCCGACAGGCGCTCGATCCGAGCGCCGCGGCGGCGATCGCGATCAGGAGAGCGGATCTCCGCCATCCGCTCATGGTTCGTTGTCCACGTTGGCATCATTGCACCTCGCTCGCTTTCTTCCGGGCGCGCCGGTCGCGGCATTGCGATCTCGTCGATGATCGCGCTCGTCATGCATCCGCGCGCCGTGAGCACCGCGCCGTCGTCGTGAAGACGCGCGAGAAGTGCCTTGCCGGCGGCGCTGACGAACGTCACGCCGTCGAGATCGACGTGGATCGGTGCCGCGTGCTCGTCTCGGCGCGCAGCCTCGCCCAGCATTCGCGCCAGCTCGTCGACCCACGGTCCGGCGAGACGTCCTTCGAGACGAGCAGCGTTTCGCCGGATCTGGACATGTGTTCGAATGCGGAGCATCGTCGTCGTCCCCTGGTCCGTAAGGGCAACGATCGTGCCGCATGGTCGCGCCGCGATTCCGCTGCGAAGGCGCGGACGGTGCAGGCGTTTCCCGTCGTGGGTCGGCAAAGCCAAGTACACGTGACGTCGGCCGCTCGACTCGTGACGACATGTCGTCACGACGACACGGGCTTCAGCGGCGGCTGCAATCCGTCCGAGCGCCCTCGCGACCGTCATGGTCGTGCCGCGACGTTCCGGCCGCGCTCACGAGCCGCAGGCGCGTGCTCGGGATCGCGCGATCTTCCCGCCGGGCAGGAATGGCGGGCGGGAGATGCTTTACGCCGAATCGCACTCGGTATTGTCGCGGCGAGCATCCCGTCCATCGCCGGAAGGCACGCGTGAAATTGGCGTGGTCCGAGTAGCCGAGGTCGAGCGCCAGATCGAGGATCTTGCCGTCCGTCTGCTGCAGCACGGCCGCAGCGGTCGCGAATCGCGTCTGTGCAACGAGCACGTCGTGGCTGGTGCCGTGCGCGGCCAGATGGCGCTGCAGCGTACGGACGCTCATCTCGAGGAACGCGGCGGTTTGCGCGACCGTCGGGTAGTCGTCGCCGCAGGACAGCGTCTCGACCGCTTGCCGGACCGATCCCGCAAAATCCTGGGCCGGTGCCGAGGATTGCCAGTCGTCGATGACGTTCGGCGGCAGCTGCGCCGTCGCGAACGGGTGAGAGCGGAGTCGCGAGCAGGTCGCGCGGGAGGGCGAGCATTGTGACGGGCTGCCGAAACGCGATGCGCGCGTCCGACAGCGTGTCCGCGTCTCGGAGGCCGGCTGCCTCGCCGGTCTCGAAATGGACCTCGGGCGGCCGCCAATGCCGGCCAGCCGCCATTCGGACGACGGAGAGCATCAACCCCAGGCAATAGTGGTCGTCCTGCTGCCAGCCGACGTCCTGCGGATCGAAACGCGCGGCGACGGTCATGCAGAACTCGATGCGATCGCCGCGAGGCCGAAGCCACAACGGGCGATTGGACGTCATCGTGCGGTTGTAACGCACGACCCGCTCGAGCGCGTCGCCGAGGGTCGGGGCGCTACTGACGAGCCGGCCGAAGACGCCCAGCGATCCGACGCCGTTTCGTTCGGCGGCCCGCAATCCGAGGTTCGGGATCCCGGTCTCACGAACCGCCGGGCCGAACAGACGGACGGTGCTCGTCGCCGGGATCAATGCCTCCCCGTCCGACGTGATCCAGGATGGCAGCTCGGCCGCTGCGAGCAGCCGATCGATCGATGCGCCGATGCTCTCGAGGAAGCCGAGAATGGGCGAGATGATGCTCGCCCGCGTGAGGGCAACGTGCGTCACGCCATCCATCGCTAGCAAATGCCATGCTCGCGCCCGCCGGGATTCGTGTCCTCGGGCGAGACGCGTCATGCGCCCTTCCCCGAAACGGAACGACGGTGACCGGTGCCGCAGATGATCAGCCGGCCGTCGCATGGATGGGAATCCGCAGCGTCGAGCGTTCTCGTCCGTGAGAAATGCGCTCATCGCCGGAGAGCTCGGAGCGTCGAGCGGACAGTGCAAGTAGCGAGTGGCACGTGGCATGCAGTTCTCGTCGGCCGACCAACAACGGTGATGTCGTCCGAGTGATCGCAACGCACGACGAGATGAGGCAAACCGATCCGTGACTGTCCCACTGAAGGTTCTGTTCGTCGCTTCGGAGTGCGCACCGTTCGCCAAGACCGGCGGGCTCGGCGAAGTGATCGGCGCCCTTCCGCCGGCGCTGCGGCGCCAAGGTGTCGACGTGCGCGTCGTCATGCCGCTCTATGCCGACATACCGTCACGGCAGCTCCAGCCACTCGAAGGTTCAGCGGCGGCATGAGGTCTACCGACGGTGCGTTCGTGGTGCCGACGCCGTCCAGCACGCGCCTGCAACGCGACGTCGCGACGGCCGGTCCCGGGCAAACGTTCCCGCTCGGCGCAACGGTCCTCGAAGACGGCGTCAATTTCTGCGTCTACTCCGGACGAGCGAAGCAGCTGGAGCTCGTGCTGTTCGATGGCCCCGGCGACGCCGAGCCGGCGCGCGTGATCTCCCTCGACGCGCGGGCCCATCGACGTCCCACTACTGGCACGCCTTCGTGCCCGGCCTGCGCGCCGGCCAGGTGTACGCGTACCGCGCGATCGGCCCGCTCGACCCCGGCCGTGGACTGCGTTTCGATCCGGCGAAGCTCCTCCTCGATCCGTATGGGCGCGCGGTCGCCGTGCCCGAAAGGTACGATCGCATCGCGGCGAGCCGGGCCGGCGACAACACGGCTGTCGCCATGCGCAGCGTCGTCGTCGACCCCGCCACGTACGACTGGGAGGGCGACGCGCCGCTGCGGCGCTCCTACTCCGAGACCGTGATCTACGAGATGCACGTCGCCGGCTTCACGCGCCACCCGAGCTCGGGCGTGACGCCCGCGCGGCGCGGTACGTACGCGGGAGTGATCGACAAGATCCCCTATCTTCAGGATCTCGGCATCACCGCCGTCGAGCTGTTGCCCGTGTTCCAGTTCGACCCGCAGGACTGCCCGCCCGGCCTGGTCAACTACTGGGGCTATTCGCCCGTCTCGTTCTTCGCGCCCCACGTGGGTTACAGCTCGCGGCCGGATCCGCTCGGTCCCGTCGACGAGTTCCGCGATCTCGTGAAGGCGCTGCACCGCGCCGGGATCGAGGTGATCCTCGACGTCGTCTACAACCACACCGCCGAAGGGAACGACGCAGGACCGACGCTGTCTTTCCGCGGCCTCGACAACGAGACGTACTACCTGCTCGAGACCGACCGCGCCCGCTATGCGAACTACTCCGGCACCGGCAACACGTTGAACGCCAACGAGGCCGTGGTGCGGCGCATGATCGTCGACAGCCTGCGCTACTGGGTGGCGGACATGCACGTCGACGGGTTCCGCTTCGATCTCGCGTCCGTGCTGTCGCGCGACGAGTCGGGCCGTCCGCTCCAGCGGCCGCCCGTGCTGTGGGACATCCAGTCCGATCCGGTCCTCGCCGGAACGAAACTCATCGCCGAGGCATGGGACGCGGCGGGGCTCTACCAGGTCGGCAGCTTTCCCGCCGACGCCTGGCAGGAGTGGAACGGCAGGTTCCGCGACGACGTACGGCGTTTCGTGAAATCCGACGACGACACGGTGACCGCCTTCGCGTACCGCTGTTTTGGCAGCCCCGACCTGTATGTCGAACAGGAGCGCGGGCCCGAACAGAGCGTGAACTTCGTGACCTGTCACGACGGGTTCACGCTGAACGACCTCGTCAGCTACGACGCCAAGCATAACGCGGCGAACGGCGAGGCCGGCCGCGACGGCTGCGACGCGAATCTGAGTTGGAACTGCGGCGTCGAGGGCCCTACCGATGACGTCACGGTCGAACGGTTGCGTCACCGCCAGGTGAAGAACTTCCTGGCGATCACGCTGCTGGCGGTCGGCACGCCGATGGTGTCGATGGGCGATGAGGTTCGGCGCACGCAGCGCGGTAACAACAACGCCTACTGCCAGGACAACGAGATCAGCTGGTTCGACTGGACCCTGCTCGAGACGCACCGCGGCCTGTATCGTTTCGTGAAGACGTTGATCGGCCAGCGCCTGGTTATCGCGAGCGACCCAGGCGTGCAGGACGTCAGTTTGGACGAGCTCTTGCGCCAGGCGGACATCCATCCTCACGGCATCCGGTTGCACGCGCCCGACTTGCGGCGCGAGTCGCACAGCATCGCCGTCACGGTGCGTGGCGAAGCGCATCGCTTGGCGTTCCACGCCATGTTCAACGCCTACTGGGAGCCGTTGACGTTCGAGCTGCCGGCTCCGGATGCCGGGACGCACGGACCGTGGCGCCGTTGGATCGACACGTTCGAAGATGCGCCCCACGACGTCTACGAATGGCCCGGCGGGCCCGCCATCGACGGCCCCATCTGCCTGGTGCAGCCGCGCTCCGTCGTGGTGCTCTTCGCGCGCCGCGACGATGGCATGAAATGACAAGATTGCTCGCGTGCGCGGCGATATCCCAGACATCACTCCGAAACCGCTCAATGCGGGGAAAGGCGGGAAAGAAACCATGGCGAATCGACGCACAAACGGAACGGCGCGAAGTGCGCGGCACATTCACGTCGACGTCGAAAAGGGGGTCAATCAGCTGGCGCGCTCCGTCGACAGGATACAGGTGTCGCTCCGTCGCACCGAGCAGAAGATCGAAGCCGACGCGCGCAAGCGCATCGGCAAGCTTCGCAAAGACGCGCGCAAGCAGCTCGCCGTGCTGCGCGGGCACAAGCGTGACGCGGATCGCATCCTGACGCGGCTCTCTACCGCGGGTCAGGGCTCGTGGGGCGACTTGAAGCGCGCGGCCTACCGGGCGCTCGCGGATGCTCGTACGGTGGCCGATGCGATGGCCGACCGTTTCCGACGCGCAGTCTCCGAATGAGCCGGCGTCGGGGGTAGCGACAATGGGCACCGAGCGCGGCGCTCGCGTTACGCGCGACGAATCGCGCGACGGCGTGAGCGCCGACACGGCGGAAATCGTCACTGCAACCAGCCGGGCGCGCGGAGGGGGATGGAAGAACGCGCCGAGGATCGCCCGGCTGTTCGCGATCAGCGGCACCGCATCCCTTCGCGGCGACGTGTTCGGCGGCATCAGCGCTTGCGTCGTCATGATCCCTTCCGTCATCGCGTATGCCGATCTCGCCGGGCTGCCGCCGGCCCACGGCCTCTACGCGGCGCTCGCCGGCATGCTTGGGTACGCGGCGTTCGCCAGCTCGCGGCAAGTCATCGCCGGCCCTGACGCCGCGATCGCGCTCCTCGTCGCGAGCGCGGTCGGACCGCTCGCAGGCGGCGACCCGGCGCGTATCGCCGTGCTGTCCGCGGCGGCGGCGCTGATCGGCGGCACGATCATGCTGGTCGCGGCGCGGCTGCGGCTCGGCATGATCGCGGACTTTCTCTCGAAGCCCGTGCTGGTGGGGTACATGACGGGCGCCGCGCTGATCCTCGTGTCGACGCAGCTCGAGAAGCTCTTCGGCTTGACGCTCCACCACCACGACTTCTTTCCGCTGCTCGCCGAGCTCGCTCGACGACTACCGGAGACGCACGTCCCGACGCTCGCGCTCGGCGTCGGCTTGCTCGCCGTGCTCGGCGTACTTCGCTACGTCGCACCGCGGCTGCCCGGCGCACTGGTCGTCTTCGTCCTCGGGATCGCGGCCTCGGCGGCGTTCGATCTCGGCAAACTCGGCGTCAAGGTCGTCGGCGACGTCCCGAGCGGCCTGCCGCACCCGCTGCTGCCCGTGATCTCCGGCGGCGACGTCCGCGACCTGTTGCCCGCCGCGATCGGCATCGCGCTGCTCACGTTCCCCGAAGGAATTCTCCTCGCGCGCGCGTTCGCCGCGAAGAACGGCTACGACGTCGACCCGGAGCACGAGCTGCGGGCGCTCGGCATGGCAAACCTCGCGGCCGGACTCTTCCAGGGGTTCCCCGTCGGCGCCAGCTCATCGCGCACGATGGTGAACGACGCCGCCGGCGGCCGGACGCAGGTCGCGAGCGTCGTCGCCGCCGCCGTTTTGGTGCCGTTCCTCGTGTTGCTCACGCCGCTCCTCCGCCTCCTGCCGACGGTGGTCCTCGGCGCGATCGTCGTCTTCGCCGGCGTCCAGCTCATCGACGTGCAGCAGTACGCGCGATTGTACCGTGTCGGACCGCTGAGCTTCGTCAACGCGATGCTGGTCACGCTCGGCGTGCTCGTCATCGGGGTCGTCCCCGGGATCGTGATCGGCGTCATGCTGTCGCTCATCGTGCTCCTCGGTCGGCTGGCGCGGCCGGCGGACGCGGTGCTGCAGCCGTTGCCGGGGACGGCGAGCTTCCATGACCTCGGCGAACAGTCGGCGACCGAAACGGTGCCCGGCTTGATCGCCTACCGGTTCTACGCGCCGCTCGTGTTCGCCAACGCCGACCACTTCATGCAGCGCGTCCGCGGTCTCGTCGCCGCCGCTCCGAAGCCGGTGCACTGCGTACTGGTCGACGTCCAAGCGGTGACCGAGATCGACGTCACCGCCGCGGAGATGCTGCTCCGGCTCGGCGCGGAGCTCGAAGCGCAAGGGATCGGGCTCAAGTTCGCGCGCGCGAATCGGCCGCTCCGCGAGCAGATCGTGCGGCTCGGCCTCGGCGAGCACGTCGACGAGAGCACGCTCTTTCCGTCCGTGCACGCCGCGATCGAGGCGTTCGTCCGAGATCAGCGCGGCGCGCTCGCTGGCGCGTGATGACAAGCGTGCACGGGCCGGGGTTGTGTACGACATCACCATGACCGATGGCAACCAGAGCAGCAGCACCCAACCCACCCGGGCAGCGCGCGATGACTGACGCCAGGACGAACTGCGGCGCCACTCGACGCACGAGACGGCGGACCTCGTCGCCCGCTACGGCTGCGGTCCGGTTCAGTTCTCCGGCACGACCGACGGCCTCTACGAACGCCACCTGCTCTTCGACAGCGTGCGCGACGTCGCGGCCGCCGGGCCGCGCGAACGCTTCGAGGCGTGTGCGCGCTCCGTGCGCGACGTCCTGTCGCAGCGGTGGATTCGCACCGAGCAAACCTACGAGCGCGAGAACCCGAAGCGCGTCTACTACCTGTCTCTGGAGTTCCTGATCGGCCGATCGCTGGCGAACAACGTCATGAACCTGCTGCTCGAGCCGGTCGCGCGGCGTGTCGTCGCAGAGCAGCGGCTCGACTGGCTCGGCCTGCTCGAAGAGGAGCCGGATGCCGGCCTCGGCAACGGCGGCCTCGGGCGGCTCGCAGCCTGCTTCCTGGATTCGATGGCGACGATGCAGCTGCCCGCGATGGGCTACGGGCTTCGCTACGAGTACGGGATGTTCCGCCAGACGATCGACGACGGCTGGCAGCGCGAGCGACCGGACAACTGGCTCCGTCGTCCCGATCCGTGGGAGGTGCCCCGCCCCGACGAATGCGTCGAGGTCACTTTGAACTGCTCCTTCGAGCTGCGCGCCGGTGCGCTCTCGCCGGTTCCCGGGCGGCCGTCCACGCTGATCGGCATTCCGTTCGATCGTCCCGTCGTCGGCTGGGGCGGGAAGACGATCAACACCTTGCGTCTGTGGGCGGCGGCGGCACGAGACGCCTTCGACTTCCAGGAGTTCAGCCAGGGTGACTTCGTCGGCGCGCTCGCCGGAACGCTCGGGGCGGAGTCCCTCACCCGGGTGCTCTATCCGGACGATTCGACGACGAGCGGCCAGGGCCTGCGCTTCATCCAGGAGTACTTCCTCGTCGCGTGCTCGCTCGCCGACCTCGTGCGCCGCTTCCGGCAGCGGAACGCCGACTGGCGCACCTTGCCGGAGCAGGTCGCGATCCAGATGAATGACACACATCCGGCGCTCGCCGTCCCGGAGCTGATGCGCATCCTCCTCGACGACGCGCACCTGCCGTGGGACCTCGCGTGGGAGCTGACCCGCCGCACGCTCGCGTACACCAATCACACCCTGCTGCCCGAAGCGCTCGAGAAGTGGCCGCTCGATTGGTTCGCGGCGCTACTGCCGCGGCACCTGGAGATCATCCTCGAGATCGATCGCCGGCTCGTCGCGGACGTCCGGACGCGCTTCCCCGGCGACGAGGGCCGTGTCGAGCGCGTGAGCGTCGTCGAAAGCGGCGCCGAGCGGAAGGTCCGGATGGCAAACCTCGCGATCGTCGGCTCGCACAGCACGAACGGCGTGGCGGCGATCCATTCGAAGCTGCTGCGGACGACGACAGTGCGGGACCTCGCCGAGCTCTTTCCCGAGCGGTTCAACAACAAGACGAACGGCGTCACCCCGCGGCGGTGGCTACGGCTCGCGAACCCGGCACTCGCCGGCGTCATCACCGACGCGATCGGCGACCGCTGGGTGACCGACCTCGCCGAGCTGCGGCGCCTCGCGCCGCTCGCGGAGGATGCCGGCTTCCGCGACGCATTCCGGCGGGCGAAGCGCGACGCCAAGCTTCGATTCGCGGAGTGGGTGCAGTCGTCCACCGGGCAGACCGTCGATCCCGACACGATCTTCGACTGTCAGGTGAAGCGCATCCACGAGTACAAACGGCAGCTCCTGAACGGACTGCGCATCGTGGTGCTCTATGACCGGCTGCGGAGGGACCCCGGCCTGGACGTCGCCCCGCGAACGTTCTTCTTCGCCGGCAAGGCCGCGCCCGCGTATCGCCTAGCGAAGCTGATCATCAAATTCTTGAACGGCATCGCCGCGACGATCGACGGCGATCCCGCCATGAAGGGCCGGCTGAAGGTGGTGTTCCTGCCGGACTACTCGGTCACGGTCGCCGAGCGCCTCTTCCCCGCCAGCGACGTCTCGAACCAGATCTCGACCGCCGGATACGAGGCGAGTGGCACGAGCAACATGAAGCTCATGATGAACGGCGCGCTGACGCTCGGGACGCGCGACGGATCGACCATCGAGATGGCGGAGGAAGCCGGTGAGGAGAACCTCTTCCTGTTCGGCCTCACCGCCGAGCAGGTCGCCGGCAGCCGCGGTTGGTACAGCCCCCGGTGGCACTACGAGCACGAGCCGGAAACGCGCGCCGCGCTCGATCTCGTCTTCGCGAACCACTTCAGCGCGAACGAGCCCGGCGTGTTCGAGCCGATTCGAGAGGCGCTGCTCACGCACGGTGACTACTACATGCATCTCGCCGATCTGCGCTCGTATCTCGATGCGAGCGAGCGCGTCGGTGCGCTGTACCGCGACCCCGACGCTTGGGCGCGAAAAGCCATCCTCAATGTCGCGGCGTCAGGGACGTTCTCGAGCGACCGGACGATCGCGCAGTACGCCGCCGAAATTTGGAACGCGAAACCCTGCGTCGTGCGATAGCGGCTCTCGCCCATCGTGCACGAGGCACCGCAACAGGAGACTCCATGAACACCACACGGCAGCTGCACCAGCTCGGGCAAAGCCTCTGGCTCGACAACATCACGCGCGACTGCTGAACGCGAACGCTGAGCGCGCCAGACACCGCGCAGTCGCAGATGCAATCGAAGGAGACGCGATGAGCGACAAGACCAATCCGCTGTCGAGCGAGGAGCTTCGTCTGATCGACTCCTACTGGCGGGCGGCGAACTACCTCTCGGTCGGGCAGATCTACCTCTACGCCAACCCGCTCCTCCGCGAGCCGCTTCAGCGCGCGCACGTGAAACCCCGCCTGCTCGGGCATTGGGGCACGACGCCGGGACTGAACCTGCTCTACGTGCATCTGAACCGCGTCATCAAACGGCACGACCTCGACATGATCTACGTCATCGGTCCCGGTCACGGCGGTCCCGCGCTGGTCGCGAACGCGTACCTCGAGGGCACCTACAGCGAGGTCTACCCGGACATCGCGCAGGACGCCGACGGGATG
>CAVRVP010000002.1:0-718950 GCA_963724675.1 uncultured Actinomycetes bacterium | reverse complement strand
CTCTCGCGTTTCCTCAGCGGCGAGGGCTACCGCGTGACCACCGCCGAGACCGCGGCGGACGCGCGCGCCAAGCTGAAAAGTCTGACCTTCGATTTGCTCATTCTCGACGTGATGATGCCGGGCGAATCCGGCTTCGATCTCGCCCAGGCCATCCGCGGCTTATCCAGTGTGCCGATCCTGATGCTGACCGCGCGCGACGCCGCCGAGAGCCGCATCAAGGGTCTCGAGATGGGTGCCGACGATTATCTCTCCAAGCCGTTCGAGCCACGCGAATTGTCGCTGCGCATCGCCAATATTCTCAAGCGCGCGCAGCCGGCGGCGTCGCCGCAGGTTGAATCGGTGCGGTTCGGGCCGTTCGTCTATCACATAGCGCGCGGCGAATTGCGCCGCGGCGAGGATATCATCCGCCTAACCGACCGCGAGCGCGACATGCTGCGCATTCTGGGCGCAACGCCGGGAGAAACCGTGTCGCGCATGGCGCTCGCCGGCAATGGTGGCTCGATCAGCGAGCGCGCGGTGGACGTGCAGGTCAACCGGCTGCGGCGCAAGATCGAGCGCAATCCCGCCGACCCGCTGTTCGTGCAGACGGTGCGCGGCATCGGCTACCGACTGGTGGTCACCCCATGAGCAGCCTCGACATCGGCATCGCGACCATCCGCTCTATCCGCACGGCGCTCGGACGGATCGGCGAAGGCTGGCAACGGTTGAGCGATATCACCGCGGTGCGCCGCATTCGTACGGTGTCCGACCGCTTGCGCGACAATTGGCGGCGGATCAGCCGCTGGCTCAACAGCGTGATGCCGAAGGGCCTCTATGCGCGAGCGCTACTCATCATCATCGCGCCGATGGTGATCCTGCAGTCGGTGATCGCCTTCGTGTTCATGGAGCGGCACTGGAACGTCGTCACCCAGCGGCTGTCGGCCGGCGTGGTGCAGGACATCGCCGCGCTGATCGAGATCTATCGCGGCTACCCGCAGGATGCCGAGCAGACGCAGATCCGCCGCATCGCGCAGGAACGGCTCGGGCTGGTGGTGGATTTCCTGCCCTTGAGCGAGATGCCGCCGCCCGGGCCCAAGCCGTTCTTTCTCGCTGCTGGACCAGGCGCTGTCGGAGGAATTGCGCAAGCAGATCGGCCGGCCGTTCTGGATCGACACCGTCGGCAAATCCTGCGTTGGTCGAGATTCGCGTGCAGCTCGACAACACGGTGATGCGGGTATTCGCGCGCCGCAGCGCGGCCTATGCGTCGAATTCGGAAATCTTCCTGCTCTGGATGGTCGGCACCTCGACCGTGCTGCTGATCGTCGCCATCATCTTCCTGCGCAACCAGATCAAGCCGATTCTGCGGCTGGCCGACGCCGCCGAAAGTTTCGGCAAAGGCCGCGAGGTGCCGAACTTCCGTCCGCGTGGCGCGCGCGAGGTGCGGCGCGCAGCGCAGGCCTTCATCGAGATGAAGACCCGTGTCGAACGCGCGATCGAGCAGCGCACCGCCATGCTCGCCGGCGTGTCGCACGACCTGCGCACCGTGCTCACGCGCTTCAAGCTCGAGCTGGCGCTGATCGACGACGGCCCGGAAGTCGAGGCGATGAAGAAGGACGTCGACGAGATGGCGCGCATGCTGGAGGCCTATCTCGCCTTCGCGCGCGGCGATCTCGGCGAGAGCGCGGCGCCGACCGACATGGCGGCCTTCCTCGAAGAACTGAAAGTCGATGCCGAACGGCACGGCCACAAGGCAAGCGTGGTGTTCCACGGACCGCCGATCGTCACCGTGCGTCCGGCCGCGTTCAAGCGCTGTCTCGCCAATCTGGTGTCGAACGCGGCGCGCTATGCGCCCTCGATCGAGATCACCGGCCACCGCGACCATCGCTATCTCACCGTCACCGTCGACGACGACGGGCCGGGCATTCCGGCGGATCTGCGCGAGGAAGTGTTCAAGCCGTTCCTGCGGCTCGACGATGCGCGCAATCAGGACGAGGGCGGCACCGGGCTGGGCCTGGCGATCGCGCGCGACATCGCGCGTTCGCATGGCGGCGATATCACGCTCGGCGACAGCCCGCTCGGCGGTTTGCGTGCGACCGTGCGCGTGCCGGTTTAACTCAAGCTATTTAAGCCGCTTCCGTTCCTCGTCGCGCGCGCGGCGGCGACGGCGCGGGCCGCGCAGGATGCATTTCGGAATGAGCGCACAGATCGTCGACGAAACCGGCCCAGCGCTGCGGCGCTGGCCAGGCCCGCGATCGAGCGCCGCCATGGTGCGGTCGAGGCCTTCCTCGTCGTCATCGACCCAGACGCTCAGCACGCGCGCGAACATCAGCGCCGCGCCTTGCGCGCGCAACGCGCCGCGCGGCCCCGACGCGCCGATGCCGGCGGCCTCCAGCATCCAGTGTTGCGAGCGCACCGCCATGGCGTTGAGCGCCAACGCAAGACCCGGATTGCGCCGCGCCGAGCGCATGATCGAACGCACCGCCTCCTTGTAGGGCGCGAGCGCTTCCAGCCGCCGCATCAGCACGTCGAACAGCCGCTCGCGCGCCGGCTCCTCGGCCATGTCGGCGTCGCCGCCGGCCAGCACCGCGCGGTCGATGTCCTTGATGTGGGCGGCGAAGATCGCGAGCGTCGAGCCGAACTCGGCGCGCAGTTGCGACAGTTTGAGACCGGCGCGGCCGGCGACTTCGGCCAGCCCGATCTGCTCGAAGGAATGCTCGGCCAGCAGCGCCATCAGCGCGTCGATCGCCTTGTCGCGGTCGGTGGTGCCGCGCGGCGGCGCCGCGCTCGGCGCCTTGCGTTCGACGTTTCGGCTTGCGGGCCATGACGGCCTCCCTGGGGCTGTTCGGATACCCTTAATCTAGGTCCGCAAAGGCGCCGGTTCTAGGGCAGGGATTTGTGCACTAGCCCGCCAATTCGCGCGAGCGCCTGGTGGCGGCGGCGATGGCCTTGCGTGAGCAATTCGTCGAAACCGCCCGGGCCCATCAGCACCTCAAGCGCGGCGGCGGTGGTGCCGCCGGGCGAGGTGACGTTCTGCCGCAGCGTGGCGGCATCGAGCTCCGAGCGATGCAGCAGTTCGCCGGAGCCGGCGACGGTTTCGCGCGCCAGCCGTGCCGCCAGCGCCGTCGGCAGTCCGGCGGCGATGCCGGCCTTGGTCATGGCTTCGGCCAGCAGGAACACATAGGCCGGGCCCGAGCCGGACAAAGCGGTGACTGCGTCGATCAGCGCCTCGTCGCCGACCCATTCGACCTTGCCGATGGCGGCGAGCAGGTCGGTCGCCTGTTTGCGCTGGCGCGCGGAGACCTTTGCGTTGGCGACCGCCACCGTGATGCCGCGGCCGATTGCGGCCGGCGTGTTCGGCATCGCGCGCACGATCGCCGTGCCGCCGGCAGCGACGTTTGCAGAAAGCCGAGGTGCGGCCGGCCATGATCGAGAGCACCAGCGTCGACTTGCCGACATACAGGCCGCAGCGGCGGCACCGCCGCCGGCGCTGTCTGCGGCTTGACCGCGATGACGATCGCCGCGGCTCGGCGCGGTCTTGCCCTTTGGGATTGAGCTTGAGCCCGCGCCGCGTCAACGCCTTCACCGCCTTGCCGGGCTGCGGTTCGATCACCGACGACCTTTTTCGGATTGAGCCCGCGCGCCAGCCAGCCGTCGAGCATGGCGCCGCCCATCTTGCCGGCGCCGACAGAGCAGAGGCCGAGGCTGGCAATCGTTTGCGATTTGCCAGCTTCTGGCTCGCGGCTTGCGGCTCACGCCTCGCCCGAGGTCTCGAACATGGCGGCGTCGAGCGCCTCGCGCGCGCCCTTGCCGGCCCAGACCACGAATTGGAAGGCGGTGAAATAGCGCTCGCAGGTGTCGAGCGCGGTGCCGAGCAGCGCCTCGCATTGCTTGCCGGAGGCTTCCACGCCGCCCGCCAGCACCAGCGCGTGGCGGTACATGACGATGCCTTCCTTGGTCCACAGGTCGAAATGGCCGACCCACAGCCGCTCGTTAATCAGCGAGATCAGCGCCTGCACCTCGGCGCGCCGCCGCTCGGGAACCTTGAGGTCGAAGGCGCAGGCCAGATGCAGCGCCTCGATGTCGCCCATCCAGGTGTAGGACAGCTGGTAGTCGGTCCACTCGCCCGGTGACCAGGATGGTGATCTCGTCGTCGCTGGCGCGCTCGAACGACCAGTCATTGCCGGACGCCAGACGTTCCACCACGTCGAGGGGATTGATGCGTGGCTCGTCCGCATAGCTGGTTAGGGACATGACGTCTCCGCTTTGCCGAATGGAGCGAGGAAACGCACGGCACCGCACGCGCACGGGACGCAACGACCCGGACTGAGCCCGAACTACATTTTGACGCAGGGGATACGGGGTGCCTTGACGGCGAAAACGAATCACTAGGCGAACTGACTATAACCTGCTCGATTCCGCCCGCCAAAGGCATCGTCGAGCCCTAATGAGCAGTGATTTGCGACTCGGTGGCAACCGCGCCGAGCGGAATCTCCACAGCCAATGCTGCGTCAATGTTGAATCAGCGGGGATAACTCTGGTCACAAAAGACGGTGCTTAAAATTGAGTCAGTCGAACAGGCTCGACACCGACTCCTCGTGCGCGGTGCGCCCGATCGCCTCGCCGATCAGCGTGGCGATCGGCAGACGCGGATATTGCCGGCGGCGAGCACTTCCTTGGTCGGCTGGATCGAGTTGGTGATCACCAGTTCCTTCAGCCGCGACTTGGCGATGCGCGCGACCGCGCCGCCCGACAGCACGCCGTGGCTGATATAGGCGTAGACCGCCTTGGCCTTCTGCTCGAGCAGGGCGTCGGCGGCGTTCACCAGCGTGCCGCCGGAGTTGACGATGTCGTCCACCAGCACGCAGGTGTAGCCGGCGACGTCGCCGATCACGTTCATCACCTCGGATTCGCCGGCGCGCTCGCGCCGCTTGTCGATGATGGCGAGCGGCGCGTTGATGCGCTTGGCCAGTCCGCGCGCGCGCATCACGCCGCCGACGTCGGGCGACACGACCATGACATTGTCGAGTTGGAAGCGCTCGCGGATGTCGCGCACCATCACCGGCGAGGCATAGAGATTGTCGGTCGGGATATCGAAGAAGCCCTGGATCTGTCCGGCATGCAGGTCGAGCGTCATCACCCGGTCGGCGCCGGCGCGGGTGATCAGGTTGGCGACCAGCTTGGCCGAGATCGGCGTGCGCGGGCCCGGGTTTGCGGTCCTGCCGGGCATAGCCGAAATAGGGGATCACCGCCGTGATGCGGCGCGCGGACGAGCGGCGCAGCGCATCGATGATGATCAGCAATTCCATCAGGTGGTCGTTGGCCGGATACGACGTCGACTGGACGACGAAGACGTCGGCGCCGCGCACGTTTTCCTGGATTTCGACGAACACCTCCATGTCGGCGAAGCGCTTGACCACCGCCTTGGTCAGCGTGGTCTTGAGGTATTCGGCGATCTGCTGCGCCAGGGCAGGATTGGAATTGCCGGCGACGAGCTTGATCGCTCCGTTCTTCGACATTCCAAGATCCTCGCGTTAACGCGGCGCGCTACAGGGCCTGCGTTGAACGCTCAGGCGGCGTGGTCATAACAAGGCGGGGAGGGCGCGGCAATACGAGTTCGAAATCGTTGTCCCGAAGCTTTTTCCGGCAGGATGAACGCGGCCTTAGCTCTTAGCGGCTCGAGGCCGCCAGTGTGAGCGTTTCCTGGGCCGATACCGCCGCGGGCGGCGCTGGCCGGCGGCGCGGCAGCGGCACCGGGTTGGCATTTTCGCCGTTCGTCGGCGGCTCCGCGGTCTCGGTCGGCACCGGATCGGCATGGGTGCGGAAAATGCGGAAAATGCCGGCGGCCTCGGGCGAAGTAGTCGCGCGCGCCGATCGAACGCGAGCTGCGGCTCGCTGGGCGCGCGGGCGGCGTGCATTGGGCGCGACCTCCGGCGAGGTCAGGAAGACCGCGAGCTGCTCCATGCTGGTGCGGGCAATCCGCTGCAACATCGCGTCGTCGGCGGCGGTCCAGGCATCGCGCGTGGCGGCCCTTGGCCGTCTCCTCGCCGCTGATGCGCATGGCGCGATGCTCATCGCCATCGAACACGTCCCACACCCAGGCGATCGTGGTCTGACCTTTCACCACCTTGGCGGCGAGATAGCCGCGCACGCGATAGGCCGACGGACTTTCGCGCGAAATGACCGCGAGCCGGCGGGTCTGCGCCTCGTCGTTCAGATTCTGCACCAACTTTTGGAATTGTCCGGGCGGCGGGCCGTCGATCGATTCGAAGGCGACGGTGGCGCCGCGCGGCTGCGCGGCCGACACGCCCGGCCGGCCGTCTTGATTGCAAGCCGGCGAGCACGATCGCGCAGGCGGCCGCCAACACAATACCTGCGACATGCGATATGCCGCTGCGCCCAAGGCAAGACGGCCCCGACTCCCACTCCATGACACCCCCGCGGCCTTGTTCTTGGTTTTTGTTAAGTCCCCTCGGCCGATGCGAACGGTAGCGGCAAGGCCGCCTACGTGTCCAGCCAAGAGTCGGATGGGCGGCATGTCGCATGACGCTCCGTTAATCGGCGAGCGCGATGGCGTTGATATGCCGGCCGTAATCGGGCTCGCCCCGGAGCGTGGTGCGGCGATAACTGTAGAAGCGGTCGGGCTCGGCATAGGTGCACAGGCCGAGGTCCTCGAATTTCACAATGCCGGCGCGTTGAACGCGGTCGGCGATATAGCCGGTGAGATCGAACATGGCGTGACCGGCACGCTGCGAGGCCACGAAGAAGCGCGCATTGGCTGCATCCGCCGACAGGAAGCGCTCGACGAATTCCGGCCCGACCTCGTAGTTCGGCTGGCGGATCGTGGGGCCGAGCGCGGCGGTGATGCGGGTGCGGTCGGCGCCGAGCTGTTTCCATCGCCGCGACCGTTGCCTCGATCACGCCGCTGAACGCGCCGCGCCATCCGGCATGAGCGGCGCCGATGACGCCGGCTTGGCTGTCGGCGAACAGCAGCGGCCCGCAGTCGGCGGTGGATACGCCGATGGCGAGCCGCGGCGTTCCGCGTGACGACGGCGTCGGCGCGCGGCCGACTTGCATGCGTCCAGGGCTCATCGGCCACCACCACGTCGGGCGAATGGATCTGATAGGGCGTGATCAGGCGATCCGGCGTCACGCCGAGCGCTGCGGCCATGCGGGCGCGGTTTTCGGCGACCTTGTCGGGCGCATCGTTCGAGCCGACGCCGCCATTGAGCGTGGCATAGACGCCCTGCGACACGCCGCCGTCGCGTGTGAAGAAGGCGTGGCGAATGCGCGCGAGCTTGGCGAGCGAAGGGGCCTGCAGCATACGGCGGGCTCTTACTCGAATCCCGGCGGCACGCCAACGGACGGGTGCGCGAAGGCGGCAACCTTGAACAGCATGCCCATGCCGGTGCGGCCGTGGCCGATCAGCCGCGCCAGCGCTGAGGTCGATATCGGCGGCCGCGGCGGGCGAGGCCTTGGCCTTGAGCGCGGCGGCACGCGTGCTCGATTCCGAGGCCGGCGCAGGAATTGCGACTGCTCGATCGGCCCGAAGCCGTTTGCGCCCATCGCCTCCACCGCCCGCGCCAGCGCCTGAAAATCGACATGCGCGGTGAGATCGATGTGCGCCCGGCGCGGTCAGCGGATCGGCAAAGGCGTGCTGGCCGACCGCCTGCAAGGTTTCGCCGACGGCGCTGTCGGCGTGACCGTAGTCGATCACCAGCGCGGCGCCGCCGTTATCGGCGATCCGCCGGCCCAACTCCATCGCCGCCGTTTCGGCGCGCCATTCGAAGATCGACCGTTCGGGTGCCGCGCGCACGCGCCGGCGGCAGCAGCATGTCGAAATGCGGGATCGGATCGGGCGCAATGGTGAAAGCCAGATTGCCGATGGAATCGATTTCGATCTGGCGCTCGTGCCAGCCGTGCTCGGTCTTCACCGCCTGATAGACCGGCAGCGCGTCGAAGAATTCATTGGCGACGATGATGGCGGGACCTTTCGGCACGTCCTCCAGCGCGGCATGCCAGAACATCGGGATCGTCAGATGTTCGAGCGTGCGCTCCTGCTGTCGCCCGCAGCGCCGGGCTGATCTCGACCAGATGCAGCACCAGTGCGTCGCGGAAAGCCGGCATCACCTGCACGGCGCGCAGCGCATCCTTCATCAAGCGTGCCGCGGCCGGGCCCGAGCTCGACGATGCGGATGTTCTCGGGCGCGCCCATCTGCTTCCAGACCGCGGCCATCCACAAGCCGATCAGTTCGCCGAACATCTGGCTGATTTCCGGCGCGGTGATGAAATCGCCGCGCGCGCCGAGCGGATCGCGCGTGGTGTAATAGCCGTGCTCGGGGTCGCCGAGGCACAGCGCCATGTATTCGCCGACCGGCATCGGACCCGCCGCCGCGATGCGCCGGCGGATTTCGATTTCCAGCGGCGCACATCTCATCCATTATTGGCTCTGTCTTTAACGGCGGATGCTTCAGCGCATAGACGATGAAGCCGACGCCGGCGAGGAAGAGCGGCACCGACAGCAATTGGCCCATGGTCGCGCCGCCCCACAGAAAGCCGAGTTGGGCGTCGGGCTCGCGGAAGAATTCGCTGACCGTGCGCGCGATCGCATAGACCGACTGCGAAGCGCCGATGATCAGGCCCGGCCGCTTCAGCGCGCCGGCGCGCATCAGCAGCGCCAGCACGATGAGCAGCAGCAGGCCTTCCAGCCCCGCCTCATAGAGCTGGCTCGGATGCCGCGGCCAGCGGCCCGCCGTTGGGAAACACCATCGCCCACGGCACGTCGGCCGGCGCGGCCCCACAATTCGCCATTGATGAAATTGGCGAGGCGGCCGAGGAACATGCCCGATCGGTCCGACCGCGCAGGTGATGTCGCCGAGCGACAGGATCGGAATGCCGCGCTTGCGCGCGAACAGCACCACCGCCACCACGCAGCCGGTGAAGCCGCCATGGAACGACATGCCGCCGTTCCACAGCTGCACGATCTCCAGCGGGTGTGCGACGAAGATGCGTCGAGATTGTAGAACAGCACATAGCCGATGCGGCCGCCGAGGATGATGCCGAGCGTCACCCACAGCACGAAATCGTCGAAGTCGATCGACGGTCATCGGCGCCGTTCAAGCATTGCCGCCCCACAGCGCATTGGCGCGGATCAAGGCGCGGGCATAGAGCCCAGCCGAGCAGGATGCCGACGATATAGGCCAGCGCATACCAGCGGATGGCGAACGGCCCGAGATGCACCAGCACCGGATCGAAGGCGGGAAAGGGAATGACGAACAAGGGCATTGCGACATTCCGGTTGTATGCGACTAGTCTACTTTAGCGTACGGCGATTCTAGCAGTTCGTAGCATGCCGGGTCTTGCGGCCGGATGATCGGATCGCCATTGTTGGGGAGAACCGCGGTGGAGGCGAAGCATGACCCAGACCAGCAATCGTATATTCGACGAGATGGCGCGCCTGATGAACGACGCCGCCGGGGTCGCGCAAGGGGTGCGGCGCGAATTCGACACCCTGTTCCGGGCCCAGGCCGAGCGCATCCTGCGCGACCTCGAAGTGGTCCAGCGCGAGGAATTCGAGGCGGTCAAGGAAATGGCCCGTCTGGCGCGCGAGGAGAATGAGGCCCTGAAGGCGCGGATCGAGGCGCTGGAGGGCAAGGCCGCCGAAAAGCCGCCAGCAAGCCGGCCAAGAAAGGCGCCGGGCCGGCCACCGACTGATTTTGCGCCGTTCTGAGGGCTTTCTTGCCCTTTGCGGCACCCCGCCGCTATAACCCCGCGCGATACGCGGCCCCCGGCACCCCTGGAGGCTTGCCGCGTTCGTGGGCGGCGGAAAAAGCCGCCTTTTCCATTGGTTTAGATGAGGATTTCAATCATGGCGACCGTCCAGGAACTGAAAGCGACGGTGCGTCCGAAAGGCGGCAAGGGGGCCGCTCGGGCTGCACGTCGGTCCGGCCAGGTGCCGGGCGTGATCTACGGTGAGAACAAGCCCCCGGTGATGGTCCTGATGGACCATGCCGAACTGCGCAAGCGCATCTATGCCGGGCGCTTCCTCACCACGCTCTATCATCTCGACGTGGACGGCACCAAGCATCGCGTCATCCCGCGCGACTTCCAGCTCGATCCGGTGAAGGACCTGCCGATGCACGTGGACTTCCTCCGCGTGTCGGAAGGCGCCGTCATCCGCGTCAAGGTCGCGGTGCACGTGCTCAATGCCGACCAGTCGCCCGGCGTCAAGCGCGGCGGCGCGGTCAACATCGTCACCCACACCGTCGACGTGATGTGCCCGGCCGAGTCGATTCCGGAATCGATCGACGTCGATATTTCCGAACTCGACATCAACCATTCCAAGCATCTCAGCGAGGTGACGCTGCCGCCGAATGTGCGCGTGATCGCCCATGGCGACATCACGCTGGTCACGGTGGTGCCGCCGTCCGGTTACGCGGAAGAGCTCAAGGCCGCCGCCGAAGCGGCCGCCGCCGCTGCTGCTGCCGCGGCCGCTGCCGCCGCCGCCGGTGTTGTGCCTGGCGCCGAAGGGGCTCCCGGCTGCCGCGCCTGGTGCGACGCCTGGTGCCGCGCCTGCTGGCGCACCCGCTGCGGGTGCTCCGGCCGCCGCCGCGCCGGCCAAGTCCGACAAGAAGTGAGGCGGCGTAAAGCCGTCTCACTACTTTCGTCCGGACCACTCGCTGAGACGGCAACGCCGGTGACGCCATGCTGCTTTTCGTCGGCCTCGGCAATCCCGGTCCGCAGTATGTCGGCAACCGGCACAATATCGGCTTCATGGCGGTGCAGGCGATCGCGCGCCGCCACGACATCGCGCCGTGGCGACGGCGCTTCCAGGGCGTGGCGGTGGAAGGCACCATCGCCGGCGAAAAGCTTTTGCTGCTGCTGCCCGGCACCTATATGAACGAGTCGGGGCGCGCGGTGCAGGAAGCCGCGAACTTCTACAAGCTCGAGCCCGGCCAGGTCGTGGTGTTCCACGACGAGGCTGAACTGCCGCCCGGCAAAGTGCGGTTGAAACTCGGCGGCGGCAATGCCGGCCACAACGGCTTGCGCTCGATCTCCGAGCATATCGGCAACGACTATCGCCGCGTGCGCGTTCGGCATCGGCCATCCCGGCGACAAGAACTTGATGGAAAATTACGTGTTGCAGGATTTCGCCAAGAGCGAGTGGCCCTGGGTGGAAGCGCTGTGCGATATCGTCGCCGACAATGCCGGCTCTGCTGATCGAAGGCAAGGATTCGACGTTTCAGAACAAGGTGCATCTCGCCATGGCGGCCAAGGGCTTCGGCGACGACAAGGACGAGCCCGCCGCCAAATGACAGTTTAACAAGACAGACCGACGCGGACAATTCCATGGGATTCAAATGCGGCATCGTCGGCCTGCCGAATGTCGGCAAGTCGACGCTCTTCAATGCGCTCACGCAGACGGCGGCGGCGCAGGCGGCGAATTATCCGTTCTGCACCATCGAGCCGAATGTCGGCGAGATCGCGGTGCCCGATCCGCGCCTGGACAAACTCGCGGTGCTGGGCAAGTCGGAGCAGATCATTCCGACCCGCATCACCTTCGTCGACATCGCCGGCCTGGTGCGCGGCGCCTCGAAAGGCGAGGGGCTCGGCAACCAGTTCCTCGCCACCATCCGCGAGGTCGACGCCATCGTGCATGTGGTGCGCTGCTTCGAGGACAGCGACGTCACCCATGTCGAGGGCAAGATCGATCCGGTCGCCGACATCGAGACCATCGAGACCGAGCTGATGCTGGCCGATCTCGACAGCCTGGAAAAGCGCGTCGACGCACTGGAGAAAAAGGCCAAGGGCACCGGCGAAGACGCCAAGTCCGCCAAGGAAATGCTCGACCTGATCAATCGCTCGCTGGTGCTGCTGCGCGAGGGCAAGCCGGCGCGCCTGGTCGAGCGCAAGCCCGAGGAGGAAAAGCTGTTCCACTCGCTCGGCCTGCTCACCTCGGCGCCGGTGCTCTATGCCTGCAACGTCGAAGAGGCCGTCGGCCGCGACCGGCAACGATTTTTCCCGCAAGGTCGAAGAGCGGGCCAAGGAGGAGGGCGCGGTCGCGGTGGTGATCTCGGCCAAGATCGAATCGGAGATCGCGACGCTGCCGCCGGCCGAGCGCGCGGAATTTCTCGAAGCGGTCGGCTTGGAGGAGACCGGGCTCGATCGCCTGATCCGCGCCGGCTATGCGCTGCTGCATCTGGTGACCTATTTCACCGTCGGGCCGAAGGAGACGCGGGCCTGGACCATCACGCAGGGCACCAAGGCGCCGCAGGCGGCCGGCGTGATCCATACCGATTTCGAGCACGGCTTCATCCGCGCCGAGACCATCGGCTATGACGACTACATCGCCTGCGGCGGCGAAGTCGGCGCCAAGGAGGCCGGCAAGATGCGGCTGGAAGGCAAGGACTACGTGGTCGCCGACGGCGACGTGATGCATTTCCGGTTTGCCAACTGAGCATTGCCTCGATCTGCTAGAGTTGCCGGCCATGTCGAAGCTCCATTGGGAAGATTTCCAGCCCGGCGCGGTCGCCGTCTACGGCCCGCGGCTGGTGACGCGCGAGGAGATCGTCGCCTTCGCCGCCGAATTCGATCCGCAGCCGATGCATCTCGACGAGGCGGCGGCGAGCGCCACCATGCTGGGCGGCCTCGGCGCGTCCGGCTGGCACATCTGCTGCCTGCTGATGCGCATGATCGCCGACGGCTTCATGCTCGATTCCAGCTCGATGGGCGCGCCCGGCGTCGACGAGGTGCGCTGGCTCAAGCCGCTGCGGCCGGGCACGCAGCATCCGCGTCCGTTCGACCGTGCTGGACAGCGCGCGCGTCGAACAGCCGGCCCGAAATGGGGCTGGTGAAATTCCGCTTCGAGGTGATCGACGAAGCCGACGCGACGCTGACCACGCTCAGCACGACCTTGATGTTCGGCCGCCGCGCGCCGGGAGCGCGGCCGTGAAATATTTCGAGGACATCCAGGTCGGCGACGTTTCCCGCTCGGCCGCCACACCTTCACCGCCGACGAGATCAAGGCCTTCGCCCAGCGTTTCGATCCGCAGCCGTTCCATGTCGACGAAGCGGCGGCGGAGCGCTCGCATTTCGGCGCGCTGTGCGCCTCCGGCTGGCACACCGCGGTGGTCTGGATGCGGCTGATGGTCGATCATCGCCGCGGCATGGCCGAGGCGGCGCGCGCGCGCGGCGAGCCGGTCGCCGGCATCGGCCCGGCGCTCGGCTTTCGCGAGCTGAAATGGCTCAAGCCGGTCTATGTCGGCGACACCATCGACTATCAGAGCGAAGTGATCGAGACGCGGCTGTCCAACAGCCGGCCCGGCTCCGGCCTGATGACCATTCTGCTCGACCGGCGTCAACCAGAACGGCGAGCCGGTGATCTCGTTCGTGAGCACCACCTTCGTCGAGCGCCGTCCGGAGACGCCATGACCGCATCAACCGCCGCCGCATGTCGCCACGCACCGCAAAAGCGAGGAACGGCGCGCGCTCGGCGTCGCCTGCGGCGCGCATGTGCTGCACGACGGCTATACCGACCTGATCTATGTCATGCTGCCGATCTGGCAGAGCGAATTCGGCCTCGGCTTTGCCGCGCTCGGGCTGATGAAGACGGTGTTCTCCGGCACGCTCGCCGGCTTCCAGATTCCGTCAGGCTTTCTGGCCGAGCGCTTCGGCGCGCCGATCGTGCTCGCGCTCGGCACCGCGCTCGCCGGTCTCGGCTATTGCCTCGCCGGCTTGAGCAGCGGCGTCGCCCTGCTGGTGGCGGCGCTGTTCGTGGGCGGGCTCGGCGCCAGCACGCAGCATCCGCTGGCGTCGTCGCTGATCGCGCAGGCTTTCTCCGGCGCGCGCTCGCTGCAACGCGCTCGGCACCTACAATTTCGCCGGCGACATCGGCAAGATGACGCTGCCGGCGGCGGCCTCGCTGCTGTTCGTCGTGCTGCCCTGGCGCGAGGCGGTGGCGCTGCTGGGCGGCATCGGCGTGCTGGCGGCGATCGCGATCTTCCTGCGTGATGCCGCGCTTCCGCGACGGAAGCCGCCGCGCCGCGCAAGACGCGAAGACGGCGACGCGCCGGCGGCGCGCCTGCGCGCTTACGGATTTCCGCTGCTGCTGTCGGTCGGCGTGATCGACAGCGCCACCCGCATGGCCTTCCTGACGTTCCTGCCGTTCGTGCTGACCGCCAAGGGCGCCAGCCTGCCGACCGATCGGCCTGGCGCTGACGCTGGTGTTCGCCGGCGGCGCGGCCGGCAAGCTGGTCTGCGCCTTCATCGGCGCGCGCATCGGCGCGGTGGCGACGGTCTGGCTGACCGAGGCGGTGACCGCGCTCGGCATCGTCGCGCTGCTGCCGCTGCCGCTCGAAGCGGCGCTCGTGCTGTTGCCGGTGGTCGGCATCGCGCTCAACGGCACCTCGTCGGTGCTCTATGGCTCGGTGCCGGATCTGGTGGAGCCGGCGCGGCGCCAGCGCGCCTTCGGCATCTTCTATACCGGCACGATCGGCGCCGGCGCGGTGTCGCCGGCGATCTACGGCCTGCTCGGCGACGCGGTCGGCGTGCCGTCGGCGCTGGTGGTGGTGGCCGCCGTCGTGCTGATCACGCTGCCGATCACGCTGGTCCTGCGACCGGCGCTCGCTAGCGCGCGGCGTCTTGACCTTGACCTGCTTGCACCACCGCGGACGGCAGCACGTCGAGATAGGGCCCGAGCAGGAAGGCCTCGCCGGAGCCGCTGCCATACATGCGGTCGTGGGCGTCGATCATCGCGCGCACCGGGCGCGCGCAGGCCGCGATCGAATCGACGATCAGATCGTTGATGTCGTCCGGCCGCATGTCGGCGCTGTAGCGCGGATCGGCGGCGACCTTGCGCACCACGCAATCGGTCGCCTGGCGCACCAGCGGCAACAGCGCGGCGTCCTTCTGCCGTACCGACATCTGCAGCCAGGCGGCCGGGATCGGTGGCAGTGGGTGTTTGGGTATCAAGCGAGACATTCAACACAAGCGACAATCCGAACAGCGATTTCGAGAATCATCCCTTGAGCCCCGCGAATCAAAGTCTCCAATGTTGGTATCACAGGCGGAGTCGCGCTGCACGCAAAACTTGAATCGCCGACGCGCATGGTGCCGCTGTTGAGTCGAATCACAAGGTGCGCGGGAACGAAAGGAGTCCGAAACGCGCTAAGCGATTCAGAACACTGAGGTTTTCGATCGCGCTTACGACGCGGAACTCGTCGAGTCGCCAGGAACCGCATCGCGTGGCCGCGTTTCCTTGCTGAGAGCACGACAGGCAGGAGGAACTCATGACACATTTTCGCCACGCGACGCGATCGCGGCCGCGCTATCGCCGGCGCGACGACGGCGAATGCGCAAACCACCGTGATCACCCGCGAGCCGGTGCAGACGCAGACCATCGTGACCAGCAGCCGCTGCAGCTCACGCCGGTGCAGCGCCAGACCGTCTACCGCACCATCGTGCGTGAACGCGTGCAGCCGGTGCAGCCGACGGTCGAGTACCGCGTCGGCATGCGTGTGCCGCCGAGTTCGCAGCTCTACACGGTGCCGGACACGGTCGCCGTCGAAGTGCCGGCGGTCAGATCCTACAAGTACATGGTGGTAAATGACCGCGTGGTGCTGGTCGATCCGGCGACCAGCGAGGTCGTGGCGGAGCTAGCCGACTAGGCTCGTCCGCTGCCGATGGATAACGGCCCGGCGTTATGAACGCCGGGCCGTGCCGCAATTTTTCGGTGTACAGCGTTTACCTTTCCCCGGCCGGGCCGCATGCGCGGGCTGGAAACGCTGGATTTTCGGCGCTCCAGGGGCCATATTAGGCGCCGAGGAGTTTCTCGTTATGTCGATGATCAACTACCGTGCCCCATCCGAACTGTTTCCCAGCCGCAGCCGCAAGTCGCGCCGTCCCATCGGCTACAAGCGTTTTCCGACCGCGGCGGAGGCGATCCGTTTTGCCATCGAGGAATTGCCGCCGGAACTGCTGCTTGGCGCCTATCTCGAGGTCGAAGAGAAGCGCTTCGACGGCAACGGCATTCGCCAGCTCTACGAGAGCGCCGACTATCCGCTGCCGCGCAAGGCCGTCAAAGCCGCCAAGGCCGTCGCCGCCAACTGACCTGACGGCCACTGCCACCTGGATATTGACGACGGCTCATGGCGGCCGGCTGCCACCGGCCGCAGCGCGCTAATGCTTGCGCCGGCGGAAAAAAGCCCCGCCGGAGCGGGGTTCAAGTTTGGTGGGAGGATTTGTCCGAAGGCGAAACCGCATCTGGCGCAGCGTCGCAGTGATCTCGCCTCTCACTGCGTCGAGGCGACGGCTCGGCCGCTTTCGAACACCGGCACTGTAGGCCCGCAAGCCGCGGGGTGGTGGTGGCCGGGTGCGCCGTCCCGACAATCCACAGCTCAGGAGGCTGCAAAAGCCGGTTTACCCACCGGATTCTAAACTAAATTTCATGCAACTCCTGCGGTTCTCGACCGTTGTTGCCTTAGCCGGCTCCCCCGCCGATGGAGGCCACCCATGAAAACTTCACACCGCCGATTGATGTTAGCGTCCGCGTTGGCCACCAGCCTCGCTGTCGCCTCGCCGTTCACCATCGTTCACGCCGAAGACGGCGCCAAGCTTCCAACCACGCTCCCGACCGATCCGGGCTTTAATCCCGGAACCGGACAGATCAACACTGGCCTCCCCGATCAGGCGCCGTCCAGCTCCTCCGATTTCAGGAAAGTGCCGACCTCTGCCGAAATACGGGCGGCACTCATGGTGCCGGATGATCCAACCCTGTCGCTTGGGGCGGAGCCCGCGCAGCCGCAAAACAACAGCGGCAACAAGACCGTCAGCCAACAGGGCGGTGGCGGCGATCCGACCACCTCGACACGCGGGCAGGCGGCTATTGGCGGCCCGCTCTCGCCCGGCGCTTCGGCAGGCAGCGGATCGGACAATTCATCCAATCAGGGAAATTCCTCCGGTCCGGGACCGTCCGCTTCGCCCGGCAACGAGACCACGGGCCATCGCCCCGGCGGCGACGTGAAGCAAAACCAGTCGGGCCCGATCGGCGCCACCGGTCAAACCATGCCCGCGAAGTTTTCGGCACGCAACGACGTGCTCGACCGCGCGCCCATCATGGCCTTCACGCCGAAACTGAGCGACCAGGATCGGCAGCAGATCCTGCAAGCGGTGATGGCGGACAAATCGCAGGTGGCGGCCGACGCCGACACCCTGCAGCCGGCGAGTGAATTGTCGACCAGCCAAGCGCTGAACGACATGCATGCTCTGCCGGAAAGCGTGAGCGGACATCTCCGGGGTCAATAAGTTGAAGTACGTGAAGGCACAAGACCAAGGTGCTGCTGGTCGAGCCGTCAACCCGTATCGTGGTCGACGAGATTCACGTCCTAACCTGAATCAAGCCAGCCGCCATCGCCGGACACCTCCGGCGATGGCGTTTTTCGCGTGCAGGCTCAGCTGGCCGAACGCTGCGGCGGCTTGTCCGGCGCGCTCTTCCATTGCGTGAGGCTGTCGGCGATCACCTTCATCGCGGTCATCGAGGCATGGCTCAAGCTGGCGTAGCCGGCGATCTCGCGGCCGACGCGCTCGCCCTCGCTGCGCAGCATGTCGCGCACGCCTTGCAGCTCGAGAATGACGCGGTCGATTTCCTCCATCGAGGCGCCGGAGACGCGCCGGATCAGCGCATTCAGATTGTCGGTGACCGGATCGGCCGGCCGGCTCCGCCTCGCTGCGTTGCCGGCGCACGAACGCGACGTCGCGCCGGACGAATTCACGGATCTCGCCCTCGAACGCGTTCGCCGCCGCCTGGTCGACATCGCCCAGCTTTTCCGGCGCTTCGCGGTTCGGGAGCGAATCGTCTCCGGGCCGGATTTCTCGAGCAACTTTGTCCGCAGCAAGCCGCTCGGGTCTGATGGCCGTCATGGTCTACTCCTACACAGGCGCAAAACCGTTGCGCTGACGCTCCCCAGTGAAGTCGATTGCCGCATGCGACTTGGGCGGCCGTGGGGCGGGGCGGGGGCAGCATCGATGGACTGCGCACGACGAGGGTCAGGCGGCCGAGGCGACTTACCAATTCAGCTTGAAGCCGGCGGTGATGCTCTTGCTGGCGGTCGGCTGGCCGACATCGGTCACCGCCGTGGTCACGTGCAGCGGGCCGTACAGCTTCTGCTCGGCGCTGAATTTGTTGTGGGTGACCGGATCGATGCTGGTCGAGGCGAGGCCGGCGCCGAGCGTGGTGCCGGTCGGCAGGACGTCGAATTTGGCGACCTTCTCGTTGCCCCAGACCTGCGGCGTCGGCTGGGCGTCGGCGCGCGCGGCATCGTCATCAGCGGCACATCGGACGGCCCGGCCGACGGCGACGCTGAAGGTCTCGGTGACCGAATAGCTGTTCTGCAGCGTCACCGACGAAATGGCTGCCGATCGGAATCGCATGCTTGAACGTGGTGCCGAGCTTGCCCTGATCGTTGCTCGGGTCGACGCGCGCATCGACGCGTGGCGAGATTGGGCACGCCGACCGAGGCCCAGGCGGCGCCGGAGCTGCGCTCGGCGCGGCGAGCCGGCAGCGGCCGGCCCGGCTGGTAGCTGTCCGGCGCCGTCGAGGCGAAGCCGAGATCGGCGCCGACCTTGGCGTCCCAGTCGATCGGCAGCGGCTGTTTCACCACCATGGTGCTGGAGCCGTCCGGCTTGTCGGTGCGGCTTGACGTCGAGGTCTGTTGGTGGTCGTACAGGCTGGGCAGGCGCAGCGGCTTGGCCGGCGTGCTGCCCGCCAGATTCGTCGGATCGAACATCAGCGCATTGCCGAGCAGCGGCGCTTTCGTCGGGGCTGAGGGGGGCGTGCCTCGTCGGGCGGGTCGTCTGCGTCGAGCCGAGGCGTCGGCGTCCTGCGCCTGCGCGCGGCGCGCATCGCGAATGCGCACGACAACGCGAGCATGATCCAGCGCAAGGTCGATTGCGCGATCCGCATTCCGAAAATTCCCCCGATCATGCTGTCCCGGTTATTTTGAGTGCGCGATCGCCGATTCGGCGCCAACCGGTTAAGCATTGGTTGCGTTCTGTCACATGGAACTTGGGCGAAGGTATGGAATGTTGCGGCGCGCGAATTGACTTATTGCCGCATTCAGCTGCAGCGCGCGGCGATCGCCTCGTTGATCTGTCTCGACGTCGGCATCGAGCCGGCCGAGCTCGCGCTCGCGGTCCGGCCCGTTCTTGCACAGCGCGGTGACCGCGCGCGCCTTCACCACTTCGAGGAAATACAGCCGGGTGGCGTTGCAGGCCTCGGGCCCGGCGCGGCGGCAGGCGTTTCACGCGCGCCTGCATGGCGGCGACGTTGGCCATGGCGTCGGCCAGGCTGCGCTCGCAGCCCGGCCGCTCCAGCGGCGCGGCAGGCGCCGGCGCCGCCAGCAGCAGCCAGCAGCAAGGTGGCGGGCACGATCAGCCCGATGAAGGTGAAAAAGGCGAGACGAAGCGTTTGCAGCACGGCGCGATCCCCCTGCGTCCACCATAGGTCGGGCGGAGCGCGGCGGAAAGGTTCAAGCGCGGCGAGAATTCCGCCGGCGGAAGGATCAGGGCTTCTTGCCGCCCGGATTGCCGTAGGGGCTGGCGCGCGAGGAGCCCGACATCTGCGACAGCTTGTAGGCGGACAGCTGCTTGGGCTTGTCCTTGTCGGCCTTCGGTTTCTTCTTTTCCTTCGGAACGCGCATCTGACCCTTAGCCATGACGACCTCCTCTTGGATTCCGGCACCGATGCCGTGACTCCGAAAGCCGGTACCCACTGTCTTCGGGATCATGCGGGAACCTCGACGGCGGATGCTGATACGGCGCGCGGCCGCCCGCAAGGGGTCTGGTTATGTCTTCGGCGCCGCCGCCGCGGCCTTCATCTTGTCGTCGATGCATTTGGTGACGATGTCGGCGCGCTTGTCGAGATCGATGTCGGCGCTGCCCTTTTCGGTCTTCATCCAGCATTCGGTGGCGGCGCGCGAGCGCGTCATCGGTGGTTCAGGCGCCTTGTCCGGCACGCTGGCCTGCGCCAGCGATCCGGTCGGCCCGGGCCCGTCGGTATTCGCAGGCCGCCAGCGCCAGCGCGCCGAGCAACGCGGCCAGGAGGGAGAAAAATGCGGGATTTCGAGCGTCTCATCGCCGGAGTTCCAGAATACGGGTCAGCCGCCGCTTAGCCGACGCGGCCTGATTCGGGTCGGATGGCAGGCTATAGGTGGAAAGGTTGACGATCTGGCAACGGCGGGGCGGTCCAATTTTCAAACAGCCCGCATCTTTTTTCCTCCCCCTCCAGGGGAGGGTGAAGCGCGCAAGCGTCATCCCCTTGTATTCTTTGAGCGGCGCCGGATACGCCGTAGTCATTGCCCCGCAAGCGCGGGGCCTTCCCGTTGCCCCCGGCACAAGCCGAGGGGATGGAGCGCCGAGCGGCGCACCAGTCCTTCAGTTTTCCGCGTCCTCTCGCGAGAACGCGGGCGCCTCTCGGCGCTCCACGCGGCTTTTTTCGGCGTCTGGGCCGCGCTTTCTGACCAGCCGTTTCGTCCCGCCTTCGGCTCTCAAGCACGGCCCCTTTTCGAGCAGCCACACCTTCGAGCCTCGGGCAGGCCTCGCGGTCGGCCGTCAGCGAGCTCCTCGCAGAGAGGATCCTAGTGTCCGCCGGGCGGAGCCCCGGCGCCGCCCGAGCGCCCGGGGGCACGTTTCCCCCAGGCCCGCAGGCGCCGCATCCCACCCCGCTTTCATGACGTCTCATGACAACGCCCTCGAGTGGATGGGACGGAGTGTGTATATATTCCTATAGGAATGGTCAAGAGGATAACTGACAGAATTTTCTCTGTGTCCCGGGCGTGCTCGAACCGCGGACCATAGCCGTGTCACGAACGCCTCGCGATGGGTCGCCGTTAGCGGTGCTGGATCGCGTCACGCCGCCTGGCCGGTCACGCGCGCGATCTTGGCGAGCTGCTTGCCGATCGCGCGCTGCGCCGTCTCGACGTCGTAGCGGTTCTGCAGATTGAGCCAGAGCTGCGCCGAGGTGCCGAGCGCCTTGCTCAGGCGCAGCGCGGTGTCGGCGGTGATGCCGGTCGACTCGGCCGCGATGCGCTCGACCCGCGTGCGCGGCACGCCCATCGCCTTCGCCAGCGCGCCGGGCGAGCAGGCCGAGCGGCACGAGGAATTCCTCGCGCAGCACTTCGCCGGGATGCAGCGGGGGAAGTTTCTTGGTCAGGTCTTGGCCATGGCGAGCTTCTCCTAGTGGATAATCGGTTATTTCGACGTCGGTCGGTCCTTCCGGCGTCCATCGGAAGCAAATCCGGAATTGATCGTTGATCCGGATCGAATGTTGCTCTGCGGTCGTCGCTGAGCGCCTCGAGTCGGTTGCCCTGCGGCGACCGAGGTCGCGCAGATCGGCGGCGGCATCGAGATAGCCAAGCTTGCGGCGCGTGACCTTGACCAGATCGGCCGGAAAGCCTTTCGGGCTCTCGCCGCGGAAACGGCTTCCGTAGACCGGTCCTTGAAGACTTGATTATCGCACAATGTATCATTTAATGATACAGGGTCAAGGTCCGTATCATGTATTGATACAAAGGTCGATCGGCCTGAGCCTACCGCCCCTCTCTTCTTAAACCCACCCCGCATCCCGGGCCTTCCCATCTTCGACCTCGGGCTGCCCGACCGCGCCGGCTTCACCTCGTGGCCGAGCGCGATGCCCATTTCGTCGAGGTGCCGGCTTGTGCGGGCTTCCACCCCACCCCGCGCGCCTTCGGCGCGCGACCCTCCCCCTGCAGGGGAGGGTGAGAGAAACCGCCCGCCGCAGCTTCGAATCCTGCGCCACCATCACATTGCGCACGGTCGGGTTGTCCACCACCGCCAGCTCGGTCTGCGCGCAGCCGCTTGATCTCGTCGCGCAGGCGCGCGGCCTCCTCGAAGTCGAGATCGCCGGCGGCCTCGCGCATGCGCGTCTCCAGGTCGGCCGATCACCGCCTCGAAATTGTGCCCGATGGTGGCGGCGTCGCCGAATTCGCCTTCGCCGGCGCCGCCGGTCGAGATCAGCACGTGGTCGCGCTCGTACACGCTGTCCATGATGTCGTGGATCGAGCGCTTGATGCTCTCCGGCGTGATGCCGTTCGCGGTGTTGTACTCGACCTGCTTCTCGCGCCGCCGATTGGTCTCCTCGATGGCGCGCTGCATCGAGCCGGTGACCTGGTCGGCATAGAGGATCACCTTGCCGTCGACGTTGCGCGCGGCGCGGCCGATGGTCTGGATCAGCGACGTCTCGCTGCGCAGGAAGCCTTCCTTGTCGGCGTCGAGAATGGCGACCAGCGCGCATTCCGGAATGTCGAGGCCCTCGCGCAGCAGATTGATGCCGACCAGCGCGTCGAAGGCGCCGAGCCGCAGGTCGCGGATGATCTCGATGCGCTCCAGCGTGTCGATGTCGGAGTGCATGTAGCGCACGCGGATGCCCTGCTCGTGCAGATATTCGGTGAGGTCCTCGGCCATGCGCTTGGTCAGCACGGTGACCAGCGCGCGGTAGCCCTTCGCCGCCACCTGGCGCACCTCGCCGACCAGATCGTCGACCTGCGTGCGCGCCGGGCGCACCTCGACCGGCGGATCGATCAGCCCGGTCGGGCGGATCACCTGCTCGACGAACACGCCGCGCGCCTCGTTCATCTCCCAGTGGCTGGGCGTGGCCGACACCGCGACGGTCTGCGGCCGCATGGCGTCCCATTCCTCGAAGCGCAGCGGCCGGTTGTCCATGCAGGAGGGCAGGCGGAAGCCGTATTCGGCCAGCGTCGCCTTGCGGCGGAAGTCGCCGCGGAACATGCCGCCGAGCTGCGGGATGGTGACGTGGCTTTCGTCGGCGAACACCAGCGCGTTGTCCGGCACGTATTCGAACAAAGTCGGCGGCGGCTCGCCCGGCTTGCGGCCGGTGAGATAGCGCGAATAGTTCTCGATGCCGGCGCAGGAGCCGGTGGCCTCCATCATTTCCAGGTCGAACATCGTGCGCTGCTCGAGCCGCTGCGCTTCCAGCAGGCGGCCGGCGGCGTTGAGCTGGTCGAGGCGGCCGCGCAGTTCGTGCTTGATGCCGTGCGATGGCCTGGATCAGCGTCGGGCGCGGCGTGACGTAATGCGAATTGGCGTAGATCTTGACGAAGTCGAGCTCGTCGGTCTTCTGCCCGGTGAGCGGATCGATCTCCTCGATCTTCTCGATCTCGTCGCCGAACAGATGCACGCGCCAGGCGCGGTCCTCGTAATGCGCCGGGAAAATGTCGATGGTGTCGCCGCGCACGCGGAACGAGCCGCGGAAGAAATCGCGCCTGCGTGCGCTTGTATTGCAGCGCCACCAGATCGGCGATCAACTGGCGCTGGTCGATCTTGCCGCCCTGCTTGAGCGTGAAGGTCATGGCCGAATAGGTTTCGACCGAGCCGATGCCGTAGATGCACGACACCGAGGCGACGATGATGACGTCGTCGCGCTCCAGCAGCGCGCGCGTCGCCGAATGGCGCATGCGGTCGATCTGCTCGTTGATCGAGGATTCCTTCTCGATGTAGGTGTCGGTGCGCGGGACGTAGGCTTCCGGCTGGTAATAGTCGTAATAGCGAGACGAAATACTCGACCGCGTTGTCGGGGAAGAACGACTTGAACTCGCCGTAGAGCTGCGCGGCCAGCGTCTTGTTCGGCGCCAGGATGAGCGCCGGGCGCTGCGTCGCCTCGATCACCTTGGCCATGGTGAAGGTCTTGCCCGAGCCGGTGACGCCGAGCAGCACCTGCGTGCGGTCGTGTGCGCTTGACGCCTTCGACCAGTTCCTTGATCGCCTGCGGCTGGTCGCCCTTCGGCTCGAAGTCGGAGGCGATCACGAACCGCTGGCCGCCTTCGGATTTCTCCGGCCGCGGCGGGCGGTGCGGCGTCCACGGCTGTCGCGGCGAATTCCGGCCGGCCCTCGCGCAGCAGATCGTTCGAGCGCCTGCGCGGTGGCGGCGACGCCCATCGACGACAGCCCGCCGGGACCTGTCGGCAGGTCGGCGCGCGGCAGGCGGTATTTTCCGTCCTGTCTTCACCTCCCCCTGCAGGGGGGAGGTCGCCGACGCGCAGGCGGCGGGTGGGGGTGCGTTTGTCGTCGTCCGCTGGCGACCCCACCCCGCGCGCTTTCAGCGCGCGACCCTCCCCTGCAGGGGAGGGTGAAGAGTGTCGTCCTCGTCGCCAAGGCCCAGTTCCTTCGCCAACGCCGGATCGAGCCCGCTGATCGGCGAGCCGGTGTAATCGCTCTGCGGCGCCTCGCTCGAACCCCTTCGCGTGCCGACTTGCGCGCCTTGTGGGCGGCGGAAAAATCGGCGCGGCGGTCGAACGAATTATCCGGCGGCGGCTGCAAGCCCGGTTGCCCGAGCCCATGCCCGCGGTGCCCTTGTTGATGCCCGGATTGAGCAGATCGGCCAGCGCATCCGGCGTCGGCGTGTCGTCCGGCCGCGCGGCCTTGGCGCGCGTCGGGCGCGCCGGGTCTTTCGGCTTTTTCGGAGGAGTTTTCGCCATCGTGCCCGAATATGGGGCGAGTCCGCGGGTGAGGGAAGGGCGGCCGCGTCAGCCCTTGCACGGCTCGCCGGTGACGCGCGTGTCCTTGACCTGCGGCGCCACCCGCTCGGCGATATAAGGCTTGAGGTCGCCGAGCCTGAGATAGCCGCGGCCATACAATTCCTCCACCAGCCGTTCGATGCGCGCGTTGTCGGCGGTGGCCCACTGCTGTTCGATGTAGTCGCGGCCTTCCTTGCCCCAGCGTTTCGGGTAGCTCTTCTCCTGCTGGCTGCGCTGGCCGAAATAATGCGACACCGAGTCGACGAGCCGCTGGCGGCCCTGCGCGTCGCAGAACGTGCTCCAGGCCGCATCGAGGCCGCGCAGCGCCGACTTACGGGTCAGGTCGCGCCCGTTCTGGAAAATCGCCTCGTTGGCGTTCCATGGCGGCACGCCGCCGTTCGGCCGCTGCTCGGGCTCGATGACCGGCTGCGGCCACTGCTTGGGCATGCGCGGCTTGGTGAAATCCCACGCCACCAAAATGCCGATCATCAGCAGCGCGGGCAGAATGTAAGTGCGCAGCGCATAGGTCATTTTTTCGCGCAGCCGTTGGCCGCGGGTTTGGCGTCGTTGAGCGCGCCGCGGACCGCGGCCGGCGCAAAGGCGCCGAAGTCGGAAGCGATCAGCACGCCGTTTTGCGCGTGGCTTTTCAGCGATGCCAGCACGCGGTCCTTGGTCACCGCAAGGGCGCGGATTTCACCGGGCTGGGCGGCGTAGGTTTTTTCCGACTGCGAGATGACCCGGTCGGCATGGCGCAGAAATGAGTTGGCGGTGTCGACGGCGAGCGCGCGGTTATCGATGTCGCATAAATTCCAGCTGTTCTGGCGAAAGACGCAGTCGGCAACCTGGCCCCATTTGGTGGCCGTTTCCAGCACGGCATGTTCCTTGGGCGCGCCGAGGATAGCCGTTACGCGTCCTTGCATGGTGCCGGCTTCGAGAATTTCCAGCAGCACGCCGGGCTCGATGTTGATTTCGTGCTTGATGCCCAGCATAGCCGGGGTGAGGCAGATCTTCAGCATCGGCGCCGTCGTCGCGCGCCCGACGCGGTCGCCGGAGAATGACGGTACGGCGTTGGCGCGATCCGACGCGGGAAACAGCGTCCATTGCCCGGGCGCGGGAAAATAATTCCAGGCGAACACCGCCAGCCCGCCGACGGCGAAGGCGGCAATGGCCAAGGCGACGGTCGGGAGCAGGCTCTGCCGTACGGTTTGCTGCCGTACCTGCCGGGTACGGAATTCACGGAATTCGGTCACGGGTAATCCGAGGCCACCTTCACTGCCACCCATTTCTGCTCCTTCGCGCACATGTCGGGCGCGCCGGCATATTGCTGGAACTGGGCCTTGAGCGGGGCGGGCGACGACCAGCCGAAATCGGATTTGTTCAGGCGGCCAAAGTGGAAGTGGTTGTCGAGCGCGGCGGCGATCGCGCGATTGTTCGGGCCGTTCCACAGCTCGCGCACATTGCGCAATTCGGCGTCGCCATAGCGCGCGGCGGTCTCCAGCATGGCGTCCATCTTGCCGAAATACTTGCCGATGTAGTCGACGATATAGGCCCGGTTGTTCGGCTCGCACACCGCGTTGCGCTGGGTCACCAGATAGCAATGCAGCGCGGCGGTCATCTCGACCATGCGTTGGTAGTCGGCCGGCGCGATACGATGCGCACCTGTCGGAAGCTTGGGGCGCGCGCTGGCCCGTTCGGGGAATTCGAGCGCGGGGTAGCAGGCGGTGCGCACCTGGCCCTCGCGCCAGGCGCCAATGCGCGAATTGGGCAGGCCGTAGTCGGCGGTATTGCCGAAGACGAAGTAGTTGATCGCCGTGGTGCCGGCGATGATGCCGGCGACAACGAACAATCCTCGCGACATGAAGCTCATGGCGGGCTCCCCTTATTGCCGCGCCATCAAGCCGCAAGGTGTTTGCGGAAGGATTAACTATTTGTGACAGCGGGGCGCGGTCGTAAATATTTCTCCAACAGCGACATGCAACTTTTATGTGACTGACTCACACCGCCTTCGCCCATAATCGCTGCGAGGCGAGCCGCGCGCCTTCGGCCAGCGAGGCCAGCTTCATCCAGACGATCTTGCTGTCGACCTGCATCCGGCCGGCGAAAGTTCCGAAGCCGCAGTCGACGCCGGCGATCACGTTCTCGCGCCCGACCAGGCCGGCGAAATTCATGATGCGGTCGGCGACCACTTCCGGATGCTCGACGGTGTTGACGGTGGAATTGATCACGCCCGGGATGATGATCTTGCCCGGTGGCAATTTCACCTCGCGCCAGATCTTCCATTCATGCTCGTGCGCGCCGATTGGCGCCGGGGAAGGACACCGCCTGCGGCCGGCCCGACAGCACGATGTCGATGATGTCCTTGAGCGGCACGTCGGTGTGGCGCGGCGCCATGGTCGAGCCCCAGCAGACATGCATGCGCATGCGGTCGGGCGGCAGATCGCGCACCGCGTGATTGAGCGCGGCGACATTGACGGCGATGATCTTGCGGAACTGGGCGAGCGGCACGTTGAGGTAGACCATGTGCCGCAGCATCGCCAGATCCGGGCAGTCGAGTTGCAGAATGAACCCGGCTTCGACGATCGCCTGGTATTCGCGCCGCATCACGTCGGCCAGCGCGAAAATATAAGCCTCGTCGTTCGGGTAGTAGGTGTTCTTGAGATAGCGCGCGATCTGACCGGGCGAGGGCGAGGTCATGAACGTGTCCTCGGCCTTGACGCCCGCCATCGCGGCTTTCGCCGTCGCGATGTCGGCCTGCGCCGCTGGCCAATCCTTCCAGCCCACCGGCCCGGAGCAGGACGGCCGATGCTGGAACGGCGAGGCGAATTGCTTGAGTTGCGCGGCGAGCTCCGGGAATTCTTCGTCGCCGGTGCCCATCGGCGGCGCGCTCTGGTCCGTCATAGCCGGTGAGCCGGTCCATGACATGCACGGTGTAGTCGGTGCGGCCCTGCTCGCCGTCATTGATGATGTCGAGGCCGCATTCGACCTGTTTGCGCACCACCTCCGCCACCGCTCGAGCGCACCGCGGCCGCGAGCTCGGCCCGCCGCGCGCCGGGCTTTTCCTGTTCGGCCAGCAGCAGCTCGACCACCTTGGCCGTGCGCGGCAGGCTGCCGGTGTGGGTGGTGAGGATGCGGTCGATGCTGCGCTTCATGGCCTCACGCCTTACTCAAAAACCGTGCACGACTTCGCGCACGTGGCTGACGTTCGGCGGCGAGGCAAAGCAATGACGCACCAGCTTGCGCCATTCCTCGATATCGGCGGACTCGCGGAAATCGACGGTGTGGTTCTCCAGCGTCTCCCACTGCACGAACAGCAAATAGCGCGTGGGCGTCTCGTGCGAGCGCTGCAGCGTGAGCCCCTTGCAGCCCTTGGCGCGCTTGAACACCGGCACGGCGCTTTTCACGCCGGCTTCGAAATCAGTCTCCATTCCGGGCTTCACGTCGATCTGCGCGATTTCGAGGATCATGCGGGCATTGACCTGTGTGAGGAGGCGCGGGCGGGGCGGCATTATGGGGAGTCCCCGGCGTGCTGGAAAGAGCGGGAAGCCGCCCACCGACGGCCTCGCTCGCGAGCCGCGCTCGCCCCTTCAGGGACACTGTCACATTGCATTATCGAATTGGTCGTATGGCAGGGGCATGCCGACAGCGTCGCTCATCAATATCGTCGGCGTCACCGGCGCGACGCTCACCACGCTGTGCTGGCTGCCGCAGGCGCTGAAGGTCATCCGCGAGAAGGAGACGCGCGCGCTGTCGCTGCCGGCAACCGCCGCTTTCACACTGGGCGTGGTGCTCTGGTTGATCTATGGCCTCGCCATCGGCGACTGGCCACTGATCGGCTCCAACGCGGTCACCTTGGGCGCTGATGGCGCCGATCCTCGCCATGAAGCTGCGCTATGGCTAAGCGCATTCACGGCTCGCCGCCGCCGACATAGCCGCCGATCTTCCAGTCGCCGCCGTCCTTGACGTAGCAGAGCTGGTCATTGCCGATCGGTGCGATCGAGTCCACCGACACATAGCCGGCTTTGCCGCTCGGCGTGACGACGCGCACATAGGCGGCGGACGATCGGCTTGTTCTCCGGCATCACGCGCACGAAGGCAAGGGCGAGCTTCTCGACCACCGGCGCAGTGGCCTGCGCCGTGGCGCGCACCTCGACGCCGTCCGCCACCGGGTAGCCCCACTCCGTTGAATTGGTCTGCGTCGCCTTGAGCAGCTCTTCGAATTCCTTGCCGTTGAAAGCGGGATCGGCCGGCGCGCAGATCGCGTCCTTGTGCCGGGGCGAAGGCGAGCCGGTCGGCTCGTCGGCATAGCCGGTGAGCAGGTCCCAGCCGACGCCGTCCTTGTTATTGAGGCCGAGCGCGGCCGCGAGATTGTCGATGCCGGATTTGCGCTTGTCGGCGCGGTCGCGGTTTTCGCGCTGCCAGAAGAAGCCCTGCGCGGCCACCAGACGCGCCAAAGCGGCGCGGTCCCTGCGCTTGGCGGCCTCGGCGATCTGCTGGCGCAGGCTCTCGAAGCCGGCGTCGGTCACAGGCGTCGGCGGTGTGACGGCGACCGGCTTGTAGGGCCGCGCCGGCGCCAGCGGCGGCGGCTGCGGTCCGCGCGGCGGATCTTGCGCGGCGGCCGGAGCCATGCCGGCGATCAGCGCACCGGCGAGGGCGGACACCAGGAGAAAGCTGCGCATGATGTCGCTCCCACGCCGATGCCGGCGCGGGTCAACCGGTCGCGCGCGACCGCATCTTGCCGGGGCAATCTAGCACGAGGACGGATTTGAAAAAAATGCGGTCCCGGCAGAGCAAAGTCAGCCGCGCGGGACCGCAAAAATGGGGCTACTCACGACGCAACTTTGTACCGAGGCGGTTCTTGATAGCGCATGCCTGTGACGGCATGGTGACACCTGCCGCTTGGCCTACATCGCGATGCCGCGAAGTTTTCATTCGAGAGAAGCCCATGCCCATCGTCCTGCCCTACCTGCTGCCGATCGCGCTTGCTGGTCGGCTCCAATGTGTTCATGACCACCGCCTGGTATTGGCACCTGCGCTACAAGGAGGTGCCGCTGCTCAGCGTCATCCTCATCAGCTGGGGGCTCGCCTTCGTCGAATACTGCCTGGCGGTGCCGGCCAACCGCTACGGCAACGCGGTCTATAGCGCGGCCCAGCTCAAGACCATGCAGGAGGTGATCACGCTGCTGGTGTTCGCCGGCTTCTCGTTTTTGTATCTCGAAGGAGCCGCTGACCTGGAGCCAGGGCATCGGCTTTGCGCTGATCGCGGCCGGCGCGTTTTTCGTGTTTCACAAGTGGTGAGATGCTCACGAGGATTTACCTGCTGTCATTCCGGGACGGCGCGTCAGCGCCGGGTCCGGAATCATAATTCCGGTTTGTGATTATGGATTCCGGGCTCGCTCGCGTTGCTCGCGCCCCGGAATGACGAAACGGAGTCACTTCGCCGGCGCCACGCGCAAAATGCGTCCGGCATTGTTGTCGGTGAGCAGATAGAGCGCGCCGTCCGGCCCCTGCCGCACGTCGCGGATGCGCTCGCGCAGGCCTTGCAGCAGGCGCTCTTCCTTCACCACCTTGTCGCCTTGAGCTCGAGCCGCACGAGCATCTGGAATTTCAGCGCGCCGTTGAACAGGCTGCCTTTCCAGCCCTTGAACAGGTCGCCGGTATAGAACGTCATGCCGGACGGCGCGATCGACGGCGTCCAGTGCCAGAGCGGGATCTTCCATGCCGGCCATGTGCGCCTTGCCGGTGCCGACCGGCGTGCCGTCGTAGTTGACGCCGTGGCTGACCAGCGGCCAGCCGTAATTGCGGCCCGGCGCGATGATGTTGATCTCGTCGCCGCCCATCGGCGCCGTGCTCCTGCTCCCACAGTTTGCCGTCGGCCGGATTGATCGCGAGGCCTTGCGGATTGCGGTGGCCGTAGGACCAGATTTCCGGCCGCGCGCCGGCTTTGCCGACGAACGGATTGTCCTTGCGGCGCCGCGCCGTCCGGCGTGATGCGCACGATCTTGCCGAGATCGTTGTCGAGCGTCTGCGCCATGTCGCGGTCGGTGAAGTGCTCGCCATTGGTGAGGAACAGATTGCCGTCGGCGCGCCTGCACGATGCGGCCGCCGAAATGACCGCCGCGCGAGGCCGGGCCGTGCTGGCGGTAGATCACCGTGACGTCGGTGAGGCGCGGCGCTTCGCCGGCATCGAGCTTGGCGCGCGCCAGCGCGGTGCGGCCGCCGCCGTCGAACGGCTCGGCGTAGGAGAAATAGATCGTGCGGTTCTGCGCGAAGTCGCGGTCGAGCGCCACGTCGAGCAGGCCGCCCTGGCTGACGGCGAACACGTGCGGCACGTCGGCGAGCGGCGGCGACAGTTTGCCGTCGCGCGTGACGATGCGCATGCGGCCGGGCCGCTCGGTCACCAGCATGCGGCCGTCGGGCAGGAAGGCGAGCGACCAGGGATGCACCAGCCCGCCGGCGACGGTCTCGACCGTGAGGTTGCCGGCCGAAGCTGGGAGAATGCCGGATCGGCCGCCTGCGCGGCGCCGGCGCAGGCCAAGCCAGGACCGTCAGTGCAAGGATCGATCGCATGCGGCATACTCCGTCGACGCCGCGTCAACTGTGCGGCATCGCGAAGAGTTCCGATAGTCCTCAGGCGCAAAATCTAGTGACTGCGCCGTGGTGCGGGGTCGAGTCGGACGGCTCGTGGCCTGTCTCGGCCGGTCGCCGGCAGCGTCAGAATGGTCAGCCCGCCCATGCCGATAAACAGCAGGCCGAGCACCAGCGCGACGCGCGAACAGGCTGCCTTCGTTGTCGATGACGTTGTCGGCCACGTCGGCGCGCGCGATCCCGACCGACACCACGGTGGCGACGACGATGGTGGCGAAGGCGAGCGCCGCGGTGGCGATCAGAGCGGCGAGCGCGACGGTGCGGCGCTCGTTGCCGAGCTCGCGGCCGGTCGGGGCGGTGAAGCCGGTGCCTTCAATGTGCTTGTGCATGACGAACCCGCAATGTCAGCTGGCAAATCGATTATCCGATCTGTGTGGTAGTAACGCGCGAAACGGGCATTGGTTCGGCCCGATTGCGGCAATCCGGTGATGAAGCGGGGCGTTTTCGTGACGGTATGGTTAACGAAACGTGAACGGTCACGTCCGTAGCGGCGCTGTCCCGGGCGAGCGGCCAAAAGCTATTGCGCCGCCGCAAGCTGCTGCGGCTGCCAGTCCATCGCCACGTAGCCGGGTTCCGCCGCGATGCGGTCGAGCCAGTCGCGAATCGCCGGGAAAGCGCGTGAGGTCGAAGTCGCACTGGTTCGCCACGTGGGTGTAGGCGTAGAGCGCGATGTCGGCGATGGTGAAGCGGTCGGCGACGAAATAGGGGTGCTTGGCGAGATGCATTTCCATCACGCCGAGCGCGCGATAGCCGTTTTCCATCCAGTCCTCGAGCGCGTGGCTCTGCAGGTCGCGCCCGCCCTTGATCAAGGCCAGCCAGAAATAGGCCGCGCCGATATTCGGCTCCAGGCTGTGCTGCTCGAAGAACATCCATTGCAGCGCCTCGGCCCGCTCGATGCGGTCTTCCGGCGCCAGCGTGCGTGCCGCCGGCGACGTACCAGAGGATGGCGTTCGATTCGGCGAGATGGCGGTCGGGCGCGACCTCCAGCAGCGGCACCTGGCCGTTCGGATTCTTGGCGAGGAATTCCGGCGTGCGGCTTTCGCCTTGCAGGATGTCGACCTCGACCAGCTTGATACGGAATGCCGAGCCGGGCCAGCGCCAGGCGGACCTTGTAGCTGTTGCCGGATCGCTGCATCGAATAGAGCGTGTACATTTCGAATTCGAATCCGTTTGCGTTGAGCGACTTGTCGCGGCGGATAGGGCCGACAAAGTCCGGCAATTGCGTGGCCGCGTACAGGATACGAATACGACTGCCGGAATCGCCTGCATAACGGAAAATTTATTCCGCCGCCACCCGGTGCGCGCGGGCGTATTCGACCAGCGCGTCGTCGTCGACCATCTCGATCGGGGTGAAGTCGCGGTGCGCGATCCATTCCTCGCGCGTGAACTTGGTGATGTGGTTCGAGCAGGCGCAAAGCGTCAGGTAGACGATCTTGCGCGGATAGGGCGTGATGTTGGGCGGCGAGGCGTGCACCAGATTGCCGTGGAACATCAGCACCGAGCCGGCCTTGCCGGTCGGCGCCACGATGCCGACGCCGTCGGGGCCGGCGGCCTCCTGCGCGAGCCGCGTCACCGTCTCCTTGTCGAGCGTCCACAACGGATAAGACGTGGTGGTCTTGTCGTGGCCGGCGGCGAGCACGCCCTGCTTGTGGCTCTTCGGGATGATCATCAGCGCGCCGTTGATCGGCAGCACGTCGTCGAGGAAAATCGCGATGTTCATCGCGCGCGGTTCCGGCATGCCGTCGTCGCGCGCCCAGGTGCCGTAGTCCTGATGCCACTGCCAGACGTCGCCCTCGAAGGCGGCCTTGGCGTTGAGCTTGAACTGATGGACGTAGACGCTTTCGCCGAACAGCTGCATCAGCGGCTCGACCAGCCGCGGATGGCGCGACATCACCTCGAACACCTTGTTGAACTTGTGCGCGGCAAAGGCGGTGCGTGGCGCGCCGGACTTCTCGCGCCAGACTTCCTTGCGGTCGAGCTTGAGGATGTTGTCGGCTTCCAGGCGCAGCAGCGCGATCTCTTCCTCGGAGAAGCAATTGGGGAAGAAGACGTAGCCCTGCTCGTCGAAGGCTTTGAGTTGCTCGGCGTTGAGCTTCATGGGCGCGCTCCCTTAGACGGTTGCGGCCGTTGCTCCGGCTCTTGGAGAGCTATTTTAGAGCGCGGCGCGGCAAAATGCCACGGCTTGCGCAGCGCCGTTTTCATCCATGGCGCGGCGCAGCAATAAGCCGAACGCCAGCAGCATGACGGGAACCGCCAGCGGAATCAGCGTCGCTTGCGGCACCGGAGCGGGCGATCAGCGGCACGATCCACAGCGCGGCCAGCATGGTCTTTTCGTACGCGCGCGAAGCCGCGCGCGAGTCCGTCGACCGGCGAGGATAGGCGATCGCCGGCGCCAGCAGCATCAGGTCGTAATCGAGGCTGTAGGGTGTCGCGAGCAGCGCAGCCGATCACCAATGCCGCGGCCTTGAGCGGATAGGCGGCACGGCTGCGCCACAGCCAGACGAGCGCGACGGCGATCGCGAGCGTCACCGCGCCTTGCACCGCATAGGCGAGCGTGATGCCGCCGCCCCACATGCGCACCCACGAGAACACGCTCTGGATCTTGTACCAGCCGGTGTCGCCCTGTTCGAGCACGACGGTCGCGGGTGAACTTGGTCGAGGCCAGGAACGCGGTCCACACCTCGGTGCCGAAGGCGAGCGTGACGGCGAGCGCCAGCACGGCCACCGTCGCCGCGGCCGAGCGAAGGCGCGCCAGCGTCCGCTCGCCGATCAGCACCAGCGGAATCAGCAGGCCGAATTGCGGCTTGTAGGCGAGACAGCCGAACAGCACGCCGGCCAGCCACGGCCGTCGGTCGAGTTGCACCAGCGCGCCGCCGATCAAGGCCGCGGTCAGGAATCCGTTATGGCCTGGCCGAGATTGATGAACACCGCCGGGAAGGCGAGCGCGAGCAGGCAGCCAGCAGTCATGATCGCTCTGTCGATCCGCTTCGCTGTCCGCGCGGAGGACGAGCCTGAAACGGATTGCGTGAATGCGATCGGAAGATAAAGCCCCAGCGTCACGCCCTGCCACACGAGCCAGCGCCAGCGCAGTAGGGCATCAGCGCCAGCAGCGCCGCGAGCGCCGAGGAAGAACGGCGGATAGTGCCAGCCGTAAAACTGTGTGGCGCTGCCGAAGATCGCCTGCTCGCGGGCGAATTGGCAGGCGGGATCGAACGGCGCCGTCGGCTCGCCATCGAGCACATAGGTGCCGGCGGCATAGACATTGGAGAAATCGGTGCCGAGCGGGCGGCCGAAGCGGTCGTTGAGCCCGTCCGAGGTGGCGATCAGGAAGCCGGCGCCGATCAGCGAGGCGGCCAGCACGGCGAGCGCCACCAGCCGCATCCGCTCGCGGGTCAGCCAGGCGCCGGAGCGCAGAATGTCAATAATCCGCGCCATGGCCGAGAGGGTTTAGCAGCGGCGGATTAAGGGAGGGTTAGGCCATCAACAGGCTTGATGAATGCATCATTCTTTTGCGTCTTGCTGTCGCGCTTTTGGCCCATTACGACATATACAATTGCCTGCAGACTCGGAGATTCGGAGCTTTCGAATGGCCTTCCTTGCGGACCAGCTCAAGCGCATCAAGCCGTCGGCGACCATCGCCGTCACGGACAAGGCGCGCGCGCTCAAAGCGGCCGGCCGCAACGTCATCGGGCTGGGCGCCGGCGAGCCGGATTTCGACACGCCCGACAACATCAAGCAGGCGGCGATCAAGGCGATCGAGAGCGGCACGGCGTCGAAGTACACCGACGTCGACGGCATCGCCGAGCTCAAGGACGCCGTCGCCAAGAAGTTCAAGCGCGAGAACGGCCTCGACTACAAGACCTCGCAGATCACTGTCGGCACCGGCGGCAAGCAGGTGCTGTACAACGCCTTCATGGCGACGCTCAACCCCGGCGACGAGGTGATCATCCCGGCGCCGTATTGGGTGAGCTATCCCGACATGGTGCTGCTCGCCGGCGGCGAGCCGGTGCCGGTCGTCGGCCGCATGGAGACCGGCTTCAAGATCAAGCCGGCGGCGCTCGAGCGCGCGATCACGCCGAAGACCAAATGGTTGCTGCTCAACTCGCCGTCGAACCCGACCGGCGCCGCCTATACGCGCGCCGAGCTGAAGGCGCTGACCGACGTGCTGGTGAAGCATCCGCATGTGCACGTCATGACCGACGACATGTACGAGCACCTGGTCTACGACGACTTCGTGTTCTCCACGCCGGCGCAGGTCGAGCCGTCGCTCTATCCGCGCACGCTCACCATCAACGGCTGCTCGAAGGCCTATTGCATGACCGGCTGGCGCATCGGCTATGCCGGCGGGCCGGAGCCGTTGATCAAGGCGATGGCGATGATCCAGTCGCAGTCGACCTCGAACCCGGCGGCGGTGTCGCAATGGGCGGCGGTCGAGGCGCTCAACGGTCCGCAGGACTTCATCGCGAAGCACAACAAGATCTTCAAGGAGCGGCGCGACCTGGTGGTGTCGATGCTCAACCAGGCCAACGGCATCAAGTGCCCGACGCCGGAGGGCGCGTTCTATGTCTATCCGTCCTGCGCCGGCACCATCGGCAAGACCGCGCTCGACCGGCAAGAAGCTCGGCGAGCGACGAGGACTTCGTCACCGAACTGCTGGAGGCCGAAGGCGTCGCGGTGGTGCAGGGCACGGCGTTCGGGCTCGGGCCGGCGTTCCGCATTTCCTATGCGACCAAGACCGAGGACCTGGAAGAAGCCTGCCGCCGCATCCAGCGGTTCTGCGGGAATTTGAAATAACGCGAATATTTTGACTTGGTGCGAACTTTCGCGCGCACAGTCTTGCGCGATGGCAAGATACGAGTCACCAGGGGGATTGCATGCGACGCATTGTCTTGGCGGTTGGTGCCCTGGCGCTTGGGGCTCGTCACTGCGATCGGCGGCGCGGCCGCGCAGGAGCGCGGCAAGGCCGGCACACTCAGCTGCGACGTATCGGGCGGGCTCGGGATGATCATCGCCTCGCAGAAGTCGGTGAGCTGCCAGTTCGTTCCGGCTGGCGCCGGGATGGCAACCCGAAGTCTATACTGGCTCGATCAACAAATTCGGCCTCGACATCGGCGCCACCGCGGCCAGCCAGCATGGTGTGGGCGGTGTTCGCAGGCGGCAGCCCGTCGCCGGGCGCGCTCGCCGGCAATTATGGCGGTGCGACCGCGGAAGCGACGGTCGCGGTGGGTCTCGGCGCCAACGTGCTGGTCGGCGGATCCAACCGCACGATCGCGTTGCAGCCGCTCTCGGTCACCGGTCAGACCGGCCTCAATCTCGCGGTCGGCGTCGCCGCGCTGCGAGCTTACGCCATGCGGCAAACGCCAGCGAATCGCAATCGAGTTCGCTAATCTGCGCGCATGATTTTGCGCGCAGCCGCGTCCCTCCTATTATTCTCTAGTTTGATCGCTGGCGCCGCCGCGCAGGAGCGCGTGAGCGTCGGCACTCTGCGATTGGCGTCGAACGGCGCGTTGTTTCTCGCCGCGGCGCAGGGCTACTTCAAGGCCGAAGGTCTCGACGTCGAGATGACGGCCTACGCGTCGGCGCAGCCGGTGGTAGAGGCGCTCGCCGCCGGCACCAACGATTTCGGCCTCACCGCCTTCACCGCCGCGGCGTTCAATCTTGCCGGCAAAGGCTCGATCAAGGCGGTCGCGGCGCAGGCGCGCGAGAAGCGCGGTATCGAGGGCAACGAGGTCGTCGCCTCTAACGGGGCGTACGACCGCGGCCTGCGCAAGTTTGAAAACCTCGCCAATACCTCGGTCGCCATCAGCCAGCTCGGCTCCTCGTTCCATTATCAGCTCGGCCAGATCGCCCGCATCAAGCGCTTCGATCTCGCCAGCATCACCTTGAAGCCGCTGCAATCGCTCGACGCCATGGCTCGCGCGGTCGCGGCCAACCAGGTCGATGCCGCGATCCTGCCGGCGCCATATGCCCGCGAGCTGCTGGTGGCCAGCCAGGCCAAGCTGATCGGCTGGTATTCCGAGCTGGACGAGCAGCAACTCGGCGCGCTGTTCGCCTCCACCAGGATGATCCAGACGCGGCGCGCGACGGTCGAGAAATTCGTGCGCGCCTATCGCCGCGGCGCCGCCGATTACGCCGTCGCGCTGCTGCGCCGCGACCGTTACGGCAAGCGCTTCTCCGACGCGACGCTCGCAGGCTGCGGCCGCGATCGATCGCGCGCTATGTCTATCCCGGCCGTTCGGTCGAAGAGCGCCGCGGCCGCGGTCGAGGCCGGCGTCTATTTCATCGATCCGCAGGCGCGGCTCGACGCTGGCCGACATCGAGCGCCAGGTCGCCTGGTACAAGGCGCAGCGGCTGATCGAGCCGAAGCGCGTCGAAGCACGCCAACGTCAGTCGTGAACCTGAGTTTCCCGACTCCGCAACATTGATCAGCAACAATCCGCCCTTGCCAGTCCCGCCCTTTCCTGAGACGATAGCGTCATAGGGCCGGGAAACCAGGTCCGACCTCCCGGCCGGCAAGGGAGGTATTTATGGGACAAAACGGCACGGGTCCCAGGGGTCCCCGGTGCATCGCACTGGTGGGCCCATTCCAAAGCGGCAAGACCACGCTGCTCGAGGCGATCCTCGCGCGCACCGGCGCGATCCAGCGCCAGGGCACGGTCGATGCCGGCACCACGGTCGGCGACGCCAGCAAGGAAGCGCGCCATCACAAGATGAGCGTCGAGGCGACCTTCGCCACCACCACGTTCATGGGCGACAGCTACACCTTCATCGATTGCCCCGGCTCGATCGAATTCATCCACGACATGCGCGGCGTGCTGCCGGCGGTCGACGCGGCGGTCGTGGTCTGCGAGGCCGACGAGAAGAAGGTGCCGCAGCTGCAACTGATCCTGCGCGAGCTGGAAGACCAGAACATTCCGCATTTCCTGTTCCTCAACAAGATCGACAAGGCCGACAAGCGCGTGCGCGAGACGCTCAAGCTGTTGCAGCCGGCCTCGCGCGTGCCGCTGCTGCTGCGCCAGATCCCGATCTGGAACGGCGACATCATCGCCGGCTTCGTCGATCTCGCGCTCGAGCGCGCCTTTGTCTACAAGGAGCACGCGCCTTCGGAGATCGTCGAGCTCAAGGGCGAGGACCTCGATCGCGAGAAGGAAGCGCGCTTCACCATGCTGGAGACGCTGGCCGATCACGACGACGAGCTGATGGAGCAATTGCTCGAGGACATCCAGCCGCCGCGCGACAAGGTGTTCGACGATCTCGCCAAGGAATTGCGCGACCGCATCGTCTGCCCGGTGCTGCTCGGCGTCGCCACGCGCAGCAATGGCGTGCTGCGCCTGCTCAAGGCGCTGCGGCACGAGGCGCCGGGCGTCGCGGAAACCGCGCGGCGCCTCGGCGTCAAGCCCGGCAACGACGCGGTGGCGCTGGTGCTCAAGACCTTCCACACCACCCACGGCGGCAAGATGTCGGTCGCCCGCCTGCTGGCAGGCACAGCCGGCGACGGCACCACCTTCAACACGCCGACCGGCGAAGCCGGCCGCGTCGTCCGCCGTGTTCAAGCTGATGGGCCAGCATTTCGAGAAGCGCGGCCAGGCCACGGCCGGCGAGACCGTCGCCTTCGGCAAGCTCGATCACGCCAAGACCGGCGACACGCTGTCGTCCGGCAAGCAGGCGCATGCCGTCGCTCGCCGAGGTGAAGCCCTATGCGCCGGTGCTCGCCATCGCGGTGCACGCCAAGGAGCGCAAGGACGACGTCAAGCTCGGCGCCGCCTTCACCAAGCTGACCGAGGAGGACCCGTCGCTCACGCGTCGTGCACAACGCCGAAAGCCACGAGGTGGTGATCTGGGGCCAGGGCGAAATGCATCTGCGCGTGGCGGCCGAGCGGCTCGGCGACCGCTACGCGGTGCCGGTCACGACGCGGCCGCCGACCGTCGGCTATCGCGAAACCATCCGCAAGCCGATCAGCATCCGCGGCCGCCACAAGAAGCAGTCCGGCGGCCACGGCCAGTTCGGCGACATGGTGCTGGAGATCAGGCCGCTGCCGCGCAGCTCCGGCTTCAAGTTCGAGGACAAGATCACCGGCGGCGTGGTGCCGCGCAACTACATCCCGGCGGTGGAGGAGGGCGTCATCGACGGCGCTCAAGCACGGGCCGCTCGGCTTCCCGGTGGTCGATCTGGCGGTGGCGCTGGTCGACGGCTCCTATCCACACGGTGGATTCCTCCGACATGGCGTTCCGCATCGCCGGCCGCATCGGCATCGTCGAAGGGCTGCCGCAGTGCCAGCCGGTGCTGCTGGAGCCGATCCATCTGGTCGAGATCGTCTGCCCGACCGACGCGACCGCCAAGATGAACGCCATCCTGTCCGGCCGGCGCGGCCAGATCCTCGGCTTCGACACGCGCGAGGGCTGGCCGGGCTGGGACACGGTGCGCGCGCAGATGGCGGAAGCCGAGATCGGCGACCTCATCATCGAGGTGCGCTCGGCCACCGCCGGCGTCGGCTCGTTCACCTTCAAGTTCGACCACATGGCCGAACTGACCGGCCGCACCGCCGACCAGATCGTCGCGGCGCGACGGGCGGCGGAGTAATAACGTCATCCCGCGCCGGAGACCTTCTAGCCATCGGCCTCCACGCGGCTGCGGAGCGAGAATTCGCGTGCGCTGTGGCCGGGCAATGGCGATCAATTTTCCACGATTCTCCGTAACCTTTCGCAAAGCATAGGTCCGCCGGCCGCCGGTAGCCATTAACCGCCTAGCCGTTGGTATGCCGCATAAATAACCCTTCGGCGCGTCGTGCAGCGCGCGCGGCATGCGGGCATCGGCGGCGATGCTCGAAGGGCTTGCGCAATCTGTTCTCGTCCGGGCCGGCGCCTTACGCCGACCCGAAGGCGAAGATTCCGCTCGGCGAAGTGCTCAAGCGCAACTGGTTCGAGCTCTGGTATCAGCCCAAGATCGAGCTCAAGACCATGCGGCTGGTCGGCGCCGAGGCGCTGGTGCGCGCGCGCCATCCGCAGCGCGGCGTGGTGGCGCCGTTCTTTTTCCTGCCCGACGCCAGCGAAGAAGACCTGCATGGCGCTGACCGAGCAGGTGATCCTCACCGCGCTCGGCGACTGGGACATTTTCAACGAGCACGGCGTGGCGATGAAATTCGCCGTCAACGTGCCGGTGTCCGCCTTCGTCAAGCTGCCGATCCCGCAGATGCTGCGCGAGGCGCGGCCGCGCGCGGCCAACTGGCCCGGCCTGATGCTGGAAGTGACCGAGGACCAGATCATCCACGATCTCAATCTCGCCAACGACGTCGCCGGCGCGTTGCGCGAGCTCAACTGCACGCTCGCGCTCGACGATTTCGGCGCCGGCTATTCCTCGCTGGCGCGCCTGCAAGCAATTGCCGTTCAGCGAGCTCAAGATCGACCGCAGCTATGTGATGAACTGCGACCGCGACCAGCTCAATGCCGGCCTGTGCGAGACCATCGTCGAGCTCGGCAAGCGCTTCGGGCTCAAGACCGTGGCGGAAGGCATCGAGACCATGCACGAGAGCCACAAGCTGCAAGGCATCGGCTGTCAGATGTCGGGCAGGGCTATCTGTTCGCCAAGCCGATGCCGAAGGGCCAGCTCATCGGCCTGATGCGCAAGCGGCTGATGGCGGCGCCGGTCGAACCGCAGCGCTGACAGGTTTGCGCCAAGACCGAATCCCCTTCCCGCATCCGTGACTTGCCTGTGAAGCCGGCGCGGCCGTACCTCTTAGGGCCCAGATTCCGAGGGGTCCTGCCCATGAACATCATTCGCCGCCGTGGCTGGGAAATTCCCGAGCGCCTGGCCACGCCCGAGCATCTGGTCTTCAACCGCCGAAGTTTTCTGGCGGGCGGCGCGAGCGCGCTGGCGCTGACTGCCTCGCGCCGCGGCGGCGCAGCGCGTCACCGATCTCGCCAATCTGCCGGACCCGACCGCCGATCTTTATCCGGCCAAGCGCAACGAGAAATATCCGCTCGACCGGCCGATCACCGACGAGAAGATCAACGCCAACTACAACAATTTCTACGAATTCAATTCGTCGAAAAACGTCGCCGCGCAGGCGCAGAAGCTGCCGATCCGGCCGTGGACGGTGAAGATCGACGGCATGGTGGAGAAGCCGTTCGAGATCGGCATCGACGACCTGATCCGCAAGATGACGCTGGAGGAGCGCACCTACCGCCACCGCTGCGTCGAAGCCTGGAGCATGGCGATCGCCTGGACCGGCTTTCCGCTTGCCAAGCTGGTCGATTTCGCGCAAGCCGCTCGGCTCGGCCAAATATGTGCGGATGGAAACCTTCAACGATCCCAAGATCGCGCCCGGCCAGCGGCAGACCTGGTATCCGTGGCCCTATGTCGAGGGCCTCACGCATGGCGGAGGCGACCAACGAACTCGCCTTCCTCGCCACCGGCGCCTATGGCCATCCGATGGCCAAGCAGCACGGCGCGCCGTTGCGGCTGGCGGTGCCGTGGAAATACGGCTTCAAGTCGATCAAGTCGATCGTGCGCTTCACGTTTCACCGACCAGCGGCCGAAGAGCTATTGGGAAGCGTTGCAGGCGGCCGAATACGGCTTCTGGGCCAACGTCAATCCGGAGGTGCCGCATCCGCGCTGGAGCCAGGCGACCGAGGAAGTGATCGGCACCGGCGAGCGCAAGCCGACGCTGCTGTTCAACGGCTACGGCGAATTCGTCGCCGATCTGTACAAGGGCATTGGAAAGCGAGCGCTTGTGGGCGTGAGCCTCTTCCGCTGCTCGCAATTCGTTCCTATCTCGCAAGGAACCTTATGGAGGTTTTCTTGCGCGCATTCATCGCTTGTATCGTCGCCAGTCTCGTTGGCCTGAGCGCTGTCCCGTCCCGGGCGGCCGAGGAGCCCGACCTCATTTTCAAGCGCTCGACCGTGTTCAAGTGGCTGTCGCCCAACCACAAACTGGCCACCTATGGGCTCGACGATCCGGAGGTCGATGGCGTGGCCTGCCATTTCACCGTGCCGGAACGCGGCGGGTTCAAAGGCTGGATCGGGGTGGCGGAGGAAGTCTCCGATATTTCGCTCGCCTGCCGGCAGATCGGACCGATCAAGTTCAAGGCAAAGTTCGAGCAGGGCGAGGATGTCTTCCGCAAGCGCCGCTCGCTGTTCTTCAAGAAGATGCAGATCGTGCGCGGCTGCGACGCCAAGCGCAATGTGCTGGTCTATATGGTCTATAGCGACCGCATCATCGAAGGCTCGCCGAAGAATTCCACCTCCTCGGTGCCGATCATGCCTTGGGGCAGCAATGCCGAAGTGCCGAAATGCGCCGACTGGGTGGAGAAATAGGCGCTGCGGCGGGTGCTCAGGTGCATTCAAAAGGGACTATGATCGGCGGGGTCTGAGACAGGAGAATGCCATGTCCACCGATCGACCCGATATCGCCGGTTTGCAACGCGCGGTCGGCCAGGCGCTGCACGCGCATTGGAAACTGATCCTGGTCGAAGGCGTCGTTCTGCTTATCCTGGGCGCCGCCGCCATCGGTGTGCCGCCGCTCGCCACGCTGGCGGTGACCATCATCTTCGGCTGGCTGTTCCTGCTCAGCGGCGTCCTCGGGCCTGATCACCACCTTCATGGATGCGGCATGCGCCGGGGTTCTGGTGGTCGCTGATCTCGGCCGTGCTTGGAGTTGCTGTCGGCAGCGTTGCTGCTGGCCTCGCCGTTGAGCGGCGCGCTTTCGCTCACCATCGTGCTGGTCGTCTTCTTCATCATCGAGGGCATCGCCTCGATCATGTTCGCGCTCGATCACAAGCGCGAATTGTCCGGCCGATGGGGCTGGATGCTGGCGAGCGGCATCGTCGATCTGGTGCTGAGCGCGATGATCTTCGCCGGCCTGCCGAGCACGGCGGCCTGGGCGATCGGTCTCCTGGTCGGCATCAACATGGTGTTCGGCGGAATGGCGCTGATCGCCATCGCGCTGAACGCGCGCAAGATCATCGGCCTAAGCTCTTAAGCTCTCGCCCGCTTCCGCTTCGGCCAGCTTGGCGCGCCAGTCCTTGCGCTTGAGCGACGAAGGCGAGCGCCGACAGCGCCAGCAGGACGGCGCACACGATCAGCAGCCCGAGCGCGATCGGGCGGCTGAAGAAGATAAAATAATTGCCGTTCGACATGATCAGCGACTGGCGCAGGCTCTGCTCGAACAGCGGCGCGATCACCAGGCCGAGCACCAGCGGCGCCGGATCGAAATTGAATTTGCGCAAGCCGTAGCCGAGCACGCCCATGATCAGCATGATCCAGACGTCGACGATCGAGTGGTTCACCTCGTAGACGCCGACGATGCAGAACATGATGATGAGCGGATAGAGATAGGCGTAAGGGATGCGCAGCACGGTCACGAACAGGCTGACCAGCGGCAGATTGAGCGCCAGCAGCATCAGGTTGCCGACATACATCGAGGCGACGAAGCCCCAGAACAGGTCCGGGTGCTCGGTGACGAGCTGCGGGCCGGCCGATTGACGCCGTGGATCATCAGCGCGCCGATCAGCACCGCGGTGATCGGCCCGGTCGGAATGCCGAGCGCCAGCATCGGCACGAAGGCGCCGGTGGAGGCCGAATTGTTGGCCGATTCCGGCCCGGCGACGCCGGCGACCGCGCCCTTGCCGAACTGTTCCGGATGCTTGGAGATGCGCTTTTCCAGCGCGTAGGACAGGAAGCTGGAGATGATGTGCGCGGAGCCCGGAATGATGCCGATGATGAAACCGAGCACGGTGCCGCGCGCGATCGGCCATCGCGGCCTCGCGCCATTCCTGCCGGTTCGGCAGCAACTCGCGGAATTTCGGCGCGATCACCTCGCCGACCACCTTGTGGCTCGGCGTCGACAGGATTTCGCCCAGGCCGAACAGGCCGACCGCGACCGGCACGATGCCGATGCCGTCGCCGAGCTCGGCGAGGTCGAAGCTGTAGCGGAAATGACCGGTCATGTTGTCGATGCCGATCATGCCGAGCAGCAGGCCGATGCAGGCCATCAGCAGCGTGCGCACCAGCGACGTCGACGACATGTAGGCGAGGAAGATCAGGCCGAGCACCAGCAGCGCGGTGTATTCCGGCGGGCCGAATTTCAGCGCGATCGTGGCGAGCGGCGGCGCGACCAAGGTGAGCATGATCACGCCGAAGGTGCCGGCGACCCAGGAGCCGACCGCGGCGATGCAAAGCGCGGCGCCGGCGCGGCCCTTCCTGGCCATGGCGTTGCCGTCGATGCAGGTCATCACCGACGAGGCCTCGCCGGGAATGCGCATCAGGATCGAGGTGGTCGAGCCGCCATATTGCGAGCCGTAATAGATGCCGGCCAGCATGATCACCGCCTGGGTGGCGTTGAGCCCGAAGGTCACCGGCAGCAGGATCGAGATGCCCGACAACGGGCCGATGCCCGGCAGCACGCCGACCAGCGTGCCGACCAGGCAGCCGAGAAAGGCGTACCAGAGATTGTCGGGCTGGAAGGCGACGGCAAATCCATGCGCCAGGCTGAGGAGAGTGCTTTCCACTGAGACGTCCTAATAGCCGAGAACGGACTTGCCGGCAGCGGCGTCTTGAGCAGATACGAGAAGCAGGCATAAGTGACGAGCACGATGCAGACGCTGTAGGCGCCGGCGCGCAGCGGATTGCGCCGCTCGATCACGACCAGCAGCGTGATCACCATCAGCGCCATGGTGATGATGAAGCCGAGATACGGTATAGAGCGCGATCGCGACGGCGGTGATGGCCGATCACCATCGCGGCGTGCATGCCGTCGTTCCAGGCGATTTCGGCGAACGGCCGGGCTCTCGCTGGCGCGCAGGATCAGCGCTAGCGCCGAACACGATGGTCAGGGTGGCGACGATCTTGCGGCAGGAAGCCGGAGCCGGGCATCGACAATTGTCCGGCCGGCAGATCGCCGCTCAAGCGCGATGATCAGCAGGCCGAACACGACGAACGTGGCGCCCGCCACGTGATCGGCGCGAAGATTCATTCATCGTTTGCATTTCCTCTCTCCCGCGCGTCGCGGGAGGGGAGACTTATCCCTGCTTGCCGATCAACTGCACCGCCTCGTCGGAGCGCTTGGCGTCCGCCGCCCAGAACTTGGCGAAGTCCGTCGGCGTTGAGATAGGCGAATTCCTGGCCGAGATTGCTGACGACGGTCTTGAACTGCATCGGAGGCTCGCGGCCTTATCGATCGCAGCGCTCAGCGTGGCGACGACTGTTGGCCGGCGTTCCTTTCGGCGCGAAGATGCCGACCCACAGATAATATTCGGCGTCGTAGCCGAGCTCCTTCAGCGTCGGCACGTCCGGCAGCGCTTTCGAGCGCTGTGCCGCCGAACGAGGCCAGCGCGCGCAGCTTGCCGGCTTTGACGTGTTGCGAGCGTCGCCGAGACGGTCTGCGTGCTCATCTGGGCGTTGTTGCCGAGCAGGGCGGTGATGGCCGGCCCGCCGCCATTGGTCGGCAGGTGGCGCAGCTTCGGGATGCCGGTCGCCTTTTCGAAAATCGCCACCGGCAGATGGGTCGCGCCGTAAAGGCCGCCCGAACTGTAGACGATCGCTTCGGGACGCTTCTTGGCGTCGTCGATGAAGTCCTTCAGCGTCTTGTAGGGCTGCTGATCGTTGACGACCAGCAGCACCGGGTCGGCGATCAGCCGCGCCAGCGGGATGAAATCGGCGCGCGTGGTCTTCGGCTGGCGGCCGAACAACTTGTCGACTTCCGCGTAACCGGAGATGCCGTTGTTGTGCGACAGCAGCGTGTAGCCGTCCGGCTTGGCGCTGGCGGCGACCTGCGCGCCGACCTGGCCGCCGGCGCCGGCCTTGGTCTCGACCACCACCGGCTGCTTGAGGATCGGCTCGAGCGCCGCCGCGATCGGCCGCGTCACGATATCGTTGGCGCCGCCGGGCGGAAACGCGTTGACGATCGTGACCGCGTGCGAGGGAAAGGCCTCTTGCGCGAATGCCGGGCCGGCCGCGAGCGCGGTGGCGGACGCGCCGGTGCCGATGACGAAATGTGCGACGATCCATGTTGTCCTCCTCAGATGATTAACGTCCGGACTATCGCCGGCTTGTTTTGTCAAAGATCGAACGCCGCGCGTTTCACCGGACGGTGACGCGCGCGGCATTCTCAGAAGTGCGGAGCGTTGGCTCCGTTATCCCTGCACGAGGCCGATCGAGTGCACCGCCGCTTCGACCCGCTTGGCGTCCTCGTCCCAGAATTTGGCGAAATCCGGCTGCATCGAGATAGGCGACCTCGTCGCCGATATTGGTGATCATGGTCTTGAACTGGTCGCTGGTCGCGACCTTCTTGATATTCTCGCGCCAGACTTTGGCGATCACCGTGGCCGGCGTGCCCTTCGGCGCGAACACGCCGACCCACAGCGAGAATTCGACATCGTAGCCGAGTTCCTTCAGCGTCGGCACGTCGGGCAGCGACGCTGCCCGCTTGGCGCCGAAGCAGGCGAGCGCGCGCAGCTTTGCCGGCCTTCATCTGGCGCGCTGGCGGCGGCGATCGAGGACACCAGCACCTGCGCGTTGTTGCCGAGGATCGCCGTCAATGCCGGTCCGCCGCCATTGGTCGGCAGATGCCGCATCTTGATGCCGGCGGCCTTCATGAACAGCGCGGTCGGCAAGATGCAGCGCGCCGTAAAGGCCGGACGAGCTGAAGATCAACTTGTCGGGACGCTTCTTGGCGTCGTCGACCAGTTCCTTGAGCGTCTTGTAGGGCTGCTGATCGTTGACCACCAGCACCATCGGGCCGGCGGTGAGGCGCGCGATCGGGATGAAATCGGCGCGGGTGAACTTGGGCGTGCGGCCGAACAGCTTGTCGACCTCGGCAAAGCCGGAAATCGACGGCGATGTGAACGAGCAGCGTGTAGCCGTCCGGCTTGGCATTGGCGGCGACCTGTGCGCCGACCTGCGCCGGCGGCGCCGGCCTTGGTCTCGATCACGCACCGGCTGCTTGATCATCGGCTCGAGCACGGCCGCGAGCGGCCGGCCGACGACGTCGGCGGCGCCGCCGGGCGGAAACGGATTGATGAAGGTGATCGCGTGGGACGGATAGGCGTCCTGCGCGAATGATGGGCGAACGGTAAGGGCTGCGGCTGCGGCGGCGCTACCGGCGACAAAATGGCGTCTATCCACGTGAATCCTCCCCTGGACGAACGTGTTTTGCCGGCGGTTTGCCGGCCTTGTTATTGTGGCCGGGATGCTATCGCCCGGCGCGGTGGGCAATCAAGCATCAATGATCGCCACCGCCCGCGTCCAGCCGGCGGAACCGCCGCGCACCTTCACCGGAAAGCAGCTCACCGTGAAGCCCTTGGCCGGCAAGCGCCTCGAGATTGTGCAGCTTCTCGATGTGGCAATAGCCGATCTCGCGGCCGGCCCGGTGGCCCTCCCAGATCAGCTTGGCGTCGTGGGTCTCGGCGTATTTCTGCTTGGTGTAGACGAAGGGCGCGTCCCAGCTCCAGCCGTCGGTGCCGGTGACGCGCACGCCGCGTTCGAGCAGATAGAGCGTGGCCTCGCGGCCCATGCCGCAGCCCTTGGCGACATAATCGGGCTGCCCATAGGCGGTGCCGGCGCTGGTATTCACCACCACGATTTCGAGCGGCGAAAGCGTGTGGCCGATGCGCTTGAGCTCGGCCTCGACGTCGGCCGCGGTCGCCACATAGCCGTCCGGGAAATGACGGAAATCGAGCTTCACGCCGGGCTGGAAGCACCAGTCGAGCGGCACCTCGTCGATGGTGATGGCGCGCTTGCCGTGATCCATGGTGGAGGCGAAGTGATAGGGCGCGTCGAGATGGGTGGTGCAGTGGGTCGACAGCCTGATCCATTCGATCGCCCAGCCCTCGCCGTCGGGCAGATCGTCCTTTTTCAGGCCGGGAAAGAACTTGAGAACGTCCGGCGGCGGTCTGCCTGGTGATCGTGATATTCGATCGTGGGGCCGTAGCCGGGCGGATCGGCGGCCACGTCGTTTTCCAGCGGCACCGAGATGTCGATGACCTTGCGCGGCATGGTTGACACTCCTTCTTGTCATGCCGCGGCTTGTGCCGGGCATCCACGTCTTGGATATTGCCTAGCATTAAAGACGTCGATGCACGGGACAAGCCCGGCCATGGCGAAGTCGAGGAGAGTAATCATGCCTGCTTATTGGGTTGCGCGTTCCAAGATCAACGATCCGGTCGAGTACAAGAAATACACCGACCTGGTGCCGGCCATCCTCGCCAAGTTCGGCGGCAAGGTGCTGGCGCGCGGCGGGCGCTTTCAGATCATGGAAGGTCCGGACAAATTCCAGCCGCTTCATCGTGATCGAGTTTCCGACCCTCGAGCAGGGCGTCGCCTGCTTCACGTCGCCGGAATACGACCGCGCCGCGGCGTTCCGGCGCAGCGGCGCCGGCGAGGTCGAGACCATCATGGTCGAGGGCGTCTGATCGGCCCACCTTCCGGGACAATGCGGGAGCGACTAGCGAAAGTGGGCAAGACTGGCGCTAGACTGCCGCAAAACGACAATAAATCCTGGGAGGGAAACCACGATGCGATACCTGAAATCGAAGATATTCGCCGGCGCCGCGGCTGCGCTCGTCGCTTGCGCGTTGATGGCTGCTGCCGGTGCTGACCGCGCAAGACAAGCAGCCGATCAAGATCGGCTTCGGCATTGCCGCAGACCGGCCCGCTCGGGCCGAACGGCAAGTCGGCGCTGCTGGCCATGCAAATCTGGGCGGAAGAGACCAACGCCAAGGGCGGCCTGCTCGGCCGGCCGGTGCAGCTCATCCACTACGACGACCAGAGCAATCCGTCGACCGGTGCCGGGCATCTACACCAAGCTGCTCGACGTCGACAAAGTCGATCTCGATCGCTCGGCGGCTACGGCACCAATATGGTGGCGCCGGCCATGCCGATCGTCATGCAGCGCAAGAAGACTGTTCCTGGCGCTCTGTTCGGCCTCGGCGTGAACGACGATTTCAAATACGACCGCTACTTCGCGATGATCCCGTCCGGACCGGAACCGAAGACCTCGTTCACCAAGGGCTTCTTCGACACCGCGATGGCGCAGAACCCGAAGCCGACAGACGGTCGCGATCGTGGCCGCCGACGCCGAGTTCTCCAAGAACGCCTCCGACGGCGCGCGCGAGAACGCCAAGAAGGCGCGGTCTGAAGATCGTCTACGACAAGAGCTATCCGCCTTCGACCACCGACTTCTCGCCGATCGTGCGCGCGATCCAGGCGACCAATCCCGATCTGGTGGTGATCTGCTCCTATCCGCTCGACTCGGTCGGCATGGTGCTGGCGGTGAACGAAGCCAAGCTCAACCCGAAGATGATCGGCGGCGCCATGGTCGGTCTGCAATCGACCGGTGTTCAAGACCAAGCTCGGGCCGGCGCTCAACGGCTTCATGAACTACGACTTCTGGCTGCCGGCCAAGTCGCTGATGTTCGAAGGGCACCGACGCCTTCCTGAAGAAGTATCAGGAGCGCGCGGCCAAGGCCGGCGTCGATCCGCTCGGCTATTACATGGCGCCGTTCAGCTACGCCTACCTGGATGTCCTGGGCCAGGCGATCACCGGCGACCAAGAGCCTCGACGACGCCAAGCTCGACCGACTACCTGCGCAAGACCACGTTCAAGACCGTCGTCGGCGACATCAAGTTCGGCCGAACGGCGAATGGGCGAAGTCGCGCGTGTTCCAGGCCCAGTTCCGCGGCATCAAGGGCAACGGCGTCGACCAGTTCAAGAACCCGGAGACCTTGGCCATCATCACCCCGGCCGAGTACAAGTCGGGCGACGTGATCTACCCCTACGAAAAGGCCAGGCAGTAAGCCGTCCCACCGGTCTGCCCACAATTGGGCGTTGCGAGTTTGACGCGGCGCGGCCAATTGACCCGCGCCGCTCTCTTTTTGCGGTCCCGCAATCCGCCGAACGCGCCAACGGCTGACCTAATTCACGCCAATTCGCCGCGTCTCGCGGGTAGACCATTGCGCCTCGGCGCTGTCATTATTGGCATACCGAACAAAAAACAAAGTCCATCGGGAGGACAGACATGTTGCAAAGCTTCAAATCCCGGACATTCGCCTGGGTCGCCGGGGCGGCCGTCGCCCTCGTGGCCTGCGCGATGTTCGTCGTCGTCCGGCCATGCGCAGACCAAGGAGCCGATCAAGATCGGCTTCAGCATGGCGCAGACCGGTCCGCTCGGCCCGAACGGCCAGCAGGCGCTGCTCGGCATGAAGATCTGGGAAGAAGAGACCAACGCCAAGGGCGGTCTGCTCGGCCGTCCGGTCAAGCTGGTCTACTACGACGATCAGTCCAATCCGTCGACGGTGCCCGGCATCTACACCAAGCTGCTCGACGTCGACAAAGTCGACCTCGTGCTCGGCGGCTATGCGACCAACATGGTGGCGCCGGCCATGCCGGTCGTCATCCAGAAGAAAAAGACCTTCGTCAGCCTGTTCGCGCTCGACGTGAACGCCGAGTTCAAATATCCGAAATACTTCTCGGTGATGCCGACCGGACCGAAGACCAAGCCTTCGTTCACCGAAGGCTTCTTCCAGGTCGCGATGCAGCAGAATCCGAAGCCGACGACGGTCGCATTGACCTTCGAGGACGCGGAATTCTCGCAGAACGCCTGCGAGGGCGCGCGTGAGAACGCCAAGACCTTCGGCGTCAAGATCGTCTACGACAAGAGCTTCCCGTTCAACACGCCCGATCTCTCGCCGATCGTGCGCGCGGTGCAGGCGGCCAATCCGGACCTCGTGATCGTGTGTTCCTATCCGCTCAGTTCGGTCGACATGGTTCAGGCGGTCAATGAAGCGAACTACAAGCCGAAGATGATCGGCGGCGCGATGGTCGGCCTGCAGGCCACCGTGTTCAAGAACAAGCTCGGCCCGAAGCTCAACGGTATCGTGAACTACGAGACCTGGGTGCCGACCGATAAAATGATGGCGCCGGCCGCGGCCTTCTTCAAGAAGTACCAGGAGCGGGCGGCCGCCGCCAAGGTCGATCCGCTCGGCTACTATCTCGGCGGTTGGGGCTACGCCTACATCAGCGTGCTGGGCGACGCCGTCAACGGCGCCAAGAGCCTCGACGACGACAAGATCGCCGAATAGCTGCGCAAGAGCACCTTCAAGACCATCATGGGCGATTGGGCCTACGGTCCCGAGCGGCGAGTGGACCAAGTCCGGCATGATGCAGGTGCAGTATCACGGCATCAAGGAAGGCGCCGGCCTCGAGACCTGGCGAGGGCATGAGCTACCAGACCGTGCTGACGCCGGCCGAACTGGCGACCGGCAAGGTGATCTATCCGTACGAGAAGGCGAAGTAATCGTCTGAGCTGTCAGCGTCCAATAAATGCAGCGGCGCGGGAGCAATCCCGCGCCGTTTGTTTTGCCATTCCGGGTCGCAGCGAGCGTGCCCGGAATGACGGACGATTCACATCCCGAGATAGAACTGCCGGATCAGGTCGTTGTTGTTGAGTTCGTCGGCCGAGCGGCCCTCGAAGGCGATCTTGCCGTGCACGATCACATAGCCGCGGTCGGCGATGCGGATGGCCTGGGTGAAATTCTGCTCCGCCATCAGCACCGTGAGCTGATAGTGGTCCTTGAGCTGCTTGATGGCGTCGATGGTGCGGGCTCACCAGGAGCGGCGCCAGGCCGACCGAGGGCTCGTCCACCAGCAGGATGCGCGGCGCCAGCATCAGCGCGCGCGCCAGCGCCAGCATCTGCTGCTCGCCGCCGCTCATGCTGCCGGCGAGCTGCTGCGCCGCTCGGCCAGCCGCGGAAACGTCTCGCAGCAGAACTCCATATTGCTCTTGATCTGCGCGCGCGCCTTGGGCCGGAACGCGCCGAGCAGCAGGTTTTCCTCGACCGTCAATTTCGGGAACAGCCGGCGGCCTTCCGGCACCAGCGCGATGCCGAGATCGACGATCTGCTCGGTGGCGATGCCGACCAGGTCGTGCTTCTCGCCGTCGATCTCGGCGACGATGCGGCCGGCGGCGGGCTTAACGATGCCCATGATGCATTTCATCAGCGTGCTCTTGCCGTTGCCGTTGGTGCCGAGCAGCGCGACCGTCTCGCCGGCATTGACGTTGATCGAGACGTCCTCGATCACCCGCACCGCGCCATAGGCGGCGTGCACGTTTTCGATGGTGAGGCTACTGGCCAAGATACGCCCTCACCACTTCGGGGTCGCGCACCACGTCTTCCGGCTTGCCGTCGGCGATCTTCTTGCCGGACACCAGCACCGCCAGCCGCTGCGAGAAGCTCATCACCGCGCTCATGATGTGCTCGATCAGGATGATGGTGATGCCGCGTTCGTTCAGCCGACCAGCAGCGCCAGGATGTCCTCGATCTCGGAATGCGACAGGCCGGCCATGGATTCGTCGGCGATCAGCAGCTTCGGCTCGGCCGCCATGGCGCGCGCCAGCTCGAGCTTGCGCATCTCGACCTGCGTCAGGTCGCGCGGCATCTGCTTGGCTTTCTTCGGCCAGCCCCACCATTTCCAGGAGCTCATGGCAGCGCGCATCGAGATCGCCGGCCGAGCGCAGCGGCCCGAGCCGCGCATGCACGGTGTAGAGCAGCGGAATGCGCAGGTTGTCGGCCAGCGTACATGCTGTGGAACGGGCGCGGCAACTGGAAGCTGCGCGCGACGCCGCGATGGGTGCGCTGATGCGCGGCCAGGCCGTCGATGACCTGGCCGTCGAAGCGCACGCTGCCGGCTTCGTTCTGCAGCGTGCCGCAGATGCAATTGACCAGCGTGCTCTTGCCGGAGCCGTTCGGCCCGATCAGGCCGAGCCGCTCGCCCGGCTGCACCTCGAGATCGACGCCGTCGAGTGCGACGAAGCCGCCGAACCGCTTGGTGATGTTGTCGACGTGGCAGGCAGCGCGCTCATGGCTTCCTCCACGCGCGCAGGCGGTCCTGCACCAGCCCGACAGATGCCGTTGGGCGCGATGATGACGAAGCCGACCAGCATCAGGCCGACGATCAGCAGGTTGACCGCCGACGAGATGGTCACCGTGGCATATTGCTGGGCCGAGCCGAGCAGGATGGCGCCGACCAGCGGCCCGACCCAGCTGGTGGTGCCGCCGATCATCGGCATGGCGATCGAGTTGACCGCATATTCGAGGCCGAAGGCCGACGACGGCTGCAGATAGCCGATGTAGTAGGGGAACGGCGCGCCGGCCATGCCCATGAAGGCGCCCGACAGCGTGGTGGCGATCAGCTTCAGGCGCAGCGTCGGCACGCCGCAGGCTTCCGCCGCCAATTCGTCGTCGCGGATGGTGGCGAAGCCGAAGCCGAGCTGCGAGCGCTCGATCGTGCGCGCGGTGATCAGCGCGATCACCGCCAGCCCCAGCATCAGCGCGAACAGATATTCGATGTAGTTGATCGTGATGCCGGCGAATTCGAGGCTCTCCGGGCGGATGATATAGGCGCCGCGCGAGCCGCCGACAAAGTCCCAGTTCACCACCAGGGTCTGCAGCACCACCGCGAGCGCGAGCGTGGCGATGGCGAAGAACGAGCCGCGCAGCCGCAGCGTCAGATAGCCCATGCCGAAGCCGACGATGCCGGACACGATGGCGCCGATGCACGATCAGCACCGGGATCGGCAGCAGGATCGAAGAACTTGTGCATGAACACCGACGAGTAGGCGCCCATCGCGAAGAAGGCGGCCGAGCCGAAATTCACGTAGCCGCAATAGCCGCCGAGGATGTTCCAGGCGGTCGCCAGCACGATGAACTGCAGGATCGTGTAGCTGGCGAAGTACAGATAATCGACGTTGACCCAATGCGCGAACGCCATGACCGCGGCGCCGACCGCGATCGTTATGAGGGAGAATTTGGCCGTGTTCACGCTGTCACCGTCCCAAAAGTCCCGCCGGCCGGAAGGCCAGCGTGAGCAGGAGAAAACCGAACGCCACCGCCGGCGCCCAGGACGGGCCATAGAACGTGGCGGTCAGGCTTTCGACGACGCCGAGCAGCATGGCCGCGATCAGCGTGCCGGGCATGCTGCCGAGCCCGCCGAGCACGCAGATGGCGAACACGCGGCCGATATATTCGCGCCCGACCGAGGGCTCGACCGGCTGGATGATGATGAGCAGCGCGCCGGCCACCGCGGCGGTCGCGATCGAGAGGCCGAAGGCGATGCGCTTGATGCGGATCGGATCGGCCGCCATCAGTTGCAGCGCCAGTTGATCCTGCGACACCGCCATGATGGCGCGGCCGATGAAGGTGCGGGTGATGAACAGCTGGATGCGCGCCGAACAGCGCCAGCGCCGCGACGCACGGCACCAGCATGCGCAGCGGCAGGTCGATCAGCCCGATATGGATGCTGGGTCCGATATAGGCGGCCTCGACGTAGCGATAGTCGACGCCGAACACCAGGATCAGCGTCACCTCGGTGACGAACAGCAGGCCGAAGAAGAAGGCGAGCCCGCGCAGCGATTCCTGGCCGCGCTTTTCGAACGACAGGTAGTAGACCTGATAGACCAGCGCGCCGAGCGCGTAGAACGCCGGCAGCATCAGGATGCTGACCAGGATCGGATCGACGCCGTAATTGATGTTGATGAAATAGGCGAGGTAGGAGCCGAGGATGACGAAGGCCGGATGCGCGATGTTGACGATGTCGAGCATGCCGAACGAGATCGACACGCCGGCGGTGACGGCGGCGTAGAAGCCGCCGAGCAGCAGCCCGGCGACGATCGCGTTGATCAGCAGATCGAAGGAAATATCCATACGGCTCTCAACCGGCGCATTCGCTTAACGCGATCGCGTTGCAGGATGTCACCGAGCAGTGCCGTGCAGGCGCGGCATGCGTGATCGCGATCTGCTGTCGAATGGCCGACTGTTTCCCCTTGACCGGCGGCTTGCCTCGACCGGCGTCCGGCGTTCGGGCTTTGCGCGGCAGTTTGCAGGAAGCCTGCGGGCTTGGCTAGTCCATCGATCGATCAGCTGAACCTGCGCCTGCGCGACAAAATGAAACGCCCGCCGCCGGGCAGCAGAAGCCGGAGGCGGGCGTGTCGCTAAGCGGTCGATCAGGCGGCGGCCGCTTGTGGGCGCACGCCCTCGGGCAGCGTGCATCGGCTTGTTGGCGCTGTCTTTGAACTCGACGGTCATGAACACCATTTCACGGTCGCCGAGATTTTCCAGATCGTGCACCTTGAACTCGCCGACGCCGTAGGTCTCGTGGCGCGTCTCGCCCGGCTGATAGGTGTATTCGACCGTGGTGCCGTCATGCACATGCTGACGGCCGCGGCCGCCGGTCACCGAGGTCCAGAAATAATCCAGCACATGGCGGTGGAAGCCGATGCGCTCGCCGGGCGCGAGCCGGATGATCCATACGCGCGTGCGTTCGGTCTCCGACAGCAGCGTGGAGCCGACGCAGGGATTCGGATTCTTGGCCTCGCGCTCGAATTCGGCGGCGATGTCGGCCGGCCACTGCGACTTGTCCTTTTTCTCGGCGGCTTTGTCGAGCATGGTCAGAGCCATGGGAATTCCTCCGATGCTATTTGGCGTCATATATAGCATATTTCCGGTAAACGGAAAGATTGAGGTGGATCAATTGGCCGGGTCGCGGGCGGGGCGTGCGGTCGTCATTGGCGGCTCGATGAGCGGCCTGCTCAGCGGCCTTTTGCTGCGCCGGGCCGGCTGGGCGGTGGATATCTACGAGCGCGTGGAGAGCGAACTGTCCGGCCGCGGCGCCGGGATCGTCGCCCAGCAGGAACTGATCGAGCGGTTGCGGCGGCTGGGGCTCGCTACCGACGAGCTCGGCGTCCACATCACCACCCGCAAGATCATCGATGCCAAGGACGGCTGACCGAGGAGATCGAATGCCCGCAGGTGCTCACGGCCTGGGAGCGCGTCTACCGGCTGCTGCGCGATGCCTTTCCGCCGGAGCGCTATCACCGCGGCCGCGGGCTCGCCAAGGTCACGCAAGACGCCGCGTTCGGTGCTGGCGCATTTTTCCGATGGCGAAACCATCGAGGCGGATCTGCTGGTCGGCGCCGACGGCATCCGCTCGACCGTGCGCCAGCAATGCCTGCCGGAGGTGACGCCGCGCTATGCCGGCTACAGCGCCTGGCGCGCGCTGATCGCGGAAGACGCCATTCCGCCGCGACATGCATCGCGACCTGTTCGAATTCATGTCGTTCGGTCTGCCGCCGGGCGAGCAGTTCCTCGGCTATCCGGTGGCGGGGCCCGACAACGATCTGCGGCCCGGGCCATCGCCGCTACAACGTGGTGTGGTACCGGCCGGCCGACGAGAAGACCAAATTGCAATGGCTGCTCACCGACGAGCGCGGCATCACGCACGCGATCTCGATCCCGCCGCCGCTGATCCGCCGCGAGGCGATCGCCGAAATGCGCGCCGACGCCGAGCGGCTGCTGGCGCCGCAGTTCCGCCAGATCGTGCGGCTGATCGAGGAACCGATCCTGCAGCCGATCTACGATCTGGAATCGCCGCGCATGGCGTTCGGCCGCGTGGCGATCGTCGGCGATGCGGCCTTCGTGGCGCGCCCGCATGTCGCGGCCGGCGTGTCGAAGGCGGCCGACGATGCCGCGGCGCTGGTCGGCGGCGCTGCAGGCGGAAGCCGACGTCGAGACGCGCGCTCAAGCGCTTCGAGGCGGCGCGGCTGCCGGAGAACTATCGCATCATCGAGCGCGCGCGCCATCTCGGCGCCTATCTGCAGGCGACGCAAACGCAGGAAGAGCGGGCGCGCGCCGGGCTGCACAGCACCGACGGCGCGGTGATCGCGGAAACCGCGGTGCTGGATTTTCTGTATGCGTAACGATCACATCCCCAACATCTTCTTCGCATTGCCGCCGGCGAGCGCGGCGCGGGTGCTGTCGTCGAAGCTTTCGACCGAATTGATATGGCCGATCGGATCGAATTCCAGCATGTCGAACGGATAATCCGTGCCCATGATGATGTGGTCGACGCCGAAGGTCTTCACCAGCGCTTCGAGCTGCAGCGGCGTGAACACCACGGTGTCGAAATAGATCTTCTTCGAGATAGTGCGTCGGCGGCTTCGGCAGGTTGGCCTGGCAGTCCGAGCGCGCGCCCCAGGCGTGGTCGATGCGGCCGGAATAGGCGCCGAGATAGCCGCCGCCATGCATGGCGAAAATCTTCAGCTTGGGATGGCGCTCGAGCACGCCGTCGAAGATCAGGTAGTGCAGAGCGAGCGTGGTTTCGAACGGATTGCCGATGACGTTGTTGAAATAAAAGCGCGACAGCCGCTGCGCCTTCGGTGAAGCCGTTCGGGTGGATGATCACCAGCGCGCCGAGTTCCTCGGCCTTCTTCCAGAACGGCGCGAAGGCGGGATCGGACAATTCCTTGCCGGCGACATTGGTGAGGATCTCGACGCCCTTGAAGCCGAGCGTCTTCATGCAGCGCTCGAGTTCCTTGGCCGCCTCGTTGCCGTCCTGCATCGGCACGGTGCCGCAGGGGATGAAGCGGTCGTTGATGCTTGGCAGACGAATTCGGCGACGCCGTCATTGATCATGCGCGCGGCCGGCACCGCGTATTCGAGCGCGACCGTGTGATAGCAGCTGCGGCGGCGGCGGCATCACCAGCTGCATGTCGACGCCCATCTTGTCCATGACGGCGAAGCGCTCGTCGTAATGCCGGTCATGCGCGAGCGGATGTCGGCCTCCTGCTTGGCGTTGAGCTCCTTGGTCTCGGCCGACGCGAAATGCGCCAGCGGAATGGTGGAGACGTCGAGATGCGGCTTGATGAATTCGGCGGCGCGCGGCACGGCGACGTGGGTGTGGGCATCGATGGTGATCGATCTTCGGCCGCTGCTCGCGCCCCGGCTTGCCGTGCTTGCGCGCCGCGGTGTTCGCGTATTTGTTCCAGACCTGTCAGCCATTTTCGATTTTCCTAAGTTGCTTCGCAGCCTTCGATCGGAGTCAGAACACGCCGAGATGCTGGCGCAGGTCGACGCCGTCCTTGCTCAATTCGCGCCGGCGTGGAGACGACCGCGACGCGGCCGGTGTTGAGGATGACGATGTCGTCGGCGACGTCGAACACCAGCTTGGGGTTCTGCTCGACCAGCACGATCGACAGCCCGCTTTCCTTCAGCTTGCGGATGGTGGCCATCACCTCGGCGACGATCTGCGGCGCCAGGCCCTCCGACGGCTCGTCCATCAGCAGCACGCGCGGATTGCCCATCAGCGCGCGGCCGATCGCCAGCATCTGCTGCTCGCCGCCCGACAGATGCGCGGCGATCTGGTTGCTGCCGCTCGTTCAGGCGCGGAAACATCGCGAACACGGTGTCGGCGGTCCAGGGCGCGTGCTTGCTGCCGGCATCCGGCTTGCGCGCGGCGACCACCAGGTTCTCGCGCACGGTCAGGCTCTTGAAGATGCGGCGGCCCTGCGGCACCAGCGCGACGCCGCGCGCGGCGATCATCTCGGGCGACATGCCGGCGACGTCTGCGCCGAACACGCGCACCGCGCCGCGGCGCGGCGGCAGCAGGCCCATGGTGACGTTCATGCAGGTCGACTTGCCGGCGCCGTTGCGCCCGAGCAGGCCGAGCATGCGCGCCTCGCCGAGCTCGAACGACACGTCGTCCAGCACGTGGCTGTCGCCGTAGATAGGCGTCGATATGTTCGAGGCTGAGCGCGCTAGTGGCCAAGATAGACCTCCCGCGTGCGCGGATTGTCCACCACCTCGGCGCGGTTGCCTTCGACGATCACCTCGCCGAAATGCAGCAGCGTGATGCGCTCGGCGAATTCCAGCGCCACGTCCATGTTGTGCTCGATCATCACGATGGTGACGTCGCGCGGGATCGCCAGCAGCAATTGCTGCACGTCGCGCCGCTCGTCGATCGACAGCCCGGCGAACGGCTCGTCGAGCAGCAGCACTTTCGGATTCTGCGCCAGCGCCATGGCGATCTCGACGCGGCGGCGCTCGCCATAGGAGGTCTGCGACAGCGGCCGCTCGGCGATATGGGCGAGGCCGACCCGTTCCAGCGCCGCGCGGCCGTGCTCGATCAGATGGCCTTGCCGTCTGATGTCGATCAGCGGATTCCAGCGCGCCGGCGACAGGCCGAGCAGCGCCAGCGAGACGTTGTGGATGATGGTGTCGCGCGGGAACAGCGTGATGATCTGATAGGTGCGCGCCATGCCGAGATGCGGGCGGCGCCGGCTCGGCGTCTTGGTGATGTCCTGCCCGAACAGCTGGATTGAGCCGCTGTCGGGCGTGAGTCTCGCCGGTGATCAGGTTGAACAGCGTGGTCTTGCCGGCGCCGTTGGGGCCGATGATCAGCCGCCGCTCGCCCGGCTCGACATTGAGATTGACGTCGGTGGTCACGTGCAGGCCGCCGAACGATTTGCACAGGCCGGTGACGGTGAGCGCGCTCATGGCGTCGGCTCCGTCGCCGCGGACTTTGCGCGGCGCGCGCGCGTTTGCGCCAGGCCAGCCGCCACAGCCGCGCGGTGCCGGGCACCAGGCCTTCCGGCATCAGGATGACGATGGCGACGAAGATCGCGCCGAGCAGGAAGTTCCAGCGCTCGATGAAGCCGCTGACCACGTTCTTCACCACGACCACCAGGCCGGCGCCGACGATCGGCCCGAGCAGCGTGCCCGGGCCGCCGGAGATCACCATCAGCAGCACCTCGGCCGAGGAGGTGAGCGAAAGCGTCTGCGGGCTGATGAACTGCGTGTAGTAGACGAACAGGATGCCGGAGATGGCGGTCAGCAGGCCGGAGAACAGGCAGGCCCAGAAGCGGATCACCCAGACGTGATAGCCGAGCGCGTTCATGCGGCGCGGCTGGTCGCGCGTGCCCATCAGCGCGGCGCCGAACGGCGAGCGCACGAAGATCGCCACCAACGACGACCGAGACCAGGAAAATGATCAGCGTCGTGTAATAGAACGTGGTCGGCGCCGTCAGCGAATAGCCGAACGGCGCCGGCCGCGTCGGCACGTTGATGCCGTTGTCGCCGCCGGTCAGGCTGATCCAGCGATAGGCGAGGCCCCACAGGATTTCGCCCAGCGCCAGCGTGATCATGATGAAGCCGATGCCGGTCGCGCGCAGCGACAGCACGGCATAGACCGCCATCGAGGCCATGCCGATGACCAGCGCGACCAGGATCGCCGCGCGTGTGGCCATAGCCGAGCTGCAGCATGTAGCCGGTCGCGTAGGCCGAGATGCCGAACAGTCCGGCATGGCCGAGCGACACCAGTCCGGCATAGCCGACCAGCACGTTCAGGCCGAGCGCGAAGACGGCGAAGAACAGGATCTGGCTGGCGACATTGATGTAATAGATGCCGCTGCATCCAATTGGGCAGGGTGGCGAGCGCCACGAACGCGAGCGCGAGGGCGAGGTGCGCGCGCTCATGGCACGTGCCTGCCGAACAGGCCCTGCGGCCGCAGCAGCAGCACCAGCAGCATCGGCAGGAACAGCACGAAATAGGCGAGCTCGGGCAGCAGCGCCTGGCCGAAATTATAGAGAAAGCCGACGATGATGCTGCCGACGAAAGAGCCGAGCAGGCTGCCGGTGCCGCCGAGAATGACCACCACCAGCGCCAGCGGCAGCATGTCCTGGTCGAGGCCGGGATAGACCGACAGGATCGGCCCGCCGATGATGCCGGCGAAAGCGGCAAGCCCGGCGCCGAGCGCGAACACGATGGTGAACAGCTGCGAGACGCGGATGCCGACCACGCGCGCCATGTCGGGATCGTCGACGCCGGCGCGGATCATGGCGCCGAGCCGCGTGCGGTCGAGCAGCAGCCAGAGCCCGATGGCGACCACGACCGCGATCGCGATGATCGGCAAGCCGGTAGAGCGGGAACGCCAGCGTGCCCGAACCGCACGAAGCCGCCGAGCCCGTCCGGTGTCGTGACATTGATCGGATCGCCGCCCCACACCATCAGGCAGAAATCGGCGACCATGAACGAGATGCCGAGCGTCACCAGCACCTGCGCCAATTGGTCGCCCGGCAGCCGGCGCAACAGCAGGCGCTCGATCAGCGCGCCGAACGCCGCGACGACCAGCGTCGCCACGATCGCCGCCAGCCAGAAATTGAACTTGATGCCGAGCAGGCCGACGACGAAAGTGGCGCCGACATAGGCGCCGAGCATGAACAGCGAGCCGTGCGTCAGATTCGGAATTCGCATCAGCCCGAAGATCAGGGAGAAGCCGGCCGACAGCAGAAACAGCAGTCCGCCGAATGTGACGCTGTTGACCGTCAGCACCAGCCAAAAGTTCATAGCCGCAGATGTCCCGCGCTGGTCATGCTGTTTTTCACGCGCATGAATTCCGAAATCCGGCTGCAACGCCGCGGTTCCCACGCTTTCGGGATCGTGCGGCAATGAACCGCGGGCGCCGACGCGGCGCCCGCGGAGCGACGTCTATCACGACTTGAGCGGCGGATAGTTGCGCGAATAGACCGGCTGCGCGAGGAACTTCTTCTCGTCGTAGGTCCAGAACTGGCTCACGTTGTTGTAGGTCTTGACGGTCTTGTTGACGAGCTTGCCGTTCGCCTTTTCGAGCTGGCGGATGTAGAAATCGCCGATCACGTTGCCGAAATGATCGAACTTGATCGGCCCGCGCGGCGTGTCCTTCAGGTCCACGGCCTGCAGCGCCTTCACGAAGGCTTCCTTGTCGTCGGTCTTGCCGCCGGTCTTTGCCAGGCCGGCCTCGACCACCTCGGCGGCGACGTAGAGTCCGGCGGCGTAGAAGCCCGGATCGACGCTGTAGTCCTTCAGCATCGCCGCGACGAAGCGCTTGTTGCTGTCGGTGTTGAGATCGAGCGTGTAGGGGCAGCAGCTGTACAGGCCGAGCGCCTCGTCGCCGAAGCTGCGCAGCAGCGCGTCGTCGCCGCCGGTTTCGCCGGTCACCACCGGAAACTTCAGCCCGGCCGCGGCGTAGGTCTTCATGAAGCGCAGCGGGTTCGAGCCGGCGAAGCCCTGGCAGACGCCGTCGCAATCCGCGATCTGCGCGACGAACGGCGTGTAGTCGGGCGTGACCAGCGGCGGCCAGATCTTGTTGACGATCTTGCCGCCAGTTCTCCTCGAAGGTCTGCTGGAAGCCGCCCATCTGCTCGTGGCCGAAGGCGAAGTCCTCGGAGATGGTGACGACGCGCTTGAGCTTCAATTCCTTGGCGGCGAAGTCGGCCATCGGATGCATCGCCTGCGAGGAGGTCGCCGACGGCGCGCAGGAAATAGGGATTCGGGCGGCGCTGCGTCATGTCCTCGGCGCCGGCGAGGCTGAGCATCGGCGTCTTTTGCTCGCGCGATGTAGTCGGTGATCGCGAGCAGTTCGAAGGCGGCGAGCGGGCCGAGGATGGCGTCGACCTTGTCGCGCTCGATCAGCTCCTGCGCCTTGGTCTTGGTGCCGGCCGGGTTGCCGCCGGTATCGGCGGAGAAGAACTCGACCTTGCGGCCGGCGAAGGTGTTGTTCTTCTCCTTCAGGAACGTGACCACGCCCTGTTCCATCTGGATGCCGCCCTGCGCGAGCGGGCCGGTCTTGACGGTGAGCAAGCCGAGCTTGAACGGCGCGGCCTGCGCGATCGCCGGCGCCGGGAAATTTGAACGTCGCCGCGCGGCGCCGGCGGCGGTTCCGGCCATGAATTTACGGCGGGTGAACTTTGCGAGACATTGTCATTCCTCCCTCTATCGCCCCTGGCGGGGCTGCAAATTTTGAGCGGCCTTGTACGGCCATTTTTGATCGGCCTGCGCGGCCGTATTCAACGCGAAAGTCAAAGCGATCTTTCCGGGCCGCCGTGCCCCACCGTGGCGGACCGAACCAGAGCCATCATCGGCCAAGTGTTTCCATGATGTAAAGCCCGGTTGCGGCGATGCATGCCCACGCGGCACTGCCGAATGGCGTGCCAGTTCATAGGCAGCGCATGAAGCGCGCGTCAGATGCCGAGATAGCTCGACTTGATCTCGTCGTTGGCCCTGAGCTCTTCCGGCTTGGCGGAATAGACCACCTGGCCCTTGCTCATCACGTGCACGTAGTCGACCAGCTTGAGCGCCAGATGCGCGTTCTGCTCGACCAGCAGGATGGACAGGCCTTCCTTCTTGAGCTTGCCGATCGCTTCCCACAGGCCCTGGATGATGATCGGCGCCAGCCCTTCCGACGGCTCGTCCATGATCAGGCAATCCGGATTGGTCATCAGCGCGCGGCCGATCGCCAGCATCTGCTGCTCGCCGCCCGACAGCGTCTTGGCGCGCTGGTAGCGGCGCTCGTGCAGGCGCGGGAACAGCTTGTAGACGCGATCGAGATTCCAGCCGTGACGGTCCGGGCTGCGCTCGGCCACCAGCAGGTTCTCTTCCACGCCGAGCGTCGGAAACACGCGGCGGCCCTGCGGCACCAGGCCCATGCCGCTGCGCACGGTCTCGAACGAGGCCTTGCGCGTGATGTCGTCGCCCTTGAACACGACCTTGCCGCGGCGCGGCGGATTGAAGCCGACGATCGAATTCACCAGCGTGGTCTTGCCGACGCCGTTGCGCCCGAGCAGGCCGAGGATCTGGCCCTGCTCGAGCTGCAGCGACAGCCCCTGCAGGACGTAGGCGTCGCCGTAATAGGTGTGGATGTCCTGGACTTCGAGAATGGCCATGACGTCAGTCGGTCCCCAGGTAGATTTCCTGCACGCGCTGGCTCTTCTTGATTTGCTCGGGCGTTCCGGTTTCCAGCACTTCGCCGAAATGCAGCACCGAAATCTCGTCGGCGACGTCGAACACCACGTCCATGTCGTGCTCGATCAGCAGGATCGCGAGATTGGGATCGAGCTTCATCAGAAACTCGGTCATCTCGGTCGGATTCGCCCGAGGACAGGCCGGCGGCCGGCTCGTCGAGCAGCAGGATTTTCGGATCGCTGGCGAGGCCGAGCACGATTTCGAGCTGGCGCTGCTCGCCGTGCGAAAGATTGCGGACCTCGGTATCCTTGCGGTCGAGGAAGCCGACTTGTTCGAGCAGATGATGGGCCTTGTCGTAGACGTCTTTGTACGACGACAGGAAGCGCCACATCACGAATTTCGACGGCCGCAGGCCCTTGATCGCCAGCAGCACGTTGTCGAGCACGGTCAATTTCGGGAAACAGGCTGGTGACCTGGAACGTGCGCGCCATGCCGAGCGCGGTGCGCCGGTGGCTCGGCCAGCTGGTGACGTCCTGGCCGAACAGAACGACTTGTCCGGACGTCGCCGGATAAATGCCGGTGATGACGATTGAACAGCGTGGTCTTGCCGGCGCCGTTCGGGCCGATGATGGCCTTGCGGTCGCCCGGCATGATGTGCAGCGTGACGTCGCGCGTGGCCTGCAGGCCGCCGAAGCTCTTGCACAGGCCCTTGAGCTCGAGAACCGGGACGTTGCCGCCGTTCGTTTGCGCGTTTCAGTGCTCACGCGCAAATCCTTGAGCTTGAAGAAGAAGCGCCGGGGCCCTTGTGCGGAGCCCCGGCGTCGTTGTCGTTTATTCGCAGAACTTGCAGGGCGGGAAGTCGCGGCTCGTAGACCGGCTGCGCCAGGAACTTCTCCTTGCCGTAGGTCCAGAACTGGCTGACGTTCGGATAGGTCTTGATCACGGTGTTCCAGAGCTCGGCCTTGTCGTAGCCGAACATCTTCTTCTTCTCGACCTTCTTGATGTAGATGTTCTCGATCGGGTTGCGCATGTCGTCGATGCTCACCGGACCGCGCGGGGCGTCGAGCTTGATGCCCTGCCATGAGCTTGATGAACGCCTCCGGCCCCGGCCATTTGCCGCCGGCCTTCTTCATCGCCTCGTCGATCCACTGCGCGGTGGTGTAGTTGTTTTCCGAATAGTAGGACGGCACCTTGCCGTACTTGGTGCGGTAGGCCTTCACGAAGGCCTGGTTCTTCGGGGTATCGATCGCCGCGCTGTAGTGCAGCGCGGAGACGTCGCCGATCACTTCGTCGCCCATGAACGGCAACGCGAACTCGTCATAGCTGGTGCCGCCGCCGAGGATCGGCTTCTTGTTGCCGGCGCCGCGCAACTGCTTGGGGAATTGCAGCGACATCGGGCCGACCATCAGCGAGAAGATCGCGTCGGCGTCGGCCTTCATGGTCGGGATGTAGGGCCCGAAGTCCTTGGTGCCGAGCGGCGGCCAGATTTTCTGGATCACCTTGCCGCCGCAATCCTCGAACGCCTTCTGGAAGCCGCCGAGCACTTCGTAGCCGAAGGCATAGTCGGCGGCGATGGTGACGACTTTCTTGTAGCCCTGGTCGCAGGCCCACTGGCCGAGCGGATGGTGCGGCTGCGAGCTGCGTCCAGCTGGTGCGGATGAAGTACGGATACTTGGCGAGTTGCGCGCTGCGTCAGATCGTCGGCCGCCGCGACCGAGGAGATGTAGAGCGTCTTCTCGGCGGTGCTCACCGGCGCCAGCGCATAGCCGGACGAGGCCAGCAAGCCGCCGATGAACATCTGCACCTTGTCCTGCAGGATCAGCTTCTTGGCCTTGGTGACGCCGGTGTCGGGCTTGCCCTGGTCGTCCTCGACGATGAACTTCACGTCGGCGCCGCCGAGCTTGCCGCCGTGCTCGTCGAGATACAGCTGGAAGCCGTCGACCATGTCCTTGCCGACCTGGGCGAAGATGCCGGTGGTCGGCGCGATGAAGCCGATGCGCAGTTCTTCCGCGCCGGCCGGCGCGGTCAGGCCGAGACCGAGCGCGAGACAGCTGCCCAACAGCATCTTTTTGCAGTTTGCTTGTCATTGTCGTCCTCCCTTGTTGCCGTGACCTTCCCGTCGCAAGTCAGGAAGGCTTCGATGCCAGTTTCTTCGCATCTTCGTTTTTGCCTTGCGAGATCAGCCGCTGCCGGATGCGCGACGGAATGCCCATCAGGCCCATCGGCAGATAGAGGATCGTCAGCACGTAGACGCCGCCGAGCGCGTACTGCCACCACGGCACCAGCGTGCTGAGATATTCGCGCAAGCCGAACACGATGGCCGTGCCGATGGTGGCGCCGACCAGCGTGCCGGCGCCGCCGAGCACGACCATCAGCAGCGCATCGACCGAGGTGGTCAGAACGACCGTTTCCGGGCTGACGTGGCCGTTGGTGTGCGCCCACAGCACGCCGGCCAGGCCGCCGAAGCCGCCGGCGATGATGAAGGCGATGTATTTGTGCAGCCAGGTATTGTAGCCGAGAATCTGCATGCGCAATTCGCGCTCGCGGATGCCGGCCAGGCTGCGGCCGAACGGCGAGCGCACCAGCACGTACATCAGCAGCATCGACACGGCGAAAAAGCCGAACACGAGATAGAAGAACGTCACCTCGTTGCCAGATCGAGACCGAAATTCGGCCGGCCGCTCAGATTGATGCCGTTGTCGCCGCCGGTGAGCGAATTCCAGCGATAGGCCAGGCCCCAGACGCATTGGCCGAGCGCCAGCGTGATCATCAGGAAATAGACGCCGCCGGCGCGGATGGCGAACAGCCCGAACACCGCCGCCAGCGCCGCGCCGATCAGAATGCCGAGCACCACCACCAGCCAGAAATCCCAGCCCAGGCCGAAATGGAATTTGGTGGCGAGCACCGCGGTGAGATAGGCGCCGACGCCGAAATAGGCCGCTTGCCCCATCGAGGAGAGGCCGGTGTAGCCGAGCAGGAGGTCGACGCTCATGGCCAGGATGGCGAAGGCCATCGCGCGCGTCGCCAGCAGGACGACGAACGAGCCGGACTGCGGAACGATATAGACGAACGCCACCAGCGCGGCGGCGACCATCAGGATTTTGATTTGTTGGCTTACCATCGCGCGTCGCTCACTCTCGTCCGAACAGGCCGGTCGGCTTGATCGCCAGGATCAGAACCATCGGCGCGTAAAGCGTGAAATAGGAGACTTCCGGGAACAGCGCCTTGCCGAAATTGTCGGCGAGGCCGACCGCCAGCGCGCCGATCGCGGCGCCGCCCAGGCTGCCCATGCCGCCGATGATCACCACCGCGAAGGCCAGCGGCAGCATTTCGAAATCGAGACCGGGATAGATGCCGAGAAACGCGCCGCCGATCACGCCGCCGAGCGCGGCCAGGAACGCGCCGAGCGCGAAGATGAACATCGAGACGCGGTTGGTATCGATGCCGACGCCGCGCGCCATCTGCGCGTCGTCGACGGTCGCGCGCACGGCGGCGCCCATGCGGGTCTTCTCCATCACCAGCCACAGCACGATGCCGATCGCCACCGCCATGCCGATCATGAACACGCGGTAGAGCGGCAGATAGATGCCGCCGACCACGATGCTCTGGGTGAACGCGGCGGGCGGATTGATGTCCATGTTGTTGCCGCCCCAGATGTCGAGCGCGGCCTGCTGGAACAGAAAGGCGAAGCCGACCGTGAGCAGCACCTGGCGCAGCACGTCGGTTTCGATCGGCGACAATCGAAATGCGGGTCAACAAGAAATACAGCGACGACGGCGGCGACCGCGGCGACCATGGCAAACTGAATCGAGCCGCCGCCAATAGACTGAGGCCACCGCGGCGGAAATCGCCAAGGCTGATCAGGACGCCCAACCCTGCCGCGATCGCAGCGTTGCGGAGATATTCGAACCCTTCGGATCGCAAAAACAAGCGTTCCATCGCGATGCCGATCAGCGGCGACGGCGAGCGCGGCCACCGGCAGCGACAGCGCCCAGGATCCGGTGGCGTGGATCACCGACAGCGCGATGTAGCCGCCCCACAGAAAATAGGCGCCATGCGACAGATTGACGATCCGCATGACGCCGAAAATCAACGACAGGCCGCTGCCGACGAGGAACAGCAGCGCGCCATACGACACGCCGTTGAAGGCCTGGACGACCCAGAACTGCGTATTCATTTCCCCCCTGATCCTTCTGTTACGTCGAAGGTTGCGCGAAGCTTACCTTAGGTTGGGCGGGAATGAACACCCCAAATGGCCGCAGGCGCCCATTGTAAGTTTGCGCTTCGTGCCGTCCTCGCCCGTCGGCGCGCGATCCACCCATGCTAATTGCGGCCGCCCTTTTGACCTTTGCCTGCTTTTTCGGCGGAATGATCGGCAGCAGCGGGGTGGGCACTTTCGCAGGGCCAAAATAGCCTGCGCGGACCGGTTCGAGGCCGTCCCCGTCTTTTCAGCGGAGGCCTAGCGCGCCTTGCGCTTGCCGCGCTTGACCTTGGCCATCTTCTCCAGCACGGCGCAGACCGCGGCGGTGTCCTGCGCGCCGAGGCCGCTCTTCATCGCCTTGATGTAGATCGGCTTGGTGGCGTTGAACATCGGCGTCGGCACTTTGATCTTGCGGGCGTAATCGCCGATCACCTGCATGTCCTTGTCCCACACGTCGATCTTCATGGTGACGTCGTTGTAGTTGCCCTTCACCATCATCGGCGCGCGCAGTTCGAACACGCGCGAATTGCCGGCGCCGGCCTTGATCAGATCGAAGATCAGCTGCGGCGGCAGGCCGGCCTTCATGCCCAGCACCATGGCCTCGGCGCTGGCGACGTTGTTGATGGCGACCAGCAGGTTGGCCACGTATTTCATCTTGCTGCCATTGCCGAAGGCGCCGACGTCGTAGACGTGGCGGCCGAAGGCCTCGAACATCGGGCGCAGCCGCTTGATCGACGGCGGAATTGCCGCTGGCGTAGAACACCAGGTCGCGGGTCCTGGCCTGCGAGCCGGTGCCGCTGACCGGGCATGTCGAGCATCACATGGCCGGCCTTGGCGAGCACGCGCTCGGCCTTTTCCTTATCGGAAATTGCGAAGGTGCTCATTTCCACGATCACCTTGCGCGTGCAGCTTGGCGGCGGCGATTGCGCGCACGGTATCCATCAGCGCCTGCGGCTTGGGCAGGCTGGTGAGCATGGTCGGCACCTGGGCGGCGACTTCGGCGGCATTGCGCGGCGATCTCGACGCCGGCGCGCTGCGGCCTCCCGGCGCCGCGCCGCGCTGATGTCGTAGCCGACCACGCGCCAGCCGGCGGCCGCCAGGTTCTTGGCGAATGCACCGCCCATGATGCCGAGGCCGATCACGCCGACCGTGCCCTTGTTCTTCTTGGCCGCAACCATTCACAAGTTCTCCCAGATGCCGAAATGAAATGTATCGATCGCGCGTTCGCTTGTTCCCGTCTTAAGCGGTCGAGCCCGGGCCTGTCGAGTGGGCAAGCGTCGCAATGCGGCTTTCATGCCGCGCCGTGATCGCCTATCGTCGCCGGCAAAAGCAGATCGGGAGGACGTCATGCATATCGGAGTAGCAGGTCTCGGCGCCATGGGCGCCGCCATCGCCGCGCGGCTGATCGAAGTCGGCCATCAGGTTACCGTGTGGAATCGCACGCCGGACAAGACCAAGCCGCTGGCGGCGGCCGGCGCCAAGGTGGCGGCGACGCCGGCCGAGCTCGCGAGCGCGGTCGAGGCCGTCGATCACCATTCTCACCGACGGCGCGGCGATCGACGCCGTCTACAACGGGCCGAACGGCCTGCTGTCCGGCGACGTGAAGGGCAAGCTGTTCATCGAGATGAGCACGGTGGCGCCGAAGGTCGAGACCGAGCTCGCCGCCCAAGGTGCGCGCCAAGGGCGCCGCCTTCGTCGAATGCCCGGTCGGCGGCTCGACCGCGCCGGCGCGCCAGGGCAAGCTGCTCGGGCCTGATGGGCGCCGAGCCGGCCGACGCCGCGCGCGCCAAGCCGATCCTCGATCAGCTCTGCCGCAAGGTCGAGCATTGCGGGCCGGTCGGCGCCGGCGCGGCCATGAAGCTCGCGATCAATCTGCCGCTGATGGTGGCCTGGCAGGCCTATGGCGAAGCCTTCGCCATTGCGCGCAGCGTCGGCTGGGAGCCCAAGCGCCTGCTCGATCTGTTCGTCGAGAGCAACGGCGCCAACAATGCGCTGAAGACGCGCGCCGACATGATCGTCACCATGTTCGAAGGCCGCGATCCCGGGCCGACCACCTTCAGCATCGCCAATGGCGTGAAGGATCTGCGCACCATGATCGAGACCGGCGAGGCGAGCGGCGCCGACATGCTCGCCACCAAGGCCGCGCTCGCCGGCTTCGAGGACGCCACCAAGCAACGGCTTCGGCGGCGGCGACGGCGCGCGCATGTCGGTCTACTGGGCGCAACCGCGAAGAAATCCTGAGCATCGCAACCAACTTTGGAGTCATCGAATCATGTCTGTCACGCTCGCGCAAGCCTCCACCATCGTCGATGCCGCGCTGAAGAAGGCGCGCGAACTCAAGCAAATGCCGCAAACCGTGGTCGTGCTCGACGCCGGCGGCCACGTGGTCTGCGCCAAGCGCGAGGACGGCTCCGGCATCATTCGCTTCGAGATCGCCGTCGGCAAAGCCTATGGCGCGCTCGGCATGGGCTGGGGCTCGCGCACCATGATGGAGCGCGCGGCGCAGAACCCGAACTTCCTCACCTCGATCGTGGCCGCGAGCGGCGGGCGGCTGGTGCCCAATCCGGGCGGCGTGCTGATCCGCGACGCCGGCGGCGCGATCATCGGCGCGGTCGGCATTTCCGGCGACACCGGCGACAACGACGAGATCATCGCGGTCGCCGGCATCGAAGCGGCCGGGCTGAAAGCCGATCCGGGCGGCGCCAAGAAATCATAATGACGAGGAATCGGGGAGGACAATCGATGAAACTCTTTTCATTCTGGCGCTCGCTGGCGACCTATCGCGTGCGCATCGCGCTCAATCTCAAGGGGCTCAACCCCGAGGTGATCGAGGTCAATCTGATGAAGGGCCATCAGCGCGATCCGCAATTCCGCGAGGTCAATCCGATGATGGCGCTCCCGGCGCTGGTCGACGACGAGCGGGCCGGCGCTGTTCGAGTCGCTGGCGATCATCGAATATCTCGACGAGATGCATCCCAAGCCGCCGCTGCTGCCGAGCGATGCCGAAGGCGCGCGCGCGCGTGCGCGGGCTGGCGCAGATCGTCGCCTGCCGATTCGCATCCGCTGATCGTGCCGCGCGTGCGCGAATATCTCAGCGCAGAATTCAAGGTCGACGAAGCCGGCGTGCATGAAATGGGCGCAGCACTGGCACAAGGAGGCGTTGACGGGCGCTGGAAGAACATCTGGCGACCGAGAAGGACACCGGCACCTATTGCCAGGGCGAGCAGATCACGCTCGCCGACATCTGCCTCGCCAGTCAGGTGGCGGGCGCGAACTTCTTCAAGGTCGATCTGGCGCCGTATCCGACCGTCTCGCGCATCGTCGCGACCTGCATGAAGAACGACGCCTTCGCGCGCGCCCATCCGCTCAAGCAGCCCGGCGCGCCGGCGGCGCATAGATCGCATGCTCAACACCGCAATCATCGGCCTCGGCTGGTGGGGCAAGACGCTGGTGAAGGCGGCGCGCGATTTCGGCGCGCCGATCCGTTTCGTGCGCGGCGTGACGCTGGAGCCCGACACGGTGCGCGACTTCGCCGCCGAGCATAAAATCGCGATCGGCACCTCGTTCGAAGAAGTGCATCGCCGACCCGCAAATCCAGGCGGTGATCCTGGCGACGCCGCACAGCAAGCACCGCGCGCAGGTCGAAGCCGCGGCGGCGGCCAAAAAGCACATCTACTGCGAAAAGCCGTTCGCGCTCGGCCAAGGCCGACGCCGCGGCCATGCTCGAGGCCTGCCAGCGCGCCGGCATCGTGATCGGGTCGGCCATCATTTCCGGCTGATGCCGTCGATGCGCGTGCTGGCCGAACTGAAGGACGCCGGCGCCTTCGGCACCATCATGCATGTCGAGGGCAATTACAGCCACGACTGGCTGGCGAACTATCCGGCCGACAGCTGGCGCATGGCGGCGGAGGAAAGCCGCGCCGGCGGCATGACCGGCATGGGCATCCATGTGCTCGACTGCTTCCGCGATCTGGTCGGGCCGATGAAGCGCATCAGCGCGCTGTCGAAGGCGCGCGCGCTGAAGCTGCCGACCGGCGACACCACCGCCGCGCTGATCGAGTTCGAGAGCGGCGCCACCGGCACGCTCGCCACCACCATCAAGACGCCGTTCGACTGGCGCATCGCGGTCTATGGCGAGAATTGCCGGGCCGAGAGCGTGAGCGAGACGCGCGCGATCGTGCGCCGTGCCGGCAAGGAGCCGGAGATGATCGACTGGCCGGCCGACAATCACCTCGGGCGCAATCTGGATTATTTCGCCAAGGCCGCGCTCGGGCAGGGCGCGTTCCCGATCGACGCCCGCCGGCATCTTGCAGACGGCCGCGGCGCTGGAGGCGGTGTTCAAGTCGGTGGATGCCGACGGGGCGTGGATGACGGTCTGACCCTTCGCGGCGCGCAGCCATTTGCCTTGCTCGGCGAGTTCCGGAACTCGCGGGAGGCATCGCCTGCTGTCCCACACCTCCTGGATATGCGCGACCTCCGCCTCGAAGCGTTCGCAGGAACAGCCGCGCCTGCGTCGAGAGCGTGCGCCGCGTCGGCTGGATCACCACGAATTCGGCGTGCAGCTCGCGGCTCGACGATCGGATTGACGATCAGTTCGCCGCGGCCGATGTCGTTGACCGAGATCACGCTCGGCAGCACGGTCACCCAGTCCGAGCGCGCGACGAATTCGAGCGTGGCGATCATGGCGTCCATCTCCAGCATGGCTTCGACCTCGACGCCGTGGCTCTGGAAATAGGTGTCGAGATTGCGCCGCCGGATATTGTCCGGCCCCGGCACCACGATCTTGAGCGGCTTGCATTCCGTCAGCCGCACCGGCGCGAGCGGCGTGAAGCCGCGCGCGCGGGCCGGAGATCAGCATTTCGCGGTCGCGCACCAGCAGCCGCGATTTCAGCCCGATGGTGCCCTCGAAGGCCGGCACCACCGCGAAGTCGAGCTCGTCGTCGAGCACCATGTCGGTCAGCAGGCCGCTGTAGCCCTCGACGATGTGCAGGCGCACCTCCGGGCAGCGCGGCACGAAATCGTCGAGCACCGGCGCCAGCACCGCGCGGGTGAAGGTCGGCATCAGCCCGATGCGCAGTTCGCCGGTGACCTGGCCGGCGAGCGAGCGCGCCTCCTCGGCGGCGTGCGCGAGCGTGCCGACCGCCTCGACGCAGCGCTTGTAGTAGCGCAGGCCCGCCGGCGTCGGCTTCACGCCGCCGGTCGAGCGCTCGAACAGCTTGACGCCCGAGCGTGCGCTCGACCGCCGCGACGTGCTGGGAAATGCCGGATTGGGTGGCGTTTTCGCGCTCCGCCGCGCGGGTGAAGGAGCCTTCCTCGCAGACCGCGATGACGGCGCGGATTTGTCGCAACGGGATATTGGCCATGGACGCCCCTCAAAACGCACGGTATTAGAAAATCTAATGACCTAGCCGCAGAATATATTATTTCTGCTTGGCACTGCCAACCGGCTAGGATTTCGCCCAATCAACAAGGGAACGGCGCGGTCCGAAGCGCCGAGCGGAGGAACGCCATGGGCACAGCGAATTTCGGCACTGTCGGTCTCGATTGGCAGCAGCGGGTCAACTGGGACCGGCTGCGCGAATACCGCATCGAGCGCGCGCGCACGATGATGAAGAAGCACGGCCTCGGCGCCGTGCTCTGCATGTACGACGAGAACGTGCGCTACATCACCGGCACGCTGACGCCGGGCTGGAACCGGCTCAAGCCCGGCCTGCGCTACGCCATGCTGTGCGGCGACGGCCGGCCGATTCTGTTCGAGCAGGGCGACCTCGGCTTCCAGATCGAGCGGCACTCGCCGTGGATCCCGAAGGAGAACGTGCGTCACTCGTTCGCCTGGATCAAAGGCGCGGCCGGTCCGGCCTCGACCCAGCAGGTGACCAAGTTCACCAAGGCGGTCGTTGCAGGCGATGAAGGACAACGGCGTCGCCGGGCAGAAGCTCGGCGTCGACTTCGTCGACATCAACATGATCAAATCTTCAAGGAGAACAACATCAACTGGGTCGACGGCATGACCCCGATGATGGAAGCGCGCGCGGTCAAGAACCCGGACGAGCAGGAATGCTTCCGCATCGTCGGCGCCATCGGCGACGCCACGCACTGGGAGTGCATGAAGTTCCTGCGCCCCGGCATCACCGAGAATCAGGTGACCGCGCACCTGATGAAATATCTCTACAACATTCCCGGCATGGAAGACGTCGAGGACGTGATCGTGTCGTCCGGCCCGAACACCTGGCCGAACTGGCGCAACTTCTCCGACCGCATCATCCAGCCCGGCGACATCGTGTTCATGGATTTGGCCGCGCTCACCTGGAACGGCTACAAGTCCTGCTATTACCGCACCTACTGCGTCGGCAAGGAGCCGACGCAAGGAGCAGAAGGACACCTACGCCACCGCGCTCGAGTGGCTCTACGACTCGATCGGCGCGGTGAAGGTCGGCGCCACCACGCGCGACATCGCGATGAAGTGGCCGTCGGCGATGGAGACCTGGGGCTACGAGGACGAAGACCAGGCCGCCGCCAACCTCTGGGGCCACGGCCTCGGTCTCGCGCAATACGACCCGCCGGTGATCTCGCGCATCTGGTCGCTCGATCATCCGATCGAGATCCAGGAAGGCATGACCTTCGCGCTCGAGACGCAGCACGGCAAGCGCTTCCGCTACGGCGTGCGCATCGAGGAAATGCTGATCGTGCACAAGAACGAGATCGAGATCGTGTCGAACTTCCCGGTCAAGCAGATCACCGTGGTCGATCCGCTGCCGGGCTACGGCGATCACGTGAAGTGACTTCGGCGTTGCCGAGCGTCACCGCAGCCGAGCGAGCGCTGAGACCCGGGATCCGATCAGCAACTGAGCGTCCCGGATCAGCGGGCAACGCTCGGCTGACCGCGTCCGGGACACGAGTGCAGCGATGACCGCCTTCATCCTCCCGCTCTCCGACTCCGCCGCGACCGACCCTGAAAACGTCGGGCCGAAGGCGGCCAATCTTGCGTCGCTGACGCAGGCCGGCCTGCCGACGCCGGGCGGCTTCTCGCTTACCGCGGAAGCCTATCGTCATCAGGCTGCGCCATCTCGGCATCGAGCGAATTGCTCGCGCAATACAACGACGGCCGATCTGCCGACCTCGCGCAAGCTGTCGATCGAGATCCGGCTGGCGCTCTACGAGCAGCCGATCGCGCCGGAAATTCTCGAGCCGCTGCTCGCCGCCTGGCGCGCGCAGCAGGCGCGACAGCCCGCTCGGCGTGGTGCGCTCCTCGGCGCTGATCGAAGACCGCAAGGGCGCCAATTTCGCCGGCCAGTTCGAAAGCTTCCTCGGCCTCGCCGACGAAACCGAATTCCTCACCGCGGTGCGCGCCTGCTGGGCGGCGCTGTGGACCTCGCATGCCCGCCGCTACATGGAAAATCACGAGCTGTCGCCGGCCGACACCGCGATGGGCGTGCTGATCCAGCCGCTGATCGCGGCGCAGGCGTCGGGCGGCGGCCTGAGCGAGACCGCCGAAGGCCACATGCTGATCTCCGCCACCTGGGGTCTCGGCTCGGCGATCGCGCAGGGCGAGGTGGTGCCCGACCGCATCGTGCTCGGCCGACAACGGTTTCCTGCGCACGATCGAGGCCGGCCGCAAGGGCCATCGCGACACCTGCGCGCACGGCGTCTCGGCGCCGCAACTCGGTGCCGAACGATCTGGTGAACGAGCCGTGCCTGACGCCCGGCGAGGCGATGACGCTCGGCCGCCTGCTGCGCAAATGCGAGACGCTTGCCGGCGGGCCGGTCGAGATCGAATGGGCGATGGACGAAGCCGGCTTCAAGCTGCTGCAGTCGCGGCCGCTGCATGTGCGAGCCGGCGATCGTGCCCGACGAGATCTGGCTGCAGCATCCCGGCCTCAACGGTCATCCCGCCGGCATCGGCTGGGGCTCGGGCCGCGCGGTGGTGGTGAACTGCGAATGCGAACTGTCGCGCGTCGCGCCCGGCGACATGCTGGTGACCAAGGTGGCGGGACCGGCGCTCAGCCATATCCTGTCGCGGGTCGCCGGCGTGGTGGCCGAACTCGGCGGCTCGACCTCGCATCTGGCCTCGCTCGCGCGCGAGCGCGGCATTCCGATGGTGCTCGGCGTGCTCGACGCCACCCGCAAGATTCCCGACGGCGCGCAATGCGCGGTCGACGGCGTCGCCGGCATCGTGCGGTGGCTGCGATGACGGCACGCCCGCGCGTCTTCGTCACCCAGCCGATCGCGCAAAGCGCGCTCGACGCGGCTGCGCGCCATCGCCGAGCGTCAAGATCAACCCCGACTCGAGCCAGATCATCGCCAAGACGAAGCTGATCGCGGCGGTGAAAAAATGCGACATTCTGTTTTCGCTGCTGCACGACAAGGTCGATCGCGAGGTGCTCGCCGCCAATCCGAAATTGCGCGCGATCGCCTCGCATGTCGATCACGCCGGACAATATCGACGTGGCCGGAGGCGACCAAGCGCGGCATCGCGGTGACGGTCGTGCCGCCGATCGTGGCGGAGGCGACCGCCGACATCCATTTCGGGCTGATGCTCGCGGTGGCGCGCCGCATGGTCGAAGGCGATCGCATGGTGCGCGCCGGAAAATTTCCCGGCTCGCAATCGAACCATCTCGCCGGCGCCTTCGTGCTACGGCAAGACCATCGGCCTGGTCGGCGGCGGCGGCCGCATCGGCCAGGCCACGGCGCGGCGCGCGCGCGGCTTCGGCATGCGCATCCTCTACTGGGGTCCGCGCCGCAAGCCCGAGGCCGAGCGCGAGATCGGCATGGAATACGTGACGCTCGACCGGCTGCTGGCGGAATCCGATTTCGTCTCGCTGCATTCGCCGCTCAATGCCGAGACGCGGCACATGATCTGCGACGCGCGAATTCGCGCTGATGAAGCCGACCGCTTTCATCATCAACACCGCGCGCGGCGCGATCATCGACGAGAACGGCGCTGGTGCGCGCGCTGAAGAACAAGCAGATCGCCGGCGCCGGGCTCGACGTGTTCGAGCACGAGCCGAAGGTGCCGCCGGCGCTGCTGCACGATGAAGAACGTGGTGCTCACGCCGCATCTCGGCAGCGCGGTGATGGAAGTGCGCGAGCAGATGGCGAATATCGTGGTCGACAATATTCAGGCGCTGATCGACGGCCGCACGCCGCCGAACTGCGTCAATCCGCAGGTGTTGAGCACATTGAGGCCCAGCACTTAATTGCAATCAGGCTGCCCGAAGGCTTCAATGGCGGACAACCGGCACCGTTAGCATGCCGGACGGGGAGGAATGCGATGAGTGACTTGCCCAAGCTCGACGTGGTGATTGCCAACAATTTCGGCCATCTGCCGATGTTCGTCGGCGCGGAGAAGGGCTTCTTCAAGAAGCACGGCGTCGACGCCAGCTTCAAGAGTCGTCGATACCGGCACCGACATGGTCAATGCCCTGCACGATGGCGCGGCGCAGGTCGGCGACATGAGCACCACGACCTATCTCAAGGCGGTGCACGCCGGCAATCCGTTCCAGGTCATCGGCCTGATCATGAACGACGCGACCAACGATCGTTGCGATACCCCGCTCGCGATCGTCACCAAGAAGGGCAGGGGCATCAATGTCGGCAAGATCGGCGATCTCAGCGGCAAGAAGGTCGGCCTCGCGAAGGGCCAGACGTCCGACGAATATTTCAAGATGGTGCTGCGCCGCGCCGGGGTGAAGTACGAAGACGTCACCATCGAGAACATCTGGTCGCAGTTCGGCCTCGCGCCGGCGCTGGCCGAGGGCAAGGTCGACGCCATCGTGACCTGGGAGCCCTACGTGACGCAGGCGCTCACCCAAGTGCCGGATTCGTATGAAGTGATCCGCGGCGGGCAGCACATGTCCTACGTGATGGTTGCAGTCGCGCACGGGCCGACGGTCGAGAGCAAGCCGGCGGTGATCAAGAGCATCGCCGCCGGGCTCGCGCAGTCGTCGCATTTCACGCGCAACAACCGCGACGAGGCGGTGGAGATTTTCGCCAAATGGGTGCCGGGCACCGACGTTGCGATCGGCAAGAAGGCGATCAAGCACATCCACTTCGATCCGCGCATGTCGCCGAATGTGCTGCGCGCCTTCGAGAACGCCGAGGACGAGGTGCTGATGAACACGCTGAAGGGCGCGCCGCGGCTCGACGTGCCGAGCCTGTTCCGGCCGGAGTTCATGGCCGAGGTCGAGAAAGAGCACCCGGAATATTTCGCCGATTTGCCGAAGTTGAAGTAGCGCTCCGCTGTCACGCCCCGCGAAAGCGGGGCATCGAAACGCGGCGCTAGTAATTGAATCGAGGCGTTTGTGTTTACTGGATCGCCCGCCTGCGCGGGCGATGACCACAAGAGCGTGTGGCAGATTATTCCGCCGTCCAGCCGCCATCGACCACCAGCGAGGTGCCGGTCATCAGCGCGGACGGCGTCGGTGGCCAGGAACACGATGGCGCCGGTCAGATCCTCGAGCTGGCCGAGGCGGCCGAGCTTGATGCGGTTGAGCGTGTCCTTGCGGAACGCCTCGTTCTGGAAGAACGGCCGCGTCATCGGCGTCTCGATGAAGGTCGGCGCCAGCGTGTTGACGCGGATCTTGTGCGGCGCCAGCTCGATCGCCATCGCCTTGGTGAAGCCTTCCATCGCGTGCTTGGTGGCGCAATAGACGGTGCGCGTCGGCCCGCCGACATGGCCCATCTGCGACGACATGTTGATGATCGAGCCGGGCTTCTTGGCCTCGACCAGCCGCCGCGCCACCGCCTGCGCCACGAAATAGGCCGCGCGCACGTTGAGGCCGAACACGAAATCGAAATCCTCGACCTTCACGTCGACGAACGGCGCCGGCCGGTTGGTGCCGGCATTGTTGACGAGGATGTCGAACGGCGCCTGCGCGGCGATAGTCGTCTTGCACGGCCTCCACGTCGCGCACGTCGAGCGTGAGCGGATCGGCCTGTTGCCCGCGCGCGCGGATCGCGTCCGCCGCTTCCTCGATCTCCGTTCGCCGTGCGCGCGGCGAGCGTCACATGCGCGCCGGCGTCGGCCAGCGCGGACGCCGCGGCAAGCCCGATGCCGCGCCCGGCGCCGGTCACCAGCGCGCGCCGGCCGTCGAGGCGGAAGGAGGCGGTGGTCAGGTCGATGCGCATGCGCCGCAGCCATCGAGCGGAGCGGCTCAAGGATGAGCCGGGTCATCGCTTCGAGAGTCGCCACCCGATCGCTACGCTCGCGCATTTCCATCGGGCGAACGGTGCGGACATCGAGAACATCACTCCGCCGCCTGGGCGTAGGGCACGTTGCGGCCGCCGTAGCGGCGCACGCGGATATTGGCCTGCTCGGCATGCGCCGCGAGAAGCCCTCCAGGATGCACAGCCGCGAGCAGACTTCGCCGATCATGGCGCTGGCCTCGTCGGTCAAGCACCTTCTGATAGGTGCAGGTCTTCATGAACTTGCCGACCCACAGCCCGCCGGTGTAGCGCGCCGCCTTCTTGGTCGGCAGCGTGTGGTTGGTGCCGATCACCTTGTCGCCATAGGCGACGTTGGTGCGCGGCCCGAGGAACAGCGAGCCGTAGTTCTTCATGTTGTTGAGGAAGTAATCCGGATCGCGCGTCATCACCTGCACGTGCTCCGAGGCGATGCGGTCGGCCTCGCGCACCATCTCGTCCATGCTGTCGCAGACGATGACCTCGCCGTAGTCCTTCCAGGCCTGGCCGGCGGCGTCGGCGGTGGGCAGGATTGTCAGCAGCCGCTCGACTTCGTTCATGGTGTCGCGCGCCAGCTTCTCGGAATTGGTGATCAGCACGGCCGGGCGAGGTCGGGCCGTGCTCGGCCTGGCCGAGCAGATCGGTGGCGCAGATTTCGCCGTCCACGCTGTCGTCGGCGATGATCAGCGTCTCGGTCGGGCCGGCCAGCAGGTCGATGCCGACGCGGCCGAACAGTTGGCGCTTGGCCTCCGCCACATAGGCGTTGCCGGGGCCGACGATCATGTCGACCGGCTTGATGCTCTCGGTGCCGAGCGCCATGGCGGCCACCGCCTGCACGCCGCCCAGCACGTAGATGTCGTCGGCGCCGCCGAAATGCATGGCGGCGACGATCGCCGGATGCGGGCCGCCCTTGAACGGCGGCGCGCAGGCGATGATGCGCTTCACGCCCGCGACCTTGGCGGTGACGATCGACATATGCGCGGAGGCGACCATCGGATAGCGCCCGCCCGGCACGTAGCAGCCGATCGAGTTCACCGGGATGTGGCGGTGGCCGAGCACGACGCCGGGCAGCGTCTCGACCTCGAGATCGTGCATGGTCTCCTTCTGCTTCTGCGCGAAGTTGCGCACCTGCGCCTGCGCGAATTTGATGTCGTCGAGGTCGCGCTTGCGGCACCTGCGCGATCGCGCGTCTCGATCTCGGCGGGCGACAGCTGGAAATCCTTCGGCGCCCAGTTGTCGAATTTCTTCGACAGGTCGCGGATCGCCGCGTCCTTGCGCTCGTCGACCTGCGCCGAGAATGCTCTCGACCGTCTCGCGCACCTTGGCGTCGGCGGCCTTGATCGCGCTGGCGTCCATTCCGCGCTTGAGCTAGCGGGGCATGGTAATTCTCCTGATTGTCTGTCCGTCACGGCGCGAGCATGGTGGCCCGGCGATCCACGAGTCTCGTGCAATCTAACGACGCTGGACCCTCGGGCCAAGCTCGCGGTGACGCTGACGCGCTGCACCGTCTGGGGACGTCGAGGCTTACTTGATCGCCTGCGGATTGATCGGCGAGCCGGTGCCGCCGGTGATGATCAGCGGCGGGCCGCAGAAGAAGAATTCGTAGACGCCGTCCTCGGCGCAGTCCTCGGCCAGCTCCTTGAGATAGAAGATCTCGCCCATGCACAGGCCCATGGCCGGGATCACCACCCAGTGCCAGGGCTGGTTGGCCTCGGTGGTCTCGTTCGGCCGCACCTCGACGCCCCAGGTGTCGGTGCAGATCGCGGCGATCTGCTTGTCCTGGCACCAGTAGCAGTTCTCGAACTTGACGCCGGGCGCGTCGCCGCCGGCATAGCCGCCCCATTGCTTCTCGGCCAGGCAGCGCTCCATCTGCCCGGTGCGGACGATGACGAAATCGCCGCGCCCGATCGAGACGTTCTGCTGCTTGGCGCATTTGTCGAGTTCGTCGTTGGAGATGCTTTCGCCGTCCTGCATCCATTTCACGCCGCGGAAGCGCGCGATGTCGAGCAGCACGCCGCGCCCGACCATCTTGTTCTTGGAATGCTCGATGCCGAGCACGCTGAGAGCCCGCGCGAGTCGATCAGCTTGGCGTCGTGGCCGTTATAGGCCTTGTCCTCGTAGAAGACGTGGCCGAGCGCGTCCCAGTGGGTGGCGCCCTGCACGCACAGCATCAGCGTGTCGTCGGCGTAGCGGATCTTGTTCCAGTCCTGCTGGCCGGCGATGGCGTCGGTGCCGGTGGCGAGCATCTGGTGGATCGGGTTGAAGCGGCCGCCGAACAGGCCGGTCTGCGGGCCTTCGCGGTCGAGCGGGATGCCGAGCGCGAACACCTTGCCGGTGCGGATCAGGCTCGCCGCCTTGACGATGTCCTCGGGCGTGACGTGGTTGAGCGTGCCGATCTGGTCGTCCTTGCCCCAGCGGCCCCAGTTGCTGAGTTTCTTCGAGGCCTCGGCGATCGCCTGCTTGCCGACCTTGATGTTCATGAAGCGTTTCCTTCTTCGTTCTTCGCCGTCTTGCGCGTTGTCATTGCTGGCCGTCCCGTGCAATATTGCGCCGGACTGCGGTGTTTCATCAAGCGGGGAGTGCGCGAGCGGCTTTGACAGGGCACGCAGTGCTTGCGCATGATCCCCGCCACAAGCGCGCTCAGGCCGGCACTGTCGAATCCGGTCGACAGATATGCAAGCCATGAGGAGGATATTCATGAAACGCAATCTGATCGCAGCGGCTGGCCGCTGCATCGTCGCTAGCGGCGCTGCGCGCTGCCGGCGCAGGCGGCCGACATCGTCGACGAGTGGGCGAGCGTGAAGGCGCCGGCCGCGCCCGCGCTCAAGCCGGTGACGGTCGATCCCAAGACCACCGCGCTGCTGATGCTCGATTTCATGAACCAGAACTGCGGCAAGCGGCCGCGCTGCCTCGCCACGATGCCGGCCATGAAGAAGCTGCTCGCCGACGCGCGCGCCGCACAAGGTGCCGGTGGTCTATTCGCTGATCGCCAATACCACCGATCGCCGACGTCATCAAGGATGTGGCGCCGCAGGCCGACGAGCCGATCGGTGCTGTCCGGCCCCGACAAGTTCCGCAACACCGACCTCGAGAAGATACTCAAGGACAAGGGCATCACCACCGTGATCGTCGTCGGCACGGCGGCGAACGGTGCGGTGCTCTACACCGCGAGCGGCGCCGCGTTTCGCGGCATGAACGTGATCGTGCCGGTCGACGGCATGTCGGCGGTCGAGGCCTACGCCGAGTTTTCGCACGGTGCTTCACGTTCATGAACGCGCCGCAGGTGTCGGCGAAGACCACGCTGACCAAGAGCGACATGATCAAGTTTTGAGCGGACTTGCCCTCGGACGCGGCGCAGCACGAAGCGTAGCGAACGTGGTGAGCCGCTGATCCGGGGCCTTTCCATACTCGGAGTTTGTAACGGTCCCGGGTCTGCAGCGCACCACTTGGTGCTGCGCTGCGCCCGGGACACGATCTAAACCTTCCCCAGCGCCCGCAAAATCTTCTCGGGCGTGAACGGCATGTCGGTGAGCGGCTTCGCGCCGAGCGGGCGCAGCGCGTCGTTGATGGCGTTCATCACGCAGGCCGGCGCGCCGGCGGTGCCGGCTTCGCCCGCGCCCTTGGCGCCGAGTTCGCTGTCGGCGGTGGGCGAGACCACGTGGCCGCATTCGATGTCGGGCATTTCCACCGCCATCGGCACCAGATAGTCGGCCATGTTGCCGTTGAGCATCTGCCCGCGCTCGTCATAGAGGCAGTGCTCGAACAGCGCGCGCGCCGATGCCCTGCACCACGCCGCCGCGGATCTGCTCGTCGACCAGCTGCGGATTGATGATGGTGCCGCAGTCCTCCACGCACCAGTGCTTCAGCAGCTTGACGAAGCCGGTGTCGGTATCGACCTCGAGATAGCTCGCCTGGATGCCGTTGGTGAAGGCGAACGGCCAGGCGCGCGGCACGTAATGGCGCGTCGCCATCAGCTCGGCCTGGAAGCCGGGCGGCAGCGTGTCGGGGCGGAAATAGGCGACGCGCGCCAGCTCGTCGAGCGGCAGCCGCTCGGTGCCGCTCGCCTTGTCGACGACGATGCCGTTGCGGATGTCGAGCTCCTCCGGCTTGGCTTGCAGCATCGCGCCGGCGACCGCGAGCACGTTGCCGCGCAACGCCTTGCCGGCCTGCCAGGCCGCTTCGCCGCCGATGCCGGCCGCGCGCGAGGCCCAGGTGCCGCCGCCATAGGGCGTGTTGTCGGTGTCGCCGGTGACCACGCGCACCTTGTCGATCGGCACGCCGAACGAAGTGGCGCACGCATTGCGCCAGCACGGCTTCGGCGCCCTGGCCCTGCTCGGTGACGCCGCTGTGGCACGATGATGCGCGCCCTGCGCGTCGAGCTTCACGGTGGCGCCGTCCTGCGAGGTGATGCGGGCGCCGCCGACGCCGTAGAACGCCGCCGACGGATTGGTCACCTCGATGAAGACTGGCAAAGCCGATGCCGCGATAGATGCCCTGCGCGCGCAGCTTCTTCTGCTCGGCGCGCAGGCCGGCGTAATTCATCATCGAGTCGAGATGGGCGAGCGACTCGTGGTGCGACAGCTTCTCGAATTTCAGGCCTGACGCCGATGCGCAGGATAGGCGTCGTCGGCGATCAGATTGCGCCGGCGGATTTCCAGCGGGTCCATGCCGATCTTGGCGGCGGCGAGTTCGACCAGCCCTTCGGTCACCGCCACCGCGATCGGATGGCCGACCGCGCGGTACTGGCACATGACATTCTTGTTCTGGAACACCACGCGCGCCTGCGCGCGGTAGTTCGGGCAGGTGTAGGGGCCGCCGGTGAGGTTGACGACCTGGTTGGCCTCGATGCCGCTGGTGCGCGGATAGACCGAGTAGGGGCCGATGCCGGTCAGATCGTCGATCTCGAAGGCGGTGATGGTGCCGTCCTTGTTGACGCCGATCTTGGCCTTGATGCGGTGGTCGCGGGCGTGGATGTCGGTGACGAAGCTCTCGATGCGGTCGGCGACGAATTTCACCGGCCGCTTGAGCAGCTTCGACAGCGCCACCGTCGCCATCTCGTCGGCATAGGTGTGCACCTTGATGCCGAACGAGCCGCCGACGTCCTTGGTCAGCACGCGCACCTGGTGCTCGGCCAGGCCGAGATGCTTGGCGAACAGGTTCTGCATCATGTGCGGCGCCTGCGTGCCGTGATAGACGGTCATGCGCTGCTCGCCTTCGTTCCAGTCGGCGACCACGGCGCGCGGCTCGGTGGTGACGCCGGTGTGGCGGCCGAACATGAAGGTGGTCTCCACCACCGCGTCGGATTCGGCGAAGGCCTTGTCGACCGCGCCGACATCGAGCTTGCGCTCGAAGCAGAGATTGTCGCCGAGCGAGGCATGGATCACCGGCGTCTTGGCATCGAGCGCGGTTTCCGGATCGGTGACCGCCGGCAATTCCTCGTAAGTCGACCTCGACCAGCTCGCAGGCGTCCTCGGCCTCGGCGCGCGTGCGCGCGACCACGGCGCAGACCGCCTCGCCCTGCCAGCAGGCGCGCTCGACCGCGATGCGGGGATTGCGGCGCGGATTTCAGGCCCTTGAGATGCGTGAGCACGCCGACCCAGGGCGTCATGACCTTGGCGAGTTCGGCGCCGGTGACCACCGCGATCACGCCCGGCGCCTTCTTGGCGGCGTCGGCGGCGATCGACTTGATGCGCGCATGCGCGTGCGGCGAGCGCACGAAGGCGACATGCGCCATGCGCGGCAGCGTGACATCGCTGACATATTGCCCGCGCCCTTGCGTGAGCCGGTGCAAATTCGGCCGCGGCACCGAGCGGCCGATGTAGGAATTTGGCCGGTCGAGCGCGCTCAGCACGGGCGGGGAGTCGTCGGTGATTTTCATTTGCTCACGCGCACCTCCCCCTGGAGGGAGGTCGGTCGAGGGCGGGTGGGGGATCTTTCGTGCTGCTTCGCCTGCCCTCCCCCTCGGGGGGGAGTGCGCGGCGCCTATGACTTGCTCCCGCCCGCGCTTGCGCCACCGCTTCCACCGCATCGACGATGGCGTGGTAGCCGGTGCAGCGGCAGTAGTTGCCGGAGATGTGCTCGCGGATCGCGTCGCGGCTCGGCACGGCGCCGCTCTTTTTCGCCTGCACAGCAGGTCCTGCGCGGCCGCGAGCATGCCGGGCGTGCAGTAGCCGCACTGCAAGGCGTTGCGCTGCTCGAACGCCGCCTGCAGGTCGGCGACCTCGCCGGAATCCGACAGGCCTTCGATGGTCTCGACCTTGGCGCCGTCGCATTGCACCGCCAGCATCAGGCAGCCGCGCACGATCTCGCCGTTCACCCGCACGGTGCAGGCGCCGCAGACGCCGTGCTCGCAGCCGACATGGCTGCCGGTGAGCGCCAGATCCTCGCGCAGGAAATCGACCAGCGTCTTGCGCGCCTCGACGCGCTCGGTGACCGGCTCGCCGTTGACGGTGAGGGAAATGTCGAGGGCATGTGATCGCTCATGACCGCGCCTCCATCAATTGCTTGGCCACGCGCCGCAGCAGCACGCCGGCGAGATGCTTCTTGACCGCGGCGGTGGCCTGCACGTCGTCCTGCGGATCGAGATCGAGCGCGGCGACCGCGGCATCGACATTGCCGCTCGGCCAGCGCGGCTTCGGCCTTCTTGGCGCGCATCGGCGTCGCGCCGACGCCGAAAAAGCCAGCCGCACATCGGCGAGGCCCTTGCCGTCGGCGCGCGCGCTGGCCGCCAGACCGACGATGGCGTAGTCGCCGTGCCGGCGCGCCAGCTCGGCAAAGCCGACGCGCGTATCCTTGCGTGGCCGCCGGCACGCGGATGGCGGTGAGCACGTCCTGCGGGCCGAGCGCGGTCTCGAACAGGCCCTTGAAGAAATCCTGCGCCTTGATGGTGCGCTTGCCCTTCGGGCCCGTGGCGTCTCGACCTCGCCGTCGAGCGCCAGCAGGCAGGCCGGCAATTCCGCCGCCGGATCGGCGAAGGCGATGGAGCCGCCGAGCGTGCCGCGGTTGCGGATGGCGGCATGGCCGATATGCGGCATGGCGCGCGCGATCAGCGGCGCGTGCTTGGCGATCGTCTCGGAGCGCTCGGCCTGGGCGTGGCGCGCCAGCGCGCCGATCTCGACCATGCCGTCCTTGAGCGCGATGCCGTCGAGACCGCTGATGCCGTTGATGTCGATCAGCAGGCGCGGGCGCCGACAGCCGCATATTGAGCGTGGCGATCAGGCTCTGCCCGCCGGCGAGCAGCCGGGCATCCTTATGCTCGCCCAACAGCGCGACCGCCTCCTCGAGCGAGCGCGCCTTTTTGTAGGCGAATGGCGCCGGCTTCACGTCGTCCCCCCGACTACTTTTTTCTTATCTTATTGTGACCGGGAACGCGGGCAGGTCAATGCGGCTAGTGCGCTCGCGGTGCGGGCCGTGCCGCGTATAAAGCCGGCACAAGAATTCAGGGAGGAAGCCAATGGCGAAGGAATTCGAGGGCAAGGTCGTGGTCGTCAGCGGCGGCAGCCGCGGCATCGGCCGGGCGATCGCGGTCGCCTTCGCGCGCGAGGGCGCGCAGACCGTGCTGGCGGCGGCCAATGCGGCCAATCTGGCCGAAGGCGGCGAAGGCGGTCGCCGCCGCCGGCGGGCCGGCGCCGATGACGATCGCCGGCGACCTGCGCACGCTCGAGGGCTGCGAGCAGGTGTTTGCCAAGGTCAACGAGCGCTTCAAGCGCTGCGACGTGCTGGTCAACAATGCCGGCGCCACCAGGGCGGCAATTTCTTCGAACTGCCGGACGACGCCTGGACCGACGGCTTTGCGCTGAAATTCTTCGCCGCGGTGCGGCTGACCCGGCTGTTCTGGCCGCTGCTCAAGGCGGCGCACGGCAATGTCGTCAACATCATCGGCGGCGCCGCGCGCACGCCGGGCCCGGATTTCCTGATCGGCGGCGCGGTCAATGCCGCGATGGCGAATTTCGCCAAGGGCCTCACCGCGCTGGGCAACCGCGACGACGTCAATGTCAACGTCATCCATCCCGGGCCAGACCCAGACCGACCGCGTCGAGCAATTGTTCGCGCAATTCGCCAAGGCGCAGAACAAGACGGTGGAGCAGGTGCGCGCCGAAGCGTTGACCAAGAGCGGCTTGCGCCGCATCGGCCAGCCGGAGGACGTCGCCGAGCTGGCGCTGTTCCTGTGCAGCGCGCGCGCGCGCCACATCCAGGGCACCGCGATCGCCGTCGATGGCGGCGGCACGCCGGGGTATTACTGAGCTACGAAATCGTTTTCACGATATCGATCGCGCGGCGCAACAGCGTCATCGAGGCTTCCAGCGTGCGGAAGGCGGCGTGCGCGGTCAGCGTGACGTTGTCGCAGTTTCGTCAGCGGATGATCGGGCTTGCAGCGGCTCGGCGTGGAACACGTCGAGCCCGGCATGGCGGATGTGGCCGCTTTGCAGCGCCGCGATCAGCGCCGCCTCGTCGACCAGCGCGCCGCGCGCGGTGTTGACGAAGATCACGCCCGGCTTCATGCGCGCGATGCGCTCGGCGTCGAGGAAGCCGCGCGTCTCGTCGCCGAGCGTCAGATTCATCGAGACCACGTCCGCTTGCGCGAGCAGCGTGTCGAGGTCGACCAGCGGCACGGGCGCATCGGCGCGCTGCGTGCGATTACAGGCGATCACCTCCATGCCGATGCCCTTGGCGATGCGCGCGACCTCGCGGCCGATGCCGCCGAGCCCGATCACGCCCAGCGTCTTGCCGTGGAAGCTGCACGCCTTCGTGCGGCGTCCAGGTGCCGGCGCGCACCTCGCGGTCCATGCGCGCGACGTCGCGGCCGCGGCGAACATCAGCGCGATCGTATGCTCGGCCACCGCGGTGTCGCCATAGCCCTTGATGGTGTGCACGGTGATGCCGCGCGCCTTCAGCTCGTCGACATTCATGTAGCTCGCAGCGCCGGTGCCGAGGAACACGATGTGCTTGAGCTGCTTGCAGTGCGCGACCAGCTCGGTCGGCATGTAGGAATGATCGTCGATGGCGATGTCGTAGCCGGCGAGCACGCGCGGCAATTCGCTCGCTGTGCGAACGGCTTGCGTGTTGACGTCGATCGGCGGATCGTCCGGCCGGCACACGCGCCTGCCACACCGGCGCCAGCTGGTCGTTGCAATCGATGAAGATGGATTTCATTGATTCTACCGCGCCACGATCGGCTGCGCAGCCAGCGACCGGCTCGCGCACCGGCACGCCGTCGAACGGCGAGCCCTCCTCGAACCAGGATTTCGGCGCCGGATGGCCCCACAAGGTCTGCCGCTGCGGATCGCGCAGCGACCAGCGCAACGGCTCGAGGTCGGGATCGACGGTGAGATAGTCCGAGGTGAACAGCTCGACGCGATGCCCGTCGGGGTCGCGCGTATAGAGAAAGAAGGCGTTGGAAATGCCGTGGCGGCCGGGCCCGCGCTCCATGTTGGCGAGGAAGCCGCTGGTCGCCATCACGTCGCAGATGTGGAGAATGTCGAGCGCGCTGGCGGTCCACACGCCGATATGGTGCAGGCGCGGGCCGCGTCCGTTGGTGAAGGCGAGGTCGTGCACGTTGCCCTTGCGGTGCATCCACACCGCCCACAGCTTCGGGATCGGCATCGTCGGTCTCGGTGTATTCGGTCAGGCGGAAGCCGAGCTCGGTGTAGAAGTCGTAGGACGCCTGCACGTCGGGCGTGAAGCAGTTGATGTGGTCGATGCGCTGGATGCGCGCGCCCTGGTAGGCGGCGTATCTGCGCAGCATGCGCTCGGCCTGGTCCATGCGTGAAATAGAAATCGAGCGGCATGCCGAGGCGATCGGCGGTGCGCAGCGTGCGGCCCTGATACGGCACGTCCGGGAAGCGAGATCGGCAGATCCCTTGCGTGCGAACCAGGCGGCGGCGCGCGTCGAGGTCGTCCTCGCTCGCGAGCTTGAAGCCGACGGTCGTGCACGATCGGCTCGTGCGTCTTGCGCAGCACGATCGAATGATGGTTGCGCTCCTCGACCGCCGCGCAGATAGAGCGCGTCCTCGGTCTCGTCGGTCACCAGATAGCCGAGGCAATCGACATAGAAGGCGCGCGACTTCGCCGAGGTCGCGCACGCCGAATTCGACGTGGCTCGCGCGCACGATGTTGAACGGCGGGTTGAGGACGGGCGGCCGGATCGGCATGGGCTAGGCGGCCGTCTGCGCGCGTTCGCGCAGCGTGTTGCGGCGGAAGGTCATTTCGGGATCGATCTCGTGCACCTCGACGGTGAGCCCGATCGGGTGCGTCGGGTATACCGCGGTCAGCCGCTTGTCGGCGGCGGCGAGCAGGGCGGCGCCCAGCGCCTTGCGCTGCTCCGTCGTGCGCCCGCGCCGCATGCGCGCGACGATGTGGACGAAACCGTTGGCCGGATTGCCGTCGGCGACGCGGAAATGCTCGCGCCGCACGGCGCGGCTGCGGATGGCGACGAGCTCGGCTACCGCGCTATCGATCGCGGCCTGATGCAGGTCATCCACCAGGCCTGCACGTCGAGGCGGTCCTCCAGATTGGCGGAATATTCGGCAATGATATGCGGCATTCTCTGGCCCCGGCGTTGACGGCCCGGCAGCGCAGAATACATGCGTGCAGAGCGCCCCGCAGCATAACGCCGAACCGCCGACGACTCCAAGTTACCCAGTATTGCCGCCCGGACAAAGGGCGCAGCAAAGCCCGGAAATCCGCATGAAACTTGCAAGCTATCAGGTGCGCGGGCGGGAGAGCTTCGGCGCGGTTGTGGGCAATGCTGCTGACTTGGGCGTGGTCGATCTGAAAACCCGGCTCGGGCCGCGTTTTGCCAACCTGCTCGACCTGTTGCGCGCGACGGCGGGCTCGACATCGCGCGCGCAGCGGCTGCGCGGCGTGCGCGCCGATTTTCCCCTCGCCGACGTGGAGCTTCTGCCGCCGCTGCTCGCGCCGGAAAAGATCCTCTGCATCGGCATCAACTACGCCAACCGCAATGCCGATTACGGCGATCACGACGTGCCGAAATATCCCAGCATGTTCTACCGCGCGCCCGGCTCGCTGGTCGGCGCACGGGCAGCCACTCGTGCGGCCGAGCGAATCCGAGCAGCTCGACTACGAGGGCGAGATCGCGCTGGTGATCGGCCGCGCCGGCCGGCGCATCGCGCACGACGACGCGCTCGACGCATGTCGCCGGCGTGACGCTGTGCAACGAGGGCACCATCCGCGACTGGATTCGCCACGGCAAGTTCAATGTGACGCAAGGCAAGAATTTCGACGCCACCGGCAGCATCGGTCCCTGGATCGTGACCGCCGACGAGATCGACCTCGCCAAGCCGCTGCACATGACGGTCAAGCTCAACGGCGAGGTGACGCAGGACGACACCACCGCCAGCATGATCAAGTCGTTCGCCGACCTGATCGCCTATGTCAGCACCTTCATGACGCTCAAGCCCGGCGACATCATCGTCACCGGTACGCCGGTCAAGCGCGGACCGCGCAACGATCCTCCGCGCTGGCTCAAGCCCGGCGACGTGATTGCGATCGAAGTTCCCGAAATCGGCGTGTTGCGCAATACCGTGGTGGCGGAATCATGAGCGGGCAACACAAGGCGGCTTGCGTCATCGCCTGGCCGGCCGGTCATTCACGCTCGCCGCTGATCCACAATTACTGGATCAAGCTGCACGAACTCGACGCCGAATACCGCCGTGAGGCGGTGCCGCCCGAACAGTTCGCCGATTTCATCGGCAAGCTGCGCGAGCACGGCTATGTCGGCGCCAATGTCACGGTGCCGCACAAGGAGCCCGCGCTCGCGCTGTCGGAGCCGGACGAGCGCGCGCGCGCGGTCGGCGCCGCCAATACGCTGTGGTACGACGACGGCACGCTGCGCTCGACCAATACCGACGTCGAGGGCTTCCTCGCCAATCTCGACGCCGCGACGCCGGGCTGGGACCGCGGTCTGGAGAGCGCGATCGTGCTCGGCGCCGGCGGCGGCGCGCGCGCCGTGCTGTTATGCGCTGATCGCGCGCGAGGTCGAGCGCATCTATGTGATCAACCGCAGCGACGACGCGGGCGAAGGCGCTGCGCAGAAATTCGGCGCGCGCGTGCATCGTCGCCGCTGGGACGAGATCACCGGTCTGCTCGGCGGCGTCGGTCTCCTGGTCAACACCACCACGCTCGGCATGGACGGCCAGCCGCCGCTGGACATCAATCTTGCGCTGCCCGGCTTCGCTGGTGGTGGCGGATCTGGTCTACGATCCGCTGGTCACCGGGCTGCTGACGGCGGCGCGCGGCGCGCGGACTGCGCACGGCCGACGGGCTCGGCATGCTGCTGCATCAGGCGGTGCGCGGCTTCGAGCGCTGGTTCGGCGTACGGCCGCGAAGTGACGGCCGAGCTGCGCGCGTTGGTCGAAGCCGATTTGCTCAAGAAAAAGTGACATATGTGATCTACGCCGATCCGCCGGAATAACGAGCGGGGCGGGGGGTTATCTGCCTGACGGGCCGGCGTGCAAGCCGGAAGCAGTTGGGGAGGACACAATGTACAAAATGAATATGACACGCCGCGTGCTCGGCGCCGCGGTCGCCTTGGCGTTCATGGCCGGCGCCGCGCTCGCGCAGCAGCCGGGCCGCATCCGCGGCCAGATCGAGAAGGCCGACGGCGGCATGCTGTCGCTCAAGACGCGCGACGGCACCGTGTTGAATGTGAAAGTCGCCGACGATGCGCGCGTATCGGCGCTGGTCAAGGCCTCGCTCGCCGACATCAAGAAAGATTCCTTCATCGGCATCGCCGGCGTTCCGGAGCCGGACGGCAGCATCAAGGCTTACTCGATTCATATGTTCCTGCCCGCACAGCGCGGCGTGGTGCCGGACCGCCACGGGCCATGGGATGGGCGGCCGAACAGCACCATGACCAACGCCTATGTCGAAGACGTGGTGACGTCCAAGGACGGCGAGACGCTGATGGTGAAGTACAAGGAAGGCGAAAAGAAAGTCCTTGTCACCAAGGATACGGTGATCGCCGCGGCCGCGCCGGGCAGCAAAGACGAGCTCAAGGCCGGGGCGCAGATCATCATCTTCGGCTGGGATAAACAGCCGGACGGCTCGGTGCTGGCGAAGGTCATGTATGTCGGCCGCAACGTCACGCCGGCGATGTGATCGTCGTTAGAGCATGCGCCGCAATAGCTCTAGTCTTGCTCAAGTAAAGCGCGCCCGCGCGGCGTGAGCACGAGCAGCGACCCCTGCATGCTGCTGCCGTTCTCGAAGCGGACCAGACCGTCGGAGATGGCATCTTCCCAGATCGACAGATGCGGGCAGCTTCGCCGCCAGGCTTCCGCGTCGGCATAGCTGCGCGGGGCTTCATCCACCCAGGCGAGGAATTGCTGCGTCAGCGCGTGTGTGGCGTTCTGCATGGCGACGGGAAAATACACCGAAACATTCTGCCCGTCACCCTTCGAGGCGCGCTTCGCTCACACCTCAGGATGACGGGGACAGCTCAAAAGTGCGGATATCGATTTCCGATTTCAGCGTCCGATGCACCGGGCATCTGTCGGCGATCTCCATGAGCCGCTTGCGCTGCGCGGCGTCGAGCGCGCCTTGCCATGGTGATATTGCGGTCGATGCGATCGACCATGCCTTCCTTGGTCTCGCAGTGCTCGCAATCCTCGGCGTGGATCTTGTTGTGGATGAGCCGCACCGACACGCGCTCGAGCGGCAGCTTCTTGAGATCGGCATAGAGCCGCAGCGTCATCGAGGTACAGGCGCCCAGTCCCGCCAGCAGCAGATCGTAGGGTCCCGGTCCGGAATCGAGCCCGCCGTCCTTCACCGGCTCGTCGGCGAGGAAACGGTGCGGCCCGCTCATGATCTCCTGCTGGAATTTTCCGCCGCGGGTTTCGCGCACCAGCACGGTGCCGACTTCGGTCTCGGCTTCGCGTCATGCCGTACACGGTTGATCGATATAGCGCTCGGCCCAGGCGGCGATCACGTTCGCCACGTAGACCGCGTCGCTCTTCTGGCTCAGCAGATGATCGGCACCGGCGAGCGAGACGAAGCTTTTCGGATGTTTGGCCGCCTGAAAAATATGCGACGCGTTGTCGATGCCGACGGTATCGTCGGTCGGCGAATGAAACACCAGCAGCGCCTTGCGCAGATCGGCAATGCATTCATTCAGCTTCTTCTCGGCCACGTCATCGAGGAATTCGCGCTTGATGCGGAACGGCCGCCCGGCCAGCGCCACCTCGACCTCGCCCTGCGCGCGGATGGTGTCGACATGCTGCTTGAACAGTGCCGACCACGTGACCGGGATCGTAAGGCGCAGCGATGGTGACCACGGCGCGCGCTTCGGCGAATTTATGCGCGGCGGCCAGCACCGCGGCGCCGCCGAGGCTATGGCCGATCAGGATCGCGGGCGCGTGCCGCGTCTTGCGCAGGTGATCGGCGGCGGCGACCAGGTCGTCGACGTTCGAGGAAAAATGCGTGTTGGCGAATTCGCCTTCGCTGTGGCCCAGCCCGGTGAAATCGAAGCGCAGCACGGCGATGCCTTGCATCGTCAGCCGTTCGGCGATGCGCTTGGCGGCGAGGTTATCCTTGCCGCAGGTGAAGCAATGCGCGAACAGCGCGAAGGCCGCGGGCTTGGCCGAGCGGCAGATCGAGCAAAGCTGCGAGCTTTTCGCCCTTGGCATTCGTGAAATCGAACCGCTCGGTCCGCATAGGCTAGCCTTTCCAGGTCGGCGCGCGCGGATGCACATGATCCTTGAAGTCGTCGAAGCCTTTCCAGGCCGGCTCCGGCGGTTCGCATTTCGGTTGCGGCGTATAGATCGAGGGAGCGACCATCTGCATGTCCGGAATGTAGCGCGGGCAATTGGGGAAAATGGCGCGCGCCTGCGACGCGCACGATCAGTTGCGCGCCGACGGTTTCAGCGAGCAGCGGATCGTTGTCGCTCACGCGCGCGCTGCCATTGACGCGCAGGCGCTTCGGCTTGCCGTGCATGGCGATGAACAGCAGGCCGACATTCGGGTTCACCACCAGATTGCCGAGGCTCTTGAACATGCCGTTGCCGTCATAATCGGGAAACGCCAGTTCGGATGCGCCGGTCACGCGCACGAATCCCGGCATGCCGCCCTTGAACGAGCAGTCCGGTCGGCCTTGCGCATCGGCGGTGGCGATGAAGAAATAGGCGGCGCTCTCGATGAAGGCCTTGTCGTCGGCGGTGAACGCCGTACGCGTCAGTTTTTCTTCCAGCTTGTCCGAGATGCGCCGGCTGTCGAACTGGTCCTGCAGTTGCCGGTTGCCGTCGTGATACATGATGCTCATCGCATCACCTCTCATGCCGATTGTCTAAGAGCGATCGCGCCTCATTTGTCGCCCGCGATATTCCTGCGCCTGATGCGGCGCACCACGAACCAGATCGCCAGCACCGCCACCGGCACGAACAACGCGGTGGCGAGCGAGATGTCGACCGGCACGCCTTCGTCGTGCGCGCCCTTCACCAGATAGCCGAACAGCCCGACCACGTAATAGCTGACGGCGGCGACCGACAGTCCTTCGACCGTCGTCTGCAGCCGCAATTGCAGCCGCGTGCGCTCGTTCATCGACTTGAGCAGATCGCGGTTCTGCTGCTCGAGCTCGACGTCGACGCGCGTGCGCAGCAGATTGGCGGCGCGCGCCAGCTTCTCCGACAGATTGGCCTGCCGCTCCTCGGTGGTCACGCAGGTGCGCATCGCCGGCGCCATGCGCCGCGCCAGGAACGACGACCAGGTCGGGAAGCCTTCGACCTTGCGCTCGCCGATGGTCTGCAGGCGCAGCTGCACGATCTCATTGTAGGCGCGGCTGGCGCCGAAGCGGAACAGGCTGGCGGCCGCGCCGGCTTCCAGCTCGGCGGCGAGCGCGGTCAGTTCGTCGAGCAGGCGGTGATTGTCGACGAGCTTGTCGGTGCGCCGCATCTCCTCGGTCACTTCGGCCAGCCGCTTCTCGATGCGGTTGATCGACGGCGTCAGCCGCTGCGCCTCCGGCAGGCCGAGCAGCGCCAGCGTGCGATAGGTCTCCAGTTCGACGATGCGCTGGACCAGCGCGCCGGCGCGCTCGCGGCCCAAGCCCGCGGTCGAGCACCAGGATGCGCACGAAGCCGGACGGGTCGGCCTGGAAGTCGGTGGCGAACAGCGCGTCGCCGTCGGAATTCTCCGCCACCGCCAGGCTGGCGCGATCGAACAGCCGCTCGAACGCGAGCTTCTTCTTTTTCTCCGCCAGCAGATGCAGGTCGAGCGCGACCAGCAGCGGTCCCGGCTGCGGCAGGCCGGCCATCGGCGCGGCCAGCGACGCCGCGGCGGGATGGAACGGCGCGCGCCCGGCTCGGACGGCAGCTCCCAGGTATAGGTGGTGAATTCGGAGTGCTGCTCCCAGCGCAGCGTGGCGCCGCCGAACGTGACGCGGTGCTGCTTGGCCGAAGGCTTGCAGCGGCTCGAGCTCGCGGCGGGCGCAGAAATCGGTCAGCGCCGCGCGGTCGGCCTTGGCGGCGTCGCCGGCGGTATCGAAGGCGAAATGCAGGATGCGGCGCGGCGTCGCGATCGGCGTGAACGGGCGCGCATGCACCTCGCCCAGCACGGCCGCGCGCAAGGGATGCGGGGCTAGCCGCGCGCCGCCGCCGATGGTGACCTCAGCACTCATGCCCCTTCGGGTGGCACGCGATGGAAACTTTGGCAAGCCAGGCAAAACACTGGCTTCGGGGTTACGGGGGTGACAGATTGAGATTCGCGGTGAAGCGGCGACGCCAATTACTGCCGGGCCTTCGCCGTCTTCTTCTTCCCCTTGCCGCCGACCAGCACGCGGCCGTCGATGTCGGCGATGCGGTTGATGCCGGTGAGCGCCATGGTGACGTCGAGTTCCTTCTTGAGGATGTCGATCGCCTTGTCGACGCCGGCGCGGCCGCCGGCGCCGAGCCCGTAGATATAAGCGCGGCCGATCAGGCAGGCGCGCGCGCCCAGCGCCAGCGCGCGCATCATGTCGGGGCCGGTGCGCACGCCGCCGTCGAACAGCACCTCGGTGTCGGAGCCGACCGCTTGCGCGATCTTCGGCAGCGCCGAGATCGACGACTGCCGCGCCGTCGAGCTGGCGGCCGCCATGGTTCGACACCACGATGGCGTCGGCGCCGAGCTTGACCGCGGTCCTGGCGTCATCGACGTCGAGGATGCCCTTCAGGATCAGCTTGCCCGGCCAGATATTCTTGATCCATTCCACGTCCTTCCAGGACAGCGCCGGATCGAACTGCGTGGCGATCCATGTCGCCAGCGAATTGACGTTCTCCATGCCCTTCACGTGGCCGGCGAGATTGCCGAAGGTCTTGCGCTTGCCGGTGAGGATGCTCCAGGCCCAGGCCGGCTTGGTCGGCGACGTCGATGATGTTCTTCAGGCGGATTTCCGGCGGCACCGTCATGCCGTTCTTGATGTCGCGGTGGCGCTGGCCGAGCACCTGCAGGTCGACGGTGAGCACCAGCGCGCTGCATTTGGCCGCCACCGCGCGCGACAGAATGTCCTTGGAGAAGCCGCGGTCGCGGATCACGTAGAGCTGGAACCAGAACGGCTTGCCGGTCGCCTCCGCCACGTCCTCGATCGAGCAGATCGACATGGTCGAGAGCGTGAACGGAATGCCGGCCTCGTTGGCGGCGCTGCGCCGGCCAGGATCTCGCCATTGCCGTGCTGCATGCCGGCAGAGGCCGATCGGCGCGAGCGCGATCGGCGCCGCCACCTTCTGCCCGACGATGGTGGTGGCGAGGCTGCGCTTGGAGACATCCACCAGCACGCGCTGGCGCAGCTTGATCGCTTCCAGGTCGGCGCGGTTGGCGCGCAGGGTCTCCTCGTTATAGGAGCCGCTGTCGGCGTAATCGAAAAAGGCGCGCGGAACGCGGCGCGCGGGCAAGCTGGCGCAGATCCTCGATGCAGGTGATGTTTTTCATGGGGCGCCCCGACGGATGGCCAGACCGCCATCGGGTAGCACAGGGGCGGGGGCGGCGAAATGGCCGGTTCCCGCGCCATTCCCGGATCTTTCCAGGCTGGAGATGAACGGTTAACCGCGGCTGGTAATGATTCCTCACAATTTTTGAAGTAAATTCACCGCGTTGCTCTATAGAAAGCTTGCGGGGCAGGCTTGGCCACCCGCCAAAAAGCCGGGTCGATCAGGGCTTCAAGGCCGTAAAAGTGGGCGTCCGGGGGTAGTTCATGGTTCGTCGTTATTTCGGCACCGACGGCATTCGCGGCCGGGCCAACAAGGTCATCACTCCCGAATTGGCGCTCAAGGTCGGCCAGGCCGCCGGGCTGATCTTCAAGAACGGCGATCACCGCCATCGCGTCTTGATCGGCAAGGACACCCGCCTCTCCGGCTACATGATCGAGACCGCGCTGGTCGCCGGCTTCACCTCGGTCGGCATGGACGTGCTGCTCACCGGACCGATTCCGACGCCGGCCGTCGGCATGCTGGCGCGCTCGATGCGCGCCGACCTCGGCGTGATGATTTCGGCGTCGCACAATCCGTACGACGACAACGGCATCAAGCTGTTCGGACCCGACGGCTTCAAGCTCAGCGACGAGGTCGAAGCCAAGATCGAGGCGCTGCTCGATTCCGATCTCGGCAAGCAATTGGCCCAGGGCGACGATCTCGGCCGCGCCAAGCGCATCGACGGCGTGCAGGATCGCTACATCGAATTCGCCAAGCTCACGCTGCCCAAGGCGATCGATCGCTCGAAGGCCTGCGCGTGGTGATCGATTGCGCCAATGGCGCCGCCTACAAGGTGGCGCCCGGCGCGCTGTGGGAACTCGGCGCCGACGTGATCTCGATCGGCGTCGATCCCGACGGCTTCAACATCAACAAGGATTGCGGCTCCACCGATCTCGCGGCGATCAGCAGCAAGGTGCGCGAGATGCGCGCCGATATCGGCATCGCGCTCGACGGCGACGCCGACCGCGTCATGATCGTGGACGAGCGCGGCCATGTGGTGGACGGCGACCAGCTGCTCGCCGTCATCGCCGAAAGCTGGAAGGAAGACGGCCGGCTGCAGCGCCCGGGCGTGGTCGCGCACCGTGATGTCCAATCTCGGGCTCGAGCGCCATCTCGGCGGGCTCGGCCTCGAGCTGGTGCGCACCCCGGTCGGCGACCGCTACGTGCTCGAGCACATGCGCGCGCACGGCTACAACATCGGCGGCGAGCCGTCCGGCCACATTATCCTCTCGGACTACACCACCACCGGCGACGGCTTCGTCGCCGCCTTGCAGTTGCTCGCGGTGATCAAGCGCAGCAACAAGCCGGTGTCCGAGGTCTGCCACCGCTTCGAGCCGCTGCCGCAGGTGCTCAAGAACGTGCGCTACCAGAAAGGCAAGCCGCTGGAGAACGCGCGGCGTGCGCTCGGCCATCGCCAGCGCCGAAAAGAAGCTCGGCCGCGGCGGCCGCCTGATCGTGCGCCCGTCCGGCACCGAGCCGGTGATCCGGGTGATGGGCGAAGGCGACGACAAGATCCTGGTCGAGGCGGTTGTGGACGACGTGGTCGAGGCGCTGACCATGGTCGCCGCCTGAGCGGGCGCCCGTTAAGGCGTTCTACCGGCGGCAAAATGTTAGTTGCAGATCGTGCCGCGAGACGCCGCGATAACGAATAATCGTTATCCATCAATAGTTTAGAACGCTTTTAAAGAGCGTTTTGCTTTGACTTGGCGCAATGAAGCCGATAGCGAAAGTGCCAGTCTACGGCCCGGGGGCCGCCGGGGGTCGGGTTCGCGATGATCGTGTGTTCCTGCAACGTACTGAGCGACCATCAAGTGCGCAGCGCCGTGACCACGGCCACGCCGCGCACGACCGGGCAGGTTTATGGTTGTCTCGGCTGCAGCGCCCAGTGCGGCCGCTGCGCGCGGACCATCCGCAAGATCATGGACGAAGCCATGGCCGGCGCCGGCTGTCCGGCCGGTTGCGGCTGCGCCGCGCATTCCAAATCTCCCTGACATAGCTGCGACGAAATATCCGCCAGGCTCGTCATCCGAGCATTGCGTGCCGACGCCACCTGCGGGAGGATGCCACCAACGAGTGCTAGAAGCGTTGAAGGCGTAGCGATGCGGGTATTGTCTGTCCTGACCAAAACTTGTGTTTCCAAAGCACTTGTTGTGCTCGCCGCCACGGCCATGCTGGCCGGCGTGCCGCGTCCGGCCGCGGCCGAGGATTGGCCGACGCGGCCGATCACCCTGGTGCTTCATTTCGCGCCCGGCGGGCTCATCGACTTCATCGGCCGGCCGATCGCGCAGCATCTGTCGGAAGTGTTTGGTCAGAACGTCGTCGTGGAGAACAAGGTCGGCGGCGGCGGCGTGGTCGGGCCGTAGCGATCGCGCGGGCGGCGCCGGATGGATACACGTTGTTGCTGACGGCGGTCGGTCCGGCGGTCTTTCGTCCGCTCTTCGACAAATCGGTCGGATACGACATGGAAAAGAACTTTACGCCGATCATCCTGGTCGACGACTCGCCCAATGTTCTGATTGCCAGCCCGAAGCTCGGCTTGAACTCGGTCAAGGATCTGGTCGCCTATGCCGCGAAGAACCAGAACGGCTCACCATCGGCCATTCCGGCCCGGGCACCATGGGTCACCTCTGCAGCGTCGCGTTCGCAGCGAGGACCCATATCGACGCCAGTCTTCATCGCCTACCGTGGCGCATCGCGCCGATCATCACCGACCTGATGGGCGGCCAGATCGACATCGGCTTCCCGACCTACGGCCCGGGTCGCCGACGCGGTGAAGATTCTGGCCGTGACCAGCGAAGAGCGGCTGGATTTCCTGCCGGACGTGCCGACCATGAAGGAAAGCGGCGTCGATGTCATCGGCTCGACCTGGGTACGCGATCTACGGCGCCAGCCGGCGTGCCGGCCGAGATCGTCGACAAGCTCAACGCCGCGATAAACGCTTATCTGCGCACGCCCGAGACGCGCAAAGTTTCGGCAAAGCCGGCTGCCAGCGTGCTGGGCGGTCCGCCCGAGCGGCTGCGTGAGCGCGTGGCGCTGACCGCGCGAAGTGGGCGCCAATCCTCTCCGGCTGAGCCTCAATCTCGCCAAGTAGCGCGACGCAGCCGTCGCATGATCGGAAGAGCAGTCGATATTCCCACCCCGCACGGGACGATGGACGGCTATGCCGCCCACCCGGACGGCGGCGGCCGCTTTGCGCTCGTCGTCCTGTTCATGGACGTCTGGGGCCTACGCGAGGAACTGTTTGCGATCGCGCGCCGTGTCGCCGCCCACGGCTATTACTGCGTGGTGCCGAACCTGTTCTATCGCGAGGGAAAAATCCGCTACGAGCGACGCAATGCGAGCGGCAAGATGGTGTCGTTCGATACCTTGCCGGTGGCGCTGCAAGAGGAAATGCGCGGCAACGGCATGCGCTCAACCGGCAGACGGCGCGCACCGATGTCGCGGCGATCCTCGACTTCTGCCGCGGCGAGCCGGTCGACGACGGTCCGGCCGGATCGGTCGGCTTCTGCATGGGCGGCCGGATTGCGCTGCATCGCGGCGCAAGAGTTTCCGCAGCGATTTCGCGCCAACGCCAGCCTGCACGGCACGCTGGCTGGTCACCGAGGCGCCGGATTCGCCGCATCGGCTTGGCGCATCTGATGCGCGGCGAGGTTTATTGCGGCTACGGCGCGCGCGACCGTTTCGCCACCCCGGAAATCGTCACCGCGCATCGCAGCGCGCGTTCACCGGGCGCGCCGGTCTTGGCTATCGGTTCAACCTGCATGCCGGCGCCGGCCACGGCTATGCGCTGCCCGATCGCGACATCCATGACCGGCCGCCGCCGAGACCGACTGGCGCGAGATTTTCGCCATGTTCGAGCGCCAGCTCGCGCGTTCAGCGCACGCGCGACGTTGGCGCGTAGATAGTCGATGAAGACCTTTACCACCGGCGCGCTTTCATTCTTGCGGTAGACCGCGGCAACTGGTCGGACGTCCGCGTCACGCCGGACGAGCTTGCGAAAGACCATGCCGGGCATGGTGATGCATGCGAGCGGTTCCCGACAACACGCCGATGCCGACGCCGGCGGCCACCAGCGTCATCACCGTGAAGGCATCCGGCGCGCGTTCGACGATGCGCAGCGACACGCCGGGCGGGCTGATGGCCGCGATATTGCCGCCAGAATCCGATTTCCATTTCCATCGATACCGCGACGAAGGCCTCGTCGACCAGCATGGCGGCGTAATGCTGTTTGCGCGCGGCCAGACGGTGCCCCGCCGGCATCGCCAGCCATGAATGGCTGCTGGTCGACCAGGAAGCCGGACAGTCCGGATGGATAGCGCTGCGGCGCGCGCGTGAATGCCGATATCGAGCGAGCCGTCGATCAGCGCCTTGAACTGCGCGAAGGTTTGCATCCGCGCCAGCTGAAACGATACCTCCGGATGAGATTTTCTGTAGCCGGCTAAAGTCGCGGAAACCATGCCGCTGCAGCCAGCCGAGAAAACGTAACCGACGGCGATCGAGCCGGCCTCACCGCGGGCGGCGCGGCGTCCGACCAGTTCGGCATGGTCGGCCTGCTTGAGCGTCTCCTGGGCTTCGGCCAGGAAACGTTTGCCGGCATGGGTGACCGCGACCGCGCTGTTGGTCTTGCGGGCGAACAGCTTGGCGCCGAGCATCGTTTCCAGCGCGCGGATCTGGTGGCTGAGCGTGGGCGCCGCGATATTGAGACGCGCCGCGGCGCGCGCGAAATGCAGTTCTTCCGCGACCGCGACGAAATATTTGAGGTGACGCAATTCCATGGCGGAACATTATGAGATGAAACCTCATAAAATACGAATTGGCCGCTAATGACAATGCGGCGATCCAGGTAGATTCTCAACGTAGAGTTGCTCGCGCTTCGTTTCGTTGCGCGTGCAATCGTCGCTACTCGTAATGAAGCCCAGTTGTCCCAGGTGCCCATGAACAAGCATCCGCGTAAGTCCGGCCAAAACATCGTACAAATGCCGCTCGAAAGCCGCAGCCCGGGCCGTGACTTTCCGGGCAAGGCGATTGCAGCCCGGGGCGCTTGCCGCCGCCGGCAGCCCCGGCGATCCTCGCACGCAGGAAGCCATGCGGCTGGTCGAGGCATTCCTGGCGATCGAGGACGCAGCGGCGCGTGCCGCGCTCATCACTTTGGCCGAGCGTCTGGTCACTTACGACTGGCTCCGCAACGTGCAGCAGCGATAAGCTGCCGCCGAGCCGAATTACCGATCGCAACCTGTATGATCGCCACGCCATGGCGCCTTCGCTGGCGCGCCGGGCGAAACCATGATTTATCGCCGTACGCAATTCCGATAAAGAGCAGGATTGAACTATAGGGCGGGTTCCGCTGCCCCGGACAGGAGCGTCGCATGAAGGGTGATGCAAAGGTTGTCGAATACCTCAACAAGGCGCTGCGCCACGAGCTCACGGCGGTCAACCAGTATTGGCTGCATTACCGGCTGCTCGACAATTGGGGCTACAAGGACCTCGCCAAGCAGTGGCGCAAGGAGTCGATCGAAGAGATGGAGCATGCCGACAAGCTGATCGAGCGAATCATCTTCCTCGACGGCTTTCCCAACCTGCAGGTGCTCGATCCACTCCACATCGGCCAGAACGTGAAGGAGGTGCTGGACTGCGACCTGGCGGCGGAAATGTCCGCCCGCGCGCTCTACCAGGAGGCGGCGACCCACTGCCATTCGGCCAAGGACTACGTCACCCGCGACATGTTCGAGAAGCTGATGTCGGATGAGGAGCACCACATCGACTTCCTCGAGACCCAGCTCGATCTGGTGGCCAAGCTCGGCGTCGAACTCTACGCGCAGCACCACATCGGCGATATGGGCGAGGGCGACAAGGACTAAAACGCAGCGCCGCTCGGTCGTGCCGAAATCGTAAACGCTTCGTTAAAATTTTGGATTCGCATGATGCTGTCCCCGAGACGCCGGCTGACGCGCGATTTCGTTAAACAACGTAGTTAAAAAACAGGGTTAAGGGCCACTTAAGGATTTGCTGCCATCGTCCCCGCATTCTTCCGCCGACTGGGCTGCCGGCGGATGTGACAAGGGACGAATCGATGGTCGGTGCGCGTCTTGGGATTTCAATGCTGGCAGCAATTGCTTCGCTCGCCGCAGGCGCGGTGCGCGCGGCCGACTATCCGCAACCGCCGCCGATCATCATCCAGCCAGTCATCGAAGAATTCTCGAGCTGGTATCTGCGCGGCGACATTGGCTTCACCAATCAGCATGTCGGCAGCCTTTTCAACGCCCTGCAGCTACAAGGCAACCCGTCGTTTCAGGATATCGGCTTCGGTTTCGACGCCTCGCCGTTATTCGGTATCGGCATAGGCTATTACTTCAACGACTGGCTGCGCTTCGATCTGACCGGCGAGTATCGCTCGAATGCGAACTTCCACGGTACGCAGATCATCACCAGCGGCGGCTCGACGATCACCGACGAGTACACCGCCAGCAAGTCGGAATGGCTGTTTCTTTTCAACGGTTATGTCGATCTCGGAACATGGAACGGCTTCACGCCTTTCGTCGGCGCCGGCGTGGGTGCCGCCCGCAACACGATTTCCAGCTTCCAGGATGTCTGCACGGTTTGCGCGGGCGGCGGCGTGGCCTTCGGCGACACCGAGTCGAAATGGAATTTCGCCTGGGCGCTGCACGCCGGTATCGCTTACAGAGTGACGAAGAATTTCACGATCGAACTGGCCTATCGCTATGTCGATTTGGGCGATGCGACGTCCGGCGACCTGTACACCTATCTCGGGACCAACAGCATCGTGAACCCGATGGAATTTCACCATCTGACTTCGCATGACATCAAGCTCGGCCTCCGATTCAATCTCGATGGGTTCGATACCTATTCCAGGCCGCAGTACTACTCGCCACCGCCGCAGGTCTACCAGCCCGCACCGGTCTACGCGCCGGCTCCGGTCTATGCGCCACCGCCGCAGATACGCAGCAGGGGCTGATCGAGTGCCGGCGCTGCGACCAGGTTAATTGGCCACACCGATGTGGTGAAAAATCATGGTTAATCGGCGCTTAACCTTCATGCGGCAAGGTCGGGCGCAAGATCGGACGGATGTGTAGCGAAGGAATAGTCGTCATGGGTTGGTTGAGGACGTCCGCGGTTTGCGGTGCGGCGCTGGCAATATCCGGCGCGACCGCGCGCGGCGCAGATATGCCTGGCTATCCCTCGCTGCCGCTGCCGTTTCCTTCGGAAAAATCACAGCGCGTCGACGAACTCATCTCCGGCTGGTATCTGCGCGGCGATCTCGGCTATCGCTTCCAGCGCGTCGGCACGTCTTCCGACCTGTTCACCGAATACACCACCAGTTCCATCAAGGATTCCTACGTCGGCGCCATCGGCGTCGGCTACAAGGCGAGTTGGCTACGCACCGATATCACCGGCGATTATGGCTGGCGCGCAATGTATTCCGGGTCGACCGACTCGGGCGCGAACACGGTGTCGGCCAAGATCGAATCCTACACCATCCTGCTCAACGGTTATCTTGATCTCGGCACCTGGTCGGGTTTTACGCCCTATATCGGCGCCGGTATCGGCGGCGCTCAGGTGAGCACGCGAAACTATGAGACCACGCCGCCGCAAGTGACCGAGCCGCCGAAGACAGCGCGCTGGAACCTGGCCTGGGCCGCGATGGCGGGCGTGAGCGTCAATTTGACCTACAACGTGTTGCTCGACATCGGCTACCGGCACATCGACATGGGTGATGTGCTCGGCGGCCCCAATGCCAACCGGCTCACGGTCAAGAAACTGACCGGCGACGAGGTTCGCGTTGGCGTGCGCTTCATTCTCGATTAGCGCATGATCCGGTCTGACCGGATCGGACTTCTAGCGGACAATCCATCCACGCGACCAAGGGCTGCCTTGACGGCGGGCCCGCGTGAGCCTATTTCCGCCAGTGGGACACCCCTCCCCAACGAGGGGCGCCTATCTGGAAGGATAGATCATGACGGCGACAAAGCCCGGCGTGCGGCCGGCCATCCCGCACTTTTCGTCCGGCCCCTGCGCCAAGCGCCCCGGCTGGAGCCTGCAAGCCCTCACCGACGCGGTTCTCGCACGCTCGCACCGATCCAAGATCGGCAAGGCGAAGCTCAAGCGCGCCATCGATCTGACCCGCGAAATGCTCGAAGTCCCCGCCGACTATCGCATCGCCATCGTGCCGGCTTCCGATACCGGCGCGGTGGAGATGGCGCTGTGGTCGCTGCTGGGCGCGCGGCCCGTGACCATGCTCGCCTGGGAATCCTTCGGCGAAGGCTGGGTGACCGACGTCGAGAAGCAACTGAAGCTCAAAGACGTCACGGTGCTCAAGGCGCCCTATGGCGAACTGCCCGATCTATCGAAAATCGATTTTTCCAGCGACGTGGTGTTCACCTGGAACGGCACCACCTCCGGCGTGCGCGTGCCGAACGGCGACTGGATCGCCGCCGACCGCGAAGGCCTCACCATCTGCGACGCCACCTCGGCGGCATTCGCGCAGCGGCTCGATTGGCCCAAGCTCGATGTCGTCACCTTCTCCTGGCAGAAGGCGCTCGGCGGCGAGGGCGCGCACGGCATGCTCATCCTCTCGCCCGCGCGCGGTGGCGCGGCTGGAAAGCTACAAGCCGGCCTGGCCGCTGCCGAAGATTTTCCGCCTGACCAAGGGCGGCAAGCTCAACGAAGGCATTTTCGCCGGCGAGACCATCAACACGCCGTCGATGCTCTGCGTCGAGGACTATCTCGACACGCTTGCATGGGCGAAATCGATCGGCGGGCTGAAGGCGACCGTCGCGCGCTCGGACGCCAACGCCAAGGCGCTGTCCGACTGGGTCGCGGTCACGCCCTGGGTCGCGCATCTCGCCAAGAATGCCAACGAGCGCTCGAACACCTCGGTGTGCCTGAAGGTCGTCGATCCGGCGGTGACGCGGCTGTCGGCCGACGATCAGGCGGCCTTCGCCAAGACGCTCGCCGGCCTGCTGGAGAAGGAAGGCGTCGCCTACGACATCGCCTACTACCGCGACGCGCCGCCGGGCCTGCGCATCTGGTGCGGGGCGACGGTGGAGCGCGGCGACGTCGAGGCGCTCACGCCCTGGCTCGACTGGGCCTTCGCCGAAGCCAAAGCCGCGCTGCCCAAGGCGGCGTGAGTGACGCTGTCCTGCCCGCGAAGCGGCATCCAGTATTCGCAAGCGCTCCGAGGAATATCATGACGCTTGCGAATACTGAATCTCCGCTTCGCGGACGATGACACCGAGCACGATAACGAATTGGATCATCATGCCCAAAGTTCTCATCTCCGATGCGCTTGTCGCCCGCCGCCGTGCAGATCTTCAAGGATCGCGGCATCGAGGTCGATTTCCAGCCCAATCTCGGCAAGGACAAGGACAAGCTCGCCGAGTTGATCGGCAATTACGACGGCCTCGCCATCCGCTCGGCCACCAAGGTGACGCCGAAGATTCTCGAGAAGGCGAAGAATCTGAAGGTGATCGGCCGCGCCGGCATCGGCGTCGACAATGTCGACATTCCGGCGGCGACCGCGCGCGGCATCATCGTGATGAACACGCCGTTCGGCAATTCGATCACCACCGCCGAACACGCCATCACGCTGATGCTGGCCCTGGCGCGCCAGATCCCGGAGGCCGACGCCTCGACGCAGGCCGGCAAGTGGGAGAAGAACCGCTTCATGGGCGTCGAGATCACCGGCAAGACGCTCGGCGTCATCGGCTGCGGCAATATCGGCTCGATCGTCGCCGACCGCGCGCTCGGCCTGAAGCATGAAGGTGATCGCCTACGATCCGTTCCTGTCGGCCGAACGCGCGATGGATCTCGGCGTCGAGAAGGTCGAGCTCGACGAGCTGTTCAAGCGCGCCGATTTCATCACGCTGCACACGCCGCTCACCGACAAGACCCGCAACATCATCGACGCCGAGGCGATCGCGAAGATGAAGAAGGGCGTGCGCATCATCAATTGCGCGCGCGGCGGGCTGGTCGACGAGGCGGCGCTGCGCGAGGCGCTCGATTCCGGCAAGGTGGCGGGCGCCGCCTTCGACGTGTTCGTCGACGAGCCGGCGACGGAGAACCCGCTGTTCGGCCATCCCAACGTGGTGTGCACGCCGCATCTCGGCGCCGCCACCACCGAGGCGCAGGAAAACGTCGCGCTGCAGGTGGCCGAGCAGATGTCGGATTATCTGCTGCGCGGCGCGATCTCCAACGCGGTCAACTTCCCCTCGATCAGCGCCGAGGAGGCGCCGAAGCTGCAGGCCGTTCATCGCGCTGGCCGAGAAGCTCGGCTCCTTCGCCGGCCAGCTCACCGAAGACCCGATCAAGGAAGTGCACATGACCTATGAGGGCGCGGTGGCGCAGATGAACACCAAGGCGCTCACCTCGGCGGTGTTGTCCGGCCTGCTGCGGCCGATGCTCGGCGACGTCAACGTGGTGTCGGCGCCGGTGGTGGCGCGCGAGCGCGGCATCGTGGTCGAGGAAACGACCCGCGAGGCCGCCGGCGACTACGACAGCCTGATCACGGTGACGGTGGTGACCGCAGGCGCAGACGCGCTCGGTGTCCGGCACGGTGTTCGCCGACGGCCGCCCGCGCATCGTCAACATCAAGGGCATCCGCATGGACGCCGAGTTCGGCCCCTCGATGATCTACATCACCAATCTCGACAAGCCGGGCTTCATCGGCCGCTTCTCGTCCACGCTGGGCGAGGCCGGCATCAACATCGCCACCTTCCATGTCGGCCGCGAGGCGCCCGGCGGCAACGCCATCGCGCTGATCGAGATCGACGGCGAACTGCCCGGACGACGTGCTCGCCAAGGTGCGCGCGCTGCCGCAGGTGCAGCAGGCCAAGCCGCTGCATTTCTAGAAATACCGGCGTAAGATCAATTTGTTGCGGTGGCCGCCCGGAGTTCGTCCGGGCGCCGATCGGTGCCTTGCCTCAGCAGGGCTGCATCCTTTATCCGAAGGTGGACCTGGCCGGGGCGACCCGGCGCACAGTGTCCGGGCGCTGGCGCAGGAAAGCATCCTGATGGCGAATGTGGTGGTAGTCGGGTCCCAGTGGGGCGACGAGGGCAAGGGCAAGATCGTCGACTGGCTGTCCGAGCAGGCCGATATCGTCGTCCGCTTCCAGGGCGGCCACAATGCCGGCCACACCCTGGTGATCGACGGCGTCACCTACAAGCTGTCGCTGCTGCCGTCCGGCGTGGTGCGCGAGCGGCAAGCTGTCGGTCATCGGCAACGGCGTGGTGGTCGACCCGCAGGCGCTGCTCGACGAAATCGCCACGCTCAAGAAGCAGGGCGTCGCGGTGACGCCGGACAATCTGCGCATCGCCGAGAACGCGACGCTGATCCTGCCGCTGCATCGCGAGCTCGAAGCGGTGCGCGAAGCCGACAATTCGACGCCCGCGCATCGGCACCACCAAGCGCGGCATCGGCCCGGCCTACGAGGACAAAGTCGGCCGCCGCGCCATCCGCTTCATGGACCTCGCCGATCTGCCGGCGCTGGCGAGCAAGATCGAGCGGCTGCTGGCGCATCACAACGCGCTGCGCCGCGGCCTCGCCTGGCCGAACTCGACGGCAAGGCGATCTACGAGTCATCTCGCGGCGATCGCGCCGAAGGTGCTGCCCTACATGGATTCGGTCTGGTCGCTGCTCGACGGCAAGCGGCGCGAGGGCAAGCGCATTCTGTTCGAGGGCGCGCAGGGCGCGCTGCTCGACATCGATCACGGCACCTATCCTTACGTCACCTCGTCCAACACCGTGGCGGCGCAGGCGGCGACCGGCTCCGGGCTCGGGCCGAACGCGATCGATTACGTGCTCGGCATCTGCAAGGCCTACACCACGCGGGTGGGCGAGGGGCCGTTCCCGACCGATCAGATGGACAATGTCGATCGGCAAGACGCTCGGCGAGCGCGGCCGCGAATTCGGCACCGTCACCGGCCGCGCCGCGCCGCTGCGGCTGGTTCGACGCCGTGCTGGTGCGCCAGACCGTGCGCACCTGCGGCATCGACGGGCATCGCGCTCACCAAGCTCGACATTCTCGACGGCTTCGACGAAATCAAGGTCTGCGTGCGCTATCGTCTGGACGGCCGCGAAATCGACTATCTTCCGGCCGGCGAGCGGGCGCAGGCGCGGGTGGAGCCGATCTACGAGACCATCGACGGCTGGAAAGAACCGACGGCGCGCGCGCGCTCCTGGGCGCAATTGCCGGCGCAGGCGATAAAATATGTGCGCCGAATCGAGGAACTGATCGGCTGCCCGGTGGCCCTGCTCTCGACCAGTCCGGAGCGCGAGGACACCATCCTGATGAAGAACCCGTTCGAGACATGATCGCGGAAAAAGACAAGAAGCATGGGTCACATTGACGCGCAATGGCTGACTATTATCCCCTGATCTCCCGCGCCGTCGCCGGCCTCGACAAGAACACGGGCGAGAACCGCCGTGCGCTGTACGAGCGCGCGCGCACCGCGCTGGTCAGCCAGTTGCGCAGCGTCGAGCCGGCGCTCGACGAATCCGACATCACGCGCGAGCGGCTGGCGCTGGAGGAAGCGATCCGCAAGGTGGAGGCGGAAGCGGCCAAGCGTTCACGGCCGGAGATGACGCTGGCCGCATGAGCCGCCGCCGCGCGAGAGCCGCAGGCTTCGCTGCGCGACCAGGGTCTGCGCGACTTCCGCGAGACCGTGGCCGAGGCCGAGGGTCTGGGCGACGCGGCGGCCGAGGCCAATCGTTCGGCGCGCGCGACCTACGAGGCGATGCCCGGCGATCGCGCCGCCGCGTTTTGGCGAACCGCGAACAGACTCCAGCGGAGCATTACTTCGAGCCGCCCGCCGCCGAGCCGTTCGAACAGCCAAGCGGCGCTGGAGCAGCGCCCGCCGCAGCCGACGCGCATGCGCCGGCCGGACGAGCCGACCGGCCGGCCGCCGCCGCCGCCGCAATATGAAGATGAGATGACGCAGCTTATGCGCGCCCGGCGCGATCCTATGGCCGCATCGTCAAAGTCGTCGTGCTGCTGCTGGTGATCGGCGGCATTGCCGGCGCCGGCTACTGGCAGCGCAATGCGATCATCGTCGATGGTGGCGAGCTTGCGCAGTTCGCAGCCGGCGCCGAAGCCGAGCGAAGCGGCGGCGCCCGCCGGCCGGCCGAAGATCGCCGACCGCATCGGAGCCGCCGGCAGCGCGTCGGACACCGCCAACGCGCCGGCCGCCGCGGTGGCGCAGAAGGTCGTGCTCTACGACGAGGATCCGAACGATCCGCAGGGCAAGCGCTATGTCGGCTCGGCGCTCTGGCGCACCGAGACCGTGTCGCCGGGGCCGGGGCTCGCGCCCGAGCTCGCGATCCGCGCCGACGTGGAAATCCCCGAGCGGCGCATGCGCATGACCTGGTCGCTCCGCCGCAACACCGACAAGGCGCTGCCGGCGAGCCACACCATCGAGATCATGTTCACGCTGCCGGCGGATTTCGCCGAAGGCGGCATCGGCAATGTGCCCGGCGTGCTGATGAAGCAGAACGAGCAGGCGCGCGGCGTGCCGCTCGCCGGCCTCGCGGTGAAGGTGACCAACGGCTATTTCCTGATCGGCCTGTCGGCGGTCGACAGTCGACGTGCAGCGCAATCATCCAGCTGCTCAAGGAGCGCGACTGGTTCGACATCCCGGTCGTCTATACCAACGGCAAGCGCGCCATTCTGGCGATCGAGAAAGGCACGCCCGGCGCGCGCGCCTTCGAGGAAGCGTTCCGCGCCTGGGGGCAGTAGGCCCGCGCGCAATCATGTTTTCATCGGCATGCAAGCGCGACTATGCAGCCAAGGGCTCGGCGCCGCCTGATGGGACCAGAAGCAAGGGAAGCCGTATTCTGACGGTCGTTCCGGTTGCGTTCCTGTTTCGACGGCACGATCGTGCCGCCAAGCTGACGCACGAAGATCGCCACGTAGTCGGAACCACGTTTCTCAGGACTCTTCGCCAAATCCTTATCCTTCATACCCACACCGTCATCGGAAACAACCAGCTCGATCTGATCGCCGATCTGTTCGACGCACAGCCTGATATGTCCGCTGCCGTGCGGAAACGCATGCTTGATGGCGTTGGTCGTCAGCTCATTGACCAGAAGGCCGAAGGGCACGGCACGATCCGGGTCGATTTCCAGCGGCTCGCCCTCAACCTCTATTTTGATGCCCGACATGTTTCCAAGCAGGCTCGCTGACATCGTCCTGGCGATTTCCCGCAAGTATGCGTCCACGGCGACGGTCCGGCCGCGGCTGGTTTGAGAAATCAGATCGTAAAGCTGGGCAATGGCGCCGATGCGCGCCTGCATGGTTTTATAGCCCTGCACGCAGGGAGCCGCCGTCCATTTGGCTTCGTAGGCGATCAAGCCGACGATGACCTGCAAGTTATTCTTGATCCGGTGCGAGATTTCGTTGGTCAAGCTGAGCGCGTCGCGCTCGCGCTGCTTGCGTTCGGTGACGTCGCGCGCCGCGGCGAAGACGCCCTGCAGCGTGCGGCCCCGGTCGTAAAAGGTGGTCGCGTTGTAGGACACCACGGTTTCCTTGCCGTCGCGGGCGCACGCCGTCAGCTCGTAGTCGGTGACCTTCTTTTCGCTCAGCACGCGCTTGATCGCCGCTTCGGCCCGCTCCGGATCGGTGAAGTAGTCCTTGAACGGTGCGCCGATCAGCTCGTCGCGCGTGCAGCCGGTGAGCGCCTCCATCTGCTTGTTGACGTCCGTGATGATGCCGGAGGGGTCGGTGGTCATCAGCGCGTCGATGTTGGATTCGATCAGCGAGCGGGTGTAAAATTGCTGATCGCGCAGGCGCTGATCGAGCTTTTTTTGCTCGGCTTCGACCAGCTTGCGCGCGGTGTTGTCGGTGCCAATCAACAGATAGCCGATGATGACGTTTTGCGCGTCGCGCAGCGCCGTCACCGACACCACCGCCGGAAATCGGCTGCCATCCTTGCGGATGTAGGTCAGCTCGTAGATGTCCTCGATCCCGCGCGAGGCCTTGAACACGAGGGCCTCGAAGCCCGGCGTGATCGGGGTTCCGAGTTCGACGCTCAGCGCTTTGGCGCGCGCGATCACTTCCTGCGGATCGGAAATGTCGGCCGGCGTGATCTTGTTCATCACTTCGGCGGCCGTGTAGCCCAGCATACGCTCGGCGCCGACATTGAAAATTTGAATGACGCCCTTGGCGTCGGTAGCGATGCTGGAGAAATTGGCGCTGTTGAAAATCGCGCGCTGCAGGGCGCCCGCCTTGAGCAGCGCCTCTTCCGCCTGCTTGCGCGCGGTGTTGTCGGTGCCAATCAACAGATAGCCGATGATGACGTTTTGCGCGTCGCGCAGCGCCGTCACCGACACCACCGCCGGAAACCGGCTGCCATCCTTGCGGATGTAGGTCAGCTCGTAGATGTCCTCGATCCCGCGCGAGGCCTTGAACACCAGAGCCTCGAAGCCCTGGCGTGATCGGGGTTGCCGAGTTCGGCGCTCAACGCTTTGGCGCGCGCGGTCAACTCCTGCGGATCGGAAATATCGGCCGGCGTGATCTTGTTCACCACTTCGGCGGCCGCGTAACCCAGCATACGCTCGGCGCCGACATTGAAGATTTGAATGACGCCCTTGGCGTCGGTGGCGATGCTTGAGAAATTGGCGCTGTTGAAAATCGCGTTCTGCAGGGCGCCCGCCTTGAGCAGCGTCTCTTCCGCCTGCTTGCGCGCGGTGTTGTCGGTGCCTTCGGGAAGCCGATCCGCGTCCTCGTTTCGTCGTTCCATTCTTCAAGATGTCGCCCCCGGTAATTTTGTCTCGTCCACTGCTGCGATAGATTGCGCGCGCTTCCGCATTATGCCGCGAGCATATTCTTTACAGAGGTTTGCAGCTGATGTTGCGTGTACGGCTTGCGAAGGAAGTGCGTGCCTTCAACCAGCAGCGCTTTCATCTTGTCGGTGATGGAATTGCCAGTCGTGTAGAGCACACGCAATTTCGGCCGCAGCGCGATGGCCTGGACTGCGAGATCGCAACCGCCATGGACCACAGCTTTCAAATAGATATCGGTGAAACAGCGCGTCGATGGGTTGCGGAGAGCGCAGGAGTAAAAGCGCCTCGTCGACGTCGCTGGCGGCAAGTGTCTGATGACCCCAGTCTTGGATCATCATCTCCGCGACTTCGCGGATAAACACATCGTCTTCGACGATCAAAATCACGGCCATCAGGAGCGCCCTCTGCCGTGACAACTTGCATCGGTGCGGTCAGGGCTCTCTCGCCGGGAACGGCTTTCAGAGCCCTTTCGACCGCTATCAGGGCACACGACAAGCGCGCATTCGGTGCAATGGTTCCGTCAAATTTGCAATTCTTTTACGCGGGCCGTGTTTTTGGCCGTTATCGCGATATATCAATGACTTTCGCTTGAGATGGAAGCCGTCCCCGCGCAAGCGGGGATCCAGTCATCACGGGGCCGGCGGTGGCTATCTGATGCGCCGCTTGCGCGGGGCATGGCAGATCAGGAGCCTGGCGCAAGCGGTAAACAAAATGGCCGGGACATGCCCGGCCATTTGAATTCCTCAAGTGGCAGCGCCTTAATGCGCCGTGATCGCGGGGGCTTCTTTCGGCTGCTCCATGGCGGCGATGCGGTTCTTCACCGCCTTCTGCACCTTCTCGAAGGCGCGCACCTCGATCTGGCGCACGCGCTCGCGCGAGACGCCGAATTCGCTCGGCGAGCTCTTCGAGCGTGATCGGATCGTCGGCCAGGCGGCGCGCCTCGAAGATGCGCCTCTCGCGATCGTTGAGCACGTCGAGCGCGGAGATCAGCGCCTTGTGGCGGTTGTCGCTTTCCTCGCTGCTCGGCCAGCACGGTTTCCTGGCTCGGCGCTATCGTCGACCAGCCAGTCCTGCCATTCGCCGCTTTCGCCGTCGTCGCGGATCGGCGCATTGAGCGAGGCATCGCCGCCGAGCCGGCGGTTCATGTCGACCACGTCCTGCTCGGTGACGCCGAGGCGCTTGGCGATCAGCTTGACCTGATCGGGCCGCAGGTCGCCTTCCTCGAGCGCGGAAATCTTGCTCTTGGCCTTGCGCAGGTTGAAGAACAGCTTCTTCTGGTTGGCGGTGGTGCCCATCTTCACCAGCGACCACGAGCGCAGGATGTATTCCTGGATCGCGGCCTTGATCCACCACATGGCGTAGGTGGCGAGCCGGAAGCCCTTCTCGGGCTCGAAGCGCTTGACCGCCTGCATCAGGCCGACATTGCCTTCGGAGATCGACCTCGGAAATCGGCAGGCCGTAGCCGCGATAGCCCATGGCGATCTTGGCGACCAGGCGCAGATGGCTGGTGACGAGCTTGTGCGCGGCGTCACGGTCGCCGTGCTCACGCCAGCTGCTTGGCCAGCATGTATTCTTCCTGCGGTTCCAGCATCGGGAACCGCCGGATTTCTTCCAGGTAGTGGGAAAGACCGCCTTCGGCGGTCAGGATCGGCAAAGCCGCAGTACGGGCCATGATAGCGCCCTCCTTATGTTGCCCCCGATTGGATCGGCAGGCGATCTGTCGCCGCCGCTCCCCGAGCCGACGGCGCGCATCCGATTGTGCGACCGCGAAAGACTGATCGCAGGTGCAGCATACCGGACCGAGTGGGGCGAAAGAAAGTGTTCGCCCGTCACGTCGCCGTGACCGGCCGATGCCGCACGTCACAAGCCATTGGTTTGATTGACCTATTCAGACCGTTGGCGTCCGCCAGCGCGGTTTTCCGCAGCCAGCGCATCACGTAAACGACGCAAGATCGCCCGGCAGTTCCGAGCGGAACTCCAGCGATTTCCCGGTAGTCGGGATGTTCGATAGCCAGTAGATAAGCATGCAGGGCCTGTCTTCCAAGAGCCGCCAAGGCGGCTTGCGGGCCTCGGCGGGCGAGCAGGGCCGCCTTGGTCTTGAAGCCGGGGCCGTAGGCTGGCATCGCCCAGCAGCGGATGGCCGATATGGGCGAGATGCACCCGGATCTGGTGGGTGCGGCCGGTTTCCAGCCGGCAGGCGAGCAGGCTCGCGACCGGCTTGCCGTCGGCCCGGCGATAGCGCTCCAGCACCTGCCAATGGGTGATCGCCTCGCGGCCGCCCTCGCGCACCGCCATCTTGTCGCGCGCATGCGGATGGCGGTCGATCGGCGCGTCGATGGTGCCCTTCGGCCGGTCGGGCGCGCCCCAGACGAAGGCGAGATAGCCGCGCTTGAGCGGTCCGTTGCGGCCGTGATCGGCGAACTGGGCGGCAGCGCCTGGTGGGCGCGGTCGGTCTTGGCCACCACCATCAGGCCGGTGGTGTCCTTGTCGAGCCGGTGCACGATGCCGGGCCGCTTGACGCCGCCGATGCCGGACAGGCTGTCGCCGCAATGGGCGATCAGCGCATTGACCAGCGTGCCGGTGCCGTGGCCGGCGGCCGGATGCACGACGAGGCCGGCGGGCTTGTCGATCACGATGATCTCGTCGTCCTCGTAGACGATATTGAGCGGGATGTGCTTCGCCCGCGGGCTCGGCGGCCTCGGGCGGCGGCAGCGTCACCGTGACGGTGTCGCCGGCGTTGACGCGATAGCTCGGATCGCGGATCGTGCGCGCGCCGATCGTCACCTTGCCGTCGAGGATCAGCGCCTTGAGGCGCGAGCGCGACAGCGCGGATGCGGGCGGCGAGCACGCGGTCGAGCCGCTCGCCGGCCTCGGTGCCGGCGATCGCGACTCTTGGTTCCTTACGCCGGAGCGCCATGAGCAATCCGATGCAATCGCCCGACGACGAAAAGCCGCTCGACCCCGCGCAGGCGCGCATCGTCGCCAAGGTGCGGCGGCTGATGCTGGATCTCCGGCCTGACCACCGTTGCTCGGCGTCGCCGTCGTCATCGGTGTCATCGGCTATCGTGTTTTCAAGGACGAGGGAAGGGTGCGCCGTCGACGTCACCGCGCATGCTGCCCAAGGGCGCCAAGATCGTCTCGACCGCGGTGGCCGACGGACCGCATCGCGGTGACCATCGAGATCGACGGCGGGCTCGAAATCCGCACCTTCGATCTCAAAGTCGCTCAAGCCCGCCGGTCGGCTGCGGTTCGCGACCGAGCCATGACAGTGCAGGCAGCGGCGCGCTTGTTCGCATTTCGTGGCGGTGCTAATGTTCGTTCGCACAGTCGGAGTTTCAGGAGGCGGCAATGGCGAAATCGCCAGCCGAACGCGCAGCGTCCAAAAGCCGCGCGCGGGCGCGGTGAACGACGACCCGGCCGCCGACGGGCAAGATCATCGTCGGCAAGAGCGGCAAATACGAACTGCTCGATCTGCATTTCGGCAACCGGCACGGCCTGGTGACCGGCGCGACCGGCACCGGCAAGACCGTCACCTTGCAGGTGCTGGCGGAAGGCTTTTCGCAAGGCGGGCGTTTCGGTCTTCGCCGCCGACGTCAAGGGCGATCTGTCCGGCATCGCGCGCGGTCGGCGAGGCGAAGGAAGCGCTCGTCAAGCGCGCGCGCCGACATGGGGCTGACCTACCAGCCCGACGAATTTCCCGTGGTGTTCTGGGACGTGTTCGGCGCAGCAAGGCCATCCGATCCGCGCGACCGATTTCCGAAATGGGGCCGCTGCTGCTGTCGCGCATCATGCAGCTCAACGACACGCAGGAAGGCGTGCTCAACATCGCCTTTCGCGTCGCCGACGAGCAGGGACTGGCGCTGCTCGATCTCAAGGATCTGCGCGCCATTCTCGGCATCGTCGCGGAAAACGCCGCCGAACTGCAGAAGCAATACGGCAACGTCTCGGCCGCGACCGTCGGCACGATTCAGCGGCAACTGCTGGTGCTGGAAAATCAGGGCGCGAGCGTCGTTCTTCGGCGAGCCGGCGCTCGACATGAAGGATTTCATGCGCACCGACCGCGACGGCCGCGGCATCGATCAACATCCTCGCCGCCGACAAGCTGATCGCCAATCCGCGGCTCTACGCGACGTTCCTGCTCTGGATGCTGTCGGAACTGTTCGAGAAGCTGCCCGAGGTCGGCGATCCCGACAAGCCGAAGCTGGTGTTCTTCTTCGACGAGGCGCATCTGTTGTTCAACGATGCGCCGAAGCCGCTGCTGGAGAAGATCGAGCAGGTCGTGCGGCTGATCCGCTCCAAGGGCGTCGGCGTCTATTTCGTCACGCAAAATCCGCTCGACGTGCCGGAAACCGTTCTGGCGCAACTCGGCAACCGCGTGCAGCACGCGCTGCGCGCGTTCACGCCGCGCGACCAGAAGGCGGTGAAGGCCGCCGCCGATACATTCCGGCCGAACCCGAAGCTCAATACCGCGCAGGTCATCACCGAACTCGGCAAGGGCGAGGCGCTGGTGTCGTTCCTCGAAGGCAACGGCGTGCCGTCGATGGTCGAGCGCACGATGATCCGCCCGCCGTCGGCGCGCATCGGGCCGGTGACGCCGGCGGAGCGCAATGCCGTGATCGCGCGCAAGTCCGATGAAGGGCAAATACGACACGGCGGTCGATGCGGAATCCGCCTACGAGATCTTGCAGAAGCGCGTGCACGGGACCGCGGCGCCGCCGCGGGCGCCGGGCAGCGGCCCGGGCCAGGAACAGGCCGGGCAAGGCGGCGGCGTGCTCGGCCAGATCGGCGGCGTGCTCGGCGGCATTTTCGGCACCAGTCGCGCCGCGCGGCACAGCGTCTGACGACCGGGCAAGTCGTGACGCGCGAGGTCACGCGCACGGTCACCAATCGCGTGGCCGGGCAGATCGCCGCCGATCTCGGCAAGTCGCTCGGCGGCTCGATGGGCGGCTCGATCGGCCGCGCGATCGTGCGCGGCACGCTCGGCGGTATCCTGCGGCGCTAGCATCTGTTCCCAGCTTTACATCGTCGTGGCGGCACAGCCTAGCGTTCAACGTCACGTAATTCTGGAGGTAATGCTCATGCGTATGTCACAACTTATCGTTGCTTTGGCCTTGTCGATGTTCATTGCGGCACCGGCCATCGCGCAAACGCCGGCGCCCAAAATGCTCCCGCCGCGACAGCGGCCAAGCCCGCAGCAGCGGCTCTGATCGACATCAATTCCGCGTCGAAAGCCGAGCTCGACGCTTTGCCGCAAATTGGCTCCGCGCGCGCTGACGCGATCATCAAAGGCCGTCCGTACAAAGGCAAGGATGATCTGATCAACAAGAAGATCATCCCGCAGAACGCCTACGACGCCATCAAAGACAAGGTCATCGCGAAGCAGAAATAGCCCGCAGCACCGGCGCATGTTCGGGGTGAACATGCGCCGGGCGGCGGTTATGCTATTGGCCGCGAATGCTCTCCAGCACCGGCAGCAAGTAGGCCACGAATTTCTCCGGGTCCTCGCTCATCGGGAAATGGCCGAGTCCTTTCATGATGGTGGCCGAGCGCGCCGGTGCGCTTGGCGACATCGAGCGTGGCCTCGCGGTGCAGGAATAGTCGTATTCGCCGGTAAGCAGGAACAGCGGACAGCGCTTGATGTCGATCTCGCCGACCCGGCTGCGAATGTCGCCGTCGAGTCGTGTAGAAATGCAGATCGCCCTTGAACACGCCGGGCCCGCTCTGCATGTAATGCCACAGCGTTTCCCAGCGCTCCGTGGATGGCGCAGTCGGCGCCACCAGGCCGGAGACCACGCCGGCGCAGACCATGCCGCCATGCACGTCGGGCCGGTTGAGCCAGGCGAGATCGTAATAGGCTGTCGGTGTGCGCCGCGGATTCCAGTCCGATCAGTGCGCGGAATTTCTCCGGATGCTCATGCGCGAGATGCAGCACGATGCGCCCGCCGATCGAGCAGCCCATGGCGACCGGTCTGTCGAGGCCGAGCGCGTCGGACGACTTCCAGGATCATGCGCACATAGTCGCGCGAGGTGAGCTGGTATTCCGTGTCCTGCCAGCCGGCGGGCGGCGAGGACTTGCCGTGCCAGGGCATGTCGAAGGCGATGACGCGAAAATTCTCAAGCGACGCGCGGATCATTCATCAGGCCGCGGAACTGGCGCGCGTCGGAGCCCGCCGTGTGCAGGCATAGCAGCGGAATGCCCTGGCCCGCTTCCTCGACATAGAGCCGGTGCGGCTTGCCCAGCAGGTCAAGGTGCAGATAGCGGCCGGTGATCGGCTCGAAGCGCGGGTTCATCGGACAGCCTCCTTGCGCGGCGGCGGCGATCACGTCCTTGAAATAGAGCAGGTTGGCCATGAAGGGATGCAGGTCGCCTTCCACCGCATCATTTTGGTCTTCACCAGCGCGAATACGTCGGTGAAGCCGAGCGGCGGCAGCGGCTGCCAGAATTTGTCCCAAACGCCGCGCGAGGCGCGAAGGCGAAGCTGTAGTCGGGCGTGATGAACGGGCCCGGCGTCACCTTGGTCACGCGGCCTTCCTGGATGCGGATCAGGGTGTAATCGTCGTCCACGGCGATCATGAAGGTGGTGTCGACGAAGCGGCCGCGGCGCACCAGATTGGCGTCGGCGTTCACGTGTTTTGCGATGCTGTCGATCATGCGGCTGCACCTAATCAAGATGAGACGGCAGGGTGGAATTTCAGCGTGCCGGCCGCAAGCCTCTCGCGGGTGAGACGCCGTGCTTGCGTGGGCGGGGGATCGAGGCTATCTCGAAGCGTCTTGGCCTAAGCTCCCTTCGTCTAGCGGCCCAGGACGTCGCCCTCTCACGGCGAAAACAGGGGTTCGAGTCCCCTAGGGAGCGCCATTGGCCGGCCCGGCTAAAGTCCCATCATATTCTCTCGCATTTTTCCTCCGCCCAGCGGGCAGCTGTGATTGCCCGCCGCCTTGTCTTTTCGCCATTTCCGGGCATTCTCAAAAAACATGCATATGAGTGCAGGTGAGCCGTCATGCAGCTTTTCACCACCGCCGAGGCCGCCAGCTATCTCCGCCTCAAGGAGCGCAAGATCTATGAGATGGTGGCCGAGGGCACGGTGCCGTGCACCAAGGTCACCGGCCGCTGGCTGTTCCCCAAGGCCGAGCTCGATCACTGGCTGGCCTCCAGCGTTACGCGGCCCGGCCGGGCTGACGCGGCCGGAGCCGGCGCCGATCGTCGGCGGCAGCCACGATCCGCTGCTGGAATGGGCGCTTGCGCGAGAGCGGCTCCGGCCTTGCCACGCTCGCGGTCGGCAGCGAGGCCGGCTTCGCGCGCTTCACCGCCGGCGAGACCATCGCCGCCGCCATGCATCTGCATGCGCTGGACGATCCCGAACGCCGACGCCAATGTCGCGGCCATGGCGAGCCGCAGCGATGTGCAGGACGCGGTGATGATCGCATTCTGCCGACGCGAGCAGGGCTTCCTGCTGGCGCCCGGCAATCCGCTCAAGATCGGTTCGATCGACGACGTGATCGCCAAGCGCGCGCGCATCGCCATGCGTCCGAAGGGCGCCGGCGCGCAACTGCTGCTGCTGGCCTTGCTGCATCGGGCGAAGGTCTCGCTCGAAAAGCTCGTCACCGTCAGCCCGGTCTGCCCGACCGGTCCCGACATCGCGCAGGCGATCCGCGCCGGCCGCGCCGACACCGGCATCGCGACGCGCTCGGTCGCCAATTCCGCCGGACTCGACTTCGTACCGATCGTGTGGGAGCCGTTCGACCTGGTGATGCGCCAGCGCGATTATTTTCGTCCGCCGCTTGCAGGCGCTGCTCAAGTTCCTGCATTCGGACGAGCTTGCCGCGCGCGCGCAGGAAATGGGCGGCTACGACTTGCGCGACGCCGGCAGCGTGCGCTTTACGCGATTTGAAAACGCATGACTGACGCGAAAGCCTGGCCGAGCGAACTGCGCCTGCACAAGGATCGCAAGACGCTCACCGTCACCTTCGACGGCGGCGAGCAGCTTCGATCTGCCGGCTGAATATCTGCGGGTGAAAAGCCCGAGCGCGGAAGTGCAGGGCCATTCGGCGGAGGAGCGCAAGACCGTTCCCGGCAAGAAGAACGTCGGCATCATGGAAGTGCTGCCGGTCGGCAATTACGCCGTGCGGCTGGTGTTCGACGACATGCACTCGACCGGAATTTTCGGCTGGGACTATCTGCTCGATCTCGGCCGCAACCATGCGCGCTTATTGGCAGGATTATCTCGACGAACTTGCGGCCAAGAACCTGACGCGCGATCCGCCGGTGCGGCATTAGCTAGGCAGCGGCGTCCGGCGTTATCGACGGCGATGTCGGCATTCTTCGCCTTGGCATTCGCCGCCGCCACCTCCACCGCCGTTGTGAGTGGCGAGGTTGCTAAGTTGCTGGGCGATAACAGCATTCAGCTGGTCAATCGTACCGACCTGCGAGGTCGGAAAGCCATTGGGCGACGGCTCACCCTGGAAATACCAGCCGTAAAGCGGAAACGACACGCCGCTCGGCGCGTTCACGATCGAGCCGCTCCATTGCACCGGTCCCTCGACGGTGCCGTTGCTGTTGATAACAAAGGCCGTGCCGGGAGTGGTGAGATTGAGCTGCTGCCCAGAAGGGAGGGTAATGAGCGCGCAACACTCCACCAGAATGACTGTCAACGTATAACCGGTCGTTGGATTGCCGCTGAGGAGAAAATCGAGAATGGTGCCGCGGATGCCGAGGGTGGCGACCGGAGTCTTGATGGTATAATTGTTCGGGTTCTGCGAGCCGGTGATGAAGCGGAACGCGCCTTGCGCTGCCGACAGCACGACCTGTCCGGCGCCGCGTCGCGGGTTAAAGACAAAGCGGTCAAGCGCGAGTTCGGCGCGCGGTCCGATGCTCAGGCTCGTCTTGTCCAGGAAGATGAGCTGCGCGGTGCCCGAATCGCTTGTGCGGATACGCTCGTTCGCAAAGACGTCATTGCCGACCGCCAGCGTGCGGGTACTGCCGCCGGATATGCCCTGGACCTGATTGACGACCGCCGAGGCGACGCCGATTTTTTCCGCTAGCGCGGCATTTGAACCTATCTGGAGGGCCGCAAATGCGGCCAAATACAGTAGGGTGCGGGCAACTCTTTTCATGGCACACCGTAGGACAATTGCCGATCTTGGATTGCCTATCATATCCTATCTTATATGGTCTTGCAGGAAAGGGTGGGCTTCGATAGCCCTACCTGACCTGTTGGGGACTTTGCGTGATGCCCGGTGGTCGGTGGCTTAAATATCTGTCGATTGCGGCGCTAGTGCTGCTTGAGGGCGTTTTTTCCCCGCTGCCCGCGGCAAGCCATCTGGACGCGCTTTATTCACAGGTTTTGAGGCGTCCGAGCGACACCGCGCTCAACCTGGAATTTGCACGGGCGGCCGAACAGGCCGGCGTTTTACGGTGGGCGCTCTCGGCCTACGAACGCGTGGTCGTCAACGATCCCGGCAATGTCGAAGCACAGACCGGCTTGCAGCGCGTGCGGCGCAAGCTGCAGCCAAACTTCAGCCAGGTGACGGTGGAACTCGGCGCCGCGGTCGAGACCAATCCCCGCTACTACCTGGGGCCGAAACGCACGGAATTTGAAGGACTGGCCTCGGCCACATGGCGCGACGAACGCGCGCTCAATGACATCCGCTGGCGCACGGTCGGTGTCGTCTATGGGCTTGGATACAGCAAGAGCGGCGAACTGAACTACGGCTATGCAGGCCTCAACACCGGCCCGGTGATCGATCTTTCCGGCGGCTGGTCGGTGGTGCCCATGGTCGGCGGCACGGCGGCTTACTTCGATCACAACTTTTACTACGGCGAAGGCTCGTTCATGACGACGTTTGAAAAAACGTCGCCGAACGCGTTCCAGTCACTTCAGTTGCGCGCCGCATACCGCTCCTATGACGATCACTTCCCAAGCGGAGAAGGCGCCTACTACGACGCCCGGCTTCGCCTCGGCTTCCCGAATGTGCTCGGCTACCGGACTATTGTCATTTTCACGCCGTGGATCCTCTACAGCGATATCGCGGGATCGTTTGAGTTCTCGATCCGCCCTCGTCACCGATATACAGCCGGGGGCCTATACCGAAGGCGGCGGTAAGGCAGAATTTTACAAGGCGATCACCGACTGGATGGTGTTCGGCGCCAGCGTATCAGTCGCACAACGCAATTATCGCAACGATCCTGTTCCCGACAACAGCGGCAAGCGCAAGGACACGCTGCTGATCCCCGGCGCCAGCCTGCTGTTTCCTAACGTCTTTTCATTCAAGACGGATTTGCGTTTCGATTATCGCTACCTTGCGAACAACTCGAACGATCCGACCAAAACTTTCACTGACCACGTGATCACGGCCAGCTTGATTTATCGTTTCGATCCGACGCAAGACTTTTGGACGCAGTTCGCATCTAGCCGCGTACGATGACTCCAGGCTGCGTGTTTCGTCGTCGCTTGACGAAACCATGAACAATTCGATGGTCTGGCTACCCGCGCGTCGTCGAATTTCGTCCGGAGATTCTCATTGCCCCAATCGCCCGCCATTCCCCGTGTTGATGCAGGTCCCGCTACCGTCCATTGGGGGTTCTTCGACGCCAAGCTTTCGCCGGTCCTGACCATCGACAGCGGCGATCGCGTAACGATGTCGTCGGTATCGGGCAGTCCTGAGCTCTTGCCGCCGCCGCCGTTCAAAATCCCGCCGGCCTTGCCTGCCATCCATGCCGCCAACGGGCCGCAGCGTTTTTTCGGCCACATGTGCACCGGGCCGGTCGCGGTGCGGGGAGCAAAAGTGGGACAGACCTTGCAGATCGATATCGAGGCAATCGATCTGCATTACGATTGGGGCTACAATCTCATTCGGCCGCTTGCCGGCGCATTGCCGGAGGATTTTCCGGAATACCGGGCGATCTATATTTCGCTCGACAAGAGCCGGATGATCGGGACGGCTGCCCTGGGGCCAGGAAATTCCGCTATGCCCATTTTTCGGTGTGATGGCGGTGGCACCACCCTTGGCCTGGGGCACGCTACCGACCCCGCCGCCGCGCAGAAACGGCGGCAATATCGACAACAAGGAGCTAATCGCCGGTACGACTTTGTATCTTCCCATTTTCACCGACGGCGCGCTTTTCTCCGTGGGTGATGGGCATGGCGCGCAAGGGGATGGCGAAGTTTGTGTCACGGCGATCGAGACCGGGCTCGTCGGCACTTTTCGTCTCACCGTGCGCGACGATATGCGGCTCGAATGGCCGCTGGCTGAGACGCCCACGCACATGATCACCATGGCGTTCGATCCCGATCTCGATGACTGCGTGGTGATTGCGCTGCGACAGATGATCGATCTGATTTGCGCGCGTACCGGTCTCGACCGCTACCAAGCCTATGCCTTGTCGAGCCTTGCCGCCGATCTGCGTGTCACGCAGGTGGTGAACGGCAGCAAGGGCATTCACGTCATGCTGGACAAGCGCTATCTGACGCGCAGCTGACAGCACGCGCGCCGGCGTTTCAAGCCGCGTGATCGCTCACCGCCGTTTCTTTTTTGTGGCGGCCTTCGCCGGTTTTGCGGCTTTTGCCGCCTTGGTTGCTGCTTTGGCGGGGATGATCGGCAGCAGCACGAAGTTTTCCCGCCCGCCGCCGAGATGGATCGTGGTCTTGCCGCCATAGATCTCCATCGGGCGGTCGCGCGGATCGTCATGCAGGAACGGGCCGTTGCCGGTGAACTCGTTCTTCATGTTGGAAAGCTTGCCGCCCGAGCCGCCGGGATAGACGTAATCGCGTCCGCGCACGCTTAGCGCCACGCGATAGCCTTTCGGCACGACGATGCAGGTCGGGATGATCTCGATATCGAGCTCGTAGACCTCGCCGGGCTTGAGCGGCTGTTTTTCGTCGTGGCTGTGATAGGGGCGAAACGGCAACGAAAGCTTCTTGTCGAGCTTGCGATGCGAGGCGCGCAGCCAGCCTTGTCCGATCGCGGTGTGCGGGTCGAGCGCGCCCTGGAACACGACTTCCTTCATGTCGGGCGCGAATACCCGCAATACCAGGAAGATATCGGCGTCCGCGGTCGTCGATGAGATATGCAGCTTGGCCGCCACCGGGCCGGTGATTTCGGTTGCCTGTCGCATCGGTTCGGTCAGGAATGTAACGCCGTCACCGAGGGCGTCGAACGTCACGGCCGCCGAACTTTTTGGCGGTTCAGGCGCTAGTTTCTGAGCGTCGGACGCGAGATGGAACTTGGTCCACTGCGTGCGCGGGATCGGCCAAGCGTCCTCGTGACGGATGACGAACTGTTCTCCCGGATGACGGACATTCAGCTGCACGCGCGGCTGCTTGTCCCACCCGTTCTTCTCGCCTTTGAGAAAGTAGCCGAAGAACTTCTTCTGCAAGTTGACGCCGTAATCGGTGTAATAATGCGTCCAGTGCTCGATGCCGTGCACTTCCAGCCATTTCTGTTTCGACGCCGCGCGGAAGAAGCCTTCGAAATTGCCGCGCGGGTGCAGCGGTTGTCCGCCCCAGTTCGCAGCCGAAAGCATCGGCACCTTGACCTTCGACCAGTCCGGAAACATCGCTTTGTAATAGTCGTCATCAAGCGGATGGGAAAATAGCGTCTTGCCCATGTCGTACCGGTTGGCCCCCATCTCTTCTTCGGTAAGCGTTTCCGGACCCGATACCCAGTCGCCGTTCATGCGGCTGCGGTGACCCTTGTTGCCGAGGCCGTATTGCACGGTCTTGACCTGCATGTCGTACCAGTTCTGCGCAAAGGTGTTGTAGATGCCGCCGTTGTGGCTTAGCTCGCGATAAAAGTCGGCAAAGCCCTCCCAAACGCATATGGCGGCAAGGTGCTTCGGCTGCAGGCTGGCGACCTGCCATTGGTTGATGGCGTAATAGGAGATGCCGCTCAGGCCGACCTTGCCGTTCGACCACGGCTGCACGCCGGCCCACTCGACACAGTTATAGAAGTCCTTGGTCTCGCGCGGCGACCAATGCTCCACGTAGCCGGGCGAGCGGCCGCAGCCGCGCGAATCGACGCGCACACATACGTAGCCATCCGGAACCCATTTTTCCGGGTCGCAGATTTCCCAACTCTGGTATTTGTTCGTCGATCCCACCATCACGTCGGGCTGCTTTTCCTCCATGCGCTTCCAGGCGGTCTTGTAGCCGTCTTCGAAGTGCAGCCACTTGCCGTAAGGGCCGTGGCTTAGCAAAACCGGGTAGCGGCCTTTCTTGACCGGCCGGAAAACATCGCATCGCAGCACCAATCCGTCTTCCATAGTGATCGGCATGTCCCAATCGATCTGCATGTCGTCGCGGATTTCGCTGACCTCACGATAGCTCATGATTTCTCGCTCCTGGAATTTCCTTCGGACGTTCACTTCTTGGGGATGACCGGCAGCAGGACGTGAGCTTGCCGATCCGGACCCGCGTGCAGCGTCACATCGCCGCCAAAGATTGCCGGTGGACGATCGCGCGGGTCGTTATGGGTGAAGGGTCCGACGCCGGTCCACACCTTGCCCAGCGTTTCCAGCCCGGCGCCGGGCTCGCCTGGAAACACGTAGTCGGTGCCGCGAACGGAAAGTGCCAGCCGATAGCCCTTCGGGAGCACGATGCAGGTCGGCCATACTTCGACATCGACCTCGTAGACTTGGCCGGGCGTTAAGTTTCTGCTCCTCGTCATGGGTGTGATAAGGCCGGTACGGCAGCGAAAGCTTGCGGTCGAGCTTGCGGTGTGAGCAGCGCAGCCAGCCTTGCGCGATCGGCGTATGAGCATCGAGTGCGCCCTGGAAGGTGACTTCCTTGAGGTCAGGCGTGAAAGCGCGCACGACCAGGAACAGGTCGGCATCCGCCGTCGCCGAGGATACCCACAGCTTCGCCGCGATCGGACCGGTCAACTCGATCTCGTTTTCGAGCGGCTCGGTCAAGAATGTGACGCCATTGCCAAAACCGGCATAGGTGACAGAGCTGTCCGAACCCGGTGTCGCCGACGACATCGTCATGTCGGCCGGATGGATGTAAAATTTGGTCCATTGTGTGCGCGCAAGCGGCCATTCGTTCTCGTGCCGCTCGACGAATTTCTCACCGGGATGGCGAACCTGCAGCAGCGTTTTGGGCTGTTTGTTCCAACCGGTGTCTTCGCCTTTGAGGAAGTGGCCGAAAAACTTCTTCTGCAAACCAAGGCCGTAATTCGTATAGAAGTGCGTCCAATGCTCGATGCCGTGAACCTCGAGCCATTTCTGGTCGGACGCGGCGCGCACGAAGCCTTCGAAATTGCCGCGCGGATGCAAGCCTTGCCCGCCCCAGTTGGCCGACGAGAGCAGCGGCGTCTTCACCTTGCTCCAGTCCGGCATACGGGACTGCCAATACTCGTCGGTGTCGAGCTTGCGGGAAATGCAGTCCTCGTAAAAATCGCGGCGATTTCGGCCGAGCTGTTCTTCCGATAATGTCTCCGGGCCCGACACCCAGTCGCCATTCATGCGGCTCTTGAATCCGCGCCGACCGCGTCCGTTCTGCACGGTATAGACCTGCGCCTTCGACCAGTCCTGCACGAAACCGCGGCAGAAAATGCCGCCGTGGTGCGCCATATCACGGTAGAAATCGGCGGCGCCTTCCCAAATGCAAATCGCGGCGAGATGCTTTGGCTGCAGCGCGGCGGTCTGCCACTGGTTCTGGCCATAATAGGAGATGCCGTTGAGCCCGACCTTGCCATTCGACCAAGGCTGTACGCCGGCCCAGTCAACGCATTGCGCCAAATCTCGCGCCTCGCGCAACGACCAAATGTCGATAACGCCGGGCGAGCGGCCCGCGCCGCGGCTGTCGACGCGGATGCAGACGTAGCCGTCGGGCACCCACTTCTCCGGATCGACCACCTCCCAGCACTGATATTTGTTGGTGGAATCGGTCGGCACGTCCGGCTGGTCGGCGCACATGCGCACCCATTGATCCTTGTAAAGATCCGCGAAGTGCAACCATTTGCCATACGGTCCCAGCGTCATGATCACGGGATATTTTCCGTCGGCGATCGGGCGGAAGATGTCGCATCGCAACTCCAGGCCGTCTTCCATTTTGATCGGCATATCCCAGTCGATCCGCATGCCATCGCGGATTTCACTTTTCTCGCGGTATTCCATGACTTCCTCGACGTTCCGTTGGTATTCGTTGGTTATTTAGCGTTGCCGATCCGCCGCCCTTTGTCGTCGAACAGGTGGATGCGGCGCTGGTCCAAGGACAGCGCGACGCGTTCACCGACCTTGATGTCGGCCATTTCAAGCCCTTCGGTGACCGCGATGAACGCCCGCTCGGCGCCGGCGTCGAAATAGAGCAGCGTATCCTTGCCGAGCGGCTCGACCAGCCGCACCGGAAGGTTGACGTCGCTATCGCGACCGAGATTAACGCCGACATGTTCCGGGCGGATGCCGAGCGTCGCCGTGCCCGGCTTTGCCGCCTTGAAGCGTTCGGGCAGCGCAACATTGAAGAGCGCCGAGCGAAATCGCGTGGCGGCGTTGTCGTGCACGATTTCGCCGGCAACCAGGTTCATTGATGGCGAGCCGAAGAAGTCGGCGACAAAATAATGCACCGGATTTGAATAGATCTCCATCGGCGACCCGGTCTGTACGATTTCACCCGCACGCATGACGACGATGCGGTCTGCGAGCGTCATCGCTTCTTCCTGGTCGTGGGTGACGTAAATGAACGTGCGCTTGAGCTCCTGGTGCAGGCGGTCGCATTCCGCGCGCAGCTCGCGGCGCAGCTTGGCATCGAGGCTCGAGAGCGGCTCGTCGAGCAAGAAGGTGGACGGGTTGGTTACCAGGGTGCGGGCAAGCGCGACGCGTTGCGATTCGCCACCCGAGCATTGGCTCGGCATCTTCTCAAGCAGGTGTCCGATGCGCACCATCTCCGCCACTTCGCGCACGCGTTTTGCACGATCCGCGGCCGGCACATTCTTCATGCGCAACCCGAATTCGATGTTCTGCGCCACGTTTTTGTGCGGAAACAGCGCATGGCTCTGGAACACCATCCCGAGGCCTCGGTCACGCGGCTCCAGGTCGTTGACCACGCGCCCGTCGATGCGGATCTCGCCGGAGGTTGGGTCCTCGAAGCCGGCGATCATGCGCAGCGTTGTCGTTTTGCCGCAGCCGGAAGGTCCGACAAAAACGATGAATTCGCCGTCCTCGATGGTGAAACTCAGATCTTTCACCGCCTGGACCGCGCCGAAAGACTTTTCCAGATTGCACAACTCGATGCGCGCCACTGTTATCTCCGTACCATGCCGAAGCTAAAGCCGCGCGCGAGGTGCTTACGAATGATCAGACCGACGATCATGAGCGGGACCGTGATGCCGACCGCAAGCGCCGCCTGGCGGCCATAGACGCGGCCTTCGGTCGAGCCCTGATACTTTGAAAGCTCGATGGGCAGCGTGGTGACCTGCGTTTTGGTCAGGATCAGCGCCAGCAGATATTCGCTCCAGGTCAGGATCAGGATGAAGAGGAACGTCGCAACGAGACCCGAACGGATCAGCGGCAACACGATCTCGAACACCGTGCGCCAGCGCGAAGCGCCCAGAATCTCGGCCGCCTGCTCGATCTCGCGCGGCACTTCGTCGATGAAGCTCTTGGTCATCCACACCGCGTAAGGCAGGCTGGTGAGGAAATAGATGAGGATCAGCCCGAACATGCTGTCGAGAAGGCCGAGCGCTGAATAGTAAAGCGACAACGGCGCCACGATCACGATCGGCGGAATCATGCGTAGCATGAGGAGCTGGAACATCCGCACCTCGGAGAGAATCTTGTAGCGCGAGACGCCGTAGGCGATCACCGAGCCAAACAGCACCGCGAGAAACGTCGACGTGGATGCAATGATGGCGGAGTTGCCAAGCGAGATCAGCGGTTTTTGTGAGGAGATTGCGTATTGCGTGGAAGCATATTGTTCGGCTCCGAACCAGACATTCAAGTAATTGTCGAGCGTCGGCGGATCTGGAAAATAGACCGGCGGCCAGGTGAACCACTGCGTATCCGGTTTGAACGAGGTGGAGACCATCCAATAGATCGGAAAGAACGCGACCACCGCCCAAATGCTGAGCACGAAGTAACGCACGATCGATGTCGCGCGCCGTCGCCGCGATCTGATCATGGCGTGCTCCCTGAATTAGCGGCCGCGGTGTTGCCGTACACTCGGTCGAGCGTCTGCTTCTCCTGCCGCAGAATCCGGATGGCGATCAGGACGATGATGACCATCATCACCATGACGATGTATGACATCGCCGCGCCTCGACGTCGAGGTCGCTGGGCGCGCCGCGCCGAATGAGCTCGACGAGCGACGACGCGACTGCGATCCCGTCGTCGTACACGGCGTAGAACGCGGGATACAACCCGAGCTGGTCGTTGCGAACGGTCAGCCGCCGGCCGTCCCAGCTCCAGCGGAGAAAGGGGTCGTCGTCGCGGTCGTCGGCGCCGGGGACGCGGGCGGCGCCGAGCGCGCATTCGACCTGGCCCTCGACGTCGAATCCGTCCCTCCGCCTGCGAACGCGGACATACGACTGCGCCGACGTGGTCATCATCGGCCGTACGGTACGAGAGTGAAGCGACGTGTGGCCGGCGCGTCGTCGGCTGATCGCGGCTTGGGGTAACACGTAAACCTTCGTTGACAGGGCGTTAAGCCGCCTTGCGGCGCCAAAGTCATCCGACCCTTGTCCGGTACGATGGCGCTCCCATGTTCGAGCGATTCACAGAGCGCGCCCGCCAGGTCGTCGTCCTCGCCCAGGACGAAGCGCGCGCGCTGAAGCACAACTACATCGGCACCGAGCACATCCTGCTCGGCCTGCTCCGCGAGGAGGAGGGTCTTGCCGCACGGGTGCTCGAGTCCCTCGACATCACGGTCGAGGAGGTGCGGGCCCAGGTGGCGCGCATCGTCGGCCAGGGCGACGAGGTGACGAGCGGGCAGATCCCGTTCACGCCGCGCGCGAAGAAGGTGCTCGAGCTCGCGCTGCGCGAGGCGCTTTCGCTCGGCCACAACTACATCGGCACCGAGCACATCCTGCTCGGCCTCGTGCGCGAGAACGAGGGCGTCGCAGCGCGCATCCTGCTCGACTTCGACGCGGACGCCGAGAAGATCCGCAACGAGATCATCCGCATGCTCTCAGGCCCAGGCCGCCGCCAGCAGGGTCAGGCGCCGTCCGAGAAGTCGAAGAGCTCGAAGCTGCTCGACCAGTTCGGCCGCAATCTCACGAAGCAGGCGTCCGAGTCGAAGCTCGACCCTGTCGTCGGGCGTCAGACCGAGATCGAGCGCGTCATGCAGATTCTCTCGCGCCGCACGAAGAACAACCCGGTGCTCGTGGGCGAGCCCGGCGTCGGCAAGACCGCCGTCGTCGAAGGCCTCGCGCAGCGCATCAGTTCCGGCAACGTGCCCGAGCTGCTCAAGAACAAGCAGATCTACACCCTCGACCTTGCCGCGCTCGTCGCAGGGTCGAAGTACCGCGGGGAGTTCGAGGAGCGCCTGAAGAAGGTGATGAAGGAGATCACCCAGCGCGGCGACATCATTCTCTTCATCGACGAGCTCCACAATCTCGTCGGCGCCGGCGCTGCCGAGGGCGCGATCGACGCTGCCTCCATCCTCAAGCCGGCTCTTGCTCGCGGCGAGCTCCAGACGATCGGCGCGACGACGCTCGACGAGTACCGCAAGTACCTCGAGCGCGACGCCGCCCTCGAGCGCCGCTTCCAGCAGATTCGCGTCGACGAGCCGTCGGTTGACGAGACCGTGCAGATCCTCCGCGGCCTCCGCGACCGTTACGAGGCGCACCACCGCTGCCAGATCTCCGACGAGGCGCTCTTCGCGGCGGCGACGCTCGCCGACCGCTACATCCAGGACCGCCACCTGCCCGACAAGGCGATCGACCTGATCGACGAGGCCGCGTCACGCATGCGCATCCGCACGATGACCGCGCCTCCTCGCTACAGGGAGCTCGAGGACGAGATCGAGAAGGTGCGCAAGGAGAAGGAAGACGCGATCGAGGCCCAGGAGTTCGAGAAGGCCGCGAGCCTGCGCGACAAGGAGCGCAAGCTCTCGCACAAGAAGCGCGAGCTCGAGGAGCAGTGGCGCTCGGACGAGGGCGAGGACAAGCCGCAGATCGGCGAGGAAGAGATCGCCGACGTCGTCTCCATGTGGACGGGCATCCCCGTCTTCAAGCTCACCGAGGCCGAGACCGAGCGGCTCGTGCGGATGGAGGACGAGCTGCACAAGCGCGTCATCGGCCAGCACGAGGCGATCGTCTCCGTCTCGAAGGCGATCCGCCGCGCCCGCGCGGGCATCAAGGACCCGAAGCGCCCGACCGGCTCGTTCATCTTCCTCGGGCCTTCGGGCGTGGGCAAGACCGAGCTCGCCCGCACGCTCGCCGAGTTCCTCTTCGGCGACGAGGACGCGATGATCCAGGTCGACATGTCGGAGTACATGGAGAAGCACTCCGTGTCCCGGCTCGTCGGCTCGCCGCCCGGCTACGTCGGCTACGACGAGGGCGGTCAGCTGACCGAGGCCGTGCGCCGCAAGCCCTACTCCGTGCTCCTGCTCGACGAGATCGAGAAGGCCCACCCGGACGTCTTCAACATCCTCCTTCAGATCCTCGAGGACGGACGGCTGACGGACGCCCAGGGCCGCAAGGTCGACTTCCGCAACACGATCGTGATCATGACCTCGAACATCGGCGCTGCGGCGATCTCGAAGAACCAGACGCTCGGCTTCAGCGTGGGCGACGAGTCCGGCCTCTCGTACGAGGACATGAAAGAGCGCGTCATGGGCGAGCTCAAGAAGATCTTCCGGCCCGAGCTGCTCAACCGCATCGACGAGGTGATCGTCTTCCACAAGCTCGCCAAGGAGGAGATCCTCGAGATCGTCGAGCTGATGATGCGGCGCGTCCGCGAGCAGATCTCGACGCACGAGGTGGCGATCGAGCTGTCGGACGCCGCGAAGGAGCTGCTCGTCGAGAAGGGCTACGACCCCGCCATGGGCGCCCGCCCGCTGCGCCGCGCGATCCAGCGCTACATCGAGGACCCGCTCGCCGACTTCGTCCTCGGCTCCGATCTCAAGCCTGGCGTGACGATCGTCGTCGATCGCACCGAGGGTGACGAGGAGGTCTCGATCAAGCTCGCCGGCGGCTCCCGCAAGCGCGAGAAGGTCGCCGTCCCGGCCGCACCCGAAGACGCGCCCGAGGACGACCCGGAGGATGCCTCCGCCGAGTAGCGCCCGCGAGGGGGGCGCCTCCTCGTGGAAGGATCTCGAGAGCGACGTCACCGTTCTCGTCAAGACGTTCGAGCGGCCGGACGCGCTTCGCCGGCTCGTCGCGTCGATCCGGCAGCTCTACAAGCGGATGCCGATCATCGTCGTCGACGACTCGCGCGAGCCCCTCGACCCGCTCCCGGAAACGATCTCGGACTACGTCCACGCGCCGTACAACTCGCTCGGCGCTGCGGGTGGCCGGAACCTCGGGCTGACGCGCGTCGAGACGCCGTATGTTCTCGTCTGCGACGACGACATGGTGTTCGAGCGGCGCACCGACGTTGGCCGGATGCTGTTCAGCCTCGAGACGACGCGCTTCGACCTCGTGTCCTGCGTCTGGCTCGACTTCGACCCATGGAAGGGCATCTGCCGCGGCCCCAGACGATTCGAGGGCACGCTCGACATCGAGGACGGCGTCCTCGTCCACCGGCTGGGAGCGACGCGCGGGACGTTCGACGGCCTGCCGGTCTTCGACATCGTCCACCAGTTCTTCGTCGCCTCGGTCGAACGGCTCGGACCCGACCCGTGGGACGCCGAGCTCAACCTCTCCGAGCACTACGAGCTCTTCCTGTCGCTGAAGGAGCGCGGCCTCCTCTCGACGCGACTTCCGGACGTCGTCGTCGAGCATCGCCAGGAGCGGCCGCCCGGCTACCAGGAGATCCGCGAGGCGAACCAGGCGGACAAGGAGCGCTGGCTCGCGAAGCGCGGCCTCCGGGAGGTGCGCGTGGAGGGCGGCCTGTTCAAGCCGAGCGACCGCATCCGCTACGGCCTGCCGACCGCTGCTGCCTACAACGTCCGCCGCACGGCACGGGTGGGCAAGCGGCTCGTGTCCGAAGGCCGCCTGCGCGGCTGAATCGACACGAAGCCGGCACAGAGCGGCGTCGGGACCGACTCCTAGACTGGCTTCATGGCGAAGGCCAAGGCCAAGACGGCTGTCCTCTATGCGTGCAGTGAGTGCGGGCACTCGTCCGCGCGCTGGTTCGGCAAGTGCCCGAGCTGCGGCGCGTTCGGCACGCTTGCGGAAGAGGTAGCCCCCGCGCAGCACGACGGCGCGCGAGCCGCGCCGATCCTGCGCCTCGTCGACGTCGAGACGGCGGAGGCGGACCGGATCTCGACCGGCGTGGCCGAGCTCGACCGCGTGCTCGGCGGAGGGCTCGTGCCCGCCTCGCTCGTCCTCGTCGGCGGCGAGCCGGGCGTCGGCAAGTCGACGCTGCTGCTCATGGCTCTGCGCTCGATGAGCGCGGACCGGCGCGTGCTCCTCGTCACGGGTGAGGAGTCGGTCGCCCAGGTCAAGCTCCGCGCCGAACGTCTGGGCGGAAGCGGCAACGTCGAGATCCTCGCGGAAACGGGCCTTGAGACGGTCTGCGCGACCCTTGCCGAGGAGCGGCCCGACGTGTGCGTGATCGACTCGGTGCAGACGCTCTACTCGTCGGAGGTTGGGTCGGCCCCCGGGTCGGTGTCACAGGTGCGAGAGGCCGCGGCCCGCCTGCTGCGCGTGGCCAAGGAGGCGGGCGTCGCCGTGTTCCTCGTCGGGCACGTGACGAAGGACGGCTCGGTCGCCGGCCCGCGCGTTCTCGAGCACCTCGTCGACTGCGTGCTCCAGTTCGAGGGCGATCGCTACCGCGAGCACCGCGTCCTGCGCGCGGTGAAGAACCGCTTCGGCTCGACGAACGAGATCGGCGTGTTCGAGATGCGCGCGGACGGCCTGGCGGGCGTTCCTGATCCGTCGGCGCTGTTCGGCCGGACCGAGGCCGGTGAGGTGGGATCGGCCGTCGCGTGCACGCTCGAAGGGACGCGGCCGATCCTGCTCGAGATCCAGGCGCTCGTCGCCCCGACCGACCTCGCCATGCCGCGGCGGCGTTGCCACGGGGATCGACCCGAAGCGCCTCGCGATGCTCGTCGCAGTGCTCACGCGCCACGCTCGCCTGTCCCTCGGGCAGGCCGACGTCTTCTGCAACGTCGCAGGCGGCGTACGGATCGAGGAGCCCGGCGCCGACCTCGCTGTATGTCTCGCCGTGGCGTCGGCAGCGCGCGGCTGTCCCGCCCACGACGGGCTCGCAGCGATCGGCGAGGTGGGCCTCACTGGCAGGCTGCGTCCCGTCACCCAGCTCGAGCGGCGGCTCGAGGAATGCGCGAAGCTCGGCCTCGAACAGGTGCTCGTCCCTGCCGGTGGCTCGGCACCCTCGCGCCCGGGGCTCGTCGAGGTGGAGACCGTCGGGCGCGCGATCGCATCGGGCCTCGCGAGCCAGGTGACAAGTCCCTCCTGAGCAGGGCTTTTTCGTCGAGCCGGCTGTATGATCTCCGAAAACCCCTGGAAACGTCGCATTTTTCCGACGCTTCGGCTATACTGACGCCTGTTCGCCGGCGGAGTTTCAACCCGCCGGCGTCTTGGTGAAGTAGCGTCGTCGAGAAGGGGAGGCGCGGTTGTACAAGGTTGGCGACAAGGTCGTGTACCCGCACCATGGCGCGGGCAGTGTGGTGAAGAAGGAAGTGCGGGAGGTGCTCGGCCAGAAGCGCGAGTACCTGACGATCAAGATTGCGCACAACGACATGGTGGTGAACGTGCCGACGGAGAACGCCGAGCGAGTCGGCCTCCGGCGCGTCATCAACGAGAAGATGGTCATCGAAGTGGTGAAGGCCCTGACGGGCTCCGGCACGCAGATGCCGAAGAACTGGAACCGGCGGTTCAAGCACAACCGCGACAAGATGAAGACCGGTGACGTGCTCGAGCTGGCCGAGGTCGTGCGCAACCTTGCGCTCCGCGACCACGAGAAGGGCCTGTCCACCGGCGAGAAGCAGATGTTCGTGAAGGCGAAGAAGATCCTCGCCTCCGAGCTCATGTATGCGAAGCAGATGGACGAGGAAAAGACGCACGTCTGGCTCGACGACGTCCTCTCGACCGTCGACAAGAACGGCAAGCGGCGCGCGAAGACCAAGGTCGCGGTCGGCGCGTAGCGCATCTCTCGATGAGCACCTGGGCGGTCGTCGTCGCGGCAGGAAGCGGCGAACGGCTTGCCCAGGTGGTGCCGAAGGCGTTCGTGGGGCTCCGCGGCCGGCCGCTGCTGGCCGAGAGCATCGAGCGTCTCGATAGGTCGGAATGGGTGGACGGGATCGTCCTCGTCGTTCCCGCCGGGTGGGAGGAGCCAGCCGTCTTGCTCGCGGAGGAGCTCGGCGCGGGAAAGGTGGCGCAGGCCGTCCCGGGCGGGGCGACACGGTCGGATTCCGTTCGGTGCGGGTTGAGCGAGGTCCCGGACGATGCCGCAGCGGTGCTCGTCCACGACGCAGCACGGCCGCTTCTCTCCGACGACGTCATCGACCGCGTGCTCACTGCGCTCGGGGGCGGCTGGGACGGTGTCGTTCCGGCCATCGCGGTTGCGGACACCGTGAAGCGCGTCGACGGTAGCGCCGTCGTCGAGACGGTCCCTCGCGACGACCTCGTGATCGCCCAGACGCCGCAGGCGTTCTCCGCCTCCGTGCTCCGCGCCGCCCTCGATGGCGACGTGTCGAGCAGCGACTGCGCGAGCGCCGTCGAAGCTCGCGGTGGTCGCGTCGGCATCGTCGAAGGCGATCCACGGCTGCTCAAGATCACGACGCCCGACGACCTCGCGTACGTCGAAGGGCTCCTTCATGCTGCGGAGCACGCGTGATCGTCGATTACCACATGCACCTGCGGGACGACGCCGGCGACGTGGCGTTCCGGTTGGATGCCGTGCCGCCCTTCATCGAGACCGCGCTCGCGCGCGGGGTCGACGAGATCGGCTTCACCGAGCACGTCTACTACTTCCGCCAGACCGCCGAGATCTGGGAGGTGCCGTACCTCTCTGACCGTTGCGTCTACGACCTCGACGAGTACTGCGACGCGGTGCTCGAAGCGAAGCGCGCCGGCCTGCCCGTGAAGCTCGGCATCGAGGTCGACTACGTCGGCGAGCGGCAGGAGCGCCTGACGGAGCTGCTCGCGCCGTATCCGTGGGACTTCTGCCTCGGCTCCGTCCACTGGCTCGACCGCATCGCCGTCGACATGGTGCCCGGCGCCTTCGAGGTGATGACCGTCGACGAGGTCTGGCAGGCGTACGTCGATGCCCTCTGCTCGCTCGCCGCCGGTGGCTCGGTCGACGTCCTCGCGCACCCGGACCTGCCGAAGATCTTCGGGCGTCGCCCGGAGGAGCCGCTGCTGTCCACGCTTCACAGCCAGGCCGCTCTCGCGATCGCGGCGTCGGGCGTCGCGATCGAGATCTCGACGGCCGGGCTCCGAAAGCCAGTCGGCGAGCTCTATCCGGACGCCGCGCTGCTCGAGGCGTGCGTCCGCGCAGGCACGCCGATCACCCTCGCCTCGGACGCGCACGAGCCGGACCTCGTGGGCGCGGACTTCGATCAGGCGCTCGCGCTCGCGCGCGCGGCCGGATGCGAGACGGTCACCGTCTTCGACGGTCGCGTCGGACGCCAGGCGCCGCTCGGCTGATGGGGTACCGCGTCGGCATCGGAGTCGACGCCCACGCGTTCGGCGACGGTGTCGCGCTCGTCCTCGGCGGCGTGGCGATCGACCACCCGCGCGGGCTCGTCGGCCACTCGGACGGCGACGTCATCGCCCACGCGCTCACGGATGCCTTGCTCGGCGCCGCTGGCATGGGCGACATCGGGTCGCTCTTCCCCTCGGACGACGAGGCGTACCGGGGAGCGGACTCGCTCGAGCTGCTGCGCGAGGCGTGGACACGGATCCGCAGCGCGGGGCTCGAGCTCGTCAACGCAGACTGCGTCCTCGTCGGTGAGGAGCCGAGGATCGCCGGGCTCACCGGCGAGATGCAGAGCCGCCTCGCCGCCGCTCTCGACGTTCCCGCCGATCGCGTGTCGGTTCGGGCGACGACGACGGATCGTCTCGGCTTCACGGGTCGCGGCGAAGGTCTCGCCGCGCAGGCGGTCGCGCTACTGCGCCAGTCGGACTAGTCCGTCTTCCACCTCGACGAGGCCGTCGCGAGCGAGTGCCGCAACCGCTTCCGCGTCGAGCGCGGCCTTCGCCCACGGCCCGGCAGCTACGCGTCGCAACGTGATCGCGCGCCGCTGCCGGAACGACCCCTCGAACGTCGGCTGCTTTCGCGCCGGCTCGAAGCGTTGGCCTCGCGACGGGCAGCGCTCGGCCAGCGGGCAGCGGTCGCAGCGTGGGATTCGCGCCAGGCAGACGGCCGCGCCGAGTCGCATCAGCGCCTCGGCGCACTCGTGGTCGAACGCAAGAGCCGTCCGCTCCGACACGCGGCGGACGTTGACGTCGACGGGCAGCACCGGCTCGCCGAGCGCGAAGCACGCGACCGCGTCGGCGGTGTAGCGGCCGACGCCTGGCAGCTCCGTCAGGTCGGCCGGCCAACCGTTGTCTCTGATCTCGCGCGCGGAACGGTGAAGGCTGACGGCGCGGCGGTTGTAGCCGAGCCCCTGCCACGCGCGGATGACGTCCGCCGGCGACGCCTCGGCAAGCGACTCGACCGTCGGCCACCGCTCGAGCCACGCCGTCCAGTAGGGGATGACGCGGTCGACCTGCGTCTGCTGGAGCATCACCTCCCGGACGAGAATCGCGTACGGGTCACGCGTGTCTCGCCACGGGACGGCGCGGGCGTTGTCGCGGTACCACGCGAGCAGTACCCGCTTTACCTCGGGGTCAGCTTCGCGCGCCAAAGTCGAAGACGCCCTGCAGCAGCCAGTTGACCACCGTCACCACGGCGGTCGCCCAGATGGCAGCCATGAACGTCTCGAGGTCGAAGCCCGGGACGATCCAGGCGGTGATGTAGAGCATGAGGAGGTTGACGAAGAACAGTGCGATGCCGAGCGTGACGATCACGACAGGCAGCGCGAGGAGCTTCACGACGGGCTTGACGAGCATGTTCACGAGGCTGAACACGAGGCCGGTGACGATGAGGATCCAGTAGTCCTCCGCGTAGTCGACTCCAGTGACGAACACGGATGCGATCCAGATCGCCGCGACGTTGACGATCCACGCGTAGAGCAGCCGCCGCAGCATGTGCGCTGATCCTACGGGGCGCGGCGAGCGACCCGGTCGCCCGTCGCGACCATGATCTCCGTCACGAGCTCCGGGGCGAAGAGGCCGTGCCCGACGACTCCGGGCGTCGCATCGAGCCAGGCGGCGACTGCTGCCGGGTCGTCGATCGGACCGTGGTAGTCGGCGACGATCCCACCATCTGGAGTCGGGGGCGCATCGCGCAGAGCGACGTCGCCGAGCGCGCGGAGCGTGGCCTTGAGACCGAACGGCGCGAGCTCCACCGGCACGGGCGGTGCCACCCGCTCGACGACCTTGTCTGACGAGGCGATGACGACGAACCGGGTCGGCCGCCGCGGCGGCGATCTTCTCGCGCGTGTGCGCTCCTCCGCCGCCCTTGACGACCCAGCCGTCAGGCTGCGATCTGATCGGCGCCGTCGACAGCGAGGTCGAGCTCGGCCAGCGTGTCGAACGGCTCGACGGGAAGCCCGAGCTCCCGTGCAGCCTGCTCGGTTGCGAGCGACGTGGCGACGCAGCGCAACGAAAGGCCGCGCGCCGCGAGCGCGGGGAGGAAGTGGGCCACCGTCGACCCGGTGCCGAGCCCGACAGCCATGCCGTCCTCGACGAGCTCGGCCGCTGCCGCGGCGACGAGGCGCTTCTCGTTCTCGATGCTCACCCGGATACTGTAGGCAGGTGGGCTGGGCGGAGCGGACAGCGGGGCGTGTGACGGTCGAGCCGTCGATCTACGCGGCGGACTTTGCGCGCCTCGGCGAGCAGCTCGACGTGCTGCTCGCGGACGGGCGCGCGTCTTCCAGTTCGACGTCGGCGACGGGCATTTCATCCAGGAGATCACGATCGGCCCGGTCGTTCTCCGGTCGATCGCCGAGCGGGTTCACGACGCCGGAGGCATGCTCGACTGCCACCTGATGGTGTCGGAGCCCGAGCGCCACTTCGCGAGCATCCAGAAGGCCGGAGGCGACAGCGTCACGTTCCACGTCGAGGCGGTCGACGATCCCGCGCGCGCCGCGCGCGCGGCGCGCGATCTCGGGCTCGGCGTCGGTGTGGCGTTCAATCCGGACACGGCCGTGGCGGATGCCGTCGCGGCAGTGGACGCGGCCGAAGCGGACGTGGCGCTTTGCATGAGCATCCATCCTGGCCTCTCCGGCCAGGTCCTGTTGCCAGAAGCCCCTGCACGCATCGCACATCTGCGAGCGTCGGTGTCTGACACCGTGCTCGTCCAAGTGGACGGGGGCGTTTCGGCCGATAACGCCGCCGAATTGAGCGCCGCCGGTGCCGACCTGCTCGTGGCGGGCAGCGCGATCTTCTGGCAGGACGATCTGGCCGCGGCCTACCGGCGGCTGGTCGCGGTCGCGAACACTGCAGAGGCGCCTCGATGACAGGCGACGCGCGCCGGCGACCCGACGACCACGTCATCATCCTGTTCGGCGCGACGGGCGATCTCGCAAAACGGAAGCTCCTCCCGGGTCTCTTCAACCTCCACTGCACGGGACTCATGCCGGAGCGCTACCGCGTGATCGGCGTCTCCCGGCCAGCGAGCGCGCTGACCGACGACGCCTTCCGTGAGCGGGCGCGCTCGTCCGTCGAGGAACGAGGCATGCGCGACGCCGTCCGGCCCGGAATGGGATGCGTTCGTGGCCAACCTCTCGTTCGCGACGGCCGACGGCGACGACGCATCGGCGCTCGTTGCGGCGGTGGCAGATGCCGAACGCGAGATGGGTGGGGAGCCGCTCCGCCTCTACCACCTCGCCATCCCGCCGTCCGCCTTCACCGGGGCCGTCGCGATGCTTGGCGCGACAGGGCTTGCGGCGCGCGCGCGGATCATCGTCGAGAAGCCGTTCGGCCACGATCTCGTGTCCGCGAAGGAGCTCAACGCGGCTGTCCACGCCGTGTTCCCCGAGCGGGACGTGTTCCGCATCGACCACTTCCTGGGGAAGGAGTCGGTCGAGAACATTCTCGCCCTGCGCTTCGCGAACGGCCTCTTCGAGCCGATCTGGAATCGAGATCACGTCGATCACGTGCAGATCGACGTGCCGGAGACGCTGACCGTCGCCGGACGGTCCGGCTTCTACGAGTCGACCGGCGCGTTCCGCGACATGGTCGTGACACATCTCTTCCAGGTGCTCGGCTTCATTGCGATGGAGCCGCCGACCTCGCTCGCCGAGAGGGCTGTCCGGGACGAGACGTCCAAGGTCTTCGACTCGGTGAAGCCGCTCGATCCCAGTCGCGTCGTCCGGGGCCAGTACGAGGGGTACCGCTCCGAGGAGGGCGTCGACCCCGCGTCCGAGACGGAGACGTTCGTCGCCCTCGCCGTCGAGATCGACAACTGGCGCTGGGCCGGCGTGCCCTTCTTCCTGCGTACCGGCAAGTCGCTCGCGGAGAGCTGCCAGGCGATCACGCTCGCGTTCCGCGAGCCTCCGCTTCGGATGTTCCAGCTCGCCGGCGACTCGCCGGGGGACTCGCGGCCGAACGAGCTCGTCATCGACTTCAAGGATCCCGGGTCGATCTCCGCGTTCTTCCTGGCCAAGGAGCCTGGCCCCGACGTTCGCTTGCGCGAGGTGGCGATGACGTTCAACTACGACAGCGCGTTCGGACAGCGCGAGCTCGAAGGGTACGAGCGCCTCGTGCACGACGCGATGCTCGGCGACCAGACGCTGTTCACGCGGGGAGACGGGATCGAGCGGCTGTGGGACGTGGCGGCGCCGCTTCTCGACGATCCTCCCGAGCTCCTGTCCTACGCGCCGGGCTCGTGGGGCCCCGCCGAGGCGCGAGGAGCTGATCGCACCGCGGCGCTGGCATCTCTCGGCCGACAGGGTGATGCCGTGATGTCCGACCGAGCGTGGCAGGCGCTCATCACCGCGATCGCCGGCCTCGTGCTGGTGATCGTGCTCCGCGTGGTGCTCGGCATCGTCTTCGACCGGTACGTCGACCGGATGGCAAAGACGAAGCCGGCGGACTACGTGGCTCGTCTGCGGACGCGCCTGATGGTGCTGCGGCGCGTGATCCTCGTCTTCGTCGTCGTGGTCGTCATCTGGAGCGTGCTCGAGATCTTCCCGTCGACCGAGCAGATCGCGAGGACCCTCATCGCGTCGAGCGCCTTCATCGCCCTCGTCATCGGCGTCGCCTTCAGCGTGCCGCTCGGCAACATCGGGGCCGGCATCCTGCTCAGCCTCACGCAGCCCGTGCGCATCGGCGACCGGATATCGGTGGGCGACGTCACGGGGACGGCCGAGGAGATCACGCTCATCCACACGGTCGTCCGCACGGACCAGGGACTGACGGCGTTCGTCCCCAACTCTCAGATGATCACGTCCACCGTCGTCAACCGCTCGCTCGAGGATCCACGCCGCCTCGTGTCGGTACGTGTGCCGATCGCTCTCGGAGCGTCCGTGGACGACGCACGCGCAGTGCTCGCGCGCATCGCGGCGGATCTGAGCGAGCCGAAGCTCGACGACGTGTCCGTCTTCGTGTCGGACGTGGGCGAGACGAGGACGTGGCTGACGGTCAGCGGGTACGCGCCTCGTCCCACGGTCGTGGACCGCGCAGCCGCCGAGCTGCGCGAGCGTGCGCTCGCGGCCCTCGCGGCCGAAGACCTGCTGCCGCGCTCGTAATACTGGCGTCATGCCACGCGTTCGCTTCGCGCCGAGCCCGACCGGCTCGCTCCACGTCGGCAACGCGCTGACGGTGGTCGCGAACCGCGCATTCGGCGACTGGATGCTCCTGCGCATCGACGACACCGACGCCGCCCGGAACGTCCCGGACGGCGAGCAGGCGATCGTGCGCGACCTCGAGTGGCTCGGGATCACGTGGGAGGAGGGGCCAGTCCGTCAGAGCGAGCGTCAGGACGCATATCGCGACGCGGCGGAGCGACTCGGGTCGGATCGGTTCGAACGCATCACGCTCCGACGCCCGGACGGGACCGCGACGTACCACCTCGCGTCGGTCGTCGACGACATCGACTTCGAGATCACGCACGTCATCCGTGGCTCGGATCATCGTCCGAACGAAGACCTTCACCGTCGGCTCACCGAGGCTCTCGGCGCGCGCCCGCCCGAGTACATCCACCACGGCCTGATCCTCGGCCCGGACGGGAAGAAGCTCTCGAAGCGCGATCCCCTCTCGTCGATCGCCGACCTGCGCGACGCCGGCATTCCCGCCGGAAGCCGTCCGTGCGTATCTCGACGAGCTCGGCCTTCCTCGGCACGACGTCCATTTCGACGAGGCACGCATCCGGCGGCTCGCCGTCGAGGCGATCGCCGCGATGACGGACGACGAGATCGCGCGGCGCGTCGGCGTCTCCCTCGAGCTCGTTCCTGCGCTGCGTGGCGCGCGCGATCTGAACGAGGCGCGGGCGTTCGCCCGTCAGATCCTCGACCCGGCGCCGGTGACGCTGCCCGACGACGCGCGCCCGACGCTCGAGCGGTTCCGTGAGCTCGACGACGGCGACCCGCGGACGACGATCCGAGAGCTCAAGGCGGTCGGTGGGAATCTCAAGGCGCTCCGGCTCGCCCTCACAGGCGCCGAGCGTGGCCCCGAGCTCTGGACCGTGCTCCACGCGCTGCCGCGCGACGAGGCATTGAGGAGGGTCGATGCGGCTCTATAGCACGCTCCAGCGGGAGAAGATCGAGCTGCCTCCGGTACCCGGGCCGGTCCGCATGTACTTCTGCGGCCCGACGGTCTACCAGCGGATCCACGTCGGCAACGCGCGGCCGTTCGTGATCTCGATGTGGCTTCGCCGCTGGCTCGCGGAGACGGGATACGACGTGACGCTCGTCGAGAACATCACGGACGTCAACGACAAGATCTACGACGCCGCGCCCGGGCCGGAGCGCCGAGCTCGCGCGCGACGCGACCGCGTGGTACCTCGAGGACACGGACGATCTCGGCCTCGGCAGGCCGGATCACGAGCCGCGCGCGACCGAGACCATCGCCGACCAGGTCGCGCTCATCGAGGAGCTCGTCGCCTGCGAGCTCGCGTACGCGGTCGACGGCGATGTCTACTACCGCGTGGCGCGCTTCCCCGAGTACGGGGCGCTCTCGAACCAGCGGCTCGACCAGCTCGAGGATCAAGAGCCGAACCCGCTGAAGGAGGATCCCCGTGACTTCGCGCTCTGGAAGCGGACGAAGCCCGGCGAGGACACGTCGTGGGAGTCGCCGTGGGGCGCCGGGCGGCCGGGCTGGCACATCGAGTGCTCGGCGATGGCCGAGAAGCACTTCGGCCCTGCGTTCGAGATCCACGGCGGCGGCATCGACCTCGTCTTCCCGCACCACGAGAACGAGATCGCGCAATCGCGCGGCGCCGGCCGCGAGTTCGCCACGATCTGGATGCACAACGGCATGCTCCGCTTCGTCGGCGAGAAGATGTCGAAGTCGCTCGGCAACGTCGTCACGTTGCGATCGGCGCTCGACGAGTGGGGTCGCGAGGCGCTTCTCCTCCTGTTCCTCGGAGCGCACTGGCGCAAGCCGCTCGACTACGCCGACGACACGATGCGCCAGGCGGCGGCGCAGGCGGAGTCCTTCCGCAACGTCTTTCGCTCGCCGTCGCAGCCGGCGCCCTCTGGCGCGTGGGAGCAGTTCGCCGCCTGCCTCGAAGATGACTTCTCGACTCCGGCCGCATTGGCGGTGCTCCACGAGTGGCGCGACCACGAGCTGCTCATGCGCGGACTCGGCATCTTCGGCCTCGCGTCGCTCGGCGGCGGCGGTGGAGGCGCCCGATGCGGTGCGTGAGCTGGCTGCCGCACGGGAGGACGCCAGGTCGCGCAAGGACTTCGCGGAAGCGGACAGGATCCGCGAGGAGATCGAAGGGCTCGGCTGGGAGGTCAGGGACGACGCCGGCGGGTTTCGCCTCGTGCCGCGATGACGCCTGACCTCGTCTACGGGCGGCGCGCCGTCCGCGAGGCGCTCCGAGGGCCGCGCGCCGTGCTCGAGCTCCATGCGACCGAGCGGGCGCTCGCCGCCGAGCCGTGGCTCGAGGAGAACGCAGGTGGCCCTCGCGTGCAGCGCGAGCCTGAGCGGTCGCTCACCGAGCTGGCCGCGACGCCCGATCACCAGGGAGTCGTCGCGCTCTGCGAGCCGTACCGCTATGCCGACCCGTTCGCGCTCGTCGCCGGCTCGCGCCGCTCGTCGTTGCGCTCGACGGTGTCACCGATCCCGCACAACCTCGGCGCCGTCTGCCGCAGCGCGGAGGGGGCCGGCGCGAGTGGCGTCGTCGTGCCCGCGCATCGTGCGGCGCGGGTCACGCCGGCTGTGTGCCGTGCGTCCGCGGGAGCCGTCGAGCATCTTCCGGTCGCCGTCGTCACCAACCTTGCGCGGTACCTGAAGGAGGTCAAGCGCCCCGACCTGTGGGTCTACGGCGCCACGACGGGGGCCGAGGTGGCGATGTGGGATGCCGATCTGTCCGGCGGCGTCGTCCTCGTGCTCGGCGCCGAGGGAACGGGGCTGCGGCCTCTCGTTCGCCGCATGTGCGACGCGGAGGTGGCGATACCGCTCGCGGGTGTCGTCGAGTCGCTCAACGTCAGCGTCGCGGCCGCGCTCGTGCTGTTCGAGGCTCGGCGGCAGAGGCGGGCGTGACCGATCCCTCGCTGTACCTCTTCGACGGGTACAACCTCCTCCACGCGGGCGGCTTCGAGAGCCCCGACGAGCTCGTCGACCTGCTGGCGGGCTATGTCGCCGAGCGCGGCGCCCGAGGCGTCGTCGTCTTCGATGGTGGCGGCGCCGACCGTTCGATCGGCCGGCTCGAAGTGCGCTACGCGGCGAATGCGGACACGGCGCTCGAGCGCCTCGCCGCGGAGCACCGCGCGACCGAGGTCGTCATGCTCGTCTCGTCGGACGCGGCCGTTCGCGGCACGTCCGGGCACGAGGTGCGCAAACGCTCGTCGGCGGGCTTCCTCCGTGAGGTCGAGCCGGCCCGCCACGAGGAGGGAACGGCATCTCGCCTCGAAGACCGCGTTGACGCGGAAACGCGTGCTGCGCTCGAGCGGCTCAGGCGCGGCCAGGACTAGCGTCTTGTAAATTTGCAAGTACCCTTGTAACGCCGGGCGGACCCTGCTATCTTTGCGCCTCAACTTGAGGGTGAGACTTTCGCGGCAGGGGCAGACACGCGAAGGAGCAGCCCGGCGACAGGGGGAGACCGCATTGGCAGCCCGGCCACAGACCGCGGTTCGGACGGCGCAGAAGGCGAAGCGTGAGCTCGAAGACCTCCAGCTCGTCATGCGTGTGCGCAACGGGGACGAGGGCGCCCGCGAGCAGCTCATCCGTCGCTATACCGGCTTCGTCCGGATGAAGGCGAGCTCGTACTTCCTTGCCGGTGGGGAGTCGGATGACCTCATTCAGGAGGGCCTCATCGGCCTCTGGAAGGCGGTGCGGGACTTCCGCCCCGACAAGGAGACGTCGTTCCGAAGCTTCGCCGAGCTCTGTGTGACGCGGCAGATCATCACGGCGATCAAGACGGCGACGCGGTACAAGCACCAGGCGCTCAATCAGTACATCTCGTTCAGCCATACGCCCGCCGGCCAGGATCCGGACTCGGACTGCACGCTCGGCGACGCCCTACCCGGGTCGCACGTCGACGAGCCGTCGGTTCAGGTGATCTCGACAGAGGAGCTCCGGAGCCTCGTCTTCTGTCTCGGCAGCGGGCTGTCCAGGCTCGAGGCTGATGCGCTCCGTCTCTATCTCGAGGGCAACTCCTACGACCAGATGGCGGTCGAGCTCGGCTGCGACACGAAGACGATCGACAACGCGTTGCAGCGGGTGAAGCGGAAGATCGTCATGCACCAGCAGTCCCGCGCCGTACTGTCGTAGCCCGCCGCCGACGAGCCGGTAGCCTCCCGCGTCAGTGACGCGGGCCTTCCTGGGAGCGGTTGTCGGGCTGGCGTGCCTGCTCGTCGCGGGTTCCGCTGCCGGCCGCCCTGCGGCCACGCCGAAGCCCGTCGCACCGGCCCTGTCGGTGAGGCTCGTGACGAAGAGCCCCGACGTCCTCGTGCTCACGGCGCCGGGCTACCGGCTGACGTTGAGCAAGGAGAACGGCGAGATTCTGGATCTCCTCGACCGCAGGACCGGGACGCGGCTCGTCAGGGGTCAGAACGGCTGCCTGTGGGCTGCCAAGCAGACAACGGGAGTCAGCGCCGGCGGCTGTGGCTTCGGGCGTGGCGGCAACGACCGCTTCACGTATCGCTGGTCGGCTCCGACGGCGACGCTCACGCTCCGGTACGAGAGTAGTCCCGGCGGACCCGGGGTCGACGCGACCGTCGTGCTCGTCGCGCGCAGCAGCTCCTTCGACCTCCGGCTGAGCCTCGAGTCGTCGGTGGAGTACCCGCTCTCGGCCGTGCTCTTCCCTGCCGACCTCTACCTGAACGCGCTTCGCGTCACCAGCGGCTACACGCCGACGTTCCTGCCCGGCCTCCGCCTCGAAGGTGGCTTCTTCGACGGCCCGCACCGCAACGTCGAGACGTACCCGTCGCGCTGGGCGTTCGCCGACTTCCTCGCAGCCGACCTTGGCCGCAGCCACATCGCGCTCTACAGCGTGAACCCATCGCCTGCGCCGGTCGCTCCCGTCGACCTCGGCTTCGTCCGCGGCGGTGAGGCGTCGCCGTGCGGCGACGCTGCGTTCTGCGCGACGCACGTCTTTCAGACGTGGACGGAGGCGGGCAAGAGCTGGCGGAGCCCGACCGTGCGGATCCGCGTCGGCGGCTCGATCGAGCAGTCGATCGGCGCGTATCGGCGCGACAACGGCATCGACAGGTATCCGTCGCTCGCCGAGAAGCTCGGCGGCCCACGGCTCTCGACGCTCACCCGCGCGCCGCTCGTGAAGGCCGACCTGTGGAAGGGGCTGCCGCGCTTCGCGGACTGGGCGCCGAATCTCCGCCGCCTGCCGCAGCCCGCGCTCATCCACCCCGTCGCGTTCCAGGAGGGTGGGTTCGACGAGCGCTACCCGGACTTCCTCCCGCCGGACTCCCAGTGGGGAACGACCGCGGATCTCAACGGCGTGATCGCCGACGCCCACGCGCTCGGCCAGCTGGTGATGCCCTATCTCAACGTCAGCTGGTGGGACACGTACTCGCCGAGCATCGACGGCCTTCCGGCCACCCTCGCGCCGAAGGACATCGCGGTGCAGTCGCGGTCAGGAACGCCGGCAACCGAGACGTTCGGCGACAAGGTCGGTTGGATCGTGTCGCCCCACGTGCCGGCCGTGCGCGCCCGTATCGATCGCGTGCTCGAGGAGTGGAGAAGCGATGTCGCAGCCGACTGCGTGTTCTTCGACCAGATCGGGGCGCGGCCGTGGCGTCGCGACTTCAATCCGGCGTCCCCGACTCCGCTCGCGTACTACGACGGCTGGTTGACGCTCTTCGCGCCCTACCGCGACCGCTGCGTGATGGTGGAGGACGGCTGGGACCGGCTGGCCGAGTCGTTCACCGGCTTCCACGGCGGCGTGCTGCAGATGTCGCGCCAGTTCGAGTGGCCGAACCTCCGCTTCGGGCAGGGCAACTGGGAGCCGTTCCCGCTCGCCGGCTACCTCTTCGGCGACAAGGCGCTCCTCTATCAGCACGACCTCTACGAGGAGACGATGACGACGGATCCCGAGGTGCTGACCTTCAACCTCGCGTTCGGGCTCGTCCTCTCGTACACCTGGGACGGGCAGACCGGCTCGCTCGACAGCCCGTGGGTCGATCTCGTCGGCAAGGTGCAGCGCACGCTCGGTCCGCAGTACGCGGGTCGCCGTGTCGCTGCGTTCAAGGACGTCTCGCCGGGCGTGACGCAGACGACCTACGAGGGTGGGCTGACCGTCGTCGCCAACTGGAGCCCGTCGAAGGCCGCCGACGTGGATGGACAGACGGTCGCGCCGCTCGGGTTCGTCGCCCGTGCGCCGGACGGCGCCGTGCTGGCGGCGACGTACGGTGAGCGCTGGAGCGGGGTGACGTTCCCCGCGGGTGCCCGCTAGGCTGGCTCCGATGCCGGAGTAGCTCAGCTGGTAGAGCAGCTGATTTGTAATCAGCAGGCCGTGGGTTCGAGTCCCTCCTCCGGCTTCAGTTGCTCGAGTCGAGCGTCTCGAGAGAGACTGAATGAGCCCGCGCTCAGGCAGTCGGCACGAAGCCGCATGCCTCGTCGTAGAACGGGGCGAGGTGGCCGTCGATAGTCCACCGTCAAGCCACTCGCACCGCGAGCGTCCTTGCGCATGGCGAAGCGGCGATCTTGCGGACCGAGATTGGTGCCGATGCCACGTCGCTCGCGTGGTCCGAGCGCGAACCTTGGTGTCGATGAGGAACGCGTGCATCGCCACCGTCCCGAGGCAACGTTGACGAACCCGATGAGCGTCGACCGTCATCGGCCCGCGCCGTTAGCCCAGCCGAGGCTGTGCCCGCGAATCCGATCCCACCATCCTGCGTCGGCCCGTCCGCCGTGGGACTGCGTAAGCCGTGACGTAGCTCGTCGTCGGTTGCCTCGCCGCACCATCGTAACGAGACGCCAGCTGACCTGCCATCAGCGATCCGGCTCTAGGCGCGAGCGAGAGCCTGCTCGAGGTCGGCCCACAGCTCATCGACGTCCTCGAGGCCGACGCTCAGCCGCAGGAGGCCCTCCGGGACGCGCTCGCCCTCCCAGCGGCGCCTCGACTCGATCGTCGAGCGCACGCCGCCGAGGCTCGTCGCGTTCGTGATCGTCGCGACCGATCGCTCGACGGCCTCCGCGTCCCCGCGCACGTCGAAGGACAGCAGGCCGCCGAAGCCGCCGCTCATCCAGCGTGCTGCCCGCGGATCGGGGCCGAGGCCGGGATAGCGCACGCGCTCGACCGTCGCGTGCGCGCTCAGGCGCCCGGCGAGGTCGAGCGCCGACGCGGACTGGTGCTCGACGCGCAGCCGTAGCGTCTCGAGGCTCCGGAGCAGGAGGGCGGCCGCGTCGGGCGTGGCGACGCCGCCCGTGTGCGTGCGGAGGTCGAGGAGGCGCTCGTAGTCGGCTTCGTCGCGACAGACGAGCGCGCCGAGCAGAAGATCGTGGTGCCCGCCGAGGTACTTCGTCGCGCTGTGGAGGACGATGTCTGCGCCGTGCTCGAGCGGCCGGCAGAGCACGGGCGTCGAGGCGGTCGCGTCGACGAGGACCGGCGCCGGATGGGCCGCCGCGGCCTCGAAGTCCGGAAAGGTGAGCAGCGGGTTCGACGGCGCCTCGATCCAGACGAGGTCGGCGTCGGGCGGCGGCGGGCCGGTCTGGTCGAACTCGACACAGCGAAGCCCCCACCGCTCGAGATCCCGGACGAGGACGCCGACGCCGTAGTACGCGTCGCTCGCGAGCGCCACCGTCTGCCCGGAACGAAGCAACCCGAGCAGCGCTGCGGCGGCCGCGGCCAAGCCCGACGCGAACAGGAGCGCCTGGCCGCCGTCGAGCGTTCCGAGCGCCTCCTCCGCGGCGAGCCCCGTCGGGTGGCCGTCGCGCGCGTAGGAGAAGTCACCGACCTGCCCGTCGCGGTACGGGAAGATCGTCGAGCGCTCGACCCGTGTCCACGGATCCACGTTTGAGACTATAGGCCCATGGCGAAGAGCCACGATTCGACGCAGGCGAAGATCGAGCAGCTCGCCGAGCTCCGAGATGAAGCCCTCCACCAAGGGACGGAGAAGGCCGTCGAGCGTCAGCGCACGCAGGGGAAGCTGCTCGCGCGGGAGCGCGTCGAGAAGCTGCTCGACCCCGGATCATTCGTCGAGCTCGACCGCTACGTGCGGCATCGCGAGGTCGAGTTCGGCATGCGCGACCGGCGTCCGTGGGGGGACGCGGTCGTCACCGGCTACGGGACGATCTTCGGCCGCAAGGTCTTCGTCTTCTCGCAGGACTTCACGATCTTCGGCGGCTCGCTCTCCGAGGTCTTCGCGGACAAGATCTGCAAGGTGATGGATCTGGCCGTGCAATACGGCTGCCCGGTGATCGGCATCAACGACTCGGGCGGCGCGCGGATCCAGGAAGGCGTCGTCTCGCTCGCCGGCTACGCCGAGATCTTCTGGCGGAACGTCCAGGCCTCGGGTGTCGTTCCGCAGATCAGCATCGTCATGGGCCCGTGTGCGGGCGGCGCGGTGTACTCGCCCGCCATCACCGACTTCGTGCTCATGGTCGAGGAGTCGTCGTACATGTTCATCACCGGGCCTGATGTCGTGAAGACCGTGACGGGCGAGGAGGTCACCTTCGAGGAGCTCGGCGGCGCCACGGCCCACGCCACGCGTCCGGGGTCGCGCATTTCACGAGCGCGAGCGAGGAGGCGTGCCTGGAGGACGCGCGCTATCTCCTGTCGTTCCTGCCCCAGAACAACCTCGAGCAGGCGCCCTCGTCGGCGCCGGCCGATCCCCGCGACCGCGAGGAGGCCGAGCTCGACACGCTCGTCCCCGACGATCCGGCAAAGCCGTACGACATCAAGCGCGTGATCCAGCTCGTCGTCGACGACGGCGACTTCCTCGAGGTGCACGAGCGGTACGCGGAGAACATCGTCTGCGGATTCGGCCGCCTCGGCGGCCATGCGGTGGGGATCGTCGGCAATCAGCCACGCTCGCTCGCGGGCGTCCTCGACATCGACTCGTCGGTGAAGGCCGGCGCGCTTCGTCCGCACGTGTGACGCCTTCAACATCCCGCTCGTCACGTTCGTCGACGTCCCGGGCTTCCTTCCGGGGACGGATCAGGAGTGGGGCGGAATCATCCGCCACGGCGCAAAGCTCCTCTACGCGTATGCGGAGGCGACCGTCCCCAAGCTGGCGGTCATCACGCGCAAGGCGTACGGCGGGGCATACGACGTCATGAGCTCGAAGCACATCCGCGGCGACTTCAACTTCGCATGGCCGACGGCGGAGGTGGCGGTGATGGGGCCGGAAGGCGCCGTCAACATCGTGTTCCGCCACGAGCTGGCGGAGGCGGATGACGCCGTCGCGCGCCGCAGCGAGCTCATCGACGACTATCGCGAGCGCTTCGCGAACCCGTACGTCGCCGCCGAGCGAGGGTACGTCGACGACGTGATCGAGCCGAGGCGAACGCGGCCGGTGCTCATCGACGCGCTCGAGACGGCCCGAACGAAGCGCGTGCCACGGCCGGCGCGAAAGCACGGCAACATCCCTCTCTGAGCCCGATGCGGTCTGCGGCCAGCGACTTCGTCCAGCATGCCTCCGCGGTCCGGAGCTTCCTCCGGACGCCGCTGACCGATGCCGAGTGCATCGCCCGGATCGAGCGAGGCCTTGCTGGCCGCGAGCGGTCGTTCCTCGACGTGCTCGAACGCGGCGGTGTTCGCGCAAGCCTCGAGCCCGTACGCGCGGCTGTTGGCGCATGCGGGCATCGAGCACGGCGACATCGCTCGTCTCGTGGCCGACGACGGCGTCGACCGCACCCTCGAACGGCTCTACGACGCCGGGGTACACGTCAGCGTCGACGAGTTCCGAGGGCACAAGGCGGTCGAGCGCGGCGGCCTCTCGTTCGCAGTGCGCGACACCGACTTCGACAACCCGCTGGCGGCGGCGACGTGGAGTGCGTCGACCGGTGGGTCGCGAAGCGCCGGGCGGAAGGTGCTCATCAACGCCGCGCACTTCGAGCAGAGCGCCGTCTACTACACGCTCTTCCTGCTCGCTCACGAAGCAGGCGCCCGCCCGGAGGCGATCTGGCGTCCGTGGCCAACCCGCACTGCGGTCAACAACGCGCTCCGGAGCGCGCGGCAACGCCGCCCGCTCGAGAAGTGGTTCTCGCAGACGGCCGTCGGGCAGAGGCCGTTTCGCGCGCAGGACGCCCTCCTGGCGGGTTACGCCCTCCTCGCCGCGCGGATCTGGGCGACGCCGGTGCCGAGGCCCGAGCACGTGCCGTTCTCCGAGGCGATTCGGGTCGCACGCTGGCTCGAGGAGCAGTCGCGCCGGGGAACGCCCGCCTTGCTCAGCGCGACGGTCGGGAGCGCAGCGCGTGTGTGCAGCGCCGCGCTCGAGCACGGAGCCGACATCTCGGGGACGCTCTTTCGCGCCGGCGGCGAGCCGCTCACGCCTGCCCGCGCAGCTCTCGTCGACGAGACGGGAAGCACGATCGTCGCCGACTACAGCATGGCGGAGCTGGGTCGCGCGGGCGTGTCGTGCGCGGCGCCCACGGCCGTCGGCGACGTCCATCTCCTCGCCGACAAGGTCGCCATCGTGCAGCGGCCGCGTGTCGTCGAGACGACGGGAGAGACGGTCGGCGCGCTCCACTTCACGACCCTTCTTCCCAGCTCTCCCAAGCTGATGATCAACGTCGAGACCGACGACTACGCGGTCGTCGAGGATCGCGCGTGCGGCTGCCTCATCGGCGAGCTCGGGCTTCGCGCGGCATCTCCACGGCATCCGCAGCTACGAGAAGCTCACGAGCGAGGGCGTCACGGTACGCGGCCGGGACGTGCTCGCGCTCCTCGAGACCGAGCTCCCCGCACGCTTCGGAGGCTCTGCCGACCGACTATCAGCTCGTCGAGGAGGTCGACGAGGCGCTTCCGACGCTCTCCGTCGTCGTCAGTCCGAGCGTGGGTGCGATCGACGAGCGCCAGGTCGTCGAGGTCGTGCTCGCGGCCCTCGCACAAGGTGGCCCGCAGCCCGAGGAGGTCTCGAAGATCTGGCGGGGCGCGGGGACGCTACGCGTCGTACGCCGCGAGCCCTACGCGACGGCCTCGGCGAAGGTGCTGCCGATCCACGTCAAGGCCGCGCGGCGCGGCTAGCTCGTCGGGCCTCAGCTCGCCGAGCTCGACGAGCTGCTCGTACCGGCTCGACCACTCGTCCTCGTGGGCGATGTAGTCCGGGACGTCGACGGCGACCTGTTCGATCGACGGCGGGACGCTGAGATCCTTCCGCGCTGGGGTGAGGAAGAAGTCGGCGAAGATCTGTTGCCCCTCGTCGAGAACGAAGTCGGCGAAGAGGAGGGCCGCCGCGGGGTGCTTCGCCTGCTGCACGACGGCGATCCCGTCGGCGCGCGTCACGAGCGGCTCGAGCGGTGGCTCCCAGGCGAGCGGCGCGCCCTTCTCCTGCAGCCCCTTCACCGTGTGGAGGTACGCGTTGGCCGCGACGTCGAACTCACCGGCGGCGACGAGGTCGGTCATGAGCGAGTGGCCGTTGACGAACGTGGCGTTGGCCGCGATCGCCTCGAAGATCCGATCGGCTTCTGCCGGCGACTTCCCCGAGTCGACGAGGTGCTCCCACACGGCCTTGTACCAGTCCGAGTCGTCGGCCTCGAGCACGAGCCGCCCCTTCCACTTCGGGTCGGCCAGATCCTCGAACGACGTGGGCTGCTCGCCCTTCGCCACGCGGTCGGTGTTCCACGCGACGACGAACGTGTTCGCCTTGTCGCCGACCCAGCTCTTCCCCAGCGATCCGGGGACGAGGCTGTCGATGTTGGGAGGCGTGTACGGCGCAAGGATCCCCTCGTTGTCGACGCCGATCAGCGCGGGCGTGTTGGTCTCGACGACGTCTGAGCCGTGAAAGTCCGGCCTGCTCCTCCTCGACCATTCGCTGGACGAGACCGTCGCTGCTCGTCCTGTACAAGCGACACGTCGAGGTCGTACGCGTCCTCGAACGCGTCGGACAGCTCGGTCATGTAGTCGACCGAGCTCGACGTGTACACGTCGACGCTCCCGCCCTCCTCGGCGGCGAGCTCGACGAGCTTGTCCGTCCGCGCCTTCCCCGTCAGCCCGCTCACGGAGGCGAGGACGTCGTCGAGGCTCTGCGCCGGCTCGCTCGTGTCGCTGTCGATCCGCCACACGCCGCGAGGCGACGACGACCGCGACGAGAGCGGCGGCGAAGACAGCACGATTGACGCGGACTGGCCGAGCGATGCGACACCCTACACCGATGGTCGTCGTAGAGCGTGAGCCCGCGCGGCGTATGCCGCGCATCCGGTCGGAGCACCTGCTCGTCGCGGGCGTCGCGCTGCTCCTCGCGTATCTCGCGCTCGTCCCGATCGGCTATCTCGTCTGGACGGCCTTCGTCACCGACGGCTCGTTCACCCTCGACAACTTCCGCGAGGCGTACGGCGCCGTCGGGCTCGGAGAGCTCGCTCTCAACTCGCTCTGGTTCGCGGCCGGCACCGTGGTGATCGGCGTCGGCATCGGCACGGCGCTCGCGTACCTCGTCGTCCGCACCAACCTCCCCGGGCGGAAGCTCGTCGTCGCGCTGACGCTCGTCCAGCTCCTCATCCCCGGCGTGCTGTACACGATCTCCTGGATCTTCCTCGCGAGCCCGCGCACGGGCCTCATCAACCGGCTGCTCGAGCCGCTCGTCGGCCCGGAAGCGCTCAACGTGTTCGGGCTCGGCGGGATGGTCTTCGTCGAAGGGCTCCACCTCACTCCGGTCGTGTTCCTGATCATGGCGGCGGCGTTCAGCGCGATGGACCCCGCTCTCGAGGAGTCCGCGTTCGCGAGCGGCGCCCGCCTGCCGTCGGTCGTCCGGCGCGTGACCCTCCCGCTCGTCCGCCCGGCGCTCCTCGCCGCCGTGCTGCTCGTCGCCATCCGTGCGCTCGAGGCGTTCGAGGTGCCTGCGCTCCTCGGCATCCCTGGAGGCGTGTGGGTGTTCACGTCGCGGATCTGGCGCACGCTGAACGGGTACCCGGCCGACTTCGGGCAGGCCGGCGCGTACGCGATGGCGCTGCTCGTCGTCACCACGCTCGGCGTCTTCGTCCTCTCCCGGCTGTCGCGGCGCCGGCGGCGCTTTCAGACGGTGTCCGGACGAGGCGCCGTTCGTCCGGCGCGCGTGGATCTCGGTCGGTGGCGCTGGCCCGTCGCGTCGATCGCGTACGCGTACCTGGCGATCGCCTCCGTTCTGCCGCTGCTCATCCTCGTCTACGCCTCGACCCAGCCCTACTACGCGCCGCCGACCGTCGACGCCCTGTCGCGGATGAGCCTCGACAACTACGCGGACGTCCTCGCGCAGGACGCGACGGTGCGCTCGGTCTGGAACACGCTCACGCTGGCCGTCGGGCACGTCGACGGTGGTCCTCGCGCTTCGCCGCAGTGGCGGCGTGGCTCGTCGTCCGGACGCGCATCCGCGGGCGGTGGACGGTCGACGCGCTCGCCTTCGTGCCGATCGCGATCCCCGGCCTCGTCCTCGGCGTCTCGCTCCTCGTCGTCTACCTGCGCGTGCCGATCGCCATCTACGGGACCCTCTGGCTCCTGCTGATCGCGTACGTGACGGCCGAGATGCCCTACGGCATTCGCTTTGCGTCCGCGCCGATGCACCAGGTGTCGCGACGAGCTCGAGGAGTCGGCGCACACGAGCGGCGCGAGCTGGTGGCAGACGTTCCGGCGAGTGCTCCTGCCGCTCCTCCTCCCGGCGCTCCTCGCCGGCTGGATCTTCATCTTCGTCGCGTCGGCGCGCGAGCTCTCGACGTCGATCTTGCTCTACTCTCCGGGCAACGAAGTGATCTCGATCAGGATCTGGGAGCTGTACCAGCAGGGATCGCTCACGCAGCTCGCGGCCCTGGGCGTGATGATGGTGGCGGTCCTCGTCGTGCCTCATCGGCGTCGCGTACCGCATCGGCGGGAGCTTGGGGATGAGACAGCTTTGACGGACATGCCGTTGCTCACCGATCGAGCGGCTCTCGAAGCGCTTCCCCGGTGGAAACGGCGCTGAGGCGCACGAGGTCGTCGCCGTCGACGACGTGTCCTTCGACGTCCGTCAGGGTGACCTGTTCACGCTTCTCGGCCCATCGGGCTGCGGCAAGACGACGATCCTTCGCTGCATCGCGGGCCTCGAGGTGCCCGACGAGGGGGAGATCGGCGTCGCCGGCCGCACGCTCTTCTCGTCCGCGCGTGGCGTCCGCGTGCGTGCGAACGAGCGCGGCCTCGGGATGGTGTTCCAGTCGTACGCGATCTGGCCGCACATGAGCGTCGACGACAACGCGGCCTTTCCGCTCACGGTCGTTCCGCAGAGCCCGTCGCCTGTCACGCAGCCAGATTGCGCGCCGAGTGGAGGAGACGCTTGCTCTCGTCCGGCTCGAGGGGCTTGGCGCGGCGGCCGGCGACCGATCTCTCGGGCGGCCAGCAGCAACGGCTCGCGCTTGCGCGCGCTCTCGTCACCGAGCCGCCGCTGCTCTTGCTCGACGAGCCGCTGTCGAGCGTGGACGCGAAGCTCCGCGCCGAGATGTGCTTCGAGCTCACACGCCTTCAGCAGTCGCTCGGCGTGACGACCGTGTACGTCACCCACGACCAGGAGGAGGCGCTCGCGATGTCGAGCGTGGTCGCAGTCATGAACGAAGGGCGGATCGCGCAGATCGGAAGCCCGCGCGACATCTACAGCCGGCCGGCGTCGCGGTTCGTCGCCGAGTTCATCGGCGTGTCGAATCTCCTCGAAGGTGTGATCGAGCCACGGCGGGACGGCTGTCGCATCGTCCGCACGTCGGACGGCTTGCTCGCGACCACCGACGGTGACGGCTTTCCGGACGGTACGCGCGTCGTCGTCGTGGTCCGCGCCGGAGAGCTCGGGCTCGAGCCGCGCGACGGAGCTGCGCCGGACACGCCGAACCGGTGGCCTGGCGTCGTCGGCACGCCGGCGTTCCGTGGCGACAGCGTCGACCACGAGGTGCTCGTCGGCACCACGCGCGTGCGCGTGCGCACTGACCCCGCGGCCGCGGCGGCGGCGGGCGATGCCGTGACCGTGACGTTTCCCGAGCACGCTCTTGTGCTCTTCCCGGCCGACAGCCGCTAGTCGATGGCACGCGAACTCGACATCGAGCCGGAGCCCGACGACGCCGAACGGGTGGCGATCGAGGCCGCCCTTGCCGTTGCGCTGGAGGACGGAGATACCGAGCCGGACGCCTGGTGGGAAGCCGGCATCCGCGGCGCGTCGGACTCCGACGCGAGCGCCTAGCCTGCCGGGCGGCTTCGCAGCAGACCGGGCGCGGCGCGCGCGTAGTCGATGCCCGACACCCACGTGAACACGAGCGCGACGAGCAACGACCACCATGCGACGTCGTCGTTCCATGCGCCTGCCGCGACGAGCCCGCCGATGGTCGCGGCGATCGCCTGCACCCAGGTCTTGAGCTTCGCGAGCTCGCGGGCCGGGATGACGACGCCGCGCTCGATCGCTGCGACACGAAGGCCCGACACGAGGAACTCGCGGGCGACGATGAGGGCCACCATCCACGCCGGGAACACGCCCGTCCCGACGAGCATGATCAGCATGGCGAGGACGAGGATCTTGTCGGCCACGGGATCGAGCACCGATCCGAGTGCCGACGTCTTGCCCTGGCGGCGCGCGAGCCAGCCGTCGACCTGATCCGTCGCCATCGCGACGACGAAGACAATCGTCGCCCACAGCTCGTTGTTCGCGAAATCCGACTCGAACAGCGCCACGACGACGACGACGGCGAGTGCTCGGGCGACGGTCAGTTGATCGGCGAGAGTCATCTCTCGGAGAGAATAGGCCCTGTGCCGCCGTTCTCCCGTGTCCTCGTCGCGAATCGTGGCGAGATCGCCGTGCGGATCTTCCGGAGCCTGCGCGAGCTCGGCATCGCGACGGTCGCCGTCTACTCCGAGGCCGACCGCGGCAGCCTGCACACGCGTGTGGCCGACGATGCGTTCCTCATCGGCCCGCCACCCGCGGCCGAGAGCTACCTCGCAGTCGATCGCCTGATCGAGACCGCGAAGCGGGCGGAGGCCGAGGCGATTCACCCCGGCTACGGGTTTCTCGCCGAGAACGCCGCGTTCGCACGGGCGGTCCGGGATGCAGGTCTCGTCTGGATCGGCCCGCCACCCGAGGCGATCGAGCTCATGGGCGACAAGACGGCTGCCCGTACTGCGATGAAGGCCGCGAACGTGCCGATCGTCCCCGGAACGACCGAGGCCGTGGACACGCCTGACGCGGTGGTGGCGATCGGCGACGAGATCGGCTGGCCGATCGCGATCAAGGCCTCGGCAGGGGGCGGGGGCAAGGGTCTCAAGCTCGTCGCATCGGCCGCCGACGTTCCTGCGGCGTTCGAGTCGGCTCAGCGCGAAGGCGCCGCCTACTTCGCGAACCCGGCCGTCTACGTCGAGCGCTACCTCGACGATCCGCGGCACGTCGAGGTCCAGGTCCTCGCGGACGCGCACGGCAACGTGATCCACCTCGGCGAGCGGGAATGCACGATCCAGCGCCGGCACCAGAAGCTCGTCGAGGAGACACCGTCACCTGCCGTCGACGACGTGCTCCGCGCGCGTATCGGGGCAATCGCCGTCGACGCGGCACGCGCCGCGGGCTATCGAGTCCGCCGGAACGATCGAAGGCTTGCTCACCCACGACGGCGAGTACTTCTTCCTCGAGATGAACACGCGCATCCAGGTCGAGCACACCGTCACCGAGATGGTCACGGGCCTCGATCTCGTGCGCGAGCAGGTGCTCATTGCCGCTGGAGAGCCGCTGACCATCCGTCAGGAAGACGTCACCCTTCGTGGGCACGCCATCGAGTGTCGGATCAATGCGGAAGACCCGTCGAACGGCTTCCTCCCGTCACCCGGGAGGATCACGAGCTACCGGGAGCCGGGCGGCCCGGGGGTTCGCGTCGACTCGGGCGTCGAGGCCGGCGCGGAGGTCGTCGGCAACTACGACCCGCTCGTCGCGAAGCTCGTTGTGCATGGCGTCGACCGCGAGCATGCGAGACAGCGGATGCTGCGCGCGCTCGACGAGTACGAGGTGGTCGGCCCGACGACGCTTCTGGGCTTCCATCGCGCGCTGTTGCGGCACCCGTGCTTCGTGGAAGCGAGCACGTGCCGCGGCGACGATCGAGTCGCGAGGAGCTGGCCGAGGAAGCGGAGCGGTTGTCTCATCAGGCAACAAGCGTACAAGCGGCGTCGGACGGACGCACCCGTGCGCGCGTGATTCCGATCGAGGTGGACGGGCGGCGGTTCGAGGTCCGCGTGCTCGAGCCCGAGCCCGCGTACGCCGAAATCGCCCGCCGACGCCGGGAGCGTGGCTCGTGCGCACGGCCGGTCGGGAGCTGCACGCGGTGTCGTCTCGAGCCCGATGCAGGGCACCGTTCTCGACGTGCGCGTCGAGGACGGTCAGGCGGTCCTTGCGGGTGAGGTGCTCTGCATCGTCGAGGCGATGAAGATGGAGAACGAGATCGTGGCTCTCGACGATGGCGTCGTGAGCGATCTTGCCGTCGCCGCGGGTCAGTCGATCACAGCGGGTCACGCGATCTGCGTCGTCACGCCGAACGGCGCCGCGTGAGCTGTGTCGAATGCTCCGAGGCGGAGCCACTCGCCGGCACTGCAACCACGGCGACGCGCTTCCTTCTCGTCGAGCATCGCGGACGCTGGGGGCGAGACGCGCTCGACGGCACCGAGCTGCCCGAGCCCGTCGCGTCGCTCGCAAACGAGTTCGACGGTCGCGTCATGCTCGTCCGGCGCCCCGATCGAACGGCCGGCACGATGCGGCTCGTCGCAGAGGTGACGGAGAACGGGGGCGCGCTCACGATGCTCGACGACGACGGTGCGCGGGGTCTGCCCGTGTCGGGATCGATGACTCTCGTCTGCACTCACGGACGCCGCGACCGCTGCTGTGCCCGCCTCGGCGCGCCCGTCTACGAGGCGCTCGCGCCTCACGTCGACCCTGACCGGCTGTGGCAGTCATCCCACCACGGCGGCCACCGCTTTGCGCCGAACGTCCTCGTCTTGCCCCAGGGGATTCAGCTCGGCCGCGTCGATCCACGGCGAGCCGGCGAGCTCGAGACCTTGCTCGCCGACGGCCGGATACCCCTCGACTACTACCGGGGACGCACGCTCCACACGCAGCGCATGCAGGCAGCCGAGGTCGAGGCCCGCCGCCACTTCGGGCTCGACCGCATCGGCGACGTTCGTCCCTTGGCCGACGACGGCCTGGTCGTCGACGTCGCGGTGCCCGACGGTACGGCCCGCGTCGTCGTGGAGGAAGTCGACGGCCCTGTCGTGGCCGTCAGCTGCGGCGCGGAGCCGGAACCGACGACGCGTCTCGTGGCGCGGGTCGAGCAGTCTCCTTGACCGGCCACCTCACGCAGGCGCGCTGGTAGGTTCAGCGGGCCGTGGATCTCTACGAGTACCAGGGGAAGGAGCTCTTCGCCCGTCACGGGATTCCGGTATCGGAGGGGCGCGTGGCGACGTCCGCCTCACGAGGCGCGCGCGGCGGCCGAGGCCCTCGGGGCAGAGGTCGTCGTCAAGGCCCAGGTGCTCACCGGCGGCCGTGGAAAGGCGGGTGGCATCAAGCTCGCGGCGACGCCCGAGGAGGCAGAGAAGGCCGCTGACGCGATCCTCGGCCTCGACATTCGCGGCCATGTCGTGCGGAAGCTCTGGATCGAGAGTGCGTCCGCGATCGCGAAGGAGTACTACCTCTCGCTCACGTTCGACCGCGGCGAGAAGAAGCCGCTCTTCATGTTCACGACGGAGGGCGGCATCGACATCGAGGAGGTCGCCGAGAAGAGCCCCGAGAAGCTCGTGCGACTCCACGTCGACCCGCTGGAGGGCTTCCAGCCCTGGCACGGACGGCGGCTCGTCTTCGACGCCGGCGTCGACGGATCCCGACGAGCAGAAGCAGGTGCTCGCGATCGCGGCCAAGCTCTACGCGTGCTTCATCGAGTGTGACGCGATGCTGTGCGAGGTCAATCCGCTCGTCGTGACGCCCGACGGCGAGGTGCGCGCCCTCGACTCGAAGTTCACGATCGACGACAACGCGCTCTTCCGCCATCCCGACATCGCCGAGATGCGCGATCTCGAGGCGTATCCGGCCGAGGAGCGCGCGGCGCGCGCGAAGGACGTGACCTACGTGAAGCTCGACGGCGAGGTCGGCATCCTCGGCAACGGCGCCGGGCTCGTGATGTCGACGCTCGACGTCGTCGGGCTCGCCGGCGGACGTGCGGCGAACTTCTGCGACCTCGGAGGCGGGGGGGACGCAGAAGGGGTCGTGGACGCGCTCGAGGTGATCGTCGCCGACCCGCAGGTGCGCGCCATCCTGTTCAACGTCTTCGGGGGCATCACGCGCTGTGACGAGGTCGCGCGCGGGATTCTCACGGCGCTCGAGCGGATGACGATCGAGCACCCGATCGTCGTACGCCTCGACGGGACGAATGCGGAGGAGGGCCGACAGCTCCTCGCCGACGCCGCGCCCGACGAACGTCCACGTGGAGCCGACGATGCTCGAGGCGGCGAGGCGCGCCGTCGAGCTGGCCGCATGACCGATCTCTGGAGCGAGCGCGCGGCGGCGTATCGCGCGCACACCGAGCACGCGCACGGTGCCGACCTCGAGCTCGTCGTCGACTGGTGTGGAGCCGGCCCGGGTGTGACGGTCCTCGACGTCGCGACGGGTGGTGGCCACACCGCTCGGGCGTTGCGCGACGCCGGCTGCACCGTGGTCACGGTCGACGCTGCGCCCGGCATGCAGCCGGACGTCATCTCGCGCGCCGAGGAGCTGCCGTTCGCCGACGGGAGCTTCGACGTGGTCGTCTCGCGCATCGCGCCGCACCACTTCGCCGACGTCGCGACCGCCGTGCGCGAGTTCGCGCGAGTGGCACGGCGCACGGTCGTCGTCGAGGACACCCTGTTTCGCGAGCGAGGCGATCGAGGAGGCCGAGCGCCTCCGCGACCCGACGCACGTTCGCTCGTACACGCGAGGCCGAGTGGCGTGAGCTGTTCGAGGACGCCGGCCTCGACGTCGAGGACGTGGTCACTTCGTCGAGAAGCGCCACCCGCTCGACGCGTGGCTCGCCCGCACCGGTTGCGAAGGAGAGGACGCCGAGCGTGTCCGCACCCTGCTCGGCGACGCGATCGAGGGTAACGACTACGTCGACACGAAGATCCTGCTCCGAGGCGTGCCTGCGCTGATGGCGATCATCGTCGATCGGGACACGCGCCTCGTCGTCCAGGGGCTCACCGGCCGCGAGGGCTCCTTCCACGCGCTGCGTAACCGCGCATACGGCACGAATGTCGTCGCCGGCGTGACCCCGGGCAAGGGTGGCGAGAGCGTCGAGGGCATCCCCGTGTTCGACACCGTCGCCGAGGCGGTCAGCGAAGCCGGTGCGAACACGACGCTCGTCTTCGTCCCGGCGCGCTTCGCCGCCGACGCGATCTACGAGGCTGCTGACGCGGGTGTCGGCACGATCATCTGCATCACCGAGGGCGTTCCCGCGCACGACATGCTGCGCGCCTACGCGCACGTGCGGCCGCTCGGGATCACGATGGTCGGGCCGAACTGTCCCGGCGTGCTCTCGCCGGGAAAGGCGAACGTCGGGATCATCCCCGCGGAGATCTTCTCCGAGGGTCGGATCGGCCTTGTCTCCCGCTCGGGGACGCTCACGTATCAGATCGGCCACGAGCTGACCCAGCTCGGCCTCGGCAACTCGACGATCGTCGGGATCGGCGGCGACCCCGTCGTCGGCTCGTCCTTCATCGACATCCTTTCGCGCTTCGAGGCCGACGACGAAACGGAGATCGTGGTCATGGTCGGCGAGATCGGCGGTGACGAGGAGGAGAAGGCCGCACGTTTCATCGAGGCGGAGATGACGACGCCCGTGATCGCGTACATCGCCGGCTTCACCGCGCCGCCTGGCAAGACGATGGGGCACGCCGGGGCGATCATCTCCGGGCACGTCCGGAACGGCACAGGGAAAGAAGGACGTGCTCGAAGCGTGCGGGATCCGCGTCGGCACGACGCCGACGGAGACCGCCGGGCTCGTCGCCGAGATGGTCGCCGCGCGCTCGTAGTGGACACGATCTCGCTCGCTCGAGGTGTGCCTGCACCGGAGCTGCTCGCGACCGCCGAGCTCGCGGACTGCGCTCGGTCGGCACTCGAGCGTGACGGAGCGATCGCGCTGAACTACGGCCCCGTCGGCGGCTACGCGCCGCTGCGGGAGTGGCTTGCCGAGCGGCACGGCGTAGCGACGGGCTCGATCCTGCTCACGAACGGCTCGCTTCAGGGACTCGACCTCGTCGTCCAGCGCTTCGCACGCGAGCGCCGCGTTCTCGTGGAGGCGCCGACGTACGACCGCGCGCTCGCGATCGCACGGCGTCACGGCGCCGCGCGTGCACGCCGTGGAGCATGACGCCGAGGGGCTCGACCCGGACGCCTTGGAGCGCGAGCTCGAGCGCGATCCGAGCCCGGCGTTCCTCTACCTCCTGCCGACGTTCCAGAACCCGACCGGCCGGACGCTGTCACTCGACCGCAGGCGGCGGATCGTCGAGCTCGCCGCGGCGCACGACCTCGTCGTGCTCGAGGACGACCCGTATCGCTACGTGCGGTTCGAGGGCGACGACGTGCCGTCCCTCCGCGAGCTCGGTGATGAGCGGGTGCTCTACTCGTCGTCCTTCTCGAAGATCGTCGCGCCAGGGCTGCGGGTCGGGTATCTCGTCGTTCCGGAGGCGCTCGGAGCCGAGCTCGAGCGCACGGCAGTGGGTACGTATCTCGCGCCGACGTTCCCGACGCAGGCGATCGTCTACGAGTTCCTGAGCCGCGGGCTGCTCGACGCGAACGTCGCGCGCGTCTCCGAGCTGCTGCGTGCGCGCCGCGACGCGCTGGTAGCGGCGCTCGAGGCGCACCTGCCGGAGGCGACATGGACGACGCCGGAGGGTGGCTACTTCCTGTGGCTGCGGCTGCCGGGCGGCGTCGAGGCGCGTCTCCTGCTCGAGGCCGCGGAGGAGCGCGGCGTGACATTCGTCCTCGGCGACGACTTCTATCTCGACGGTGGTGGCGCCGATGCGGCGCGCCTCGCGTTCAGCTATCCCTCACCGGCAGAGCTGGGCGAGGCGGGTAAGCGGCTCGCAGCGGCGCTCGCGGCCGTCGCGCCCTAGCCCTCCGACGACTAGCTCAGGCTGCGGCGGGCTGCGCGACGAGGTGCGGCCGAACGACTTCGTCGAGCGGCCGCGGCCTCAGGCGCTGGGGCTTCGCCTCGGCGAGCACCCCGAGGGCGTGGTGACGGAACGTCGGGCACGCCTCGTCGAGGAGAAGGGCGCAAAGGGCGGCGTGACGAAAATAGCAGTCCTCGCAGCTTGCTCTAGGTGTGTTGTCTTTCATCTCCCCTGCTCTACTGCCTGCCGAGTGCTTACCGCGTGGTCGAACACCTGTCGATATTAGGCGTCCCAGCGTCGGTTGCAAGGGGTGCCGCTGACGCATTTCCCGCTATTTCCGCCGTATTCAGCCGAGGCTACGGCTAGCCGGTGGCATGCCCGGCGGGCAGTGTTGCCAGCGCGCGCAACGCATCGTCGAAGCTCTTGACGGCGATCACGTCGAGCCCGTGCGCGTTCTGCTTCGCCTCGGCGAAGTTCTCCGTCGGCACGAGGAAGACGTCCACTCCGGCCTGCCTGGCACCGATCGTCTTCTGCTTGATTCCGCCGATCGACCCGACCGATCCGTCGAGCGAGAGCTCGCCCGTCGCGGCCACGCGGCGGCCCTTGTCGACGTCTCGGCCCAGCTTCTCCATCACGTCGAGAGCGAAGGCGAGGCCGGCGGAAGGCCCGCCGATGTCTCCCGCGTCGATCGAGATCTTGATCGGCAGGTGGATGTCCGCCGCGGGCTGGACGAGGACGCCGATCACCGGCCGGCTCTCGTCCTCCGGGTTGGGGGCGGTGGGGAGGGTGAGCTTCCGCTGTTTCGTCCCGTCGCGGAGCGTGAGGGTGACGGTCTCGCCGGGCTTCCGTGCGCTGATCAGCTCCTGGAGGTCGGTCGTGGAGTGGACGGGCTTGCCGTCGACGGCGACGATCACCTCTCCGACGCGCACCTTTCCGGCAGCGGGGAGATCGGCGAAGACGTTGAGGATGAGCGCGCCGTTCTCGCGAATCCTCACGTCGTAGCCGAGCTTGCGCAGCGCAACGGCCGCAGCGATCTCCTGCGAGCGCGCCATCTGGCTGAGAGCTGCCTGGCGGCGCGCGTCGTCCGAGAAGCCCTCAGGATTCACCCTCGACCCGGGCACGAGCGACGACCCGTCACGGATGCCCGGAAAGATGCTCTCGAGCAGCGTCGCCTTTCGCTCGATGATGGCGACGAAGTAGACGCCGTCCTTGCCGCCGCCGCGCTTCGGCTTCGCGACCGTGACGAGCGGCGCGACGGGATGCGCTTCGTCCGGCAGGACGAGATAGTCGTCCGACGGGGCGAGCCAGAACACGCCGAACGTGATCACGGCGAGGATCGCGCCCGCGAGCAGAAGCCTTCCCGGCGTGAAGAGCTTGCGCACCGACGTCAGAGGGAGCGGAGCAGGCCGCCGTCGACGGGGATCGTCACCCCGGAGATATACGCGCCACGATCGGACGCGAGGAAGGTGACGAGGTCGCCGATCTCGCGCGGCGTGCCGAGCCGCCCGAGGGGGATCGTCGCGAGGTCGGCAGCGGTCGGTCCGTCGGGATAGACCTCCTTGAGGCGGTCGGTGTCGAACCGGCCCGGCGCGATGCAGTTGACGGTGATCCCCTTCGGCCCGAGCTCGCGCGACGAGCGTCTTCGACCAGCCGACGACGCCGGGGCGTACGGCATTCGAGAGGGCGAGGTTGTCGACGGGCTCTCTCACGGTGCTCGAGGTCACGGTGACGATGCGTCCGTGACCCGAGCTCTCGAGCTGGGGCAGGCAGAGCGCCGTCAGCCGCACCGCGGAGACGAGCAGGAGCTGCACGGCGGCCTCGATCGACTCCTCGTCCATCTCGAGCGCCGTCGTGCGAGGCGGCCCTCCCGAGTTGTGGACGACGATGTCGACCCCGCCGAAGGCCTCGACCGTCTGCTCCACGAGTCGCTCGAGATCGTTGGGAACGGTCACGTCTCCGCGTACCGCGAGCGCGCCCAGCCGGTCGGCTTCGCGCTCGAGGACGTCGCGGCGGCGCGCGAACATGGCGACGTTCGCGCCTTCCTCGGCGAGCGCCTCGGCGATCCCGAGCCCGATGCCGGACGAGGCGCCGCAGACGATCGCGGTGCGTCCTTGAAGCCCGAGATCCACGGCTAGACGGTAGCTGTGCGCGACTCAGGCAGGCGTCGGCGACCGTCCGTCGAATCGCATAGGATCGTGGACAGATCACGAATTCGAACCAGGAGGGAAAGGCATGCGTCTCACCAAGAAGAGGGGTGTAATCGCGCTCCTCGGCGCCGTCGCGGTAGCGGCGGCCGTGGCAATCCCGACCGTGCTCGCGTCATCGAGCGCGTCGCGGGAGCCGGTTTCGACCGCCACTCGCCCGGTCGTCGGCCCAGCCACCACGACTACCGGCAGCTGTGGCCATTCGAGGACGGCTATCGCGACCGACGACTATGGGCTCCAGAGCACCGCTTCGACGAGCTTCGTCCCGGTGACCGGGATGAGCGTCGATTTCACGACTGCGAGCCATTGCGCCGAGATCACGTTCTCCTACGAGGCGGCTGTCAACCCTGACAGTGATGACCTGATGTACGTTCGTGTCGTCGTCGACGGCACCGTCTGTCTGCCTGGAGACGTGCAGTGGATGTCAGATCACCCCGATCTCAACGTACCTCGTGGCGACGCAGCTACACGTTCGTCTGCCAGTTCGGCAACGGCAACCACGGTCACCACAACGCCTCAGTCCTGTATAGGAGCTACGCGGGATCCGGCGCGTACAGCGTCAGGCCGACGATGGTCGTTCGCTACGGCTAGAGCCTGACTGCAGCGACACGGTTCACGAAGGGCGCCGCGAGGCGCCCTTCGTCGTTCCGGGCTACTTGTGCGTGAGGACGGAGACGACGTCGGAGACCGCGGCGGCGGAGGCCTTGAGCATCTTCTTCTCGTCCGCCGACAGCCGCAGCTTCACGATCTCCTCGATACCGGCCGCGCCGAGCTTCACCGGCACGCCCATGTAGAGGCCGCGGATCCCGTACTCGCCCTCGAGCAGGGCCGTGCACGGGAGGACGCGCTTCTCGTCGAGGAGGATCGCGTCGACCATCTCGGCCGCGGCCGCGCCGGGCGCGTACCAGGCCGACGTGCCGAGCAGGTTGACGAGCTCGCCGCCGCCGACGCGCGTGCGCTGCACCATCTTCTCGATCCGCGCCTTCGACGCGAGCTCGGTGAGCGGCACGCCGCCGACGGTCGTCGCCGAGACGACGGGAACCATCTGATCGCCGTGGCCGCCCATCACCATCGTCTGGACGTCCTTGATCGACGCGCCGGTCTCCCAGGCGATGAACGCGCGGAAGCGGGCGGTGTCGAGGATCCCGGCCATGCCGACGACGCGCTCGCGCGGCAGCTTCGAGATCGCCTTGGCGACGTGGCACATGGCGTCGAGCGGGTTCGAGACGACGACGACGATCGCCTTCGGGCGAGCGCTTGACCGCCTCCTTCGTCACGGCGGCCACGATCGCCTCGTTCGTCGTCACGAGGTCGTCGCGGCTCATCCCGGGGGCGCGCGGCCTGCCGGCAGTGACGACGATCACGTCCGAGCCACGTGTCTCGTCGTACGTGTTCGTGCCGGTGATGTTCGGCTCGTACGAGAGGACGGCGGCGGCCTGGTTCATGTCCAGGGCTTTCCCCTGGGGGAAGTTCGGGATGATGTCGACGAGGACGACGTCGGCGTAGTCGCGCCGCGCCACCTCCTGCGCGCACGTCGCGCCGACGTTGCCGGCGCCGATCACGGTGACCTTGCGCCTCACGCCGCCAGGACTCCGAGCTTGGCGATGATCGCGTCTGCGACGTCGCTCGTGCCGACGGCCGTCGGGTCGTCGCGCGTCGGCTTCATGTCGTACGTGAGGCTTGCGCCGTCCGCGATGACGCTCGGCGACGGCGTCCTCGAGGCGTCCGGCTGCGTCGCGCTCGCCGAGATGGTCGAGCATGAGCTTCCCCGACAGGATCATCGCGATCGGGTTCACCTTGTTCTGGCCGCGGTACTTCGGCGCCGAGCCGTGTGTCGCCTCGAAGACGGCCGTGTCGGGACCGATGTTCGCGCCCGGCGCGACACCCAGCCCGCCGACGAGCCCGGCCGTGAGGTCGGAGACGATGTCGCCGTAGAGGTTCGGCAGCACGAGCACGTCGAACTCGTCAGGACGCTGGACGAGGCCCATGCAGAGCGCGTCGACGAGGTTCTCCTTCGGCTCGATGTCGCGCGTAGTCGGCAGCGACGCGCCGGAAGACGTCGAGGAAGAGGCCGTCCGTGTGTTTCATGATGTTCGCCTTCGTCACGCAGTGGACGGCGTTGCGGCCGTGCTCGCGGGCGTACTCGAAGGCAAAGCGGACGATGCGCTCCGTCGCCTCCTCGCTGATCGACTTGATCGAGAGGCCCGATCCCGCAGCGATCTGGCGCTTCTGGAGGGAGTTGAGGAGGCCGATCACCGTCGCTCCCGCGTCCGAGCCTGCCTCGAACTCGATGCCCGCGTAGAGATCCTCGGTGTTCTCGCGGATGATGACGATGTCGACCGCCTCGTAACGGGAGCGCACGCCGGGGTACGTCTTGCACGGGCGCAGGCACGCATACAGGCCGAGCTCGTGGCGCAGCGCGACGTTGACCGAGCGAAAGCCGGTGCCGATCGGCGTCGTGATCGGCCCCTTGAGCGCGACGCCGGTCTCGCGGATCGAGGCGAGCGTCTCCTCGGGCAGCGGGTTGCCCCCGTGCGCGTCCATGACGTCGGCGCCCGCCTCCCTGAAATCCCACTCGAAGTCGACACCCGTCGCCTCGAGCACGCGGCGCGTGGCCTCGGTCAGCTCGGGTCCCGTACCGTCTCCGGGGATCAGTGTCACGCGGTGGCTCACGGCGACTGACTCTACCCAAGCGGCTGCGCATCTCGGTTGAGCTAGATTCCGTGGCGTGGCGGAGGACTTCCACCCCGGCCTCGAGGGCGTCGTCGCAGTCGAGACGGAGATCGCAGAGCCGGATCGCGAAGGCGGCGTGCTTCGGTATCGCGGGATCGACATCGAAGAGCTCGTCGGCCACTACCCGTACGAGAACGTGTGGGGACTGCTGGTCGACGACGACCTCGACTCCGTCATGCCCGAGCCGGAGCCGCACGAGCCGGCTGGATTGACGGGCAATGCGCCTGCCGACCTCCAGGCCGAGACCGCTCGCCTCGCGGGCGAGTGGAAGCTCGGCAAGCTCAACGAGATCTCCGACGAGCAGGCGCGCGCCGATCTCGGTCGGCTTTCGTCGCAGATGATGGGCATCGTCGCCCGCTCCGCACGCCTCGCAGACGGGCACGCCGAGGCGGTGGCGGACGACGTCGTCGCGCGTGGCCAGACCGCGGCCGAGAAGTTCCTTCTGCGCTGGCGCGGCGAGGCCGACCCGCGACACGTGAAGGCGATCGACACGTACTGGATCTGCACCGCCGAGCACGGCCTCAACGCGTCGACGTTCGCGGCGCGCGTGACCGCCTCCACCGGCGCCGACTGCGGGGCGTCGCTCTCGTCGGCGGTCGGGGCGCTGTCCGGCCCGTTGCACGGCGGCGCGCCGGCGTACGTCAAGCCGATGCTCGAAGAGGTCGCGGCCACGGGCGACCCGGAGAAGTGGGTCCGGGACACGCTCGACTCCGGGAAGCGGATCATGGGCTTCGGCCACCGCGTCTATCGCGCCGAGGATCCCCGCTCGCGCATCCTCAAGCGCACCGCACGCGAGCTCGGCTCGCCGCAGATCGAGATCGCCGAGCGGCTCGAGGAGGCCGCGCTCGCAGAGCTCGAACGGCGTCACCCGGAGCGTCCGCTGAAGACGAACGTCGAGTACTACTCCGCGCTCGTTCTCGACGTCGCAGAGATTCCGCCGCCGCTCGCACCCGCGATGTTCGCGTGCTCGCGCGTGGCCGGCTGGTCGGCGCACATCCTCGAGCAGAAGCGCACGGGCCGGCTGTTCCGTCCGTCCGCCACGTACGTCGGGCCTGCGCCGCGATCTCTCGCGTCGGCGTGACGCTGGCCGAGGCCGCGGCCGAGGCGGACGCCCTCGCCGCCGAAGGCAAGGAGCGCGAGCTGGCGGATCTCAGGCGCGCGTGGGAGGACGAGCTCGAAGGCGCCGCAAGAAGCACCGACTATCGTCAACGCGCGGTCGCGTACCGCGCGATCGGCCAGTTTCGCTTTCGTCAGAAGATCGAGCTCTTGAGCCGCGGGCTCGAGGACGAGAGCCCCGCCTGTCGCGGCTCGGCGCTCGTCTCGCTCGAGCTGCTCTCGCGGGACGCGCCCGGCGCCGGTCAACTCCGCTCGCTCGCTCCTCCATCGTCTCGTCTCGGCTGACGACAACGAGGCCGTCCGGCGGCTTGCCGTCGTGTGCCTTCGCAACGGCTCGCCGGCGCGCGACACGATCACCCTGCTCAACGGCCTCGCGGCAGGACGACGAGGCGCCCCGCGAGCTGCGCGAGGTGGCCGCGAAGGTCGCTGCGTCCCTCAAGAAGAAGGCGGACACCCGCTAGATCCGGCCAGACGGCGCATGTCCCAGGGACAGTCCCTGGGACATGGCCGACGTTGTGATGCCGGGTGAGCTCACGCTCGGCTGCGCCGTAGCGCGCCGCATCTGAGTCGCTCGTTCGCGCCATGTCCTGAGGGACTGTCCCTGCGGACGAGGTCCGAAATCGACTACGGCTCGGGCGCCTGCGCTTCTTGGCGTGGGGGTGGGCGTCGAAGTAGGCGTCGCGCCGGCGGCGGTCCGTGACGTGCGTGTAGAGCTCGGTCGTGGCGAGGTTCGCGTGGCCGAGCATCTCCTGGACGCTGCGGAGGTCGGCGCCCCCGTCGAGCAGATGCGTGGCGAACGAATGGCGCAGCAGGTGCGGATGGACGCGGCTCGGGCTCGAGGCCGGCCTTCTCCGCGAGGCCGCGGAGGATGAAGAAGACGCCGGCGCGCGTGAGCGGGCCGCCCCTGGCGTTGAGGAAGAGCTCCGGGCGGTGACGGCGGTCGAGGAACGGCCGGCCGCGAGAGACGTAGCGGCGAATCGCATCGGCGGCGCCGCGCCCGATCGGGACGACGCGCTCCTTCCCGCCCTTGCCGGTGCAGCGAACGAGGCGCTCGTCGAGGTCGATCCCGCCGCGCTCGAGGCCGACCGCCTCGCTCACCCTGAGGCCAGCGCCGTAGAGGAGCTCCACGAGCGCCGTGTCCCTGAGCGCGCGCGGCGTCGTGCCCACAGCGGCCTCGACGAGCCGCTCGGCCTCGGCCGGCGACAGCGTGCGCGGCAGCCGCCGTACGCGGCGTGGAGACGGAATCTCCTGGGCAGGGTTGTCGGGACGGTTGCCGAGGAGCTGCTCGTGGCCGTAGAAGCGCGCGCAGGGCCGCGAGGCGCCGCGCGAGGGTCGAGGGAGCGAGCCCGTCCGCTCGGAGCTCCGCGAGGTAGCGCTCGATCTCGGCCCGCTCGGCCGCCGGCCATCTCCCCGCCGTGCCAGCGCTGCGAAGTGGCGAAGGTCGCGGCGGTAGCTCTCGACCGTCCTCGGTGCGAGGCGCGCCCGCGCACAGCGCGACGAAGCGCTCGAGCGCGGGATCGTCGCGCGTGCCGTCCGTCACGAGCTCTCCGTGCGCGCGGCCATGCGAAAGCCGCGTCGCGCTCCCGCCCGCCGAGCCCACATGCGGGCGACGGGGTAGAGGACGGCGGCCTGGACGACGGCGACCAGCCCGAGGGCGATGGCCGTGTCGAGCCAGAAGCGGTCGGGATAGAGCCGCCGGAGCGTGTCCGTCTCCTCGAAGCGCCACGTGTCGCCGTCGAAGAACAGGCCGTGGAACACCGACTCGAAGCGGTCGTAGCTCGTGGCCGCGGCGATCGCGACGACGACGGCGAGGGCGACCGTGAGGATCGCCCCGCGCGCGAGCGCGACGGGCACAACCGTCCGCGTCGAGCGCCCGCAGCCCGAGCAGCACGGCGAGGCCCCCGATCGCGACGAGCGCGATCACCTGAAAGCGATACGCGTGTGCCACGCGCGTCCTGCACGTCCGTCATGTGAGCGAGCTCACGGTCGCCGAACGCGGGCGAGCCGTCGGGTAGCCGGGCGACGCGGAGCAGGTCGATGCCCTCGTTCGGAGGAGGGCAGGATCGACTGGAGACCGACGAGAGCCAGCGCCTTCCGCGCCTCCTCACTGAGGCCGTAGCGGTCGCCGGGAATCGCTCCGTAGTCGTACACCGCCTCGACGTAGCGGTCGTTCGTCGCGAGGCGAAGGCCTGTGACGGCGAGGATTGCCGGCACCGCGATCGTGATTGCGATTCCGAGGACGAGAGCGACGATTCGCGTCATGGCTCAGGAACGCGGATGTGCCCGGTCGTAGACACGGCGGAGCCTGCGGCCGTCGACGTGGCTGTAGATCTGCGTCGTCGAGAGCGAGCTGTGGCCGAGCAGCTCCTGGATGACACGGAGGTCGGCGCCTCCCTCGAGCAGATGCGTGGCGAACGCGTGCCGGAGGCGGTGGGGGTGGGGAATCGCACGGCGGATGCGTGCTCGTGTCGAGGCGGTGACCCCGCGCCGAGACGAAGACGGCGTCGCCGTCGGGTGCGAGCTTCGGGCGGCGCGTCGCGCAGGTAGCGCGCGAGCCAGGCTGCCGCCTCCTCGCCGAGGGGCACGATTCGCTCCTTTCCGCCCTTGCCTCGGACGCGGACCGTCTCCTGCTCGAAGTCGACGTCCGCGAGATCGAGGTCGACCGTCTCGCGGCTGCGCAGCCCAGCCGAGTAGACGAGCTCGGCGAGTGCGCGGTTCCGCAGCTCGAGTGGCTCCGCGCCCTCGAGCGCCGCAAGCTCGCGGTCGATCTCCGCCGGCTTGTCGACCTGGGGGAGGCGCCGCGGCCGGCGCGGTGAGAGGCGGATGTCAGGCACGCGGCCAGCGCCCGAGCGCGTACCTGAGAAGGGAGCGCACGGCCGCGAGCTTGCGCGCGATCGTCGCCGGCGCGAGCCGGCGTGGGCGGCCGCGCCCGAGCTCGGTGGCGTAGTCGGCGAGCACGGCTGCGTCGACACGCTCGAGGTCGACGTCTCTCCGTCCGAGCCAGTCGGCAAACGGCTCGAGATCGAAGCGATAGGACCGCGGGTTGCGTCGGACAGCCCCGGGGAAGCGAGATAGCGCTCGATCGCGTCGCGGGTATCCACGGTCACTCGTTCGGCGCGGGCCTTCCTTCGCCTACTCGCTCACGACGGTGTCGCCTCGGCCGGGAGGAGCGAGAAGATGACGAAGTCCACGCGCCGCTCGTGGCGACGGCTGTAGCGGATCGACCGGAGCACGCCTTCGCGCCGAAATCCGGCTCGCTCGGCGACGCGCTGGGAAGCGGTGTTCCCGACGTCTGCGCGGAGCTGGAGCCGCTCGACGCCGCACTCCGCAAATGCCCAGTTCGACGCGAGGCGCACTGCGCGCGTGGCGACGCCGCGCCGGCGGGTGCCCGCGCGCACCCAGTAGCCGATCTCGGCGACCGCCTGCGGCTCGGTCGCTCCAGCCGATGCCGCACGAGCCGATCACCTCTCCCGACGTCGCATCCGTGACGGCGAATGCCCACAACGAGCCGTCCTTCCAGCCGCGGCGTGCCGTGGCGATGTACGCACGTGCGTCCGCACGGGTGTACGGCTTGGGGATGTCGTCGATCCAGCGCGCGATGTCCGGATCGCGGCATGCGTCGGCAACCGCCTGCGCGTCGGCGTCGACCCATGGCCGCAGGACGACGACGCCGTCCGAGAGCGGCGGCTCGGGGGCGGAAACCTTCACAGACGCGAGCGTAGCCTTTGCATAACTAGGATTACACCCCGTATGGCGACCACGGCCGAGATCGAGGTGCGCGGCCCGGTCGGGCTCGATGCGCACGGCCTCGCTCCGTCGGGGCGCGTCTTCTGGAACCCGACGACGTCGATCCTGTACCAGCATGCCCTCCTCCGCGGGGAGGCGCAGCTCGCCGAAGGTGGCCCCCTCGTCGTCGATACAGGCGTCCACACGGGACGTTCGCCTAACGACAAGTTCGTGGTCCGTGAGCCGGGGTCCGAAGGGCGAATCGCGTGGGGCCCTGTCAACAGCCCGATCGAGGAGGCTCAGTTCGACGGCCTGCGGGCGAAAGTCGCCTCGTTCCTCGAAGACCAGGATCTCTACGTCGTCGACGCGTTCGCGGGCGCCGACCCGGCACACCGGCTTCCGCTGCGCGTCGTCACGCACAGCCCGTGGCACGCGCTCTTCGCCAGGACGCTCTTCATCGAGCCGACGGAGGCCGAGATCGCCGAGCACGTGCCGGAGGCGCTCGTGCTCCACGCGCCGCCCGTCGAGGCGGATCCCGACGAGGACGGCACGCGCTCCGGCACGTTCGTGCTTCTCCACCCGTCGCGTCGTGAGGTGCTGATCGGCGGCACGTTCTACGCCGGCGAGATCAAGAAGTCGATCTTCACGCTCATGAACGACCGGCTGCCGCTCCGCGGCGTCATGCCGATGCACTGCTCGGCGAACGTCGACGAGAACGGACGCACGGCCGTCTTCTTCGGACTGTCGGGCACCGGCAAGACCACCCTGTCCGCGGACTCGGAGCGTCGCCTCGTCGGCGACGACGAGCACGGCTGGTCGGACGAGGGCATCTTCAACGTCGAGGGAGGCTGCTACGCAAAGGTGATCCGCCTGTCGGAGGAGGCAGAGCCCGCGATCTACAGGACGACGCGGTCCTTCGGGACGGTGCTCGAGAACGTCGTGGCGAACGAGCGCGGCGTCCTCGATCTCGACGACGACACGAAGACGGAGAACACGCGAGCTGCCTACAAGCTCGAGCAGATCGCGAACCACGTCCCGGCGAAGCGCGCCGGCCACCCCGTGTCGGTCGTCATGCTCACCGCGGACGCATTCGGCGTCCTGCCGCCGATCGCGCGTCTGACGCGCGAGCAGGCGATGTTCTACTTCCTCTCCGGCTACACGGCCAAGGTGGCGGGCACGGAGATCGGCGTCACCGAGCCGCAGGCGACGTTCTCGACGTGCTTCGGCGCCCCGTTTCTCCCGCAGGAGCCCGCCGTCTACGCGACGATGCTCGGCGAGCGGCTCACGGCGCACGGATCGACGGTCTGGCTCGTGAACACCGGCTGGACCGGCGGCCCGTTCGGCGAGGGGGAGCGGATGCCGATCGCCGCAACGCGCGCGATGCTGCGGGCGGCGCTCGCCGGGGAGCTCTCCGAGCGGTGCGTTCCGCACCGACCCGGTGTTCGGGTTCGACGTCCCGGTAGCTGTTCCGGGCGTCGACGCGGCGCTCCTCGACCCGCGCTCGACGTGGCGAGACGGCGACGCGTACGACGCCGCTGCGTCGTCGCTCGCGCGGATGTTCGTCGACAACTTCAAGCGATTTGCAGGGACGATCGACGCGTCGATCGCAGCAGCGGGTCCCAGGACCTAGTACCCTCCCCGATTCCTCAGGACCGAAAGGAGCGCAATCGTGCGTAGATTCAAGCCGCGCAGGGTTCGCATCAGCCCTGCGCTTGTCGTATCCATGATCGCCCTGTTCGTCGCTCTCGTCGAGCACGGGTTTTGCCGCCGACATCGTGCCGCTTGCCAAGCGAGCGCTCACCGCCGACAAGGCGAAGGTGGCGACGAAAGCGAACAATGCCCTCAAGCTCAACAACCTGACAGCGACGGAGATCGCGGCGATGCCCGGTCCCGCCACGGACGCCGCGACGCTGAACGGCCAGACGGCCGCCCAGATTGCGGCCATTCCAGGCCCTGCCTCCGCGATCCCCGGCGCCGCCTTCAGGGTCGGTCTCGAAGGGATGGAGCGTCCAGAAAGAGGACGACAAGACCACTGAGCGCGCCCTCTGCGCGTCGAACGAGAAGGTCGTCGGCGGCGGTTGGGACCAGGCGAGTGGCGTCGCATACGTGCTCAAGGACCAGCCGATTGCCCGATCTCTCCGGGTGGATGGTGCTGATGTTCGCGGAGAGTGGAAACGACACTCCCGCAAACGGCTCCGTCTGGGCCATCTGCATGAGGACGAGCTAGGTCGTCTTCGGGAGGGCGGGAGCCTGGCTCCCGCCCGACCCGTTGGCTTCTGTAACGCGGCTCACCTTCCGTCCGTCCACGAGCAAAGGAGTCACGTACATGCGTCGCAAGCTCCGTTTCCCGAGCCCCGCCCTGGCGGTCGCCCTGCTGGCGCTGTTCGTCGCGCTCTCGAGCACGGGCGTCGCGGCCTCGATCGTGCCGCTCGCAAAGCGTGCGTTCACCGCCGACAAGGCGAAGGTGGCAACAAAGGCGAACAACGCGCTGAAGCTCAACAACCTCACCGCGACGCAGATCGCGGCCATGCCCGGCCCGGCCACCGATGCTGCGACGCTGAGCGGCCAGACGGCCGCCCAGATTGCGGCCACGCCCGGCCCGGCGAACGCGATACCCGCCAACCTGATCACGCTCCGCACACAGTCGTGGAGCGTCAACAATGAGAAGGAGCTGGCGCGAGATACAGCGAAGTGCCTTCCGAACGAGAGGGTGATCGGCGGCGGCTGGGATCAGGCGTCGGGGGTCGGCTACGTGCTCGTCGACCAGCCGATGGCGGACGGCTCCGGTTGGCGCGTGCACGTCTTCGGCGAAAGCGGCAACGACCTGCCGGCAGAGGGCACGATCTCCGCCATCTGTATCCGGGTTTCGTAACGCCAGACGAGGGGCGGGGGTGTCGCGCTCCCGCCCTTCCGTTCCGCCGCTAGCCGGCGCGAGGAACGTCAGCACGGCGAGCACGCGCCGGTGGTCGTCGCTGGCCGGCATCAGCCGCAGCTTCCCGAAGATGCTGTGGACGTGCGTCTCGACCGTCTTCGGGCTGAGATAGAGGCGACCGCAGATTCCCTGGTTGGAGAGGCCCTCCGCCATGAGCGTCAGAACCTCGCGCTCGCGCCTGGTGAGGTCGTCCAGCGGCCTCGTCTCGGCGCTGCGCGCCCCGATCAGCTGCGCCACCACCTCGGGATCGATCGCCGTCCCGCCGCGACCGACACGCGTCACCGACTCGAGGAACTCGTCGATGTCGAGCACGCGGTCCTTGAGCAGGTAGCCGAACCCTTCCGGATGTGCGGGCACTCATCCGAGGCTGCGTCGGCGAGGCATGGGCGGAAGGGACGATCGAGGCCGAGGTCGTCGTCGCCGGCTCACCGCACGTGACGGGACCGGTCGCCTGGCGCGCGCGGCGCGTCCGCTCATGCCGGCCCTCGTCGTTCTTTGGGCCGCGTTACCGCCGTGCAGTACCTCGTCGCCGCGGCGCGGGACGTCGGTGCTCCCGGCGTCGACAACGAGACGGGCGCGGGCGAGCTCCAGATGCCGGAGCCGCCAGACATCGTCAAGCCGTCGGCAAAGGCGATGGCAAGAGCCGGCAAGCCCGGCAAGGTCGTCAAGCTCCTCGTCGCCGCCGGTGACGACTCGGGCCAGCTCGAGATCGTCGACAAGGTGAAGCGCAACGGCCGCGTGGTCGCGACGATGAAGAAGAGCGTCAACGCGGTCAGCCCGAAGAGCCTCTGGGTGCCGTGGACGGCGCCGGCCAAGCCGAAGGGCACGTATCAGCACTGTGTCGTCGGCACCGACGGCACAGGCAACAAGAGCACGGAAAGCTGCGCCAAGCTGAGTCTCACGTAGCGGAGGACCATCGTATCGGCGGACGCGGCCGGCGTGAGCCGGCCCCGTCCGCGTGAGAGTCGGCGGGAGCAACGGGAACATGGCCGTCCCACGCTTGTCCGTCGCGTCGCCCAAAGGCGTTCCACGCGGGTGGTAGCCTCCCGCACGTGCGGCGGCGACGCGAACGGCTTCATCGGGCACCTCGAGTGGCCTTCTGGGCCTGCGTCGCAGGGCTGACTCTTGTCCTTGCTGTCTCGGTCTCGGCCGATACTGGCTTCTCGGACCCGGTGGGCGACGCCGGCCAGGGCTCCGATCTCGCGCGCGTCGACCTGCGCCACGACGCGACGACGCTGATCGTCCTCGTCACGACGGCGAAGCCACTCGTCGAGCTGCACAGTGTCTGGGCCTACATCGACGCTGACGCCAACGCCGCCACCGGCTCGCCCGGCGAGCAGCTGGCGCCTCGGGGCGCCGAGTGGCGATTGAGCGCGGGCGTCGGTGCCAAGTTCTGGAGCGTCTACCGCTGGTCGGGGACCGCGTGGCAGAGGCCTTCACCAACGGAGGGTTCAAGGCGCGAGCAGCGGCCGACGCGACGATCGAGTTCACGATCCCGCGCGCCGACATCGGGAACCCGTCCGCGGTCGACGTCGCAGCCGCCGTGACGAGTGTCGGAACCTACTACACGCCGACCGTCGACACGGACCGCGCGCCCGACGCCGGCACCTTCCACTACAGCCTCGCCGCGCTGACCTTGGGCCGGTCCCGCGTCGCCCCCACGCGGCCGCGCGCGGGCACGACTGCTGTGGTCACGATGCCGTTGGCGGGCGCGGAGGAGGACGCGATTGCGCGGTGCACCGCCCGCATCGTCGGTGGCAAGGCTCTAACGACGCGCCCGTCGGTGAAGGTCGGCGCCGTCGTCTGTTCCTTCAAGCTCCCGGCGACGGCTAAGAAGAAGAAGGTCAGCGGCCGCGTGACCGTGACCTCCACCGACCGCACCGCCTCGGCGCCGTTCGCGTTCGCGACGCGCCCCTGAAGCGCGGACGCCCGTTGTTGGGCGGACAGAGCTTCGAGCCGTTCGTGTAGCGTCCGACGTCGTGGACGGAACGCACGACGTGCTGGTCGTGGGGGGCGGCTGCGCGGGTATGCGCGCCGCCATCGAGGCATTCGACGCGGGCGCGGACGTCGCGATCGTCTCCAAGATCCACCCCGTTCGGAGCCACTCCGGCGCGGCCGAGGGAGGCATCAACGCGGCCCTCGGCAACACGGCCGAAGACAGCCCGGAGACGCATGCGTTCGACACGGTGAAGGGCTCCGACTACCTCGGCGACCAGGACGCGATCGAGATGTTCACGGCCGAGGCGCCCGGTGACATCTACCAGCTCGAGCACTGGGGCTGCTACTTCACACGCAACGAGGATGGGAAGCTCGCGCAGCGCCCGTTCGGCGCCGCCGGCTCGCCGCGCACGGTGTTCGCCGCCGACATCACGGGCCACGTGCTCATCCAGGTGCTCTACGAGCAGGTGATGAAGCGCGAGATTCCCGTCTACGAGGAGTTCTTCGCCTGGCGGCTCGTCGAGGACGACGGCGAGTGCGTCGGCGTCGTCTGCTGGGACCTGCTCGGCGGCGGCCTCAAGCTTCTCTCGGGCAAGTCGATCGTCCTCGCCACCGGGGGAGCGGGGCGGATCTTCCGCGTCACGACGAACGCCTACGCCTGCACGGGCGACGGCATGGCGATGGCGCTCCGCGTCGGCCTGCCGCTCAAGGACATGGAGTTCATGCAGTTCCACCCGACGACGCTCTACCCGACGCGGGATCCTCCTCACGGAAGGCTGCCGCGGCGAGGGCGCCTACCTCATCAACTCCGAGGGCGACCGCTTCATGGCCACGTACGCGCCGAACGCGATGGAGCTCGCGTCGCGCGACGTCGTCTCGCGCTCCGAGCAGACGGAGATCGACCAGGGCCGCGGCGTCAACGGCTCCGTCCTGCTCGACATGCGCCACCTCGGCGCGGAGAAGATCCTGACGCGGCTGCCCGGCTCGCGCGAGCTGTCGATGACGTACGCCGGCGTCGATCCGATCTACGAGCCCGTGCCGGTGCGGCCGGGTGCTCACTACCACATGGGTGGCGTCGAGACGGACAACGTTCGGTGCCACGGAGCTCGAGGGCCTCTACGCGGCCGGCGAGTGCGCGTGCGTCTCGGTGCACGGCGCGAACCGCCTCGGGGGCAACTCGCTCATGGAGACGATCACGTTCGGGCGCAGGGCGGGGCAGAGCCGCTGCGGAGCACGCGCTCGCGCACAACCCGGCCGTCGTCACGGCGCCGCGGTCGGCGCTCACCGATGCCGAGGACGACCTCAAGACGCCTGCTCGACCGCGCGGAGGGCGAGCGGCCGTGGAAGATCCGCGACGACCTCGGCTCGTCGATGCTCGAGAACTTCGGCGTCTTCCGTCGCGAGGAGCAGATGATCGCCGAGGTCGACGTCATCGCGGGGCTTCGCGAGCGCTACGAGCACGTCGTCGTCGAGGACAAGGGCGACGTCTTCAACAGCGACCTGACGCAGGCGCTCGAGCTCGGCTACGTCCTCGACCTCGCGTGGGTGATGATCAACGCGGGCATCGAGCGCAAGGAGAGCCGCGGCGCGCACGCACGTCCGTACGACTATCCCGAGCGCGACGACGAGAGCTTCCTCAAGCACTCGATCACGCACTGGCGCGAAGGAGCGCCCGGAGCTGTCCTGGAAGGATGTGCGGATGACGAAGTGGCAGCCCGAGGAGCGAAAGTACTGATGACACCGATGAAGATGGCGCTCAAGATCTGGCGGTTCGATCCCGCGAGCGGGCAGAAGGTGCTGCGCGAGTACGAGGTCGACGCGCCCGAGTGGTCGACGCTGCTCGACGTGCTCGACATCGTCAAGGACCAGGTCGACGGGTCGCTCGCCTACCGCAAGAGCTGCCGGATGATGATCTGCGGCTCGTGCGGGATGCGGATGGACGGTGCTGCCGTCCTCGCGTGCAAGACGCGGATGTACGAGATCGCCGAGGCCGGGCCACGTGCCGGTGATCTCGGCCATGGGCAACCTGCCGGTCGTCAAGGACCTCGTCGTCGACATGGGGCCGTTCTGGTCGAAGATGCACGCGATCAAGCCGTACCTCCAGCCCGGCTACGCCGACCCCGGCGACACGGAGCACGTGATCAGCTCCGAGGAGATGGAGTTCGTGAAGAAGGAGGCGCTCTGCATCAACTGCGGGTGCTGCGTCTCCGAGTGCAACTCGATGGAGGCCGATCCGGAGTTCCTCGGGCCGGCGGCGCTCGCGAAGGGCATGCGCTTCGTCGGCGACCCGCGTGACGGCCAGAAGATCGAGCGGCTCGAGTCCTACTCCCAGGAGCACGGCATCTGGGACTGCACGCGCTGCTACTTCTGCCAGCAGCGCTGCCCGAAGGGCGTCGACCCGCGAGACGCGATCGCGAAGCTCGGCGCCGAGGCGATGGCGAACGGCATCGACCGCGACATGGGCGCGAAGCACGCGAACTGGTTCGTGACGTCCGCGAAGACGACCGGCTGGCTCCGCGAGACCGAGCTCGTCCCGAAGACACAGGGCGTGGCGCGGTCGATCATGGAGATCCCGTTTGCGATGCGGCTGCTGAAGAAGGGCAAGGTCCCGCCGCCGATCCCGCCGCACGTCGCGAAGGACGTCGACCAGGCGCGCGCGCTCTACGACCTCGTGAAGCAGCAAGGGCGAGACGGGGCAGCGGGGATCGTCCAGGGCGAGAAGGCGCTCGAGCGGATCGAGTTCGTCGAGGAGCAGGAGCGACGGGAGAAGGAGGGGCACGCGTGAACAAGGTCGCGTACTACAAGGGCTGTCTCGCGTCGTTGTCCGCGAAGGAGCTCGACATCTCGACGCAGGCGCTCGCGCCGAAGCTCGGCCTCGAGCTCGAGGAGCTCGAAGCGGTGACGTGCTGCGGCGCCGGCGACATCCACGAGGCTGAGCCCGACTACTACCTCCACCTGAACGCGCGGATCCTCGCGAACGCGGCCGCGACGGGCTGCGACACGCTGATGACGATCTGCAACGTCTGCACGCTCAATCTCCGTCAGGCCAACTGGCAGCTGAAGAACGACGACGCGCTGCGCGCCCGCGTGAACGACAACCTCGAGGCGGTCGGCACGCCGCCGTACGCGGGCGACGTCGAGGTCAAGCACTTCCTCTGGCTCATCGCCGAAGGGGAGGGCTTCGAGCTCCTGAAGGGCGTTGCGCACAAGGGCCTCAAGGGCCTCAAGATCGCGCCCTTCTACGGCTGTCAGATCCTGCGCCCGTCGAAGTTGCTCGGGTTCGAGGACCCCGATCGCCCGTCGTCGCTCGAGCGCATCATCGAGGCGTGCGGCGGTGAGCCGATCGACTACCCGGCGAAGCTCAAGTGCTGCGGCTTCCCGATCATCCAGGCGCGCGAGGACGTCGCGCTCATGGAGCTGATCCAGCCGATCGAGCAGGCGATGGAGGCCGGCGCGGACGCGATGGTGACGCCGTGCCCGCTCTGCCACCTCTCGCTCGACGCATGGCAGTCGAAGCTCGAGAAGGCGACCGGTCAGGACGCTCGGCATGCCGATCCTCCACCTGTCGCAGCTGATCGGCGTCGCCGCCGGGCTGCCGGACTCGAAGCTCAAGTTCAAGCGGCACGTCGTGTCGGTGGCGCCCGTCACAGACAAGCTCTCCGTATAACGACCGCCTGGGTCGTCATCGGCGTCGTGGCCGCGGTTGCGGTCGCCGGCCTCGCCTGGGGCTGGTTCGAGGCGGGCTGGGTTCGTTTCCGCGTCCTGGAGGTCGAGATCGCCGGGCTGCCCGCGGAGCTCGACGGGCTCCGCATCGCGCACCTCTCCGACTTCCACCTCGGCCTGCCGTCGCGTGGCGGCGTCGCCGTGCGGCGGGCGGTCGACTGGGTGCGACGAGCGCGATCCCGACCTGACGTGCGTGACGGGCGATCTCGTCTCGCGGCCGCGGGGCGAGGACGAGCTCCGGCGGCTCCTCGCCCGGCTGCCGCGCTGCTACGCGATCGTCGGCAATCACGACCTCGGCGGTGAGCCGCGATCCGTTCTCGAAGGCGGTCGACCTGCGCGAGCTCGAGCCCGCGACGCTCCTGCTCGACGACGGGCACTCGCTCGATCTGCGCGGCAAGGCGGTCTGGGTCGCCGGCCTCGACCCGGTCTCGCGCGGCCGCGAGCCCGATCTGAGCCAGGCCCGCCGACCTCTCGATCCTCCTCTCGCACTTTCCCACGGTGCTCGACCGGCTCGCCGACGGGCGCTTCGATCTCGTGCTCGCAGGTCACATGCACGACGGGCAGATCTGCGTGCCGTACCCCGGCGGGAAGCTCCGCCTCGCCCATCCGACTGCGCGCTACACGCGTGGGCTCTACCGCCGCGGGCGGCACGACCATGCACGTGTCGCCCGGCCTCGGCACGACGTTCGTGCCCTTCAGGTTCTGCGCGCGCCCCGAGGCGACGGAGCTCGTTCTGCGATCCGCGGCGTAAGATCACGCGCGTGGAAGCGGAAGCTGGGCCGCACATCTCCTCCGACGTCGTCGCCCGCTACGCGGCCGACGCCACGCTCGAAGTGGACGGCGTGGAGGGGCTCGTGCAAGGACCGCGTGCGGCGCCACGACGGTGTGCGTGTCACCGGCGCTGACGGCGCGTTCGGCGGTCGAGATCCACGTCCGCGTCGCTGCCGGCGCGTCGATACCCACGGTCGGACGCGAGGTGCAGGAGCGCGTCGCCGCGTACCTCGAGCGGATGACGGGCTCTGCTCCCACCGCCGTCGACGTGATCGTGCAAGAGATCGGATAGGGGGCAGCGCGTGCCGCCGCGCGTCGCCGGGCTCACGGGCGCGACGCTGGAGACGGCGCCGTCCGTGTGTCACGAGTGCGTCTGGTGGCAGTCGTCGCTCGGGCGCAGCGGCGGACAAGAGGAGCTGGGTCAGCCGCGCGGAGTCGGACTGGGGGGCGTGGGGAGCGCTGTACTACGACGACGACGGACGGCTGCTCGGCTCGATGCAGTACGGGCCGGGCGCGCTCTTTCCGCGTGCCGGAGAGTTGCCCGCCGGGCCGCCGTCTCGCGACGCCGTGCTCGTCACGTGTGCGTACCTCGTCGACCCTGCGACGCCGTGGGTGATGCAGTCGCTCTTCCTCGCCGCGATCGGCGACGCGCGTGACCGTGGCGCTGCTGCCCTCGAGACGTTCGCCTACGCGTTCGGAGAGGGCGAGTCGCTCCGCGAGCGGTTCCTCGTCCACCGCACGGTCTTTCCGCGCGACTTCCTCGGTGATCTCGGGTTCACGACGCTGCGCACTGCAGGGCGCGTCGAGCTCGTGCGGCTCGAGTTCGGTGGGCTCCAGCCCGTGCTCGAGGGCCGGCGCGCGTCGGTGCTTGCGGCAGGTGCGCGAGATCTTCGCGCCCGGCGAAGCCAGTGCCGGCGCCGCGGCCCTAGCTACGCGGCCAGGGACGCCTCGGCGAGCACGAGCTCCGCGATCTGGATCGCGTTCAGCGCCGCCCCCTTGCGGAGGTTGTCGGCGACGACGAGCAGGCAGAGGCCGTTCGCGGCGCGCAGGATCTCTCCGGATGCGTCCGACGAGGATGTCGTCGCGGCCGGCGGCGAGGCCTGGTGTCGGCGCTGCGGTGAGGGTGACGCCCGGCGCTGCGACAGGAGCGCCGTGGCTGCGTCCGGTCGTGAGCGCGTCCTCGGTCTCGATCCACACTGCCTCCGCGTGCCCGACGGCCACCGGCACGCGCATACAACTCGCGCTGATCGGCAGCTCCGGGAGCTCGAGGATCTTCCGGGTCTCGTCCCTGAGCTTCGCCTCCTCGTCGAACTCGACGCCGTCGAAGTCCCAGTCCATCGCGAGATCGTGCTCGGCCTGCGGCTGGCTGAGGAGCCGGTCGGCCGCCTGTGCGCCCGCGCCGGAGGCCGACTGGTACGTCGCCACGCGTACTCGTGCCAGTCCGGCGGCGTCGTGGAGCGGCTTGAGCGCGCACGTGAGCGGGATCGCGCAGCAGTTCGGGTTCGCGACGATGCCCGCGTGCTCCCGGGCGCGGGCGCCGTTGACCTCCGGCACGACGAGTGGCACGCCGTCCTGGAGCCGGTAGGCAGCTGACTTGTCGATGCTGACGGCGCCACCCCGCACAGCGTGCGGAACGAGCTCGAGGCTCGCGCTCGTGCCGACGGAGAAGAGGCACAGGTCGAGGCTGCCGTCGGCGAGCGCGTCGGGGGTCGCCTCCTCGACGACGAGCTCGCCGTTCCCGAACGCGACGCGCGATCCGGCGGAGCGGGTGGACGCGAAGGCGCGCACGCTGTCGTACCCGCGCTCTGCGAGCAGTTCGAGCGTCACGCGCGCCAACGGCACCGGTGGCGCCGACGACGCCGACGCGGACGCCGCTTAACCATGCTGGCGCTCGGCCTCGGGTCGGTGGAGCTCGAAGGCGTGATGGAGCGCCCGCACGGCGCGTTCGACGTCGTCTCGCGGGACATGACACGCGACCTTGATCGGCGAAGTGGTGACGATCTCTCGGCTCGATCGACTCCTCGTCGAGAACGGCGAACATGCGCGCGGCGACGCCTGGGTGGCTCTTCATGCCGGCTCCGATCAGGCTCACCTTGCCGAGGTCGTTGCGGGAGCGCCACGTGACGCCGAGGCCGTCGAGTGCCGCCGCGACCTGAGACTCGTCGTCCGTCGGCGCCGAGAAGACGATCTCGGCCTGGGACGTCTGCACGATCGTGTCGACATTGACGCTTGCCTCCGCGAGCGCCGCGAACAGGCGTGAGGCGCCGACGCCCTCGACCCAGTAGAGCGTCTCTTCGAGCGTGTGCGTGACGCCCGAGATCATCGCCTTCTCCAGCATCCGATCGTCCTCCTCGATCACCCACGTCCCGTCCGACGGACTGAAGCTCGAGCGCACGTGAAGCGTGACGCCGTGATTGCGCGCGAACTCGACCGACCGCAGCTGGAGGACCTTAGCGCCTGACGCCGCCATCTCGAGCATCTCCTCGTAGCTCACGGCGTGGAGCTTTCGCGCCTCCGGAAGCAGCCTCGGGTCGGCGGTGAAGACGCCTTCGACATCGGTGCAGATCTCGCACACCTCTGCGCCGAGCGCGACGGCGAGCGCGACGGCGGTGATGTCCGAGCCGCCTCGGCCGAGCGTCGTGATGTCGAAGTCCGTCGAGACCCCCTGGAACCCTGCGACGAGGACGATGCGACCCTCGTCGAGCGCTTCGTGGATCCGCTTTGGCGCGGACGTCGACGATCTTGGCCTTGCCGTGCGTTGTGTCGGTGACGATCCCCGCCTGCGAGCCGGTGAGCGAGATCGCCTCGTGCCCGAGGTCGTGGATCGCCATCGCCGCGAGCGCGCACGAGATGCGCTCACCTACGGAGATGAGCATGTCGAGCTCGCGCGGCTCTGGCCGCGGTGACATCTCGAAGGCGAGCGCGACGAGATCGTCCGTCGTGTCGCCCATCGCCGACAGCACGGCCACGACGCGACTGCCTTGCTCGCGGGCCGCCACGATCCGCTTCGCCACCGACTTGAGCCGCTCCGGGTCGGCGACGGACGTGCCGCCGAACTTCATCACGACGGTGCCGATCGGCGCGTCCTCGGCCTGGCCGGCGACGGCGGGGACGGCTTCGTAGTCCGTCGTCGTCACGTCGTCTCCCTCAGACCATTTCCCGCCGGCCGGAGAGCGCCCTGCCGAGGGTCACCTCGTCGGCGTACTCGAGATCGGAGCCGACGGGGAGACCGCTTGCGAGGCGCGTCACCCGAGCGCGTCCGCGGAGGCGGTCGGCGAGATAGGCCGCGGTCGCCTCGCCCGTCATCGTCGGGTTCGTCGCCAGGACGACCTCGTCGATGCCGTTCCGCTCGACGCGGCTCATGAGCTCATCGATGCGGAGGTCGGAAGGATCCACGCCGTCGATCGGAGAGAGTGCGCCCCCGAGCACGTGATAGAGGCCGCGGTACTCCGCCGTTCGCTCGATCGAGAGCAGGTCGACGGGCTGCTCGACCACGCACACGATCGTGCGGTCGCGGCGGGCATCGAGGCAGATCGGGCACGTCTCGTCCTCCGTCAGGTTGCCGCACTCGCGGCAGAACCGCACCTTCTCCTTCACGTCGGCGATCGCCTGCGCGAGCGCCAGCGCCTCGTCCTTCGACGTGCGGAGCATGTGGAAGGTGAGCCGCTGCGCCGTGCGCGTGCCGATGCCCGGCAGGCGGGTCAGCTGCGCGACGAGATTGTCCACGGCCGGGCTGAACACGGCCTCATTGTGCCCGTCTCAGCGGGTGAAGGCCTGCCAGCCCTCCGGCACGGGCGGGCTCCAGTCCGTCGGTCCTGGCGCTCGCACGGCCAGGTGGCAGATCGGCTCGTCCTCTGTCGCACCGTGCATGTGGACGACGCCCGCCGGCACGACGACGACCCCGCGCTGCTCCACGTGCTGCATCTCCTCGCCCGCGATCCAGACGAAGCCGCTGCCGCGCACGAAGCACAGCACCTGGTCCGTCGAGTGCGAGTGCGGTCGTGTGTGCGCGCCGGCGTCGAAGTAGACGGCGAGGTACTCGAGCTCATCCGTGCCACCGGCGGCGGCGAGGTTCTGCATGCGCACGCGACCCGTGAAGTTGTGCGGCTCGGGCGGATCCGTCGCGAGCGCGTCGTCGAGCCTCAGGATGTCGACCATCAGCCCTCCTACAGCCCCGGGAGCCCCAGGCCGCCGGTCGCGGCGCCGAGCTTCGACTGTGCGAGCGCTTGCGCGGAGCGGAGCGCCTCGTTGACGGCCGCGAGCACGAGATCCTCCAGCAGTTCCGGATCGTCGGGATCGATCGCCTTCGGATCGATCGAGATCGAGAGGATGTCGCCGCTGCCCGTCGCCTTGACGGTGACGAGGCCGCCGCCCGCTGATGCTTCCACGGTCTCCGTCGCGAGCTCTGCCTGCGCCTTCGCCATGTCAGCCTGCATCTGCTGCGCCTGCTTCATGAGCTTGTTCATGTCGAGCCCTTGACCCATTACTCGTCCACCTCTCTCGCGTCGAACGTCTCCTTGAAGAGCGCCACGAAGTCCTTCTCATTGTGCGGCTTCCGGGCTCCGGTGGCCCGCTCTTCTCGCCGAGCGTGAACGTGAGCGACAGCTTGCGCCCCGTCACGTCGTACAGCGCATCGCGGAGGATCGCGACGTTCTTCGTGTCCTCCGCGAGCTTGCGGTGGAAGGCTGCCTCTCCCGGAAACTCGATCGTCAGCGTGTCCCCTTCGAGCGCGACCGGATGCGCCTCGCGCACCGTCGACGCGACCGGGATCGACCGCTCCTCGACGGCGGGAATGACCGAGCGCTGCCACGCCTCCTGAAGCTGCTGGAGATCGAGCGGTGGAGGCGCCGGCGCGTCGGCTGCGGGCTCTTCAGGGACAGTCTCAGTGACTGTCTCTGGGACTGTCTCCGGGACTGTCCCCGAACCCGACTCGGACAGTCCGGAACGGCCGTGGCCAGAGTGGCCGCCCGGGCGCTCGAGGAGCTCGAGGCGGTAGGAGAGCGACTCCTGCGAGAGATCGGCGCCCGGGCGCGTGACCTTCACGAGCGCGAGCTCGAGCGGAAGCCGCGGGTCGGCGCCCTGGCGCATGTCGTCGACGGCCACCGCCAGGAGGTCGCACAGCCTCAGAACCGTCGCTTCTCCGATCTGGTTCGCCTGGGCGCGCAGCCGCTCGCGCGTCTCGTCGGTGACGGGCAACGCCTCGGGTACCTCACCGAGGTTCTGCACGAGGAGCAGATGACGAAGGTGCTCGAGGAGATCGGTGACGAGCCGTCCGGTGTCCTGGCCCTGCTCCGACAGCTCTTCGATGTACGTGAGCGCGCCCGCGGTGTCCCGGTCGATGACGAGGTCGCAGATCCGGAAGAGCGTCTCCTCGTCGACCGCCCCGAGCAGCTGAAGGACGGCCTGGACGGAGATCTCGCCACCGGTCGCCGCCGCGAGCTGGTCGAGAGTGGACACGGCGTCGCGGAAGCTCCCCTTGGCCGCACGCGCGACGAGCGCGAGCGCAGCGTCCGGCACGTCGAAGCCCTCGCCGTCCGCGACGCGACGCAGGAGCGTGACGAGCTCGGGCAGCCGTGGCCGCGCGAAGAGGAACGACTGGCAGCGCGACCGCACGGTCGGCAGCACCTTGTCCACGGCTGTCGTACAGAAGACGAACACGAGGTGGGGTGGCGGCTCCTCGACGATCTTCAGGAGCGCGTTCCACGCGGCGTCCGTCAACTGGTGCGCCTCGTCGAGGATGTAGACCTTGTAGCGGCCCTCCGCGGGCTGGAGCACGACGCGGTCGCGGATGTCGCGGATGTCGTCGATGCCCCGCTGCGACGCCGCGTCCATCTCGACGACGTCGAGTGACGTGCCGTTCGCGATCGAGACGCACGCGTGGCAGGTCGAGTCCGGCGTCGCCGTCGGGCCCTGCGCGCAGTTGAGCGCCTTCGCGAGGATGCGCGCCATCGACGTCTTGCCCGTGCCGCGGGGCCCGGCGAAGAGATACGCCTGCCGCACCTGCCCGGACGTGATCGCGTTCCGCAGCGTCCGCACGACCGCCTCCTGCCCCACGACCTCGTCGAAGTCCTGCGGGCGGTACTTGCGGTAGAGCGCAGCCACTGCAGCGATTCAAGCAGATACGTCGAGAGCCCACTCGCCGGCGGTCGGGCTCAACGACGGCATAGGGGCATCCGCGGATGCCCGTCGCAGCCCCATCGGCGACACTCGTGTCATGCAGTACAGGCGGCCCGCTCTGGCCTTCGTGCTCGGGGCAATCGCCCTCACGGCCGCCCTTGGTCTCTATGCCGTCATCGTTCCCGACTTCGGCGACACGCAGGCGAAGATTCTCGGCACGTCGGCTGCCATCAGCGGCGCGAGCATCCTCATCCTCGCCTGCCTCCCCGCCTGGGAACGTAGGCTCGCGTGGCCCGTTCCGCCGGTCGGAGCACTCGCCGCCTTGCTCGGTCTCGTCCTCGGGGTGGTCGGGCTCTGGGCAGAACCGTCGTCGGAGACCTACGGGAAGATGCTGGTCACCGTGGTCTTCCTGGCGGTGTGGAGTGCGTTCGTGTCGGTGCTCGCGCTCGTGCCGCTCGTGCCGCGATTTCGGTGGGCGTCTCTTCACCGCGGCCGTGGTGACGTTCGTGTCTCGCAGTGATCGGCTGCGTAGCCACGTGGGCGTCGCCGCAGTCCGAAGCGTTCGGACGTCTCGCCGGCGCTGTCGCCGTGCTGGCGGCAGCGTCCGTCGTCACTGTCCCTGTGCTGTCTCGCGCAGCGCGTCTGGAACCCGAGCCCTCTCTTGGGTTCTGCCCACGTTGCGGCCGCCGCGTGGTGCAGGAGGGCGCCTGCGCCGGCTGTGGCGCCCGCTTCAGCGTCGCGTACGAGAGCTAGGCCCGGTCACGCGAACCACCTTCGAAGAGAGCCACCCGGACGGCGCCTGCGCCGCTTGCTCGAGCCAGGCTGTTCCGCGGCACCTGGGGGACACTGCTTAGCGCTGCTTCCTTCCGGACCTGACGCGGTTCGCAGACCTCCAGTGCGCGGGACCTGGCTGTCAACGCTGCGCGCGCCGGCCCAGACCCCAGACGACTCCGCCCCTCGGGCGGTGTTCGGCCCCGCTATAGCGGATTGCGGGTTCAGGGAACCGCTAGCTCCCCACCTAGCGCGACCGGGCAGGAGAATGCTAGCCCACCGCCGTACACTTGGGTCTCCCGGGGCGCGTAGCTCAGCGGGAGAGCGCTCGCTTCACACGCGAGAGGTCGCTGGTTCGATCCCAGCCGCGCCCATTCCGTCCCTCGCCCGCTTCGCTTTCCGCTCGGTGGTGCGCCCTTCGGGCGCGTGGATCGCGAGCCGTTGCTGAGCCGCGGCCGCGCGTGTCGGCCGCGGCGGCGATGGGCTGAGGGCGGGACTACGATGCGGATATGGAGGGGCTGCCGAGTGGGACCGTCACGTTCGTGTTCACGGACATCGAGGGCTCGACCGCGCTCCTCAAGCAGCTCGGCGATCGCTACGAGGACGTGCTGACGGAGCACCGGCGCATCGTCCGGGACACGTTCGCCCGCATGAACGGCATCGAGATCGACACGCAGGGCGACGCGTTCTTCTTCGCATTCGCGCGTGCGCGAGACGCGGTCGAGGCGGCGGTCGACGCCCAGCGCGAGCACGCCGCGACGATCTGGCCCGATGGCGCGTCCGTGCGCGTCCGCATGGGCCTCCACACCGGCGAGCCGGCGCTCGGCAGCGAGGGGTACCTCGGGCTCGACGTCGTGCGCGCCGCTCGGATCTGCACCGCGGCGAAGGGGGGAGACGTCCTGCTCTCCGAGACGACGCGGCTCCTCGTCGGGTCGTCGCTACCGGACGGCGTTACCGTCTCGCTGCTCGGCCAGCGGCACCTGAAGGACTTCGACCAGCCCGAAGAGGTCTACGAGCTCGCCATCGACGGACTTCCCGTTCGCGAGGAAGCGTCGCACGAGACGTCCGCTGGACGCCCCCGCCGAGTTCCAGGACCGCATGAAGGAGGCGATCCGCCAGAAGATCGAGCGCGAGATCCTGGCCTCGTTCGGGGTCGACGAGCCGGGTGACGACGCGGAGGTGGACGAGATCGCTGGTCGTACGGCCGACCTCGGTGAGCGAATTCGTGCCCGGGTCGACGCGGCGCTTCGCGCCAAGGGCGTCGAGCCGGACTAGTCGCGCTCGTCGGCCGCATATAGCGTCGATCGCGGATGGCTGTTGTCGAATGGCTGTTGGGGTTCGCTGTCCGGGCAGGGGGCTACCGTTGCTCGCGACATGCCGCACTGGATCGCGCTCTTCGCGATCGTCATCGTCGGTTGGCTCGTCCTGGCCGTTGGCGGCGGCTGGCTCGTCGGCCGCGGCCTCGCGTTGTTCGAACGCGGAGAACGGGCGGTCGACGCTGACGAACGTACGAGCCCACCCGCCGACGACCTCCGCCGAGCGGCCTAGAAAGCCGCCTCCTATCATCAGCCTCGTGGAAGGCGACGCAGCTGCACGCCATGAGGTCGAACGACTCACCGCCGAGGTGCACCGGCTGCGCGCGCTCGAGCGCACGCTGCTCGCGGAGCGCGAGCGGGTACGTGACGAGTACGTGGCGGAGATCGGACGCCTCCAGGACGCCCTGAAGGCCGCCGCCTCCGGGCAGGCGCAGGCGGCGCAGGGATCACGCCACGAGTCGAGCCGCGATCTGACCGACCAGGCCCGTCATCTCGCCGACCGCGAACGAGCCGTGGGCGAGCGCGAGGCGGCGCTGGCCGCCGCACAGGAGCGGATCGCGGCTCGAGAGCTCGAGGTGACACGCGAGCGCGACGCGCTGGCCGCGCTTCGGGCACGCCTCGAGGGCGAGCGCCAACGGCTCGTCGAGGAGTCTGACCGGCTGGCTGAATGGGAGCGCGCCGTGCGCTCCAACGCGCCTTCCGCACCTCGCCCGGTGACGTTCCGGGAGGGTCTGGCGCGCCTTGCAGACCCGGGCGTCCAAGGCCAGGCTCCCGCGGAGGGAAGCTGGTAGCTTCCTCAGCCGTGCCGCTCGCGCTGTCTTCGGCCCAGGAGCTCGGCCTCGGCCTCGCCGCCCTGGCCTTCGTCGTGTTCGCGCTCGTCAGCTCGATGCTGATCCCGCGCTACCGGCCCGACTTCCCAGGGCGACACGTCGGATGGTTCGTCTTCGTCGCGGCGCTGTTCACCGTCGGAATGCTCCTGACTGTCGCGTTCGTCGCCAAGGAGACCGGCGAGGAGGAGCACGCCGTCGCCGAGGAGACGCATGTGACGCAGACGGAGCCTTCGATCACGGAAGAGGAGCCTCCGCCTCCCACTGAGACGACGGAGACCGAGACCACGGCAACCGAGACCGAGGCGACTCCGTCCGAGACCGCCGAATCCGCCGGCGGGGACCCCGTCGCCGGCAAGGCGATCTTCCTCGAGGCCGGATGCACCGGCTGCCACACGCTCGCCGATGCGGGCTCGACGGGAACGCTCGGCCCGAACCTCGACGACGCGTCACCGAGCGCCGACAAGGTGGTGGAACGCGTGACGAACGGCAAGGGCCCGATGCCGTCGTTCGCCGGGTCGTACACGGCCCAGCAGATCCAGGACGTGGCGGCCTACGTCTCGTCCGTCGCGGGCTCCTAGCGGCCGGCGCTACTCTCCCTCGGCGCGGAGAGGTGTCCGAGTTGGCCGAAGGAGCGCGACTGGAAATCGCGTGCGTGCCGCAAGGTGCGTCGAGGGTTCGAATCCCTCCCTCTCCGCCTCGCTGCGCAATAGAGGGGCCCTACCGCGATGCTCCGGGTAGGGCCCCCGAAACAGGGCTCTGGGGAGAGCGGAACCCTGCTCCTTGGGCCGGGAGGCGGCCGGCCCCGACTGGGATCGTACCGCGGAACACGAAGTGGGAAAAAGGTCGAGTGCGCGGTGCGTTACTCGCTCAGTGGAACCACCTGACGACGCTCAAGATGTTCGAGAACTCGTCGGTCCACACCGGCTGTCCCGGCCGCGTGTCGAGCGGCTTCCAGCGCGGGTCGTTCGCGAGCCTTCCGAGCGCCGCCTTGTCGCGGGCGACGACGACCCAGATCGAGCTCGCCGCTCCACCGTCGGCCGCCGACTGCGTCACCACATACGACTGCGAGAGGCCGGCGAGGCCGAGCGATCGTGCGTTCCCGGAGATCACGGGCCGGAGGTCGAGATAGCGGTTCGAGATGTGGAAGGCCATCACGCCGCCAGGGCTGAGCTTGCGGAGGTACAGCTCGACCGCCTCACGTGTAAGCAGGTGCACCGGCACCGAGTCGGAGCTGAAAGCATCGAGCACGAACAGGTCGAATGAGCCGTCGGGGGCCTCGGCAAGCTTGAGGCGCCCGTCGCCGATGACGACGCGGATGTCGGCCTTTGCATCGCGCAGGAACGTGAAGTAGCGAGGGTTCGCGGCGATGCGGGCGACTGCCTTGTCGATCTCGTAGAACGTCCAGCTGTCACCCGGGCGCCCGTAGACGGAGGTACCGCCGGCGCCGAGCCCGATGACTGCGACGCTTCGTGCGCGCCCGTCCAGTGCGTCGAAGAGCTGACCCAATGGGCCTTGCCGCACGTAGTAGCTGACGGGTTCGCGGCGCTGCCCGGGAGCAAAGTTCTGCGCGCCGTGCACGGTCGTGCCGCTTACGAGAACGTGCCGTGTGCCCTGCTCTTCCACACGCAAGACGCCAAAGAACGTGCGTTCGGAGTACAGCGACGTCGGAGGCAAGGCGACGATCAGCAGAAGCGCTCCCACGCCCAGCGCGAAGCGAACCGGGCGCGACGCGAAGAGCGCGAGGGCCGCGACGCCGGAGAGAAGGAGCGCAGCAAGGAGCACGCGTCCCGCCGTTCCGTCTGTCGGTATCGCCTTCGCGGAGCCAAGGATGGCCGCGAGAAGGGCGAACGGCAGCAGCAAGTCGGCGTTTCGGCGGAGGAATCCTGTCCCCGGGCGCGGACGGCGCGACCCCGGTCGAAGGAGCAGTGCGAGCACGATCGCGATCGGGTACTCGGCGATCGTCGAGAAGACCGCCGGGGCAATCAGGACACTGAACACGCCACCGCACACGCCTCCCAGCGACAGGAGGAGGTAGAACTGGGTGAGGCGATCCGCAGGCGGTCGCTCGATGGCCAGGCGACGATGTACGAGCAGCGCGACGAAGAAGAGGTTCGTCCCGTGGATTCCGACGACGGCCCAGATCGGGAGCTGCACGATCGTCAGCATCGAGGCGATCACGAGGAGAGACGAGACGACGGTCGCCCAGCTGATCGTCGTAAGCGAGAGCGGTGAGCTCCGCGCGAACGCGACGACGAAGCTCAGCAGGTAGAGCGCCAGGGGAATCACCCAGAGCAGCGGGACGGCCGCGATGTCCGTCGAGAGATAGCTCGTTGTTGCGACCATCAGGGCCGAAGGCAGGGCGGCCATCCCGATCCAGCGCAGGGACGTGCGGCGTCCCAGTGGCGGTGATGCCTCCTGGGTCTCCGCCAGCGAGGGCGCCAACGTCGGGGTGGCGAGCAGCCGGAGGGTGCAGATGGCGGCCAGGGCGACGAAGAGGGCGTAGCCGGCCGTCCACAGCCGTGCTTGCTCCGGCAGCGTCAGCAGAGGCTCGATCAGGATCGGATAGGCGAGCAGCCCGAGCAGGCTGCCCGCGTTCCCGGCTGCGTAGAGGAAGTACGGATCCCGCGACGCCGTGTCTCCACAGGCCGAGAACCATCGCTGCAGGATCGGGCTCGCGGTCGTGACGACGAAGAACGGCAAGCCGGCGGCCGCGAAGAGCGCCCACAGCAGCCCGAGATGCGGGTTCTCGCCCGGGCCTGCGTCCGCCGAGACGGCGATCGGCAGCGCGACGAGCGGCAGGAGCAGCAGGCCGAGCTGGAGGAATGACTGCCGGCGCACTCCCAGCACCTTGAGCGAGAAGTGCGCGAAGGCGTAGCCGCACAGAAGTGCGCACTGGAAGAAGACGAGAGACACGAGCCAGACCGCCGGCGTGCCACCGAAGTGCGGCAGGAGCATCTTCGCGACCATGGGCTGAACGGCAAAGACGAGCGCCGCGGCGAGGAAGATCGCGGTGCCGTAGAGCACCAGCGTCCAGCTGCCCGCGCGCGTTGTGAGCGCTGGGGCCTGGGCAGCCGTGAGGTCTCGGGCGCCAGCTTCCACGGACGTCTCATCGACAGGAAGTGACGGAGGCTTGAGATGGGTCTTTGGGGGCCGCACGCGGCACGCGCCGTTCGGGCTGCGAAGGGTCGGTCGCGAGCCATGGTTGTGCCGAAATTCCCTGAAGAACGCCGGGTTAGCGGCGCCCGGTCAACCGGGCGCCGCCCCGACTACATCCAGTGCTACAGGATGCCGGTTACCTTGCCAATGGCGCCCGAAATACCGCCGGAAAGGGCGGTGAACACGGCCACGGTCGCCACCGTGATCACGGCCAGCACGACAGCGTACTCCGCCATCGTCTGACCCTCCTCGCGCGGAAAGCGCGCACGAAACTTTGTCAGCACTTGATGTCACCCCCTTCCGACTGAGCGGGAATTACTGCACCGGTTCATCGCCCGTACCACCGTCCCCTCCCATCCCTCGAAAGGGTGACGCCGGTGCGAATCACCCGGCTCAGTGCGCCTCGATCGGCGTCCCTCGGAGCTGAAAAACAGCACGGCGCCCGGTGAACCGGGCGCCGCCCCGAGTGAGTCACGTCTAGAGGATGGCGGTCACGTTGCCGATCGCGCCCGAAATTCCACCGGAGAGGGCGGTGAACACCGCCACCGTGGCGACCGTGATCACGGCCAGCACGACAGCGTACTCCGCCATCGTCTGTCCTTCCTCGCGCGCAAAGCGCGCCCGAATCTTCGTCAGCACTTGTAAGTCACCCCCTTCCGGCTGTGCGGGATTGCCCGTTGTTCATCGCCCGTACCAGGCACCCCCCCATCCCTGGAAGAGGGGAAGCCGGGCCGAGTCACCCGGTCAAATGCGTCTCGATCGGCGTTCCTCGGAGGGCTCGACGAGTGCGGCGCCCGGCCGAACCGGGCGCCGCCCGCTAAATCCGTGTGCTACAGGATCCCCGTCACCTTGCCAATGGCGCCCGAGATACCGCCGGAAAGGGCGGTGAACACGGCCACGGTCGCCACCGTGATCACGGCCAGCACGACAGCGTACTCCGCCATCGTCTGACCCTCTTCGCGCGGAAAGCGCGTCTTCAGTTTCGTCAGCACAGCGATGTACCTCCTTGTTGGTCGTTCCGTGTTGACGATCTCAGAGAAGGCTCGAACGCGCGCTTTGTCATCCCCCGATCGGAGGGAATGTGCTGATCGGCACCGCGCTGTCCGGCTAGAGGACGCCGGCGACCGTGCTGAGCGCAGCCTGGATGCCGCCGGCGAAGGCGATGAACAGCCCCGCCGCGGCGACGGCGACGATCGTCAGCACCACTGCGTACTCGGGCGTCGTCTGCCCGTTCTCCACGATGAAGCACCGCTTCCTCGATCCCACCGAGGCCCCCCTTTCCCCACGTGACAGCTCGATCCCGTGGAGCTTTCCCGCAATCCGGGCGCCGCTGTATCCCTCGGGGGAGGGATCCGAGGCGAAGATCACTCGATCGGGTAGGTGCCTGAGGGTGCCTCTAGCGGCAGAACCGGTTCGGCGGCGTGCGGCCGTTCCAGCGATAGCCGGGGGCGGTCGCGCCCGTCACCGTCGTTCGGTAGCAGCCCGGGCTCAGCTTCACGAGGAAGGTTGCGAGACCCTTTCGCGTCGGTTCGCTTGGCCGCCGAGAAGACCGAGCGGCCGTTCCGCTTGACGACGACCGCCGTGCGGACGCCCGCGGCCGGTACTTCCAGAGGTCTCGACGACGGACGCGGTCACGCGGAGGATGCTCTTTCGCGGTGTGTAGCGGATCGACGAGACGCGGATCAGCGCCGGGGGTCACCTTCAGCCGTGCGCTCGCGGAGATCTGGCCCGAAGTGGCGATCAGCCGACCCAACCCGCCGCGCGTGGCTGCGGTCACCGTCGTTTCGGTCCCGGTCTGCGGCTTCACGGTGCCGAGGCGCGAAGGAGCGACCGACCACGTCGCGCGCACTGGCGTCGCATTTCCGAACGCGTCGGCAGCCGCCACCGCGAAGCCCTGCGAGCGCCGAGGCTCGATGGTCGCCGAAGCGGGATCGATACGGAGGCGTACCGGGGCTGCGGGCGTGACGGTCTCTGCCTGCACGCCGGTCGTCACTCCGAGCCCCGTCGCGGTGAGCTGAGGCCGCCCGGCGCGGGTGTCGAGGTAGTAGAAGGGCTGGTGTCGTCCCGGACCCCACCGGGATCACGGTCGAGCCCGTGGCCGACCACGGGCCGGCGGGCCGAGTGAGAATTGCCCCTGTGGTGAGCTCGAGGTGAGCGTGACCGTGATCGGCGTGGTCGCGAGCTGCGGAGTGCCGATCGCCGACACGAGCGTGAGGGTGAGGGGGCCGGAGGGAACGCCCGCAGTCACTGTCTGCGGTTGCGTCCCGAACGCGAGCACTGCCTGCGACCACGTGCGAAACGACTTCCACTGCTCCGTGAACTGGGCGCCGGCGAAGTCGCCGACGCAGTAGAGGTTCTGGCCGGCTGGGCCGCACGCGCCGCTACCGGGATCGGGCGTGTCGGTTTCGCCGGAGTCGCGGATGGCCGAGGCCAGTCGGTCGAGGATCGCGCCGGTCTGTGCGGCGAATTCCCCTGACGAGAGCCCCGACGCGTTCCGCGGCTGCCAGGCGAAGCCCCAGTGGTCCTGCTGCAGGCCCGCTCCGACGCTGAAGGAGCGGAGTGCGTAGACCTGCGCAGAGACGAACGCGATCATCTGATCCACCGGCACCGCCGTCCACCCGTAGCCCGACTCGTACTGCCACGCGGCGTTCGCCACCGGGCTGTACGCAGTCGGCAGATACGTTCGCGCGGGCTCGATCGTGGGCGGTCCCGCGCGGGCGACGACGAGGCCGTGCTGGAGATAGTCATTGAGATAGTCGCGGCGCACGGTGATGGGGGCGCCGGGCACGGCGTAGCGCCGGTAGTCACCGTACGTCTCCTGTGACCAGTCGCTGACGTACGTGCTCATGTCACTCCAGAACGTCGCATCCGCAAGCCAGTTCTGGAAGTTCGTCTGATACGTCGTCACGGGCGACGTCCCCTGGCCGACGCCGACGATGAAGACGACGCCTCTTGCCTTGTGCTGATCCTCGCCGTCGTAGAGACCGCGCACGAGCTCGCGGGCGTTCGCGCGCGCCGGGCCGACTCCCGTGCGTACGGTCGACGGAAACTCGTTGACCGCCCACGTGTCGCCTGCGCCGACGTCGAAGCCGACCTTCGCCATCCGTCGCCGGGCCTCAACGCCGGCCTCGTACCAGGTCCTCTGGTTGTCCGTGACCCACCTGCTCCAGGTCGTCCAGTGGATCTCCGCGAGCGCATGAAAGCTCGGGCCGAGCGCGCGGATCTTCGCCGCCTGATCCGGGCGGAGGTTCGTCTTGTCGCCGACGATCGGTGGGATCGAGATGAAGTAGTCGGCGCACGAAGACCGGCTCGCCGCGAGCTTCGTCGCGAGGCGCAGCCAGTCGGTGGCGGCGTAGAACACGCCGCGCAGCGGCCTACAGGCGACCTGGACGCGCTGGGGCTGGGGTTGCCGCGTGAGCTTTCGCCAGAGAGCCTCCGTCTTCGCCGGCTCGAGCGAGGGCACGGGCACGGCGGCCGTCCGCGCAGCGCCCGGCGTGCCCGCGGACGCGAAGCCGGTCAGCACGATCAGCGCGCTCGCGCACGCGACCAGGGTGAGAGCGCCTTGGCGCATCCGTCACCCAGTTGTACCCGCCACCTGCAAGGGCCAGGTAAGGCCTGCCGGAATCACGTTCAGTCGCCGCCGCGACCGGCATGACGGGCGCGGCTCACGGCCGCTCTCGGAGAGCGTCCAATCGCCCGGAAGTCGCGAGACTTTCCGGCGGAGAAGGCGGAGGGGGAGATTCGAACTCCCGCGAGACTTGCGCCCCGAACGGTTTTCGAGACCCGCGCGAAGCCTTACGGACATTGGGTTTGCGCCCGGTGCGGGCCTCGGTGCGGGCCTTCTGATTTGAGATGACAATGTCAGCAGGCGATTAACGCTTACGCGTCGCACACCCATCGCTAACAGGCGAGGACTACGCTGCCGCCCGTGCCAGGAGTCGTGCCGCCGACCGGTCCTCGCGTCCCCGGACGGCTCATGATCGTAGGCCTTGCGATTGCACTGGTCGTCGCCATGGCGGTGCCTGCCGCAGATGCCTCCTTCCCCGGCCGCAACGGGCGGATCGTGTTTGTGAGCAACCGGGCGGCGAATCCGGGCCAGGCGGACAGGGACATCGATCTCTACACGATCGGCGCCGATGGCAGGCGCCTGAAGACCCTCACCGCCAACCGCAGCAACGAGCTTTGGCCGAAGTGGTCGCCGGGTGGGAAGCGGCTCGTGTTCTCCCGGTACGCCAACGTCGCCAACGTCTACGCCCTCCACGTCGTCCGGGCGGACGGCAGCGGTCTGAAGAAGATCACGTCGCCCCGCGGCATGCACGACACCTCGCCGAGCTGGTCGCCTTCCGGGACGGCGGATCGCGTTCGTGCGTGCGCCCGCCAACTCGAAAGGCGGGTATTGCGCACGTGTCTATGTCGTGAACGCGGACGGGACGGGCCTGACGCGCGTTACTCCCGAGTGCAACCAGTACGGCGATCTCGCGTGGTCTCCGGATGGCCGCCACTTCGCGTTCCTGCGTTCGGCCAGCGAGCTGTACGTCATGGACGCGGACGGCTCCGATACCCGACGGCTGCTCGCCTCGACCCCGCTCGTCAGCAGCTTCGCCTGGTCTCCCGATCCAAGCCGCATCGCGTTCACCAGCGGCGGCCCCCCTGGAATCTGGGTCGTGAACGCCGATGACACTGGCAAAGCCGCGCTCGTGCCGGATGTGCGGGCCGGCGACCTCTCGTGGTCTCCCGACGGCCGCGAGATCGCATTCGAGACCGTTGACCAGCGCATCGCGGTAGCGACCATCGGCACGGGGAGCGTCCGCGTGCTCGGCGCCGGAGGCATGGCGCGGGCAGACTTCCAGCCGGATTGGCAGCCGCTTCCATGAAGGTCATCGCCCGTGGTCGTCTCAGTCGCCTGCCCGGTGGGCAGCAAGTGGGCAGCACGGCCCCCGAGCTGAGCGGTCTATAGCGGTTCGGAGCGGTCGGTGAGACCGCTTGGGAGCGCTCTGCACCATGGCCCGCAACCCTTACCGGATGCGGGAAACGGGGTAGATAAAGGCGGAGGGGGGGAGATTCGAACTCCCGCGAGACTTGCGCCCCGAACGGTTTTCGAGACCGCCGCATTCGACCGCTCTGCCACCCCTCCGCGGCTGCACAGAGTAGTCGCTTCGAGTCTGTGTTGGCCTCGCGCTCGACGTCAGGTGGGGCGAAGCCGGGCTTCGCCCGGCGGGGGGCCACCGCGCGAGGACGCGAGGCGGAGAAGGAGGGATTCGAACCCTCGAAGGAGGGAATACCCCCCTTAACGCCTTAGCAGGGCGCCGCCTTCAGCCACTCGGCCACTTCTCCGCGGCCGGGCCAGCATAGCGATGCCGTCCGACCGCTCACGGTGTACGCTCGCGCTCGTGAGGCTTGCCGTCGCCCTCTCGTCGCTCGTCGTCCTCGGTCTCGCCGCGGGCTGCGGTGGCGACAGCGCCGACTCGGGGCAGCTCGAGGACACGCCGTGGGTCCTCGTCTCCGGCGAAGGCATCACGCTCGAGCCGGGCGTCGTTCCGAGCGCAGCGTTCTCGGGAGGCAACGTCTTCGGCTCGAACGGCTGCAACCAGTACCGAGGGACGTACACCGTCGACGGGGACTCGCTCGAGATCGGCCCGCTGGCCGGGACGCTGATGGCCTGTCCGCCGCCGCGGGACGAGATCGAGAGAGCCTTCACAGCGGCGATGGGGAAGGTCACGAGCTGGGCCATCGACGGCGAGGAGCTCGTGCTGTCGGATGCCGACGGCAACGAGCTGTTGCGCTTCCAGGTTGCGTCGCTCCTCGGGGAGTGGCACGTGACCGGCATCCTCTCGTCTTCCGGTGATGCGATCTCGAGCCCGATTGCCGGCACGGAGCTCACCGCGATCTTCGCCGACGACGGCACGCTCGCAGGCTCCGCCGGCTGCAACAGCTACACGACGTCGTACACCGCGGACGACGGGCGACATCGAGATCGAGCCGCCGGCGTCGACGAGGAAGCTTTGCCCGGAGCCAGAGGGCGTGATGGAGCAGGAGGCCGCCTACCTGGCCGCACTCGGTGCGGCTGCGACCTATGGCTTCAACGGGGCGACTATGGGTATCTCCGACAGCGAAGGGAAGAAGCTGCTCACGTTCACCCGCACGCAGTCCGCATCGAGCTACTCCCGCTAGCTCGGCGGCTAGTCGTGGATGCGGGCGATGAGCGACTCGCGCTTGAGCACCTTGACCTCCATGCCGCCGAGGCGCACGTCGAAGCCGTCTTCGCGGGGGTAGAGCACCTTGTCGCCGGGCTCGACGCCGCTCACCTCGGCGCCGACGGCGGTCACGATGCCCGTCCGCACGGCTGCAGTCGCGGCAGCTGACGCGGGCAGGATCAGGCCGGCACGCGTCTCCGTCTCGTCGCTCGTCGGCTGGATGACGAGGTACTCGTCGAGCGGCTCGATCGAAACGTCGAGGTGCTGTGACTCAACAGCCATGCCGAAACGATACCCGCCGCCTCTACAGGGAGGCGAGACGGCCCGCGCGGATGATCCGGTCGAGGAATTGCCGCGTGCGCGGCTCGGTCGGCGTTGAGAAGATCGCCTCCGGCGTGCCGCGTTCGAGGATCACGCCCTCGTCGAGAAAGCAGACCTCATCGGCGATGCCGCGCGCGAAACTCATCTCGTGGGTCGCGATCACCATCGTCATGCCGCCGGCGGCGAGCTCGCGAATCACATCGAGCACCTCTCCGACGAGCTCCGGGTCGAGCGCGCTCGTGACCTCGTCGAGCAGCAGCAGCTCGGGCTTCATGGCGAGCGCCCTCACGATGGCCGCACGTTGCTGCTGGCCGCCCGAAAGGCGATCGGGGTACTCGCCGGCCTTGTCCGAGAGGCCGAAGCGGTCGAGCAGCTCCTTGCCTTCACTCTCCGCCTGAGCAGCGGGCGAGCCGAGGACCTTGCGCGGGGCGAGCGTTACGTTGTCGAGCACGCTCATCTGCGGAAAGAGGTTGTACGACTGGAAGACGATCCCGATTCCGCGGCGCACGCGGTTGACGTCGATGCCGGCCGCGGTGATCTCCGCGCCACGCACGATGATCAGGCCGTCGTCGACCGGCTCGAGCAGGTTGATGCAGCGAAGAAGCGTCGACTTCCCCGACCCCGATGCTCCGATCAGGCACACGACCTCGTGCTCGGCCACGGTCAGGTCGATGCCGCGGAGCACGTCCACCTTGCCGAACGACTTGCGGACGCCCTGGACCTCGAGCGCGGCGCTCATATCGCCACCGCGCCCGTCTGGCGCCGCCGCCGGTCGCGCTCGATCAGGTAGTCCGTGAAGCGTGTCAGCGGGATCGTGATCAGCAGGAACATGAAGGCCGCGGCGAGATACGGGGTGTAGTTGAACGTCGCGGCCGAGTCGATCTGGGACTGGCGGAAGGCCTCGACGACGCCGAGCAGGGCCACGAGCGCTGTGTCCTTCTGGAGGCCGATGAAGTCATTGAGCAGCGGCGGGATCACGCGCCGGACGGCCTGCGGGATGACGACATAGCGGAGCGACTGGCCGTGGGTGAGGCCGAGGGAGCGGGCGGCCGCGTTCTGGCTCGGGTGCACCGACTCGATGCCCGCGCGGTACACCTCGGACACGTACGCCGTGTAGACGAGGATGAGCGCCACCGTTCCCCAGACCATCTCCGCGGGCACGCCCCAGAGCAGCTCGGGGTCCGACACGACCGGCAGGCCGAGTGCCGGGATGCCGAACCCGAGCAGATAGACGAGCAGGATCGTCGGGATCCCGCGGAAGACGTCGGCGTAGACGATCGCCATCAGTCGCAACGGGAAGAAGACCGGCCCCTGGAGCCCGCGGACGACGGCGAGCCCGAGAGCGGCGACGAGGATCACCGCCTCGGCGACGAGGAAGATCTTGACGTTCGTGAGAAACGCCTCGGCGATGCCCGGGAAGGAGTCCGTGAAGATCTCCCGGTTGAAGAACGCCTCCTTGACGTCGTCCCAGCCGGGCGACGACACGACGAGCGCGACGATAGCGCCGAAGAAGACGATCGTCGAGGCGACGGCGATCCAGACCGCGCGACCGCCGGAGCGGCCGCCCCTCAGGCTGCCGACGATCTTCGAGCCGCGGTCTTCGGTCAGTTTCTTACTTCAGGACTGGAGCGCCGCCCGTGCCCGACAGCCACTTCGCGGTCAGCCTCTTGACGGTGCCATCGGCCCACATCCCGGCGAGGGCGCGGTTGACGCAGGAGTCGAGTGACGAGCCCTTCTCGAAGACCATGCCGAAGCGCTCCTGAACACCGCGGTCCGGCAGCCGGCCGACGACCGTGGCGCTCGGAAGCTGCACGCCCGTGATGTAGCCCGTGCTCGGGAAGTCGACGACGAACCCGTCGATCTGCTTGTTCTTGAGGGCGCGGATCGTGTCGAGGACGTTGTCGTAGACCTTGGGCTTCGCGTCCGGCTTGATGAACCGCGTGATGTAGCTGTAGCTCGTCGTCCCTACCGGCGCGCCGAGCGTATACGGCTTGAGGCCGGCGACCGTCTTCACCTTCGTGATCTTCGTGCCCTTGAGCCCGACGACGGCCTGGCTGACGTAGTAGTACGCGTTGGAGAAGTCGACGGCCTTCGCCCGCGCGGGCGTGACGCCGACCTGCGAGATGTACCAGTCGTATGCCTTGACGGGCGCGAACGCCTTCGAGAACGGGATCGCGGTCCACGCCACTTGAGCCTTCGAGAAGCCGAGCCGCTTCGCGATCTCGTAGGAAAGCGCGCCCTCGAAGCCCTGGCCCGAGTACGGGTCGCTCGGGCTGAAGTCGCCCGACCCTGAGCCGCCCCACCACGGCGGGAAGGAAAGGTTGTCGGTCGCGAGCGTGAGCTTGCCCGCGGAATAGAGGTCGAGGTTCGACTGCGCGCATTTGCCCGTCAGAACCGACTGGGAAGACGCGCTCGTGCCGATGCCGGCGACGACGAGACAGAGGACGGCAACGGATCCGAGAACGGCGAACCTGCGCATCTGACGCTCCTTTCCGGCGGGGCCGCGAGCGTACCACTCGCGGTAGGGTCAGGCCGTGGCTGCGCCGTTCGTCGAGCTCGACGTCGAGGGCCGCGTCGTCCGCGTGTCCAATCCGGACAAGGTCTACTTCCCGCGGCGCAAGGAGACGAAGCTCGACCTCGTCCGTTACTACCTGTCCGTCGGCGACGGCATCGTGCGAGCGCTGCGCGACCGGCCGACGTACCTGAAGCGCCATCCGGACGGCGTGGGGACGGAGGCGATCTACCAGAAGCGCGTGCCCGAGCATCGGCCGGATTGGGTCGAGACCGTGCGCGTGACGTTCCCCTCTGGGAGGCACGCGGATGCGCTGTGCGTCACGGAAGTGGCGCAGGTGGCGTGGGCGGCAAACCTCGCAACGCTCGACTTCCATCCCTGGCCCGCGCGGCGGCCCGACGTGGATCACCCCGACGAGCTGCGGATCGACATCGACCCTCAGCCCGGTACGGGGTTCACGCGTGGGAAGCAGGTGGCGGCGCTCGTCCACGAGGTGCTCGAGGAGATCGGCTTCGTCGGATGGCCGAAGACGTCGGGCAACCGTGGCATCCACGTCGCGTGCCGGATCGAGCCGAACTGGGACTTTCCCGTCGTGCGGCGAGCGGCACTCGCGTTCGCGCGCGAGGTCGAGCGTCGCGGCGCCGAAGCTCGTCACCACGGCGTGGTGGAAGGAGGAGCGCGGACGGCGCGTCTTCATCGACTACAACCAGAACGCGCGCGACCGGACGATCGCGTCGGCGTACTCCGTGCGGGCGCGCCGCGACGCCACCGTCTCCGCGCCCGTGACCTGGGCCGAGCTACCGGACGCCGAGACCGAGGACTTCACGCTCGCGACCATGCCCAAGCGCTTCGCGAAGCTCGGCGACGTGCAGGCGGGGATCGACGACTCGCTCTGCGACCTCCGCGTGCTCCTCGAGTGGGTGGAGCGCGACGAGGCTGCCGGCGTTGGCGAGGCTCCGTATCCGCCGCACTTCCCGAAGATGCCGGGCGAGCCGGCTCGCGTCCAGCCGTCGAAGAAACGCGTCGGTTAGCCGGCGAGCAGGCCCTCGACCGTCGGATCGCCGCGCCGTCGCCGCGGCTGTACCTGAGCCCACGTGCACTCGGCGGGATCTTTGTCGGGGCGCCAGCGGAGGAAGCGCGTGCCGTGGCGGAAGCGGTGCCGCTCGACCTTGTCGTAGCGCACCTCGACGACGAGCTCTGGCCTGATCGCGGACTGCTCGAGGTCGCCGGTGCCCCAACGGTTCGGCTCGGAGAAGCCGCGGTCGGCTGCCCCTTTGAGGAGGGGGCGGATGAGCTCGAGCGTCGCGTCGTGGCGCGCCGGCGCTACCGCGCACGAGCCGACGTAGCGGGTTTCGTCGCGGTCGTAGAGGCCGAGGAGGAGCGTCGCGATTCGCGTCGGCTTCGACTTCCAGCGGACGCCGATGGCGACGCAGTCGGCGGTCTTGTGCGGCTTCACCTTGCGTACCGCGTCGCGTGAGCCCGGCAGGTAGGGGCTGTCGAGGCGCTTCGCCATCACGCCGTCCAGGCCGATCACCTCGAGTCGCGCGAGCCAGTGCCGGGCAGCTGCCGGGTCGAGGCTCGAAGGCGAGACGGCGAACGGAAGCTTCAGCTTCTCGAGGCGGGCGCGACGCTTCCTGAACGGCTCCTGCCAGATCGGTCGACCTTTCCAGAGGAGCACGTCGAAGACGACGAACGCCGCCGGCATTTCGGCTGCGAGCTTGCGGACGCGGCTCTCCGCAGGGTGCAGGCGCATCTGGAGGGCGTCGAAGTCCAGGCGGCCGCCGCGTTCCATGATGATCTCGCCGTCGAGCGCCGATCCGGCCGGGAGCTTCGCGCCGAGCGGCGCGAGCTCGGGGAAGTAGCGGAGCAGGGGGCGGCCATTGCGGCTCCACACGGCGAGCTCGCCCGTGTCGTTCTCGATCACGCCGCGAAAGCCGTCCCACTTCGGCTCGTACTGCCACTCGCCTTCCGGCAGCTCGGGCACGAGCTGCGCCTCCATCGGTGGAAACGGTACGTTCGGGCCGGGCACGTCATAAGCTTCACCGATGCGGCGCATCGTCGTCACGGGGATGGGTGCGATCACGCCCGTCGGCAACACGGCGGCCGAGACGTGGGCTGCGGCGGTAGCCGGTCGGAGCGGCGTCGACCTCATTGGCGCGTTCGATCCCGAGGGCTTTCCGGTGCGGATCGCGGCGGAGGTAAAGGGCTTCGATCCGGAGGGGCTTGCGCCGCCGAAGGAGCTTCGTCGAATGGAGCGGTACGTCCAGCTCTCGCTCGCCGCCGCTCGAGAGGCGGTCGACGATGCAGGCCTGGACGGCGCCTACGACCCGTTGCGCGTGGGGATCATCTTCGGGTCGGCTATCGGCGGGATCCCGGGCATCGTGGAACAGGTGAACGTCCTTCAGGAACGTGGCCACGACCGCGTGTCGCCGTTCTTTCTGCCGAGCGTGCTCGTCGACACCGCCTCCGGGCAGCTTGCGATCTCGCTCGGTTTTCGCGGGCCGAACTATGCCCCTGTCTCGGCGTGCGCGACAGGCTCCACCGCCGTGGGCGAAGGAGCCGAGCTCCTGCGGCGCGGGCATGCGGACGCAGTGCTCGTGGGCGGCGCCGAGTCGTGCATCCATCCGTTGATCCTCGCCGGCTTCTGTGCGATGCGTGGTCTCGCTGAAAACAACGACGAACCGACACGCGCAAGCAGGCCGTTCGACGCGTTGCGCTCCGGGTTCGTCATCGGCGAGGGGGCGGGGGTTCTCGTGCTCGAAGAGCTCGAGGCAGCGCGAGCGCGGGGGGCAACCGTCCACGCGGAGATCCTCGGCTACGGCGCATCGAACGACGCGTTCCACCTGGCGTCGCCCGAGCCGGAAGCCACGGGCGTCGCCGACATGATGCGCAACGCGCTCGATCGTGCCGACGTCTCACCGGAGCGCGTTGGCTACATCAATGCGCACGGGACGTCGACGCCGCTCGGCGATGCGGCGGAGACGCGCGCGATCAAGGCCGTGTTCGGTGCGCACGCCTATCGGCTGGCGGTGTCGTCGACGAAGTCCGTCATGGGGCACTGTTTCGGCGCGGCGGGGACGGTGGAGGCGATGATGTGCGTGCTCGCGGTTCGCGACGGCGTCCTCCCGCCGACGATCAACTACGAGCACCCCGACCCCGAGTGCGACCTCGACTACGTCCCGAACGAGGCGCGTCGAGTGGAGGTCGACGTGGCGCTGTCGAACGCGATGGGGCTCGGCGGGCACAACGCCTGCGTCCTCGTCGGCCGTGTCTAAACGGAAAAACCGGTGTCAGACTCCGGTTAGATAAAACGCCTGCAAATGTGGAAGTCGGGGATGTCTCTTTCCGACGGAATTCGCCGGAGGAAGGACCGGTCCGAAGAGGGCAGCAGGCGCAGATCGATCAGCCGACGAAGGCGGCGAGCTTCCACTCGCCGTCGAGACCCTTGAGCGTCCGCGTGCCACGGTCTTCGAACTCCAGGCCCGTGGCTCCAGCGAGCGCGCGGGTGAGGTCGGAGACGAGTATCTCGTTGGCCTCGGCCTCGGCCATGATGCGCGCCGCCTCGTGCACGGCCACCCCGCGTACATCGTCTCCGACGAGCTCCACCTCGCCGACGTGGACACCGGTGCGGCTGTGGAGGTTTTCCGTGTACGCCGCCGCGCGGATCGCGGCGGCGCAGTGGAGCGCCCGCGCGGGGCCGTCGAAGGTTGCGAGCATGCCGTCGCCCGTGGTCGTCACTTCGCGGCCGCCGTAGCGCTCGAGCTCGAGGCGCGCCCTTTCGAGGTACGACGAGAGGAGCTCACGCCAGCGGGTGTCACCGAGCCGGCTTGCGATCTCCGTCGAGCCGACGATGTCCGTGAAGAGAAGCGTACGGAGGACACGACTGTGGACACCGGTCGGAAAGCCGGCCCATGCTCGAATGCCGCTCCACTCGATCTGGACGCACTGTTCGTCGCCGGCCGTGAAGCCATCGTGGCCCGGCGGGATGTCGAAGATCTCATTCGGGCCGAACTCCGCCGTCGTTCCGTCGCTGAAGTCGATGCCGAGCCTGCCGGAGAGAACCACACCGATGTGGCGAGCCTGGCACCACTCGCCTCCGACCTTCGGCTTGTTGTGCAGCGACCAGCGCCAACCCGGCTGCGAGACGAAGAGGCCTACGGTCAGATCGCCCAGCTCCACGAGGCTCGCCTTGATGTTCGGGAACTCGATGACCTCGTTCGGCTCGTCGAGATTCGCGCGCAGGAGGTCTGCCATCAACGAATCATCGCAGGCGTCAGCTCGGCGATCGAAGCCAGCACGGTGTCCGCGTCGGCCAGGGCCGCGCTATCCGGTGGATAGCCGGCGTGGGGGATGGCAATGACGCGCATTCCGGCAGCCTTAGCAGAGCGGATCCCGTTCGCCGAGTCCTCGATCGCCACACACTGCGCCGGCTCGACCCTGAGAAGCCGCGCCGCCTCGAGATAGACATCGGGCGAGGGCTTGCCGCGCCCAACTTCCTCGGACGAGACTGTCACGCTGAACTTGCTCGCGAGTCCGCTCAGCTCGAGCACGAGGTCGATCAGCGGCCGGTTCGACGACGATGCGAGGCCAAGCGGGAAGCGCTCGCCGATCGCCTCGACGACGGCGACAGCCCCGTCAATGAGCGGCAGCCGAAGCCGGAATCGCTCCGCCATCAACTCGACCACGTCCGCGTTGATCGCGTCGGGCGGCGCCGAGACGCCGAGCTCCTCGTGGATGAAGCGCGACCATTCAAGGGAGCTCATCCCCATCATCGCGTGTGACGCGGCAGCGTCGTACCGGCCGCCCCGATCGCGCACGTACGACTCGCGCACCTCGTCCCAGATCGCCTCGCTGTCGATGAGGACGCCGTCGAGGTCGAAGATGACCGCAGCGGGCGTCATTCGAGGAGCGAGCGATACGCCGACCCGACGTGGACGAGCGGCGGTGCTTCGGGTCCCAACTCGGCAGCCAGCACCTCGCCGACGAACAGCGTGTGATCCCCAGCCGGGTACTCGGCCCACAGGCGGCACTCGAGCCAGCCGAGCGCGCCCGCGAGGAGAGGCGCTCCCTCGGAGCCCTCCGTGTGCGCGACTCCGTGCCACATCGCGATCGGAGGGACGCTCCGCGCGAAATGCTGCGACAGCCACTCCTGGCCGCCGGCGAGCACGCTGACCGCGAAGCCCCCTGCCTCGCGAAGCAGCTCGTGCAGTTGCGCTTGGCGCGAGATCGAGACACCGACGAGTGGCGGATCGAGCGACAACGACACGAGCGCGCTCACGGTCTGCCCGAGCCGCTGCCCATCGACGTCGACCGTGACGACTGCCACGCCTGTCGGAAACCGGCGCATGAGCGCACGGAGATCGTCGCCGGTCGCCACCGCGCCGATGATACGACGCTAGTGCGGTTGGCAGACCGGGTCGCCGGCGAGCATCGCCGCCAGATGTCGGTCGGCGTGGGTGTCGAACGCTGCGTCGTAACGCTCGGGGGGCGTCCCCTGCCAGAACGCATCCGGTGCAACACCCGGACCCATGACCGTTGCGCGATATTGCGTTCCACGGCCAGACGGCCTGTTGCCGTGTGGGTAGAAGCCGTAACAGAACCCGCCCGTCGGATTGTGCGTGAGGAAGCCGTTCTCCCGTCGCCAGCCTCGCCCGTACGCCGAGTCGAGCGTGTCGACGTAGATGTTGCGGCCGTAGTCGTCGAGCGGCTCGCCCGTCGGCTTGTGACTGAACCCGTAGACGGGCAGGCCGCGATACGTCAACCGTCCGTAGATCTGGTGGAACCGCCGGTACGTCCACCCGAATCGCACCTCGAGCTTGGGCACCGCGCCGGTCCAGTGGGAAAGGCGTAGCTCCCAGCCTGCTCGTGCCGGCGCGGTTCTCTCGCCGTAGATCTTGAGCGTCCGCCGCCAGCTCTGGAGCGCCCAGTACGACCCGTCCGACGCCCTGCACGCCGCGACGAGCCACGCGAGTGGGACGTCCACCGGCGTGCAGGCAGTCCGGAACGTCTTCCACACCGGCCGGTGATGCGAGCCCCAGCCGCCCGAGTAGTCGACCTGGAACGCGACCTGCCGTTGCCCCGATTCAGAGGGCGCGGCGTTGACGGCGCCCCAGGCGAGAACGCGGTGCAGCTCGCCCTTCGACCGGTACGTGAGCAGCGCCTTGCCACTGCCGTTGACCTCGAGCCGCACGTCCTTCGCATTGCGCGCGATCAGCTGGGAACCCCATGCCGGAGATGCCGACACGGCGAGGAAGACGAGCGCTGTCACGACGAGCTTCACGCAAACCTCTCGATCTCTGTTCGGCAGCCGCGGCGGAACTCCGTTCCCCCGTTTCGGGCGCGGCATCGCTTGAACGTGCTGGTCGGTCGTCGTAGTGTTGCGCGATGACCTGGTACGAGCTCTTCCTCTTCTTCCATGTCGCGATGGCGGCGATCTGGGTCGGCGGCGGCGCGATGATGCAGCTCTTCGGCCTGAGGACGATGCAGGCGAGCGACCCCTCGCGCATGGCAAGTTTCGCCGGCGACATCGAGTTCCTCGGAATGCGCGTGCTCACCCCTGCGTCGCTGCTCGTGCTCCTGGCGGGGATCGGCATGGTGGTCGAGAGCGATTTCCTCGGCTTCGGTGACGACTGGATCACCCTCGGGCTGATCCTCTACGCGGTGACGGCCATCGCGGGCATGGCGTTCTTCGGCCCTGAGGGTGGCCGGATCAAGAAGATCATCGAGGCCGAGGGGCCGCAGTCGCCGGCGGCGCTGGCCAAGATCCGGCGGCTGCTCGCACTCACGCGCGCCGACCTCATGCTCCTGTTCCTCGTCATCTTCGTCATGACGGTGAAGCCGACGTGGGACGACACATGGCTGTGGGTCGCGGTCGCCTTCTTCGCGGCGCTCGGGGTCCTGCTCGTGCGGAACGGGCTGAAGGCGAAGCTCGCAGGCGCGACCTAGGGCGGCGACGGTGGGGTGGGATTCGAACCCACGCGCCGCTTGCATATGTGTGGCACCGTTGCCTACTCAGCTAACATGTGGTTGTGCGGACGACACAGCGAAAGGGTGACATCGCGACATCCCGAGCGGTCGCCACCTTCACCGCTATGGGGTACGACGTCTCGATACCCCTGACCGAGTCTGCCGCGTATGACCTCGTTGTCGACGACGGTCATGAGCTGGCACGTGTCCAGTGCAAGTTCACCAACGACGCTCGTGGTCAGGTGGACTTGCGGAGGATCCACTCCAACGCCAGTGGATACGTCGTGAAGCGCACGACGGCGGACTCGTATGATTGGCTATTCGTTCTTGACGGAACGAACTCGGAGTATCTGATCAAGGCGTGCTTCGCAGGCCGCCGGTCTGTGAGCCTTCGTGCGTCCGACAAGCTTGGAGCGGTGGCAGAGTCTGGCTGAATGCGACTGCCTTGAAAGCAGTTGGCCCGGCTACCGGGCCCGGGGGTTCGAATCCCTCCCGCTCCGTATCTGATCATCGACTCTTGCCGGAGCGCCTCCTTGCCACGACAGCCCGTTCGACCGCTCCGGCACCCCGCCGGGCGTGATTCTTACCGGACGCGCTCGGGTGCGCCGAGCGCGACGAGCGCGTCGGGCACCTCGCCCTGGAAGTTCTCGAGCAGCGCGAGCGCCATCCGGTCGACGGCCGCCGTGCCGTTGAGCGTGTGCACGGGCTCGACGTCGCGCTCGGACCGGTAGCGCGCGCCGAGCCGCCGCGCCTGGAAGTCGGTGGTGTTCGAGATCGAGGCCGTCTCGCGGTAGCGCTCCTGCGAGGGGAACCAGATCTCGACGTCGTATGTCTTCGCCGACGCCTTCGACATGTCGCCGGTCGCGAGGACGACGACGCGGTACGGGAGGCCGAGCTCGGCGACGATCTCCTCCGTGTTCGCGAGCAGCTGCTCGTGCTCGATCCACGAGTCCTCGGGCCGCGTGAACACGAACTGCTCGACCTTGTTGAACTGGTGGACGCGGAACATGCCGCGCGTGTCGCGGCCTGCCGCACCGGCCTCCGAGCGAAAGCACGGCGAGAAGCCGACGTAGCGGAGTGGCAGCGTGTCGGCCTCGACGATCTCGTCCGCGTGCAGGCCGCCGAGGGGAATCTCCGCCGTCCCGGCGAGGTAGAGATCCTCGCCCTCGAGCTTGTAGACGTTCGGGTCCGGCGACGGCAGCCAGCCTGTCCCGTACAGAGCCTCCTCGCGCACGAGCACGGGCGGCAGGACCGGCGTAAACCCCTTCGCCACGAGCCGGTCGAGGGCGAGCCGGTAGAGAGCGAGCGCGACGAGAGCTGTGTCTCCGATCCAGTACCCGAAGCGCGAGCCGGACACGCGGGCCGCACGGTCCATCTCGAAGCGCCCGATCTCGGTGTGCTCTCTCGCGTCCTCGAGCGCCGGCGGCTCGCCGATGCGGTGCACCTCGGTCGCGTCGTCCTCCGTCGCACCCTCCGGAACCGAGTCGTCGGGGAGGTTCGGCGTCCGGTCCCAGTGCTCCTGCCGCTCGCGCTCCGCTGCGGCTAGCTCCTCGTCGAGCGCCCCCAGCTCGGCCTTGAGAGACCTGGCTCGCTCGATCTCCTCGTCGGACGACGGCTTGCCCAGCTCGCGCTGGGCGGCGCGAACTTCGTCGCGTCGTGTGCTCGCGTCGCGCCATCGAGCGTCGGCGGCAAGAAGGGCGTCGAGCTCCGCCGCCGCACCTCGTCGCGCGAGCGCGGCACGGGTGCGCTCGGGATCCGCTCGCGCTGCCTTGAGGTCGATCATGCTCGTGAGTCTAGAAACGCATCGACGACTTGGGCGACTCCCTCCTCGTCGACGGGCGGGCAGACGTAGTCGGCGATGGCGAGCACGCGTGGGTGAGCATTCGCGACGGCGACGCCGAAGCCGGCCCACTCGAGCAGCTCCACGTCGTTCTCGCCGTCACCGAAAGCGACCGCTCGCTCGGGGTCGAAGCCGAGCAACTCGGCGACGAACGTCATTCCCTTCGCCTTGGTCACGTCAGGCCCGGCGAACTCGAGGAAGTGGGGGAGGGACTTCGAGACGTAGAGCCGGTCGCCGAACCGCTCCTTCAGCTCCACCTCGAGACGGTCGAGCTCGTCCGGGTCGCCGACCGTGACGAGCTTCGTCGGGGCGGCCGGCAGCCAGGCGACGAGGTCGCCGACCGTGTGGACGGTGAGCTGCTGGAAGCCGGCGTAGGCGTCCGACTCCGGCGTCTCGTGCGCGACGTAGAGCTCGTCGTCGACGTAGCAGAGCACCGTGTAGCCGAGCTGCGACACCGTCTCGATCACCTCGCGTGCCTCGTCGAGCGGCATCGGCGTGTGCCGGAGCAGCTCGCCCGTTGTGGGGTCGGCGACGTACGCGCCCTGGTAGCAGACGATCGGCTCGGTGATGCCGGCTTCGCGCGCGTAGCGCACCGCGGACTGGAACATGCGGCCCGTGGCGATGATCACGGGGACGCCGGCTGCTCGCGCGCGGGCGATGGTGGCCCGCGTCCTCGGCCGGAGGACGACGTCCTCTGCGATCAGCGTCCGATCGAGATCGCAGGCGAACGCCTCGACCTCGACGGGGAAGCCCTCGGGGAGTTTCAGCTGCCCGCGGCGGTGGAGACGTACGCGGCCACGTCGGCGATGTCCTGCTCGGTCAGCACGCCCTCGAACGGCGGCATCACGCCCTTGCCGTGCGTCACGCGATCGACGACGAGCGCGGCGTCAGGCTGCGCCTCGTCGAGGTTCGGCCCGACGGAGCCCGTCGTCCCGGCATCGGAGAGCGTGTGACAGCTGCCGCAGTTCGTCGTGAAGACCACCTTGCCGGCGGCCGCGTCTCCTTCGAGCCCCGGCTCCGTCGGCGTCGTCTCGGTCGTCTCCGTCGGCTGTGGCACGCTGCCCTCGACCGACTCCGGCGTCGCTGTCGTCTGGCCTTCGTAGCCACAACCGGCGGCGACGAAGAGCGCGACGGCGACGATCAGGACGAGGCGAGCCATCGCGTGCGAGTCTAACGCGGTGAGCGGGCGTCGGTGAGGCCAACGCGCTCGTGAACCCAGAGCACCGCGTAGGAGACCGCGCCGGCCGCGGCGACGTGCTGCGGCGTGTCGTTGACGAGGAGCGAAACGGCGATTCCGACGAGCAGCGCGTCACCGACCGGGAAGCGTGGCGGCCGCCGCGCGAGCAGCACGAGAGCCGCGATGGCGACGGCAAACACCAGGGCCGCGTGCCACGATCCCGTCACGCGGTCGACGGAGTAGTCGAGGCGATGCCCGACCTCGCGGAGCAGCGGGCCGGGACCATCCCCGACCCGTCGCGTGACGTGGCTCGAGCCGCCCGTGGCGGCATCGAGGCCGACGAGCGCAAGACCAACGGCGACGGCGAGGCCGACCGCGGCGAGGCCGACGCGGAAGCGTGAGGCGTCCGCTCGACAGGAGGATCCAGAGCACCGTGAAGGCCGAGACGAGCACGACGATCCCTCCGCCGTCCGCTCCCGCCTCGCTCCAGCCGATGGTGACGATCGACAGGAGAGCGATGGCCGGGAGACTTCGCCGGCCGAGCGTGCCTGCGGCGAACAGCCCGACAGCGAGAACGATGGAGGTCGTCGTGTTCGTCGACCCGTAGAAGCGTCCGGCCTGCGCGGGGTTCGGCCCGATCGCGGCGAGCGCCGGCCACGCCGGCTTCGCAACGAGCACGACGAGATAGGCGGCGATGAGGACCACGAGGGTGACTGCGACGCCACGCGCGTCGAGCAGCACGCCGCCGAGGAGGCTCAGACCCACGGTGAGGGCGGCGAGCATGGACAGGAGCGCCGCCGGTCGCGTCACGTCGATCGCGGACAGCACGACCGCGACCGCCACCGTGACGGGCGACGCGAGCAGTCCGGCGCGCGCGAGCGCGCCGGAGGAGAGGGCCAGTGCGAGCAGGCAGAAGGCGAGCGCCGACAGCGCGAGGATCGCCGCCGCCCCGTTGCGGGCTCGCAGCTGGTCGCGCAGCCTGACGTCGAGGCGGCGGACGTCGTCGGCGGTGCCGCTCGTCGCATCGATCGGGCCGTCGCGGCTCGAAGCGATCGCCGCGGCCGCCGGTGCGATGTCGTCGATCCCCACCAAGCCGGGCAGTCGCGTCGCATCTGACTCGAGCACGCCGTGAAAGCCGTCGCCGACGACCGCGATCGGATACCGCCGGTCGTTCGGGCGCCGCCCCTTCGGCGGGAGCGAGACGTAGATCGTCGTCGCGGCCGGTCGCGAGGACGGGGCGATTCCGAGAGCCTCGAGCGCGTCGGCGCGCGACACGGCCTCGCCGGATCCGGGAACGAGCAGGCCCACGGCACCCTGGGCTGCGTACTGCTCGAGGGGAAACGGCGGTACGACGACGACCGCTACGTCCTTTGCGTTGGCTGCGGCGGCGAGGGCCAGAGCCGCCACCGCCACGAGGGTCATGAGTCTCAGAAAGGCTGACACCGAACGTAGTAGCCGAGCCCAGCGACGAGGAACACGACACCCGTCGCTGCGGCGCCTGCAAGGAACGCCACCGCCCAAGCCCCGAGTGCCCCGACGAACCCGCGCCGGTGCGGTCGCGACTCGTGGACGAAGGCGAGCACGAGGACACCGGTAGCGAGGATCAGGATCCCTCCGAGCCACGTGCCGCGCTCGGTGTTGCACCACACCGTCCAGGCGAGCACCGCCGCGACGGCCGTCGCGACCGGCGCCACCCACACCCACCGGGGGAGACGTTCGGCGGCCATTGGGTCGTGAGTCTAGGCTGTCGCGCGTGCCGCCGGATCGTCGCCCGACGCGCGTGCGCGAGGTGTCGCCGCGCACGTTTCGCCGTCTCGCGAGCCTGTCCCTGGGTGCGATGTTCGTCGTCGTCACCTCGGGAGCGTTCGTCCGGCTCACGGGCTCGGGCCTCGGGTGTGAGAACTGGCCGCGTTGCGGGGACACGCCGTACCCTCAGCAGGGGTTTCACGCCTTCGTCGAGTTCGGGAACCGCGTCGTCGCAGGCATCGGCATCCTCCTCACGATCGTCACGTGGCTCGCCGCGCGTCGTACGCCAGGGGTTTCCCGCATCGTTCGGGTCGCCGCGCTCGCCGCCGTGCTCGGAGCGGTGGCGCAGATACCCCTCGGGGGGATCACCGTTCTCCTCGACCTACATCCGGTGGCGGTCATGTCGCACTTTCTCCTCGCCCTCGTCGTCGTCGCCCTCGCCGTCGTCGTCGCAGTCGAGGCATGGAGCGTCGAACGCGGAGTCGGGGCGCCTGTCGCGTCCAGTTGGGTCCGCCGCGCCGTCGTCTGGCTCGGCCTGCCGCTCTGCGCCGCGCTCGTCGTCACGGGCGCGGTGTCGACGGCGTCGGGCCCGCATCCCGGCTCCGACGACAGCGTCGAGCGACTGGGGCTCGGCATCGTGGACACGGTCTACTGGCATGTCCGCGTGGCCGCCGTCTTCGGGATCTGCGTGCTCGTGCTCGGAGGGTTGCTCTACCGCAGCCGACGGGAGGCTCCGGGTGTCTTTGCCGTCTGGGTAGCACTTCTCGCGGTCCTCGTCGCTCAGGCGATCGTCGGTGAGGTGCAGTACCGGAACGCCTTGCCGTGGGGGCTCGTCCTCGTCCACGTGCTGCTTGCGGCGACCATCTGGACGCTGTTCGTCGCGCTGGCGCTCGTGCTCTACCGCCCGCCCGCCGCGCTCGTCATCCGTCAACCGCCCGTGCGCCGCGGTTAGGGTTCGAGGCATGCACGTCGTCGGCAGCATGGATCCCGGCTGGCTCTCGAAGGCGTATCTCGTCTACGACGAGCCGGGCGGGACGGCCGTCTTCGTCGACTCGGGCGCGCCGCTGCAGACGCTGCTCGAGACCGTCGCGAGCGAGGAGCTCGCCGTCACGCATCTCCTCACGACGCACGCTCACGGCGACCACATTTCGGGCGACGACGAGCTCGTCGCCCTGTTCGGCGTGCCGATCGTCAAAGGCCCACTCGAGACGGGCGGGCTGCTCGTCCAGGCGCTCCAGACGCCCGGTCACTCGGACGACGGGCTCACGTTCGTCGTCAACGGCGAGGCGGCGTTCACGGGAGACACGCTCTTCAAGAACGCCGTCGGCGGCGGCGACTTCGCGACGGTGAAGCGCTCGGTGATGGACGTGCTGATGGCGCTCCCCCACGACATGCACGTGTACCCCGGCCACACGGACGAGACGACGATCGGGACCGAGTGGGAGTCGAATCCGTTCGTCCGCGTCTGGCGCGGCGCGGAGCCCGAGGGCACGGAGCCGTGCACGGTCGGCGGCGAGGAGGCGACGCTCGTCGTCTGGTCGCCGGACTACGACGGCAAGGGCAAGGCCTGGGTGCGTTTCACCGACGGTCGCGACGCCATCGTCGGCGGCTCGAAAGTGGAGCGCGTGGGGGTCGGTGACTTCAGTCTGACGCCCACACCGTCTCCCTGAAGCTCGGCGTCGTCTTCCCGCAGACGGAGATCGGCGCCGATGTCGGTGGCGTTCACGCGTTCGCCCAGGCGTAGAGGAGCTCGGGTTCGACCACCTCCTCGCGTACGACCACGTGCTCGGAGGGGATCGCGAGCGTCATCCCGATCTCGTCGGTCCGTATCGCTCCGAGCACGAGTTCCACGAGATCCTCGTCCTCTTCGGCTATATCGCGGGTGTCGCGCCCGGGCTCGAGCTCGTCACGGGCGTCGTCATCGCACCTCAGCGCCAGACCGCGCTGCTCGCGAAGCAGGCGGCCGAGATCGACATCCTCACCGGGGGCCGCTTCAGCCTCGGTCTCGGCATCGGCTGGAATCCAGTCGAGTACGAAGCGCTCGGGATGGACTTCACAAATCGCGGCCGCCGCTTCGAGGAGCAGATCGAGCTCCTGCGTCGTCTATGGACGGAGCCGGTGATCGATGTCGACGGCCGCTGGCACACCGTGACGGCGGCGGGGATCAACCCGCTCCCCGTGCAACGCCCGATCCCGATCTGGATCGGCGGGAGCCACGAGCGCCAGCTGCGGCGGACGGCGCTGCTCGCGGACGGCTTCTTCCCGCAGCGGCCGCTCGAGGGTGGCTGGCAGGCCACGATCGAGCAGCTCAGGACGTGGCTCGAGGAGGCTGGCCGCGACTGGTCATCGTTCGGGATCGAGCAGCGGATCAACGTCGCGTCCGGCACGCCCGAGGAGTGGCGCGCCGCTGCCGACGAGTGGATCGACCTTGGCGCGACGCACCTCTCGCTTACCACGATGGGCGGCAGCCTCGGCGGAGCGAGCGGCCACATCGAACGTCTTCGTCAGGCGCGCGAGACGCTCACATGATCGTCCCCGACGACATCGAACGCTACGCCGAGGAGCACACGTCGCTTCCGGAACCGCTGCTCGCGGAGCTCTCTGCGGAGACGTACGCGACGCTCGAGTGGGCGCAGATGATGGCCGGCGCCGTGCAAGGCCGCCTGCTCGAGTTGCTCGTGTTCGCGCTCGGGGCGCGCCAGGTGCTCGAGATCGGGACGTTCACCGGCTATGCCGCGATGTCGATGGCTGCCGGGCTCGCCCCGGGCGGTCGAGTCGACACGTGCGAGATCGACGAGAGTCGCGCGGAGTTCGCGCGCCGCTACATCGAGCGCAGCCCGTACGCCGAGCAGATCACCGTGCACGTCGGTCCGGCGCTCGAGACGATCGCCCGCCTCGACGGCGAGTTCGACTTCGTCTTCATCGACGCCGACAAAGGCGGGTACATCGGCTACTACGAAGCAGTCCTTCCGCGCCTGTCCGACCGCGCCCTGATCGCCGCCGACAACACGCTGTCCAGCGGTCGCGTGCTTGGCGACGAGGCGCCTGCGATCGTCGCCTTCAACGAGCACGTGCGAAACGACGAGCGCGTAACGAGCGTGCTGCTCACTGTGCGCGACGGCATCACTCTTATCCGTCGCCGCTAGCTCAGTGCAGCGGCCAGGCGCTCCCCCTCCATCAGGAGGGCCGAGCGCGCTGCTCGCGTGACTCGCTCGTACGGCTCGAGCAGTACGCCTGAGCCGTCGAACCGCCAGGCGCCGGCGACGCGGCCGTTGACGAGGAAGGTCGGGACGGACGGCGGGTTCTTCGTTGCGAACACGACAGGGCGATACTCCTCCGGCATGACGCCGGCGCGGCGTGCGTGGACGAGGAGGATCGCGTCCCACGTCGGCAGTAGCCGGACGGGGAGCGGTTTGTCCGCAGCCGGAAGCGGCCCTCGTGGAAGGTCGAGTAGCCCGTCCGGATACCGCCGTAGCCGGACGCGCTCGACGGCGGGAGCGAGCATCCGCGCCGGCACGCCCGACCACGCGGAGACGTCGTCGATCGTCGCCGGTCCGAAGCCCCGGAGATACGACCGGACGAGGTGGTCGATACCGTCGTCCTCCGTCACGTCGCACGGGCCGACCACCTGTTCGGCGAGGGCGTACAGATCCGCGCGGCGGCGCTCCCAGGTGCCGGACGGCGGCACGCGTACGAGCTCGATCCAGAGCGCGACATGAGGTTCGAGGAGGGCACCGAGCTCCTTCGCCGTCCGCGGCCCTTCGGTCAGGGCGGCGTGGAGGGCATCTGCTCGGCGGCGCATTGCGGGCTCGGTCTCGCGGTCGACGCGGAGCTGCCACGAGCGCAGCGCCTGTCGGATGCCGGCGGCGAACAGCCAGTACTCCCGCGCGGAGACGAGATGGATCGTCCCCCGCATGAGCGTCCCCTGGACGACCCTTCGCCGCTCGATCGCCCGCGTGAGGTCGGCGCCACGGAATTCTTCGAGGCACGTCGCAAGGCGGACGTATGCGTTCGGCGCGTACTGGTTCTGGATGCCGCCCATTCGCTCGACGGCCCGTGCGAGGGGTAGCCGGGCTCGATCGAGCAGCAGCTGGCGCGCGAGGAGCGCCCGGTTCAGCTCCGGGCCCGAGAGGGCGCGCTCAGCCACCCCCTGAGTATCGTGGAGCGATGGCGCTCAAGCTCCACCGCTGCCGGTTCACGTGGCTGAGCTTCGACACGTGCTCGCGCGTGCACAAGGCGCTCGACGAGAAGCACATCGCATACGAGCTCGTCATCCACCCGATCTCGCGCCGCAAGCGGCAGGCGATGGTCGAGCTGTCCGGCCAAAAGTACTACCCGGTGATCGAGTTCGAGGACGGGAGCGTCTACCGCGAGGACTCGCGGGCGATGGCCGCGACCATCCGCGCCGGAAAGCTCGACGAGAAGCGCGGGACGCCCCGACCGACGGGCTAGACTGTCGGGCGTACGGGGCTATAGCTCAGCTGGGAGAGCGCCTGGATCGCACCCAGGAGGTCAGCGGTTCGAATCCGCTTAGCTCCATACCCTCGATTTCCAGGGAAAGTCACAACAGCTAAAGCGTCAGGTACGAACCCCGACCCTGTTGCGTGGTTCGAGTCTCAGTTCGGCCCATTCCTCGTTGTCGTTCTGACAACGTGGTATAGCCACAGGTTTCCTCGTGTCCGGGCGAACAGCGTTATCGTCCCCGCCGTGAGTGATCGGCTCGACCGTCGCCTGGTAGCGGTGATGTTCACGGACATGGTCGGGTACACGGCGTTGATGCAGGCTGACGAGCATGTCGGGCTCGAGCGGCGCGACCGGTACATGAGCGCGCTCGAGAGGCACCACGACTCGTTCGACGGGACGATTGTGCAGCGGCTGGGCGACGGGAGCATGAGCATGTTCCCGAGTTCGCTCGCCGCCGTGCAGGCCGCGGTCGCGATGCAGCAGGAGCTCGCCGCGCACGACGTCCCGGTTCGAATCGGCGTCCATGTCGGCGAGGTGGTCGTCGAGCCCGAGCGGCTCACGGGCGAAGCCGTCAACATCGCCGCCCGGATCGAATCGTTCGCCGTGCCCGGGGGCGTGATGCTGTCCGACGCCGCGTACGACCAGATCAGGAACCGGAGCGACGTCGCCGTCGTCGCGCTCGGGCCATTCAGGCTGAAGCATGTCGGTCGGCCGTTTGAGCTCTACGCCGTCTCAGCGGACGGCATCGTCGTCCCCGATCCCGGTGCGCTGGAGGGAAAGGGCGAGCGGCTGGCGAGCTTGCCCAGCAATCTCCCCGACCTGGCGACGGGGCTGGTGGGGCGGGCCGACGACCTGGCGGCGCTCTTCAAGCTTGCGCGCGAGCACCGGGTCGTGACGATCACCGGGCCGGGCGGGGTTGGGAAGACGCGCATCGTCTCCGAGCTCGGCCGCCGGCTCGCGCCCGAGTTCCTGGATGGTGTCGCGTTCGTGCCGATGGCCGACATCACCGAGGCTGAGGACTTCCTGCCGGCCCTCGCCGAAACACTCGATGTGAAGGAGGCTGAGGAGCGGACGCTCGGCGAAGGGATCATCGCGCTGATCGGCAACAGAAAGGCGCTCCTGCTCCTCGACAACCTCGAGCAGATCGTCACTGCCGCTCCTGAGATCGCCCGGATCGTCGAGCGCTGCCCGGAGCTCCGGATCGTCACGACCAGCAGGACGCCGCTCAGAATCGACGCCGAGCGCGAGTACCCGCTCGCGCCGCTCGAGATCGACTCTGCGGTCGTGTTGTTCGTCGAGCGCGCGGGGACGGCCGCGGAGTCGCCCGACAGCGAGGCGACCGTGGCGGCCATCTGCCAGCGTCTCGACGGCCTGCCACTCGCGCTCGAGCTTGCCGCCGCCAGGCTTCGGCTCTTGTCGCCGGACGCCCTGCTCGAGCGGCTCGATCACGCTCTCGACGTGCTCACCTCCGGTCGTCGTGATGCGCACGAGCGGCAGCAGACGCTGCGCGCCACGATCGACTGGAGCCACTCGCTCTTGAGCGAGCAAGAGCAGCGTTTGTTCCGGCGCATGGCCGTCTTCGCCGGCGGGTGCACGCTGGCCGACGTCGAGGCGGTCTGTGCGGACCCCGGCGCAACCTGTCTCGACGAGCTGGAGTCGCTCGTCGACAAGGCGCTCGTCCAGGTGGACGGGCGGAGCGGCCGGCTTCGGATGCTGCAGACGATCGGCGAGTTCGCGGCGGAACGGCTCGACCTTGCCGGCGAGGCGGGCGAGATCGCAGGGAGACACGCATGCCGCTATGCAGAGGTCGCACGCGAGGTTCGCGATGCAATCGAGGGACCCGACCAAATCGGATCCGTGGAGCGCGGCATTGCCGAGGAAGGCAACCTGCAGACAGCGCTCGAGACGCTCCTCGCCGGAGCCCGGGGCGGTGACGGAGCCGCCTGCGAAGGGGGAATGCAGCTTTGCGGCGACCTGTGGATGTACTGGCACATCCGCGGCAAGAACGTCAGCGCGCGCGAGTACGCCGAGGCATTTCTCGCAGCGAGTCAGGATCTGCCTCCCAGCGTGGGCCGGTCCGGGGCGCTGATCAACGTCGGCCTTGCTTCCTGGATGACCGGCCAGATCGAGCGCGCGAACGAGGAATGGGATGAGGCGTACCGGATCGCCGAGGAGGTGGGGGCCGGACGTGAGCTGTGCCTTGCCGCCCTGTGCCGAGGGCTCGGGCTGCTCGGAGTGGACACCGAGGGCGCGCTCGAGTGGACGGCGCGCGGGATCGAGCTGAGCCGCGCTCATGACTTCGATTGGGCGCTGGGTTTCTCCCTGAGCTTCAGCGGCATCGCCCACGCACTGAGCGGCGAGGTCGACGTGGCAGAGGCGCAATACCTCGAGGCGCTCCGGATCCAACAGCGGCTCGGTGACTGCGAAGGGATCGGCACGTCGTTTGGCGGTCTCGCCCAGCTGGCCGCCGGCCGCGGCGAATCGACGGCGGCCCTCGACTTCTACCGGCAGGCGCTTGCCGCGTTCGAGGCGGTCGGCGACCGGGGCGAGGTGGCGCGGATCCTGTCCGAGATGGCCTGGGCCTGCCTCGACAGCGGAGAGGTCGCGCTGGCGCGCCGCTACTTCTTCGACTCGGTGCAGGCGCACATCGATGTCGCCAGCGTGCGCGGCGTGGGGCTCTCGCTCCTGGGGCTTGCAGCCGCCGAGGCGGTCGAGCACCGTCCCGAGCGCGCCGTGCAGATCGCCGCTGCGGCCGAGGTGTACGCCCAGGAAGAAGGCATCGTCGTCGTTTACTCCGACGACACGCCGGGCCGGGAGCTCGTCGAACAGGCGCGAGCTGCGCTCCCCGCCGACGAGGTCGCCCGCGCCACCGAGACCGGCCGCAACCTCCCAATCGAGGAAGCGCTCGACTTGGCCAGACTGGCTCAAACGGCAGGGGTGTAGACGCGAAGCCGCGGCTCAAGCGGCGCCGGAGGGTTTGACAGCTGTCCGTTAGGTGGCACCCACGTCGCCGAGCAGCTCTGACAAGGGCGCGGGGAGGTTTGAGAATAGTCCGCTCAGGTCCATTCGGGGTCGTCGGCCACATGGCCCGTAGTTGACCCCGTCCGCGCGCACCGCGAAGATCGCGTGTACGGGCGAATGGGCGCGAGCATCCTCATAGCGGACGATGACGCCGTCAGCCGGAAGCTGCTGCGGCGTCTCCTCGAGCAGGACGGACATACCGTGCGCGCCGCCGCGAACGGGATGGAGGCGCTCGAGCTCTTCGCCGAGGAGGCGAGCGACGTCGTTCTGCTCGACATCCTCATGCCCGGGCTCGACGGGATCGCGGTGCTCGAGCGGCTCAAGGCGACGTCCGGCGCCGAGCACGTCCCCGTGATCATGATCTCCGCGGTCGATGAGACTGCGAGCGTCGTTCGCTGCATCGAGATCGGCGCCGACGACTACCTCTCGAAGCCGTTCAACCCGGTGATCCTCCGCGCACGGATCAACGCCGGGCTCACGAAGAAGACGCTGCGAGATCTCGAGCGCGCGCGAGTCCACGACGTGTTCAGCCGGTTCCTGCCCGAGCACGTCGTCGAGGACGTGATGGCCCGGACGGACGACGACCTCCGCCTCGGCGGCGTTCTCACCGTCGGGACCGTCATGTTCACGGACCTCCGCGGGTTCACGACGTTTTCTGAGAACAGGCCGCCGGAGATCGTGATCGAGGCGCTCAACCGCTACTTCGAGGAGGGGAGCGACGCGATTCTCGAGCACGGTGGCACGCTCGTCTCCTATACGGGCGACGGGTTCCTCGCGGTTTTCGGTGCACCCATCGAGGTCGAGGACCACGCCGACCGCGCGCTCGCCGCCGCCCGCGACATGGTCGACGTGCGCCTTCCTCGCTTCAACGAGTGGCTCCGCTCGAACGGGGTCGACGAGGACGTGCGGATGGGCGTAGGCCTGAACAGCGGACCGCTCATGTCCGGGAACGTGGGCTCCATGCGCCGGCTCGAGTACACCGTCTATGGCGATGCCGTCAACACGGCGTCGCGCATCGAGGGTCTGACGAAGACGCACGGCACGCCGGTCCTCCTGTCGGAGTCGACTCGAGAGGCGCTCCTCCGGTGCCCGCCGGACCTTCGTTCTGTCGGGACCGTCGAGGTGCGCGGCCGGCAGTCCGCGGTCGGCCTGTGGGCGGTTGACGGCGGTTCATCCACGCCGGCGGCGGTCAGCGCCGACCGGCCGGCCGAGTTGTCCGGGATGCCGGTCGACGGCTGAGGACCCAGGGCCAATGCTGCGGATAGCCACGAATCGCGCCGCCGCGATCGCCCTGCTCGTGCTCACGGGCCTGGTCGCCCTGTTCACGGCCCATCTGGCATTCGGGTTCGGGTCGGAGTCCTTCTTCGTCAATTTCATCGCCAACGGAATCACGCTGGGAGCGGCGGCGGTCATGCTCGCACGCGGCATTGTCGGGCCAGACGAGCGGGCGGCGTGGCTGATGCTGGCGCTGGCTGCTGCGCTCAGCGCCGGCGGCGACCTCTACTACACGATCGCGTTCTCGGACACCGACTCCGTTCCCTTCCCTAACCTCTCGGACGGCTTCTACCTCGCCTTCTTCGTCCCCTGCTACGTCGCCATCTTCCTGCTGCTCAAGTCGCGGTTCGGGTCCCTGGCGCCGAGCATGTGGCTCGACGGAGTCGTCGCCGGATTCGCCGTGGCCGCGGTGGCCAGCGCGCTCATCTTCCAGACGGTGGTCGACGCGACAAGCGGCTCGACGTCTGCAGTCGTCACGAACCTCGCCTATCCGCTCGCCGACTTCGTCCTGCTCGCGGTCGTGGTCGGCGCGCTTGCCGCCACCGGCTGGCGGCTGACCCGCACGTGGGTGTTCGTGCTCGCCGGGCTCACCCTCTACGCCGTCGCGGACAGCATCTACCTGTACAACACGTCGCTCGGCACGTATGTCGAGGGCACGACGCTCGACGCCACCTGGCCGGCCGCGGCGGTTCTCCTCGCCTTCGCGGCATGGCAACCGGTGGAGCGCGTGGACGCGCGCATCGAGGGCTGGGTTGCACTCGTGCTGCCGCCGGCTTTCGCGCTCCTAGGCGTGGCGGTGCTCACGTTCGATCACTTCAAGCTCGTGAGCGGGCTCGCGATCGTCCTCGCCTGCGGTGCTCTCGCCAGCGTCGCGGTGCGGCTCGCACTCACGTTCCGCGAGAGCCGCGCGGCGATCTCGGAGAGCCGGCGTGCAGCGCAGGTTCAGGCGGCTCTCTACAGGATCGCCGAGAGCGCCAGTGCGGCGAAGGACCTTCAGGAGTTCTACAGGGCGATCCACACCATCGTCGGCGAGCTCATGTTCGCGAAGAACTTCTTCATCGCCCTCTACGACGAGGAACGCCAGCTGATTAGCTGGCCGTACTACGTCGACGAGGTCGACCTCGATGTTCCCGACCCGCGCGCGTGGGAGGCGTTCGGCAGCGGCAACGCGAGAGGAATGACCGCGTACTTGCTGCGCACCGGTGAGCCCCAGCTCGTCGGGCGAGCGCGGATGATCGAGCTCGTCGACCAGGGCGAAGTCGAGCTGGTCGGAGCCCAGACCGACGAGAACACATGGCTCGGCGTCCCGCTCAGGGCCGAGGGGCAGGTCCTGGGCGCCCTGGTCGTCCAGTCGTATTCGAACGACGTCGTCTACATCGAGGACGACAAGGAACTCCTGAGCTTTGTCGGTCAGCATGTCGGCGCAGCCCTGTCGCGCTTGCGGGCGATCGAGGAGACGAGGCAGCGCGTGGCGGAGCTCGCGACGGTGAACAGCGTCGGCCAAGCGCTCGCGTCGCACCTCGATCTCACTGCGCTGATCGAGCTCGTCGGCGAGCGGGTGCGGGAGACATTCGACGCCGACATCGTGTACGTGGCGCTGCGCGACGAGGACGCCAACCGCATCGACTTCGCGTACTACTACGAGGCAGGCGAGCGACGGGAGGAGCCCTCCCTGGAGTACGGCAAGGGCCTCACGTCGCGGATTCTCGACTCGCGTGAGACGCTCGTGCTCAATCGGTCAGACGAGTACGACGACCTCGCATCATCCCGCGTGGGGACGCCTTCGCTCTCGTACCTCGGCGTGCCGATCCTGGTCGGCGACACGGCCATCGGCGTGCTCAGCGTTCAGAGCACGCGGGAGGAGGGGCGTTTCGGCGAGGCGGACGCGGGCCTGCTCGCCACGATCGCGGCCAGCGTCGGGGCGGCGATCCAGAACGCTCGTCTGTTCGAGGCGCAACGGGAAGCGAAGCAATACTTCGAAGCGCTCGTCGAGATTAGCCCGGTCGCCGTCGTCGAAATGGACACCGATGAGCTGGTGACCGGCTGGAATCCCGCCGCAGCCGAGCTCTTCGGCTACACGCCTGACGAGGTGATCGGTCGGCATATCGACACGATCGTCGTGCCCGAGGAGCTCCGGGATGAGTCCCGTCAGGTCAAGCTCGATGCACTGGAGGCGGGCCGCACCCAGAGGATCACCCGCCGGCAGCGGAGAGACGGAACCCTCGTCGATGTCGCGATGATGCAAGTCCCGCTCGAGGTAGACGGAGAGCACGTCGGCTTCTACGTCATCTACCACGACATCACGGAGCTCCAGCAAGCGCGGGAGGAGGCGGAGGCCGCGACCCAGGCCAAGAGCGCCTTCCTGGCGACGATGAGCCACGAGATCAGGACGCCGATGAACGCGGTGATTGGCATGACGGGATTGCTCCTCGGGACCGAGCTCACACCGGAGCAGCGCGAGTTCGCCGAGGTGGTTCGATCGAGCGGCGACGCCCTGCTCCACGTGATCGACGACATCCTCGACTACTCGAAGATCGAGGCCGGCAAGCTCGACCTGGAGCAGACACCGTTCGACCTGCGCGAGTGCGTCGAGGGGGCGCTGGACATCGTTGCCCCACGTGCCATGGAAAAAGACGTGGAGCTCGGCTGCCTCTTCGGCGAGAGCGTGCCGGCGGGAATCGTCGGGGATGCAGCCCGGCTGCGGCAGGTCTTGCTCAACCTGCTCTCGAACGCGGTCAAGTTCACGGAGAAGGGCGAGGTCGTCGTGCACGTCGACGCCCAGCCGGCTGAGCAGGGCTCCTGGCGCCTCGAGCTCGCTGTCCGCGACACCGGCATCGGGATCCCTCAGGATCGGATGGACAGGCTCTTCGCGTCGTTCAGCCAGGTCGATACGTCGACGACACGCCGCTACGGCGGCACCGGGCTCGGCCTCGCGATCTCCAAGCGCATCGTCGAGCTGATGGGCGGGACGATCCAGGTCGAGAGCGAGGAAGGGAAGGGGTCGACGTTCCGCATCGCGCTGCGTGCGCAGGAGGCTGAGGTGCCGGAGCGGATCACGGCGGAAGCCCTTCCGCAGATCGAGGGGAAGCGGATCCTCGTCGTCGATGACAACGCGACGAACCGCGAGATCGTGACGCGGCAGACGCGATCCTGGGGAATGGAGCCCATGGCGGTGGAGCTCCCCTCCGAGGCGCTCGCCCTCCTCGGGACCGGCGAGCAGTTCGACCTCGCCGTGCTCGACATGATGATGCCCGAGATGGACGGCCTCGAGCTCGCAGAGGCCATCCGGCAGCAGCGAGACGAACGTGAGCTTCCGCTCGTCCTTCTGACGTCGCTCGGTCGGTTGCCGGAGGCCAGCTCCGCGAAGAACTTCGCCGCGCAGCTAGCCAAGCCGATCAAGGCCTCCCAGCTCTACAACACACTGGTGAACGTCCTCGCCGAGCAGGCGGCCGAGTCGCCTGCGCCGGTGGCGGCCGTCGACGGTGCGAGAGCAGAGATCTTGCCGCTGCGGATTCTGCTGGCCGAGGACAACGCCGTGAACCAGAAGCTGGCGCTGGCGCTCCTCGACCGCCTCGGCTACAGCGCAGACGTTGCGTCCAACGGCCGCGAGGCCCTTGAAGCGCTCGAGCGGCAGACGTACGACGTCGTGCTCATGGACATTCAGATGCCCGAGCTGGACGGACTCGAAGCCTCTCGACGCATCTGTGAGCGCTGGCCTGCGGATGCGCGGCCCCGGATCGTCGCCATGACGGCGAACGCCATGCCCGAGGATCGCGAGGCGTGCCTCGCGGCCGGGATGGACGACTACGTGGCCAAGCCGATCCGCCCGGAGGTCCTTGCCGAGGCGTTGCGCAAGGTGCGGCCGCTCGCCCAAGCGGAGCAGACGTGAGCGGCGAGCTCGACCCGGCAGCGATCGAAGGCCTCCGCGAGATCGCCGGCGACGAGTTTGTCGCCGATCTCGTGGACACGTTTCGTGGCGAGGCGCCCGGGCTCCTCGCCACACTCGGGTCGACCGATCCCGAGGAAGTCCGTCGCGCAGCGCACACCCTCAAGTCGAACGCCGCCACCTTCGGCGCGGGAGGGCTCGAGGCGCTCTGCCGTGAGTTGGAAGAGCTCGCGAAGACCGGTAGCCTCGACGGCTCCCCGGAGCTCACGTCTCGGATCGGCCTCGAGTTCCAGGCAGTTGACGCCGCGCTTGCGCCGCTTGGAACCGGAGGGCCGTGAGCGAGGCCGAGCGCCTGGCCGACCTGGGAAGACTTTGGCGGTTCGAATCCGCCTAGCTCCATAGACGCTCGGACGTCGGACGCCTATGCGCCGGGTGCTTGGTACTGGACCTGCTCGGCCTTGCGCAGAGCATCCAGTGTCTCGTCTACGGTCAGGAGGACTGTCGTCTCGAACGAGCTGAGCGCGCCGCCGCCACCGATCGCGAGCGCAACCGCGGCCATGGACACGTTGTCCGGTGCCTCCCACAGGTTGTAGCCATCGTGTGTACCGAAGGCGTACCAGAACCCGTGGAGCTTCCCGCCGACCGACTCGATGTACGACTCGGCGGCCCGTCGGCGGTCCTCGGGCTTGTTGATCAGCCTGGACCACGTCTCGGGCGTGTAGCTGAACTTCGATAGATAGAGCGGCATCGTCCCTTCCTCTCGTTTCGCTGTCGTGCACGAGTCTCCCTCGGCGCTATGACACGCACAAGGTCAACCCGGCGTTGAACGTTGTGAAGGCCACGCTGCTCCGCCCGGCTCACCGTGCTTGAATGGGTGCATCAATGGCTGAGACACCGGATCAGACGAGCGGACAGGAACCGCAGCTCGACGACTTCGAGCAGGCGCTCGCGTCGCTCCCGAACGCCGAGCTTCTCACCGCCCTCGACCTCGCTCTACTCGAGCTCGAGAAGCGCCTGCTCCGTTATGCGCGAACCGGCCACGAGCTACTGGAGATGGCGGATGAGGGTCTCGTGCTCGCAGTCCGGGCGGCGGCCAGGCTCGGGCAGGCGCAGTCCTCGGCGGCGCACACGGCGGGCCATCTGCAGGTGGTCGGCGTGGGGGAGTGGAGCCCGACGAGCACGCAGCCGGGCTGGAGCGACGACCCGCGCGCGACGGGAGAGGGCGAAGAACCTCTGTAGATTCGCGGGTTCAGGCGGCGCTCGATAGAGCCGCGACGGCCTGTACGGCCGCGTCGACGTCGCCGACGGTGTTGACGATTCCGGGCCCGAGGCGCACGTGACGTCGTGCGTAGGGCGTCACGCTGGCGACGATTCGCCGCGCGCGAAGCCGGGCGACGACATCGGATGGGTCTCGTCCGTCGACGTCGAAGCACACGAGGCCGGCGGACAACGCTCGGGCGCTCGGAGTCTGGAGCTGGACGCCGCGTATCTCGGCCAGTCCTCGTTGCAGCCGCGACGCGAGCGTGCGAATCCGGGTTTCCACTCGCTCTCGTCCAATGGACTCGTGAAACGCGAACGCCTCGGCCAGCGCCCAGCGATGCTCGAACGAGTGGAAGCCACCCGGGGTGAGCCGCAGACCGTCGGGTGAACCCTCGGGTTTCGTGCCGGCGAGCCACGCGCCGAAGCTCTCGCCGTCGTCGAAGGACGGTATCGCCGGACGAACGAGCTCTCGCATGCGCGTGCTCGTCCACAGGACGCCCGTGCCGCGCGGGCCGTACACCCACTTGTGACAGCCGGACGCGAACGCGTCACAGCGGAGGCTCCGCATCGTCTCGGCATCGGCGCCGAATCCGTGCACGCCGTCGACACAGACGAGCACCCGGTCCGGCAGGGCCTCACCGATCGCGCGGAGCGGAAGCTTCACGCCGGTGCTCGAGTGCACCCACGTCAGGGCCACGACCCTCGTCCTGGCCGTCACCGCTCGTCGTCAGCCTCGTCACGATCTCGTCGACGGACGCCCCGCGTGGGTCGTCGTAGAGCCTCGCGCGCCGCACCCGCGCACCGGAGAGCCGCAGAGCCTCGTGTGTCGCGTAGAAGTCGTGCTCGGTCGTGAGGACTTCGTCCTGAGGGCGGAGTGCGAGTCGCGTGTAGAGCAGGCCGAGCCCCATCGTCGTCGAGTCGGTGAGGGCGACTTCCCTCGCGGGGCACTCCGAGGAAGCGCCCGGCCGCGGCGCGGGCGCGCGCCGGTCAGCCTCGCCTCGTTCGCGTGCAGGTACTCCACGGGGTTTGCGTCCAGACGGCGCCGGTGGCGGTCGATCGCCTCGCGCACAGGCCGAGGGTGGGCGGCAAGGAGAAACGACGTCAGGTGGATGACGCCAGGAGCGAGGGCGAACTGGGCACGCACCGCCTGCCAACTCGTCAGATCGGGCGAGGCTTCGACCGACGTGGCCCTGCCGAGCGCGACGGCCCCCGTCGCGAGGCCGGCCCGCGCGAGCAGCTCGCGCCGCGTGATCTCAGTCATCTCGACGGCCGCTCGACATCGCCGTCATTGTTGCGATTCTCGACGGCCGACCGTCTGCGAGCAATGGCCGCGTGGCGGAACGACCCCACATTCGCATCGAGTACTGCGTTCCCTGAAGCGCTCGTCCGAACGCCACCAGTCTGGTGGCGCGGCTGCTCGAGGAATGGGAGCACACGATCGGCGTGATCGAGGTCGTGTCCGGGAGACAACGGGATCTTCGACGTCCACGTCGACGGTGAGCTTGTCTTCACGAAGTCGATGCTCGGCCGGTACCCGGAGCCGGAGGACGTCATCCCGCTCCTTCGCGCGACGCTCGGCGACTAGGTAGCTGGCGGCTCTGCCGGGCGAACCGCGGCCCCACGAGGCGCGCCCTTGCGCGGCGATATTCTCTTTGCATAGGCTTTGCCTGTGCAAAAGGAATCCCAGGGCTGACGTGCCCAAGCAGACGTACACCGCAGCCGAGGCGGCCCGGGCGCTCGGCATCAGCCTCGACACGCTCCGCCGCTGGGACCGGGAGGGCGAGATCGAGACGACGCGCGACAAGCGCAATCGCAGGCAGGTGCCTGCGAGCGAGATCGAGCGACTGAAGGGGAAGCACGGGAGCGCAGGGCTGAGTGCGCGCAACCGCTTCCGGGGCATCGTCAGCGCCGTGAAGGTGGACGGCCTGCTCGCGCAGGTCGAGATCCAGGTCACCGAGCCATCGCATGTCGTCGCCATCGTCACGCGCGACTCGATCGAGCAACTCGGGCTGAAGCCTGGCCAGCCGGCCACGGGCATCGTCAAGGCGACGTCCGTGATGATCGAACGTTGAGGGGGCAGCTCGATCGAAGGCAGTTCGTCTTTCGCGCGGCCGCCGTCGGAGCCGGCACCATTGCCATCGCCGGGCCGCGGGCCTCGACGGCGAGCGCTGCCACGGACGACGATCTCGCGTTCGCGAACTTCGGGATCGCGGCCGAGCTTCTGCTCGCGGACTTCTACGCGAAGACGCTCGCGATCAAGGATCTCGACAAGCCGACCAAGGCGACTCTGCGGGCGGGAAAGCTGGCTGCGGGCAAGCACGCACAGGCGCTCGGCGATCTGCTGGTGGGAGCCGGTCAGACCGCACCCGAGCCCGACGACTTTGCGTTCGTCTGGCCGACGAAGACGTTCAAGACGCTCGCTTCGGCCACCGCGGTGGGCCTCGACGTCCTGCGCCCGACCATGGGTGCGTACCAGACGGCGGCGGTTTCCGTCACGGAGCCGACGTACCGGGTGCTCTTCGCAAGCCTGGCGGGCAGCCTCGGTCAGCAGGCAGGTGCGCTCGCGGGCCGCGCCGGCGTCGAACCGTTCCCCGTCGCGATCAGCCTCGAGTCGGCCAGCGGGGCACTGGAGGGATACCTGGGATGAAGAAGCGTCTCGCCGCATCGCTCGCGGTCGTCGTCCTCGCTCTTGTGCCGGCGGCCGCCGCCCGGCAGCACGCAGGTCTGTCGATTTACGCCGCCGCGTCGCTGACCGAGGTGTTCAAGGCTCTCGACGGTGCGCAGAGCTACAACTTCGCGGGCTCGAACACGCTCGAGACGCAGATCAGGAACGGCGCGCCGGCGGACATCTTCGCCTCGGCGGCGCCGGCGAACACCCAGCGGCTGTTCAAGGAGGGCCTCGTCGGCAAGCCGGTCACGTTCACGGCCAACCGCCTCGCCCTGATCGTGCCGAAGTCGAACCCTGCAGACCTCCACTCGGTGTACGACCTCGCGAAGAAGCCGGTCAAGCTCGTCGTCGCCGCACCGGCGGTTCCCGTCGGCGGCTACACACGAACCGTGCTCCGGAAGATGGGACTGCTCGGTGTCCTGTCGAAGGTCGTGAGCCAGGAGTCGGACGTGAAGGCCGTGACGGGGAAGGTGGCGCTCGGGCAAGCCGACGCCGGATTCGTCTACGTCACCGACGCGCGGCCGGTGAGCGCAGACGTCACGGTGATCCGGATCCCCGCGTGGGCACAGCCGCGCGTGCGCTACGAGATCGCCGTCGTCGCTCGCTCGTCGCAGAAGGCGGCCGCGCGCGCCTGGATCACGATGCTGCTCGGGAAGAAGGGCCAGAACGCGCTCAAAGCGGCGGGGTTCATCGCGCTGCCGAAGGGAAAGAAATAGACCGCCTCTTTCGCGCGTCGCTCGTTCTCGCGACGAGCGCGACCTTGCTCTTCCTGCTGCTCCCGGTGGCCGCGGTCTTCCTCCGCGTGCCGCCCGGTGAGCTCCTCTCGGCGCTGGGAAGCGACGCTGCGGTCCACGCACTCCGCGTCACGGTCGAGACGAACGCCGTTGCGCTCGCGCTGATCCTCGGCTTCGGGACGCCGACCGCGTACTGGGCGGCGACGCGGCGCGGCAGCCTCCGAGACGTCGTCGTCACGTGTATCGAGTTGCCGCTCGTCCTGCCGCCCGCCGTCGCCGGCATCGGCCTGCTCGTCGCATTCGGTCGCGCGGGCCTGCTGGGCGGGACAGTCGACGCGCTCGGCATCGACATCGCCTTCACGAAGGTGGCCGTCATCCTGGCCGTCACGTTCGTCGCGAGCCCGTTCTACCTCCGGACCGCGGTGGCGGCCTTCGAAGCAGTCGACGAGACGCTTCCCGCAGCGGCGCGCACGCTCGGCGCCGGCCGGGGCCGCGTCTTTCTCCGCGTGATGGTGCCGCTCGCGCGAGGTGGGCTCGCCGCCGGCGCGGCGCTCGCGTTCGCGCGCGGGATCGGCGAGTTCGGCGCGACGATCATGTTCGCCGGCTCGCTCGAGGGCGTGACGCAGACCCTCTCGCTCGCGATCTACGAGCAGTTCGACGTCGATTTCGACGTCGCACTCGCGATCAGCGCGCTTCTGATCGTGATCAGTGCCCTTGTCCTCCTCTCCGTCAAGCTCCTCACGCGATGGCGCTCCGGCTCGACTTCGAGCACCCTCTACGCGGCTTCACTGCGTCGGTAGCGCTCGAGGTCGGCGAGGGCGAGACCCTCGCTCTCGTCGGGCCGTCCGGTGCGGGGAAGACGACGGTGCTGCGCGTCGTCTCCGGCTTGCTCGCGCCGCGGTCCGGCTCCGTGGAGATCGGTTCGCAGCTCGTGCTCGACACGGAACGGCGCGTCGACGTGCCACCCGAGCGGCGGAGCGTCGGGTACGTCTTCCAGGAGTACGCGCTCTTTCCCCACCTCGATGCCCTCGGCAACGTGCGCTTCGGCGCGGGGAGCCGCGCGCGGGCGGAGGAGCTCCTCGACCGCTTCGGCATCGCTCACCTCGCGCACGCGCGCGTCGACGACCTCTCCGGCGGCGAGCGGCAGCGAGTGGCGCTCGCGCGCGCGCTCGCGCGAGATCCCGGCCGTCCTTCTCCTCGACGAGCCACTCTCGGCGCTCGACGCGCACACGCGGCTCGCCGTGCGCGCCGAGCTGCGCGAGCTCCTCCGCGCGCTCGAGCTGCCGACGCTCCTCGTCACCCACGACTTCGACGACGCGGCGACGCTCGCCGACCGCGTCGGCGTGATCGCCGAGGGCAGGTTGCTCCAGGTCGGATCTCCGACCGACCTCGTCGCCACGCCCGACCGAGCCCTTCGTCGCCTCGTTCACCGGCGCGACGCTGCTCCCGGGGACGGTCGTCGGTCGAGGAGGACGGGTTGACGAAGGTCGCGCTCGACAGCGGCCTTACGGCCTGGAGCGCGGACAGCGCGACGGGGGCAGTGCTCGTTGCGGTCTATCCGTGGGACGTCGCCGTTGGGTCGCGAGCAGCACGACGATTCTCAGCTCAACCACCTCACCGCGCCCGTCGGTTCCGTGACGCCGATGGGGAACCGCGTGCGCGTGCGCGTCGGCCCGCTCGTCGCCGAGGTCACAGCCGCGTCTGCGGAACGTCTCGGTATCGCGCCGGGTGTCGTGGTGACGGCGTCGTTCAAGGCGACGGCGACGCGGCTCTTCCCCGGCTGACGCGCGTGCGTTAGAAGTCCCCATGTTCTTCGCCTCGCCGCCGGGCGTCTGGTCGTTCTGATGGTCGGCGACGACGATCGCGCCGATCCGGACGTCGAGATCGAGCCAGTGCCGACGGTTGCCGGCCGGCTCGCACGCTGGGCAGAGCGCGCGCGTGGCGTGCGCGCGGCCGTCGAGGCGGCGCGCGGGAGCCACGGCTCGGTCGATCTCGGCTTCGACGTCGATCGAGCGCGACTCGACGATGGGTGGCGGCATCCTCGCCGGTGCACTTGCGTATCGGCTGTTCGTCTTCCTCTTGCCCCTGGCGCTCCTGCTCGTCTCGGGGCTGGGGCTCTACGCCGACGCGACGGACAAGAACCCGTCGGAGGTGGTCTCGGACTCGGGTATCACCGGGCTGATCGCGAAGGAGATCTCCGCCACGGCATCGGGCAGCCATCGCGCGCTCATCTTCGTGCTCAGCGTGCCGGCCCTCCTCTACACGCTGGGGGTGCTCTACCGCGCGATCGCAGTCGTACACGCGATCGCCTGGCACGGGTCGGGTCGTGGCGTTCGTTCCAGCCCGACGGGCGTCGGTGTGCTCGGCGGCGGGATCGTCACCGTCCTGGTCGCGATCCGGCTCGAGGCCTTGCTCATCGATCATGGCCCGCTGGGTGCGCTTGCCGCGCTTGCCCTCTACGTCGCGCTCGCCGGCGCTGCGTGGTTCGTCGTCTCGATCTACCTTCCCCACGGCGACATCGGCCGGCGTGCGCTCGCCCCGGGAGCAGTCCTCTTCGGCAGCGGCATGCTCTGCGTCAACGCGTTCAACGTCTACATCACGTCGCGCCTGGTCGAGGGCCGAAGCGACACGTACGGGGCGCTTGGGGTAGCGGCGGCGCTCCTCTTCTCCCTCTATCTCATCGGCCGCGTGATCGTCCTGTCGGCAGTGCTCAACGCGACGGTCGACGCGCGCCGGCGCGCGTCCGGCTGAGCTACGCGCGCTGCGAGGGAAGCTCGACCGCGAGCACCTGCTCGGCGGCCGCCGCGGCTGCGTCGAAGTCCATGGCCTCAGCAGCTTCGCGCGCGGCGGCGAGCTCGTCAGGCGCGAGCTCGACTAGCAGCCGGTCGAGATCTGGCTCGCGCCGTGATGAAGTAGTACGGCGGGAAGCCCGGATAGTCGAAGACGAACGTCAAGAGCTCGGCTGCGCGACGATTCGTCTCCCTCGCGAGCGAGCAGCACACCGACGCCGCTCAGACTGAGAAGGGCCAGCGACGTCGTCTCGGTCGCCAGTGCCTGCGTCGAGCGCCCATCGAAAACGCTCCCGCGCGCCGTCGAAGTCGCCGAGCGCCACGAGCGCGAACCCCACGCGGCTCGCGGCGCCGATCATGCCCCAGCGGTGATTGACATCGGCGAACGCGTCGTGGCCGGCGCGACCAAGTCGCAATGCCTCCTCGTAGTCGCCGAGGCAGTACGCGCTGACGCTCGCGCGGCTGAGCGCATAGCCGGTGCCGCCCCGGTCGCCGACGGCATCGAAGCAGCCGTTCGCCTCCAGGTGCAGCCGCGTTGCCTCTGCGTAGTTGCCTTTGACGTCCTCGAGCAGCCCGAGCTTGCTCAGGGCGAAGGCGAGCATCAGCGGCTGGCCTCCTTCGCGGGCGATCTCGTGGCACGCATCGAACGCCGTCCTTGCCCCTTCCAGGTCGTCTTGCAGCAGGCGAACGAACCCGAGCCACGAGAGCGACGCGCACTCGGACCAGCGATCACCGACCGAGTGCGAGACGTCGACTCCCTCCTCGAGGAACATCACCGCCTCCGAGTACTCGTCGAGGTAGCAGGCAGTCGTCCCCAGTGCGAGCAGGCATGCTCCCAGCTCTCGCTCGAGGCCGCGCGTACGGAGCTCGGCGACGAGCGCCAACGCCAGTTCATCCCGCGGCCGCGCGCCGCCGATCGAGGCCGCGAAGACGACCTGGCCGGTGAGCGCGCCGAGGAGAACAGAGGACGCCGCTGGCGGCGTCAAAGGTCGTTGTCGATGCTGAGCCGAGCGTTTCGGCGAGGTGCTCGAACGTCTCGCGGCCCTCGGGCCAGCTGTGCACGTTGAAGAAGTCCGACAGCGCCTAGAGCGTGTCCCGGGCTTCGTCGTCACCCCACTGCGTCACCGCCCACTCGGCCGCGGCGCGGAGGTTGGGGAGGTCCCCGCGCAGCTCGTCGCGCGCCTCGCTCATACGGGAGCTGAAGAGCGCCTGTTCCCGATCCGTGAGTCGGCCGATGTAGAAGCGGGCGTGGCGCTCGCGCACCTCCGCCGGCTCGTCCGAGTCCTCCGCCAACCGGTCGGCTGCGTACTGCCGCAGGAGCTCATGGAGCTCGTACCGGCCGAGCTCGAGTCTTCGCACGAGCGACTTGGAGACGAGCTCCGCGAGCGGCCCGAGGTCGGCGCCGGCGACGGCTGCGGCCGCCTCGCGGGTGAACGGGCCGCGGAACACCGAGAGCTGGCGGAAGCAGCGCTGCTGATCGTCCGTCAGGAGGCGCCACGAATGGTCGAACGCGGCGCGCAGGCTCCGGTGACGCTCGGGGACGTCGCGCATCGACGTCTCGAGGAAGCCGATGGTCCGCTCGATCTCGTCGGCGATCTCGGCGCAGGGGAGCATCGAGACCCATGCGGCGGCCAGCTCGATCCCGAGCGGCATGCCGTCGACGAGCCGGCAGATGCGAGCGGCGTGCTCTCGGTTCTCCTCGCCGAGCTCGAAGCCAGGGTCGACCTGTCGTGCACGCTCTTCGAACAGTCGAAGGGCCCCGTCGGCCCCGTTGTGGCCGTTGCCGTTGGCGGAGACGCGCAGCCCGTCGACGTCGAGCACCCACTCGCTCTGGACGTTCAGGCGCTCCCGGGACGTGGTCAGGATCTCCACGTTCGACGCCCGCTCGATGACCTGGGTGACGAGCCCGGCGCCCTCGACGAGGTGCTCGAAGTTGTCGAGCACGAGCAGCGTCGAACGTTCGCTGAGGTAGTCGACGAGCTGGTCCTGCGCGGAGAAGCCGCTGTGCGCTGCATCGATCGGAAACTGGAGTGCGTCTGCGACCGCCGCGGCGAGAAAGTCAGGCGCCGCTACGGAGGCGAGCGGGACGTAGTGGACGCCGTGGGGGTAGCGGTCGATCCGTCGGGCGGCGGCTTCCAGTGCGAGGCGTGACTTGCCGACGCCTCCGGGGCCGACGAGGGTCAAGAGGCGGCAGTTCGGATCCTCGAACAGCTTGTCGATCTCCTCGAGCTCGTCGCGGCGGCCGACGAACGACGTGCGCGGTGACGGCAGATTCGTGATGCCCGCGTCCAGGGTCTTGAGCAGCGGGAAGTCCGAGCGGAGCCCCTCGATCTCGAGCTGGAAGATGCGCTCGGGTGCCGTCAGGTCCTTAAGGCGGTGCGGCCCGAGATCGACGACGGGAGCGTCGACGAGGGCGTGGGTCGCCTCCGAGAGAAGGACCTGCTCGCCATGGCCGACCGCTGCGATGCGGGCGCCCTTGTGGACGTCGAGGCCCACGTACCCTTCGTCGGTGAGTAGCGGCTCCCCGCTGTGGAGACCCATTCGCACGTTGATCGGCCCTCCGGCGAGCGCTCTCTGCGCTGCGGCTGCCGAGGCGACGGCATCCGAGGCGCGGGCGAAGGCGATGAAGAACGCGTCACCCTGCGTGTCGACCTCGACGCCGCCGTGGGCGAGAAAAGCCTCTCGCAGGATCCGCCGGTGCTCGTGGAGCGCGGGTGCGTACCCGTCTCCGAGCTCGTGGAGGAGCTTCGTCGAGCCCTCCACATCGGTGAAGAGAAACGTGACGACCCCTGTCGGAAGCTCTGCGGTCATGCAGCGATGATCGTCGATGCCTGGCAATGTGTCTAGCGACGTGGCGAGGACGGCGACGCACGCGGGGGTGCACGAGGCGTACGAAGGTCTGACGCCGGCGTCGCGTGCCCTCTTCGAGCGGGCGCTCGGCTCGCTCCCGGGTGGCAACACGCGGACGACGATCTTCCACGAGCCGTACCCGGTCTACGTCGTCAGCGGCGAGGGGTGTCGCGTCACCGACGTCGACGGTGTCGAGCGGATCGACTTCATCTCGAACTACACGTCGCTCGTCCTCGGGCATTGCCATCCGCGCGTGGTCGAGGCGGTGCAGCGTCAGGTGGCGACGCTGATGAGCGTCGCGGCGCCGAACGAGCTCGAGATCGAGCTCGCCGAGGCGATCCGCGAGCGGCTTCCGAGCGTCGACCTCGTGCGGTTCACGAACTCGGGGACCGAGGCGACGATGCTGGCGTTCCGCGCTGCGCGCGCGTTCACCGGGCGCGAGAAGGTGGCGACGTTCGCCGGCGGCTACCACGGCTCGCACGACTACGCGGCGGCGATCCCGGCCGATCCCGCGTCGCCTCCCGGCGCGCGCGGCATCCCTCGCGGCGCGGCCGAGTCGATCGTCGTCTGTCCCTTCGACGACCTCGACGGGACGAGAGACGCGCTCGAGCCGCACCTCGACGACCTCGCCGCGGTGATCATCGAGCCCGTGCTCGGCGCCGGCGGTGTCGTGCCCGCGAGCCCGGCTTTCCTCTCGTATCTCCGCGACGTCACTCGTGCCACAGACGCGCTGCTCGTGTTCGACGAGGTGATCTCGTTCCGCGTCGGCTACAACGGCGCGCAGGGACGGCTCGGGATCACGCCCGACCTGACGACGCTCGGGAAGATCATCGGCGGCGGCCTGCCCATCGGCGCGCTTGGTGGCCGCGCCGATGTGATGGAGCTCTTCGATCCCAGGCAGGCGGAGCGCATCGGGCACGGCGGTACGTTCAACGCGAATCCCCTCACGATGGTCGCCGGGCTCGCGACGCTCGACGAGATGACGCCGGATCGATACGAGGCGCTCGAGGCGCTGGCGTGCGAGCTCGAGGAGAAGGTCGAGAGCGTGACGGGCGCCGAGATCGAGCGCGTCGGATCGCTGTTCCGCGTCGACACCGACGAGGTCTCGGCGGGCGACCTGCACGTCGCACTCCTGAACGAGGGCATCCTCTCCACGCAGCGCGGGATGGGATGCCTGTCGACGCCGATGACGACGGCCGAGATCGACGCCTTCGTCGACGCGACGCGGCGGTCGCTCGCGCATCTCCGCAGCGACTAGGAGGCGCGTAGACTCGGTCTCTTCCCGACCCGAGGAGGATCAGCATGGCTGTGAGCCCGATTCCCGAGGGGTACCGCACGGTCACCCCGTATCTCATCGTCGAAGGAGCTGCCGGGCTGCTCGATTTCGTCAAGAGCGCGTTCGGCGCCGAGGAGCGACTTCGCATGGACGGCCCGGACGGCTCGATCGGTCACGCCGAGGTGATGATCGGCGACTCGATCGTGATGGTGGGCGACGCGGGCGACGAGTGGCCCGCGATGCCGGCGTTCATCTACCTCTACGTGGACGACTGTGACGCGACCTACGAGCGCGCGCTGGCTGCCGGCGCGACGTCCGTGCGGGAGCCCGCGGACCAGTTCTACGGCGATCGCAACGCGACGGTGCGCGACGCACAGGGGAACTCGTGGGGCATCGCGACGCACATCGAGGACGTGACGGCGGAGGTCGTCGCCGAGCGCATAGAGGCAGGTGCGGCAGGCTAATAGCAGCGCCTAGTTCACGAGCGCGATCGCGACGAGGAGCGGCAGCACGATCCAGGCTCCCAGCGTGAGCGAGATCGCCACGATTGCGAACTTGCGGGACTGGTCGCGCGGTGGGTCGCCGCAGCTCCCGATCGAGTCCCACAGCGCCTGCATTGGCTCGCGCACGGAGACGCGGATGCGGCGGCTTGCCATGGCGGTGCCGCGCAACACGATCCACGAGATCGCGAATCCGACTATGAGCGAGATCGCGCCCACGATGGTCGCGCGGACCCAGCTCCCTGTCGCGTCTGTCGTGACGCGGTACACCGTCGCGCCGAGCGGGATGAGGAGCCCGCCGATGACGAACGCCGGCACGCCGATCGTGCGCGTCTTCGTGATCTCGACGAGTGCCGACGCGTCGAAACGTGCCGAGCGGAGGAGCTTCATGTCGTGCGACGCGTCGTCGGCCTCGATCTCGCGCAGCCAGTAGAGGTTGCGCATGTTGAGCGCGAGCGAGCGGACGTGCGAGACGACGATGTACCGCGCGACAAGCTCGATCCCCCAGCGCGCGACGGCTCGCAGCCGTCCGAGCCGCGAGCCCGCGCGCGAGCCGTGATAGCCGTGGCGGCGCAGGCTCTCGATCGCGACCACCGCGCGCCGGTGGTCGTCGAAGAAGCGCTCCGGTCGCGCCAGCGCCCGGGCGCGCGCCATCTCTCCGAGCATCTGGCGCTCGCGCGGGCTGTGGACGTCGATCTCGTCGAGGTACGACGCGATCGCCTCGTCGTCACCCGCCAGGAGCTCGAGCCTCTCGATCGGGCTGTCGTACTCCTCGCCGGGCTTGCGATCGAGCGTCGTCACGCGTCGATTCTCCCACGTTCGATCGAGCGTGGAAGACTGCGTTCGTGAGACGCGTCGCCTGGTTGGCCGCCGGCATCGCGCTCGCCTTTCCGGCGGGTGCGCTCGCGGCGTCGCCCGCAGAAGAGGCGCTGGCCACGAAGTTCGCGCCGGTCGTGCGCCTCGTGGAGCAGAAGGAGGCGTGCGGCCACGGCGAGCCATACGAGCCGACCGACGTCGACGTGCTCTTCGGCTCGGACGACGTCGTGCTCCGCGGGCCGTGGGACGACGTCAACGTCGTGAAGTTCGGTCCCGTCGCGGCTGATCTCGCCGGGCGGCTCGGGTACCACCTCGACTACCCGGGCGATCCCCTCAACCCGGGCTGCACGTACGAGCAGTGGTCGAGGCGCATCACGAGAGGCAGCGAGCCGACCGTCTACGCCCACGTCGCGCAAGACCTGACTCGCCCCGGCAAGCTCGCGCTCCAGTACTGGCTGTTCTACGTCTTCAACGAGTTCAACAACCTCCACGAGGGCGACTGGGAGATGATCCAGCTCAACTTCGACGCGGGAACGGCGGAAGCAGCGCTCGCGACCGAGCCCACCGAGGTCGGGTACAGCCAGCACGAAGGTGGGGAGCGCGCCGCCTGGGATGCCGACAAGCTCGAGCGGGTCGACGCGACGCACCCGGTCGTCTACCCGGCCGCCGGCTCACATGCGAACCAGTTCAAGCCGGCCCTCTTCCTGGGACGAAACGGCGAGCAGGGCGTCGGCTGTGACGATTCGGAGGGACCGTCGACGGAGATCCGCCCGCGCGTCGCGGTGATCCCGTCGGCGAGGGCCGAGTACCTCGAGGAGTACCCGTGGCTCGCGTACCAGGGCCGCTGGGGCGAGCGGCAGCCGTCGTTCTACAACGGTCCGACGGGACCGAACATGAAGGCTCAGTGGTACCGGCCGATCCGTTGGGCCGACGACTCGTGGCGAGACTCGAGCTTCGTCGTCCCCGCCGGCGGCGGCTTCGGGCCGAGTGCGACGGGCTTCTTCTGCGGCGCCGTCGCTAAGGGCTCAGCGTTGCTCACGAAGCTCGTGCGTAACCCCATGTGGTTCCTCATCGCCGTTGCGGCTCTCGTCGCGCTGATCGTGTTCCTGGTCTCGCGCACGTCCTGGAGCGCGTCGGCGCCGCTCCGGCTCGCGCGGCGCCGGGCGTGGGGCGAGATCGTCAACGCCGCGCGGAGGTTCTACCGAACGCATCTCCGCGTCGCGCTCGGGATCGGGCTCCTCTTCATCCCCGTCGGGCTCGTCATCTCCGGTGTGCAGTACGTCCTCTTCCAGCTCGTCGCCTTCGCGCCGCTCGTCGACACGACGGGCGAGTCGAACGTCTCGGTCGCGTTCCTCGCGGTCAGCGTCGGCCTCATCTTCACGCTCGTGACGCTCTCGATCGTCCAGGCAGCCGCCGCGCAGGCGATGGCGGATGTCGACGAGGGTCGCAAGACAAGCGCCGTGAGCGCCTACCGTGCCGTGCTGCGGCGTCTGCCGACACTGCTCGGTGCCGTCTTGATCGCGGTCGTCATCGCGGTCATCCTCGAGCTGACCCTCTTCGGCATCCCGATCGCGGTCTGGCTGATCGTCCGCTGGTCGCTCATCGCCCAGGTCGTGCAGCTCGAAGACGCCGGAGTGGTCGTGGCGCTCAGGCGGAGCAGCGCGCTCGTGCGGGGCCGCTGGCTCCGGGTCGCGTCGATCACGGTCGGTCTCACGGGCATCGCCCTCGCCGCCGGGCCGGTGATCGGGATCGTCCTGCTCCTCCTCACGGACGCGACGTTCAACCTCGTCAACCTCGTCGCAGGCCTCGTCTACGCGGTGGCGATGCCGTTCGTGGCCGTCGCGACGACGTACCTCTACCACGACCTCCGTGTCCGCGCCGTCCTCGAGGACGGCAGGCGTACGCGACTCGAGGAGCTGCCGGCCGAGATCTAGTTCGGTGGCTAGGAGCCCGGGCGCCGCCGTGTGAGCCAGTAGCGGACGAAGTAGACGGGCACGGCGACGCCGGCGACGAGGAACGTCGCCACGCCCCAGGCGGTCGCGTGCCGGCTGCCGTGCTTCGACGCGTGGTGGAAGACGCCCATTGCAAGCACGGCCGCGAGCGCGATGGCGAAGCCGAATTCGGCGTAGCTCATCTCGGTCAGCGATCTGGCGGCCGTCATACGCGCAGCCTACTGCCGTCCGTTTGCCTGCCTAGAGTGAGCGCGATGGCTGTCGAGCAGCCTCAGGTAAAGCAGGCGCCCATCTCGACGCCGCTTTCGGAGATCGATGCGATTCCGACTCCGACCGGGTCGCCGAGGGGCCGCATGCTGCTCGGCTACATCGTCTGGGGCGTGCTCGGTGCGGTTGTCGGGATCATCGAGCTGGTGGCAGCGATCAACGCCGCCTGGGTGCCGTGGCCGACGCTGTCGTCAACGGTCGGCGGGCTCCAGGACGATCACACGTGGGTGGGGATCTTCGTCGTCGGGGGGATCGTCGTGATCGCCATGCGCGTCCTCTTCTATCCGTGGCCCTACAAGGAGCCAGACAAGTGAGCGAGCAAGAGGTCGGCTACATCGTGTGGGGCTGCCTCGCCGCGATCGTGATAGCCACGGAGGTGATGGCGAAGATCGGCAAGACGTGGCTGCGGCTGCCGAGCATCGCGACCACCGCCGCCGACCTCCAGGCACGCTGGCCGTGGGTTGCCACGATCATCCTCGCCGGCATGGCCGTCCTTGCCGTGCACCTCGTGTTCTATCCCTGGCCTGACCCGCCCGACCTGCCGCCTCGCTGAGGCGGCGTGGCGCGCTTCCAGCGGAACCGCGACGCCGGCGAAGAGCAGCGCGCGACCACGCTCGAGCTCTTCTACGACCTCATCTTCGTCTTCGCGATCACGCAGGTCTCGCACATCCTGCTCGCGGACCTGACGTGGCAGGGAGCGGGCGAGGCGACGCTCTGCCTCCTCGTCGTCTGGTGGGCGTGGAACTACACGACCTGGGTGACGAACGAGCTCGATCCCGACTCGCAGGTCGTTCGCCTCGTCCTGATCGGGAACATGCTCGCGAGCCTCGTGATGGCGGTCGCGCTACCCGAGGCCTTCGGCGAGCGCGGCCTGCTCTTCGCCGCCTCGTACGTGGCAATCCAGGTCGGGCGGCACGCCTTCCTTACGTTCGCGGCGGCGGCGCGCGGGACGCCGGAACGCCGGCGAGCCGCACACATCCTCATCTGGCTCTCGACCGCGGGCGTGTTCTGGCTCGCAGGCGGGCTCGCCGAGGACGAGGCGCGCGTCGCTCTCTGGCTCGTCGCGCTCGCGATCGACTACTCGGGGCCGATCGTCTTCTACTGGGTTCCCGGGTGGGGGAGGCTCGGAGGTGGCACCTGGGAGGTCGAGACGTCCCACTTCGCCGAGCGCTTCCAGCTCTTCATGATCATCGCCCTCGGCGAGACGATCGTCCTCACGGGCGCGACGACGTCCGGCCTCGAGATCACGGCCACGCGCATGACCGCCCTCGCCGTCGCCTTCGTCGGCACGGCCGCCCTCTGGTGGCTCTACTTCGACTACGTCGCGAACATCGCGCAGCGGCGGCTCGCGCTCGCAACCGACCGGACGCTCCTCGCGCGCGACGGCTACACGTACCTCCACGTCGTCCTGGTCGCCGGCGTGATCCTCTACGCCGTCGGCGACGAGCTCGTGATCGCCCACCCAACCGACGAGCTGCCCACTCCCGAGGTCGTCGCCGTCGTCGGTGGCCCTGCGATCTACCTCCTCGGCCACGTGCTCTTCCGCCTGAGGATGGCGGGATCGATCTCGTGGAAGCGGCTTGCCGGAGCCGTTGCGTGCGCGGCTCTCGGCGTCGTGGGAACGGCGATCACCGCCCTCGCGCTCGCATCGCTCGTCGTTGCCGTCCTGATCGGCGTGATCGTGGCCGAGCGGATCGCCGATCGCCGGCGCGAGCAACGCGGCGAGCCCTCGCCGCTCGAGCGGCTCGAGGCCGCTGCCGGCACGGGTGGGTGAACGGCGGTCGTGTAGGGTCCTGCCAACGAGGGAGGGTGCATTGAGCCTTCGCAGGGTCGCATTCATCGTCGCCGGCACTGCCGTTCTGGCAGTGCCTTCGAGTGGCGCCGCGCCCGCGGCGGCGGACTTCCCCGGCGGCTCGTACTTCGCCGTCGTCTGCGGCTTCAGCCATCGGAACAACGACGACCCGATCGCCTTTCCCGGACAGCCCGGCCGCTCGCACAATCACACGTATCTCGGCAACCGCAACGTCCACGCGTTCACGACCCCCGCATCGCTGCGCGGCGGCGAGACGACGTGCGAGATCCCGGGCGACGCATCCACGTACTGGACGCCGACGCTGTTCATCGGCTCGGAGCCGGTACCGCCGCTCGCCGGGGTCGTCTACTACGTGAAGCAGACGGACGAGCGCGTCGTCCCGTTCCCCCAGGGGCTGAAGATGATCGCCGGCAACCAGAACGCGACGAAGGCGCAGCCGAAGCACATCGTTGCGTGGAGCTGCAACGGGATCGGCGGCAAGCCGCGGTACGCGGCCCTGCCCAGCTGCGACGAGGATCACGCGGTCGAGCTACGCGTGCACTTCCCGAACTGCTGGAACGGCAAGACGACCGACAGCCCCGACCACAAGCGTCACATGGCGTACGCGACGCGGGGACAGTGCCCGGAGTCCCACCCGGTGGCCGTTCCGACGCTCGCCGTGATCATGATCTACCCGGCTGTGCCGGCCGTGCGCGCGGCCCTCGCGTCCGGGAAGTTCGGTGGCCACGCCGACTTCATCAACGGCTGGGACCCCGACGACCTCGCACTGCTCGTCTCCGGTCTCAATTTCGGCTAACGCTGAGGAGCTCCTCGCGGCCGGCGCCGCCGGAGATGCCGAGCGCGAGGACCGGACCGACCCCTCGCGCGTAGAGCTTGTGCTCGAGGATCTCGGGATGGAGTGGCGTGAAGTCCTTCGTCATCAGCACGTCTGAGTACGAGCCCGCGGGGACCTCCACCCACTCGTCGACCGAGAGCACGGCGGCTGCGTCCTCGGCCTCGCCTGCGTAGTACTCCTGGCGATAGGTCAGGCCCGGCAGCGGGTCCGCGGGGACGGCGATGCCCGGCTGCGCCCCGTCGACGCCGGCCTCCCACGAGCCGGCCGTCGTCTTGACCTTGCCCTCCTCGTACTCCTTCGTGTCCTCGCCGAGGTACCAGATGTTCCCGTCCGCGTCCTGGGCGTACCAGTCGTACGTGTCCTCGACGACCTCGCCGTTCGCCGTGACGATGTCGTGGACGACGCGCGCCTCGATGCCCATGACCGTCTTCGTCTCGTCCGTCACCGTCACCTCCACGCGCTGCTCGTCGCCTCCGTCCGTCTCCCGGTAGACCCAGCGGTTTCCTGGCGCCATCGGCCAATACGGATTGTCGATCTCCGTCGTGAAGTCGGCCGGATCGAGCGAGACATGCTGAGAGCCCGTCGGAAGAGCGGCCGTGTCGTCACCGCCACCGCCGCAGCCCGCGAGGATCACGACCACGAGGAGAAGGAACCCTCTTAGTCGCGTCTCAGGATGGGTCGCTAGGGTCATGGCGATGAGTGAGCAGAGAGTTACGCGGCGCGGGTCCCTCGTCAAGCTCGGCGGCGCGGCGATCGCCGCCGCCGCCGGCTGGAAAGCCGTCGACGCGACCGGCGCGGGCGCCGGTCCCGCCGCGGTCGTGTCCGGCGCAGTCTCCTGCGTCCTCACACCGGAGCAGACGGAAGGGCCGTACTTCCTGCCGGGGGACAAGGTGCGGCGCACGATCACGGAGGGGAAGCGCGGCGTTCCGCTCACGCTCAAGCTCACCGTGCTCGACGTCTCGACGTGCAAGCCCGTCAAGGGTGCCGCCGTCGACATCTGGCACTGCGATGGCGTTGGCACCTATGCCGCCGAGAGCAACGCCACATTTCTGCGCGGCATCCAGAAGACGGACGCGAAGGGCGTCGCCACCTTCAGGACGATCTATCCCGGCTGGTACGAGGGCCGCACGGTCCACATCCACGTCAAGGTGTCGCTGGGGGGCAACGTCGTGCACACGGGCCAGCTCTACTTCGCGGACGCGACCACCGACAAGGTCTACACGCGGTCGCCGTACAGCTCACGGCCCGCGCGCTCGACGCGCAACCCCGACGACGCGATCTATCGCAACGGCGGCAGCCGATCGACGCTGAAGCTGAAGAAGGTGGGGAGCGCCTACACGGGCTCCATCACCATGGGCGTTCAGCGCTAGCTGCCCGATTGTAGGATCGGCGGGTGAGCCTCGACGTGCTTCCGACCGACCTCGGGCTCTCGCCCGAGGAAGCGCAGGCCCGTTTCGACGCCCTTCAGGAGAAGCTCGTCCCGCTGTGGCAGTCGATGGAGCGGATGACGCAGGACGAGCAGACGATCGTCGTCGTCTGCTCGATGACGCTCGAAGACGCCAACATGCCGGCGAGCCTCTTCCACGTGTACGAGGAACGGTTCCTCTTCCTTCTCCTCCTGTTGCGCCAGCCGCGCGCCCGCCTCATCTACGTCACGTCACAGCCGGTCAACCCGAGTGTCGTCGACTACTACCTCGATCTGCTGCCCGGGGTGATCCCGTCACACGCGCGTGGCCGCCTTCACCTCGTGTCGCCGCTCGATGGATCCGCCCGGCCCCTGTCGGAGAAGCTGCTCGAGCGACCGCGCCTGCTCCAGCGCATTCGCGACCTCATCCCCGACCCCGCGCGGGCGCACCTCGTCCCGTACAACACGACGGAGCTCGAACGGAATCTCGCGATCGCGCTCGGCATTCCCATGTACGGCGCCGATCCGCAGTTCTTCCACTACGGGACGAAGACCGGCTGCCGACGCCTCTTCGCGGAGCAGGGTGTCGTTCATCCGCTCGGACGCGAGGACCTTCGGAGCGTCGACGAGGTAGCGGCCGCGATCGCCGAGATGCGCGCCGAGCACCCCGACATGCAGCAGGTGATCGTCAAGCTCAACGAAGGCGTGTCGGGCGAGGGCAACGCGCTCGTCGACCTTGCCGGGCTCGCCACCGATGCCGACCAGGGCGAGATCGCGGAACGCGTGCGGGCGATGCAGTTCGAGTCGCCCGACGTCGATCGGAACACGTATCTCGAAGTGCTCGAGCGCCACGCGGGCGTCGTCGAGGAGCGGATCATGGGTGAAGAGTTCCGCAGCCCGAGCGTGCAGATGCGTGTGACGCCGCTCGGCGAGCTCGAGGTGCTGTCGACGCACGACCAGTTGCTCGGTGGCCCGAGCGGCCAGAGCTACCTCGGCTGTGTCTTCCCGGCCGACCAGGGCTACGCGGCAGCGATCACGAAGGAAGCCGTGAAGGTCGGCGAGCGACTGGCAAAGGAGGGCGTCATCGGCCGGTTCGCCATGGACTTCGTCACCGTCAGGCGACCCGACGGCAGCTGGGCCGCCTATGCCATCGAGCTCAATCTGCGCAAGGGTGGCACGACGCACCCGTTTCTCACGCTCCAGTTCCTCACCGACGGTGGGTACGACCCCGACACGGCGGTCTTCACGGCGCCGAGCGGAAAGGCGAAGTACTTCATCGCCTCGGACCATCTCGAGAACCCGCACTACCGGGCGCTGACGGCGGACGACCTCTTCGACCTCTCCGTCCGTACAGGCCTGCACTTCGACCAGTCGCGTCAGACCGGTGTCGTCTTCCACATGATGAGCGCCCTCGGCGAGCATGGCTCGACGGGGCTCACCGCTGTCGCCGAGAGCCCCGAAGACGCCCGTGCCCTGTACGACCGGGCCGTCGCAGAGCTGGACCGGGAGTCGGCTGCCGCTCTAGCCGAGCGCCGCCTGCCGGCCTAGGTCTTCCCAGTCGTACCCCTCGCCGATGGCGGCGAGCATCGACCTCGTGCTCTCGTCGCAGAGCGCTCCCGCCACACCAGCGTCGTAGAACCCCCGCGGCTCGAGGCCGAGGGAGCACGCGGCCGCATACTCGGTCGTGAGATCGGTGTCGAACATCGGCGGATCGTCGGTCGAGAGCGAGCACCGGACTCCGGCCGCGACGAGCTGCGGCAGCGGATGCTCCTCGATCGAGGGCACGACGCCGATCCGCACGTTCGACACGGGGCAGACGTCGAGCACCGTTCCGCGCTCGGCGAGCTCCTGGACGAGCGCCGGATCCTCGACCGCCTGGATGCCGTGGCGAAGCCGATCGGCATGGAGGAGGGTGAGCGCGTCGCGAATCGCGTCCGGCCCGCCCAGCTCGCCCGCGTGGGGCACCGAGCCAAGCCCTCCCTCGCGTGCGATCGCGAACGTCTCGGCGAAGAGGCGCGGCGGATACTCGAGCTCGAATGCGCCAAGGCCGACCCCGACGACCCCGCGATCCCGGTAGGAGATGGCGTAGCGCAGCGACTCGTCCATCTCCTCCGGTGTCGCGTTGCGCGTGAGGTCGGGGGTCAGCCGCATCGCGACCCCGTGCGTCTCCCGTGCTTCGGCGATGCCGTCGCAAAAGCCCTCGTAGATCTCGTCCCAGGCGACCCCGCGCCGGACGAGCTGAAGGGGCGCGAAGATGCCTTCGATGTAGACGGCGCCATGCCGCGCTGCCTCACCCGCGTAGTCGACGGTGATGCGGCGGAAGTCGTCGGCCGTCCGCAGGCACGCCGTCACCATCAGCCAGATCTCGATGAAGTGCGGGAGGTCGGTGAAGTGGAAGAGGTCGTCGATCGCCTCCGGTGTATCCGCCGGCAGCGTGACGCCGTTCTTCCGCGCGAGCTCGACGAGCGTGTCGGATCGGACGGTGCCTTCGAGGTGGACGTGGAGCTCGATCTTGGGGTACGTCACGGGCTCGCGCATCATCCCTGCTTCGCCGGACGCGCGGCGTGAAAGAGTACGCATGTGGCGCGCTCGATCTCGGAGCTCAAGGCGGCCGTGGCGGGGACCGGCTTCATCGGCGCTGTGCACGTCGAGGCGTTGCGACGCCTCGGGATCGAGGTGCTCGGCGTCGCCGCTTCGACGCCCGAGCGCGCGGCGGCGAAAGGCCTGGCACCGGCCTATGACAGCTTCGACGCGCTGCTTGCGGACGAGCGCGTCGATGTCGTCCACATCACGACGCCGAACTACCTCCACCACTCGCAGGCAAGGGCCGCCCTTGCGGCGGGCAAGCATGTCGTCTGCGAGAAGCCGCTCGCGACGACGGCCGCGGAGTCGGAAGAGCTCCTCACGCTCGCCAAGGCGAGCGGTCTCGTGCACTGCACGAACTTCAACCTTCGCTTCTATCCGAACGTGCACCAGATGCGAGCAGTCGTGGCAAGCGGCGCCGTCGGCGAGGTCTGGAACGCCCACGGCGGCTACCTCCAGGACTGGCTTCTCTACCCGACCGACTGGAACTGGCGTCTCGAGCCGGACCAGAACGGCCCGCTTCGCGCCGTTGCCGACATCGGCTCGCACTGGATGGACCTCGCACAGTGGGTCAGCGGGAAGCGGATCGAAGCCGTCTTCGCGGATCTCGAGACGACCATGCCCATTCGCCGTCGGCCGGCCGGAGAGGTGGAGACGTTTGCGGCGGCGAGCGAGGCCGAGCGCGCGGACGTCCCGATCGAGACGGAGGACCTCGCGCACCTGTTGCTGCGCTTTGCGGGCGGCATGCGCGGGGCGGCCGTCATCTCCCAGGTGAGCGCGGGCCGGAAGAACGCGCTCTCGATCGAGATCGACGGCTCGGAGGGTGCCCTCGCGTGGTGTCAGGAGAGGCCCGAGGAGCTCTGGCTCGGCCACCGGGATCGGCCGAACGAGACGCTGTTGCGGAACCCCGGGCTCTTTGCGCCGGAAGCCGCCGCGCGCACGACCCTCCCCGGCGGTCACGCCGAGGGCTTCGCCGAGACCCTTCGCGAGCTGTATCGCGCCGTCTACGCGGCGGTCGCGGCCGGTGCGATGCCGGACGAGCCCGACTTTCCGTCGTTCGCCGACGGGCACCGCGCGAACGTCCTCGGAGACGCCATCATCCTGTCGAACCGCGAACAACGTTGGGTGGACGTGGAGGTCGCGGCATGAAGCTCGGACTGATGACTGCTGCCCTGCCCGAGCTCACGCTCGACGAGGTTGCCGCGTGGGCCGCCGGCGAAGGGTTCTCGATGCTCGAGATCGCGTGCTGGCCCGCGGCCTCCGGTACGGCCCGCCGGTACGCGGGTGTCTGCCACATCGACGTCGAGGGCTTCGATCCAGACGACGTGCGCGAGACCGTCGCGCGGCACGGGCTCGAGATCTCGTCCCTCGCGTACTACCCGAACAACCTCGCCGGGGACGACGCCGCGCGCACCGAGGCGAACGACCACCTACGCAAGGTGATCGACGCCGCGGCAGCTCTGGACGTCGGCATCGTCGGCACCTTCGTCGGCGCCGACCAGACGCTTCCGCTACCCGAGAACATGGCGCGCTTCCGCGAGATCTGGCCGCCGCTCGTGGGTCACGCGGAGGATCGCGGCGTGAAGATCGCGATCGAGAACTGCCCCATGATCTTCAGCTGGGACGAGTGGCCGAGTGGCCAGAACATCGCCTACTCGCCTGCCGTCTGGGACGAGATGTTCACCGCGATCCCGTCGGAGAGCTTCGGCCTCAACCTCGACCCGTCGCATCTCGTCTGGCTCCAGATCGACTACGAGCGCGTCGTCTACGACTACGCGGATCGCATTCTCCACGTCCACGCCAAGGACCTCGAGATCCGTCGCGAGGGGCTCTATCGCCACGGCACGGCGTCGCTCGGGATGGGGTGGCAGGTACCTCGGCTCCCTGGTCTCGGCGAGGTGCGCTGGGACCGCTTCATCGCCGCGCTCTACGCCGTCGGCTACGACTTCGTCGTCTCGATCGAGCACGAGGATCGCGGGTTCGAGGGAGACGAGGAGCTCGTGAAGCGCGGCTTTCTCCTCAGCCGCAACGTGCTGGCCCCGCTCCTCGTCTAACCAACAGCGCGACAGCGCGCCAGGAGCTCGTCGTCGATGTTCCTCCCCGTGACGATGACGACCACGGCCCCATCGGCGTCGACCTGGGACACGGCCGCAAGAGCCGCCGCGGCGGCCGGCTCGGCGCGCACGCCGGCCGCGTCGTACGCCGCCACGGCGACCATGATCTCGCGCTCGGACACCTCGAGCATGTCGTCTGCCTGCTCGAGGAGCCACTCGACCGCCATCGGGATGGCGACGCGGACGGCGAGCCCGTCAGCGATCGTGTCGCATAGATCGCAGGCGACCGGCTCTCCCGCGCGCCACGACTGCGCCATGACCGGAGCGCTCGCCGAGACGACGCCGATCCGCCGTGTCGACGGAGCGCGCTCGCCGAGAGCCCTGCCCACGCCCGCGAGCAGCGCGCCGTTGCCGACGGGGACGATGACAGCGGCGGGCGGCTCGTCGAGCTGGTCGAGGATCTCCTCGCCGATCGCCGCGTAGCCGTCGAGCTGGGCCGCATCGCCGCCGTCCTCGAAGAACGGCAGGCCGTTCGTTGCGGCGTACGCGAGGCCACGCTCCTTCGCCTCGTCGACGTCGACGCCGGCCTGGACGATGTCGGCGCCGACCCGCACGAGCGTCGCGAGCTTCGTCTGGCTCGTCACTTCGGGGACGAATACCGTCGCCGAGAGACCTGCTCGGCCTGCAGCCCACGCCGTTGCTGCGCCATGGTTGCCGGTCGACGCGGTGACGATGCCCTCTACCCCCTCCGCTGCGTAGCGCTCGATCACGGGGAGCGCGCCTCTCCACTTGAACGCGCCGAGCTCGTGGCTGTCCTCGCGCTTGAGATACAGCTCGCGACCGGACGAGATCGCGCGCGGTGCGCGCTCGAGAGGGGAAGGAGCCGCCATGCCTCGTAGAGTCTCGCGCATGGAGCGTGTCCAGCTCTTTGCCACATGCCTTGGCGATCTCGTGCTGCCGGATGCCGTCTCCGATGCCGAAGCGCTGCTCCGCTCCGCCGGCTTCGACGTCGTCTTCCCGGCAGGGCAGGTGTGCTGCGGCCAGCCGGCGTTCAACTCGGGGCATCGCGCCGCGGCTCGGCGTGTGGCCCGCACGTTCGTCAGCGCGTTCTCACGCGACGCGCCCGTTGTCTGCCCGTCGGGCTCGTGCGCGACGATGGCCTCCCACTATCTGCCGGAGCTTCTCGGCGTCGAGCCGTTCGACGTCTGGGAGCTGTCCGCGTTCCTCGACGATCGCAACGTCGATGTCGGTCGCGCGAACGAGGGTCGCCGCGTCGCGTACCACGACTCGTGCCACATGCTGCGCGAGCTGCGGATCGCCGAGGCGCCACGCAGGCTCCTCGAACGGTCGGGCGCGGAGCTCGTGCCACTGCCCCGCGCCGATCTCTGTTGCGGCTTCGGGGGGACGTTCTCGGTGCGACAGCCCGAGATCTCGCTGGCGATGGCCGACGACAAGCTCGCGGGAGCCGCCGGAGCCGAGGCCCTCGTCACCGCCGATCCCGGGTGCCTCATGCACCTCCGCGGCCGCTCCGAGCACGAACAGCGCGGCATTCGTGTCGTCCACCTCGCCACCGCGCTCGCGAGAGGCATCGACGGATGAGCGGCGTGACCAGGCCGGCCGGCTCGAGCTTCCGCGAGATCGCACGGCTCAAGCTGTCGGACGAACGCATCGGCGGGGCGCTGGATCTCTCGACAGGCCGGCTCATGGACGGGAGAGTCGAAGCGTGGAACGCGCTCGACGACGCACAGGCGCTACGCGACCGCGCGCACGAGGCGCGGATGCGCGTGATCGACGACCTCGACGGACACGTCTCTCGCTTCCGGGACGCGGTCGCACTCGCGCGGTGGTGTCACTCACATGGCCGCGACGGCTGCCGAGGCGAACGCCACCATCGTCGACATCTGTCGCAGCGCGAACGCGACGCTTGCCGCGAAGTCGAAGTCGATGGCGACGGAGGAGATCGGCCTCAACGAGGCGCTCGAGGCGGCCGGGATTCGCCCGGTGGAGACGGACCTCGGCGAGTACATCCTTCAGCTCGCCGGTGAGCACCCGGTGCACATCATCGCGCCGGCGATCGAGAAGACGAAGGAGCAGGTGGCGGAGCTCCTGTCGCGCGTCGATGGTCGGCCCGTCGCTGCGGAGCTCGAGGAGCTGACGAAGGCAGCGCGACGGCAGCTGCGCGAGACGTTTCACGCCGCCGACGTCGGCATCACGGGCGCGAACTTCGGCGTCTGCGACACGGGCTCGATCGTCCTCGTCACGAACGAGGGCAATGGCCGCCTCGTGTCGAGCCTGCCACGCGTCCACGTCGTGCTGATGGGGATGGAGCGCCTCGTCGCGTCGCTCTCCGACCTCGCGGTGATGCTCCGCCTGCTCGCGCGCAGCGGCACCGGGCAGCGCCTGTCCACGTACACGACGCTCATCACAGGGCCCCGCCGCGCAGGTGAGCAGGACGGTCCGGACGAGTTGCACGTCGTGATCCTCGACAACGGCCGCTCGAAGCTCGCGGACGGTCGATACCGCGAGATGCTCGCGTGCATCCGCTGCGGCGCCTGTCTCAACGTGTGCCCGGTGTACAGGAAGACCGGCGGCGCCGCGTACGGGCCGGTGTACTCCGGTCCGATGGGTGCGGTGCTCGTGCCGCTGCTCGAAGGCTTCGAGCACGCAGCGGACCTGCCGCACGCCTCGTCGTTGTGTGGCGCCTGCACGGACGCGTGCCCGGTGAAGATCCCACTCCACGAGCTGCTGCTCGAGCTGCGGCGCGATCTCGTCGACGAGGGCGTTGCGCTCGCTCCGCGAGCGCCTTGCCTTCAGGCTCTGGTCGTACGCGTGGTCGTCGCCGGCGGGGTATCGGCTGACTACGCGCCTCGCCCGGCTCGGCGGGCCATTTGCAGGGCTTGTCGGCCCTGGGCGCGGATGGAAGCGAGGCCGCGCGCTGCCGAAGCTCGGCCGTCGCTACAGGGACACGCCGGTGAACCGCGTCGACGACTTCGCCCGCAACGCCGAGAGCGCCGGCTTCGTCGTCCACCGGGGCGACGCGCCAGCGATCGAGGGCGCGGGCGTGTCCCGTGCTCTCTACGCCCTCGCCGACACGGGGAGCGTCGTCCTCGCCGCGTCGGCGGACGAGCCGCGTGCCGCATCGCTCCTGCCCGACGTCCACGTGACGCTCGTCTCCGAGGACGTGATCGTCGCCGGGCTGGACGAGCTGTTCGCAGCCGTGGGGAACGACCTTCCGAGCTCGCTCGCCATCGTCACCGGCCCGAGCCGGAGCGCGGACATCGAACAGAAGCTCACCGTCGGCGTGCACGGTCCGGGTGAGGTGCACGTGGTCTTGGTTCCCGCGTCCTCAGCGTCGCGCACCGGTCCATTCGGGCCCTGTCTCAGGGACAGTCCCTGTTCCAGCCGGCCGCACGGACTCCCGGCCGGATCGATGGGAGTCGAGGCCAGCTCCAAGCCCACTCCTCAGCTTCGCGACAGACGCCTGCGGCGACCGGGTTCTGCACCACATACTCGATCGCCGCTCGCAAGTGTGCCTCGTCTTCGATCACCCAGGCCGAGTAGCGCTCCTCGAATAGGTGGCCGCGACGACCGTGTCGCTTGTTGAATCGCTGGGCGTAGATGCCGTTCAGGCGGTGCATCGTCAGCGAGAGCTGCTCGCGCCGGGCTTCTGCGATGAGGTGGAAGTGCGTTCCAAGCAGACACCAGGCGTGTAGGCGGATACCGAAGAGCTCGGCCGCCTGCCAGAGCAGGCGCGTAAAGGCCGCGCGATCGGTGTCGTCGAGGAACACGAAACCGCCTCCAGTTCCCGCGCGCCGTGACGTGGTACATGCCATCGGGAAGACTGGATCGAGGTCGGCGCGGCACGCCGACGACGCTACTGCGCAATACGTCGGTGCGCCGACGAATGTCGCACTCTTGTTACAGGGACTGTCCCTGGGACACGTCCTATAGGGTCGGGGGCATGCTTCCGATCGAACGCCCGCAGAAGATCGTCTGCATCGGCCTCAACTACCGCGACCACGCGGAGGAGCAGGGTGTCGAGCTCCCCGAGCGGCCGCTCCTCTTCGCGAAGTGGCCGAACACCCTGATCGGGCCGGGTGAGCCGATCGTCATTCCGTCGATCACCGAGCGCGTGGACTACGAGGCCGAGCTCGGCGTCGTCATCGGTTCGCGCGTCAGCCGTGTGTCCGTCGAGAACGCCCTCGAGGCCGTCGCGGGCTACATCTGCGTCAACGACGTCTCCGGACGCGACCTCCAGTTCTCCGACGGGCAGTGGGTGCGCGGCAAGTCGCTCGACACGTTCTGCCCGGTCGGCCCGTCGCTCGTCCCGGCCTCAGAGATCGCGGACCCTCAGGCGCTCGGCATTCGCGCGATCCTGAACGGCGAGGTGATGCAGGACTCGACGACGGCCAACATGGTGTTCGGCGTCGCCGAGATCATCGCGTTCGTGAGCCAGGCGATCACGCTCGAGCCCGGCGACCTGATCGCCACCGGCACGCCGGCCGGCGTCGGCGTCTTTCGCGACCCGCCGGTGCTGCTGAAGCCGGGCGACGAGATCACGATCGAGATCGACGGCATCGGTGCTCTGACCAACCCTGTCCGAGGAGGCGACTAGTGGCGTACGTGCTGGCAGCGAAGTGGACTGCGAATGAAGGCGAGGGCGATCGCGTCGCCGATGCGCTGCAGCGGCTAGCGGTGCACTCGCGCGAGGAGCCTGGATGCCGCTTCTACCAGCCCTGCCGGGATACGGAGAGCCCGGACACATTCCTCATCTTCGAGATCTACGACGACGCGGACGCGCTGGCCGCGCACGGCGCGTCGGATCACTTCCAGGCGATCGCCGTAGGCGAGGCGTTCGATCTGCTCGCCGACCGCGAGCGGACGTTCTACGAGACGCTCTGAGGTGCGACGCAGCAGCGTCGCGCTGCTGGCGAGCCTCTTCCTCGCCGCGCTGGCGCTGCGCCCGCAACTCGTCGGCATCGGCCCGCTGCTGCCGCGGATCCAGGAGGATCTCGGCGTCTCGCATGCGGTCGCCGGGCTGCTCGGCACGATTCCGATCCTCTGCATGGGGCTGTTCGCGCCACCGGGGGCGTTCCTCTCCGACCGCGTGGGGCCGCGCTTCGCGGTCACGATCTGCCTGGCGGGGATCGCCGGGTTCGGGCTCGCGCGCTCCGCGGCACCGGGCGCGATTGCTGTCCTCGTCCTGACGTTCGGCATGAGCATCGGCCTCGGTGCCGCGCAGGCCGTCATACCCGTGGCGGTGAAGGAGGACTTTCCGACCCGACCCGCGTTTGCGACCGGCATCTACGCGCTCGGCATCAACGTCGGCTCGGCCGTGTCGGCGGCGATCGCCGTTCCCGTCGCAGTCGCCACGGGCAGCTGGCGTTGGGCGCTCGCGGCGTATTCGCTGTTCGGCATCGTGCTCATCGCGGCCTGGCTCATGCTCACGCGCGACGCGCCCCCGCACCGCCGCTCGGGTGAGGGGCCGCCGCGACTGCCATGGCATAGCTCGCTTGCGTGGCGCCTCGCGCTCATCTTCGGGTTGATGGCGACGACGTTCTACGGGCTCAACGCGTGGTTGCCCGACACGTACATCGAACGCGGCTGGAGCGAAGGGCGGGCCGGCGGCCTGCTTGCCGCGCTCAACATCGCCGCCCTCGTGACGACCGTCCTCGTATCGCTCGTCGCCGACCGTTGGGGGTCGCGCCGAACGTACCTCATCGTGTTTTCGTCAGCGCTCGTCGTCAGTCTCTTCGGTCTCGTGCTCGCCGAGGGTGGGGCATGGGTCTGGGTCGTCCTCGCCGGGATGGCGTTCGGCGGGCTCTTTCCGCTCGTGATCACGCTGCCGCTCGACGTTGCGGTTCGGCCCGCCGACGTCGGCGCCGTAGCAGGGCTCATGCTCGGTGTCGGCTACGTGATAGGAGCGACGGCCCCGCTCGGGCTCGGCGCGGTACGTGACGTCACGGGCTCCTTCACCGCGACCCTCTGGATGATGGCGGCAGCAGGAACGGGCCTGCTCGTGCTCTGCGCATCACTGTCGCGGGAGCGCCTGCGGGCCGGCGTCAAGCACCGGCCCGCAACACGCTGAGTCCTACGCCTCTTCGGCGGGAGCCGACTCGGCGGGAGTCGACTCGGCCGCCTCGGGAGCCGCCGCTGCGGCAGCCGGTGCCTCGTCTCCCTGCGCCATGTCCCAGTAGCTGTTGAGCGCGCCCTGCGTCTTGATGAGCCAGACGATGCCGCCGACCAGCGGGACGAGCGCCCAGATGCCGGTCATGCCGGAAACGGGTCGATCCTTGCCCTTGTCGCCGTACATGTTTCCGACGTACTGCGGGAGCAAGAAGATCGAGACCGGGATCAGCGCGAGCAAGAGGCCCACGATGCCGCTGACGCCGACGCCGCGATGAGCGCGCACCTCGGCGAAGGTGATGTAGATCCAGTAGAGGAGATAGATGCCGAGGGTGACGATCGAAAGCAGAATGACCACCCACGGATTTCGGTTCCTGCCGACCATTGAGACCTCCTTGGAGAGCTGCGGCGCTACGCGGTGGCGCCCTTGGACTCCCAGTAGCGGTTGAGCGCGCCCTGGATCTTCACGAACCAGACGATCGCGGGAATGATGAGGATCGCCCCGGGGAAGAGCCACAGCCCATGCCACCCGGTCATCGGCTTCTCGCGACCGTCCTTCGCGTACATGGTCCCGATCTCGGAGGGAATGACGAAAGCGCTCACCGCGCCGATAAGGATCCAGACGACGAGGCCGACGACGCCCCCGAGTCCGTCGCCCGTGTGCTGCTTCGTCTCTTCCTGCGTCTTGTACACCCAGTAGAGGCTGTACAGGCCGAAGGTGACGATGAACAGGAGGATGCCGAACCCGACGCCACGCGGTTGCCCGAGTGGGCCCGTATTACCGGTCGGTTGCGCGGCAGCTTCTGCGATGAGATGACTCAATCAGGCTAACCCCGTCCCGTCAAGCGGCCCGGAAGTGCGCGACCGTCTGCCGCACGCCGTCGGAGAGCGTCGTCACGGGCGCGTCGAATCGTTCGCCGGGCAGCTCGGCCGGGAACGGCAGCGGCTCGTCGTCGAACCCGATCGCCGCACCGGGAACGGCCGCTTCGATCGCCGACACGACGTCGGCCATGTGCACGGAGCTGCCTGCGACGTCGAAGACCGTGGCGCCCTCGGGAGGCCGGTGCGACGCGAGGACGAGCGCGCGCGCGACGTCCGGCGCGAAGTGGAGCTCGGTCTTCCCGCCGAAGCCGATCCGGTACGGGTCGCCGACCGCCGCCGCGCGCATGGCGTGCGTCGGATCGGCGGTGAGGCCCTGGTCGCGCCCTGGCCCGTACACGACGTACGGCCGCAGGCCGATGCTCGCGACGCCTGAGTCCTGCCAGTAGAGCCGCGCTGTTCCCTCGTTCGCGAGCTTGTAGACGCCGTAGAGCGTTGCCGGCTCGAGCGCGCCGGCGGCGGAGTACACGGCCGCCGAGCTCGCGTACGCGACCGTCGACTCCAAGCCGTGCCGCTTGGCCGCCTCGAACACGCACACCGTGCCGAGGACGTTGACGCGGGCGCCGAGCGGGGGGTCGGCCGCGCAGAACGGCACCTGAAGGGCGGCGAGGTGGACGACGTGCGTGATCTCGTGCTTGGCGAGGACGCGCGTCAGGGCGTCGAGGTCCGTGACATCGCCCTTGACGAGCGTCAGCCGGTCGAGCGCATCCGGCCCGATGACGAGGTCGAGGCGGTGGGGATCGTCGCCGAGGTCGTACCCGACGACCGTGGCGCCGTCGTCGAGAAGCAGCCGGCACGTCCAGGCGCCGAGGCACCCGAGCGCGCCGGTGACGAGAAACGTCTCCGTCACCTAGACGTCTTCGTACACGGTGATGCCATCCGTGTAGAACTCGAGCGCGGCGCGGCCCTGCTCGTGCGGGCCGAAGCCCGAGCCCTTGATGCCGCCGAACGGCACATGGACGTCTGCGCCCGCCGTCTGGCCGTTGACGCGGACGATGCCGGCCTCGATCGTCTCGACGAAGGCTCGCGCGGACGCGAGGCTCGAGGTGAAGATCGCAGCCGACAGCCCGAAGCGGACGCCGTTCGCCCGCTCGAGCGCCTCGTCGAGACTCGTGGTGCGATACAGCGTCGTCACCGGCCCGAAGACCTCCTCGCAGGAGAGGAACGCATCGTCGGCGAGCCCCTCGAACAGCGCCGGTGCGAGGAGGTACGCCTCGTCGTCGAGCCGCTCGCCGCCCGCGAGGAGCGTGCCGCCGTCCGCCTTCCCCCGCTCGATGCCCGCGAGCACTTCGTCGAGCTGTGCCTCGTTGACGATCGGCCCCACCTCCGTCTCGGCGTCGGTCGGGTCGCCCACGACTCCGCGCTCCATGCGCGCGAGCAGCCGTGCCTTGACGTCGTCGTAGACGGCGTCCTCGACGTAGATGCGTCGCGTGGCCGTGCATTTCTGCCCTGCCGACCAGAACGCCCCGGCGTACGCGGCCTCGGTGGCACGATCGAGGTCGGCGTCCGCCGTCACGATCAGCGGGTTGTGGCCACCGAGCTCGAGCTGGACGCGCTTGCCGGCTGCGACCGCCTCGTTCCGCACGAGCTCGCCGACCGGGACGGAGCCCGTGAACGAGATGGCGCGCACGGACGGGTGCGAGACGAGTGGTGTCCCGACAGTCGAGCCGCGACCCACGACGATGTTGAGGACGCCGGCCGGTATCGCTGCCTCGTCGAAGCACGCAGCGAGGTGGAGGCCGGTGAGCGGCGCCTCCTGTGCGAGCTTCATGACGACGACGTTCCCGTACGCGAGCGCCGGCGCGACCTTCCACGCCGGGATGGCGGCCGGGAAGTTCCACGGGGTGATCAATGCGACGACGCCGACGGGCCGCCGCATCGTGTAGACGACGCTGCCCGTCGCGGCCTGCTCGTAGCGCTCACCCGTCGCGCGGAGGCTCTCGCCGGCGAAGAAGCGGAGGATCTGCGCCATGCGCGCCGCTTCCATCCGCGCTTCGCGGATCGGCTTGCCCATCTCGAGCGTCATGTCCTGTGCGATCTGCTCGACGCGCCGGTCGACGGCATCGGCTGCTCGCATCAGCACGGCTCCGCGCTGGGCCGCTGGAAGCGCAGCCCACGAGGCGGCTGCGTCGCGAGCGGCGCCGACCGCGGCGTCCACGTCAGAGCCGTCCGACGACGGAAACTCGCCGATCGGCTCGGAAGGGCGCCACGGCCCGTGCTTGACGTACGTCTCGCCCGACGCGCTCGGCTGCCAGGCACCGGCGACGAAGTTCGCGAACGCTGGGCGAGTGGGTGCTTCGAGCACGTCAGGCATGGGCTTTGCTCCTTCGTAGGTCGTTGGCGAGGTCGGCTGCGCTGCCGACCGGGTTCCTGAGGGTCCCGATCCGCGGCACGTGGATGGAGACGACGTGTCCCGGCTCGAGCGTGAAGTCGCTCGGGGGCACGAGACCGGTTCCGGTGAGGAGGATCGATCCGGGCGGGACCGGGTTGTCGCGCGTGAGCCAGGAGGCGAGCTCGTCGAACGAGCGGCGCATTCTTGCCGTCGTCGTCTCGCCGGCGAAGAGGACGCTGCCGTCTGCTCCCTCGACCGTCATCTCGATCGTGAACGCCTCGGTCAGGTCGGGGCTCTCGAGCACGGCCGGGCCGATCGCGCACGCGGCGGCGTAGATCTTCGCCTGCGGCAGGTAGAGGGGGTTTGCTCCCTCGATCGACCTCGACGAGACGTCATTGCCGATCGTCACACCGGTGATCTCGCCGTCGTCGCCGATGACGATCCCGATCTCAGGCTCCGGCACGTCCCACGTGGAGTCGGAGCGGACGCCGATCGCGTCGCCCGGGCCGACCGTGCGCCGGCAACCCGCATCCTTGAGGAAGAGCTCCGGTCGGTCGGCGTCGTAGACGAGGCTGTAGACGTCTTCCACCGCCGACTCCTCGACGCGCGCGTCGCGGCTTCGCTCGTACGTCACGCCGGCGCACCACACCTCGGGCGGCTCGACCGGGGCGAGCAGGCGGTACGGCGGCGGCAACTCGAGCGTATGCGGGTCGAGCGGGGCGACGGGCAGCTCGTCCAGTGCCACGGTTGCGATTCCGTTCGGCCCGGCGTAGCGCGCGATCAGTCGTTCCGCTGCCATCGCGCTCATCGTATTGGCGGCCAGCGAACCCTGCCGTCCGCTACGCTTCCAGTCGTAATCAGAACGAGTATCGGTTGCGTCAACGCTTCCCTACACGTTCACGAGCATCGCAAGGGAGGTGTTTCATTCATGGCAACCGGAACTGTCAAGTGGTTCAACGACGCGAAGGGGTACGGCTTCATCACGCCGTCCGAGGGTGGCGAGGATCTCTTCGTCCACCACACGGGTATTGCCGGCACGGGCTTCAAGTCCCTGTCGGAGGGCGCGAAGGTCGAGTACGAGGCGGCTGAGGGCCCCAAGGGCCCGCAGGCGACCAACGTCGTCGAGATCAGCGGCTAGCCCGCTCCAGGAGGGCAGCCTCGGCTCGCGCCGAGCGCTGCCCTCGTCTTTCTTCCAGAGAGGAGCACCGCATCGCTGAGAAAGAAGAGAAGATCGATCTCGAGGGCGAGGTAGTCGAGGCGCTCCGTAACGGGATGTATCGCATCCAGCTCGACAACGGCCACCAGACCCTCGGCTACACGGCCGGGAAGATGCGCCGCCACAGGATCCGCATCCTCCCCGGCGACCGGATCAGGGTCGAGCTCTCCGCCTACGATCTCGACCGCGGTCGAATCGTCTACCGCTACCGCTGAGCGCTCGCCGACCTAAGGCCGCCTCGCTGGCCTAGAAGACCGCGCGACCGCCGGAGATGTCGTACGTCGCGCCGGTCGAGAACGAGCAGTCCTCGCTTGCCAGCCAGCAGATGAGGGCCGCCACCTCGTCCGGACGACCCATGCGCCCGAGCGGGATGCGCTCGACCATGTAGTCGATGTGGTGCTGCGACAGACCGGCGAGGATCGGCGTCTCGATCACTGCCGGCGCGACGCAGTTGACGAGAACGCCTGTCCCTGCGACGTCCTTGCCGATCGCCTTCGTCATCGCGATCACGGCTGCCTTGGACGCCGAGTAGGCGCCGGCCATCGGATTCCCCTCCTTGCCAGCGATCGACGCGACGAGCACGATCCGCCCGTACCCGCGCTCGATCATTCCCGGAAGGGCAGCGCGGCACGCGAAGAAGCTGCCGCTTGCATTGATCGCCATCACACGGTTCCACTCCTCGTCCGAGACGTCGACGGTCCGTACCGACTCGCCCGGAACCCCTGCCGAGTTGACGACGATGTCGAGCCGACCATGCGTCTCCTCGGCGTGCGCGACCGCGCGGTCGAGATCCTCGGATTTCGACATGTCGCCTGTGACGTCGGCAGCCGTATCCCGGTCGAAGGTGACGACGGTGGCTTCTCCGGCGATCAGCCGCGCGGCTACCGCAGCGCCGATGCCGCTCGCTCCGCCCGTGACGAGCGCGACGCGGCCCGTGAAGTCGTAGGTGTTCACACCTGCAGACTCTAAGCTCCTGGCGTGGACTTTGACCCCGCTGCCGACTACCCGCTGGGGCAGAAGCGACCGGAGCTCGTGGCCACTCCGTCGGGCCTCGGCGTCGACGAGATCACCGTCGAGGCGATGCGGGCTGGCCGGCTCGGCTGGGAGGACCTTCGAGCGACACCCGAGACGCTGCGGCGGCAGGCCGCCGTCGCGGAGGCGGCCGGGCGCGCGGCCCTCGCGGCGAATCTCGAGCGCGCGGCCGAGTTGGCGACGATTTCGGCCGACACGATCCTCGAGATCTACACCGCACTCCGCCCCCATCGGTCGACTGCTGAGGAGCTCGAGGCGTGGGCGGTTCGGCTCGACGAGGAGGACGCGCCGCTGACCGCGGCGTTCGTGCGTGAGGCTTCCGTGACGTACGCGACGAGGGATCTCCTTGGCACGTAGTCGCTTCAGCTCCCGCGAGGAGCGCGAGCTGCGCCGAGAGCTCCTCATCGCCCCGTATCCCGAGCTCGGTCTCGTGGCGATGGACGGACCGAACGATCCCGCGCCGAGCCTCGTGATCGAAGACGGCCGCGTGGTCGAGATCGACGGGCGACGCGAGGCGGACTTCGACGTCATCGACCGGTTTCTCGCCGCCCGCGGGATCGACGTCGGCGCGGCTGAGGCCGCGGCCGCGCTCACCGACGACGAGATTGCCCACCGGCTCGTGGATGTCGCCGCGTCGCGGGACGAGCTCATCGGTCTTGGCCGGGGCCTCACCCCCGCGCGCCTCGCGGGCATCGTGAGCCGCCTCGACGCGGTGGAGATGATGTTCGCGCTCAAGAAGCTGCGCGCACGCCGGGCTCCCGCGAATCAGGCGCACGTGACCAATCTCAAGGAGAGCCCAGCCCTGCTCGCGGCCGACGCTGCCGAGGCGGCTGCGCGCGGGTTCGCGGAGCTCGAGACCACCGTTGGCGTGTCGCGCTACGCACCGCTCAATGCCATCGCGCTGCTCGTCGGCTCGCAGACCGGCAGACCCGGCGTCATGACGCAATGCGCCGTCGAGGAGCGCCGCAATCTCCAGCTGGCCATCCAGGGCCTCGTGACGTATGCCGAGACGCTGTCCGTCTACGGCACGGAGCCCGTCTTCGTCGACGGGGACGACACGCCGTGGTCGAAGGCGTTCCTCGCCTCCGCCTATGCGTCGCGTGGCGTGAAGGTGCGGTTCACCTCCGGCGGAGGCTCCGAGGCGCTGATGGGGGCTGCGGAGGGAAAGTCGATGCTCTATCTCGAGGCGCGATGCCTCGCTGCGGTGCGCGCCGCGGGGTCGCAAGGGGTGCAGAACGGGTCGATCTCGTGCGTAGCGCTCGTCCTGTCGGTGCCCGCTGGGACGCGAGAGATCCTCGCCGAGAACCTGCTCGCCGCCTGGCTCGACCTCGAGGTGGCCTCGGGCAACGACGCGATCGCATCGCACTCGGAGATGCGGAAGACGGCGAAGCTCATGGGTCAGCTCCTGCCGGGCACCGACTTCGTCACCTCTGGCTATTCGGTGATGCCGCGGTACGACAACATGTTCGGCGGCGGCAACTTCGACGCCGACGACCTGGACGAGTGGATGACGATCCAGCGGGACTGGCAGGTCGACGGGGGTATCGAGCCGCTCGCGGAGGATGCGGCTCTGAGCGTCCGCGCGCGAGCCGGGCGGGCCGTGCAGGCGGTCTTCGCGGCGCTCGGCTTTCCGGAGGTGACGGACGCAGAGGTCGAGGCCGCCGCCGGCGGCTACTCGAGCGACGACCTCCCGGAGCGTGACCGTGCGGCCGACGTGCTGGCCGGCGACCGCGTGCTGAGCGAAGGCATCTCGGCTCTCGACGTCGCTCGTGCGCTCGACGACGCCGGCTTCACGGACGTCGCCGAGGCGGTCATCGGCATGCAGCGCCAGCGGGTCTGCGCCGACTACCTTCAGACCTCCGCCGTGATCGGGCCGGACTGGAAGGTGAGCTCGGCCGTCAACGATCCGAATGCGTACGCGGGCCCGGGAACCGGCTATCGGCTCGAGGGTGATCGCTGGGAGCTCCTTCAGCGCCTTCCGCACACGATCGACCCACGCGACGACGCGGAGGCCGCAGAGGACGATCCGGGTAGCGCGGGTGCTCTTCGTGAATTGCATGTTGCCACGATAGACAACGAATCGGATGACGTCGTGATCGCCATCGGGCCGGCGTTTGGCGACGGCATCACGCGCACGATCAACGGGCTCGACCACGTCGATGTGCTCGCGGCCCTCGCCGACGGCGTTCGCGAAGGTGGCGGGCGGCCGCGCATCGTCCGTGTCAGGCGCGTGGCGGACGTCGCGTTCATCGGGCACGACGGCGCCAAGCTTGCCGGCGCAGCGGTCGCGATCGGCATCCAGTCGAAGGGCACGGCCGTGATTCATCGCGCGGATCTCGAGCCGCTCGACAACCTCGAGCTGTTCGGCATGTCGCCGCTCTACACGCTCGACTCGTATCGCGCGATGGGGCGGAACGCCGCCGGCTACGCACTCGGCCGCGAGGTGGGTCCGGTGCCGACGATGATGGACAACTTCGCCCGCGCGAAGCTCATCGTCCGCACGACGCTCCTCCACGCGCGCGAGACGGCCGCTGTCGTGCCCGGCGCGCCGGCAGTCGAGATCGAGCTCGTCACGGCCCCCGCCGCCGCATGACGATCGAGGTCCTCTACTGGGAAGGCTGCCCGTCCCACCCGGAAGCGATCGAGCTTCTGGAACGCGTTCTCGAGGAGCGCGGCATCGTCGCGTCGATCGAGCTCCACGAGGTGATGACACACGAGGAGGCCGTCGCACTCGCGTTCCCGGGATCGCCGACGATTCGGATAGATGGGCGCGACGTTGATCCGTCGAGCGCGTCGGCACCCCCTTCGCTGTCGTGCCGTGTGTACCGTCTTCCCGACGGACGCCCGTCTCCGGTTCCCAGTCGCCAGCAACTCGAGGAGGCCCTGACATGAGCACGACGACGACCGCACCGACCTTCGACCTTCCCGGCGTCGACGGAACCAACCACACGCTCGCGGACTACGCCGACGCCCCTGTCCTCGTTCTCGTGCAGTCGTGCAACCACTGCCCGTACGTTCTCTCCTGGGAAGGCCGCATCAACGCGCTCCAGGAGGAGTACGGAGACCGGGGAGTCCGGATCGTCGCCATCAACTCGAACGACGCCGAGGCGTACCCCACCGACTCGTTCGACGCGATGATCGACCACGCGCGCGACGCCGGCTACACGTTCGACTACCTCTACGACGAGAGCCAGGACGTGGCGAAGGCGCTCGGCGCCGAGCGGACGCCCGAGGCGTTCGTGTTCGACGCGGACCGGCGGCTCGTGTACCACGGCGCGGTCGACGACAGCCGCGAGGAGGAAGGCGTGACCGAGCACTACCTCCGTGACGCCATCGAGGCTTCGCTCGCCGGTACGACGCCGCCGGTGGCCGACACGCCCGCCGTCGGCTGCTCGGTCAAGTGGAAGTAGCGCTGGACGGCCGCTAGGCAGGAGGCATCTGGTCGGCGGGCATGGGCGCGCCGCCAAAGCCCCAGTTCTTCGGCGAGTGACCTTCGACGATCACCCACGTGTGCTCGCGCATCCCCTCGTTCGTCGCCGCGCAGAGCGCATCCGTCAAGCCCGCGATGAGCTTGGCGCTCGTCTCCTCGTTCACGCGGAAGTCGAACAGGTCGACCTTGATGAGTGGCATCACAGCTCCTTCGTTCGGTGGAGAAGTGCAGCGACGATAACGAGTGCCGCGACGAACTGCGCCCAGGCCGGCACTCCGCCCTCCTGGTGCCACCCCTCGACGCGGTGTGACGGATAGAGGTCGCGGCCACCCGGCTTCGGCAGCGGAAGGACGTGCTCGAGGTCGGGAGCGGCGCACAGTGCTCCGCCGATGACGGCGGGGTCGAAGAGCCCACGTCGTGCCGCGAGCAACCCGAGCAGCGCAATGCCGGAGACGGCCTCGAACGTGTGCGACGGAATGTCCTCGTGCGGGACGGCGTCCTGAAGGCCGTGGAGCGCAAAACCCGCTACCGCGGCACCTCCGCGGGACCCGATCACCGCCCCTGCGGCCGCACCGGCCGCGACGTGCGCGGCGACGATCACGGCCCGCCTACCCTTCGGGCGCGTAGCCCGGCGGGTTCGTGACGGCGAACGGCCGACTCGCGACCGGCTCGGCGTCGATCGAGAGCTTCCACTCGTAACCACCCGCCTCGAGCGCGAGGCCGGCGAACGTCCACACGAACGGGGCGTTGAGCGAGCTGCCGGGCTTGATCCCCGGAGGGCGCCCGAGCTCGAACTCGCCCGTCACCTCGACGGCCTGCTCCTCGACCTCGACCGGGATCGCCGTCCTCGGTGAGGAGCGTGAGCGCGAGCTCGTGCATGCGGTTCGTCTGGTCCCACGGGACGGCCACGACAGCCGCGACCGACATCGTCACCGGCTGCCCGGGCGCGAAGAGGACGTTCCAGCCGCCGCCCATGACGTAGAGCTTCCCGTTCACAGCCTCGGCGAAGTCGCAGAGAAGGAGCGTGACGTCCATGCTCATCGCTCCACGTGACCTGCGCCACCATCAGGGCCGAGCACGAGGTCGAGATCGCGGTCGGGGACGTGGTCGAGCGGCACGGGGGAGAGCGCCTCGATGAAGACGAGGCCATTCTCCGAGTGCAGCTCGTGCTCGACACCGCGGTTCACGACCGCGACGTCGCCCGGCCCGAGCGTGCGTCGTCTCCTCGCCGATCGTCATCGTCACGTCACCCTCGACGATCCACATCAGCTGCTCGGTGTGCTCGTGCGCGTGGCGCGCGACGGTTGTGCCCGGCTCGTACGTCACCCGGCAGAGGAGCGCCTGCTCGCCGCCGATCGCGTGCAGCCGAACGCCGTCGAAGATCTCGAATGCCTCCCGGCCGTTCCAGGACCGGAACGGCGAGCTCACGCGGGTACGTCGAACCGGAAGATGCTGTCCGCGTGCGCGGTCGAGTTGACCGAGAGCTCCTCGTCGAAGATGACGTGCTTGCCGTCGCGGCGCGGGCCGTCCTCGCCGGCGGCCTTCTTCGCGAGCGCCTTCAGCACCCGCTCCGGCGTGATCGGCAGCTCCGTCACCCACACGCCGACGGCGTCGTACACGGCCGCTGCGATCGCAGGCGGCTGAGGGTTGTTCGCCATCTCGCTGATCCCCTTGGCGCCGAACGGCCCGTCGGCGGACGGGTTCTCGATGAGGATCGTCTGCACCTCCGGGAGGTTCTCGATGCCCGGTGCGATGTAGGCACCGAACTCGCTGCCGCGGTGCTCGACGCTCGGGTAGTACGGGTAACAGGTCTCGAGCACCGCGAGCCCGAGCCCCATGATGCCGCCGCCTTCGATCTGGCCCTCGACGAGGGTCGGGTTGATCGCTCGGCCGACGTCGAAGCACTGCCAGAGGTGCGTCACCCGCACGTCACCGGTCTCGTCGTCGACCTCGACATCCGCCGCGCAGGTCGCGTACGAGATCGCCGAGTGGGGCGGTGACTCGACTGCGCCCGTCGCCGGATCCTCGATCGGCACGAGCGGCTTCAGCTGCGCTCCGGTGCCGGTGATCAGCTCGCCGTGCCCCCACGTGGCTGCGGCCGCGACGTCGGGCACCGAGATCTTCTTCTGCGGCGCGCCCTTGGCGATCACCTCGCCGTCGATCACGTCGAGGTCGGAGGGGTCGATCTCGAGCTCCTTGCCGGCGATCTCGAGCAGCTTCTCGCGGGCGGAGAGCGCTGCCTTGCGGACGGCGTTTCCGGCCACGAACGTCGCGCGCGAGGCGAACGTCCCTGTGCAGAGCGGCGATGAGTCGGTGTTCGAGTTGTCGTACGTGATCCAGTCGTACGGAACACCGAGCGCCTCGGCGACGATCTGGCTCTGGATCGTCTTCGAGCCGTTGCCGATGTCGGAGGTTCCGGAGAAGACGTCGACGCGGCCGTCGGGCTTGATCTTGATCCACGCCTGCGACGGGTCGCCGTTCTGGTTCATGCCGGTCGGGTACTCGATCGAGGAGTAGCCGCGTCCCTTGTGCCTAGCCATCAGTGGGCCTCCGGGTCGCCGACCTGCGCGAGCAGGTGGTCGGGCAGCAGGTCGCCCTCGCGCGGGCCGCGGGTCATCAGGCGGTAGTCGGCCGAGAGCTCGTGTCCGACCTCCTCCGCCATGACGTGGATCGTCTGGACGGTGGACGGGTCGGTGTAGACGACGCCGTTGGGCGACGTGTCGCCGATGCGGTTCGCGTTCTTGAGGCGGATCTCGAACGGATCCATGCCGAGCTCGTTGGCGATGCGGTTCATGTGCGTCTCGACGGCGAACGACACGGAGGTGACGCCGAAGCCGCGCATGGCCGTCGACGGCGTGCGGTTCGTGAACACGACGTAGCCGTCGAAGGAGAGGTTCGGGATCGTGTACGCGCCCGTGTGGTGGAACGAGTGCTTCGTGACCCCGTACGGCGAGAAGCGGGCATAGGCGCCCGAGTCGTGCAGCGTCAGCATCTTGCGGCCGAGGATCCAGCCGTCGCTCGTGACGGCGTCCGCGACCTCCATGTGCCAGGCGGCGCGCGTCGACGAGCAGAGGAACTCCTCTTCGCGCGTCCAGCGCCACTTCACCGGCCGCTCGGACTTCATGGCGAGGAGCGCGGTCATCGTCTCCGTCGCGGTGTCCACCTTCCCGCCGAAGCCGCCACCGACCGTGCCGCCGACGAGCTTGAGCTTGTTCAGGGGCACTTCGAGATGCGCGGCGACGACACCCATCGAGAAGTACAACGCCTGGGTGCACGTGTAGATCGTCAGGCGGCCGTCCGGCTCGGGCACGACCTGGCAGACCTGGGTCTCGACCGGGCAGTGCTCGATAGCGGCGGGCCGGTAGACGCCCTGGACGATCAGGTCGGCCTGCTCGAACGCCTCCTCGATGTTGCCCTTGCGGATCTGACGGCGGTCCATCTCGCCTTCGAAGTGCGGATACCAGTTGCCCCAGTGGTGGATCACCGGCGTGTCGGGATCGGCTGCGAGGCGCACGTCGAAGAACGCGGGCTTCTCGGCGAACTCGACCTCGATCGCCTCGACCGCCGCCATCGCCGTGTCCTCGTCGTCGGCGGCGACGACTGCGATCGGCTGACCCTGGTAGCGGACGTCGTCCTTTGCGAGCAGGGGCTCGTCGGCGGGAATGCCGAGGCCCGAGAGGTGCCCGTACTCGAGCAACGGCACGTCGGCGTGCGTGATCACCGCATGGACGCCCTTCATCGACTCCGCCTTCGACGTGTCGAGGGCCGTGATGTCGGCGTGGTGGACCGGCGAGCGCAGCGCCTTGGCCCAGAGCGTGCCGGGCACGCGCACGTCGTCGACGAACGTCGTCCGCCCGGTGACGTGCGCCGTGCCGTCGTAGCGCGGGAGCCGTGCGCCGACGGCCTTCACTCTGTCGCTCCTGCGACGAACGTCGTCGTCGGTGTGCCGGTCGTGATGTCGAGGTCGAAGCTGTCACCACGGGCAGCCGCGCCGACGGCGGCGAGGATCTTCACGTACCCCGTGCAGCGGCACACGTGCCCGGCGAGCGCCTCGGAGATCGCATGCTTGTCGTCTCCGCCGCCACCCTCGATGTAGGCGTGTGCTGCGAGCAGGATGCCGGGCGTGCAGAACCCGCACTGCATCCCGTAGTGATGCACGAAGGCCTGCTGGATCGGGGCCAGGTGCTCAGCGCTGCCGATGCCCTCGAGCGTCGTGACGCCCGCGCCGTTGATCGCGGCGACCGGCAGGAGGCACGACCGTCGCGGCTCGCCGTCGACGAGCACCGTGCAGGAGCCGCATCCACCCTGTTGGCAGCCGGCCTTCGGGCTCGTGATCCCGAGCTCCTCCCGCAACACGGTGAGCAGAGGTGTCAGCAGCGGGCTCTGGATCTCGTGCTCGACGCCGTTCACGTTCAGCTTCATCGGGCGGTCCTCCTAGGCGAGATCGTTGAGCGCCCGCGCGACGAGCTTGGGCAGGACGGTGGAGCGGTACCAGGCCGACGCGAGAGCGTCGTCCTGCGGTTCGACGTCCTTCAGGGCGTCGTCTGCCGAGCCACTCTGCTCGACGGATGTCAGGCGCACGCCGTGCGGCCCGGCGCCGGTGGCAGCCACGCGAAGCTCGTCACCGGTCTTCGCTGCGGCCACGCCGAGAATCGAATAGTGGTGAGTGTGCGGCCGCCAGACCGCCTCGTACGCCGTCTTGCGGTCGGCCTCGTCGTAGGAGACGTCGAGCACGAGACGCCCTTCCGCGCCGCCGGCGAGGAAGTCCTCGACCGGCTCGGTGCGCTCGCCGCCTTTCCCCGTCGAGCGGACGCGCGCGCCGAGGGCGATGAGCGGCGCCTGGAGATCGCCGCGCGGCGCCTCGGCTCCCGGGCCGGCGCAGATGTTTCCGCCCACCGTCGCCTGCGCGCGGATCTCGCCGTCGGCGACGTGCTTCGCAGCCGTGGCGAGCGGCTCGTCGAGCTCCTCGAGCGCACTGACGGACACCGCAGCGCCGATCGTGACGGTGCCGCTGTCGCGGGTGACCTTGTCGAGCCCGCTGCGCGCGAGCATGAGCACCTTGCTCGGCTTGAGCCGGCCGTGTGTGAGCTCCGGCATGACGATCGTGCCGCCGGCGAGAACGGTTACGCCGTCGCCGTCGCCGAACGCCGACACCGCTTCTTCAGGCGTGGTCGGAATGACGACGTCAAGCGTTCCCCCGGTCATGTCACCGATTCTTTCCGAGGCCCCCTGCGGGTGTCAAACGTCATCGCGCCGCCGGCGGTCGATACCAGACCGTCCTCGGCTCGACGAGGTAGGTGATCCGCCGCTCGCCGGGCTGGAGAAACGGGTACGTCTCGACGCCCATGTACTTCGTCGCGAGGGCGTCGATGTCGTGGAGCGCCTCGTCGCCCTCGGTCGTCTCGACGACGGTTCCCTGGATCGAGACGTTGGAGTACGGATGCTCCGGATCGGCGAGCGACAGGCTGATGCGCGGATCGTGCGCGAGGTTGCGCGGCTTGACCCGGCCGAGCGCCGTGTTGAAGAGGATCCGGTCGCCGCGCCGGTCGATCCACATGACGGTCGAGTGCGGCGAGCCGTCGGGATTGAGTGTCGCGAGGTGCCAGAAGTTCGGCGCGTCGAGCAGCGCCTTCACCTCGTCGGGAATCCTCGCCGCCATAGGCCCACTCTGTCACAGCGCGTACAGTTAGGCGCGTGGCGTTCACCTCGATCGACGAGCTCGAAGTCGGCCTTCAGGGCGCGAGCTACCTGCCCGACCGCGGTCTCGCGACCGCGCTCTTCCTCTCGCTGACGCTCGAGAAGCCGCTGCTGCTCGAGGGGGAGGCGGGCGTCGGAAAGACCGAGGCGGCGAAGGCGCTTGCGCGCATCCTCGACGCGCGGCTGATCCGACTCCAGTGCTACGAAGGGCTCGACGTCGCACACGCGGTCTACGAGTGGAACTACTCGCGGCAGCTGCTCCACATCCGTGCGGCGCAAGAGGGGGCGGTGTCAGAGGAGGAGCTGTTCGGTCCTGAGTTCCTCATCCGGCGGCCGCTGCTCGAGGCGATCGAGAGCCCCGAGAAGGTCGTGCTCCTCATTGACGAGATCGACCGCGCCGACGAGGAGTTCGAAGCATTTCTCCTCGAGGTGCTCTCCGACTTCCAGATCACGATCCCCGAGATCGGCACGATCAGCGCGGAGGATCACCGTCCGGCGGTCGTGCTCACGTCGAACCGCACGCGCGAGCTCCACGACGCGCTCAAGCGGCGCTGCCTCTACCACTGGATCGGCCATCCGGCGCTCGAGCGGGAGGTCGCGATCGTCAAGCTGCGTGTGCCCGGCGTGCCGGAGCGGCTCGCCGTCCAGGCGGCCGCGTTCGTCCAGGGTCTTCGCGGCCTCGACCTCGCGAAGCCGCCTGGCGTCGCCGAGACGATCGACTGGGCCAATGCGCTGACCGCGCTCGGGCAGCAGGAGCTCGACGCCGAGGTGGTGGAGCAGACGCTCGGCTCCGTGCTCAAGTACCACGAGGACGTGCTCGCCATCCGCGACGAGACGCTCCAGGGGCTCGTCGAAGAGGCGCGAGCGGCGACGACGTAGTGGCTGACGCCGTCGCGCGGCACGTCGTCACGTTCGGCCGCGTGCTCCGCGAGGCCGGTCTCGAGGTTGGGCCTGGCCGGCTCGCAGACGCGCTCACCGGCCTCGACCGCGTCGACCTCACGCGCCAGGACGATGTCTACTGGACGCTGCGGCAGACGCTCGTGGCACGGCACTCGGATCTCGAGGCCTTCGATCTCGCCTTCCGCGCGTGGTTCCTTCGTGCGCCGACGGCGCCCGTCTTCCGCCGCGACACGGAAGTGCAGTCGCTGCGGCTCCTTCGCCGCAGTCCCGAGCCCGTGGTCGGCGCCGACGATGGTGGCGACGGCGAGCAGGAGGCACTCGGCTACTCCGCGGAGGAGCTGCTGCGGCAGCGCGACTTCGCCGACCTCACGCGCGACGAGTTCGACGCGATCTCGCGGCTGATCGCGCAGATCGTGACGGGTCGGCCGCGGCGACGGTCGCGCCGGCTACGCCCGCACCACCGCGGGCGCGACCTCGACATGCGCCGCCTCGTCCGCGCTTCGCTTGCGACGGGCGGCGACGCGATCGAGCGGACGTACCGGAGCCGCGTCCACGTTCCGCGCAAGCTCATCGTGCTGTGCGACGTGTCAGGCTCGATGGAGGCGTACTCGCGCGCTCTCGTCCTCTTCCTCCACGCGCTCATGCGAACGGGCCGCGGCGTCGAGGCGTTCGCCTTCGGTACCCGGCTGACGCGGTTGACGCACGACCTCGAAGGACGGGATCCGGAGCGGGCGCTCCAGGCGGCTGCAGCGCGCGTGTCCGACTGGGCGGGAGGCACCCGCATCGGCGCCTCGTCTGAAGGCGTTCAACGACGAGTGGGGACGGCGCGCGCTCACGCGTGGCGCGATCGTCGTCATCGCCTCCGACGGCTGGGAGCGCGAGGAGGCGGCCGTCGTCAGCCAGGAGATGAGCCGGCTCGCGCGACAGGCATATGCCGTCGTCTGGGTGAACCCGCTCAAGGGCCATCCCGACTATCAACCGCTCGCCGGAGGCATGCGCGCGGCGCTCCCGTTCGTCGACAGGTTCCTCTCCGGGCACAATCTCGCGAGCATCGAAGAGCTGGCCGACGTTCTCACCGGCATCGAAAGGAGGCACGCGGCATGAAGGAGATCCTTGGCGACGTCGAGCGGTGGCGCTCGGAGGGCAAGAAGGTGGCGATCGCGACGGTCGTGGCCACACGGCGCTCGGCGCCCAGGCCCGTGGGCGCGAAGCTCGCCATCTCGGAATCGGGTGAGCTGTGCGGCTCCGTGTCCGGCGGCTGCGTCGAGTCGGACGTCTACGAGAACGCGCGCGAGGTGATGGAGACGGGCAAGCCGAAGCTCATCTCGTACGGCATCGGCGACGAGGAGGCGTGGGAAGTGGGTCTGCCGTGTGGTGGCGAGATCGATGTGTTCGTGGAAGTGCTGGACGAGGACTGATGGCAACCGAGCGTCTCCTGAAGGCGATCGAGGCGGAGGAGCGCGCCGTCCTCTTCACCGTCATCGAGGGCGAGCCGACTCGGTGCGCACACGCTCGTGCTCGAGGGCGGCGAGCGTCACGGGGAGGGTGTTCCCGAGGAGGCGATCGCGCAGGCGGACGAGCTCATTCGCGGCCACCGGAACACGATCCTCGAGCTCGGCGACACGAGGGTATTCGCAGAGGTGTACGGCCCGCCACCCCGGCTTCTCGTCTATGGCGCCGTCGACACGGCCGAGGCGATGTGTGCGGCCGCCAAGCTCCTCGGCTGGTACGCGATCGTCGCCGACGCACGGGCGAAGTTCGCCACCGCCGAGCGGATACCGAGCGCGGACGAGATTCTCGTCGAGTGGCCCGAGGAGGCGCTTGCTCGCGTCGCGCCCGACCACGCGACGGCCGTCGTCGTCCTCACCCACGACGACAAGTTCGACGTTCCCGCGCTGAAGGCGGCGCTCGAGACGGAGGCGTTCTATGTCGGTGCCCTCGGCTCGCGCCGGAACCAGGAGCGCAGGCGCGAGCGGCTGCTCGAAGCCGGTGTGCCCGAGGACGCGCTCGAGCGAATCTCGGGGCCGTGTGGCCTCGACATCGGCGCCGAGACGCAGCCCGAGACGGCGCTCTCGATCCTCGCCGAGGCGGTCGCCGTCCGCATGGGCCGCGAGGGCGGCAAGCTCCAGGACTCCAAGAAGCGCATTCACGCAGAAGAGGTGGCCTCATGACCGAGCGAGTCGAGAAGACGGACGAGCAGTGGAAGGCGGAGCTCGACGAGGATCGCTACGCGGTGCTGCGGTGTGGCGCCACCGAGGCGCCGTGGTCAGGTGAGCTCAACGTCGTCCACGACGACGGGATGTTCCGCTGCGGCGCGTGCGGCGCAGAGCTCTTCCGCTCCGACACGAAGTTCGACTCCGGCTCGGGCTGGCCGAGCTTCTTCGCGCCGCATCGCCGAGGACGCGGTGGAGGTGGAGGAGGACCTGACCCACGGCATGCGGCGCACGGAAGTCCGCTGCGCTGCGTGTGACTCTCACCTCGGCCACGTCTTCCCGGACGGACCGAAGCCGACTGGCCTTCGCTACTGCATCAACTCGCTCGCGCTCGATTTCGAGCCGAGCGAGAGCTAGCCCTCGCTGAGTGGCAGGAGCACCTGGAAGCACGCGCCGCTCTCGACAGGTTTGAGCTTGAGGTCGCCGTGATGTCTGACGACGATCCGCCGGGCGATGTCGAGTCCGAGGCCGGTGCCCTCGCCGGGTTCCTTCGTCGTGAAGAACGCGTCGAACACCCGCTCTGCGATCTCCGGTGGAACGCCGGCGCCGTCGTCCTCCACCTCGACGACGAGGAACTCGACCGTCGCGTATGTCCTGATCGTCACCCGGGCGTTCGCGGCGGCGACGGCGTTGTCGAGAAGGTTCGTCCACACCTGGTTCAACTCGGCGGCGTGGGCGTCGACCTGGGGCAGGGAGCGGTCGTACTCGCGGACGATCTCGATCCGACGCTCCGCGATCTTGTGGCCGAGGATCACGAGCGTGCTCTCGAGCCCGTCATGGACGTCCACCTCCTGCTGCGGCGTCTGATCGAGGTACGAGTACTGCTTGACCGACTGGACGAGTTGCGCGATGCGCCCGGTCGAGCGCTCGAGCTCGCGCGTGATCCGCGTCGCCGTCAGGCGTGAGGTGATCCATTCGACGACGGAGCTGGGCTCTCCGGGTGCGACTGCGAGCAGCCGTTCGAGCCACGCCTCGTCGAGACCCGCATCGACGAGCTCGGCCGCGCCGTTGGTGCCCTCCACTCCTCCGGTCGGTGAGCCAGGCCGCAAGCTCAGCCTCGCGATCCGCCCGGTCGAGGCTGTCGAGCGGTGGCGCAGCCTCGGACGCAGCGAGGGCCTCGGCCGTCAGCGTGCAGAGCTGTCCCATCCCGTCCGAGTCGAGGCCGCTCGTCGCGAGCTGCGAGAGCGCGCGCCTGAGCGTGCCGCTCTGCGGCCCGCAGCTCCGATGCGCCCCGCTGCGCGGCGGCAGCGGGGTTGTTCAGCTCGTGTGCAAGCCCGGCCGCGAGCGTGCCCAGGGACACAAGCCGGTCGCGGTCGCGCTCGATGGCCGTGAAGTTCGTGATCACGGGGACGAAGACGTCCATGACGGCGGTGAACACCTGCGGCTCCGAGACGAGCAGCGCTCGGAACGCCTCGGCGTCGAGGAGAAAGAGCCGGCTCGTGCCGACCGAGCGCGTCGAGCCAGCGTATGCCACGCCGGTGACGAGGGCGATCGCTCCGAGAAAGCCGCCGGGCGTGTGGTGGATGAGCGGAAGCTCATCGACGCCGACCGTACGCGTCGTCTCGAGCTCTCCCTCGAGGAGCAACGAGAGGAACGTCGCCTCCTCCTCTTCGCGAAAGAGGTACTCGCCGGGCGCCAGCTCGAGCACGCGGCCATGAGCGGCCAGCTCTTCGAGTCGCTCGTCCGGGAGGTCGCGGAGGAGGTCGATCCGTCGAAGCTCCTCCGGCCGGATGTCCGGCATCAGACGTTCTTCAGGTACTGGTGGATCAGGAGAACAGCCATCGAGCCCTCGCCCACGGCGGAGGCGACGCGCTTGATCGACTGGTCGCGGACGTCCCCCGCTGCGAACACGCCGGGCAGGTTCGTCTCGAGCGGCAGAGGCTCTCGCTCGAGCGGCCACTTCGCGCACCCGGCCGGGGCTGACAGCACCTGGGATCCGGTAAGGACGAATCCGCGGTCGGAGCGCGCGATCGAGTCGCCGATCCACTCCGTGTGAGGCTCCGCGCCGACGAACACGAACAGTGCGGTGGCCGGGATCGTCGTCACCTGGCCCGCTTCGTCGAGCGTGATCTCTTGAAGGCTCTCGTCGCCGTGTGCCTCGGTCACGGCCGCGTTCAGCCGCACGGTGATTCGCGGTGACTCCTCGATGCGGTCGACGAGGTACTGCGACATCGACTTACGCAGGCTCTCGCCGCGATAGAGGATCGTCACCTTCGTCGCGCGCGCCAGGTGGAGCGCTGCCTGTCCGGCGGAGTTTGCCCCGCCGACGACGAAGGCTTCCTGGCCGTCGAGCAGCGCAGCGTCGCCGGTCGAAGCCGTGCCGTACCAGATACCCCGTCCCGTCAACCGCTCGGCACCCTCGGCGTCGAGGCGGCGGTAGGAGACGCCCGTGGCGAGGAGCACCGTGTGCGAGGCGACGTCCGAGCCGTCGCTCAGGCGGATCATGCGCGTCGTCCCGCTCACGTCGAGACCCACTGCGCCCTGGGCCGTCAGCAGCTCGGCGCCAAATCTCCGCGCCTGCGTGGTTGCACGTCGTGCGAGGTCGGCGCCGGAGAGGCCGGACGGGAATCCGAGGTAGTTCTCGATCCGAGAGCTCTGCCCAGCCTGTCCGCCGGCAGACTCGCGCTCGACCACGACTGTCCGGAGCCCTTCGGACGCGCCGTAGACGGCGGCTGCGAGACCCGCCGGCCCACCGCCGACCACGACGAGGTCGTAGAAGGCCAGCTCGGCGACGGTCTGGAGGCCGACGCGCTCGGCGACGGCGGCCGGCTCTGGCCCGACGAGCAGCTCGCCGTCCGGGAAGACGACCACAGGTAACCGGATGTTCGTGACGCCCGCCTCCTCGAGGAGCTGCTTTGCCTCGTCGTCCTCGATCTCGAGCCACCGGTATGGCACCTGGTTGTGGGCGAGGAGGTCGCGCACATGCTGCGACTCCTCCGAGTACCGGTGCCCGATGAGGCGCACGCGCTCGGCGTCGGCGGTCGCTGCGGCACCCGCGAGCTCGGTCGCCTGCCAGTCTCCGAGCAGGTCGTCGAGCACGGGATAGAGCCGCTCCTCCGGTGGGTGCCACGGCTTCATGAGGTAGTGGTCGACGCGGATCTCGTTGATGGCGCGGATCGCCACCTCGGTGTCGGCGTATGCCGTGAGCAGCACGCGGCGCGCACCCGGCGCGGCGTCGGCTGCGAGCGCGAGCAGCTCGATCCCCGTCATCTGCGGCATGCGCTGGTCGGTGATGACGAGCGCGACGGGAGTCGTGCGCTCCCGGAGGCGCGTGAGCAGCTCGAGTGCCTCGGTACCCGACGCGGCACTGAGCACGGCGAAGTCTCTGGCGTAGTGGGTACGGAGGTCGCGCTCGACCGCGCGGACGACGTCGCGATCGTCGTCGACGGCGAGCAGCACCGGCTTTTGGTCGGCCATCGGCCCGCCACTCTAAAGGCCCTGCGGTCTGTTAGGTTCGCGCCGAGTACCCGCATCGTCGAAAGGAGCCGACGTGGCCGTAGAAGTCAAGTCCGAGAAGCTGGCCCAGCTCGTCGATCCAGAAGTCGAGATCGAGCAGCTCGCCACCGGCTTCACATTCACCGAAGGGCCGATCTGGCACCCGACCGAGCAGGTCCTCTACTTCTCCGACATGCCGGCCGACATCCGTCGCAAGGTGACGCTCGACGGCACCGTGACCGAGGTGCGGAACCCGGCTTTCAAGTGCAACGGGATGACGCTCGACGCCGACCTCAACCTCATCGTGTGCGAGCACGTCACGAGCTCGCTCGTGCGTGAGCGGACGGATGGCGTACGCGAGCTCCTTGCCTTCCACTACGAGGGCAAGTACCTGAACAGCCCCAACGACGTCTGCGTGCGCTCGGACGGCACGATCTACTTCTCCGACCCGTGGTACGGGCGATTTCCCGGCTTCGGCATCGAGCGGGCGCGCGACCTCGGCTGGCAGGGCGTCTTCATGATCCCGCCCGGTGGCGGGCAGGAGGAGCTGACGCTCGTCGTCGGCCAGGACGAGTTCGAGATGCCGAACGGCCTCTGCTTCTCGCCCGACGAGTCGCTGCTCTACATCAACGACACGCCCGGCGCGTTCATCAACGTCTACGACGTGGCCGCCGACGGGTCGCTGTCGAACGGGCGCCGCTTCGCCGAGGGCATCGGCGACGGCGACCTCGAGAAGGGCGGTCTCGTCGACGGGATGAAGTGCGACGAGCAGGGCAACATCTGGGTGACCGGTCCCGACGGCGTCTGGGTGATCGGCTCCGACGGCGAGCACCTCGGCGTCGTCGAGATCCCCGAGAGCGTCGGCAACCTCGCATGGGGCGGGCCGGACTGGCACACGCTGTTCGTGCCGGCGTCCTCGTCCGTCTACACCCTGCAGACCAAGGTAGGGCCGCGGCATGAGCCCTACATGCGCTAGGAGGAAAGATGGCTGACGACGCACTGACGCTCGATCCCGCGCGCTGCGCGCTGATCGTCCAGGACCTTCAGAACGACGTGATCACCGAAGGTGGCGCGTTCGCCGAGTCCGGGTCACCGGAGCACGCAAAGGAGCAGAACGTCGTCGAGAACGTCAAGGCTCTCGCGGCGACGTGTCGCGCCAAGGGCGTCCCTGTCATCCACGTCCATTACATCGTCGAGGAGGGCGCGCCGGGCCTCAAGCTCAACGCGCCGCTCTTCGAGGGCCTCAAGGAGACGGGCGCGCTCGTGCGCGGCTCCTGGGGCGCGGCGGCGGCGGACGGGCTCGAGCCGCAGGACGGCGACCACGTCGTCGAGAAGATGCGCATGAGCGCGTGGCACGACACGACGCTCGAGAGCCTGCTCGAGGAGCTCGGCCGCGACACGGTGATCGTCACCGGCGCGTGGACGAACATGTCGATCGAGCACACGTCGCGCACCGGCGCCGACAAGGGCTACTTCATGGTCGTGCCGGAGGACGGCTGCTCGACGATGAACGCGGATTGGCACAACGCGTCGATCAACTACGCGCTCCAGAACGTCGCGACCGTGACGACCGTCGGCGAGGTGACCGCGGCACTCGACTCGTGAAGTCACGGGCGGCCGTCTTCCACGAGGCGGGCCGGCCGTTCGAGGTCACGGAGATCGAGCTCGACGAGCCGCGCGCGGGCGAGGTGCTCGTGCGCATGGCCGCGATCGGGATCTGCGGCACCGATCTCCACATGGTCAAGGGCGAGTGGCAGCGGCCGACGCCGATGGTGCTTGGGCACGAGGGCGCGGGCATCGTCGAAGCGGTCGGCGACGGCGTCGAGGGGGTGGGGGTCGGCGACTCCGTCGTCCTCTCGTGGGCGCCGTCGTGCGGCGAGTGCGCCGACTGCCGTCGCGGGCGGCCCGCCGCGTGCCTGCCGCTCCAGTACGCGATCGGCGGAGGGACGCTGATCGACGGCGGCACCGGCATGTCGCTGCGGGGAGAGACGCTGTATCGCGGCACCGCGACGGGCGCGCTCTCCGAGCGCCTCGTCGTGTCGCAGCAGGTGGCGCTGCCGCTCGGAGACGGCGTGCCGCTCGAGGAGGCTGCATTGCTCGGGTGCGCGGCGCTCACCGGCGTCGGCGCGGTGCTCTTCGCGGCCGGAGTGGAGGAGGGCGCCAGCGTTCTCGTGATCGGAGCCGGCGGCGTCGGCCAGTTCGTCGTCCAAGGGGCGCGCATCGCCGGTGCGCGCGAGATCGTCTGCTGCGACCCGGTTCCGGAGCGGCTCGAGCTGGCGGCGCGCCTCGGCGCGACTCTCGTCGTGCAGCCAGACGAGCTGAAGGACGCGATGGGGGCCGCGTTCCCCGACGGCGTCGACTACACCTTCGACGCGGTCGGTGATCCCGAGACGACGAAGGTCGCGTTCCGCTGGACGCGGAACGGCGGGCTCTGCGTGATCGTCGGCCTCCCGGCTGCGGGCGCCCGCCTCGACCTCGACCCGACCGAGTTCATTCGGCGGGAAAAGCGCCTGACCGGAACGATCTATGGCTCGGAGGATCCGGCCGTGGCCCTTCCGATCCTCCTCGGCCATGTCCGCTCCGGCGCGCTCGATCTCACGTCCCAGGTCGGACCGTCGTTCGCACTCGACGACGTCAATGCCGCTGTTGATGCGGCATTGGGCGGCGTCGCCGGCCGCGTCCTCGTCGTGCCGTGACGGAGGTCGTCGAGCACCGACGGGTGGCGTGGGTGGACACCGATGCCGGCGGTCGCATCCACTTCTCGAACGCGTTTCGCTGGGCGGAGTCGGCCGAGACGACGCTCATGCGCGAGTCCGGCGTCGTCGACGGCTGGGGTGACTATCCGCGCAAGCACGTTGAGGCGCAGTTCCACCGAGTGCTTCGGTTCGAGGACGAGATCGATGGTTCGCCTGCGTGTAGAGCGTGTCGGCCGCACCTCGATCACGTACGCGTGGACCGTCGAGCGTGACGGCGAGACGGCCATCGAGGGCAGCACACCGTCGTGCACGTCGACGGCGACGGGCGGCCGGAGCCGCTCCCGGACGACGTCCGCGCGGCGCTCGAGGGCTAGCCGGCCTCTGACTCCCAGCGTTCGCGATAGTCCTCGCGCACGGGCTGGAACACGTCGAGGACGAGGGCGCCCGCCCGTCCGCAGTACGCGGAGTGCTCGACGCCGCCGGGGATGACGTACCCCTCCATCGGCCCGAGCTCGTGCACCTCGCCGTCGATGACGAGGGCCTGCATCCCCTCGAGGACGAGCCCGAGCTGCTCGTGCGGGTGGCTATGGAGCGGCACCGTCGCGCCGGGCTCGAACGAGATGACGTTGAGCATCGCGCCCTCGCCGAACAGCGGCCGTCCCGTCACACCCGCGTGCGAGCTCGAATGAGCGCAGACCATCGAAGTGAACGAAGCGTGGTTCCGTCATGCGGCGATTATCGAGCAGAAGCAGGGCACATGCTGGGCCGGACGCCGTAGGCTTGGACCGATGATCCTCGAGCAGCGCGACTACCACGTGACGACGGGCAAGCTCGTCGAGCTCGTCCGGCTGTACGAGACGGAGGGCATCGAGCTCCAGCAGTCCTATCTCGGAGGCTTCGTCGGCGCCTTCACGACCGACATCGGCGCCCTCTCGACGTACACGTCGCTCTGGCGCTACGACTCGTACGCCGAGCGCGAGGAGCGGCGCGCCAAGCTTCAGGCCGACGAGCGGTGGAAGGAGTTCCTCGGAAAGATCCAGCCGCTCATCCACACGCAGGAGAACCGCATCCTCGTGCCGACCCCGTTCTCGCCCCTGCAGTGAGCACCGTGGCGGGCAAGGTGGCGATCGTCACCGGCGGCGCCCAGGGCATCGGCAAGGCGATCGGCGACGCACTCGAGGCGGCCGGCGCCACGGTCGTCATCGCCGACCTCGAGCCGCCGGACGGGGGGATCCGGGCCGACGTGTCGTCGGAGGAGGACGTAGCGCGCATGGTCTCCGAGGTCGTCGACCTGCACGGGCGCGTCGACATCCTCGTCAACAACGCCGGCCTCTACGCGTCGCTCGCGATGCGCCCGTTCACCGAGATCCCGCTCGAGGAGTGGCGCCAGGTGATGGACGTCAACGTCGCGTCGATGTTCCTCACGAGCCGCGCCGTCGTGCCGATCATGCGCGAGCAGGGCGGCGGGAAGATCGTGAACATCTCGTCCGGGACGCCGTTCCGCGGTGTGCCGTTCCTCCTCCACTACGTCACGAGCAAGGGTGCGATCGTCGCCTTCACGCGCGCGCTCGCGAAGGAGCTCGGCAAGGACGCGATCCACGTCAACTGCGTCGCGCCCGGCTTCACGATGTCCGACGGCGTCCTCGCCCACCCCGAGGTGGTGGAGAAGCTTCGCGACGCTTCCGTGGCCGCGCGGACGCTCCAGCGAGACCAGGTGCCCGAGGATGTGGCAGGCGCAGTCGTCTTCCTCTGCTCGGACGACGCCGACTTCATCACCGGCCAGACGATCGTCATCGACGGCGGACAGTTCTTTCATTGATCCTCGAGCTGACGGAGCATCCGCACGGCGTCGAGACCGAACCGGGGAACCGCGTCGTCTACGACCTCGCGCGCGACGAGGCGCACGCCGGGGCAGCGCGCATTGACGGCCACGCGCTCGTCTGGGAGCTGACCGACGATCCCGGTCCGGGTGAGTGGATTCTCCGCTGCGACAGGGTCGACTTCCCCCCGGGGGGCATCGCGTACCGCCACGTTCATCCCGGCCCGGGCATCCGCCGCCTGCTCCACGGCGAGCTGACCATCGACTCGCCCGACGGCGTCCAGACGTACGGCGCCGGCGAGTCGTGGTACGAAGGCGCAGACCATCCCGTGCTCGCGACCGCCTCCGAGACGCGAGGACACCGCCTTCGTCCGCGTGCTCGTGCTGCCCGCCGAATGGGCGGGAAAGCGCACGATCCGCTACCTCGATCCGGCCGACGAGGAGAAGCCGAAGCTCCAGCGCGCGACGATCTTCCTGGAGCACCCGGTCGAGCGATGAGATCGGGCGGGAAGGCGCTCGTCGACCAGCTCGAGCTCCACGGGGTCGAGCTCGCGTTCTGTGTGCCGGGGGAGAGCTATCTCCCGATCCTCGACGCGCTCCACGACTCGCCGATCCGGCTCATCACGTGCCGCCACGAGGCGTCGGCGGCGAACATGGCCGAGGCGTACGGGAAGCTCACGGGCCGCCCGGGGATCTGCTTCGTCACGCGCGGGCCGGGCGCGACACACGCCTCCGTCGCCGTGCACACGGCAGACCAGGACTCGACGCCGATGATCCTCTTCGTCGGCCAGGTTCCGCGTGCGCATCTCGGCCGCGGCGCCTTCCAGGAGCTCGACTACCCGGCCGTGTTCGGGTCGATGACGAAGTGGACGGCCCAGGTGGAGAGCGCGGACCGGATGCCGGAGCACGTCGCTCGCGCGTTTGCGCAGGCGAGCCGCGGCCGCCCCGGCCCCGTCGTGCTGGCGCTGCCCGAGGACGTGCTCGCCGAGGAGACGGATGCCGCCGACGCTCCTCCCGTCGACGCGCCGCGTTCGGCGCCGACGGACGACGATCTCGGCAGGCTCGCCGAGCGGCTGGCGACGGCCGAGCGACCGCTCGTCGTCGTCGGCGAGGGCGGCTGGACAGCGCAGGCGGGTGCTTCGGTCATCGCGTTCTGCGAGGCGAGCCAGATTCCGGTGGCGACCTCGTTTCGCTGCCAGGACTACGTCGACAACGCGTCGGATGCGTACGCAGGCCACCTGACGATCGGCATGGACCCCGCACTCGCGCGCCGGGTCGAAGAGGCGGATCTGCTCATCGCCGTCGGTGGCCGTCTCGGGGACGTCGCGACCCGTGGCTACACGCTGCTCGGCCTTCCCCGGCCGACGCAGACGCTCGTCCACATCCACCCGGATCCCGAGGAGCTCGGCCGCACGTACGACGCGGACCTGCCGATCGTGTCCGACCTGACCGAGTTCGCGACCGCGCTCGAGCGGATCCTTCCGATCGAATCGCCGTCGTGGGAGGAGTGGATGCGCGCCGCGCGGGCCGACTACCTCGCGAACCTCGAGCCGCGGCCGCTTCCCGGCGACCTCGACCTCGCCGAGGTGATGGCCTTCCTGCGCCGGCGCCTGCCCCCGGACGCCGTCCTCACCTGCGGCGCGGGCAACTTCACCGTCTGGGCGCACCGGTTCTACGAGTTCCGCGAGTACGGGACGCAGCTCGCGCCGCGGTCGGGCGCGATGGGCTACGGCGTTCCGGCCGCGCTCGCCGCCAAGGCGCTCCATCCGGACCGGATCGTCGTCTGCATCGCCGGGCGACGGGGACTTCATGATGGCGTCGGCCGAGCTCGCGACGGCCGTGCAGCACGACCTCCCGATCGTCATCCTCGTCGTGGACAACGGCATGTACGGGACGATTCGCATGCACCAGGAGCGGCTCTATCCGGGCCGCGTGTCGGGCACCGACCTCGTGAACCCGGACTTCACGGCGTTCGCGACGTCCTTCGGCTGCCATGGCGAGACGGTCGAGCGGACCGCGGACGTCGAGGCCGCGTTCGAGCGCGCGCTCGCGTCCGGCCGCCCGTCGGTCGTGACCCTGAAGGTCGACCCCGAGGCGATCAGCCCGCGCTGGACGATCTCCGAGCTCCAGGAGGCAGGCGGATGAGTCGCCGCGAGTACCGCGATCGACGGCCTTGCCGAGCCGCTCTCGCCACTACACCGACGCGGTGGCGGCCGGCGGTCTCCTGTTCGTCTCGGGGATCGTGCCCGTCGACGGCGAGGGGCGGCTCGTCGGCGAGGGCGACGTCGTTGCGCAGGCCGAGGCCGTGTTCGAGACGATGCGAGTCGTTCTCGCCGCCGCGGGCGCAACGCCCGCCGACGTGGTGAAGGTCACGGTGTTCGTCACGAACATCGACGACCGCCCGGCGATCAACCCCGTCCGCCAGGCGTTCTTCGGAGAGGCACGGCCCGCGTCGACGCTCGTCGAGATCAGCCGGCTCGCCGTCCCCGGGGCGATGCTCGAGGTGGAAGCCGTGGCGGTGCTCCCGTGACGGGCGCGGACAACGCTGTCATCACGTGGATCGAGGAGCCCGCGGCACCGCGCGACGGCCCGCTGGCCGGCACGCGCCTGCTCGTCAAGGATCTCATCGACACGGCAGGGATCCGGACGACGTACGGCTCGAAGCTCTACGCCGACCACGTCCCCACGCGGACGGCGTCCTGCGTCGAGCGCCTCGTCGAGGCGGGCGCGTCGGTGGTCGGCAAGGCCAATCTCCCCGAGTTCGCCTGGTCGGTCCTGGGACAGAACCCGTGGTACGGCACCGTGGCGAACCCGGCACGGCCGGGTCTCACGACGGGCGGTTCCTCGAGCGGCAACGCCGCCGCGCTCGCGGCCGGGCTCTGCGACCTCGGCCTCGGTACCGACACGGGCGGCTCGATCCGCCTCCCGTCCGCGTGCTGCGACGTGGTGGGCCTCAAGCCGCGCGTGGGGCGGGATCGCGATGGACGGCGATCTACCCGCTGTGCCCGACGCTCGACACGGTGGGGCCGATGGCGCGAACCGTCGCCGACGTGGCGAGCGCATGGTCGGTGCTCACCGGCAAGCCGGTGCCGGAGCCGAGGCTCGACGGCCGCACGGTCGGCGTTCTCCGGAAGGCGCCTGCGGTGGGTGGCTACGACCCCGAGTCGTGCGACGTCGCCGAGCAGTGGACGGGCGACCTCGCACGCCTCGGCGCAACTCTCGTCGAGGTGGAGCTTCCAGGCCCGGCCGCGAGCACGTGGCCGCTCTTCCATCACGAGGCGCTCGCGTCCCACGCCCAGACGTACCCGTCCCGCGCCGACGAGTACGGGCCGACGATCCGCCCGAAGCTCGACGCGGCGCGCGACCCCGATCCGGACGAGGTCGCCAGGGCATACGACGCAGTCACCGCGTGGCGCCGGTACGAGCCGCCCGTCGACCTCTACGTCTCGCCCTGCATCCCGATCGAGGTGCCGCCCGTCGACGTCGACGAGCGCGAGGTCCGGTTCCCGCTCTCCGCCTACGTCCGCTGGGTCAACCTCATCGGCTGGGCAGGGCTGGCGATCGGCAACCTTCAGCTGATCGCCCCTCGCGACGAGACGGTGCTTGCCGCTGGACTCGCCTGGGAACGCGGTTAGGATCGCACCGGTGGGAGCGCTGCGCATCAACCACGTGTCCATTCACGCGGAGGACATGGAGGAGTCTGCGCGGTTCTACGAGGAGCTCTTCGGGATGACACGGCTGCCCACGCCGGCGTTCCAGGAGCCCGTCCTCTGGCTCGCGCTCGGCGACCAGCAGCTCCACCTCTTCCAGCGTGACGACGTCGCCGCGCCGCGCGCGCACCACCTCGCGATCGACGTCGACGACTTCGACGCGTTCTACCGCCGGGCGAAGGAGCGAGGGCTGCTCGAGACGAAGACGTGGCACGCGCCCGTGCGCTATCACCCGGCGGGCTGGGTGCAGATGTACATCCGCGACCCCTCGGGCAATCTCGTCGAGATCGACTGGCCGGACGTGACGACGATCGACCCGGAGATCGCCGCCGAGATCGAGCGGATCGAGGACGCCGTGCCGCAGGTGGGGGAGCAGCGAGAGGCGACGCTCTATACGGGCAGGGAGGCATGAGCGGGGGCTGGCGCGCAGAGGTCGTCCTGCGCCGTCTGGCGCTCCTACTGGCCGCGGCTGCCGGCGCCTTCGCGGTTGCCTACGTCCTTTTCATCTCGACGACGCCGGACGAGTTCGGCAACGGTAACTGGCGCACGACATCGAGCGGCTCGGCCATCCACGACTGGCAGAGCTTCGCGACCACCCTGCTGAACGGGCTCACGTTTGCCGGGTGGTTGTTCATCGTCGCGAGTGGCTTCTCTCTCATCTTCGGGCTCATGCGGGTCGTGAACATGGCCCACGGCTCCTTCTACCTCCTGGGCGGCTACATCGCCTACGAGGTCCAGCAGTCGATGACGGGTCAGGGATTCTCTCTCCAGTCGACGGAGGTGAGCACCTGGGAGTGGGTCTACCCTGCACTCGTCGCCTGTCTGGTGGTCGCCGTCGTTGGGCTGATCGTGCAGCAGGTGTTCCTGCGCTGGAACATGGGGCAGGAGCTGCGTCAGGCGCTGATCACAATTGCCATCTCTGTGATCATCGCCGACCAGGTCATCGGGCACTTCCCCCGGCACGTTCCGGAGGGCACGGTCAAGTTCGGTGGCAACGCGGTCAGCATGGCCTGGCCTGGCTGGGTGAACACCCGCATCGCGCTGCCGCTGATCGGCATCGACTACTCACTCGCCCGGCTGATCGTGCTCTTTCTCGGACTGATGACTGGCGTCCTCCTCTGGCTCTGGCTCCATCGGACACGCACCGGAATGGTGATCCGCGCAGGCGTCGACGACCGGCAAATGACGTCGGCACTCGGCGTCAACATCCAATTCGTCTTCGGGCTCGCGTTCCTCGTCGGCTCGGCACTGGCGGCGTTCGGTGGCGTCGTGGGCGCCTCACAGGGCAACGTGGCCTCGGGCCAGGACGGTCAGTGGCTGCTCTACTCGCTCGTCGTCGTGATCATCGGCGGCATGGGATCGCTCATCGGGGCGGCCGCCGGATCGCTGTTGTACGGGCTCGTGTTCTCGTTCGCGGCCGTGTACCTGCCCACGGTCGGGAACGAGTGCTGCACGAACTACGCCATCGTGCTCACCTTTGTCCTCCTGGCTCTGGTGCTCGCCTTTCGGCCGCAGGGGCTGTTCGGGAGGATCGGGTGAGCGGAGTCGCCGTGAAGACGACGGTGGAACGGGTCATCGGCGTCGTGCTTCTGATCGTCGCCGCCCTCGGCCCGCAGTTGTTCAACGACTACTGGCTCGACGCGATCCTCATTCAGGCGCTCCTACTCGGGATTGCCGCAGCCAGCCTGATCTTCCTCTCCGCTTACGGCGGCATGGTCTCGCTAGCGCAGATCGCCCTCATGGGTATCGCCGGTTACATGCTCGGGAATATGGTCACGCACGGCGGGGCGGGTGGGGAATCCAAGGGACTCGTGCTCGGGTGGGACCCGACCCTGGCACTCGTGCTCGCAATTGTGATCACCACCGTGATCGGACTGATCTTCGGCGCCCTCGCGTCGCGGAGCGTTGGCATCTATTTCCTCATGCTCACGCTCACGTATGCGGTGATCGCCAACCTCTTCTTCGGGTCGGTGACGCAGTTGGGCGGCTTCTCGCCGATCGCCGGCGTGAACGATTACACGCCGGGGTTCGTCGGAGACATCGCCACCGATCGTGAACGTCTCTACTACATTGCGCTGGCTGTCTCGGTAGCCGTCTACCTCCTGATCAAGTACATCACGAGAACGCCGTTCGGCATTGCGTTCGCCGGCATTCGGGACGAGCCCGTGCGGATGGCGTCGCTCGGGTACACGGTGCCGTTGCACCGGATGCTCGCATTCGGCTTCGCCGCGTTCATCGCCTCCCTGGCCGGGATCCTCTATGTCTGGTGGAACGGCCAGATCGCACCGCAAGACCTAGGCCTCGGACCGACCATCGATCTGCTCATCATCGCCGTCATCGGCGGCCTCGGCCGCATCGAGGGTGCCTGGATCGGCGCCTTCGCCTTCATCGTCATCAACAACTACGTTGTCGAGTGGGTTCCGACCGGGGGGCTGCCCGTCGTCGGAGGCCGGTTCCAAACGGTCATCGGGCTCGTCTTCCTTGCCATCGTGATCGTCTCGCCCGACGGCCTGACCGGGCTGTGGGACCGGATCTGGGACACGGCACGCCGTCGCGGCGGGCCGCCACAGGCCGAAGTGGAGACTCGCGAGTCGGCGATGGGAACAAGCTCGTCGTGAAGGGGGTGGAATCGAGACGCGACTTGGCGTAGGCTCACCCTCTGAGCTTGGCAGGAAGGTTCGGAAGTGGCAGACATCAACAAGGAGGAGAGGATGAGAGTACTTAGGTGGAAGTTCATGCTTCCGCTTGGAGCGGTCGTGATTGCAGCGACGGCTCTCGTCTCGTCGTCGCTAGCGGCGTCGAAGGCAAAGGAAGTCCGCGTCGCGATCATGACCGACTGTAAGGGTGCCTTCGCATCGCATTACGAGGATGACATCGGCGGCGCCCAGGCGGCCTTTGCCCAGTATGCGCACGGCAAGGTAAAGGACAAGAACAAGCCGTCCGCCGGCATGACCGGCATCAAGGTCGGCAGCACGTCGGTCAACATCGTCGGCTACGGCTGCGGAGACGACACGGCTCCGACCGCGATCAAGGAGACGCGGCGGTTGATGGAGGGGCTCAAGGCCGACGTCATGATCGGCCCGCTGTCCGGTGACGAGGCAGTGGCGATCGCGAACTACGCGAAGGGCAAGCCGACCAAGACATTCATCGTCGGCACCGCGGCTTCACAGGATCCGACGATGCAGATCGCGCCGAAGAACCTCTTCCGGTACTTCGGTGACGGCGCGCAGTGGAACGCGGGCCTCGGGGAGATCGTCTACAAGAAGCTCGGCTGGCGCAAGGCCGCCATCATCATGGACGACTACAGCTTCGCATGGACGTCCGGGGCAGGCATCATCGCCGACTTCTGCGGGAACGGCGGCAAGATCACGAAGCGTGTGTTCCCGCCGCTCAACACCACCGACTACGCCTCCTACGTCCAGCAGCTCCCGAAGCCCAACCAGGTCGACGGGTACTTCTGGGTCGTCGGTGGCTCCGGCACTGGGCCGAGCCTCAAGGCGATGGAGCAGGCCAACGGCAAGCTCAGCCCGAAGCAGCTCTCCGGCAACCTGTTCCTGATCGACGGGGCCGCGGCCAAGGAAGTGGCGCCGCTGTACGTCGGCTCGTATGTGGGCGGGTTCGGCACCGCTCCGGGTCTGAAGACGGCGCAGACGAAGCGCTACGAAACTGCGTTGGCGAAGTGGTACCCGAAGCTGGTGCCGTTCGCCGGCTTCGTCTACAACTACTACAACGCCGCGTGGGCGCTCGTCGACGGGCTCACGGGGTCGGCTGGCACGACCGGGGCGAAGCTCCAGGCGTCGATGCCCCGCACGAACAGGTCGGGTTACGAGATCTCCGACAAGGGTCTCGTCAAGCTCGACAGCCGGCGGCAGGCGATCCAGGACCAGTACCAGCTGCAGATCGGTAAGGGCGGCGTACCATCGGTCGTCGGCTTCGTGCCGAACGTCCCCCAGACCTTCGGTGGCGTGTTCGGACCGAACAAGCCGGCCCCCGGCCGGGCCTTCCCGCCCTGCGCGAAGAAGAAGCTCCCGTGGCACGGCAAGATCAAGGTGGTCAAGAACGGCGTCGTAACCAACAAGACCATCAAGTAGGTCGTTGAGCGAAGCAGCACCGTCCGTCGAGCACGCCGAGCCGACCCTCCGCTTGCGGGGGGTCGGCCGGCGCTTCGGCGGGCTCGACGCGGTCAGTGACGTAACCCTCGAAGTCGCGGACGGTGAGCGTCGGGCCATCCTCGGCCCGAACGGCGCCGGCAAGACGACGCTGTTCAACGTCGTGTCCGGCGACATTCCACCCTCGGCGGGCACGGTCGAGCTGTTCGGCGAGGACGTGACGCATCTCCCCGCGCGCAGCCGTGCACGGCTCGGCCTCGCGCGGACATACCAGCAGTCGCGAATGCTCATGGGGGTGAAGGTCGAGGACGCCATCTACCTCTCCGTGCTCGGCGTCAGCGGCGGGCGGTTTCGCCCTGTCACGCTCCCGCACAAGGATCGCGCCATGCGCGAGCGTGCGCGTGCCGCGGCGGCCAAGGTCGCCATCGACCACAGGCTCGACGATGTCGTCGGAGACCTCTCGCACGGCGAGCACCGCCAGGTGGCGATCGCGATGGCTCTGGCGTCCGAGCCGAAGGTGCTCATGCTCGACGAGCCGGCGGCCGGCCTCTCGCGCGGCGAGCGGCAGTTGTTGACGGAGATCCTCGTCGGGCTCGACCGCGCGATCACGCTCATCCTGATCGAGCACGACATGGACGTTGCCCTGACTGTCGCAGAGCGCGTGACGATGATGCACGACGGGCGAGTGATTGTCGAAGGAACGCCGGAGGAGATCCGTGCGAACGAGACAGTTCACGCGCTGTACCTCGGACGGCACCACTACGCAGAGGACGCATGAGCGAGCCGCTGCTCGCTGTCGAGAACCTCGACGCGTTCTACGGAACAGCGCAGATCCTCCACGGCGTGTCCTTCTCGATGACAGCGGAGTCTGTTGCCGTCGTTGGTCGAAACGGGATGGGGAAGACGACGCTCTGCGCGGCTCTCATGGGTCTCGCGCCGCCGCGGACCTCAGGTTCGATCCGCTTCGAAGGCAAGGCGCTCCTCGGAAAGCAGACACACAGGATCGCCCGCGCCGGTCTCGGCTACGTACCCCAGGGTCGCCGGCTGTTCCCGTCGCTCACCGTGGACGAGCACCTGAAGATCGCGGAGCGGAACGGCGGTGGTGAGGGAACCTGGTCGAAGAGCCGGATCTACGAGCTCTTCCCGCGGCTTGCCGAGCGGAAGCGAAACGGCGGGGCACAGCTCTCGGGTGGCGAGCAGCAGATGCTGGCAATTGGCCGAGCGCTGCTCGGGAACCCGCGTCTCCTGATCATGGACGAGCCATCCGAGGGTCTCGCTCCGGCGATCGTCGACAGTCTCATCGACACGTTCCAGCAGCTCGAGCGAGACGGCCTCGCGATCCTGCTCATCGAACAGAACCTCGGTGTCGCCGTGTCGTTGGCCGAGCGGCAGCTCGTGATGGTGGGTGGCGAGATCGCAACGGAGACAACTGCCGCCGCGCTCGAGAACGACCCCGAGTTGCAGCGGCGGTACCTCGGCGTCGAGCCATTGGCCCACTGAGGGCTTCACCCGTGCGGAGCGCTGTCGGTAAGCTCGTGCCCGCTATCGCCCGGTAGCTACACCATGCGTCGCCTCTGGCTCCTACCCCTGTGTCTTGCGGCGCTCGCAGCGCTGGCTGCCGGCTGTGGGGGAGCCGCCGCCGACCCGGAGATCGCGTACGTCACCACCCAGGACGGCGACTACGCGATCTACGGCATGCGTGCAGACGGAAGCGGCCAAAGACGGTTGACGGAGCAGCCGGAAGAAGTGGACTCACTGAAGCAGGTCTTCTTCCAGGTCGACCCGGCGTGGTCGCCCGACGGATCGAGAATCGCCTTTGCGAGTCGCCGTGACGGCCGCTCCCACATTTACGTCATGTCCGCCGACGGCTCCGGCACGACGCAGCTGACCTCGGGAAAGCACGACGATGACAACCCCACGTGGTCGCCGGACGGTAGCCGCATCGTCTTCGAGCGCGACAACCTGCTCTTTGTGATGAGCTCGACTGGCGGTGCGCTGAAGCGCGTCACGTCGGCGGTCGGCGGCGAAGAGCGCGATCCTGCGTGGTCACCGGACGGAGGCTGGATCGCGTACGTCCATCGCCTGGCGGGCTACGAGACCCGCGAGATCTGGCGCGTGCACGCCGATGGCTCGACTCCGACAGCCGTGACTCGGCTCAACGCCAGCAGCTACACGCCCGCGTGGTCGGCCAATAGCCGCCGCATCGTCTTCACGAGCAACGCCCAGGACGACCGCTACCAGCTGTACGAGATCGGCGTCGACGGCAAGGGCCTCGACCGCCTGACCTTCCAACCCGGCGAGTACTTCGACCCCTCGTGGTCGCCCGACGGCAAGACCCTGATCTTCGAGCGCGACGGCATCGTGTACACGCGCGGTGACGGCGGCGTCGAGACGGCGCTCACGGACGGGCCGAACGACGGCAGCCCCGCCTGGCGTCCGGTCGTTCCAGCCGCGTCAGCGGCTAGAGCTCGTCGACGATCTCGTCGAGCGGCTTGCGGTTCGCGCGGGCGCTCCACTCCTCGGCGCTGCGGCTCTCGGCTGCCGGGTGGCGCGCGGGATACCCGAACGTGAGGACGATCACCGGCGCTTCTTCGAGGTCGAGCACCTCGGCCGCCCACTCGGCGTTTGCGATTCCGTTCGGTGACGATGCGACGCCGTCGTTCCAGGCGGCGAGCATCATGTTCTGGACGCAGCGTCCGATGTCGAGTGGCCGCTGGCCGGTGATCGCGACGACGAGGTGCGCGCCGCGCACGTTGTCCGGCTCGTAGACCGCGTCGGCCAGCCGCTTCCGCCGTTCCGCGTCGCGCACGACGAGAAAGCGCCACGGCTGGCGGTTCTGCGCGCTGCCCGTGACCCGGCCGGCGTCGAGGATGCGCCGCTCGACGTCGTCCGGGATCGGCCGGTCGGCGTAGCGCCGCGTGTCCCGCTTGCTGACGATGGCGAGATATGTGTCCACGGGCCGATTATCCCCGCGCGATGGCTTCGGCAACCCTGCGCCCGGAGCGGATGGCGCCTTCCATCGTCCCGGCGAAGGCGTCTGTGTGCTCGCCGGCGAAGTGCACGCGGCCGACCGGTCGGGGAAGCACGGCCTGGAAGCGGTTGACCTGGCCGGGCGCGTACGCGACCGCCGTGCCCTGACTCCAGCCGTCGAGCTGCCAGGCGACGGATTCTCCGCGCTCGTAGAGGCTGCGTGAGCCGGGGTAGACCTCGTCGAGCTCGTCGGCGACGAGGAGCGGCCGCGTGCGCCGGCTGACCGAGCCGAGCAGGAGGCCGTTCCGTCCGGCCGTGTAGGCGGTGACAAGGCGCGCGCCGTCGTCCCACGCCGTCTGGAACGTGAGATCCGAGAACAGCCGCCCGCTGGGCCGGAACGTGCGCTCGTATTGGAGCACGGTCTTCACGCCGTGGCCGTACGCGAGCTGCTCGACCGCGGCCACGAGCCTCGGTGGCAGCTCGGGCTCGAACTCCATGGACGCCAGCACAGGTACGGGCACGGTGACGACGCAGTTGTCGGCGTCGATCCCGTCCACGCTCACGCCGCTCGGTCTCTGCTCCACGTGCGAGGCGGGCTCCTCGAGCTGCACGTCGAGCCCACGCGCGAGCGCGAGCGGCAACCGGTCGGCGCCGCCACGGATCCGAGACTCCCTGCCATGGCCGCGAAGGACCGCCTCCTGCTGAGCGAGGAAGCGCGCCGAGAGGTACTCGGGCTCGACGCCGTAGAGGTCGCGGAGCCTGTGTGTGACGAGAAAGCGATCTCGGTCGCCGAGCCCGGCGCTGCGAACCAGCGAGGCGGCCGAGCGAGCGTCGAGGGCAGGCACCGGCCGGAGCGACGCGAGCTGTCTCGTGAAACGGACGAGATCGGTTGTGGGCGGCAGGAATCGCCGGAGGGAGTATCGGCGTCCGCGGCGATGCACAACGGTCGTGCCCAAGGGGACAGTGTCGAGCGCGATGCCGTGGCTGCGAAGGAGCGCGCGTGTCTGGTTGTGGTTAGCGGCGACGAACTCGGCTCCGGCCTCCGCGTACCGGTCGTCGAACGCATCTCGTAGCGTGAGCACCCTCCCGCCGACGCGGTCACGAGCCTCGAGCACGGTCACCCGGAAACCAAGCTGCTGTAAACGGCGAGCGCACGTGAGCCCGGCCAGCCCTGCGCCGACCACGACCACGTGCTTCTGCCGCGCGCGCAGCGCGAAGGGCACGGCCGCTGCGGCGCCGAGGAACTCGCGCCTGGTGAGCACTAGGGCAGGCGTTCGTACGCGGACAGCGTGAGAAACTCGACGAACCCGTCGGCCATCGCCACCTCGTCGAACACCTCGCGCGCCGTCTCGTACGCAGGCCCGAGCGCCGCCATCTCCTCGGCCTCGATCTCCTGCACGCGCTCACGGCTCATCCGGCCGTGGTGGATCCATTGCCAGATCTGCGAGCGTGAGATCTCCGCCGTGGCCACGTCCTCCATGAGGTTGTTGATCGCCGCAGCGCCCGAGCCGGCGAGCCACGCCGCGATGTACTGGATGCCGACCGAGACGTTCATGCGCACGCCGTCCTCCGTGACGTCGCCCGGCGTTGCGGCGACGTCGAGGAGTTGGGCGGCGGTGACGTCGACCTCCTCGCGCAGCCGCTCGACCTGGTTCGGCCGGTCGCCGAGCACGGCGTCGAACTCGGCCTGCGCCGTCGGCACGAGGTCAGGGTGAGCCACCCACGTGCCGTCGAAGCCGTCGGTCGCCTCGCGCAGCTTGTCTTCTGCCACCTTCTCCAGCGCGACCGCGTTGACCTCCGCGTCGCGGCGGCTGGGGATGAACGCCGCCATGCCGCCGATCGCGTGCGCCTCGCGCCGGTGGCACGTCTTCACGAGCAGCTCCGTGTACGCGCGCATGAACGGCACCGTCATCGTCACGAGCGGCCGGTCGGGAAGGACGAACTCCGGCCGGTCGCGGAACTTCTTGATCACGCTGAACATGTAGTCCCACCGGCCCGCGTTGAGCCCGGCCGAGTGGTCCCGTAGCTCGTAGAGGATCTCCTCCATCTCGAACGCCGCGAGGATCGTCTCGATGAGGACGGTGGCGCGAATCGTCCCGCGCGGAAGGCCAAGACGGTCCTGAGCGAGGACGAACGCGTCATTCCAGAGCCGTGCCTCGACGTGGCTCTCGAGCTTCGGGAGGTAGAAGTACGGCCCCGACCCGGCCTTCAGCTGCCGCTCTGCGGAGTGGAACATGTAGAGGCCGAAGTCGAAGAGACCTGCCGACATCGGCTCGCCGTCGACGAGCACGTGCTTCTCGCCCAGGTGCCAGCCGCGCGGCCGGACGAGCAGCGTCGCGATCTCGTCGTTCAGCGAGTACTGCTTCTCGCCCGTGTCGAGCGAGATCGTGCGCTCGACGGCGTCGATGAGGTTCGACTGCCCCTCGACGCAGTTCGCGAAGGTCGGCGAGTTGGCGTCCTCGAAGTCCGCCATGAACACCTTCGCGCCCGAGTTGAGCGCGTTGATCACCATCTTCCGATCGACCGGGCCCGTGATCTCGACGCGGCGATCCTGGAGGTCGGCCGGCGTCGTCGCGACGCGCCAGTCCGGATCGTCGCGGACGCTCTGCGTCTCGGAGAGGAAGTCGGGCAGTTCGCCGGCATCGAGCGCGGCCTGGCGCTCGACGCGCCTGTCCAGAAGGTCGGCGCGGCGAGACCCGAGCTCTCGCTGCAATTCGGCGACGAACGCGAGCGCGTCGGGCGTGAGGATGCGCTCGCCGGCAGCACCTGTGTCCGCGAGCACTTCCACACCGGCGGGGAGCACCATCGTCACCCTCGTAGACTGACACGCGTGGCCGTCCCGCGTGCGTTCTCCGAGTCGCTCCAGGCGGCCCTGCCGCCCGGCGGCGTCCTGACGGAACCGGAGGAGCTGCGGACGTACGAGTGCGACGGATTGACTGGTCGGCGCGTGATTCCGGCCCTCGTCTGCCTCCCGGAGACGACGGCGCAGGTGCAGGCCGTGATCGGCGCCTGCGCCGCCCACGGGATCCCGTTCGTCGCCCGCGGAGCCGGCACCGGGCTGTCCGGTGGCGCCCTGCCGGTCGCCGACGGGATCGTCATCTCGCTGGCGAGGATGAACCGCGTCCTCGACGTCGACCTCGACGCCCAGCGCGTCGTCGTCCAGCCCGGCGTGACGAACCTCCAGGTGACGGAGGCGGTCGCGGCAGAGGGCTTCTACTACGCGCCCGGATCCTTCGAGCCAGCAGGTCTGCACGATCGGTGGCAACGTCGCCGAGAACTCGGGCGGGGCTCACTGCCTCAAGTACGGCTTCACCGTCAACCACGTGCTCGCCGCGACCGTTGTCCTTCCGGACGGCGACGTCGTCGATCTGCGCGCGGACGCACCCGGCCCGGATCTTCTCGGCGTGTTCGTCGGCTCGGAGGGCACGCTCGGCATCGCTACGGAGATCACGCTGCGCGTGCTGCGCCGGCCCGAGCACGTCGTCACCCTCCTCGCCGCCTTCGAGTCGACCGACGCCGCGGGCACCGCCGTCTCGGAGATCGTCGCCGCGCGCATCCTTCCGTCGGCGATCGAGATGATGGATCGGCTGACGGTCGAGGCGGCCGTGGCCGCCGTGGGTGCCGCGTACCCCGAGGGTGCCGGAGCCGTGCTGATCGTCGAGCTCGACGGCGTCACGGTTCAGGTGGAGGAGGATCTCGCCGCCGTCGACGCGATCTGCCGCGGCGCCGGGGCGTTCGAGATTCGCGCCGCCGCCGACGACGCCGAGCGCGCGCAGCTCTGGAAGGGGCGCAAGTCGGCGTTCGGCGCCATGGGGCGGATCTCGGAGAGCTACTACGTCCAGGACGGCGTCGTGCCGCGGACGAAGCTGCCCGCGGTGCTGCGCGAGATCGCGCGGCTCGAAGGGGTGCACGGCCTGCGCGTGGGCAACGTCTTTCACGCCGGCGACGGCAACCTCCATCCGCTCGTGCTCTACGACGCGCGTGTCGACGGTGAGGCAGAGCGAGCGCGCGAGCTGGCCGACGCCATCCTCGTCGCCTGTGTCGAAGCGGGCGGCTCGATCACCGGCGAGCACGGCGTCGGCACCGACAAGGCGTGCTCGATGCCGCTCCTCTTCTCCGAGGACGATCTCGCAGCCATGCAGCGCCTCCGACGCGCATTCGATCCGGCGAGCCTGGCCAATCCGGGCAAGGTGTTCCCGACACCGCGGCTCTGCGGCGAGGTGCCGGGGCCGTACCGCCAGCATCCGCTCGAAAGGCTCGGTCTTGCAGAGCGTCTCTGACGTCGCCGATGCCGTGAAGCGGGGGTTGTCGGTCGACGAGCTCGACCTCAGCGGCCTCGACCGGATCCTCGAGCACGAGGCGGGCGACCTCACGTGCACCGTCGAGGCCGGCATCCGCCTCTCGGCGCTGCAAGCCCGGCTCGCCGAGCACGGCCAGATGCTGGCGCTCGACCCGGCGGGAGACCCGACGATCGGCGGATGCATCGCCGGCGACCTGCACGGGCCGCGAAGCCACCGTTACGGGCGCATGCGCGATCTCGTTCTCGGCGTCACCGTCGTCCTCGGCGACGGTCTCGTCGCCAACTCCGGCGGCAAGGTGGTGAAGAACGTTGCGGGCTACGACCTCGGCAAGCTGTTCTGCGGCTCGCGCGGGACGCTCGGCGTCGTGTGTCGGGCCAGCCTGCGCCTCCACCCACTCCCGGACGCCTCCGCGACGCTCGTCGCTCCCGTCGCGAGCGAGGCCGACGGCCACGCCAAGCGCCAGGCAGTCCTTCGCTCGACGCTCGTGCCGACTGCGATCGACGTGACGGACGAGCGGATCGCCGTCCTGTTCGAAGGCGGTGCGCGCGCGGTGGAGGCGCAGCTGGCAGCGGCCGAGGTGCTCATCGGTGGTGGCCGCGCCGACGACGCACTCTGGGACGACGTGCGCGCTCGTCCTCGCGTGCAGGCCGAGCCGGATGCGGGGCTCGCCGCGCTCCACGAGCGCATCCGCCGCGAGCTCGGGGCGGCAGCGTGATCGACCAGAAGCTCATCGATGCGTGCACGCACTGCGGCTTCTGCCTGCCGACGTGCCCCACCTATGGCCCGCTGGGGCAGATGGAGGCGGACTCGCCTCGCGGGCGCATCTGGCTGATGCAGGGTCTTGCTGACGGGTCGATGACGGCGAACGCATCGGTCGTTCAGCACATCGACCGATGCCTCGGCTGCATGGCCTGCATGACCGCGTGCCCCTCGGGCGTCCGCTACGACCTTCTCCTCGAGCAGACGCGCGAGCTCGTCGAGGAGCGGTACGAGCGTCCACCGGGCGACTGGCTGCTGCGGCGGCTGGTCTTCTCCGTGTTCCCACACCGGCGGCGGCTCAAGGTCGCTCTGGCTCTCGCACCGTCGCCGAGCCTCCCGATGCCGCGGACGCTGCGCACGCTCGCCGAGCTCGCGCCGCCGTGGCGCTCGTCCGAGCAGCCGGCCGAGGTCACGCTTGCGGCCGGGACGTCGCGCGGCCGCGTAGGGCTGCTCGCGGGCTGCGTCCAGAGCGTGGTCTTCGGTGACGTCAACACGGCGACGGCGCGCGTCCTGGCGGCAGAGGGGTTCGAGGTCGTCTGCCCGCGCGGACAGGACTGCTGCGGCGCGCTTCATCTCCACGCCGGCCGGCGCGACGAGGGTAGACGCCGCGCTCGCGCTCTCGGCGAGCGGTTCCGCGCAGCCGGCGTCGACGCGATCGTGGTCAACGCCGCCGGATGTGGCTCGCATCTGAAGGACGCGGGGCTCGACCTGCGCGTCGTCGACGTCCACGAGCTCCTCGTCGACGGTGACCCTCGAGCGGAACGGCACCCTCTCGACCTCCGCGTCGCGTTCCAGGACTCGTGCCACCTCGCGCACGCGCAGGGCATCCGCGACGCGCCTCGGGCGTTGCTCGATGCGATCCCCGGCCTCGTGCGGCTCGAACCTGCCGAGCAGGCGATCTGCTGCGGCTCGGCCGGGATCTACAACCTCACGCAGCCGGCCGTGGCGCGCGAGCTGGGCGACCGCAAGGCCGGCCACGTGCTGGCCACCGAGGCGGACGTCTACGCGAGCGCGAATCCGGGCTGCCTCGTTCAGGTGTCAGCGGCGCTTCGTCGTGCGGGGCGCCCATCGCCCTCGCTGCACCCGATCGAGCTCCTCGACGCGTCGATCCGCGGCGTCTCGGCGCCGGAGCTTCTCGCGGCCGCGCGCCGCTAGCGATCGCCACCGACGAACCTCCATGTGTAACGAAACACCTCTCGGAGACTGTCCCTGAGACTGTCCCCGGTCGTGCGCGTGAGCGTTGGCAACGCCTGCCCCGCCCTCGGGAATCGGTGTCACGGGACGCACGGAGCGGTGCAGACCACCTGTACGCCGGAAGTGTTACGTCTTTCGTTGCGCTAGCCCGTTCGCCACGCGGGAGGCAGGAGCGTCCCGGACGGCGACACGCGCACCGCATCTCGGCCGAAGTCCGCACGCGAGAGGCTCCGCACCATCGACAGCGCCGCCCCCGAGCGATCGACGCGCGGCAGACCGCCCGGCGTGAGGCGTCACCGGGACGAGTTTCCCGCTCACCCACGTCCCGTTGCGCCGCAGCGATGCCCGAAGGACAGCCGTCCGCCCGGTGGGACCATCGACGTTGAGCGTCCCGTTCCCGAGGAAGTTGCCGAGGCTGTAGGCGATGACACGTCCGCGATACCACTCGATGCCGCGCAAGACGTGCGGCCCGTGGCCGACGACGAGATCCGCCCCCGCCCGGACGACGGCGTGGGAGAAGGCGACGACGTTGCCGCGTGGCTCCCCGAGGTAGGTCTCCCGTCCCGGACGAACGTGTTGGTGGTCCGAACCCTCGGCCCCGGCGTGCATCGTGACGACGACGACGTCCGCCTTCCGATCAGCGCGCCGCACGAGCCTGGCCGCCGCTTTGATGTCGAGAAGGCTCTGGGCCCAGGGGTAGGGGGCGAAGCCGACGAAGGCAACCTTGATGCCACGCGCACGGATGACAGCGATCTCGCCAGGCCGTCCTGTCGTGCGCAGGCGTGCGCGTCGCAACGCCGCGACCGTCTCGGCCTGGCCCGACTCGCCGTAGTCGAGTGCGTGGTTGTTGGCGAGATTCATGATCGTCAGACCAGCGCGCTTCAAGCGCCAATCCGTATGACGGGGGCGCGCGGAAGGCGAAGCAGTCCGTGCTCCCAGGACCGCACTTCGAGGAGCCGCCAGTCGCGAGGGTGCCCTCGAGATTCCCGAGAGCAAGATCGGCGCGCTAGGGCCGCGCGGATGCCACGGTCGAAGAAGGCGCCTGGGCCTCGACTGGCCGGTGCCATTGCGATGTCTCCCGTGCTCGCAAGCTCGACGACGGGAGCCGGCGCCGCGGTTCGGGCCGTGGCGGAAGTCGCAAGGACCACGACCACAGACAGGAGGACGAGCTGGCGCACGGATCGGTGTTTTCGCTGACGATGCGCTGCGTCCTCTCGCGGATGCGACACGCTTCGCACGCGCCGACGATAGCCGCACGTGAGTGAGCGCTATCCGATCGTCTGGCGAGAGCAGTCGGGACCGACGTTTGCAGGGTCCCTGCGCCTCGGCGCGCGCGGGGTCGAGCTCGACGGAACGGCCCCGGATGGCAAGCGCCGGCGGCTGGACATCCCGTACGAGGGTCTTCGGGGGTTGAGGGTCGCCTCCGCCGGGCGGGAGCGACTCGGCGCGGAGGCCGACGCTTCTGCTCGACGAGCACTCCGGTCGCCGGCTCCGCATCGCCGCCGTGGGCGCCAGCGGCGTCATCGGTGAAGTGGCCGACACCCTCGCACGGACCCTGAGCGTCGCGTAGCGTCCCGGGTCGGCATGGACGTCGTCGTCAACGCCATCCACGTTCTCGCCGCCTGCGTCTGGGTGGGGGGAACCGTCATCCTCGTCTTCGTCGGCGTGCCGTACGCGCGCACGCTCGCCGGAGAGGAGCGGGCGAACGCGATGCGGGCGCTTGGCCACGGGTGGCGCATCTTCGGCTGGGGGGCCATGGGAATCGCCATCGTCACCGGCGTCCAACTGGCGGTTTCGGACGGCGCGTTCGACGACGCGCCATCGGACTTCGACGCCGTTCTCGTCGCGAAGGTGGCGGCTGTTTGCTTCCTCGTCGGCGGGGCAGTGCTGCACGATTTCGTCCTCGGTCCCCGCCTTGCGCGGCAGATCCGCGCGGGCGAACAGCCGACGATCCGGCGGCCACTCATCGTCGTCGGCTGGTTCAACTTCGCCCTCACGCTGACGGTCCCGGTCCTCGGCGTCGTCCTCGGCCATTTATCGTAGGGGCATGTCGGAAGATTCCCGCCCCATGACGTACGCGTTCTTCGGTGACGCGCCGACGCCCGCGCTCGGTCGGTTCGCCGGCCTCCTCGGCGACGAGCTCGAGAGCGCCGGCTTCACCAAGGCCGAAGGTGACGTGCGCGAGGCGAACCTCGTCCTCAGCCTCGTCGACCCGGACGACGCCAAGCCGTTTCGTCGTGGCGCGCGCGGCACGTACGTCCTCGCCGTCTTCGAGCGCGACACCGCATCCGGAGCCGATCGAGGAGTCGCTGCGCGCCGACTATCCGATGCTGCTTCGCGCGCTCGCCAACCTCGTTCTCGACTACGTCCCGGGCGAGGGTGCGTGGTTCACGACGATGGAACGCGGGCACTACGGCGTCCACGCCGGCTCGGACGAGGAGCTGGCGCGGATGGTGATCGAACGCCTCGTGCCGCTCGCGAGCTCACGGCTCGTCATCGACAACGAGTTCCTCACCGACCTCGAGCCCGAGCTCTGGGACGGCGACGAGATCACGGAGTCGATCCGCGAGGCCGGGGTGCGTCTCGGCGCGCTCAATCTCCTGCCGAACCCCTTCCCGATCGAGGATCTCCTCACCGAGCGAGAGCTCCGGCACGTGAAGCGGCTGTACGGCATCGGCGGGCTGTCGTACGGGAACCTCTCGGCGCGTTTGGACGACGACCGGTTCTGGATGAGCGCGAGCGGCGTCGACAAGACGCAGCTCGACATCCCCGGGCGCGACATCCTGCTCGTTTCGGGCTACGACGCCGTCAACGGCCGCATGGTGCTCAGCGTCCCGCCGGGCGTGGAGCCGCGCCGCGTGTCTCGGTCGACGCCATCGAGCACTGGATGATCTACCAGGAGCACCCGGAGGTGGGCGCGATCGTCCACGTCCACGCCTGGGTGGACGGGATCGAGGCGACCGACGTGAACTACCCCTGTGGCACGGAGGAGCTCGCTCGCGCCGTCGCCCATCTCGTTCGCGAGGACGACGATCCCGCGCACGCGATCGTCGGCCTGCGGAACCACGGCATCACGGTCACCGGCCCGAGCCTCGAGGAGATCCTCGACCGGATCGAGCCGCGCGTCCTCCGCGAGATCCCTATGACGTAGCCGGCGAGTCGGGCCGGCCCGCTCGAGGGCCGACCCACTCGAACCGAGCTACTTGACCGTGAGAATCCCCCACATGCCGCCCTTCTCGTGCCCCTTGACGGTGCAGAAGTAGCGGTACTTTCCTTTCGCGAGCTTCAACGTCACGGTCGAGACGCCGTTCGCCCCGACGACCTTCCCTGCCTTGAGCGGCTTGCCCGTGGCCGCGGTGCCCCTGCGCAGGGCGATGTTGTGCTTGAACACCCGTGAGGTGTTCTTCGACCGGAGCGTGACCGAGCCGGCCGTAGCCGACAGCGCCTTCTTCGCATAGGAGAGCTTGATCTTGTCGGTCGGGTTGCTGAGGATCGTCGCGCCGAAAGCCGCCGTGACGACGGCGAGTCCGGTCGCGACGGCGGTCAGGAACACGATGCGCTTCATTGGCTTCCTCACTAGGCTCCTTTCGAACGGGTCGACGATCACGTTACCGGCGGCGGTCGAAGCACCGCGAACTGATCCGTGATCTCGAGACGACGTGCCCGGAACCGATAGAGCGTCGCCGGTCGTCCTCCGGCTGGTCCGGGGCGCCGTTGCGTTCGCAGCCGCTCGAGCACGCCGCGACGCAGGAGGATCCGCTGGAGATTCGTCGGCGACACGTCGTGGCCGAGCGCGGCCGCATAGAGCTCCCGTAGCTCCGAGATCGTGAACGTCGCCGGGGCCAGTGCGAATCCGAGGTTCGTGTACGAGAGCTTGGCGCGCAGCCGGTCGCGCCCGGCAATGGTGACCGGTCCGTGGTCGAATGCCATCTCCGGCAGGGTGGCCACGGGGTGCCAGGTCGTATCCGCGGGCACGGTCGGGTCGAGGTCGCTCGGGACGAGGCCGAGATACGCGGTGGCGAGCTGCCACTCGTCCGGGTGGCGCGCCGGCTCGCTGAGCGTCTCCAGCTGCTCCAGGTGGGAAAGCTCGCGAACGTCGACCTTGTCAGCCAGGTGGCGGCGGATCGACCTGCTCGAGCGTCTCGCCACGCTCGAGGTATCCGCCGGGGAGGGACCACGCACCCGCGAACGGGTCACGAGCGCGTTGCCAGAGGAGCGCCTGGAGCATGCCGCCTCGGACCTGGAGAACGACGGCGAGGGTGATGTGTGCTGGCGCGGCTCTGGTAGACTCGTTCACGAGTTATCGACTCTGAGGCGAAAACTACCACAGTGTCCACACGAACGCTCTCCCAATGTGACCTCGCCGTTGTCGGCGGTGGCATCGCCGGCCTGTTCGCGGCGCTCTCTGTCGCTGACGACGCGGACGTCCTCGTGCTCACGAAGGGGCGGCTCCGGTCGTCGGCCAGCTACCTGGCGCAGGGCGGCGTAGCAGCGGCCATGGGCGACGACGACAGCCCGGATCTCCATGCCGACGACACCATGCGTGCCGGCCGCGGCCTCTGCCGCGAGAGCGCCGTGCGCGTGCTCGTCGACGAGGCGCCGGGACGGGCCGCGGATCTGGTCGCGCTCGGCGTGCCGTTCGATCCGGAGCCGGGTCTCGAGGGCGGGCACAGCCGACGCCGCGTCCTCCACGTTGCGGGTGCGGCGACGGGGAAGGAGATCCTGCGCGTGCTCGTCGATCGCGTTCTCGAGCATCCGCGCATCACGGTGAGCGAGGGCGAGGCCGTCCATTCGCTGTGGGAGACCGACGGTGCGTGCGCGGGGGTCATCACGGACCGGCGCGCTGTCCAGGCCGGCGCGACGCTGTTCGCCACGGGCGGAGCCGCATCGCTCTGGCAGCGCACGACGAATCCGCCCGGCGCCACAGGTGACGGCATGGCGATGGCGTTCAGCGCCGGCGCCACCCTTGCCGACCTCGAGTTCGTCCAGTTTCACCCGACGGTGCTCGTGGGCAACGGACTGCTCCTTTCCGAAGCCCTGCGGGGCGAAGGCGCTCTCTTGCTCGACGGCACGGGGCACCGGTTCACCGACGAGCTCGCACCGCGCGACGTGGTCGCCCGCGCGGTCGGAGAGCGCGGCACGGCGCTCCTCGATCTCCGGCTGATCGACCGAAAGCGCTTTCCGGCGCTGATGAACGCGCTCGAGGGAGAGGGCTTCGATCCAGCGTCCGAGCCCATCCCCGTCGCGCCGGCCGCCCACTACACGATGGGCGGCATCGTCACGGATCTCGACGGTCGCACGGCCGTGCCGGGTCTCTATGCGGCCGGCGAGTGCGCGTGCACGGGTGTCCACGGCGCGAACCGGCTTGCGTCGAACTCGCTCCTCGAGTGCCTCGTCTTCGGCCGGCGAGCAGCCCTCGCCGCGGTCGCCGAAGCGCCCGTTTCGGCCGTGTCGCTGGGCAATTCGGGGACAGTCCCAGGGACAGTCACTGAGACAGTCCCTGCCATGGTGACTTCCGAGTTGCGAAGCGCCATGTGGCGCGACGCGGGGCTCCTGAGAGACGCCGCCGGCTTGCGCCGGCTGACGAACGCGCCTCACCTTCTCGTTCGCCTCATCGCCCGCAGCGCACTGGCGCGCGAGGAGAGCCGCGGCGGCCACTTCCGCGTCGACTTTCCCTTCGAGAGCGACGCGTTCCGCCGTCACAGCATCGTTCGCCCCGACGAGACGATTGCGTTCGAGACATGGCACTGACGACCCTCGACACGCGCGCGTGGCTCGCCGAGGACGTCGGCTCGGGTGACGTGACGACCGAGGCCTTGATCGAGCCGGATACCGCGTGCGTCGCCGAGATCCGCGCCAAGGAGCCCGGCGTCGTCTTCGGCCTCGATGTCGCCGCGGCCGTCTTCGCCGAGCTCGGCGCGACGCTGCAGCCGCTCGTTGCCGACGGAGACCGCATAGCGCCGGGCCCGATCGCCCGCGTGGAGGGGCCTGCGCGAAGCGTTCTCACGGCGGAACGTCTCGCGCTCAACCTCCTCGGCCGCCTGTCGGGCATCGCGACCCTGACGCGACGCTACGTCGAGGCCGTCGACGGAACGGGCGCCGTGATCCTCGACACGAGGAAGACGACGCCGGGACTGCGCGCGCTCGAGAAGCAGGCGGTCGCTGCCGGCGGGGGCACGAATCACCGAGCCGGTCTCTACGACGCGATCCTCATCAAGGACAACCATCTGCGGCTCGCGGGTGGTGTCTCCGTCGCCGTCGCGAAAGCGCGCGCGGCAGACACCGGCCTTCCGATCGAAGTCGAGGTCGAGACGCTCGAGCAGCTGGCAGAGGCGTTGGACGCTGGCGCCGACTCGATCCTCCTCGACAACATGCCGCTCGACGACTCTCCGCGCCGCCGTCGTCGCAGACTGCAGGCCGCGCGAAGCTCGAGGCCTCGGGCGGTGTCACGCTGGAAACCGTGCGCGCCATCGCCGAGACGGGCGTCGACTTCATCTCCGTCGGCGCGCTCACCCACTCCGCACGCTCCCTCGACGTCTCCCTGGAGGTGCTCCCATGACGACGCAGACGACAGATGCGATCAGCCAGATGCAGGACGAGGTTCGCGCGCTCGCCGAGGAGCGCGACGCCGTCATCCTCGCCCACAACTACCAGGTGCCGGAGGTGCAGGACGTCGCGCACTACGTCGGCGACTCGCTCGGCCTCTCGCGCGAGGCGGCCGCGACCGCCTCGTCGGCGATCGTCTTCTGCGGCGTCCACTTCATGGCGGAGACGGCGAAGATCCTCTCGCCGGAGAAGACCGTGCTCATCCCCGATCTCGACGCGGGCTGCTCGCTCGCCGCGTCGATCACCGCCGACCAGCTCCGCGACTGGAAGGCCGAGCACCCCGACGCCGTGGTCGTCTCGTACGTCAACACGACGGCCGACGTGAAGGCCCAGACCGACTACTGCTGCACCTCCGGGAACGCGCGGGCGATCATCGACGCGATTCCCGACGACAAGGAGATCCTCTTCCTACCCGATCTCTACATGGGCGTCTGGCTGGAGAAGGTGACCGGCCGCAAGCTCAACGTCTGGATGGGGGAGTGCCACGTCCACGCCGGCATCCGTCCCGAGGACATCACGCGCTGGCGCGAGGAGGCGCCCGACGCCGAGTTCCTCGTCCACCCCGAATGCGGCTGCGCGAGCCAGTGCATGGCCTTCGGCGACGACAAGACGCACATCCTCGGCACGGAGAGCATGATCCGCTTCGCGAAGGAGTCGCCGAAGAAGCGCTTCCTCATCGCCACCGAGACGGGCATCCTCCACCGGCTGAGGAAGGACGTGCCGGACAAGACCTTCGAGGCAGTGTCCGAGAAGGCGATCTGCAAGTACATGAAGATGATCACGCTCGAGAAGCTCCGCGACTCGCTGCGCGACTGGAAGTTCGAGGTGACGGTGCCCGAGGACACGGCCGCGAAGGCGCGTCTCGCGATCGAGCGAATGGTCGCGATCGGCTAGCACGCACTACGCTTCGGCGGTGGCAGACGTACGCAAGGTCGTAACGGTTCTCTTCTGCGACCTCGCGGGCTACACGAACACGGGCGACCAGCTCGATCCGGAGGCGCTCCGAGCCATTCAGTCGCGCTACTTCGAGGACGCTCGGGCAGCTCTCGAGCGCCACGGCGGGACGGTGGAGAAGTTCATCGGCGACGCCGTGATGGCGGTGTTCGGGATTCCCACGCTCCACGAGGACGATGCGCTGCGGGCTCTCCGAGCGGCGGTCGATCTCCGCGAGGCCGTCGTGTCGCTTGGCTTTCAGGCGCGCATCGGTGTCAACACCGGCGAGGTCGTGGCCGGCGCGGGTGACGCGCTCGTCACGGGCGACGCCGTCAACGTCGCCGCAAGACTTGAACAGGCGGCCGCGCCGGGTGAGATCCTGCTTGGCGCCGAGACACACGCGCTTGCAGCGGTCGCCGTTGACGTCGAGCCGGTCGAGCCGGTCGAGGCGAAAGGAAAGCCGGAACCCTTGGCGGCGTATCGCCTGATCTCTGTCAAAGAGGGCGCCGAGGCGATTGCCCGGCAGCTCGACGCTCCTCTGGTCGGCCGCGGCGAGGAGCTCGAGGCCGCGCGTGCAGCCTTCGCCGAAGCAATCGCCGACCGGCGAGCGCGCCTGCTGACGGTGCTCGGGCCACCGGGGATCGGCAAGTCCCGGCTCGCCCACGAGGTCGGAACAACCCTCGCCGACGAGGCCGAGGTGCTCTTCGGACGGTGTCTTCCCTACGGGGAGGGCATCACCTACTGGCCATTTGTCGAGGTCTTCCGAAAGGCTGGCGCGGAGGACACGGTGACGGAGGCTTTATCGGCGGCGTCGCCCGAGGACGTGTTCTGGGTTGTCCGCAAGGCGATCGAGGAACGTGCCCGGTCGCGGCCCGTCGTGCTCGTGATCGAGGACATCCACTGGGCCGAGCCGACGCTGCTCGACCTCGTGGAGCACCTTGCGGAGTGGACGCGTGACGCACCGCTGCTCGTCCTCTGCCTTTCCCGGCCGGAGCTCCTGGAAGAGCGCCCCGGATGGGCAGGCGTCCATGTTCGGCTCGCGCCGTTGACGTCTCGAGAGACAGATGAGTTGATCGCAGAGCTGCTCGCCGAGCACGACATGTCCGACGACGCGCGATCGCGGATTAGTGCGACCGCGGAAGGCAACCCGCTCTACGTCGAACAGCTCGTCGCGATGCTCGCCGAGGGTGGCGATGCCAAGTCGATCCCGCCCACGATCCAGGCTCTGCTCTCCGCCCGGATCGACGGACTCCCCCCAGACCAGTTGAGCGCGCTCGAACACGCGGCGGTCATCGGCCTGGAGTTCGAGTGGGGTGCGCTCGCCGAGCTCGATCCCGATCGCCGTCGCCCGGCGGGCGCTGAGCTCTCGGCGCTCGTTCGCAAGGAGCTGATCCGTCCGCACGAGGCGATCGCAGACACCTTCCTCTTTCGTCACATCCTCCTACGAGACGCTGCCTACGAGCGCATTTCGAAGGAGCGTCAGCTGCGACCTTCACGAGCGACTTCGCCGACTGGCTCGACGGGCGGGCGAACGAGCTCGACGAGATCGTCGGCTACCACCTCGAACAGGCGTGCGAGGGCCTGTCTGTGCTCGGCGTCGACCCGGAGCGCCGCGATGCCCTCGCCGAGCGGGCCGGCGAGCGGCTCGAAGCCGCCGGACGCCGTGCGCAGGCGCGAGGAGACAACAACGCGGCCGCGAGCCTGCTCGAGCGGGCGGCAAGGGTGCTTCCCGACGATTCGCCTCTCCGCATGCGTGCGCTTGCCCGTCTCGGTCGTGCCCTGGCCGACCGGGGCTCGTCGGACGACGCACGCGTCGTGCTCGAACGGGCGATGGAGGCCGCGAGGTCGAGCGGTGAGCGAGGAGCAGCGGCTGAAGCAGCGGTCGCGCTGGCCTATGTGAGGCTCCATACGGAGCTGACGGTCCGCCATGCGGACGTACTCCCTGACCTCGAGTCCGCTATCGAGGTGTTCGAAGAGCTCGGGGACAAGAGCGGCCTCGCCAGAGGATTGACACTTCTCGGGTGCCTGCGCTACTGGAGCGGAGCCTCCGCGCCGGCGGTTGTAGATCTCGAACGGGCCGCCGATCTCGCCCGAGCAGCCGGTGACCGCGCGCAGGAGGTAGAGAGCCTGCGGTCGATGCTCACCGCCTCGGTCACGGGTCCCGCCACGACGGAGTCGATGCGCGAGCTAGTCGACGCTGTTCGTCTTCGTGTTGTCCGCAGCTCGCGAGCAGCGGAGTGTGGATTGCTCACGACTGAGGCCGAGATCGACGCGATGTCCGGTCACTTCGACGAAGGGCGTGCGCACCTGGCGAAGGCTACGGCTCTCGCAGACGAGCTCGGTCTCGAAGTTCTGCTTTCTTCATCGAGTCGCCGCGCCGCAGGAATCGTCGAGCTGGCCGCGAGCGACTACGAGGCTGCGGTGAAGCCGCTGGCCGATGGCTGTGCGGCCCTCGAGCGCATGGGCGACTGGGGTCACTTCACCAGCCTCGTGCCATATCTCGTCGATGCGCTGTATCCGCTGGGGCGGGCCGATGAAGCCGCGCATTGGGTCGATCTCGCATCACGGTACGAGCTGATGGACGATCTCGATGCGCAGATAGGCGTGCGGCGGGCACGTGCGAAGCTCGAGGCGCACCGCGGAGACCTCGAGCAAGGGCTGGCGTTCGCACAGGAGGCTGTCACGCTCGCTGAGAACACGGACTTCGTCGATCTTGAAGCGCGTTCACGCGAGGATCTCGCGGAGCTGCTTCTGCGTGCCGGCCGTCCGGATGAGGCGTCGGCCGAATTCGGCCGCGCGGTCGCGCTCTACGAGCAGAAAGGCAACGTCGCGGCGGTCGGACGACTGCGCACGGAAATTCCCGCCGCGGCTCAGCCGCCGGCGACTGCCTGAACGACGCGGATCGACTCGCCGCCCGCAAGCGCCGTATCAACGCCGACCCCGCCGCGGATGTCGATGCCGTCGACGTAGACGTTGACGAGGCGCCGGAGCTCGTCGCGCTCGTCGAAGAGCATGTTCGCCACGGGGAGCGCGCGCAACGCGTCGCCCACCGTCTCCGCCTCCAGCTCGAACCGCCCCTGCCCACCGACCTCGGACGCGAGGATCGACGGCAGGAGAACCGTCACTCCTCCCAATGCGCCTCGACGGAGAGGATCGGCGGGAGGTCGGATGCTGCCTCGATCCACTCGTCACCTTCGTCCGGCGACACCCACACCGACCCGCTCTGTGTCCCGAAGTAGAGACCTACGGGGTCGAGACCGTCGGAGGACGATGCCTCTCGCAGGACGCCCGTCCACGCCTGGTCGGGAAGTCCGTTTGTCAGCAGCTCCCACGAGGCGCCCGCGTCGCGCGTCCGATAGACGCCGAGGCGGCCGTTCGCAGTAACGCGGTTCTCGGCTCCGGTCTCGGGAATCACCCAGGCAGCGTCGGGGTCGTTCGGGTCGATCATGATCGCGAAGCCGAACTCGCCGGGAAGGCCGTTGCCGTCCAGGCGCTCCCACGTATCGCCGTGATCGTCGGAGCGGTAGACGCCGCAGTGATTCTGCTGCCACAGACGCTCGGGCTTTGTGGGATGCGCGAGGAGCTTGTGGACGCACTGCCCAACCTCGGGGTACGGATCGGGCATGAAGCCGGCGGCGACGTTCTTGTTGATCGGTCGCCAGGACTCCGCGCCGTCGTCCGAGCGGAATGCGCCCGCAGCGGAGATGGCGATGTACATCCGCTCGGGATCCGCCGCGTCGAGCTGGATCGAGTGGCAGCACATGCCGCCCGCGCCGGGATTCCACTGGTCTCGCGTCTCGTGCTGGGTGAGGCTCATCACCGTCTCGAACGTCTTTGCCCCGTCGGTCGAGCGCAGCAGCGCGCCTGGCGCCGCCCCGAGCCACACCTCGCCCGGCTCGCGACCGGGGCGCACGTGCCACGTCTTCTCGAGTGTCAGACCGGTCGCCTCGGGTAGCCCGATCTCCTCGGTGCGCTCCCATGTCTTGCCCATGTCGGACGAGCGCTGCACAGTGCCGCCGTAGGGATACGTGTTCGCCGCCGTGTAGAGCGTGCCGTCGCGACGGTCGACGATCGCGTGGAGGATGTCCCAGCCCTCGAGCTGCGGCGCATCGAGCGTCCATGAGCGGCGGTCGTCCGAGTGGAGCTGGAAGAGGCCCTTCCGCGTCCCGACGAGGAGCGTGACCGTCATGCGGGCAGCCTAACGACTCCGTCGCGAGCGAGCGCGGCAGTCTCCTCGTCGGTGAAGCCCGCCTCCTTGAGCACCTCCTCCGTGTCCGCGCCGAGCGCGGGTGGCGGCGCGCGATGCGTGACGCGCTCGCCGTCGATGGACACCGGCACGGCGACGGTTCGCAGCTCGGGCACCGCTGGATGCGGGATCGCCTGGAGCATCCCGAGCGCGGCCGTCTGCGCGTGCTCCGCGACCTGCGCGACGTTCTGGACGGGCGCCGCCGGCACGCCTGCCCTCTCGAGCCTCTCGAGGATGTCCGCGGTCGACCGTCCGCGCGTCGCCTCGGCGATCAGCGTCGTCGAGGGCTCCGCGGTGTGCGACGCGGTCGGGGTTCGTGCGGAACCTCGGATCGTCGGCGAACTCCCGCGAGCTCGAGCGCCTCGACGAGCGCTCCGAACAACTTGTCGTTGCCGGCCGCGATCATCACCTCGCCGTCGGCGGTCCCGTAGACGCGATACGGCGCGATCGACGCGAACGCCGTTCCGTGGCGGCCGGGGACGTCTCCGCTCGCGAGGTAGCCAGTGATCTGGTACGCGAGCAGCGCGAGCGTCGTCTCGTAGAGCGAGACGTCGATCACGCGCCCCGATCCGGTGCGCTCCCGTTCGAGCAGCGCCGCGACGATCGCGAGCGCTGCCCAGATCCCCGTGCCCTGGTCGACCATGGAGACGCCGACGCGGACGCCGGGTCGGCCCTCCTCGCCCGTCAGGCTGAGGATCCCGCCGGCTGCCTGAGCCAGCGGGTCGTAGCCGGGCCTCGTGCTCCAGGGGCCCGTATGACCGAACGCCCCGATCGTCGTGTAGACGAGCTTCGGGTTGCGGTCGCGCAGTACGTCAGGCCCGAACCCGCGCTCCTCGGCCGCGCCCGGCCTGAGACTCTGGAGGAAGACGTCGGCGCCGTCGGCGAGCCGCAGCAGCACGTCGACGCCCTTCCTGAGATCGAGGGCGATCGACCGCTTCCCCGCGTTCATCGACAGGAACATCGTGCTCTCGCCGTGCCAGAACGGGGGGCCCCACGCGCGCGCCTCGTCGCCCGACAGCGGCTCGACCTTGATCACGTCGGCCCCGAGCGCCGCGAGCACCTCCGTGCAGTACGGGCCGGCGAGCGACGTCGTGACGTCGATTACCCGCACGCCTGAGAGGGGAAGGAACTCCACCGCTGCGTAGTCTTTCGCACTCATGTTCGACCGGCTGACAGAGCTCGTCTCGGGCGCGTGGTGGTCGTACCTCGTTCTCTTCGTCGTCTCCTACCTCGACGCCATCATCCCGATCGTCCCGAGCGAGACGCTCGTCGTCACGGCCGGCGTGCTCTCGTCGACGGGAGACATGAGCCTGCCGCTCATCATCCTGTTCGCTGCGACGGGGGCGTTTCTCGGAGACAACACCGCCTACCTCATCGGGCGCCACTACGGCGAGCCGATCAAGCGCCGCTTCTTCCGTTCCCAGAAGTCGAAGCAGCGGCTCGACTGGGCCGATCGCCAGCTCGACGAGCGTGGAGGGGAGATCATCGTCGTCGCGCGCTTCATCCCCGGCGGTCGAACCGTGGTGACGCTCTCGGCCGGCGGCCTGAAGATGCCGTGGCACCGCTTCGCGACGTACGACGCGATTGCCGTCAGCATCTGGGCCTCGTACGCCGCGCTCCTCGGCTACGTCGGCGGCAAGCGGTTCGAGGACGCACCGTGGAAGGGGCTGATCGTCGCTCTCTCGCTCGCGTTCGCCGTCGCGGGCGGCGTCGAGCTCGTGCGCTGGCTGCGCCGTCGCGGAACCGTCGACTGACGGCTACTGCGCGGCTGCGGGCTTGCGCATGAGCCCGAGGGTGCGGAGATCGCGATGGACGATCACCGCCGCGATCGCGAGCACGACGAGCGCGAACATCGGGTGAAGGGCTCCGACCCACTCGTCGGCCGCCGTCAGCGCGACCTGGCCGGTGCCTACCGCAGCGAGAGCGACGCTCCACGCGATGTCGACCTTCGGCAGCCACGCGATGAGGCTGGCGACGAAGACGAGCAGCTCGAGGTCGTGGACCAACCAGCCGACGTCCTGGTGATTCGAGATGTCCGTGGCGTCGAACAGCACGGCGCCGGCGAGGTACACCTGGACGAACACGCCGACGACGACGAGCGACGCGGCGATGAAGTGGATCCACGTGAAGATCCTGCGAACGACGGCCATGGCGCAACCCTATACGGCTAGCGTGACGGCATGAATCGCCTCTCCGGCGAGACGAGCCCGTATCTCCTCCAGCACGCCGGCAACCCGGTCGACTGGTATCCGTGGGGCGACGAGGCGCTCGCGCGGGCGCGCGAGGACGACCGCCCGATCCTCCTCTCGATCGGCTACGCCGCCTGCCACTGGTGTCATGTGATGGAGCACGAGTCGTTCGAGGACGAGGCGACGGCGGCGCTCATGAACGAGCGCTTCGTCAACGTCAAGGTGGACCGCGAGGAGCGGCCCGATCTCGACGCGATCTACATGGACGCGGTCGTGTCGCTCACGGGCCAGGGCGGCTGGCCGATGACGGTGTTCCTCACGCCCGACGGGCGGCCCTTCTACGGAGGCACCTACTTCCCGCCCGAGCCGCGCCATGGCCTGCCGAGCTTCGGCCAGGTGCTGGAAGCCGTCTCCGAGGCGTATCGCGAGCGACGCGCCGACGTCGCCAGGTCTGCGGCAGAGCTCGTCGAGGCGATCGAGCGCGCGGGTCGCCGCCGCCCGTCCTCCGACCCCCTGACGGAGTCGCTGATCGCCGATGCGGTGCGCAGCCTCGGTGCCGTTGCCGATCGCGAGCGGGGAGGCTTCGGCCGGGCGCCGAAGTTCCCGCCGCACTCGGTGCTCGAGCTGCTGCTTCGCCGCGGCGAGCTCGAGCTGGCCGCGGCGACGCTCGACCACATGGCTGCCGGCGGCATGTACGACCTCGTCGGAGGAGGCTTCCACCGCTACTCGGTCGACGGCCGCTGGCTCGTGCCGCACTTCGAGAAGATGCTCTACGACAACGCGCTGCTCGTCCCGGCGTATCTGCACGGCTGGCTCGCAACGGGCAACGAGCGCTATCGCGAGGTGGCCGAGGAGACGGTCGAGTACATGCTGCGCGACCTCTGGCTCGCCGAAGGCGCCTTCGCGTCGTCGCAGGACGCCGACACGGACGGCGTCGAGGGTCTCACGTACACCTGGCTCCCGGGCGAAGGGGTACCGGACGACCTGCTCGAGCCGTTCGAGCACGGGCGGTTCATCGTTCGCGGCACGCTCGACCCCGAGCTTCGCGCCGAGCTCCTCGCCAAGCGGCAGACACGAGCAGCAGCCCGGCCTCGACGACAAGGCGATCGCTTCGTGGAACGGCCTCGCGCTCGCGGCGCTCGCCGAAGCGGGGCGGCGGCTCGGACGCGACGACTGGGTCGACGCCGCGCGCGCGCTGGCCGGCTTCCTCCTCGGCCCGCTCTCCGACGATGGTCGACTCGGCCGGAGCTACCGCGACGGGAAGGTGTCCGGGAGTGGCTACCTCGACGACTATGCAAACGTCGCTCACGGTCTCTACGAGCTCCATGTCGCCACAGGCGAGCTGCGTTGGCTCGAGGAGTCGCATCGTCTCGCGATCGTCGCCGTCGAGCTGTTCGCCGACGAGCGCGACGGCGGCTTCTTCATGACGGCCGCCGGGGGTGAGGAGCTGGTGGTGCGGGCGAAGGACCTCGAGGACAACCCGATCCCATCGGGCAGCTCGATGCTCGCCTACGTCCTCTTGCGGCTCGCGCGGATCTACGGTGACGACACATTCGAGAAGCAGGCCGTTTCCGCTCTACGCGTCGTTCGCGATCTCCTCCCGCGCGCGCCGTCCGCGTTCGGCTGGGCACTCTGCGGGCTCGACCTCCACCTCTCGTCGCCCCGCGAGATCGCGATCATCGGATCGCCCGAAGACCCGGTTGCGCAGGCGGCGCTTGCGCCATACGACCCGAACGCCGTGGTCGCGTTCGGCCCCTCCGACAGCGTGCCACTGCTCGAGGGGAAGGGGTTGCGTGGAAGACGAAGGCACGTCTCTCTGCGCCCTCCGACAGCGTGCCACTGCTCGAGGGGAAGGGTTCGTGGACGAGAAGTCGACCGTATACGTCTGTGAACGTTTCGCATGCCGCCGGCCCGTCACGGATCCGGGCGAGCTCGGTTCGTTAGGTTGAAGACTCGTCGCCATCGATAGACAGGGGGGTCTCTCGTGAACATCCTCAGATCCGGACGCGTCCGGACCTCGACTCTGGCGCTGGTGGCTGTCGCGGGGATAGCGCTCCTCGGTGTCGCGAACGGCTCGGCCCGCTCGCTCGCCGCGCCGACGGTCGTCTCCGAGCCCACGATCTCGGGGCCGGCCGTCGTCGGCGGTGAGCTGTACGGCAATCGCGGGCTCTGGCAGGGCACGAAGGACATCACGTACGCGTACCAGTGGCTCCAGTGCAAGAAGGATCCCGCCGGCGACTCCTCGTCGGCGACCTGCCGGAACATCGGCGGCGAGACGGATGTGACGTACACGGTGCGCTCGGACGATCTGGGCAAGCGCATCCGCTTCCGTGTCAAGGCAAAGAACAGCGGAGGCTCGACCACTGCCACGTCGGGACCGACGTCCGTCGTGGTGCAGCCGGACGACAAGCCGGCCTCGACATTCCCGCCGGTGATCAGCGGCAGCGCGCTCGTCGGTCAGGCGCTCAAGACCACCACCGGCACCTGGACCGGCGACCAGCCGATCACGTACACGTACAAGTGGCTGCGCTGCGACAAGGCGGGGAACGCCTGCAAGGTGATCGACGGCGCGACGCAGGCGTCGTACACGCTGAAGCAGGCCGACTTCGGCAAGACGCTCCGCACGCGCGTGATCGCCAAGAACGCGCGTGGCCAGAGCGACGCCTACTCGCCGCAGACCGCCGTCGTCCAGGACGCGAACAGCGGCATCATCGTCCTCCCTGACGGCTCCAAGTCCATCGACGTCAAAGACATCCCCAAGGGAGAGAGGCTGATCGTCGACCAGGTGAAGTTCTCGCCGAACCCGCTGATCTCGACGACGCAGCACGTGCTTGCGCAGATCAAGGTGAAGGAGCACGCAAGGGTACGTCGTGCGCGGCGCGATCGTGTTCATCCGGGCGACGCCTCGTGTGGTGGACGGTGGCGACAACGCGTCCACGAACACCGAGGGCTGGGTGCAGTACTCGATGCCTCCCACCGCCGACATGAAGCACATGAAGCCGTTCCAGAACCTGCAGTTCTTCGTCAAGGCGTACCGCAAGGGCGACCCCGAGCTCGCCGGCATCGCCGGCTACAGGCTCGTCCAGGTGGGTCTCGACTTCTAGTAGCGACCGACGAGCCGGCGCCGCCTCGCGCGGCGCCGGCCTTCGTCGTCTATGCGGTCGGCGCGTCGGGCGCCAGCCCGAGCTGCTGCATCATCGCCATCGTGTCGAAGGCGCCCCAGTGCTCGACACCGAGCCCGTCCTCGCCGAAGCGGACGATGTCGATGCCCGGCACGTCCACGCGCTTACCCGTGGCCGGCATGCCCATGAAGGCGCCATCGTTCGTGCCGACCATCCGAAACCGCCCAACACCCTTGTCGCCGCCCGCAAACGTGTCCTCGATCTCGAAGCGCAGGTCGGAGAACGCCGCGATGTTCGCCGTGAAGAACTCCTTCACGCCTTCCTTCGTCGGCGCGAACCCCTCGAGCGCCTCGTGCTCGACGAAGTCGTCGCTCAGCATGTCGCCGAACGCGTCGATGTCATGGGCGTTGATGAGCTCGTAGGCCTTGCGCATCAGCGCTGCAGGATCCATGGAGTCTTCCTTCCGGTCGTTTCTCCGATCATACGAGGGGTGTAGCGCCTACAGCTCGACGGCGGAGAAGGTCGTCGACCGTCTCGCGGCGGCGGATGACGCGGGCCTCACCGTTCGAGGCGAGCACAGCGGCCGGGCGCGGCACGGCGTTGTAGTTCGAGCTCATGCCGAGCGTGTACGCGCCCGTTGCCGCGACGGCGAGGACATCTCCGCGCCGAGGCTCGGGTAACGCCGCGCGCTCGATCATCACGTCGGCCGACTCGCAGTGCTTGCCGCAGATGGCGAACGTCCCGGCGGGCTTCTCGGAGGCCCGGCTCGCGAGGAGCGCCGTGTGCCGCGCGCCGTAGAGCTGCGGCCGCGGATTGTCCGACATGCCCCCGTCGACGGCGACGTACGTGACGCTCTCGCTCGCCTGCTTGACCGCGCCTACGCGATAGAGCGTGACCCCCGCCTGGCCGACGAGGGAACGGCCGGGCTCGATCACCACCTGGGGAGCGGGGAGGTCGTGGAGCGCCCACGCGTGGGCGAGCCGCTCGAGCAGCGCCGTCACGAATCGCGGAGCGTCGAGCGAGGCGTCGTCGGCGGTGTAGCGGATGCCGAGGCCGCCGCCGAGGTCGACGACGGCAGGCGTCCAGCCGAGCGTCGCGCGGCAGTCGGCGGCGAACGCCGCCAGCCAGTCGATCGTCATCCGCTCGGCGCCGAGGTCGAGGAGTTGTGACCCGATGTGGACGTGCAGACCTTCGACGTCGAGGCCGAGGTCGAGGCTGCGCCGGATCGCGTCGATCGCCTGCTCGGGGGTGAGGCCGAACTTCGACCCGCGGTGGCCCGTCTGGATCGCCCAGTGTGTGTCCGCGTCGATCCCCGGCGTGACGCGCACGAGCGCCTGGCGCACTCCGGCTGCGGCCGCGCGCTCGGCGTCGTCGGGCGCGTCGAGCACGACGAGGCATCCCGCTTCGGCGGCCGCAGCCAGCTCCTCGTCGGACTTGTTGTTGCCGTCGAGGACGATGCTGCTGCCGAGGATGCCCGCGGCGCGGGCGTACGCAAGCTCGCCGAGGGTCGAAGCCTCGGCGCCGAGTCCCTCCTCGGCGAAGAGCCGCAGCAGAGCGACGTTGGGGAACGCCTTCACGCTGTACAGCACGCGCGCCGACGGTGCCGCTGCGAAGTACGCCCGCGCCCGCGCCCGAAGGGTCTCGTCGCAGTAGACGACGAGCGGCGTGCCGTGGATGTCCGCGAGCGACGATGCCATCAGGCCGCCGACGACGAGCTCGCCGTCGGCGACCGCCGCGGTGTCAGGAAAGAGGTCGAGGCTCATAGGGCAGAACGTCGCCGGCCTCGATGACGATCATGGTGAGGCCGTCGTCCGTCCATATCTCGTGGTCCTCGTCAGCGTCCCAGAAGACGGCCTCGCCCGCACCGATCGTGTGGGGCTCAGCGTTGGCGCCGCTGACCCAACCCTTGCCTTCGACTACCGCGAACAGGTGTGGATGGGTCGCTGGGTGGCGACCCATACGGCCACCCGGCTCGAGGCGGAAGCATGCCGCCTGAAACACCCCACCGAAGGCGAGCGGCGCCGTGATTGGCGCCTGCGTCAAACCTACGCTGCCGAAGACGTCGACGCTCCAGGCACGATCGGGTCGAAAATCCACGAGGCGCATGACTTCGACGCTAGCAGGCGTTACAATCGCGCCGACATGCGGCAGCTTCTCGCATAGCTCAGGAGACAACGCGGCCCCGCCGCGGCAGTCTCCCACGGCCTCTCAGACGAGAGGCTTTTTTGTATCCGGAGGACGGTTGATGGAGATCCCGCAGAACCACATAACCGAGTACGACCCACAAGAGATCGAGGCGAAGTGGCAGCGCGTCTGGGAGGACGAGAAGGCCTTCTCGACGCCGAACCCCGCTCCGGGCGAGGAGACCGACGCGCGCCACTGGTACCAGCTCGAGATGCTCCCGTACCCGTCCGGGACGCTGCACATGGGGCACGTCCTCAACTACACGATGGGCGACGTCCTCACGCACCTCCGGCGGCGGAGCGGCTGGCGCGTGCTGCGCCCGATGGGCTTCGACTCCTTCGGCCTGCCCGCCGAGAACGCCGCCATCCGCGAAGGCGGCCACCCGCGCGAGATCACGGACACGTACATCGAGATCATCCGGCGCCAGATGAAGCGGCTCGGCTGGGCGATCGACTGGGACCGCGAGGTGTCGGCGCACGAGACCGGCTTCTACCGCTGGACGCAGTGGCTGTTCCTCCGTTTCTTCGAGCGCGGCCTCGCGTACCGGAAGGCGGCGCCGGTGAACTGGTGCCCGAACGACCAGACGGTGGTCGCGAACGAGTACGTGATCGACGGGCACTGCGAGCGCTGCGGCGCGGAGGTCGAGGCCCGCAACCTCGAGCAGTGGTTCTTCAAGATCACCGACTACGCCGACGAGCTGCTCGAGTACGACCTGCCTCCTGGTCACGACTGGCCCGAGCGGACGAAGACGATCCAGCGCAACTGGATCGGCCGCTCCGAGGGAGCAGAGCTTCGCTTCCGCGTCGACGAGCTCGACGTCGACGTCCCCGTCTTCACGACGCGTCCCGACACGGTATTCGGCGCGACGTTCTTCGTGCTCGCGCCCGAGCACCCGCTCGTCGAGCGGATCGCGAACGACGAGGTCCAGGCGTACGCAAGGCACACGGCCGCGAAGCGCGGTGAGGAGCGCGCGAGCCGAGGACGTGAAGACGGGCGTCTTCACCGGCCTCCACGCGACGAACCCGGCCACCGGCGAGCGGATCCCGATCTGGGTCGCCGACTACGTGCTGATGGAGTACGGCACCGGCGCGATCATGGCCGTGCCCGCGCACGACGAGCGCGACCGCGAGTTCGCGGAGACGTTCGGCCTGCCGATCGTCGAGGTGATCACGGAGGACGAGAAGCTCGTCAACTCCGGCCGCTTCGACGGTCTGCCGGCGGACGAGGCCAAAGGCCGCGATCGTCGCGTTCCTCGGCGAGCAGGGGAGAGGCGAGCCCGCGATCTCGTATCGCCTGCGCGACTGGAGCTTCTCGCGCCAGCGCTACTGGGGCTGCCCGATCCCGATCGTCTACTGCGACGACTGCGGCCTTGTCGCCGTCCCCGACGACGAGCTCCCCCTGCTGCTGCCCGAGGTCGAGGACTACCGGCCGAAGGGCGTCGCCGCCGCTCGCGTCCAACACCGAGTGGCTCCACGTGCCGTGCCCGAGCTGCGGCAAGCCGGCGACGCGCGAGGCCGACACGATGGACACGTTCGTCGACTCGTCCTGGTACTTCCTGCGCTACGTCGACCCGCACAACGACGAGGCGCCGTTCGGGCGCGAGGTCGTCGACTACTGGTGCCCGATCGACCAGTACATCGGCGGCATCGACCACACGACCGGCCATCTCCTCTACTCGCGCTTCTTCGTCAAGGTGCTGAACGAGATGGGCCTCGTCGGCTTCCGCGAGCCGTTCTCGACCGTCTTCCACCAGGGCTGGGTGCAGATGGGCGGCACGAAGATGTCGAAGACGAAGGGGAACGTCCAGGGCCCGGACCCGTTCGTCGCCGCACATGGCGCGGACGCCGTGCGCCTCTACATCCTCTTCCTCGGCCCCGCCGACCAGGACATGGAGTGGACGGACACGGGCATCGAGGGGATCGTGCGCTTCCTGCGCCGCCTGTGGCGGCTCGTGCACGAGGTCGCAGCGGGCGACGAGGGCGAGCCCGGGCGCGGACACCCCGCTCGCGCGCAAGACCCACGCGACGATCGCCAAGGTGACGGACGACATCGAGCGGCGGCTCTCGTACAACACCGCCATCTCCGCGGTGATGGAGCTCGCCAACGAGCTGTCGCGCGAGAAGGGCGACCCGGCTGCGCGCTTCGCCGCCGAGACGGCCGTCTCGCTCATCCAGCCCTACGCGCCCCACATCACCGAGGAGCTGTGGCAGGCGCTCGGCCACGAGCGGCGGCTGTGGACGGAGCCGTGGCCGGTCGCGGACGAGGCGATGCTCGAGCGCGACACCTTCGAGCTCGTCGTCCAGGTAAACGGCAAAGTGCGCGACCGCCTCGACGTGTCGGCGTCGCTCTCCGACGAGGAGCTCGTCGAGCTGGCGAAGGCGTCGGAGCGGGCGCAGTCGTTCCTCGACGGCAAGGAGATCCGGCAGACCGTCGTCGTGCCGGGCAAGCTCGTCAACTTCGTCGTCTAGTAGACACACAATCGGCACGTAGCCGGCACAGTCATGTAACACATTCGTTGTCACAGTAGACAACGTGACGTCGTTGCCGATCACGCGGCGCCAGGCGATCACAGTCGCCCTCGCGCTCGCTGTTCTCCTGCTCCTGGCCGCTCGATGGCTCGGACACTCGGCGCGGCCGGAGGGCGACGGGCGATCTGCCGCACCGGTGCGCCTCCGTGCGGCACCCGCGGCCCGGGCCGAAGCTCGTCGTGCACGTCGCCGGAGCGGTGCGACGTCCGGGTCTCTATCGCCTCGCGGACGGCGCGCGGGTCGCGGATGCGCTCGCACGCGCCGGCGGCACGACGCGGAAGGCGTCTGTCGAGGCGCTGAACCTCGCAGCGCCGCTCGCGGACGGCCAGCAGGTTCTCGTTCCGCGCCAGAGCGCGGTGGCGGGCTCGCCTAGTGGTGGCGCGACCACGACGCCGGCCGGCCCTGTAAGCCTCAGCGCTGCGACGCTCGAGGATCTCGACACCCTGCCCGGTGTCGGCCCGATCACCGCCCAGAAGATCCTCGACTACCGGACCGCGCACGGCGCGTTCCGCTCCGTCGACGAGCTCGACTCCGTCCCCGGCATCGGCCCCGCGCGCATCGAGACGCTGCGCGACCTCGTCGTGCCGTGACGGCGTTGCTCAGCGTCTCACGGTCGGCACGTGTTGCTGGCCGCGCTGTGTGCCGGACTGGCTGCCGCCAATGCCGTCCGCGTCAGCGAGAGCGTGCTCGCCGGAGGCGTCGTGCTCTTCGTCGTCGCCGTCGTCTACCCGCGGGCACGCCTTCCATGTCTCTGCGCCGGCCTGCTCGTCGCAGGCTGCGTGCTCGGCAGCTGGCGTCTCGACGCGATCGACCGGGAGCCGCTGGCCGGAGACATGGGCCGTGTGGCTCGTGCCCGCGTGGTCGTCACGGGTCCCACGCGACGCACGCCGTTCGCGCTGCGAGTCCCCGCTCGCATCGAACGGTTTGGCGCGCGTCGAGCCCGCGACGAGGTCCTGCTCGAGCTGCCGCTCGGACGAGCCCCTCCTCAGGGTGCCCTCCTCGAGCTCACCGGGAAGCTGTCAGAGCCGCGCGGCCCGGACAGCGGCTGGGACGAGCGCACGTGGCTCCGGCGACACGGCGTGCATGCCGTTCTCGACGGTCGCGACTGGCGCGTCGTGGGTCGTCGCGGCGGCCTGCTGGGCTACGTGGATCGCCTGCGCGCGTCCATGGTCGCGACGCTGTCTTCCGGTGTCTCCGGCGAACGTCGCGCGGTGCTGCTCGGGGTCGTGCTCGGCGAGGACGAAGGCCTCGATCGAGACCTGAGGGACGCGTTCCGCGCGTCGGGGCTCTATCACCTCCTGGCCGTATCGGGGTCGAACGTTGCTCTCGTCGCGGGCGGCGTGCTTCTCGTCGCCTGGCTGATCGGGATCCCCCGCCTCGCGGCCGAGTGTGGAGCGCTCGCCGCCATCGGCGCGTATGTGCTCGCGGTCGGCACGCAGCCGTCCGTCGTCCGAGCGGGAGTGGCGGGCGCCCTCGCGTCGCTCGCCTGGATCACTGCGCGCGCGCCGGATCGTTGGTGGTTCCTCCTGCTCGGAGCGCTCGTGCTGCTCGCCTGGAGCCCGTACAGCCTCCTCGATCCGGGCTTCCAGCTCTCGTTCGCGGCCGTTGCCGCCATCTTCCTTGCGGTTCAGCCGCTGATGCGCCGACTCGAGGGGTATCCCGTGCCGCGTCCCCTGGCCGCTGTCGTCGCGGTGTCGACTGCGTGCGGCGTCGTGACGGCGCCGATCGTCCTCCTGCAGTTCGGCTCCGTGCCCGCCTACTCGGTTGTCGCAAATGCGATCGCCGCCCCGGTCGTCGCGCCGCTGCTCGGGCTCGGTCTGATGGCGACAGCGCTGCGACCTCTCGATGCCGACGCCGCGTCTCTCCTCGTCTGGCTCGACGGCTGGCTCGCTGGATACCTCACGGCGTGCGCGCGTTTCGTCGCGCACCTTCCGCATGCCCAACTTTCCCCGGCTCCGTGCCATCCTCATCGCGGCGGGCGTGCTTGCACTCGTCGTGTCTCGCCGGCGGCGGCTCGTGTCCGGACGAATTGCGCTGTACGCGATGCTCGCGCTCGCGATCGCCGTCGGCTGGCGCGCGACAGGCACGCCGCGCACCGGCCGCCACCCGCCGGGCTGCGGATCACGTTTCTCGATGTCGGGCAGGGAGACGCGGCACTCGTCGAGACCAGGGACGGCGCGATCCTCGTCGACCAGGGCCCACCCGAGGCCGACGTGAGCGCGCAGCTGCGGCGGCTCGGCGTCCGGCACCTGTCGATCGTCGTGCTCACGCACCCGCAGCGCGACCACATCGGAGGCGCGCCGACGTCGTGAGTGACGTCCGCGTCGATCGAGTGCTCGACCCGAGGCTTGCGCGATCGCGGGCCGGAGGAACGTGCCGACCCTCTGCGTGGTTCGTGCGCGTCAGATTCCTGTCGACACGGCACGTCGCCGGTGTCATCTACCGCCATCGGTCGGCTGCGAGTCCGTGTGCTGTGGCCCGACGGCCCCGGCCTCGCGAGCGAGGACCCGAACCTGAACGCGACCGTCCTGCTCGTCTCATACGGCCAGACCGACGCGCTCTTCACGGCGGACGCAGAGAGCGAGGTCCTCCTGCGGGCGCACCCTCCGCCGGTCGAGATCCTCAAGGTTGCCCATCACGGGTCCGCCGACGCATTGCTTCCCGAGCTGCTCGACGTCACGCGACCGAGAGTTGCCGTCGTCTCGGTCGGCGAGGGGAACACGTACGGCCATCCAACGCCCGAGACCCTCGCAGCACTCGCAGCGCGCCCCGAGCTCGCCGTCTACCGGACGGACGAGGACGGCGCCGTCACGGTCGAGTCGGACGGGCGGCGTATCACCGTGGCGACGGACCACTAGGCCCGCGGAGCCACCGAGCGCCGACGAGTCCGATCACCACGATCGGCCGCTTCGTTCCGGGAGAGCCAGCCGATACACGGTCTGCTGACCGTCGATCCCCTTCAGGTCGATCTGCCGCGACTCGGCAAACGCAAACTCGCCCGTCGGCATCGCGAGATCGTGGACGAGGGCGGAGACCAAGACTTCTCCACCGCGTGCAGCGCTCGTGACTCGCGAGGCGTAGTTGACCGCGTGGCCGAAGAAGTCGTTCGACTCGTGAACCACCTCTCCGACGTGGATGCCGATTCGCACCTTGATAGGCGATCCGGGATCGTTGAAGGCGTCACCCATCTCCTTCTCGATGGACTGCGCACACGAGAGGCCTCGACGGGACGAAGGGAAGGCGAGCATGAACCCGTCCCCGCTTCCCTTCACGATCGTTCCGCCGTGGTCGGCGGTCAGCCGAGTAACGATTTCGTTGTGCGCGCGAAGCACGTCGAGCCACGCGCGGTCGCCGAACGAGGCGTTTAGCCTCGTGGAGTCCTCGATATCGGTAAACGCGATGGTCAGCGTTCCGTCAGGCGCCGCTGAGGCCGTCAGATCCGGCCGCTCCTCCTGCACAGCCACGGCGAGCTCCTCGAGCGGCCCGCGAATTCCGAAGACCGGCTCGTTCGGAACCCCGATCGACCAGTGCTGATGAACGACCTTCCACTCGTCCTGTTCGAGATGGAAGACGAAGGTACAGCGAAGCGGCTGCGAGCCTTCCGGAACGTCCGCGACTACCTGTGAGCGCACGATCGACCACCCGACGGTGCCGTCAACCCACGCGTCGACCTCAGCCGCACCGAGTGGCCATCCTCCGCCGAAGTCGTCGAACTCTGCTCTCGTGTAGCGCTCGAGCTGGCTTGGGTCATGGAGGAACTCGAAAGGGGCCGTCCCGAAGCGACTCACGCCGTCTTGAAACGAAAAGCGACCCACCACCGCATCGACGTCGCCGCGCGTCCAGGCGGCCCAGAGCCGGCTGGTGATCGAGCAGAGCTCGTCGGATCGCTCGATGGTTCCGGGGTCCGACCCTAGTGGCATCGAGAGAGCGTACGGAAGGAGGCGAGCCTGTGTCGGACGGGGATCGCATCACCGTCGCGACCGAGCACTAGGCTACGGCCATGGCCGACGCCTTGAAGCCCGTGTACCTGATCACGGGCGGCGACCGGCCGAAGATCCAGCGGACGATCGAGCGGCTCCGGGCGCGGTTCGACGCGGAGGGCACGGAGCACCTTTCGGCCGAGGAGGCGAGCGGGGAGGAGGTCGTCGCCGCGTGCAACGCGCTCGGTCTCTTCGCCGCCGGCGGACGCCTCGTGCTCGTGACGGAGGTCGACGGTCACCGGAACCGCGACGACCGCATGGTCGGCGGCTGGAAGGCGGCCGACGTGAACGCCGTCGTTGCGTACCTCGCCGCGCCTGCGCCCGACACCGTCCTCGCCCTCGTCGCCGAAGGTCTCAAGAAGGACTCGACGCTCGGAAAGGCGTGTGCAAAGGCGGGCGACGTCCTCGTCTACGAGGCGCCGAAGCTCGCCGCGTGGCTTGCGACGCAATTCACGGACCTCGGCGTCACGGCAGACTCTCGAAGCGCGCCAGCTTCTCCTCGAGCTCGTCGGCGAGTCGACGGACGAGCTGCGGCTGGAAGTGGAGAAGCTGGCCGCCTGGGCGCAGGGGGAGGCGATCACGGCCGACCACGTCGAGGAGATGGTCATGCCGCGCGGGCCGGTGAAGCCGTGGACGCTGACCGACGCGTGGGGCGCGCGCGACGTGCCGGCCGTGCTCACCGCTGCCGAGCGGATGCTGCGCCGGGGCTCGACGCCGTCGGGGATCGCCTGGGCACTCGCCGACCAGGCCGCGCTCGTCTCCGCGTGCGGGAGGTTCGCCGCCGAGGGCGTCCGGTCGGCCGAAGCGGCGAAGCGGCTCGGCCGCCGCAGCGAGTTTCCCGTGAGGAAGGCCTTCGGCCAGGTCGAGAACTGGGATGCCGACGCGCTCCGGAGCGCGACCGTCCGCCTCGCGGAGCTCGATGTTGCGATCAAGGGCGGCAGCAAGCTGCCGGATGCGCTCGAGCTCACGCGCGCGCTCGTCGAGGCGACGCGGCCGGCCGAGCGGCGCTAGCTACGAGGCGGCTGCGACGAGCGCCGGCGGCCTGCGCCTTGCGGCGGCCGGCGGTGTTGCGGTGGATCGCGCCCTTCGCTGCGGCCCTGTCGATCCAGCGGACGAGATCGCGATGTGCGGTCTCGATCGCGTCCTTGTCGCCGTCGGCAATGGCGTCGCGGAGCCGCCGGTTGAGCGTCCGCACCGTCGAGCGGTAGCGGATGTTCTCGGCGTGCTGGCGACCGGCGCTGCGGACGCGCTTCTTCTGCTGTTGGATGTTCGGCATACGAAAAAGGAGCCCGCTCAGCGGGCCGGACGATGGTAGCAGTCCAGGCGTTCCGGGCCGCTGCCTATGCTGAGCCGCGTGATCGGCCCGTGAACGTGGTCGGCCTGTGAGCGACGGGACGGCCGAACCGGAGCCCTCCGCCGAGCTCGAAGCGCCCGCCCGGCGCCGCCTGTCGGCGGCCGCAGCCATCTTCGGCGTCGCCACCGGCCTGTCGCGGCTCGCCGGCCTCGTGCGCGAGATCGTCACGCGCCGCTACTTCGGCGTCGAGGGCGAGATCAACGCGTTCACGGTCGCGTTCCAGGTCCCGAACCTCGTCCGCGCGCTCGTCGCAGACGCGGCGCTGACAGCCGCGTTCGTGCCGGTCTTCTCCGAGCTGCTCGAGAAGGGCGAGAAGGCACGCGCCTGGCGTGTCGCATCGACGGTCTTCTGGCTGCTGCTCCTCGGCCTGACCGCCGTGACAGCGCTCTGCATGCTGCTCGCGCCGCTGATCATGGCGCCCTTCGGCCTGCCGCCCGAGTACGACAGCCTCGCGGTGACGCTGTCGCGGATCCTCTTCCCGATCGTCGTCCTCCTCGGCGTGTCGGGCGTGATCGTCGGCATCCTCAACAGCTACGAGCACTTCTCGGTGCCCGCGCTGGCGCCGGTGTTCTGGAATCTCGCGATCATCGCCGGCCTCGTTCATCGGCGTGCCCCAGGCGGACTCGGAGAGCGCAAAGCTCTACGTCTACGCCGGCTCGATCCTCGTCGGGACGGTGATCCAGGTGCTCCTGCCCGTCCCGTGGCTGATGAAGCTCGACGGGCGCCTTCGCCTGCTGATCGACTGGCGCGACCCTGCGGTCAAGCAGACGTTCGTGCTGATGGTGCCGGTGACGCTCGGCCTCGGCCTCATCAACTTCAACTCCGTCATCGGCACGTTCTTCGCCTCGCGCTACATCGATCCGCGGATCGCGCCGAGCGCGATCGATGCCGCCTTCCGCATCTACATGCTCCCGCAGGGGATGTTCTCCGTCGCCGTCGCGACGGTGCTCTTCCCTGCCATGTCGCGCATCGCCGCGCGCGGCGACATGCCCGCCTTCGGCAGGACGGTGGCGACGGGCATTCGCCAGATCGCGTTCCTCCTGATCCCGGCGAGCGTCGCGTCGGCCGTCCTCGCCGAGCCGATCGTGCGGCTGCTCTACCAGCGCGGAGAGTTCACGCCCGACCAGACGCCCGTCGTGGCGGCTGCGCTCGCGGCCTTCTCGTGTGGGCTCGTCTTCAACGGGATGATGCTGATGCTGAACCGGGCGTTCTTCGCGCTCCAGTCGCCGTGGATCCCGACCTGGGTGGCGGCGTTCAACCTCACCCTGAACACGCTCCTCTACATCCCGCTTTACCGCGTCGGCACGTGGGGCATCCCGCTCGCCATCTCGCTGTCGAACATGGCGGCCGCACTCGTCCTGGTCTGGCTCCTGCGCCGCCGGCTGGGCCGACTCGACCTGCGGGCGACGAGCCGCGCGTTCGTCCTGATCACGCTGGCCTCGATCGTCCTCGCGGCCGTGTCGTACGGCGTCTGGTGGGGGCTCGACGACGCCTTCGGCGACTCCTTCGTCGCGCAACTCGTCGCGGTCTGCATCGCGCTCGTCGCGGGCGGTGTGGCCTACATGGGTGCGTGCTGGGTGCTCCGCGTGCATGAGCTCAGGCCGCTGCTAGCGTTGATGCGAGGCCGCCAGGCCCGCTAACCCATGGACCAGAGCCGTATCCGCAACTTCTCGATCATCGCGCACATCGACCATGGCAAGTCGACGCTCGCCGATCGCATACTCGAGCTGACGGACACGGTCACGGGACGCGAGATGCGCGAGCAGCTGCTCGACACGATGGATCTCGAGCGCGAGCGCGGCATCACGATCAAGGCCCAGGCCGTTCGCGTCCTGTGGAAGGGCGTCCAGCTCAACCTCATCGACACGCCGGGGCACGTCGACTTCACGTACGAGGTGTCGCGCTCGCTCGCCGCGTGCGAGGGGGCGCTGCTCGTCGTCGATGCATCGCAGGGCATCCAGGCACAGACGCTCGCGAACGCGTATCTCGCGATCGAGAACAACCTCGAGATCGTCCCCGCACTCAACAAGATCGACCTCCAGCAGGCTCGGCCCGACGAGATCGCGACCGAGGTGGCGGAGCTCGTCGGTGACACGCCCGACCACGTCCTCCGCATCTCCGCCAAGACCGGGCAAGGAGTGGAGGACGCTCTCGATGCGATCGTCGAGCGCATTCCGGCGCCCGCCGGGGATCCCGATGCGCCGCCGCGCGCGCTCATCTTCGACTCGGCGTACGACCAGTACCGGGGTGTGGTGGCCTTCATCCGCGTCGTCGACGGAACGCTCACGCACGGGGCGGCGATTGCGGGCGATGGCCGCCGGCACGCGGTTCGATGCGGAGGAGCTCGGATTCCTCGGCCCGGAGATGACGGCGACGTCCTCGCTTGACGGCGGGCGAGGTCGGCTACGTGATCACCGGGCTCAAGGATGTGAGCCGCGTGCGCGTTGGCGACACGCTCACGACGGCGCGCGCTGGCGCGTCCGAGGCGCTGCCGGGCTACAAGGACGTCAAGCCGATGGTCTTCGCCGGACTGTTCCCGACGGACTCCGACCAGTATCCGGAGCTGCGCGACGCGCTCGAGCGCCTCAAGCTCAACGACGCGTCACTCTTCTACGAGCCAGAGACGTCACAGGCGCTCGGCTTCGGGTTTCGCTGCGGTTTCCTCGGGCTGCTGCACATGGAGATCGTCCGCGAGCGGCTCGAGCGCGAGTTCGACCTCGACCTGCTCGTGACGGCGCCGAACGTCGCCTATCGCGTCGAGACGCGGACGGGCGAGGAGATCGAGGTGCACAACCCGTCGGAGATGCCGCGCGAGCTCGAGCAGGTCGAGGAGCCGTACGTCCGCGCGTCGATCATCGTCCCGAAGGAGTACGTCGGGCCTGTGATGGAGCTCTCGAACGAGCGCCGGGGGAGCTTCGACCACATGGAGTACCTGTCCGAGGACCGCGTCCTTCTGCTCTACGACCTGCCGCTCGGCGAGATCGTGCTCGACTACTACGACCAGCTGAAGTCGCGGACGCGCGGCTACGCGAGCTTCGACTACGACTTCGCCGGCTTCCGGGCGGGCGCGCTCGTCCGCGTCGACGTCCTCATCGCGGGCGAGCCGGTCGACGCGTTGTCGCTCGTCGCGCACCGCGACGCGGCGTATGCGCGCGGCCGGGCGCTCGTCGACCGTTTGCGGGAGGAGATCCCCCGCCAGCACTTCGACGTCGCCGTCCAGGCGGCGATCGGGTCGCGCGTGATCGCGCGGGAGACGATCAAGGCGAAGCGGAAGGACGTGCTGGCGAAGTGCTACGGCGGCGACGTCACCCGCAAGCGCAAGCTGCTCGAGAAGCAGAAGGCGGGGAAGAAGCGGATGAAGCAGGTCGGCTCCGTCGAGGTGCCGCAAGAGGCTTTCCTCGCCGTCCTCAATCTCGACGGGGGAAAGAAGTGAGCGCCGTCAGGCACCTCTACGTCCACCTGCCCTTCTGCGCGCACCGGTGCGGCTACTGCGACTTCGTCACGGCGATCGGGCGCGACGGGGAGCATGGCGCGTACGTGGACGCGCTCCTCGCCGAGCTCGCGCTCGAGCGGGACGAGCTCGCCGAGCCGCTCGAGACCGTGTACCTCGGCGGCGGGACGCCGACCTTCACCGAGACGGAGGCGCTCGGACGTCTACTCGACAGTCTTCCCCCGGCGACGGAGACGACGATCGAGGCAAACCCGGAGACGGTCACGCCCGAGCTCGCGGTGATGCTGCGAGACCACGGCGTGACCCGCGTCTCGCTCGGAGCACAGAGCTTTCAGCCGGAGCTCCTACGAACGCTCGAGCGCCGTGCCGCTCCCGATGACGTCCGACGCGCCGTGCATCATCTGCGTGATGCCAATATTGACAACATCTCACTCGACCTCATCTACGGCATCCCGGGACAGAGCCCCGCCGATCTCGGCCGCGACCTCACCGAAGCCGTCGCGCTCGAGCCCGAGCATCTCTCGTGCTACGAGCTCGAGGCCAAGCCGGGCACGCGATTCACCCATGCGCACGGGGTGGAGCTCACCGAGCAGGCGGCGGCGATGGAGGGGTACTTCGAGACGGTCGTGGAGGTGCTCGAAGGTCACGGGTACCGCTGGTACGAGACGGCGAACTTCTGCCGCGAGCACGCCTCGGCCGGCGGGCGCGATCTCAGAGCGCAGCACAACCTCGCGGTCTGGCGAGGACACGACTACCTCGGCATCGGCATCGGCGCGGTCTCGACCATCCGCGGCGTGCGGCGTCGAAATCGCCCGAGCCTTCGCGGGTACGTCGATGCGCTGACCCAGGGCGAGCGTCCGCCGCGCGAGACGGAGATCCTCGACGCCGCGACACAGTCGTTCGAGCGACTCATGCTCGGCTTGCGGCTCGACGAGCCGCTGCCGCTCGCGACGGTCGTCGACGTGGTCGATCTCGACGCGCTCGAGCGGCTCGAGGGACACCGGCTTCTCGTGCGGGTCGACGGGGCCGTGCGGCTGACGCCGCGCGGGCGCAGGCTCGGCGGTGGCGTCACGGCCGAGCTTGTTGCCTAAGCTTTCCTTCAGAAGCCTGATGGATACCCAGCTCACCCAACGGCAGGGCGAGATCCTCCGCCGCGTGGTCGAGGAGTACATCGCGACGGGCGCTCCCGTCGGATCGAAGAACCTCGTCGAGCGGTCCGAGTTCGGCGTCTCACCGTCGACCGTGCGGAACGAGCTCGCCGAGCTCGAGGGCCTCGGCCTGCTCACGCATCCGCACACGTCGGCGGGCCGTGTGCCCACCGAGCAGGGATACCGGTACTACGCGGACCGGCTGCTGGAGCGCCTCGAGCCGCGGCCGCCGTCGTTTCCGCTCGACCTTCGCGACGCGCAGAGCGAGATCGAGGCTGCGCTCCAGTCGACGACCGACATGCTCTCGCAGGTGACGCATCTGCTCGCGCTCGTCTCTGCGCCGCCGCTCGAGAGTGTGACTGTCCGCCGTATCGAGGTCCTGCTGCTCCAGCCGCACGTTGTCGTCGTCGTGGTGATCGCGTCATCCGGCTCGGTGACGAAGCGGTCTGTTCACATTCGACGCTCCCGTGGATCCCGGCCTCGTCGAGTGGGCGGGCGTGTACCTCAACGAGCAGCTCGGGGGCCTGCGTCTCGGATCGCGCGTCCTCCGCCAGCGCGTCGACGATCCCAGCCTCTCGCACATGGAGCGATCGTTCCTCGCGACACTCGCCGGAGCTCTCACCGACCGGGGAGAGGAGGAGCAGCGCGTCTTCGTGGGCGGTGCCGCGGGCCTGATCGACGAGATGTCCGCCGACGAGCTTCGCGCCTACCGCGGGCTGCTCGCCCTGCTCGAACGCCGCCGTGCGCTGCTCGATGTCCTCGCCGGAGCGCTCGACGCGGGGCGCCCCTACGTGCGGGTCGGCGACGAGCTCGGGAACCCCGCGCTCCAGCGGCTTTCGCTCGTGGGCGCGACGTACGGCGTCGCGCACCGGACGCTCGGCACGGTGAGCCTGCTCGGCCCGCTTCGGATGGACTACGAGAAGGCGATTCGCACGGTGCGGTCCGCCGCCTCGGAGCTGTCACGCTTCTCCGAGGACGTCTTCGAGACCGACTGATGGCCGCGATCGAGCACGACTACTACGAGCTGCTCGGCGTCGCGCGCGATGCCGACGAGACAGAGATCAAGAAGGCCTTCCGGCGACTCGCGCGGGAGCGTCATCCGGACGTCTCGGACGCGCCCGACGCCGACGAGCAGTTCAAGGAGCTCGTCGAGGCGTACGAGGTGCTGTCCAGCTCTGAGCGGCGTGAGCTCTACGACCGCTTCGGGCACGCGGGACTGCGTAACGGCGGATTCGCTCCGACGGCCTTCGACCTCGGAAACCTCAGCGACCTCTTCTCGGCGTTCTTCGGTGATGACCTGTTCGCGGGACAGGCACGGCGCAGCCGTCGTGGGGCCGACACGGGTGCAGAGATCGAGATCGAGCTCGTCGACGCTGCGCGCGGCGCCGTCGTCCCGCTCGCGTTCCACGTCGCCGTCGCGTGTGGCGAATGCGACGGCTCCGGCGCCGAGCCCGGTACGAGCCCCGTCACGTGTCCCACGTGCTCAGGCGCAGGGCAGCTCCGGCGCGTCTCTCGAACGGCGTTCGGCGAGTTCGTGCGGACGCAGACCTGCCCGCAGTGCGCGGGGGCTGGCTCGGTGATCGAACGGCCTTGCCCGAGCTGCCGCGGCTCCGGCCAGATCGTGGAGGAGCGAACGGTCGACGTTCATGTGCCACCCGGCATCCACGACGGCCAGCGGATCCGGCTCCCGGGCGAAGGGCATGCGGGTGAGCCCGGAGCGACGGCCGGCGACGTCTACGTGCTCGTGCACGTCCGGCCCGATCCGCGGTTCGTACGCGACGGCAACGACGTGTATTCGTCCGTCGACCTGACGCTGACGCAGGCGGCACTCGGCGTGACGCTCACCGTGCCGACCATCGACGGCGAGGTCGAGCTCGAGCTCGAGGAAGGCATCCAGCCGGGCGACGTGCGCGTCCTGCGCGGCAAGGGCATGCCGGTGCTCCAGGGATCGGGCCGCGGCGACCATCGGGTACTCGTCAACGTCCTCGTGCCGCGCAGGCTTTCGGCCGAGCAGCGGCGGCTGCTCGAGGAGCTCCAGGGCAGCGAGGACGAGCACACGTACGCGAGCGACGAAGGGTTCGTAGACCGGCTGAAGGCGCGATTCCGCTGACCATCCTGCGTGCGTCGTTCTTCGCCGCGGACGAGAGAGCGGAGGAGGCGCGCGGCAACGCTCCTCGATCTCTTCCCGGAAGGCTTCGAGGAGCTCCCGACTGCGGGCGGGGTGACGCTCGTCGCCTATGGGACAGAGGAGCGGGTCGTGGCGCTGCGCACCGCATTCGGCGAGGTCGTGACCGAGCCCGTCGACGACGGCTGGGCCGAGAACTGGCGCGCGTTCCACCGGGGCGTGCGCGTCGGCCCGCTCTGGGTTGGCCCGCCCTGGGAGAGCGCGCCCGCCGGCGTGCCGGCAGTCGTCATCGACCCTGGTCGCGCGTTCGGCACGGGAGCGCACGCCACGACGCGGCTCTGCCTCGAGCTGCTGGCCGACCTTCCGCCCGGCTCACTGCTCGACGCCGGCTGCGGGTCCGGCGTCCTCGCCATCGCGGGTGCGAGGCTCGGCCACGCGCCCGTCATCGCCGTCGACAACGATCCTGCGGCCGTCGAAGCCACGGTTGCCAACGCACAGGGCCAACGGGGTCCCCGTCGACGTGCGGCTCGGCGACCTCGGCTCGGTGCCGCTCGACCGGTTCGACGCCGTGGTCGCGAACGTCACGCGAGACGACGTCGTCGATCTCGCATCGCGCCTCCGGGCCAGGAAGCTGATCACCTCGGGCTATCTCGAGTCGGATGCGACCCCGCTCGCGGGTTGGGCGCACGAGACCCGCCGGACGGCCGCTGGCTGGGCCGCAGATCTCTGGCGATCCGAGGCGGAGTAAGGTTCCGCGGGTGGCAACGTTCTCGATCGGCTTTCTCGGCTGCAAGGTCTCGCATGTGGACGCGCACGCCGTCCGCGAGCACCTGCTCGCCGATGGGCACGAGGAGCGCGAAGGCGCTGCAGACGTCGCCGTCGTCAGCACCTGTTGTGTGACGCACGAGGCAGTTGCGAAGTCGCGCAAGGCAGTCGGGCGGCTGGCGCGGACGCACGGCCGCGTCTACGTCACGGGGTGCGCGGCGAACCTCCCGGAGGATGCGTTCTCGCGCGTTGCGGACAACGTCGTCGTCGTGCGTCGCCCGAGCGAGGAGACCCCGGCCTTCGTTGCCGGCGACGTGGGCGCGATCGGCTGTGTGCGCGACGACGCTCGCCTCGACCGGGTGCGCGCGTTCGTCAAGGTCCAGGACGGCTGCAGCTTCTCCTGCGCCTTCTGCGTGATCCCGCTCGTTCGCGGGGCCTCGCGCAGCCGTCGCGCGGCCGCCGTGCTTGCTGAGGTTGCACGCCGCGTCGAACAGGGTCACCCCGAGGTCGTCCTCACGGGGATCAACCTCGGCTGCTACCGCGACCGAGAGGCAGGCATCGACTTGCCGGCGCTCGTGCGCGCGGTGGGGGAGACGCCGGGCCTTCGTCGGCTGCGACTGTCCTCGATCGAGGTGAATCACCTCACCGAGAACCTCGCCGCTGCGCTCCGGGAGACGCCGAGCGTGTCGCGCCACCTTCACGTGCCGCTCCAGTCGGGCGACGACGGCGTGCTCGCGGCCATGGGACGGCGTTACGACGCCGCGACGTATCGTCGAAGGCTTCGCCTCGTCGGCGATTTCAACGTCACAACCGATGTGATCGTCGGCTTTCCCGCGGAGGACGAGGCTGCCTTTCGCCGCACGCTCGAGCTCGTCGAGGAGACGGGCATCTCGCGGGCGCACGTATTCCCCTACTCGCCGCGGCCCGGAACGCGGACGGCCGATCGCGATCCGGTGCCACCGGCCGTCAAGAAGGATCGCTCGGAGCGCCTTCGCGCGCACTCGGACGCCGCGCAGCGGCGGCTCTGGCTGACGAAGGTGGGAGAGCACGACGACGTGCTCGTCGACCGCCCCGGCCGGGGTTACGGCGACGATTACGTCCCGTGGCTCGTCGACGGGGCCGTCGGCGAGATCGTCCACGCGCGAGGGCGGGCAGTGACGGAGCAGGGCGTTGTCGCAGCCTGACTGCCTCTTCTGCCGGCTCGTGCGCGAGGGCGAGCACGTGCGCGCGGCCCCCGGCGTCGTCGCGATTCGCGACATCGCGCCGCGGGCGCCTTCGCACCTCCTCGTCATCCCCGAGCGCCACGTCGACACCTTTCGCGACATCGCCGACTTCGAGCCTGCCGAGGCGAAGCACATGCTCGACTTCATCGCCGAGACGGCAGCGCAGGAAGGGCTCGACGACTACCGCGTCGTCGTGAACGCCGGCTCGGGGGCCGGTCAGACGGTGTTCCACCTGCACTGGCACATCCTCGGCGGCCGCTCGCTCGGAGGGATGGGATGAGCTCGCTGATCGCGCGCATGGAGGACGACCTCACGACAGCGATGAAGGAGAAGGACGCCGACCGGCGCGACACCCTGCGCCTCCTCCTCAACGCGTTGCGGACGGCGGAGAAGGATCTTCAGCGGCCCCTGTCCGACGATGAGGAGCTGCAGGTGCTCCAGCGCGAGCGGAAGCGGCGACAAGAGGCGATCGAGGCGTTCCGCGCCGGCGGTCGCGAAGCACAGGCGGAGCAGGAGGAGGGCGAGCTCGTCGTCCTCGAGGAGTTCATGCCGGAGCCGCTGTCGGAAGACGAGCTCGAGCAGATCGTCGACGATGCGATCGCGGAGGTGGGTGCGACGAGCATGCGCGACCTCGGTCGCGTGATGGCGGACGTGATGCCGCAGATCGCCGGCCGTGCCGACGGCTCCGTCGTCAGCCAGCTCGTCCGCGAGAAGCTCGCCTGAGGCGATGCAGGAGGTCCTCACCGTCTCGAACGACGTCGCCGCGGAGCTGGCCGGCGTCTCCGACGGTGTCATCGACTCGCTCCGCGACCGGCTCGGCTGCTCGATCCACCTGCGCGGCAACCGCCTGACGCTCGACGGCGACGACGACCGCGTCGCGGAGGCGAAGGTGGTGGTCGACGAGCTCGTCGACCTCGTCGAGGGAGGCCACGAGATCGGCCCGAGCACGGTGGACGCCGTGCTCGGCGCACTCGACCAGGCGGCGGACATCCGCGACGTGTTCGACGACGTCGTGTGGCGCCATCGCGGCAAGAAGATCGCGCCGAAGACGGTCAACCAGAAGCGATACGTGGACGCGATCCGAGACCACACGATCACGTTCGGGATCGGGCCCGCCGGCACCGGCAAGACGTACCTCGCGATGGCGCTCGCCGTGCGTGCGCTCCAGGAGCGCGAGGTCGGCCGGATCATCCTCACGCGCCCGGCCGTCGAGGCGGGCGAGCGGCTCGGCTTTCTCCCCGGCGACATCCTTGCGAAGGTCGACCCCTACCTGCGGCCGCTCTACGACGCGCTGTACGACATGCTCGACGCGGACCGGCTGACCGCGTACATGGACAAGGGCTCGATCGAGGTTGCGCCGCTCGCGTTCATGCGCGGGCGCACGCTCAACGACTCGTTCATCATCCTCGACGAGGCGCAGAACACGAGCCCGGAGCAAATGCAGATGTTCCTCACCCGGCTCGGCTTCGGCTCGAAGGTGGTGGTGACCGGCGACGCGACGCAGATCGACCTGCCGCGCGAGCAGGGCTCCGGCCTCCTGACGGTCGAGGGCATCCTCGGCGTGATCGAAGGGATCGCCTTCGTCCGCTTCGGCCACGAGGACGTCGTGCGTCACAAGATCGTCCAGCGGATCGTCGAGGCGTACCGTGCTCCACGCCGAGGAGTCCGGCTCAGACAACCGGCGGTAGATTCGTGCTCGTGGTCGAGGTCGTGAATCGGAGCGGGGTCGAGATCGACGAGCCCGCGGTGGTCGCGCTCGCCCGGCGTGTTCTCCAGGGCGAGGGAGTCGAGGAAGGCGAGCTCGGGGTCGCGTTCGTCGGCCCGGACGAGATGCGCTCGCTCAAACGCGACCATCTCGGAATCGACGAGACGACGGACGTCCTGTCGTTCCCGATCGACGGCCGCGACGACCTCCCCGCAGGCCTGCCGCGCCAGCTCGGCGACTGTGTCATCTGCCCCGCGGTGACAGGCGACGCGTGGCAGCCGCGGCTCGTCCACGGGGCGCTCCACCTGCTCGGGTACGACCACGGAGCGGAGATGACGGCGCGTGAGGAGCGATACGCGTGAGGCGAAGCCTGTCGCTGATCGAGAGCTTCAACCACGCGATCGAGGGGATCATCCACGTCCTCCGGACGCACCGGAACATGCGCATCCACTTCGCCGTCGCGATCATCGTTCTCGTGGCCGCCGTCTGGGAGGGCGTCACGCGCTTCGAGCTGATCGCGCTCATGATCGCCATCTCGTTCGTCCTCGTCGCGGAGATGATCAACTCCGCCGTCGAGCAGGCGATCGACGTCTCGACGACCTCGTTCGACCCGCTGGCGAAGCTCGCGAAGGACATCGCCGCCGGGGCCGTCCTGATCGCCGCGATCACCGCCGTCGGCGTGGGGTATCTCGTGTTCGCCCGGCAGATCTCAGATCCCGCGACGAGCGCGCTCGACCGGCTTCGCAACGCGCCGGTGACCATGACCGCGGCCGCCCTCGTGCTCGTGACGCTCGTCGTCGTCGCGACGAAAGCGTGGACGGGGCGCGGCACGCCGCTGCGCGGCGGCCTCCCGTCCGGGCACGCTGCGATCGCGTTCGCCGGCTGGATGGCCGTGACGTACATCGTCGGCGAAGGGGAGCACCGATTCCTCGTCTCGTCGATCATGCTGCTCATGGCTCTCCTCGTAGCCCAGACGCGTGTCGAAGCCGGCTTCCACTCGGCGCTCGAGGTGACGTACGGCGCCCTGCTCGGCGCGCTCGTCACGCTCGTCGTCTTCCAGCTGTTCTTCGACTGATGGCGATCGACGCTGCCGACCGGTCGCTCTACGACGCCGCGGTCGAGGTTGCGAGCAACGCGTATGCCCCGTACTCGCGATTCCTCGTCGGCGCGGCCGTGCGGACGCGTGACGGCCGGGTGTTCCTCGGTGTCAACGTCGAGAACGCCGCGTACCCGCTCGGCGTCTGCGCGGAGAAGTCGGCGCTCACGGGTGCGATCACGGCCGGCTGCCACGCAGGCGACTTCGAGCTGATCGCGATCACGGCGTCGCCGTGCGGCGGCTGCCGCCAGTGGCTCCACGAGCTCGGCCTCGACCGGGTCGTCTACGCGCGGGCGGGCGGCGAGCTCGTCGTCGCGACGCCCGCCGATCTCCTGCCCGACACGTTCGAGCTGTGAGATCGGGCTTCGTCGCCGTCGCGGGACGGCCCAACGTCGGCAAGTCGACGCTCGTGAACGCGCTGTGCGGCGGCAAGGTGGCGATCGTCTCCGACAAGCCGCAGACGACGCGAAGGCGGATCTTCGGCGTCGCGAACGGCGACGGCTACCAGCTCGTGCTGTCGGACCTTCCGGGCTTCCAGCGCCCGCGCGACGCGTTGACGGAGCGGATGCAGAGGACTGTCGACCGAGGTTTCGAGGACGTCGACGCCGTGGCCTTCGTCGTCGACTGCCGCGAGCGGATCGGCGCCGGCGACCGCTTCATCGCCGAGCGGGTGTTCGGGCTCGGCGTGCCCGTCGTGATCGTCGTCAACAAGGTCGACCGGCTCAAGCCGAGCCACGTCGCTCAGCAGATGATGGCGGCGGCAAAGCTCGGGTCGTTCCACGCCCTCCATCCCGTGAGCGCGAAGACGGGTGACGGCATCGGTGAGCTCCGCGACGAGCTCATCTCGCTGCTCGCTGAAGGCCCCGCGTACTTCGCGACCGACTCGCGTACGGACCTGTCCACGGAGACGCAGATCGCCGAGCTCGTGCGCGAGAAGGCGCTTGCGCTCACGCGGGAGGAGGTGCCGCACGCGATCTACGTGGATGTCGAGGAGGTGACGGACGCGCTCGTGCGCGCCGCGGTCGTCGTCGAGACGGAGTCTCAGAAGCAGATCGTCGTCGGGAAGGGCGGCCGCATCGTGAAGGAGATCGGCATTCGCGCGCGCCCCGAGATCGAGCAGCTGCTCGGCCGAGAGGTCTACCTCGACTTGCTCGTCAAGGTGCGCCCACGCTGGCGTCGTGACGAGGCGTTGCTGGAGCGGCTCGGACTCTAGGCGTGCCCAGAAGGCGAGCCCAGAGCCCGAGCCGATCCGTTCAGCTTCCCGTGCCGCCGATGTCGTAGCCCTTCGCCTGGATGTCGCTCACGGCTTTCTGGAGCGCCGCGAACTCCTCGAGGTTGCCGAACTCGGCGAGCGAGGACTGGAGCTCCGCCAGCGGCTTCGTCTTCACGTCGTTCGCGAACTCCCGAATCTTGTCCGCGGCTGCCGCAGACTGGTCGATCATCGCCTGGTGAGGCTCGGCCACGTCGTCCGGCGGGGTGATGTCTGCGAGGCTCGTCGATGCCTCGTCGAGCAGATCGGCCGCCTTGTTCAGCCCGTCAGCCATCGCGTTGACGTCCGATGGGTCGGAGAACGCCTGCTGGAGCTCGTCCCCGGTCGTGCTGAGGTCGGCCTGGAGCGCCTGCATCTGTGACTCGTAGTCCTCCTTGGACAGCGCGTCGCTACTGCCTCCGCCGCCGCCGCATCCGGCGATGGCGATTGCGCTGACAAGGACGATGAGGATGGCTGCTGCGTTCTTCACTGGTGCCCTCCGGCGATTGGTGGGTAGTCGGCGGAGCATATGCCCGAACCCGGCCGGCCGTGTGGCGCCCGCCCAGGACTACACTCAGGGCATGGCCCAGAGCCCCGTGCTCGCCCGTGGATTCGAGCTGCCGCTCGAGCCGCGCCTGCCCCGCATCGGCTCGATCGACGAAGTTGCGGTCGAAGCGCGCGCGGCGGCGCTCGCGTCGCGCTCGATCAAACGGGAGTCGAAGCTCTTCGCGCTCGAGCTCGCGATCCGCATGATGGATCTCACGACGCTCGAGGGCCAGGACACCCCTGGCAAGGTCAGCGCGATCTGTTCCAAGGCCGTCCGGCCGGATCCGTCCGACCCGACGACGCCGTCGGTGGCCGCCGTGTGCGTCTACCCGAATCTCGTGCCGACGGCCGTCGAGCGGCTGCGCGGCACGGGCGTGAAGGTTGCGTCCGTGGCCACGGCGTTCCCGTCGGGCCAGTCTCCGATCGACGTGAAGGTGCGCGAGACGGAGGAGGTCGTCGCGATGGGGGCGGACGAGGTCGACATGGTCATCGACCGCGGTGCCTTCCTCTCCGGCCGGTACGCGCGTGTGTACGACGAGATCATGTCGCGTGAAGGCCGCAGCCGGTGACGCGCACCTGAAGGTGATCCTCGAGGTCGGCGAGCTCGGCACGTACGACAACGTCCGGCGCGCCTCGATCCTCGCCATGGCGGCGGGCGCCGACTTCATCAAGACGTCGACCGGCAAGCTTCCGCAGGCCGCGACGCTTCCCGTGACGCTCGTCATGCTCGAGGCGATCCGGGACGTGTACGACGAGACCGGTCGGATGGTGGGCATGAAGCCGGCCGGCGGCATCCGGCGCGCGAAGCAGGCTGTGCAGTACCTCGTGCAGCTCTACGAGACACTCGGCCCCGACTGGCTGACGCCCGACCTCTACCGCCTGGGAGCATCGTCGCTCCTCAACGACGTGCTGATGCAGATCCACAAGGAGAAGACGGGGCACTACCAGGGCCCGGACTACTTCACCGTTGACTGACCTCGAGAAGACGCAGACTGCGACGCCGGTCCCGGCCGGTTGGGACTACGCCGACGCCCCCGAGGCGCGCGAGATCGTCTCGATCGACGAGCGCTACGGCCTCTTCATCGGCGGCCAGTGGCTCGAGCCGCGGTCGGGCGAGTGGTACACCACGATCAGCCCCGCCACCGAGGAGCCCCTCGCCGAGATCGCCCACGCAGGCCCAGAGGACGTGCGCCTCGCGGTGGACGCCGCGCAGTCGGCCTTCGAGGACGGCTGGTCGGCGCTGCCCGGCTCGGAGCGGGCCAAGTACCTGTTCCGGATCGCGCGCATCCTCCAGGAGCGCTCCCGCGAGTTCGCGGTGCTCGAGTCGCTGAACGGCGGCAAGCCGATCCGCGAGTCGCGCGACGTCGATCTCCCACTCGCCGCGGCGCACTTCTTCTACTACGCCGGGTGGGCGGACAAGCTCGAGTACGCGTTCCCGAATCGCATCCCACGCCCGCTCGGTGTCGCCGGCCAGATCATCCCGTGGAACTTCCCGCTCCTCATGCTCGCCTGGAAGATCGCTCCCGCGCTCGCGACGGGCAACACCGTCGTGCTGAAGCCCGCAGAGACGACGCCGCTCACGGCGCTTCTCTTCTGCGACGTGCTCCGCCAGGCCGAGATCCCCGCCGGCGTCGTCAACATCGTCACCGGCGACGGCCGCACGGGAGCGGATCTCGTCGAGTCGGACGTGGCCAAGATCGCGTTCACGGGCTCGACCGAGGTCGGCAAGGCGATCCGGCGCCAGGTCGCCGGCACGGCCAAGAAGCTCACGCTCGAGCTCGGCGGCAAGGCGGCGAACGTCATCTTCGACGACGCCCCTCTCGACCAGGCGGTCGAGGGCATCGTCAACGGCATCTACTTCAACCAGGGACACGTCTGCTGCGCGGGCAGCCGCTTGCTCGTGCAGGAGTCGGTCTACGAGGACGTCATCCGCAAGCTCAAGCGCCGCATGGGGACGCTTCGCGTCGGTGACCCGCTCGACAAGAACACGGACATCGGCGCCATCAACTCGCGGCAGCAGCTCGACAAGATCGCCGAGCTCGTGCGGGCGGGGGAGGAGGAGGGCGCGGAGATCTTCCAGCCGCCGTGCCGGCTCCCCGAGCGCGGCTACTGGTTCGCGCCGACGGTCTTCACAGACGTTGCGCAGAGCTACCGGATCGCCCAGGAGGAGATCTTCGGCCCGGTGCTCTCCGTCCTCACGTTCCGGACGCCGGACGAGGCCGTGGAGAAGGCGAACAACACGCCGTACGGCCTGTCGGCCGGCGTCTGGACGGACAAGGGCTCGCGCATCCTCTGGATGGCAGAGCGGCTCCGCGCCGGCGTGGTCTGGGCGAACACGTACAACCGCTTCGACCCCGCGTCGCCGTTCGGCGGCTACAAGGAGTCGGGGTTCGGGCGCGAGGGCGGCCTGCACGGCCTGGAGCCGTACCTGGAGTTCGAGTGACCGAGCGGCGAATGGCGCAGACTCGGCACGAAGTCGCGACCGGCGCGCGCGTCGAGCGGCGCTACGATCGACGCGGGGAGGAGGTCACGGGTACCTACGCAGGTGTCCAGAAGGGCCAATGACCCGACTTCCCGTCAAGAAGACGTACAAGCTCTACATCGGCGGCGCCTTTCCGCGCTCCGAGTCGGGACGCTCGCTCGAGGTCGAAGGGCAGAACATCGCGCGCGCGTCGCGCAAGGACGTGCGGGATGCGGTGCGAGCCGCGCGCGAGGCGTTCCCCGGCTGGTCCGGGCGCACCGCCTACAACCGTGGGCAGATCCTCTACCGCGCCGCCGAGATGATGGAGGCGCGAAGGGCCGACCTCGCCGCCGTGTCGTCGGGGCCGGAGGAGGTCGACGCGGCCGTCGACACGATGGTCTGGTACGCCGGCTGGGCCGACAAGCTCGCCCAGGCCCTGGGCTCGGCGAACCCGGTGTCCGGGCCGTACTTCAACTTCACGGTTCCCGAGCCGACCGGGGTCGTGGGAACGCTCTGCCCCGAGGAGCCACCGCTTGCGGGCATCGTCGCGCGCCTCGCGCCGGCGATCGTCAGCGGGAACGCCGTCGTGGCCGTCGCGTCCGAACGCCATCCGCTGGCGGCGATGGAGCTCGCGGAGGTGCTCGCGACGTCCGATCTGCCGGGTGGCGTCGTCAACATCCTCACCGGCCTGAAGGCGGAGCTCGCGCCGTGGCTCGCGTCGCACATGGACGTGAACGCCATCGACCTCGCCGGTGCAGACGGCCTGACGGAAGACCTGGAACGCGCCGCTGCGGAGAACGTCAAGCGCGTCGTTCGGGGGCCGGCCGGCGATCAGAGCCTGTGGGAGATCGCGGCGTTCCTCGAGCTGAAGACCGTCTGGCACCCGATCGGGCGCTGAGCGGCCCGGCCGTCTACGATCCGTCGTTCGTGCCCGGTAGGCGTCGCCTGAGCGAGTCGATCTCCGAGGGAGACGGCATCTCGATCCTCGTCGAGCTCGACGGTGGCGATGTCGCCGATCTCGATGCGAGGGCGTTCGTCGCGGCGCCGCATGCGGTCCCGGCCACGTCGGCAGTGCCGGTTGTGGCGCGAGGGGACTCGCCGGCCGACGCCGAGCGGGCGGGTGCCGATGCCTGGCTCCTGGTCGCGGAGAGCCACGGTGACGCGCTCGTCGATCGCTACGAGGAGGCGCTCGCCCTCGGGTTGGAATGCGTCGTCGACGTCCGGGACGAGGAAGAGCTCGAGCGTGTGCTCGCCGAGCTCGATCCCGAGATCGTCTTGCTCTCGACCCGCGACGTCGAGCCTGACGCCGATGCCGTCGACCGCGTGCTGGAGCTGCTCCCGGACGTCCCCGCCGGGAAGCTCGCCGTCGCAGAACTGCTTGCGCCGACGGAGGACGACGTCAACGCGCTCGAACGCGCGGGGGTCGACGCCGTGCTCATCCGCTCGTAGCACCCGGCCCCGCCGGTTCGCTGGGGCTACCCTCTTCGCACGTGAAAGGCGCGCTCGTCACTGCAACGCTGGCCATAGCGCTGGCAGGCGCGATCGCGGGGTGTGGCGGCAGCGGCTCGTCGTCAGGATCCGCGACCGCCGCCGAGCACGTGTCGTGCCCGAAGGCATGGCGAGCCGACTGGCAGCGACTCGCGAACGACGTCGGCGCGACCGTCTACTGCCCGGGCTGGCTGCCGTATCCGCTCGACGGCGACATGGACGGCTCGTACGACAACGGCCGCTGGGTGGACGAGAAGGACTCGTCCTACCTCGTCAGCTTCCTCTGGGTCGACAGCGACGGGGGCGTCTCGCGCGAGGTGCACGTGAACCTCCGCGGGTATCCCGGACGGACGACGATCCCGACCTGTGAGGAGACGCTCACGGTCGGCGGCAAGACGTCGCGGAAGCCGGTTCCGTGCTTCTCGGACAAGCGCGAGACGCGAAGGGTCGGCGGCCTCACGGCGACCGTCTACACCGTGAATCAGGGCATCGACGCCTGGCACGTGCTCTACGCATGGCGGAAGAACGGCACCCTGTACACGATCTCCGAGCACGTCGTCGCGCCGTACACGTACAAGGACGTCGTGCGGAACCTCGATCGCATGGCGCGCCGGCTCGCACCGCTCGAGCCGACCGTCTGACGCCGCACGTGCGCCTCACACGCCGTCAACTCATCGGCGGCGCCGCGGCGGGGGCGCTGGCGGCGGCAGGCATCTACGAGCTCGTCGACCAGCTCGCCGACGCCCCTCCGAGGCCGGCAGCCGGTGGGCTGACGCCGGAGCAGCACCTGCTCGACGGCGTCAGGGTCGTGGTCGACAACGACGTCGAGGTGCTCGTGCCCCCGCTCCATCATCAGATCGTCACGGCGACCGTGCGTGTGGGCGAGCGGCCGGCCGAGCTGAGGGCCGCGCAGGCCGAGCTCGAGGACCGGTTGCGGGCGCTCGACGAGCGCTTCGAGGCGACGCCGGCCGGTCTCGGAGTGACTGTCGCCTGGGGACTGCCGTACTTCGACCGGTACGTGAGCGGTCAGGCCCAGCGACATCTTCCGGTCGACCAGCGCGCGACGGCGTCGTCGTCGAAGACCGTACGTGCCCTCGCCGACGCGGAGCGCTTCCCGAGCGATCCGTCCGGGACGATCCTCGAAGCGAACGACGTCGCCGTGCTCCTGCGCAGCGACACGCTCGATGCGATCAGCGAGGGCGCGAAGACGATCTTCCCGGACGGGGACGATCTGTTCACGATCACGAGCATCCGCAAGGGATTCGCCGGCGGCGGCTTCGACGGCTCGGTCGGGTTGCCGAAGCAGATGGCGACGGCAGCAGGCATTCCCGGCGCGGATCTCATTCCCGCTACGTCCGAGCTCTTCCTCGGCTTCACGTCGACGCAGAAGCAGGGCCTCGGGCCGACCCGCATCGCGAACTTCGAGACTCTGGGCTGGATCGACCTCGGCCCGGCGGGCTACTTCGCCCACGGGACGAACATGCACCTCTCGCACCTCTTCGAGGATCTCGAGTTCTGGTACCTCCAGTTCAACCACCAGGAGCGGGTCGACACGACGTTCAGGCCGGGGCTCGACGTCGCGGAGGGCACGCTGACCGTCGCCCAAGGTCCCGACGACGTACAGAGCGCACAACAGGTGTCGGCCGACTATGCGTCGTACAAGCGGATTGGCCACTCGGGCTCGATCCAGCCGTCGTCACGCCTCGCGGCCGAGGTCACGGGGCCTGACGGGACGCGCTACCCGAAGGGCACGGCGCATCCCGCAACGTGCCGACTTCAACACGCTCGACAACCCCTTCTTCTGGACCGCCGATCGCGCGCGTGACGCCTTCAGCGCAGAGCCGGCCGCCGGGCTCCACTTCGCCGTCTTCAACCCCTCGAGCGACGACTTTCGCCGCAACCGCCTGGCCATGGACGGCGTGCTGCCGGACGGCACGACGCTCGAGTTCGAGGACCACTCGCGCGAACAGGGCTTCAACATCGTCCTCGAGACGACGCACCGGCAGAACTTCCTCGTGCCGCCGCGGCAGCACCGGTCGTTCCCGCTCGCCGAGCTACTCGCGTCCTAGTCGCGTAGCAAGGGCATGGTCAGACAGGTCGGCCCGCCGTCGCCCTTGAGCGACAGCTCGTCGCCGCGGTAGACGACCACGTCCACGCCGGCGGCCTCCAGTCGGCGGCGGGTCTCGCGGTTCCCGTCGAGACAGAGCGCGACGCGCGGCGCGAGCGCGAGGACGTTCGTCCCCATCGTCTCGAACTCCTCGTCGGGGACCGGGACGACCTCGATACCGCGCTCGGAGAGAAGCTCGGCGAGCCGCACGGGCAGGAGCGGGAGGTACCCGACGGCAAGGTCGGCGTCGAGCGGCGAGAGGAGCGAGAGCAGGTGCATCACCTCGTCTCGGCCCTGCCAGTACGGCAGATCGAAGGAGTGGAGGTCGACTCCCGGGAGTGCGTCGGCGATGGTCGCGATCCCGGCGTCGGTCGTCCTGTACCCCCGCCCAGCGAGCAGGGTGCGCTCGTCGAGCCGGATGAAGTCGCCGCCCTCGGCCGTCGCCGGCTCCTCGATGCGCGCCGCCACGGGGACGCCGAGGCGGGATAGGTCGCCTTCCACGGCCGCCACTTCTCGGCGGCGCGCATCCTTCCCGGGCCGCATGAGCAGCGCGCCGAGCTCGGTCACGACGCACGGGTCGAAGGCATAGACGGCGTCCGGATCGTCGTCGAGCGGATCGGCGAGGACGAGCTCCGCGCCGGCGGCTTCGAGCGTCGCGCAGAACGCTTCGTGCTCGGCAGCCAGCCTCTGGGGATCGGGCTCGGAGCGCCAACCGAAGGGTTCCCACAGCGCGGTCGCTGCCCGGCTCGGCGGTCGCACGAGCACGCGGCGCAGCGTCCCGGTCATCGTCCGGCAGCCGAAGTCGGACATGGCAGGGCACCGTAGCCCACGAGCCGAGGCGCGGCGGATGCCGATGCCGAAGGAGGGACTCGAACCCTCACGGGGTTTCCCCCACCGGATTTTGAGTCCGGCGCGTCTGCCAGTTCCGCCACTTCGGCGCGATCTCAGGATAGAGCGCGCCCGCGCTGCAAGAAGCCGAGTTGCAATCACGAGTCGTAGGGCTAATACTTCTCTGCTTCTGTATCGAGCGTCGAGGGAGAGAAGGAGGTTCTGTGAAGAAGGCATTCTTGGCGGTGATCCCGATCGCGGCAGCTGTCTCGCTGGCCGTCGCGGGTTCAGCCGTCGGCAAGACCGGCCCGACCGCGGCGGCGAAGCTGCCGCGTCGTCGTGTACGCCGATCTTCTACAAGGGATCGCGGCTAGCCCGAGGTTCATCATCGCGTCCGACCTGCCGCTTCAGGGCGCCGGACGTGCACAGCCGCTGTCGATGGTCAAGGCCATCCAGTACGTGCTCGAGAAGAAGTACGGGTTCCACGCCGGGCCGTACACCGTCGGCTACCAGTCCTGCGACGACTCCACCGCACAGCAGGGTGGCTGGGCTCCCGAGAAGTGCACGGCCAACGCGCGGGCATATGCAGCCGACAGGACGGTCATAGGTGTGCTCGGGACGTTCAACTCCGGGTGCGCGAAGCTCGAAGTGCCGATCCTGAACAGGGCAGCCGGCGGGCCGGTGGCGATGATCAGCTCCGCGAACACGAACGTGGGCCTCACCCACTTCGCGCCGTGGAACGATCCCGGCGAGCCGAACATCTACTACCCGACGAAGATCCGCAACTACGCCCGCGTGGCGACGTCCGACGACTACCAGGGCCCGTTCGCCGCGGATCTGCTCAAGAAGCTCAAGAAGAAGAGCGTCTACATCCTTCACGACAACCAGTCGTTCGGGAAGGGCGTCGCCAACGCCTTCCGGACGAGGGCTCAGAAGATCGGCCTGACAGTGTCGGGCTTCGAGCCATGGGACGCGAAGGCGGCGAGCTACGAGGCGATCGGTGAGCGCATCAAGGCGACCGGCGCGCAGTCGGTCTACCTCGCCGGCATCGTCTGCAACAACGGCGTCAAGCTGATCAAGGACATCGGCGCAGTGCTCGGCAAGGGCGTCACGCTCGCCGCTCCGGACGGCTTCACGCCGTACTCGGCGACCGCGGCAGCCGGCGCGGCCGCGCAGGGGATGTACATCTCCTACGCCGGCCTCCCGATCTCGTTGCTGGGCAAGAACGGCAAGGCGTTCCTGAAGGCGTTCGCGAAGTACCAGGGCCGCTCTGTCGTCGATCCGTACGCCGTGTACGCCGCGCAGACCGCTGACATCATGCTCAGCGCGATCGCGGCTTCGACCGGCAACCGCCTCTCCGTCGTCAGGAACGTCTTCAAGACGAAGGTGAAGGACGGCATCATGGGCACGTTCCAGTTCGACAAGAACGGGGATATCTGCCCGTTCAAGACGATCAGCTTCGACAGGCTCGTCGGCACCGCGGGCAAGTTCTACTCATATGTCCAGGTGAAGGCGGCCTGCTAGGAGCTTCGTCGTAGGTAGTACTCGCTTGCCGCTGGGGGAGGGCGTTAGAGTCCTCCCCCAGCTGTTTTCCGAGGATGTGATCGATGGCGACCCAGGCACACGCAGAGCACGTGACGCACCGGCGGAGGCCGTCCGAGTACGTCATTCCCGTCATCGGCCTCTCGCTCGTCGCGATCGTTCTCGTCTGGCTCGGCTACAACCTCGTACCTCGCACCCGAGCAGTGGTTCCGCGTCTTCCTGATCGGGGTGACGAACGGCGCGCTCTACGCTCTCGTCGCGCTCGGCTACACGCTTGTGTACGGCATTCTCGAGCTGATCAACTTCGCCCACGGCGACGTGTTCATGCTCGGCGCGATGATGGCCGCCTCGCTGATCACCGCCTTCGGTCTGACCGAGGCGTCGTCGTTCGGATCCGTCCTGCCCGTCATCCTCATCTCGCTCGCTGTGGCCATGATCGGGTGCGGGCTCATCAACGTGTCGGTCGAACGGATCGCCTACAAGCCGCTGCGAAACGCGCCGCGTCTCGCGCCGTTGATCACTGCGATCGGCATGTCGTTCATCCTCCAGAACGTCGCCATCGTCTGGAAGGGGACGGAGACGACCTCGGTCGACAAGACGCTGCCGGACGGGGAAGATCTTCGCGATCGGCAGCGTGTCGTACACGTGGGACCGGCTGTTCGTCGTGCTCGTGACCGTGCCGGTGCTCGTTCGCCCTCATGTGGCTCGTGCAGTACACGCGGCAAGGGAAGGCGATGCGCGCGACCGCGCAGGACAAGGACGCCGCCGCGATGATGGGGATCGACGTCAACCGGACGATCTCGTTCACGTTCCTCATCGCCGGCGGACTGGCCGGCGCGGCAGGCGTGATCTTTGCCTTCTACTTCACGACGGTGCGCTTCGATAACGGCTTCACGCTGGGCCTGATCGCGTTCACCGCAGCCGTGCTCGGAGGTATCGGCAACCTCCCAGGGGCGGTGCTCGGCGCGTTGCTGATCGGCCTGATCGAGGCCTTCAACAATGGGCTCTCGTGGAACGCGCCCGGCCCGGCGTGGACGACGTCGATCATCTTCGGGATCCTCATCCTCATCCTCGTCTTCCGGCCGCAGGGCATCCTCGGGGAGCACGTTCCGGAGGGGAGCTAGCTCCCGGTGTCACGGTTGTCCCAGCTGAGCGGTCGCGCTCTCGACGCGATCGGCGTCCGCAGCCCGTTCTGGCGCAAGGCAATACCGCCGGTCGTCGTCGCGGCTGTCGTGGTGCGTGTTTCGCTTGCGCTGGGAGCAACGCTCAGCCTGACGCTCGTCGTCCTGCTCGCCATCACGTACGCGCTCTACCTGATGCCGCGGCGCTGGCGCCGGACCGCGCTGCCGGTCACGGCGCTCGTGATTGCCGTCATCTACCCGTTTCTCGTCGCCGAGGACTGGCTGTTCGACATCCCGATCTTCAGCACGTTGCCGAGCATGGACACGATGGTGATCATGGCCATCTTCACGATGATGGCTCTCGGCCTGAACATGGTCGTCGGCTACGCGGGCCTCCTCGACCTCGGCTACGTCGCCTTCTACGCCATTGGCGCGTACACGGCCGCGTGGTTCGCCTCGCCGCACTTCGCGGGCCCGGACGTCGTTCACCGGCAAGCCGAGCCTCGACTTCTCGTTCGGCGCGGTCGGCGTGTTCCCGGGTGTCGGCGGCATCCATATCTCCATCTGGCTCGTCCTGCTGATCGGCGCCATCATCACGGCCTTCGCCGGCGATCGTCATCGGGCTGCCGACGCTGCGTCTACGCGGTGACTACCTCGCCATCGTCACGCTGGGCTTCGGAGAGATGGTCGCGCAGGTCGCCCGCAACGGCGACGAAGGTGGCTTCGGCTTCAACCTCACGAACGGCCCGCCGGGGATCAACCCGATCGACCCGCCGGGATTCGGCTCGTGGCTGCACGACAAGGTCTTTCTACCGGCGAACTTCCTCGACGTCCATCGGCTGGTTCGAAGGCAAGAACGGCGACTTCGTCGGCGACTTCGTCGATCTCGTCTACTGGGGCGCGCTCGCGCTCGTCCTGATCACGCTGTTCTGCTCGATCCGCCTACGCGACTCACGCCTCGGCCGGGCCTGGATCGCGATCCGCGAGGACGAGACGGCCGCCGCCGCGATGGGCATCCCGCTCATGCGCACGAAGACATGGTCGTACGCGTCGGGCGCGTTCTTCGGCGGCGTCGCCGGTGCATGGTTCGCGACGTATCAGCAAGGCGTGTTTCCGGACTCGTTCAACTTCAACGTCTCGATCTTCATCCTCTGCATGGTCATCCTCGGCGGCATGGGCAACGTCTGGGGTGTCATCGCGGGCGCGGCCTTCCTCTCGTACCTCAACACCGAAGGCCTCGCGAACCTCGGCGGCTGGCTGAACGAGCACGTTCTCCCCTGCGGGAGCTCGCCGGAGGCCGGGCAAGTGATCTCGAACGGCTGCGTCGACGTTCCCGCCGTCCAGTTCGGGATCTACGGCGTCATTCTCGTGGTCGTCATGCTCTTCCGGCCCGTACGGGCTCTTCCCCGAGGCGAGGCGCAAGCAGGAGTTCGAGGTCGGCGTCCACGATCAGCCGCTGATGGACGTGCGCGGCGGGCCGGAGGAGTAGCGTGGCCGCGAACCTGCTCACGACGGCCGCGCTGCGCAAGGAGTTCGGCGGGCTCACGGCCGTGAACGACGTCGACTTCACGATCCCGCAAGGCTCGATCGTCGCGCTCGATCGGGCCGAACGGTGCAGGCAAGACGACGTTCTTCAACATGCTCACGGGCGTCTACAAGCCGACCGCGGGCGTCATCGAGCTCGCCGGCGAGGACATCACGGGCCGTCCGCCGCATTACGTGACCGAACGCGGGATCGGCCGGACGTTCCAGAACATCCGCCTGTTTCAGGAGATGACGGCCCTCGAGAACGTCCTCGTTGGCATGCACTGCCGGATCAAGGGCGGCATCATCGGCAGCATCCTGCGGACGCCGCGCATCCGGCGTGAGGAGCGCACGGCCCGCGAGCGCGCGCACGAGCTGCTCGCGTACTGCGCGCTCGCACGGTGTCGCGGACGACTACGCGCGGAACCTCTCCTACGGCGACCAGCGACGGCTCGAGGTTGCGCGAGCGCTCGCCACACAGCCCAAGCTGCTCCTGCTCGACGAGCCGACCGCCGGCATGAACCCGCAGGAGTCGGCAGCGTTCACCGTGTTCGTGCACAAGCTGCGCGACGAGGAGGGAGTGACCATCCTCATCATCGAGCACGACATGAAGGTCGTCATGGGCGTGTCCGAGCGGATCACGGTGCTCGACTACGGCGAGAAGATCGCCGAGGGCGCACCGAAGGACGTTCAGAGTGACCCACGCGTGATCGAGGCATACCTTGGGACGGGAGCAGCGGCGAAGGTATGAACGCCGCCGCGAAGCCGATCCTCGAGCTCGAGGGCGTCAGGACGTTCTACGGGACGATCGAGGCGATCAAGGGCGTCTCGCTGATTGTCAACGAGGGGGAGATCGTCACGCTCATCGGCTCGAACGGCGCCGGCAAGTCGACGACCCTCCGCTCCATCAACGGTCTCAACCGCCCGCGCCACGGGACGATCCGATTCATGGGCGACGACATCACGAACGAGCCCGCCCACACGATCGTCAAGCGCGGCATCTCCCAGTCACCCGAGGGCCGCAAGCTCTTTCCTCGGATGTCCGTGGTCGAGAACCTCGAGATGGGCGCGTTTCAGCGCAAGGACAAGGCTGGGCATTCAGGAGGACATGGACCACGTCTTCGAGCTCTTCCCCCGGCTCGCCGAGCGGCGGACGCCAGGCAGCCGGGACGATGTCCGGTGGCGAGCAGCAGATGTGCGCCATCGGTCGCGCCATGATGGCGCGAGCCGCGCCTGCTCATGCTCGACGAGCCGTCGATGGGGCTCGCGCCGATCTTCGTCGACCGCATCTTCGAGACGATCGTCGCCATCAACAAGGAGGGAACGCCCGTGCTGCTCGTCGAGCAGAACGCGCTCATGGCCCTCGACGTGGCGAATCGTGGCTACGTGCTCGAGACGGGGACGATCGCGCTCGAAGGCGATGCGAAGGAGCTCGCCGCCAACGACGCGGTGCAGAAGGCGTATTTGGGGATTGCGTAGGCCCGAGCCGCTCAGGCAGTTCGAATCGGGGGATAGGGCGGGGAGAGGAGGAAGCCCACGCGGGCGCCTTCTCCAGCACGGCCGAGCGCGAGCTCGATGGCCGCGGGAACGCTCTGAGACGGAATGAAGCCGAGCTGGCGCGCGGCAGTCGCGTCTCGGCAGCCGGCCACGATCACGGCGCCGAGACGGTCGGCTTCCGGTTGCACGGCGGCCCAGTCGGCGAACGGCAGTCGCGGGTGGCACGTGCGCCCTCCGCGGTAGCGGTCGATCGCGCGGGCGTCGGCAGCGGCGGCATGCTCGGCGGCCGAGATCACCTGCGGGTCGAGGCCGCCCCGGACCGCTCCGAAGAACGCGCGGTAGGGCTGTTGTGTGGGATGGCTGAAACGTCGATGGAAGCGGTGGGCGAGGATCACCGTCCCTCCGTCCACCACCGGGTGGCCGGTCGCGCCACATTCGTAGTGCGACGCCCAGGCCGAGATACGCGGCGAGGAGAGGGTTCGGGCGCTCTCGTGGAAGGTGTGGCGTGATGCGCGGGATGCCGAGGCAGAGCGCGTCGAGGGGTCCGTCGAGCTCCACTGTTCGGAGGTCGATCGCCCTGACGAGGGCCTCTGCGTGAGCGACGGACGGGGGCCCTGCAAACGCCGCCGCTGCCGTCAGGGTCGCCGGCAGCGAGCGAAGGATGCGCAGGCGGAGCGGTCCCGGGCAGGAGCTGAAAGAGGCGGGCGGCCTTCGACCGTGCGATGCGCTCTGCCGACGCCGGGTCGTAGGGGTAGCCGAATGCAGTGTCGGAGATCCGCGGGTGGTCGAGAGTGAGCGAGACGCCCATCAGCGCGGCCCGCTGACCGAGCGCGCGCTCCACTGCGAGCGCGAGGCTCCAGCCGGACGAGCCTCGTGCCTCGAGCAGTGAGACTGTCGCCGGCTGCTCGAAGCGCGTCCGGCCCGGCCGCGGCCAGGAGAGTCGCCGGTCCGCCATGCAGCACCGTCTCGGCGGCGCTGACGACGACGACGACATCGGCGTCGGCAATAGCCGGTGCGACGCGGAGGCGTATTCCGTCGTGCTCGCCGAGATCGACGAGATCAGGGTCTTCGACGTCGTGCACCCGCACGCGACCGTGGAACGCCCGTGCGAATGCGGGCGCAAACATGTGATCGAGCTCCCTGCGGCCGGGCCGTCGCGCAAGCCCGGCCGTCACGAGGATCGTCTGTTGCTCGTCGGGCACGCCGAGGTTCCGCAGTTCCTGGACCGCGGCGCCAACGGCCGCGCGTCGGGCATCGACGGGCGCGCTCGGCATCGGCAACGCGGGCACGTTGGTGACGATCGCCGCCCGCGCCCCACGGGGAACGAGGGCATGGAGCGGTGGCCCGGCCAGCGGGAAGCGAAGGGCGTCCCGCACGGCGGCGCCGACGTCCGTGATCGCCTGCGGTGGCGGCGCGGGCGGTGCCAGCACGATCGCGTCGTCGGGCGCGTTGACGACGAGCAGCCGGGTGCCCGAGAGGAGCGGGACGCGCATCCCTCCACACTAGACTCGCAACGTGAGTCCGAAGTCCGTCACCGGCGAGGAGCTCGACCTCTCAGACGGTCCCGCGCGCGCCGCCGACCTCTTTCTCGTCGACGGCAACAACCTCGCGTACCGCGCGTTCTTCGCGCTCCCCGAGGAGCTCGTGACGAGCGAAGGCTTTCCGACGAACGCGCTGCTCGGCTTCACGAACATGCTCGTGAAGCTCCTCAGCGACTATCGCCCCAAGGGCGTCGCCGTGGCCTGGGACACGAAGCCGGTGCACCGCGCAGCCATCTCCGAGGACTACAAGTCCGACCGCCGCCCGATGCCGGACCTGCTGCGCGAGCAGTTTCCGTACTTCCGCCCGCTCGTGGAGGCATTTGGCTACCGCAATCTCGAGTTCGAAGGCTGGGAGGCGGACGACGTGATCGCGACCCTCGCTACGCGTGCCGATGCGGCAGCGATCCCCACGTGTGTCGTCTCCACCGATCGTGACGCCTTCCAGCTCGTGACGGACAACGTGTGTCTGATGATGACTCCGCGCGGGGTGGCGGACGTCCACGTGTACACGCCGGCGCAGGTGGAGGCACGACTGGGCGTGCCGCCGGAGAAAGTGCCCGACCTGATCGGACTGAAGGGCGACACCTCCGACTCGATTCCCGGCATTCCCGGGATCGGCGACAAGACGGCCGCGCAGCTGATGGAGAAGTACGGCACCCTCGAGAACGTGCTCGAACACGCGTCCGAGCTCTCGCCGGCGCGGGCGAAGGCGATCGCCGAGCACGCGGACCAGGCACGGAGCTCGAAGGTGCTCGCCACGATGCGACGCGACCTCGACATCGACTGCGATCCCTCCGAGCTCGTGCTCGCACCGCCGGATAGATCTCAGCTTCAGGAGATGTTCCGCAAGCTCGAGTTCCGTGCACTGCTTCAGCGCATCGACCAGCTGGACGAGGCACTTCCCGCGGCCGAGCGCCCCGAGGTAGCGGGCGAGGAGATCGCCTGGCGGGAGGGAGAGCTGCCGCATCCCGACGGCGCCTTCGGGTATGCGGCGGACGGGGATCGCTGCGCGGTCGCCGTGGGCGCCGAGGTGACTCTCTCGGCGAAGCCCGAGAAGCTCGACGGGTCGATCGCGTGCCACGACGCGAAGGCGCTCCGCGTGACGGCTGCCGACGACACGCTCGTGGCCGCCTATCTGATCGAGCCGGGGCGCTCCGGATACGAGCTCGACGACCTCGGGGCAGAGTACGGCGTCGCGCTCGATCCTTCGCCGGCGACCGACGAGGAGACGACCGCGCTGATCCGCGCCGCTGCTCTCCCGCTTCGTCTCGCGCCCGTCATGCGCAGCCGGCTGCGCGAGCGCGGGCTGGAAGACCTCTACGACACTGTCGAGCTTCCGCTCGAAGGCGTTCTCGCCGCGATGGAGGACGCGGGTGTCCAGATCGACACGTATCGCATGGGCGAGATCACCGCGCGGCTTGCCGAGCGCATCGAGGAGCTCGAGGCGAAAGCGCACGAGCTCGCGGGCGAGGAGTTCATGCTCGGCTCGACGCAGCAGGTGGCGCGCGTCCTCTTCGAGACACTCGGGCTCACTCCGGGCCGGAAAGGGAAGACGGGTTACTCGACCGACACGCGCGTTCTCCAGTCGATCCGCGACGAGCACGAGATCGTGCCCGTGCTCGAGGAGTGGCGTGAGCTGACGAAGCTCGTCAACACGTATCTCGGCCCGCTGCCCGAGATGCTCGGGTCGGACGGGCGGCTGCACACGACGTTCAACCAGACCGTGGCTGCCACCGGGCGCCTCTCGACGTCGAACCCGAATCTCCAGGCCATCCCCGTGCGCACCGAGCTCGGCCGGGAGATTCGATCGGCGTTCGTCGCAGAGGAGGGTCACGCGCTCATCTCCGCCGACTACTCGCAGATCGAGCTCCGGATCCTCGCGCACGTCTCGGGCGAGCCGAAGCTGAAGGAGGCGTTCGCGCGTGGCGAGGACATCCACCGGGCGACCGCTGCCGAAGTGCTCGGCAAGGATCCGGCCGAGCTCACCCGCGACGAACGGGACATCGCGAAGATGATCAACTTCGGGATCGTCTACGGCATCTCGGCGTACGGGCTCTCGGAGAACCTCCGCATCCCGCGCGACGAGGCGCAGCAGTACATCGACCGCTACCTCGCACGCTTCCCGCACGTCCAGGACTTCATCGCGCGGACGATCGAGCAGGCGATCCGCGACGGCTACGCAACGAGCCTTCTGGGTCGCCGCCGACCGGTGCCCGAGCTCCGGACGTCGAGCCGCCAGACACGGGCGCTCGGCGAGCGCCTCGCCGTCAACTTCGTCATGCAGGGCTCGAACGCCGACATCATCAAGGTCGCGATGCTCGGGATCCATAAGCGGCTCCGAGACGAGGGGCGCGCGTCGCGTCTCGTCCTGCAGGTGCACGACGAGCTGCTGCTCGAGGCCCCGGACGCGGAGCTGTCGGCGATCAAGACGCTCGTGCGCGAGGAGATGTGCGGCGCGTTCGACCTCGACCCGCCGCTTGCGGTCGACGTCGGCGCCGGCGAGAGCTGGACGGACGCGAAGAGCTAGAGGTCGAGCGTCTCGCCGTCCTCGGGCACGAGGACACCCGGCACGGCCTCGCGCAGCGCGGCGCGCGAGAGGAAGCAGTGGTTGATCGCCTCCATGTGTGTCGCAACCACCGTCGGCACGCGAGCCGCGACCTCGCGCACATCGTCGATTCCCATGACGATCAGTCCGCCTTCGGTGAACTCGGCGCCGCCGGCATGCACGACGGCGACGCGTGGCTGGTAGCGCTCGATCGTCTCGGCGACGGCCTCGTACCAGACGGTGTCACCTGCGAGGTAGAGGTCGTCGAGGACGAAGCCGCTGACGGGCGCGAGCAGCTCGGCGATCCTGCCCGAGCCGTGACGCGCCGGCGTCCGGACGATGTGGACGCCGTCCCAATCGACGGTGTCGCCGACCGGCCGCGTGTCGAAGCCGAGCGCGCGCAGAGCCTCGTCGTCCTCGGGCTGGCAGAAGACGGGCACGCTGCGCGGCAGGAGCTCCTCGGCCCGTGTATCGAAGTGATCGCGATGGCGATGGGTGACGAGCACGGCGTCGAGGTCGCGAACAATCTCCTCTGCAGGGAACGGCAGCTCCACCGTCGGATTGCGGACAGGGTTGGCCGTGTTCTCGATCGGCGGTCGCGCCCCTGCGTCGTCGAGCATTGGGTCGACGAGCAGCCGCTTTCCGGCGATCTCGACGATCAGCGTGGCGTTGCGGACGAGGGTGATTTGCACGTCGAGGTTCTACCGTACGCCAGTTCGGGCCGAATTCGGCACCGCGGCTATACTGGACGGCCTTTTCGCATGGCCAACGACACGATCGACACCGAAGCAGTAACCGCCGAGCCCGGCGTCTGGATCACCGGTCCGGACGGCGAGCTCATTCCCGACTACGAGGCCACCTTCCCCGAGATCACGGAGGGCGAGGTCGTGCACGGCACGGTCGTCCGCGTGGACAAGGACGAGGTGCTCGTCGACATCGGCTACAAGTCGGAAGGCGTGATCCCCGTCTCCGAGCTGTCGATCCGCCGCTCGATCAACCCGGATGACGAGGTCGTCGTCGGCGACGAGATCGACGCGCTCGTGATGACGAAGGAGGACAGCGAGGGCCGCCTCATCCTCTCGAAGAAGCGCGCGCGCTTCGAGCTCGCGTGGAAGGAGATCGAGCGCAAGGCGGACAGCGGCGAACCGATCAACGGGAAGGTGATCGAGGTCGTGAAGGGCGGCCTGATCCTCGACCTCGGCGTCCGCGGCTTCCTCCCGGCGTCGCTCGTCGACATCAGGCGTGTGCAGGACCTCGACGAGTTCCTCGGGCAGGAGCTCCGCTGCAAGGTGATCGAGCTCAACCGGTCGCGGAACAACGTCGTGCTTTCGCGCCGCGCCGTCCTCGAGGACGAGCGCAAGGAGATGCGCCAGGCGATCCTCGACCGTCTCAACCCCGGCGACGTCGTCGACGGCACGATCTCGAACATCGTCGACTTCGGCGCCTTCGTCGACCTCGACGGCATGGACGGGCTGATCCACATCTCGGAGCTCTCGTGGGGCCACGTCAACCACCCGTCGGAGGTGCTCGAGATCGGCCAGGACGTCCAGGTGAAGGTGCTGGACATCGACCGCGAGCGCCAGCGGATCTCGCTCGGCTTGAAGCAGACGCAGAGCGATCCGTGGCAGCAGGTTCTCGACAGCTACTCGGTCTCGGACGTCGTCGAGGGCAAGGTGACGAAGGTCGTCACGTTCGGCGCGTTCGTCGAGATCCTTCCCGGCGTCGAGGGGCTCGTGCACATCTCGGAGCTCGCACAGCATCACGTCGAAAACCCGCGCGAAGTGGTCGCTCAGGGCCAGGTCGTGCAGGTGAAGATCATCGAGATGGACGCCGAGCGCCGCCGTCTTTCGCTCTCCTTGAAGCGGATCGAGGACGGAGAGGCACCGCAGCCGCGCCCGGAGGGCGCGCCGCCGCTCGCGCTCTCCGAAGAGGTCTTCACAGACGACGTGCCACCGCTTCTCGACGACGAGTCGGTAGAGGAGATGGCCGAGGACGTCGTGGTGGAGGCCGAAGCCGAAGCGACGGAGGTCGTGGACGGTGAGGCTGAGGAAGCCGAGGTGGAGGTCGAGACCGAAGCCGAGGTGGAGGCCGAGATCGAGGCCGAGGTGGACGAGGCCGAGCTCGTCGAAGCCGTCGCAGACCCGGCCGCGGCGAGCGCGGGAGACGACGAAGACGCCGGTTAGGGTCGCTCTCACCGGCGGCATCGGCGCCGGCAAGAGCGAGGCACTCGAGGCGTTTCGCCGTCACGGCGCGGCGACGCTCTCCACTGACGAGGTCGTCCATCGGCTCTATGCCGAGGACGCCGAGCTCCGCGCGGGCCTCGAGGAGCGCTACGGCACGATCGATCGTGCCGCGATAGCGGAGGTCGTGTTCCGCGAGCCGGGCGAGCTCGCCTGGCTCGAAGCGCTGATTCACCCGCGTGTACGCGCGGCGTACATCGACTGGCTCGAAGACGTCGAGGCGGAAGTGGCGGTCGTGGAGATTCCACTGCTCTACGAGACGGGCGCGGACGCGGTGTTCGACAGGGTCGTCGTCGTCACCGCTTCAGAGGACGTGCGTCGCGAGCGGCGGGGCGCGCAGGTCGACGAGCGCGCCGCTCGCCTGCTCTCCGAAGACGAAAAGGTGCACAGGGCGGACTTCTCGTTCGTGAACGACGGCACACTGGAGGCGCTCGACGCCTTTGTTCAAGCCGTTCTTGACGCGACTGCAAAGAGATGCTTGACAAATGTCAGAGTGACGTCATAATGACGTCACGATGCAGCTGAGCAACCACATCGACGCGCTCATCGCCGATCTCGCCACGACGGCCGGTCTGGGCGACGACGCAGTGGCCGAGGCCGCCGACAGGCTCAGCGAGACGCTCCGCGGCTCGGCACGCCTGCGGCTCCTCGACCTCCTGTCGGAAGTGACGCTCGAGATCTCGGGCCAGATTCCCTCTGGCCACGTCGAGATCAGGCTCGTCGGGCAGGAGCCGTCGCTCGTCTACGTCGAGGAGCGAACCGAGGAGTGGGGATCACCAGCGGCGGCCGACGACACGATGGCAGCCCGCATCTCGCTGCGGCTTCCCGACTCGCTGAAGACGGCGATCGACGATGCGGCGGCACGCGAAGGCATCTCGGTGAACGCGTGGCTCGTGCGCGAGCTCAAGCGCGCCCTTCACCGCGGCAGCTCACCCAAGGGTTTTGGCAACAGGCTCACGGGATTCTCCGAGGGCTAGAGGAGGGGACAGGCATGGACTTCAGGCTCACGTATCCGGACTACGTACAACTCATCGGCGACCGGCGGCCGCAGAAGCACACGCTGCCGACCCCAGTTCGCCGGCCGAGGGGCGTCGGCGGGTGGCGTCGATGAGGCGCGAGGCCTTCGCCGTGGCGGGAGCGGTGGACCTGGTGGTCCGCGCCCCCGCCGGCCTCGTCGAGATCGAGGCCGTCGACACGTCGGAAGCGGTCGTCGAGATCGTTCCGAAGGACGACGGCAGTGCGCGGGCGGTGGCCGAGGCTGTGGTCGAGCTGCGGCAAGGCGGAGCCCGCCAGGAGCTCGTCGTCGACATCCAGCACGGCTTTCGCGTCGGCGGACGGCGCGGCCCGAGGCTGAGCGTCGTGTTCGGCCGCGGGCCGGAGGTGCGCGTCGCGGTTCGCGTTCCTCCCGGGTCGACGCTCGACGTCTCAACCGACTCGGCCGACGTTCGCGGCACCGGCGCGTTCGCAACCGCCGACGTGCGGAGCGCAGCCGGGGACCTCCGCTTCGACGAGATCGCCGGCGAGGCGAACATCAAGTCCGTGTCGGGCGACGTTGCGGTCGCGGAGATCGGCGGCAAGGCGTCCGTGAGCTCGGTGTCAGGAGACGCGAAGATCGACGCCGTCGTCGGCGCGGCCACCGTCCACTCGGTGTCGGGCGACATCGAGGTGGGAGCGGCGAGCTCGTCGGTGCACATGAAGACCATCTCGGGCGACGCGCGCGTCGCATCGGCCGCGCAGGGCACGGTGACGATGCAGTCCGTGTCTGGCGACCTCACGGTCGGCGTGCGCGCGGGCTCGAAGCTCTGGGTCGACGCGAGGTCGACGAGCGGTGACACGTCGTCGGAGCTCAAGCTCGGCGACGAGCCACCCGTCAACGGGGGGCCGATGGTGGAAGTCACCGCCAAGTCCGTCTCCGGCGACATCCGCATCGTGCGGGCGTAGCAGGCAGGCACGTAGCGACATGCGTGCGATCTGGCCACGCGGCGGGCTCTGGCGCCATCCCGATTTCCTGAAGCTCTGGTCGGCCGAGACGATCAGCCAGCTCGGCTCGCAGATCGGCGGCCTGGCGGTTCCGTTCGTCGCGATCGTGACGCTCCACGCCAGCGCGTTCGAGGTGGCGCTGCTCGGCGTCGTCCAGTTCGCGCCGTTCGTGTTGATCAGCCTCCCGGCCGGTGTCTGGGTCGATCGCCTGCCGCGGCGGCCGATTCTCATCGTGGGCGATCTCGGGCGAGCCCTGCTCTACGCGTCGATCCCGCTCGCCTACGCGGCCGACGTCCTGGCGATGGGGCAGCTGTACATCGTCGCGTTCGCCGTCGGCATCCTCACGGTCTTCTTCGACGTCGCCTACCAGTCGTACCTCCCGTCGCTCGTCGATCGCGAGAACCTCGTCGACGGAAACGGGAAGCTCGAGATCTCACGCTCCGGCGCCCAGCTCGCCGGCCCGGCCGCGGCCGGGCTGCTCGTGCAAGCCCTGACCGCACCTGTCGCCGTCCTCATCGATGCCGTCAGCTTCGTCGCATCCGGGCTCTTCGTCCTGCGGATTCGCAAGCGCGAGGACGTGCCGGAACGCACGCCCGGGAAGTCGCCGCTCCACGGCATGCGCGGGGAGCTGTCGGAAGGAGTGCGTTACGTCGTCGGTCACAGGTACCTCCGCTGGATCGCAGCCTCGACCGCCACCTTCAACTTCTTCGGCAGCGTCATGTGGTCGATCTTCCTCGTCTACGCCGTGCGGACGCTCGGCATGTCCGCGGGGACGATCGGCTTCGTGCTCGCGATCGGGAACCTCGGCTATCTCCTCGGGGCCATAACGTCGGGCCGGGTTGCCACGCGCATCGGCGTCGGCAGGACGATCGTGCTCGGCGCGGCCACGGGTATCGCGGCACTGCTCATCCCGCTCGCGCCGACGAACGACCCGATCCCGTTTCTCATCGTCGCCCAGCTCGTGATGGGCTTCGGCGTCGTCGTCTACAACGTCACTCAGCTGAGCATGCGCCAGGCGATCACTCCGGAGCGGCTTCAGGGCAGGATGAACTCCGTGATGCGGTTCATCGTCTGGGGCGTCATGCCTCTCGGCACGATCGTAGGCGGCGCAATTGCCTCTGCGGTCGATCTCCGCACTGCGATCTGGATCGGGGCCGTCGGCATGTCGTTCGCGTTCCTCCCCGTCGCGCTCTCGCCCGTTCGCTCGATCCGCGAGATGCCCGAGCCCGTCGCCGATCCGCTCGCCGAGATCGAAGGTGAAGGCGGCGCGCTCGCACCGGGGCACGTCCCGGCCGCGGCCGACGTCGCGTGACGCGTTCGCCGCTCCTTCAGCGCGGCATCCTCGCGCTGCTCAGTGCCGAGGTGATCTCGTCGCTCGGCTCGCAGATGACGTTCCTCGCGCTGCCGTGGTTCGTCCTGACGACGACCGGATCGACGACGCGCATGGGAATCGTGCTCGCTGCCGAGCTCCTGCCGATCGCGCTGCTCGGCATCCCGAGCGGCACGATCGTCGCGCGCCTCGGAGCCGTGCGCACGATGCTCGTGGCCGACGCCTTGCGCGTGCCGCTGATGATCTCGATCCCGCTGCTCTACAGCGCGGGCATGCTCTCGTTCGGCCTCCTCCTCGTCCTCGTGTTCCTCCTCGGGACCTTCATCGCGCCGTACTTCTCGGCGCAGCGCCTCGTGCTTCCCGAGCTGGTCGGCGAGGACAGGGCTGTGCTGACGCAGGCGAACGCGGTGGTCGAGGCGGGCGCACGGCTGACGATCCTGCTCGGGCCCGTCGCGGCCGGGCTTCTCATCGCCTGGGTCGGCTCCACCAACGTCCTCTACATCGACGCGGCCACGTACGCGGTGTCGTTCATCCTGCTCCTCGCCTTCGTGCCTCGCCGACGCCCGCTGCCCGTTTCGGCCGAGAGCCACGGGCTCCTCGCCGGGCTGAAGTTCGTGTTCCGCGACTCGCTGCTCAGGCCGATGCTCCTGACCGCCGTCTTCCTCCACATGTTCGCGCAGGCGATCTTCATCTCGCTGCCCGTTCTCGCCTACGACCACTTCGACGCGAGCGCAAGGACGGCCGGCCTCCTGTTCGGCGCCTTCGGCGCCGGCTCGGTGATCGGCAGCCTCGCTGCAATCCCTCTCGCAAAGGTCGTTCCGCCGATGCGGCTCGCGACGTTCGGGATCCTCTGGGTCTCGTTTCCGCTGCTCCTGCTCGGGATGGACTTGCCGTCTGTCGGCGTGATGGCGGTGATGTTCGCGGCCGGCCTCGGCGCCGTCGCGACGGCGCCGCTGATGGCGATCCTCACCACCCGCGCGCCGGACGAGCTTCGCCCCAAGGTGCTGACCGCGGTCATCACGCTCATCACCATCTCTGGCCCGCTCACGGTTCTCGTCATCGGACGTCTGCTCGAAAGCGTCGACGTGCGCACGGTGCTGCTCGGCCTTGCGATCGGTCGAGTCGCCATGGCGGTCGTCTTCGCCGCGGTCGTGCCGAGGCGAGCCGATCCGCCCGCTCCGGCAGCGCCCGGGGAGGCGCTAGCGTAAGAGCATGGTCGAGGTCGGCTCGCTCGCCGAGGTGGAGGATGCGCTCCGGGCGAACGGCTTCTTCGAAGGCGAGGACCGTGGGCTCACGGCCGACGTCTATCTCGGCTACGGGCTTTCGAACGCCATGCGTCGGAGCGCTCAGAGTGCTCCTCCCGAGCCGTGCCGGCTTCCCGCCGCCGCAATCGACGTCCGCGCGGCCGGCGCCGAGCGGACGGGCGCACCAGGTTCGTACCGGATCGGGCCGTGGGAGACGACGTGGGACCCGCGCGAGTACGCAGACGCGGTCGAGGCCGTGCGCCAGGCGATTGCGGCCGGCGACGTCTACCAGGTCAACCTCGTCCAGCATCTCGATGCCCGCTTCGAAGGTGACCCCAGGGCTCTCGCCGACCGGCTCGCACCGCTCGGCCCGCTCCACGCGAGGCCGTTGATCGGGGACGGCTGGGCGATCGTGTCCGCGTCGCCCGAGCTCTTCCTCTCGCGCCGCGGACGGCGCATCTCGACAATGCCGATCAAGGGCACGCGGCCGGCCGGCTCGGACGAGCTCGTCGAGTCCACGAAGGACGCCGCAGAGCACGTGATGATCGTCGACCTCGAGCGGAACGACCTCGCGCGGGTCTGCGAGCACGGCACGGTCACGTGGCCCGAGCTGATGGAGCCCCGCTCGCTCGCCGGCGTAGAGCATCTCGTGTCGCGGGTCGAGGGAACGCTTCGCGAGGACGTGACGCTGACCGACGTGCTCGAAGCGACGTTCCCGGGCGGCTCGGTCACGGGCGCGCCGAAGATCGCCGCGCTCGATCTGATCGCGTCGCTCGAGCCCGTCGGTCGCGGCGCCTCGATGGGCGCGCTCGGGGTGATCCGGCAGAACGGCGACTTCGACCTCGCGCTGACGATCCGCACCTTTGCAGTCGCCGACGGGCGCATCCACCTCTGGGTGGGCGGCGGGATCGTCTGGGACTCCGATCCCGACGGCGAGATCGAGGAGTCGTGGGTCAAGGCGCGGCCGCTGCTGGCCGCCGTCGGCGCGCCGCTCTATGAGAGGGTGCGCGGGTGATCCGGGCGCTCGCCGTCTCCGGTCGTGGGCTCGTCGCCGCCGAACGAGCCCGTCGTTCACGCGGACGACGAGGCGTTCATGCGTGGACGGGGGGCGTTCGAGACGACGCGTGTGTACGGCGGAGCGCCGTTCCGGCTCGGCGACCATCTCGAACGGCTCGAGGCGTCGTGTACGCGCCTCGGGTTCGTGCCGCCCGCGAGCGCGGAGATCGAAGAGCTCGTCGAGCTCGCGCTCGGCGAGGCGGATAGCCCGGACGCCATGCTCCGCGTCTACGCGACACCGGGGCGAGGTGACGGGGCGCGAGCCTTCGTGGCCGTCTCTGAGCTTCCGCCCGATCTCGACGACCTTCGCGCGCGCGGCATCGCCCTCATCGCCGTCGAATTCCGGCCCTCCGACCTCATCGGCGGGGTCAAGTCGACGAGCTACGCGCTGAACATGATGGCCGTCGACGCTGCGCGGGCGGCCGGCGCGGACGACGCGGTCTTTCTCGGCGAGGATCGCATCGTCCTCGAGGCGACGACCTCGAACGTGTGGTGGCGGACGGGAACGCGGCTTCGGACGCCCGCCGTCGACACGGGCATCCTTCCGGGCGTCACACGCAGCGTGCTGCTCGCAGAGGCGCGGGCGCTCGGGCACGACGTCGAGGAGGGCCGCTTCCCTGTTGCCGACCTCGCCGCCGCAGACGAAGCCTTCACGACATCGTCGGTGCGCGAGGTGATGCCTGTCGTCGCGCTCGACGGAGAGCCGATCGGCGACGGCAAGCCCGGTGACGTTGCGCAGGCGCTCCAGGCGGCGCTTCGCGATCTCGCATGTCGCTGAGGGTGAAGGCGCTCTCGGCGCTCCACCGCGGGATCTACTCCGCGAGCGGAGGGCGGGTCGGCAACCGGATCGCCGGCATGCCCGTCCTCCTGCTGACGACGGTGGGGAGGAGGAGCGGGAAGCGCCGCACCGTGCCGCTCACGTTCTTCGAAGAGGGTGACGCGATCATCCTCGTCGCCTCGTACGGCGGCCGACCGCACAACCCCGCGTGGTTCGAGAACCTCCTCGCCGATCCGGCCGTCGAGGTGGGATCCGCGGCGAGTCGCGGCAGATGACCGCGCGGCGCGCGACGCCGGAGGAGCGCGCGCGCCTCTGGCCGCGGATCGTGGAGACCTACGACGGCTACCGGGCGTACCAGGAGAAGACAGACCGCGAGATCCCGCTCGCGATCCTCGCCGACGGTCCGGTCGAGGCCCCGTAGCGCGGCTTGACGTCACGGCGTCGAGAGCTTCGTCCAGAGGTTCTCGACGACCTTCTTGACCTCCGGGCGGTAGACGGCGCCCGCCAGCGTGAATGCGCCGGCCGCGAAGACCTTCGCTCCGCTGGCGGTCTCGTAATACGTCATCTGCGCGGTGAAGCCCGGCCCGAACAGGTTCGGGATCTCCGCCAGCACCTGCGTTCCGTGAGGTGAGGCCTCCGACATCTGGTCGATCTCGATGCTTCCGCTTCCGAACAGGTCGCCTGCGTGGAGACCGGTGCGAGCGAAGATCCACCGGGACGAAGGGGTGCTGCGCAGCACCCACCGACCCCGGTGCCCGCCGTTGTCGTTGCCGCGGTACTGGACACCTAGCAAGGCCGCCTCGGGCCGACCGAGGTCGCGCCAGCGCTTCGTCTTCTCGATGATGTTGCCGCGCTTGATCACGCGCCAGAAGAAGTTGTTCGCGGAGAGGAACATGAGGTTTCCGCCCAGGTCGCGGTAGCCCTCGACGAGGTCGTACTCGCGGGTCGTCACGTACTCGTGATGACCCGGGAAGATGATCAGGTCATAGGCCTTCGCGAGCCCTGACCGCGCTGGGCGCCGACTCGAGGTCGGATCTGCGACAGGTAATCGACGTCGCGATGTGTCCAACTGAGCCAGTGGAGGAAGGGGAGGTCGTACCGGCGGAAGTAGTTCGGGACTCCGCGATTCAAGAACGGCCGGGTGAGGTCGACGGTCATGTGGTTCCAGCTCGCGTACCAGGTGTCGCCGATGCCGTCGCGGTCCATGTCGCGGAGGTTGTACGCCTGCCACGTTCGTGTCGGCAGTACGACGGCGATGCGGTGCTGTCCGAGTCGCCTCGGGTGAACGACGAAGGGCGCAAACCCGAGCCGTCCGTCGGCGGCCGCGAGCCTGGCGAAGTACAGGCCGCTCGGCCACGCACCGATACGAACGCGGATTGTCCGGCGGCCCTTGCCGACCGCGACCGGCTTCGTCATCGGCTCGCCATGCATCGTGATGTTGTCGATCGTTCGAGTCCCCTCGGGGCCTGAGTGGAAGATCTGGAGCCGCAGGCTTTGCTCGCGCGTGTACAACCGGAGCTCGGCAGTGCTGCGCGGCGCGTAGCTCTCGCGCGGGAAGGCGGCCTCGACGCCCGGCGTCAGCTCGACGACCGTCGGCGCCCTGCCTTCGAGCTCCTCCTCTTCCTCGAACGAGAGCTCGAAGCGGTGGGCGGGGCAGGCCGCCGAGACGACGAAGGAACTGACAGCAAGGCTGAGTGCTGCGAGGAGAAGTAGCGTGCGGGTGCGCTCACCGCGACGGATGTGGGTGTTGAGATTGAGCATGGCCCCACCGTCGGGCGGGGCCCAAATCGCTCGGTCACGACGACCTAATGAGCCGCTAACGGCACCTAGGCAGCGGCAGTGAGGGGTGGTACAACCCGCTCAGATGCCAGACTTTCGGATCCTCGGACCGCTCGAGGTCGTTGGCGAGGATGGCTCGATCTCGCTAGGCGGACAGAAGCAGCGGGCGCTGCTCGGCCTTCTGCTCATGCGCGCCGGAGAGGTGGTAGCCACCGAGCGGCTCGTCGACCAGCTCTGGGGTGAGCAGCCGCCAAGAACGGCGACCACGTCGCTCCAGAATCACGTTTCGCAGCTGCGCAAGCTGCTGGGAGCCGACGCGATCGTCACGCGGCCCCCGGGCTATGTCCTCGAGATCGACTCCGAGAGTCTTGACCTTGCGCGCTTCGAGCGGCTCGTGACGGCGGCACGATCTGCCGACGCCGCTGAGCGAGCCGAGCTGCTCGATCGGGCGCTGAGCCTGTGGCGTGGGCCGCCTCTCGCCGATCTCGCGTTCGAAACGTTCGCGCAAGGTGAGATCCGCCGGCTCGAGGAGCTTCGACTCGACGCAGTCGAGGAACGCGTGGAGGCTCAGCTCGACCTGGGCGAAAGCTCGACGCTCGTCGCGGAACTGGAAGCTCTCGTCGCGGCGTTTCCCTTGCGCGAGCGTCCGCGCGCACAGCTCATGCTCGCCCTGTACCGGTCCGGCCGTCAGGCGGAGGCACTCGATGTCTACCACGATGCGCGCAAGACGCTGTCGGACGAGCTCGGTATCGATCCCGGCCCGAAGCTTCAGCAGCTCTACTCGTCGATCCTGCGGCAGGAGTCGGTACTCGTGCCTACGCCGTCAACGTCGCCGTTGACGGACCACCTCGCGGAGATCGCCGAAGCGATCCTTGCCGGGCGTGTCGTACCGGTCGTTGGCGCAGACGCCAACCGGGGCGCCGGCGGGCAGCGGCCAATCCCCGGTCTCGACGACATCGCCGCGTATCTCGCTGACGCCTTCGGTTCACCCCCTGAACATCGCGACCTCGCTCGCGTCTCGGAGTACGTCGAGCTGATGAGAGGAGTCGGACCTCTGTATGACGAGCTCCACGATCTGCTGAACCGCGACTTCGAGCCTGGCCCAGTTCACCGCGCTCTGGCGGATGTTGCTCGGCTGATGGCCGGTCGCGGCGGTCCATGCCCCCTCGTCGTGACGACGAATCTCGATCTCGCGCTCGAGCATGCCTTCGCGGCAGCGGGCGTGGATACGGACGTCGTCTCGTACATCGCGCGCGGCCGGCACCAGGGCCGCTTCCTCCATGTCTCGGGCGACGACGCGACCGTCGTCGACGTACCGAACGCGTACACGGGCATACCGCTCGAGGATCGCGCCGTCATCCTGCGACTGCTCGGTCAGGTCGATCGCCAGCCCGACCGTCGGTGGGAGAGCTTTGCGGTGACCGAGGACGACCACATCGACTACCTCGCGCAAGCCGACGTCGCCAGCCTCGTGCCGGTGACCCTCGTGGCGAAGCTCCGGCGCAGCCACTTCTTGTTCCTCGGCTACCCGCTGCGTGACTGGGGCCTGCGCGTCTTCCTCCATCGCATCTGGGGACGGGAGACCGTCGCGTACCGGTCATGGGCCGTCGAGGACGGAGCGACGCCGGTGGAGCGCGAGCTCTGGCGCCGGCGAGGCGTGGACGTCTTCGACGTCCCACTCGAGGAGTACGTGACGCAGCTGGTCGAGCGCCTCGTCGAGGCGGCGAGATGAGATCCTCTCCGTTCAAGGGTCTGGCGCCGTTCGATGACTCCGAGCGTGACGTGGGGTTCTTCTTCGGCCGCGAGCGCGAGACGGAAGTCATCTGCGCCAACCTCATGGCGTCGCGACTCACGGTCCTCTACGGCGAGACGGGTGTCGGGAAGAGCTCGGTCCTCCGTGCGGGCGTGGCTCACGAGATGCGGCGAAAGGCCGGCGCCCACGCAGTTGTCGTCTTCGACAACTGGAAGGACGATCCGGTAGCGGGCTTGAGCGCCGCCGTGTCGGAAGCCACTGGTGTTGACGTGGCCGGAACGCTGGCAGACATGCTGGAGGCAGGCTCGGCGCGGCTCGGAGGAGACGTCTTTGTCGTGCTCGACGGCTTCGAGGAGTACTTCCTCTACCACGAAGACGAGGAAGGAGCCGGGACGTTTGCCGAGGAGTTTCCCGAGGCGATCCGGCGCGCGAGCCTTCGCGCGAGCTTCCTCATGGCGCTTCGGGAAGATGCCCTGGCGAAGATCGACCGGTTCAAGGCCACTATCCCCGGCCTCTTCGCGAACTACTTGCGCCTCGAGCATCTCGACCGCGATGCCGCCCGCGAGGCGATCGTGGGACCCGTCACGCGATACAACGAGCTCGACGGCGAGGGCCCGCCTGTCGCCATCGAGCCAGCGCTCGTCGAGGCCGTGCTCGACCAGGTGGCGGCGGGCAAGGTGGCGCTCGGCGACAGCGGGCAAGGCGCTGTCGCCTATGCCGATACAGAGACACGCGCGCGAATAGAGACGCCGTTTCTTCAGCTTGTCATGGAACGCCTGTGGGACGCTGAGCACGAGGCCGGCTCTCGCACGCTTCGGCGAGCCACGCTCGACGAGCTAGGGGGCGCCGAGCAGATCGTCCGCACACATCTCGACCGTGCGCTCGCGACGCTGACGCCCGACCAGCGCGACCTCGCCTCGTCGATCTTCAATCAGCTCGTTACGCCGTCGGGAACGAAGATCGCGCACGCAGAGCCGGATCTCGCGCGGTATGCGGAAGTAGATGGCGATGAGCTTCAGCCGGTCTTGGCTCGGCTCGTGCGCGAGCGCATCCTCCGGCCCGTAGCGCCGAATGGGGGTGCGCCCCGGTATGAGATCTACCACGACGTGCTCGGAACGGCCGTGCTCGCGTGGCGAAACGGCCACGAAGCGGAGCGAGAGGTCGAGCACGAGAGGCAGGCGTCTCACCGGCGTCACCGGCGACTGCTCGGGGTGATCGTCGTGGGCAGCGTCCTGCTCGCAGCGATGGCGGGGGTAACGGCATTCGCCTTCAGCCAGCGCAGCGAAGCGCAGACGCAGGCTCGCCAAGCACAAGCGCGGCAGCTCACGGCATCGGCGGTGTCTGCCCTGGCGAGCGATCCGTCACTCAGCCTCAGCTTGGCCGCCGAGGCGGCGCGGCTCGATCCGACTGAAGAGACCGAAGCGACGCTGCGAGGCGCGTACCTCGCCGATCGCCGCCGCGCGGTCCTTCCCGCGGGTGGCGCCGTGTCGGCCGCACGATTCAGCTCCCGACGGCAAGCTCGTGGTCGTCGCGAGCGCGGACGGCAGCGCGCGGATCTACGACGCTGCGACGCACCGGCTCCGGAGCGAGCTCGATCACGGCGCGCGCCTGGCGGATGCCGCGTTCGACGGATCGAGCCACTCTGTCTTGACCGCAGGTGCGGATGGCATCGCGCGTCTGTGGTCGGTGGACGAGAGGGACGCCCCTTCGCACGTTTCGGCACGGGCCGCCGATCCGTGCCGCAGCGATTGACCCGCCAGGCGTGAGAGTGGCGACGGCCGGAGGGCGCAGCGTCACGCTCTGGAGAGTCGATGGCACCGAAGTGGCGACTCTTCGCTCGGACAAGCCGGTAACGCGTGTCTCCTTCAACCCGGACGGGAGCCGTCTCGTCGTCGTGAGCAACGACCGCGTCGCGCACGGATGTACGACGCTGTCGACGGACGTCTCGTTGCGACGTTCGACCAGGGTGACATCGTGACGAGCGCGGCGTTCAGCAACGGGCCGCGGTTGTTGGTCACGACGGGTGTGAACGACACTGCGCGCATCTGGCGGTTGCGAGACGGCGCGCTGCTCCACGAGCTCAAGGGTCACCGTGGGAGCGTGCTCGATGCCGCCTTTAGCCCGGGTGGATCACGCGTGGCGACCGCCAGTGCCGACGGCACCGGCCGCATCTGGGATGTGAGCACCGGGGCGCTTGTCGCGTCTCTCGTCGGTCACGCGGGCATCGTCCGCGCCGTCGCTTTCAGCCCGGATGGGAACTTCGTCGTCACCGGCAGCGACGATCGCACCGCCCGCGTCTCGAAAGCGGACAACGGCGACGCACGGGCATGGCTCGACGGCCACGAGGACTCGATTCGCAGCGTCGCGTTTAGCCCCGATGGCTCCGCGGTGCTGACGGGGAGCAACGACGGTACGGCTCGCCTGTGGGATCCGCGGACGCAACCGCAGCTCGAGGTTGTCGTTCGCACCCGCGTGCCCGTTGCTGAAGCCGAGTACCTGCCGTCCGGCCAGAGCATCGTCGTAGCCGCCGGCAATCGGTTGAGGTGGCACACGGCGGATGGCCGGTTCCTTCGATCCATCGCCTTTCGGGGACCGGTCAAGGCAGTTGCCTCCAGCGCCGACGGACGGACAGTTGCCGCCGCCGCCGCCGGCGGCGTCACGGTCATCCGGCGAGGGGGATCGCAGCGCGAGATCGGCTTGCCTGGAGCAGCGGCTGTCGCCGTCTCGCCCGATGGTTCCGCGATTGCCGGCGGCGGGAGCGACGGGATCGCGCGGATCTGGTCCGCCGACGGACGACCGCTTCGCGGGTTGCGCGGCCATACCGCGCCGATCACCGATGTGGCCTTCAGCCCGGATGGACTGCGCATCGCAACATCGTCGAAGGACAAGTCAGCCAGGATCTGGGACGCGAAGACCGGAAAGTTGCTCCGGGCGCTGAAGGGGCACCGCGACGGCGTGACGTCTGTCGCCTACAGCCCGGATGGGCGTCTCCTCGTAACTGCAAGCCGAGACCACGACGGCCGACTGTGGAATGCGGAGACCGGTGACCTGATGCAAGTGCTGCGCGCGCACTTCGGCAGCGTCGCCGATGCGTCCTTCAGCCCCGACGGACGCTGGATCGTGACTGCAGGCCCAGCCACCGTCCTGCTCTGGAAGCCCGGCGTGCGGGAGCCGATCCTTCCCTACGGCTTCGGTGGCCACAAGCCGCTTCTCACGAGCGCCGTCTTCGATCCGACGAGCAGATTCGTCCTGTCGGCGTCGACCGATGGCACGGTCCGAAGGGCAGAGTGCGTCGTCTGCGGCGATCTCGATTCCATGCTCGCGTTGGCCAAGACTCAACTGATGCTGAGCGGCCGCACGCTGACCGCGGACGAGCGCGAGCGGTACGGGATCGGCGGCTAGCGGGGGGCGACGCCTTCGTCGACGAGCTGCGCGACGACGTCGAGGTCGGGAAGCGGATCGCCCATCGACTGCCGCAGCGCGAGGCCGTTCGCGACGAGGCCGAGGAACATCGCGCACCCGACAATCGGCACGTCACCGCGGACGTGGGGGCGGAGTCGCTTCAGCCGCTCGTCCATCGTCTTCTTGAGCTCCTCCTCGCGCTTCTCGATCAGCTGCCGGAAGCCCTCGTCCGTGCGCACCCGGCGCGTCGCCTCGAACTGGACGGAGAGCCAGTCCGGATCCTCGTCGGCAATCGCGTCCAGCACGGCGCGGAAGCCCTCGTTCAGCCAGATGTCCGTGAGGCGCCGCGATGTCTCGAGCGCGATCTCGACGAAGAGCTCGTCCTTGCTCGCGTAGTAGCTGAAGATCGCGCCGCGCGACAGGCCGATCTCGTCCTCGAGACGGGCGACCGTCGCTCCCTCGTATCCGTGGCGCGCGAAGCAGCGGCGTGCGCCTTCGAGGATCTGCTCCCGGCGAAGCTCCTTGTGCGCTTCCGTGACCTTCGGCATAGTCGTACTTTACAAAAACGTACGGACGTTTTATATTATCGACATGAACAGCGGCGTGAACAAGACGGCTGTCGGCGCGCTCGTCGCCGCCGAGCTGATCTCGACGCTCGGCTCGCGCATGACGTACCTCGCGCTGCCGTGGTTCGTGCTCGTCACGACGGGCTCGGCGGCGAAGATGAGCGTCGTCCTCGCCGTCCAGATCCTCCCGATGGCGATCCTCGGCATTCCGAGCGGGTCGTTCGTCCAGCGCTTCGGGTCGCGGACGACGATGCTCACGGCCGACCTCGCGCGTGCGCCGCTCATCGCATCGCTCCCGATTCTCTACAGCGCCGGGCATGCTGTCGTTCGGCCTTCTCCTGGCGATCGTGGCGGCGCTCGGTGCGTTCATGCCGCCGTACGCCGCGTCACAGCGCGTGATCCTGCCCGAGCTCGTCGGCGAGGACGTCACGCTCATGTCGCAGGCGAACTCGCTCATCGAGGGCGGCACGGCAGCCGCCTCGCTGATCGGGCCGGCGCTCGCCGGGATTCTCATTCCCCTGATCGGCGCATCCAACGTCCTCTACATCGACGCCGGTACGTATCTCGTCGCCTTCCTACTCGTGTTCATCTTCGTCCCGCGTCCGAAGCCGCTCGGCGAGCGCGCGCAAGGAGGCGTGCTCGACGGGATCCGCTACGTGATGCGCGACCCGTTCATCGGCTCGCTCGTCGTGACGCTCGTCGTCTTCGGATTCTTCGGCTCGGCGCTGTCGGCAGCGTTGCCGGTGCACGCGTACCTCGACTTCGACAGCCCGCGCGTTGCGGGGCTCTTCTACAGCGCCCTCGGAGCAGGCGCGTTGATCGGCACCGTCCTCGCCGTCGGCATCATGCGGCACGTGCAGCCGTTGCGGCTCGCCGCCATGGCGATCCTCGGCGTGACGCTGCCGTTGTGGCTCCTCGGCATGGATCTTCCCACCTGGGCGTTCACCGCGGCGCTGTTCACGGCGATGTTCTTCACGCCGTTCGTCAACGGCCCGATCATGGGCGTCCTCACGGCTCGCATGACACCGGAGATCCGGCCGAAGGCGATGACCGCCATCATCGCGGTCAACACGATCGCGGCCCCGTTGGGCTTCCTCGTCGCCGGCCAGGTGATCGAGCAGATCGGGACGTCTGCCGTCTTCTACGCCGTCGCCGCAGGCTTCACGGCGGCCTCCCTGATGTTCGTCGCCGTCATCGCGCGACATCTCCGGGAGCCCGTGCCGGCGCTGGAGGGGTAGACGGCTACGCTTCGCGCGTGGCCGAGTTCCAGACGTCTGACCTGTACCTCCCGACGGGCGATCAGCCTCAGGCGATCGACCTGCTCGCGGAGAGCATCGACGCGGGCAACCGCTTCCAGACGCTGCTCGGCGCGACGGGCACGGGGAAGACGGCGACGATGGCGTGGACGATCGAGAAGGTCGGCAAGCCGGCGCTCGTGATCGCGCACAACAAGACGCTCGCCGCGCAGCTCTGCAACGAGTTCCGCGAGTTCTTCCCCGACAACGCGGTCGAGTACTTCGTCTCGTACTACGACTACTACCAGCCCGAGGCGTACGTGCCCCAGGCCGACCTCTACATCGAGAAGGACTCGTCCCAGAACGAGGACATCTCGCGCCTCCGGCTCGCCGCGACGTCCGCGCTCATGACGCGGAAGGACGTCGTCATCGTCGCCTCCGTCTCGTGCATCTACGGCATCGGCTCGCCGGAGGAGTGGCGCGACCGCGTGCTCATCCTCGAGGCGGGGGAGACGCACGAGCGCGACGATGCGCTCCGCAAGCTGATCGCGAGCCAGTACGTGCGCAACGACTCCGTGCTCGGGCGCGGCCGCTTCCGCGTGCGAGGAGACGTGCTCGAGGTGCAGCCGGCCAACGCGGAGACGGCCTACCGCGTGTCGTTCTTCGGCGACGACATCGAGTCGATCACGCACTTCGATCCGCTCACCGGCGAGGTGTACGGGCCGCTCGACAACCTCGTCATCTGGCCGGCGACGGAGTACGTCACGTCGACGCCCTCGATCGAGCGCGCCGTCGACGACATTCGCGCCGAGCTCGCCGAGCAGGTCGGGCTGTTCGAGGAGCAGGGAAAGATGCTCGAGGCGCACCGCCTGAAGCAGCGGACGGACTACGACCTGGAGATGCTGAAGGAGCTCGGGTTCTGCTCGGGGATCGAGAACTACTCGCGGCATCTCGAGGGACGCGAGGAGGGGACGCACCCGTTCACGCTGATCGACTACTTCGGCGGCGACTTCGTCTGCTTCGTCGACGAGTCGCACCAGACGATCCCCCAGATCGGCGGCATGTCGGAGGGCGACCGCTCGCGCAAGCAGACGCTCGTCGACTACGGCTTCCGCCTGCCGTCGGCGATCGACAACCGCCCGCTCCGCTTCGACGAGTTCCTCGAGAAGGTGCCGCAGCTCGTCTTCGTCTCGGCGACGCCCGGGCCGTACGAGCTCCGGCAGTCGGCGGTCGTGGCCGAGCAGCTGATCCGGCCGACGTTCGTCGTCGATCCCGACGTCGAGCTGCGGCCGACGCAGAACCAGATCGACGACCTGCTCAACGAGATCCGCCGCCGCGAGGACGCCGGCGAGCGCGTCCTCGTCACGACGCTGACGAAGAAGATGGCGGAGGACCTGACCGACTACCTGCTCGAGGCCGGCGTGCGGGCGCGCTACCTCCACTCGGAGATCGACACGCTCGAGCGGATCTCGATCATCCGCGAGCTACGGCTCGGTGACTACGACGTGCTCGTCGGCGTCAACCTCCTTCGCGAGGGGCTCGACCTGCCCGAGGTGTCGCTCGTCGCCATCCTCGATGCTGACAAGGAGGGCTTCCTTCGCGGCAAGACCGCGCTCATCCAGACGATCGGACGCGCGGCGCGCAACGTCAACGGCCTCGTCATCCTCTACGCGGACAAGGTCACCGACGCGATCGCCGGTGCCGTCGAGGAGACGAACCGCCGCCGGGCGACGCAGGTCGCGTACAACGAGGAGCACGGCATCACGCCGGAGACGATCGTCAAGGGCGTGTCCGACATCGCCGAGTTCCTGACGATGCAGGCGCCGACCGTCCCGGGTCGCCGTCGCCGCGGTAAGCGCGACGTCGACGGGATGCCGCGCGAGGAGCTGGAGAAGCTCGTGATCACGCTCGAGGAGGAGATGCTCATCGCGGCCGAGGAGCTTCGCTTCGAGTACGCGGCGAAGCTCCGCGACGAGATCAAGGACCTGCGGCAGGAACTGGTGGCCGCGGCGAAGGTTTGAGAACATGCCCGGCGTGACTGTGGCCAGGATGTTCACTCGCTCGCTGCGCGCCGTCGCGCTGGCGCTGACGGCGGTCGTGGTGCTTGCAGCCGCGAGCGCGACAACAGCTGCCCCCGTGGCGACGAAGGCGCCGTTGCGCCTGAAGCCTGCGCGCGTCTACGACCCGGCAGCGCGGACGCACGCGTTCACGCTCGTCGTGCCGGCGGGCTGGCGCCTGCGGGGTGGAATGGTCTGGGATCTCCGCTACTCGAATGTCACGTCGGCGCAGATGCAGGTCTTCAACCCGCGCGGCCCAGAGGCGATCGAGACGTTCAAGCTCGTGCCGCACGTGTGGGACGACAAGGGGATCTCCGGGTTCCCCGAGGGAAGCACGTATCTCGGCGCCGTCGTCGCGCGGCCGCGCGACGCGCGCGCGTACCTCCAGCAGCTCGTCATCCCCACGTTCCGCGGGCGCACGGGATTCCGCGTGGTCGGCGGCGCGCGCATGGTCAAGGTGGCGAAGACGATCGGCGCCCGTGCGAACAAGCTCGGCTTCGGCACCCGCACGACCTTCGATGCCGCGCGCGTGCGGATCGCGTACCGGATCGGCAGCCGGGCGGTGGAGGAGGACTTCTATGCCCTCGTCGGCTACACGACCTCCCCGATCCTCCCCGGCAGGCTGCTCTGGACGCCGGTGTCGCTCTACTCCTACCGCGGCGCGCGCGGCCAGCTCAACCGCTCGGCGAGCCTCCTGCACGCGATCGAGAACTCGGTGCGCGTCAACCTCCGCTGGTACGCGGACTATCTCTACGTCCAGAAGCTGTGGATCGACGGGCAGATGGCGGCGATCCGCGCAGCCGGCGAGCTGAGCCGCATCATCAGCCGCAACAATGACGCGATCACCGCGTCGATTCGTAGTGCGTACCAGACCCGCCAGGAGGCGTACGACCGGATCAGCGACTCGTTCAGCGAGCAGATCCGCGGCGTCGAGACGTACCGCGACCCGTTCGCGGATCGGGACATCCAGCTCCCGTCGGACTATTCCTACGCGTGGGTGTCGGAGACGGGCGAGTACGCGCTCGCGAACGACGCGGGGTTCGATCCGAACGTCGGCTCGACGGTCAACTGGCGATTGATGCGAACGAGCTAGAGACAAGGAGAACGCCATGTGCCGAAACATCAGGACGCTTCACAACTTCGAGCCGTCGGCGACCGACGAGGAGATTCGCGCGTCGGCGCTCCAGTACGTGCGGAAGGTGAGCGGGATGCAGAAGCCGTCGGCCGCGAACGTCGCCGTCTTCGAGCGCGCCGTCGACGAGATCGCCCACGTCACGTATCACCTGCTCGCACGACCTCGTCACCTCGGCGCCGCCGCGCGACCGCGAGGTCGAGGCCGCGAAGGCACGCGCGAGTGGCCGAGAAGCGCTTCGGCGCCGCCGTCGCCTAGACGACCGCGGCGCCTCAGCGGAGCGAGCTCAGGTGCTCGTGTTCGTGAACGTGCAGACGACCGTCTCGCCCGGATCGAGGTCGACGTTCGCCCGGCGGTTGCCGAGCGAGATCGTCGAGCCGCCGTCCGGGTCGATCGCAGGACGATGCTCGTCAGAGCCCAGCCGCTCGCGCTGCCGCTGGCGGATCGGGTACGAGCCCGGAGCGATCCCGCCGAACGCCGCTTCACTCTTGACAGCGACGACGGGTTCCTGAGCGTGTCGTCGTCGTCGAGGTCGAAGTCGGGTACGTCCCCCGAGCCGACGAACGAGAAGTCCTTCGCCGCGTCGGGAACGGCGTCCTCGACGACTGACGAGCGTCGTCTGCGAGTTCGTGAACGTGCAGGTGATGTTCTCGCCCCAGTCGAGGTCGATGTTCACGCGGCGGTTCGCGAGATTGACCGTCGTGCCGCCGTCCGGGTCGTTGCACGACGAGGCCGCGTCAGGTAGAAGCTCCCGCCGGGCACGCGCTCGCGGACCGTGTACGTGCCCGGGCGTCGAGGCTGCCGAAGCGCCGCTGCCTCGGCAGCGGCGACGGGTTCCTGAACGTGCCGTCGTCGTCGAGGTCGAAGTCCGCCGAGCGAGCCCGTGAACGAGAAGTCGCGCTTTGCGTCCGGAACGGCGTCCTTGACGATCGTGATCGTCCCTCGCTGGGCGCGTCTCCCTGTGTACGTGCAGGTCACCGTCTCGCCGGCGTCGAGGTCGATCGATCGCCTTGCCGATCGCCGAGGTTCGTGCTCGAGCCGCCGTCCGGGTCGGAGCAGGTGAGCCCGGTCAGCTGCCAGCCCGCCGGTACGCTGGCCGTTCAGGTTCACTTGTACGCACCCACCGCGACACCGGTCAGCGGAAGCTCGTTGCTCGAGCTGCAGGGTGCGTCGCTGTCGTCGTCGAGCGAGGCGAAGATCAGCCGATGCCCGGTTGGACGGCGTCTGGTAGATACCCGGAAGTCGAAGTCCTGCGGGTCGTTCGGCACCCGAGTCGAGCTGCGATGTGGATCGTGCCGCGCGCGCTTGCGTCTCCGTGTACGGTGCAGGCTCACCGTCTCGCCGGCGTCGAGGTCGATCGTCGCCTTCGCCGAAGCCGAGGTTGGTGCTCGAGCCGCCGTCCGGGTCGGAGCAGGTGAGCGCCGGTCAGCTGCCAGCCCGCCGGTACGTAGCTGTTCAGGTTCACCTCGTACGCACCGACCTCGACCCGGTCAGCGCGAAGGTACGTTGCCGAGCTGCGGGTCGCGTCGTCGTCGTCGAGCGGATGAAGATGCCCGATGCCCGGGACGGCGTGTAGTAGACCCGAAGTCGAAGTCCTGCGGGTCGTTCGGCACCGAGTCGAGCTGCGATGCTGGATCGTGCCCGTGGCGGAGGCGGCGGCTCGGCGAGTCGGTGTACGTGCAGGTCACCGTCTCGGCCGCGTCGAGGTCGATCGTGGCGGTGGCGCTGCCGAGGTTCGTGCGTCGAGCCCGAGTCGGGATCGACGCACGTCAGGTTCGTGAGGTCCCAGCCGCCGGGAACGGTCTGCTGCACGCGTGTAGCTGCCCGGGCTGAGCGGGATGAGGCGGCTCGCCGGCAAGCGCGGCGTCTGAGTCGTCGTCGAGATCGAAGGCGCCGATCGCGCCTGAGCCCGAGAACGAGAAGTCCTGCGGGTCGTCGGGGACGGCGTCCACTACGATGCGGATCCGCGTGGCGGGGGCCGGCACGTCGAGGTACTGGCAGTCCACGGTCTCACCGGCGTCGAGGTCGATCGTCGCCGTGGCAGACGCGACATCCGTGCTGGAGCCGCCGTCGGGGTCGGTGCACGTCAAGCCGACAGCCGTCCACCCGTTGGGGACGATCTGCTGAACGGTGTAGCTGCCGGCCGTCGAGCCCCGTGAAGCTGCGCATCGAGGGCAGCGTCGGGTCGGCGTCGTCGTCGAGGTCGAAGTTTCCGATCGCGCCGAGCCTGCGAACCCGAAGTCCTGCGGTCCGTCCGGGTTGGCGTCCAGGAAGACCCGGATCGTGCCCGGCACGGGCGGAGGCGGGGGCGGCTCACCGGGAGAAGGCTGCCAGTCGGGCTTGGCCGCGCCGGCCATGTCCGAGATCTGCGTCTGGTCCGAGCCGTCGGGGTTCATCACGAACAGGTGCCTGATGTCCTGGCGCCGCGCTGGCTCATGAAGATGATCTTCGTGCCGTCCGGCGACCAGCTCGGATAGCCGTCGACGCCGAGACGAGGTTGTCAGCCTGACCTGGTTCGAGCCATCCGCGTCCATCTTGTAGATCTCGTCGTCCGAGTCGCGCGTCGACCAGAACACGATCTGCGAGTCGTCGGGCGACCAGCGTGGCCACTGGTCGTGGCCGATCGCGCTGGTCAGCCGCGTCGGATTCGAGCCGTCGGCATCCATCACCCAGAGGTCGAAGAAACCGTCGGTGCGCTGGCTCGCGAAGGCGATCTTCGTCCCGTCGTGGGACCACGCCGGATTCAGGTCGTGCGCGGCGTTCTCCGACAGGTTCGTCGAGCCCGGTGCCGTCGACGTTGATCGAGTAGATGTCGTACTGACCGTTGACGAGCGACGCGAACGCGATCTTCGACCCGTCGCCCGACCAGACCCCATTGCGATTGAGGCCCGTCGGGACCGTCCGGTTGTCGACGATCTTGTGCGCCACTCCGCCATCGGCCGCCCTCCAGAAGATCCCTTCGGAGAACGGTCGTGTCCTGCGTGCGCGTAGAGGATCTTCGTGCCGTCGGGCGACCAGGCCGCCTCGTCTCCACCGGCGTACCCCGTAGCCGGGTGTCGCTGTCGGTGAAGTTCGTCGGGTTGCTGCCGTCCGCGTTCATGATCCAGATCTCGTTGTCGATCGAGAACGCGATCTTCCCGTTCGAGGGCAGACTGCTCGCTGCGCCGGCGGCCACGAGAACGGCGGTGAGCGCGAGTGCGAGCACGGCAAGTCGGGTGGTCAGTGCGAGTCTCATCGTTTCTCCTCTCGATACGCGTCCGGCGCGCGGCTGGACGCCTCTCTCACGGCAGCGTCAGTGCCTTCGAACAGGTGGAAGCAGGTCTCGTCGTCGGGGACGGCGATCGTGCGGAGGAACCGCAGCTGCAACCCCTCGGCCTGCAGCTCGCCGGCGAGCGCACGTGCGTCCTCGGCGAGGGTCTCGAGCCGCGACCAATCGTGGTTGCGGCGCAGCTCGATCAGGTGGTACCGAGGGCGTTCCTCCATGGCGCACGGACGGTACGGCGACGCTCGCCCGCGCCGAAACGGTGGAAACCACCTTCGATTTACGCGTCGCGTGAGAGCCGCGCCGCGAGCTCGGTGCGCGAATGCACTCCGAGCTTGCGGTAGATGCGGGTGAGGTTCCCTTCGACGGTGCGGACTGTGATGAAGAGCTGCGCCGCAACCTCTTTGTTGGATAGGCCCGGACGCGACGAGCTCGGCGACTCGACGCTCGGTCTCGCTGAGGTCGCCGGACGCGGCGGGCGCCCCGGGATCCGTGCGAGCTCGGCGGTCGCCTTCTCCGCCCACAGCGGCGCTCCGAGCTGGTCGAAGATCTCCAGCGCGCGGGTGAGCGAGTCGCGCGCCGCCGCCCGGTGTTTCGCGCGTCGCTCGATCGACCCCTGAGCAAGCAACGTCCGGCCGAGCTCGAACGGCTGTGGCAGGCGTTCGTGCGCAGCGAGGGCGCGGTCGAGATGCGTCCCGCGCGGCGTCGAAGTCACCACGCGCCGCGCGCGACGAGCGCACGGCCCCTTGCCGCGACCGCCGCGTGCCAGGCACGCCCAGTCGGCGCGCCCTTCTCTTCGACGAAAACGATCGTGTCCTCGGCCTCCTCGAGCCGGCCGAGTGCGACGAGCGCGTCGATCTCGTTGTGCACGACCTGATGAGACCGAGAGCTCGCCGACTCCGCTGGCACGCAGGTAGGCGTCTGCCGGCGTCAGATGCTCGAGCGCCGCGGCTGCAGTCGCCGCGCGAGAGCTCGACGAAGCCGAGTACGGCGCCTTGCGCGGGCTGCCGTAGCCCTGTCGCCGTCTTCGTCGGCCAGCAGCCTTGGCCCGTCTCGGCTGCGCTGCGTGCTTCATCGAGGTTGCCGAGATGTGCCTGTACAAGCCCGTGGATCATGTGCCCGATCGACTGCTCCTGGATGACGCCGGCGTTCGAGGGCCAGCGCCAGCGACCGGCGTGCGAATCGTGCAGCCGCCTCCCCCAGTTTCCCGCCCGCAGCTCGATGTCGGCGAATCGGAACATGACACCGATCAGAGCATGGCGTCGTTGCCGGCGCTCTCGAGTCGCGCGACCTCGGCCTGGAACAGCGGGCGAGCTGTGTCCGGGCGAGTCCGTGTAGACCCAGGATGATCCCGAGCTGGACGCTCGGGCGCTGTGCAGCGGGAGAAAGTCCCTCGGATTGCTCCTCGAGCTCGAGCGCGCGCGCCATGTCCGCCTCGTCATACGGGAGGCCGCGCATCGTGAGCTTGAAGCAGAGATCCGCAAGCGCGAGCGCATGACGCATGGGATCACCTGTCTCGCTCGGCGAGTCGCGCAGCGGCCCGGGCGTGCTCTGTCGCCCGTTCGTGCTCCCCGATGCCAGTCGCGTTGCGTCGCCAGCTGTGTGTGAATCCACGAGCTGAGAGCTTGGCTCGCCGCCGGCTTCTTCTAGAGCCTGCTCGCACAGGCGGAGCGACGTACGGAACGTCGTCGACGACGTCAACGAGTTCGATGAGCACACGTGCACGCTCGCGCCCCGGTGGGCATCTCCTCGGCGAGCTGCTCCGAGCATGTGCCTGCTCCGCCCAGGGTCGCCTGAGAAGAGATGAGTCTCTCGCCGCGTCGATGATGCGCTCGCGATACGTCATCGCCATCTCCGGGTCACGGTCAGCTCCGCGGCCCGTTCCATCAGCGTCGCCGGCGATCTCCGGCGCGCCGCGGGCGGCTGCCTCCGTCGGCGGCCGCGGCGAGCTCCGTCGCGACTGCGTCGTCAGGTTCCGTCGTCGACCGAGCTAGGTGCTGCGCGCGCTCGAGCCTGTTGTCGGCCGCGCTGCGCCAGACGCGCGTGCGCGTCGTGTCGTTCCCAGGGTGCCGCCGCCGAGTACGTGGTCGAGGCGAGGAGCGGATGGGTGAACCGCAGACGCTTGCCTTCGACCTCGAGCACGCCAGCATCGACCGCTGCGGCGAGGCCCTCGCTGTCGCCGGCCGCCCGCTCGACGAGCGCTGCCGTCGGCTGCGGCGAAGCCGCGGCGAGCAGCGCGGCCAGCTGTGCCTGCTGCGGGCAGAGCGTCCAGCCTGCGGCGAAGCAGCGCGCTGAGGCTTTCCGGCACGCGGCAGCGGCTCCCCTTCCTCGAGGTCAGCGGTCTGGAGCGCACGCGCCGATCTCCAGCGCGTAGAACGGGTTGCCGGCACAGGCCGCGTGCAGCTCGGCGAGGCGCGGGCGGGCAAAGAGAGATCGAGCCGCTCGCGGAGCACCCCGCCCAGCTCGTCGAGCGACATCGGGCCGAGCTTCAGCCGCCCGATCTCGTCGGGATGTCGGGCTCGGTCCAGGCCGAGCGGCGGTGGAAGCTCCTGCTCGGTGCGCCTCGCGATCAGCAAGCGGACGGGCGCGTCATCGATCCGGCGAAAGGCGAACTCGAGCACCTCTGCGGTCGGCACGTCCAACCACTGGACGTCGTCGATCGCGACGACGAGAGGCTCACGAGCCGCAACGTCTCGAAGCAGCGCCAGTACCGCCCGCGACAGCGCTAGCCGCGTGGCCGGCTCGCCGGCGGGCGCGCGCTGGAGCGCGAGGTCAAGCGCAGCGCGCTGCGTCTCGGCGAGGGTCACGGCGCTGTTGTCGAGAACAGGCTCGAGCAAGTCGCCGAGTGCGGCGAACGGCAGCGCCGCTTCGCCTTCCGCCGGTCTGGCGAGGAGCACCGTCGAGCTCTTCCTGGCCTCCTCGACGCCGTGCAGCCAGAGCGTCGTCTTGCCCATGCCAGCCTCGCCGTCGATGACGAGGGCGCGCCGGGGCGACGCAGCATCCTCGAGCAGCTGCGTCACCGATGCCAGCTCGGCGGTGCGGCCGACGATCGCCGCCGTCCATCCGCGGATCGTACGAGGCTTCGCAGCTACGCGGCGGCCGCGGTGCTGAGCTTGTCGCGGAGGTAGCGGAGGTACGGCTGCGGGTCGATCGGGCCGCCGGCGACGCGCTCGATCGTGTCGGCCGGCGTGAGCTTGCTCCCGAGCGCGTAGAGGTTCTCGCGAAGCCACTCGTGGATCTGGGAGAAGTCGCCGCTCTCCATCTGGGCGTCGACATCCGGCAGCGCCTCCCGCAAGCGGTCCCAGATCTGCACCGAGAGGACGCTGCCGAGGAGGTAGGTGGGGAAGTAGCCGAAGAGGCCGACGGCCCAGTGCACGTCCTGGAGCACGCCGCGCCGGTCGTCGGGCACCGCGATCCCCATCAGCTCCTCGAAGCGCGTGTTCCATGCGTCGGGCAGGTCGGCGACGGCGAGCTCTCCCGTCACGAGCCGCCGCTCGAGCTCGAAGCGGAGGATCACGTGGAGGCCGTAGCTCGTCTCGTCGGCATCGATGCGGATGTAGCTGCGCTCGACGCGATTGATCGCGGCGAAGAAGCGGTCGAGCTCGACGTCGCCGAGGGTGTCTCCGAATGCCGCGCGCAGGCGCGGATAGAACCAGCGCCAGAAGGGGAGCGAGCGGCCGATCGCGTTCTCCCAGAGGCGGCTCTGGGACTCGTGCAGCGTGGACGAGCGGCCGCCGACGAGGGGCGTGCGGTCGAGCGACCGGGCCGAGCCCCACTCGTAGAGCCCGTGGCCCGCCTCGTGCATCGCGGTGAAGAGCGATCCGAGGTCGTCCTCCGAGTACGCGGTCGTCAGACGGATGTCGTCCGGGCCAAACCTCACGGCGAACGGATGCGGCGTGACGTCGAGGCGGAAGGACTCCCACGTCGCCCCGAAGGCCTCGACGATCTCGCGTGACAGTGCGTCCTGTGCCGGCGCGGCGAACGGGCCTGCGAGGAACTCCGGGCTGCCGGCGTCGGCGTGGGCCGCGACGAGCGCGGTGAGCTCCGGCTGCAAGACGTCGAAGGTCGCCGCGACCTCGGTGGACGTAAGTCCCTCGTCGTAGTCGTCGAGCAGGACGTCGTACGGGTCGTCGTAGGGCGCGAAGCATTCGATCCACTGCAGCTTGAGGTCGACCATCCGCTCGAGCGCCGGGCGAAACAGGGCGAAGTCGCTCTCCTCGCGGGCGCGCACCCAGACGCCGAAGGACTCGGCTTCCGCCTCGGCGATCGCGGCAGCGAGCACGGTCGGTATGCGGCGCTGCTTCACCCACTCGCGACGCGCGACGCGGAGGAGACAGGCATCGTCCGAGTCCGGCGGCAGGGTCACACCCCAGGGCTCGAGCTCGTCGAGGAGCTCGCCGATCCTGTCGTCGATCTGGTGCTCGTGAGTAACGGTCTCGAGGGTCGCGAGCTGCGACGCCCGAGACGCGTGCCCGCCGGGAGGCATCCACACGTTGAGATCCCAGTCGAGGACCGAGCGCGCGCATTCGAGGTCGGCGATGACGCCGAGCCGCTCCCGCAACTCCTCGAGCGCCGGTTCCACGTCGCGCAGCCTATCCCCGGCTGAACGTTCGCTCGCCGACCGGGGCGAAGGAGGTCCCGTCGAAGATGTGGGTCTCGATCACGAGCGTGCGTTCGTCGGCCTTCACGACGTGCGCGCCCTGCGCTTCACCGGTTCGGTGTGGGCGAGGGCGTGTGAGGCCTGGCGCCGTGACGACGACGATGGACGGGTCCCCGTCGAGCACGGCGAACTCGCGCCGATCCGCGACACCGGCCTGGTGGACATGGCCGGAGAGGACGAGCTCGGCGCCCGCCTCGGCGAGGCGGGCGAGCACGGGCCCGCGCCGCGCGAGCGGCCGCTTGCGCGTGCGCCACGGCGCGTTGCCGAGCTGGTGGTGGAGACAGACGACGCGGAGAGCTCCTGGTTCCGCCGCACGAAGAGCGGCCTCGGCCCGCTGGAGCGCAGGCTCGCGGACGCCGCCGGACTGGTGGCGCCAGGGTCGCACCGAGTTGACGCCCACGACGAGCAGCTCGGGCGACGCGCGTCGTGGCTCGGTCGTCTCCCATTGCCGCTCGAATGCACGCCACGGATGCGTGAAGCGGCCTGGGGGGAGCAACGGGATGTCGTGGTTTCCCGGCACGACGAGCAGCGGCGCGCCCAGGGTGTGGAGGACGGTCTGCGCGGCCGCGTGTTGCGCCTCGGTCCCGCGGTGGGTCAGGTCGCCGGTCGCGACGACGACATCGGGCACGACGGCTGCCACGAGCGCTGCGCAGCGCGTCCTCCGCATCGAGTCGATCACGGGCGCCGACATGGAGGTCGGACACGTGAATCAGGCGGACTGCCACAGCCGAGGCAGGCTATACACTCGTTCCGTGGCCGACGAGCCGACCGAGCTCTTCGACGACCTCTATCTGGGCCTGCGCGCAGGCGGCGCGATGCGCAAGCAGCGGCGTGGCGAGGCGCTCACGATGGAGGAGGAAGCGGCCCTCAACCGGTGGGGTCGTCTCTCCAGCTGGCGCAAGGTGATCGCCGTCGGAGCGTTTGCGCTCGGCACGTTCGGGCTCGGCTTCACGCTCGGCGGGCTCGTCTTCGGCCGCGGCCGCAAGGCGAAGGCGTAACAGTCTCCTAAACGGTCGCCGACGCTATCCTGTGGCGCGTCGGACTACGAGGGGGGCATCCATGCGCAGAGCACTCGTCACGACTGCCGTCGCGGCACTCGCGCTCACCGCGATCGCACTCGCCGCAGGCCAGAAGGACGCGTTCAACCTCAAATCCACGCTGAAGGCCGGCGCGGAAGTGCCGAAGCCGAACGGTGTTCGCACCGGCGCCGCCGGAGTGTTCACGGGCAAGGCGGTCGAGGGTGAGAACGACCGCGCGAGCCTCACCTGGAAGCTGACGTTCACGAAGCTCACCGGTGCCGCCGCGGCTGCGCACATCCACGTCGGTAAGCCGGGTAAGGCGGGCAACGTCATCGTTGCGCTCTGCGGGCCGTGCAAGAACGGGCAGCGAGGCACGACGTCGATCACGCACGCGCAGCTCGCGACGATTCGGGCGGGACGCGCATACGTCAACGTGCACACGAAGAAGAACGCCGCCGGAGAGATTCGCGGCCAGGTGAAGGCGACGCAGACGACTGCGGGCGACGACTCTCCGCCACCGTCACCGCCTCCGGGCGAGCCGCCGCCGGGGTATCCGTACCCGTAACGGCCTAGGCGTCGAGCAGCAACCGCGCGAGCGCGACGCGTGTTGCGTGAAACTCGCTCGGATCGAAGCCCCACGCGATCGTGTGAGCGATCGTCCATCCGCGCAAGCGGGCGCGATCGACGCCGAGATCGGAGGACAGACGATCGAGCCGGCGTCGGAGCCTCTGCAGCGGCTCCGGCCCACCGACCACCTCCTCCATACGGTCGCGGACCATTGCTGCGGCGGTGAAGTCCCGCTCGGCAGCGAGCGGCTTCGGGTCGATGAGGAGCCACGGCTCGCGGTCGCTGCGGAGGACGTTTCCGGCGTGAAGATCCTCGTTCGCCACGACGAGCTCGGACTGCGTCGGACCGAGCTCCCGTAGAGCGTCGATAGCCGCGTCGAGGAGTCGACGCTCGAACGGGCGCCCGTACGTTTTCCACTGCAACGGCAGCGTCTCCACCCACCGTGTTGCGACGTCGGCGAGCAGGCGCATGCGACTGCTCGGTGGCTTCCACAGTCGCGGCAAGAGCGTCCGCCACGACGTCACCGGCCGTGTCGTCGTCCACTTCGAGCAATGTCGTTCCCGGCCTGCAGCGCTCGATCAGAAGCGCTCGACGGACAGGGTCGTAGTCGAAGAGCCGCACAGCGGCGTCGCCGTCCCAGATTCTCAGGGCGTCGGGCTCGTGCTCGCTCTCATCTTCGGGAGGGTTGAGCTTCAAGACCGCGTCGCCTGCAGGGATCACCAGTGACGCATTGCTCTCCTCGAACGCGGGCTCGAGATCGAGGCCCCACTGCTCGGCGCACTCGCACGCAAGCCGGGGGAGCTGCTCGAGCCACTCCGGCCCGCCCGGCATGCCATGCCACCAGGCGAGGCTCCGTGGAAGCTCTACTGGTCGGCCTCCATCTTGTTCGCCATCGTCCGCGCGAGGGCGAGGATGTCGTCCGGGTCGATCTTGCCCTTGGCGGCCGCTGCGTAGATCTGGCCGGCCGCGCGTCCGTTGGCGATGAAGACGAACACCGCCTCGAACGGGCCGGCGCGCGTGTCGAAGCTCGCGTGCAGCGCGCTCGTTCGGTCGCCGATGCCCGTCGGCCGGCAACTCGTTGATCTTGACGCTCGTGGCGTCGAAGCCTGCGCCCGCGCCGAAGGCGTTCGCAAAGAGGTTCGTCCCTTGCGGTCCTTTGACGATCTGCGACACGGCCGCGACTGCGAGCGCTGCCTCGGCGGCGCTGTCCATCAACTCGACGTTCGACTGAAGACCGATGAGCTGCGAGCTCCCGATCGTTGCGTTCCCGATGGCGAACTCGCGCTCGAAGGACGTGTCGCCGTTCTTCGTGACGAAGCCGTCGTTCTTGACGCTGACGCCGACCGGGAGGTCTTCCAGCCCGAGCACCATCTGCTCGAGGGCGGGATTCTCGGCGTCTGATGGCGACGTGCTCGTCGCGGCGGGGATCGAGACGGGTGTATCCGACACGTCGCCGGCGGCCACGTCCCGGATCCGTGCTCTCGAGGGCGACGGCCAGCTCGTCGAGCTCGGCGTCCGTCGCGACGCCGTCGAGCTCTGGTCACTCGCACGACCGCCGCGACCCGATCGACGGTGAAAGCGAGCAGCGAGGTCGTGACGTCCGTGTCGCCCACGGTGGCCGTCGCCCGTGCCCTCCACGCGGTGTCGCCCGGATCGTCGAGCTCCGTCGACCTCGACGCTCGTCACCGTCACGCCGTTGCCGATGTCGGCGCCCTCGTGCTTCTCGGCCTCACCGATCTTGTCTTCGACGAACATCTCGGCGTCGTCGGCCGAGTCGAACAGCGCCACTTCGGTCGAGACCCTTGCCTTCGAAGCGGCGTAGCCGAGCTCGTAGTCGGCCACCATCCCGGCTGCCTCGACGTCCGCCGCCGTATCGTTGGGATCGAGGGTGTCCTCGGCGACGGCCGCGGAATCCTGGAAGCCCGAGTCGGCATCGACGTCCGCGCCGGTCGCGAGCGCACCGAACGCCGCCGCCGGCAGCACCATGACCGCGAGGTCGTTCTTCTGGACGGAGCCGAGGCTCGAGCTCTTGCCACAACCGGTCGAGAGCGCGGCGAGAGCGATGGTGGCAAGAGCCATGGCGCGAAGCACCAGTGGAGCCTAAAGGAGAGCAGGTGCGCCCGGCGAAGCCGCGGAGACGTGTACGCACCTCCCGCCGAGCATGTGTGCTTCGACGTCCGCCGCCACGGTGTCGTCCTCGTGCGCCCGTTCCTGCGCGCGTGCGCCATCGCCGTGGCCGGTGTCTTTCTCCTGACGATGCCCTGGCCTGTGCCAATTGCCGGGCCGCTCGTGATCGGGATCGCTGCCATGAGCGCCTTCGCCGCTGTGTGGAAGTGGGATCGGACGCGTTTCGTCGTCACGACGGAGAAGGTCTTCCTCGTCCAGGGCGTCACACGGAAGCGTGCCTCCGCCGTGCGCGTGCACGGACTCCAGGCGATCTCGCTCGAGCAGTCGCTGCTCGGCCGGATGCTCGGTTACGGGACGCTCCACGCCGGGCCGCTCGAGGTCGAGCACGTTCCGTACGCCCGCCGCGTCCACGAGCTCGTCGAGCGCCTCGCCGACTAGCTCGCCTCGGCGAGCCCTAGCCGCTGACCGTGATCTTCCCCTCCATGCCGAGCTCGCGATGGTTTCCGATCGGGCAGTACATCGTGTACGTCCCCGGCTTCAGATCCAGCGTCACCGTCGCCGACTCGCCGGCTCCGATGGTCTCGGTCGCCTCCTCGTCGCCGTTGCCCTCGATCTCGAGTGCGTGATCCGTCGCACCGTCGTTGACTGCCTCGAAGGTCACGGTGCCGGCTGTATCGATGTCGACGGTGGCGGGATCGAGCGCGAAGTCGATCTCCGAGATCGTGATCGTCTGCGCTGGACGCGGTCGTCGACGCGGTCGTTGTCTCGCTGTCGGCGGTGCTCGTCGAGTCGCCGCCACAGCCCGCCGCCGCGAGTGCGGCGATCGCGAGGATCCCGGTCGTGAGTATCCGTAGTCGCATGAGACCTCCTTCGTTGACCCGTTCCCGGAATGTCCTCCGACACGAAACATCGAGATCGCTCGCGACCGCAAACCGAACACATGTTCCCGTCCGATTCGGCTCGATAGAATCGAAAGGTTGTGGCTGCTGAAGAACTCGTCGTTCACGGTGCGCGCGAGCACAACCTCAAGGACGTCACCGTCCGGCTGCCGCGCAACGCGCTGATCTGCGTCACCGGCCTGTCCGGGTCAGGGAAGTCCAGCCTCGCCTTCGACACGATCTACGCCGAGGGGCAGCGCCGGTACGTCGAGTCGCTCTCCGCGTATGCGCGCCAGTTCCTCCAGATGATGGAGAAGCCCGACGTCGACTCGATCGACGGCCTCTCGCCGGCGATCTCGATCGACCAGAAGACGACGTCGCGCAACCCGCGTTCGACCGTCGGGACGGTGACGGAGATCTACGACTACCTGCGCCTGCTCTACGCACGCGTCGGCCGGCCGCACTGCCCCGTCTGTGGGCGCCCGATCGCGGGCCAGTCGCTCGACGCGATCGTCGACCAGGTGCTGCGGCTCGAGGAGGGAACGAAGTTCACGGTCAACGCGCCCGTCGTGCGCGATCGCAAGGGCGAGTTCAAGGACGTGCTCGACGAGCTGCGCGCCGACGGCTTCACGCGAGTGAAGGTCGACGGCGACCAGCGGCTGCTCGAGGAGGAGATCGTCCTCGACAAGAAGTTCAAGCACACGATCGAGGTGATCGTCGACCGTCTCGTGATGAAGGCGGACCTCCGACACCGCCTCGCGCAGTCGATCGAGACGGCCGCCGGCCTCGCCGAGGGCCTCGTTGCCGTCGACGTCCTGAGACACGGGCGAGCAGATGATCTTCAGCGAGAACTTCGCCTGCCCCGACCACGGCGTCTCGCTGCCCGAGCTCGAGCCGCGCATCTTCTCCTTCAACTCGCCGCACGGCGCGTGCCCGCGCTGCACGGGCCTCGGTGCCATGCTCGAGGTCGACCCCGACCTCGTCGTCCCCGACCCGACGCTCTCGATCGGAGAGGGCGCGCTCGTTCCGTGGTCGGTGATGAGCTCGAACTTCTACGAGTCGGTGATCCAGGCGATCGCCGACCGCTACGAGATCGACCTCGAGACGCCGTGGCAGGACCTTCCGGAAGACCAGCGCGGGCGGTTCCTCTACGGCACCGAAGGCGAGCGGATCTACGTCCAGTACAAGAACCGGATGGGGCGCAAGCGTTCGTACATGCTCTCGTTCGAGGGCATCGTCAAGAGCCTCGAGCGCCGCTATCGCGAGACCGACTCGACGCAGATCCGCGAGCGGATCGAGGAGTACATGAGCTTCCGCGCCTGTCCCGGCTGCGACGGCGCGCGGCTCAAGCCGGAGGTGCTCGCCGTGACGGTCGGCGAGCTCAACGTCCACGAGTTCACGCGCATGTCCGTCACGCGCGCGCTCGCGTTCCTCGACGAGCTCGCGCTGACCGAGGTCGAGCAGCTGATCGGCGCGCGGATCGTGAAGGAGATCCGCGAGCGGCTGACGTTCCTCGCCGACGTCGGCGTCGGCTATCTCGCGCTCGACCGTGCTTCCGCGACGCTCTCGGGCGGGGAGGCGCAGCGCCTGCGGCTCGCGACGCAGATCGGCTCGCAGCTCGTCGGCGTCCTCTACATCCTCGACGAGCCGTCGATCGGCCTTCACCAGCGCGACAACGGCCGGCTGATCGGGACGCTCGAGCGGCTCCGCGACCTCGGCAACACGGTGCTCGTCGTCGAGCACGACGAGCAGATGATGCGCTCCGCCGACTGGCTCGTCGACATGGGGCCGGGAGCGGGGGAGCACGGCGGCTATGTCGTGGCGGAAGGGGCGGCCAAGAAGGTCGAGCGGACGAAGGGCTCCGTCACCGGGCAGTTCCTCTCGGGCGCGCGTCGGATCGTGGTGCCGGAGCGGCGTGAGCACGAGAACGGGACGTTCGCGGTACGCGGGGCGCGCATGCACAACCTCAAGGGGATCGACGTCGAGTTCCCCGTCGGGAAGCTGATCTGCGTCACGGGCGTGTCCGGATCGGGCAAGTCGACGCTCGTGAACGAGATCGTCTACAAGACGCTCGCGAATCGCCTCCACCGCATGCGCGTGAAGCCCGGCGACCACGACGAGGTGTCCGGCATCGACTGCTTCGACAAGGTGATCGACATCGACCAGTCGCCGATCGGCCGCACGCCGCGGTCGAACCCGGCGACGTACGCCGACCTGTTCACGCCGATCCGCGAGCTCTACTCGCTGACGCCCGAGGCCAAGGTGCGCGGCTACAAGCCGGGCCGCTTCTCCTTCAACGTCCGCGGTGGCCGCTGCGAGACGTGCAAGGGCGACGGCCAGATCAAGATCGAGATGCACTTCCTGCCCGATGTGTACGTCCCGTGCGAGACGTGCCACGGCCGCCGCTACAACCGCGAGACGCTCGAGGTGCGCTTCAAGGGCAAGGCGATCGCGGACGTGCTCGAGATGTCGGTCGAGGAGGCGCTCCAGTTCTTCGCGAAGATCCCGAAGATCCGGCGCAAGCTGCAGACGCTCCACGACGTCGGTCTCGACTACATCAAGCTCGGCCAGCCGGCGACGACGCTGTCCGGCGGCGAGGCGCAGCGCGTCAAGCTCGCGAAGGAGCTGTCGAAGGTGGCCACCGGCCGGACGCTCTACATCCTCGACGAGCCGACGACCGGGCTCCACTTCGCCGACATCGAGAAGCTGCTCGAGGTGCTGCAGCGGCTCGTCGACGCGGGCAACACCGTGCTCGTGATCGAGCACAACCTCGACGTGATCAAGCAGGCCGACTGGATCGTCGACCTCGGGCCGGAGGGCGGCGACGCGGGGGGAGAGGTGATCGCCGCAGGGACGCCGGAGCAGGTGGCCGAGGTGGAGGGCTCCTACACGGGCGCATACCTCCGCGAGCTCTTGCCTGCGCTCTCGGCCGCAGCCGCCTAGCGGCCTAGCGGGAACCTGGCGCGAGTGCCCCAGCGCACCCAGTCTGGCTCGATCTCCTCGAGGAGTAGCGCTTCTCCAACTGCCGCGCCGACGGGGAGCTTTGCCTTCACGTCTGTCTCCGCCTCGTCCAGAACGGCTTTCGCTCCGTGGGCAACGGCGAGGTGGGGGACGATCTCGTCGAACGCTCCTTCGTATGGTGGATGCTCGGGCCAACGCTCGACGATCGACTGAGTCAATCGCACGAACGGTTCCACCGGTTCGGGGGCGAGGTAAAGAGTCTCCGGAAAGCGCCGCGTCTCTCGAAAGTCGACGTCGAACGTTGGCGCGGCCGCAATGGTACGGCGAAGGTCGTCGATGACGCTCCCGTCGATGTGTTCCGCGGGTACGAACGGGAACAAGAGCGTGACGTGCGGCTGAATGCCGATGGACGTTCGATCGGCGCACGTCCGCTCCCGCCAGCGATCGACGATGGGCGAAAGCTGCGGGAATGCGATGACGACAGCCGTCAGCACTGCTCGATCGTGCCAAGTAACGTGGCGCGGTGACCACGGCGCTGCGCGACCGAGATCAAGCAGACCGACTGGATCGTGGTCGAAGACGGAACTCCTCCGCCTCATTCCGCGAGGCTTGACCGCGATCCCGATGTCCCGCGCGTGAACGAGCGCGTACGATCGCCGGACGGATGGACCGGCCGACGACGCAGTACGCTCGGAGCGGCGACTACCACATCGCATACCAGGTGCTCGGCGAGGGACCGCCCGACCTCGTCTATGTCCCCGGTTGGATCTCGCACCTCGACCTGTACTGGGAGCAACCGTCGATCGCGCGCTTCCTCCGGGGACTCGCGTCGTTCAGCCGGCTGATCATTTTCGACAAGCGCGGCATCGGACTCTCCGATCCGGTTCCCGCATCGGCGATGCCCAACCTCGAGGAGCGAACCGACGACGTGCGTGCGATTCTCGACGCGGTCGGCAGCGAGCAGGCGGTCATCCTCGGGCAGGGATACGGATGCCCGATCGCGATGTGCTTCGCCGCCTCCCATCCCGCGCTGCTCGAGGTTCGCCCGACGGAGTTCCAGCTCCACGGCCGGGACTTCCTCCACTTCCATGACGCCCCTGCCGGAGTCGTCGCGGACGGCGTGCGCGGGCGTCATTCTGACGGAGGGACGCGTGAGCATGCCCGTGTCGTCGAGCGCCGAGCGAGCCGAGTTCCTCGAGCGAATCGAGCACACCCTCGTGTCCGTCGACACTGAGGGTCCGAGATCGACAGCGTCGGGGGCGCCACCAGCGAGACTAGGCTCTCGCCGTGGCGACCTCGCGCGCGAACGAGATCAAGCAGCTCGAGCGGGAGTGGTGGAGGCGTGCGCCGCGCGTCCTGTGGCGTCCTCGGGAGGTCTTCGCCGCCCTCCGCGAGGATTCGGACGACCTCGCCGCCGCGCTCTCGGAGCCGATGGTGGCGATCACGTTCCTGTCGGGCATCGCGATGTTCCTCTCGACGGCCACGGCCGGCCGCCTGTACGACGACCCCGAATTCGACTGGATGCTGCTCCTGGTGGAGGCGATCGTCGCCGGCGCGCTCGTGGCGCTCCAGAACTACTGGCTCGGCGGCGCGGCGCTCCTCATCGGGCTTCGGTGCGTAGGCAGCATGCGGCGCTACCGCGAGGCGCGGCATGTGATCGGCCTCGCCGCGATGCCGTTCGTCCTCGCGTTGTTCGTCGTGTGGCCGGTGCGGCTGCTCGTGTTCGGCACCGACCTGTTCCGGAGCGGCGGCTCCGACGAAGGGTCGGCCGGCGTCGTGCTCGGCATCGTCGATGCGGCCTTCGTCGCGTGGGCGCTCGTGCTCGTGATCGTCGGCGTCCGAACGATCGAGGAGTGGAGCTGGGTGCGCTCGGCGATCGCGGCGGCGTTCGCCGCCGTGCTCTTCGGTCTTCTGATCGCCGCAGCAGTCCTTGCCTAGGACGCTCTCGTAGGCACCGCCTGCTCGAAGAGCGCGAGCTCCTCGTCGGGGATCGTGTACGTGTGGACGTCCTCGGGGAACGCGCCACCGCGCACGTCGGCGGCGTACGTCTCGAGCGCCTCTCGGGCGATGCCGGCGAGATCGGCGTAGCGCTTGACGAAGCGCGGCGTCGTCCCTTCGTAGAGGCCGAGCAGGTCGTGCCAGACGAGCACCTGCCCGTCGCACGCAGCGCCGGCGCCGATGCCGATCGTCGGCACCGAGAGCGCCGCCGTGATCCGCTCGGCAACGGCGGGCGGAACGCACTCGAGGACGACGGAGAAGCAGCCGGCCGCTTCGAGCGCGAGCGCGTCGTCGTACAGCTGGCGCGCCTGTGCGGCCGTCCGTCCCTGCGCCTTGAAGCCGCCGAGCATCGTCGCCGACTGCGGCGTCAGGCCGATGTGCGCCATCACCGGGATGCCCGCGCCGACGAGGGCGCGCGCGCGGGACAACATCGGTCCGGCGCCCTCGATCTTCACGGCGTCGGCGCCTGCCTCCTTGACGAAACGGACGCCGTTCTCGACCGCGCGCTCGTCGGACACCTGGAAGGAGCCGAACGGCATGTCCGCGACGACCAGCGGCCGGGTCGCGCCGCGTGTGACCGCTCGGGCGAGCACGAGCATCTCCTCGACCGTCGCCGGGACGGTGGACGAGTGCCCGAGCACGGTCATCGCCGCCGAGTCGCCCACGAGGACGATGTCGACGCCGGCCTCGTCGGCGAGGCGGCCACTCGGTGCGTCGTACGCCGTGACCATGACGATCTTCTGGCCGCGACGCTTCATCTCGACCAGCTCGGTGATCGGCAGCTTTCCCGGGGCGGGGGTCGCCGGTGCGGGCTTACGCGGCCTCGTGCTCATGTGTCTCCTCCTTGTGTGCCGGTGGGTGTGCCAGTGGGACGTTGTCGATGAGCCGCGTGCGTCCGACGCGGACGGCGGCGGCGAGAACGGGTGGATCGAACGGCGCGATCTCGACGTAGTCGACCTCGAGCCCGTCGAGCGCCGCGCGTGCCTTCTCCGGGTCGCGCGTCGAGAGCGCACGAGGCAGCGCGAGCGCCAGACGCCGCTCGTCTCGAGAGAGCGCCACGTTGCGCGACGACAGCGCGAGGCCGTCGTGGTCGCGCACGGTGGGAAGCACCCGCAACGCGATCCCGAGATCGAGGTCGCGGATGAGCCGGCGAATCACCTCCACCTGCTGCGCGTCCTTCTGGCCGAAGTACGCGATGTCCGGCCGGATGATGTTGAAGAGCTTGAGGCAGACCGTGGCCACACCGCGAAAGTGGCCGGGGCGATGTACGCCCTCGAGGATCGCGCCGAGCTCGGTGACGTCGACCCACGTCTGGAAGCCGGGCGGATACATCTCGTCCTGCGAGGGCGCGAACACGAGATCGACGCCAGCGTCTTCGGCGATGGCGAGGTCGTCACGCTCGTCCCGGGGATACGACGCGAGATCCGATGCGTCTGCGAACTGCGCGGGATTGACGAACAGGCTCACGACGACGAGGTCGCACTCGCTACGCGCGGCGGCGAACAGCGCGAGGTGCCCGTCCATGGAACGCACCCATCGTCGGAACGAGCCCGACCTTCGCCTGCCCGCGCTCGGCGAGCGCGGCGCGGGCGTCGGCGATCGTGCGCACGATCCTCACGCCGCCGTGACCTCCGCGAGGGCGCGGTACATCGGCTCGATGTCGGGCTGCTCGGCATGGAGCGCGGCGAGATGCGCGTCGACCGTGGCCCAATCGCCGCGCGCGATCGGCCCGGTCAGCTCGAAGCCGTTCTCGATCGTGCGGCGCATGAGCGGGACGAGCGCCTCGGGCGGCGCCCCGGCCTGCTCGAGCAGGCGCGACGCTGCGCGGTACAGCGTCACGAGATAGTTGGAGGCGATCACTGCTCCCGCGTGATAGAGCGTTCGTGCGTCGTCAGCGAGGTCGAACGGCTCGAGACCGAGTGTCCGCGCCAGCCACGTCGCCCGGCTGCGCGCGTCGTCCGTCTCCGACGTCACGGCGGCATAGGCTCCGTCGAGCTGCTCCGGCCCGCGGCTCTTCACGAGCGTCTGGAGTGGGTGAACGCTGAAGCGCAGCGCATGCGGGTCGAGCGCCGTCAGGGGAGTGGCGCCGCTCACGTGTGCGACCCAGGGACCCTCGGCGAGGCCGCTCGCAACGCCCCGGATCTCGCCGTCGGGGACGCAGAGCAGGACGAGCTCGGCGCCGTCGTCCACGAGGTCGACGCCGCGTTCGCGCAGTCTTGCCGCGATGGCCGAGCCGGCACGCCCGCCGGCGCCGATGACGGTGACGGTGTCGAACATGTGCGCTCCAGTTCCGTAACGGATACCGGGCAGCCGGGATTGTATCCGGGAGGGATAGACTGCGGTCGATGCCGATCTACGAGTACGCGTGCATGGCGTGCGAGTCGCACTTCGAGGAGCTCGTTCGCAACGGCGAAGAGCCCGACTGCCCGGAATGCGGAAGCGCGAACGTCCTCCGCCAGATCTCCGTCTTCGCCACGCACGGCGCCTCGAGCCAGCCCAGCTTCGGCGGCGGCGCCGGCGGCGGTTGCTGCGGCGGCTCCTGCGGTTGCGGCCACTAGCGCGATCCATCCGTGTGACCACCTAGACTCGGGTCGATGGATCAGGCGGAGCGTCTCGCCTCACTCGAAGAGCTCGCCGCGACGGCCTCAGGGTGCACGCAGTGCCGGCTCGCGGAGGGGCGGACGCAGGTCGTCTTCGGCGTCGGCAACCCGAACGCCGACCTTATCTTCGTGGGCGAAGCGCCCGGATTCCACGAGGACAAGCAGGGAGTGCCGTTCGTCGGGCAGGCCGGCAAGCTCCTCGACCGGCTGCTCGAAGGAATCGGGCTCACCCGCGACGAGGTCTACATCGCCAACGTCATCAAGTGCCGCCCACCGGGGAACCGTGACCCCATGCCCGATGAGATCGCCCAGTGCGAGCCGTGGCTCTTCCGGCAGCTCGAGTCGATCGAGCCGCGCATCGTCGCGACGCTGGGCAACTTCGCGACGAAGCTGCTGTCGGGCAAGTCGCTGGGCATCACGCGGGTGCACGGCCAACAGCAGGACGTCGTGGTCGGCGGCCGGCCGGTCGTCCTCTACCCGCTCTATCACCCGGCGGCCGCGCTCTACACGCCGAGCATGCTGACGGTGCTCGAGGAGGACTTCGCCAGGATCCCGGACTTGCTCGCCCGCCTGGCCCACGACCCGGCCGGGCCGGCCGAGGCGACCGCGTCTGTGCCACAGCCCGAGCCGCCCGAGTCCGAGCCTGCCGTCCAGCTCGACCTGTTCTGAGCACGACGATCCGGGTAACGGATTCGCCTGAAGCCACCGAGGCGATTGCGGCCGCCGTCGCCGTGCTCCGCCCGTCCCGGCGACGTCGTCACGGTGTCGGGTGAGCTCGGCTCGGGAAAGACGACCTTCGTGCGCGGCGCGTGCCGCGCGCTCGGCGTGGAGCAACCCGTCACGAGCCCGACGTACACGATCGGCAACCGGTACGAAGGGCGCGTTCCCGTGTCGCATCTCGACCTCTACCGGCTCGAGCGGATCACGGACGCCGACTGGGCCGGCCTCGAGCCGTACCTCGAGGGGGCCATCACGTTCGTCGAGTGGCCGGAGGCGGGCGCCGAGCGGCTGCCTTCCGCACGCCTGGCGGTGCTGCTTGCCCACGTCGACGACCGCCGGCGGGAGATCACTCTCGAAGCCGACGAGCCGGAGCTTCTCGCCGGGCTACGCTGATCCCCGCATGAGCCTCTCGCTTGCGTTCGACACGGCGACGCACGTCGCAACCGTTGCCGTCCTGCACGGCGACGAGCCGATCGGCGAGCGGACGACGGTCGCCCGGCGCGTGCTGCTCGACGCGCATGAGCTGCTCGAAGCCGCGGGCTTCGTCGTCCGCGACGTCGACCGCGTGATCGTGGGGACGGGCCCGGGGAGCTTCACCGGCATCCGCGTCGGTCTGGCTGCCGCGCGTGGGCTGGCGCTCGCTCTCGACGTACCCGTCGCGGGCGTGTCGACGCTGGACGCGCTGGAGGCGGGCTCGCCGGATGCACGGGCGGTCATCGACGCCGGGCGGCGTGAGGTGTTCGCGTACGTCGACGGTGCGCCGCAGGCGCTCGTCGCGTCGGAGCTCGACCTCGAGCCGGGGACGGTGGTCGTCGGCGACGGGGCGCGACGGTACCGTGCAGCGCTCGAGCAGGCCGGGGGCCTCGTGCCGGCGGACGGAGACGAGCGCCACGTGCCGCATGCGAGGCTTCACGCGGCGATCGCCACGGCGTTCGGCGCTGCCGACGACGTCGAGCCGGTGTACGTGCGCCCCCCTGACGCCAAGGTTCCTGCATGAACGGCGATCTCGAGATCAGACCGTTGTCGATCGCCGATGTCGACGCGATCGACGCCATCGAGCGGGCAGCAATGCCCGCCCCGTGGTCGCCGGCGATGTTCGCCGGCGAGATCGCCAAGCCGACGTCGGTGTGTCTCGGGTCGTTCGAACGCGACACGGGAGTGCTCGTCGCGTACGTCATCGTCTCGCGCTACGTCGACGCCTGGCACGTGATGAACCTCGTCGTGGCCGAAGATCGCCGACGCACGGGCGTGGCCACGGCGCTCCTCGATGTGCTGTTCGAACGAACGAGCGACGAGGGACGTCGCGGCTTCACGCTCGAGGTGCGGGCCTCCAACGACGCGGCGATCAGGCTCTACGAGTCGAAGGGCTTCGTCGCCCAGGGTGTTCGTCGCGGCTACTACACGGACAACCGCGAGGACGCGGTGATCATGTGGCGCGAGGCGGTCGCGGTGGACGTGAGTCGATGATCCTCGGCCTCGAGACGTCGTGCGACGAGACAGCCGCGGCGCTCGTCACGCGAGACGGCACGCTGCTCGCGAGCGTGGTCGCATCGCAGGCTGACCTCCACCGGGCGTTCGGCGGCGTCGTGCCGGAGATCGCGTCACGCCGTCACCTCGAGCTCGTGCTGCCCGTCATCCGGCAGGCCGTCGACGACGCCGGCGTCGCGCTCGATCGCGTGGAGGTCGTAGCCGTGACACGTGGGCCTGGCCTGATCGGCGCGCTTCTCATCGGTCTCTCAGCTGCAAAGGGTCTTGCCTGGGGGCTCGGCGTTCCCGTTGCTCCGGTCGATCACCTGCACGGGCATGTCGCCTCGCTCTTCCTCGAGCCGAAGGTGATCGAGCCGCCGTTCACGTGCCTGCTGGCGACGGGTGGCCACACGCTCCTCCTTGCGGTCGACGACTACGCCGGGTACACGGTGCTCGGCACCACGCTCGACGACGCTGCGGGTGAGGCGTTCGACAAGGGCGCCAGGCTCCTCGGGCTCGGCTATCCTGGCGGCGCGGCGCTCGATGCGGCGGCGCGCGACGGCGATCCGGCGGCATACGCGTTCCCGGTCGCTCGCGTTCCGGGTCTCGATTTCTCTTTCTCCGGGGTCAAGACAGCGCTTCTCTACGCGGTCCGAAGGCTCGACACGGACGAGCTCGAGCGTCGCCGGGCTGACCTCGCCGCGTCGTATCAGCGGGCTATCGTGCGCGCTCTCGTGTCCGGCGTCGAGACTGCAGTGGAGCAAACGAGCCGCGATGCCATCGCCGTCGTAGGTGGTGTCGCGGCCAACTCGGAGCTCCGCGCGGCACTTCCGCAGGCCGCGTTCGCGCCACTCGCCCTCTGCACGGACAACGCCGCGATGATCGCGTCGGCCGCCCGCTGGGTAGAGCCCCTCGCCCCGCCTGCGTACCTCGACCTCGATGCCCATGCGGTTGCCGCGTAGAACCGTCGCCGCGCTCGTCCTCGCGCTCTTCCTCGCGGCGGGCGTGGCCGTCGCGCTTGCGCACGATCACGGCGAGAGCACGGTGGGGGCCGAGGCTCGCCCCGCTCCGTCGGCCTGGCGCGGGCTCGTCGGAACGAAGAGGCCGAGCGTCGCCCTCGGCCAGCGCGTGATCGTCCTCCTCGACGCGCCGTCGCTCGCGGACCGTGTCCGCGAGGCCGGTGGCACGGCTACCGACGCCCAGCAGCGTCGGTGGACCGCGGCCGCGCTCGCCGGCCAGCAGCAGCTGCTGTCGGAGCTCGCGACGAGAGGAGTGATCGCCCGGCCCGATCTTCGCTTCACGCGCGTCGTCAACGGGTTCTCCGCGGTGGCGGATCCGCGCGCGGTCGTCCTACTCGAGCGGGCACCCGAGGTCGCCGGCGTCTACCCGGTCCGAGCCGGGTTCCCCGCCACGATCGCGGCAGCGCCTGCGGCCGGCGCGACGGCGACGATGCCCTCCGGCCTCGCGGCCTTTCCCGGACGAGGCGTGACGGTCGCCCTGCTCGACACGGCGGTCGATCCCGCCACGCCGTACCTCCATGGACGTGTGTTGCCCGGGTTCGACGTCGTCTCGGGCGGAGCCGCCGCGCGATACGACCAGCGACCGGGCGGCACTCGCCTGGAGACGCACGGGACCGAGATTGCCGGGCTTATCGTCGGTCACGGTGGCCCCGGGACGTCCATCGGGAGCGGCCCCCGAAGCGACCGTCCTGCCGATTCGTGTGGCGGGTTGGCAGCGCGACGTCGCCGGCCGGTGGTCACTCCACTCGCGGACGGATCAGGTGATCGCCGGTCTCGAGCGGGCGGTCGACCCCGACCGCGACGGCGCAGCGCAGGACGCCGCGAGGATCGCTCTCGTGCCGCTTACCGAGCCGTTCGCGGCGTTTGCCGACGGCCCGCTTGCCAGCGCCGCCTCGGGTGCGGCTGCGCTCGACTCTCTCGTCGTGGCACCGGCGGGCAACGACGGCCCAGGGGGTCCGGTCTTCGGGAAGATCGGCGGCCCAGGCGGTTCGCCCGAAGCGCTCACAGTGGGCGCTGCGGACCTCCGTTCCACGACGCGCCGTGTGCGAGTCTCGGTGACGACTGGGCTGCGCGTTGCGATGCGCGACGCGCTGAGCGTGCTGACGACAGGTAGCGCCGGCGAAAGGGACGAGCCTCGAGCTCGTGTCGGAAGTCGCGGCTCTCGGCCGGGACCGCTGTCGACGCAAAGGGGCTCAACACGGTGGCGGGCAGGGCGGTCATCGTGCCCGTAGGGTCGTCGCCCCGCGCGGCCGTTCAGCGCGCCGAGAGTGCCGGAGCCGCGATCGTGGTGCTCGCCGGGGATGCGATCCCGGCCGGTGTCCTCGGAGCGAGCGACGGCGTGTCCGTACCCGTCCTTTCAGCCCCGAGCTCCCTCCATGCCGCCGTTCGCGAGGCGGAGGCTGCCGGCGAGAAGGTGTGGCTCTCCATCGGTGGCGCCGAGGATGCCGTCGCCGTCAGCCCCGGTCACCCGGCCTCGTTCTCGTCCTGGGGGCTCTCGTTCGGCGGCCAGTTGAAGCCCGACGTCGTCGTGCCGGGCGTCGCGCTCGTGACTGCGCGACCGGGCGCCGACGCCGACGGGCGCTCGCATCTTGCGGCCGTCTCGGGGTCGAGCGCCTCCGCCGCAGTCGCCGCAGGCCTCGTCGCCCGTCTCGCTCAGGCTCGGCCATCGCTCGGCGCGTCTGCGCTGCGGGCGGCCGTCGTCGGCACCGCGCGCCCGCTGGCGCCCGCGGAGACGCTCTCCGGAGGAGCGGGTCTCGTCGACGTCGGACGAGCCGCGAGCGCGGAGGTGGTCGCCACACCGAGCACGCTCAGCTTTGGACGGACACTCGGCGATGGCTGGCAGAACCGCACGATCCTCCTCCGTAACGTGTCGACCCGGCCGGTTGTCGTGTATCTCGATGCACCCGCGCCGCGAACGGCCGGTGTCGTGATCGACGTCTCGCGACGCAAAGTCCGCATCGGCGCAGGGGCGACAGCCCGGGTGCGAGCGCGCGCACGTGTCGATCGGATCGGGACGGCAGCTGCTGCGACCGGGTCTCTCCGCGCTGCGCCGCGCGGGAGCAGGGCCATTCGGATCCCATGGGCGGTCGTCCTCGACCCGGTTTCCGAGGACCTGGTCGGCGAGGCGCAGCTCTCGGAGCGGCGCTTCCGTGCCTCGGATGCGACGCCGGCGGTGCTCGCCGTGCGGATCGGGACGATCACGCGCCGCGACGGTCGAGACGCCATCGAGCCCGTGCTGCGCTTCGACGTCTTCCTGCGCGACGGAGAGGGAACGTCACTCGGATTGCTCGCGCGGCTTCGACACGTGCTGCCGGGACGCTACGCGCTCGGCCTCACCGGCCGCGACCCGCTCGGGCGGAAGCTGCCGCCCGGTCGCTACTCGTTGCGGCTCGTTGCGTGGCCAGCCGCCGGCGGCCCACCCGTGACGCGGGTCGTTCGCTTCGGCATCCGGTGAGCGCGGACTGATGCCGCCGAGAGCGGCCTGCGACAGGCGTATACTCGCCGCGGCCGCTGGGGCCACACCGGAACCCGAATAAGGAGCGATCGTGTCCGCAGTCGATGCCCAAGCTTCCCACCTTCGAGAGAACCCGTTCGAGATCGCCCAACAACAGGTGCGACTCGTCGGGGAGACGTTCGACATCGATCCGAATCTCATCCGTGTCTTGTCGGAATGCAAGAAGGCCGTTTCGGTCTCCATCCCGACGCGGATGGACGACGGCTCGATCGTCCCTTTCCAGGGGTATCGCGTGACGCACAACGTGGCGCGCGGGCCGTCGAAGGGGGGTATCCGCTATCACCCGGACGTCACGCTCGACGAGGTGAAGTCGCTCTCGATGTGGATGACGTGGAAGTGCGCGCTCATGGGCATTCCCTTCGGTGGCGCCAAGGGCGGTGTGATCTGCGATCCGAAGCGGATGTCCGAGCGTGAGCTCGAGGGAATGACACGCCGGTTTACGACGGAGATCATCATGGAGATCGGTCCGGAGAAGGACATTCCGGCACCCGACGTCGGCACCGGTCCGAGCGAGATGGCGTGGATCTTCGACACGTACTCGATGAACAAGGGCCACTCGGTGCTTGGTGTCGTGACCGGCAAGCCGCTGACGATCGGCGGCTCGCTCGGGCGGCTCGAGGCCACGGCGCGCGGCGGTATGTACGCGCTGCTCGAGGCGCTCGAGCGGCTCAACATGAATCTCGCCGGGCTGCGCGTCGTCGTCCAGGGCTTCGGCAACGTCGGCAGCTATTTCGCGCTCTTCTGCCACCAGCACGGCGCGCGCGTGATCGCCCTTTCCGACTCCTCCGGCGGCGTGCACAACCCCGACGGGATCGACGTGCCGGCGGCGATCGCCTTCAAGGACGAGACAGGCTCCCTCACGGGGCTCAAGGGGACCGAGCCTGTGACCAACGACGAGCTCATACTCCTCGAGTGCGACGTGCTCGCGCCGAGCGCGCTCGAGCAGGTGATCACCGCCGACAACGCGGACAAGGTGAAGACGAAGATCATCGTCGAGGGCGCGAACGGCCCGACGACGCCCGCAGCAGACGACATCCTCGAGAGCAAAGGCGTGGTCATCCTCCCGGACGTCCTCGCGAACGCGGGCGGGGTCGTCGTCTCGTACTTCGAGTGGGTCCAGGGCCTCCAGGAGTACTTCTGGAAGGAGGAGGAGATCAACGCGAAGCTCCTCGAGATCGTCCAGAAGGCGTTCCACGACACGTGGGAGCTCCGCGAGAGCCGCAAGACGAGCATGCGCATGGCGGCATACGGCCTCGCCGTAGGCCGCGTCGCGGAGGCGACGACGACGCGAGGCCTGTATCCGTAACGCGGAGCGCCCGAAGCCTCAGGTCACGCTGTTCCACGCGCCCGGGTGCCACCTGTGTGACGACGCCCGCGACGCGATCGACGCTGGTGGCGCGCGAGATCCCCTTCGACCTCGAGGAAGTGGACATCTCGGGCGACGCGGCGCTCGAGGAGCGCTACCGGGCCTGGTTGCCCGTCGTCCATGTCGACGGCGAGCAGGCCTTCGTCCACTTCGTGACGGCCGACGCGCTCCGTGGTCGATTGATGCGCACAAAGTCCGGCACGAGCACGGCCGACTGATCCCACCGCAGCACTTTCCCCGCAGTGGCAGAATGCCGTCGGGTTGTCACAAACCTCGACACAAGGAGCGCGATTCGAGTGGCGGAACGGCTGACGGTAGGCGTCGCGGCACGGCTGAGCAGGTACCTCCAGGTGCTCACGCAGGCACGCAAGATGGGGAAGGAGCGGATCTCCTCGCAGGAGATCGCCGACTACACGAACATCAACGCGACCCAGATCCGGCGGGACCTGTCCGCCTTCGGGAAGTTCGGCAAGCGCGGTGTCGGCTACAACGTCGACGGCCTCCTCGGCGAAATCCGGAAGATCCTCCGCACGCAGGGTCAGCACAACATCGCGCTCGTCGGCGCCGGTCGCCTGGGACAGGCGATCGCACGCTCGCCGATCTTCGCGGAGCACGGGATCAACATCGCAGCGGTGTTCGACCGCGATCCCGATCTCATCGGGCGGTCGATCGGCCAGGGAACCGTCATCGACGCATCGACGCTCGGCGGCGTCGTCCGGGACAAGAGCATCATCGTCGCGGTGATCGCAGTGCCGGCCGGTGACGCACCGGCCGTTGCCGACGATCTCGTCGACGCGGGAGTAAAGATCATCTTCAACTACTCGGAGGCGCTGCTCGACGTCCCGCCCGACGTCCAGGTGCACACGTCGAATCCGGCCGTCGAGCTGCTTCACGCGCTCTACTTCCACCTCGCCTGAGGCCGCAGGTCGCCGCTGCGCCCTCACCGCCTCAGAGAGCGAGGAGCGGCCTCGCCGGGGGCTCCTGGCGGAAACCCCCGGCGGGCCTTAGCGCTCCTCGCCTGCGACCCACGAGCGAGGAGACTTCAGTGCCTTCGCCGGCCCGTGTCTCGCCCGTGGGCATCGGCGTCGGCACCACTATCGCGCTGCGTGGTGTGAGTGTCGGCGGCGTTCGGCCGCGAGCGGTCACCTGCGCGGGTGACAATGCTCCTTCGATCGAGTGAAGATCCTTCTCTGGCACGGATATCTCCTCTCGGGCACGGGCTCGAACGTCTACACGCGCGCGATCGCACGCGAGTGGAGCAGGGCCGGACACGAGGTGACGGTGTTCTGCCAGGAGCCCGAGCCGGAGCGGTTCGACGTCGGCGGGGCCACCATCGTCAGACCGGAGCTCCCCGGCCGTCTCCTGCCGGTGTTCGTCCTCGACCGGTACGAGGGCCTCGAGCCTCGCCTCCTACAAGACCTGTCGCCGATCGAGCGAGCGCGCTACGTCGAGGCCAACGCCGCAGCGTTGCGCGAGCACCTGCCGGCGGACGTCGTCTTCTGCAACCACGTGCTGCCCGGAGGAGCAGTCGGAGCCGCCTCGGGTGCGACGTTCGCCGTCAAGGCGCACGGCTCTGAGCTCGAGTACTCGATCCGCGGCAGCGATGAGCTCGTCGCCGAAGCGCGCAGCCGCTCTCGACTCTGCCGGCGCGGTCTACGTGGGATCACGCCACATCAGGGAGGTGCTCGAGGAGGTCGTGGGAACCGTCGAGCGCGTGTACGAGGTGCCGCCCGGTGTCGACGTCGACGAGTTCCGGCCGGAGCCGCGCGACGATGCGCTCGAGCAGTTGCTCGACGAGTGCCGGCTCGACCCGCCGAACCCGGCGCCGCGAACGAGCGGCTCCCGGACGACGGCAACGCTGAGCGGCTCGAGCGGGCGCTGTCCGGCGAGAAGCCCGTCGTCCTCTACTTCGGCAAGCTCCTCTACAACAAGGGAGTCCACCTGCTTCTCGAGGCGCTGCGCGGCATCGACGCCCGGGCGATCATCGTCGGCTTCGGCGACTACCGCACCCAGCTCGAGCAGCTCGCGACGCGCGACGTCGTGTTCACCGGCCCGCTCGAGCACCGTCACCTCGTCCACCTCATACCGCTCGTGGACGCCGTCGTCGTCCCGTCGATCTTCCCCGAGGCGTTCGGCATGGTCGCTGCGGAGGCCGCCGCGGCGGGGTGCCCTTCGCTCGTGGCGCGGCACTCGGGTCTCGCCGAGATCGCCGAAGGGCTCGAGGAGGCGTATCCAGAAAGCTAGACGCCAGCTCGCCTCGTTCGCGCAAGGTGACTCGGTGGAGCTCGCCGAGAAGCTTCACGACCTGCTCGCGCTTGCCGCGTGAGGAACGCGCGTCGCTCGGCGCGGCGGCTCGTCGTGTAGCCGTCGAGCGGTGGTCGTGGGCCGGCGTCGCTCAGCGTCTGCTCGAACCGTTTGAGTAGCCTGTTCGCCCTGATGGGCGACGGGCAGAAGCGGCCCTGGCGAGAGATGCTCGATCTCGCCCGGGAGCAGTTCGAGACCGGCGACGATCTCACGCTGGCAGTGGAGGAGGAGTTCGCGCTCCTCGACCCGGCAACGCTCGGGCTCGTCGACCGATTCGAGCAGCTCCAGGCCGCTGCGCGCGGGTCGGTGATCGAGCCGCATCTCGTCGGCGAGCTGATCTCGTCCGAGGTCGAGGTGCGCACAGGGCGCTGCGAGTCGTTCGCGGACGCGGCCGCTCGCATCGTCGAGCGGCGGAAGCAGCTGTTCGAGCTCGCCGCGGAGCACCGTGTCGCGCTCGGTGCGACGGGCACGCATCCCTGGAGCGCGTGGCAGGAGCAACACATCATCGACACGCCGCACTACCGGCGAAACGACGAGATCCTCCGCTACGTCGTCTGGCGCAACAACAGTTTCGGCCTTCACGTTCACGTCGGCATCCGCGGCGCCGACCGCGCGATTGCCGTCCACAACGCGCTCCGCGGCTTCCTGCCCGACCTGCTCGCTCTCTCCGCGTCGTCGCCGTTCGTCGAGAACGTCAACACCGGCCTTCACTCGGCCCGGACCCAGGTATTCACGCGCATGTTCCCGCGCTGCGGGATTCCCGACGCGTACGACGGCTGGGACGGCTTCGAGAGCTACGTCCGGACGTTGTACGAGACCGCATCGATCGACGAGCACACCCAGCTCTGGTGGAGCGTCCGTCCGCACCTCGCATTCCCGACGGTCGAGATTCGCATCGCGGACGCTCAGCCTCGGGTCGAGGAGGCCCAGAGCCTCGCCGCGCTCGCGTATGCCCTGGCGGCCCGGATCGCGCGCGCGGTTGACGACGGAGAGCCGCTCCCCGACCACTCGCACCGCATGATCGAGGAGAACCTCTGGCGTGCCATTCGCAACGGCCTGTCAGGCGAGCTGATCGACCTGGCGACGCTCCGCGTTCGCCCGGCGCGCGCAGCGATCGAGGAGCTCGTCGCGTGGGTGCAGCCGGTGGCGGACGAGCTCGGCGTGACGCCGTTCCTCGCGATTCCGGACGAGAACGCCGCCGAACGGCAGATCGCGCAGAGCGAGGAGGGTGCATCGCTCGAGACGATCTACGCGGGCCAGGTCGCGGAGACGGCGTCCGTGCGGCCGGTCACGACGTCCTAGGAGGGCTTGGCGAAACAGAGACCGTGCCGCCCGAACGCACCGGTGCACCGCGCTGCGGCGTCCTCGGTCGGCCACGTACTCGGTAAGTACGCGACCTCCCTGCGTCCTTGCAGCCGCGTCGCCCGGAGCGCTCGGGCAACGAGCACCGTTCCGCCAAGCCCTCCTAGCCACCCGCGCACGGCGCCCGGTTGGGTCGGTTAGGCTCAGCACGTTCGTGATAGAAGATTCCGCGCGCCGGGCGGATCCGGCGCCGACTTTGTGAGTCGAATTTCGTGAGGGAGGGTCAGTGCTCGTAGCAAGCTTCTTCAACGACCACGCCGTGGCGTTTGCGCTCGTCTGCTCGGCGATCGCGATCGGTTACGGCCTCTACCTCACGTTCTGGCTGCTGTCGCAGCCGGCCGGCTCCGAGCGCATGCAGGAGATCGGGCGCGCGATCCAGGAGGGTGCCGCCGCGTATCTCAAGAAGCAGTACACGACGATCGCTGCCGTCGCCGTCGTGCCGTTCCTCGTCATCGGGTTCTACAACCAGCTCGGCTGGGGCACGGCGATCGGGTTCCTCATCGGTGCGGTGCTCTCGGCAGCCGCGGGCTTCATCGGGATGAACGTCGCCGTGCGCTCGAACGTCCGCACGGCGGAGGCGGCCAAGCGCGGGCTCTCGCCGGCGCTGAACGTCGCCTTCAAGGCCGGCTCGGTCACGGGCTTGCTCGTGGTGGGCCTCGGGCTGCTCGGCGTCGCCGGCTACTACTGGGTGCTCACGGACCTCCTCGACAACACGCCGGACTCCGCGATCGACGATCTGATCGGGCTCGCGTTCGGCGGTTCGCTCATCTCCGTCTTCGCCCGTCTCGGCGGCGGGATCTTCACGAAGGCCGCCGACGTCGGCGCCGACCTCGTCGGCAAGATCGAGGCGGGGATCCCCGAGGACGATCCGCGCAACGCGGCCGTGATCGCGGACAACGTCGGCGACAACGTCGGCGACTGCGCCGGCATGGCGGCCGACCTGTTCGAGACGTACGCGGTCACCGCTGTGGCCGTGATGCTCATCGCGACGCAGTTCCCGGCGAGCGAGCTCTACCTCTACCCGCTCGCGCTCGGCGGCATGTCGATCATCGCGTCGGTGATCGGGACGTTCTTCGCGCGCATCGGGCGCGACGGCTCGATCATGAACGCGCTCTACAAGAGCGTCATCGTCGCGACGCTGCTGTCCGCGATCGGCTTCATTCCCGTGACGCTCGCCTTCGACGGGCCGGTGTTCTCGTTCGGCGAGCTGTACGTCCCGGCGCTGATCGGCCTCGCGGTGACGTTCCTGCTCGTGGCCATCACCGAGTACTACACGGGCACGCGCTGGCACCCGGTCAAGGCGATCGCCGAGGCGTCACAGACGGGTCACGCGACGAACATCATCGCCGGGCTCGCCTACGGGATGCAGGCCACCGCGCTGCCTGTCGTCGTCATCGCCGCGGGCATCGTCGGCTCGTGGTACGCGGCCGGACATGCCCTGTTCGGCATCGGTGTCGCCGTCATGGCGCAGCTGTCGATGACGGGGCTGATCGTCGCTCTCGACGCCTACGGTCCCGTGACGGACAACGCAGGCGGCATTGCGGAGATGGCCGATCTCGACGAGTCGGTGCGAGGGATCACCGACCCGCTCGACGCCGTCGGAAACACGACGAAGGCCGTCACCAAGGGGTATGCGATCGGCTCCGCCGGCATGGCGGCGCTCATCCTCTTCGAGGAGTACGCACGTGGACTGGCGGACGAGGGCCTGAACGTGACCTTCTCGCTCGAGCAGCCGTGGGTGATCGCCGGGCTGTTCGTCGGCGGCCTCATGCCGTTCCTCTTCGCCTCGCTCGCGATGACGGCGGTCGGTCGGGCGGGTGGCGAGGTCGTGCAGGAGGTGCGTCGCCAGTTCCGTGAGGATCCCGGCATCATGGAAGGCACGTCTCGGCCTGACTACTCGCGCGCCGTGAGCATCGTCACCGGCCGTGCGATCAGGCTGATGATCGTGCCGGCGCTCATTCCCATCGTCTTCCCGCTCGTCGTGGGGATCATCAAGCCCGAGATGCTCGGCGGGCTGCTGATCGGGACGATCGTGACAGGGCTCTTCCTCGCGATCGCGATGACCTCGGGTGGCGGTGCCTGGGACAACGCGAAGAAGCTGATCGAGGACGGCGCCTTCGGTGGCAAGGGCTCGGAGGCTCACGCCGCGGCCGTCACCGGGGACACGGTCGGCGATCCCTACAAGGACACCGCGGGGCCTGCGATCAACCCGATGATCAAGATCGCGAACATCGTCGCGATCCTCATCATCCCGCTGATCGCCTCGATCCACTGAGCCGCCTGCGGCGCCGGTAGATCGCGCGCTGCACGGCGAGCGTCGCGACGCCCGCGCCGACGATGCAGACGACGTTGACGCCGAGCTGAGCCGCGGCGCCGCGGGCCTCGCTCCAATTGCCGTAGGCCGACGCGACGCCGACGTTGGCGGCCGCGGGGATCGTCGTCACCGAGATGAGCACGCCGACGAGCGCGCCCGACTTCGCGGTCGAAAGCGACAGCATTCCCGCCACCCCGGCGAGCACGGCGATGAGCGCCGAGTAGCGGTCGGGGTGTGCGATGAAGAGCGTTGCCGGGTGGTCGCTCGCCGTCAGCTCGTCGGGTGCGGAGTCGGACGCGCGGAGGAGCGCCGATAGGCCGAAGCTCGCGAGGATCGCGATCGGGAAGCCGACAGCCAGCGCTGTCAGCGAGCGGAGGGCGAGAGCACCGCGCCGCTGGACGAGGGCGACGCAGAGCCCTGCGATCGGCCCGAACTCGGGGCCGACGACCATCGCGCCGATGATGAGAATGATCGAGTCCTCGATGATCCCGACCGCGGCGATGAGCGTCGCGAGGATCATGAAGGCGACGAAGCTGCCGGAGAGGGCCGAGCTCTCCGACGTCTGCGCCTCGACCGCCTCCCAGACGACGGCGTCGGCAGGGGAGCCGACCGCCGCGCGCTCGGCACGGTCGCCTGCCTCGGACAGGAGCGCCGTCACCGGGTGAATGGCGATCGAGCCGTCGCGGTCGACGCCCAGCTCCCTCAGGCGCGCGATCACGAGGCTCGTGTCCTCGCGGGCGACGTCGCAGAGGATGACGTCCCCCGTCGGGCGCCGTGACGCCGTCCCGCAGGCGGACCACGTTGACGGCAGATGGGTGCTCGGCGAGGAAGCGGTAGACCGCGTCCGCCACGGGCGGGGCGGCGACGACACGCAGATGCACCATGCGCGCGGATCCTACGGCGCAGGCGGTAGGGTCGGCGCGCGCGAGTGACTGACGTGACGCCCGTAGAAGGAGCTCCGGCGCCGAGGCGACGCCGCCGGCGAGAGCACAGTCTCGAGCGCGTGCTCGGGACCCCGGCGCTGTTCGCGACCGCGTACGGCAACGTCGGCTCGTCCATCTACTACGCGCTCGGCCTGACGGCCGTCTATGCGCTCGGCCTGACCCCGCTCGTCTTCGTCCTCGCCGGGATCATCTTCGCCGCGACCGCCGCCACGTATGCAGAAGGCACGGTGCGTTACCCGGAGGCGGGCGGGTCGTCGAGCTTCGCGCGCCACGCATACAACGAGCTCGTGAGCTTCGGCGCCGCGTGGGCGCAGCTGCTCGTCTACGTCGTCACCGTCGCCACGTCCGCGTTCTTCGTGCCGCACTATCTCTCGGTCTTCTGGGAGCCGCTCAAGGAGAACCCCGCTGACATCGTCGTCGGGGCGATCGTGATCGTCGTGCTGGCCGCGCTCAACATCGTCGGCGTCCAGGAAGCGGCCAAGCTGAGCGTGACCCTCGCGGTTCTCGACTTCGCCACGCAGGTGCTGCTCGTGATCATCGGCTTCGTTCTCGTGTTCAGCCCCGAGGTGATTCAGGACAACATCCACTGGGGCGTGGCCCCGACGTGGTCGCAGTTTGCGATCGCCATCCCGGTGGCGATGCTGGCCTACACGGGCGTCGAGACCGTGTCCAACCTCGCCGAGGAGGCACGCGATCCGTCGCGTACCGTGCCGGCTGCGATACAAGTGGGTCGCCGGGGCGGTCTTCGCCATCTACTTCACGCTGCCGCTGGTCGCCCTGTCGGCGATGCCGGTGAAGCTGATCGACGGCGAGCTGACGACGCTGCTGGCCCTTCCGCCCGAGGAGGGCGGTTACGCGAACGACCCGATCCTCGGGCTCGTCGACAACCTCGGTATCACGGGCGTGGCACTCGACTCGCTCCAGGTCTACGTCGGCATCCTCGCCGCCACCATCCTCATCATCGCGACGAACGCGGGCGTAATCGGAGCGTCGCGCATCACGTACTCGATGGCGACCGTACCGGCAGATGCCGGAGGTCTTCCGCCGCCTCCATCCACGCTTCAAGACTCCGTGGCTCTCGATCGTCGTCTTCGCCACGATCGCGCCCATTCTCGTCATCCTTCCGGGGAACACGAACTTCGTCGGGACGCTGTACTCGTTCGGCGCGACGCTGTCGTTCACGGTCGCGCACGCCTCGATCGTGAGGCTGAGGACGCTTCCGACCGACGACGAAGACGCGTATCGCGCACGCCCGAATCTCCGGTTGGGGGGGATCGACTGGCCGCTGTTTGCGATTCTCGGCGGGCTCGCCACGGGCATCTCGTTCCTCGTGATCGTCGTCGAGAACCCGCAGACGCGGTGGGTCGGGCTCGGCTGGATGGCCGTCGGCCTCAGTGCCTACACCGTCTACCGGCGCTACGTCGTCCGGGCGACCGTCATGGAGACCGTCAAGGCGCCGCCCGTCCTCGGTCCCGCGATGGCGCTCGAGTACCGGAGCCTTCTCGTGCCGATCGTGGCCGGTGAGCAGGCACGTGAGGCGATGCACGTTGCGGCCCTCCTGGCGGCGGAGCGTCGAGCGACGATCGTCGCCGTGCGTGTCGTCGTCGTGCCGCTCGAAGTGCCGCTGACGACTCACCTACGCGAGCAGGAGCTGCTGGCGGACAAGCTCCTCGACGAGGCGCACGACATCGGCGACCTCTACGGCGTGCGCGTGGTCGAGCGCGTCCTGCGAAGCAGGAACGCGGGCAGGGCGATCATCGAGGAGGCGGCTCGACGGAACGCGGAGATCATCGTCATGGGTGCTCCTCGCCTCCCGCACCGCACTCGCCGGAGTGAGATCTTCGGCAAGACCGTCGACTACGTCCTCCGGCACGCCACGTGCCGCGTCATGGTCGGTGCCGCGCCGCACGCGAGGCCCACGTGATGCACGCCCGACTCGTCACCGCGTTCGCCGTCGTCTTCGTCGTCCTCGGCATCGCGCTCGTGATCCAGACCGCCCGTCTCGGCGGCGGCCTCGGGTATCTCCTCGGCGTGCTCTTCGTGGGCCTCGGCCTGGGACGCCTCTACCTCTTGCGGCGGAGGTAGCGTCGGCCGATGGCACGCAAGCTGCCTGCTCTTCAGCGTGTCCTCGGCGCGCCGACACTGTTCTCGGTCGCGTACGGCGAGATCGCGTCGTCGATCTACTTCGCGTTGGGGATCATCGCCGGTCACGCGCTCGGCCTGACACCGGAGGTGCTGCTCGCTGCAGGACTGCTCTTCCTCCTCGTCGCCGCGTCATACGCCGAAGGGATCTCCGCCATTCCCGAGACCGGTGGCGCCGCGACGCTCGTGCGCAAGGCGTTCAACGACTTCGCAGGCTTCTGCACGGGCTGGGTGCTCTTCCTCGACTACATCATCGTCATCGCGCTTTCCGCGCTCTTTCTCCCGCACTATCTCGGTGGGGCGCTCGGGATCGACGCGCTCGCCGATCGGCCGTGGGACGTGGTCGTCGGCGTCGGGGTGATCGTTTCGATCGCGCTCGTTCGGCTCTTCCGGCGCCCGGGCCTGTACTCGGCCGGGATCGGTGTCGCTGTGCTCGACCTCGCGACGCAGGGGCTGCTCGTCGTCCTCGGCTTCGCCTTCCTCGTCACGCCCGACGCTCTCACATCCGGGGTCGATCTCGGCTCGAGCCCGGGCTGGAACGAGATCGCATTCGCGTTGCCGCTCGCAATGCTCGCCTACACGGGGCTCGAGACGGTTGCGAACCTCGCCGAAGAGGCTCGGCGGCCGGGTATCGACATCCGCCGCGGGCTCTTCTCCGCCATCGGTGTCGTCGTCACGCTCTACGTTGCGATCGCGGTCGTCGGCCTCTCGGCGTTTCCGGTCGAGAACGGTGAGACCGCGCTCGGCGACGAGTGGCTGTTCACGCCGCTGCTCGGGATCGTCGACGCGGTCGGAGCCGACCTGCCGGCGACGGCGGCGGATCTCCTGAGGATCTTCGTCGGGCTCTCGGGGGCTCTCGTCCTGCTCGCCGCGGCTACGACCTCGGTCTCCGGCTTCGGACGTCTCGCGTACTCGATGGGCGAGCACGGGATGCTGCCGCGTCCGTTCGGCCTGCTCGGCAGGCGCACGCTGATCGCTCCAGCCTCGATTGCGGCCGTGGTCTTCATTGCCGTTGGCGATGCTCGTCGCCGTCACCGCCATCGCCGAGGACGAGGTGGCGTTCCTCGCTGCGCTGTTCAGTTTTGGCGTCCTGCTGGCGTTCGCCGCAGCCCAGATCGCGGTCGTGCGACTTCGGTTCACGGCGCCCGAGCTCGAACGGCCGTACCGCGTCCCCGGAAACATGCGCATCCGCGGGCGCTGACGTGCCCGTCCCGGCTCTCGTCGGCATCGTGCTCACCCTCACCGTCTGGGTCGCCGCCATGGTCACGCACCCGGGAGCGCGGTACGCGGGGCCGATCTGGCTCGGTGCCGGCCTCGTGGTCTACGGCCTCGTCCGCCGCTCACGCGGGGAGGGGTTGCTCGCGACCGTCGTCTCTCCCGACGAGCAGGCGGAGCTCGCCGAGCCGGCGCTCTCACGCATCCTCGTGCCGATGAAGCTTGGCCCCATCGGTGAGGAGATGATCGCCACGGCGGTGAAGCTCGCGCAAGAGCGCGGGTCGGACGTCGACGCGCTCCATGTCGTGCGGATGCCGCTCGACCGGCCGCTCGACGCAGCCCTCGGTGACGAGGAGGAGCTTCACGCGGCGGAGTCGCTCGAGGAGGCGCGTCTCCTCGGCGAGGACCATGGCGTCCTCGTCCGTGGCAGCAGCGTGCGCGCACGTGCAATCGGGGAGGCGATCGTCGACGAGGCGGAGCGGCGAGCCGTCGATCTCATCGTGCTCGGCTCCGCGCCGAAGTGGAGACGCCAGTCACGCTTCTTCTCGCCGACGGTCGAGTATGTCCTGCGCCACGCCCCCTGCGAGGTGCTGGTCGTCGCATTCCCGGAGAGCGCGCTCGCCGATGAGGCGTAAGAGTCGCCGCCGCCGCTAGTCTGCGATCGATGAAGGCTGTGGTCATAGGCTGCGGGCGGGTCGGCTCTGCCTGCGCAAAGGCGCTCCACCAGGACGGCTGGGACGTGAGCGCCGTCGACGAGAAGGAGGAAGCGCTCCAGCGGCTCGGCGACGACTGGTCGGGCGGCTTCGTGGTCGGCCACGGGATGGACGTGGACGTGCTGAAGGCGGCCGGCGCCGACGAGGCCGACGCCGTCATCGTCGCCACCGACGGAGACAACACGAACCTCGTCGTCGCACAGGTCGTTCAGAAGCGCTTCGGCGTCGCCAACGTCGTCGTCCGCGTACTCGACCCGGGACGCGCCGCGTTCTACGACACGCTGGGCATGCGCACGATCTGCCCGACGTCGCGGGCCATCTCGGCGCTGATCGAGGCGGTCGAGTCCTTCGCCGAGGTGGAGGCCTGATGTACATCATCACCGTCGGCGGCGGCAAGGTCGGCGCCAATCTCATGCGCAGCCTGATCGAGATGGGTCACGAGATCACGCTCATCGAGCAACGCCGCGACCGGTTCGACCAGCTGGAGCAGGAGTTCGAGCACCAGGTGCAGCACGGCGACGCGACCGAGATCTCCGTGCTCGAGCGGGCCGGCATCGCCAGGCCGCCCGACATCGTCATCGCCGCCACGGGCGACGACGAGGACAACATCATCATCTGCCAGATCGCCCGGGAGAAGTTCGGTGTGCCGAAGGTGGTCGCCCGCGTCAACGACCCGCGCAACCAGGAGCACTTCGACCTGCTGGGGATCGGCCCGACAGTCTGCGCCACGGCCAGTCTGCTCGCGCTCGTCGAGCACGAAGTGCCCGAGCACGGACTCGTCCACCTTCTCGAGCTACGCAAGGAGAACCTCGAGATCGTCGAGGTTCAGGTCGACACGCGCTCCCCGTGTCTCGGGAAGGTGCTCTCCCAGGTGGCGTTGCCCGAGGGTGCGCAGCTGATTGCGGTGGTCCGCAACGGCGAGCCGCATCTCGGGGACGGTGAGCTTCGTCTGGAGCCGGGAGACCAGGTGCTGGCGATCCTGCAATCCGGCACGGAGGAAGAGCTACGTCACGCGCTGCTTACGCACTAGCGCGTCGCGACGCACGTTATTGACCCTCCCCGCAGTGGCGGGTGCCGACAGCTCGCGGACGGAGCTCTCGATCACCCGGGTCGCTCGCGGCTTCGCCGACCCGGTGTACGTCGCTGCGCCGACGTCGGAGCCCTCGCGCCTGTACGTCGTCGAGCGGGCCGGACGGATCCGGGTACTCGTCGACGGCCGCCTGCGTGCAAAGCCGTTCCTCGACATCCGCTCTCGCGTCGGCTCGGACAGCTCGGAGCAAGGGTTGCTCTCGATGGCGTTCCACCCCAGACTACGCGAAGAACCACCGGTTCTACGTCAACTACACCGATCGGAGCGGCAACACGCGCGTGGTCGAGTTCCGCTCGGCGAATGGCGGCAGCGCGGCTCTCGACGGCGCGCCAGCTGCTGTTCGTGCGACAGCCCTATTCGAACCACAACGGCGGCCAGCTCCAGTTCGGCCCCGACAAGAAGCTCTGGGTCGGGATGGGCGACGGCGGGTCGGGTGGCGATCCGCAGGACAACGGGCAGAACCCACGGAGCAGGCTGGCGAAGCTCCTGCGCACGAACCCGCTTTCCGTCCGCTGGGAGATCGCGGGCTATGGCCTCCGGAACCCGTGGCGCTTCTCGTTCGACCGCGCGACCGGCGACCTCTACATCGGCGATGTCGGCCAGAACGAGATCGAGGAGGTCGACTACCGAGCGCGCGGCGCGGCGCCGGCGAACTACGGCTGGGCGCGGTACGAGGGAACGAAGCAATTCAAGTCCATCCCGCTCAATCCCCCCTCGCCCCTCGTCTTCCCCGTCTTCGAGTACAGCCACGACGAGGGGTGTTCCGTCACGGGTGGGTACGTCTATCGCGGATCGGCGGTGCCCCAGGCTCGCGGGCGCTACTTCGTCGGCGACTACTGCTCGGGTGCCGTGTCGAGCTTCAAGGTCGAAAGCGGGAAGGCGGTCGACGTGCGCCTCGAGCCGTTCGAAGTCGACAGCCTGTCGTCGTTCGGCGAGGACGCGCGCGGTGAGCTCTACCTCGTGTCGCTCGGAGGCTCGATCTACCGGCTACGCGGGTAGCTCGCCGGGCGACCGTACGACGAGCGCGTCTCGGGGCCGAGGCGTTCGATGAGGCGCTCGAGCCCACCCGCTCCCGCACTCGAGCGCATCGAGGCTGGCGGTAACGCCGAGCTGCGCTGCGGCGACGCGCGCGAGTGGCCCGGGAGCGTTCGTGAACGCCCCGATCGAGATGCCGCCGGCCTTGAGTCGACGAAGCGCCGCGTTCACCTCCGGATCGGGACGAAGGTAGACGGGCGCGTGGTCCTCGGCGAAGCGCTCTGCGAGCGCCCTCCAGTTCCCCAGGCGCGCATCGAGATCGGCCTCGTCCTCGCCGCCGTCGAGCGCGACGCGGTAGCGCCGTGCCGCGTCCTCCGTCCATGCGCGCCAGAGCGGGCCGATGTCACCGATGACGGCGTCGAAGTCGATCGCGACCGGCTGCGTCACGGGAGCGCTCGCCAGGAGAGGATGCGCGGCGCGATACGGCCGAGAACGTAGACGCCGAGCAGCACGCCGCCTGCGTCGACGGCTACGTCGTACCACGCGCCGTGGCGACCGTCGACGAAGGCCTGATGCACCTCGTCGGTGATCGCGTAGGCAATGCCGAGCCCGGCCGCGACTCCCTCACGTCCGACGGCGCGGAGCAGGAGGAGCCCGAGCAGGGCGTACTCCGCCGCGTGTGCGAGCTTGCGGAGCACGAGGTCCCAGCCGCCGAGCCCCGTCCCGAGATCCGGGATCGAGGACAGCCAGAAGATGATTCCCGCCCAGGCGACGACCGGAATCCAGAGAGAGAGCACGCGCCGCATGAGCCGATGATAGGGTCGTCCCCGACATAGGCGGGCGGGTCAGGGAACCCGGTGCAAGTCCGGGACGGTCCCGCCGCTGTGAGGGGAGGAGCTTCTCCACCGACAGGCCACTGGCGAAAGCCGGGAAGGCGGTGGAGAGGGGAGCCCCGAGTCAGAAGACCTGCCGCCCGTCGATCCGAACCCCTCGCGGAAGGAGGATTCGTGTTTCGACGCACCCTCATGCTCCCGGTGATCGCGGCGCTCGTGCTGGCCGTCGCCGGGTCGGCCTCGGCGGCACTCGTTCGCGTGCGCGTCGAGGGCAAGGAGCACACGATCTTCGGTGCAACGCAGCCGCGCGCGTCGGCGACGAACGCCCTCGAAGCGCTCGAGTCGGCGAGCATCGGCGGCGAGTTCTACTACCACGTCGCCGTGCTGGCGTTCGGGCCATACGTCGACCAGATCGGCCGCTATCCGGCTGCCGGCTTCGGCGGTTGGGCGTTCAAGGTGAACGGCACCTCGCCGCCGGTCGGCGCGGACCAGGTGCAGGTCAAAGCGGGCGACGTCGTCCTCTGGTACTGGGCCGAGTTCACCGAGGCCGGCGGCCCGTCGACGCTCGAGCTCTCGGACGCGGGCAGTGGTTGCTACCGCGTGGTGGCGCGTAACGATGCCGGCGCGACGGTGGCGGTCTCCGCCACGCTGCGTGTCGACGGACGGCGTGTGGCGATGAGGGACAACCGCTCCTGCCCCGGGCCGCACAAGAGCCTCGTGCGCGCAACGGCGCCCGGTGCCGTCCGGTCGAACGCCCTTCGCTGATGTCGACGCTCGCCCGGATTGCCTGCGCTGCGACGGTCGTCCTCGTCGCGGCGTGCGGCAGCTCGGGCGAGCGTGATGCGACGCTCTGGGTGACGCAGAACCGCGGGGCGACGGTCCTGCTCGAGGGCGACATCCCGTCGGGTCGGAGCGCGATGCGCGCGCTTGCGTCCGAGGCGGACGTCGAGACGAGCTACGGCGGCCGGTTTGTCGACTCGGTGGAGGAGATCGCCGACGATCCGTCCGGGAAGAGCAGCTGGTTCTACTTCGTCAACGGGATCGAAGCCGACCGCGGAGCCGCGGAGTACGTCGTGCGGCCGGGAGACGTCGTCTGGTGGGACTACCGGCCGTGGAGTGGATCGTCGATGCGGCAGCCCGTCGTCGTCGGTGCGTTCCCCGAGCCGTTCGTTCACGGCTACGACGGGCACGTCCGGCCGGCCGCGGTGCGATACGCGTCCGACGATGCTCACGCTCTCGCGCTCGGTCTCGCCAACCTCATCGGGGCGACGTCGGTCGAGCCGATCGCGGTGGCGGCCAAGCCCGATGCAAATCTCCTGCTCGTCCTCGAGGACGACGTGCCCTTCTCCGCCTCTCTGCGGAACGAGGGCGGGAGCGCCGGCTCGCCCGTCGTGTTCCGTGTGTCGCGGAAGGACGGCGAGCGGTTGCTCGCCGATCCCGAGCTCGCGCGCCACCGGTACCAGGGGCTGCCGTGAGGCCGGCAGCGGCCCTCGCGCTTGCTCGGCTCGCTCGCGGCCGTCGCGCTCCTCGCGAACCGCTGGTACGTCGTGGGAGCGATCGCACTCGGCCTCTTCGCCGTCTGTCTCCGGGCGCCGGCGGATCGGCGGCTTCCGTACCTGCTCGGCTGCCTCGTCACCGCCGGGATGGTGCTCATCGTCACGCCGCTCGTCCTCGTCGAAGGCGTCGACGTGCTCTGGTCCGGGCCCACCGTGCCGGTGATCGGCCCGCTCGACGTGACGACGGAAGAGCTCGCCTCGGCTGCGATGCAGGCGCTTCGGCTCGCGGCAGTCACGCTCGCCTTCGCCGCGTACGCGTTGATGCTCGACCACGACGAGCTTCTTCGCTCGGCGCGCTTCGCGAAGCGATCGGCCTTCGTCGTCGCTCTCGCGACGCGGCTCGTGCCGACACTCGAGCGCGACGTAGCCGGGCTCGTCGAGGCGCTCAAGGGGCGCGGGGTGGTCGTCGACGGAGTGCGAGGCCGGGCGAGGCTTCTCTCGCCCGTCGTTGCGGGTTCCCTCGAGCGTGCCGTCAACCTCGCCGAGGCGATGGAGGCGCGCGGGTACGGACGCAGCGGCGGCACGCGCTCGCCGGCTCCGTCCTGGCGATTGCTCGATCGCGCCGTGCTCGCCGTCGCAGCACTCACCGTGGTCGTAGGTGTGCTGTGGCTCTAGCGTCGGTCGAGCGCGTGTCCTTCACGTACGCGCATGCCGAACACGCGTCGCTCGCCGACGTCTCGCTCGTCGTCGAGCCGGGTGAGGTCGTCCTTCTCACCGGCCGCTCCGGTTCGGGCAAGACGACGCTCATCCGCGCTCTGGCCGGGCTCGTGCCGCACTTCCACGGCGGCCGCTTCTCGGGCAAGGTCACGGTCGGTGGTCTGGACACTCGGGTCACGAGGCCCGCCGAGCTCGCGGGAGTCGTGGCGACGCTGTTCCAGGATCCCGAGGACCAGGTCGTCTTCAGCGGGGTCGAGGCCGAGGTCGCCTTCGGCCTCGAGAACGCGGGGACGCCGCCTGCCGAGATCGCCGGCGCGCGTTCGAGCGGCGCTCGGCGACGTCGGTGCCGAATCATCTGCTCGGACGGCGTGTAGCCGAGCTCTCGGGCGGCGAGCTCCAGCGCGTCTGCCTGGCCGCGACGCTTGCGCTCGAGCCGAAGCTGCTTCTGCTCGACGAGCCGACAGCGCAGCTCGACGCTACGGGCGGGGCGGCTCTCGTCCGGCTCGGTGCGGCAACTCGCTCGGGAACGGGGCACGGCGGTGGTCGTGAGCGAGCAGCGTGTGTCGTCCATCCTCGACCTGTGTGACCGCGTCGTCTCCCTCGACGGTGGGGCGATCGCCTACGACGGCGTGCCCCGCGCGTTCGACCGCCCGGCGCGCCTTCGGCCGCTCGAGCCGTCTCGCGAGCCGGTGAGGGGCGAGGTCGTGGCCCGTCTCGACGGCATCGGCTTCCGCTACGGGACCGGCACGGCCCGTCCTGGCGGATACGTCCATGAGCGTCCGTCGCGGCGAGATCGTCGCGCTCGTCGGCCCGAACGGCAGCGGGAAGACGACGCTCGCGAAGGTCGCTGCCGGGCTGCTCGAGCCCGAGACGGGAACGCGGACGGTCGTCGGTCGTGCGACATACCTGTCTCAGGATCCCGGCCGGTACCTCGCGTGCGAGCGTTGCGACGACGAGGTGGCCCTCGGTGCGCGCTCAGCGGCAGCCGCCGCGCGAGCCCTGGGGCTCGTCGCGCTCAGCGGATACTCGAGCCGCCACCCACGCGATCTCTCGAGCGGCGAGCGCGAGCGACTCGCCCTGGCCGCCGTGCTTGCGACCGAGCCCGACCTGCTCGTGCTCGACGAGCCGACGCGCGGTGTCGACCCGGCCGCACGGGCGCGGCTCGCGGACGTGATCCGCGCAGACGCGCGCGATCGTGCAACCGTCCTCGTCACGCACGATCTCGACCTCGTCGCAGCGCTCGCAGATCGCACGATCTCGCTCGGTCGAGAACGGAGCGCTCCGTGCGGCATAGCGCGCCACTCGCCACCGCGGCGCTCGTCGCCGCCGCTGCCGCCGCGGCCGCGTGGACAGTCGTCGTTCCCGAGGATTCCGCGCTCTCGCTCGTCCTGCTCGCGCTCGCGCTCGTCGCGGCCGCGTTCGCCTGGCTCGAGTCGGGACCGGGGCCGGCGTCCGAGCTCGCGCTCATCGGTGCGCTCGCCGGCATCGCCGCCGCGGGCCGGGTGCTCTTCGCGGCCGTACCCGGCGTTCAGCCGGTGACGGTGATCGCTGTCGCTGCGGGGGCGTCGCTCGGCGCTCGAGCAGGCATGGCCGTCGGGGCGACGGCCGCCCTCGTCTCGAACCTCTTCCTCGGCCAGGGGCCTTGGACTCCGTGGCAGATGCTCGGCTGGGCCGCCTGCGGCCTGGCGGGCGCGTTGGGCCGCGACCTCGTGCAGGGCCGCGTTCCGTTCGCCGTCCTCTGCGGCCTGCTCGGGCTTGCGTTCAGTGGGCTGATGGACGTCTGGCTCTGGATGAGCTTCTACCCGCACACCTGGGCGTCCCTCGTCGCCGTCGTCGGACGTGGCGTTCCCTTCGACATCGCGCACGCAGTCGGGAACGTCGTCATCGCGCTCGCATGCGGGCCAGAGCTGAGACGCCTGCTCGAGCGATACGGCCGGCGGATCCGCGCCGACGTCATCTGGACATGAAGCTCGCCGCGGCCGTCTCGGCAGCTGCTGCGCTCGCCTCGCCCACACAGTTTCTGGCTTCGCATCAGCTCCCGGACGGAGGCTTCGCCGAGAAGGGCGGCGTCGCCGGGCCGGCGCTGACGGCATGGGCGGTGCTCGGGCTCGCCGCTGCGAGCGGTGACGCTGGGGACGCGCTCGCCTATCTCCGGGCACATGACGAGGATGAGATGCCCGCAGCCACGCGGGCTCTCGTGGCGATGGCCGAGGCGGCGCTCGGTGACCCACGGTCGGCGGCGGAGCCCTCGACCGCTGCGGGCCGCAGACGAACGCGATCATCTGGACGGTGCTCGCGCGCCGACAGGCCGGGCTCGCGGTTCCGAAGACGCTGACGCGCGCACTCGTCAACAGGCAGCACCGTTCGGGCGGATGGGGCTGGGCGCGCGGCATCGCACCCGACTCGAACGACACCGCCGCGGCGGTCCAGGCCCTCTGTGCCGCCGGCGGCTCGCGCGGTGCCATCGACCGCGGGATCGCGTACCTTCGCTCGCTCCGCAATGCCGACGGCGGCTTCGCGCTCGTCCGTGGCCGCGAGTCGGACGCACAGTCGACGGCGTGGGCGATCCAGGCATTCCTGGCTGCGGACGCGGCGGTGCCGGCCAAGGCGTTCGCGTACCTCGCGTCGATTCGACGTGCCGACGGCAGCTACCGCTACTCGAAGCGGTACGCCGTGACGCCTGTCTGGGTGACCGCCCAGGTGCTTCCGGCGGTACGGCGCGTGCCGTTTCCGCTCCCGCGCAGCTAGAGTCAGAACCGTGCGGTTGCTCGCCGTCGTCGCCGTATCGCTCGCAGTCGCAATTCCAACTGCGCTCGCCGCCGGCGGCAAGGTCTTCTTTCAGGACACCGTCCCGAGCGGGAAGGCGAGCTCGGTCACCATCACGACGCACCACGCGTCGTCGTTCAAGGTGCTCATGCGCGTGCCCACAACCGGCCGGGCGAAGCTCTTCCTCCTCGGCAAGAAGGCACCCAAGCCGGGCTTGTTGATCGACACGAAGACGTTCGACTGCGACGGCGCCGCCGGCTCGTGGTACTGCAAGGCGTCGTACGAGCCGCTGCCGAAGGGCACCTACACGTGGAAGATCGCGTGGGTCGGCACGCCGAAAAAGCCCGCGCACGTCGAGCTCACCGTTCGCTGGTAGTCGTCATCTAGCATCGGCGACGTGTCCGCCGAGCCGATCCTGAGACCCGAGGAGTACCTCTCCGACCTCAATCCGGCACAGCGTGAGGCTGTCCTCCAGACGGAAGGGCCGCTCCTCGTCGTCGCGGGCGCAGGCTCGGGGAAGACGCGGCTCCTCACGCGTCGCGTCGCCCATCTGATCGCCGCGGCCGGCGCGAAGCCGAACGAGATCCTCGCGATCACGTTCACGAACAAGGCGGCGGGCGAGATGCGCTCGCGCCTCGAAGACCTCCTCGGGCACACGGCGCGGGCGATCTGGATCCTCACGTTCCACGCTGCGTGCGGCCGGATCCTGCGCCGGGAGGCGGCGAGGCTGGGCTACAAGTCGAATTTCACCATCTACGACCAGGCCGACCAGGTGCGGCTGACGAAGGACTGCCTGGAGGAGCTGGAGCGCGACCCGAAGCGATTCGTCCCGCGCGGCATCCACTCCCAGATCTCGAACGCGAAGAACCAGCTCGTCTCGCCGGACGAGTACGCGCGCCGCGTCGAGTCCTTCCACGACCAGACCGTTGCCGACGTCTACGGCCTCTACCAGCGTCGCCTTCACGCCGCGAACGCGGTCGACTTCGACGACCTGCTCATGCTCACCGTCGAGGTGCTCGAGCGGTTCCCCGAGGCGCGTGAGCGCTGGCAGAAGGCGTTCCGGTACGTCCTCGTCGACGAGTACCAGGACACGAACCACGCGCAGTACCGCCTGCTTGCAGCTGCTCGCTGGGCAGCACCGGAACCTCTGCGCCGTCGGCGACCCCGACCAGTCGATCTACGCCTTCCGCGGAGCCGACATCCGCAACATCCTCGAGTTCGAGCGCGACTTCCAGGGAACGAAGCTCATCGCGCTCGAGCAGAACTACCGCTCGACGAACACCGTCCTTCGCGCCGCCAACGCCGTCATCGCCAACAACCGCGAGCGCAAGGAGAAGAACCTCTTCTCGGAGCTGGGGGAGGGGCCGCCCGTGCGCGCGCTCGAGGTCGAGGACGAGCATGCGGAGGCGCGGTTCGTCGCCGCCGAGGTGGCCGGATTGATCGAGGACGGGGCGTCCGGGAGCGAGCTCGCCGTCTTCTACCGGACGAACGCGCAGAGCAGGGTGCTCGAGGACATCCTCGTGCGCCAGGGCGTGCCGTATCAGGTGATCGGTGGGCCGCGGTTCTACGAGCGAGCCGAGGTGAAGGATCTCGTCGCGTACCTCCAGGTGGTCGACAACCCCGACGACGCCGTCTCGCTCATGCGCATGGCCAACCGTCCGCGCCGCGGCATCGGCGACGCGTCGATCGGGCGTCTGCGGACGTGGGCCGAGGCGCACGGCGAGAGCCTCTTCACCGCGCTCGGGCACGCCGAGGCAGCCGGTCTCGGCACCGCTCAGGCGCGCGCAGTCTCCCAGCTCCATACGCTGCTGCTCTCGCTCCAGTCGGCGGCGCAGGAGCTCTCGGTTCCCGAGTTGATCGAGCGCGTGCTCGACCAGTCGGGCTACCTGGCGGCGCTCGAGGCGGAACGGACGATCGAGTCGCGCGGCCGGATCGAGAACCTCTCCGAGCTCGTCGGCTCGGCTCAGGAGTACCGGGAGGCATCACCCGAGCCGAGCCTCTCGGGCTATCTCCAGGAGATCTCTCTCTACTCGGACCAGGACGCGCTCGCTGATCGCGAGTCGCTCGTGACGCTGATGACGATTCACAACGCGAAAGGGCTCGAATACAACGCCGTCTTCCTCATCGGCATGGAGGAGGGGATCTTCCCCCACGCGCGCTCGATCGAGGAGCAGGGAGTCGAGGAGGAGCGGCGCCTCGCGTACGTCGGGCATGACGCGTGCCAAGGAGCGGCTCACGCTGACGCACGCAGCGACGCGCTCGCTCTTCGGGACGCGCGCGCACAACCTCCCGTCGCGCTTCCTCGACGAGCTGCCGCAGGGCGAGATCGTGCGCGAGCGCCTGCGCCCGTTCTCGTGGTCGTCGTCGGGCCCGGCGACGATCACGGTCGAGCCGAGATCCGACGTGCCCGCGCTCGCGACGGGCGATTCCGTGCGCCACGCGAGCCTGGGGGAGGGCGTCGTCGTCGCAATCGAGTCCGGCGGCATCGTCGCGGTGCGCTTCGCCGGCGAGGACGGTGAGAGGCGGTTGATGCTCGACTACGCCCCGCTCGAGAAGATCGCATAGTGTCCGGCGCCGTGAGCATCGAGTACCGGAACCCCACGAAGGACGAAGCTGCGCGCGACGTTCGAGGCGGGGAACGTCGCCTTCGCCGAAGAGCTGCGCGACTTCGACTTCGAGACGTTCGGCGCCGAGATACCGGCGGACCGCGTCGTCGGCGCCTTCGACGGTGGCACACCCGGTCGGGCTGACCGCCTCGATCGCGTTCGAGATGACGGTCCCCGGCGGCGCTGTCCCATGCGCCGGGATCACGTAGGTCGGCGTGATGCCGACGCATCGTCGACGCGGGATCCTCACCGAGCTCATGCGACACCAGCTCGACGACCTTCGGGAACGCGGTGAGCCGCTGGCGGCGCTCTGGGCGTCCGAGCCCGTGATCTACGGCCGCTTCGGCTACGGGATCGCGTCGCCGGCCGCGTCGATGGAGGCGGAGAAGGCGGGCTTTGCATTCCGCGACGATCCCGGGCCTACCGGCGCCGCGCGCCTTCTGACGAAGGACGAGGCGCGGAAGCTGTTCCCGCCGGTCTACGACCGTGCACGCGTCCAGCGGCACGGCATGATGTCGCGCTCCGACGCGCGCTGGAACGGGCGCGTCGAGGATCCCGAGCACTGGCGCGACGGCGCGAGCGTGAAGTACTACGTCCTCATCGAGTTCGACGGGCAGGGCGAAGCCTTTGCCATGTATCGCGTCAAGCAGAAGTGGGAGCGCGGTATGTCCCAGTCGGAGCTCCTGCTCGTGGACGCGATCGCGACCTCCACCGAGGCGACGCGCGAGCTTTGGCGCTACATCTTCGGCGTCGATCTCATCGCCCGCGTGAGCCTGTGGAACTACGACCCGGCGACGCCGCTCTTCCTCATGGTGCGCGACGCCCGGCGGCTCCAGCTCAAGCTCGGTGACGGCATCTGGCTCCGGCTCGTCGACGTCGGTGAGGCGTTGCGGCGGCGCTCGTATGCGGCCGAGGGCACCGTCTGCCTCGAAGTCACGGACGCGTTCTGCCCGTGGAACGAGGGCAGCTATCGCGCGGGCGACGACGCCGGGCCGACGGAGGACTCCCCCGAGTTGCGGCTCTCCGCCGCCGACCTGGCGTCCGCCTATCTCGGCGCGTTCTCGTTCGAGCGTCTCGCGGCGTCCGGCCGCGTCGAAGAGCTGACGGAGGGAGCCATCGCGCGGGCCTCGGCGCTCTTCCGCACCGAGCTCCCGCCGTGGTGTCCCGAGCCGTTTTGAGACAGACCTCCTGATGGCGATCACGGTTCGCATCTGCAAGAGCGTCGCCGAGATGAACGAGGCGATCGGCGCCATCTCCGAGTACGGCGCGTGGGAGATCGACGACGAGATGGCCGAGCGCTGGATGCGTGTCCATCCGTTGTCGCACATGCACGCGGCGTTCGAGGGCAAGCGGGCCGTCGGCGGAGCTGGCGCATTTCCCTTCGACTACTCCGTACCGGGTGGGTCGGTCGCCTGCGCCGGCGTCACCGTTGTCGGCGTCTATCCAACGCACCGCCGGCGCGGGATCCTCTCAGCGATGATGAAGGCGCAGCTCGATGCGGCGCACGAGCGCGGAGAGCCGATCGCGGCGCTCTGGGCATCGGACGAGCGCATCTACGGGCGCTACGGCTACGGGCTCGCGTCCCTCGTCGGCGAGATCGAGCTGCCACGGCAGCACGGCGCGTTCGCGGCGCCGTTCGAGCCGCGCGGACCGGTCCGGTACGTCGACGGCGACGACGTGGCAGCGACGCTGGGGCCGGTGTGGGAGCACGTCTTCGCGGCGCGACCGGGGCTGTTCCGGCGCAGCGTCGACTGGTGGGAGACGCGGGTCGTACGCGACCCGCCCGAGCGTCGTGGCGGCGCGGGGCCGAAGCGGTTCGTCGTCGTCGAAGGGGCGGGCGGGGTGGACGGCTATGCGATCTATCGCCACGCACCCAACTGGACGGAAGGGATCGACGCCGGCAAGATCGCCGCGGTCGAGGTGCTCGCGACGTCGCTCGACGCCGAGCGCGAGCTGTGGCGCTACCTCCTCGACATGGAATGGGCGAGCAAGGTCACAGGGCGCCTCCTGCCGCTCGACCATCCTCTCTTCTGGATCCTCGCGGAGCCTCGGCGGATGCGGATGCGCGTCGGCGACGGTCTCTGGGTGCGGTTGATCGACGTCGGCGCGGCGCTGTCTGCGCGGTCGTATTCGGCTCCCGGGCCGGTGACGTTCCAGGTCGTCGACGCGACGTGCTCGTGGAACGCCGGTCGCTGGAAGCTCGAAGACGGTGTCGCGAAGAAGACGCGTGCGGAGGCCGACCTCGCATGCGACGTCACGGCTCTCGGCTCCGTCTACCTCGGCGGCTTCACCTTCGCGCAGCTCGTGCGCGGTGGCCGTGTCGAGGAGCTGAAGCCGGGAGCTGCTGCACGGGCTGACGTGGTGTTCCGCACCGACATTCAGCCCTGGTGTCCGGAGATCTTTTAGGCGACCGGAAACCCTGAGGTCGTCAGGGTCGTGTCGTTCGGGAGGATCGCCATCGCCTCGTAGCCGTCGAGGCCGGCGGCCCAGTCGATCCCGGGCCGACCCATCGCGAAAGCCGCCGTCGCATACGCGTCCGCAGTCGCGAGATCGGGGCCGGTGATCGTGATCGAGAGCAGCCCCGTCGCGCCCCGTCCGGTGTGCGGGATCGATCACATGGTCCCCGCGGGCATATGCGCCCGACGTGGCGATGGCCATGTCGCGACCAGTGACGACGGCGGCCACCTGGTCGGAGATCCGCGGGTGCCGGATGCCGACGAGCCACCGGTCCTCGGGCAGCGGTCGTCCGCGGATCGCAATGTCGCCGCCGGCGTAGATCGCGAAGTTCCGCGCGCCAGCCTGTTCGAGGCCCGCCACCGCCCGCTCGACGGCCCATCCCTTGACGTACCCCGACGGGTCGAGCCTGCCACCGGCGTGGGCGTCGAAGTACCCGCCCGTTGCGCGTCGCAACTCGTCGCAGCGCGCAAGCACGGTGCGCACGTCTTCATGGGCGTCGCTGATCTCGAGGTCGCCGCGCTCGATGCGCGAGACCTCGCTCTCCTCCTTGTACGTGCTGAACGTCTCGTCGACCAGCCGGAACCAGTCGAACGCTGCGTCGACGGCACCGGCGGCGACGTCGCCGTCGCGGAGGTCGATGAGGATCGCCATCCCCATGATCTCCGCCGACGCGCTGCACGGGTGCGTGCGCCTCGACCGGCTCCGTCACACTCGACGGGCCTTGACCAACGCCGCCTGCAGCGACGTGTCGAACGCCGTCGAGGTGTCGGTCGCCTCGGAGATCAGTTGGATCTTCGTTCTCAGCTGCCCGTCCAGCACCTGCTGGGCGAGAACCGGGATCACGAGGCGATTGAGGCTGATCGTGTGGTGCGCCCCCTCCTTGGGGTAGGCGGGAACTCGCACGGCCGTGACACGGCGAGCGACGAACTTCTTTGTGCCCACGGTCGTCGTGCGCTTGCGGATCACGAGCGCGACCTGAACGTTCCCCCAACGGTCAGCCGGCACAAGGGGGCCGACGACCTTCTTCCACGTCGTGCTCGTCTTCTTCTGCGGAGGCGCGAGGAGGGCTGCGAAGCCGTTGGCGTTCGGCAGCGCGATCGTGGCGGCTGCGGCGATCGTGGCGGCGTGCTTTCTCATGACGAGCGTGACCCCTAGAGCGCGAACCTCTCTATATGTACCTGTCGTCGCGGCACTCCCGCGTCCCGGACGTTCGCGACGATCGTCTCCACCATCGCCGGTGGGCCGCTCACGAAGACGTCACGCTCCGCCACGTCGGGCACGAGTTCCCGCAGGTGCTCGGCGGACAAGAGGTCGTGACCACTCGCATCCGTGTGATCGCCGGTGACGATCTCGACGCGCGCGCCCAGTCCGTCGAGCTCGTCGCGGAAGACGACGTCCTCCTCGCGGAGAACGCGATAGAGCACGACGACGTCGCCGTCGAGCTCCTCGAGCAGCGCGCGAATCGGCGTGATGCCGATCCCGCCGGCGACGAGGAGCACCTTGTCGCGGTGGCGTGCGTCGCTCGTGAACACCCCAAACGGCCCTTCGGCGACGACGCGCGTGCCAGGCTCGATGCTCGCGAGCCCGCGGGAGAAGTCGCCGACCGCCTTCGCCGTGATCCGGAACGTGCGACCCGGCGCCTCCGACAGCGAGAACGGATGCGACTCCCACCAGCGCCCAGGCGTGAGGAAGCGCCAGAGGAAGAACTGCCCCGAACGTGCGTCCAGGCGTTCGAGGCGCCTACCCGTCAGGCGCAGCGACACGACATCCGGGCTCTCTGGCACGACCGAGTCGACCCGAAGGCGATACCGGAACGCGTTCACGACCGGCACGAGGATCCGGAAGACGACGAGGACGGCGAGCGTGGCGGCGTAGAGGGCGCGCCAGTAGTCGGCGGCAACACCGCCGAGGGCCAGGTCGTTGCCCGTCGGTATCTGGTGGAACCACGCGAGCGCGATGCCGGCGTACGCTGCGAGGTGCACCGCGTACCACCACTCGTACGACAGGTTCCGGCGCGCCACCGCAACCGACGTCGCCCCCACAGCGACGAGGAGCGCCGTCCCGATCGTGGCGGTGACCATGCCGGGGTACACGCCACCCGTGAGCATCGTGTCCACCTCGTGCACGAACGACACGTCGTCGAAGAGCGCGTAGCCCCAGACGCTCAGGAGCGTGTGGGCGACGATGAGGACGATGCACGCGTGGCCATTCCACCGGTGGACGATCGTGAGCCGGTCGAAGCCGACAAGCCGCTCGAGCCAGGGGATCCGCGCGAGGAGGACGACCTGGATCAGTGCGAGATACGCGCCGAGCAGCCCCGTCAGCCGCGCGATGCTCGTCACGAGCTCCGCGCCGTCCTCAACGCCCGCCACGTTGCCGCCGTCGCTCCAGAGCCACACGATGGCGGCCGCGTTGCCGACCAGGAGCGCGAACAAGGCGGCTGCCGTCCAACGGCTCCTCACCCGGACAGTGTGCCGTTGCCGTAAGCGGTCGCATATCGTCGGCGGGCATGCCTTCGGCCGTGTCGCGCATCTCGCAACGTCTTCCGAGCTCTGCGGGCGTGCGCTGGTACCAGGCACCTGGTCGCGTCAACCTGATCGGGGACCACACCGACTACAACGACGGCTACGTGTTGCCGGTCGCGATCGATCGCGCGTGCGTCGTCGCTGCGTCTCCCGCGATGACGGTGAGCGTTGCCTCGGTCGAGATGGGCGGGTCGGTCGAAGTGCCCGCCGACGGTGGCGGGTCCTTCGAAAGCATCGACACGGACTGGGGGCGCCTTGTCGCGGCCGTCGTGCACGAGCTCGCGGTGCTGGGTCGTCCACCTGTCGGCATGGATGCGCTGGTCGCCACCGACGTCCCGATCGGCGCCGGCCTCTCGTCGAGCGCGGCGTTCGAGGTTGCGTGTGCGATCTCGCTCGCGGGGCTCGCAGATTGGGATGTCGATCCGGCGGCGTTGGCGGTTGCCTGCCGCAACGCCGAGGAGCGCGCGACAGGGGTTCCGTGCGGCGTCATGGACCAGCTGATCGCGGTCGCCGGCCGCGAGAGCTGCGCACAACTGATCGACTGCCGCACGCTCGAGACCAGGGCGGTTCGGCTGCCGGCCAGAATGGGTCTTCTGGTCGTGTACTCGGGGCAGGAGCGGACGCTGGCTGCGAGCGCGTATGCAGACCGCCGGCGCGCTTGCGAGGCGCTGGCGCGGAAGGTCGGTGTCGTCGCGCTGCGGGACGCAACCTTGGCGCAGGTTGCCGATGAGCCCGTCGGACGTCATGTCGTCACGGAGAACGCCCGTGTTCTCGAGTTCGTGGTGGCGCTCGAGGGCGGCGATCTCGAGACGCTCGGGCGGCTCATGTGCGCGAGTCACGAGAGCCTCCGCGACGACTTTCGCGTCTCGACGCCCGAGCTCGACCTGCTCGTGGAGGCGCTCGTCGACGCCGGCGCTTACGGTGCGCGACTCACCGGCGGCGGATTTGGAGGATCGGTCGTCGCGATCTGTCATCTGGATGCAGTCGCGACCGTGAGCGCTGCGGCACTCAGGCGCTACCGCAGCGCGACCGGTCTCGAGCCACAGGCGTTCGCGTGCCGTGCCGTCGACGGCGCCGGTGAGGTCGATTGCGGATAAACCCCGGTTGACACGCTCTCGCGCGTGAAGTTGACTCTTTCGTTGGAGGCAGGGTAGAGACACGGAACAAGGAGGAGACATGAAGAGAGGACTCAGGCGATCACGGCTGAGCATCCCGCGAGCGACAGCGCTCGTAGCGGTGCTCATAGGGGCCGCGGTCGCGCTCGCCGTACCCTCTGCAGGGCTCGGCCAGAAGACGAAGAGCACGGCATGCCAGCTCTCCGTCTTCTCGTGGTGGACCGGCGGCGGCGAAGCCGCCGGGCTCGACAAGCTGATCAAGATCTGGAACAAGGCCAACCCCAACTGTCCGTTCAAGAACGAGACGGTCGCGGGTGGCGCCGGCACGAACGCGAAGGCTGTGCTCGCAAAGCGCCTGAAGGCAGGCAACCCTCCGGACTCGTTCCAGGGGCACGCGGGCGCAGAGCTTCGTGACTACATCAAGGCCGGCCAGTTGGAACCGGTCGATGCGATCTACAAGGCCGCGGGCTTCAACAAGATCTTCCCCGCGTCCCTGATCAACCAGATCCGCTACAACGGCCACCTGTATTCCGTTCCGGTGAACATCCACCGGGCGAATGTCATGTGGTTCAACCCGAAGACCCTGAAGGCGAACGGGATCACGGTCCCGAAGACGTGGGCACAGTTCATCGCCGCGCTCAAGAAGGCTGACGCCGCTGGTCTCATCCCGCTCTCCATGGGCGAGCAGTGGACGGCGCAGCACTTGCTCGAGACGGTGATGATCGGCGCTCTCGGCCCGAAGGGCTGGGCGGCTCTGTGGAAGCCCAACTCGCAGGCCCGCTGGTCGAGCAAGAGCATGACGGCGGCGCTCAACCGCTTCAACACGGTGCTCGGCTACACGAACTCCGACGCCGGATCCCTGATCTGGCAGGACGCAGGGAAGCTCGTGGCGGACGGCAAGGCAGCGTTCAACATCATGGGCGACTGGCAGGACGGGTACTTCAGCGGGACGAAGAAGGGCGGCAACCTTGCCCTGAAGCCGGGTACCCAGTACGGCTGGGCACCGGTGCCGGGAACGGACAACGTCTACGACTGGCTCTCCGACAGCTTCACGCTGCCGAAGGGCGCGCCGGACCACGCGGCGGCAGTCGGCTGGCTCGACGTTCCTCGGAAGCAAGGTCGCGCAGGACACCTTCAACCCCGTGAAGGGCTCGATCCCCGCACGGAAGGACGCGAACCCGAAGCTGTACGGCCCGTACCTCAAGACGGCGCTGAAGGACTGGAAGTCCGACGCGCTGGCGGGCTCGCTCACGCACGGCGTCGTTGCTCACGCTGCATGGAGCACCGACATCGGCACGGCCCTCGGGTTGTTCCTGCAGACGAAGGACGTTGGAAAGTTCCAGGCTGCTCTTGTGAAGGCGGCAGCGAAGAACTCGTAGATGGAAACGGCACAGGCACGCACGACGTCACGACCGTGACGGCCCCTCCGGCCGGAGGGGTGCCGTGAGAAAGATTCGACGGTGGGGACCAGGGTTGCTCCTGGTCTCCCCGTCGATTCTGCTCGTGGCGGTCTTCGTCTACGGGCTCATAGGCTGGAACGTCAAGGTCTCGTTCTCCGACTGGCGACAGGCCGAGGAGACGAGCGGGTTCGACACGAGCGCGTACAGCGAGCTGTTCCCGTCCGGCAGCGTGGGCTCGGTGCGCGACTTCGTGAAGGCGGTCGCGACGGGCGACCAGCCGGACAGCCTGGGTACCGACCAGGCCTGGATCGTCGACCTCCACCACGCGCTGCTCTTCACCGTGGTGTTCGTCGGTGGGGCGCTGATCGTCGGCGCGTTCCTCGCGTTCCTGCTCGACAAGGGCGTCAAGGGAGAGGGGATGTTCCGCGCCATCTATCTCTTCCCGATGGCCGTCTCGTTCATCGCCGCCGGCGTCGTGTGGCGGTGGCTCATGAACCCGGCGCCGGACGACCGCTCCACGGGGTTCAACCTTCTCTTCGACAAGCTCGGAGTCGGCTTCCTCCGCAACCAGTGGTATCTCGGGCCCGACTGGGGTGCCGCCGCGCTCGCTGTGCCGGCCGTGTGGGCGCTCTCCGGCTACATCATGGCGCTCTACCTCGCAGGGTTTCGCGGCGTCCCCGAGGAGTTGCGCGAGGCGGCGCGGATGGACGGCGCATCGGAGTGGCGCGTGTACCGGCACGTGGTCTTCCCGCACTTGCGGCCCGTGACGCTGTCCGCGCTGATCATCCTCGGCCACATCTCGATCAAGGTCTTCGACCTGATCGTCGCCATCGGCGGCAAGCAGCTCATCACGCAGACGCCGGCCGTCTACATGTGGATCCTCATCTACGACGCGCGCGACTACGCGAAGGGTGCGGCGATCGCGACGCTGCTGCTCGTCGGGATCTCGGTGCTCGTCGTCCCGTACCTCATCTTCACGATCCGTTCCGAGCGAGAGTCATGAGCACCGCGGCCGTCGCCCTGGAGTCGCAGTTCAAGCGCAGGCGCCGCAGGCGGCTGGGAACGCAGATCCTCAAGTACGTGGCACTCGCGCTCGCCGCGGTGATCGTGCTCATGCCCGTCTACGTCCTGCTCGTCGCGAGCTTCAAGAGCGGCACCGAGGCGGATCCGAGCCGCGCCTGGGCGTTGCCCGACGTCTGGTCGCTCGATGCCTGGCGGGAGGCGTGGAACGGCGAGCAGTACGGCCTGCTCCCCTTCCTCCAGAACAGCCTCAAGCTCGTCATCCCGGCGACGCTCATCTCGACCGTCATCGGATCGCTGAACGGGTTCGTCCTCTCACGCTGGCGCTTCCCCGGCTCCGACATCGTCTTCCTCTTCCTCCTGTTCGGGATGTTCATCCCGTACCAGGCGGTCATGATCCCCCTGTCGCAGATCTTCATCGAGGTCGGATTCCCCGAAGGTCTCTCGCGGCTCATCTTCGCCCACATCGTGTACGGCATCCCGATCACCACGCTCATCTTCCGCAGCTACTACGCGACCATCCCGGAGGATCTGATCGAGGCCGCGCGCATGGATCGTGCAGGGATGCTGCGCACGTACTGGTCCGTCGTGCTTCCGATCTCGGCGCCGGCCTTCGTCGTCACGGCGATCTGGCAGTTCACGTCGATCTGGAACGACTTCCTCTTCGCCGTGTTCCTCATCGACGATCCCGAGAAGTGGCCCGTGACGGTTGCGCTGAACAACACGACGGGCTCGCTCGTCACCCCGTACAACATCCAGATGGCCGCGGCGCTCATCGCGTCACTCCCGACGCTGATCGTCTACATCTTGCTCGGCCGCTACTTCATGCGTGGCCTCATGGCCGGGGCCTTGAAAGGCTAGGGACCACGTCGTGGCGGACATCAGGCTCGACAAGCTCGGCAAGCGGTTCCCGAACGGGTTCGAGGCCGTCAAGGACCTGTCGCTCGAGATCGCGGAGGCGGAGCTGCTCGTGCTCGTCGGCCCGTCGGGCTGCGGGAAGACCACTGCCCTGCGGATGATCGCCGGGCTCGAGGACATCTCGAGCGGCGATCTCTACATCGGCGGCACGCGGGTGAACGACGTGCTCGAGCGCGACCGGGACATCGCGATGGTGTTCCAGAACTACGCGCTCTACCCGCACATGACGGTCGCACAGAACATCGCCTTCAGCCTCAGGCTTGCCAGGCGGCCCAAGCAGGAGATCCGGCAGCGTGTCCAGGAGACGGCGAAGCTCCTCGGGCTCGAAGAGCTGCTCGATCGGCGCCCGAAGCAGCTCTCCGGCGGCCAGCGCCAGCGCGTCGCGATGGGGCGAGCGATCATCCGGAAGCCCCAGGTGTTCCTCATGGACGAGCCGTTGTCGAACCTCGACGCCCAGCTTCGCGTCCACATGCGCGGCGAGATCGAGGCGCTCCAGAAGCGCCTCTCGGTGACGACGGTCTACGTCACCCACGACCAGGTCGAGGCGATGACGATGGGCGATCGCGTGGCCGTCATGCGTGCGGGCGAGCTCCAGCAGGTGGACACGCCGACGAACGTCTACGACCGGCCTACGAACCTGTTCGTCGCGGGCTTCATCGGCTCTCCGCCCATGAACCTCGCGCGCGCCACGATCGACGCCGGTGACGGCCGCGTCGTCGTACGTCTTGGAAGCGCGACGATTCCGATTGCTGCCGACTCCGGACACCGCGGCCTCGACGACTGGGCAGGTCGCGAGGTGATCGTCGGGATTCGCCCCGAGGACCTCAAGGGCCTGGAGGACGAGAGCCGCGATGAGAGCTCGGTCACGCTCGAGGTCACGGTCGACCGCGTCGAGGCGCTCGGCTCGAGCCTGCTCTGTTTCTTCACCGCCGATGCCGCGCCGGTGACGAGTGAGTCGATCGCCGAGGCGACGGGAGGGGGTCTCGACGAGGTCGCGCTCATCACGCGCGAGGGCACGCCGTTCTGCGCGACATTCGAGCCGCGATCAGCGATCCGCGCGGGCGACACGGTGGACGTGACGGTCGACGTCCGCCGCCTGCACTTCTTCGATCCCGAGTCGGAACGAGCGATCGGGACGTAGGCGGTGTTTCTGGTGCACCAGAGATGGGCGGTACTGGGCTCGAACCGCGCTGCAAATCGAGCACTTTCCTTCGCCGATGTAGCACCGGTGTAGCACGCCGATTCATGCGCGAACCGCCCCGTAGCCCTGTCGGCATGATCAGCGTGGCCATCGTCCTCGCTGTATTGGCATTCATCTCCGCCGATCGAAGTGCGCTCGGCAAGGGTGGCAAGCCGACGATCGTGTTCTCGGCCGAACGCTGCTCGGCGGACGACACACTCTGCGCGAGTTTCATCTATCGCGTCGCCTCCGACGGGACCGGTAGGCGCCGGCTCGCCCGCGGTGAGGCACCTGCCTGGTCACCAAGCGGTGCGCAGATCGCATTTCGGCGCGATGGCGCGGTGTTCGTCATGAGCGCCACCGGAGGACAACCCAAGCGAATCGCCCGAGGCAACGGTCACTCCGCGCCCTCCTGGTCGCCCGACGGCAAAGACCTCGTTTTCGCAAGCGGTCGAGGCATCGCCCGCATCGATGTCAACGGTATGAGAGTGCGTCTTCTGACTCACGAGCGGACCGACACCGCTCCGATCTGGTCGCCTACCAGTCAGGCTGTCGTCTTCCTCCGCGAAACGCCGTGCAAGCTCTGCGTGAACCGCGACATCTGGATAATTCGTGCGGATCGCGGGTTGCCCCGGAACCTCACGCAGAGTCCGACGGACGATGGCGACCCTGCGTGGTCGCCGGACGGACGTTGGTTCGCGTTCGTTCGCCAAGACGACGATTTGAACTCGGCAATCTGGACGATGAAGTCCGATGGCACGAACAAGCGACGGCTAAGCCCCAGGGGTCAGAACACCGACGATTCACCATCGTGGTCCCCCAATGGACGGAGGCTTGTCTTCGCGACCCTCTCGGGTCTTCGCACAATGGACAAGAGCGGGGGCGTCCAACAACCTCTGACCCGCAACCAAGACGACGAGAGCCCGTCGTGGTCCCCAGACGGTCGTACCGTTGCATTCACGCGCTTCGGCTCCGTCGAGACGATTCCCGCGCGCGGAAGTTCCGTCAGCAAGTCCGTCGCTCGACGCTACGACGTGATTTCGCGACCTAGCTGGCTGCCGGGTAGGTGACTCTGTGCGGCACGTTCACCACAACCACGAACCGACTGACAGGACACGCCGACGCGAGCTCGCGTGCGCGGAACATGCCCGTGATACCCCTAGGCTAGGCGCGGACATGCGCCCTTCGCGCGTCTAGGGGGCCACCCCACCTGGGCTCACCTATGATCGCGTCGCAAATGGCGCCGTTCCGCTACGGGCACGACGATCTCGAGCATCCACTCGACTGGGTCCTACTTCAGAACAGCCCCGTCACGCTCTACCGCAAGCGCGGCGGCTTGGACGAGGATGTCGCCGAGCTCCGCGAGCTCGGATATGAGGTTCACCGGTTCGACTGCTCAACGTGGAAGTCGTTCACGTGGAAGCGGTCGTACAAGAAGATGAACGAGAGCTTCAAGCGCGAGCTTCCGGGCTTCGCCGATTACTGCGGTGACAACTTCAACGCTCTACGTGATTGCCTTGAAGACCTGAACGTTCCTGAAGACGGCGGCATGGCCGTGGTTTTTGAGAACTTCCTTCAGCACGGTTCCGAAGGCGACGTGATGCTCGACGCATTCGCCGACGCGTCACGCCTTTGGTCTCTGTTCGGACGAAGGCTGATCGTGTTAGTCCAGGTTGACGACCCGAGCTACGACGGCCCGCCAGACCTCGGTGCGAAACCAGCGCAGTGGAATGGGCGCGAATGGATGACTGAAGACCGCTATGACCCGTCCGAGTTGAGCCAGGGCTGATGTAGCACCCGTGTAGCACCGTCCGTGCAAACGTGGCATCGCTGGCATGTCTGACACGCGGTTTCAAGCCAAACCCACGTGTCTACTCAGCGCTAAATGGGCGGTACTGGGCTCGAACCAGTGACCCCCAGCTTGTCGAGCTGGTGCTCTCCCAACTGAGCTAACCGCCCTGGCAAGACGATTCTAGCCGGGACGGTTTACAACCGTGCCAGAACGCAGGGCTACCCTGGATTCATGGTGCGGAGGGTTGTTCCGATTGCAACTCTGGCTGCGCTCCTGCTCGGCGGACACTCGGGCGCAGCCGCGCCGCCGGCTCCGGGCGTGACGGTGTCGGTCGCGGCTGTCGAGGCACGGGCCGGCTCCGCCACCATCCGTTGGAACGCGACGCCGGCGCCCGCGTGCGGGTCGAGCTGGGGCTCACGGATGAGTACGGCGTCTGGTCGAAGGCGGCGAGGGCGGCGCGTCCGGGGCGGGCTCGACCGCGGTCGGTGGTCTCGAGCCGCTGACGACGTATCGCTTCCGGGTCGCCGCGACTCACGGCGGCAACCGAGCCGAGGCCGTCGGGAGCTTCAGGACGCCGGCCATCGGTAGCTGGACCGGTGCGACGACGAACGCGAACGCGCTCTTCCTCGACGGGCAGCCCTTCTTTCCGCGAATGGTCTGGAAGCAGTGCCCGTGGGCGTTCCCGCAGAGCCTCGCCGTCGGCATCAACCTCTACATGGGGACGGAGTGCTCCGCCCCGCAGGAGCATCTCGACAGGCTCGACGGCCGCGCGTACACATTGCTCGACGCGTTCGCCCCCGGCGACGGGCGCGGCGTCGTCGGGTACCACTTGCCCGACGAGCCGGATCTCTACTCTCCCTCGGCCGATTGGCTCCCGGCGTTGCCGCCGTCGAAGTCGAGCCGCCGCGTCACCTTCCTCACGCTGTCCAATCACTTCTTCAGCTGGGCGGCGCCGCTTGATCACGGCCGCGACGTGTACCCGGCGCTGATCAGGCGGGCGGAGATGATCGGCTTCGACCTCTATCCGCTCCAGAACTGGTGCCGGAAGGACGCGATGACCGGCGTCTACGATGCGCAGCGCGAGCTGATAGCGCTCTCTCCCGGCAAGCCGACGTTCCAGTGGATCGAGGCGGCGCAGATGGAGATCTGCCTCGGCCTCGAGCCGAGCCCGGCGATCGTGCGTGCGGAGGCGTGGCTCGCCATCGCCGGCGGCGCGCGCGGCCTGGGGTTCTTTCCCGACTACTGGCGCCCCGATGTCGCCGCCGAGATCACGCGGATCAGTCGCGAGACCGCCGCGCTGTCGTCTGCGCTGCTCGCCCCGGAGCTCCCGGTCGACTTCGACCGCAAGGGCTTCGTCAAGGTGGGCGCGCGGCGCTTCAACGGGGCGACGTACGTGATCGCCGCCAATGCGGCGTTTACGCGGCGCCGGGCGACGTTCACGGTTCCGGGACTGGCGGCCACGCAGATGCGGGTGTTCGGTGAAGGCCGCATGGTGCCGGTGCGTGAAGGGAAGATCGCCGACGGCTTCCGCGGGCTCGCGGTGCACATCTACATCGCCGATCCGGCGGCGTAGACGGCCGGTACGGTACGTGCGATGAAGCTCGAGGGCATCCATCACGTCACGTGCATCACCGGCGACGCCGTGCAGAACGTCGAGTACTACACGGGCACGCTCGGCCTCCGGCTTGTGAAGAAGACGGTCAACCAGGACGACCCGACCGTCTATCACCTCTTCTACGCCGACGAGCACGGAAGCCCAGGCTCGGACATCACCTTCTTCGAGTACCCGCACGCGAGGCCCGGACGGGCGGGGGCGGGAATGGCGCACCGTGTCGTCTGGCGCGTCGGGTCGGACGACGCACTCGACTTCTGGGAACAGCGCGTCGGCGGCGAGCGCAGCGACGGGTGGTTGCGCTTTCGCGATCCCGAAGGGCTCGAGCATGAGCTCGTCGTCGTCGAGACGGATGATCCGCCGCTCGTAGCGGACCATCCCGAGATTCCGGCCGATGTCGCTCTCCAGGGGTTCGAGGCGGTGCGCGCCTACACCGCCGATCCGGACGTGAGCCGGGAGACGCTCGAGGAGACACTCGGCTTCACGGCCGACGGGCCGGAGGCGTGGGAGGCCCGGGGCGAGCTTCGTGGAGGCCGCTACGCGTACGACCCGGCGCCGGCAGAGCAAGGCGTCATGGGGGCCGGGGCGGTGCACCACGTCGCGTGGTCGTCACCCATGGCAGACCACGAGGAATGGCTCGAGCGTGTCGCCCGGGCCGGCCTTCGGCCATCGCCGATCATCGACCGCTTCTACTTCCGCTCGATCTACTTCCGCGAGCCGAGCGGTGTCCTCTTCGAGCTGGCGACGCTCGGCCCCGGGTTCTCGGCCGACGAGCCTGCGGACGCGCTCGGGCAGCGCCTTTCGCTGCCGCCGGCGTTCGAGCACCTGCGCGAGCAGCTGGAGCCGAAGCTGACCCCGCTGCCCGACCCACGCAGGCCGGTGGTACCCTAGAGCCATGCCAGGCTGGATCGGACCCTGGGAGATCGCCATCCTGCTCATCGTCGCCTTGCTCGTCTTCGGGCCAAAGCGTCTGCCTGAGATGGGGCGATCGATCGGCAAGGGAATGCGGGAGTTCAAGGACTCCGTGACGGGCAAGGACGACGATCCGATGCCCGAGCTGCCGGCGGCCGAAGAGCCTGTCGTGCCGCCTAAGAGCGACCAGACGGCGTAGCTTCCCGATGCGCCGAATCGTGCCGCGGCGACTGTCGCCGGGGGAGGAGGCGACGCTCACCGAGCATCTCGGCGAGTTGCGCACGAGGCTCCTCTACTGCCTGATCGCGGTCGGCTCGTGCCTGATCTTTACGTTCATCTTCAGCGACACGATCATCGAGTGGTTGAACCGGCCGCTCGACCCAGGCGTGAAGCCGACGACGTTCGCCGTCTCCGAGCCGTTCGTCACCACCCTCGTCGTGAGCCTCTGGGCGGCCATCGCGCTCGCGCTGCCGATCATCCTCTGGCAGTTCTGGAGCTTCTTCGCGCCGGCGCTCTACGAGCACACGCAGCGCGTGATCCTCGGCTTCGTCTTCTTCGGGACGGCGCTGTTCATGGCCGGGCTCTCCTTCGCCTACTTCGTCGCGCTACCGCGCGCGATCTCGTTTCTCACGAACTTCAACGACGAGCTGTTCGACATCCAGATCCGCGCACGCGACTACTACTCGTTCGTCCTCTGGGTGCTGATCGCGATCGCGGTCGTGTTCGAGCTGCCGATCTTCATCCTCGCCCTCGCCCGTCTCGGGATCGTCCCGTCGAGCAAGCTGCGCAAGAACCGGCGACTCGGTTACGTGCTCGTGACGGCGCTCGCGGTCGCGATGCCCGGCGTCGACCCCATCACGCTCTTCTTCACGATGATGCCGCTGCTCATCCTCTTCGAGATGTCGATCTGGCTCGCGGTGATCTTCGAGAAGCGCTGGAAGCGCAATGCCGAAGCGCGCGACGCTGCCTTCGAAGCGGGATCCGACGCGTAAGCTCGCGGCGTGCAGGTCATCCTTCCCGACAAGAGCGCGCTCGAGCTTCCAGACGGCGCTTCAGGCCTCGACGCCGCGCGAGCGATCGGGCCGAAGCTCGCGGAACAGGCAGTGCTCGTCCGCGCCGACGGCGTCGCGCGCGATCTCCGGCTGCCGCTCGCCGACGGCGAGGCGATCGAGATCGTCACGACGCGGGATCGCGATGACGCCGATGCTCTCTACGTCCTCCGCCACTCCGCGGCACATCTGCTGGCGGAGGCGGTGCGGCGCCTCTATCCGGGGGTAAAGGTCGCCATCGGACCGCCGATCGAGAACGGCTTCTACTACGACTTCGAGTTCCCCGAGCCGATCCACGAGGGCGACCTCGAGCGGATCGAGGAGGAGGTCCGGCGCGAGCTCGCCGAAGGGCGCTCATGGAGCCGCGAAGAGCTCTCGCGCGACGCCGCCCGGGAGCGGTTCAACGCCGAGGGCGAGCAGTACAAGGTCGAGCTCGTCGACACCGCGGAGGGCGACATCTCGCTGTATACGCAAGGTGACTTCACCGATCTCTGCCGCGGCCCGCACCTCCAGGACTCGGGGCCGATCAAGGCGCTGAAGCTGACGGGTCTCGCCGGTGCCTACTGGCGCGGCGACGAGAAGAACGCGCAGCTGACGCGGATCTACGGCACCGCCTTCTACGCGCAGGACGATCTCGACGCGTACCTCGAGCGGATCGAGGAGGCGAAGCGGCGCGACCACCGCAGGATCGGCCAGGAGCTCGACCTCTTCCATCTCGACGACAGCGCGCCGGGGATGCCGTTCTGGCACCCGAAGGGGATGGTGCTCTGGAACGCGCTCGAGGATCTCCGACGGCGAGAGAACGCTCGCCGCGGCTACGTCGAGGTGAAGACGCCGCTCATGTACGACACGGCCGTCTGGATCACGTCGGGCCACTGGGAGAAGTTCCGCGACAACATGTTCCTCCTCCCGTACGGCGACGACCGCACGCTCGGCCTCAAGCCGATGAACTGCCCCGGCCACATGCTGCTCTTCGGCTCGGATCTTCGAAGCTACCGCGACCTGCCACTTCGGTACTCGGAGTCGTCGACGCTCCACCGGAACGAGCGCGCCGGGACGCTCCACGGGTTGCTCCGCGTCCAACACGTAACGCAGGACGACGCGCACATCTTCTGTTCCCCCGAGCAGATCGAGGCGGAGATCTTCGGCTGCCTCGACTTCGCGGCCTATCTCTACGACCTCTTCGGACTGGAGGCGCGCTTCGAGCTGTCGACGCGGCCCGAGTCGAAGCTCGGCACCGACGAGGAGTGGGACTTCACGGAGGGCGCGCTCCAGGCTGCGCTCGAGCGGCGCGGGATCGAGTACACGATCAACGAGGGCGACGGCGCCTTCTACGGGCCGAAGATCGACCTGCACATGATGGACGTCCTCGGCCGCTCCTGGCAGATGGGAACGATCCAGCTCGACGCGATGATGCCCGCGCGCTTCGGCCTCACGTACATGGGCGCCGACAACGCCGAGCACACGCCGTACGTCGTCCATCGCGCGCTCCTCGGCTCACTCGAGCGCTTCCTCGGCATCCTCATCGAGCACTTCGCCGGCGACTTCCCGCTCTGGCTCGCGCCCGTTCAGGTGCGCGTGATCCCCGTCGGGGAGGGCCACCGGGACGCCGTCGCCGGCGTCCACGACAGGCTGCGCGCCGCCGGCGTTCGCGTGGACATCGACCAGCGTGACGAAACCGTGTCGAAGCGGATCCGCGACGCCGAGCTCGAGAAGGTCCCGCGCGTCGTCGTCTACGGCGACAAGGAGTCGGATGCCGCGCTGGCCGTGCGCGACCGCGGCGGCGGTCAGCGCACGTGCTCGCTGGACGAGCTCATCTCGGAGATCGGCGAGGCTGCTAGGCTGTGACTCTGAAAAGCAGGGGCGGCACCGTTCCTCACCTCCCGGGCACATGGCTCTGTGGGGGTTCAACCGAGTCGCAACGACGAGGATTTGTGCCGCTTGCGTAGCGGTTTTGTCGTTCGAAGAGGAGGAAAGCGCGGCTTGGTGACAGTCCTTTGAGGCCGAGACGGTTCGAGCAGCCCGTCCGTCCGGTCCCCCAGACCCGGGTCAACGACGCCATCCGCGTGCCCCGCGTTCGCCTCATCGACGAAGAGGGCGAGCAGCTCGGCATCAAGACGACGCCGGAGGCGCTCGAGTACGCGTACTCGAAGGGACTCGACCTCGTCGAGGTGGCAGCCCAGGCAGACCCGCCCGTCGCGCGGGTCATGGACTACGGGAAGTACCGCTACGAGCAGGAGCAGAAGGCAAAGCTCGCGCGGAAGCACCAGTCGCAGATCCACGTCAAGGAGATCAAGCTCAGACCGAAGATCGGAGTTCACGACTACGAGACCAAGAAAGGTCATGTCGTTCGCTTTCTCGGACAGCGGGCCAAGGTCAAGGTCACGATCATGTTCAGGGGACGAGAGAACCTCCACCCCGAACGTGGTCGAGACCTCCTGATGCGGCTCGCCGAGGACGTGAAGGAGCTCGGCCAGATCGAGTCCCAGCCGGAGATCGACGGCCGCAACATGATCATGGTGCTCGGCCCGACGAAGGCCGCAGGTCAGGACAAGACCGAGGAACAGGGCGACGAGCCAGAAGTCCAGAGTGCTACCGGAAGCTAGAGAGACACATGCCGAAACAGAAGACGAAAAGCTCAGCGAAGAAGCGGTTCAAGGTCACCGGCACGGGGAAGATCCTGCGCCGGCACGCCATGCAGAGCCACAACCTCGAGAAGAAGTCGCAGAAGCGCAAGCGCGACTTCGGGCGCGACGAAGCAGTGCACCACTCCGACGTCCGCGAGGCGCGCAAGCTGCTCGGGAGGGGGAGCCTGACGTGCCGCGCGTCAAGCGATCGGTCGCCTCCCGCAAGAAGCGGCGCAAGGTGCTCGAGCAGGCCAAGGGCTACTGGGGCCTCAAGCACTCGAGCTACAAGCGCGCGAAGGAGCAGGTCGACAAGTCCCTCGTCTACGCGTATCGCGACCGCCGTGTGCGGCGCCGCACGATGCGCAGCCTCTGGATCGTGCGGATCAACGCGGCCGCGCGGCAGGAGGGGCTCTCGTACAACCAGTTCGTCGCCGGGTGCAAGAAGGCGGAGATCGAGCTCGACCGCAAGGTGCTCGCCGACATCGCGGTCAATGACCCCGTCGCGTTCAGTGCCATCGTCGCGAAAGCAAAAGAGGCTCTCGCAGCCTAGGCTCTCGCCGAGGTGATCACCTCGGCATCCAATCCTCGGCTGAAGCGCATCCGCCGGCTTCAATCGGCGAGCCAGCGCCGCCGGCTAGGGCTCTTCGTCGTCGAAGGCGAGGATCTCGTCGAGGCGGGGCTCGCAGCGGGCCTCGAGCCCGCCGACCGCCTCACGGCCGGTGTCGACGTGGAGCCGGCGCTCCTCGCCGGTCTCTCGGAGCTCCCGCATCCGCCGCGTGTCGTGGCGGTCTACCGGATCGACGATCTCCCTCGCACGGAGCAGCGGCCGCTCGCTCTCGCTCTCTGGCACGTGTCCGACCCCGGGAACGTCGGCACGCTCATGCGGACGGCGGATGCGTACGGCGCGTCGATCGCGCTCTCGGCGGGCTGCGCCGACCCGACGTCGCCAAAGGCTCTGCGCGCGTCGGCGGGTGCGATCTTCCGTGTCCCCGTCGACGACTTTGATGCCGCGCCCCGTCCGTGGATTGCCCTCGTCGCCGACGGCGGCCAGCCGTTGGGGTCGATCGAGCTGGGCGAGCGAGTGACGTTCGTGCTCGGAGCCGAGCGCGAAGGTGTGCCCGACGAGGTGCTCACCCGCTGCGACGCACGTGCCACGATCCCTACCGCACCGTCGTCAGAGTCGCTGAACGTCGCCGTAGCCGGAGCGATCGCGCTCTACGAGCACCGCCGCCGCGGCTAGCCGAAATGCGAAACGAGGCCCGACGCGCCGCACCAGCATTAGCTATCGGCAAGCACTTCCGCCAATGCGTGTGAGGCTTGGCGGATCATGCCTGGGTTGGTGTCCCAGTAATACGGGAGGGCCATCACGGCCTGGAAGAGCGCCCAGCCGCGGCCACGTAGCCATGACGCATCGTCGACTTCGAGTTCCGCTCGATACCGCGACCGACTGTCATCCGCGAACACGTTCCAGGCAGGCTGTAGGTCACAAGCGGGATCGCCGACGTTAAGGCCACCCCAGTCGATGACCGCTGACAGACGGCCGTCAACGACGAGCAGGTTGCCCGGCATCAGGTCGCCATGCACCCAGACCTCCGCGTCGTCCCACTCGGAGGCGCTGAGCGACTCCTCCCACGAGCGGAGGGCGGCATCGCCGTCGATTCGGTCGCCGAGTTGTGCGATCGAGCGACGCGCATGCTCGTCCAGCCCCGCGAGTGGCGAGCCACGTTGGAGAGGCGGACGTGACGGTGCATCAGTCGCGTCGATTTGGCGCAGCGCTTTGACGAACGCGGCGAGATCGACGGCCGCCTGATCCAGATCGTCGATCGTTCCGTTGGCGTTCTCGCCCGGCAACCACTCGTAGACCGACCACTCGAACGGGTAGCCCTCAGCTGGCTGTCCCTTCGCCAACTGCACGGGAACCGCGAGTGGCAGGTGCGGCGCGAGTCTCGGCAGCCACTGCCCTTCCTTCGCCGCCTGTGCGGTTGCCCACCCGATTCGCGGAAGCCGCGCGGCGAGCTGGTCACCGAGCCGGTAGATGTCGTGATCGGTCCCGTACGACTCGACATGGGTGATCGCCAGGTCGGCCCACTGCGGGTACTGCCCCGAGAGCAAGCGTTGCACGAGCGCGGAGTCGGTGTCGATCTCGCCGGGGTGCATCTTGAGTGCAGGCACGGCCGCAGATACTAAGCCGCGATGTCGACTGCCCGACTCAGCGCGAGCGCGAGCCATGCGAGCATGATCAGGTCAGCGTGAAGCCGAACGCGCTCGATGCCTCGAACGCAAAGGTACGCGCGCACCGAGGAGTGCGCGCTAGCCGCTTACCAGGCGCCGCCGCCTCCGCCTCCGCCGCCTCCACCACCACCGCCGGAGAAGCCGCCGCCGAAGCCTGATGAGCCACTCGACGCGGGTGGGGCGAGTGCGGATCCGAAGCCGGCGGACAGGTCGCCGATGGCGAGCGAGCTCGCGCCCGAGCCGAGGTCGCCGTTCGGGCTGATCCAGTAGATCGTGCTCGCGTCGTGGAGCTCGTCCGGCATGTAGAGCTGGGCTCCCTGGAGGACGCGCTCGGCGATCCCGAAGGCGATCCCGTAGACGAGGAACCGCTCCCAGAGCTCGAGCGTCGCCGGCGGCGCTTCCTGGAGGCGCGGGAAGTCGGCGAGGTACCGGCGGAAAGCCTCCCAGCGCTGGGCCTCGAGCTGACCCTCGCGGTTACGCCGCCGCCACAGCTTCACGTTCGCCGCGGCGATGAGGAGGACGATCGCATTCACGATCGCGCACGCGCCGAGCGCGATCATCACGATGTCGCCCCAGCGGGGAGCGACCGGGCGAAAGCCCGCGATCCCCTGCCAGAGCAGGATGCCGGCGGCCGCCCCGAAGACGAGGATCGCGACGACGAATCCGAGGCTCCCTTTCCCGACGTACCAGTGCCGCTCGTCGATCGCCTCCGACACCTCGTCCTTGAACGTCGTGAATCGCTTTGCGTTCGATGTGCGTGTCTCCTCGATGCGATCGCGCATCTTCGACAGCAGCTCGGGGCCGTCGTCGAGGACGTGGTCGAAGACGCTCGCGACCGGCTTCTCGAACGCGGTCAGCTCGAGCTCCGTGTTGCCGAGCGACAGCTCGAGGTCGGCAACCTGCTCCGTCCGGAGCCCCGCCCAGGTGGCCTTCTCCGTCGTCGTCCCCTTCGAGACGTAGTAGCCGCGGCGGATGAGATCGAAGAGCGTTGCGGTGAACTCGAGTGAGCCCGGGTACGTCGCCTGCCTGAGCAGCGGCGGCACCATCGCGGGAGCGGTGTCGGTCGGCGGCTCCTGCTCGTACTCGCGGTCGTAGTCCGTCTTCCGTTCGCGCCCGAAGACGAGCCAGAGCAGAACGATGGTCGCGATCGCCGGGCCGAGCGCGAGGAGGGCGAGGTAGAGCAGCGTGCGAAGGATGTGATCCTGCGCGTCCTGGATCTTGTCGCGATCGCGCAGGTAGTCGGCGGCGTCCTTCTCCTGCTGAGCGACCACCTTCGCGTAGCCGTTGCCCTTCTTCACCGTCGCGCCGCTCGTCGAGGTGAGGAGGCGCCGCGGGAAGATCATGCGGAGCTCCACGTACTGCCCGGCCGCGACGTTCACCGCCCGGAGGACGCCTCCTTCGCGCGTGCGATCGACGACGCCGTTGACCCACGCGGGGGCACCCCAGACGCGGTAGCGCGGGTTCGAGAGGGCCACGGGCTTCGGCAGCTCCATCTGCGCATTCAGGTCGTAGACGGGCACGGGCCAGTGGGAGCCCCAGACCTTGAGGTTGACGTCGACGATGTCGTCGTACGCCACCGCGAGCCCGCGGAAGCGGTACGTGACCGTGAACACGCGCCGCTCGGAGTTGGCGGAGTAGTGCCACACGACACGCACGCGCTTGGCGGTCGCCTCGACGCCGTAGGTACCGGGCGTGTCGAAGCTCCCGAGCTCGGTGTTGCCGCCGGGACGGTATGCCTTTCCCGCCTCGGAGACGAGCACCTGATCGACGCGCTCGCCCTTGCGCAGAGGGATGTCGCGGTAGGCGCCCGTGAAGGGCCCCGAGAACTGAAACACGATGTCCTCGCGGACGCGGAGCGCGCCGTTCGGCTCGATCGCGACACGGATGTCGGCCTCGGGCAGGTAGTACGACTTGGCGTATGCGGCGCTCGGCGCGAGGAGCGCAAGCCCGGCGAGAACGGCAAGGAGGAGGATCCTGCGCGTGGCGATCATCGGCCCATCCGTGCGAGCCTAACCCGCGCTCGCCCGATCCGCGACCCCTCCTGCTCGGGTACGAGCGCGCGAGGAATGACGACGGTGTCGAGCGCGGTCGGTTCGAACGAGTCGAGATCGGATGAGAGCGCGAGAAGAGGGGTCGCCAGCGCGGCTGCGCTCAGGGGAAGCTCACTTGAGGCGCCTCGCGAGCGGCGTCCTCGACCTCGAAGTACTCACGCGCCTTGAAGTTGAAGATGCCGGCGATGATGCTCGTCGGCACCGTTTCGAGCGCGTTCTCGTACGACAGCACCGTGTCGTTGTAGACCTGGCGGGAGACGGCGATGTCGCCCTCGACCTCGGTCAACTGCGCCTGGAGCTGCTGGAAGTTCTCCGTCGCCCGGAGCTCGGGATACGCCTCGGCGACCGCAAACAGACGGCCGAGCGCGGCGCTGAGGATGCCCTCCGCCGCACCCTGCGCCTGGGCGCCCTGCGCCTGCATGGCGTTCGTGCGCGCCTTCGTCACCTCTTCGAACACCCCGCGCTCGTGCGCCGCGTATCCCTTCACGGCCTCGACGAGGTTCGGGATCAGGTCGTGCCGCTTCTTCAGCTGCACGTCGACCTGCGCCCACGCGTTCTCGCAGCGGTTCCGCAGCTTGACGAGCTTGTTGTACATCCCGACGACGATCGCCAGGAGCAGGACGAGCACGCCGATGATGATGAGAGCCCAGACCCAGCCGCTCATGGCGCCTAGCCTATGTCACGCCGGCGCGCGAGCCAAATCGAGTCGTCCTCGCCGGCCCACGGTCGCCGGTCGAACCAGCCGTAGCACGCCTCGACGTCGAAGCCGGCCTCGACGAGCAGGCCGTGCCACTCGGCCTGCGAGATCCACGAGAGCGCCATCGTCGTCTCGTCTCCCGGGCCGCGCAGCGCGAGCGTCAGGACGCGGCGCTCCTCGTCCCAGTCCGCGCGTTCGAAGATCCCGGGCTCGCGCTCGAGCCAGCGGCCGTTCGTCTCTGCGATGTCGTCGGGGCCTGGGGTGAAGACGTCGAACACGAGCCGGCCACCGGGGACGAGCAGCGCGTGGGCTGCGCGCAGGGCGTCGAGTCGCTCAGCGTCGGTGTGGAGGTGGAGGTAGGCCCGAAACGGGCAGAGCACGAGCGCGACACGCTCATCGACCGGTGGGTCGCGATAGTCGCCGAGCCGAAGATCGATCCGGTCCGACACGCCGGCGAGCTCCGCCGCCTCGTGACACACGTCGAGCATGCCCTGCGAGGAGTCGACCCCGATCACGGAGATGCCCGACGCAGCGACCGGCACGGCAATCCGGCCGGTGCCGACGCCGAGCTCGACGATCGGGCCAGGTGCGGCGCTCGATGCTTCCTCGACGTAGAACCCGATGTCCTCCGTGACGCTCCGGCTCCACGGGTCGTAGAGCTGTGCGATGCGGTCGTACGGCGACGTCACGCCGGCTTGCGCGCCACCCACACGAACTCCTTGCTGTCGTCGTCGAACGGCCGGCGGTCGAACCAGCCGTAGAGCGCCTCCACCTCGAGACCCGCGACGTCGATCAACCCTTCCCACTCGGACTTCGTCACCCACCACAGCGAGATCGACGGGCCGACGGCGAGCGTGATGTCGACGCGGTTGTCCCCCTTCGCGTATGTGAGCGTGTGCTCGCAAGGGCTCGTGCTGGACGGCGCCGTCGAGGTTCGACGCGATGGTGTGGTCGAAGCAGAAGGCGTTCCAGGCGAAACGGCCGCCCGGCTGCAGGGACGCCGCGACCCGCTCGAAGACGCGTCGCTTGTCGTGCCACGTCGGCAGGTGAAGCAAGGCGCGAGCTGGGCAGTAGACGAGCGCGGCGGGCTCCTCGAGCGCGAAGTCCCGCATGTCTCCCTCGCGCAGATCGAGATCGGCGCCCGTCTGCTCGGCCCGCACGCGCGCCTGCGCGAGCATGGCGGGGGAGAGATCGATGCCGACCACGCGCCTCCCCGTCTCGAGCGCGACCGGGATCGCAACGCGACCGTTGCCGACGGCAAGCTCGACGACCGGGCCGTCTGCCTCGCGTGCGAGGTCGACGTAGAAGGGCACGTCCTCGGTCATGTCGGCCGCCCAGGCGTCGTAGTCGGCGGCGAATGGGTCGTAGCAGGAGGTCACGGAAGCCGATGGTACAGTCGCTCGATGGACGTCCAGGCACTCGAATCCGAGGCGTTGAGCGCGATCTCGGGTGCCCAGTCCCTCGACGAGCTCGAGGCGGCGCGCGTCCGCTACCTCGGCCGGAAGAGCGACCTCAAGCTCGCGTTGCGCGAGGTGCGAGATCGGGAGACAGGCATGGCGCTGAACGCCGCACGGGAGCACGTCGAAGCCGCTGTCGAGGAGCGTCAGGCGCTGCTCGACCGCGAGCGACTCGACCGCGTGCTCGCCGCGGACGCCGTCGACGTGACGCTGCCGGGCCAGCGGGTCGCGCGTGGCCACTATCACCCGATCACCCAGATCCGCCGCGAGGTCGAGGACATCTTCCTCGGCATGGGCTACGAGGTCGTGGACGGACGAGAGGTGGAGACACCCGAGTACCTGTTCGACGCCCTCAACATGCCGTCCGAGCACCCGACCCGATCGCCGCTGCAGACGTTCTACCTCGGCGACGAGGCCGTCCTCCGCTCCGAGACATCCCCCTCCCAGATCCACACGATGCAAGCGCGACAGCCGCCGATCTACATCGTCTCGCTCGGCCGCTGCTACCGGCGCGACCCACCCGACGCGACGCACTTCCCCATCTTCCACCAGGTCGAAGGTCTCGCCGTCGACCGCGGCATCACCCTCGCCGACCTCAAGGGCACACTGCTCCACCTGATGCGGTCCCTGTTCGGCGAGGACAGGGCGATGCGCTTCCGCACGCACTACTTCCCGTTCACCGAGCCGTCGCTCGAGCCCGACATCTCCTGCTTTGCCTGCGATGGTTCGGGATGCCGCGTGTGCAAGTGGTCGGGCTGGATCGAGCTCGGGGGTGCTGGCGTCGTCGACCCGAACGTCCTCTCCTGGGTGGGCTACGACCCCGAGGAGGTCTCGGGCTTCGCATTCGGCATCGGTCTCGAGCGCATCGCTCAGCTCCGCCACGGCATCCCGGACGCCCGCCTCTTGTGGGAGAACGACCTGCGCGTGCTGAGGCAGTTCTAGCCCGATGCCGATGAAGGTGCCTCTCTCCTGGCTGCGCGAGTACGTGTCATTCGACGCGCCGCTCCCGGAGCTCGCCGACCGGCTCGCGGTCGCCACGTGCGAGGTGGAGCGGATCTCGACGCGTGGCGTTGTCGACGAGAACGGCAACCTCGACCGCTTCCTCGTCGGCAGGGTCGTCGAGGCCGGCAAGCATCCGAACGCCGACCGGCTCCAGCTGTGCCTCGTCGACGTCGGCGAGAGCGAGCCGAGGCAGATCGTCTGCGGCGCATGGAACTTCGGCGTGGGCGCGACCGTCGCCGTCGCGTTGCCCGGGGCGGTACTACCCGGGGGCACGAAGCTCGAGCAGGCGACACTTCGCGGCACCGTCTCCGACGGCATGATCCTCTCCGAGCAGGAGCTCGAGCTCGGTGACGATCACGCCGGCATCATCGTTCTCGCCGAGCCCGCGGAGCCGGGCACGCCGCTCGCCGACGTCCTGCCTCTCTCGGACACGGTGATCGAGCTGGAGACGACGCCGAACCGCCCCGACCTCCTGGCGGTGTACGGGGTGGCGCGAGAGGTAGCAGCCCTCTACGACGTCGAGCTTGCGCCGCCGCCCGGAAGCGAGCCCCAGCAGTCGGGCGATGAGGACGTCGCGATCGCGGTCGACGATCTCGACGGCTGTCCGCGCTACATCGGCCGGCTGTTCCGGGATGTCCAGATCGGGCCGTCGCCGCCGTGGCTTCGCGCGCGGCTGAGCGCGGCGGGGATGCGGCCGATCTCGAACGTCGTCGACGTCACGAACTACCTCATGCTCGCGCTCGGCAACCCGCTGCACGCGTTCGACCTCGACAAGCTCGGCGGCGCCCGGATCGGCGTTCGGCGAGCACGAAAGGGAGAGGAGCTCCGGACGCTCGACGGCCAGCTACGGCAGCTCGACCCTCGAGATCTCATGATCACTGACGGCGAGCGCGCGGTCGCCCTGGCCGGGATCATGGGCGGGGAAGAGACGGAGGTCGCGGAGGAGACGACGTCAGTTCTGCTCGAGGCCGCGAACTTCGAGCCCGTCGGCATTCTCAAGAGCTCCGAGCGGCTCGGCCTCCGGACGGAAGGGTCGAATCGGTGGGAGAAGGGGGTAGATCCCCATCTCGCGGGCCAGGCCGCCATCTACGCGACGGAGCTGCTCGTCGCGACGACCGGCGGCCGCTGGACCGGAGCGAGCGAGACGCTGGGCACGTTGCCCGAGCGCCCGGTGGTTCGGCTGCGGCCGGAGCGCACGAACGAGCTCATCGGCCTCGAGATTGCGCCCGACGAGCAGCGGCGCGTGCTCGAACGCCTCGGCTTCGACCTCGACGCCGACTGGACCGTGACCGTGCCCACGTGGCGGGCGCGGGACGTGACGCGAGAGATCGACGTGATCGAAGAGGTCGCACGCTTCCATCTCGACGAGGTTCCCTTCACGCTCCCGGAGCGACGGGCGATGTTCGGCCGCCTCTCGCGTGACCAGCGACTCCAGCGCATCATCGAGGACGTGCTCGTCGGCTGCGGTCTCGTCGAGGTGTACACGACGAGTCTCACGGCGGCCGACCCCGACGCGCACGCGCTGACGGTGCCGGTCCCGCTGTCCGCCGAATACGCCCTGCTGCGGACGGCGATGTACCCGAGCCTGGTCGAGGCGGCGCGGCGGAACATCGAGGCCGGGAACGAGGGGTTCGGACTGTTCGAGATCGCGCGCGTCTACCTCCCGTCCCGTGGCGCCCTTCCGGACGAGCGGCGGCTCGTGGCCGCCGTGCTGGAGGGCGGCTTCGGCCGGATGAAGGGCGTCGTGGAGGCGCTGCTCGCCAGTCTTCACGTCGCCGAGGGATTCGAGCCGGTCGAGGAGCCGTTCCTCCGGCCGGGGCACGCCGCGCGGATCGCGCCCGGCTGGCTCGGCGAGCTCCATCCGACGCTGCTCGAGGGGTGGAGCGGATTCGAGCTCGACCTCGACGTGCTCGCGAGCCTCGTTCCGGACGAGCTCGCGTACACGGACGTCGTCACCTTCCCCGAAGTGCGGCAGGACCTCGCATTCGCCGTCTCCGAGGACGTCACGGCCGCGGCACTCGTCGAGGCGGCGAGGGAAGCGGCCGGCCCGGAGCTGCGGACGATGGTGCCGTTCGACGTCTATCGCGGCGACCAGGTGGGCGACGGCCGGAAGTCGATCGCGTTCAACGTTGCATTCCAGTCCGCGGAGCGGACGCTGTCCGACGAAGACGCGGCGGCGCTACGGGAGCGGATCGTCGCCGCGCTGGCGGCGCAGTTCGACGCCGAGCTACGCGCGTAGCGAAGCCGGTCAGCTCAGCGGAGCCACCAGAGCACCTTGAGGGCGCTCCGTGCAGTCTTGCTCTTCGTCAGCACCGCGACTGCGAGCGCCGTGCCGATGGCGAAGGGAAGGACGGTGGTGGCATCGTGCCGCAGGCCGCGGATCTCGCCGACGAGCGCCTCGCGCTCGGCCGCGATCTCCGCGCGCACCTGCTCTGTCGTGCGCTTAGGCATCGCGTAGCTCCTGCGCGGTCGTTTGCGCCTCCTGGACGGCCTCCACGGGCTTCGGCGGCGCCGCCTTCTTTGCGAAGCGCATGGCCATGAACAGGAGAAGGGCGGCGGTCAGCAGGAGCAGCCCCGACACGATCAGCAGCGCCCCCCAGAGCGGAACGACTTCCGTGAGGCCGGCCGCCGCCGCCGCGAATGCGAATCCGATCGAATAGAGGACAACAACGAGGGCGACGATCCCGAGCACGGCGGCAATGCCGAGTGCCATGGCCTTGCGCTTGAGCTCGATCGTCGCCAGCTCGAGCTGCAGGAGGGCGAGCGCGCGTGCCCGCTCCTGGATCTTCTTCACGCGCTCAGCGATGGCGAGCATCAGACGGCGCGGCTTTCGACGACGAACGTCGGGCCTTGGGTCGCGACCGGGCGGGTGTCCGCGAGCGCTTCGAGCAGGCGAAGGTGTCCCGGCGTTCCGGCCTCGTCGAGCCGGGCGAGGCAGCGGCGGGCCATCTCCGGCGCGGCGCCGTAGCCGAAACGACGAGCGACCCGAAAGCGAAACGACGGCATGTCGGGAAGTCTAGAAGGGTTGAGCGGTGCGATGGCGAGCGCCGCCGGTGCTAGCTCGTCACTCGATCTCAGGTCGAGCGCGAGGAGCAGATCGCTCCAGTCGTCCGGAAGACCGGCAACGAGCTCGTCCCACGCCGCGGCCAAAGGCTGCGCCGGCCCTTCGAGACCAGAAGCGCCTACGGCCGCCGCGCGTTCCTCTACCGCTGCGAGGGTGAGGGTGCCCGCGATCGCCTCGTCGTCGAGGCGGGAGAGCAGCCTGCTCACGATCGCGGGGCCCGACGCACCTCCGGCGGTCACGCGGAACGACAGGGCATCACCCGTCCTTCCAGGGCCGATCGGGCCGAGGAGCGCAGACGCCCGATTCGTGTGCTCCGGCCCGTCGAGCTCGAGCCGGACCTGCGCCTCGCTCCAGTCCTCCGGAAACCCTGCGGAGATCGCATTCCACTGCGCAACGACGCTCATGGCCTGCAGCATAGACTCAGGATCGTGGCCGAGACAGAGGCAATTCGCCGTCGCTCGCTTTCTGCCGAGCGACTACGCCAGTTCTACCGCGAGATGCTCCTCATCCGGCGCTTCGAGGAGAAGGTGGAAGAGCAGTTCCGGGCCGGCGAGCTGCCCGGGCTTCCTCCACGTGGCGATCGGGCAGGAGGCAGTAGCGGTCGGCGTGGCGAGCGCGATGGCGGATGGTGACGTCTTCGCCTCGACGCATCGCGCGCACGCGCACACGCTCGCACGCGGCTCGGAGCCGAAGGAGCTGATGGCCGAGATGTACGGGAAGGTCGAGGGAGTCTCGCGCGGCTACGGCGGCTCGATGCATCTCTACGACGTGGCGCGGGGCAATCTCGGCGCCAACGCCGTCGTCGGCGGCGGGTTGCCGATGATCGCCGGCGCCGCTCTCGCGTTCAAGCTCCGCGCCGAGCCGCGTGTCGCCGTCGCGTTCTTCGGGGACGGTGCCACGAACACGGGCACGTTCCACGAGGCGCTCAACCTCGCGCAGCTGTGGACGCTGCCGGCGGTCTTCGTCTGCGAGAACAACCACTACGCGGAGTCGACGCCGATCTCGCAGCACAGCCCGATCTCGGATCTCGCCAAGCGCGCGGTCGCGTGGGGCATGCGGGCGATGACCGTGGACGGTCAGGACGTCGAAGAGGTCCACCGCACGGCCGTGCGTGCGCTCGCCCACGCCCGCAAGGGAAAGGGCCCGGTCTTCCTGCTCGCGGAGACGTTCCGGCTCGTCGGCCACTACGTCGGCGACCCGCAGGTGTACCGGCCGAAGGACGAGGTGCGCGAGCTGCGCGAGCACGAGGACCCGCTCGACCGGCTGCGCCCCCGGCTCGGCTTGTCGGTTGAGGAGCTCGAGGCGATCGACGGCGACGTGACGCGGATTGTCGAGGACGCCGTCGCCTTCGCCAAGGCAGGTACCGACCACCGGCCCGAGGACGCCCTGGACGGCGTGTATGCCTGAGCTGTCCTACAGGGAAGCCGTCCGTGACGCCCTGTCTCAGGCGATGCGGCGCGATCCAGACGTCTTCATCATGGGCGAGGACATCGCCGAGATGGGCGGCTCGATGGGCGTGACCCAGGGCATGCTGGCGGAGTTCGGCCCCGAGCGCGTGCGCAACACGCCGATCTCGGAGATGGCGATCGTCGGCGCGGGCATGGGCGCGGCGATCATGGGCATGCGGCCCGTCGTGGAGATCATGTACGAGGACTTCCTCACGCTGAGCATGGAGCAGCTCGTCAACCAGGCGGCGAAGCACCGGTACATGTCGGGAGGGCAGGTGAAGGTGCCGCTCACGCTGCGCACGCAAGGAGGGGCCGGATGGTCGCCCGGGGCGCAGCACGCGCAGCAGGTGGAGGCGTGGTTCGTCCACGTGCCCGGGCTCAAGGTCGTCTTCCCGTCGACGGCAAGCGACGTGCGCGGGCTTCTCTGGTCTGCGATCTACGACGACAACCCGACGGTCGTCTTCGAGCACCGGACGCTCTACCCCCTGAAAGAGGAGGTGCCCGAGGAGCTCGAGCCGATCCCGATCGGCAAGGCACGCGTCCACCGCGAGGGCACGGATGTCACCGTCATCGCCACCGGGCGGCTCGTGCACGAGGCGCTATCTGCGGCCGCCGAGGCCGAGGCGGAGGGGATCTCGGTCGAGGTCGTCGACCCGCGAACGCTCCAGCCGCTCGACGAGGAGGCGCTCGTCGCCTCGGTGAAGAAGACGAACAGATGCGTCGTCGCGCACGAAGCCGTGACGCGCATGGGCTTCGGCGCAGAGGTGGCGGCCGTGCTTCAGGAGCAGGCGTTCGACTGGCTCGACGCCCCGATCGAGCGCGTGGGATCGCGGTTCACGCCCCTGCCGTTCGCGCCCGTGATGGAGCAGTTCGTCGTCCCGCACGCCGCCGATGTCCTCACCGCGATCCGCCGCACCGTTGCGCGTGGCTAGCGAGGTCAAGCTTCCCCGCCTGGGGCAGGGGATGGAGTCGGGCACGGTCGTCAGGTGGCTGAAGGCGGAGGGCGATCCCGTCACGAAGGGCGATCTGCTCTACGAGCTGGACACCGAGAAGGTGACCCAGGAAGTGGAGGCGGAGGCGAGCGGCACGCTCCTCAAGATCGCTGTGGCGGAAGGTGAGGTGCCCGTAGGCACGACGCTCGCGTTCATCGGCGAGCCGGGCGAGGCCGTGGAAGCAGCCGCGAAGGAGCCCGAGCCCACGCCGGCACCCGAGCTTCCGCCCGTGGCGGCGGTTGCCGCGCCGCCGCCGGTCGCCGAGCCTGCCCAGGCGGTCGGCCCTCGCACGGACGGCGAGCGGATCAAGGCGTCGCCGCTCGCACGGCGGCTCGCCCGCGAGCGCGGGATCGACCTCGCGTCGCTCTCGGGCACCGGGCCAGAGGGCCGCATCGTCGCAGAGGACGTCGAGAGTGCCGGGCCGGCGCCGGAAGCCGAAGCCACTCCTGTCGTTGCGCCGCCGCCCCCTGCCGCAACCGCCACCGACATCGACCGCGTTCCTCTGACCCCGATCCGCCGGACGATCGCGCGCCGGCTGACCGAAGCGTGGACTGTCCCCGTCTTCACTCTCGTCATCTCGGCGGACATGTCTTCCGTGAACCAGTTGCTCGAGCGACGCCGCGAGCTCGACCCCGATGTTCGCGTCACCGTCACCGATGTGCTCGTGAAGGTGTCTGCCGCCGCGCTCATGCGGCATCGCGAAGTGAACGTCCAGTACACGGACGAGGCGCTCCTCGTCTTTCCCCATGCGAGCATCGGCATCGCCGCTGCGACCGACCGCGGTCTCGTCGTACCCGTCGTCCACGGCGCGGAGCACCTCTCGCTCGCCGAGGTCGCGGCGGCACGGGCGGACGTCGTCGGGCGCGCCCGCGAGGGCGCCCTTCGTCGGGAGGATCTCGAGGGAGGCACGTTCACGGTCTCGAATCTCGGCATGTTCGGGCTCGACCAGTTCACCGCCGTGCTCAACCCGCCGCAGGCTGCGATTCTCGCCGTCGGGGCGACGCAGGAGCGCGCCGTCGTCGAGGACGGCGCGGTCGTCGCTCGCCCGCTCGTGACCCTGACGCTCACGTGTGACCACAGAGCAGTCGACGGCGCCCCGGCCGCCGAGTTCCTCGCCACGGTCAAGGCGATGCTCGAAGACCTCAGTCTCGCGCTGTGAGCTCCGCCGACGCTCCGACGGCCATCCGGAAGGGGTCGCCGCAGGACGTCCAGTTCCTCCGCGACATGCTCCGTCACGCGTACTACTGGCGGTGGGCGGATCCGGCGCTCGCCGACCTGCCGGTGACGCGCTACGTCGAGGGGTGGGGGAGGCCGGGCGATCGGTCGTTGATCGCGATCGAGGGCTTTCAGCCGGTCGGCGCAGCGTGGTATCGCCTCTTCACGTCGGCCGAGCCGGGCTACGGGTTCGTCGACGAGAAGACCCCGGAGCTGACGATCGCCGTCGTGCCGAGCCGGCGCGGCCACGGTCTCGGCCGCGGGCTGCTCGAAGGCCTGTTCGCGCAGGCTGCCGCGGACGGGTTCGCGGCGGTGAGCCTCTCAGTCGAGCCCGACAACCCCGCGCTCGCGCTCTACGAGCGCCACGGCTTCCGCAAGGTCGGCGACCGCGGCGGCGCGTGGGTGATGCTCGCCGAGCTCGAGCCGGCCTCCCAGCCCGCCTAGCTACTGGAGCTCGACGAGGCGGCCGTCCGGGTCGCGGAGATACGCCGAACGGCCCCAGGGGTAGTCCGCGGCCGTCGTCTTCGAGCCGTGCGGCCTCGACGTCGACGTCCGCGACGCGCAGCGCGAAGTGATCGACGTTCGGCGGCATGCCCTCCTGTGCCTCGCCCTGCTCGTGGAGGAGCAGGGTCACGCCGTCGAGATCGAACGTCGCGCCGCCGGGCCAGCGTGCCGTCGGAGCCCGCTCGAGCATCCGTTCGTAGAAGGCGATGAGGCGCTCGACGTCCGGCGTGAACAGGGCGATCTCCGCGAGCACTGTGGACGCGATCGTAATGGGTAGGATCGGCCCATGGACTGCGATGTAGCCGTTCTCGGCGGCGGACCCGGCGGCTACACGGCCGCCATCCGCGCTGCTCAGCTCGGAGCGAAGGTCGTGTGCATCGAGCAGGAAGCCGAGCTCGGCGGCACCTGCCTGCGCGTCGGCTGCATCCCGACGAAGGCGTGGGTACAGACCGCGCACGGCCTGAAGGAGGCCGAGGAGACCTTCGCCAAGCTCGGCGTCAACGTCGGTCCGCCGCAGCTCGACTTTGCTGCGGCGAACGAGTGGAAGACGGGTGTCTCGAAGCAGATGACGGGCGGCGTCGCGATGCTCTTCAAGGCGAACGGCGTGGAGTGGGTGCGCGGGGTGGGGCGGTTCAAGGACGCCTCGACCATCGCGGTCGAAGGCGGTGAGGATGTGTCGTTTCGGTCCGCGATCGTCGCGACGGGCTCGTTTCCGATGCGCCCGCCGATCCCGGGGCTCGACTCGCCTCGGTGTGTCGACTCGACCGGTCTCCTCGCGCAGACCGCCGTCCCCCGGCGCCTCGTCGTGCTCGGCGGCGGGATCATCGGCTGCGAGTTCGCGTCGATCTTCCAGCGCTTCGGCTCGGAGGTGGCGATCGTCGAGATGCTCGACACGCTGATCCCGCAGGAGGACGTGGACGCGACGAAGGAGCTGGCCAAGCAGTTCGGCAAGCGCGGCATCGCGCTCCACCTCGGCAAGCAGTGCACGCAGGTCGACGACTCGGGAGCCGAGCTGACAGTCCATTTCGGCGAAGGCGAGACGGTGCAGGCCGACCTGATGCTCGTCTCCGTCGGCCGGGCGCCGCTCGTGGAAGGCATCGGCCTCGAGCAGGCGGGAGTGGACTTCGACCGTCGCGCAGGAATCGCCACCGATGACCACCGGCGGACGTCGGTTCCGCACATCTACGCCGTTGGCGACTGCGCCGGCCACTGGCAGCTCGCGCACACCGCATTTCGCGAAGGGGAGATCGCTGCCGAGAACGCACTGGGCCACGACAGTGTCATCAGTGCGCGCGCCGTGCCGCGCCCGATCTACACCGACCCGGAGATCGCCGGCGTCGGCTTGACGGAGGCGCAGGCGCGCGAGCTCCACGGAGAGAGCGTCTCTGTCGGCAAGTTCCCGTGGGCCGCCAACGCCCGCGCCGTGATGCAGAACGACACCGTCGGTTGGGTCAAGTCGATCCACGAGACGCGCTACGGCGAGCTCCTCGGCGTGGTGATGGTGGGGCCGCACGTCACGGATCTCATCGAGGCCGCAGTCGTCGCACTCGACGCGGAGGCGACGGTGGAGACGATCGCCGACGGCATGGCGGCGCACCCGACGTTGTCGGAAGCGCTGAAGGAGGCGGGCCTCGTCGCACTCGGGCGCCCCATCCACGTCGGGCCACGGCGGCGCGCCGTGGCAGCCGCAGAGACGTCCTGAACTCGATAGCCTCGAGGAGACGAAAGGAGAAGCATGAAGAAGCTCATCGCGTTGGCCGCCGCAATCGGGGCCGTCGTGTTCTTCTGGAAGAAGAAGGGACAGCACGAGGAAGACACATGGAGCACCGCGTCGGACACAGCGTCCGGTTGGGGTGACTCCGCAGCGTCGACTGCCTCCGACGCGGCGGATGCCGCCGAGTCGGCCGCCGACGACGCCACCTCGTAGCGCCTTCGCAACGTCGCGGCCGCGCATGCGGCAGGCACTATTGAGCCGTGGACTGGCCGCGCACGGCGCAGGAGCTGGCAGCCGAGCAGTCGCGGCTCGCGGCTGAGATCTGGACCGCGTGGCGGCCGCTTGGCCGGTACGCGGTCGGCGCGTGCTTCGTGTGCTTCGAGCAGGGCGCGCCGCAGGACGGCGACGCAGGTGACCGCGGCTGGGCGGCAGCGGCTGTCGGCGACACCGTGTCTGTCGTCAGCGGCGTCGCCCCGGCGCGCTATGCGTCCGGTGCGCTCGCGCTGCGCGATGGTGCGCTGCTCGAGCGCGCGGTCCGCGCGTCTGCCGACACCGCCGGACGTCCTGATCGTCGACTCGACGGGGCGTGATCATCCACGCCGTTGCGGGTTGGCGCTCCACGTCGGCGCGATGCTCGAGCTGCCGACCGTCGGCGTCACCCACCGAACGCTGGCGGCCGAGGGCGACTGGCCGGGAGAGGACCGAGGTGAGACGAGCCCGCTCCATGTCGGCGACGAGCGCGTCGGGTACTGGGTGCGGACGAAGCGGGGAGCACGGCCACTCGCGGTGCACGCCGCCTGGCGCACCGGCCCGGAGACCGCCGTCGAGGTGGTGCTCGGCGTCACCGGCCCGGCACGCTCACCGGAGCCGCTGCGCCACGCGCGCACGGCCGCGCGACGGGCTCGGGGTGAGACGGCCGCTGTGGCCGCCGCTCGTTGATCTGGCGGAGGCTCGTCACCAGCCGGCGGCTCCAGGTCGCGTTCCTCGTGGCCGGATGCGCCGTTGCCATCGGTGTGGGCGTCCTCGCCCTCTCGACCCGCAACGATCAGCCGCATCGCGCCGTGCCCATCGAGTCGACGCCGACCGTGATCGAGCCACCCGCGCCGCCTCCGACCCCGACCGAGCCGCCCGCCCCGCGGCGCGAGGTCGCGATCCGCGACGGCGCCGTGGTCGTGGACGGACGCCCCTTCTTTCCCATCCTCTCCTGGGGTGAGTGCGTCGACGGCTTCGAGACGAGCTTGCCGGTCGGGACGAACCTCTACGCGGCCAATCGCTGTGGCGGCCTCGAAGCGCAACTCGCCGGCCTCGGCGGGCGTGCCTTGAGCGCAGCCGTCGTCGGCGAGCCGATCCCGGACGACCCGAACGTCATCGGCGTCTTCTATCCGGACGAGCCCGATGCGCAGGGCACGACCGGCGACACCCTGCCCGCCGTGCCCCCGGGCTCAGGCATCCGGCTGCTTACCCTGACGAACCACTTCTACTCCGGCGCGGCGCCTCTCTCGTACGGTCGCGCCATGTACCCCGGGCTCGTCTCGCGGGCCGACGTCGTCGGCTTCGACCTGTATCCGCTGCAGATCTGGTGTCGGCCGGAGCGGCTCGTCGACGTCTACTTCGCCCAGCGGGAGCTCGTTCGCCTGGCCAAGGGCAAGCCGACCTTCCAGTGGATCGAGGCGGCCGGAATGGACTGCCCGCGTGGCAGGACGGCGGTCACGCCGCAAACCGTCAAGGCGGAGTCCTGGCTCGCGATCGCCGGCGGAGCGCGCGGCCTCGGCTTCTTCCCACCCGCCGCGTGGACGGGCGACGTCGGCGAGGCGATCGCCGAGGTGACGGAGACGATCCGCGCCATCGAGCCGGCGTTGCTCGCACGGGACGCGGCGGTATCGGTGGAACCTGCCGACGGGCTCGTGAAGGCCGGGGCACGGGTGCACGGCGACGAGCTGGTCGTGATCGTCGCGAATGCCGGCTACGAGCCCGCCAGCGCAACCGTTCGCGTGCCCGGGCTGGACGGGCGGACGCTGCGTCCCGTCGGGCCGGGACGCGAGGTCTCGCCGACCGGGGATGCGTTCGCGCTTCGCCTGCCCGCCCTCGGCGTGCGTGTCTACCGGGCTCTCGGCTAGCCGCCGTCGTTTCTATTATCGAGTGTCCGTGCCCGAGTCTCCCTTCGTCCACCTCCACGTTCACTCGGAGTACTCGATCCTCGACGGCGCGTGCCGGATCCCGGCGCTCGCCGCCCGGGCGGCCGAGCTCGACATGCCCGCCGTCGCCCTCACTGACCACGGTTCCCTCGCCGGCGCGGTCGAGCTCTATCGCGAGTGCGGCAAGCACGGCGTCAAGCCGATCATCGGCTGCGAGGTCTACGTCGCCGACGACCGGCGGCGCCAGGAGAAGGGGTATGCCCACCTGACGCTGCTCGCCGAGACGAACGAGGGCTACGCGAACCTCATCAAGCTCTCCTCGCTCGGCTACCTCGAGGGGTACTACTACAAACCGCGCGTCGACTGGGAGCTGCTCGACGCCCACGCGTCCGGGATCATCGCGCTCTCGGGTTGCCTGTCGGGCCGGGTGAGCAGGGCGCTCGAGGAGAACCGGCCGAAGGACGCCGCCGGAGACCTCGACCGTCTCGTGCAGGTGTTCGGCCGCGACCACACGTACGTCGAGATCCAGAACGCCGGCCTCGCCGAGCAGCAACGGATCAACCCCGAGCTCGCGCGTCTCGCCGGCGAGGCGAAGCTCCCGCTCGTCGCCACCGGTGACGTCCACTACCTCCTGCACGAGGACGCCTTACCTCACGAGGCGCTGCTCTGCATCCAGTCCGGCGACTCGCTGAAGAACCCGAACCACTGGCGCTTCGACACCGACCAGTTCTTCTTCAAGACGCCGGACGAGATGGCGCTCGACTTCGGCGAGCATCCCGAGGCGCTCCGGCGGACGCTCGAGATCGCCGAGCGGTGCTCCGTGACGATGGAGCTCGGGCGGATCCTCCTGCCTGCGTACCCGACCCCCGAAGGGCGAGACGCGTTCGAGTACCTCGTCGAACTGGCGCGCGACGGTCTCGCGCGTCGGTACACGTCGGCCACGCCGGAGCTCGAGGAGCGCCTTGCCTTCGAGCTCAAGACGATCCGGGAGATGGGCTTTGCCGACTACTTCCTCATCGTCTGGGACCTGATCGCGTTCGCACGCCAGAACGGCATCAGCGTCGGGCCGGGCCGCGGCTCCACGGCCGGCTCGCTCGTGGCGTACTGCCTCGAGATCACGGAAGTCGACCCGATGAAGTACGACCTCCTCTTCGAGCGGATGCTGAACCCGGGCCGGAAGTCGATGCCCGACATCGACATCGACTTCGCCGTGGCCGGACGCGATCGCGTCATCAACTACGCGGCGGAGAAGTACGGGCGCGACCGGGTGGCGCAGATCATCACCTTCGGGACGATGATGGCGCGCGCGGCGATTCGCGACGCGGGACGCGTGCTCGAGGTGCCCTACGGGACGGTCGACAAGATCGCGAAGCTCGTGCCGGAAGGCCCGAAGGTGTACCTCGAGGAGTCGCTGAAGCCGGGCCAGGAGCTGCGCGCGGCGTACGACGGCGACCCGGTCGTCAAGGAGATCATCGACCTCGCCAAGCCCCTCGAGGGCCTGGTCCGCCAGGACTCGATTCATGCGGCCGGTGTCGTCATCTCGGACCGACCGCTGACGGACATCGTCCCGCTGCAGCAGAAGGGCTCAGACCAGGAGGTCGTGACGCAGTTCGCCATGGGCGACGTCGAGGCCCTCGGTCTCCTGAAGATCGACTTCCTCGGGCTGCGGAACCTCGACGTGATCGACGAGGCCGTGCGCCTCGTCGGCGACCTCGACATCACGGCGGTGCCGCTCGACGACGCGAAGACGTACGCGCTCCTCGCCCGCGGGGACACCGCCGGCGTCTTCCAGTTCGAGTCGTCGGGGATGCGCGAGGCGCTCCGGCAGGTCAAGCCGACCGTCTTCGAGGATCTCATCGCGCTCGTCGCTCTCTACCGGCCGGGCCCGATGGCCTACATCCCCGTCTATGCACGCCGGAAGGCGGGCCAGGAAGCTGTTGCGTACGTCGACCCGCGTCTCGAGGCGCTCACGGGGCAGACGTACGGCATCTGCATCTATCAGGAGCAGTACATGGAGATCGCGAAGCAGCTCGCCGGCTTCTCCCCGGCAGAGGCGGACGATCTTCGCAAGGCGATCGGCAAGAAGGACCACAAGCTCATGGCGTCGCTCGAGGGGAAGTTCCTCGAGGGCGCCGCCGCGAACGGTCTCGGCACGGGCGTGGCGCGCGGGCTCTGGGACGACATGGAGAAGGCGCAGGACTACTCGTTCAACAAGTCGCACGCAGCGTGTTACGCGCTCATCGCGTACCGCACCGCCTACCTCAAGGCGCACTACCCGGCGCAGTACATGGCGGCGCTCATCTCGTCGGTGATGAACACGAAGGACCGTGTCCCGTACTACGTCAACGCGTGTGAGGAGATCGGGATCGAGGTCGTGCCGCCGGACGCGAACTCGTCCCACGTCGACTTCGCCGTCGTGGACGGCACCATCAGCTTCGGGTTGAACGCCGTGAAGAACGTCGGCGAGACCGCCGCCGCTGCCGTCGTCGCCGCGCGCGAGGGCGGTGGGCCGTTCGTCTCGATCTGGGACTTCACCGAGCGCGTCGACCCGCAGCTCGTGAACAAGCGGGCGCTCGAGTCGCTCGTCAAGGCGGGCGCGCTCGACTCGACCGGGAGCTCCCGCAAGGGCATGCTCGACGTCCTCGAGCACGCGCTGTCCTACGGCCAGACGAAGCAGGCCGACCGGATCGCGGGCCAGGCGTCGATCTTCGACGACTCGTCGGAGGACGACGGCGAGCCGACGCCAGCGCACCATCCGGCGATACCGACGGCGGAGTTCGACAAGGCCGAGCTACTGCGGCTCGAGAAGGAAACGCTCGGCGTCTACGTCTCCGAGCATCCGCTCCATGCCGTGCGCGACCAGCTGAAGCGAAAGACCGACTGCCCGCTCTCCGAACTCGAACGGCGCCGTGACGGCGACATCGTCACGATCGGCGGCATCGTCTCCTCCGTCAAGCAGCTGACGACGAAGAAGGGCGACCCGATGGTGTTCCTCGGCCTCGACGACCTCTCGGGCGAGGTCGAGGTCGTCGTCTTCAACAGTGTCTATGCCGCGGCGCGGGAGCTCTGCGTGGCGGACGGCGTGCTCGTCGTCAAGGGTCGCGTCGACCACAAGCAGGAAGGCGAGACGAAGATCATCGCGCTCGAGGTGTCCGCCTTCGAGGCGGCGCGTGTTCCGACGGAGGTGCGCCTCAAGGTGGACGCGCGCGCGGCGCCGGCCGGCATCGTCCGCGAGCTCGGCCACGTGGTCAAGGACTTCCCCGGCGAAGCGCGCGTCGTCGTCGCGCTCGAGACGTCGGACGGCCCGCGCACGCTCGAGCTCGGGCCCGACTATCGCGTTCGCCCCGAGGCCGACTTCTTCGCCGAGGTCAAGGCCCTCCTCGGCGAAGCCGCTGTGTCGTAGCGACCTAGTCCGCGAGGCCCTTGGCGCGTAGCTCGGCGAGCGCTTTGCTCGACTTCTCGAGATCCGAGGCCCCCATGCCTTCGAGGACGCGCGGCGCCTTCGTGAACTGGACGTCGCGATAGTCGACCACCTGCCAGTGGTTGCCCCAGGGGTCGAGGAAGTCGTGGTCGCCGATCATCGTGCGCCCCGGCTTCGCGCGCCCGCTCGACGGTCGCGCGCTGATCGTCGACGACGAGCCCGATGTGCCGCCCGCCGTCCGGCGGCTGTGTCCGGCCGGCCTCGAGCGCGACGAACTGGTCGCCGAGGTCGATGAACGCCATCTGGCGGCCGCGGCCACGGAGCGGCAGCTCTCCGAAGATCCGCTCGAAGAACGCGATCGCCTCGTCGATCGAGCCGACCTCGACGGCGACGTGGTTGATGCCGATCCAGCGCGGCACGGAACCACCCTAGCCGCGGCGGTGTGCCAGGGGCGCGGTGAGCGCGCACTCCCTCGAACGGGGGACTCAGATGGGGGAGGGCGAACCGAAGTAGATCCCTATGGCACATGCGGTCGAAACCGAGCTGTACATCCCCAGCGAATCGGAGCGGGTGATCTGCTGGCGTGCGAGCGAGCTGATCGCGGCCGGCTTCGACACGCCTGCAGCGGTCGAGATCGCCGAGCGGCCGGACGTCGACCTACACGCCGCGCTCGAGCTCCTCGCCCGTGGTTGCCCCGCTGATGTAGCCGCGAACATTCTGCTCTAGCTGCACGCCTCATCCGCGCTAGGCAGAATGCGGCTCGATGTCGAGCCTCATCGCCTCGTTCCCCTCGCCGTCCACCGGCACGATCGACATCGGGCCGCTGACGATCCACATGTACGGGATCACGCTGCTCGTGGCGATCGTCGCCGCGATCGGCCTCGTCGGCATTCGCTGGACGCGCCGTGGCGGCGACTGGGATCTCGTGCTCAGGGCAGCGGTCTGGGGCGTCGCGGCCGGCATCGTCGGGCGCGCGGCTCTACCACGTGGTCACGAGCTACGACCAGCTGCCGGACGAGTGGTGGGGACCGGTTGCGGTGTGGGAGGGAGGTCTCGGCATCTGGGGCGGCATCCTCTTCGGCTGCATCGCCGGCGGCATCGTCGTCTGGCGCTCCGGAGAGAGCCTCGCGCTGTTCGCCGACTGCCTCGCGCCTGCGCTGCTCCTCGCCCAGGCGATCGGGCGCTGGGGGAACTGGTGGAACCAGGAGCTGTTCGGCAAGCCCACGGATCTGCCATGGGGCCTCGAGATCGACCTCGAGCACTGTCCCGCCCAGTACCTCGACCTCGCCACCGGGTGTACCGAGCGCTTCCACCCGATCTTCCTCTACGAGTTCACCTATGACCTGATCGGCGTCGGAATCCTTCTTCTCGTCGAGCGGCTGTTCCGCATCAGGCCGCCGGGACTCTTCGCCCTCTACATCGCGTACTACTCGTTCGGCCGCCTCCTCGAGGAGCAGCTGCGCATCGACCCGTCCCACGAGCTCCTCGGCCAGCGCCTGAACTTCTGGGTCGCACTCGTCCTGCTCATCGGGTCGCTTGCGTTCTTCGTCTGGTGGCAGTTCTACCGGGCGCACGGAGATCCCGATACCCACCGCGAAGGCTCCACCCGGTCCACCCGACGGTCCTGCCATGGCCGTGCCGAAGGGTCGCGTCCGGCCCTAGCGCTAGCGTCCGGGGCCGTGGCGGCGCCGGAACTCGACCTGGACCTCGAAACCTTCGAGGGGCCATTCGACCTGCTCCTGACGCTCATCCTCAAGCAGGAGCTGCGTCTGTCGGAGGTGGACGTTGCCGAGATCGTGCGGTCGTTCGCGGGCGACCTGATGGAGGCCGCGCCGTGGGACATGGAAGCGTGCGGCGAGTTCCTCGTCATCGTCGGGGCACTGCTCGAGATCAAGGCGCGCGAGCTGTTCGGCGACCTGAGCGCCGACTTCGACGACGTGAGCCCCGAGGAGACCGCCGAGGAGCTGGAGCAACGGCTCGCCGAATACAGGCGGATCAAGGCCGGAAGCGTCTGGCTCGCCGAACGTCTCGACGCCGAGCGCGACCGCTACTTCCGCCTCGGGCCGGCGCCGCTCGCGCCGCGGCCGGAGATCCGCATCGCACCGCAGGAGCCGCAGGCGCTCGCTACCGCTCTCCGCGACGCTTGCGGCCGAGCCGCCGGACGTCTCGCTCGCGCACATGCAGCTCGCGTTTCCTCCCGTCGCACGCTTCCTCGAGCGGTTCAGAGCTCTCCTCGGCCGCCGCGCGCGGTTCCAGTTCGAGGACGAAGTCGCCGAGCTCGACCGACTCGAGCAGGCCTCGGCGTTTCTCGCTCTGCTCGAGCTGCGCAAGCGGGACGAGCTGACGATCGAGCAGAGCGAGGCGTTCGGCTCGATAGGAGTCGCCCGCCTCGACGTCGAAAGGAGTGCCGCATGACCGTTGAACCCATGCCGCTTCGTCTCGTCGATGCCGGACCGCTCGAGCGGACGGCCCGCACCGTCGAGGCGCTGCTCGTCGTCTCCTCCGTGCCTCTGTCCGTGGACGAGCTAGCCATCGCCGTCGACGTCGAGCCGGAGCGCGTCACCGCCGCGGTCCATCTCCTCGGCGAGCGCTACTCGGAAGGGCGGAGCGGCATCGTTCTCGAGCACGTCGCCGGCGGCTATGCGTTCCGTGCTGCGCGATCGGAGGCCTCTGCCTGCGCGCGGCTCGTCGACAGACCCGTCGAGCGCGGCATGTCCCAGGCGTCGCTCGAGACGCTTGCGGTGATCGCCTATCTCGGGCCGTGCACGAGGCCCGAGGTCGCCCGCCTTCGGGGCGTCGCCGCTGACACCGTCGTCGCCGGGCTCGTCGAGCGTGGCCTCGTGGTCGAAGCCGGCCGCGACGACAGCGTTGGCGGTGCGATTCGCTACCGGACGACGGAGCTGTTCGAGCGCGTGTTCGGGCTCGACGGCCTGTCAGCACTGCCTCGCCTCGACGATCTCGGCGCGGACGCCGGCGAGATTCGCCAGACGCTCGACGCGGTCGCCGAGCGCCGTCCGGCCTGAGCGCGGCTCCAGGCCCACAGCCGCTACCGTGAGCGGGCGATGGACGTCACGGACGAGACCTTCTACCGCGACGTGCTCGAGCGCTCGCACGAGGTACCCGTCGTCGTCGACTTCTGGGCGGACTGGTGCGGGCCGTGCAGAGCCCTCGCGCCCGTGTTAGAGGGCGAGGTGGCGGCGCGCGCGGGTGGTGTCGAGCTGGCGAAGGTCGATGTCGACGCGAACCCTGAGGTGGCGGCGCACTACGACGTGCGCAGCATCCCGGCCGTCAAGGCGTTCCGGAACGGCCAGGTCGTCTCCGAGTTTCTCGGGGTGAAGCCGCAAGCGGCGATCGCGAGCTTTCTCGACGCGCTGACCGGCCCGACGCCCGGCGAGGTGCTCCTCGCTGCCCTGCGCGAGTCGGGTGACGAGCCGGAGGTGACGGCTGCTCTCGAGCGAGGAGACGCCGAAGCGGCGCTGGCGCTCCTGCTCGACGAGACCGCGACGGCGGACGCCGAACGGCGCGACCGGATCCGCGAGCTGATGGTGGCGATCTTCGAGGACCTCGGCCAGGAGCATCCGCTGACCATGCAGTACCGGCGCCAGCTCGCCGCGGTGCTGTACTGACCTCAGATCTCTCGAAACCCCGTCAGGCCCAGGGGAGCTGGTCCCAGCATGCGGGACGGGCGAGCCGCGTGGCCTCCCACCCTGCGTACGCCTCGTCCGGATCAGAGGTCTCCTTCTCGGCGCTTGCGCCGTAGCGCGCGGCGAGCTCCGACACCGGGTAGCGCAGCTGCTCGTCTCCCGACCGCGCACCGACCATGACGATCACGCACGGCCCGTCGCCGGCGCCGACGAAGATGTGCTCGGTGCCGGCCGGGCAGTGGAAGAAGTCCCACGGACCGAGGATCCGCTCTTCGCCGTCGACGAGCAGCCTGCCCTCTCCGGAGAGCACGAGAAACGCCTCCTGCTGGTTCTCGGAGTGGTAGAGGCCGCTCGCCTTGCCCGGCTCGAGGACACTGACCTTGAAGCCGAGCTCCCGAAACCAGAACGTCGGGCTCTCGAAGATGCATGCCGAGCCGCCCTGCGACGTCCCCCAGGCCACATCCCGGGTGTTGACGACGAACCAGCCATCGGACACGGGGGCGAGGCCTGAGCCGACTTCCTGGAGCTCCGCTTCGGGCACCGCGCGAGTCTAACTACGGTCGGTACTGCTGATCGAGCGCGCAGACCGTGTCGATCCGGTAGCGGATCCAGATGCCACTGTCGAGCGGCTCGAACAGGGTCCGCTTGCTGCTCTGTCCCGTGGCGACGATCTCCGCCAGCTCGTCGACCGTGATCGGCGTCGAGAGGTTGCCGCTCTGGTTGTTGACGAGCACGGTGACGTGTGCGCCCGGACGAACCCTGTACGTCAACTCGCGATCAGACTCGTCGACGATGTAGTTGTCGTTCGGCACCGGGTCGCCCGGCTCGACAGCGCCGTCCTCTGCCGCTGCGGTGTTAGCCGTGATCCCGCTCGTCAAACCAGGCGGGGTCGAAGCGCAGCGTGTAGGCGTCGCCGTCCCGCGTCAGCGACGCGGATGTGCCCGAACGTCCCTGTCGCCGCACGGCTGAGCGGCCACGGTCTTGGTCTCCGGCTCATTCGTGAAGTAGAGCGTCGCGAAGACCACGGCGGCCACGACCGCCAGACCCGCCACGAGCAGTGGGAGCCACCGCTTCACGACAACGCGAGAATACCGTCATGCGGCTCAACGCCTACCTCGCACGCGCGGGCCTGGCCTCGCGCCGCGCGTCCGACGAGCTGATCAAGGCGGGACGCGTGCGCGTCAACGGCGAGCCGGGGCGGCTCGACACCTTCGTCGAGGCGGGCGACGTGGTCGAGGTGGACGGCCAGCGCGTGGCGGCCCAGGAGCTCGCCTACGTCCTCCTCCACAAGCCCGCCGGCGTCGTGACGACCGCGCGCGATCCGGGCGGGCGGCCGACCGTCGTCGAGCTCGTCGACCACGCGGCGCGAGTGGTTCCAGTGGGCCGCCTCGATCAGGACACGACCGGCGCGCTTCTCCTCACGAACGACGGCAAGCTCGCACATCGTCTCGCCCATCCCCGCTACGAGGTGGACAAGGTGTACGTGGTCGACGTCGAGGGAAAGCCGTCCGACGACGCCATCGCTCGTCTCGAAGCGGGCGTCGAGCTCGAGGACGGCCTGAGCGCGCCGGCCGGGGTGCGCCGGCTCGGGCCGTCACGTCTCGAGCTGACCCTCCACGAAGGCCGCAAGCATCAGGTGAAGCGGATGTGCGCGGCCGTCGGCCACCCGCCCGTCCGCCTCCACCGGAGCCGTTATGCGGGCCTCGACCTCACGGGGCTCGACGTAGGCGCGTGGCGGGAGCTGACGGGTGCCGAAGTGTCGGCACTCCGCAGGCTCACGGCAATCTGACGAAGCCCATCCGCTCGTACATCTGCGAGAGCGTGGGCTCTGCGACCGCGGCCGCCTTCTCGGCGCCGACGGCGATCAGGCGATTGAGCTCTGGCTCGTCGCCGCGAACGCAGCTCCTCGTACCGCTCCTGGATCGGCGCGAAGAGCGCGACACCGCCTCTGCGACGTCCTCCTTGAACGGGCCGTAGCCCGCCCGTCGTACGCGCCTCGATCGTCGCTGAGCCGAGCGGCCCGTGGTGACGGCGAGAATGTCGATGAGGTTCGAGATGCCCGGCTTGTCGTCGCCGTGCGCGAACCTCACGGCCGGAGTCGGTGACGGCGGTCTTGAACTTCTCGCCGGATCACGTCCGGCTGCATCGGTCATCGACACCGTCCCTGGGCGTGCCTGCCGAGTCGTGGACATGTGTCGCTCCGGCTCCTGGAGATTCATGATGCGGGCGCCCGCCTCCGGATAGACCGCACGTGGCGCGACGAAGGTGTCGCCGAAACGCTGGTTGAAGCGGCTCGGCGACGTTGCGCGCGAGCTCGACGTGCTGGCGCTGATCGTCCCCGACGGGGACGATGTCGGTCTGGTAGAGGAGGATGTCGCCGGCCATCAGCACGGGGTAGTGAAGAGGCCGGCGGTCACGAACTCCTGCTGCGCCGCTTTTCCTTGAACTGCGTCATCCGACGGAGCTCGCCGACGCTTGCGCACGAACGACAGCAGCCACGCAGCCTCGGCGTGCGCTGTGACCTGGCTCTGCGACGAACACGGTGCGAGCGCTCCGGCGTCGAGTCCGCTCGCGAACAGCAGCGCGGTGAGCGACAGCGTGGACTCGCGGAGCGCCTGCGGCTCGTAGGAGACCGTGATCGAGTGGAGGTCGACGATGCAGAAGAACGCGTCGCCCTGCTCCTGTGTCGCGACGTACTGGCGGATAGCCTCCGAGTAGTTGCCGAGTGCTTCTCGCCGGTCGGCTCGGATGCCCGAGAAGACGCGCATGGCAGGATTATCCCAATGGCACAGAACGGCTCACCCGAGTTGCTGATCGTCATGGCCGGCGGCGCGACCGCCGAGCAGACGGAGCACGTCGTCGCCCGACTCCAGGAAGTCGGTGTCGACGCGCGGGTTTCGCGGGGCCGTGAGACGACCGTGATCGGGGCAATCGGCGAGCGCGAGCTGCTCGCGACGTTGCCGCTCGAGGCGTACCCCGGCGTCGAGCAGGTGCTCCCGATCCTGAAGCCGTACAAGCTCGTCTCGCGCGAGATCCGACCGGATCCGACGGTGATCGAGGCACGAGGGCGGAAGATCGGCGACGGCTGGTTCGGGCTCATCGCCGGCCCGTGCACCGTCGAGTACCGCGAGCAGACGCTCGAGACGGCCCGCGCCGTGGCCGCTGCGGGCGTGTCGATGCTTCGCGGTGGAGCGTTCAAGCCACGGACGTCGCCCTATGCGTTCCAGGGGCTCGGCGTCGAGGCGCTCGAAATTCTTCGAGAGGCACGCGAGGAGACGGGGCTGCCGATCGTCACCGAGCTGCTCGACCCGCGACAGCTCGACGAGGTGGCTGACGTGGCCGACGTGATCCAGATCGGTGCCCGCAACATGCAGAACTTCCTCCTCCTCTCCGAGATCGGCCGCGTCGACCTCCCCGTCCTCCTGAAGCGTGGCCCGTCGGCGTCGGTGGAGGAGCTCCTCATGGCGGCCGAGTACGTCGCCAAGGAGGGGAACGAGCGCATCATCCTCTGCGAGCGCGGCATCCGCACCTTCGAGCGCACGACCCGCTACACGCTCGATCTCGGGTCCGTCGCAGTCCTCAAGCACGAGACGCACCTGCCGGTGATCGTCGACCCGTCGCATGCGGCCGGTCGCGCTGACCTCGTTCTGCCGCTCGCCCGTGCGGCGGTGGCAGTCGGAGCGGACGGGATCATGGTCGAGGTGCACCCGCGCCCGGAGGAGGCGCTCTGCGACGGACCGCAACAGATCGCGGCCACCGACTTCGCAGGTTTCGCTCACGAGGTGAGCGAGATCGTGTCGCTCATGGGCCGAGAGATCGGCTGACGCCGTGCTGACAGAGCTCGGCCTCTACAAGCTCTGGGGCGAGGATCCGCAGCGCACGCAGCTGTTCGCGCGCCGGTTCATGCCATCCGTCGCCCGCATGCTGTCGCAGAGCTACGGGTACGGCGTCGATCGCGTGCCGGCGTCGGGCGGCGTCGTTCTTGCGGCGAATCACTTCACCACCATCGACCCGTTGCTCGTCGGCATCTTCACGCGCCGGAGCGTCCGCTTCATGTCGAAGCTCGAGCTGGTCGAGATACCCGTGCTCGGCGAGATTCTTCGCTGGCTGGGAACGTTCGCGGTGCGGCGCGGCGAAGGCGACCGCGACTCCCTACGCGTTGCCCGCTGGCTCGCCGCAGAAGGCCACGCCGTCGGCTTCTTCATGGAAGGGACGCGCCAGGAGCTAGGCCACCCGGCACCCGGCCATCCAGGTGCGGCGATGGTGGCGATCCAGGAAGACGTGCCTATCGTGCCGTGCGGTGTCGACACATTCGGATGGTCTCTCACGCATCGCCGCCCGTGTGCGCTCGTGTGGGGCGACCCGATCGACCTCAGCGGGCTGCCGAAGAACGGCCGTGGGTACAAGGAGGGAACGCGCATCGTGGACGCGGCCATCCTCGACTTGTGGCGCCAGGCTGCGTTCGCAGTGGCCGAAGGCTTTCCGCACGCACTGCCGGACGGCGCGCGCCGCAGCGGGCCGATCGGCCGTCGTGGGACGATCGAGGTGACGGCCCGCTCGTGGCCTCGTGAGCCGTGGGCAAAGGGTCCGCTCGGGCCGGTCTATCGCGGGGAGGGCTGATGGAGGTCGCGCCGGCGGTCTCGATGCGCGGCGCGGCGGAGCTGCCCGGCGACAAGTCGATCTCGCATCGCGCTCTGCTCATCGGCGCCGTGTGCGAGGGCGACGTCGCGATCCGGGGTTTCGGGCGGTCGCTCGACACCGAGTCGACTCTCGACGCCGTCCGTGCGCTTGGCATCGTCGTCACCGAAGCCGATGCGACGACGCTGCGCGTCGAGGGGCGCGGCCTACAGGGCCTTGCCGAGCCGGCCGGCCCGGTCGACTGTGGCAACGCGGGCACGCTCGCCCGGCTCCTCGCAGGGCTGCTCGCCGGCCAGGTGGGCGGCCGCTTCACGCTCACCGGCGATGAATCGCTTGCGTCGCGGCCGATGGACCGGATCGCGACGCCGCTCGCGGAGATGGGCGCAGACGTCGAGACGACCGAAGGCCGCCTGCCGCTGAGGATCGTCGGCGTGCCACTCGCCGGCATCGAGCACGAGCCCGCCGTCGCGAGCGCACAGGTCAAGTCATGCCTCCTGCTCGCAGGGCTAATGGCGGCCGGGCCGACGACAGTCATCGAACGAACGCCGACACGCGATCACACCGAACGGCTGCTGCGTGCGGCGGGGGCGACGGTGACGAGGCGCGCCAGCCGGATCACGGTGCAGCCGGCCGAGGCATTGTCGCTGTCCGAAATCGACGTCCCGGGCGACTTCTCGGCCGCCGCGCCGTTCCTCGTCGCGGCGACGCTCCTGCCGGGGGCGGAGCTGATCCTGCGCGGAGTCGGCGTCAACAGCGGCAGGACGGGGCTCCTGGACGCCCTTGAGCGCATGGGTGCCCGGATCGCCCTGTTCAACCGGCGCACGGTGTCGGGTGAGCCGGTGGCGGACATCGACGTCGCGTACGCGGAGCTCGTCGCGACCGAGATCGGCCCGCCCGACGTGCCGCGAATGGTCGACGAGCTTCCGCTGTTCTGCCTTGCCGCCTCCATGGCCCGAGGCGTGAGCCGCGTCCGGGGCGCCGCGGAGCTGCGGAACAAGGAGAGCGACCGGATCGACGCGGTACAGACGGCGCTTCGTGCGCTGGGTGCCCGCGTCGACGCCACGACCGGAGGATTTCGCGTGCGCGGGGTGCCGACGAGGCTGCGAGGTGGCGCGATGAGCGCGGCCGGCGACCACCGGATCGCCATCCTCGGCGCCGTAGCGGGTCTCGTCTCGGCCGAGGGCGTGAAGATCGAGGGCGCGGAGGCCGCAGCGGTATCGTTCCCCGGGTTCTTCGACCTCCTCGACTCTCTCGCGCACCGATGATCATCGCCATCGACGGCCCCGCCGGAGCGGGCAAGAGCACGGTTGCCCGCCGCGTGGCGGAGCGCCTCGGCGTGCGCTATCTCGATACGGGCGCGATGTACCGGGCGGTGACGTGGCTCGCGCTACAAGACGGCGTCTCGCTCGACGACGGCCCTGCTCTCGGGCGACTCGCGTCCGACCACCCGGTGGAGCTCGACCTCGACGGGCGCGTGGAGATCGCGGGGGCCGACGTGACGGCGGCGATCCGCGAGTCGCGTATCGACCGGGCCGTGCCCGTCGTCGCACGGCATACGGACGTGCGCGAGGTGATGCGTGAGCGGCAGCGTCAGCTCGGTGCGCTGGCCGACTCGGTGATCGAGGGGCGTGACATCGGCACGGTCGTCGCGCCTGACGCAGAGGTCAAGGTCTATCTGACCGCCGACGAGAGCGTCCGCGCCGGTCGGCGCCAGGCCGAACGGCCCGACATCGGCGCCGACGCGCTTGCCACCGATCTCCGCGTTCGTGACGAGAGCGACGCCGCGCGCATGGAGCCGGCAGCCGACGCGGTGACCATCGACACGACGGAGCTCGGGGTCGACGACGTCGTCACACGCATCGTCGAGCTCGTCCGCGCGCGCGTTCCCCGGTAGCACGGCTCCGGCGAGTCTCGGCCTCGACATACTGGTTCGATGGACGAGCTCAAGGGAACGGTCGCGATCGTCGGGTATCCGAACGTCGGCAAGTCGACGCTCGTCAACCGGCTGACGGCGACGCGAACGGCGGTCGTGCACGAGACGGCCGGCGTGACGCGCGACCGCAAGGAGCTCATCTGCGAGTGGGCGGGCGAGACCTTCCTCCTCGTCGACACCGGGGGCGTCGACATCACCGACGACTCCCCGATCACACAGGGTGCCGTTGCTCAGGCGCGCGCCGCCGTCGAGGAGGCCGACCTCGTCGTCTTTCTCGTCGATGCGCGTGCGGGCATCACGCCGGGGGACGCGGAGCTCGCCGACATTCTGCGGCGGTCGGGCCGTCCCGTGCTCCTCGTCGCGAACAAGCTCGACGACCCTGCGCGTGACGAGCTCGCACATGAGCTCCACGGTCTCGGCTTCGGTGATCCGGTGCACATCTCTGCGCTCCACGGTCACGGCACAGGCGACCTGCTCGACGCGATCCTCGAGCGCCTCCCGGGCGGTGGCGGCGTGCCCGTCGGGGACGAGGCGATTCGCGTAGCCGTGCTCGGCCGTCCGAACGTCGGCAAGTCGAGCCTGCTCAACGCGCTCGTCGGGCAGGAGCGCGTGATCGTGTCGGACATTCCCGGCACGACGCGCGACGCTATCGACACCGTCCTCCACGCGGGCGAGAGGACGTACGTGCTCGTCGACACGGCGGGTTTGCGGCGGAAGCGTCGCCAGCGGCAGGGGATCGAGTACTACTCGGAGCTCCGCGCGCTCCAGGCGGCCGAGCGCGCCGACGTCGCCCTCGTTCTCATCGACGCGTCCGAGGGTGTCGTCGAGCAGGACCTCGCCGTGGCCGACGTGGCGCGCAAAGCGCAATGCTCGACGCTGGTCGTGCTCTCCAAGTGGGACGAGACCGAGGTCACGATCGAGGATGTGCGGCCGCTCATCGAGACGCGGCTGAGACAGCGGCCGGCGGTCGTCACGACGTCCGCTAAGACCGGCCGAGGCATCGCCCGCGTGCTCGACCGCGTTGCGAACCTCTTCGACCGGCACTCCGCGCGCATCTCGACGCCGGAGCTCAACCGCTTCCTCGCCGAGCTCCGTGAGGACCGCCAGCCGCCGGGCCGGCGAGGCAGGCGGCTCAACCTCCTCTACGGGACGCAGACGGGTGTTCGTCCGCCGCGGTACCGGTTCTTCGTCAACGATCCGAGCCTCGTCACGCGTGACTACGGCTACTGGGTCGAGAATCGCATGCGCGACCGCTTCGGCCTCGAAGGCGTCCCGGTCTCGATCGACTTCGTGCGCCGCACGTAAAGGGAACTCGAATCAGAACGACGCCTTGAGCCGACCAAACGTGCAGGACGGCGCGCTACGGCGTCCTCGCTCGCGCCAATAGTGGTGCTATTGGCGCTCCCTGCGTCCTGGTATCGCATCCGACCTGCCCGCTCGGTCGGCGAAGCGTCATTCCAATCCGAGTTCCGGGAGGTCATACTCGCCTCGTGCGGGTGGTGGTGATCGGCGGCGGCTCCTGGGGTACCGCCTTTTCGCGTGTCCTTGCCGACGGTGGCCACGAGACGACGATCGCGTGTCGCGACGCCGACCAGGTTCGCGAGATCGAAGAGACGGGACGGAACCCGCGCTTTCCGGCGGCCGATCTCCGCGGCATCGGCGCCACGACGGTCGCCAACGCGCCGGTCGACGCCGCCGAGCTCGTCGTCGTCGCCGTTCCCAGCCGTGCGTTCGGGGACGTGGTGCGCGGGCTGCCCGGGTCGTGTCCCCTGCTCAGCCTCGCGAAGGGGCTCGATCCCGAGACCGGAAGCCGCCTGTCGACGCTCGTCGAAGGCCGACCCGTCGCGTGTCTCTCGGGGCCGAACATCGCCGACGAGATCGCGCTCGGCCTGCCGTCCGCGACAGTGATCGCGAGCGCCGACGACGCGCTCGCGCTCGATCTCCAGCAAGCGATCAACTCGCCGCTCTTTCGCGTCTACGTCAACAGCGACATCGTCGGCGTCGAGTTTTGCGGTGCTGCGAAGAACGTCATCGCGCTTGCGGCGGGTGGCATCGACGGGCTCCGACTCGGCGACAACGCGAAGGCGGGCCTGATCACCCGTGGCGTCACGGAGATGGCCAGGCTCGGCCAGGTGGCGGGAGCACGTGTCGAGACGTTCGCCGGTCTGGCGGGCATGGGCGACCTCATGGTCACGTGCTGGAGCGCGCTCGGGCGGAACCGGCGCGCCGGAGAGCTGATCGCACAGGGGCGGACGCCGGCGGAGGCAATGGAGGAGATCGGCCACGTCGTCGAAGGACTCACGACGGCGCCGGTGCTGCGTGCGCTCGCGAAGAGCTACGAGATCGACATGCCGATCACGGACGGTGTGTGCACGGTGCTCGAGGGTCAAAGCCTCGAGGAGCTGGCCGCCTCGATCATGGGACGTCTCCCCAAAGCTGAGTAGGTAGCCTTCCCGGCCGATGTCCGCGCGCACGTACCTCTTCAGCTCCGAGTCGGTCACGGAGGGTCATCCGGACAAGGTCGCAGACCAGATCTCCGACTCCGTGCTCGACGCCGTGCTGGCCGAGGATCCGCTCGGCCGGGTCGCCTGCGAGACGCTCGTCACGACGGGTCTCGTGATGGTGGCGGGTGAGATCTCGACCGAGACGTACGTCGACGTGCCGAGGCTCGTCCGGGCACAGATCGCCGAGATCGGCTACACGCATCACGAGCTCGGTCTCGATGCCGAGACGTGCGGCGTGATCACGTCGATCCAGGAGCAATCCCCAGACATTGCGAGCGGGGTGGACGAGTCGTACGAGGCTCAGCACGACGCCAGCGACGGCGACCCGCTCGATCGGATCGGCGCGGGAGACCAGGGGATGATGTTCGGGTACGCGTGCCGCGAGACACCGGAGCTGATGCCGCTACCGATCTCGCTCGCGCACGCGATCTGCCGCCGGCTCGCCGATGTCCGGAAGGCAGGGACGCTCCCGTATCTCCGCCCCGATGGGAAGGCGATGGTGACCGTCCGCTACGAGGAGGACGAGCACGGCCGCAGACGTCCGACCGAGATCGAGCGCCTGCTCGTCGTGTGCCAGCACGCGGACGGCGTCGACGTCCAGTCCACGATCAAGCCGGACGTGATCGAGCACGTGCTCGCGCCGGTGCTGCCTGCCGCGTTCTGCGACGAGGCACGCCTGCACGAGCCGGAGTTCGTCCTCGTCAACCCGACTGGGAAGTTCGTCGTCGGAGGGCCCAAGGCCGACACCGGGCCTGACGGGGCGAAAGATCATCGTCGACTCGTACGGCGGCGCCGCGCGCCAGGGAGGCGGCTGCTTCTCCGGCAAGGATCCGACGAAGGTCGACCGCTCCGCCGCCTACGCCATGCGCCACGTGGCGAAGAACATCGTCGCGGCGGGCCTTGCCGACCGCTGCGAGCTCGAGGTGGCGTACGCGATCGGCGTCGCACACCCCGTCTCGCTCTCCGTCGAGTGCTTCGGAACGCACACGATTCCCGTCGACCGCATCGAGGCGCTCGTCAGCGAGCACTTCGACCTGCGGCCGGCGGCGATCATCCGTGACCTCGACCTGACGCGGCCGATCTACACGAAGACCGCGTCATACGGTCACTTCGGCCGCGAAGACGCCGACTTCACCTGGGAGCGGACGGATCGCGCCGACGCCCTCCGCGAGGCCGCGGGCCTCGCCGCCGAGCCCGCGTCGGTCTAGGCCGCCTTCCGCACGAAGAGCCCTGCCGCGGCGCGCTCGCCGACGTCGCGCGTTCCGCCGCCGCCGTCGAGCTCCACCGTGAGCTGTCCCGTCGAGCTCTGCACGGAGCGGACGACGAGCCCGGACTCGGGCGCGAGCCCTTCGTCGTAGAACCAGTGCAGGAGGTCGCCGTCGTGCTCTGCGAGCCGGACGATCGTGGCCCGGTCTCCGGGCGCGAGCTCCGAGAGCGCCACGAGCTCCTTGTTCTCGATCTGCTCGACGGTCGTGTCCACCGGCCAGCCGTGCGGGCAGCGATCCGGATGGCCGAGCCGTTCCGCGATCCGCTCGATCATGTCGTCCGTGAACGTGTCGCCGAGCTCGTCCGCATGGACGTGCGACTCGGCGGCCGTGTAGCCCATGAAGTCCGTGAGGAACCGCTCGATCAGCCGGTGCTTGCGTACGACGTGCTCGGCGCGGACGATGCCCGCCGGCGTGAGGATCGCCTCCTTGTGCACGCCGCGCTCGACGAGGCCGTCGCGTTCGAGCCGCTTGAGCATCTCACCCGCCGACGCGCGTGACACACCGAGCATCTCGGCGACGCGTGACGCGATCGCGGACGACCCCGTCGCGGGCTGGTACTCGCCGATCGGAAAGGCGAGAAAGTAGATCGTCTCGAGGTAGTCGTCGACCGAGTGACCCGCCATCTCCGCCTCTCGTTTGACTCTTCCAGGCGGGAGCCACTATAGTCCTGCGACTCATGTAAGGCAGCCCTTACATGAGCGGGAGAACGTCACAGATGACTTCGACACAGATACTCGTCCTCGGCGCCGTCGCCGGCCTCACGATCTTCATCGGGCTGCCGCTCGGGCGCGTCAAGAATCCCGGACATCCGCCTCAAGGCGGCCCTGAGCGGCCTCGCCACCGGCATTCTCCTCTTCCTCTTCTACGACGTCCTCTCGCACGGAGTGGTGCCGGTCGAGGAGGCGCTCGAGGAGGCCGTCGACGACGGCGCGTCATGGTTCGAGTTCATTCGGCTCGCCGCGCTGTTCACCGTCGGCGCGGGCGTCGGATACCTGAGTCTCGTCTACTACGACCAGTGGATCGGACGACAGCGGCAGAAGAGCCTGCTCGGCCCCGGCGCAGCGTCCGCCGCCGAGTTCGAGATGCGCACGGAAGGGCTCTCGCCTGCGGCATGGCTCGCAGTTCTGATCGCGACGGGCATCGGCCTGCACAACTTCGCCGAGGGGCTGGCCATCGGCCAGTCGGCCGCGCTCGGCGAGGTGAGCCTTGCGCTGACGCTCGTCATCGGCTTTGCCCTCCACAACGCGACCGAGGGCTTCGGCATCGTCGCTCCGCTCTCCGGGGCGCAGGAGCGGCCGACGTGGCGGTTTCTCTTTCTGCTCGGGCTGATCGGCGGCGGGCCGACGTTCGTCGGCACGGTGATCGGTCAGGCGTGGACGAGCGAGGCGCTGTCCGTCGCATTCCTCGCGCTCGCCGCCGGGTCGATCCTCTACGTGATCATCGAGCTTGCGAACGTCAATCGTCACCTCGGCCACAAGGTGCTCGTCTCCTGGGCGCTGTTCGGCGGGCTCTTCCTCGGCTTCGCCACGGACTTCGTGCTGGAGGCCGTCGGCGGCTGAACGTAGGTTAGGCCGATGCCCTTTGCATCGGTCTATCCGCTCGTCACGGCTCGAGCGCTGGCTCGACCCTTCACGTACGAGGTCGACGAGGGCGTGGGCAAGGGCGCTGTCGTGGCTGTGCAGCTCGGCCGCTCGCGCGTCCGTGGCGTCGTCGTCGCCGACGACGACGTGGCTCCGGAGGGCGTGCGGCCTGTCGCGGTGTCGGCCGTGCTCGACCAGCTGCCGGCGCCGCTCGTCGACCTCGCGCTGTGGGTCGCCGACTACTACGGCTCCACGCCGGCCCGCGCCCTCGCGCTGATCGCGCCCAAGCGGCCGGCCAGGAGGGGCGAGCGGCAGAGCCCGGCCGAGCGGTACGCGCTCGGCGTGGAGGACGTGCAGGTGACTCTGAGCGAGCCCCAGCAGGAGGCGCTGGCGCGGATCACCGAGCTGCTCGACGGCGGCGGCGGGCACGTGCTGCTCCACGGTGCGACGGGCAGTGGCAAGACCGAGGTCTACCTGCGCGCCTGCCAGGAGGCCGTCTCGCGCGGGAGGACGGCGATCGTGCTCGTGCCGGAGATCGCGCTCACGCCGCAGACACTCGGCCGCTTCACCGCGCGCTTCGGCGATCTCGTGGCCGTCCTCCACTCGGGCCTCACGGAGGCCGAGCGGCGCGACGAGAGGGAGCGGATTGCGACAGGTGAGGCGGCGATCGTCGTCGGGGCACGATCCGCCGTCTTTGCACCGCTGCGCGATGTCGGGGTGATCTGCGTCGACGAGGAGCACGATCCGTCGTTCAAGCAGGAGTCGGACCCGCGCTACGACGCGCGCACCGTCGCGGCAAAGCGCGCGTCGCTCGAGAATGCGGTGGCGGTCTACGGGAGCGCGACGCCGCGGCCCGAGAGCTGGGATCGCCTGGAGCGGCTCGAGCTCGGAGGGCGTCTCGGCGCGTCGTTGCCACCGGTGCAGGTCGTCGATCTCCGGCGCGAGGCCGGCTATCCCCTGTCGGCGCCGCTCCTCGACGCGCTCGCGGATGTGGCGGCCTCCGGCGGGCGGGCGATCCTCCTTCTCAACAGGCGCGGCCTCACACCTGCTCTGCACTGCCGCGCCTGCGGCGTCTCGCGGCGATGTCCGAACTGTGACGTCTCACTCGTCCTCCACGAAGGCGACGTCCTCCGCTGCCACCATTGCGGCTACGTCGAGCCGGCGCCGGAGTTGTGCCCGTCGTGTGGGTCCCCGGAGCTCGTGCGCATCGGTGCCGGGACGCAGCGGCTCGAGCGCGATCTCGAAGCGCACGTGCCTTTGCTCGAGCGGATCCGCCTCGACTCCGACACGGTCGCGCGGCCCGAGTTGCTGCGCGCCGCGCTCGAGCGCTTCCGTAGCACGCGCGGCGTGGTGCTCCTCGGCACGCAGATCGTCGGCAAGGGGCATCACTTCGAAGGCGTCGACCTCGCCGCCGTCGTCGACGCCGATCTCGGACTCGGCCTCGCCGACTTCAGGGCAGAGGAGCGGACGTTCCAGCTCGTCACGCAGCTCGCCGGCCGAAGCGGGAGGGAGGCACCGGGCCGCGTCATCGTGCAGACGTTTCAGCCCGATGCGCGGCCGATCGTTCATGCCGCGCGCCACGACGTTGCCGGGTTCCTCGCGGACGAGCTCGAGCGTCGCCGCGCCCTCGGCTACCCGCCGTACGGACATCTCATCCGCCTCCTCGTCTCGGGCTCGACGGCCGACGCGCCCCTTGCGGCTGCTGACCGAGATCCGGGCTCGGCTCGAAGGGGACGGCGACGCGCTGCTCGGGCCGGCGGCCCTCGGGCGACTCCGGAGCCGGCACCGTGCGCAGCTGATCGTCAAGACGGAGGCGCCGCGCCGTGTGGCCGCGCACGTCGCCCGGCTTCTGTCGGCGTCCGCGGTCACGATCCGCCGCGCCGGTCTGACGACCGTGGTGGACGTCGACCCGCAGAGCTTCTGAAGCGCGAGCGCCCGGCACACTTTCGGTGCACTTTCGACACCCACGCGCGCAGATCTCCCGCGTACGATGAAACCGGGAGGAGGCGCGGGGTGGCCCCAGCGGCCGGTGAGTAGACTGCCGCCGTGCCGGACGAGAACGACGCCCGTGGCGACGTCGAGCCCGAGCTGGAGCCCGGAGATCCCGACGATCCCGACCACGAGGACGACGAGGACGACGATCAGGAGCGTGACCCCGAGCGCGAAGCTCGGCGGCGGCTCGCGCTCGCACAGATCCGCCAGTACCCCGACCCGGTTCTGCGTCTCCGCGCCCGCGACGTGGAGGTGTTCGATACCGACCTCGTCCGGCTCGTGGAGCGGATGGGCGAGCTCATGGGGGGCGCCCTCGGCGCCGGGCTGGCAGCGACCCAGGTGGGCATCCTGCGCCGACTGTTCGTGTACCTGCCGGCGGAGGGTGACGAGCCGGTAGCCATCGTCAATCCCGAGATCGTCGAGCGAAGCGAGGAGATGGAGGTCGACGACGAAGGGTGCCTCTCGCTTCAGGGCGTGCTCGTCCCGGTCGAGCGCCACGCCGCAGTGACCGTCATCGGGCAGGACGCCACCGGTGGCAACGTTCGCCTTGAGCTCACCGGCTTCGACGCGCGCGTCTGCCAGCACGAGATCGACCACCTCGACGGCGTGTTGATGCTCGATCGAACGACGGATGAGGCGCGCCGCACGGCCCTCGGACGGCTGCGTGCGCAGCCGGTGCTCGGCGCTCGCACCTGACATGGCGTCGATCGGCGTTGCGGCGACCGGGGACTTCGGCGCAGACGTCCTCGAACGGCTCGCGCGAAGCCACGAGATTCGCTTCTGCCTGACGCGGCCCGACCGCCCATCGGGACGCGGTCGCCGGGTCGGCGCTCCGCCTGCCAAGGATGCGGCGGCGAAGCTCGGCGTTCCCGTACTCCAGCCGGAACGACTCGACGAGGCGAATGACCTTCCGGCCGAGACGATCGTGGCGTGCGCGTACGGCGTGATCGTCCCGCCGCCGCTGCTCGAGCGGCATCTGTGGCTTAACGTTCACCCGTCGCTCCTACCGCGGTGGCGCGGGGCTGCGCCGGTCGAACGCGCGATCATGGCGGGTGACACGGAGACCGGCGTCTCGATCATCAGGCTCGTGGAAGAGCTCGACGCAGGGCCGATCGCGGCGCAGCGGGCGTTCCCGATCGGGCCGGACGACGACGCGGGTCGTGTCTACGACCAGTCGGCGAGGATCGCCGCGGAGCTGCTCGACGACGTGCTCGTCGAACCGACCTTTACGCCACAGGCGGAGACGGGCGCGACGTATGCGGAGAAGCTGACGGCGGCCGATCGACAGCTCGACCTGTCTCGTCCGACCGAGGAGCTTCTCCGCCGGATCCGCGCGCTGTCGCCCCACGTCGGGGCGCGCGCGACACTCGACGGCCGTTCCGTGACGATCTGGTCGGCGAAGGCGGATGACGGCCGGCTCGTACCCGTCGACGTGCAGCCGGACGGCGGTCGTCGCATGACCTACGACGAGTTCCGGCGCGGCCTCCGCTCATGACGGCGATCGATCCCGGCCGCAAGGCGGCCTACGGCGTCGTGCGGCGTGTCTTCGAGCATCGCGCGTACGCCGATCGGGCGCTCGAGTCGGCTGTCGCCGGGCTCGACGAGCGAGACCGTGCCCTCGCACAGCGGATCGCGTTCGGCACCGTCCAGCGCGTCCGAACGCTCGACCACGGGATCGGCGCTCTCGGGCGGCGACCGGTACCCAAGCTCGACCCGCCAGTCCGTGCCGCGCTTCGCACGGGCGCGTACCAGCTCGCCTTTCTCGGAGGATCGGCGCCCCACGCCGTTGCGAACGAGACGGTCGAGCTCGTCCGCGCCGCGGGGCTCGAGCGCGCTGTCGGATTCACGAACGCCGTCATGCGACGTCTCTCGGTCGGTCTACGCGGGCTCGTCGCGTCGCTTCCTGACGGGACGCCGACGGAAGCTGCGTTGAAGCACTCGTACCCCGACTGGATGGCGGAAGCGCTCGTCCGCGAGCTGGGTCACGAGGACGCGCTCGCGCTCCTGGTCGCCCTGAACGAGCCCTCCGAGACGACGGTGAGGGTCGTGCGCGGGCCGGTGGACGGCGAGGAGACGGACGTTCCCGGTGTGGTTCGCGTGTCGAAAGTCGATCCCGTCGCGCTGGCGGACGGCCGGATCTGGCCCCAGAGCCGGGCCTCAGTGCTCGCCGGGCTCGCGGTCGGCGCTCGCGAGGGTGACCGTACGCTCGACGTCTGTGCCGCCCCGGGCGGGAAGGCGACTCAGCTGGCGGGAAGCGTCGTTGCCGTCGAGAAGCACGAGGGTCGCGCGCGCGAGCTCGAGCAGAACGTCCGGCGCCTCGGCGCATCGAACGTCAACGTGGTCTGTGCCGACGCGCTCGCGCTCCCACCCGACGTGCGTGGCTTCGACCGGGCGCTCGTCGACGCTCCGTGCTCGGGGATCGGTGTCCTCAACCAGCGACCCGATCTCCGCTGGCGCGCCCGGCCGCTACCAGAGCTCCAGCTCGCCCTGCTTCGCGCAGCTGCCGCGCGGACGCGCCGCGGCGGAACGCTCGTCTACTCGGTGTGCACGCTGCTGGCCGAGGAGACGGAGGCCGTTGTCGACGCGTCGGGCCTCGAGGTCGACGACCTCGGTGCGGAGTGGCCGGCCTTTCGTCATCCGCGACGACCGGAGTTCCTCCTCACGCTGCCGCATGTTCATGGCACTGCCGGTTTCTTCATCGCGCGACTCCGTACCTAGGATCCTGACTGTGGACGCATTCGTAGAACGAGCGCTCGACCTGGCAGAGCGGGGGCGGGGCACTACGCATCCGAATCCGATCGTCGGCGCCGTCGTCGTGCGCGATGGCGACGTGGTGGGAGAAGGCTGGCATGTCTCCGCGGGCGGTCCGCACGCAGAAATCGTGGCTCTCGAGGCCGCCGGCGACCAGGCCCGAGGGGCGACGCTCTACGTCACGCTCGAGCCGTGTGTCCACCACGGGCGCACGCCGCCGTGTGTTGATGCAGTTTTCGAGGCGGGCATCGCTCGCGTCGTCGCGGCATCGCTCGATCCGGGATTCGATTCGGGCGGCGGCCTCGAGCAGCTCCGCGCCAAGGGCGTCGACACCGAACTCGTCGACCTCTTCGAGGCGCGGGCGCAGAACGAGGCGTGGCGGCGCTGGATCGTCGATGAGCGGCCGTTCGTCACGTACAAGGTGGCGGCCACGCTCGACGGGCGCGTAACGATCCCCGGTTCACGTTGGGTGACGGGCGACGAGAGCAGGCGCTTCGTTCACGAGTTACGAGCTGCGTCCGACGCGGTTGCCGTCGGCATGGGGACGGTGCGCGCAGACGCGCCGTCGCTCGACGCACGCGACGTCGGTGCCACGCGGCAGCCGCGGCGCCTCGCGTTCGGGCGAGGGCCTCTGCCCGATGGATCCGAGCTGGAGCTGCGCGACGGCTCGCTTGCCGAGGAGCTCGCGGCGCTCGCCTGGGGAAGGCGTGCAGTCGCTGCTCCTCGAAGGCGGTCCCACGCTCGCCGCCGCGTTCCTCGACGAGGGGCTCGTGGACAAGATCCTCGTGTTCGTCGCGCCGCAGCTCTCCGGCGAGGGGCCGACGATTCTCGGCTCACTCGCGTCGCCGCTCACGTTGTCCAGGCAGTCCGTCCAGTCGATCGGCGAGGATCTGCTCGTCACCGCGTATGTCCGCGAGCCCTGAAGCCCATCCAGTTCGACCCGACGACGAGATCGTCACGCTGCTTTCAGCGTGGTTGTCGTATCAGCTCTCGAACAGCGAGCTACGGACCCGCGTCGCCGCGATCGGAGCGGGTGGGCTGACGCCGGAGCAGGCGGAGGCTGTCGAGGAGCTGCTCGAGGAGCTCGCCGTCGCTCCTGCCGACGCACGCGGAGACCTCGAGATGCTCGCGCGCGAGACGCTCGAAGCGGTTGCGCTGGGCTGAATCGGCTGGGTTGCCACGAGCCGAGTAGCCTTCGGCGCGTGTTCACCGGTCTCGTGGCGGATCAGGGCAGCGTCGTGTCCTTCGACGGCAGCCGGCTCGTCGTCGCCACGTCGGTGGCGGCCAACGTTGGTGACTCGATCGCAGTCGACGGCGTCTGCCTGACGGTCGTCGCTGAGTGACGGAGACGACGTGTGCGTTCGACGTCGTTCCCGAGACCTCGCGAGCGTTCGACGCTCGGGACCATCGCCGCCGGCGCCCGCGTCAACGTCGAGGCAGCGGTGCGGGCCGGTGAGCCGCTTGGTGGCCACATCGTCCAGGGACACGTCGACGCCGTGGGCACCGTGCGGTCGGTCGAGCCGGAGGGCGCGGGGAGGCGGATGGTCGTCGAGGCGCCGGAGCCCGTGCTGCGGTACTGCGTCGAGAAAGGGTCGGTGGCGGTGTCGGGCGTGTCGTTGACGGTCGCGGCACTCGCGGACGACGGTTCGCCGTCGCGCTCGTCCCGCACACGCTCGAGGCGACGACGCTCGGCGCGCTGGAGCCGGGCGACCAGGTCAATCTCGAGGCCGACCTCGTGGCGAAGTACGTCGAGCGGCTCGCTGCGCGCTAGCCCGGTACCGGCCACGGCTACGATCTTCTCCATGTCAGCGCTTGCGGAGAGCCGTACCGCGCCGTTCGTGACCCCCGAGAAGGCGATCGACGAGATTCGGCAGGGTCGCTTCGTCGTCGTCGTCGACGATCCCGACCGCGAGAACGAGGGCGACCTCACGATCGCGGCCCAGCACGCGACGCCGGACGCCGTCAACTTCATGGCGACGCACGGCCGCGGGCTCATCTGCCTCTGCCTCACCGAGGAGCGTTGCGACGAGCTCGGCCTCCACGTCCTGGCCGCGAGCAACGAGTCGCGCCACGGCACGGCGTACACGAACCCGATCGACGCGCGCGACGGCATCACGACCGGCGTATCGGCGGCGGATCGCTCCCACACGATCGTTCTCGCCGCCGTCGAGCGGCAGTGCCGCGGACTTCATCGAGGGCGGCCATGTCCAGCCGCTACGCGCACGTGCGGGAGGCGTCCTCCAGCGTGCCGGTCAGACCGAGGCGGCCGTGGATCTGGCACGTCTGGCCGGCCTCGAGCCTGCGGGTGTCGTCTGCGAGGTGATGAACGACGACGGGACGATGGCCCGCGTTCCCGACCTCGTCGACTACTGCGAGCGGCACGGGCTTGCGATGGTGACCGTCGCCGACCTGATCGCGTACCGGCGACGGACCGAGCGGCTCGTGGAGCGGGTGACGGCGGTGCGGCTGCCGACCGAGTACGGCGAGTTCACGGCGGTCGCCTTCCGGGAGACGCTGACGGCGAAGCACCACGTCGCACTCGTGAAGGGCGACCTGGAAGGCCGCGAGAACGTCCTCGTCCGCGTGCACTCCGAATGTCTCACGGGCGACGTGTTCCACTCGCTGCGCTGTGATTGCGGCGAGCAGCTCGAGCTCGCGCTCGAGCGCATCGGGGCGGAGGAGTGCGGCGTCCTCCTGTACATGGGCCAGGAGGGACGGGGCATCGGCCTCCTGAACAAGCTGCTCGCGTACGAGCTCCAGGAGTCAGGGCTCGACACGGTGGAGGCGAACGTCGAGCTCGGGTTCCCTGCGGACTCGCGCGAGTACGGGATCGGCAACCAGATTCTCGCCGAGCTCGGCCTCACGTCGATCCGCCTGCTCACGAACAATCCCCGCAAGCTGGAGGGGATCGAGTCCTACGGCCTCACGGTCGTCGAACAGGTCCCGATCGAAGTGCCGCCCAACGCGGAGAACCGCCGCTATCTTGCCGCGAAGCGTGACAAGCTTGGTCACGTGCTCCACCACCAGGATCTGAAGTTCGACCGATGACAGACGGCTCTCAGCGATTCGGGACGTACGACCCGTTCGAGGACACGGGGGACTGGCCGTTCCGCGACGCGCCGCCGCGCCCACAGCAGGCCGAGGTTCCGGAGGAGGCCCAAGAGGCGGCTCAGGAGCTCGACGAGCCGGAGCTCGCGGTCCACGAGCCCGTCGTCCACGAGCCGGAGCCCGAGCCAGCGCTCGTCCAGCCCGAGCCCGTGGTCGCGGTCGTGGCCGACGAGCCGCCTGCCGAGATCGTCGAGGTGCTCGACGTCCCCGAGGTCGACGAGGCGGACGAGACGAGGACGAGGACGAAGAGGACGAGCCGACGAGAGACGACGCAGAGGACGCGCTCGACGAGGAAGACGAGGACGAAGACGAGGAGGAGGACGAGGAGCGAGGAGGACGAGGAGAGCGAGCCCGAGCTGGCCGACCGACCACGCTCCGGGAGATCTCGTCATTCCGTCAGGCGTCGATGTCCTCACCGGCGCGCCGCACGGCTTCCGGAGAAGCGTCGCGGTCGTCGTCAGCCGGTTCAACGGCGACGTGACGACTCGACTTCTCGACAGCGCGCTCGAGGCTCTGCGCGAGGCGCACGTGGCCGACGACGCGGTCACCGTCGTGCCCGTTCCGGGTGCGTTCGAGCTCCCGGTCGCCGCGCTCGCGCTCGCCAAGACGCGCCGGTATGCGTGTGTCGTCGCCCTCGGCTGCATCATCCGCGGCGAGACGCCGCACTTCGACATCATCGCCTCGGAGGCAGCGAGCGGCCTGCAGCTCGCGGCCATCGAGACGGGCGTGCCAGTGTCCTTCGGCGTGCTCGCGTGCGAGACGCTCGAACAGGCGGAGGCGCGCGTCGATCGAGGAGCCGAGGCGGCGCGGGTCGCGCTCGAGATGGCCGACCTCTTCTCGCACGTTCGCACGCGGGCCGCCCAGGCGTAACCGCTAGAGTTTCCCGGCCCATGTCGAAGATCTGCGCAATCTGTGGGAAGAAGCCGGGCTTTGGCAACAACCGGAGCCACTCGATGGTCGCGACGAAGCGACGCTTCGACCCCAATCTCCAGCGTGTTCGTGTCCTGCTCGACGGCAAGGCGACCCGCGCCTACGTCTGCACGCGCTGCCTGCGCACCGGCAAGGTCCAGAAGGCTCTCTAGCGCACTGGACGGCCGTCGGGGCGGCCTCCCGGGCGGCCGTGGACTAACCTCCGCGCGTGAGCGCCGGTGCAGTTGAGCCCGTCTCGGGTGAGATCACGATTGCCACGACGGCGATCGCCCAGACCGCCGGGCGCACTGCGGCGGAGTGCTACGGCGTCGTCGGCATGGCGGCTCGAGGCGGCCGGCTCGGCCGCCTTCTCTCCCGTGATCGTCCGGAGCGGGGGATCGAGGTAGTCCGAACGCCCGAGGGTCTCGTGCTCACTCTCCGCGTCGTCGTCGAGCACGGTCTCAACCTCGCAGAGGTGGCCGCGACCATCAGGTCCCACGTCGCATACGAAGTCGCCCGGCTGACGGGGATTCCCGTGGCGCTCGTCGACGTCCACATCGCGGACGTGAGGACATCCGGATGAACGACCTCGACCACGTACGACGCCTCGTCGGCGCCGCGTCCGCGTCGCTCGAGGCGAGTCGCGCGCGGATCGACGACCTCAACGTCTACCCGGTTCCGGACGGCGACACAGGGACGAACATGGCGCTCACGGTTCGCTCTCTAGCGGAGGCGCTCGCAGAGTCCGAGTTCCACTCCCGCTCCGCGCTCGCGCACGACGTCACCCGCGCCGCGCTGATGGGCGCGCGCGGCAACTCCGGCGTCATCCTCTCGCAGATCGTGCGCGGAGCCGCCGACGCGCTCGGCGGCGACGACGCTGTCGATGGTGACGCAGTTGCGCGCGCGTTCCGCGGCGCGAGCGACACGGCGTATCGCGGCGTGCGAACGCCCGTCGAGGGCACGATGCTCACGGTCGTTCGCGAGATGGCGGAGACGGCGGAGGAACGGGCAGGCGCCGGCGAGTCCACCGTCGAGCTGCTCCGGGCGACGCTTGCGCGCGGTGAGACGGCTCTCGCACGAACGCCGCAGCTGCTCGACGTGCTTCGGGACGCCGGTGTCGTCGACGCCGGCGGCGCGGGCCTTGTCGAGCTCGTCCGCGGGATCACGGCAGAGGTGGCGGGGGAGCCGCTGCCCAAGCCGGCGCCGATGGCAGAGCTGTCATTCGATGCGGTCCATCAGGAGCTGTCGCGTTACCGCTACTGCACGACCTTCGTCGTCGACGGGAGACGGTCTCGATCGCGAGTCGCTCGAGGAGGTACTCGGCGCGCTCGGCGACTCCCTGCTCGTCGTCGGCGACGAGACGGCGCTTCGCATCCACGTGCACACGGACGACCCCGGAGCGGCGCTCTCGATCGGCACCGCCCGCGGCGTGCTCGCAAGTGTCGAGATCGCCGACATGCACGTGCAGACTGCGCAGCGAACCGAGCGGCTGGCCGGCGCCGCGGAGCAGAAGAGCGGCGCTGCCACGGACGTCGTAGCCATCGTCGCTGGGGCCGGCAATCGCGAGCTGGCATCGAGCCTCGGTGCCGCTGCCGTCGTCGAAGGCGGGCAGTCGATGAATCCCTCGGCGGCGGACATCCTCGACGCGATTGGGCGCACACAGGCGCCCGCGGTCATCGTCCTCCCGAACAACGGCAACGTGATCATGGCGGCCGAGCAGGCGGCTGCCCTCGCCGACAAGCCGGTCGTCGTCGTCCCGACCCGGTCGATTCCGGCCGGCCTGGCCGCGCTCGTCGCCTTCGACCCCGGCGCCGACATCGACGAGAACGTCGACGCGATGCGCGACGCGATGGAGTCGCTCGCGACCGCCGCGGTGACAACGGCGTCGCGTGACGTCGAGCTCGACGGGCTGAGCGTTCGTGAAGGTGACTATCTCGGGCTCCTCGAGGACGAGCCCGTCATCGGCGGCTCGAGCTTCGACGAGGTCGCGGCCGCGATCGTCGAGGCGATGCTCGCCGAGCCGCACGAGGTGCTCACGGTCCTCACCGGCGCCGACGCGCCGGATCTCGCGCCGCTGCTCGCGCAGGTCGAATCCCGCCATCCGGGCGTCGAGGTCGACGTCCAGCGCGGCGGACAGCCGCACTACCACCTTCTCATCTCTGCGGAGTAGGGTCCGCGCGCCATGCGGCTCACGACCGAGAACACCGCCATCGTGCTCGATTCGACGGCGGACTTCCCCGACGCGCCTGCACGCTTTCCGAACTGGCGCATCGTGCCTCTCTACGTCTTGTTCGGCGACGAGAGCTTCCGCGACTACGTCGATCTGCACCCGGCCGAGTTCTACGAGCGGCTACGCCGGTCGACGGTCATGCCCACGACGTCGCAGCCGACGCCGGGCGACTTCGCCGCCACGTACGCGGAGCTCGCCGGCTACGAGCGGATCTACTCGCTCCACCTCTCGGCGAAGTTCTCGGGCACGTGGGAGAGCGCGAACCTCGGGTCGGCCGAGCTCGGAGACAAGATCCGCGTCGTCGACACACGAGTCGGCGTCGCTCGGCATCGCGCTGCTCGCCCTCCGCGTGCAGCGGTTGCTCGAGGCCGGGACGTCGGACGAGGAGATCGAGGCGACCGTTGACCGCGTTTCAGGACGGCATCGGGCTCCTGTTCACCGTGGACACGCTCGAGTTCCTCGCACGCGGTGGTCGCATCGGGCGCGCGCAGGCGTGGGCCGGGGAGCTGCTCCAGGTGAAGCCGATCCTCACGATCGCTGACGGTGAGATCCTGCCCGTCAAGCGGGTGCGCGGGAACCGCAAGGCATTTCTCGAGTTCCAGCGCCGCTTCGAGGACGGACGACGGTCGACAGTCCGTCGCTCCGCGTCGGCATCGCGCACGCGGACGCGCCTGAACGTCTCGACGCGCTTGCGCGCGATGGTCGAGGACGTGCGGCCGAGCGCAGAGATCGAGGTTGCGGGGATGCTCGGCCCGGTCGTCGGCGCTCACGCCGGTCCGGGGACGGTCGGCTTCTTCTACTGGGACGCCGGCCAGTAGGGCTTCGGCAGCCGGACAGCCTCCTACACTTGCGTCCCATGTCCCGCTTGCCGACGGGCTTCGCGGTCGTGGACCCGCCGGAATCGTGGGCACGTCCCCGCGCCTCGACCCGGCCCGAGGCGCTCGCCGCGCCGCTCGACACGCTTCGCGGTGTGGGGCCAACGCTCGCGAAGCGTCTGACGAAGCTCGGCCTGAGCACGGTCGACGATCTTCTGTTCCTCGCGCCGCGCCGCTATGAGCCGGCGGTTCCCGGAACGGCGAATCGGCGATCTCCTGGCCGAGGACGAGGTGGCGATCTCGGGCGTGGTGGAGAGCGTCACCGTGCGCCGGCCGCGCCGACGGCTCGCGATCCTTCGCGCGCGCATTCGCGACGAGTCGGGCACCGTCGTGGCCATCTGGTTCAACCAGGAGTGGCTTGCTGCGAAGCTCGTGCCGGGTACCGCCGTTCGCCTCCGCGGCCGTCTCCAGCGCGGCGAGTTCGCTGTTCGCTCGTACGACCTCGACGGCGTGTCGGCGACGGCCGACTTCGCGCCGGTCTATCCCGCCGGGGAGGAGCTTGCCCCGAAGCGCCTGCGCGGGCTGATCGACCAGGTGCTGCCGCTCGCACGGCTCGTACCCGATCCCGTACCGGCCACGACGGTCACGCGATTCGAGTTGCCGCTCAAGGGTGACGCGGTCCACGCGCTGCACCGGCCGGACACGCTCGAGGCAGCCGAGACGGGCAGGCGCCGACTCGCCTTCGAGGAGCTGCTCGTGCTCCAGGTCGGCCTCGCGCGTCGCCGTGAGCGAGCGAGCCGACGATGTTGCGGTCGCGCTCGAGCCGCCCGGCGAGCTCATCCACCGCTATCGCGGGGCATTGCCGTTCGAGCTGACGAACGGGACAGGAGCGCGCGATAGCCGAGATCGATGCCGACCTCGCACGGCGCACGCCGATGGAGCGCCTGCTCCAAGGGGACGTCGGCTCGGGGAAGACGGTCGTCGCGCTCTACGCGTTGCTGCGCGCGGTCGAGGGCGGTCATCGCGGGGCGTTGATGGCGCCGACCGAGACCCTCGCGGAGCAGCACTTTCTCACCGTCGAAGCGATCTGCTCCAAGCTCGACGTCACCTGCGGCCTGCTGACGAGCTCCGTGGCGAAGCGCGATCGCGCGCGGGCGATCGAGGCGTCGGTCGTCGTCGGCACGCACGCGCTGATCCAGGAAGGCGTCGACCTCGCCGACCTCGCCGTCGCCGTCGTCGACGAGCAGCATCGCTTCGGCGTGTCTCAGCGGCAGGCGCTCACCGCGGCATCTGAGGCCGCACGTGCTCCACATGACCGCGACGCCCATTCCCCGAACGCTCGCGCTCACGGTCTACGGAGACCTCTCCGTGAGCGAGATCACGGAGCTTCCCGCCGGCCGGCGCCCGATCGTGACGAGCTGGGTGACGGCGGAGCGGAGCTCCGAGGCGTACACGCGCTCTGACACGGCACCTCCGCGACGGGCGGCAGGCGTACGTCGTCTGCCCGCTCGTCACGCGCTCTCTGACGAGCGAGGCCCGTGCGGCCGAGGAGGAGGCGGAGCGCCTGCGCAGCGCGGAGCTCCGCGGCTTCCGCGTCGGCTGCGTCCACGGGAAGCTCAAGACGGCCGAGCGCCGCGAGCGGATGCGGCAGTTCGCAGGCGGCGAGCTCGACGTGCTCGTCGCGACGACGGTGATCGAGGTCGGCGTCGACGTCTCGAACGCGACGATCATGATCGTGCAGGAAGCCGACCGCTTCGGCCTGGCGCAGCTCCATCAGCTCCGCGGGCGTGTCGGCCGAGGGGCAGAGCAGTCGTACTGCCTGCTCGTGTCGCGGCCGAAGGAGGATCTCACCGACACTGCGATCGCGCGCCTCGAGGCGCTGGTCGCGACGTCGGACGGCTTCGAGCTCGCCGAGGTCGACCTCGGGCTGCGCGGTGCAGGGGAGCTGCTGGGCAAGCGTCAGTCCGGCCTGACCGACTTCCGGTTCGCGCGCCTCGTCGCGGACCGGCCGCTCCTGGAGCTCGCCCGGGAAGAGGCCACGGCTCTCGCCGGCGACGACGGGCCGCTCGCGGACGACGTCGAGCGGGCGTTCGGCGAGGCTGTCGCGACCGCGTAAGGTCGGTATCGTGCGGATCGTCGCCGGGTCACGCAAGGGAGCGCGCATCGCCGCTCCGAGAGGCGAGGACACGCGGCCGACGGCCGACAAGGTGCGCGAAGCGCTCTTCTCGATCATCGGGTCCGTCGAAGACTTGACGGTGCTCGACCTCTTCGCCGGCTCCGGGGCGCTCGGCCTGGAGGCGCTCTCGCGGGGTGCGGCCGAGCGGTGTTCGTCGACTCGCGTCGCGAGGCGATCAGCGCGATCGAGGCGAATCTCGCAAAGCTCGCGCTCGAGGGCGCGGTGGTCATACGCTCGGATGCGCTGCGTTTTCTTGAGCGCGACCGCTCCAGCTACGACGTCGTCTTTCTCGACCCGCCGTACGAGATGGTTGAATCCCTCCGCATGCCGCTCGCCGAACATCTGCCGCGCGTCCTCGGCCCCGACGGCATCGTCTGCTACGAGACGGCGGCGTCGGTCGAGCCGGAGCTGCCCTTCGAGACCGAGTCGTCACGGCGCTACGGGTCGACGCGCGTGACGATCTTCCGGCGATGAGCCAGACATGGCGCCGGTGGTCGCCATCTGTCCGGGTAGCTACGACCCCGTCACGAACGGTCACCTCGACGTCATCCGACGCGCGGCGGAGATCTTCGACCGCGTAGTCGTCGGGGTCGTCCGGGACCCGGCGCACAAGGGGACGATGTTCACGGTCGAGGAGCGCGTCGGGTTCATCCGCGAAGCTCTCGACGACGCCGGCGTCGAGAACGTCGAGGTCGACGTGTTCGCAGAGCTCGTCGTCGAGTTCGCCCGCCGGTGGGGTGCCCGGCACGATGGTCAAGGGGCTTCGCGTGATCTCCGACTTCGAGTGGGAGTTCCAGATGAATCACCTGAACAGGACGCTCGCGCCGGACATCGAGACGCTGTACGTGATGGCAAGCCCGCAGTACAGCTTCGTCTCGTCGAGCGGCGTGAAGGAGATCGCGTCGTTCGGCGGCGCCGTCGACGAGCTCGTGCCGCCGACAGTCGCCCGCCGTTTCCGCGACCTCTTCCCCGAGGGACGACCCGGCGCGCCCGTCAGCCCTCGCGAGTAAACTGCCCGCGATGGACGTCCTCGTATTGATCGACAAGCTCGACGATCTCGTGCACAACGCGCGCACGGTGCCGCTCACGGACCAGGTGCGCATCGACCGTGAGGAGATCTACGACATCCTCGATCAGATGCGCGCGACGATCCCCGAGGAGATCAAGCAGGCGCGCTGGATCGTCAAGGAGCGCCAGGAGATGCTCGCCGAGGCGAAGCGCGAATGCGACCGCATGCTTGGCGAGGCCCGCGAGCAGGCCGTGCGCGAGGCGTCGCAGACGGAGATCGTCAGGCTCGCCGAGCGACAGGCGCAGGAGATCATCGAGGACGCTCGGCGCGAGGCGCGCGAGGTGAGGCTCGAGACGGAGGACTGGGCCGACAACATGCTCTCGACGCTCGAGGTGAACTTCGAGAAGTTCCTCACCGCGGTCCGCCGCGGTCGCGAGCGGCTGCACGAGCGCTCGCAGGAGACGGTCGTCGCAGGCGCGACGGACGAGCTCTCCGACGACGCCGCCTAGCCCTCGCCGCGTGCCCTAGTCGTAGCCGAGGTCGGCGATCTGGCCCTCGTCCATCCCGAAGTAGTGCCCGATCTCGTGGAGCACCGTGACGCGGATCTCCTCCTCGAGCTGGTCGGGATCGGGAAACGACTCCTCGAGCGGTAGCCGGTAGATCGTGATCTGCGCCGGCAGGTAGGGCTCCTCGCTGAAGAGCCCGAGGAGGTCAGGGTCGTCCGGGTGCTCGTCCTCGACGACGACGGCGACGTTCTCCATCCGCGCGGCGATCTCGGGAGGGAGCGAGTCGAGCGCGCGGCGGACGGTCTCCTCGAAACGACATCAGCGCACGATGAGCGCGAGCAGCGCCTTCTGGGCGTGCAGGCGGTTCTCGGCCTCGTCCCACACGGCCGACTGCGGCCCGTAGAGCACGTCCTCCGCGATCTCCTCGCCGTAGTGCGCCGGCAGGCAGTGGAGAACGATCGCCTCGGGCGCGGCGAGCGCGACGAGGTCGTGGTCGATGGTGAAGCCCTGCAAACGCCTCGAGACGCCGCGCGCGCTCGTCCTCCTGGCCCATGCTCGTCCAGACGTCGGTGTAGAGGACATCTGCGCCGGTCGGCGCCTCGCGCGGATCGTGCGTCACCTCGACCCAGTCGAGCGGCGGCTCGAAGCCGTCTGGCGTGGCCGCGACGAAGCTCATCCCGAGGAGCGCGCGCTGCGTCGGCGAGCGATACGCAGACGTTGTTGCCGTCGCCGATGTACGCGAGCGCGAACGCCCTCGAGTCGGCCGAGCCGCTCCCGAATCGTCATCACGTCCGCGAGTGCCTGGCACGGATGCTCCTCGTCCGTGAGGCCGTTGACGACCGGGATCGTCGCGTGTCGCGCGAGCTCCTCGACATCGGACTGCGCGAACGTCCGGATCATGATCGCGTCGAGGTAGCGCGACAGCACGACGGCCGTGTCGCGAATCGTCTCGCCGCGCCCGAGCTGGAGATCGGACGGCCGCGAGGTAGAGGCCCGTGCCGCCGAGCTGGCTGATGCCGACCTCGAACGACACGCGCGTGCGCGTCGACGGCTTCTGGAAGATCATGCCGAGCGCGCGGCCGGGCAGGAGCGCGCGTCGCCTCGCCGGCGGCGCGTGCCGCCTTCAGCTCGTCAGCGAGGTCGAGAGTGGTGAGCCACTCGTCGCGCGACCAGTCCGCGACGCGGGTGAAGCTTCTCCCTTTGAGGTTTTCGGCCACCGCCATCATGGAGCGATCCTATCCGCCGGGTTTGCCTTTTCCGTCTCCGTGAGCGAGTATCGGCGGACCAAGATCTCGAGGAGGTCCGATCATGAAGCTCCGCGGATGTGCCTTCGCTCTCGCTGTCGCCGCCTTCGCTCTCGTTCCGTTCGCGGCCGCCCAGCCCAATGCGACATCTGCGACAGGGACGCTGACCGAGACGGGGCCGAACACGTACGTCCTCGAGGTCGAGTCCACAGGGTCCGATGCGATCCAATGCATGCGCTACACGGCGCCAAGCGGAACGAGGATCGTCACCGTCAGCGGCCCCGGCGCCCAGTCTTTCGGCGCCGGCTTCGGCGCTCAGGGTACGAACATCACTCCGGGTAACTCCAAGTCGTGGACCTTCACGACCGACAAGTCGATCACCCCCGGCAACAACGGCGTCCTCGAGATTTCGGCCACATGCGCCTTCGGCTCCGACGTCAAGGCGACGCTCACCGGGCCGACCGCCCTGAAGTGCAAGTGCTTGAGCTTCACCGCGCGCATCCTCCCGAAGAGCATCTCGCTGTTCGGCATCACGAACCAGAGCTTGAACCTCGGGTTCACGGTCTTCTGGACGATGAACTGCTCGACGGGGCTGGAAGGCTGCGAGGGAGAGTTTGCGCTCTCGCCGCCTCAACCCGCCGGCGCGCTCGGCGCGAAGCTCCGCCTCGTCGATGCCAAGGGCAAGCTCGGCCCGGCAACGGGCAAGTTCGTCTGCAAGGGGGATTGCGCGAAGCTCAACACGGGCACGCAGGGGTTCCGGCTGTTCGGCAAGAAGCCGCTCGGTGCGAAGAACCGTGCGAACAAGTCGTACACGCTGACGATGTCGCGGACGTGCCAGGGCGTGAAGGTGGCACCGCTGAAGTTCACGATCACGTTCGACAAGCTCGGGCAGGTCAACAAGAAGAAGAGCAACTTCACCGGCAAGGCCTAGCGCTCATAGCTCAGGCTCGAGCTCGAGACCTGCGTCCCGCAGCAGGTCTCCCAACTGGCGCAAGCCCGCGAACATGCGGCTCTTGATCGTGCCGAGCGGGACGCTCAGCCGCTCCGCGAGCTCGGACTGCGTCAGGCCGCCGTAGTACGCGAGCTCGATCGCCTCGCGCTGATCGCGCGGTAGCTCGCGGAGCGCAGCCTGGACGGCGAGGCGGCGCTCCCGCAGCGCTGCTTCCTCGTCCGTCGCGGGCGCCAGCGCGTCGGCGTCGCCGATCTCGTCGGGAGCAGGCGCTGCGACGACGCTCCTCGCGGCGCACGAGGTCGACGGCGCGCCGATGGACGAGCGTGAAGATCCACGTGCTCGGCTTGCCGCGGTCGGCACGGAAGCTCCCCGCTTGACGCCAGACGGCGAGGAACGCCTCCTGGACGGCGTCCTCTGCGAGCGTCGAATCTCGGAGAATGCGCACGGCGAGGCCGTACGCGGTGCGGCCGTAGCGGTCATAGAGCTCGGCGAGCGCGACGCCACCCTCGGGCGTCGGAATGAGCGCGAGCAGCGCCTCGTCCGAGAGCCCGGCGACACCGGGAGGTCGTGGTGCCTCTGCCTGACGGGAGACGAGGCGAAGGCGCGGTCGCTCGTCGGCCATCACGCCTTGTCGCTTCCGACCACGATGTCGCCGGTTGGCGCGTCGAGCCCGCCGTCGGGCTCCACCGTCACTGCGACCACGGCGCCCTTCGGAACCGGCTCTTCGAGCAGGAGCACCTCCACCTTCGCCGCCCTCGAAGAGCCCGGCGCGGGACGGCTCGCCGTCTCCGCCGATCACCCAGGCCTCGTACGTCTTCCCGTCAGGGGCGCGCGGCAGTGTGCGCGACACGAGCACGGCATCGCCGTTCGTCGCCCTAACGACCTCGCCGTGCGCGCCGAGCGGCATCCGGCTCGCGGTCTCGTCGGCGAGAATGGCCGTGATCTGCGCATGGTCGTCGCGCGCAGATCGTTCCGAGTCGAGCGAGCTGACGAGCGACAAGGCCCAGGCGCCGAGGCCCACGGCGACGAGCGCGAAGACGGCGGCCGCAGCGGCCGCGATCCGGAAGCGTCTCCGTGGTCGAAGCACGACGACGGTCGGTCTCGGCTGCTCGTCGAGGGCGGTGGCGAGGATCCGTTCGCGGAGCTCGGGTGGGGGGTCGGCCGGCTCCGCGGCGAAGGCGAGGCTTGCCGCGGTCCCCTGCATGCGCACGAGCTCGTCCGCGCACCGCGTGCACTCCGCGAGATGCGCGTCGAACGAGCGGCGCTCCGCCTCGTCGAGCGCATCGAGTGCGTACGCCGCGAGGTTGCCGTGTGGATCACTGGTCGACACGACGGTCACACTGTAGATTCGCGCGCCGCGCGCGTTCGGTTCGGTCGCCTCAGGCGTGCACGCGCGGCGAGATGAGGCCGCGCTCGGCGAAGATCGTCTCGAGCGTGGGCTCGCCGATCTCCTCCAGGCGGTAGCGCACGCGGAGCGCCGGCCGGTCGATCTCGATCAGCCGGCGGAGATCGATCGGCGTCCCGATCAGCACGACGTCGGCGTTCGAGCGGGCGATCGTCTCGGCCAGCTCGGCCGTCTGCTCGTCGCCGTACCCCATGGCGGGGAGCAGTGGCCCGGTCGACGGGTACTTCACGAACGTCTCGGCGATCGATCCGACCGCGAAGGGCCTCGGATCGACCAGCTCGGCAGCACCGTGCTGGCGCGCCGCGATGACGGCCGCGCCGTAGGCCATCTCGCCGTGCGTCAGCGTCGGGCCGTCCTCGATGCAGAGCACGCGCTTGCCGCGGATCGCTTCGGCGTCCCCCTCGACCGCGATCGGCGACGCCGCCATCACGATCGTCGCGTTCGGGTTGTGCCGCTTGATCGAGTCGACGACCGCCGCCGACGCCCTCCTGCTCGGCCGTGTCGACCTTGTTGACGATGCAGACGTCCGCAAGCCGAAGGTTCGTCTCGCCCGGGTGGTAGCGCAGCTCGTGGCCGGGTCGGTGCGGGTCGACGATCACGAGGAGAAGATCGGGTCGGATGAACGGCGTGTCGTTGTTGCCGCCCTCCCAGACGATCACGTCCGCCTCCTGCCTCGGCGAGGGCGAGGATGCGCGCGTAGTCGACGCCGGCGAAGACGAGGTTGCCCTCGTCGAGATGGGGCTCGTACTCCTCCCGCTCCTCGATCGTGCAGTCGGCGGCGTCGAGATCCTCGTAGCGTGCGAAGCGCTGTGCGACCTGCTTCGACAGGTCGCCGTAGGGCATCGGATGACGGAGGACGGCGACGCGGTTGCCCGCGTCGCGCAGGATCTGCGCCACGCGCCTCCCCGTCTGGCTCTTGCCGGCGCCGGTCCGCACCGCGCACACGGCGACGCACGGCTTCGACGAGTCGAGCTCCGTGATCGCCGGGGCGACGAGCCGGAAGTCCGCGCCCGCTGCGAGAGCGCGCGACGCGACGTGCATCACGTGCTCGTGCGAGACATCGGAGTACGAGAACACGACCTCGTCGATGCCGTCCCGAGCGAACGAGCGTCTCGAGCTCGTCCTCGGCGTGGATCGGGATGCCGGCCGGGTAGCGTGGCCCAGCGAGCTCCGCGGGATAGCGCCGACCGTCGATGTTCGGGATCTGCGTGGCCGTGAAGGCGACCACCTCGTACGCGTCGGCGTCGCGGAACAGGACGTTGAAGTTGTGGAAGTCACGCCCTGCGGCTCCGACGATGACCACGCGTCTCGGTTCCATCCCCTGGAGGATATGCAGCGAGGGAGGACGGAACGCGCGAAACTATCCGTCGTGCAGCCCGAGACCCGGTACGCCCGGAGCGGCGACATCTCGATCGCCTATCAGGTGATCGGCGACGGGCCCTTCGACCTCGTCTACGTGCCGGGATTCGTGTCGCACGTCGAGTTGCGATGGCGTGTGCCCTTGTTCGCGCGCGGGCTCGAGCAGCTGGCGGCCTTCTCGCGGCTGCTCTTGTTCGACAAGCGCGGAACGGGCATGTCGGACCGCGTCGCGGGAGCTCCGACACTCGAGGCGCGCATGGACGACCTGAGGGCTGTGATGGACGATGTCGGCTCCGCCCGGGCGGCAATCTTCGGTGTCGCCGAAGGCGCGCCGATGAGCTTGCTGTTCGCCGCGACGTATCCAGAGCGCACGGCTGCGCTCGTCCTCCGCGGCGGGTTTCCGCGCATGATGTGGGCGCCTGACTACCCGTGGGGCCGGAGCGAGGAGCAGTACCGCGCCGACCTCGAGGCTGACCTGCGTCTCTACGGTCGGCGCGAAGAGGCAGCGGCACAGGTTGGGTCGCTGCCCGGGTGGGAGCAAGAGGACGCGGGCACGATCGTCGATTACCTCCGCTGGTCTGCGAGCCCTGGCGCGCTCGAGGCGCTTGCGAGGATGAATCGTGAGATCGACGTTCGCGATGTCCTTCCGGCGATCCGCGTTCCGACCCTGATCCTCCATGGATCCGACGATGCGGTCGTGCCGGCCGAGGCCGCGCGCTGGATGGCCGACCGCATCCCGGGCGCCCGCTTCGTCGAGGTCTCCGGCGCCGCCCATCTCCACTTCGGCCGGGGTACCGATGCCATCAACGCGGAGGTCGAGCGCTTCCTCGAGGATCTCTGGGAACGGGGAGCTTGGGGGCAGGCCGAGCCGGATCGCGTGCTCGCGACCGTCCTCTTCACGGACATCGTCGGGTCGAGCGAGCGCCTCGCGGAGCTCGGCGACCGGGCGCTGGGCCGAGCTGCTCGGTCGCCATCACGCGATCGTCCGGCAGGAGATCGCACACCACCGCGGCGTCGAGGTCGACACAGCCGGAGACGGCTTCTTCGCGAGCTTCGACGGCCCGGCCCGCGGCATCCGCTGCGCGACCGCGGTCGTCGACGCGGTGAAGGAGCTCGGGATCGAGGTCCGAGCGGGCCTGCACACGGGCGAGTGCGAGGTCGTCGACGGGAAGGTCGCCGGTATCGCGGTTCACACCGGCGCGCGCGTCGCCTCACACGCCGAGCCGGGCGAGGTGCTCGTGTCGAGCACCGTCAAGGATCTCGTTGCCGGATCCGGCATCGCCTTCACCGAACGTGGAGTGCACGACCTGAAGGGCGTCCCTGGCGAGTGGCAGCTCTACGCAGTCGATAGAGTCACGGCGTGAGCGCATTCTCGGAGGCAATCAACACGCAGATCGGGAACGAGTTCGGTGCGTCGCAGCAGTACATCGCGATCGCGTGCCACTACGACGCCGAGGCGCTGCCGCAGCTCGCCGCGCACTTCTACCGCCAGGCGGTCGAGGAGCGGAATCACGCGATGATGCTCGTCCAGTACCTGCTGGACGCCGACGAGGACGTCGTCATCCCCGGCGTCGCGGCGCCGCAGACGGCGTTCGACGGACGCGGTCGCGCCGGTGAAGCTCGCGCTCGAGCAGGAGAAGACGGTGACCGCCCAGATCGCAGACCTCGTCAAGCTCGCGCGTGAAGAGGGCGATCTCGTCGGCGAGCAGTCGCTCCACTGGTTCCTCTCCGAGCAGCGCGAGGAGGTGGCGAGCATGTCCGACCTGCTGGCCGTCGTCGAGCGCGGCAAGGACAACCTGCTCCAGGTCGAGGAGTACCTCTCGCGCACCCAGGTCGGGGACGCGGGCGAGTCCGTCGCGGCTCCTCCCGCCGCCGGCGGCGCCCTCTAGCCTCGCTAGCGGGACGAGCCGTCCGTCAACGCGTTGCAGGCGCCGGCTGCGCGGGCGGGTCGGTCCCCGTCGCGACAGGAAAGTACCGACGCGCCCAGAGTGCGACGTACACCAGTCCGACGAGGACCGGCACCTCGATCAGCGGTCCGACGACTCCGGCCAGCGCCTCCCCCGACGCCGCGCCGAATACACCCACGGCGACTGCGATCGCGAGCTCGAAGTCGTTGGAGGCGACGGTGAAGGCGAGTGCGGCGGTCTGCGGGTACGCGAAGTCGAGTGCCCACCCGATGACGAAGCCGGCAATCCACATGCCGGCGAAGTAGCACAGCAGAGGCAGGGCGATTCGTGCGACGTCAGCAGGCTCGGCCGTGATCTTCTCGCCCTGGATGGCGAAGAGGAGCACGATCGTGAACAGCAGGCCGTAGAGCGTGATCGGGGCGATGCGCGGAATGAACTCTCGCTCGAACCATTCGCGCCCGTGGCGCCTGATGCCGATGCGCCGCGTGAGATAGCCCGCCGTCAGCGGGATGCCGAGGAAGATCAGCACCGTGCGCGCGACCTCCCAGATCCCCACTTCGAACCCCTGTGTGTCGAGCCCCAGCCAGCCCGGAAGGACGGTCAGATAGAAGTAGCCGAGCAAGGAGTAGGCGACGACCTGGAACAGCGCGTTGAACACCACGAGCACAGCTGCGCGGTCCCGGTCCCCACCCGCCAGGTCGTTCCAGATCAGGACCATGGCGATGCAACGCGCGAGGCCGACGATGATCACGCCCGTGCGGTACTCGGGCTGGTCGGCGAGGAACAACCACGCGAGCGCGAACATGAACGCCGGGCCGATGACCCAAGAGAGCAAGAGCGAGACGCCGAAGAACCGCCGCTCGTTGACGCCGTCGCTGCTTCCCTTGCCGAGATCCTCGTACCGAACCTTCGTCAGGACGGGGTACATCATCAGCAGCAGCCCGATCGCGATGGGGACGCTCACGGTCCCGACTTGCATCGAGTCGAGTCGGTCGTCGAGCGTCGGGACGAGCGTGCCCAACCCGAGTCCGACCGCCATGGCCAGCCCGATCCACAGTGGCAAGAAGCGGTCGAGCCTGGATAGGCGGGCGACCACCGCGTTGTCGCCCTGCAGGCTCACCCGACCGGCTTGGTGGCGCGCACGACCGCAGCGTGGATGCCGTCGCCGACGGCGTGCGTGAACGTCACCGATATATCGGTGAACCCCGCGGCCCGAAGGCCTTCCTCGTACTCGCCGCGTGAGAGCGCGCCGGCGATGCAGCCGACGTAGCTCCCGCGGTCGGCTCGTTCCTCGGGGGACAGCCGATCCTCCGCGACGACGTCCGAGATGCCGATCCGGCCGCCTGGCCTGAGCACGCGCGCCATCTCGGCGAGCACGGCAGGCTTGTCGGTCGAGAGATTGACGACACAGTTGGAGATGACGACGTCCACGGTCTCAGCGGGCAGCGGCACGTCCTCGATCACGCCCTTGAGGAAGATCGCGTTCGAGACGTCTGCCTCCGTCGCGTTGCGTGCCGCGAGGGCGAGCATCTCGTCCGTCATGTCGAGGCCGTAGGCACGTCCCGACGGCCCGACTCGCTTCGCCGACAGGATGACGTCGATGCCGCCGCCCGAGCCGAGGTCGAGCACCGTCTCTCCTTCGGACAGCTCGGCGACCGCTGTCGGGTTGCCGCAGCCGAGGCTTGCAAGCGCGGCCGCTTCGGGCACCTCTGCGCGTTCGGAGGCGCCGTACAGCGTCTGCCCGAAGTCGGCGTCCGCCGTGCAGCACGTGCTGTCGCAGCAGTCGTCGCTCCGCTCTCCGTCGGCGCAGCAGGAGGTGCCGCAGCCGCAGCCTCCCTTGTCGACAGCCAGAGCGGCCTGTGCGTATTTCGCACGCACCTCGTCTCGCACTGCGTCCGCGCTCACGTGGCCACCTCGAGCTCGTCGAGCAGTCGCTGGACACGCTCGTCGATCTCGTCGCGGATGCGGCGGACCGTCTCGACGTCCTTGTCGGCCGGGTCATCCACCGCCCAGTCCTCGTAGCGCTTGCCCGGATAGATCGGGCACGCATCACCACAACCCATCGTGATCACGACGTCGGCGGCGCGAACCACTTCGTCCGTGAGCGGCTTCGGGAACGCCTCCGCCAGGTCGATGCCGAGCTCCGACATCGCCGCGACGACGGCAGGGTTGACCGCGTCTCCGGGCGCGCTTCCCGCCGAGCGCACGTGCACACGTCCCTTGGAGCGAAGCGTGACGAGCCCCGCAGCCATCTGGCTACGGCCGGCATTGTGGACGCAGACGAACAGAACTTCGGGTTGCTCCTTCACCATCTTCCCCTCCACCTGGGCCAGTGCACGAAGTCGCTCCCTCGCAAATCGGTGCGCGAGCACGGGCACATAGACGTTGATCCTCGCACCGCCGAGGAGATCGACGGACTCGGCGATGTAGCGGCCGATCGTCTCCTGCGAGAAGATGCCCCTGAACTCCTTCGCAAGGGCCTGCGCGGCCTGGTCGACATGGTGCTGGGTGACGGGATCGAGGATCTCCGGCACGGCTACCTCCTCAACATCGACGGTCGATCGATGTGTGGATCTTGCCTCAACCTATCGACAGCTGTCAATATGTGAGGGTGCAGACGATCGCGACGATCGCGGGCTGCTGTCCACCCATCTCTCACGGAGCGCTCTCTGCCGACGATGCCGAGGACGTCGCCGCGGCGCTGAAGGTGCTCGCCGACCCGACCCGTCTCCGGTTGCTCAGCCTGATCCAGGCCTGCCCGGACGGCGAGGCGTGCGTCTGTCATCTGACGGAGCCGGTAGGCCTCAGCCAGCCGACCGTGAGTCATCACCTGAAGGTGCTCGTCGAGGCCGGGCTGCTCGAGCGCGAGCAGCGCGGCCGGTGGGCGTACTTCCGCGTGCTGCCCGAGCCGCTCGCGGCGCTGCGCGCGCTCCTAGCCTAGGACAGCATTTCGCGGGCGCGTTCGGCCACGGCGGCCATCTCTATCCCGGCGCCCGTGACGTCCGCGAGCATCTCGTCCGCCGTCGGCTTCTGGCCGAGTGCCCAGAGCTCGCGCAGGAGCGATCCCGCGTCCCGCCTTGCGAACCAGTCGCGGCCGTGCTTCTCGCAGAGGTGGAAGCGCATCTGCGCCTCGAACGCCCACGAGCGGAGGTACTCGGTGCAGTAGAAGCCCGGGTCGACGTCGAACAGCCAGTCCGTCGGGCTCGGCTCGACCTTGAGCGCGGAGCCGAGGATCTCGACGTACCGGGAGCGCATCGACTCGAGGTCGTCGGCGAGATACAGCTCCATCTCGTAGAGCAGCTTCGCGCTGTACCGCCGCAGGAACCACAGCTCCTGGGCCGCCGCCTCGTTTGAGAACTCGCGTGGCTTCGGAAACGAGATCGTGCGGTCGAGCCACGTCGGATCGCTGATGAGGTGGTCGAAGAGCGAGGCCCAGCCCTTCGGTCACGGCGTTGTCGCCGAGCCGTCGCTCCTCCATCGTCAGGTCCGGCGAGGTGAGAGCGAAGTGCTCGGTGTGGCCGGCCTCGTGGAAGAGCGCCCGCCAGTCGTCGACGCCGCCGATCGGCTGGATGACGAGCACGACGCGGTCGGGAACCTCGATCGGGGCACAGAACGCGCGCGGCGACTTCTTCTCACGCGCCTCGACGTCGAGCTCGACGTTCGTCTGGGCGCGGATGTCGACTCCGAGGCCGGACAGCGTCGCCTCGAGCGCGGGCATCATCCCGTCGGCCGAGAACTCGCCATCCCATTCGGGCGCCCGGAACAGGCGCGGGATGTCCCAGCGCTCGGCCTCGTCGAGCGTGATGCCGAGCCGCTCGCGAAGGAGGGGCTCGATCGTCTCGACGAACAGGCTCTCCGTGTCGGCGAGGACGGCGCGGCACTGCGCGGCGAGATCGTCGAGCTTGAAGCCGAAGCGGCGGTGGAGCTCGATCGCGTCTGGCGCGCCGAGGTCGCGCACGGCCTCGAACGTCTGCGCTGCGGCTTCGCGGTACACCGGGTTCAGGTGCTCCTCGGACAGCTCGTTGCGCGCGTGCTCGAGTGCGCGCCGCTTGTCCCGGTCGGGCTCGTTCGACATCGTCGGCCGGAGCATGCGGAAGCCCACGGTCTCGCCGCTCACGCTCGCCTCGAGCGTCGCCTCGAGCGCCGCGATCTGCTCTGCGTGGGTCTTCGTCAGGTTCCCGAGGTACTCGCTGCAGGCGAAGTGCCACAGCTCGCGCACGCTCGTGTCCCCGTTCACCGCCTCGCCGAGTGACGTGGCCGTGTCGAGTGACGTCAGCTCCGGGTACTTCTCGTAGATCTCGGCGATCTCGAGCGTGTCCTTGTGGCCGGCGTAGTGGCGGTACCACTCGTCGAGCATCTCGGCGAGGAACCGGTCCGCCTGACCGCGCAGCGATTCGAGCCGATCCGTGGTGAGCGCCCCCCCGGCCATCCGGCGTAGGATAACCACGTGCGGGAGATCGCCATCCGAACGACGCAGCGGACCCAGCTCGTCGAGATCACGGAGCACGTCCAGAGCGCCGTGGACGGGGCGAACGGCGCTGCCGCCGTGCTCGTCTACGTCCCGCACACGACCGCCGGGGTGACGGTGAACGAGCGCGCAGACCCCATGGTCGCGCGCGACTTCGAGGCCGCGCTCGAGAAGATCGTCGACGACGCGTGGACGTGGAAGCACATCGAGCTCGGCGAGGAGAACGCGCCCTCGCACATCCGGGCCGCGCTGATGAGCCCCCAGGTGCTCGTTCCCCTGGACGATGGACAGCTCGCTCTGGGCACGTGGCAGGGCGTGTTCTTCTGCGAGTTCGACGGGCCGCGCGACCGCAAGATCTACGTCACGACGCTCGCCTAGCCGCATGGCTGCGCCCGTGGCGTTCGGAGAGGAGCTCGAGCTCCAGGTCGACTCGCTCGCCTACGGCGGGAACGGCGTTGCGCGCCTCGACGGCTTCGTCGTCTTCGTCCGCCGGGGGCTTCCGGGCGACCGCGTGCGCGCGCGCGTCGACCAAGGTGAGACGCAGCCATGCGGAAGCGATTGCCGTCGACCTCCTGGAGCCAGGCGCCGAACAGGGTCGAGGCGCCGTGCGACCACTTCGGCGCCTGCGGCGGCTGCCGGTTCCAGGACCTCGCGTACGAGGCCCAGCTCGCAGCGAAGGAGGAGCAGGTGCGCGACGCGCTCGTCCGGTTGGGCGGCATCGCCGACCCGCCTCTCGAGCCTGCGCTCGCGGCAGAGTCGGCGTTCCACTACCGCAACAAGCTCGAGTATTCGTTTGCGCCCGGGCTGTCGGGTCCCGTCCTCGGCTTCCACCGGGCCGGCCGCTGGGACGAGGTGCTCGACATCCGTGAGTGCTGGCTGACGACCGACCTCGGGAACGCGATCCGGGACGCAGCACGTGCGTGGGCGCGAGAGCAGAGCCTCGAGTCGTACGACCAGGCGACGCAGAAGGGATTCCTTCGCCATCTCGTCGTGCGCGAGGGGAGGAACACCGGACAGGCGCTCGTCGTGCTCGTGACCTCGCCCGGCACCTTCGCGGAGGAGTCGTTCGTTCGCGCCATGACGCGCTTCGGAGAGGTGCGATCGGTCTCGTGGGGCATCAACGACCGCCCGGCGGAGCTGACGAACGTCCCGACGCGGCTGCTCTGGGGGGAGGACGCGATCGAGGAGGAGCTCTGCGGATTGCGGTTTCGCGTCCGGCCGAACGCGTTCCTCCAGACGAACACCGCGATGGCGGAGAAGCTCTATGAGCTCGCCGTCGAGTACGCCGATCTCAAGGGCTCGGAGACCGTCTACGACCTCTACTGCGGCACCGGCACGATCGCCCTCACGCTCGCAAAGCATGCGCTCACGGTCTGGGGCATCGAGGTGTCGGAGGAGTCGGTCGCCTGCGCGATCGAGAACGCCGAGTTGAACGGCATCACCAACTCGGCCTTCTTCGCCGGGGAGGTCTCGCGCTCGCTCGAGGAGCTCCGAGAGCGCTCGGGTGCGCCCGACGTCGTCGTCGTCGACCCCCGCGCGCGGGTCTGGTCTGGCAAGGCCGTGCGCCAGATCGGTCGTCTCGAAGCGCCTCGGCTCGTCTACGTCTCGTGCAATCCGACCACGCTCGCCGCGAACGCGAAGGAGCTCGCCGCGGAGTGGGGGTACCGCCTCGAGCGCGCCCGCCCGGTGGACATGTTCCCGCACACGCCGCACATCGAGACGGTCGCGCGCTTCGCGCGATCGTGACGGTGTTGCGTGGCCGCACGAGGTCCACTAGGGTCGGAGTACGTCAATCGAGGAGGGAGAAGACGCATGGTGCGAAGGATGACGATGCTGCTCGTGGTGCTCGGTCTCGCCGGGTCGGTGCTCGCCTTCACCGGCTGCGGCGGGGACGATTCGAGCTCCGCGTCGGAGGACACGACCGAGCTGGCGACGACCGAAGCCGAAACGACCGAAGCCGAAACGACCGAAGCCGAGTCGACCGAAGCGACCGCGACGGACATCGACCGAGGCGACGGAGACGAGTGCCGCGGGCGACTTCGCCACGGCCGAGAACTGCGACGAGTTTGCGCAGATCGGTGCCAAGGTGTCGGGTGCGCTCACAGGATCGGGCAACGTGGGCGACGCGAAGGCAGCCTTTGACGAGTTGGCCGCTGCAGCGCCCAACGACATCAAGGGGGACTTCCTGGTGCTTGCCAAGTACATGGGTGAGGTCGCGGACGCGCTCGAGGGGTACGACGCCAGTTCGGGTCAGGCTCCGTCGGCGGCCGCTATCGCGAAGCTCTCGGCAATCGACGCCACCGGGGCGACGGCTGCTTCGACGAACATTGCCAAGTGGGTGCAGGAGAACTGCAGCGGGCAGTAACGACCGCTGAGGAACGTCGTGACGCGCTCGTGGGCCGCCTCTTCGAGGCGGCCCTCGGCGCGATGGACCTCTACGGCGTCTACCTCGGTGACCGGCTGGGGCTCTATCGGGCTCTGTCAGATGTGGGGCCGCTCACGTCGAGCGGCCTCGCATCTACCGCCGGCATCGATGAGCGCTATGCACGTGAGTGGCTCGAGCAGCAGGCTGCGACCGGGCTCCTCGACGTCGACGATGTCGGTGCCGAGGCCGGTTCACGGCGGTACACGCTCCCGCCCGGACACGACGAGGCGCTGCTCGACGAGACGAGCCTCAACTACGTAGCGCCCTTCGGTCGCTTCATCGCTGCGATCGGCAAGCCGCTCGACGAGCTGACCGCGGCGTTCCGCTCCGGTGCCGGCGTTCCCTACGAGGCGTACGGCGCCGACCTCTACGAAGGACAAGAGGCGTTCACGCGGCCGCTGTTCCAGCATCTCCTCGGGAAGAAGTGGCTGCCGGCCGTGCCTGAGCTGCACGCGCGGCTGCTCGCCGAGCCGTCCGCGCGCGTGGCCGACGTCGCCTGCGGCTGTGGCTGGTCGAGCATCTCGATCGCAGAGGCGTACCCTCGCGTGCTCGTCGACGGCATCGACCTCGACACGGCGTCGATCGCGAAGGCTCGCCGAAACCTCGAAGGATCCGACGTGGAGGACAGGGTGACGTTCTACGAGCGGGACGCGGCCGATCCCGCGCTCGCCGGCACGTACGACCTCGTGACGATGTTCGAGTCGCTCCACGACATGTCGTACCCGGTGGACGTGCTCGGCGCGGTGCGAGGAATGCTCGCCGAGGGCGGCGCGGTGATCGTCGGTGACGAGAAGACAGAGGACGCCTTCACGGCTCCGGCGGGCGAGATCGAGCGGCTCTACTACGGCTTCAGCGTCCTCCACTGCCTGCCGGTCGGGATGGTCGGCGAAGGCGCCGCGGGCACGGGTACCGTGATGCGGCCCGAAACGGTACGGGCATACGCGGAGCAGGCGGGCTACGCAGGTTTCGACGTGCTACCGATCGAGAACGACCTCTGGCGCTTCTACCGGCTCACGCCGTAAGGCTGCTCAATACGGTGGGAGCTCGGCCCACCATGCCCCGACCGGCTTGAACGCCGTCCAGAAGGCCTTCTTTTGCGTCTCGTCGTCGAGTGCCGCATCGATGTCGGGCACGACGAGCGCGTCGACCGTGGGGGTGAACCGCTGAAGCTCTCCGAGCGTCTCGTGGATCTCGTCGGAGAGAGGGAAGGCCATGTCGTTGAGAAACCCGCGGGTGTCGTCGCCCATGACCACGACGAGCTTGGGCTGGACGATGTGGATCTCGCGGGTCAGCCAGCCGTTCGACGTCTCGTCTGGCTCGGCACCGACGAACTTGAGGCAGTTCGTCCCGTAGACCGCCATCGGGTCGACGCGCAGCCGTTGCATCGACTTGAGGACGGCCTGCCCTGCACGACCGAAGAACGCGACACCTTCCTGGATCTCGGAGCCCTGCGGCGCGTACTTCAGCAACATGATGTCCGCCATCGGGTGGCCGGAGCCAAGAACGGGCACGGCAGACTCACCTGCAGCACGGGCGATCTCGTCGCCGAGGTCGTTGATCTCGGCAATCGCCTTCTGCAGGTACTTCTCGAAGATTTCGTCGGTCGGCACCGCCACGGGAGCTACGTGGTTGATTCTCGTCTAGCGGACCTTTTCCTTGACCTGGGCGACCCATTTCAGCGACTGGAGGTACGCGAGCGACTTCGGCCGGCGGAGGATTTCGGCGCTCCGCATGCTGATGAGGAACTCCTCGGGTGTCCGGAACGCCCGCATCCGCACCGCGCCCGTGCCGATGCCCGGCAGCACATGCGCGTCCGAGCCTGCCCCCTGGAGGAGGTTGTACTTGCGGGCGAATCTGAGCGCCTCGTCGTTGTACGTCTCCTTGAGCAGCCTCGCGTTGTACACCTCGAGCACATCGATCTCCTCGAGGTGGCGGTGGAGCGTCGCCGCATCCGGGATCGCATGTCGCCGGTCGAACGGATGGGGGAGGAAGACGAGGCCGTTCTGGGCGCGAATTGCCGCGATCGTGTCGGCGAAGCTCATGCCGCGCGGGATCTCTTCGCGGAGGAAGAGGCCGATCACCTCGCCCTGGCCCTTCGTCTTCACCTCTTCTCCGGCAATGACGTTGAGCGGGCGCCGTCGCGCGAGCTCGATCGCCTCGCGGGCGCCGCCGAAGACGTTGTGGTCGGTGACGGCGATCGCGCCGAGGCCGATCTCCTCCGCTGCGTCGAGCAGGTCCTCGGTGGGAACGCTGCAGTCGTGGGACCACGCCGTGTGCGTATGGAGGTCGCAGACAATCCAGTCGCGGTCGGCAAGCGGATCGGCCGACACGTGGATGCGCCGCCGCCGGCGACCCGCCAGCCGACGGTAGAGAGCGTCGAGCTGCGCGGCGACATCGTCGAAGCTCGCGACGGAGACGTCTGCGTCCAGCGCGCCGGCCGCCGCCGCCTCCAGCGCAAGACGCTCGCTTCCCTCGGGCGCGGGAACGAAGATCTCGGCCGCGCCGAGCGCCTCCGCACGCTGGGCGGCGGTCGGGCGCGTGCGGAGGTGAACGCGCGACCGGAGCGCTCGGGGAACGTAGGGGCGAAGTCCGGCAGCGCCACGCAGGACGATCGCTTCCCAGCCAGGACGGTCCGTGAGCGACCGGATCGCCTCGCGAGCCGGCTCGCGGCCTCCCGACGTGAGTTCGATGACGATGCGCTTCTGCTTGCGCTTCGGCCGGAAGAGCGTCGTGTCGACGCCGGGTGGGACGACCGCATAGTCCCCTGGGAAGTGCTCGTTTGCGGCCGTCGCCACGTCGCCCGAGGGCGCGAGAAGTGCGTCGAGGCGCCCCAGCAGCCGCTCTCGCTGCGCCTTGCCTGGCGGGTAGAAGAGGCGATCGGTCGAGCAAAACGTCGCAACGGCAAGAGCTTCCGTGTCGCGAAGCGCGAGATACGAGAGGCTGGGCAGGCCGGGATCGAAGCCGTGGACGACGTCGAAGCTGCCGTGCGCGAGCGCGAGCGCGAGGTTCGCCCGCATCCCGACCGGCGCGGCCATCGTGCTGCGCCGCGACACGGGGAGCGCCGGCCCGAGCGCGACGACGTCACCGAGCTCGCCACGTTCGAGGGCACGACGACCTGCGCGGAGGTCTCGTGCGCGGTTCGACGGCGCGAGGACGGCCACCGTGTGGCCGAGGCTGCGCAATCCGGCCGCAACACCGGCGACGTGGTCGTTCACGTCGTGCGGTGCGGACCAGGAGAACGGCGTGACGAGGCAGACTCGAAGGCCCATCGGCTTCGAGTCTAGCCCTGCGCTTCTAGGCGGTCGCCTTCGCGCAGTCGGTCACACACCGACGTGCGCGACGGTCAAAGGCTCTTGCACGCGCCGTTGACGCACACGGTCGGCGGCTGGCCGGGCTTGGGCGGGGGGCATGTGACGCCCTTGCAGCAGTCCTTCCCGAGCTCCACTGAGCAGCAGACGTTGAACAGCCCGGTTGTGCCCGGGGGGCAACAAAGGCCGACCTCCGAGAGGTAGTTTTCCCAGCCGCAGCACGCCGGCTTCGGGCCCCTAATGCACCGGTCCGGCTTCGTACAGCACTCCTTGCCGCAGCAGGTCAGCCCCTTCGGGCAGCACCTCGTGCCTGTCCCCTGCTCGCAGCAGTTCTGCTCCGTTTTGGGATCACAGCAGTCGATTCCGCAGCAGGTTCCGCCCTCCTTCCTGCAACAGATCTTGCCTTCGCAGCAGGGCTGACCCTTGGTGCAGCAGTCCTTGCCGCAGCGCTTCTTCTTCGGGTCGTTGCACTTGCACTTCCCTTTGACGCAGGTCTGCTTCGGGCCGCAGCACTCACCCCCGCAGCAGCGCTCCCGAGGACAGCACGCGACCTTGACCTGCCCCTTGCCAAAGGGGCCGGTGTCGAAGCAGCATTCGGTCGGCGGGCAGCACTTCACCTCGGACTTCTTCGACCCGGGGTCGTAGGCCCTGCAGACCTGGACTCCCGTCTTCGGCTTGCACGTTGCGTCGTCCCCCTTACCTATGCACTCGTTGCAGGGAGGACAACAGCCGGCGTCGCAGCAGCTGTCCGCCTCCCCACAGCAGCGGTAGCGGTACTTTTCGCACCCGTCGTTCCCGATATTCAGGACTCCACAGAACTTGGGAAAATTTGGGTCGCCTTGCCGCGGGCACGTCGGCTTGGGCGGGCACGCTGTGGATCCCCGACGACCTGCGCGGGCTGCGGGTAGGCGCAACGCGACCGGGACCGCGGCGGACACCACCGCGGCGCCGATCATGCGGACTGCCCTCGAACGCGGCATCGGCTTCGCCAGCGACCGGGCGAGCTCGTCGAAGAACTCACTCACGGCGGCGCCCGTCGAGCGGCAGGCGTCGCAGGCCGGGTACTTCTACGTGCGCCCTCGCGCATGGATCACAATGTACGAGCCCTTGGGCCTTGTGGCCAACCTTGTGACACGCGGATCGGGGCACGCAGGCTGGCGCCGTTCCCAGGCTTGGTCGGGCGGGTCGGGCGACCAGGCTACACGCCGCAACGGACTCCTTGTCCTTCTTGCAGCAACGCCCGGGGCCATTCGGCTCGCCGGGCTCGCGGCACCAGAACTTGGTCGCCGGATCGCAGCACGCGCTTTGCCGCCGCACTCCTCGCAGCCCAACCGGGTCGAGCGGCTCGCGACGGATCGGCGACCGGCTGGGAGGGCCTGTGCGAGCCTCCGAGCCTGGTCACGGGCGGACTTTCTCGGCCTAGGCCTTGACCTCGGCCTGCGCGTTCGTGCGGGCGTTCTTCGCGATGAACCGCTCGGTGAGCTCGCGTGCCTCGTCGTCGCGGATCTGCTTCGGCGGCGACTTCATGAGGTACGAGCTCGGGGCCTCGAGCGCGCCGCCGGTGCCGTTGTTCAGCGCGAGCTTCGCGAGGCGGACGGCGTCGATGACGATGCCGGCCGAGTTCGGGGAGTCCCAGACCTCGAGCTTGAGCTCGATGTTCAGCGGCACGTCGCCGAACGACGAGCCCTCCATGCGGATGTAGGCCCACTTGCGGTCGGTCAGCCACGGCACGAAGTCCGACGGGCCGACGTGGACGTTGTCCGCGCCGATGTCGTAGTCGAGCATCGAGGTGACGGCGTTCGTCTTCGAGATCTTCTTCGACTCGAGACGCTCGCGCTCGAGCATGTTGCGGAAGTCGGAGTTGCCGCCGACGTTGAGCTGCATCGTGCGGTCGAGGTGAACCCCACGGTCCTGGAAGAGCGTTGTGAGCACGCGGTGGCTGATGGTCGCGCCGACCTGCGACTTGATGTCGTCGCCGATGATCGGACAGCCTGCCTCAGCGAAGCGCTTCTGCCAGTACGGCTCGCGCGCGATGAACACCGGCATGCAGTTGACCATGCCGACGCCCGCTTCGAGGATCTGCTCCGCGTACCACTTCGTGGCGGCCTCGGACCCGACGGGGAGGTAGTTGACCACCACGTCGGTGCCTGTCTCTTTGAGGATGCGTACGACGTCGTCGGTCGGTCCAGGCGCCTTCTCGACGATCTCGGCCATGTACTTGCCGATCCCGTCGTGTGTCATGCCGCGCGAGACGGTGATGCCCGTCTTCCTGACGTTGGCGAACTTGATCGTGTCGTTCGGGTGCGCCCACATCGCGTCTGCGAGGTCGACGCCGACCTTGCCCTTGACGACGTCGAAGGCGGCCACGAACTCGATGTCCGAGATGTGGTACCCGCCGAGGTCGACGTGCATCAGGCCAGGAACCGCGTCCTCGGGCGAGGCGTCCTTGTAGTACTCGACGCCCTGGAGGAGCGAGTTGGCACAGTTGCCGACGCCGATGATGGCGACGCGCACCTTGTCCTTCGAGGCGCGCACCTTGCCGTTCTGTGTGCTCATGGTGTCCTTTCGTGAGACGTGCGGGACGGCAAGGCCGTCCGCAAGGGTTCGGCTGACGAGATCGTTGACGCTCGTGCTCTGGCGCTTGGCGTCCTTCTCGAGCTCGTGCTTGAGGTCGTCCGGGACGCGCAGGAGGACGACGGGGCTCGAGCCGGGAAGGGGGCTCTTGCGGCCGGACGGAACGTAGGGGACGCGAAACGCGTCGGCGAGGATGCCGACGGCGACGTCGTTGAGGCTTGCGTCTCGCCGGGCCGTCTCCCGCACGAGCGCCTGCTTCAATGAGAAGGGCATCCGTACGAGAATGCCCTTTCGTTTAGAAGTGCTAGCAGACAATGTGCTAGCACACTACCACAGTCTTGGTGGTGAGCGACTTCGGAGAGAGGCCGCTAGGACTGGCGTTTCGCGGTGAAGGCGCGGTTGCCCCGGCAATCCAGCTTGATCCAGCGCTGGTGGATGGTCGGCGTCCTGCGCACTTTGCGTCCGGAGAACGGGCCCTTGACGAGGATCTCTGTACGCCCTTCATACGTCGTCGTCTGTTTGACGGTGAAGGTGCCGTTCGCGCGAATCGGAAATCCCTTGGTGACGGTGCTAAAGAGCACGCCGAACTCCAGCGGGCCAAGCCCGGGCTTGCAGCGAGCGGGGATGTCGCCCTCGATCTGCCAGATCAGGGCTCCCTCCGGCGAACTCGAAAGTCGATGGTCTTGGAGCTGCCGAGCTGCGGACCCGTGAACGATCCCTGGTAGGCGATCTCTCCCCTCCCCGGTGTCGGACGACTTCCGCCGGCTGCCTGAGCGACGACAACGCCCGACAGCACCACGACAGGGAGCAGACGTCCCGTCCTCAAGGCTGGAGGCAATAGCCGTTCTGGCAGTACTGCCCTCGCGGGCACGGCGGATCGCATTGAGTGCAAGACCCGCTGATCGGGCAGCACGCACCTTGGACGACCTTGTAGCCCGGTGGGCAGCACACCTTCCCGGCCGGGGTCTGTGCGACCCGTGCATTCGGGCAGCACCCGAAGGGCTGCCCCGTCGCCGTCGTGATGCATGTCGACCCCTGGTTGCAGCAGCCCTTGCCGCAGCACGTCTTCGGCTCAGGGCAGCAGTGGTCGCCACAGCATTTCTGCTTGTCCTTGCAGCACGTCTCACCGCAGCACGAGTCCTTCTTGTCGCAGCAGATGTCCGACGGGCAGCACTTCTTCGTCTTGGGGCAGCACTTGCCGCCGCAGCACGTCTCGCCCTTGATGCAGCACGTCTTGCCGCACTTCTTCGAGTCCTTCGGGCAGGGGTTGCACTTCCCGGGCTTCCCCGGTTGGCAGCGAGTTCGAGGGGGACAGCACGTCCCGGAGCAGCAGAACTTGTCGGGCTTGCAGCAGGAGACGGTGTTCCCTCCCCGGCACGGGGTCTCTCTCGCGGAACAGCAGTACCCGAGGTCGGGGTCGGCGCACGTCTCCCCGACCTTGCAGCACGTGTCTCCGCAGGGGCGCTTACAGACGCAGTTCGGCTTGCCCTTACCCCCGCCGCACGAGTAGCCAGGGGGACAGACGACAGCACCCGGAATACCGGCATTGCTCTCCGCAAAGCAACAGCAGGTCGATCCCGGCTCACCGCAGCCGCCGATATAGCAGCCGCCCTCAGCGGGGCAGACGCACTTGACGGGTCGATCTCCGGTGCACTTGGGATCGCAGGCCGTGGTCAGGGTCGAGCCGACCTGCCGCGCACGCGCCACCGCCGGGCGCAGGCCGCCGGGAACGGTAGCCATGACGATGGTGCCTCCGAGCACACGCAGCGCCCGCCGTCGCGGCATCGGCTGGGCCAACGAGCGCGCGAGCTCGTCGAGGAAGCGCGTCATCGGCGGGCTCTACCGATCAACGTCCGCCCTTCGCGAGCTCCAGCACCGCGTCAGCGCCCGCGACTGCAGGCGAGCCGATGCGGCCCTCGGCGTCGACAAGGACGGCCATTGGCGTCCCGTTCGCGCCGAATGCCGTCCCCGCGCTGAAGTCCTCGTCCAGCAGGACGAGCGAGGCAAAGCCCTCCGCCCGCGTGCTCTCCTTGTCACCCGAGGACACGACGACGAGGCGACGAGTTGCGCCGTTCGTCGCTGTCTCCCAGGCGAGAAGGTCGTCGTGCATCGACCTGCAATAGCCGCAATCCGGATTCCAGAAGAGGAAGAGGGTCTCGCGCCCGCGCAGCGACTCGACCGACACGGTTTCGCCCTCGAGCGACGGCAGCTCGAGGGCCGGTGCGTCCGCTCCGACCGGAAGCCCTTCTTCCTCGTCCGGACCTGCGACGACTTGCGCCACGAGTTGCTCGATCCACTCGCTCCCCGATGCGACCCAGCTGCCGATCGTTCCGTCGGGGGCGACGACCACCGCGCTGGGTGTGCCGTTGGCCTGATACGCGTCGTAGACGGCGCGTCCATCGTCGACGAGGACGTTGGCGAGCTCGAACTCCTCGGCCTCTTTGCGCGCTTCCTCCGCCGTGGCGTCTGCGGCGACGAACGCGGTCAGCGTGTCGCCGTGCTCGCGCTGCCAGCCGGCGACGATCGGAAGCAATCCCTTGCACGGCCCGCAGCTCGGGCTCGTGAATAGGAGGATGGCCGGTTTCCCCGTTGCTGTGATCGTGTCGAGCGAGACGGTCTCGCCAGCGACTGAGGCGAGACTGAACGCCGGCGCCGGTGTACCCGGCTCGAGGCCGACCTGCGGTAGGTCTTCGACCGTGTCGATCTCGAGGCCTGCGTTGGTCAGCGCAGCTTCCACGCGGTCCAGGCGCACGAGCAGCTGTCCGTACGAGCGCATGAGCGTGAGGAACGCGAACGCGCCGACGACGAGCAAGAGGGTCGCCGCGACGGCGACTGCGAGTGCGAGAAGCTCTGACCCCCCAAGGTCGCCGATCCACGCCACTGCGCTTGCGTCCGGCTCGGCGATCGATCCCACGAGCGCGACGACTGCGATCGCGGCGAGGACGCCGTTGCGGACGAGCGTCTTCCAGCTGGCAGGCGCTGAGTGCAACTGGCCGAAGCAGTGGCAGTCCGGCGCTCTTCCGCGTGCGAGGCTGACGGCGATCGCGATGCTGAACACGGCGAGCAGCACGAGCGCGCCAATTGCGCCGTACGGGGCGGTGGCCGCCGGAAGCAGCAGTCCCGCGACGGAGAGCTCCGCGAGCGGTAGGAGCAGGGCGAGCGGTGCGGCAAGTCGCTCGGGCGCACCGAACGCGACGACGGCCTTCTTTGTCCCCTCGCGATCCGCGAGCTTCGCCGCTCCCGCGATCGCGAAGACGATCGCCAGCCCGACGCGAGCCGCAAGGACGAGGGGTGCCATCACGAGCGGGTCACCCCTTGACCAGCTTGCCGTTCACGCAGACGTAGCCCTTCTTTGGTAGCGGGGGGAAGTCGCCGGTGCAGCAGTCGCGGTCCGCCGGAGGACAGCATCCCTTTGGGGCCGGAACGGTTCCGGAGGGGCAACAGAAGCCTCCCGCACGAAGCCTCGCCCGTGTGCAGCAGATATAGATGCCATTGCGTCTCCCGCAGACGAGCGGCGGCGCACAGCAGGTATCGCCGCAGCACTCCTGCTTCGCCTTGCAGCACACTTTCTTGCCGGGGCAGCACGTCTCGCCCTTCTCGCAGCACGCGTATTGGCCACAGGGCCGAGCGGTCTTGGAGCAGCGACAGAAGCCCGTCGTGTAGTCGCAGATCTGGTCCTTGCCACAGCAGTCGGCGCCGCTGCCTTCCTTGACCCCCGCGCAGCAACGAGTCCCCTGCGGGCAGCAGAAGGCCCGGGTAACCGAACCGCCTGGATCTCGCTGCCGACAGCCCTTCTCAGTCTCGTTGCAGCAGAGGTTCACTTCCTTCTCGAAGCAAAACTCCTCCGCTTTGCAGCACGCTTTACCGCATGGCTGCTTGCAGACGCACAAAGGATCGCCTGACTTGCCGGTTCCACATTTCTGAGTGTCTTTCTCGCAGCAAGCGTTCTTGCACGGAGGGTGGCCCGGCGCTTGCGGACCCTCATCAGACTTGCAGCAGATTTCGATGGCGGGATCGCAGCACTCCTTGAAGCAACCTTCGTAGAAGTCGCACCCACAGACGAAGGTGCGCGACGATCCGTTATCGCAATTTTGGCCGGGCTGGCCGCACTTCGCCCGCCGAGACGAGGCGCTGCGCGCCGCCTGCAAGCCTGGGCGCGCGAGTGGAACAGCCGCAGACACGAGCGCGCCGCCCAGGAGCCGGAGCGCCCGCGAGCGCGGCATCGGCTGCGCAACCGCGCGCGCGAGCTCGTCGAGGAACTCGCTCATGGCGCTGCCCGCCGAGGCCGTAGCGTCACGAGCCGTCCCCGGACGAAGCTATCGGATGTCTCTGTGGGTATCACGTACGACCTAACGGGCGAGAGGTAGGAAGCCGGCGAGGACGCGGGTCTGGTTTGGTTCTCGGAAGTGGTAGTACTTCTTGAAGAAGACGAGGCCGCCTGGCACGAAGGCTGCGTCGACGGGGGGTCGCCACTGGAAGGGGCTGCTCGGTCCAAACGGAGCCGGGGCGATCGAGCCCGCACGACGAGAGTGCGACCCTCGGGTGTCGCCGCGCACAAGAGTGATCTCCTGGACATTCCAAGGGGGGCGGTGGAGCTGGCGGGACGTTTCGCTGGCCACTACGAGGTTGCCGTTGCGGAAAGACGCGTCGAGAAGGGTCGCATGGTTCTCGCGCGTCCCCAAGTACATCCGGGTCGCCGAGCGTTCGCCTGGCGCCCAGGTGAAGATGTCGCCGCCGAGATCGTCCATGACCATCCGGCAGAGATCGGCGCAGACGAGTCTGGGCCGCATCCACGAGTCGGGCGCAGGAGCGACGAACGTCTTGGGGGTACGCGGGGCAAGCGTGTCCGGGTCGAGTTCGACCATCCGCACGGCGCCCCAGACCTTCCGAGGGATCGCATCGAGCCAAGCGAGCCAGAGCCGCCCCTTAGCGTCGCGACCGAGCTGTAAGAAGTCCATGACTCGTTCGTGATCGATGAATCGGGAAAGGTCCATGAGCTCGCCGGCACTCGTGCAGCAGGCCCACAAGAAGTCCGTCACCGGGCTGAGGCGTGGTTTGTAGCCAGTGAGCACCCACACGAACCGGTCATCCACGTGAATGCCGTCGTAAACGCCAGGGTTGTATTGCTGCGGCGGGATGCTCTCCGGATCGTCGGGCACGGCTTTCGGCACTCCGACGCTGCCGTTCGCGAGCAGCGGTGCCGTCCGAAGCGCTCCAGGGTCGCCGGACGCGTCCGGCAAGTGGTAGACGAGATTCGAGCCCAGGATCATCATCGGGGGCTGCGACCGAGGCAACACCGCCTTCGCGAAGGACAACTTGCCCCCGACACGGCGAAGACTGCCGAGGAGCGTCGAACGCGAGTCGCCGTCGCCCCGGGCAAACCCGATCCAGCCCCGACCGGAGGCCGAGCCGACCACGTTCGTCCCCGAATCAGCCGGCCAGAAGGCCGGGATGACCAGCCAGTTCGGCTTCGCCGCAGCTGACGCCGAGACCCCCGGTGTGGCACCCGCAGCCGTGGCCCCGACCGCCACAGCGGCAGCCGCGACGACGAAGACCGCGACCCGTGTCAGCTTGCCGTGAAGCTCGCTCACGCGCGAATTGTCACACGGATCCGTCCGAAGCGGAAGCTGCTCGTAGGCTCGATCCGGTACAGGCGAGGGGAAAAAACGAAACGCAGAGTGACTAGGTGACGCAGGTGCCGTTCACGCAACGCTGTGTCCCGACGCACTGCCTGCCGCATCGTCCGCAATGCTGCGGGCTGAACTGCATGTCCACGCAGCTGCCGTCGCAGCACGTCTCGGTGCCGGTCAGGCCCCTCTGGCAGCACTTCCCGTTGCACATCCGACCGCGCGGACAGCAGTAGGGGCTGAGGCCAGGCCCGACTCTCTGGCCCGGCCCGCGCAGCGCTACTTGGCCGGGCGGGCAGCAGAGCTTCGGGTTCGAATGCAGCCGCTCGGGCGGGCAACAGATCACGGGCGTGCGGGGCCTGATGCCGATGTCCCCAGGGAGGATAGGGACGGCGCAGCCGTAGCCCGGCTCACAGCACATCGTCTTGGCGTCGTTGACGCAGCACTTCTCCTTCGCCTTGCAGCACTTGTCGCGGCAGCACGTCTCGCCGGCGATGCAGCACGCCTTCTTGTCGCCGCACTTCTTGCAGCACTTGCCATTGCGGCATTTCTGCCCTCTGGGGCAGCACCTGCGCCCGCACTTCACCTCACCCGGCCGGCACGCGCCGAGGCACGGGTCGCCGCCGAGCTGAGGCGCTTTGCAAATGCCCCCGAAGTCCGGGTGGCAGCACGTCATGCCACCGAGGCTGAACTGGCAGCAGTAGTACCCGGGCGGGCAGCAGGTCGCAGTGCATCCGACACCGATCGGCGCGATGCAAGGCACATGCCGTCGGCCCTTCGCCTGGGACAGGTCCTTACAGAACTGCTCGTTCTGCTCGAGATCGGACGGTGAGCAGGCACCGCGAGCCGCCGCTCTGGCCGGGTCTACCCGTCCCAGCGCCGTGCTGGCGAGCACGAGCCCTCCGAGCACGCGAAGCGCCCGGCGCCGCGGCATCGGCCGTGCGAGCGCACGTGCGAACTCGTCGAAGAGCTCGCTCATACGACGACATGATCGGGGCTATCGCGCGCCGGAGCAACTCGGGTCACTCAGCCCCCGGTCGTTCACTTACAGCAGTGACAAGCCTCTTCCTGTGCGTTCCAGTAGGCCGAGTCGCCGGCGAGGATGACGCCTGCGCAATAGAAGTCCGCGCGGTCCTCGCAGCCAGAGCGGCGCTTGCTGTCCGCCGCGTTCGGCCACGTCTTCTTACAGGCGTTTCTAAGGTCGGTGCAGAACGCCTTGTCGCACGCGTCCTTGTCCTTCTTGCACGTGCCGTAACAGACGTCATGCGTGTTGCAGGACGGCGTGAAGTTGGCCTTCTTGCCCGGGCCCTTTGCCGGCCAGGTGTCGGGCACGTCGAAGTCCTTCGACCCGCAGCCGTTCTTCGACGGCTTGTACTTCTCAGACTTCGGACGCTTCGTCAGCGTCTCCTTGCAGACGCGGGCGCTGAAACCCTCGAACTTGGGTTGGACGCCCCGAGGCGTGCAGCATTGTGTCTTGGGGTCGAAGCGCCTCACCTCCGGACCGAGAATGGGATGGTCGAACTTGCACCCCGGGATGCACTTCAGGTCGATACAGAACTCGTCGTCCGCGCAGCAAGGACCACCGCAGCACTTGCCTGCGTGGCAGCACTGGTAGTTCTCGCTCGGCGGGGCGATCTTGCAACATTCCCACTTGCCTGGCCCGAACTGTTTTTCACACGTATTGAGACTCCCGGGAGGGCACGTCACGGCTGACCTCGTCGCTGACGCGCCAGCCGTCCGCGGACGGAGCCCGGGCACGATGACTCCGGCGACCGCGGCGGCGGCGAGCTGAAGAGCTCGCCGCCGTGGCATCGGGTCCGAGAGGCTTCGAGCGAGGTTGTCGAAGGCGCTCGGCCTCACCTCGCGCTCAGCACCGCTTGATCGACTTCGTGAGCGTGACGACCTTGCCACCCGAGGTCACGCGGGCTCCCACGCGGACCTGTGCGGAGAGGCCTTTCGTGGCGAACTTCGCCGCGAACGGGGCCTTCCTGTCAGTGGCCTTCGCCTTGCCGTTCAGAAGGAACGTCACCGCTGTCACCGCGACGCCCTTGGCCGGCTTGACCGTCGCCGAGATCTTCTTTGTCTTGCACGTGACGACGAGTGTGGGCTTGGCGACGACCGCCGCGCCGAGCGTCAGCGAGATGTTGTCGATGAAGGCGTGGTGCTGGCCGTTTCCGTCGCCTATGACCGCGATGACGACGGCGATGCTCCGTGTCAGCGGAGGAAGGTTCGCCTGGGCGGCGCGCTTGATCAGCACGGTCAGGCCCTTCCTGTCATCGATGCTGACCGGACCGACACGGACGCTGCCTAGTTGGGCTCCCGCGGCGTTGAGGAAGCGGGCGGTCACCGTCGCGGTATCCTTAGCCACGGTGTAGCCACCGATGAAGGCCGAGAGCGTCGAACCGACCTGAGCGGCGTCAATCTCGGTGGCGGCTCCCGCAACGTCGATCGTCTGGGTCGCCGTGTGTGTCGACTCTTTGCCGGAGTTGTCACCAGGCCCACCGGCGAAGAAGTTCTTGCCCCCGCCGATCGTCGCGGCGAACGCCTGCGTCGGCCAGTCCGACTCCCGCGGGGCGTACTGCCAGGCCGAGAGGTTCCCGGTCGTCGTCCAACCGACAGGCCGCTGGACGATGGGCACGGCGGCGCCGGGGCTGTCCTCGGCGCCGGGGTTCTGCACGAGATTCCCGCTCGGGATGACGCTAGGGCGAGCAGCCAGTGACCCGGTGAGAAGCAGGAACACGAAAAGGATTCCGGCAGTGCCGGCGAAGCGGCGCTTCCATACGCTCATTCGATGACCCCTTTGATTGGTTCGATGGCGACGTGGAAAGCCGCTTGTGGTGTCGCACGGTAACAGTCGCATTGCCCGCGGTTGTAAAGCCGCCTCTGGCCTGGCGGCTGTTACGGAGAGCTCAGGCGCAGGTCGTGCCGCCGATGCACGACTGACCCGTCTGGCAGCACGTGATGGCGGCGCCGGAGCCGCACACCTGGGCCTTGTTGCAGCACATGCCTTGGATCCCATTGCCCACCACGAGCTTTCCACCCAGCGTCACCTGGCCGGGCGCGCAGCACGCCTTGATCTCCTTCGGTCGGGTCTCGTCGATGGGTACCTGACGATCCGGCGGGCAGCACACCCATGGCGACGCGGCCGTCAGACCGCCGATTCCCTCCGGCAACTGCCGCGTGCACTTGTTGGGCTTGGCGCAGCACATGCGCACCTGCTTGTCTGGCGGGCCGACGCCGCAGCAAGACTCCTTGTCCTTCTTGCAGCAGCGGCCCGGGCTCTTCGGATCGCCGGGCTCGCGGCAGCAGTAGGTCGTCGCCGGATCGCAGCACGCGCCGTTGCCGCCGCACTTCTCGCAGCACTTGCCGTTCTTGCATGTCTGCTTCTTCGTGCAGCACGTGGTCCCGCACTTCGTCGTGTTCGAGGGGCACGCCGGCCGGCAGCGGTTCTGGTAGCACACCTCTGCCGGGAGCGTGGGCCGCACTTTCTGACAGCAAGCCTTGCCGCACTTGAAGGTGTCCTGCGGGCATGCGCGTTCGCACGCCCCCGCCTTCCCACAGCCGTCGTTCTTGCCGCAAATCCAGGACATCTGGTTCGGGTGGACGGGGTCGATGTTCGGTCCGATGCAGCACTTCTCGACGTTCGGGTAGTAACAGCCGCCCTCGTGCGTCCCGAAGGGAATCTTCACGAAGCAGCGCTTCGTCTTGCCGGGACACTCCGTCGAGCGGCGTCCGCCGGCAAGCGCGCCAGACGCGCCCAGCCCGGGGATCGTCGCCGTGGCCAGCACGCCGCCGAGCAGGCGGAGCGCCCGCCGACGGGGCATCGGCTCGGCTAGTGCTCGGGCGAGGTGGTCGAGGTCGATGCTGCGACTATGACAGGCGGTGCGGCGTGCGGATGGCGCGACTCCCCACTGACTACTCGCCGTCGTTGTCGTGATCCGTCGTCCGGTCGGGCGCCCAGCTGAAGCCTTGGCCGCTCTGGGGTGAACAGCCGCCGAGGATCGGCCAGGGACCCGGTCTTGAGGTAGACGGGGTTCTGGTTACTGCCTCGGCCGCCCGTCTGGCCGCTGCAGATGTACTTCTTGGGACGCGTCGGTCCGGCGAGGAAGTTCGACGAGCTCGATGTCGGATAGAGCTTGCGCGGGCGTTGTCCCAGCAGCTTGGTCACCCATGATCGTGCGAACGCGCACTTCACACCCGGCCGCGCGAATCCGGCTGTCCGGTAGACGAGGAATCGCGTGCCGCCCTCGGACGGCGACGAGCTACGACCTGTCTTCCAATGCGGGCCGTCGACAGTGCCGCAGATGTCGCGCACGTCGAGGTCATAGAGCGCGATCTGGCGCAGGGTCTGATCTCGGTCGTAGTCTTGCGGGAACGAGAACCGCGTCTCGACGACCGACTCCCCGTCTTGCTTCGAGAGGTAGTAGTGCCATCCGTAGGCACGGTCGCCGGCGGCGCGTCGCAACTGCGCCGCTCCGTACGCGGCCTGCACTGCCGCCGGCGTGGCGGCCAGCGCGATGCCTTTCGTCGTCTTCCAGCCCGGAAACCGACCGTCGACGAACGGGATCAGCCGGACGTGGATGGCGACCGCCTTCGACCGGAGGAACTCGACCTCGAGCTGGCCCGGTCGTTGCCCGCGTGCGCCCCACGTGCACTGCACGACGCCCGGATTGCTCGCCCAGCTCTTCAGCACCGTCACGCACTCGTTGGCGGAACCCCACGCGCGCGTGACCGAGGAGCGTGACGCGCCGAGCTTCACGCCGCCGGCCGAGACGTGCTCGACGATCCTCGCCGTGTCCGGGGGTCTCGCGGCGGCGCTCGGCACGGCGAGTGCGAGCACGGCCACGACGGTGAGGAAGGCGAAACCGCTACGCACGGTCGCCGCCGCTCTTCATCACGGGTACTTCGGCGCCCAGAAGATCATCTTGCGCACCGAGATTGCACTGGCCGGGAGTCCCCTTGCCGCCGCCCGTCAGCCCGCCGCCGGCGATGCACGTCCAGCCCTTCGGAACGACCTTGAACTTCGTCAGGGCCTCGCCCTTGAATGGCGTCTTGACGAGCTTCTTCGCCCACGTGAGCGCGTAGGCGCACGTGACGCCGCTCTTTTGCACCTTCCATGTCGTCCCCGTCTGGTTAACCGGATCCTTCATCGGGTCGACGAGTGTCCACATCGGACCGGCGAACGTGCCACACGCAGCATTCGCGACCTGTGGCGCGGCCGAGGTCGCCGAAGCGACTCCGAGTGCGACGGCAAGTGTGGCGATCGCCGCTACGAGCCGTGTGGTCGTCATGCCGCGACACTAGCCGGGCACGTCGCCGCTGGCACCAGGGTTTTCCCTAGTCTGGAGCGAGCGAGGTCGCGAAGCTGGCGGCGGACGAAGAGGATGCGCTGGCCCACCGTCAGCCAGGCGATCGCCGCGAGCGCGTAGATCGGCCACTGGAGCAGTCCCCACGGGGCGAGCCCGAGGCCGATCGAGATCAGCACGACACGCTCCACGCGTGAGCCGAAGCCGACGTCGGCCCGGAGTCCGAGCGACTCGGCCTTGGCACGCGTATAGCTGACGAGGAACGATCCGATGACGGCGGCGAACGCCGCCACGAGTGCGATCTCGTTTCCGTCGCGCATGAAGGCGAGGCCGATCGCGGCGAGCATGGCCGCCTCCCCGAGGCGGTCGAAGCTCGAATCGAGGAACGCGCCGAAGACCGTTCCCTTGCTTGCCGCCCGTGCGAGTGCGCCGTCGAGGATGTCGGCGACGGAGCCGACGACGAACAGCAGGCCGCCGAGCCAGAAGAAGAGGTACTCGTTGCGCTGCTCGAAGCCGACGAGAACTGCGCCCGCGAGGCACAGCGTCACGCCCGCGAGCGTGAGCATGTCCGGCGTGAGCTTCGTCTTCGCGACGCCACGCATCGACCGCTGGAGGATCTCGCGTGCCGCCTGCGTGTACTCCTGCTTGACGCGGTCGAGCTCGCCGACGTGCGGATCCGGCTTGCCGCCGCCCGGGGGTGCCTCGGACATGTCGCGAGACTCTACGCCGTCTGAGGTGGACGGCCGAGCACGCGGCGCAGCTGCCTGCGGTAGACGATCGCGCCGGCGATCAGCGCGACGAGGAGCCCGGCGGCGATGTCGAGCCAGAAGTGGTTGGCCGTCGCCATCACCGAGAACCAGACCCAGGCCGGCCAGGCGATCCAGAGAGCCTTCGCCCAGCGGCTGCGGACGATGAGCGCCATGCTCACGCCGACGATGAAGGCGTCCGCCGCGTGGAGGCTCGGCATTGCGGCGTACGGGTTGGAGGCGAGCTCGATGAGACCAGAGCCGTGGTTGAGCGTGCCGAACTCGAACAGCGTGTCCTTGAACCCGAGCGTCTGGAACATCCTCGGCGGCGCGGTTGGCGCGGCCACGTAGCCGACGAGACCGATCGCGTTCGCGAGGAGGATCCAGTTGCGGAAGCGATAGAAGCTGTCGTTGCGGCGGAGATACACCCAGAGGAGCGTCAAGCCTACGACGGTGAACTCGGACTGCCAGTACGTCCACGAGACGGCGGCGGTGAGGAACTCCGACGACGCCGTGAACTTCTGGAACGACAGCTCGACGAGCCCGGTCACGCGCTGCTCGACGTCGATCACCCAGAGGCCGTTCTCGAACGCGCGCGCCGGGTTGCGGTCGGCGATGCCGCGGACGACCTGATACGCGAGCAGGAAGCCGAACCAGATCGCGAGCTGGCGCCCGAAGTCGCGCCAACCTCGAGGCAGATATCGGCTGCCGATCGCCGCGACAGCCGCCGTCATGCGCGTTCGACCAAGCTTGCTCCCGCCACGGCAGCCAGGATTCTAACGCCTCGACCGGCCGCGGCCAACCGAGCTGTCACCTATCCACCGATAAACGACATTTCCACCTTGGGGAGCGCGGCCGTCTCCGCTGTTCGGAGCTCCGAATACCGGTCCGTGCGGCGCGACCAGATGCCCGTCACGGCGTCCTCGAGCTCCTTGTCCGAAGCGCCCGACCGGAGCAGCTCGCGGACGTCGTGCCCGCGTACGGCGAACAGGCACGTGTAGAGACGGCCGTCGGCCGAGAGCCGCGCGCGCGTGCAATCGCCGCAGAAGGGCTGTGTGACCGACGCGATCACGCCGATCTCGCCGGCACCGTCGAGGTAGCGGTAGCGCCCCGCCACCTCGCCGCGATAGGCGGGCTCCACCGGCTCGAGCGGGAACGCCTCGCCGATCGTCGCCACGATCTCGGAGGCGGGGACGACGTCGTCGAGGCGCCAGCCGTTCGTGTGGCCGACGTCCATGTACTCGATGAAGCGAAGCGTGTGTCCGGTGCCGCGGAAGTGGCGCGCCATGTCGACGAGAGAGCCGTCGTTCAGGCCGCGCTTGACGACGACGTTGACCTTCGCGGGTAGGCCCGCCTTCCGCGCAGCCTCGATCCCGTCGAGCACGCGCGACACGGGGAAGTCGACATCGTTCATCGCGCGGAAGATGGCGTCGTCGAGCGAGTCGAGGCTGACCGTCACCCGCGATAGCCCAGCCGCCGCGAGCCTCTCGGCGTGCGGCGCGAGGAGCGCGCCGTTCGTCGTCAGCGCGATGTCCACCGGGCCGAGACCGGCCAGGCGCGCGACGAGCTGGTCGACGTCGCGGCGGATGAGCGGCTCCCCGCCCGTGATCCGAAGCTTCGACACGCCGAGCCCGATGAACACGCCCGCAACCCGCTCGATCTCCTCGAAGGTCAGGAGCTCGGCACGCGGGAGGAAGGCGTGGTCGCGACCGAAGACCTCCTTCGGCATGCAGTAGACGCAGCGGAAGTTGCAGCGGTCGGTGACCGAGATGCGCAGGTCGCGGAGCGGCCGCGCGAACGTGTCCGTGACGGTCACGTGCACCAGCCTAGCGACGGCAACCCGGATCAAGCGCGTGTGCGAGCATCGCGCGATGCGTTCGCGGCACGGCTCCTTCAGCGACCGTGCGCTCGATGCGGCGCTGCCGGCGTTCGACTGGAGCGAGGCACACACGATCGAGTTGCCCTGCTCGCCGGAGGAAGCGCTCGCAGCGTTCCTCGCCGTCCCCGTCGCGCCCGACCCGATCGTGCGAGCGCTCTTCTGCCTCCGCGGGCTCGGGCGAGGGCCGGTCGATCGGTGCCGCCCTCGAGCGCATGGGCTTCGACGTGCTCACGCGAAGCGCGACGGAGGTGGTCGTGGGGGCGACCGGCACGCCGTGGCGGCCGCGCGGCGGGCTCGGGCCGTTTGCCGACGCTCGTCCCGGATCGGTGCGCATGGCCGTCGACGTGCGGGCGGAACCGCTCTGCGGGGGCTGCCGCCTGTCGACCGAGACGCGAATCGCAGCGACCGACGAGGCCGCGCGCCGCGCGTTCCGCCGCTACTGGTTCGTCGTGGGGCCGTTCTCGGGCGTCGTGCGCAGGCGCTGGCTCTCGGCTACGCGCCGTGCGATCGCCGCGGCGAACGACTCACAGGATCCCGCCCCGTAGGAGAGATAGAGCGACGGCTCGACGACCTCGACCTCGAGCACGAGCCCGCCGAGGAGGTCGACGCGGCCGTAGAGAAGCGGCTCTGGCACGCAGGCGAGGGCCGCCTCTGCGACGGCGCGCTCCTCGCCCGTCGCCGTCCACGGGGCGAGCTCCTCGTCGAGGTACAGAACGTCACGCTCGCGTGTGGCGGGAAGCGGAGCGCGCCGGCGCAGAGCGTGGGAGAACCCGCCGTCGACGTAGACGAGCGACGTCTCCTCGGTGTCGAGGTGTGGCTGCACCATGACCGTCCGTCCTTCTCCGTGGATCCTCGCTGCCAGAGCGGCCGCGTCCGCGACCGTCCGACGGCGCGAATCGCGCCGACATCCGACCGCCTGCCGAGATCGCCGGCTTGACGACGAACGGCCGGGCAGGCGCCTCGAAGGCCGACCCCGGGCGGATGAACTCCGTCGGCACGATCGGCACGCCTGCGTCGCGCAGCATGGTGAGATAGCGCTCCTTGTCGGTCCCCCAGGCGAGCACGGCGGGCGTGTTCAGCACGCGCCCAAGCGACGACACCCAGGCGAGAAACGCGTCCGCGCCGCTCTGCGTAGTCCCACGTCGATCGGAGGACGACGAGATCGAAGTGGCTCCAGTCGACCGAGGCGTCGTCCCAGACGGCAGGCTCGGCGCTGACGCCGTGCGCGTCGAGAGCCGCGATGAGCGGCTGGTCGTCCGCGTCGAGATCCGGGAGAGCAGCGCACGTGGCGAGAGCCACGCGCCGGGTCACACGAGCCAGGTGCCGCTCTCCTGCACGACCTCGCCGTCGAGCTCGATGCGGCCGCCCGACGCGGAGGTCCTTCACGATGTCCCAGTGGATCGCGCTCTCGTTGAGGCCGCCGATCGACGTGTAGCTCTGGCCGAGCGCGAGGTGGATCGAGCCGTCGATCTTCTCGTCGAAGAGGACGTTCTTCATGAACCGCGTGATGCCGGGGTTGCAGCCGATGCCGAGCTCGCCGATGCGACGAGCGCCCTCGTCGCGGTCGAGGATCGCGTGGAGCAGCTCCTCGCCCTTCGTGGCTGTGGCGTCGACGACGCGGCCCTCCTTGAACTCGAGCCTGATTCCCTCGAGCTCGTGACCCTCGTGGACAGCGGGGTACTCGGAGAACGCGATCACGCCTTCGGCCGAGTCCTCGACGGGCGCGAAGAAGAACTCGCCCCCCGGCATGTTCTTGCGCCCGTCGTCCACCTCGCCGTGCCGGTCTGCGAGGCTGATCGTGAGGTCGGTACCCCCGCCGACGATGCGGATCTCGGCAGCAGCGTCGAACCGATCGGCATAGCGGCGCATGCGTTCGCCCTCGGCATCCCAGTCGAGCAAGCACGCGTCGAACAGCGTGTCCGTCAGCTGTGCCAGCGTGAGGCCGGCCTCCTGGGCAAGCGCGTTCGTCGGGTACTGGCAGCTGACCCACGGGATCTCGGAGGTCATCGTCCGCCGGTAGAAGACGTTCGCCGCCGTCTTGACGAGGGCGAGACGCTCGGCGGGGACGTCAGCCTCCGCGCGGGTGTTCTCGGGGGCGTCGAGCGTGATGCGCGCGTCCATCCGGTCGCAGGCGAAGCGGTCGATCTCGGGCAGCTCGGCGAGGAGCGCTTCTGGCGCGGCTCCGGCCCAGTCGACGTCGATCGGCCAGAGCGACGACCAGCTCAGTCGCACGATCGCGTACGCGCCGCGGCGTGCGATCAGCCGCTGGAGCTCCTCGATCAACGGGCGCGCGAGCGGGGTGGAGCGGATGAGGACCTCCCAGCCGGGCTGCACGTCGAGGCAGCGCTCGACGAGAAGCTTTGCGTAGCGCTCGATGCGAGGGTCCTGCACTAGATCAGCCACTCTCCGTCACGCTGGACGACCTCGCCGTCGAGCTCGATCGTCCCGCCCGAACGCAGGTCCTTGACCATGTCCCAGTGGACGGCCGAGATGTTCTCGCCGCCGATGAACGGGAAGCCGTTGCCGATCGCAAAGTGCACCGTGCCCTCGATCTTCTCGTCGAACAAGGTGTTCTTCGTGTGCTTCGTGATGCCGGGGTTGCAGCCGATGCCGAACTCGCCGAGCACGCGCGCACCGTCGTCGGTGTCGAGCGTCGCGAGGAGGAAGTCCTCGTCCGAGCTCGCGCTCGCGTCGACGATGCGGCCGCCTTCGTAGCGCAGGCTGACGCCGTCGACCGCGCGTCCCGCGTAGCACGCCGGGTACTCGGAGAACGTGACGACACCCTCGGTCGAGCTCTCGACCGGGCTGTAGAAGACCTCGCCGCCGGGCATGTTCGCGCCGATCGCGTCGACCCAGCCCGAACGGCCCTCGAGGCTGAAGCTGAGATCCGTAGCCTCGCCGGTCACCCGCACCGTGCTGGCGGCGTCGAAGTGCGCCGCGATCTCGCGCATCCGCTCGCCGAGCGCCTCCCAGTCGACGAGCACGGCGCCGTAGAGGAACTCCTCGAACGCGTGTGATGCCCATGCCCGCGTCCTGAGCGAGCGCCGCGGTCGCGAACTGGCAGCCCACCCACGGCTTCGTGCCGGCAAAGAAGGGCTCGGCGTGGGGGCGTCCCGCCTGCCGGCGGAGGGCGAGCCGCTCGGGGGCGATGTCCGATCCGTCGCGCGTGTTCTCCGGCGCGTCGATGACGACGAGGCAGTCCGCATTGTCGAGCTCGTACGCGTCGATCTCCGCGAGCGCGCCGAGCTGCTCCTCGGGCGCTTCGGCCACCCAGGGCGAGTAGGCGGAGAACGCGTAGCGCGTGAGCGCGTAGGCGCCGCGCCGTCCGATCTGGCGCACGATCTCCTCGACGAGCGGGCGGCCTTCGGGAGACGAGCGCACGAGCACCTGCCAGCCGGGCTGCACGTCGACGCAGCGCTCGACGAGGAGCGAGGCATAGCTCTCGACGCGTGGATCGGCCATCGGTCGTGCAGCCTATCGCGGCGTAGTTGATACTATAAGGCTTAGATTTTATCCACCAACCACACTTGAATTGGAGGAAGGCATGGCAAAGGTGATCGGTATCGATCTCGGCACGACGAACTCGTGCATGGCGGTGATCGAAGGCGGCGAGCCGACGGTCATCCCGAACGCGGAGGGCGGGCGCACGACGCCGTCGGTCGTGGCGTTCACGAAGGACTCGCAGAGGCTCGTCGGCGCGCCCGCGAAGCGCCAGCAGGTGACGAACCCCGAGAACACGGTGTTCTCGATCAAGCGCTTCATGGGGCGCAAGCACGACGAGGTGTCCGAGGAGATGACGATCGTCCCGTACGCCGTCGTGAAGGGGCCGAACGGCGATGTCCGCATCGACGCCGGGGGCAAGGAGTACGCGCCGCCGGAGCTGAGCGCGATGATCCTCCAGAAGCTCAAGGTCGACGCAGAGGCGTACCTCGGCGAGCCCGTGACGGAGGCGGTCATCACCGTCCCGGCGTACTTCAACAACGCGCAGCGCGAGGCGACGAAGGACGCGGGCAAGATCGCCGGTCTCGAGGTGCTCCGCATCATCAACGAGCCGACCGCGGCCTCGCTCGCCTACGGGCTCGACAAGGAGGAGGACCAGACGATCCTCGTCTTCGACCTCGGCGGCGGGACGTTCGACGTCTCCGTGCTCGAGCTCGGCGACGGGACGTTCCACGTCAAGGCCACGTCGGGCGACAACCACCTTGGCGGCGACAACTTCGACAAGGCGCTCGTCGACTGGCTCGTGGCGGAGTTCAAGAAGGACCACGGCGTCGACCTGTCGCAGGACCCGGTCGCGCTCCAGCGTCTGTACGACGCTGCGGAGAAGGCGAAGATCGAGCTCTCGTCGACGATGACGACGCAGATCAACCTTCCGTTCATCGCCGAGGGCCCGAAGCACCTCGACATGCAGCTGACGCGGGCGAAGCTCCTCGAGCTGACGAGCGAGCTGCTGGAGCGCACCGTCGGCCCGACGAAGCGCGTGCTCGAGGACGCCGGGCTCGACGCATCGGCGATCGACCACATCGTCCTCGTCGGCGGCATGACGCGGATGCCCGCCGTGTCGGAGAAGGTCCAGGAGCTGCTCGGCAAGGAGCCGCACAAGGGTGTCAACCCCGATGAGGTGGTGGCGGTCGGCGCGGCGATCCAGGCCGGCGTGATGAAGGGCGAGGTGAAGGACGTCCTGCTCCTCGACGTGACGCCGCTCTCACTCGGCATCGAGACGAAGGGTGGCGTGTTCACGCAGCTGATCGAGCGGAACACGACGATCCCGAACCGCAAGTCCGAGACGTTCTCGACCGCCGAGGACAACCAGCCGTCCGTCGAGATCCACGTGCTCCAGGGCGAGTCCGAGATGGCGATGTACAACAAGACGCTCGGCAAGTTCCAGCTCGTCGGCATCCCGCCGGCGCCGCGGGGCATGCCGCAGATCGAGGTCGCCTTCGACATCGACGCGAACGGCATCCTCAATGTCTCTGCCAAGGATCTCGGCACGGGCAACGAGCAGCAGGTTCGGATCGAAGGCGGGTCGGGGCTTGCGGCCGAAGAGGTCGAGCCGCATGGTGAAGGACGCCGAGGCGCACGCGGAGGAGGCGCACACAGCTGCGCGAGCTCGCCGACGCGAAGAACCTCGCGGAGAACCTCGTCTACCAGACGGAGAAGAGCCTGAAGGAGCACCGCGACTCGCTCGACGAGACCGTCGCCTCGACGATCGAGGGCCGGGTCATGGAGCTGAACGAGGCGCTCAAGGGCTCCGACCTCGCCGACCTGCAGGCGAAGACGAGACGCGCTCGTCGAGGCGTCCCACGCGCTCGCCGAGGCGGTGTACGCGAAGGCGAACGACGCGTCCGCGGAGCCCTCCGGTGACGGCGACGGCGGGGGCGACGACGACCACGAGGTGGTCGAGGACGCCGACTACGAAGTGGTCGACGAGGCGAAGTGACCGAGCCGGTCAACGCGAGCGCCGATCTCGAGCAGCGGCTGGCCGAGCTGGAGGCCGAGCGGGACGAGCGTCTCGCCGACCTCCAGCGCGTCGCCGCCGACTTCGAGAACTACCGCAAGCGCGTCATCCGTGACCAGGAGGGACTCGTCGCCCGCGCCCACGAGAAGCTCGTGCGCGAGCTGCTGCCCGTGCTCGACAACCTGGAAAGGGCGCTCGACGCCGCAGCGAACCACGACGAGGCCTCGCTCGAGGATGGCGTGCGGCTCGTCCACCGGGCGCTCTCCGACGTGCTCGCGAAGGAGGGCCTGGCGTCGTCGACACGGACGGCGCCTTCGACCCGCACGTGCACGAGGCGCTCCTGACGCAGCCGTCCGACGAGCCCGAGGGCACCGTCCTCGAGGTGGTGGAGAAGGGCTATCAGCGTCGGTGACCGCGTGATCCAGGCCCGCGACGAGTGGTGGTGAGCGCCGGTGGCAACGCGGACGACTAAGAGCCTCTACGAGGTGCTCGGAGTCGAGAAGGGCGCGTCGCAGGACGAGATCAAGAAGGCGTACCGCGACGCTTGCCCGGAAGTACCACCCCGACAAGAACCCAGGTGACACCGAAGCCGAGGAGATGTTCAAGGAGGTCCAGGCCGCCTACGACGTCCTCTCCGATCCGGAGAAGCGCAAGCAGTACGACTCCTGGGGCTCGCCGGGTGGTCGTCCGCAGTTCGGCCCCGGCGGATCGTTCACGTTCGACTTCGGCGACTTCGGCGATCTCGGCGACCTGCTCGGCGGGATGTTCGGCGGTCGTCGCGGCGCCGCGCCGCGTCGCGAGCGCGGTCGCCGCGGCTCCGACGTCGAGGTGGCCGTCAACCTCTCGTTCGAGGACGCACTGAAGGGGATCGAGACGACGATCCCGGTCAGCCTCGAGAGGCACGTGCTCCGAGTGCGGTGGATCCGGCGCCAAGAAGGGGACTGCGCCGATCGCCTGTCCGCAGTGCGGGGGCCGGGGCGTCGTCTCCGAGGCGCAGGGCCTGTTCGCGCTCTCCCAGCCGTGCCCACGCTGCCGCGGCAACGGGACGGTGATCGAGGACCCGTGCCCGACGTGCCGGGGAGCGGGACGGGAGCGCCGGACGAGGCGGTTCAAGGTGAAGATCCCCGCCGGCGCGAAGGACGGCACACGGATCCGCCTCCGCGGCAAGGGCGAGGCCGGCTACGGCGGCGGGCCGGCCGGGGATCTCTACGTCGTGACGCGCGTCGCGCCGTCGAAGCTCTATCGCCGTCGCGGCGAGTCCGACCTCGAGATCGAGGTGCCGGTCACGTACCCCGAGGCGGCGCTCGGCACGACCGTCGAGGTGCCGACGCCGGACGGGCGTCTGTCGCTCAAGATCCCGGCCGGCACGCAGGACGGCCGCCTGCTGCGGATGAAGGGGCACGGCGCGTCGAAGCTCAAGGGCTCGGGCCGCGGCGACCTCATCGCGCGCGTCCGCGTGACCGTGCCGTCGAAGCTCTCGAAGGCAGAGCGCGAGGCGCTGGAGGAGCTGCAGAAGGTCTCGCGCGAGGATCCGCGTGCGGAGGCGTTCTCGTGACGGACCGGCCGTGCTACATGATCTCGGTCGCGGCCGAGCTCGTCGGGATGCATCCGCAGACGCTGCGCATGTACGAGGCGAAGGGGCTCGTCCGGCCGGGGCGGACGCCGGGAGGAACGCGCCTCTACTCCGAGCGCGACCTCGACCGCGTGCGCGTGATCCAACGCCTGACGACGGAGCTCGGCCTCAATCTCGCCGGGGTGGAGCGCGTGCTCGCCCTCGAGGACGACCTCCAGCGCCTTCGCGACCGGTTGCACCGGCTCGAGCGCGAGATGAGCGAGGCGGTCGAGGGCGTGCACCGCCAGTACCGCCGCGAGATCGTCCTCTACTCCGAAGCCCAGCGCGAGCTCCGGCTCCCGCGGCGGAGGAGCGCGTAGATGGACTTCCAGAGGCTCACGATCAAGAGCCAGGAGGCCGTCGCGGCGGCGGTCGAGGACGCGCGCCGGCGCGGCAACCCCGAGGTCTATCCCGAGCACGTCCTGCTCGCGCTCCTCGACCAGGAGCTGCCGCGGGCGCTCGTGCCGGACGCCGCCGCGAGCCGCGCCGCCGCCGAGGCGGCGCTGGCGCAGAAGCCGACCGTAGCCGGCGCGGCGCAGCAGCCGCGCATGTCCACCGAGCTCTCGGCCGTGCTCGACCGCGGCCTCGAGGAAGCACGGGCGCTCGACGACGAGTACGTCTCGGTCGAGCACGTCCTGCTCGCGCTCGACGCCGCTCCGCGCGAAGAGCTGCTCGCGCGGATCAAGGATGTGCGCGGGTCGCAACGCGTCACGACGCAGGATCCAGAGGGCTCCTACCAGGCGCTCGAGAAGTACGGTCGCGATCTCACCGCTCTCGCGGAGAGCGGCAAGCTCGACCCGGTGATCGGGCGCGACGAGGAGGTGCGTCGCGTGATTCAAGTGCTCTCCCGCCGCACGAAGAACAACCCGGTGCTCATCGGCGACCCCGGCGTCGGCAAGACGGCGATCGTCGAGGGGCTCGCGCAGCGCATCGTCGCCGGCGACGTGCCCGAGGGGCTCAAGGGCAAGCGCGTGTGGGCGCTCGACATCGGTGCGCTCCTCGCCGGCGCGAAGTACCGCGGCGAGTTCGAGGAGCGCCTGAAGGCCGTCCTCGCCGAGATCCAGGGCTCGGAGGGCGAGATCGTCCTCTTCATCGACGAGCTGCACACGATCGTCGGTGCGGGCGCTGCCGAGGGCGCGGTCGACGCGGCGAACATGCTGAAGCCGATGCTCGCGCGCGGCGAGCTCCGCGCGATCGGCGCGACGACGCTCGACGAGTATCGCGAGCACATCGAGAAGGACGCCGCGCTCGAGCGCCGCTTCCAGCCCATCTTCGTCGGCGAGCCGTCCGTTGCCGACTCGATCGCGATCCTGCGCGGCCTCAAGGAGCGCTACGAGGCACACCACGGCATCCGCATCCGCGACGCGGCTCTCGTCGCCGCTGCAGTGCTCTCCGACCGCTACATCTCGGGTCGCTTTCTCCCGGACAAGGCGATCGACCTCGTCGACGAGGCAGCATCGCGCGTGCGGATGGAGATCGACTCGTCGCCGATCGAGCTCGACGAGGCGGAGCGCCGCGTGCGCCAGCTCGAGATCGAGCTCGCTGCGATGGCGAAGGAGTCTGCCGCAGTGCGCGAGCCGCTCGAACGCCAGCTCGCCGACGCGAAAGCGGTACGCGACGAGCTTGCCTCGCGCTGGGCGAAGGAGAAGGAGGCGCTCGAGCGGGTGAAGGAGATCACGCGGGCGATCGACGAGTCTGCGCATGGAGGCCGAGCGCGCCGAGCGGGAGGGCAACCTCCAGCGCGTCGCCGAGATCCGCTACGGCGAGCTTCCGGCGCTCGAGGCCGAGCTCGTCGAGCGCGAGGCCGCCGAGGGCGAGCCGATGGTCAAGGAAGAGGTGGACGAGGACGACGTCGCATTCGTCGTGGCCCGCTGGACCGGCATTCCGGTCTCACGGCTGCTCGAAGGCGAGACGGAGAAGCTCATCCACATGGAGGAGCGGCTCCACGAGCGCGTGGTCGGCCAGGGCGCGGCCGTCGAGGCGGTGTCCAACGCCCTGCGGCGCGCACGCTCCGGGCTCCAGGATCCCGACCGGCCGATCGGCTCGTTCGTCTTCCTCGGCCCGACGGGCGTGGGGAAGACCGAGCTCGCGCGGGCGCTCGCGGAGTTCATGTTCGACGACGAGCGCGCGATGGTGCGCCTCGACATGTCCGAGTACCAGGAGCGACACACGGTCTCACGCCTCGTCGGCGCGCCGCCCGGCTATGTCGGCTACGAGGAGGGCGGCCAGCTGACCGAGGCGGTGCGGCGGCGTCCGTATGCCGTCGTCCTGCTCGACGAGATCGAGAAGGCGCACGCGGAGGTCTTCGATGTCCTGCTCCAGATCCTCGACGACGGCCGCCTCACGGATGGGCACGGGCGCACCGTGGACTTCCGCCATACGGTCGTGATCATGACCTCGAACATCCGCTCGACGGCTGCGCTGGCCGACCACTTCCGTCCCGAGTTCCTCAACCGGATCGACGAGATCGTCGAGTTCCAGGCGCTCTCGCGCGAGCAGATCGCGGACATCGTCGAGCTCCAGCTCGCACGGCTCCGCGAGCGCCTGGCCGAGCGCGGCATCGAGATCGAGCTCACGGACGCGGCGAAGGAGCAGCTCGCCGAGGAGGGCTGGGACCCCGCGTACGGCGCGCGGCCGCTCAAGCGGGCGCTCCAGCGGCTCGTCGAGAACCCGCTAGCGAAGGCGTTGCTCGAGGGCGACTTCGCCGAAGGCGACGCGATCCGCGTCGACGCGTGGACGGCGAGCTCATGTTCGAACAGGCGAGCGCGGTCGCGGTGACCGGCTAGCGCTTGGTCTTGCGGGACGTGCTGGCCGCGGCGGCCTTCTTCGCGTCGCGCGCCTTCTTCTTCCGCTGACGATCCGCCTTCCAGCGAACGCTGCCTCTCGATCCACGTCCCACGGCGGCGCATGGTACCGGCGGCTAGCGTTCACCGCATGGCGACCAAGCCCCAAGCCCCGCCCGCGCCGCCTGCCGAGCGCACGATCGGCCAGCTCGTCGCCGACACGCTGCGCTGGTACGGCGACCACGTCTGGATCGCGCTGCTCATCGGCATCGGGCCGGCGGTGTTGACGGTCGTCGCGGCGAAGGCGTCGCGAGATGTCCAGGTGACGACGCTGTTCGTCGGTTGGCCTCTGCTGATGACCGTCTCCTTCGTCGTCGCGTGCTTCGTCGTCCACGGCGTCCGGCCGCAGCGCGCCCGCGTCGCCACCGCGCTGCTGGTCGGGCTCGTCGTCTCCATTCCCGTGCCGCTCCTCGTGACGCTGTTCGTCCTGCCATCGGTCCTCTGGCTCGCCCTGCTCGGCATGGCGGTGCCGGCGGCTGTCGTCGAGGGAACGGGCGTCCGCGAGTCGATCAGGCGCGGTTTCGCGCTCGGCCGCGCCGACTACGTCCACGCGGCGGGCACGCTCGGCGACGCTCCTGCTCGTCGTTGCCATCACGCAGTTCGCTCTCTTCCAGCTCCTGCACGGGCTGTCCGACCAGGCGATCGCGGCCGCCGCGTTCATGGCGAGCATGGTGATCACGCCGCTTCTCTTCTTCGGGTCGGCGCTGCTCTACACGGATCAGGTGGCGCGGTCCGAAGTAGAGTCGTCCTCGAGCTAACGAGGAGGAGCGATGCCGACGTATCTCATGCTGTCGCGGCTGACGGCCAAGGGCGTTCAGACGCTCAATGGCAACCCGGAGCGGCTGAAGGAGGTCAACAAGGACGTCGAGGAGCTCGGCGCCAAGGTGCTGCACCAGTGGGCGTGCCTCGGCCCGTTCGACTTCGTGAACATCGTGGAAGCCGCGGATGCGAAGACGATCGCGCGCGTCTCCGTGCGACTCGGCGCGCGCGGGAGCTCGAAGCTCGAGACGCACGAGCTGATCGAGATCGACGACTACCTCGCGGGCATCGGGGACTAGCTTCAGAACAACGGGTTCGCAGGGTCGCCGAGGAGCACGGCCTCGGACTCCGCGAACTGCCGGTTCATGGCCCGCGTCTCGCGATGGGTCATGAACAGCCGCTCGATCGGGATGGATTGGCGATAGAGCGCGGCGGCGACGGTCGTCGGCCCGCCTGCGAAGTGTGCCTCCGCGACGGCCGGGTCGAACGTGGCGGAGACGAACGAGCCGAGTCGGTGGCGGCTCGAGCGGCCGGTCGCTCGAGAGGCCGCGATAGAGCGTCACGTGGTCGACGCCGTCGAGCGCGAAGAGCTCGCGGACGAACGCGAGCCGGGCCACGACGTGCGCTGCGCGCCGCTCCTCGGACCACTCGCCGTCGAAGAGGTCTGCCGTACGGATGGCTTTGCCCGTGAACGGGCACAGCCCGAGGCGCGCGACGACGATCGCGTGCCCCTTGACGAGCTCTCCCGACGCCGGGTTCGAGACGAACTGCGCGGCGAACGCCTCGTCCAGCTCGGCGAGGTCGAGCTCGCGGAGGTACGCGTCGAGGGCGTCGAAGGGCGAGTCGCTGGGGAGAAACGCGCGCGCGTGTGGTCGTGCGGCCACGATCTCGCGCTCGGTGGCGGCTCGCCGATCGCCATCGGCTGGAAGCGCGAGCGGTTGGTCGAAGCGCTCGATCGCCTCCTCGAGAGCCGCGACGAGCGACTCGTCCGCGGTCGGTTGCCCGGGCAAGAACTGGAACCGGTCGATCCGTTCCGCCTCGATCTCCCACACGGCGCCCGCGTCCTCGAACGCGGTGATCTCCACCTCGAACGTGCCCTTCTCGGCGTTGACCGTGAGCACGGCGATCGGGGTGCGGCGAGGATCGAGCAAGCGGCCGCGGTTCCCGGGAACCAGATGCTGCAGCCGGCCGGGCTCGAACTCGTCGTCGGGAGCGGCGTTCGGGTCGCTCTCGTAGACGGTCACGAAGCGAGCGCGCCGGCCACCTCGGCGGCGAGCGCGGCGTTGTCCGCGGCCAGGCGGCGGTTGACCTCGAGGGTGCGGCCGCCGCTCCGCTCGTGGAGGAACGCGAGCACGAACGGCGTCACGGCCTGACCGTGGACGCCCTCTGCCTCAGCGGCCGCGAGCGCTTGCTCGATGAGCGGCTCGACGTCGTCGAGCTCCGGATCGGGCGGACGCGCGAGCACGAGGCCGGCACGGCCGAGGTTCCAGTGCGCTGACGCGATTCGCGCCGCCTCGTCGGGCGCATCGACGCGTATCGGCACCGGCGGGCCGCCTTCGGCGGCATAGAAGAGCGGCACCGTGTCGGTGCCGAAGCCGAGCACCGGCACCCCGAGCGTCTCGAGCGCCTCGAGCGTGGCCGGGACGTCGAGCAGCGACTTGACGCCGGAGCAGACGACGAGCGCGCGCGTCCGTGCGATCTCGGCGAGATCGGCCGAGACGTCCGGTCGTGCGTGATAGCCGCGGTGCACGCCGCCGATGCCGCCCGTGGCCATCACGGAGATGCCTGCCGATGCGCATGCAACGAGGGTCGCGCCTACCGTCGTCGCGCCGATTGCGCCGTCGACGACGCACGCCGCGAGGTCCCGCGGGCTCACCTTGCGGGCGTCGCTCGCTGCGGCTGCGACGCGCTCCAGCTGGGCGGGGTCGAGACCGATGCGGAGAGCGCCGTCGAGCACGGCCACCGTCGCGGGCACGGCGCCGCCGTCGCGGATCCGCTGTTCGCACTCCCGGCCGACCTCGAGCCCCTGTGGCTGCGGGAATCCGTGCGCGACGATCGTCGTCTCGAGCGCGACCACCGGCCGGCCGGCGGCCAGCGCCTCGCGCACCTCGTCCGAGACGACCGCGAGCCCGGTCACGGCATCGCCCCGAGCGTTCCGAGGCAGCGGGCAGCGGTCTCGAGCCCCATCTCGATGCCGCCGACGAGGAAGCCGGCGGCGAGCGCGTCACCCGCGCCGGTCGGGTCGACGACGTCCACCGAGCGGTGCGTCGTGTGTCGTCCGTTCACCCTCGTGGACGACGGTGACGCCGCCGGGGCCGTGCTTCACGACCGTCGTCGTCGCCGAGGGCTCGCTTCCCAGCGCAGCGAGCTCGCTGTCGGTCGCGAACAGGACGTCCGGCTCGAGCTGGCGAAGCCGTCGCGACGACACGCTCGGCGCCGAACGCCTCGATACCCGCGGCCGACGCGAGGTCGACGCTGATCGCGGCTCCCTGGGCCCGTGCGGCCCCGGCCGCTCGGGCGCCGGCTTCCGCGATCGGCCCTCCGAGCAGCGCGTAGCCGGAGAGATGGAAGCGATCGCACCCGCGAAGCCACTTGACGTCGATCTCCTCGGGGCGAAGCTCCGGCGCAGAGCCGCGGTCGGTGAGCATCGACCGCTCGTCGCTCTCCGCGCTCACGGAGACGATGATGCCGCCGCGCGGGCCGGTGGCGCCGCACAGCTCGACGCCTCGTCGCTCGATCTCGCGTGCGGCGAGCTCACCCGCCGCATCGGCGCCGCGCTTCGCGATCAGACGCGCCTCCGCGCCGCAGGCGACAGCCCAGGCTGCGACGTTCGCGGCCTGCCCGCCGGCGCCCAGATGGCTCGTGGCGGGCGTGTCGTCGCCGGGGACGAACCGCGCGCCGAGCCGGACGACGACGTCGAGGGTGAGGTCACCGAGGGTGCAGACGAGCACTCGTACAATCGTGTCATGGACGACCGTGCCCGGAGCCGCCGGCTGCGCGACCTCCTCATCGGTGGCGCCGTCGGCGCCTTCGCGGCCCTCGCGGCGGTGCGCCGGCGACAGCCGAAAGAGCGGACGATCACCGCCGGGCTGGCCGCGTTCGAGGACGCGCCGTGCTACCGCGAGGAGCTCGACGGCGAACGCGCGTCGCGTCGCTCCTGATCGGCGAGGAGGCCGCTCGCGCCGAGAACGGTGAGGAGGTTCGTGTCGGCGTCTCCGACCGAGATCGCCTTGCCGACGAGCTGCGCGCGCCGCGCGAGCGAGAGATACGCCCGGACGCTGCCTGGTCGGTTCGACCGTGCGAATGACGAGGAACGGCCCGAACGCCCGTGTCTCGAACGCCTCTCGCGGCTGCGGATTGCGAAGCGGTGCGTGGAGCCTGCGCAGCGCGTTGCCGGTGTCGCTCGTGTCGAAGACCCAGACGCCGCGGCCGAGTGGTTTCGGCGCGTGTTCGAGCGTCCGCAGCGCAAGGCGCGGGTCTGCGCGAGGCACCACGCGCTGGGAGAGCGCCCCGCCGCGTCGCCAGGCCTGGAGGAACAGCGGGTCGTAGCCGAACAGGACGTCGTCGGACCGCGACGTCTCGGCGAGCCACGCCGATGCATCGTCGCGTGCAGCCACGCGCGCTGACGGCTCGCCGCGGTAGAGCTCGGGCGTCCGCTTCCACCCCCACGCGCCTTCGAGGACCACGAGCGCTACCAGCGCCACGACGGTTGCGACGGCGGCGTGGCGGCCGAGCGGAGCAGTCGCGCGGATGAGCCCGGCGGCGACGACCGTGAGGACGAAGGGGAAGGCAAAGATGAGATGGCGTGGCTCGGGCGCGGCGGAGGAGCCGAATCGAGCGAGCAGGAGGAACGCCGTCGGGACGAGGACGACTGCGCCGACGAGCATCGCGCTGCGCGGCCGTGTGCGCCAGAGGCTCACCGCACCGACGATGCCGAGCGCGAGCACGGCCGCGACGACGAGCCGGTAGCCGGCGGTGAAGTCCTCGAGAGTCGAGCGGAGATAGCGGAGCACGTCGAGCGGGTTCCCGAGCCTCTCGCCGCCACCGCCGACGCCGACCTCGAACCGTCCCGCGAGAACGAGGTCCGTTCGCCAGAACGGGATGCCGAGGAGGAGCACCGCCGCGAACGCAATCGCCGCCTCACGGAGGCGAGTCCGGAGAGCGAGCACATACGCGCCCTGCGCGACGAGCACGATCGCGCCGTACGGATGCGCGGAGACGCAGAGCAGCGTCGCGGTGGCCCACGCGACCCATGCCCACCGACCGCCGCGCTCGACCGCGTGCAGGAGCGCGAGAAACGAGAGCAGGCTCGTCGCGAGGAAGATGCTGTACATGCGCCCGTAGACGCCGTGGAACAGGAGCATCCAGCTCGCCGATGCGAGCACGGTCGTCACGAGCGCCACCTGCCGGCCGGCGAGGCGTGTCGCGAGAAGCGCGATCAGCGGGACGCTCGCGACGGCGAAGACGGCCGAGACGACCCGCAGACCCGCCAGTCCACCACCGAGATGGGCGACCGCCCACGCGAATACGAAGTGCAGCGGCGCACCGCCGCGCTGGTTGAGCACCGTGCCGAGGACGTCGTCGAACGACTTCCGTCCGACGAAGAGCGCGAGGGTCTCGTCCTCGTGCGGCGGCCAGGCCGTCAGCCGCAATGCGAGGAAGAGGCCGACCGCGGCAGTGCATCCGGCGACGACCGGGACGAAGGCTCGTGTCGCAAACGCCGCACGCTGCCGAGGCGCCGCCCTCTCGTGCGCGACAGCCTCGGCCACGACAGCAGCCTATCCGGGTAGCCTTGACACCAATGCCGATCTACGAATACCGCTGCCCGAAGGGACACCTGTTCGAGCTGTTCCAGCGCATGGACGACCCACCGCCGGAGACGTGCGAGGTGTGCGGCGCGAAGCCGCTCGAGAAGGTGCTGCACCCCGTACCGATCTTCTTCAAGGGCAAGGGGTTCTACTCGACCGACTACGGCCGCAAGGGGCGACAGCGCGACTCGTCGGACAGCTCCGCCCCGAAGTCGGCCGACGGCGAGAAGAAGGCGGAGAAGAAGGACGCTCCGAAGAAGGCCGAGCCCGCCTCGTAGCGGCTCGACGACCTAGCGCGACCCGAGCCGGCGGCTGCCGGAGACGCACCCCGGCCCGAACGTCCCCGTGCCCGGCAGCGGCGGCTGCGGCGCTGCGTCGCCCGTGAACATGGCGATGACGTTGCGGTTCTCCTCGGAGGAGAGGATGACGGACGCTCCTCCGACCGTCCCCGGCTCCCCGCCGAGACGGCAGCGCACGACGCGACCTCCGTCGGCGCGGAAGTCGACCCAGCCGAGCTGGATGAACTCGCCCGCGCTGAGGTCCGTCGCGAGCGGTTTCAACAGGTCGTCCCCCGTGAAGGGAAGGTGGAGGAACGTGCCGACGCCGGCGAGCTTGGCCGTGATCGCCTGCGCCACCTGTTGCTGGCGCTCGGCGCGGGTGATGTCGTTGTCCGACGGGTCGAGCTGGTTCTCGCGAACGCGTGAGTAGATGAGCGCACGGCGGCCGTCCATGTGCTGCCGTCCCTTCTCGAAGCGCCAGCCTTTCCACGTCGCACACTCGGCCGCGCTGAGCGGGCACTCGAAGCGGTTGGAGAGGATCGCGCGCGGGACGGTCACGTCGATGCCGCCGATCCGGTCGATGAGGTCCTTGAAGCGCTGGAAGTCGACGACCACCACGTGGTCGACGTCGAGGCCGGTGAACGCCTTGATCGTCTTCAGCGCGAGCGGCGCGCCACCGATCTGGTACGCGGTGTTGATCTTCTCCGACCCGTAGCCGGGGATGTCCACCCACAGGTCGCGCGGGATCGAGAGGTAGAAGATCCGGTGATGGTCCGGATCGGTGCGCACGAGCATGATCGAGTCGGAGTGGCGGAGGCCACGCTGACCGCCGCCCGGGCGTGTGTCCGTGCCGAGGAGAAGGATCGTCGTCGGGTTCGTGAGCAGGAGGTCGTCGCGTCCGGACAGCTCGCGCTTCGCCGCCGCCGGGAGGCGCTTGTTCGCCGCCTGGACGCCGTCGCGAAACGCGAAATAGCCGGCGAGGCTCCACGCGAAGAGCCAGAGGAGGAAGACGCACGCGCCGATGCCGACCCAGCGCAGCGCGCGCCTCGCGGGCGAACGAGGTGGCCCGCTCCGAGGGCGCGAGTCCTTGTCGCCATCCTTTCTCTTCCTGGTCGGCCGTGGCAGGCTCGGGAGCTTCGGCCCCCCGCGTCCACTGCGATAGACGCGGTACGGCTTCTCGTCGGGGGCCATGCGGCGCGTTATGGTAGCCGCCGGCTGTGACTGCTCAGCGCGCTATCGGAATCGACGTCGGCGGCACGAAGATCCTCGCGGGGGTCGTCGAGCGCGACGGCACGGTCGTCCGCGTCGAGCGTCGAGAGACACCCACCGAGTCGGAGGAGGCGTTCCTTCGCGGGCTCGCCGAGATCGTCGATGCGCTACGCGACGACACCGTGGCGGCGGTCGGCATCGGCATCCCCTCGACGATCGACCAACGAGATGGCACGTCGGTCTTCTCCGTCCACGTTCCCATCGCGGGTGTCCCTCTTCGTGCGCGTGGCGAGCAGTACCTCAACCTTCCGGTGGCGGTCGACAACGATGCGAACGCCGCGGCGGTGGCCGAGTGGACGATCGGTGCGGGCATGGGGACGCACGCACATGGTCATGCTCACGCTGGGAACGGGAATCGGCGGTGGGCTCATCCTCGACGAGAAGCTCTACCGCGGCCGGACCGGCGCCGCCGCCGAGCTGGGCCACATCGTCCTCGAGTACGACGGCCCCGAGTGTCGCGGGTTCTGCACGGGGCGCGGGCACTTCGAGTACTTCGTCTCGGGCCGTGCTGCGAGCGAGCGTGCGAAGGAGGTGCTCGGGCCCGCGGCCGATGCGCCCGATCTCATCGCGGCCGCGCGGTCCGGCGAGGAGGCCGCCGTCGAGGCCCTCCGCGACATGGGGAAGATGCTCGGCGCCGGCATGGCGTCGCTCGTCAACACCTTCGATCCCGAGGTCATCGTCATCGGCGGCGGGTTCGGCATCGCTCTCGACCTCATGCTCGACGACGCGCTCGACGTCCTGAAGCGCGACGCCCTGCCGCCGGCGCGAGACCTCGTGCGCGTCGTTCCGGCGGCACTCGGCGAGGAGGCGGGGATGATCGGCTCGGCACTGATCGCCTACGAGATGCTCGACGCTCGCGAGTAAGAGCGTGCCGCTCGCCGTCTGCGCGACGCCGATCGGGAACCTCGCCGACGTGACGCTGCGCGTCCTCGAGGAGCTCGCGGCGGCCGACGTGGTGCTCTGCGAGGACACGCGCCGGACGGGAGTGCTGCTCGCGCGGCACGGCGTCGACGCGGCACTTCTCAGTTACCACGAGCACAACGAGGCTGCCCGCACCGCGCAACTCCTGCCCCGCCTCGCCGCGGGCGAGCGTGTGGCACTCGTGACCGATGCGGGTATGCCGGCGATCAGCGATCCGGGCGCACGGCTCGTCGCCGCTTCGCTCGCCGCCGGAATCCCCGTGACGGTGCTGCCGGGCCCGTCGGCGGTCGAGACGGCTCTCGTCGCGGCCGGGTACGCGGTCGAGCGATACCAGTTCGTGGGCTACGTCCCTCGCCGAGCCCGCGAGCGCGCTGCGCTGTTCGCCGAGCTCGCGCGCTGGTCGCACGCGGCCGTGGCGTTCGAGTCGCCGCGCAGGTTGCCGGCCACGCTCCGTGCGCTCGCCGACGCGATGCCGAACAGGGACGTGGCCGTCGCACGCGAGTTGACGAAGCTCTACGAGGACGTCGTCCGCGGAACCGCCGAGGACGTCGCGGCGCGATTCACCGAGCCGCCGAAGGGCGAGATCACGATCGTGCTTGGCCCGGGAGAGAGCGGCGTGACCTCAGAGGAGGACGACGCACTGGCCGAGGCTACCCGTGCCGTAGCCGAGCTCGTCGGGGCGGGGGTGGCGCGACGTCAGGCAGCGGATGTCGTCGCACGGCTCACAGGTCGTTCACGGAACGACCTGTACGCGCGAGTCTCTGTAGCTCTGTCGTCAGAATTGACAACAGATGAGACCACTGCTACGGTCTCGTTGTTCTCTTTACAGACAACAGAGGAGTCGCCATGCGCTACCTGCTCGTGCTCGGAGCAATCGCCGCGCTCGCCGCGCCGGACATCGCCGGCGCGTGGTCGTGGCCGGCGTCGGGCGAGGTGCTACGGCCATTCGTGATCGGCGACGATCCCTACGCGGGAGGTCAGCACCGCGGCGTGGACGTCGCCGGCCGGGATGGATCGGACGCGGCTGCGCCCGCCCCGGGCAAGGTCTCGTTCGCCGGGAGCGTCGGGTCGAACGGCAAGGTGGTGACGATCGAGACGACCGGCGGCTACTCGGTCACCCTCGTCCATCTCGGCGCGATCGCGGTCAGCGAAGGGCGACGTCGTCGCAGAGGGAGCGACGGTCGGGAGCATCGGGTTCAGCGGCGAGCGCGAGCACGACGAGCCGTACGTCCACCTCGGAGTCCGGGTCACCGGCGACCCGCAGGGCTACGTCGACCCACTGACACTCCTGCCTGCGCGCGGGCGACCCGTCGCGCCACCACCGCCAATCGCCGCTCCTGTGCCGGTGTCGGCACCCGCCCCGGCGCCAGCACCGAGCCCGCCGCCGACGCACCACTCCGCGCCGCCTGAGTCCCCCGAAACTCCGCAGCCGTCGCCGGAACCTCTGGCGGAGCCTGTCGCGGCGGACACGTCGGCCACCACGGAGACGTCCGTCACGCCCGTCGAGCCTGTCGCGCCGCCGACACCCGTCGTGGATGAGAGGCCGGATCTCGTCGCGGCAGCGCCTGTCGAGGGTCAGGGCACGACGGCGCGTGTTCCGGGTGCAACGGCACGTGCCGGGAGGCGTGACGTCACACCTCCGCCGGGCGTCGCGCGGGAGGCAGCCGTCCGTGACGGCGTGAGGCTGCTAGCTCCTGCGATTGCCGACGCTCCGACCAACCCAGTGTCCGGCTCAGGCGGAACGTCGACGATGCGTGCGCATCCCGCTGGCGAGGACGCAATCATGGCCGCCGCGCCGACAGCGGGATTCGCCGATCGCTCAGCCGGAGCCGAGCACGTCGCACCGGTCGATGTCCATCCCTGCGCGCATGGGCCGCCCGGCGGCTGTCGGCAATGGGATGGGAGTCGGGTCGCTCGTGATGGGCTTCGGCTGTGCCGTCGCCCTGCTCGGAGGTCTGATCGTCGCTCGACGTCGCAGGCTGCGTGTCACGGGGCGCGCCAAGGCGCCGCCTATCATCTCTCGCGATGCGCTACTACCTGACGACGCCGATCTACTACGTGAACTCGACCCCGCACATCGGGCACGCGTACACGACGATGATGGCCGACATTCTCGTCCGTCATCATCGCCAGCGCGGCGAGGAATCGTTCTTCCTCACCGGCGTGGACGAGCATGCGACGAAGGTGTTCCGCGCCGCGGAGCAACAGGGTCTCGAGGTGCAGGAGTACGTCGATCGCATCGCGGAAGACTGGCGGGCGCTACCCGCCCGGGTCGGCGCCGAGCCGGACTTCTTCATTCGGACGTCCGACGACGGCCACAAGGCGTTCGTTCGTGACTTTCTCCAGCGCATGTACGACAACGGCGACGTCTACGAGGGCGTCTACTCCGGGATGTACTGCGTCGGCTGCGAGGCGTTCAAGACTGACGCCGAGCTCGTCGACGGCCGATGTCCCGACCACGGGGAGGTCGAGTACATCGAGGAGAAGAACTACTTCTTTCGGCTGTCCGCGTACGAGCAGCGTCTCCTCGACCTCTACGAGTCGCGCCCGAACTTCGTCGAGCCGTCGTTTCGCCTCAACGAGGCGCGCAGCTTCGTCGCTCGCGGTCTGCAGGACTTCTCGATCAGCCGCGCGGGCCAGCCCTGGGGCATCCCGCTGCCCTGGGACGAGGGTCACGTCGCGTATGTCTGGGCCGACGCGCTCGTCAACTACGTCAGTGCGCTGACGTACGCGCGCGAGGGTCAGGACCTCGTCGACACGTTCTGGCCCGGCCGGCATCTCCTCGGGAAGGAGATCCTTCGGTTCCATGCGATCTACTGGCCGGCCATGCTCCTGTCCGCGGGGTACGAGGTGCCGGAGCAGCTCTTCGTCCACGGCCATCTGCTCCTCGGCGACGCCAAGATCTCCAAGTCGACGGGCAACGTGATCGATCCCCTCGGCCTCGTCGACGTCTACGGCGCCGACGCCGTTCGCTTCTGGGCCGTCCGCTCGGTGTCGTTCGGCCACGACGGCGACGCGTCGATCGCGGCGCTCCACGAACGCTACGAGCGCGAGCTGGGCAACGACCTCGGGAATCTCCTCTCCCGGGTGACGGCGATGGTCGCCCGCTACCGGGACGGCGAGCTGCCGCAAGGCCCCGGGTCCGCTGAGATCGCGGATCGGCTCGACGCTCTGCGTGACGACGTCGGCGGCCGCTTCGACGAGTGGGATCTCACCGGCGCGCTCGAGGCGATCTGGGATGTCGTGCGAGAGCTCAACCGCCACGTCGAGCGCACGAAGCCGTGGGAGCTCGCGAAGGATTCCGAGCGCGAAGCCGATCTGGACGCCGTGCTCTTCGACCTGGCCGACGGACTTCGCGCGGTCGCGGTTGCGCTTGCCTCCTTCCTGCCGGTGACGTCTCCGGCGATCCTTCGGGCGCTCGGCCAGCCGGAGGATCACGCCTGGGAGGCGGTGGCATCGGGTCGGCTCATATCGGTCGGGGGGATCGCGCCGGCCCCGCCGCTCTTTCCGCGCATCGAGCAGACGGACGAATCCATCGTCGCGGCGACGTGATCGACACGCACGCGCACCTCGACGCGCTCGCCGATCCTCCAGCAGATGTCATCGCCCGAGCGTCGCGCCGTCGGCGTGACGCGCGTGATCACGATCGGGACGGGGATCGAGTCGTCGCGTGCGGCGCTCGCCCTCGCCGACGAGCACGACGGTGTCTACGCCGCGCTCGGCATCCATCCGCACGACGCCGCCGGGGCCGATGCGAGTCGCGTGGACGAGTTGGCCGCACTGCTTGCGCACGAGCGGGCCGTCGCGGTGGGGGAGACGGGGCTCGACCACTACCGCGACTACGCCCCACACGCCGCGCAGCGGGTGCTCTTCGAACAGCTCGTCGCGCTCGCGGACGAGCTCGGGCTACCCGTAGTCGTCCATTCGCGAAGCGCGCCCGCGCGAGACCGCCGAGGTGCTCGCGGACTTCGACGGCACCGTGATCCTGCATTGCTTCTCGGAACCCGAGCAGCTGGCGGTCGCTATCGACCGTGGGTACTACCTGTCGTTTGCGGGCAACGTGACGTACCCGAAGGCCGACGACCTTCGCGCAGCGGCGAGTGCCGCGCCGCTCGAGCGGCTCCTCGTGGAGACCGACTGCCCGTATCTCAGCCCGCAACCCGTCCGCGGCGGGCCGAACGAGCCCGCATACGTCGTCCACACGCTCGATGTCGTGGCCGCTGCGCGAGGCATGTCCTCGCCGGAGCTCGCCGCCGTGGTCGACGCCAACGCGACAGCGGCGTTCTCGCTGCCGTGACCCGCCTCCCCGTGACGCCCAAGCGCTCGCTCGGCCAGAACTTCCTCGTCGATACGAACATCCTCGGCGTGATCGAGCGGCTTGCCTGGCTCGATCGCGACGACGTCGTGCTCGAGGTCGGGCCGGGCCTCGGCGTCCTGACGACGTTCCTCGCCGACCGTGTGCGCCACGTTCACGCCGTCGAGATCGACGCAGCGCTCGCATCGCTCCTCACGGAGGAGCTCGCCGGCCGAGCCAACGTCTCGGTCGTCGTCGGCGATGCGCTGCGCCTCGACCTGGCCGCGCTCGACCCTGCGGCGACGAAGCTCGTGTCGAACCTGCCGTACAGCATCGCCGCGCCGTTGATCGTCGAGAGCCTCGACGGGCTGCCGGTGATCGGCTCCTGGTGCGTGATGGTGCAGCGCGAAGTCGCCGACCGGCTCTTCGCAGAGCCCGGCACCAAGGCGTACGGCGCCGTGTCCGTCCTCGTCCAGCTGGCCACGGAGCGGACGGGCTTTCACCCGGTTGCGCGCACCGCGTTTCGTCCGCAGCCCCGCGTCGACTCGGCGCTCGTCGCCTTTCGCCGGCGAGCGGAGGCAACGCAGCAGTTCGATCGTGTGAAGCGCGTCGTCGTGGGCGCGTTCTCCCACCGGCGCAAGACGCTCGCCAACTCGCTCGAATTGGCCGGTGTCGCATCGCGGTCAGACGCCGTTGCAGCGCTCGTCGACCTCGGGCACGGACCGGCCGCGCGTGCCGAGTCCCTCTTGCCGGACGCGTTCGTTCCGCTCGCGGAGCGTCTGGGATGAAAGCGCGGAGCGCACCCGCGAAGATCAACCTCGCACTCGTGGTCGGCGGCGTTCGGCCCGACGGCAAGCACGAGCTCGTGACGCTCTACGAACGAATCGATCTCGCCGACGACGTCGCGCTCGGTCCGTCATCCGAGCTCCGGGTGAAAGGCTTCGCAGACGACACGCTCATGACGAACGCGCTCACGTCGCTGGGCCGACGCGTGGATGAGCCTCCGCGCTGGCGGGTGACCATCGAGAAGCGCATACCCGGTCGCGGCCGGTCTCGGCGGAGGCAGCTCAGACGCGGCCGCAGCGCTGCTGCTCGCAGGGGAAGCGCTCGGCCTGGCACCCGATGGCGAGGAGCTGTACGACGTCGCGCGCGCCGTCGGGTCGGACGTGCCCTTCTTCCTCGCACCGGGGCCACAGCTCGGTGAAGGAGACGGGACATCGCTGACTTCCGTCGACCTGCCGCGCGACTACTGCGTCCTCGTGCTTCTTCCGCACGGCGCGGTCAAGTCGTCGACCGCCGATGTCTATGCAGCATTCGACGCGGCTCGCGGCGACGAAGGGTTCGAGGCACGACGCCTTGAGCTGCTCGCCGCCTTGGGCGACATCCGAGTCGCGCGCGACCTCGCGAAGCTTCCGAAGAACGACCTGGCCGTATCGCCGCTCGCGGCCGAGATCGAGCGCGCCGGGGCGTTTCGCGCCGACGTGACGGGCGCAGGCCCGGCGCTGTACGGGCTGTTCGAGGCGGAGGACGTCGCTCGACGTGCCGCTGTCGACCTCGACCGCCTGGGCCAAACCTGGGTCGCGTTTCCATCGTGGTACGGTTGACGTCGTGAGCGACGAGCCGGCACCTGGGGCCGTCGAGAACACGCCGCCCGCGGCACCAGTTGCGTCCACGCCGGCGGAAGCGACGGTGGAGTCGGATCCGCGCGCACGCTGGCTCAGGGAACATCGTCTGCAGCTTGCCCTCGGCATCACGATCGCCGAGACGATCTTCGTCGTGCTCGAGGAAGACTTCTCACGTGGACGGTGATCGTCATCGCGATCCCCGTCGTGCTCTTCTACCTGCTTGCCGGTCGCACGCTCGAGTCGCCGCTCTACCGCGAGATCTCGTGGATCCTCGCCGTATCCCAGATATTTGCCGCGGCTGCGGCGGTGGTCGCGCTCACAGTGTCCGTGGCGAAGCTCGTCCTCGCCTTGGCCATCGGCGCAGCGATCGTGTACGTCGTGTTTCGCCAGCGATCGCCGCGGCCGGACGGCTCGGCGAAGTAGCCGGACCCGGATTCGACTCGGATTGCGAGAATGACGACGGTGGGGCGTAGCCAAGTGGTAAGGCAGCGGGTTTTGGTCCCGCGACCCCAGGTTCGAATCCTGGCGCCCCAGCCTGCCTCCGAACGTGAGCTGACATGACCGCACCGCGACCACTCTCCGCCGTCGTGATGGCTGCCGGGCTCGGCACGCGCATGCGCTCAGCGACGCCGAAGCACCTCCACGCACTGCTCGGCCGGCGGCTCGTCGACTGGGTAATCGAGGCCGCGCTGCCTCTCGCGCCCGCGCCGCTGGTCGTAGTCACATCGGCCGACTCCAAGGACGCGCTCGCTGAGCGGGACGGCGCCACCGTGGTCGTCCAGCGCGAGCCGCGTGGCACCGGAGATGCCGCTGCCACGGCACGAGATGCGCTTTCGGCGGCCGGTGACGTCCTCGTCCTCTCGGGTGACACGCCGCTGCTCGAGACAGAGCTGCTCGAGATGCTCGTTGCCGAGCACCGCGACCGGAGCGCTGCCGTCACAGTTCTCTCGCTCGTCCCGCCCGACCCCGGGCGCCTACGGCCGCGTCCTCCGCGACGCCTCCGGCGCGCTCTCCGCGATCGTCGAGGCGGGAGATGCGACCGAGGCCGAGCTCGCCGTCACCGAGGTCAACAGCTCGATCTACGTCTTCGCCGCCGACGCGCTGTGGCCGGCACTCGATGCCCTCGACCCGCACAACGCTCAGGGCGAGCTTTACCTCACGGACTGTGTCCGCCATATCGTCTCGACCGGGGGAACCGGGGCGGTTCTCGTCGCGCCGGACTGGAGAAGCGCGCTCGGTGTCAACACGAGGGTCGAGCTGGCGGCGGCGGCGAGCCTCTTGCGCGACCGGATCAACGAGGAGCACATGCTCGCCGGCGTGACGCTCGTCGATCCCGCGTCGACGTGGATCGAGGTGGGCGTCGAGATCGAGCCGGACACGGTCGTGCACCCCTTCACCGTGATTCGCAGCGGCTGCAAGATCGCCGCCGGAGCCGAGATCGGGCCGTTCGCCTATCTCCGTCCGGGTACCGAGATCGGTGAGCGGGCGAAGATCGGGACGTTCGTCGAGGTCAAGAACGCGCGGATCGGCGCTCGCACGAAGGTGCCTCACCTCTCGTACATCGGCGACGCGGACGTCGGTGAGGACACGAACATCGCCGCTGGCAACATCACCGCGAACTACCGCCCGGAGCTCGGCAAGGGCAAGCAGCGGACGACGATCGGGCGCAACGTCAGGACCGGCGTCGACAATGCCTTCGTTGCCCCAGTTTCGATCGGAGATAATGCGTGGGTCGCAGCAGGATCGGTAGTCACCGACGATGTTCCGGCGGACGCTCTCGCGATCGCTCGCCCCCGGCAGGAGACGAAGGAAGGGTACGCCCGTGGAAAGCGCAACGACTGATCTCGTCCGGCTACCGGGTCTCGATGTGACGCCGGTCCCTGAGCAGCCCGAGATGAAGCCCGGCCACTGGATCGAGCGCGGACCGCTCAAGCGGCTGATGGTCTTCTCGGGTAGGTCTCACCCGGAGCTCGCTCAGCGCATCGCCGAGCAGCTCGGCGTCGAGCTCGGCGAGGTCGAGCTGAAGACGTTCTCGAACGGCGAGACGTACTGCCGCTACTGCGAGTCGATTCGTGGCGCCGACGTGTTCATCGTCCAGACGGGCTGCGACCCTGTTGACCGGAACATGATGGAGCTGCTCTTCATGATCCAGGCCGCGAAGCTCGCGTCCGCGAAGCGCATCACCGCCGTCATGCCGTGGTTCCCGTACTCGCGCCAGGACCGCAAGGCGCGCCCTCGGGAGCCGATCTCGGGCCGGCTCGTCGCGGACATGGTGCAGCTGGCCGGCGCCGACCGGGTCCTGACCATGGACCTCCATGCGGGCCAGATCCAGGGTTTCTTCACGATCCCCGTCGACCACATGACCTCACTGCCCCTGTTCGCGCGACACTTCCGTGACCTTGGCCTGTTTGGCGACACCGTCGTCTCCGTTGCGCCGGACGCCGGTCGGGCGAAGCACGCCATTCGCTTCGCCGAGATGATCGACGCCGACTTCGCCGTCATGCACAAGACGCGGCCGGAGCACGACAAGGTGTCCGTGACGGAGATCACCGGGCGCGTGAAGGACAAGACCGCGATCGTGGGCGATGACGTGATCATGACCGGTGGCACGCTGCTCGCCGGTGCCGACGCGTTGCGGGAGCACGGGGCGAAGGCAGTGTGGGTGTTCACGACACACGGGCTCTTCTCCGAAGGTGCGCTCGAGCGGTTCGCCGAAGCCGATCTCGCCGGCATCGTCGTCACCGACACCGTGCCGATCGACGCGGTCGCACGGCCCGCGAACATGACGGTGCTGCCCATCTCGAGCTTGCTCGCCGAGACGATCATGAACGTCTTCGCCGACGAGTCCGTCTCCGCCATCTTCGGCGGCGAGTACCAGCTGTTCTAGAGCCCTCGCCCAGGGCCGATAGCTACAATCCGCCGCCGTGGCAGGAGAACGAGTTCGTCTCGAGGTACACGAGCGCGCAGCTTCCGGCTCGCGCGACACGCGGCGCCTGCGCAAGCAGGGCCTGATCCCGGGCGTCCTCTACGGCCGCGGAAAGCACCCGCACGCATTCGTGGTCGAGGATCGGACGCTGCGGGCCGCGCTCGGCGGCCCTCACGGGCTGCACGCCATTCTCGACGTCGTCGTCGGCGACCAGAAGACGACGCACGCATCCGTCGTCAAGGACTATCAGCAGGATCCGATTCGCGGCTACATCACGCACATCGACCTGCACGAGGTGCGGCTCGACCAGGTGATCAGCGCGCAGGTGTCGGTCGAGCTCGTCGGAGAGTCGCCTGGAGTCAAGCTTGGCGGCGTCCTCACGCAGCTCGTTCGCGACGTGACCATCGAGGCGCTGCCGCTCGAGATGCCGGACAGCATCCCGCTCTCGCTCGAGGGCACCGAGATCGGTGCCACTCTCCGCGTGTCCGACCTCGCCGTGCCCGAGTCCGTGAAGGTGCTCGCCGATCCGGAGACGGTGATCGCGACCGTCTCGGCTCCGAAGCTCGCCGCCGAGCTCGAGGCTGCTGAAGCCGAGCTCGCCGAGCTCGCCGAGCTCGCCGAGGGCGAGGAACTGCCCGAGGGCGAGGAGCCCGCCGAGGCGCCCGCGGCGGAGGGTGAGGCTCCTGCCGAGAGCGACGCCGGCGACAACGCGGACGAGTAGTGCGGCTCTTCCGTCGGGGGCCGGCCACCTCGACGCTTGACCTGCTCGTCGCCGGGCTCGGCAATCCCGGACCTGGGTACGCGCGGACGCGGCACAACATCGGGTGGCTCGTCGTCGACGAGCTCGTGGTGAAGGCACGACGGTGCGTTCCGCACGAAGTTCAACGGCCAGCTGGCGGAGCTCCGCATCGACGGCTCGCGCGTCGCGTCGCTGAAGCCCGAGACGTACATGAACGAGTCGGGGCGTTCGATCGGCGCCGCAGCGCGCTTCTTCAAGGTTGCGCCCACAGCGCTGCTCGTCGTGCACGACGACGTCGACCTCGACGAGGGACGGCTACAGGTCCGAGCCGGCGGTGGGCTCGCCGGCCACAACGGTCTGCGGTCGATCGCCCAGGCGCTCGGCACGCAGGACTTCCTGCGCCTGCGCATCGGCGTCGGGCGCCCTGGACGTGGCGACCCACGGCCTGTGGCCGACTGGGTTCTCTCGCCGTTCGCCGACGAGACAGATGTCGGTGCGCTCGTCGGGCGTTCGGCCGACGCTGTCCAGGCGATCGCCGTCGATGGCCTCGAGGCTGCGCAGCGCGCGTTCAACTGATCGGCTCGATCGGCGCACTCTCGGCACGTTTCGTTGCAGACACGCAACGGCTTGCGCAGTAGTGTCAGCAGCGGGGAGGAGGCTGGTGGCCCCGGAGGTGTCCGATTCGGACCTGGCCGGATTGGGCGTGGCCGGAGGAGGCGGGGTACGCCGCAGGCACGACGTAGACTGGGCCCGCGGGGCGGACGCCCCGCCAGTCGTCATGGACCGGCCTGCCCTTCACCTCCTCGCCCGCGCGCTCGCTGGCCACGAGCGACTCGCCGCGTTCGTCGCGGCACTGCCCTCGACGAGCGCGCGGATCTCCGAGCCCGTACTCCCTCTCGTCCTCGCGGCCGCCCACATCAAGGGCGAGCGCGGGCTCGTGTGCGTGCTGCCCGACGACGAGGACGCGCGCGATGCGGCCGAGGGAGCGGCCTGGTTCCTCGGCGACGAGGTGACCGCGTTCATGCCGAGCCGCGGCGTGTCCGTCGAGTCCGGTATCCGTCCCCCGCCGCACCTCGTCGGCGAGCGCGCGCGGGCGCTCGCCGTCCTCGAGGCCGGTGGGCTCGTCTGCGTGTCGGCGGCGGGTCTCGCGGACGGGATCCCCGCAGGAGCGGCCGCGGTCACGACGATCTGCGACCGGCTCGACCGTCGGCCTCGACACGCTGGCCGAGCAACTCGTCGAGGCAGGGTACGAGCGTGTCGACCGCGTAGAGGAGCGGGGGCAGATCGCGGTGCGCGGCGGCATCCTCGACGTGTACGGAACGACCGGACGGGATCCGTTTCGCGTCGAGCTGTTCGGCGACGAGGTCGAGGCGATCCGCGCGTTCTCGCCCTACACGCAGCGGGCTCTGCACACGGTGGACGAGACCGTCGTGTATCCGGCCGCAGAGGCCGGCGACGTCGAGGTCGGGCGCGTACTGGAGGTCGACCTCGTCTGGCGCCGTGACGACGTCCGCGAGGTGCTGGCGGAACATGGTCGCGAGCGGCGTGTCGAAGGTGCGACTCTCGACCCGCTTCCGAGCGGCCAGGAGTTCGTGTTCGACGCGCAACGACCCGCGCTCGCGGCCCGTGGTCTCGCCGAGGCGGAGCGCGAGCTGGCGGCGCTTGCGCGCTCTGGCCTCCGCGTCGTCGTGGCGTTTCCCCATCGCGGCGACGCCCTCCGAACGCAGAAGCTTCTGCGGCGCGCGGACGCGACGCTGCTCGAGGACGACATGCCGCTTCCGGCCGACGGATCGCTGCTCTTCGCCGTCAGTCCGGCGCGTCGCGGGTTCGTGTGGCGCGACCTCGGCCTGTGTCTCGTGCCGGAGGCCCAGGTGCTGCGCCGCCGCGCGCCTGCGCAATCGCGCATCGGGCGGGCGCTACGGTCGTTCGCCGATCTCCGCACCGGCGACTACGTCGTCCACGAGGATCACGGCGTCGGCAAGCTGCTCGGGTTCGAGACGAAGACCGTGGCGGGCGTGACGCGCGACTACCTCTTCATCGCCTTCCGCGGCGAGGACCGTCTCTACGTTCCGCACGACCAGCTCGGAAAGGTGTCTCGCTACGTCGGATCGGACGGCAGTCCGCCGGCGCTCGCCCGGCTCGGGGGCCGCGCGTGGCAGCTGCTGAAGAGCCGCGCGCGCAGTGCCGTGCGCGAGCTCGCGGGTGAGCTGCTCGCCCTGTACGCACGGCGTCGCGCGGCGGAGGGCGTCGCCATACGACCTCACGAGCGACTGGCTCGAGCGGCTCGAGGCGTCGTTTCCCTATCGCGAGACGGACGACCAGCAGACGGCGATCGAGGCCGTGAAGGAGGACCTCGAGTCGCCGCGGCCGATGGACCGCCTCGTGTGCGGCGACGTCGGTTTCGGCAAGACCGAGGTGGCCGTGCGGGCCGCCTTCGCGGTCTCGCTGGGAGGACGGCAGACGCTCGTGCTCGCGCCGACCACGATTCTCGCGCAGCAGCACTGGAACACGTTTCGCGCTCGCTACGCGGACTTTCCCGTGGCGGTCGAGATGGTCTCGCGCTTTCGCAAGCCGGCAGAGATCGCCCGGGTGCTCGCAGACTTCACGGCCGGGAAGGTGGACGTCCTCGTCGGCACGCATCGCGTGCTCTCGCGAGACGTCCTCCCGAAGCAGCTTGGGCTCGTCGTGATCGACGAAGAGCAGCGATTCGGTGTCGCGCAGAAGGAGCTCCTCCGCCAGATTCGCCTCGAGGTCGACGTGCTTTCCCTGACGGCGACGCCGATTCCGAGAACGCTGCACATGTCGCTGTCCGGCCTCCGCGACATCTCGCTGATCGAGACCGCTCCGGAGGGACGGCAGCCAATCCGCACGCACGTGGGCGAGTACGACGAGGATCTCGTCCGCACCGCGCTCGAGCGCGAGACGGCTCGGGGCGGGCAGTCGTTCTATCTCCACAACCGTGTCGAGACGATCGAGGAGGCGGCCTCGAAGCTCGAGGCGCTCTGTCCGAAGCTGCGCTTCCTCGTCGCGCACGGACAGATGCGGGAGCGCGAGCTGGAGCAGCGGATGATGGCGTTCCTCGCCGGCGATGCCGACGTGCTCGTGTCGACGACGATCATCGAGTCGGGGCTCGACATCCCCCAGGCGAACACCCTCGTCGTCGAGCGCGCAGATCTTCTCGGGCTCGCGCAGCTGTACCAGATTCGCGGCCGCGTCGGCCGGTCGGACGTCCCGGCGCACGCGTACCTGTTCTACCCCGAGGCTGCCGAGTTGACCCCAGAGGCACGTGCGCGTCTCGCCACGCTCGCCGACCACACCGAGCTCGGCTCGGGCTTTGCTATCGCCATGCGCGATCTCGAGATCAGGGGCGCCGGCGACCTGCTCGGCGCCGAGCAGTCGGGCCACGTGGCTGCGGTCGGTTTCGAGCTCTACGTCGACCTCCTGAACGAGGCGGTCGAGGAGCTCTCCGGCGGCCGCGTGCAATCCCCGCGGATCGTGCGGGTCGACGCGCGAATCGACGCGTACGTTCCGGCCGACTACATCGCGTCCGAAGCGCTGAAGATCGACCTCCACCGGCGCCTCGCCCTCGCGGCGTCCGAGGACGAGCTGCGCGAGGTCCGGATCGCTGTCGAGGACCGGTACGGCGATCCGCCCGAGGCGGTCGAGAACCTGTTCGCGATCCAGGAGGCGAAGCTGAAGCTCGCGCGCGCGGGAGCCGACTACCTCGTCTTCAGAGGGGGACGAATCACCGTCGGGCCACTCGCGCTCGGGGTGGACGACGTGCAGGAGATCCGCGCCTCGACGGGTGCTGCCGTGTACACGACTGCGCGCCGCGAGCTGTCGCTTCGTACCGATCGGTTCCGCGAAGGGCTGGAGCTGCTCGATGCTATCCTCGCCGTGCGCCAGGCAGCATGACATGGCGCTTTTTCGATGATCGCCCGCCCAGTCCGTTTCGTACTTTCCCGCCGTTCTCGCCCTCGTGGGTGCGTTGGCGTTCGCCGGCTGCGGCGGCTGTGGGGGCGGTAGCAGCTCGCTCGGCTCGGGCATCGTCGCGAACGTCGACGGCGACGAGGTCTCGCAGGCCCAGCTCGACGAGGTGATTGAGCAGGCGAAGAGCCGTCTCGAGTCGCAGGGACAGAAGATCCCCGCAGCCGGATCGACGGAGTACCAGGCCTTCCAGCAGAACGCGCTCGCATTCATCGTCCAGAAGATCCAGTTCGAGCAGCAGGCGGCGGAGATGGGCGTGACAGTGACGGACAAGCAGGTCCAGGAGCGGCTCGACCGCCTGGTCACGCAGTTCTTCGGCGGGAGCAAGAAGAAGTACGAGGAGTCGCTCGAGAAGCAGAAGCTCACCGACGCTCAGGTGCGGGACGAGCTGCGGACGACGCTCATCTCGGAAGCGCTCTTCAAGAAGGTGGGCGAGGGTGCGACGGTGACCGACGCGGACATCGGTGACTACTACAAGGCGCACCCCGAGCTCTACTCCCAGCAGTCGTCGCGCGACGTCGCGCACATCCTCGTGAAGTCGAAAGTGCTCGCCGACCAGATCTACGACCAGCTGCAGAACGGTGCGAAGTTCGCCGTACTCGCGAAGAAGTACTCCATCGACAGCTCGAAGTCGATTGGCGGCAAGCTCACGATCCGCAAGGGTGAGACAGTGCCCGAGTTCGAGAAGGTCGCACTGTCGATCAAGACGGGCGAGATCGCCAAGCCGGTGAAGTCGCAGTTCGGCTGGCACGTCATCACTGCGCTCGGCCCGACGAAGGAGGGATCGTCGACGCCGCTCGCCGACGTGAAGGCCACGATCAGGCAGACGCTCGAGAGCCAGGCGCAGTCCCAGGCGGTCACGACGTGGCTCGCCAACCTCAAGACGAAGTACGCGAAGCTCATCACGTACGCCGAGGGCTTCGCACCGCCGTCGACCGAAACGGCGACGACGACCGCAACGGGTTGAGCCTCGAGCAGGCGCTCGGCGACCTTCAGGAGCTGACCGCTCGGCTGCGACGCGAGTGCCCCTGGGATCGCGAGCAGACGGCGACGACGATCGTCCCGCACACGGTCGAGGAGGCCTACGAGGTCGCGGACGCCGCGCTCCAGGGGGACGACGAGAAGCTCCTCGACGAGCTCGGTGACCTGCTGTACCAGGTGTACTTCCTCGCGCTCCTCCTGTCGGAGCGGGACGCGGGAGATCTCGAGCAGGTGGCGCGCGGCGTCCACGCCAAGCTCGTGCGCCGGCACCCGCACGTATTCGGCGACGCGGCGAGCCCGGCGGGAGCGGGGCCTGTGAAGCAGAGGTGGGAGGAGCTGAAGACCGAGCAGGAGGGGCGCAGCGGAACGTTCCACGACCTGCCCGATGTGCTGCCCGCCTTGCTCTACGCACGCAAGGTTCTTCGCCGTGCCGCCACGGCAGGGTATGTCTACCCGGACGTCGAGGGCCCCATGGCCCATCTCGAGGAGGAGGTGGACGAGTTGCGCGGCGCAATCGAATCGCACGGCCGCACGGCCGAGGAGACGGCGCCGCACCCGGACGTCGTCGACGAGGTCGGCGACGTGCTCTTCACCGCCGTGGGTGTTGCGGCGCAGCTGAACGTCGATCCCGAGCTCGCGCTACGGCAAACGTCACTGAAGTTCGTCGACCGTGTCGAGCAGGCGATGGCGCTCGCGCTCGATCGCGGTGAGGATTGGTCAGCGCTGACGCTCGAGGCGCAGCGCCGGTACTACGAGGAAGCGAAGGAGGCACGTCGATGACCGCGATCGATCGGGTGCACGCGAGGCAGATCCTCGACTCCCGAGGGAACCCGACGGTCGAGGTCGACGTGACGCTCGTTTCGGGGGCGATGGGCCGCGCCGCCGTCCCGTCGGGTGCGTCGACGGGCGTTCACGAGGCGGTCGAGCTTCGTGACGGCGATCCCGCGACGTACGGCGGCAAGGGAGTGCTGCGCGCCGTGGCCAACGTCAACGGCGCCATCGCACCGGTCGTGCACGGGCATCGATGCGGCCGACCAACGGGCGCTCGATGCGGCGCTGCTCGAGCTCGACGGCACCGAGCAGAAGAGCGCGCTCGGTGCAAACGCAATCCTCGGCGTCTCTCTCGCCAGTGCGAAGGCAGCGGCGGTGGACGCGGGGGTCTCGCTCTACCGGCATCTCGGAGGCGAGGGCGCATCGCGTCCTGCCCGTGCCGATGATGAACGTCGTCAACGGCGGCGTCCACGCGACGAACACGCTCGACCTCCAGGAGTTCATGGTCGTGCCGGCCGGTGCCGCGACGTTCTCCGATGGGCTGCGTATCGGCACCGAGGTGTTCCACGCTCTCCGTGGGATCCTCGAGGACCGCGGTCTCGCGACGGGGGTCGGAGACGAGGGCGGCTTCGCGCCGGACTTGCCGTCGAGCGAGGCGGCGATCGAGGTCGTGCTGGAAGCGGCGCGGGCGTCCGGCCATGCGGACGAGGTCGCGATCGCCCTCGACCCCGCTGCCACCGAGTTCTGGCGCGACGGCGCCTACCGCTTCGAGGGCCAGGTTGTCTCACCCGACGAGATGGTCGCGTTCTGGCGCGATCTCGCGGGTCGGTACCCGATCGTCTCGATCGAAGACCCGCTCGCCGAGGACGAATGGGGATCCTGGGCAACGCTCACCTCCACGCTCGGAGAAGGCCTCCAGCTCGTCGGCGACGACCTGTTCGTGACGAACGTCGATCGTCTGCAGCGCGGGATCGACGAGGGCGTCGGGAACGCGATCCTCGTCAAGGTCAACCAGATCGGGACGCTCACGGAGACGCTCGACGCGATCGCGCTCGCCCGCGAGGCCGGGTACGCCGTCGTCATCTCGCACAGGTCGGGAGAGACGGAGGACACGACGATCGCGGACATCGCCGTCGCCACCGGCGCCGGTCAGATCAAGACGGGCGCGCCGTCGCGATCCGACCGCGTCGCGAAGTACAACCAGCTGCTGCGGATCGAGGAAGAGCTCGGCGATCGGGCCGCCTATCCCGGCTGGTCGGCGTTCCCGCGCTTCGCGGAGATAGCCGTTACGCTGGCCGCATGGCCAGCGACCCTCCGAGACGGACGAAGATCGTGGCGACGCTCGGCCCGGCGTCGGCCGGGCGGGTGCCCGAGCTCGTCGCCGCCGGCATCGATGTCGCGCGGCTCAACCTCTCACACGGCACGCACGAGGATCACGCGCGCTCGGCGGACGCGGTGCGGGAGACGCAGACCGCGATCGGGCACCCGCTCGCCGTGATCGCGGATCTTCAAGGCCCGAAGCTCCGGATCGGCGATCTCGCGGCTCCGGTAACGCTCGCCGTAGGAGACGAGGTCACCGCAGGCGTCGAGGGCGCTGCAGTCGACCTGCCGATTGCGCCGGCGGTCGTCGCGCGAGGTGCTGAACCCGGGTCACGACGTGCTGATCGACGACGGCCACATCCGGCTCCGGGTGGAGCGCGTCGAGCAGGGACGAGCTGTGTGCTCGGTGATCGTCGGCGGGATCGTGGAGGCGCACAAGGGCGTGAACCTCCCGGGCGTGGCGATGCCGATCCCGTCGCTGACGGAGAAGGATCTCGTGGATCTCGCCTTCGCGCTCGAGATCGGCGTCGACTTCGTCGCGCTGTCGTTCGTGCGCTCGCCCGACGACGTGCGGGATCTTCGGCGGCGGATGGAGGAAGCAGGCTCGACGGCGCGGGTGATCGCAAAGATCGAGAAGGCGGAGGCCGTGCAGGCGCTCGAGGCGATCGTCGACGCCACCGACGTCCTCATGGTCGCGCGCGGGGATCTCGGGGTCGAGATCGGCCCGTCGGCCGTGCCGTTGCTTCAGAAGCGGATGATCCTCACCGCGCTCGAGCGCGGCAAGCCGGCGATCACCGCCACGCAGATGCTCGAGTCGATGGTGCATGCGCCCGAGCCGACGCGCGCGGAGGCGAGCGACGTGGCGAACGCGATTCTCGACGGCACGGCGGCCGTGATGCTGTCCGAGGAGACGGCGATCGGCGAGTTCCCGATCGAGGCGGTCTCGACGATGGATCTCATCGCGCGCACCGTCGAGCCGAGCCTCGGTCATCGCCACGAGCTGCCGAGCGCCGGCGACGAGCCGACGATCGGGGAGGCGATCTCGAACGCCGCCTGCGACATCGCGGAGGCGGTGCACGCCCGCGCACTCGTCGTCCCGACGTTCAGCGGACGCACGACGACCGGCGTCTCGCGTCTCAGTCCTCGTCGACCGATCATCGGCATCACGCACGACGAGCGCATCGCACGGGCGCTCGCGCTCGAGTGGGGTGTCGTGCCGCTCGTGATCGCGCCGTGCAAAGACGTCGAGGAGCTGTGGAGCAACTCGCTCGTGGCCGCGCGCGACGCGGGGCTCGTCGACGAGGGCGATCGCGTCGTCATCACGGCCGGAACGCTGCTCAACGTTCCCGGCGTCGACGAACGTCATCAAGGTCGACGTCGTGTGACGGCGAGAAGGACCTTTCGCTCTCCGCACGAACCGAACCGCCATGAGGGGAGCGCAGGTCCGCCGCCGTCGTATCCGCCTGCGCCGCCGTGCGGGGATCCTGCTCGTCGCGGGTCTGCTGCTTGCCGCGTACCTCTACTACCGCCCGGTGCAGGCCTATCTCGACAGATCGCAGCTCGTCGACGAGCGCCGCGCCGAGGTGCGGCGGCTCACGCGTGCGAAGGCGGACCTCGAGAAGCGTCTCGCGCTCGACGAGAGCGGAGCGACGCTCGTGCGCGAGGCACGGCGACTCGGTCTCGTCCGCCCCGACGAGCAGCTCTACATCGTCAAGGGCATCGAGGCGTGGCGCCGCGCGCAGAAGGCCGCGCGCGAGCGCTGAGCTACCGATGACCGCCGACGATCGTGCGGCGGTGGAGCGGCAGATCGGGAGGCCGCCGCGTGCGTTCAGGCGTGTCGTCGTGCGCTGTCCATGGGGGCAGCCGGCCGTCACCGAGCAGGCGCCGTACGACGACGAGGGACGGCCGTTCCCGACGACGTACTACCTCACGTGTCCGCAGCTCGTGACTGCGGTGTCGCGACTCGAAGCGGCCGGCGGCGTGGAGCGCTGGAGTGAGCGAGCGGAGTCGGATACGGACTTGCGCGCGAGCGTAGTGGAGGCGACCGAGCTCCAGCGGAGGGTTCGCCGGGAGCTCGCTGGTGCGTCGGACGGCCCCGACGGCGGACGGTCGCTCGAGCTCGGCATCGGGGGCTCGACGAGCGTGCTGCGGCTCAAGTGCCTGCACGCTCACGTTGCGTTCGCGCTCGCATGTCCCGGCTACGCGCTCGGCGATGCGATCGTGGCCGAGCTGGGGCCGCTGTTTCCGGGCGACCGCTGCTGCTCGTAGCATCCGGGGATGGACGAACGGGTGGCGGTTGCACGACAGCAGTGGGACGACGCGTTCAAGACGGTCGCGCCGGGGCGTCCTCCGGCCTACGACGAGCGTGTGGTCGAGCAGATCGAGGTCGTGACCGAGGAGTTGCGGCGTCGTATCGGTGGGACGTTCACGCTGGCCGAGCTTGCGGACCTCTACGACGGTGCCGAGCGGTGGGCTCTCGATGCGATCGCGTTGAGGGCGGCGGATGACGCATCGGGTGAGACATGGGTTCGCACGGCATCTGCAGCCACCGATGCGGCCTTTCACCTCTATGCGCGCGGTGCGCGCGACTTCCAGCCGTGAGCGCAACTCCGGGCCGCACGGGTCGCCGGAACGGTAACCGGCGGAGCTGGGTGCGGCTTCTCCTCGCTTCGCTTCTCGCCATCGCGACGTTTCTCGTCGGGTGGCGCTCGGAAAGTCGCTCGAGTCGACGCCCGAGCCCGGGCCGGCGGTGACGGGGACGCGGACGATCGTGCCCGTGCCCGCGACCGAGCTGACGGTCACCGTGACGACGACCGTTCCGGCCGAGCCCTGATCGGCGTCGACCGCGGGGCTACAGCTCTTCTCCTGCTCGCACGAAGCCTGCGAGCAGGATGGCGATCGCCGAGGCGAGCCCGACCCACAGCCCCACCGCCCGGTTAGCCGTCTCGGCCAGCTCCCCGGGGATCGAGATGATCCTGATCAGGACGAGCGTGGTTGCGGTCGTGCCGAGGAGGATGAGGATGACGCTCTCCGGCAGGCTGCGAGGCAGCTCGACTCCGACCTCGCCGCGCAGTGCGAGCAGGATCACCGCCAGGCCGACGACGAACACGAGCTTCCCGACCGTCCCGGTGTTCCACCCGAGCACCGAGATCACCGGCCCTTCTGCCGCCGTGCCCGAGTACCAGCCCATGAACGACGAGAGCGCAAGCGTGATGCCGGCCACCCACGCGACGCGCCCGGCCATGCTTGCGAGCCTCGCGCCGAGGCCCGTGGGGACGGCGCCGGTGTCCGGGCGGGCGCCTGCGACGTCGAACGATCGGAGGAAGGATCCATCGGCGGTTGCGCCTGCCTAGAGGCCGAAGAGGCTCTGGATGCGATCCCAGATGGTGACGCCGATCACGAGCGTCACAAGGAGGAGGCCGGCCGCAACGATCCAAAAGCGGAACCGTGCCCACCGATTCTCGCGCCGTCGCTCGCTGCGCGCGTATCTCCGCTGCCGGTGGTAGCGGTACGCGTGCTCGATCGCCGCAGGATCCGACACCGGCGGTTCGTCGAGCTCGGCCGGTTGCCGAGCTGGCTTCGCCATAGGGGAGAGTGTAATCGGTGCGCGAGGCTACACTCACGCGCGTGAGGCGCCTGGCTCTCGGAATCGTCGTGCTCGGCATTGCCGCTGCCGGCTTTCTCGCTGCGTCCGTGGCGGCTGGAGGCCTGCAACGGTTGGGAGTCGCCGCGGACACGACGACGTCGACGACGGAGACGACGGAGACCGCCACGACGGAGACGACGGAGACGACCCAGACAACGCCTCCCGCGACGACGCCAAAGCCGACGCCGAAGCCCAAGCCGAAGCCGCCGGCGCGTCTTCCCAAGCGAGTGACGATCGGCGGCGTTCACGTCGGCGGGCTGACGCCGAAGGCGGCGCTCTCCGCGGTGAAGATCGCGTTCTCCTCGCCGCTCGTGATCACGGTCGACGACATCCGCACATCGGTCTCGCCGCGCAAGCTCGGGGCAAAGGCGTACGCCGAGAACGCCGTCGCACGCGCGACCGCCGCGAGATCCGGCCAGGCTGTCGATCTCACGGTGACGGTCAACGGCGAGGCTGTGCGCGCCTGGGTTGCCCGGCTCGCGAAGGCGCGAAATCGCGAGGTACGTGACGCCACCGTCGTGCTCCAGAAGCTCAGGCCCAAGATCGTGGAGGAACGAGACGGGCTGACCGTGCGACGCGAGGCCACCGTGGCCGTCGTCGCGAAGGCGCTCCGCGAGAACCGTCGAGGCCCGATCCCGGCAGCCGTAAGCAAGGTTCGCGCCAAGGTGTCGGCCGACTCGATCTCGTCGATCATCGTCATTCGCCGCGGGTCGAACCAGCTCAGGTACTACCAGGGCGAGCGGCTCGTCAAGACGTTCCCCGTCGCGACGGGCCAGTCGGTGTTCCCGACACCACTCGGCAAGTTCGAGATCATCCAGATGTCCCGGAATCCCTGGTGGTATCCGCCGCCGTCGCCCTGGGCGCAAGGGTTGAATCCCGTCCCGCCCGGTCCCGGGAACCCGCTCGGCACGCGGTGGATGGGGATCAGCGCTCCGGCCGTCGGCATCCACGGGACACCTGACGCCGCGTCGCTCGGCTACTCGGCATCCCACGGCTGCATCCGCATGGCCATTCCGTCGGCGGAGTGGCTGTTCGAGCACGTCAAGGTGGGAACGCCGGTCATCATCGTTCCCGTCTGATGGCCGCCTCCGTGCGGCGGGTCGGCCAGGCGGTGGCCGTCGCGATCGTGCTCGCACTGCTCGCGTTGCTCGTGTGGCGCGTGATCGACACCCAGGACGGCGGTGCCGCCGCTGCGATCCAGCGCGGAGAGGAGCCGCCCGCGCCGAGCTTCGACGCTCGAGCGGCTCGATCGGGCCGGGCGCCTCGACCTCGAGACGCTTCGTGGCAAGGCGGTGGTGCTCAACTTCTGGGCCTCGTGGTGCCTGCCGTGCAAGAAGGAGGCTCCGCTGCTCGAGGCAGCATCGAAGAAGTGGGCCTCGGACGTCGTCGTGGTCGGGATCGACGCCAACGACTTCTCGGGCGACGCGCGCCGCTTCATGAAGCGCTACGGGATCACGTACCCCGTCGTCCACGACGGCCCGGGCGACCTGCTCGACGACTACGGGCTCAGCGGCTTCCCCGAGACGTTCTTCGTCCGTCGCGACGGACGGCTCTCCTCCTGGGTCCAGGGCGAGCTGAGCAAGGAGGAGATCGAGGCAGGTATCCGGAAGGCGCTCGAGGCATGACCGCGTCGCGTCGCGCAGCGCTGCTCGCGACGGCTCTCGTTGCACTCGCCCTGGCTGCCCCGGTCGCGGCGAGCGAGAACGAGCCCACGCTCGCCGAGCTCGAGACGGAAGTGGTGTGCCCGACGTGCCACACGACGCTCGACCAGTCGTCGTCGGAGATCGCGGATCGCATGCGTGCCTTCATCCGCGGCCGGATCGCCGCGGGCGATACGAAGAGCGAGATCAAGACGGCGCTCGTCTCCGAGTTCGGAAAGGCCGTGCTTGCCTCGCCGCCGAAGAGCGGCTTCAACCTCGTCGCGTGGGTGCTCCCGCCGGTCGGTGCGGTGGCGGCAGCCGTCGTCCTGGGGTTCCTCGCAGTCCGGTGGAGCCGTGCGCGGGCCGAGCCGCCACCGACCCAGGATGCACCGGACGCGGAGGCCGAACGGCGCGTCGACGACGAGCTCGCGCGCTTCGACGGCTGATCGGCTGCCCGCATGCTCGAGCGCATCCCGATCGCGTTCCTCGCCGGTGTCGTGTCGGTGATCACGCCATGCGTCTTGCCGCTCGTGCCGGGCTATCTCTCGGCCGTCTCCACGGTCGAGGGGGACAGGCTCGGCGAGCGCGGCGTCGCACGCCGCATCGTCGTCGCGAGCATCCCGTTCATCCTCGGCTTCACGATCGTGTTCGTCGCGCTCGGAGCGGGGGCGGCGGCGATCGGGGGCATCGTCGAGCCACAGCGGCGAAACGAGATCGCCGGGTTCCTCCTCGTCGTGCTCGGGCTCGCGTTCATGGGCCTTCTCCCCTGGCCCGAGCGGATCGTCGCGCCCGGGCTCCTCGAAGGCGCGCGGCGCACGGGGTCGAGCGCCCTCCTCGGGGCTGCCTTCGCAGTGTGTGCCGCTCCGTGCATCGGCGCGGTTCTCGCATCGGTGCTCGTGCTTGCCGGAGATTCGGCGACGGTCGTGCGGGGCTCGATCCTCCTTTTCGCCTACTCGATCGGCATTGCCTCGGCGTTCGTGCTCATCGGCATCGCCTTCGCGCGCGCGATGGGCGCGTTTCGCTGGCTGCGTGACCACTTCGGCGTGATCCAGTTCGTCAGCGGCGCGACGCTCGTGGCGCTCGGCCTGCTGCTCTTCTTCCACCGCGACTGGTGGCTGCGCGTCGCCGTCAATCGGATGCTCGAACGGATCGGCCTGGGGGAGATCTAGACGGCGAGTGGTACGCTCCCGCCGTGGCGACGATCCTGCTGGCGGGGGTCGACCTCTTCTTCCGAGGCAAGCTCGAGGCGCTCCTGCCGGGACATCACCTCGTGACGACCGACACGGTGGAGGCACCCGAGCTCGTGATTGCGGACGTCTCTCGGATCGAGCCGGAGGAGGTCGCGGACGCCTTCCCCGACATCCCTCTCGTCGGCTTCACGAGCCATACCGACACGGCCGGTCTGCGCCGTGCGCACGCCGCAGGGTTCGATCAGGTGCTCGCGAAATCCGCTCTCGACGACCGCGCGCCTGACGTGATCCACGAGCTGCTCTCGCCGGTAGAGTAAGCGTCCCGGGAGGGGAGCCCAGTGACGTACATCATCGCCGAGCCCTGCATCGACATCAAAGACCTGTCCTGCGTCGACGTCTGTCCGGTCGACTGCATTCACGTGTACGACCGCATCCTCGTGATCGACCCCGAGGAGTGCATCGATTGTGGTGCGTGCGAGCCCGAGTGTCCCGTCGAGGCGATCTTTCCGGAGGATGCGCTGCCCGACAAATGGGAGCCGTTCGTGAAGATCAACTACGCGTTTCCGAAAGCCGAGGAGATCAACGAGTTGACGAACGCGTACGCGACGGAGCACAACGTCCAGAACGAGCCGATCGCCTGAGGCCTCCGTGGGCCGAGCGGGGGTGAACAGCCTCGACCATGTCGCGCTCTGGGTCGCCGGTCGCGACTCGATTGCGAAGCTCGCGGTCGCTCATCTCGGCATGCACGTGATCGACCGCACCGAACGGTTCACGCTCATCGGCTCGCACGCGAGGCGGGGAAAGCTGACGCTGTTCGACGCCGGCGGCCCACGTGGGCCCGGGCCGCTCTTGTGGATCGGGCTCCGCGTCTCGGATCTCGACCGAGCGCGTGCCTCGCTGCCGGCCGATGCGTCGCGCGACGAGCTCGACCTCGGTGAAGGTCTTCGTGTTCGGCTCGTAGAGGCGCCGACGGACGTCGAGTACGACCTCGACCATGTCGCGCTCCAGACCCGGCGCCCGGCTGAGGCGGCGATTGCCTGGCAGGCGCTTGGCTTCTCCGAGCCGACGGTCGTCGACGGGATCCACCGGCTCGAGGCAGCGGGCGCGTATCTCGAGCTCGTCCCAGGCGATCCCGTGGACACCGACGCGCCGCTCCTCAACCACATCGCCGTTCTCGTCGATTCCGCCGACGCCTGGCGCGCTCGCGCCGAGAGCGCGGGCGCGGAGATCGCGGACGTCGTCGACGCGGAGAACACGTACGCGGTGTTCGTCTGGGGCCCGGAGCGCGTGAAGCTCGAGTACGTCGAGCACAAGCCGGGCTTCTCGCTCGAGTAGCCGTGCCGCGTCACGTCACCGTCGCGGGTGCCGGCATGGGAGGGCTCGTCGCGGCGGCGCGCCTGCGCCAGCTGGGCGTCGCAGCGACCGTGCACGAGAAGGGTGACCGGACCGGGGGGTCGATGCGGCTGTCGAGCGGTGTCGTGTGGCGCCACCGCTCGCTCGAGGACTTTCGCGCCGAGTGCAGTGGCGGAGACGTCGCCCTCCAGATGCTGCTCATGGAGCGGCTCGACGACGGGATCGACTGGCTCGAATCGCTCGGAGCGCCCGTCGTCCGCGCGGAGACAGGGAATCCGAGGACGGTGGGGAGGAGGTTCGACCCGGGTGGGTTGACGTCGACTCTCGAGCAGGCGGCGAGCGAGGTCCGCCTGAGCTCACCGGTCCGCGCTCTCGACGACGGCCCGACCATCCTCGCGACCGGCGGCTTCGGCGTCGCGCTCGCACGTCGGCTCGGCCTGCCGCTGCGCGCGGCGCCGTGGAGCGACGGCGACGGGTTCTCCCTTGCCCTGGCGGCGGGGGCGGCCGTAACGCCTGGATTGGACGAGTTCTACGGGCGGGCCTTGCCTGCGCCGCCGGCGGTCGTCTCCGAAGACGAGCTCGTCCGCGCGTCGCAGGTGTACGGACGGATGGCGCTCGTCGTGGACGAGGCGGGTGTCGGCGTGCCGAGCCAGGAGGCGGCGTGGCACGAGAACGACCTCGTGCAGCGAATCGCACGGCTGCCGGGTGGCCGGGCCTGGTTCGTCGTCGGCCACGACGCGCTCGACACGCCGGCTGCCGGGTGGACGATCGCGGAGCGGATCGAGGCAGCGCGCAACGCCGGCGGGACGGTGCTCGACGCGTCCGACCTGCCGTTTCCCGTCGAGCGGGATGGGGTGGCAGTGCACGTGACGGCGTCGGTCACACACACGATCGGTGGCGTCGCCGTCGACACGTCGGGTCGCGTGCTCGGCGACGACGGAACGCCGATCGATGGGCTCTTCGCCGTCGGCGTGGACGCGGGCGGCATCGCCACGGGCGGCTACGCGAGCGGGCTGGCGACCGCGCTCGTGCTCGGGCTCGCCGCTGCAGAGGCGATAGCGGCGAGCTGACCGTTCAGAGCAGGGCGAGCTGACCGGCCGGCTCGCGCGGACGAAGCACCGGCGCGCGGCTTCCCTCTCGCCTCCTCGCGCAGAACGCCCACCCGCTTTCGGATCTCCTCCTGCGTCGCACGCGGCGCGTAGGCACGGTTGCCGAACAGACGCTGGTAGTAGGGGACGAGGTGTGGCCAGTCGCGGGCGAGATGGCCGAGGAAGTGCTCGCGCGTGCCCGGCCGCAGGTGGACGACCCCGGCCCACACATGTGTCGCCCCAGCGCGCCTGGCTGCGCGGACGACCGCGTCGAGCTGGTCTTCGCGATCCGAGATACCCGGCAGAACGGGTGCGACTGCTACGCCTGCGTCGATGCCGACGGCGCGAAGCTGCTCCAGCGCGCGGAGCCGCTGAGCGGGCGGCGCGGTTCCCGGCTCCGTGCTGCGCCAGACCGCCTCGTCGAGCGTGGGGACGGAGAAGCTCACCGAGACGCGCACGCGGGAAGCTGCCTCGGCGAGCACGTCGATGTCACGGACGATCAGAGGCCCGCGCGTCACGATGGTGAAGTCGTTCGCCGCAGCGAGGAGCGTCTGGAGGCAGCGCCGCGTGAGGCGATAGCGGCCTTCGGCGGGCTGGTACGGGTCGGTCGCCGTGCCGAGCGCGACCGTGTCGCCGCGCCACGAGGCACGCGCGAGCTCTCCCCGCAGCACCTCGACGACGTTGACCTTGACGCGGATCGACGTGCCGTACGCGTCTCCGGCCGGCCGGTCGGCCCGCCGCTCGTACGCGCGGACGTAACAGAACGTGCAGCGATGGACGCAGCCCATGTACGGATTCAGCGTCCAGGCGAACGGCATCCCCTGGACGCGGTTGAGCGCGGTTCGGCACGGCTCTTCGCGATATTCCACCCGCACGCAGGGAGAATAGAACGTATGTTCGTCTAGCGCAAGGGCGAGAGCTCGAGCGCCTCGGCTGCCCAGGCGAGCGCGGCCCGCAGGTCCTGGGTCATGTCCTCGCGCAGCGTCGAGCCGGGCTCGGCCCAGGCCGGCAGGGGCTTCGGCGCCTCGACCGCGAAGTGCCCCGCGAGAGCCGCGGCGAAGCTGCCCGCATCCGGAAGCGTGACAGCCGGCGGTGGGCCGCCCTCCGAGCGAACACTGAGCACGGCGAAGGCGACATCCGACCAGCGCGACCCGATCGAAGCGACACCCCAGTCGACCAGCACCGCGCGGCCGTCGCGGAAGCACACGTTGCCGCTGTAGACGTCGTTGTGAACGAGCGCATCTCCTGTCCATTCCGACGCGAGCTCCGCCTCGATCAGCACGTCGAGCGCGGCGTCGAGCCACTCCGTCGTACATACGCCGAGCGAGAGGAGCGGTCCCGTGTCTGCGCCGACCTCCCGCCAGCGTGACGTCCAGGGCTGGACGGACGGCAGGCTCGGAGGTGGCGGTGTGGCTGCCACCTCGTCGAGCGCTGCGAACAGCGTGTGGACGTCGTCGCGGTATGGAGGCGGCCAGTACCCGTCGAGGATTGCCTCGACGGCGAGCGCCGCGCGGTCTCCGTCATCGGCGAAGCCCCGAAACGCGGGGAGAAACGGGCCACGCACGTGCTCGTAGACGATTGCCTCGCGGCGGAGCATCGACAGTGATCCTTCGTCCTCGGCCTGCTTGACGAACGCCGGCCCATCGGCGGTTTCCGCGATCCACGAGCCCGAACGCGTGTAGCCACCGCCGCCGGCGGGCACGAGCGACGTGGGATGCGAGCCGATGGCCTTCGCGACGAGATCGAGGTCCGGCTCCACGGGCGGCGATCGTACCGCCGGGCCGCTTCCCTATACTCCGGGCAGGCCTTGGACGACGAGCTACCGCCCAGTACCCGCGCCCCGGAGAGCGGGGCGTGACGATTCCTCTCGAGATCGCCGCGGTCTTCCTGATCGTGCTCGCCAACGCGTTCTTCGTCGCGGCGGAGTACGCGCTCGTCACGGCGCGCCGCTCGCGCCTCCAGGAGCTCGCGGACGGCGGGATGCTGCGCGCGCGCATCGCAATCCGGATCATGGACAGCCCCGTTCGCTTCATCGGAACGGTGCAGCTCGGCATCACGGCGTTCTCGATCCTCCTCGGTGTCGTCGGCGAGCCGATCGTCGCGAACTGGATCGAGGGGCCGCTCTCGCAAGGCGTCGCCTTCGTCCTCGCGTACGCCTTCGTCACGTATCTCCACGTGACGCTGGGCGAGCTCGTTCCGAAGGCGATCGCGCTCACGAAGAACGAGGAGACGGCGCTCTGGGTCGCTCTGCCGATCGAGGCGGTGTACGTGATCTCGTACCCGGTCGTGTGGTTCTTCCAGGCGAGCGCGAACGCCATGACGCGCGTGGTCGGGATCCAGCCCGCGCCGGCCGGCGTGATCGCCCACACGCAGGAGGAGATCCGCATGATCGTCGCCCACGCCGAGGAGACGGGCGAGATCGAGGAGGAAGAGCGGGAGATGCTCTACAAGGTGTTCGACTTCGCCGACAAGGAGGTGTCGGACGTGATGGTGCCGCGGCCCGAGGTCGTGGCGCTCTCGATCGACCTCCCGCCCGAGGAGTGCCTCGAGGCGGCGATGGAAGCGCCGTACACGCGCTATCCCGTGTACCGCGAGTCGCTCGACACGGTCGTCGGCATCCTCCACATTCGCGACCTCTTCCGCGCGGCGAACAAGGTCGGCGGATTCGAGCACGTCGACGTCGCGGCGCTCCTCCGCCCGGCTCACGTCGTGCCGGAGACGAAGGACCTCGCTGCGCTCCTCCACGACTTCCGGCGGACGAAGGAGCACCTCGCGGTCGTCGTCGACGAGTACGGCGCCACCGAAGGGATCGTGACTCTCGAAGATCTGCTCGAGGAGATCGTCGGCGAGATCGAGGACGAGTTCGACCTACCCGACGAGTCGGTCGAACGACTGGACGATGGACGCATACGCATCGACGGGACGTTCACCGTCGACGACTTCAACGAGGAGTTCGGCGTCTCGCTCCCGGACGACGACTACCACACGATGGGCGGGATCGTCTTCGGCCTCCTCGGCCGCGCGCCCGAGCCCGGCGACGAGACGGCGCTCGACGGCGTGCGGTTCCAGGTGCTCGAGGTCGGAGGGAACCCGGATCGAGCGCCTCGAGATCGAGTTCGTCCCCGTCGAGTCGCCCGAGAACGGCGACACGAACAGCGACGACGCCTAGAACGTCCCGAACTGCTCGTACGCCTCGAGCGGTGCCATGCCTCTTGCGCACCGCGTCGCGGATCTCGTTCTCCGTGCCCACCATCGCCTCGGCCGCCTCGAGCACCTCGTCGACGAGTGAGCCAGGGACGATGGCGACACCGTCGTCGTCCGCCACGGCCCAGTCTCCCGGCGAGACGAGCACGCCGCCGACCTCGATCGTCACGTCGCCGTGCCCTGTCACCTGCCAGCGGTGCGTGCAGTCCTGCGGAGTGACGTGCCGGCAGAAGACGGGATAGCCCTCGCGGAGGATGAACGCGACGTCACGGCAGCCGCCGTCGATCACGGCTCCCGCGCAGCCGCGCGCCTTGAGCGACGTCACCGACAGCTCACCAAGGTGAGCCGAGCTCCTCGCCGTGCGTCTGGTACACGGCGACGTGGCCCGGCGGGACCGCGCCGAGCATCTCGAGCGTCGCGCGGATGGACGTGTCGTAGTCCGCGCCCGGCTGCCGGCCGCCCCTCGACGGTGTAGACCGGCCCCGCCAGGCGCATGCCCGGGCGGAGCGGGCGGATCGCGGCCGGCAGCGTCTGGTCGAGCCGTCCGAGACGGTCGAGGACGTCGGTGATCGCGCCCGTGTAGATGCCCGCGAAGCGCTCGGCGATGTCGGCCGTCGTCACTGCGGCAATACAGTACGCCGGTGGACGGGAGGCCGCAGGTCGTCGTTGCGTTGCTCACGCCGTTCGCGGCGGACGGCTCGTTCGCCGCGGCCGCGCTCCGAGATCACGTGGACTTCCTCGTCGAGGCGGGGGTCGACGCGCTCATGCCGTGTGGGACGACGGGCGAGGGGCCGCTGCTCGAGCCCAACCAGATCGACGAGGTGATCGGCGCGACCGTCGCCGCGGCGGCGGGCCGCGTCCCCGTGCTCGCGCACGTGGGGCGGCCGGCGACCGAGAGCACGGTCGCGCTCGCCGCGGTCTGCGCTCGCTTCGGGCGCCTCCGGTGTCTCCGCTGTGACGCCGTACTACTACGCCGTCTCGAACGAGGAGTTGCTCCGGCACTACCGGTGCCTGATCGAAGCCGCGGCGGGTGCGCCCGTCTACGCGTACGTCATCCCCGGGCGCACGGGGAACGACATCGCGCCAGACCTCGTCCGCACGCTCGCGCAGGATGGTCTCGCGGGCGTCAAGGACTCGACGAAGTCGTGGGAGCGGCATCTCGAGTACATCGCGTGTGGTGTTGACGTGCTCGTCGGCACGGACGCGTTCGTCGGCGAGTCGTTCCGCGCAGGTTCGGCCGGATGCGTCTCCGCACTCGCCAACGTGCGCCCGGATCTCCTGTGCGCGGCACGCGACGGAGAGGACGTGGGGGACGAGATCGCCGCGCTCCGCGAGCAGCTCCCGTTCGGAGCGCTGAAGGCCGCCGTCGCCGAGCGGGTGGGCGAGCTATCCGTCCGCCTATCTCGCGCCGCTTCAGTGACCGTTCTCACCGTCGGCGAGACGATGGTCCTGCTCGATCCCTCCGCCGACGGCGGCCCGGCGCTCGGCATGCCGTTCGAGCTACGCATCGCCGGAGCCGAGTCGAACGTCGCGATCACGCTGGCGCGCCTCGGCGTACGCGTGCGCTGGATCTCCCGCCTGGGGCGAGACGACTTCGGCGATCTCGTGCTGGCGACACTTCGCGAGGAGGGTGTCGACGTGTCCGGCGTCCTCCGCGACGATGCTCCGACCGGGCTCTTTCTCAAGTGGCGCGGCGGCGCGACGAGCTCCGTGACGTACTACCGCGCGGGTTCCGCAGCCTCGCGGCTCGCTCCCGGCGATGTGCCGGATGATGCGTTCGAGGGCGTCTCGCTCGTTCATCTCACCGGGATCACGATGGCGATCTCCGAGACGGCAGCCGCTCTCGTCGTCGATGTCGCCCGGCGTGCGAAGGAGCGAGGCGCGATCGTCACGTTCGACCCGAACTTCCGCCCGGCGCTTCCCGACACACCTGCGGCGGCCGCCGACCGGCAGCGTGCCGTGCTGCCCTTTGTCGACTGGTATCTCTGTGGCCAAGCCGAAGGCGAGGCGCTCTGGGGCGACCTCGAGAGCTTCGCCACGCGAACCGTCGTCCGCGTCGGCGAGCGTGGAGCGATCGTCGACGGCGAGCTCGTGCCGCCGCCGCACGTGACGGACGTCGTCGACGAGATCGGCGCCGGAGACGCCTTTGCCGCCGGCTTCGGCTACGGATTGCTCCACGGCTGGTCGCCGCCCGACTGCGCCCGAGCGGGGAATCTCCTCGCCGGGTATGCGCTCCGCGGCACGGGGGACTGGGAGACGGCGCCGCGTCTCGAGGACGTCGCCGACGAGCTCGAGCCGCCCGTCAGCTCAGGCTGAGAGCTGAGCGCAACGCGTCCGTTCCGCCGCCGATCACGGGATCGCCGTGTGAGACGATCACGCTCTCGAGGTGCTGCGCGAGCAGCGGCTCAAGAGCCTCGCGGACGGCATCCTGGCCGCCCTTGCCCACCCAGCCGGACGGGCAGATTCGGAGCGGGCTTCCCAGGAGCACGTCGCCGACGACGAGCGCCGCCTGCGACGGGACGTGATAGACGAGCTCCGACGCGCGACCCGAGGCGTGGGCCACCATCCCGCCGGGCAACGCGTCTCCAGGTCGCACGTGGTTCCCGGCCATCCCCGTCCGTCGCTCGACAGGCAGCGCGCTCCTCGACGGCGCCCAGAGCGTCGCGCCGTAGCGCTCGACGATCTCGGGTGCGCTGCGCACGTGCCAGAACACCGTGAGGAGAACGTGGACGGGAACGCCTGCACGCTCGATATCGCGGTCGAGCGGGCCGAGGAGCTCGTCCGGCGAATCGGTCGGGACGAGGGGGTCGACGAGGCACACGGCGTCCGCGGTCTCGAGATAGACGGAGCCAACGTCCCGGCGCCAATCCTCGTGGAACGCGACCCAGCGCCAGAGGCCCGTGCCAATCTCTGTCACCTGCATGGCAGCCGCTATTCTGCCGCGAGATGCGCCGGGTCGTGATCGCCGCCGCCGCTTGTTCCGCGCTCATCGGCGTTGGTGCCGCGATCGCCGCCGCGACTGCCACACCTCTCGCCGGAAGGACGGGGCCGGGGTACTCGATCGTCCTGAAGACCAAGGCCGGAGCGAAGGTGAAGTCGCTGAAGGCCGGCAGCTACGCGATCACGGTGAACGACAGGTCGTCGGCGCACGAGTTCCACCTCATCGGGCCGGGCGTGAACAAGCGCATCACGAAGCTCGGCTTCCAGGGCAAGAAGACCGAGACGGTCACGCTCAAGGCGGGAACGTACGTCTACCAGTGCGATCCGCACCGTCGTGAGGGCATGAAGGCCTCCTTCACCGTCACGAAGTAGCGGCCGTCACCGATCACGAAGCTCGACCGGGGACGCTTCGCCGCCGTCGACGAGCCACGCCGCGAGCTCGCCGGTCGCGCGCGAGAGGATGACGTAGGGCCGGCGCTGCCAGAGCCCGATGTTCGCGAGATCCGTCCTCGACGGGCGCGCCGAGTCGGTCGGGTGCGAGTGGAACACCGCGAGCTCGAAGCCCTGGTCTTCGAGGAACCAGACCTCGGGATCGACGTCGAGCTCGAAGCGGTACGGAGACGCCGCACGGTTGCGCCCTCGCTCGTACCGCACCGCGCGGCCGTCCTGGAGGACGAGGAGGCCGCAGGCCTCGTTCGGCGCCTCTGCCGCAGCATGCTCCTCGAGCTCGCGTCTGATCTCCGGCTGGGATCACCACCACTGGCCACGCTCCATCGCCGCCTCGGGGTCCGCGACCTGCCAGAAGTCCGCCGACAGGTACTTCCAGCCGCCGTCTGCCAGGACACACGCGATGACGCTCCCCTCGCCGAGCTCGCGGGCGAGCCGCAGGGCGACGTGGAGCACACCACCGGAGGAGACACCCGCGAAGATGCCCTCCCGCTCGAGGAGCAGCCGCGAGCCCGCGGCGGCCTCCCCGTTCGAGACGAGGAGCTTGCGGTCGAGCTTCGAGACGTCGAGGATCGGTGGCACGTAGCCGTCCTCGAGGGATCGGAGGCCCATCACCGGGTCGCCGGGAAGCGGCTCGGCGGCGGCGACGATCACGTCGGGAAAGGACTCGCGCAACCGCCTTCCGGCGCCCATGAGCGTGCCGCCCGTGCCGAGGCCCGCGACGAAGCAGTCGAGGCGTTCCAATGCCTGCGCGATCTCCGCTCCTGTCCCTTCGTAGTGGGCGCGCGCGTTGGCCTCGTTCGCATACTGGAACGGCATGAAGTACCGCGGCTCGCGTTCCGCCAGCTCGAGTGCCACGCGGACGGCCCCGTTCGATCCCTCATCGCCGGGCGACTCGACGATCTCGGCACCGAACAACCGGAGGAGCCTCCTGCGCTCTTCCGTCACGTTGTCGGGCATGACGCACGTGAGCCGGTAGCCCTTGAGGCGCGCGATGAGCGCCAGCGAGATGCCGGTGTTGCCGCTCGTGGGCTCGAGCAGCTCGCCGCCCGGCTCGAGAGCGCCCGAAGCCTCGGCCGCCTCGATCATCGCCTTCGCGACGCGATCCTTCGTCGACCCGGTCGGGTTCTGTCCCTCGAGCTTCGCGTAGAGCCGCACGTCCAGGTGGGGCGAGTCGCGCGAGCTCGACGAGTGGCGTCCGGCCGACGAGCTCGAGGAGCGAGTGGCTACCGGGCTAGATCCCACCGGCCATTGCCGGTAGGAGAATCACCGTCGAGGTCCCGGTGACCGGCGTGTCGAGCTCGCTGAGGACGCGGATGTCCTCTCCGTCGACGTACACGTTCGCGTGCCGCAGCAGCCCGTCGAGAGAGGGAAAGCGGGCCACCAGGTCGTCGAGGAGCTCCCGTACGGTGGCGCCGTGCGCGTCGACGGTCTTCGCGCCTCCGGTCGCGTCGCGGAGCGGCGGTGGGATGCGGACGACGCTCATGCGTGTGATCCCGCCCGCTGGCAGAACTCGACGTAGTCGATGTATTCCGTGATCGTCGGAGACTCGCCGCAGACCGGGCAGTCCGGGTCCTTCCGCAACGTCACCTCGGTGAACGACGGCGCGAGCGCATCGAAGAGCACGAGACGGCCGATGAGCGTGTCGCCGATGCCGAGAGCGAGCTTCAGCGCCTCGTTGGCCTGGAGCGAGCCGATGATGCCGGGAAGCACGCCGAGCACGCCACCCTCCGCACAGCTCGGTGCGAGCTCGGGCGGCGGCGGCTGCGGGAACAGGCACCTGTAGCACGGCCCCTCCCGTGGCTCGAACACCGTCACCTGGCCCTCGAACCGGAAGATCGACCCGTGGACGACGGGGATGCCGTGCCAGACGGAGGCGTCGTTGACGAGGTACCGGGTGGGGAAGTTGTCGGCTCCGTCGACGATCACGTCCCAGCCCTCGCCGAGGATGCGGTCGACGTTCTCCGAGGTGAGCCGCTCGCGAAACGTGCGGACCGTGACGTCGGGATTGAGCGCCTCGATCGTGCGCTTGGCCGACTCCACCTTGGGCTCTCCGAGCCGATCGGTGGAGTGGACGATCTGGCGCTGGAGGTTCGTCGCGTCGACGGTGTCGTCGTCGACGATGCCGAGGGTGCCGACGCCGGCAGCGGCGAGGTAGAGAGCGGCGGGCGACCCTAGACCGCCCGCGCCGATGAGGAGCATGCGCGACTCGAGCAGGCGCAGCTGGCCTTCCTCGCCCACCTCGGGGATGAGGATGTGGCGGCTGTAGCGCGTGCGCTGCACAGGAGCGAGTGCCTCCGAGACGACAACGGGCAACCCGCGCCGCTTCCACTCGACGATGCCTCCCTCGAGATTGACGACGTCCTCGTATCCGAGCTCGTGGAGCGTCTTCGTCGCGAACGCCGACCGTGTGCCCGTGCCGCAGTAGACGACGATCGCCGTGGCACGATCGGGCGCCGCGCGCTCGATGCCCGACTCGAGCGAGCCGCGGGGGATGTGCACGGCGGACGGCAGCCGGCCCTCGTCCCATTCGTGCCGCTCGCGGACATCGACGACGAGGGGCGGCCGGGCGCCCTCGACGAGAGCGCCCACCTCTTCGGGAGGCAGCTCTGTGATCTCGGCCCGCACGCGGGCCAGGAGGTCCCTGTACGTCGTCACGCCTGACGATCACTGTAGCTATGGCCCCCTGGGCCAAGCCAGGCCGGAGGGGGCGGGTATCGTCCGCCGCCGTGAGTCCCCGCGCCCGCGTGAGCTCCATCGTCGTGCTCGTGGCAGCGGCGGCCGCGCTCGTGACCGTGCTCGCGACGCACCTAACCGGCACGGACGCCACGCCGACCGCACCGGCCGCGACGCCGCGGGCAGGCGCGCCGCCACTCGTGCTCGACTTCGGCGTGCGTACCGATGCCGAAGCGCAGGCGCTGCGCCGCGCGGCAGGGCTCTACGCGGCCAAGCGGCGAGCGGCGGCCGGGCGCATCTTCGATCGCCACACGTCGGTCGAGGCTCGCATCGGCTCGGCCATGTCGCGCTGGCCCGGTGGCTTCGCCGATCTCGAGCGACTCGCAGGCCGGTTCCCCGCGAGTGGCGCCGCGCAGCTCAACCTCGGCCTCGGCCGGTTCTGGCAGGGAGAGCTCGAGACAGCGCGCGACGCCTGGCGCGGAGCACGAGCGGCGGAGCCGGACAGCATGTACGCCGTTCGGGCGGGTGACCTTCTCTATCCCGAGTATCCCGTGCCCGGCCTCCCGACATACGTTCCCGGCTTCCCGTCGCCGCCGGAGCTCGACCGTCTCGCACCGCCGGCGCAGCTTCGGTTCCTCGAGCGGCGCGCTGCGACCGGCGGCGCCCGCGAGAAGATCCTGTTCGGCGTCGCGCTGCAGCGGCTCGGTCGGCAGCGCTCGGCCGAGCGCGAGTTCGGCGCGGCTGCGCGCCTTGCCCCGCAGGATCCCGAGGCGCTGACGGCTCGCGCCGTTGGGCGCTTCGACAAGGCGCGTCCGGCACGCGCGTTCTCGCAGCTCGGGCCGCTCGGCTCCCGCTTCCCACGTGCGGCCACGGTCCGGTTCCATCTCGGTCTCATGCTCGTCTGGATGGGGCAAGTCGAGGACGCGCGGCGTCAGTTCCGGCTCGCGCAGGCTGCGGAGCCCGGCTCGGTGCACGCGAAGCAGGCGGCCGCGTTCCTGGCGAGGCTTCCGCGCGGTTGACCCGGTCGGCGCCCGGCTCGTAGGGTGGGCCGGCGATGAGGATCGGGTTCGTCTACAACGTCAAACGGAACGCGGGAGCGTCCTCGCGCGAAGACGACGACGCGGAGTTCGACGATCCCGCTGCGATCGCCGCTATCCGCGCAGCGATCGAGTCGCACGGCCACGACGTCATAGAGCTCGAAGCGGACGAGACGCTGCCGGGAGCTGTCGCCGCCGCGAACGTCGACCTCGTCTTCAACATCGCCGAGGGCCAGGGATCGCGCAACCGCGAAGCGCAGGTTCCCGCGCTGCTCGAGCTGCTTCGCATCCCCTACACGGGAAGCGACGCGGTCACGCTCGGGATCACGCTCGACAAGTCGATCGCCAAGACGATCGTGTCGGCCGCCGGCGTCGCGACGCCTGCGTGGTTCGTCCTCACCACAGGGCACGAGGAGGTTCCGGCCGACGTGCGGTACCCGGTGGTCGTGAAGCCGCTGCACGAAGGCTCGTCGAAAGGGATCACGTCCGAGTCGGTCGTCCACGAGGAGGACGCTCTGCGCGAGCGAGCTGCCGAGCTCGCGTCCTCGTACCGGCAGGCTGCCCTGTGCGAGGAGTACGTCGAAGGGCGTGAGGTGACCGTCGGGCTGCTCGGCTCGCCGGTCCGGGTGCTGCCGCCGATGGAGGTCGTCTTCCTCGACGACGCCCCGACACCGCTCTACTCGTTCGAGGTCAAGCGCCGGTTCGAGGAGCTCGTGCGCTACGAGATTCCCGCCCTGCTGACGCCCGACGAGCGCGAGGCTGTGGAGGATGCGAGCGTCCGTGCGTTCGAGGCCCTCGGCTGCCGCGACGTCGCACGCGTCGACTTCAGGCTCGACGGTGACGGGACGCCGCAGTTCCTCGAGTGCAACCCGCTTCCCGGCCTGGCTCCCGGCGTCGGCGACCTGACGCTCATCGCCGCCGCGGTGGGGATCGACTACGAGGAGCTCATCGGCGAGATTCTCGCCAGCGCGCTTCAACGGCTGCCGTGAGCGCAGACGACGCCCACCACGGCTCGATCGTCACGGTCTTTCGGAACCGCCAGCTCCGTCTCCTCGAGATCGCGTGGGCCGGCTCGGTCATCGGCCACTATGGCTTCCAGATCGCGCTCGGGGTCTGGGCGTATCAGACGGGCGGCGCAAAGGCCGTGGGCGGAATCTTCCTGCTCCGGACTCTCGGCGCGCTCGCCACTCCACCGGCGGCCGCGCTGGGAGACCGCTATCGCCGCGTCCTCGTCATGTTCGGGAGCGACTTCGTCCGCGCGTTGCTCGTGCTCGGAACCCTGGCCGTGATCGTGGCGGACGCGCCGGTGGCATTCGTGTACGTGTTCGCAGGCCTCGCCGCGGCGGTAGGCACGGCGTTTCGGCCCGCGCAGGTTGCGCTGCTCCCACAGCTCGCGCGGACGCCGGAGGAGCTGACGATGGCGAACGTCGTCGCCACCACCATCGAGGGCCTCGGCATGTTCGTCGGTCCCGCGCTCGCGGGGCTCGTGCTCGCGGTGTCGGGGATCGAGGCGACGCTCGTCGTCATGGCCGTCGCCCTCCTCTGGTCAGCACTGCTCGTGCTCCCGATCAAGGAGACCCCACCGGTGCGCGGGGCGGCGGGCCACGGAGGCTTTCGGGAGTTTCTCTTCGCCGGGTTCGGTGTGACGTGGCGGTCACCGGACCTCCGTCTGCTCACCGGCGTTCTCTCCGGGCAGGCGTTGACGGCGGGGTGCATCAACGTGCTGATCGTCGTCACGGCGCTCAGTCTCCTGAGCCTCGGCGAGGGTGGCGTCGGGCTGCTCGACGCGGCTGTCGGCATGGGTGCGCTGGTCGGCGCCGTGGTGATCGTGCCGCTCGTCGGCCGCACGCGGCTGACCGCTCCGCTGCTCGTCGGAGCGCTGCTCTGGGGGCTCCCGCTGATCGCGATCGCCGCCTGGCCGAGCGTCGGCGTCGCCGTTGCGGCCCTCGCCCTCGTCGGCGTCGGCAACACGCTCGTCGACGTGGCGGGATTCACGCTCCTTCAGCGCATCGCGCCCGATGACGTGCTCGCGCGGGTGTTCGGTGTGGTCGAGACCATGTTCTATCTCGCGATCGGCATCGGCTCTCTCGTGGCGCCTTTCCTCGTCGAGACGGCGGGCGAGCGTGTCGCACTCATCGTCGTCGGCCTCTTCCTGCCGGTGCTCGTCGTCTGGCGGGCGCGCCGGATCGTCGCCATCGACGCGGAGGCGATCGTGCCCGAGCACGAGCTCGAGCTGCTCGCGCTCGTCCCGATCTTCACGCCCTTGCCACGGCTTGCGCTCGAGCGGGTGGCACGTCAGCTCATTCCGCTCACGGCCGCCGAGGGAACGGAGCTGATCACGCAGGGCGACGAGGGCGACCGCTTCTACGTCCTCGACGAGGGAGCATGCGACGTGCTCGTCGACGGGCGTCACGTGGCGACGCTCGGGCGTGGCGACGGCTTCGGCGAGATAGCCCTCCTGCGCGATCAGCCGCGTATGGCCACTGTCGTCGCGCGCGCGCCGGTGAAGCTGTACGCGCTCGAGCGCGACGCGTTCCTCGCGGCCGTCACGGGCCACTCCGAGAGCGAGGAAGCGGCCGACGCGCTCATCGTCTCGCGCCTCAGCTCGGTGCGCGGCTAGACTCGGCCGCCGTGACTGCGGCCCGCGTCCAGGAACTGTCCGAGCTGATCGCGATTCCGAGCGTCAGCGCGGACCCGGCCAGGGCCGGTGACGTGCGGCGGGCTGCCGAGTGGGTGCGCGACGTCGTCGTCGCGGCCGGCGGTGAGGCAGCGCTCGTCGAGACGAGCACGCAGCCGCTCGTGATCGGCGAGGTCAGGGCGTCCGAGCGGGCCGACGAGGCGCCGACCGTGCTCTGCTACTGCCACTTCGACGTCCAGCCGCCCGCGCCGCTCGACCTGTGGGAGTCCGACCCGTTCACGCTGACGGAGCGAGACGGCTGGTTCTACGCCCGGGGCGTGACGGACGACAAGGGTCAGCTCTACATCGTGCTTGCGGCCGTCCGGGAGCTCGCGCAGGCAGGCAAGCTGCCCGTGAACGTGCGGATCGCGTTCGACGGCGAGGAGGAGTCGGGCGGAACGGCAATCGGAGACTGGGTCGCCGCCGACACCGGCCCCGCGGACGCGTGCCTCATCCTCGACGGCGGCATGACCGAGCGGGACAAGCCGGAGTTCACGATCGCGACGCGCGGGCTCGTGGCGTTCGACCTCACCGTCCGCACGGGGTCGAGCGACCTCCACTCGGGGATCTTCGGCAACGCGGGCCTCAACGCCATCCACGCGCTCATGACGTGCCTCTCCGCGCTGCTGCCGCAGAGCGGTCGCCTGCCGGAGCCGCTGCGCGCGGGGATCGCGGAGCCGACGCCCGAGGAGCTCGCCTCGTGGGCGACCCTCAAGCCCGGTGCCGAGCTGCTCGCCGAAGCCGGGATCGCGCCCTACGACGAAGCTGCCGCCGAGGACTTCTATCGGCGGACGTGGGCCGAGCCATCGGCTGAGGTGAACGGCTTTCACGCGGGCAAGCCTGTCCTCAACACGACGCTCATCTCCTCGGCGCACGCGAACTTCACCCTGCGGCTCGCACCGGGTCAGGATCCGGCGACGATCGCCTCGGCCGTTCGCAGGCTCGTGGCCGAGGCCGCTCCTGAAGGTGCCGAGATCGAGCTGGTCGAGGCAGAGGGTGCACGGCCGGGCATCATCGACCCGCGGGCAGACGCGATCCAGATCGGCCTCGGCGCGTTCGAGCGCGCGATGGGCGTGCGGCCCCTCCTCGTGCGGGCGGGCGGGACCATGCCCGTGCTCGCGACGCTCGTCGATCGGGGCGTGCCGACGCTGATGACCGGCTTCGGCCTCCTCGACTCGAACGTCCACGCTCCGAACGAGCGCATGCCGGTCGAATACCTCGACCTCGGCATCGACGTCGTGCAAGAGCTCCTGACGTCGCTAGGGGAGCTCTCCCACCGCTAATCCCAGGGCGGCGGGTTGTGCACCCAGCGCCCGCCGACCATCGTCGCGACGACCGTCACCTCGGGTAGCTCGTCGGGCGGCACTGCGAGCGGGTCGCGATCGAGGACGACGAGGTCGGCCGCGTAGCCCGGTAGCAGGCGACCTCGCCGACGCTCGTCGCCCGAGAGGACGGGTGGCGCGGTGATCGTGGCCGCGAGCGCCTGCTCCAGCGTGACGGCCTGCTCCGGGCGCCACGCCGGCCGGTCGTCGAGCGTGCGGAGCACGCCCGCGCAGACCCCGGCCCACGGGTCGAGATCCTCGACCGGCGCGTCTGAGCCGTTCACGACGAGAGCGCCAGACTCGACGAGCGAGCGGAACGCGTACGTGCCTTCGAGCCGATCGGGCCAGAAGCGCTCGGCGAGCGCCTGGTCGGACGGGGCATGGCTGAACTGGACGGAGGCAGCCACGCCGATCTCCGCGAAGCGGGGGATGTCTACCGGATCGAGGCACTGCGCATGCTCGATTCGTTGCCGCAGACCGCGAGCACGCCATCCGTCTGCCGTCCGCTCGAAGGCGTCGAGCGCGTCGCGGTTCGCCCTGTCGCCGATCGCATGGACGCCCACGGGCCAACCTGCCTCGGCTCCGCGGCGGACGATCTCGGCGAGCTCGTCGCCACTCGTGATCTCGACGCCCGAGCCGTCGAGCATGTGCGCCGTCTGCGAGCCGAGCGTGCCGTCCATGAAGGCCTTGAGGTACCCGATGCGGAGGTATTCGTCCCCGAGCCCCGGTCTGATCCCGATCTCGGCCAGCCGGTCGAGATGCTCGTGAGGAACCGACTGCCAGACGCGGAGCGTGAGGGCGCCTTGCTCCTGCACCTGCTGCCAGAGCCTGATCGCCCCGAGCCAGCCGTCCTTGTCGTGCACCGCGACGACGCCGCGCGCGGCTGCAACCCGCAGGCCCTCGCGCATCGCCGCGACGTACTCCTCGTCCGGCACGTGGATGAACCGCTCCCTGAACTGCCACGCGGCCTCCTCGCGGAGCACCCCGGTCGGCTCGCCGGCCTCGTCACGCTCGACGACTCCTCCGGGAACGTCGAGCGCGCCGCCCGCGATCGCCAGGCCGGCCGAGTTGACCCAGAGGGAGTGGTAGTCGTGTGCCATCAACGCCGCGGGCGTGTCCCCCGTGACGGCGTCGAGAGCCTGTCGCGTGGGCGTCGCGGCCGGTGACCAGTCTGCGTCGCGCCAGCCATGGCCCCGGAGCCATGAGCCCGGAGCGACCGCAGGGGCGTCGCGCACGCGCGCGAGCACCTCGTCCATCGACGACGTGCCGTCGAGGTGGATCTGCGTCCGCGAGAGCGACCAGTGTGGAAAGTGGACGTGGGAGTCGGTGAAGCCGGGGAGGACGCACCGGCCGCCGAGATCGACGACCTCGGGGCTCGCGAGCGCCGTCTCGTGGACGCCGACGCCACCCGCGATCACGCTTCCGGCAATGGCGAGCGCCCGCTGTGTCGGGATGCTCGCGTCCATCGTGCGGATGACGCCGTTCTCGAGGATCATGGGCGCGACAGTATCCGAGAGGAGGAGGAGCGATGTACGACCACGTCGGCTTGAACGTCACCGACTACGAGGCAAGCAAGCGCTTCTACGACGGAGCGCTCGCAGCGTTCGGCTATGGCGTCGTGATGGAGTTCCCCAACGCGTGCGGCTACGGCCCGGCGGGCAAGCCGGAATTCTGGATCGTCCAGCGCGAGCCGTTCGGCACGGGCACGCACGTCGCGTTCGCGAGCCCGGACCGGGAGACGGTCGACGCGTTCTACGAGGCTGCCGTGGCTGCCGGTGGGCAGGACAACGGCCCGCCCGGTATCCGCGAGGACTACCACGAGCACTACTACGGCGCGTTCGTCCACGACCCGGACGGGAACAACGTCGAGGCCGTGTGCCATCGACCCCCTGCGTAGACTGAGCGCGTGGCGTACGAGGTCCTCTCGGACGAGCAGCAGGAGCTCCGTGAGCTCGTCCGCACGCTTGCACGCGAGCGCGTCGCGCCGCGGGCCGCGGAGATCGACGAGAGCCACGAGTTCCCGTGGGACGTCGTCGAGCTGTTCCGCGAGCAGGGCATCTTCGGGCTGCTCTTCGACGAGCAGTGGGGCGGCACCGGTACGGGCACGCTGCTCGCGCTCGTCGCCATCGAGGAGCTGTCGAAGGTGTGCGCGACGAGCGGGCTCCTCCTCGCCGTCCAGGAGCTCGGGTCTCTCGGGCTGAAGCTCGACGGGACGGAGGAGCAGAAGGCGCGCTGGCTGCCGCCGCTCGCGTCGGGCGAGATCCTCTGCGCCTACGCGCTCACCGAGGCAGGATCGGGCTCCGACTCGGCCGCGATGCGCACCACGGCGCGGCTCGACGGCGACGAGTACGTCCTCGACGGCTCCAAGCGGTTCATCACGAACGCCGGCGTGGCGGGTCTCTACACGGTGTTCGCGAAGACCGATCCGGACGCGGGCCACGCCGGTATCTCGGCGTTCATCGTTCCATCCGACGCGCCCGGCTTCGAGGTCACGCGTCTCGAGCCGAAGATGGGCATCTCCGGGTCGACGACGGGCGAGCTCGCGTTCGACGGGTGCCGGATTCCCGCCGGGAATCTCATCGGCGCCGAGGGCGAGGGCTTCCGCCTCGCCATGCGCATTCTCGACCGCTCGCGGCCCGGCGTCGCTGCGCAGGCGCTCGGCATTGCGCAGGGAGCAACGGACTACGCCCTCGACTACGCGAAGTCACGCGAGACGATGGGCAAGCCGATCGCCGAGCACCAGCTGATCCAGGCGAAGCTCGCCGACATGGAGACGGAGTGCGAGGCTGCGCGCGGCCTCCTCTATCGCTTCGGCCAGATGGCGGATGCGGGCGTGGACGGGCCGGAGCTGACGAAGGCCTCGGCGATGGCGAAGCTCAAGTGCGGCGACGTGGCGATGGCCGTGACCACCGAGGCCGTCCAGATTCTCGGCGGCTACGGCTACATCAAGGAGTATCCGGTCGAACGCTTCATGCGCGACGCGAAGATCACGCAGATCTACGAGGGAACGCAGGAGATCCAGCGGCTCGTGATCGCGCGGGAGATGGTGCGCGAGCAGCGCGCCTCGCTGCTCACGGCCTGAGCGAGCTCGTGTCCACGACCTCGAAGGCCGATCCCGGCACGTTGTGGAGTGCGTGGAGGTCATCGTTCGACCAGCGCGAGTCGGGAGCGCCGGTGACGTACCAGCTCGTACCCGTTGTCGGCGACGATCATCCCGTAGCGCTTGAGGGCGGCGAGGACGATCCTCGACTGGCGCGGGAACCCCGCGATCGGGTACGAGGCCTTCAGTCGCACGCGAAGGCCCATCGGCGGCAGCGTCGGGTCGGTCGCGTCGCTCGCAAAGTGCCGTGCCGGGTAGATGTACGCGCGTCGCGTCCGGTCGGCGGTGAACCGCAGGGCGTGGTCGATCCGTCCCTGTGCCACGTCCTCGTAGCGCGCGAGGCCGGGGAGGATCGGCAAGCCGGCGGCGTCGGCCGACGTCCACCCGCGCGGCCGCAGGCGGTTCGAGCGGAGGTCCCAGATCGCCCCCGACCCGGCACGCCAGCGATCTCCCTTCCGCTCGAGGGCATAGAGCTCGTAGAGACGGCAGCGGTCGCGGTCGACGATCACCGCGTGGTGGTCCGAGCCTCCTTCGATGCGCACGTTGCGCGGGATCGGGTACGGACCGGCATCCGACTCCGACGCGTACGCGAACGAGACCGTGCTCTTCGGCTGTGCTTTCCCGACGACCGTGATCGGAATCCCGATCGGCGAACCTTCCCAGAGCCCCGATCCGAAGTCGGCGTGCAGCGTGCGGTCGGCTCCGATCGAGGCGATGATTGCCCGCGAGCCCGCCGCTACCGGCAGCCGGTCGACGCGCTGGTTCCAGACGTTGGACGCCGGGAAGACCGGGCAGCGCGGCGCGCCGGGCAGGCGGGCGGCCGGGCCGAGCACGAGCGCGCAGACTGCGAGGGCGACGATGCCGAGGTTTCGCATCCCGACAGAGACAATGCCCTAACCTCCCGACGATGCCTCGATGCCCACGGTGCGCGGAGGACAATGCGTCCACGGCCCGCTTCTGCTCGGCCTGTGGCATGCGGCTCGAAGGCGACGCCGCCCGCCTCAGCCCCGAGCGGAAGATCGTCTCGATCGTCTTCGTCGACCTCGTCGGGTTCACGGCCCGGGCCGAGCTGCTCGATCCCGAGGACGTCGGCCGGCTCCTGACGCCGTACTACGCGCGTGCGCGCGCCGAGCTCGAACGGTTCGGAGGCACCGTCGAGAAGTTCATCGGCGACGCCGTGATGGCCATCTTCGGCGCGCCCGTCGCGCACGAGGACGATCCGGAGAGAGCGGTGCGAGCGGCGTTCGCCGTGCGCGACGTGATCGGCGAGCTGAACGCCGCCGATCCCGAGCTCGACCTCCGCGTCCGGGTGGGCGTCGCGACCGGCGAGGTGTTGATCGACCTCGGTGCCGATCCCGGTCGCGGCGAGGCGACTGTCGCCGGCGATGTCGTCAACACGGCCGCACGGCTCCAGCAGACCGCCCCGGAAGGGGCGATCGTCGTCGGCGCGGCGACGCACGAGGCAACGTCGGGCGTCGTCGAGTATCGCGCGCTCGCGCCGGTCGTCGCGAAAGGGAAGCGCCAGCCCGTCGAGGCGTGGGAGGCGACCGCGCTCGCAGCGCCGGGCCGCGTTCCCGCCCGCGCTCAGCTGCCACATGCCCCGCTCGTCGGCCGCGGACGGGAGCTCGCGCTGCTACGCGCCACGACGGACGGCGCCCGCGCAGCCCAGGCCGTCCAACACGCCACCCTCATCGGCGAAGCAGGGCTCGGCAAGTCGCGTCTGCTCGAGGAGCTCCACGGCCAGCTCGACGCGGCCGGAGAGCCGTTCAGCTGGCGTCAGGGGCGGTGTCTCCCGTACGGCTCCGGCGTGACGTTCTGGGCTTTCGCGGAGATCGTGAAGGCCCAGGCAGGCATCCTCGAGACGGACCCAGCCGACGTCGCCGGAGCGCGGCTGTCCGCCTCCGTCCAGGCTGCCGTGCCGGGCGTCTCCGACGCTGAGTGGGTGGAGCGCCATCTCGCGCCGCTCGTGGGCCTCGGTGGCGAGCCCGGCGACCAGCGCGAGGCGTTCGCCGCCTGGCGGCGCTACGTCGGCGGCGTCGCGCGGATGTGTGGCCTACTCGTACTCGCGTTCGAAGACCTGCACTGGGCCGACGACGGGATGCTCGAGCTCGTCGACCACTTCGCGGAGTGGGGGAAGGACGTGCCGCTCGCGATCATCAGCACCGCCCGTCCGGAGCTGCTCGAGCGGAAGCCCGACTGGCAAGGCGTGACGACCCTCGAGCCACTCTCCGCGGAGGAGAGCACGCTGCTGCTGGGATCACTGCTCGTCGACACGCCCGTGCGCGGAGACCTGTGGCCGCGGCTGCTGGTGCAGACGGCCGGCAACCCGCTGTACGCCGAGGAGTACGCCCGCATGGTCGTCGACCGGTCGCCCGAAGGCGATCTGCCGCTGCCCGAGTCGCTCCAGGCGCTCATCGCGGCCCGACTCGACGTGCTCTCGCGCGACGGAAAGGCTCTGCTTCAGGACGCGGCCGTGATCGGCAAGGCGTTCTGGGCGGCGGCGCTCGCTCACGTCGGCGGCATCGAGCGCGACGCGGTCGCGGCGCGGCTCGAAGAGCTCTCGCAGCGCGGTCTCGTCCACCGGGAGGAGCGGTCGGCGGTGGCGGACGAGGAGCAGTACGCGTTCGGCCACGTCCTCATTCGCGACATCGCCTACGCGCAGATCCCGCGGGCACGTCGCGCGGAGAAGCACCGGCTGGCCGGCGATTGGATCGCCGCGCTCGCCCCGGACCGGGCGGCGAATCTCGCCGAGATGACCGCGCACCACTACGCGAGCGCGCTCGAGTACGCGCGGCTCTCGCGCCAGCCGAGCGGCGACCTCGCGGAGCAGGCGCGGATCGCTCTTCGTGCAGCAGGAGACCACGCGCTGTCCCTCAACGCCTTCTCGGCAGCGGTGCGGTTCTTCGAAGAGGCGCTCGCGCTTTGGCCCGCCGGAGACGGTGACGCACAGGTGAGGCTCCGGCTCGGCATTGCCCGCTTCCGCGCGGAAGGGACGGGCGGCGACGAGCTCGAGCGCGCGCGCGTCGAGCTCGTCGCGGAAGGACGGCAGCCGGCTGCGGCCGAGGCCGATGTCCTCCTCGCCGAGCTCGCGTTTCGCCAGGGCGATCTCGACGACGCCTTCGCGCGCCTCGAGCGTGCGACGGCCTCGCTGGAGTCGGAGCCGGCCTCGCGGCAGAAGGCATACGTCATGAGCACCCTCTCCCGCTTCCGCGCGGTCGCGTACGACTCGGACGAGGCCATACGCGTCGGGCGAGACGCGCTCGCGATGGCGACCGAGCTCGGCCTCGACGAGATTCGTGCGCACGCGCTCAACAACATCGGCCATGCCCGCGTGACGCTCGGCGATCGCGGCGGTCTCGCCGACCTCGAGGAGAGCGTGGCGATCTCCGAGGCGTCAGGCTCACTCGAGAGCGTGCGCGGGCGCCTCAATCTCGGCACCACGCTCGCTCACCTCGGCGACCTCGAGCGGGCGTTCGCCGTCCACGCCGACGGCAGGCGCTCGGCCGAGCGCTTTGGTGACGCGACCGGGATGCGCTGGTTCGCGATCGAGCGGCTGTTCGAGTGCTACTGGCGCGGGCTCTGGGACGAAGGTCTCGAATCGGCCGAAGAACTGCTCGCCGACGTCGAAGGATCACCCGACTACTACACGGAGCTCGGGGCGCGCCACGTGCGCGGCTGGATCCGTCTTGGTCGTGGAGACCTGCGCGGGGCCGAGCTGGACGTCGCGCGCTACGTCGAGCTTGGTCGTGAGGTCCGGTATCCGCAGGCGTTGTTCCCTGCGCTCGCCCTCGCCGCCCGAGTGCTCGTGGCCGCTGGCCAACGGACAGCGCTCGGGCGCACGCCGACGAACTGCTCGACGTCTGGCGGGCGAGCACCGTTGAGACCGCCGCGTACTGGACTGCTGACCTCGCCTTCGCGCTGAGCGCGCTCGGCGAGGGAAGCGAGTTCATCGACACGGCGGCAGGTGTCGCCCACGCCACGGCGTGGCTCGATGCTGCTACCGCGTTCGCCGCAGGGGATGCACGCGCCGCCGCGGAGCGCTACGCGGCGATCGGCAGCCTGCCGGACCAAGCCTACGCCGCCTTGCGTTCGGGAGCTGACGACGCGTCGGCTGCGGCGTTCGTCCGCCGCGTCGGTGCCGCGGGTTACGCCTGAGCCGTCCCCAGCACTTCCTCGGCCTGATCGGCGTCGAGCATCTTCGTGATGCCGATTGCGCCGATCTTGCTGCTGGTTTTCTTGATCTCCCTCGAGTCGCCGAGGTCCTTGTACAGCGCGTAGCCGACCTCCTTGCCGATGTCGAAGAAGACATCGACCAGCTGGGTCTCTCCACCGTGCTCGCGACGTTCGGCCGCAACACCTTCGAAGACCTCCTTGATCTCGACGAGGCGTCTTTCCCTCGAGCGCCGGTGCGGTCATCGTCGTGAACGCCATCCATGTGTACGGCATTGCTCCACCTCCGTTAGAGGAACGGCGCAATCATCGCGCATTTACGCCTTCGCGCGAAGCGCCGCCTTGTACTCCCGCTTGGCGGCCTGGTAGCGCTCGAGCGCCTCCGGCGAGTCGACGTCACCGATCATCGGGTGGTCGGGGACGAGCGGCTCGGCCATGGCGAGCCCGTAGCGGCGGGCGAGCACAGACGCGAGCGCCTTCACCTTCATCTCGCCGAAGCCGGGGAGTCCCTCGATGCGCCGCCGCAAGTCGTCGGTGTCCTGAGCGCCCGTCCAGACGCGCGCAGCGTCCCCGTCGTAGTCGCTCACGACAACGCGCGCGAGCTCGTGGACGCGGCTCGCCATCGAACCGGGGAAGCGGTGGACGGCCGGCTTCTCGCGGAACGCGGCCTCGAGACGATCGGGCTCGAGCGCGGCCACCTCGGCCGGCTCGATGCTGCCGAGCCGGTCGCGGAGCTTGAGCGGGCCGGCGAACGCCGTCGGCACGGTGACCTGCTGGTCGAGCGCGAAGCCGACGAGCAGCGCGAACGGGTCGTCAGCGAGGAGGCGGTCGGCCTCGTCGTTGCCGGTGAAGCAGAGCCGCTCCGGTGCGCGCATGCCGCGATCGTATCGGCCCACAGACGAACACTTGTTCGCCGGAGCCTCGCGGCGCTAGTCTCCCTCCGTGGAGCCGCTTTCGCTGTTCAGCGACAAGAGCGCGGCGTGGTTCAGGGGAGTGTTCGATGCTCCGACGCCCGCGCAGGCGCTCGGCTGGCCGGCGATCGCGAGCGGCGCGAACGTCCTCATCCAGGCGCCGACCGGGTCGGGGAAGACGCTCGCTGCGTTCCTCTACGGCATCGACCGCCTGGACGAGCGGCCGGGTGAGGGACTGCGACTGCTCTATGTCTCCCCGCTCAAGGCGCTGAACTACGACGTCGAGCGGAACCTCCGCGCGCCTCTGGCCGGGCCTGCGCTCGGAGCTGACCGTCGCCGTTCGCACGGGCGACACGCCGCAGAAGGAGCGCCAGGCGATGCTCCGCCGTCCGCCGGACATCCTCATCACCACGCCGGAGTCGCTCTTCCTCCTGCTCACGTCGCAGGCGCGGGAGATGCTTCGCTCGGTCGAGACGCTGATTCTCGACGAGGTGCACGCGGTCGCCGGGACGAAGCGCGGGGCGCACCTGGCGCTGAGCGTCGAGCGGCTCGACCTGCTCGTCGAGCGCCCGGTCCAGCGGATTGCCCTCTCCGCCACGCAGCGCCCCCTCGAGGAGATCGGCCGTTTCGTCTCGGGCGGCCGCCCGATCGAGCTCGTCGACGCGGGCCGGGCGAAGGAGCTCGATCTCGAGGTCGTCGTGCCGCTCGAAGACATGCGGCAGCCCGGCGCGGTGCTCTCCGTCACCCAGCCCGAGATCGTCGACGGGAGCTACATCACGGATGGAGTCGGCCCGGCCTCGAGCTCGATCTGGCCGTCGATCTACCCGGAGATCCTCGCTCTCGTCGAGCAGCACCGGTCGACGATCGTCTTCGTCAACAACCGCCGCCTCGCCGAGCGACTGGCCCTCCGGCTCAACGAGCTGGCGGAGAAGGAGATCGCCCGCGCGCACCACGGCTCGCTGGCGCGGGAGCAGCGGGTGGAGATCGAGGAGCTGCTGAAGAAGGGCGAGATCCCCTGTCTCGTCGCGACGTCGTCGCTCGAGCTCGGCATCGACATGGGCGCCGTAGACCTCGTGATCCAGGTGGAGTCGCCGAAGTCGGTTGCGCGCGGCCTCCAGCGCGTAGGCCGCGCAGGGCACGAGCTCGGCGCGGTCTCGAAGGGCCGGATCTTCCCCAAGTTCCGAGCCGACCTGCTCGAGTCGGCGGTCGTCGCGCGGCGCATGCGCGAGGGGGCGATCGAGGAGACGGCGATCCCGCGGAACCCGCTCGACGTGCTGGCCCAGCAGATCGTCGCCATCTGCGCGGAGGACGAGATCGAGGTGGAGGAGCTGCACGAGCTCGTTCGCAAGGCGTATCCCTTCGCCGACCTGTCGAGAACGCAGCTCGAGAACGTCCTCGACATGCTGGCCGGTCGCTATCCGTCCGACGCGTTCGCCGAGCTCAAGCCGCGCATCGTCTGGGATCGCACGGGGGGCACGATCCGCGGTGTCGCCGGCGCGCGCAGGCTCGCGGTGACCAACGCCGGCACGATCCCCGACCGTGGGCTCTACACCGTGCAGCTCGCCGACTCCGGCAGCCGTGTGGGAGAGCTGGACGAGGAGATGGTGTACGAGGCCCGAGAGGGTCAGGTGTTCCTCCTCGGAGCGTCGTCGTGGCGCATCGAGGAGATCACGCGCGACCGTGTGCTCGTCACGCCTGCGCCAGGCGTACCGGGTGCCGTCCCGTTCTGGAAGGGCGAGGGCGTGGGGAGGCCGTACGAGCTGGGCGAGGCGATCGGGCGTGCCTCGCGCGAGCTGACGGCGCTCGCAGACGACGAGGCGCTCGAGACGCTCGGGCGCGAGTACCACCTCGAGCGCCGCGCCGCGCAGAACCTCCTCACGTTCCTTCGCGAACAGGAGGCGGCGACGCGCACCGTGCCGTCGGATCGGACGATCGTCGTCGAACGGTTCCGCGACGAGATCGGCGACTGGCGCGTCTGCATCCTCACGCCGTTCGGCGGCCGCGTGCACGCGCCGTGGGCGCTGGCTCTGTCCGCGCGCCTGCGTGAGTCGCTTGGCCTCGACGCGCAGTCGATCTGGTCGGACGACGGCATCGCGCTCCACCTGCCGGAGGCAGACGCGGCGCCCGCGGTCGACGAGCTCCTCCCGGATCCCGCCGAGATCGAGGAGCTCGTGCTGCGGGAGGTGGGGGAGAGCGCGCTCTTCGGCTCGCGCTTCCGCGAGAACGCCGCACGGGCGCTCCTCATCCCGCGACGGCGTCCCGGCGAGCGCACGCCGCTGTGGCAGCAGCGCCTCAAGGCGCAGTCGCTGCTCCAGGTCGCGCGAGGCTTCCCCGCCTTCCCGATCGTGCTCGAGACGTACCGCGAGTGCCTCCAGGACGTCTTCGACCTGCCGGCGTTGCGGCGCCTCCTGGCCGGCGTTGCCGCCCGCGAGGTGGATGTCGTCGACGTCGAGACGCCGTCGGCGTCCCCGATGGCCTCGTCGCTCCTCTTCGACTACGTCGCGACGTACATGTACGAGGACGACACGCCGCCCGCAGAACGGCGCGCGCAGGCGCTCTCGCTCGACCGCGACCTCCTGCGCGAACTGCTCGGCCAGGAGGAGCTCCGCGACCTCCTCGACCCACAGGCCGTGGAGGACGTCGAGCGGCAATTGCGGCGTGATCCACGTACTCCGGATGATTTGCACTATGTGCTGATACTTCGTGGAGATTTGCGGCCTAAGCGAATATGCTCTAGCAGTTGGCCGAGCCCTTGCTGACGGCGCGGCGCGCCGTGCTCGTGCGGGTGGCAGGCGAGGAGCGGTTGATCGCGGCGGAGGATGCAGGGCGCTATCGCGACGCGCTGGGCGTCATGCCGCCGTCGGGTCTTCCGGACGCGTTTCTCGAGACGACCGACCCGGCCGATGCTCGGCGACAGCTCGTCCATCGGTTCGCCAAAGGGCGGGGACCGTTCACGACCGCTGACGCACTACGCCACTTCGGCGTCGACGTCGAAGAGGAGCTGCTCGCGCTCGAGCGGGACGACCTGCTCGTTCGCGGCGAGCTGCGACCGGGCGGGACCGAGCGCGAGTGGTGCGACCCCGACGTCCTGCGGCGACTCAGGCGAGCGTCGCTTGCGGCGCTGCGAAAGGAGGTGGAGCCGGCCGAGCAGCCGGCATTCGCCCGCTTCCTCGCGGCGTGGCACGGCATCGATCGCCGAGCGACCCTCCGTGAGGCGCTCGTCCCTCTCCAGGCGCTCCCATTGCCGGTGTCCCTCTGGGAGTCGGAGATCCTCCCGCGCCGCGTGCCCGACTACCGACCCGAGCAGCTCGACCATCTGTGCGCGACCGGCGAGGTCGTGTGGGTCGGCGCCGGGCTCGACCGCGTCGCGATCTACTTCCGCGAGGATGCCGCAGTGCTCGGCCGGTTCGGCGGCACCGCGCCGCCGGAGGGAGACGCTCACGACCGGATCCGGCAGGCACTCGCGCAGACCGCGATCTTCTGGGACGACCTCCTCGACGTGTCGGCTCTCGATGCCGAGACGGCGCTGCCCGCGCTGTGGGATCTCGTCTGGTCGGGCGAGGTGACGAACGACGCGTGGCAGCCTCTGCGAGCCGCGCGGCGCTACGGGACCCCGAAGGGCGAACGGCGCCCGCGGCGCTTCAGCCGGAGACGGGGGACGGGGGCGACCGCGACGCAGGGACGCTGGTCGATGGTGCGCGAGACCGGGCCGAGGAACGCGCGAGCGCTCGCGGAGCTTCTCCTCGAGCGCCAGGGGATCGTGACGCGCGACGGCGTCCGCGCAGAGGGGATCCCCGGCGGCTACGGCGCGGTTTACGCGGAGCTGCGCGCGCTCGAGACGCTCGGGCTCTGCCGGCGGGGGTACTTCGTGGAAGGGCTCGGCGGGGCGCAGTTCGCGCTCGGTGGCGCCGTCGAGCGCCTGCGCGAGCTCAGGCCGCGCGACGGTGACGAGCCCGAGCCGCTCGTCCTCGCCGCAGCCGATCCGGCGCAACCGTACGGTGCCGCCGTGCCGTGGCCGAAGCGCGCCGATGGCCGCGCAGCGCGCGTGGCCGGCGCCCACGTCGTTCTGCTCGGCGGTGACGCTGTGTTGTTCGTCGAGCGCGGCGGACGCACGCTCGTCCCGCTCGTCGATCCGGACGAAGCCTGGCTACGGCCGTCACTCGCGGCGCTCGTCGATCACGCCCGCAGAAGCAGGCGGAAGCGGCTGGCGGTCGAGCGCTTCGACGGCGAGCCGGTGGCGGAGTCGACCGTCCTGCCCCTGCTCGTCGAGGCTGGGTTCGTCGCCGGCCCGCGGCGGGCCGTTCTTCGTCCCTGACGTGCCGGAGGGCGACACGATCCGCCGCGCGGCTCGCGCGCTCGAGCGGCTCGTCGGCGAGGAACTTGCCGTGGAAGCCGTGCACCCTCGCGCGCGCGTCACCGGTGTCGCACCGAGGCTTGACGGACGGAGACTTGCGGCGGTCGATGCGCACGGGAAGCACCTGTTGCTCGAGTTCGACGGCGGCCTCGTGCTGCGAAGCCATTTGGGGATGACGGGCGGCTGGCGCGTGCTGCCTGCTTCGACCCCCGTCTCCGGGAGCCCGTGGCTCGTCCTCCGCGGCTCGCACGAGCAGGCGGTGCTGCGCGGCGGCAGCCGGCTTGAGCTCTCGTCGCGGCGACCGGCGCTCGGGCCGGACATCCTCGCGACGCCACTCGAGTTCGACAGGATCGCTCCTCCTCGCGAGGCGAGGAGACCCTGCGCGCGACGTTGGCGACCTCCTTCTCGACCAGCGCGTCGTGGCCGGGATCGGAAACATCTGGCGCAGCGAGGCGCTGTGGGCGGCACGGATGAGTCCACGCCGGCCCGTCGGAGAGCTCACGGATGCTGACCTCTCGGAGGTGCTGATCGAGGCTGCGCGGCTCATGCGTTCGTCCGTCGAGGGCGGCAGGCCGAAGCACCGCGTCTATCGTCGTTCCGGCCGCCCGTGCGCACGCTGCGGCGAGGCGATCGTCGCTCGGCGGATGGGCGAAGCGGCCCGCGTCGCGTACTGGTGCCCGGCCTGCCAGAGAGGAAAGGAGTCGCCGGCCGCGTAAGCGCAAGACGTGGCCATACGGTCCCCGAACCTCTACAGCGCGATCCGGCGTTTCGCACTCGGCGCCTTCGCGCAGCTCCATCGCGAATCGGAGACCGGTGCGCCGGTCCCGTTCGCGTTCGAGGAGCACGAGGCCAAGGGGCGCCCGGCGCTGTACGAGTACAAGCCGCTGACGCGCGGCTACGTCGAGGCGCGCGCCGAGAAGCTCGCTCGCCTCGAGGACACGCGGCTCGCGATCGAAGAGCTCGAGCGCGAGCCTGCGGCGGCGATCTTCGCGCGCGCGCACGCCGTCGGGAGGCGCGACGAGGAGCAGGCGCTCTACCGCACGATCCTCCTGCCCCTGCTGGAGGCGATGACCGACGCCTGCGGCGGCTTCGACTGGGACGACGGCGTGTTCAACCGCGTCTATGCCGAGCTCGAAGGGTCCCTCCTCGGCGAGCGTCACGAGTACGCCGCAGCCGCGCCGCTCGTTGGCCTGTCGACGCCGTTGCCGGTAGAGCTCGGAAGAAGCCTTCGTGTCCGCATGGCGGCCGACGGCGAGCTCGCCGCGTACTGGCCCGAGGCCCAAGGGCTCCTCCCGAGCGGGTTCGGCCGTGAACCGGAGCGGATGTGCGTGATCGAGCTCGAGACCGTCTTCCCTGCATCCGACGCGGAGCCGCCCGATGCCCCGGGCGAGATCGGCGACGCCGTCACCGCTCTCCGGCTCGCGACCGCCGGCTCCCGTCGCCGCCGGGCCGATCCTCTTCGAGCGGCTCGACTGGCGGCCGTACGGCATTCGTCCGGTGCCACCGATCGCCGCCACCGAGCCCGGCGGCGAGCCGAGCCGGCTCGACGAGTTCCGCGGCAGGCTGGCGCGAGACCTGCTCGAACGCTTCCCGTCGTGTGACGTCGACGTCGAGCTCGGTGAGGCGGTCGACCGCTGGGAGATGTCGCTCTTCGCCGAGGAGCCGTTCCGGTCAGAGCTCCTGCGCGAGTCGCTCGCGGCGCTGCTCGGTGGCCAGGACGGGCTCTGGGCCGCCGCAGCGCGTGCGGCCGTCCTCGTAGGCGACCAGAGCGGCGATCGCGGCGAGCTATTCGCGCGGCTACGGAGCCTCACGAGCGGGGATCGCGCGGGTACGGAGGACGCGGACGTCGTTCGCCGCTCGATCGTCGAGGTGCTCATGCACGGCGATCGCGCCGGGCTGCTCGAGCGGCTCGACGAGTCGCTGCTCGGGCTGTCGCCGCGCCCGGTCGGCTACTTCGCGGTTCGCGCAGCGGTCTGAGCCGGCGGCAGCGCGACTCCGAGCGCCGTGAAGATCGGCATCGCCTCGGCTTCCCGTCCGGCGCCGCGAAGAGCCAGGGCGTGCTCGAGCCGGCAGCCGAACGCCTCCCAGCCGGCGGCGGCTTCGGTGAAGGCTTCCGTTGCTGGGTCGCCTCGCGCGTCTGCGATTGTCGCGCGTGCCGTGAGATCGGAGAGCCGATCGCGCTCCGCGCGTGTATCGACGTTCGCGAGGAAGCGCTCTGCGAGATCGACCTCGCCGAGCACGCACGCGATCCGCGTGGCGTCGGTGAGATTCTGCGAGCGGAAGAAGGGGCGTTCGCGCGTCGTCGTGTCCCACTCTTCGAGGTAGCCCGTCGCGGCACCACGCATGCCATCAGCTGAGGCGAGAAAGGCCGCTGCGACGAGCGCGGGCCCGAGCACCTGAGGGTCCTTGATGTCGCGCGCAAGCGGGAGCTCGTGTGCCATCACCGCCGACGCATCCTCGAGGAGTCCTCGCCAGATGAGCACGAGCGCCTCGTACGCCTGGGCCATTCCACCCGGCTGGGCCGTCCCGTGCTGTTCCTCGAAGCGGCGGATCACGCGGACGACCTCCAGCAACTCGTCCCACTGCCCCAGGTCGTAGAACATCCAGCAAGATTCCGCTTGAGGCCACGTCGGAGGCGTTCCGCCGCGGGCGACACGGTACGCGATCGCCTGCTCGAAGATCTCGACGGCAGGTGCCGGGCCTCGCTGACGCCACACCTGGTCCGCGAGGTTGACATGCGCGGCAATGACGAGCGAGGTGCGGAGCGCGATCGCGTCCGCCAGCGCGTGCTCGATGTCCTCGATGCCGGCGAGATCCCCGAGCTCGCACCGCATGAGACCGCGCCACATGAGTGCACGGACGATCTCGCGCGGAGCGTCGATCGTCTCGCCGACCGCGATCGCCTTCTCCGCCCAGTCGAGTGCTTCTCGTGGCGACGTGGCTTTCATGGAAGAGAGTGCGGCCATCCGCCCGTAGATCTCGACGAGCTCCGGGCTCGGAGGCAGCGGCTCGAGAAGCCTGAGCGCATTGTTGAGGGCCTCTTCCATGCGATCCGGCCCGCCGAGCTGGAAGTAGAGGTTCCCGAGCAAGCCGTACGCCGCCCCGGCAGTTCGCGGGTCGCCGTGCTCTTCGAGTTCCCGCGCCGCTCGCTCGACCAACTCGCGCGCCTCGTCGAATCTGCTCGCTATCTGGGTCGCCTCGCCGAGTCGATAGAGAGCACGGCCGTGCTGCTCGCTCCCGGCAGGAAGGAGGTCGAGCGCCCGACGGTACAAGGCCTCGGCTCCGTTGCGGTCGAGATCGAGAGCCCGGTCGCCCGCGAGTAGGAGATATCGAGCAGCCCGCTCCACTATCTCGGGGGACGCATCGTCGCCGGCTGCCTCGACGAGGGCGATCGCTTCCGTGAGGTGGAAGGCGAGCAGGTCGGCATGGTCGGCGAGCCTTTCTCGCCCCATCGTCTCGATCCACCCAGCTGCGGCCTCGTGCTTCGCAGCACGCTGCGCACGCGGGATCTGGCCGTACGCGACGTCGCGGATGAGCGCATGCCAGAAGACGTACTCGTTCTCGCCTTCGACGGAAGACGCCCGCGCCGGCCGCACGAGCTCCTTGCGAGCGAGCTGGTGCAGTGCCGCACGGACGGAATCGTCGTCCCGCGAGCCCATCTCGCAAAGCGCGCCGGCCCAGAACACCTTGCCCATCACCGCGGCGTCCTGGAGCAAACCCTTCCTCTCCTGCGGCAGCGTGTCGAGCCGGGCGGCGATGATCCCGTGCACCGTGTCCGGCATCGGTAGCTCGTCCGCTGCGCTGCCCTCGAGGAACAGCTTCACGTACTCCTCGGCGTAGAGGGGGTTGCCGCCGGACCGCTCGAGGAGCGTCGCACTCGTCTCGGCCGGCAGCACGGCCTTGTCGAGGAGGTTGAATACGAGCCGCTCAGTCTCCGCGGTCGAGAGGGGAGAGAGCGACACCGTCGTCGAGTTGCGCGTGCCGCCGCCCCACGTGGGATGCCGCTCGTACAGCTCCGGCCGGGCCGTGCAGAGCACGAGAATGGGCATGTCGCGCGACCAGTCGACGAGGTGGTCGACGAACGCAAGCAGCGCTGGATCGGCCCAGTGGAGGTCCTCGAACAGCAGCACGAGTGCTCGCGTCGCGGCGATCGCCTCGAGGAAGCGCTGCCAGGCGGTGAAGGACTCCTCGCGCTCGGTTTCTCCGCTCGTCGAGAGGCCGACGAGGGGGCAAAGCCGCTCTTCGAGCCACGCGCTGTCCTCCATCTCGGCCACCGCGGCCGCGAGCTTGGCCCGCGCGTCGTCCGGACGATCGGATTCGAGAATTCCCGCGTGTGCCTTGATCACCTCGCCAAGCGCCCAGAACGTGATGCCGTCGCCGTACGGCAGACAACGGCCTTGCCGCCACGCGACGATCTCGGGCCGGTCGTCGACCCACGTGCGGAATTCGGCGAGGAGCCGCGTCTTACCGACGCCGGGCTCGCCCGTCATTGTGACAAGCTGGATCTCGGCCTCGCCGAGCATGCGCTCGTATGTGCTCTGGAGCAGTTGGAGCTCGCGCTCGCGCCCGACGAACGCCGCGGCCGCGAGGGTATCCGTGTCCACGCCGAAGCGGCTGCGCGCGCCGACTGCACGCCACAGGGGAACAGCCTCGGCCTTTCCCTTCACACCCACGGGAGGGAGCTCCTCGTAATCGATCATGCCGTGGGTGACGCGGTACGTGTGCTCGTTGACCACGAGCCCGCCGACGGGCGCCTCACCCTGAAGGCGTGCGGCGATGTTGACGACATCACCGGTGGCGATGCCCTCGCCCGTTCCGGGAGTCGCAGCGAGCGACACGACCGCCTCGCCGGTCGCGACGGCCGCCCGAACGGCCAGCTCGAGCCCTTCTTCCTCCCGAAGCTCGCCGATCGCGTCGAGGATGCGGAGTGCCGCGCGAACGGCGCGCTCGGCGTCGTCCTCGTGCGCCACGGGCGCGCCGAACACCGCCATGACCGCATCGCCGACGAACTTCTCGACCGTGCCGCCGAAGCGCTCGATCTCGCGGGTCACGCGGGCGTGGTACGGGCGAAGCGTCGCGCGCACGTCCTCTGGGTCTGCCCCGTCGGCGCCTGCTGTGAAGCCGACGAGGTCGACGAACAGGACGGAGACGACCTTCCGCTCCTCCGCAGCGGCTGGCTGGTCGGCGAGCGCCGTTCCGCACGCGAGGCAGAAGCGCGCGCGCTCGGGGTTCTCCTCACCACAGCTCGGGCAGGCGATCACCGGACGAGTGTACGAAGTCGTCACGCTTTCGATCGAGACGCGCGCGAGAGCGGTCGCTACCGTCGAATGGTGGACGAAGCGCGCGCCGTGCTCCGCCGCCTCGAACGGATCGAGACCCTCGACCGGGCACGGGCACCCGCGCCGACGCTGCTCGCCGAGCTGCGCTCGCTCGTCGTCGAAGCAGAGGCGTGGATCCGTGTGGAGCCCGGTCCGACCGGAGGGGCGGAGGGCGCGGTCGAGCGACTCAGAAACGCCATCGACGCGCCGTTCGAGGCGGTCCAGGGCGAGAGCAGGACTCTGCTAGCCTGACCCGAAAGGAGGCCGCAATGGGCTTCCTGCAAGCGCTTCGACGGCCTACGGCCGCGGACACCTCGGAAGGAGCAGGTGTGACAAGGGTCATCGCGTTCGCCAACCAGAAAGGTGGCGTGGCGAAGACGACGTCGACCCTCAACCTCGCCGTCGCGTTTGCCGAGCAGGGCCTGTCCGTGCTCGCAATCGATCTCGATCCGCAGGGGAACCTGACGATGAGCCAGGGGCTCAACCCGGACACGATCGAGCGCTCGATGTACGACGTCCTCGTCCACCGGCTGCCGATCGACGAGGTGATCCACAAGGGTGAGATCGACCTTGCCGTCTCCTCGATCGACCTCGCCGGCGCCGAGCTCGCCCTCTCGAGTCTCATCGGGCGCGAGCGCGCGCTCGAGAAGGGGATCGCGCCGGTGAAGGAGCGCTACGACTGGATCCTCATCGACACGCCGCCGTCGCTCGGCCTGCTCACCGATCAACGCGCTGGTCGCCTCCGACGGCGTCATCGTCCCCGTGCAGTGCGAGTACCTCTCGCTCCGCGGTCTCGTCCAGCTCGAGAACACGCTGACCATGATCCGCGAGAACCTCAACCCCGACGTCGAGATCCAGGGGATCCTGCCGACGATGTTCGACGGCCGCACGCTGCACGCGCGCGAGGCGGTCGAGATCCTCGAGGAGAACTTCGGCGACCTCGTCTTCAAGACCCGCATCCGTAAGACCGTCCGCTACGCGGAGGCGCCGGTGAAGGGCGCGAGCGTGCTCAAGTACGACCCGACCGGCACTGCCGCAGAGGCGTACCGCGACCTGGCGAAGGAGGTTCTCAATGGCGCGAAAACGCGCCAGCATGCGTGACGGACCGCTCGCCGAGCTGTTCCGGGCGACCGAGGCCGCGCAGAAGCAGGCGGAGGGGAAGCCCCAGCCCGACGAGCCCTCCGAGCAGGAGCGCCTGGCGCTCGACGAGACGGTCGAGTACACGCCCGACTTCGCCGAGCCTGCGGACGTAGCGGAGCCCGCAGCCGTCCAGGAGGTCGTCGAGCCCGTAGCCGAGGCCGCGGTCGTCGAGGAGGTCGTCGAGGAGCCGAAGCCCGTCGAGGTCGACGAGGAGCCCCGCGTGCGCGCGGACCTGTGGCTCGAGAGCATGCCGGAGCCCCCGGTGCTGCACAAGAAGCCGCGAGCCGACTCCGGCGCGTACATCGCCGTGATCCGGGTGGTCGGTGTCGGCGGCGCAGGCCTCAACGCGCTCAACCGGATGATCGACGCCGGCATCTCGCAGGTCGAGTTCGTCGCCGTGAACACCGACATCCAGCAGCTTCAGGTGTCGGATGCGGCGCTCAAGATTCACATCGGGCGCGAACTGACGGAGGGTCTCGGCTCTGGAGCCGATGCGGACGTCGGCAAGCGCGCTGCAGAAGAAGGCTACGACGCGATCAAGCGCGCCCTCCGCGGCTCCGACATGGTCTTCGTCACCGCCGGCGAGGGCGGCGGCACCGGCTCCGGCGCGGCGCCGATCGTCGCCGAGATCGCACGCGAGCTCGGGGCGCTGACGGTGGGGATCGTCACGCTGCCGTTCAAGTTCGAGGGGACGCAGCGGCGACGCACGGCCGACGACGGCGTGAAAGCCCTTCGCGACGCCTGCGACACGGTGATCGTGGTGCCCAACGAGCGCCTGATCGAGGTGCTCGACCGGTCGACGTCGATGATCGACGCGTTCCGGATCGCCGACGACGTTCTCCGCCAGGGCGTACAGGGGATCTGCGACCTGATCACGATGCCCGGCCTCATCAACCTCGACTTCGCAGACGTGAGGACGATCATGCAGGACGCCGGCAACGCGCTGATGGGGATCGGCTACTCGAGCGGCGACAACCGCGCGGTCGAGGCCGTCGAACGTGCGCTGCGCTCGCCGCTGATCGAGTCGGACATCGTCGGCGCCCGGGGCATCCTGCTCTCGATCGCCGGCGGCGACGACCTCTCCCTCTACGAGGTCAACGAAGCGGCGGAGATCGTCCGCCAGCGCTCCGGCGACGATACGAACATCATCTTCGGCGCGACGATCGACGAGCGCCTCGCGGGGCAGGTGTGGGTGACCGTCGTCGCAACCGGCTTCGGCGACCGGCCACGGCGCCGCGACGGCGATTCGTACTCGCCCCCGTCGTTCCTGTCAGACCTGTAGACGGCGGCAGGCGTCTAGCCTGACGTCATGAGAGGAGCCGTCGCCGCGGGGCACCCGCTCACGGCCGAGGTCGGGGCGCGCGTGCTCGAGGAGGGCGGCAACGCCGTCGACGCGTGCGTGGCGGCGGCGTTCGCCTCCTGGGTGGCCGAGAGCCCGCTCACCGGGCCGGGTGCCGGCGGGTTCATGCTCGTCCATCGCGCGCGCGACCACACGACGCGGCTGCTCGACTTCTTCGTCGCCGCTCCCGGGATCGGCGCTGCGGCGGCGTGACTCGGCCGAGATGGAGGCCGTCGACATCGGCTTCGAAGGGTCGGACACGACCCAACGCTTTCTCATCGGCACGGCGTCTTGTGCGGTGCCAGGGACGGTCGCCGGCCTCGCGGCTGCCCACCGGACGTACGGCACACGACCGTGGGCCGAGCTCGTCGCGCCCGCGATCGAGCTCGCGGCGTCGGCGATCGAGCTGACCCGCGCGCAGGCGCTCCTCCACGCCCTCCTCGACTCGATCCTTCGGTACACGCCCGAGGGCCGGCGGGTGTACAGCGCGCGCGGAGGTGCCCGTCTCGTGGCGGGCGACCGCCTCGTCCTGCCCGATCTCGCGCGTACGCTCGAGACACTCGCGGCCGGCGGCCGGGAGGCGTTCTACGCGGGGCCGATCGGCGCCGCGATCGTCGAGCACCTGCGCGAGGCTGGAGGCGAGATCACGGCGGCCGACCTCGCCGGCTATCGCGTCGTACGGCGCCGCCCGGTGGCGGCATCGTTCGGGCGGTTCGAGCTTCGTTCCAACCCGCCGCCTTCGTCAGGAGGCGTGCTGATCGGCTACGGCCTGCGGTTGCTCGACCGGCTCGGCGCGCCGGAGAGCCCGGGCACGGCTGGAGGGATCGCCCGGCTCGTCGAGGTGATGCGAGAGCAGACGCGGGCGCGGGGCGCCGGGTTCGTGCGCGACCTCTACCGCGGGGGGCTTGCGGCGCGCCTGTTGTCGGACGAGTCCGTCGCCGGTGGCGTGCGGCGCATCCGCGACGGCTTGCGCGGCTTGCCGGAGCGTGCCTCGCCGGGCGGGACGACACACATCTCGGCGATCGACGCCGCCGGGAACGCCGCGTCGCTGTCTGCCTCGACCGGGGCCGGCTCGGGCGTCATCGTGCCCGGCACCGGCATCCAGCTGAACAACATGCTCGGGGAGTACGACCTCGTGCCTGGAGGGCGCTCACCGCGTCCCGGGATCCGCCTCACGAGCATGATGTCGCCCTCGATCCTCCTCGATCACGGCGAACCGATGCTTGTGCTCGGCAGCGCCGGATCCGTGCGCTTGCGCGGCGCGGTGCTCCAGGTGGTTCTCAACGTCGCCGCGCACGGCCTTCCCGTGGACGAGGCGATCACCGCGCCGCGCGTCCATGTCGACGAGCCCCATGTTCACTGTGAGGGCGGTACGGACCCTCGCGTGATCGACGAGCTCAAGGCAGATGGCTTCGACGTCGTGCGCTGGCGACGGCGGAACCTCTTCTTCGGGGGCGTCGCCGCGGTGGAGCGTCGCGGCGACGGGACGCTCGCAGCGGCCGGCGATCCCCGCCGTGGAGGAAGTGGCCTGGTCGTCGACTAGTCGACGCTAGTCGGTCGAGACACGGCCGTTCTTGGCGGCGCGTTCGCGGATCTCGCGCTCGCGCGTCATGGCGTCGAGGGCTGCATCGAGCAGCTCGGCGAGGCGTCGCAGGCGTTCCCGCTCGGATCGGATCTCGAGCAGCTCCTGCTTCGGCGCGACGCCGAAGTCGACGTGGGCGGCGATCGCGAACGAGAGAGCGTCGCTCGACGGTTCCGGCTCGTCGACGTCGGCGCCCGCGACGTCGGCGAGCTTGCGAAAGAGTTCGAGCGCCGCCGTCACGTCGGCGGCATCGGGTGGGCTGTCGTCGCTGTCCTCGAGAATCTCGACAAGACCGGTCGGGAACGAGTCCGCGCCATCCGTCCACTCGCTGACGGTGAACCGTTCGCGGCCCTCGACGACGATGTTCATCCGCCCGTCGTCGAAGGTGTGGACGATCTCGGCGACCATGGCCAGGGTGCCCACGTCTCGCCGGCCGGCCTCGTCCTCGAGCACGACCCCGAAGCTCTCGCCGTCCGCGATCGAGCGGCTGACGAGCTCCTTGTAGCGGGGCTCGAAGATGTGGAGCGGGACGCGCTCCGATGGGACAAGCACGAGGCCGAGCGGGAAGAGGCCGATCTCCGGCATTCGCCGAAGCCTAATAACAGGCCGCCGCCTCAGGGTCGGGATAGAGTCTCGCCGTGCCAGCTCGCTTTGCCGACGGCGACGACCGGCTCTTCCGGCCAGCCGTGCGCGACCTACAGGCGTACGAGCCGGGGAAGCCGATCGAGGAGCTCGAACGCGAGCTCGGGCTCGCCCGCATCGTGAAGCTCGCGTCGAACGAAGGCACGTCAGGCCCGTTTCCCGCGGCGCTCGAGGCCATCGAGCGGAGCGCGCGCGAGCTGAACCGGTATCCCGACGGTGGCGCGTACCGTCTGCGCGCGGCGCTCGCCGAGCGACACGACGTCCCCCTCGAGGCGGTCGCGCCCGGCGCAGGAGCTGACGGCGTCGTCGACTATCTCTCACAGGCGCTGCTCGACCCGGGCGACGAGATCGTCTGCGGTTGGCCGTCCTTTCCGAGCTACCCGATCGACGCGCGCAAGATGGGCGCGGTGCCGCGGCTGGTGCCGCTCGCCGGGCACCGCTACGACCTTCGACGCGATGCTCGCAGCGGTCACCGAGCGGACGAAGATCGTCTTCCTCTGCTACCCGAATAATCCGACAGGAACTGCCAACACTCGCACCGAGCTCGACGCATATTTCGCGGCGGTTCCCGAGCGCGTGCTCACGGTCATCGACCAGGCGTACTTCGAATACGTCGTCGAGCCGGGCTACTGCGACGCGATCGAGGAGTACGTCAAGACGGGACACAGCGTCGTCGTGCTCCGCACCTTCTCGAAGATCTACGGGCTCGCCGGCCTGCGTGTGGGCTACGGCGTCGGGCCAGAGGCCGTGATCGCGCAGATCGGGAAGGTACGCCGCGCGTTCGACATCACCACGACGGGGCAGGAGGCGGCGCTCGCAAGCCTTGGCGACGGAGCCGAGCTGGCCAGGCGCCGGGACGCAAATGTTGGTGCGATGGCAGAGCTCGTCACGATCCTGCGCGCCCACGGGCTCGAGCCGACTGACGACGCCGTAGCGAACTTCGCCTACGTCGAGGTGGGTAACGCCGAGGTGCTCTTCGACCAGTTGTTGCGGGAAGGCGTCATCGTCCGACCGCTCGCCGGCTTCGGCGCACCCGAGGCGGTGCGCATCACAGCCGGGTCGCAAGACGACCACGCTCATCTGGACGCGGCTCTTTCAGCCGTCGTCAGCGGCGGCTTGCGGCGTTAGGGTCCCTCACGCGCGTGAGGAGCCGCTCGTTCCGCCGGCAGTCGGGTCTCCTGCGCCGGACCTCCGGGTTCCGGCTGCTCTTCCTTGCCACGTTCGCGTCCGGCCTCGGCACGTGGATCGCGGTCATCGCGCTCAGCATCGACGTGTACGACCGCACGGGATCGGCGAAGTGGGTGAGCGCGCTGCTCGTCGCCGACTTCCTCCCTTCGGTCGCGATCGGCATCCTGTTCGGCCCGCTCATCGACCGTCTCTCGCGGCGACGGATCATGGTCGTGGCCGACCTCGCCCGGATCGGCATCTTCCTCGCGCTGCCGTTCACGGACAGCCCGGCGCAGATCGTCGTGCTCGCCGCCGCAGCGGGCTTCGCGACGGGCTTCTTCCGGCCGGCGTCCTATGCAGGGCTGCCGAACCTCGTCGCGCCCGCTGACCTGCCCTCGGCCAACGCGCTGCTCCGCGGCGGCGAGTACTTCTCGTGGACGATCGGCACGGCGATCGGCGGGATCCTCGTCTCGCTCGCCGGCCCGGATCCGGCCTACGTCGTCAACGCGGCGACGTTCCTCGTCTCCGCGCTCTTGATCCTCCGGATCGCGCCGAACCTCCTCCAGGAGGCGGCGGCCGTCAGCCGTGGGCACTGGCGCGACATCGGCGACGGCTTCGCGGTCGTCTTCCGGTCGCGCGTCCTGCTCGCCGTCTTCTTCGCGTGGAACCTCGTCATGCTCGCGAACGCGGGTATCAACGTCGCCGAGATCGTGCTCGCGAAGGTCGACTTCGGCGACGCCGCGATCAGCGGCGACGTCTCGTTCGGTCTTCTGTGGGCTGCCTCGGGCCTCGGGCTGCTGATTGGCAGCCTCTGGGCACCGCGCTGGCTCGAGCTGCGCGGGATCGTGTTCGTCTATGTCGGCGCGCTCGGGCTCATGGGCTTCGGTGCGCTCGCCGCCGGCATCTCTCCGGATGTCTGGGTGGCGCTTCCGTGCATGGCGATCGGCGGGATCGGCAACGGCGCAGCCGTCGTCTACAACTCCCTGCTCGTGCAGCGCGGCGCGCCAGACCACCTGCGCGGGAGGGCGTTCACGGTGATCATGAGCACGAACTTCGCGCTCCTCGGCCTGGGGATGATCATCGCCGGACCGCTCACGGATGCGATCGGCGCCCGCTGGGTGTTCGCGATCGCTGCGGGTTGCGCCTTCGCCGGCGCCTTCGTCGGGTACCTCTTCCTGCGCTCGGCGACCGAGGAGCTGGCAGCGGCCAGCGAATAGAGTCTTGCCGTGGCCGGCCGCCGGGAATGGACGCGCGAGGCGCTCCTCGCCGGCGTGCGAGACGGCGACCGCCGCGCGCTCGCGCGCGCGATCACCCTCGTCGAGAACGGCGATCCTCTCGCCGACGATCTCGTCCGCGAGCTGTATCCGGAGACGGGGAGCGCCTACTCCGTCGGGGTGACCGGGCCGCCCGGCGTCGGCAAGTCGTCGCTCATCGCCTCCCTCATCGGCCACGTCAGGGAACGGGGCCGGTCGGCCGGCGTGATCTCCGTCGACCCGTCGAGCCCGTTCTCCAAGGGCGCGCTGCTGGGCGACAGGATCAGGCTCGCCGAGCACTTTCTCGACCCCGAAGTGTTCATCCGCTCGATGGGAACGCGAGGCCACCTCGGAGGTCTCGCGGAGGCGACGCTCCAGGCGCTCCTCCTCCTCGATGCGTCGGGAAAGGATCTCGTCTTCGTCGAGACCGTCGGCACCGGTCAGAGCGAGGTGGAAGTCGTCGGCGTCGCCGATACCGTGCTGCTCGTGCTCATGCCGGGCTCGGGCGACTCCGTCCAGGCGCTCAAGGCCGGGATCATGGAGATCCCCGACGTCATCGCCGTCAACAAGCTCGACCATCCGGCGGCGAAGACGATGGTGAACGAGGTGCGCTCGATCCTCGCGCTCGACGCCGGGCGGCCATGGCAGCCCCCGATCGTGCTCACCGAGGCATTGCGCGGCGAGGGCGTCGCCGAGCTCTGGGAGCACGTCGAGGCGCATCGCGCGTATCTCGAGCAGGACGGGCTGCTCGAAGAGCGTCGCCGCGAGCACCTCTCGGCCGAGGTCTTCGCAGTCGCCTCGGCGCGAGCGCGGGCGTACCTCGAGCACAGCGTGCGCGACGACCCGGAGCTGAGGCGGTTGCTCGACGCCGTGCAGGCTCGCGAGCTCGACCCCATCACCGCAACGCGCGCGATCCTCGAGCGCGTGTTCGAGATCGACGATGACCGCGCCGACCGTCACTGACGTCGAGCAGGCTCGCGAGCGCCTCGAGGGCGTGGCGCGCGCGACCCCGGTCTACCGCTCCGCGACCTTCTCGCGCCTTGTGGGCCGCGACGTGTGGCTGAAGGCGGAGAACCTCCAGCGCACGGGATCGTTCAAGGTCAGAGGCGCCGTGAGCAAGCTGGCGTCGCTCGACGAGGGGGCGCGCGCACGAGGTGTCGTCGCAGCGAGCGCGGGAAACCACGGCCAGGCGGTCGCCTGGGCGGCGCGCGAGCTCGGCGTCGAGGCGACGATCGTCGTACCTGCGGCCGCGCCGCTGGCCAAGGTGGAGGCGACGAGGAGCTATGGCGCGCGCGTCGAGCTGATCGGCGAGAGCTTCGAGGAAGCCGTGGCTGCCGGGCAGGCGCTTTCCGAGACGAGCGGCGCGACGTACGTCCATGCCTTCGAGGACGCGGACGTCGTCGCCGGCCAGGGGACGGTTGGCCTCGAGATCGTCGAGCAGGTCCCGGACGTCGCAGACGATCGTCGTGCCGTTCGGCGGCGGCGGGCTCGTAGCCGGAATAGCCGTGGCCGCGCTATCGGGCCGCTCGAACACGACTGTTGTCGGCGTCCGGGCCGAGCCCGAGGGGTTCTCCGTCGCCGACGGCATCGCCGTGAAGCACCCGGGCGAGCTGGCCGGCGCGATCCTCGCCGAGCGCGGCGTCTCGTCGGTCGAGGTGTCGGGCGAGGAGATCGCACAGGCGATCGTCCTCTGCCTCGAGCGGACGAAGCTCGTCGTCGAAGGCGCCGGCGCCGCGGGCGTGGCTGCACTGCTCGCGGGTCGCGTGCCCGGCGAAGGGCCGGTCGTGGTCGTGCTTTCGGGTGGCAACGTCGACGCGACGACGCTCATCTCCGTCATGCGCCACGGCCTCACGCTCGCCGGCAGGGTCCTCGTCGTGCGCACCCGCGTGCCCGATCGGCCGGGAGAGCTGTTGAAGCTGCTCGCGCTCGTCGCCGAGGAGCGGGTGAACGTCCTCGACGTCGAGCACCGTCGCGAGGGAACGGCTGTGGGGCTGGGCGAGACGGAGATCTGGCTCACGCTTGCAACGCGAGACGAGGAGCACTGCGCGGCGCTCCTCGAAGCGATGCGCGGATGGGGCTACGAGACGGAGCGCATCCGCTAGCTCAGGTGCCGCAGCGGCGGAAAGATACGGTCTGCACGCCTCGGCGTTCGAGGTCGGGGATGCCGCCATGGAGCACGGGTCGCGCCTCGATCCCCTTCGCCGCGAGCACGCTCGCAGCCACCGCAGCGCGCGCGCCGCTCTCGCAGATCGTGACGACCGGGCGATCGTGCGGTAGGTCGTCGACGAGCTCGCCGATCACGCGGTAGGGGATGTGCCGGCTGCCCGGGAGGTAGCCGGTGTCACGCTCGAACGCCTCTCTCACATCCACGATTTCGACCTTGCCGGACCCGAGAACGCGCTCGAGCTCGTCGACCTCCATCGGCTCGAGCGTCTCCCCGGCCACCGGGTGGTCGAGATAGCCGGCGACTGCGAAGAAGCCGACGGCGTTGAGCTTCGCATGCGCCCTTTCCGCTTCGTCGGCCGACGAAGCGTGGAGCGCGATCGGCGCTCGCGCGGGCAGGAGAAAGCCTGCCTTCGTCCCGAATGACGAGCCGTCGACCGGGACGTTGATCGCTCCCGGGATGTGCCCCGCGGCGAACGCGTCGGCGTCGCGCACGTCGAGGACGAAGAGGGAGCCTTGCTCGACCGCGCCGAGTGTCGCCTGCGTGGCGACGAACGGCCCGCGATTGAGCTCGACGATTCGGTCCATGTTCGGCGGCCGCGGCGTCGCGACCGAAGTCGAGTCCGCGATGAACTCCTCGACGGTGGCCAGGGCGACGGCGGGGTTGTAGTTCCGCTCGTGACCGATCGTCGACGCGCGCTCGGGGCTCATGCCGACGCCGCACAGCGAGCCTGCGACATGGCCGGGGAAGACGCGGACGTCGTCGGGAAGCTCGAACAGGCGGTGAAGGCTGTGGAACAGGCCCTCCGCGCCCTCGCGCGCCTCGACCGCGAGATCCGGGCGGGCAGCGGTGCCGACGAAGAGGGAGTCGCCCGTGAGGAGCGCGTCATCGACGAGAAAGCAGCAGTGCTCCGGACGGTGACCTGGCGTGTGGAGCGTTCTGATCGTCACCGCACCGACCGCGATCTCGCTGCCGTCGCTCAGCGGCTCGTGCGCGAACGTCGCGCCGGCATCCTCGTGCACCGACACCGTCACGCCGTACTCGAGCGCGAGCCGACCGTGACCTGACACGTGATCGGCGTGCGTGTGTGTCTCGAGCACATGGGTCACGCGAACGCCCAGGCGCTCCGCCTCGACGAGCAGGCTCTCGACGGCGAAGACCGGGTCGACGAGCGCCGCATCGCCGGATTCGGGGTCGCCGACGAGGTACGAGGCACATCCGAGATCGTCGTCGACGAACTGCCGAAGCAGCACGCGGCGAGGCTACCAGCCTCCGCAGTCGGACTCGCCCGCTACCCGTCGAGCAGGTGGCGGGCGATGACCATGCGCTGAACCTCGTTCGTGCCCTCGCCGATCTCGAGGATCTTCTGGTCGCGGTAGAGGCGCGAGATCGCGAACTCGTCCATGAACCCGTAGCCGCCGTGGATCTGGAGTGCGGCGTTGACGACGCGGTTGGCGAGCTCGCCGGTGTAGAGCTTCGCCATCGCCGCCTCCTGGCCGAAGGGACGCCCCTCGTCCTTGAGCCACGCCGCCTTGTAGGTCAGGAGACGGCCGGCGTCGATCTCCATCGCCATGTCGGCGAGCATGAACTGGACGGCCTGGAAGTCGGCGATCGGACGACCGAACTGGTGCCGCTCCTTCGCGTACGCCTTCGCGAGGTCGAAGGCGCCCTGCGCGAGCCCGACCGCCATCGCGGACACGGAGATGCGACCGCCGTCGAGAATCTCGAGGAACTGCTGGAAGCCGGCGCCGCGCGGCCCGAGCAGGTGATCCTCGGGAACCGCACAGTCCTGAAACGAGAGCTCGCGCGTGTCCGAGGCGCGCCAGCCCATCTTCCGCATCGGCTCCGAGATGACGTAGCCGGGCGTCCCGTTCGGGACGACGATGTTCGAGATCTCGTCCTCGCCGGTGAGGGCGGTGATCGTCACGCACGCGGTGATGTCGGTGCCGGCGTTCGTGATGAAGATCTTCGAGCCGTTGATGTGCCACTCGCCGTCTCTTAGCTCCGCCGTCGTCTTCGTCGCTCCGGCGTCCGAGCCCGCGCCCGGCTCGGTCAGCCCGAACGCGGCGAGCCGCTTGCCGGCGGCGAGGTCGGGCAGCCAGCGCTGCCGCTGCTCGTCGGTGCCGAAGAGGTAGATCGGCATCGTCCCGAGTGACGTGTGCGCGGCGACGGTGATCGCCACCGACGAGTCGATGCGCGCGAGCTCCTCGATCGCGATCGCGTAGGAGACCGTGTCGCCGCCCGCGCCGCCCCACTGCTCGGGAATCGGCAGGCCCATGAGCCCGAGCCCGGCGAGCCCCTCGACGATCTCGTAGGGGAAGCGGTGGTCGCGGTCGATCTCCTCGGCGACCGGCGCGACCTCGCCCTCGGCGAAGGCGCGGACGGTCTGACGGATCAGCTCGTGCTCGGCGCCGAGGTCGAAGTTCACAGCGCGCGCGCGAGCTCGACGATGAGGCGCACGCCCCAGCCGGTCCCGCCCGGCTGCGACAGGTAGTCCCCGCGCGACCACGTGAGAAGGCCCGGTCCGGCCATGTCGACGTGCGCCCACGGGCCTTCGCCGGCGAACTCCTCGAGGAACGAGGTGGCGTAGATCGGCCCGCCGACGCCGCGCAGGTTCGAGTTCTTCATGTCCGCGAACGTCGAGTCGACGAGTCGGCGATACCGCGGGTGGAGCGGGAATGGCCAGGCGTAGTCGCCGCTCGCGTCGCCGGCGGCCACGACCGCATCGCGCCAGGCGTCGTCGTTCGCCAACACGCCGGCGTACATGTCGCCGAGCGCGCGCGACATGATCCCGGTCAGCGTGGCGAAGTCCGCGATGTGCGTGGCGCCCTGCTCGCGTGCGTACCAGAGCGCGTCTGCGAGCACGAGCCTGCCCTCGGCGTCGGTGTTCGTGACCTCGATCGTCTTGCCGTTCGCCGCCGTGAGGATGTCGCCTGGCCGCATGCTCGAGCCGCTCGGCATGTTCTCCGCTGCCGCGACGACGGCGATCGCACGAACGGGGATCTCGTTTGCGGCGAGAGCGGCGATGCCCGCGACGACCGCGGCCGCTCCGGCCATGTCGCCCTTCATGTCCTCCATATGCGTTGCCGGCTTGAGCGAGATGCCGCCCGAGTCGAACGTCATGCCCTTGCCGACGAGCCCGAGCACGTCCGAGCCGGTGGCAGCCGTCGGCTCGTAGCGGAGGACGATGAGCCGCGGCTCGTTGTCGCTTCCCGCGCCGACGGCGAGCAACGCGCCCATGCCGAGCTCGGCCATCTGGTCGGGGCCGAGGCTCTCGGCCGAAAGGCCCTCGAGCTCGGCGGCGATCTCCGCCGCGTAGTCGGCAAGGCGGGCCGGTGTGAGGTCGTTCGCCGGGCGGTTGACGAGATCGCGGGCGCGGTTGACCCAGCGGGCGGTCGTCGCCGCGTGCGACACGACCGGCTCGGCATCGGCGTCCGCGAGGATCGTCAGCGAGGACACGTCCTTTCCCTCGCGCGTGACGGTCTTCCACGCGCCGGGCTCGTAGCCGCCGATGACGGCTCCTTCGACGATGCTTCGGAGCTGCGCGTCCACCGGTAGGAGGAGCGACGTGTCGGCGGCCACAGCGATCGAGCCACCGATCGTGCCCTGGACCGTCCGCACGCTCGCGGCTACGGCGTCCCGCACCGCGTCCTCGTCGACCTCGGCGAGCGTTCCCAGGCCGGCCACGACGATTCTCTCCCCGCCCAGGCGGACAAGCCGTGCGTCGCCGCGCTTGGCGCTCGCTTCACCCTCGGCGACCATCGCGGCGAGGTCTGCCGGAGGCGGGTCGGCGGCAAACCGGACCAGCGTCGACCGTGTCGGTGGCGAGGAGGCGACGGCGATCTCCATGCGGCGGCGATCGTATCCGACGGCCCCCCGCGAGGCGGGCGATAGGCTCCCCGGCGTGCGGAGAGAGATCGACCGGCGCGCGATGGCCGCTCTCTCGTCCGGCCACTTCGCCGTCGACTTCGCGGGCGGCGTTCTCCCGGCGATGTTGCCGTTTCTCGTCGACGAGTACGACCTCTCGTACACGCTGGCGGCCGGCCTCATCCTCGCCTCGGCGCTCGCGAGCTCGCTCGTCCAGCCGCTGTTCGGGCTGTGGTCAGACCGTCGCGGGGCGGTGTGGCTGCTGCCCGCGGGCGTTGCGATCGGAGGCGTCGGCATGGCCCTCGCCGCCCTTTCGCCCTCCTATGGCCTGATAGTTCTCTTCGTCGTCATCTCGGGCCTCGGCACCGCCGCGTATCACCCGGAGGGCTCGAAGTTCGCCGCGTACGTGAGCGGTGCAAAGCGCGCGAGTGGCATGTCGCTCTTCTCGATCGGCGGCAATCTCGGCTACTCGCTCGGCGTCGTGGTCACGACGGCCGTCGTCGTCGCTCTCGGCCTGAGCGGGGCCGCGCTCGTGGCCCTGCCGACGCTCGGCGTCGCCGTCGTCCTCCTGCTCGTGACGCCGTACCTCCTGTCCTTCGCGCCGGCGACCCGGGGCGGAAAGCGCGCAGAGGGCGTGGGGGAGGACCGGCTCGGGGCGATGGCGATCCTCCTCGGCATCGTCACGATCAGAAGCGTTGCGTGGTTCGGCCTCATCACCTTCGTGCCGCTCTACGAGGTGTCGATCGGCAACTCGGAGGGGTACGGGAACACCCTGCTCTCGGTGATGCTTCTCTCGGGCGTCGTCGGCACGCTGATCGCAGGGCCGGCCGCGGACCGCTTCGGACGGCGGCCAGTCCTCCTCGTCAGCAACCTCCTCATCGCACCGGCGATCGCCGTGTTCCTCGTCGCGGGCGGGGCCGTCGGCACCATCGCCCTCGTCGTCATCGGGATGGCCGTCGTCGGCACGTTCAGCGTGACGATGGTGATGAGCCAGGAGTACATGCCGCACCACATCGGCATGGCGTCCGGCCTCTCGATCGGCTTCTCGATCGGGCTCGGTGGCATCGCGGCCGTGGCCATCGGCGCCGTCGCCGACTCGCTCGATCTCGAGACCGCGTTCTGGATCTGCGCCATCGTGCCGCTGCTCGGCGTGGCGCTCACGCTTCTCCTCCCGCCGACGAGGGAGCACGCAGCGCTCGCGCCCGAGATTGCCACGCCGTGATCTGCCCCGTGAGCGGCGTGGCGTGCGGTAGGCTCGCGGCCATCGAGCGAGGCCATTCGACCGGAACAGCGGGAGGACACTCATGACCCAGGACATCACCGACTTCTTCGACGGACTGCCGGAGCGCGCGGCGGGGAAGACCGAAGGCGTCAACAACACGTACGTCTTCGCCATCGACGGCGCAGGCACCTGGACCGTCGCGGTCACGGACGCAGGCGTCACGGTCACCGAGGGTGACAACGGCGGCGACTGCACGATCGAGGCGTCCGCGGAGACGTTCTCCCGCATCGCTGCGGGTGAGCAGAACGCGACGACGGCGTACATGACGGGGAAGCTCAAGATCAAGGGCGACATGGGCGCCGCCATGAAGCTCCAGAAGCTCTTCTAGGAGCGAGCCTGCGCCTGAGCGTCAGCTGATGTGGGCCTTCATTCTCATCCGGCTCCTCATCGCGTGGGGTATCAACGTCCTCGCGCTGATCGTCGTCGACTGGCTCTTCGACAGCGTCTACATCGAGTGGCCGGGGTCGGTGTTGATCGGCGCCGCGGTGCTCGCGGTGGGCAACGCCTTCATCAAGCCGATCCTGGCCATCCTCACCCTGCCGTTGATCATCGTCACGCTCGGTCTCGCGTACTTCGCGATCAACGTCGCGATGGTCGCGCTCGCCGAGTGGATCGCGCCTGACTTCTCGATCGACGGCTTCTGGACCTACGTCGGCGCGACGATCGTCGTGTGGCTCGTGAACTTCACGGTTGGCCGCGGCCTCGACTACATCGAAGGCGGTGGGCGACCCGCACGCCGGGTGCCTGCCGCGTAGAGCGCGGCTCTACTCCTCGAGCTCGACGAGAAGATCGCCGGCTGCGACACGATCGCCTTCGCTCACATGAACTGAGCGCACCGTTGCGTCGAACGGCGACACGACGGGCGTCTCCATCTTCATCGCTTCGAGTACGAGCAGCGGTTGACGCGCTGTGACGGTCGCCCCTTCGGCGACGAGCACGCTGATCACGGTGCCGGGCATCTGGGCTTTGAGCGCGCTCTCCGTGTGCGTGCTTCCGGCCTCGTGGGAGCTCGTGTCGACGTCGGGAGGCGCGGCCGGCGCTGGAGGCGGCATGTTGAGCCGCCACGCGCCGCGCCAGGGCGTAGCGGCCGCTGCGCTCCGGCGGGCGCGACAGGGGCGGGTGGTCGACGAGGAATGCCGTCGTCACCGTCCCGGCGCGCACGCTCGGGCTGGTCGACGAGCCAGCGCAGGAACGTGAGGTTCGTCGTCAGCCCGGACACCTCGGTCTCGGCTAGAGCTGTCGCGAGCCGGTCGAGTGCCTCATCGCGGGTCTTCTCGTGGACGACGAGCTTTGCGATCAACGGGTCATAGGAGAGCCCGATCTCGTCGCCCTCCTCGACGCCTGCGTCCACCCGGATCCCTGTGGGTAGTCGAAGCGTCGTGATGCGGCCCGTTTGCGGAAGGAACGTCCGCGGATCCTCGGCGTACAGGCGCGCCTCGATCGCGTGGCCGTGTGGCTCGTGCCCGCTCGATTGCGGTTCCTCACCTGCGGCGATGAGCAGCTGCTGCTCCACGAGGTCGATTCCCCGGACGAGCTCCGTTACGGGGTGCTCGACCTGGATGCGACCGTTGAGCTCGAGAAACCAGAACTCGTCGCCCTCGACCATGAACTCGGCTGTACCTGCGCTGCGGTAGCCGATCGCCTCACCGAACGCGACCGCGGCCTCGCTCATCGCGGCACGCAGGTGCGCGTCGACAGCCGGAGAGGGCGACTCCTCGAGCACCTTCTGGTGGCGGCGCTGGATCGAGCAGTCCCGCTCACCGAGGGCGACCACGTTTCCGGCGGCGTCCCCCAGGAGCTGGACCTCGACATGTTTCGGCCGCTCGACGTAGCGCTCGCAGAACACGCGCGGGTCGCCGAACGCCGCTTCCGCTTCCCGCCGCGCTGCGTCGAGGGCATCCGCCAGCTCGGATTCCAACCGGACGACCCGCATGCCACGCCCGCCGCCACCGGCAGCCGCCTTGACCACGAGCGGGAACCCGATGTCGTCGGGATCCCCGACCGACACGATGGGCACGCCCGTCCGACGCGCGATCTCCTTGGCGGCCAGCTTGTCACCGCCGAGGCGGAGGGCACTCGCCGACGGCCCGACGAAGAGAAGGTCGGCGGTCTCGACGGCCTCGGCGAACGCGGGGCTCTCGGCGAGGAAGCCGTACCCCGGGTGTACGGCGTCGGCACCCGCCGCCCGCGCGGCGCGGACATGCTCGCCCGGATCGAGATAGCTCTCGATCGCGACGACCTCGTCGGCCGAGCGCGCATGAAGCGACACGCCGTCATCCGGTGCGGTGACGGCGACCGTTGCAATTCCCAGTCGTCGGCATGTACGGAAGATGCGCACGGCGATCTCCCCTCGGTTCGCGACGAGCAGCTTCTTCACGCTCGGCGCACCACGACGAGCGTTGCGAGGCAGCAACCGCAGAGGAGCGCATACGGGACGGCGTCGCTCGTCGCCCGCGCCACCGTTCCTCCGGCGGCGGCGCCCACCGCCTGGCCCGGCGCCCAGGCGAGATTTGCGAGAGCGAACGCCCACGCCACCTCGAGGCCAATACGGTCAGCAGTGTCGGAGAGCAGCGACATCGCGGGCGCCCAGAAGATGCCGAAGGCGCAGGCTGCCAGGACGGTGACGACGGCAAGGACGACGCCGCGTTGCGGCCACGGCAGAACGAGCGTCGCGCACGCGGCTGCGACAAGCCCGATCGTGATCGGGTAGCGCTTGCCACGCCGGTCGGCGAGTCGGCCAATTAGCGGGGAGAGGAGCGCTTCGGAGCCTGCGGCGACGATGAAGACAGCGCCGATCGAGGCCGCCGCGAGTCCCAGATCGGACAGCCGAAGCGGCACGAGGACGGTCAGGGTCCCGAAGAGCAGCGCCGGCAACGCGACGAGCCAGAGCCCGCCGAGGATCCTGCGGTCGTGGAGTGCGGTCCAGAGACGGGAGATCGGCTGCCGCTCAGGCGCAGGCGGCGCATCGGTGAGAAGCGCGGCGCCGGCTACGCCAAGGGCTATGAGGCCGACCGCGGAGAACACCGGCCCCGTCCCCAGGACTGATGCGAGCCCACCGAGGGCAGGCCCGAACAGCGCCCCGCCGATCGCCAGCCCGAGCACCGTCCCGATCAGCTCTCCCCGACGCTGCACCGGTGCGACGGCGATCAGCCATGCGAACGCCGCCGTCCACGCGAACGCGCTCCCGATTCCCTGGAGAAAGCGCGCGATATCCAGGACGACGATCGAGTCGGCAAATCCGAAGACGACAGATGTGCCGGCGATGACGAGGAGTGCGGTCACGGCCGTCGGCCTGACGCCGAACCGCGCTGCGGCGTAGCCCCCCGGGATGCTGCCTACCAGCACGCCGAGCGGATACGCAGCTTGCAGGACGCCGACGCCGGACTTGGACAGTCCGAACTCCTCGGCGTACTCGGGGAGGAGCGGCGTCAGCGCGGCGAAGAACATCGTGTCGCAGACAACGATCGCTCCCGCGAGAACGAGAACGCGGCGCACGGAGGCGGTCATGGCCCTAGTCGCCGAGCCAGCTCGCCGGGCGCTTCTCGAGGAAGGCGCGAAGGCCCTCCTGCCCCTCCGGGCTCGACCTCCGCGTGGCGGCGATCTCGCCGAGCTCGTCACCGGACGGACGTTCGCGCGCGAGCCGCTTGGCCGCCCGAACGGCTTCCGGCCCACCGGCGAGGATGGACGCACAGACGTCCTCCACCGCCGCATCGAGGTCGTCGACGACCTCGTCCACGAGGCCGATGCGAAGCGCAGTGTCCGCGCCGAAGCGCTCGCCGGTGACGAAGAGGCGGCGCGCCGCGGCGGTGCCGATGCGTGCGAACACGAAGGGCGAGATCACGGCCGGGATGATCCCGAGGCGCACCTCGGTGAACCCGAAGACGACATCTGGTGAAGCCACGGCGACGTCCGAGCACGCCACGAGGCCCGATCCGCCGCCGAGTGCGAAACCCTGTACCCGTGTGACGACCGGCGCGGGACACGAGTCGACTGCCTCCATCATCCGGTAGAGACGCATCGCGTCGGCGGCGTTTTCCTCGTACGTCAGGTCGATCGCCGAGCGCTGCCACTCGATGTCCGCGCCGGCGCAGAAGCTCGGTCCCTCTCCGGCCAGTACGACGCAGTGTGCATCGCCGACGTCGGCAAACGCGACGGCTAAGTCGGCGATGAGCCCCGCGTCGAACGCGTTCCGCCGCTCGGGTCGGCTCAGCGTGACGCGGAGGATGTGTCCCGAACGCTCGACCCGCAGGGCATCGCTCACGGGCAGAACGCTAACGGGTCGGCGGCGGGTGGAGCGGGGCGATCTCGCGATCGCCCCGCTGTCCGGTAGCTACGAGAGCTTCGTCCGGTAAAGGACGAGCGCCCAATCGTCGATGCGCAGCGTCGTCGCCGCGTTGGTCGTCCGGATCTGCACCTTGACCGTGTGGTTCCCGGCGGCCAGGGTCTCGCTCGAGCGAGCGATGGCATGCGACTCCCAGGAGGACGATGTGTCGCCCCCGTTGTTCGTACTATCGAACGCGAAGTCGTTGCCGACATTCGGGTTGAGCTCGTTACCGTCGACCAGGATGCGCACGCCGCAGAATCGCTGGTTTGCGCCGCCGCCGTAGCATGCTGATTCGGCAGTGAAGACGGCGTAGATCCGCGCCGTCTCACCCGTCGGCACGACAATCGTCTCCGACGACCCGGCGAGGTCGACAAATGACGTCGACGTGGTTGTCGCGGCGGTCCCGCTCGTCTGCGAGCTCACCTGTGCCACGTAGCCCGGCGCCGCTGCCCCCGCTGGGCCGGCCGGACCTGCCGGTCCGGGCGGTCCGGGTGATCCGGTTGCCCCCTTCGGCCCGCGCGGGCCGCGCGGAGCCTGGCCCGCCTTGAAGTCGGTCTTGAGCAGCGTGCCGTTCTGCACCTTGGGCGATGTCACGGCATTCGCCTTCAGCTGCAAGGTGCCGACGCTATTCGGGGCAAGTGCAGTGATCGCGGCAACGCTCGTGCCGCCGAGCGCCACGAGGAGGGCGATCGAGGCGACGACCATCGCCGGAGATGGCCTGAATCGTCCGAGTCTCACGACGAACCACACCCTTTCTTCCGGTCTGGGAGTTCTTCCACGGTTACGTGTTGGGCTACCCGCTGTTGGTCAGGTTGCTCACCTTGATCGCTGTGACCTTGATCTGGTTGGCCGTGGCCGTTCCCGAGCCCGGATACGCGCATCTGAAGTCGACGCTTCCCGCTGCAGCGAACTCGTGTACGACGTTGAGCGCAATCGCAAACGGCAACCCCGACTGCACCCATGTCTGGGTCTGGTCGTTGTCGGCGCCGGCCACGAGTGCGCAGGTGACGACGCCCGCGCCGGTGCTCGCGAAGAAGGCCTTGCCCCACACGACGTACTTGCCAGCTGCCGGGATCGACAGGCTCGTGAGGTTTGTCGCCGCGGCCGGCACTGCAATCGGCCCGTTCAGGAAGCGGGCGTACGCGTCACTCGGACCGGCAGGACCGGCTGCGCCGGCCGCGCCGGCAGGGCCAGCAGGTCCTGCGGGGCCAGCCGGGCCGGCTGGGCCTCGAGGGCCGGCGGTCTTCGCCGCCGCCGAAAGGTCGGCCGGCGTCACCTGCCCGTTCTTGATCTTTCCTGTGGTGACGGCGTTCGCCTTCAGCGCCAACGTGCCGACGCTGTTGGCCGGTGCAGTGGCGGTGATCGCAGCGACGCTCGTCCCGGCAAGCGCCACGAGAAGCGCGATCGAGGCGACAATCATGGACGGCGATGGTCGGAGTCGTCCGAGATGTTTCACGAGAAACCACACCCTTTCTCTCGGTCGGGGAGTTCTTCGATGGTACGTGGCCCGACCGACAGTGCCTCGAATCTTTCCGGACTGTTTACATCCGAAACACCCCGAACGTCGTCGGGGGAATCGGCGCGTTGAGCGCTGCTGCTATGCCGAGCGCGAGCACGCGCCGGGTTTCGAGCGGGTCGATGATGCCGTCGTCCCACAGCCGTGCGGTCGAGTAGTACGGGTTGCCCTCGGCCTCGTACGTCGCGCGGATCTCGTCGGGATCGGCGTCCCCGACCGCGGTTAGCACCATGGCCGCCTGCTCGCCGCCCATCACCGAGATGCGCGCGTTCGGCCACATCCACAGCTGGCGTGGCCCGTACGCGCGGCCGCACATTCCGTAGTTCCCGGCGCCGAACGAGCCGCCGATGACGACCGTGAACTTCGGCACCTCGGCGCACGCGACCGCCGTGACGAGCTTGGCGCCGTCGCGGGCGATCCCGCCGGTTTCGTACTCCTTCCCGACCATGAATCCCGTGATGTTCTGGAGGAAGACGAGCGGGATCCGCCGCCTGCACGCGAGTTCGACGAAATGCGCGCCCTTGCGCGACGACTCGGCGAAGAGGACGCCTGCATTGGCGAGAATCGCGACCGGATACCCCTCGATGCGAGCGAACCCGCAGACGAGCGTCTCGCCGTAGAGCGGCTTGAACTCGTCGAGGCGGCTGCCGTCGACGATCCGGGCGATGAGCTCGCGGGGATCGACCTGCTCCCGGAACGTCTCGGGGACGAGGCCGTAGAGGTCGGCGGGATCGAGTGCGGGCTCCTCAGAAGCGCCGACGTCCCACGGTGGATCCGGTCGGCGGCCACCGAGGTTCCGCACGACCTGGCGGCAGAGGGCGAGCGCATTCTCGTCCGATACGGCGTAGTGGTCGGCAACGCCGGACTGGCGCGTGTGCACGTCTGCGCCGCCGAGCTCTTCCGCGGTGACCTCCTCGCCGGTCGCCGCCTTCACGAGTGGCGGACCGCCGATGAAGATCGTCCCGGTGCCCTTCACGATGATCGTCTCGTCGCTCATCGCGGGGACGTATGCGCCGCCGGCGGTGCACGAGCCCATCACGGCGGCGATCTGCGGGATGCCCTGAGCGGACATACGCGCCTGGTTGTAGAAGATCCGCCCGAAGTGGTCGCGGTCGGGAAACACCTCGGCCTGCAGCGGAAGAAACGCCCCGCCAGAGTCGACGAGGTAGATGCACGGCAGGCGGTTCTGCTCGGCGATCTCCTGTGCGCGGAGGTGCTTCTTGACCGTGAGCGGGAAGTACGTGCCGCCCTTGACGGTCGCGTCGTTCGCGACGACGACGCACTCGCGCCCTTCGACGACGGCGATTCCGGTGACGATCCCCGCCCCCGGTGCCTGCCCGTCGTACAGCTCCCACGCTGCGAGGGTGGAGAGCTCCAGAAAGGCCGTGTCCGGGTCGCAGAGCCGGTCGATGCGCTCTCGCGCTGTCAGCTTGCCGCGCGAGCGATGCCGCTCGAGCGCCGCCTCGCCTCCGCCGCCGTGGACCTGCGCCGTACGGGCCCGGAGCTCCGCGACGAGCTCCTCCATGCGTTGCCGGCGCCGCGCGAAGAGATCCGAGTCGCGGTCGACCTGTGACGTGAGGACGGCCACGCCGCCAGCCTACTCCGACGCCTCGCGGAGGACGTTCCGGATCGTCTGGTTGCGAGGCGAGAGCATCGCGCGCGATCAGGAGGACGCGGCGAGCATCCGCCTTGCGACCGGCGTCGAGATACGCAAGGCCGAGCAGGAAGTACATCTCGGAGTCGCGCGGTTGCCGGGCAAGCGCCCGTTCGAGCGGCGGAAGCGTCTTCGGGCGGCTTTGCGAGCGCAGACTCGGCGACGAGCGGGTCGATCGCAAGCGGATCGAGGCGCCGCGCCCAGCGCAGATCGTTTGCAGCTGCTGCTGCGGTCGGCTGGTCGTACGCTCGATCGACGAGTCGCGCGGAGAGCCATGTGGGTGCAAAGGCGAGAACGCCGACGACGATGGCAGCGACGCCTGCGGGAACCGCTGCGCGCGCTGGGTAGCACCCGCGTCCGGTCGATCGACGCACCGATGCCGAGGATCGCGAAGGCCGGCACGCCCACCGCGGGAATCGACCACACCCAGTCGCCGCCCGTGTGAATCGCGAAGTACGCACCGGCGCCGAGCGCGCCGGCTGCCACGAGCGACTCTCCGGCCCTGCGGCCGACGGCGACGAGGATCGCGAGCCCGGCCGCCGACGAGAAGGAGCAGGCCGACGATCCCGGTCTCGCTGAGCGCGTCGAGCTCGAGCGAGTGCGCGCGCTGAGGGCGCTCCTCGCTCTCGCCGTGGCGCCTGTACGCGATCGACCAGCCGTGACCGCCGACGCCGGCCACCGGGTGGCGGCCGAACTCGTGCGAAGGCCACACGCCAGAAGTCGTACCGGTTCGAGCCGAGCTGCCCGAAGTGGCTGGCCGCCGATGCCGTCCGAGTCGAGGTGCTTGAACTCGCGCCAACGGTCTTGCGTCCACCGAGCGGGTGCTCGACCGATGACACGAACGCGCCGATCGCGCCCACGAGTGACAGGGCGACGACGACAGCGACTGCTACGCCGGCGATCCGCGCGGCCTTTCGGGGCATGCGACGGCGATTGTCGATCAGGGCGTACGCGACCCCGATGCCGGCGCCGCACGCCGCCAGGACGAGCGCCACCGTCCCCGCGTGACGGACAGCTGCGTCGAAGGCGTCTCCGTCCGTCCTGAACGGCTCGGTCATGCCCCGCGCGCCGATCGCCGTCAGGCCGCGCTGCGACGGCAGTCGGCACGAGAGCGCGCAGCCGTGCGCCGGAGACGCCGAAGAACACGACTGCCGAGACGACGATGCGCGACCGCGCCTCCCTTGCTCTGCGTGCCGACAAAGAGCGCGAGCATCGCCGTTGCACCGCCGAGCGCGACGCCCGCGGACGACGGCGTTGAGCCTACGTTCGGCCGCCAGCGCGACGGCCGGCCAGAACGCGATCAGTGCGTACGCTGCCTCGCCGTTCCAGTAGGTGACAGGGAAGTCGAGTCGTCCACCGAAGTACAGGAGCTCGGGGTCGCCCCGCCAGCGCAGCCACGCTGCCGTGGCCACGCTGAGCGCGGCCATCTCGAGGACGACGAGCGTCGCGGCAGCGAGCCGGTCGGCCTGGCTGCGGAGCGTGACGAGGGGAACGGCGAGAACGACTGCGTAGAAGAGTGCGAGCAGGCTTTCGTCCCGTGCGAGAGCGGGCAACGGAGACCACGCGATGGAGAGCGCCGTCCACGCGGCGAACGCGACGAACAGACAGAGCGCAGCGAGGGCGAGGCCGCGATGGCCGAACCGCGACGCCGGCGAGCAGGACTGCGGCGAGCACGAATGCGGCGCAAACGGCATAGGGAAGCCAATGGGCAGCTGCGATCGACCCGTGTTCCTCCCATGCGAGGGCGCCGCCAAACGCAACGACAAGCGCGACAGGCAGCGCGCGGAGGAACGATGCGGTACCCGACTGACGTTTGCAAGGGTTCGTCCACGATGGGAGCCAACTGTAGTGACGGCGTCGGTGTCCGAATCGCAACGGCGTTTTGGCGAGTACCTCGAATGGGTGATGAGCCCTTGACGCATGGGCAAAGTGTCGTGACACTGTGGGCACGCACCGCGGGGACGGTGCGAGAGGCGAATCATGGAGGAGGAGGAGAGTGATGAGTCGCAACCGAATCAAGGCGGCCTTCGTATTCCTCTCTGCGGCTGCGTTCATTGCGGTTCCGGGGGCGCTTGCCGCGTCACCACAGGACATTTACCGCGATTACGCCGACAATGGGAGACTCGACGGCACGTACTCGCGCCCCGATCTCGAGCGGGCGTTGAGCGATGCCGTCGTCCAGGCGTACGACGACGGAGACTCGATCGGGTCTCAAGCCGGAGGTCGAGAGGGACGACAGGGAACGGACAACGGGACGGGCACCGCGGCGGACGGGCACCTCGGGCGGTTCCACTGGCGGTGGCAGCGGTGCCGGCGGCACGTCGCCAGGAGCTGTCCAGACGACCGGCGGCTTGCCGTTCACGGGGCTCGACCTGAGCTTGATCGTCGCCGGGGCCCTCGGGCTGATGCTTCTCGGCGGTGCGCTGCGGCGCTTCGCCAGGCAGCGGAACTAGCGCGGAAGACCAGCGGCTGAGAAGGCACGGTGGAGACCGCGCTCGCAACGGCTAGGCCGGAGAATCCATCCGGCGTCGAGGACCGACGCCGGAGCCGGCTGCGCCCGCAGACGTCATGGGCCCTCGGCTGCCTTGCAGTCGACATGGCCATGCTCGCGCTCGCTGCGATCGCAGTGCAGATCGGGGGAGAGGCGGCCGGCGTCGCCTCGCCTCCGGCCGGCGTCACGATCACGTTCTCGCTCCTGTGCCTCGTTCTCTACTGGTCACGCGGCCTCTACCGGTTGCGGTTTCGGCTGCACGTCCTCGACGATCTTCGCTCGATTCTCGCCGCGACGAGCGTCGCCGCCATGGTCGTCCTTACCGGCCGCGTCCTCTTCGGGACGACGGGTGACCTCGACGCCGAGACCTTCCGTCTCTGGGGATTCGCGCTCGCCTATGTTGCAGCGGGCCGGGTCGCGCGCTACTGGGCGCACGAGCGGGCGCACGAAGCCGGCGAGGGAGTCCGCTCGACGCTGATCATCGGCGCCGGCCGCGTCGGAGCGCTCGTCGCACGCCGCCTCCTCGACACGCCGGAGCTCGGCCTGCGCCCGGTCGCGTTCCTCGACAAGGAGCCGCTCATCGACACGTTCGACGAGCTCGGCATCCCCGTCGCCGGTGCGAGCTGGGACATCGACGACATCGTCGCGCAGTACCGCATCGAGCAGGTCGTCGTGACGTTCTCGACCGCCCCGGACGACGTCCTGCTGCGCCTCATCCGCCGCTGTGAGGACCTCGGCATTCCCACGGCCATCGTGCCTCGCCTCTTCGAGCGCATGCCCGAGCTGACCCAGATGGAGCATCTCGGCGGCCTGCCGCTCGTAACGCCGCGTCCCGCCTCAGCCGACGGGTGGCAGTTCCGCGTCAAGTACGCCGTCGATCGCATCCTCGCCGCCTTCGGGCTCCTCCTCCTGTCGCCGCTCCTCATCGCCGTTTCGCTCGGCGTCCTCCTCTCGCTCGGCCGCCCGATCTTCTTTCGCCAGATGCGCATCGGCCGCGACGGCCGCCCGTTCGAGATGCTCAAGTTTCGCTCGATGGCCGGTGACCTCGAAGGCCCGGCCGTCACGCCCCCCGGCGAGCTCGGCCCGGGTGGGGTGGAGGGTGACGACCGGCGCACGCCGTTCGGCTCCTTTCTCCGGCGCTCGTCGATCGACGAGCTGCCCCAGTTGATCAACGTCCTTCGCGGGGAGATGAGCATCATCGGGCCGCGCCCGGAGCGGCCGGAGTTCGTCGAGGACTTCGAGCAGCGCATCTACCGCTATAGCGATCGGCACCGCGTCAAGTCGGGCATCACGGGCTGGGCTCAGGTGTGCGGCCTGCGTGGCCGAACACCGCTCACCGACCGCGCGGAGTGGGACAACTTCTACATCGAGAACTTCTCGTTGTGGCTCGACCTGAAGATCGCGCTGATGACGTTGCGCGCGGTGTTCAGCCCGAGCGCGACGGTCGAGTAGAGCCCCTCAGACGGAAACGCGAGCGCAGCCCGCTCGGCGCAGCGGCCTCCGGTGCGTCGACGCCCTCGGGCGTTGCCACTTCGGCAGGTTGGGCCGGGAGCGGGATGCTGGCGGTGGCCCGCCGTACCTTGGCGCGCTCGCGGTCGCCGCGGAGTGCGGCGCGCATGTCCTCGAGGTGGCTCTGCTCCCTCACCCTCGCCCGCGGATTCGCCGGGCGAAGGCCGACTCCTACTGCTCTACTTCTTCTTCTTGAAGACAGCCTTTGCCGAACGCGCCTTGTCGGCTTTGAGCGTGCACGTGCCCTTGCCCTTGCACGCTCCCGTCCAGCCGGTGAACTGCTGACCGGCAGACGGTGTCGCGCGCAACCTGACGGTCTGGGTCGTGAGGTAGGTCGCCGAGCAGCGCGCCGGGCATGCGATTCCTCCCGGCGTGCTCGTCACGCGCCCCTTGCCCGAGACCGAGACGGTGATCCGCGAGACGGCTGCAGCGAACCGTGCGGTGACGGTCTTCGCGGCGTCGAGCGTGACGTTGCACGGCCCCGTGCCGGTGCACGCGCCGCTCCAGGCGAGGAGACGTGCGCCGGCCGATGGCTGCGCGACAAGAGTGACGGCGGTGCCGGTGTCGAGCGGAACAGAGCACGTCGTCGCACACGTCGTCGCCGACGGTGCGGTCATCCGCACGACGCCGGCGGCTGGAGCCGTTGCTTGGACGCTGATCGTAAGGGCAAGCTGCGGCAGGTGGCTGAGCCATCCAGAGTCCTGGAGGTCGAACCACGAGCGTGAGTGGCCGTAGTAGTCGTCCCGGTTGATGTCGAGGACCTGCGTCGGCAGGCGCGTCGAGCTGTTCGCGGAGGGGTACAGGACGTCGAGGGGGCTGTCGCAGACGTGGCCGTCGTCCGGCGACGGGCACTCGTTCGGTGCGGAGCTGCCGACGAGAGCGCCGAGCCCGTGAATGACTTCGTGGACGGCCACCGCCGCGTTGAGCCCGCCCGCGCCGACGTCTCCGCCGCAGAGCGACCGCATCCACACAAAGGCGATGCCGGCGGCGCCACCTTGCGTCGGCGCGCTACTCGGCACGAACGTCGTACCGCAGACGAAGTTCTCGAAGACGTTCGGCCCGTCGTAGTAGATGAGCTGCTTCTGCGACGTGAGGGAGGTGAGCTGCGAGAGGTCGCCGATCAGGCGGTCCGGGCTGTTGAGGTACAAGGCCCCGACTCGAGGCAGACGGACGAAGCCGATGTCGAGCGCGCCGAACTTCGTCGCACATCCTGGGAAGGCGAAGAGATCGAAGCGGAGCGCACGGGCGCCGTCCTGGCCGCGCCACCACGTGTCCATCGCCTCCGCGTCCGTTGCGATGCGGGAGGCGAAGGTGCCGAACTGGTCGAGGCCGTCCGCGGGGATGGCATACGTCACGTGCACCTGCCGCGGCGACGTGAGGTCGATCTCCGGCTTGCGGTCGACCGCGGTCGGTTGTCCCGCGCCGCACCACGTGACGGCTGCGCGTGCCACGAGGCCGTAGAGCGGAAGCCCGTCGAGCGTCACCGACTCGGCGTGATGGGAAACGTCCGGCCGCGCGGCGGTGCTCCCGGCACAGGCGACGAGCACGAAGAGAAGGAGACACGCCCCCCGGCGCATCCCGGCAGGCTACCTAGCCCTTGGCGACGTCGTCGGGGAACCTGCCGACGGCGCGGCCGAGGGCGTGGGCCGGCAGCCACAGCAGCGCGCCCCAGCTGAGGCTCGCGACGCCGATCACGGCTACTGGCGCTCCGAGGAGTGCCAGGCCGATGGCGAGGAGTCCGACGATTGCCCCGATGAAGGCGTATCGGGCGTCCATTGGGACGGGATCGGCTCCGGCGGACGACACCTTGAGGCTTGTCCGGGCGATCTGGCGGGCTAGCGTGCGCCGAGATCGAGCGTCACGACGGTGACGCTTCGACCCGCGTAGACGCCCGGAGCGGACGACGTTGCGACGACCGCGACGCCCGCGTCGCGGAACCTTGGATCGAGGAGGTTCGAGCGATGCGCGGGGCTCGCGAGCCAGGCGCGCATGAACGCCTTCGCGTCGGGCGCGCCCGTGCGCCAGGCGATGTTCTCGCCCGTGCGCCAGGGTGTGCGTGTGCCGACACGGGGGTAGAAGCGTGCGACTCGCGCGTCGAACGTCGTGCCGTCTGCGGACGCGTGCGAGAAGTAGCCGCGGCTCGTCATCTCTCGAACGTGCACCCGAGCGGCGCGGGCCAGCCGTGTATCGAGCTTCAGCGGCCGCCGCCCGTGTGCTGCGCGCAGGTCGTTGATCTCCGAGAGGACGCCGCGCTCGACCGCAGCGGCGGGTGTCCGATCGGACGCGCCTGCGCCGACAGCGAGGATGCCGACGCAGGCCGCCGAGACGATGATCGTGACGATGCGCACCACACTCTCGTAGTACTCCCAGAACGCACATCCCGCTATCCCCCGGGCGGGTGACCGGAGTCAGCTACGAATCAACTTGAGGACGCTCGTTGCGAGCGCGTTGCCCGCGAGGCGCGGCTACGAGTAAGGCGAACGACGGCGCTCGCATCTGAGCGATCTCATTGCGCCTCGGCCTCTCCTTCCATCGCGGCGAGCCGCGTGTAGTAGTCAGGCAGCTCCTTGAGGTGTGCCCACGCGATCTTGCCGGTCATGATCTCGTCGTCGCCCGTGACGTTCGTCTGCGCGTCGTGCGCACCGTGCTCGAGCTCGACGTCGAGGCCCATCAGGAACTGCTCGGCATCGAAGGGGGACGTTGCCCAGTCGATCCCGATCTCCTCGCCGATTCGCGTTGCATCTGCCAGCGTGAAGCGCGTCTTCAGCATGTGTCCCTCCCGTCGTTGACTCATCGAAGGGTGACGGACGGGTCGCCACGCTTCATCGGTGCAGGTGCTGACCGGGGCGCGGCTAAGTACGCAACGGTGACGGCTAGATGACGCCGGTGACGGTCGTCATCGCGTTCGCCACGCCGCCCGAGAGGGCGAGAAAGACGGCCGCTGCGGTGATCGTGAGGAGCGAGAGGACGACCGCGTACTCCGGCATCGTCTGACCCTCTTCTCGTCTGAGGAGACCGCTCATATGACGGTGATCGGCCGTCGTGCCGGATGCCTCGATCCCCCATCAGAGACCCTCGCCGCTTGCAGGAATCCCTAGACGCGGTCGGGTCGCCCCGACCCGTGCTTGCGATCCCAGTACCACCCGAAGGCGAGCAGCACGGCGCTCAAGGCGATAAGAGCGCCGCCGAGCCCGTAGCGCGCGCCCATGTTCGTGAAGAACATCATCACGAGGCCGATCAGGAGGACGACCCCGGCGATCGTCGCTCCGAGCACGAGCACATACCGCACCATGCCATCTCCGTCGTCACGCGCCATTGCTCTCAGCCTCCATTTACGCGGTTGCCGTCTTGTCGGAGACGACGTAGGCGACGATCAGGGCCGCTGGGAAGAAGAACAGGCTGAAGATGAAGAAGCCAAAGAAGCTATGTCCCTTTCGACCCGCAACCCGTGCCGGCCAGAATGCGAGCGCGATCCAGATCACGAGCGCGAGAATCGTCCAGAGCCACCATCCGTTTGCAGCGACAAGCATCAACCATCACCCCCGGTCGTAGTGCGACGATTGGTCGCAGACTGGCCACGGACAATACAACGTGCGGTTCGACGTCCGGCCCGCCGCGGGACGACCACGCGGCTTCGCCTAGGATCAGCGACCAGCCTGTGAAGGTCTGGCACCCCGAGGAGATGAATGGGGCGTTCGCTGCGGCAGTCAATTCCGGCGACGTCGAGAATCTCCTCGCGCTCTACGAATCGGACGCCCTGCTCGCAGCGCAACCCGGCGAGCGGGCTCGCGGGGCGGATGAGATCCGCGTGGCGCTCGAAGGGCTGCTGGCGCTGGGAGGCACCATGGAGTCGCGGAACGTCTACTGCATGCAGGTCGAGGACATCGCGCTGCTGCAGGGGGAGTGGCGGCTGGTGACGACAATGCCCGATGCGACGCCTCTCGAATTGACGTCACGTACCGCGGAGATCGTGCGACGCCAGCCCGACGGCTCGTGGCTGTATGTGGTTGACCACGCCTTCGCGAACGACTGAGCGCTCCGGTCCTGGAGATCGTTCAGAAGCGGGCGGAGACGTGGCGGCCGCCTAGGAGGCCCGTGATCCGGTGGTTCCGGATCTGAAGGAAGCCTCCTGCCGCGCTTCGTCCTGCAACCTGGACTTGGCCGATCTCGCTGCCCGGGACGAGCGTGCCAATCCTGGAGACCGTGAAGCTGATCGAGCCGCTCACGGCAAGCCCCGGGACGTCGCTGTACGCCGAGTATCTGAAAACGTCGAAATTCTCGCCGTAGAGCAGTCCGCGCTCGAGCCCCACGACCCATCCCGACGGGTAGCTCGTCAGCCATGCCGCCTCTGCCTCTCGCAGCGTGGCGACGGTCGCTCCGAGCGTGCGGCCGACGAGCCCGTCAACCGGTCCGAGCGACGTCGCCGATGCGACGCTGCGCGGCAGGACACCGATCGGCCTGACGGTCAGCGGAACGCGCGGACATCGCGCTGGCGGCGTGCGGCCGCGGATCCAGTCACGCACCGCGTCGTCCACGCAGGCGGATGAGCCGACGACCGTATGGCCGATTCCGGGCACGACGAGGAGACGGCCGCGTGGGAAGAGAGCGGCGGCCGCTGCGCCTTCGGCGGCCGGTGTGCGCACGTCGCGATCCCCTGCGAGCACGAGTGCTGGTACGTCCGGCAGCTGCTGCGTCGTGACCGGGTCCACCCCGGCGGGCGCAGGCCAGTCGAGGCACTGCTTTGCAGAGGCGAGCGCGGCCCAGCTTCCGAAGTGGCCGAGCGACCCGGCCGGCAGCGCGGCCACAGCCGCGGCGAGCTCTGCCCGACGATTCGCGATGCGCGTGTCCGGTTGCCAGGGGAAGGGCCCGTCGTTGCAGGTGGTCGCATAGAAGACCGCCTCGTTGACGTCCGAGGAGTCCTGCTGCGCGACGAGCGCGGCCAGGTGCTCGAGCAGGCCCGGCCGGCGAGCCAGGGCCGCTTTCACGGCCGCTGGCAATGTGACGGCGATCCCGGACGTTCAGGTCGCTCGCGGTCGCAAGGGAGAGGAGCGCCTGGTCCGTCGATGCGAACGCGCTGCGTCGTGGGCGTCAAGTGCGTCGTATAGACGGGCCGCTCGGCAACGAGCGGGCGAGCGTCGAGTCGATTCGCGAGCCGGGCGATGTCGGAGCCCGCATCCTTGGTTACCGCTGTGCACCCGCCTCCGTGGCAGATCGACCTCAACGCATTCGGAATGGCGTCGAGCGACGCGAGACCGAGCGGATCTGGTCCATCCGGGAGCACAACCGAGTCGAGAAGCAGTCGCTCGACGTGCTCGGGGTACGCGAGGGCGTACGCGAGCGCCTGCTTCGTCCCATACGAAAGACCGAAGAGCGCGATCCGGTCGACGCCGAGCGCGCGGCGCACGGCCTCGAGGTCTTCGGTGTTGTCCCTCGTCCCGTAGAAGATTCGGTCAGGGCCGATCGCGCGTGCGCACCGCGACGCGGTCTTCACGCCGGGGCAGGCGATTGCATCGGAATCGCCAGTCCCGCGGTTGTCGTACGCGGCGACCGTGTAGCCGGGGAAGAGCGTCTGCCAGAGGGTCGAGCGCAGGTCGAAGATCTGGGCCGAGGCTTGTCCTGGCCCGCCAGCCAGGAGCAGGATCGTGCCTCGGGACGACGCGGTCTCAGCCGGACGTTTCGCGACGAACAGCCGGATCCGGCTGGGCGTCGACCCGAAGTGGTCTCGGGGGACGACGACGTATCGGCAGAGCACCCTCGTGAGCGTTGCGCAGGGCTTGAAGCCTGACGCCGCTGAGTCGACCTGCGGTGGCGGGTCGGGAGCCGAGTGCGGCGCCCGGCACGACCGCGAACACGAGCGCGAGGCCGGCGGCGACGCACCCGAGCACCGTACGTGCCATCCCGCGACGATATACCGCGCATCCGTCGGAGGCGGAACGGCCTGCGGCCAGAGCAGAGGTGTGGCCCGACCCGAGGCTTACTCGGAGGACACGATCTCGGGCGAAAGTCGCCAGACTTCGCCCGCTCAGGAGGGGCGGCAGGTCTCTGCCTAGGAGCCTCTTGCGTGGGTCTCGGAGCCGTGCGACTATCACGGCGATGCGCGCTGGCGTCGTAGCACTCTTGTCCTTCGGACTGTTCTCCGCCGCTGCGGTGGCTGGGTCGTCCGTCGCCGCCAAGGCGGGCTGTCCGGCGGCCACCCGCGCCCCCAGGCGGAAGCCGCGATCGGGGATGTCAAGAGGATCGAGCACCGCGCGCAATTCACACCCTTCCCAGGCGCCCCAGGCGGAGGCCTCACCTCGCTTCAATATCGTCGGATCTACTTCGAGCCTGGCTTCAAGAAGACGCGGCCGACTCGCTATGGCGGTTACGTGGAGATCGCGTTCGACGCCGATGACAGGAAGGCATGGAACGAACGACGTAAGGCGTATGCGTCGTTGGCCAGGGCTGCGGGGACGAAACTCAGGACGGTGGGCGGGCTTGGCAAGGATGCCTTTCGTTATGCACCGGATATCCGGGTCCGCGGAGTCGGAGCTGCATGTCTTCCACCCCCTATCTGCGGTGGAGCCCTCCGGGCATCCCGGCCCGAGAAGCGGGCGCCTTCGTACTCAACGCGCGCGGAGGTGCGGGGGAGTACCTCCCCTTCCAGACTCTCGTCGCCCTGGCCCGCGCTGCACTCAAGTACCCCAAGCGGTAGGCCAGGATCCCCGCGCCGCCGCGACCGACATGACGGGCGCGGTTCACTGCGGCTATCGGAGACCACTCTCCCGGTGGAAAGTCGTCAGACTTTCCACCGCTACACAGGGGCGGCAGGACTCGAACCTGCAACCCCCGGTTTTGGAGACCGGTGCTCTGCCAATTGAGCTACGCCCCTTCACGGCAACACGGGTTGCGCGTCCAGTGTAGTCGGCGCTCGGAGTAGATTGACCCCGTGCCACGCTCCTCCCAGCGACTCGCTCTCGGCGCGCTCTTCCTGCTCCTGGCGGCGGTGATGGCGGGCATCGCGTGGGCCGCGTACAAGGCCGATCAGTGGGTGATTCTCATCGCGGCGGCGGTCCTCGCCGCGTGGATGGCGACCCTCGTGCTCCGCGCCTGGCGCGCCTAGTAGGAGGGCTTGGCGAAACAGAGACTGTGCCGCCCGAACGCACCGGTGCACCGCGCTGCGGCGTCCTCGGTCGGCCACGTACTCGGTAAGTACGCGGCCTCCCTGCGTCCTTGCAGCGCGTCGCCCGGAGCGCCCGGGCAACGAGCACCGTTCCGCCAAGCCCTCCTAGCGCTCGAGCGGCGCGTAGCCGCGCTTCGCGAGCAGCCGTGCGACCACGTCGTGCCCTCGCTGGCTGAAATGGACGGTGTCCGGCGCGACGAACGGTCCGTCGAACGTCCGTCCGCCCTTGCCGTTGAACGCGTGGTAGACGTCGACGCAGGGAGCACCCGCGCTGGCCGCTGCGCCGCAGATCGCCTTGCTGAAGAGATCGACCACGAGCTTCGACGGTGCGTCGGCGCTGCGAGGGAGGCTCGGGTTGCCGATGCGGTCGTTGTGGAAGTTCGTGACGCGTAGGAGCGTCGTCTTCCCCGAGCGGAGCTTCTTGACCTGCCCGAGGATGTCCGTGATGTTGAACCGGAGCGCGCTGGCGAGAAGGCGAGAGCAGTCGGTCGTGTAGCGCGACCAGTCGATGAAGGCGGGCGTCAGGCGTGTTCGAGGCCGCTCCGTCGCAGAGGTCCTGGTCGCTGATCCATGGCGTGTCGTTGTGCCCGATCGTCAGGACGACGATGTCCGCCTTGGCGATGGCCTTGCGCATCGGCGTGAGCGTTCGGACCTGGCCGACGAGTCGCACGCTCGTGAGGCTGTTGTACTGACCCCGGTTGTCGACCGTGACTGGGACGCCGAGCGCCTTGCTGGCCGCCTTCCCATAGAGCGTGGGGAACCCGATGCAGCCCGGGCAGCGGTCCTGCGGGTTGTACGGGAGCGAGTCGCCGAGCGCCACGAGGCGCAGCGGCTGTCCCGCGGCGGTCGAGCCCGAGGCGCCGACGAACGCTGCAATCGTCATCACGAGGACGGCAGCCGAGGCGAGCGTGCGGGGTCGTCGGGTCGCGTCGCATGCGGGGCGAGCATACGATCGAGTTGAGGACTCGGCCGAGCAACGGCGTATTCTCTCGGCGTGGCGGACGACATCCAGCCTCTCTGGCGCGAGTACCGGAAATCGGGCGACCCTGGGATTCGCGACCGCCTGATCCTCACGTACGCGCCGCTCGTGAAGTTCGTCGCGGGCCGCATCTCCAGCGGCCTGCCCGCGCACGTGGACGAGAACGACCTCGCGTCCTACGGGCTGCTCGGCCTCATCAGCGCGATCGAGCGCTACGACCCCGACCGCGACGTGAAGTTCGAGACGTACGCGATCGCGCGCATCAAGGGCTCGATCATCGACGAGCTGCGCGCGATGGACTGGGTGCCACGTTCGGTGCGTGCCCGCGCCCGCGAGATCGAGCGCGCGATCGCCAAGCTCGAGGCGGAGCTCCACCGCGCACCGACGGACGAGGAGATCGCCGCGAAGCTCGACATCCCGGTGGAGGAGCTCGAGGGGAGCCTGCTCGACATCTCGCGTTCCTCGATCGCGGCGCTCGACGAGCTCTGGACCGTCTCGGCGTCGACCGGCGACCAGGTGGCGCTCATCGACACGATCGAGGACCCCGAGACGCCCGAGCCGCAGGCAGCGCTCGACGTCACGGAGACGCGCGAGGCGATGGCCGAGGCGATCTCGAGCCTGCCCGAGCGCGAGAAGATCGTCGTCACGCTCTACTACTACGAGGAGCTGACGCTGAGGGAGATCGGCGAGGTGCTCGGCGTCACGGAGTCACGCGTGTCGCAGCTCCATACGAAGGCGATCCTCCGCCTCCGCGCGCGCCTCGCCGGCGTGGCGCGGACACCGACCGACCGGTAGCTGCTCGGCTCCGGCCGCACTAGACTTCTCGCCGAACTCGACGCCGAGGAGGACTGCACGCACATGCCCGATCCAGGAAAGCTTCGCAACGTCGCCGTCGTCGGCCACCGCGGGACGGGGAAGACCACGCTCGTCGAGGCGATGCTCTTCCAGTCCGGCGCCGTCAACCGGCTCGGCACCGTCGAGGCGGGGAACACCGTCTCGGATTGGGACGAGGACGAGCAGCGCCGGCAGATGTCTCTGTCGGCCACGCTGGCGCACGCCGACTGGCAGGGCCGGAAGATCAATCTTGTCGACACGCCGGGCGACACGGGCTTCCAGGGCGACGCGATCGCCGCACTGACCGTCACCGATGGCGCGCTCGTCGTCGTGAGCGCGGTGATGGGCGTCGAGGTCGGGACGAGCCGCGTGTGGACGCGCGCCGAGGAGGGCAACCTGTCGCGCGTCGTCTTCGTCAACATGCTCGACCGCGAGCGCGCGGACTTCTATCGCGCGCTCGGCCAGCTTCAGGAGCAGCTGTCGCCGCGCTGCATCGCGGTCGCCTTGCCGATCGGCGTCGAGCACGAGCTGACGGGGATCGTCGACCTGCTCCACATGAAGACGTACACGAGTCCCGAGGGTGCGCGCGAGAGCGGCCCCGGAGAGATCCCCGACGAGCTGGCGGCTGACGTCGCGAAGTACCGCGAGCAGCTGCTCGACGCGGTCGTCGAGACGGACGAGGCGCTGATGGAGCGCTACCTCGAGGGCGAGGAGCTCGGCGTCGACGAGGTCGCGCACGCGCTGAAGGAGGCCGTCCTTCGCGGCGAGATCTTCCCGGTCATGGCCGGCGTGGCGACGAAGAACCTCGGCACGACGGCGCTGCTCGACCTTCTCGTCGAAGGCGTCCCGTCGCCGGCCAAGCGCGGCGCGCCGATCACGGTCGACGGCGCGGGCACCGCCGTCTTCGTCTTCAAGACCATCGCCGATCCGTTTGCCGGGCGCATCTCTCTCTTCCGCGTGCTCCAGGGGACCGTGACGGCGGACTCGACCGTCGCGAACGTGCGGGCGCGGGCGAAGGAGCGTCTCGGCCAGCTGCTCGTGCTCCAGGGGAAGGAGCACACTGCGGTCACGGAGTTCGGCGAAGGCGACATCGGCGCGGTTGCCAAGCTGAAGGAGACGCAGACCGGAGATCTCCTGCTCGATGCCGAGCGCGACGTCGAGCTGCCGACGATCCCGTTCCCCGACCCCGTGATGAGCTTCGCCGTCACGCCGAAGGCAAAGGGGGACGAGGACAAGGCCGCCGCGTCACTCAGGCGCCTCGCCGAGGAGGACCCGACGCTCGTCCTCCGGCGCGACGAGCGCACGGGCGAACAGCTGCTCGCCGGGCTGTCGCAGATGCACGTCGAGGTGGCCGTCGAGCGGCTTCATCGCCGCTTCGGCGTCGACGTCGATCTCGCGCAGCCCCGCGTCCCGTACCTCGAGACGATTCGCAAGGAGTCGCGAGCTCGTGCCCGGTACAAGAAGCAGACGGGCGGCCGCGGGCAGTTCGGCGACTGCGAGATCGTGCTCGAGCCGAGGCCGGGCCACGAGGGCTACGAGTTCGTCGACAAGATCGTCGGCGGCGTCATCCCGCAGAGCTTCCGCCCCGCGGTCGACAAGGGGATCCAGGAGGCGATGCTCCACGGCGAGCTCGCGGGCGCGCCGGTGCAGGGCGTGACCGTGCGCCTCGTCGACGGGCAGTACCACAACGTCGACTCCTCGGAGATGGCGTTCAAGATCGCGGGGTCGATGGCTTTCAAGGACGCGTACCACAAGGCCGATCCGATGCTGCTCGAGCCGATCATGGAGCTCGACGTGACCGTGCCCGACGAGGCGGTGGGTGCCGTGAACGGCGACCTCAACTCGCGGCGCGGCCGCCTGCACGGGATGGAGCCGCACGGCGGGATGACGACCATCAAGGCGGAGGTGCCGATGGCCGAGGTGCTGACGTACTCGCAATCGCTGACGTCGTTGACCGGCGGCCGCGGCGACTACGCGATGTCCTTCCTCCGCTACGAGGAGGTGCCGTCGCACATCGCCCAGAAGCTGATCGGCGACGCGGCGAAGGCGAAAGAGGAGGCCGCGGCCCACTAGGCGCGGCGCGTTCGAGTGGCCGGAGCCCGAGCGGCGATCACATGTGCCTTCTGCGGGCGGTCGCTCCTCGTCGGAGAACGGGCGCAGCGGTTCTCGCCCGATGGGTTGGAGTACGTCGACGTCTGCCCGCTCTGCCGCGAACAGGCGCTCGAGGCGGGGTGGTATCGGGAGGGTGGCCCGAGCCTCCACGTCCGGCCGCCGGAGCCACGTCGCGGGTTCTTTGCACGCCTGTTCAAGGCGCCTGATTCGGCCGCGAACGAGCCGGTCGCCGAGCCGATCCTCCGCCGGCTGTCCGCCGAGGATCAGAGCGTCGTCCAGGCGGCCGCGCTCTTCAACGGCAGCTCGCACTGCCGCACGATCGAGGGGCTGATTCGCAGCCTTGGGACGCCGCGGGCCGCGATCACGCCGACGGCCGAGCGCGAGGCCGTGATCACGATCTGCTGGGACATCTCCTGGTACCAGTACCGCGCGGACGGGGACCTGACGCCCGCCGTGCAGCTGATCGAACGTGGGTTCGACATCACGGACCTCGAGGTTGCGCAGACGGACTGGAACGCGCAGGTGGACGGCCAGGGCCGGCTTGTGCCCTCCGTAGCGCCTGAATAGCCCTTACGGGGGCTGACGCGGGCCGCCGCCGGGGCTACAATCGCTCTGCGTGATCTATTGCGTCATTCCTCCGGAGCTCGAAGGCGAGTTGTTCGATCGGCTCACGGCGTACTACGACGGAAACGCTGACGTCACCGTGATCGTCGACCGTCGTCGCGCCCGCGGCAGGCGTGAGGCGCCGGCCGCAACGCCCGAGGCGCGAGCGGCGCGCGAACGCCGTCGTGTGCGGATCGCCGGGACCTTCCCGTCGATCGAGGCGCACTAGTCCGAGGGCTTGGCGGAGCGGTGCTCGTTGCCCGAGCGCTCCGGGTGACGCGCAGCAAGGACGCAGGGAGGCCGCGTACTGACCCAAGTACGTGGCCGACCGAGGACGCCGCAGCGCGGTGCTCCGGTGCGTTCGGCGGCATAGCCACTGTTTCGCCAAGCCCTCGTAGCTCAGTAGACTCGCTCCGGTGGCGACCGGGGTGAGCACGTTCGAGAACGCGATCGGCGGCGAGTGGGTCGCCGCCGAGACCGGCAAGACGTTCGAGAGCAGGAGCCCCGCTACCGGCGACCTCATCGGCGTCTTTCCGCGCTCGACCGCGGCCGACGTCGATCGGGCAGTGGACGCGGCGAAGGAGGCGTTCACGACGTGGCGTCTCGTGCCGGCCCCGAAGCGCGGCGAGATTCTCTTCCGCTTCGGCGCGCTCGTCGCCGAGCACAAGGACGAGCTGGCAGAGCTCATGGCCCACGAGATGGGCAAGGTGCTCGCAGAGGCCGGCGGCGATGTCCAGGAAGCCGTCGACATGAGCTACTACATGGCCGGCGAGGGTCGCCGCCTCTTCGGGCACACGACGCCGTCCGAGCTGCCCGACAAGTTCAACATGAGCGTCCGCCAGCCGATCGGCGTCGTCGGTGTGATCACGCCGTGGAACTTCCCGATCGCTATCCCGTCCTGGAAGATCGTGCCCGCGCTCGTGTGCGGCAACACGGTCGTGTTCAAGCCCGCAACCGACACGCCGATGCTCGCCCAGCGCTTCGTCGAACTGCTGTTCGAAGCGGGTGTGCCGCCCGGCGTCGTCAACCTCGTGCACGGCTACGGCCGCGAGGTGGGCGAGCGCATCGTGCGTCACCCCGACGTTCCCGTCGTCACGCTGACGGGATCACGCGAGACGGGCGTCGCAGTGCTGGAGGCGGCCGCCGAGAATCTCAAGCACGTCCATCTCGAGCTCGGTGGCAAGAACGGCATCATCGTCATGGACGACGCCGATCTCGACCTCGCCGTCGAGGGCATCGTCTGGTCGGCCTTCGGAACGTCCGGGCAGCGCTGCACGGCTGCGAGCCGCGTGATCGCCCACCGCGCCGTCTACGACGAGCTGACCTCGAGGCTGGCTGCCCGGGTCGAGAAGCTCCGCCTCGGACCGGGCTGGGAAGCGGACACCGACGTCGGGCCGGTGATCAACCAGGCTGCGCTGGAGAAGATCCACTCGTACACGGAGATCGGCAAAGGAGAGGGCGCGACGCTCGTCACCGGCGGCGAGCCCGCGACGGACGACGGCCTCGACCGCGGCTTCTTCTACCGGCCGACGATCTTCGCGGACGTCGAGCCGGGCATGCGCATCGCGCAGGAGGAGATCTTCGGGCCGACGACCTCGATCATCCCCGTCGACGACTTCGACGAGGCGATCCGCGTTGCGAACGGGATCCCGTACGGGCTGTCGTCGTCGATCTTCACGGCCGACGTCAACCGCGCGTTTCGCGCGATGCGCGACCTCGAGGCAGGCATCACCTACGTCAACGCCGGCACGATCGGCGCCGAGGTGCACCTCCCGTTCGGCGGGACGAAGCAGACGGGCAACGGCCACCGCGAGGCGGGGCAGGCGGCACTCGACGTCTTCACCGAGTGGAAGTCGATCTACGTCGACTACTCCGGCAAGCTCCAGCGCGCCCAGATCGACACGGAGTAGCGCGTGACCTCGTCTCCGCGCGTGACGGTCGTGACGCCGGTGTACAACCTCGTGCGCTACCTGCCCGAGACGGTCGCGAGCGTCGACGCACAGACCTACCCACACTGGGAGCACGTGATCGTCGACGACGGCTCGACCTCGGCGGAGGCGGCGGCACTGCTCGGGACCTATGAGCGCGCCGGCCGCACGGTGATCCGCACGGAGAACCGGGGAATCGGTGCGGCACGGAACACGGGGTTCTCGGCCGGAAGTGGGGAGTACCTGCTCGCGCTCGACTCGGACGACCGTCTCGCTCCCACGTTCCTCGAGCGCACGGTGGCGGCACTCGACGCGGCTCCGGGAGCCGGCCTCGCCGCGCCAGGATTCACCATGTTCGGAGCGGTGCGAGGACGTCGGCTCGCTCCCGAGTTCGACCTCGTCGCCTTGCTGTGCGGCAACGTCGTCGGGGCGTTCGCGGTCATCCGGCGGCGTTGCTGGGAGGAGGCCGGTGGGTATCCCGAACGGTCCGACACGCTCGACCTCGACGGCATCGACGACTGGAGCCTCTTCCTCTCGATAATCGGTCGCGGGTGGACATGGGTGACGGTTCCCGAGTATCTGTTCGAGTACCGCGTGCGGCGTGACTCGAAGTCTGCGAGCAACCGCGAGCCGGACGTGCGGCGTGACCTCGTGCGCACTCTCGCCCGCTTCCACGAGCCTCTCTACCGCGATCACGTTGTCGAAGTCTTTGCGGCGATGGACACGAAGGTGCGCCAACTCGAGTCGTCGGGCCCGAGCGCGAGAGTGCGACGTCTCCTCCGACGCCTGTGAGGGCGCGGCTCTTCACGGACGGGGGGGCGCGCGGCAACCCCGGCCCGGCAGCGCTCGGCTATGTGATCGAGGCCTCGGATGGGACAGTGCTCGCCGCCGAGGGTGAGACGATCGGCGTCGCGACGAACAACGTGGCGGAGTACCGGGCGCTGCTCGCCGGCCTCGACCGCGCATGCGAGCTGGGCGTCACTGTCCTCGCCGTCGTCTCGGACTCGGAGCTGCTCGTGAAGCAGATGCGGGGCGAGTACAAGGTCAAGAACGCCGCGCTTCGCGACCTCTGGGACGAGGCACAACGCGCCGCCGCTCGTCTCGGCAGCGTCACCTACGAAGCCGTACGGCGTGAGCAGAACGAACTCGCCGACCGCCTCGTGAACGAGGCACTCGACGCCGAGCCAAGGAGCGGATGAAGGGGGCGACCTCTGTGCCCCCTAGTCGTTCAGGGTCGCATGAGGATCGGGTCGAGGAACTCCGTCACCGCGGTCTCGCAGTCGGCCGCGTTGTCTACCCACTGCACGCGTTTGCTCCCGACGTTGACAAAGACGGCCCGGCCGTAGCGCGACGCTGAACTCGGTTCGGGCGGAACTCGGATGTGGTGAAGCCCATCGCGCTCACAGGCGATCCCGTGGCCGACGCCACCTTGGCCGAAGGGCACCTCCCCGTTGATCGCCGGCCATGGTACGCCCCGCAGCGACGTGTCCCGCCAGCGAAGCTGAATCGCGCCGTTCAAATCGAACGAGTTCGTGAACACAGGCACACCATCGACGCTGGCGGGACTTCCGAAGAGATAGACGGTCGTCCCGGTCGGCGGGCGCCCGAGGGCGTCTTCGAGTTGGTCGAGGATCTCCCGCGCCTGCGACGTTGCGCGGTTGTACGAACGGCTGTGCTGCTCGAGCTCCACGGTCCAGGTGACAGCGAGGCCGATCGCCACGACAGCGCCGAAAAGCGCCGTGAGCGATCTCATCCGCGGGAGGCCGCGGAACAAGAGCGTGCCCCCGACCATGGCGAGCGCGTAAAGCGTGACCGCAAATCCGAGCGACGCGAACAGGTTCGTTCGGTTCATGAGCGTTGCTCCAAGGGGCCTATAGCTGGGGTTGGCGGGTACGAAAGGGACGTATGCGACGGCGACGATTGCGACTCCAGATCCCAGGATGAGCAACCACCGGGAGAGCGCGCGCCGCGATGGATCGGCGGCTGGGAGCAGGCGCCACACGGCTACCGCGGCCAGGACCACGACCGCTACGAGCAGGGGAGGTAGCCGCACCGGGCCGTCGAGGATGCCCGTCGTCGCGAAGAGCGTGCGAGCCTCTCTCGCGATGGACCAGGCGTGCTCGATCTGGTAGGAGATCGACTTCACCTTGTAGCTCGATTGAAACGAGACATAGACGATGGCTGCGCCGACAAATGCCAGATCGACGAGCCACAGGCGCGACGCGAGACGCCACGGAGCTCGCAGGCGGTAGACGAGCACCGACAGCGCGACGGGAACCACGGCTATCTCGTGCACGAGGATGCTCAGGACGTACAGCAGGACGGCCGCGGCATGGAGGCACGCCGCGCCACGGCCCTGCCGTGTAAGGCCGTGCAGCGCGAGCGCAACGCCTCCGAGATAGAGAGCGAGCGCCACGTTGTAGACGGACGCAACTGCCCAGAATCGGGTCGCATCGCTTGCGGGATAGACGAACACCAAGATTGCGATCGACCCGGCGTGCAGCCTCTCGAGGCCGACCTGGCGAAGGACCGTGAAGAACAGGAACACGGCGAGAACCCACGAGACGACAGCCCAGACGAGGTACGCCCGTACACCGTCTCCGAGGACGGTGTGGAGAGTTGCCTGATAGACGGACTCCACCGGGCGTTCGGGCACGGCGTCTGCAATACGCCGAATGGCATCGCCGAGCGGATGCAGACGGGCGTCGGAGTGAAACAGCCAGTCGTCCGAGATGAAGCCGCCGCCGGCCATATAAGGCAGGTAGACGAGTGACCCGAGCACGAGCAGTCCGCTGAGAGCCACGATGCACTCCCGCCAGCGCAGAGGCCGAGGGTCCAGGAGGCCTTCCCACGGGAAGCGCGCAGCCGGCGAGGCGTGGGAGCCGCTGCGGGTGCCCATGAGCACGGCCGATTCTACTTAGGTGTTGTCGACTTTTCGCCCAGAGGTGGAACCGAGAGCTGATCGGTCTTGCGGACGAGACGAAGTTGTGTTGGAGGAGAAGGCGAACTGCACCAAGCATGCTCCCCGCAACGGTCGGAGAGCGCACGCACTTCGATTCCGCGTCGTGGGCGCTCCGGGACCTCACCGCTCGCCCAGGCCGCCGACAAGCTCGCTGACCTCGGTGAGCAGGTCGACTGTCGCCTTGTCGGGCATTCGCCGCCGCAAAGACTCTGGTCAGTCGCGGCAACAGGTTCAATCTTGAAGACCAGAAAGCCCCGTCTCTGGGGCTTTCTGCTGGACTATGCGGCCTTATGGGTGCCGCCTCCATGGAGCGGATGAAGGGGCTCGAACCCTCGACCTTCTGCATGGCAAGCAGACGCTCTACCAACTGAGCTACATCCGCCCGAACGGCCGGATTATAGCCTCGCTCAGCCGATGAGCCAGAGGTCGCGCTGCGGCGTCGAGAGCCATTCGATGCCGTTGCTCGTGACGACGACGTCCTCCTCGAGGCCGATGTACCCGCGGCCGGGGACGGCTGTTCCGTATTCGAGCGTGAACACGTTCCCCTCCTCGACGACGCCGAGAGGGGCGTTGCCGTAGCGGTCCCACTGCGGGCCGAGCAGCGTGCCACCGTCGTGGGCAGTGCGGCCGAGCTGATGACCGAGCGCGTACATGGGCTCCGGAAAGCCCGCTGTGACGAGGGTCTTGCGTGCAGCCGCGTCGACCTCCCAGCCGATCGCACCAGGGCGGAGCGTCGCCGCGCCGGCGTCGAGTGCAGCCCAGAGCGCATCCCACGCGCGCGTCACGTCGGCCGGCGGCTCTCGTCTCGCCATCCTCGCCGACGTACCAGACCCGTTGGAGGTCGCTGCAGTATTCATCCCGACACACGCCGAAGTCCATGTGCACGAGCTGTCCGCGCGCGACACGCAACTCTCCCGGCGGGGCGTGACCGACCTCCTTCTCGGGGCCCGCGTTGACCGCGGGGCAGTGGTCGCGTCCCCAGGCGTAGCCGAGGCCGCGCGCCCCGACCTCGTCGTGCACGAGCGCGGCGATCTCGAGCTCGGACTGCCCGGGTCGAATTGCGGCCGTGACGAGCTCGAAGATCTCCTCCGTCTCGCGCGTAGCGGCGCGAATGCGAGCGACCTCCTCGGGTGACTTGCGGCCGCGGAGCGCATTGACGACGGCCTCCGACGAGGCGAGGCGCTCGAGGTACGGCGTGTCGGCCAACGTCCCGTGGAGCGCGAGCCAGAGCCCGTGGGAAAGGCCGTCCGCGGCCGGGTCGTTCTCCGAGTAGTTGAGCGCGATCGTGCGCGGATCGAGGCGCTCGATCTCGGCGCGGAGAGCGGGCCGGATGCTCTCGTCGTAGCCGACCACCTCGTCGTACGCGCCGAGGTCGCGGAGGCTCGGCGCGTCGAAGCGGCCGACGATCGCGACCTTCCGCCCGGTCGCCGAGACGAGAAACGCGCCCTGCCAGGCGCAATATGTGCCCGCGATCAGGTCGAGGCACGGGTCGTTCGTGAGCAGCGTCTCGCGGACGAGAGTCAGCCAGAGGTCGACGTCCTGCTCTCGGAGGATCCCGACGGCCTGGTCGAGCTTTTCGTGCACGAGGTCGCCGGTCCCGGACATACGAAAGGCGCCGAGCAGATTCGAACTGCTGTACGAGGCTTTGCAGGCCTCTGCCTAACCACTCGGCCACGGCGCCGCGAGGGACATCGTAGCCCTCGAAGGTAGACTCGGCCGCCGGTGGGCGGGAACGGCGAATCCGTGGGCACGGCCGTTCTCGGCGCCGGTCCGGCTGGGCTGACGGCGGCCTATGTCCTCGGTCTGCGCGGTGCTCCCGGCGTCGTCTACGAGGCCGACGGCCTCGTCGGCGGCATCGCCAAGACCGTCGAGTACAAGGGCTACCGATTCGACCTCGGCGGGCACCGGTTCTTCACGAAATTCCCCCAGGTTCAGCGGCTGTGGGAAGACGTGATGGGCGACGAGTTCCTGACGCGACCGCGCATGTCCCGCATCTACTACGACGGCAAGTACTTCGCGTACCCGCTCCTCGCGCGGGACGTCCTTGCACGACTCGGCATCGTCGAATCGACGCGGTGTGCGATGTCGTACCTGTGGAGCCGCATCGCGACGGCGAGGCTGACGCCGGAGACGTTCGAGGACTGGGTCGTCTCGAACTTCGGCCGGCGTCTCTACGACGCGTTCTTCGCGTCGTACACCGAGAAGGTGTGGGGCATTCCCGGCTCGGAGATCCACGCCGAGTGGGCGGCGCAGCGGATCAAGGACTTCTCCTTCTCCAAGGCGCTGCTCCGCGCGCTCCACCTCAGCCGCCAGACGCCGACGACGCTGATCGAGGAGTTCCGGTACCCGCGCCTCGGCCCCGGGCAGATGTGGGAGCGCGTGCAGGCTCGCGTCGAAGGGCACGGGATCGACGTGCGCATGCGTCATCGCGTCGCTGCGCTTCAGCATGAACATGGGCGCGTGCTGAGCGTCGCGGTCGAGCACGACGGTCGCACCGACGACGTGGCCGTCGACTCCGTGCTCTCGAGCATTCCGCTCAGCGAGCTCGTGCTCAGCCTCGAGCCGGCGCCGCCGGAGGAGATCCTGGCTGCAGCCCACCGACTCCGCTACCGCTCGCTCTGCCTCGTCGCGCTCGTGATCGACGACGAGCAGCCGTTTCCCGACAACTGGATCTACCTCCACGATCCCGGCACGCGAGCGGGCCGCGTCCAGAACTTCGGCGCCTGGAGCGAGGACATGGTCCGTCCGGGGACGACCTGCCTCGGCGTCGAGTACTTCTGCTTCGAGGGAGACGACATCTGGGAGATGTCCGACGAGGAGTCGGTCGCGCTGGCGACGGGCGAGCTCGCGTCGATCGGGCTCGTCGATCCCGCGACGTGACCGACGGCGTCAAGGTGCGCGTGCCAAAGGCGTATCCGATGTACGACGGGAACTACCGCGAGGCCGTCGCGCTCCTGCACGGCTACCTCGCCGGCTTCGAGAACCTCGAGACGTTCGGTCGCAACGGCCTTCACCGCTACAACAACCAGGACCATTCGATGTGGACGGCGATCCTCGCGACGCTCAACCTCGTCGACGGCGCGGACTACGACGTCTGGTCGGTGAACACCGAGGCCGAGTATCACGAGGAGGGCGACGCCGTCGACGCGCTGCTCGATGTCGACCTCGTCGGCTGACGGCCCAGCCGTAACTCTCGTCATCGGCGAGAACGGTGCGGGCTCGACCAACGATGTCGTCGCCCCGCTGAGGCCGTGGTTCAGGGGTATCCAGGTGATCGTCCGCAACGGGCGCAACCTGCTCGTGCCCGAGCAGTGGCGGGACGGGATCGATCGTGCGGAAGGTGAGATCGTGTGCCTGACGATCTCGGTCATGCGGCCTGCCGCGGACTGGTTGGAGATGGCGTGGCGTCTCTCAGCCGAGGCGGCCGCCGTCGGCGGGGCGATCGAGCCGGGGGACGACCTGCGCGTGCGCGACTGGGCGGAGTACTTCTGCCGCTATGCCCGCGACATGCTCCCGTTCGAGGCACGGGAGACGGCCGACCTCCCCGGAGACAACGCGGTGTACCGGCGCGAAGCTCTCGTGGCCACGCGTGACGTCTATCGCGACGGCTTCTGGGAGCCTGAGGTCAACAGGGCGTTGCAGGAGCAGGGGTACCGTCTGCTGCACTCGCCCGAGCTCGTCGTCTACCAGGGACGCTCGGCGGGCTTCGTCGCCTTCATGCGGCAGCGCCTCGTGCACGGCCGCGCATACGGGCGCCAGCGAGGCGCTCGCTTCTCGCGCGCGAGGACGGCGCTCGGGATCCCGCTCGCGAGTTGTCGTCCCCGTTCTCCTTCTCGCACGGACGGCGCGAGAGGTGCTCATCCGGCGCCGCCTTCGCGTCCGGCTCGTCGCGTCCGCGCCGATCATCCTGGCGTACGACGTTGCGTGGGCGCTGGGTGAGGCCGCTGGGTATCTGGATAGCCTGCGCGGACGATGACCGACCCCGATCTCTCCGTCGTCATCGCGTCGGTGAACGGCTTTCCCTACGTCGGCCAGTGCCTCGACGCGCTCGGCGCGAATGCGCCCGGCGTGGAGGTGATCGTGGCCGATTCGACAGACCGCGAGACCCGGACGCGTCTCGCGGACGGCTGGCCCGGCGTGACGCTGCTCACGTTCGACGAGCCTCGGACCGTCCCGGAGCTTCGGGCGGCCGGCGTGTTCGCAGCGCGCGCGCCGTACGTGGCGCTGATCGAGGACCATTGCCTCGTGACGCCACGATGGGCTGAAGCAGCACTCGAAGCGCATCGCGCGGGCCGCGACGTCGTCGGCGGGCCGATTCGCAACGTCGCTACCGCACGCGTCCGGGACTGGGCCGCCTTCTTCTGTGAGTACAGCGCCTTCATGGAACCGATGCCCGATGGCGAAGTAGTCGATCTGACCGGCATGAACGTCTCGTACGACCGGCCGGCGATCTCCGCGATCGAGGACCTGCTCAGGGAAGGGCGGTGGGAGACGTGGCTTCACCCGCGCCTACGCGAGCGCGGGTTCACGCTGTACAACGCCTCCGAGATGGTGCTCGAGCACGACAAGGACTTCGGGCTTGGCGAGTTCCTCTCGCAGCGCTGGCACTACTCGCGGTCGTATGCAGGCATGCGGAACACCACGCTCGGGCGGAAGCGGTTCCTGTACGCACTCGGGGCGCCACTTCTGCCGCCCGTCCTCTACTGGCGGATCGCGCGGAACGTGCGCTCGCGCCATCGGTACGGACGAGAGCTCGCGCTAGCGACGCCGCTGATCCTCGCGTACACGATCGCATGGGCGCTCGGCGAGGCTGTCGGCTACGCATTCGGCGGCGGGCGGAGCCTGCTCGAGGTTCGCTGAGTGCACGTCGGCATCGACGGGATGAGCTGGCCCAACCGTCGCGGATACGGCCGCTTCACGCGGAACGTCGTCGCGGAGCTCGCGCGGCTGGACGACGTGAAGCTCACGCTGCTCGTCGACGACGGGACCGCGACCCGCGGTGACCTGCCGGCGGGCGTGGAGGTGCTGTCCGTCGACCTGCGGCGTGTGCCGACCGAAGCGGCGTCCGCACACTCCCGACGTCCGGCCGCGGATCTCCTGCGGCTCTCGCGGATCGCGTCACGGCTGCCCGTCGACGTCTTCCTCTTTCCGTCCGTGTACACGTGGTTTCCCGTCTTCCGAACGAAGACCGTGGTCGGCGTTCACGACGTCATCGCCGACGAGCTGCCCGAGCTGACGCTGCCGTCCCGTGGGGCTGAGGCGCGCTGGCGGCTGAAGCGAAGTGCGGCGGTTCGGCGTGCGACGCGCGTGTTCACCGTCTCCGAGGCCTCGCGCCGGGTCGTGGCGAAGATGCTCGGCCTCTCAGCTGACACGATCGCCGTTGTGCCCGAGGCTCCTGACCCCGTGTTCGGATCGAGGTCGCCTGAGGCGATCGCGGAGGCTCTGACGAGCGCCGGGCTCGAGCCCGGACGGCCGTTTCTCGTGTACGCGGGCGGGATCAGCCCGCACAAGGGGCTCGCCACGTTGCTCGACGCCTTCGCATCTCTTCCCGGCGAGCGGCCCCGGCTGGTGATCGCAGGCGCGCTGGAGGACGAGGAATACCTCTCGGCGGCGGGCGACGTGCGCCGGAGGATCGACGAGCACGACCTCGGAGGGGACGTCGTGCTCACCGGCCACGTATCCGACGAGGTGCTCGCAGGTCTCTACGCCGGTGCTCTCGCTTTCGTGTCCCCTTCGATGTCGGAGGGCTTCGGTCTTCCCGCCGTCGAGGCGGCGGCGTCCGGAACGGCCGTGGTGCTGAGCGACATCCCGGCCTATCGCGAGACCATGGGAGACGCGGCGCTCTACTTCCCCGTCGGCGACTCCGAGGCGCTCGCCGACCGGCTCGCGGCGATCGTCGCCGATCCGGCGCTGCGCGACCGGCAGGCGCAGGCATGCCAGGCCCGTGTCAGCGACCTCTCGTGGGCGCGTGCCGCCCTGGCGCTCCACGGGGTCCTGACGGAGGCCGTCCGTGGCTGATCCCGGCGGCGCGCTGTCGATCTGCCTCGTCACGACGTTCTACCCGCCGTACGGCTTCGGTGGCGACGGGGTCTATGTCCGGCGTCTCGCTCACACGCTGGCCGGTGCAGGCCACGACGTGACGGTGGTGCACTCCATCGACGCGTTTCGCGCTTTGTCGAGCGCGGAGCCGACTCCTGTCGAGCCCGTTCCGGGGGTCACCGTCCACGGTATCGAGAGCCGCTGGCCGCGAGGAGCTGCACTCGCCTCGTACCTCACGGGCCGTCCGGCGTTCTACGCAGGGGAGCTGAGAGCGGCGATCGGGGCGAAGCGCGTCGACGTCACGCACTTTCACAACGTGTCTCTCGTCGGCGGGCCGGACGTCCTTCGCTATCGGCAGCGGCGTCAAGCTGTACACCACGCACGAGCACTGGCTCGTCTGCCCGATGCACGTGCTGTTCCGCGACAATCGCGAGCCGTGCGTCGAGCCGCACTGCCTGCGCTGCACTCTCAGCTTTCGCCGCCCGCCGCAGATCTGGCGCTACTCGAGCCTGCTCGAGCGATCGACGAGGCATGTCGACCTGTTCCTCGCGCCGAGCAGGTTCACGATCGATGCCCACCGGTCGCGTGGGTTCACGCGGCCGATGCGCCTGTTGCCACAGTTCGTGCCGCTCGGTGAGGTGTCCGACGAGCACGCCCCCGACTCGACCGAACGGCCGTACTTCCTCTTCGTCGGGCGGCTCGAGCGGCTGAAGGGCGTGCAGGTGCTGCTCGACGTGTTCTCGACATTCCGCGACGCGGATCTCGTGGTCGCAGGCGAAGGGACGTTCGGCGCGGAGCTTCGCAGACGGGCCGTCGGTCTCGACCACGTGCGATTCCTCGGTCACGTCGACGCGCCGCGGCTCGCCAGCCTGTATGCGGGGGCGACCGCGCTCCTCATCCCGTCCATCGGCTACGAGACGTTCGGGATGGTGGGCGTCGAAGCGATGGCGCGCGGGACACCGGTGATCGTCAACGACCTCGGCGCCTTGCCCGAGCTCGTCGAGGCGTCAGGGGGCGGCCTCGTCTACCGGGCGCCCGCCGAGCTGGTGAGCGCCATGCGTCAGCTGCTCGGGGACGCTGAGCTGCGCGCAGCGGCTGGGAGGACGAGGTCGTGCCGCGTGGCGCGAGCTCTGGAGCGATGCGCCGCACGTCGAGGGATATCTCGCAGCGGTGGCGGAGGCACGGGCGCTCGCAGCGTGAGCCTGATACTCACGTACCACGCCGTCGAGGACGGCCCGGAGCCGCTCTGCCTCACGCCGGCGCACTTCGCGGAGCACGTCAAGGTGATCGTCGCGTCGGGTCTCGAGGTCGTCACGGTCTCGGAGCTCGCGCGCGCGCTGCGGGCTGGGGATCCCGACGCAGTCGGTGGCGATCACGTTCGACGACGGGTACGCGAGCGTCGTCGAGCACGCCGCGCCGTGCTCTTGCCGAGCACGGCCTGCTGGCGACCGTCTTCTGCGTCTCGGGGCACCTCGGCGGGACGAACGACTGGCCGACCCAGGCATCGTGGGCACCGCGGCTGGCCATTGCGTCGGCGGACGCGATCGACGAGCTCGCGGCGGCGGGCTGGGAGATCGGCTCGCACGGAGTCGAGCACGCGCCGCTCGACCGCGCCGATCCGGCCACGGCGTATCGCGAGGTCGTCGACTCGCGGCTGGCGCTCGAGCAGGCGACGTCCGCGATCGTTCCGTCGTTCGCCTGGCCGTACGGCGCGCGGCCGCCTGCCGCTACCGCCGCACTCATCGCAGAGACGTACGAGGCGGCGTGTGGAGGCGGGCCGCGCTCGTCGGAAACGGGTGCGGATCCGTTCGCCCTGCCGCGTGTTGACGCGCACTACCTCCGCGATCCGCGGCGGCTCTCCCGCGCGCTGTCCGGGGTCGGCGTCCGGGTACCTCGCCCTGCGCAGGGTCGCGGCTCGTGCTCGCCGACGGGTCCGGAAGGACTACGCGGCGCGATGAGCGCGACACGCAGATCGACGCCGATCAGCGGCTGGCGGATGATCGTCCGCCGATTCTCCGGCGCTGCTCGCCGGCGAGGGGACGGCTCGCGTGCATCGGCTTCGTCATCGTTCTCCTGCTCGCGCGCCGCCTCGGCCCGGCGGGCTTCGGCGTCGTCACGTTCGGGCTGACCCTCGTCGCCTGGTTCAGCTACGTCACCGACTCAGGCACGGAGATCCTCAACGTGCGCGAGGTCGCACGGAGGCCGGACCGCTTCAAGCACATCGCAGAGCACGTGCTCGGCCTTCGGCTCACCCTGTCCGCGCTCGCCTCGGTGATCTTCGTTGTCGGCGTCTGTGCTCTTCGCGCGATCAGACCTCACGCGGGAGACGCTCGTGCTGTTCGTGTTCCTCCTCCCGGCGTCGGCGCTCAACCTGCGTTGGATGGTGCTCGGCGTCGGGGGCTCGCGCGCGATCGCCCTTGGCCAGGGGTTGTCTCGCCTGCGTCGTGCTCGTCGGCGTCATCGTGTTCGTCTCGGATCTCACTGACCTGAGGCGCGTGCCGCTGCTCGAGGCGATTGCCGCCTTCGTCTACGCGCTCGTCATCCTGTGGATGGTCGGCGGCGGCGTGCGGAGCCTGCGGCCGCGCGCGGACCTCGCCGAGTGGACGCGGCACCTTGAAGCAGAGCGTCCCGCTCATGGTCAACGGCTTCGCCCGAGCCGCCGCCGTCTCGTTCGACATCATCCTCATCGACATCGCACTTGGTCCTCGGGATGTCGGCATCTACGCGGTTGCCTCCAAGCCGGCGCTATTCGTGTCCGGTGTCGTCGGCCTGTTCTCGATGGCGTTCCTGTCCGCGTTCAGCGCGACGAGCGACCGCGAGGCTGCTGCGGCGCTGAAGGGACGGCGCAACGAGGAGGGCGTTCGCTTCTCGGCGTCGTCGTCGCGATCGGGCTCTTCCTCGCGTCGCCGCTCGTGCCCGTTCGTGTTCGGGCGACGCGTACGAGCGCGCAGTCCCGGTTCTCGCGATTCTCGCCTGGCGAATTCCGTTCGCAGTCGCTCGGCGCCATGTACGGCAGCGTCCTCATCGCACGCGATCGGCAGATCGACGTGATGCGCAACAGCGTCGTCGTGGCGGCGTTCGTGGTCATCGCAGACCTCGTCGCCGTGCTCGCGATCGGCCTGATCGGTGCGGCCATCGTGAGCGTCTTCGCCGGCGTGCTCGCATACGTGCTCAATCGGCGGAGCGTCCGGCGCATCGCCGCAGCCCGACCTCTCTCGACGAGGCGCCACGTCGTGAAGAACGTGCCCGCCGACTACTACGAGCGCCTCGCCGCCATCGACGAGACCCACTGGTGGGCGAAGGGCGTTCAGCGCATCGAGTGCGAGCTCATCGGCCCGTGGCTGCGCCGGAAGTCGTGTCGCAGTGCTCGATGCCGGTTGCGGGACGGGAGCGTTTCCTCGAGACGATCGCGAGCCTTGCCCCGGCGGCGACGCTCGCCGGCGTCGATACGAGCGCCGATGCGATCGAGGTGGCGAGGCGGCGGTCTACGGCTGCCGACCTCGCGTCGCGCCGCTCGCGGCGATGCCGTTCGACGATGGCGCGTTCGACGTCGCTGCGCTGAACGACGTCCTCCAGCACGTCGACGAGGCGGACGTGCCAGACGAGCCTCGGCGAGCTGAAGCGCGTGCTCCGCGCCGACGGAGTGCTCGTCGTTCGAACGAACGGTGCGCGTCGCGGCCGTCGCGAGCGCAGCGACTGGCGACTCTACGACGAGCGCATGCTTCGTGTCGATCTGCACGCCGGCGGCTTCGCAGTGCGCACGATGACATTCGCGAACATGCTTCTCTCGGTGCCGGCCCAGCTCGGCGGGCAGGGCCCCGAGCGCCCCCACCGCCGACTCGTGCGGCATCCCGCGGCGGCAGCCAGGGGCGCTTGCATCGACCGTCGGAGGATCGAGCATGGCGCTCGAAGTCGCACGCCGCGCGGCGGGGTTGGCGCGATTCCGTGGGGTCACACGTCTGATCGCGCTCGCGACACCGCGATGACGAAGCTCCTCTACATCGCCGGCGTGCCCCACAGCGGCACGACGATCCTCTCGCAGATCCTCGAGGGGGTGGACGGCCTCGCCGTCGTAGGGGAGTCCTTCTACCTCTGGGATGCCTACGACAAGGGCTGGGCCTGCGGCTGCGGCGAGCCGCTTCGGAGCCTGTCCGTTCTGGACGGCGGTGCTCGACGACGGCCTTCGCGAACGACGGTCGTGCGATCGCCGCCCTTCGGCCTGACCGCTACTACATGTCGATGCGCGAACTGCCGCAGGTGCTTCGCGGCGAGCACACCGCCCGCGGCGTACCGTCACGCGCTCGCCGCGACCGTCCAGGTCGTGGCCGCGGAGCGTAGGCGCTCGCGTGGTCGTCGATGCGTCGAAGTCCCCGACGTACGGACGAATTCTCCAGGGTCTTCCGGGCGTCGACTTCCATGTCGTGCACCTCGTGCGGCGCGCACAGGCGACGGCCCACTCGTGGTCGCGGTTCCCGGGCGAGGCCGGTCGCCCCGTGCGGCATGCGTCGGTGTGGACTTCGTGGAACACGCTCGTCGAGCTCCTGTGGTCGCGGCGACGAGATCGCTACCTGCGCATCCGCTACGAGGACTTCGCGACGCGCCCGCGCGAGACGGTGCGGGAGATCGTCCGCTTCGTCGGTGAGCCGGCGGACGAGCTGCCCTTCGCAACGGAAGACACGGCGGAGCTGGGGGTTGCGCACACGGTCGCCGGTAATCCTGTGCGCTTCCGTACCGGCAGCGTGCCGATCTCGCTCGACGAGGCGTGGCGCGCCAAGCTTCCGCCGCGCGATGCCCGCATCCTCGAGACGCTCAGCTGGCCGTTGCGGCAGCGGTACGGCTACCGCGGAGGGAAGCACCGATGAGTCGGCGCTCCATCGAGCATCCTCTATCGGGCAGACATCGAGGTCACGCGCGCGCCGCTCGCCGGCGAGATCCTTCGGGGCCTCGGCTACGAAACGCGCGTCGTGGTCGAGCGAGAGATCGTTCTCGCGCCGGACCGGATCGTGCTCGCCGGCGGCAATCCGCTCTGGTACCGCAAGACGATGCGCGCGTATCGCCGCCTTACCGCCCGAGCAACGCCCGGTCGTGATCGTGTGGCACACGGAGCCGCTGCCGATGCCCGCAGCGGCCGGACTTCCGCGCGAGCCGCTGACGGCGCGCGAGCTGGCGAAGGTCGTCCTTCGCGACCGTCGCATCAACGATCACGGTTCCAACGGCCGCTATCTTCGCGAACTCGCCGGAGAAGGGATCGTCACCGTCCTGGCGGTGGCGACGAGCGCGTACCAGGCGTACCTCGCAGAGCACGGCGTCGCTGCCGAGCTCGTGCCGCTCGGATACGACCCGGACGACGGCAGGCTGCTCGATCTCGAGCGTGACATCGACGTCCTCTTCCTCGGCGACTACCGCATCCGGCGCCGCCGCCACATCCTGCGGCAGCTGGAGCGCGAGGGGATAGACCTTCTCGTGCTCGGCAGCAACTCGGCCTCGGAGGGTTACTGGGGCGAGTCGCGGACCGAGCTCCTGAACCGAACGAAGATCCTCCTCAACCTGCCACGCCTGCAGGGTCACCTGCCCGACATTCGCCTCATCATGGCGATGGCATGCGGTGCGCTCGTCGTCTCGGAGCCGATGTACCTGCCCGCGCCGTACGTCCCGGGCACGCACTACGTCGAGAGCCCGCCGGACGAGCTCGCGACGACGATCCGCCGATACCTCGCCGACGACGAGGAGCGGCGACGGATCACCGCGACGGCGCACACGTTCGTCACGCAGGGCCTGACACTCGAGGGGACGTTCGCTCGCCTGCTCGAGCTCGCCGAGGCCGCTACCGTGAGCGCCTGATGGCCGCGAACAGCGACGACGTTCAGGGGCGCGTCGAGACGTTCTTCGACGAGACGGCGTCGCACTACGAGGCTGCCTACGACGACGCGGGAATCGGCGGCCGGATGCTCCGCGAGAGGACGGCCGCGGTGCTCCGGCTGCTCGGAGACGACCCGCGGAGCGTGCTCGACGCGGGCATGGGAACGGGCATCCTGCTCGCGGAGCTCGACCGGCGCGGCTGGGAGGTCTCCGGAGCGGACATCTCTTCCGCCATGGTGGAGGGCGCCATTGGCCGTCTGCCGCACCGCGCGGAGTCGCTCGTGCGCGGATCCATCCACGCTCTGCCGTTCGCGGACGCGAGCTTCGATGCCGCCGTCGCTACCGGCGTGCTCGAGTACGCCGTCGAGGATCTCGATCTCGCGCTTACCGAGATCTCGCGCGTCGTGCGCCCGGGCGGAACCGTTGTCATGAGCTTTCCCAACGACCGTGCGCCCGTGAACCTCTGGCGTCGCCGTCTTCTGTACCCGGCCGTGCGGGTGGCCAAGTCTGTCGTTCCGGCTGGGCGACCGGCCCCGTTGCGCCTGCCGAGCGTCTCGGTGACGGCGTTCCGTCGCGCAGTTGCGGCCGCCGGCCTGGTCGTGGATCACATCGAGCCGGTCGGTGCGCGACCGTTGCCCGCGGGCGTGGCACATCGCGTGGAGCGCGAGGGAGGAAAGCTCGCGTACGTGCTCGCGGTGCAGCTCGTCGTGCGCGCCCGGAGGCAGGCATGAAGAGACGGTTGGCAGCGACTCTGATCGCTACCGGCCTCGCGCTCGGCGCGGTGTCGGCCATATCCGGGGCGACGACGGGATCAGCCGTCATCACGTCGGTCGCGGGAACGGGTGCGGGAGCCACGGGACCGGGCGTCGACGGCACGCCCGCACGTCAGACGGCCATCGACCATCCGCGCGGGATCGCCATTCGGCCGGGCGGCGGCTTCTATGTTGCGGAGCCCTTCCGCGCGACGGTCCGCCTGGTGGACGCCTCCGGCACCGTGACACGGGTTGCAGGCACAGGCGCGCGCGGCTTCACGGGCGACGGCGGCGCCGCGGTCGGTGCGCAGCTCGACGGCGTGCACGGTGTCGCCATCGCGACGGGGGGCGGCTTCGCGCTGGCCGATACGGGCAATCACCGCATCCGGCTCGTCGCGGCCAACGGCACGATCACGACCATCGCCGGGACCGGCGCCGCCGGCTACTCGCGGTGACGGAGGACCGGCGACCGCTGCGCGCATCGAGGCGCCGCGCGGGATCGCGGCGTTGCCGGACGGTGGCTTTCTCGTGCCCGACACGGGGAACGACCGCATTCGGCGGATCTCGCCGGGTGGCACGATCACGACGGTCGCGGGCTCGGGCGTTCGCGGCTTCGGTGGCGACGGCGGACCAGCGACTGCCGCGCAGCTGAACCTGCCGTTCTACGCGGCGCCGCTCGCGGGTGGTGGGATGCTCATCGCGGACACTGCCAATCACCGCATCCGTCGGGTCTCTGCGGAGGGACGGATCACGACGGTGGCAGGCACGGGCACGGCCGGTTACAGCGGTGACGGCGGTCCAGCGATCGCCGCAGCGCTCAGCAACCCGCACGCAGTCGTCCCGCTTCCCGACGGCGGCTTCCTCGTCGCCGACACGGGAAACGATCGTGTGCGCCGCGTCCACCCTGACGGCACGATCACCACCGTGGCGGGTGTCGGCGCGCCCGGGTACGGGGGTGACGGAGGACCAGCGACCCTGGCGGCGCTCGACGCGCCGAAGGCGCTTGCAGTGCTCGCAGACCGAAGCGGCTACCTCATCGCAGATGCGGACAACAACCGCGTGCGACTCGTGACGACGAACCTCGCTCCGCCGCTCGCGGTCAAGATCCCGCGCACCGTGCGCTCGAAGAAGGGTCGGGCGACCTCACTGCCGGTGTCGCTCTCGGATCGCGCGCGTCTCCGTCTCGACGTCATGCGCCAGGCAAAGCGGATCCTGCGTGTGAATGCGGTCCGCCCCTCAGGCTCCAGCCGGCTCGTCTTCGGGAAGGGGCTCGCACGAGGGACATACGACCTTCGACTCACGGCGACCGCGAGCGACGGCCGAGAAGCGAGGACGAACGGCCGCCTCGTGATTCGCCCGTGAGCCCGCGCGTTCTCGGCGTCGACGCGCACCGCCTGGCAGGCGACCGATCCGGTGTCGGCCGCTACGTAAGAGAGCTTCTGCGCGAGTGGTCCCGGCGGAAGCCTGCCGTTCGACGACGTCGTCATCTTCGTGCCCGACGGCCTCGACGATGCCGCGCTGCCGAGCGGACACCCGTTCACGGTCCGGACGATTGGCAGTGGTAGCGGCGTCGCGTTCCACTGGGCGGTTGGCGCGAGCTGCCCGGCATGTCGATCTCCTCTTCTGCCCGTCGTACGCCGCTCCGCTCGCGTATCGCGGGCCCGTTCGTCGTCACGATCCACGACGCGCTGTCGTCTCTCATGCCGCCTCAGCCGGGCCTTCGGCAGCGGCTGCGGCATCACGCGACGGCCCGGTCTGCTCGCCGTGCGCGGCATGTGATCACCGTCTCCGAGGCGTCTCGGCGAGATGTGTGCCGGGAGTACGGCGTTACGCCGGAGAACGTGACGGCGATCCCGAACGGATGCGGCGCGGAGTTCTTCGTGCCCCCAACTCCCGCGCAGGCGGCGCTCGTCCGTGCGCAGTACGCGTTGACGGAGGCGCCGTTCTTCCTCTTCGTCGGGAAGCACGCGCGACGGCGGAACCTCCCCGTGCTCGTCGAGGCATTCGCCGCTGCCGATCACGGGCGGGGGCTCCGCATGAGCTCGTGCTCGTGGGCGAGAACGTCTCCGGTGAAACGATCGGGGAGACCGACAGCGCCGTGCGCGTGCTCGGGTACGTTCCGGACGCCGACCTCCACGTCCTCTATCACGAGGCCGAGCTCGTTCGTGTACCCGTCGTCGTACGAAGGATTCGGGCTGCCCGTCCTGGAGGCCATGGCGAGTGGAACACCCGTGCTCACGGCGCGGAACTCGGCGCTCGAGGAGGTGGCAGGCGACGCAGCGCTCCTGGTCGACGAGCCGACGAAGGAGGCGCTCGCGGACGCCCTCACGCAGCTGCTCACGGACGAAGCGCTCAGGGAGCGACTGTCCGAGCTGGGAAGGCAGCGCGCGCGGCTCTTCCCCTGGAGCCGTACCGCCTCCGAGACGATGGACGTCCTCGTCGACGGCCGCGGAACGAGCACTCGCCTCAGGCTCCGCTCGACGTAGCTGCGTCTGAGGAGCGTTGACTCAGACGTCGATGAGGACGCGCTCGCCGGTCTCGGCCGACCGGTACGCGGCTTCGATCACGCGCAGCACGTCGCGTGCCTCGCGTCCGCTCGACGGCGGCTCCTCGCCCGCTTCCAGGGCAGCCGTGATGCGGCGGAAGAGCGAGGCCGTCGCCGGAATGCCGGGATCACGAGGGTTGCGCGCGAGGTTCTTGCGGCGTGTGCCGCGCTCGAGCCAGGCGACTCCGCCGAGGCCGTAGACGAACTTGATACCCGGGCGCTCGGCGCGCTTCATCCCGACCTGGAGAAGGACGCGGCCGCCGTGCGACGCCCGCAGCGACGCGTGCTCGCAGTCCGCGCGCATCTCGATGTATCGCGTCCCGGCCTTGCAGAGCCGGTCGATCGTGATCTGCGCGAGGCGCGAGCCGGGAAACTCGAGCGTGACGAGGTGGATCGCGTCGGCGGTTCGCTCGGGGTCGAGCCCTGCCGAGTGGCGCGCGTAGACGGCCTCCGGCAGCTCGCCGAAGAGGTCGACGACGAGGTCGACGAGATGGACGCCGCCCTCGAACAACGTCCGGTTCGGCATTGCGGCCCGCCAGGGGACCGGCTCGTCCCACGGCGCGAGATCCATCAGCTGGAGCACCTGGCAGAAGACGAGCCGTGCCGACATCCGGTGCGCCGACCTGAGCCTTCACGGCGCGGAACGTCGGCTTCTCGCGGTACTGGTGGTTGACCGCCACCTGCTTTCCGGCGGCTGCCGCCGCGGCGAGCACGCGATCGGCCTCCTCGACGGTCTCCACGAACGGCTTCTCGCAGATGACGTGCGCACCGCGCTTCGAGCGATCTCGATACAGAGCGCGGCGTGTGAGTCGGGCGGCGTCGCAACGATGACCGTGTCGGGCTGCGCCTGCGTCATCAGCTCCTCCACCGTTGCGAAGGCGGGCGTGCTCGTATGCGCCGTCCACTCGGCTCGCCGTTCGGCGCTCGTGTCGGCGCCGCCGACGACCTCGGCGCCTGGAACCCCTGCGAGACCTGGCAGGTGGAACGCCTGTGCGGCCCATCCGAGGCCTACTACTCCAAAGCGCATCGGAAGAGCCTAGCCTTCGTGCGCGCGCAGAACGGTCAGGTCGCCGGGCACCTGAGCAGCATCGCCGGCGAGGAGTGTCTCTCCGTCGACGATCAGGCCCGCGTGGCCCGGCGTGTGGCCCGGCAGCGGCACCATGAGCAGCCGGCCGTCGCCCGCGACGTCATGCTCGGCCGGGAGGTCGACGAGCGTGGGGTGGAGGCCTGCCGGCCAGTGCTGCGGCACGTAGCCGCGGAGTCGGCCCCGCCATCCCGCCGCACGGTCCCACTCGATCCGAGACACGAGCACCTCCGCGTGCGGGAACGCGCCGATCCCGCCCACGTGATCCGTGTGCAGGTGAGAGAGCACGACCCAGCGAACGGTCGCCGGGATCGACCTGCGCACCCACCTCGTCGGGCTCGTCGAGCTCGAAGCGCGCGAGACGGAGGTACGGATGCCACCACGGGTGGTAGCCGGGTTGCGTCGCACGCGTCGTCTGGCCGGTGTCGAAGAGACAGGTTCCAGCAGGATGCTCCACGGCGTACGCATTGACGGGAAGCGTCTCGTCGGCCCAGCCGCCGGGGAGATAGCGCAACGGGCCGCTCGTGCGCCGCTTGCCGCGCACGCGGCCTGTCGTCAGACGGCGGATCGGGAGGCTCACGGAGAGCGCAGATGGCGTGCCACGGCGACGGCGGCCGCTGCTGCGCCTGTGACGTGGTGGACGGCGTGGAGCCCCACGCCGAGCGTCGCCTCTCCGAGGCCCCGGCGCCGTCGGATGAGGTCGTACAGCGGCGCGTTGAGCGCGGCGAGGGTGACGAGGCTGCCGAGTGCTGCGGACTTCCGGCCGCGCACGATCGAGACTGCCGCCCAGACGGAGACGGCTGCGCTGGCTCGATGGCGCCAGCCGAGATTGAGCGCGCTCGGCGTCCATCCCGCCGTCGAGCAGCAACTCGACCCACGGAAGGCCGCGCTGACGAAAGTCCGTCCGCACCATCGACTCGAGCGTCCACTCCTTGAGGTGCGTGCCCTGGAGTGCGGGGTCGAGAACGATCCGGCCTCCCCCACGTACGACCCTCGCGCCGAGGTCGATGTCCTCGACCGACGGCAACGGATAGCGCTCGCCATCGAACCCGCCCGCGGCGTGGAACGCGTCGGCGCGCATGGCCCCGAGCCCGGCCCAGAAGGTGGTTGCCGGCCCGGCGGCCTCCTGGTGGACGTGGTGATGGAGGAGATTTCGAAAGCCGGAGACGGCACCGGGCGCAGCCGGGCGGTCGTCGTAGGAGCCGAACACCGCTGTCAGCTCGGGGTCGTCGTCGAAGGCGCGCCGGATACGCGCAAAGGCATCCGCGTGAGGGAGGACGTCGGCATCGACGAACACGAGGACGTCTCCCGTCGCGTCGCGTGCCCCGGCGTTGCGCGCGCCTGCCGGGCCACCACCCTCCGTCACCACGACCACCTCCTCCGGAGGCAGCTCGGCAGCGTGGATCGCCTCGAGGCACGACGCGAGCGTCCGCGGGTCGTCGGTGGCGGGGATGACGGCAGTCAGGCGCGGCATGGCGGTAACGTACCCGCCCGATGCCGGCGGTCCTGATGACGGGAGCGGAGCCCGCGGCGCGGATTCGCGCCGAGGTCGCGCGCGATGTCGCCGAGCTCGGCCACGTCGGCCTCGCGACCGTGCTCATGGGCGACGATCCCGCATCGCACGTCTACGTCTCGAAGAAGCACGAAGCCGCAGTCGCGGCCGGGATCGCAAGCTACGACGAGCGCCTCCCTGGGAGCGCGCCGCAGGAAGAGCTGTTCGCCGTGCTCGAGCGCCTGAACGACGACGACGGCGTCGACGGGATCCTCGTCCAGTTGCCGCTGCCCGATCACGTCGACGAGGCCCGCGTGCTCGCGGGCGTGAGCCCCGCGAAGGACGTCGACGGGTTCAATCCCGTCAGCGCGGGACAGCTCTATCTCGGGCGGCCGACGTTCGTGCCTGCGACACCGGCCGGGATCATGGTCCTCCTCGACGAGCACGGGATCGAGCTCGAGGGGTCGTACGCCGCCGTGGTCGGCCGGAGCCAGATCGTGGGGAAGCCGATCGCCCACCTTCTGCTCGGTCGGAACGCGACCGTCACGATCTGTCACTCGCGCACCCGCGACCTTGCCGCCGTCACGCGGCAGGCGGACGTCGTCGTCGCCGGTGTGGGCCGTGCGAACCTCGTCACGCCGGACATGGTCAAGCCCGGCGCAGCCGTCGTCGACGTCGGGATCACGCGCACGGAGAGCGGTCTCGTCGGCGACGTCCATCCCGACGTGGCCGAGGTCGCCGGTCATCTGACGCCCGTGCCTGGCGGGGTCGGGCCGATGACGATCGCCATGCTTCTCAGCAACACCGTCCTCGCTGCGCAGCGCCGAAAAGAGCACCTTGCGTTGCCCTAGCCGATAGCGCTACAGTCGCGGCGCAAGAGACGGTCGGCGTTGCCGTCGTTTCATGGGCTGAAGGAGGATCGTGTTGGAACAGGTAGGACAGAGCGCCGTGGGAACCGTGAAGTGGTTCTCGAACGAGAAGGGCTTCGGCTTCATCGAGCGCGAGGGTGGGGAGGACGTCTTCGTCCACTTCTCCGCGATCACGATGGACGGCTACAAGACGCTGACCGAAGGTCAGCGCGTCGAGTTCGAGATCACCCAGGGCGACAAGGGCTTGCAGGCGTCGAACGTACGAGCTGCCTGACCCTCTCCCGTAACGCGCGTTGAGGAAGGCCCCGACGAGGGGCCTTCCGTTTGGCCCATCTCGTCGCACAGCTCGACTCTGAGAGGATTCTGCGAATGGCGATCTCCGACGATCAGGTGCGTCACGTCGCCAGGCTCGCGCGCCTGGCGCTGACGGACGACGAGCTCGAGCGCTTTCGCGAGCAGTTGAGCGCGATCCTCGAGGCCGTCGGCACGGTGGCCGAGCTCGACCTCGCGGACGTCGAGCCGACGGCGCACCCGCTCGATCTCGTCAACGTGCTCGCGGACGACGTCCCGGAGCCGAGCCTGGCGCTGGACGACGTGCTCGCCAACGCACCCGACCCCGAGGACGGGGCGTTCGGGGTGCCGGCGCCGTGATCGACACGCTGCGGCTGACGGCGAAGCAGGCGAACGACCTGCTGACGGGTGGAGAGGTGTCGGCGGCGGAGCTCCACGCCGTCTACGCGGGCCGCGAGGACGACGTCCACGCCTACCTGTGTCGGACGGAGCACACCGGCGCGGAGGGGATCCCGATTGCGTACAAGGACATCGTCTCGACGGCAGGTGTCGAGACGACCGCCGGGTCGAAGATCCTGGCCGGCTACGTGCCGGTCTACGACGCGACCGTCGCAGAGCGCTGTCGCGGCCGCGGGCTTTCGCTGCTCGGTAAGACGAACATGGACGAGTTCGCGATGGGCTCGTCGACCGAGAATTCGGCGTACGGGCCGACGTTCAACCCGTGGGATCTCTCGAGGGTGCCCGGTGGTTCATCCGGAGGCTCCGCCGCCGCCGTTGCCGCCGGCCTCGCCCCGTGGGCGCTCGGCTCGGACACGGGTGGGTCGATCAAGCAGCCCGCGGCGCTGTGCGGCGTCGTCGGCCTGCGGCCGACGTACGGCACCGTCTCCCGCTACGGGATCATCGCGTTCGCGTCGAGCCTCGACCAGATCGGGCCGATTGCGAAGACGGTCGGGGACTGCGCGTTCCTCTACTCCGTGATAGCGGGGCGCGACTCCACGCGACACGACGACGGTCGAGCTGCCGGAGCCTGTCGAGATCCCCGATGCAGAGAGCCTCGCCGGGCTCAGGATCGGCGTGCCGCGCGAGCTCAACGAGGCCGAGGGCATCGAGCCGGGCGTCACGGCTGCGGTGCGGGCAGCACTCGATCTGGCAGCCGAGCTCGGCGCGGAGATCGAGGAGTGCAGCCTCCCGCTGTCGGTGCGATACGGCCTCGCCTGTTACTACCTCATCGCTCCCTCCGAGGCATCGTCGAACCTCGCGCGCTACGACGGCGTGCGCTACGGCCCACGCGCCGAGGGGAACGACCTCGACGCGATGTACGAGGCGACCCGGCGCGAGGGCTTCGGCGACGAGCCGAAGCGACGGATCATGCTCGGCACGTACGCCCTGTCGGCCGGCTACTACGACGCCTACTACGGCCAGGCGCAGAAGGTGCGCACGGTGATCAGCCGCGAGCACGCGGCGCTCTTCGAGCGGTTCGACGTCCTCGTCAGCCCGACGTCACCCACCGTCGCATTCCCGCTCGGGGCGAAGACGCAGGACCCGCTCGCGATGTACCTCGCCGATGTCCTCACCATCCCGTCGAACATGGCCGGCCTTCCCGGGCTCTCGATCCCGTGCGGCCTGTCGGAAGGGCTGCCCGTCGGGCTTCAGCTGATCGGGCCGCAGTTCTCCGAGAACCGTCTGTTCCGGACAGGTCACGCGCTCGAGCAGGCGATCGGCTTCGACAGCGTGCCGGAGCGCTTGAGATGACGTGGGAAGCTGTCATCGGGCTGGAGATCCATGTGCAGCTGAAGACGCGGACGAAGATGTTCTGCCGCTGCGAGACGGGCTTTGGCGAGCCGGAGAACACGCGGACGTGCCCTGTCTGCCTCGCCCATCCGGGAGCGCTGCCCGTCGCCAACCGCGCTGCCGTCGAGTGGACGGTGAAGCTCGGTCTCGCGCTCGGGTGCGAGGTGGCGTCGCGCGCCGTCTTCCACCGCAAGAACTACTTCTACTTCGACCTGCCCAAGGGGTACCAGATCTCGCAATACGACGAACCGCTCTGCACGAACGGGCGGTTCGTCGTGCCCGGCGAGGGTCGCGACCTCGAGGTCGGCATCGTGCGCGCGCATCTCGAAGAGGACGCGGCGAAGACGATCCACGTCGGTGGGACCGGCGGGCGCATCGTCGGTGCCGGACGTTCGCTCGTCGACTTCAACCGCGGCGGCACGCCACTGGTCGAGATCGTCACCCAGCCGGACATCCGCTCGGCGGACGAGGCGAAGCGATTCCTCCAGCTGCTGCGGCAGACCGTGGTCGAGCTCGGGATCTCGGACGCGGAGATGGAGAAGGGCACCCTTCGCTGCGATGCGAACATCTCCGTTCGCCCGGAAGGGGAGGACGCGTTGCGCACGCGCTGGGAGCTCAAGAACATGAACTCCTTCTCGTACATCGGGCGCGGCATCGACGCGGCCGTTCGCGAGCAGATCGCACTGCACGAGGCGGGCGCCGACGTCGTGCAGGAGACGTACGACTACGACCCCGACCGAGACACGCTCACGCCGCATCGCGCGAAGGAGGAGGCGGAGGACTACCGGTACTTCCCGGAGCCCGATCTCGTGCCGATCGAGCCCGAGGCGGCGATGATCGAGCGCATGCGGGACGAGCTGCCCAGCCTTCCCGCGAGTCGGATCGTCGGGGCGCGTGAGGCCGTCGGCGTCGACGCGGCCTGGGAGCTCGTGACCACCGGCCGCGACGGCGAGTACGAGAAGCTCGTCGGCGCGGGCGTCGAGCCGAAGATCGCTGCGAACGTCGTCCGGAACGAGGCTTCGGGGATCACCATCGCCGAGCCGGCCGAGCTCGCGCGCGTGATCGACGCGCGCGATCGTCTGCCGCGCGACGTCTTCCTCGCTGCGGTGGCCGCGAGTGCCGAGGCGGGGTATGCGGCGGATGGTCATCTCGCCCAGGAGCAGATGTCGGACGACGCCGAGCTCGCACCGCTCGTCGAGCGCGTCCTGGCCGCGCACCCCGACGAGGTCGCGGCGTACCGTGGTGGCAAGCAGGGTCTGCTCGGCTTCTTCGTCGGTCAGGTGATGAAGGAGACGGGCGGCACGGCCAACCCGAAGGCCGTCACCGACCTCCTGCGCGAGCAGCTCGAGACATGAGCGCAGACCCGGTGGCCGAAGCGAATGCCCTGCTCACCGAGCGCGGCTACAAGGAGCCGCACCTCGCGGTTCATGTCTCGCCGATGCCTGGGCGTGTGCTGCTGAAGGGCACGAAGATCGTGAGCCCGTTCGCCGACTCGCCGGAGGTCGTGCTCGAGGTCGTCCGCGACCGCGTGCCACCCGCGTCGGAGCTCGAGGGACGCCAGATCACGCCGACGGAGCTCCGCGCCTAGCTAGTTCCTGCCCGGGATCCTCCGGCATCGTGGCGAGCATGCGGTACGCCCCGCCCTTGCGGCGGAGCACGTCGGCGAACATGTCGTCGTCCGGCGCCGGGAAGAGGTCGACCCCCGACGACGGCTCGACGAGCCAGGACTCTTCCTCGAGCTCTCGCTCGAGCTGGCCCGCGCCCCAGCCGGAATAGCCTGCGAACACTCGTGCCTGCCGCACGATCCCGGCGAGGTCGGCCACCTCGCGGTCGCCACGCGCGAAGCCGACGTTGCCTGACACGAGCGTCGCGGCCGCCGCCGGATCGTCGAACTCGGCGAGGACGAGCACGGCGTCCGGCTGCACCGGGCCTCCCACGTACACGAGCGCATCCTCGCCGGCACACGGAGCGAGGTCGGGAAGCGCCTCGCCGACCGTGGTGTCGGACGGCCGGTTGAGCACCACGCCCATCGCGCCTTCCTCGCCGTGCTCGCCGACGAGGATCACCGTCCGCCGGAAGTTCGGGTCGAAGAGGGCCGGCGTCGAGAAGAGGAGCTTCCCCTTCAACGACGCGCCGTCGCTCACGGCCCTACTCGTACTGGAGCGCTTGGAGGACGTTGAGCTTGGCGGCGCGGCGCGCCGGCAGAATCGCCGCGATCACGCCGACGATCACCGCGGCGACTGCGAAGACGATGAGCGATCCGATCGGCCACGAGAGCACGAGGAAGTCCACGCGGTAGATCAGCAGCGCCGAGAGGGCGACGCCGAGCGCGATGCCGATCGCTGCGCCCATGAGCGCGGTGACGATGCTCTCGAACGTGATCATCGTCCGCACCTGCCAGCGGGTCGTCCCCACTGCGCGCAGCATGCCGATCTCGCGCGTGCGCTCGAAGACGCTCAGCACGAGCGTGTTCACGATCCCGAACAGGCTCACGATGACCGAGAGGGCGAGCAGCACGTAGAGGACGTTGAGCACCTGACCGATGCCGCTGAACTGGTTGTCCTTGAACTCCTCGCGGTTCTGGAGCTTCGCGTTCGGGAAGCTGGCGAGCGCCGAGTCGAGCGCAGCCGTATTCGCCTCCGTCTCGCCGCCGGTCATGGTGATGAAGAGATAGATGTTCTTCGGCTGCTGGAACTCGCGGTCGAACGCGGCGCTCGAGATCGTCAGAGCGCCGAACGGCGACCCGCCTGTTGGTGGATCGAAGATGCCCTTGACCACGAACGGACGCTTCGCCCCGGTCGGGAAGAGCACTTCTACAGACGAGCCGACGCTGAGGTTGTGATCCTTTGCGTAGTCCTCGTCGATGAACGCCCCGCCGTCTCCGAGCTGTTCCATGATCTGCGGCGAGCCGGTGACCCAGTCGAGCGTGAAGACCTTGCTGGCACCGGGGTCGACAGCGGTGAGGAAGTGCGTCCCGTTCAGGAAGCGCGCCTCGCCTGCACGCACTCCCACGACGGCCGTCGTGTTCGGGACGTTCCGCAGCGGTTCGGCCACGCTGATGGGAATCGGCGAGTAGTTGTTCTGCGCAGTCACCGCGTAATCGGTGACCCAGATCTTGTTGACGGCGTCGAAGAACGACGCTCGGATGCCCTGCGCGAGCATCGCCACGACGGTCACGAGCGCGAGCCCGATCATGAGCGCGGCCGCTGTGGACGCCGTCCGCTGCGGGTTTCGCATCGCGTTCTCGCGGGCGAGGATGCCAGGAGCGCCACCCAGTCTCGCTGCAGGCCCGCCCAGCAGGTGTGAGAGCGGCACGACCAACTGTGACGAGAAGAGCGCGACGCCGACGAAGATCAGCAGCGTGCCAATGCCCATGAAGGACAGCAGCCCGGTCGTCGACAACCCGGGGCCGAAGAGCCCATACGCGAGCAGTGCGAAGCCGGCAACGATGAGGACGGCTGACCCGACGGGGCGATAGCGCGCGAACCTCCCCGGGGGTAGTGTCGCGCCCTCGCGGACGGCGGCAATCGGCGGTACCCGCGTTGCGCGTCGTGCGGGAAGCAGGCTGGCGATCATCGTGACGATCACGCCGACGAGAAGGGCGACGATCACTGTCCGCGCCTCGAGCGTCAGACCGCTGTTGGGGAGCGTGAACCCGACCTGCTCGAAGAGCCAGAAGAGTCCCTTGGCGAGTGCGAGCCCGAAGACGAGCCCGGTCAGCGACGCAAGGAGCCCGACCACGAAGGACTCGATCAGCACAGATCGCCGGATCTGGCGGCGAGAGGCCCCGATCGTCCGCAGCGTGGCGAACTCCCGCGTCCGCTGGGCGACGGTGATGGAGAGCGCGTTGAAGATCACGAAGGCGCCGACGAAGAGCGCGATGAAGCCGAACGCGAGCAGGAATCCCTGGAGGAAGGTGAGGAACGACTGCGTGTCGCTCGCGTCCTCGTCAGCCTGCGCAATGCCCGAGCGCACCTGCGTCCCAGGCGGGAGGATCTCCTCGATCTGCCGAACGAGCTCTTCCGGCGAGGTCCCCTCCTTCGCAGCGGCACGAATCTGGTCGAGCTTTCCCACTTTCCTGAAGAGGAGCTGCGCGGTCGAGAGGTTGAACGCAGCCAGCGTCGCGCCGCCGATGTTGCCCTCGCTCGAGAAGTCGAACAGGCCGGCGATCCGCATCGTCTGGGCGGCGCCCTGTCCCTGGACGTCGATCACGTCGCCGACAGCGAGGTTCTCCTTCGACGCGGTGCTCGTGTCGACGGCGACTTCGTCGTCCTGTGGCCAGGTTCCGTCCTTGAGGACGATGGAGTTCAGCCGAGCCTGCGTGGGGTCGATCGAGAACCCGATGTTCGGCGCGCCGCCGAACTGGATCACATCGCCCGCGTCGTCGATCAGCTGCGCCTCACCGCCGACGCCTCCCACGGCGGCCGCCAACACCGTCGAGCCGTTTGACCTTGGGCAGGAGCGACTCGTCGAAGGCCGGCGCCTCGACGCCGGAGTCGCTGGAGATGTCGAACGCCGCCTTCCCCGTGATGACTGCGTCCGTACCCTTGTAGATCGTCGTGAAGATCGAGTCGAACGCCTTCGAGATCGAGTCGGTGAGGACGAACGTCCCCGTGATCGTCGCCACGCCGAGCACGATTGCGAAGCCCGTGAGGAGCGTACGGAGCTTCCTGCCCCAGAGTGCGCGGAGGGCGACGCGTGTCACGCCAGGCTGAGCTCGTCCATGGCGGTGATCACGTCACTCGCCGTGGCGCCGGACATGTCCTTGACGATGCTGCCGTCGGCGAGGAACAGGATCCGGTCGGCGATCGCGGCGGCACGCGGGTCGTGCGTGACCATGACGGTCGTCTGGCCGAGCTCGTCGACCGAGTTTCGCATCAGCTCGAGGATCTCCCCCGAGGTGGCGGAGTCGAGGTTCCCGGTCGGCTCGTCTGCGAACACCACCGTCGGCTGGGACACGAGCGAGCGCGCGATGGCAACGCGCTGCTGCTGACCGCCGGACAGCTCGCTCGGCCGGTGCGTGCGCCGGTCAGCGAGACCCATCTTGTCGATGAGGCCCTCGAAGAACTCCTTGTCGGGCTTCTTGCCCGCGATCGTCAGAGGTAGCCGGACATTCTCCTCGGCGCTGAGCATGGGGAGGAGGTTGAAGAACTGGAACACGAAGCCGATGTGCTTGCGGCGGAGCTTCGTCAGCGCACTGTCACCGAGAGTCGTGATCTCGGTGCCGTCGATCGACACCGTCCCCGAGGTCGGCTTGTCGAGGCCGGCGAGGATGTGCATGAGCGTCGACTTGCCCGAGCCCGACGGCCCCATCACGGCGGTCAGCTTGCCGCGTGCGACATCGAGCGTGACGCCGCGGAGGGCGTGGACGCAGGTGTCTCCTTCGCCGTAGCGGCGCGTGACGTCGACTGCCGAGACGACCGATCCGCCGTTCTCCATCTGCTGCCACCTTCCCTCGGGACGTCTGAGGCGGAAGATCCTAATAGACGAGTTGCGGGTCGCGCGATACCCTGCGTGACGGTGCCCCAGAAGCGATATCTGTTTACGCCCGGGCCGACGCCGGTGCCGCCAGAAGTGCTCGCGGCGCTCGCGGAGCCGATCGTTCACCATCGCGGCGCCGACTTCCGTCCCGTCTACGCGCGCGTGCCTGGCGCAGCTCAAGGAGGTGTGCCGCACGTCGTCCGACGCGCTGCTCTTCACCGCCTCCGGCACGGGAGCGATGGAGTCCGCGATCGCGAATCTCTGCGGTCCGGGAGCGCGTGTCGTCGTCGTGTCCGCCGGTGCGTTCGGCGAGCGCTGGATCGAGATCGCGGAGCGCTACGGCTGCGATGTCACTGCCCTTCGGTACACCTGGGGCGAGGTTCCGAACGCCGACGATCTCGCATCGATGCTCGGCGAGACTGGAAGGGGTTCGAGCGCCGTCTTGCTCACGCACGCGGAGACGTCGACCGGGGTCGTGAGCGACCTTCGGGCCTTCGCGGACGTGATCCGCCCGTCCGGGGCGCACGTCGTCGTCGACGCCGTGTCGAGCCTCGGCGCGGTGCCGCTCGAGATGGACGAGTGGGGCGTGGACGTCCTCTGCTCCGGCTCGCAGAAGGCTCTGATGACGCCGCCCGGGCTCGCGATCGTGGCCGTCTCCGATGCGGTGTGGGCCACGGAGGGCCGGTCGTCCTCGCCCCGCTACTACTTCGACTGGGAGCGGACACGCAAGGCGCAGGAGATCCTCGATGCGCCGTTCACGCCGGCCGTCTCGCTCGTCAAGGCCCTCGACGTCGCGCTTGGCCTCCTGCTCGCAGAAGGGCTCGAGACGGCCTTCGATCGACACCGCCGGCTTGGCCGGGCGTGCCGCGCCGGCCTGAAGGCGATGGGGCTGGAGCTGTTCTCGCCCGACGACGACACGGCCGCTGTCGTGACGGCGGCGAGGACGCCGTCGGGCGTCGACGCGGCCGAGCTCGTCTCGCTCGTTCGCGAGCGACACGGCGTTCAGCTCGCGGGCGGCCACGGACCGCTGAAGGAGCACGTGTTCCGCATCGGCCACATCGGCTACTACGACGTCTTCGACATCGTCGCCGCGCTGGCCGCGGTCGAGCTCGCGCTCGTCGAGGTCGGCGCCGACATTGCGCGCGGTGTCGGCGTTCCGCGTGCGGTCGAGGCGTTCGAGCTGACCTCCGTGTGACGCGGATTCTCGTTCGGGAGCCAATCGCTCAACGCGGGCCTCGACCTCCTGCGGTCACGGTTCGAGGTCGACGTCGATGGCGAGTCCGACCTGGCGACGATCATCGGAGAGCTACGAGGCGATCGTCATCCGCTCGGGGACGACGCTGGACGCGGACGCTGCTCGATCGCGCGACGCGCCTGAAGGTGATCGGCCGCGCCGGCGTCGGCGTCGACAACATCGACATCGACGCAGCCACGCGCCTCGGGATCGTCGTTGCGAACGCCCCGGAGTCGACGATCGTCTCCGCCGCGGAGCACACGATCGGATTGCTGCTTGCCCTGTCGCGCAACATCCCGCAGGCGCACGCGGCGCTCAAGGCTGGTCGCTGGGAGCGTGCGGCGTACGCGGGGCACGAGCTCTCGGGGAAGACGCTCGCCATTCTCGGGCTCGGTCGCGTCGGCCAGCAGGTGGCGCGAAGAGCGCTGGCGCTCGGGATGCGCGTGGTCGCGTACGACCCCTACGTCGCGACCGAGCGCGTCCGCGAGCTCGGTGCCGAGCCGGTCGAGACCATCGAGGCGGCCGTCGTAAGCGCCGACTTCCTCACGCTTCACCTCCCCCTCACCGACGAGACGCGGGGCGTGCTCGGCGCAGACGTGCTCGCTGGAGCCAAGGACGGCGTCCGGGTCGTCAACACCGCGCGCGGCGAGCTCGTCGACGAGGAGGCGTTGGTTGCAGCGTTGCGCTCGGGCAAGGTGGCCGGCGCGGGTCTCGACGTGTTCTCGTCGGAACCGTACGACGGACCGCTCCTCGAATTCGACAACGTCGTCGTCACACCGCACCTCGCCGCGTCGACGGAGGAGGCACAGGATCGCGCGGGCGTGATCGTCGCCGAGCAGGTGGTCGCGGCGCTCGACGGTGGCCTCGTCACGAACGCGATCAACAGCCCGGCGCTCCGGGCGGACGAGGTGGAGGAGCTCGCGCCGTTCGTGCCACTCGCAGCGACGCTCGGGCGGCTCGCGATGGAGCTCGCCGGCGGGCGGGCCGACCGGATCGTGCTCGAGGTGCACGGCCGGCTCGCCGACCACGACACGCGACTCCTCACCGTCTCCGCGCTCAACGGCGCGTTCGCGGGCCGGACGGAGCAGCCGGTCAACTACGTGAACGCGCCGCTCGTCGCTGCCGAGCGCGGGATCACGGTGGAAGAGGAGAAGCAGCGGACGTCTCGTGACTTCACGAGCCTTGCTCGCGGTAGGCGTGTGGTCGGCGACGTCCGAGGCAAGAGTCGCCGCAACGACGATCGGCGTCGAGGATCGTCCGTGGCTCGTGGACGTGCTCGGCTACCGGATCGACATCGAGGTGGCGCCGCTGATGGCCTTCTTCCGCTACGACGACCGGCCGGGCGTGATCGGCCGCGTCGGGACGCTCTTCGGTGAGGCCGGGATCAACATCGCGAACATGGCCGTGTCGCGGACGAACGAGGGTGGCAAGGCGCTCATGGCGCTGTCCATCGACTCGCCCGCTCCTCCCGATCTCGTCCAGCGTCTCCTCGACGCGGGCTTCGACGACGCCCGGTTCATCACGCTCGCAGGCTCGTCGTGAAGGAGCTGCCTGAGGCCGTAGCTCGCGTGAGCGAGTACCTCCGCGCGTCGGGAGCCGAGGCGCGGATCGAAGAGTTCGAGACCGGCACGACGACCGCACGTGACGCCGCACGCGCCGTGGGCGTCCCCCTGAGTCGCATTGTCAAGACGCTCGCCTTCGAGTTCGACGGGAAGGCGATCGTCGCGCTCGTTCCGGGAGACCGCCGCGCCGACGCGAAGAAGGTGGCCGCTGCGGCCGGCGTCGAGAGCGTGAGCGTCGTCGAGCCGGATCGGGTTGTCGCCCTGACAGGCTTCTCCCCGGGCGCGGTGTCGCCGTTTCCGTTGCCCGACGCACGGGCCGTCATCCTCGAGCGGACGCTGCTCGGCGCAGACCGGGTCTGGGTTGGAGCGGGATCGCCGCGGCACATGGCCGGCCTGTCTCCCGGCGAGCTCGTGCGCCTCGCCCGCGCAGTCCCGCGTGACATCGTTGCGGACGACTAGACTTTCGCTCGCGGTGCAGGAGACCGAGAAGATCTGGATGAACGGCGAGCTCGTGGACTGGGCAGATGCCCGGATCCACGTGGCGAGCCACGGGTTGCACTACGGCACCGGCGTCTTCGAGGGCATCCGCTGCTACGCAACTGAACGGGGCCCAGCGGTCTTCCGGCTTCGCGACCACCTTCGTCGGCTCGAGACGTCGGCAAAGCTCCTCTACATGGATCTGCCGTACTCGGTCGAGGAGCTCCGCGCCGCATGCCACGAGACGCTCGCGGTCAACGGGCTCGTGGAGTCGTACCTGCGCCCGATCGCCTTCTACGGCTACGGCGAGCTCGGCGTGCACACGCGCGGCAACGACGTGGAGGTGGCGATCCTCACCTTCCCGTGGGGCGCGTACCTCGGCGAGGAGGGCCAGCGGAGCGGCATCCGAGCGATGATCTCGTCCTGGAAGCGCGTCGGGCCGAACACGATTCCCCACGTCGCCAAGGCGACGGGCATCTACCTCAACTCGATGCTGGCCGTGCACGAGGCCCAGCGCTCCGGCTACGACGAGGCGATCCTGCTCACCGACGACGGGTACATCGCCGACGGCTCCGGCGAGAGCGTCTTCATCGTCAAGGACGGCGTGATCTCCACGCCGGATCTGTCCGCGTCGATCCTTCGAGGCATCACGCGCGAGACGATCATCGAGCTCGCCCGCTCACTCGGCTACGCGGTGCGCGAGACACGTCTCATCCGCACCGACCTCTACACCGCCGACGAGGCCTTCATGTGCGGCACCGCCGTCGAGGTGACGCCGATCCGTTCCGTCGACGACCAGGAGATCGGCCTTCCGGGGCCGGTCACGCTCGAGCTCCAGCAGGCGTACGGGGACACGATCCACGGGCGCAAGCCGCAGTGGGCCGACTGGCTCGACTACCAGACGCGCACTCCCGCCCAGGCGTGACGAAAGGCGCCGCGAAGGGGACTGACTTCAGTCTGTCCCCTTCACCGTCAAGAACGCCCGTCCCGCTGTCGGGGGCGTATCTCGACGAACGCGAGGAGGAGCTCGTTCTCGAGGTCCTGCGCTCGGGTCGCCTCTCGCTCGGCCCGATGGTCGACCGTTTCGAGGCGATGCTCGCGGAGCGGACGGGCGCATCCCACGCTGCTGCGGTCTCGAGCGGGACGACCGGGCTTCATCTCTGCATGCGGCTCGCCGGTGTCGGGCCGGACGACGAGGTGATCACGTCGCCCTTCTCGTTCGTTGCGTCCGCCAACTGCGCCATCTACGAAGGCGCGATCCCCGTATTCGCTGACATCGATCCCGCAACGCTCAACCTCGACCCCGCCGCCGTCGATGCGGCCGTGACCGAGAGAACGCGCGCGGTCGTCGCCGTCGACATCTTCGGCTATCCCTGCGAGCTCGATCCGCTGCGCGAGATCTGCGACCGCCACGGCCTCGTGCTGATCGAGGACGCCTGCGAGGCACTCGGCGCGACCTACAAGGGCCGCCCGCTCGGCTCGCACGGCCATCTCGCCGTCTTCGCCTTCTACCCGAACAAGCAGATGACGACAGGAGAGGGAGGAATGGTCGTCACGGGCTCGGAGGACGAGTGGCGGCTGCTCAAGAGCCTGTCCAACCAGGGCCGAGCCGACTCGGGGGGTTGGCTCGAGCACGCGCGGCTGGGCTTCAACTACCGCATGTCCGACGTCACGGCTGCGCTCGGCGTCGCCCAACTCGAGAAGCTCGATCGCCTGCTGGCGCTGCGGTCAGACGCGGCGGCTCGGTACGCGGAGCTCCTCGCAGCCGTCGACGGCGCAGAGCCGTTGCTCGCCGACGACGCCGACCACCGCCGCTCATGGTTCGTCTATCCCGTGCGCCTTGCGCCTGCCATCGATCGCGAGCACGTGATCGCCGAGCTCGAAACCGCTGGGATCCAGACGAGTCGTTACCTGCCGTCGATCCACCTCCAGCCGTACATGCGCGAGCGGTACGGCTTCGCCGAGGGACTGTGCCCCGTGTCCGAGGAGGCGAGCAGGCGGCTGCTGTCCCTGCCGTTCTCGTCCGTCGTCACGGCGGAGGATCAGGAGCGCGTCGTCGAGGCTCTCGCGCGCGCTTTGGGATAATCGCCTCGTGGCGGACGGTAGCTCCACCCGGATGGTCTTCCTCGGCTTCGGGAAGTACGCGAGGGCCGACAAGATCTACTCGCTCGAGCCGCTCGACGCGGAGGAGCGGGGGAGTGGCAAGCGCACACGCGTCTGGGTCGAAGGGATCTCCGAGCCGGTGATCGCGTCCCGCACCGAGCGCACGATCCTCCACGACATGGGGCACGACGTCTCGGCGTCGTCGCCGCTCATCGACCAGTCGCTCGAGCTCGCCGAGCTGATCGCTGAGCAGTCGGAGTCGGGGAAGGTCGATCTCACTGATCTCGGCCGCCGTGCGCGAAAGCTGCTCGAGGCGAGCGCCCGCCAAACGGGCTCGGCCAAGCTCTTCTGAAGCTAGCCCAAGACTTCTTCGCGCGCTCGGTGCACGAAGTCGCACCCGACCTCGTCGGCGCGACGCTCCACTTCGCCGGCGCCGGGGGCATCGATCGTCGAAGTCGAGGCGTACGCAGTCGGCGATCCCGCGAGTCACGGCTTCAAGGGACGGTCACCGAGCCGTGAGTCGATGTTCGGGCCACCGGGCCGGGCGTACGTCTACCGCTCGTACGGCGTGCACTGGTGCCTGAATGCCGTCTGCGGCGACGAAGGCTCGCCCGAGGCGGTGCTGATCCGTGCCCTCGAGCCGCTGACCGGGGTCGACGCCATGGTGCGTCGCCGCGGGCTCGACGATCCGCGCCTACTGTGCGCCGGGCCGGGCAGGCTGACGCAGGCGCTCGGGATCACGGGGGAGCACGACGGCCTTCCGCTCGACCGTCCGCCGTTCGAGCTGCTCGCTCGTGCGACCGATGTCGAGATCGTCGACCGGCCCGCGCATCGGTCTGACGGTGGCCGTCGACGAGCCGTGGCGCTACGTCGTCGGCGGCTCTCGCTATCTCAGCCGGCCCGCGCTGGCCGGCGGACGACGACGATCCTGACGCGCATTCCAGGCGCTCCAGCGACGCCTCCGACGGGGCGCTGGGACACGACCCGTCCAGGCTTGCCCTTCACAGCCCGTTCGACGACGACCGGAACGAGATGCCGCGGCCGCGAGCCGTGCGCGTGCTCGCGCCTCCACCCTTCCGACGACGTTCGGAACCACGCCTTTCGTCGCCTTCGTCACGAGCGAGCCGCACCGTGTCGTAGGACGAGAGGCGCGCGCCCACACCGGGCAGCTCGGACACGACGATGCCGACGCGTTGTCTCGGGCGAGCAGGCTTGTACACCGGCTCCGCCTCGAGCGGTTGAAGCGCAAGCCGGGCGACCGCCTCGTCGTAGGTGAGCCCGATGACGTTCGGCACCTCGACCTCGTTCTGCTTGCAGTTGGCCGTCGTCTCGGGGCCGGTGCCCGTGAAGTAGAGGACGACGCGCGTGTTGCGGCAGTAGCCGTTGTCCGTACGCCAGAGGCCGTCGCGGAAGACCACACGCTGCGGGGACGCGTAGGGATACGACGGCGGCGTAAACGACTCGGGCACGGCGTCCGTCGCGTCGAGCGCCTGCTCCATGAAGGCCTTGAAGATGAGAGCCGGGTACGTGCCGCCGGCGACCGGATCGCCGTGGTAGTCGCCGAGCATCGGCCGGAGCTCGTTCGGGTAGCCGACCCAGACGGCGACCGCCAGTTGCGGCGTGTAGCCGACGAACCACGCGTCACCGTAGTTCTCGGTGGTGCCGGTCTTGCCGGCAACCGGACGGCCGTCGGCGAGCTGGGCGCGCTTGCCCGTCCCGCTCTCGACGACGTTCTGGAGCAGCCGTGTGACGATGCGAGCGTTGTTCTCGTCGAGCGCAGGCTTGGGGATCGGGAGGTTCTCGCGCTTGCCGATCGAGACGATGGCACGTGGCACGTTGCCCATCAACGCGCCGTCGATGCGATTGCCGTCGTTCGCGAGCGAGGCGTACGCGCGTGCCATCTCGAGCGGGTTGACCGCCTCGCCGCCGAGGGTCAGCGAGAAGTAGCCCTTGATCGGGCTCGTGATGCCGAGCTTCCGTGCCATCGTGGCGACGGCGCGCGGGCGAACGAGGTCGGTCAGCTGTGCGTAGACGGTGTTGTCCGAGTACGTCGTCGCAGTCTCGAGATCGATCGTCCCGAGATTGGAGCCCTCGTAGTTCTCGACGCTCCAGTACTTGTCGCCGATGAAGATAGTGACGGGCTTCGAGACGAACGTCGTCGTCGGCGAGATGCCCTGGTCGAGCGCTGCGGCGAGGGCCATGGGCTTGAACGACGACCCCGGCTGGCGCTGGCCCTGGACGGCGAGGTTGAACTGGCTCGTCGTGTAGTTGCGTCCGCCCGCCATCGCGAGGACACGTCCGTCGCGCGGGTCGATTGCGACGAGGGCCGCTGCCGGGCCGTTGGGATCGGGCAGCCACTTGGCGATCGCATCGCGGGCGAGCTCCTGGAGACCGAGGTCGATCGACGTGTGCACCCGCAAGCCTCCGCCGAACACGCGCGCGGTGCCGTACTCGTCGACGAGCTGCTGCTTGACGTAGTTCGTGAAGTACGGCGCAGGGCCCTGGATCCCGGGCAACCTGATCGCGTCGGGATCTGGCAAGGGCTTCTTGTCAGCGCGGCGGTACTCGCCTCGCGTCAGGTCGCCCTCGTCGAACATCGCCTTGAGGACGAGATGGCGCCGCGCTCGTGCCTGTCGGGGGTTCGCCGCCGGGTCGTAGCGCGTCGGATCTGCGGGAATGCCGGCGAGGAGCGCCGCCTCCGCGATGCTCAGCGCGTCCGCGCGATGGCGGAAGTAGACGCGTGACGCCTGCTCGATCCCGTAGGCGCCATTGCCGAAGTAGATCGTGTTGAGGTAGGCGGTGAGGATCCGGTCCTTCGTCCACCGCTGCTCGAGCTGCCAGGCGAGCGCTGCCTCCTTGAGCTTTCGCTCGACGGTGCGGTTGGAGTGGACGTATGCGTTCTTGACGAACTGCTGCGTGATGGTCGACCCGCCCTCGACGACGGCGCGGTTGCGGAAGTCCTGCCAGACGGCGCGTGCGATGCCCCGCACGTCGATGCCGCGATGCTCGAAGAAGCGGCGGTCCTCGACGGCGACGATCGCCTGCTTCATCACATCGGAGATCTCCTCCGACTTGACGACGATCCGCGCCTCGTCACCTCGGAGCACCGCGAGGACGTGACCGTCCGAGGAGTAGACGTAGCTGTTCTTGTCAGGCCGGTACCGGGCCGGGTCGAGCTTGGGGATCTCACTTGCAAGCGCGGTCACGAGACCGAACGCGAATGACGCGCTGCCAACGAGACCGAGCACGACGAGGAGTGCGAGCAGTCGAAGCTTGCGAATCCTCCGTCGGCGTGGTCTCTCCCCAGTGGACCGCTTCGACCGGAACAGAGCCAGAGAATTGTAACGTTGCCTTCCACATGGGAGTGGCAGAGCTGACGCAGAACGCGGTGCACGTGTCCCCGGAGGGGGCGCTCGAGGCGAAGCTCGCCCTCGGCCGCCCGTTGCGCGTGAAGCTCGGGATCGATGTCACCACGGCCGACGTGACGCTCGGGCACGGCGTGCCACTGCAGCGGATGGCCGCATTCCAGCGGGAAGGGCACATCGGCGTGCTGATCGTCGGCGACTACACGACGCGCATCGGCGACCCCTCGGGCCGCTCGGCCAAGCGGCCGATCCTGTCCGCCGAGGAGATCGACCGCAACGCCCAGCTCTACTTCGAGCAGGCGACGGCGATCATCGACCGCGAGCGCACGGAGCTGCGCTTCAACAGCGAGTGGCTCGGGAAGCTCGACTACGCCGAGATCGTGCGTCTGACGCGAACGGCGACGGTGGCCCAGCTGCTCGAGCGTGACGACTTCGCGAAGCGCTTTGCGGCCCAGCAGCCGATCTCGGTCTCGGAGCTCCTCTATCCGATCATGCAGGGCTACGACTCGGTCGCCGTCGAGGCCGACGTCGAGCTCGGCGGCACCGACCAGCTCTACAACCTCCTCATGGGACGCGAGGTGCAGCAGGCATACGGCCAGGATCCCCAGGTGGCGCTCACGGTCGAGCTGCTCGTCTCATGGGACGACCAGCTGATGAGCCAGTCGAAAGGGAACTACATCGGTCTCGCCGAGTCTCCCGAGGAGCAGTTCGGCAAGGCGATGCGCATCCCCGACTCCGCGCTCGACCAGTGGTACCGGCTGGTGATGGACGCAGGCGGCGCACCTGCCGGCGATCCGCTCGAGGCAAAGCTCGCGTTGGCGCGGTTCATCGTCACCCGCAGCCACGGCGACGAGGCGGCGCAGGCGGCGGAGGCACACTTCACGCGCGTCATTCGCGAGGGACTGCCGCCCAGAGGACGTTCCAGACGGCGCGCTTCCCGACGGGGATCCGGTGCACCTGCCGGCGCTCCTCGTCGACGTCCTCGGCGTCGCGTCGACGAGCGAGGCGCGCCGGCTGCTCGCGCAGGGTGGCGTGAAGGTGGACGGCCAGGTCGTCCATGACCTCGACGTGCCGCGGAGCACGCTCGCCGGGGCTCTCGTCCAGGCGGGAAAGCGGCGCTACGTCAGGCTTGCTTCCGACTGACGCCCGACTCTGCTACCATCCTCGAGCCGCCTCGACAGAGGCTGCGAGAAGCCTGCAATCGACAACGGAGACCCGTCGAGCCGACACGATACGACCTGTATCTCGAAGCACGATGGGCCTCTGGTGCGAGCCGGAGGCTTTTTTCAGCCCCAACGAGGGGTGCGGTCTTTGAAAACTCAACAGCGTGCATTTGCGATCGAGACCCTCGATCGGTCCTTCGTGGACCGGTGGAGGGCCATATCCCGTCGCGTCTTCGGACGCGACCTTTGAGCTCAAGCTCAACTTGAATCAGCTTCCAAGGCTCGCTGCTCGGCATTCGTGCCGGTCCAGACGGTGAGGAAACGTTGATCTTCACGGAGAGTTTGATCCTGGCTCAGGACGAACGCTGGCGGCGCGCCTAACACATGCAAGTCGAGCGAGAACCAGGCCTTCGGGCTTGGGGAAAGCGGCGAACGGGTGAGTAACACGTGGGTAACCTGCCCTCTGCACTGGGATAGCCCGGGGAAACCCGGATTAATACCGGATGGTCTCCGGAGCCTTCGGGCGCCGGAGAAAAGGTGGCTTCGGCATCTGGCAGAGGAGGGGCCTGCGGCGGATTAGCTTGTTGGTGGGGTAACGGCCCACCAAGGCTCCGATCCGTAGCTGGTCTGAGAGGACGATCAGCCACACTGGGACTGAGACACGGCCCAGACTCCTACGGGAGGCAGCAGTGGGGAATCTTGCGCAATGGGCGAAAGCCTGACGCAGCGACGCCGCGTGCGGGAAGAAGGCCTTCGGGTTGTAAACCGCTTTCAGGAGGGACGAAGCTCCTCGGGTGAATAGCCCAGAGGGTGACGGTACCTCCAGAAGAAGCCCCGGCTAACTACGTGCCAGCAGCCGCGGTAATACGTAGGGGGCTAGCGTTGTCCGGATTTATTGGGCGTAAAGCGCGTGTAGGCGGCCAAGTAGGTCCGTTGTGAAAACTCGAGGCTCAACCTCGAGCTGTCGGTGGAAACCACTTGGCTAGAGTCCGGAAGAGGAGAGCGGAATTCCCGGTGTAGCGGTGAAATGCGCAGATATCGGGAAGAACACCCGTGGCGAAGGCGGCTCTCTGGGACGGTACTGACGCTGAGACGCGAAAGCGTGGGGAGCAAACAGGATTAGATACCCTGGTAGTCCACGCCGTAAACGATGGGTGCTAGGTGTGGGGAGTGTCAACTCTCTCTGTGCCGAAGCTAACGCATTAAGCACCCCGCCTGGGGAGTACGGCCGCAAGGCTAAAACTCAAAGGAATTGACGGGGGCCCGCACAAGCAGCGGAGCATGTTGTTTAATTCGACGCAACGCGAAGAACCTTACCAGGGCTTGACATGCATGGGAATGTCCGTAGAGATACGGCAGCCCTTCGGGGCTCATGCACAGGTGTTGCATGGCCGTCGTCAGCTCGTGTCGTGAGATGTTGGGTTAAGTCCCGCAACGAGCGCAACCCCTGTCCTTAGTTGCCAGCGAGTAATGTCGGGGACTCTAGGGAGACTGCCGGCGACAAGTCGGAGGAAGGTGGGGATGATGTCAGGTCAGCATGACCCTTATGTCCTGGGCTACAAACGTGCTACATTGGCCGGTACAAAGGGCTGCAAACCCGCGAGGGGGAGCGAATCCCAAAAAACCGGTCCCGGTTCGGATTGGAGGCTGAAACTCGCCTCCATGAAGGCGGAGTTGCTAGTAATCGCGGATCAGCAACGCCGCGGTGAATACGTTCTCGGGCCTTGTACACACCGCCCGTCACACCACGGAAGCCGGCAACACCCGAAGCCGGTGGCCTAACCCGCAAGGGGGGGAGCCGTCGAAGGTGGGGTCAGTGACTGGGGTGAAGTCGTAACAAGGTAGCCGTAGCGGAAGCTGCGGCTGGATCACCTCCTTTCTAGGGAATGCTGGGGATTTTCCCCGGCAGGCGCTGTTCTTTGGCCCGTCCTTCGGACGGCGCATCTAAGTGCAGCTCGCCTGGAAATAACGTTGACCTCGACACGTGATGTCAGCCACGCTGTTGAGTTTTGAGAGACCGCCCTGTTCTTGGCGGGTCTTCTCGGTGACGCGTTTCTTCGGTCGCGCGTACCTTGAAAACTCCATAGCAGCAATACACGGTGTTCTTCACGATCAAGAGACGAAGAGCACACGGTGGATGCCTAGGCGCCAAGAGCCGATGAAGGACGTGGGCGGCTGCGAAAAGCCCGGGGGAGGTGCTGACCAACCTTTGATCCCGGGATGTCCGAATGGGGAAACCTACGCGTGGTAATGCGCGCGTGCTCCCACCTGAATACATAGGGTGGGTAGCGGTAAGCGGGTGAACTGAAACATCTTAGTAACCCGAGGAAAGGAAAGAAACCTCGACTCCCTGAGTAGTGGCGAGCGAAAGGGGATGAGCCCAAACCTGCGTGATGTGACAGGCGGCAGCCGTTGTCACGCAGGGGTTGTAGGTCCTGTCTTGATCCGTCTGCCGGCGGGTCGGGGAGTTACAAAACCGTTCGTTAGCCGAAGCAGATGGAACGCTGCACCACAGCGGGTAACAGTCCCGTAGGTGAAAGCGAGCGGTCTTCCTTGATAGGTACCTGAGTACGGCCGGGCACGGGAAACCCGGTCGGAACCCGCGGGGACCACCCCGCAAGGCTAAGTACTCCTTGGCGACCGATAGTGAACTAGTACCGTGAGGGAAAGGTGAAAAGTACCCCGGAAGGGGAGTGAAATAGTACCTGAAACCGTGTGCTTACAAGCGGTCGGAGCAGACTTGTTCTGTGACGGCGTGCTTTTTGCATAATGAGCCAGCGAGTTACTCTTCAACGGCAAGGTTAAGGAAACGGAGCCGAAGCGAAAGCGAGTCCGAACAGGGCGATTCAGTCGTTGGAGGTAGACCCGAAACTGAGTGATCTACCCATGGGCAGGCTGAAGCGGGGGTAAGACCCCGTGGAGGGCCGAACCGAAGTAGGTTGAAAACTGCTCGGATGACCTGTGGGTCGGAGTGAAAGGCTAATCAAACTCAGAGATATCTGGTTCTCCCCGAAATATATTTAGGTATAGCGTCGTGCGTTCACTGCCGGCGGTAGAGCACTGTTTGGGCTAGGGGGCCTACCAGCTTACCGACCTCAGACAAACTCCGAATACCGGCAGTCCAGAGCACGGCAGTCAGAGTGCGGGGGCTAAGCTTCGTGCTCAAAAGGGAAACAGCCCAGACCGTCGGCTAAGGTCCCTAATTCTTGGCTAAGTGGGAAACGATGTCCGATTGCCGAGACAACCAGGATGTTGGCTTAGAAGCAGCCACCATTAAAAGAGTGCGTAACAGCTCACTGGTCAAGTGATCGGGCGCGGATGATGTAACGGGGCTCAAGCCAAGAACCGAAGCCACGGACTTCGCGTAAGCGGAGTGGTAGGGGAGCGTTCCCAGGCCGGCGAAGCGGCGGCGGAAGCCAGCCGTGGAGGCCTGGGAAGTGAGAATGCTGGCACGAGTAACGAAAGACGAGTGAGAAACTCGTCCGCCGAATGCCCAAGGGTTCCTGAGTAAAGCTAATCTGCTCAGGGTTAGTCGGGACCTAAGCCGAGGCCGAAAGGCGTAGGCGATGGCCAACCGGTTGATATTCCGGTACCACGTATCCGTCGTTTGACCAATGGGGGGACGGGGTAGGCTAAGGAATCCCAGGCGATGGTTGTCCTGGGGTAACCGCGTAGGACGTCCGGTAGGAAAATCCGCCGGGCATAAGTCTGAGACGGGATGCCGAGCCCGAAAGGGTGAAGTTCCTGAAGCCATGCCTCCTAGAAAAGCCTCTAGGGAGACGGAGCGTGCCCGTACCAAAACCGACACAGGTGGGCAGGTAGAGAATACTAAGGCGATCGGGAGAACCCTCGAAAAGGAACTCGGCAAAATGGCCCCGTAACTTCGGAAGAAGGGGCGCCCCCGTAGGGTGAAGGCCTTCGCGGCCGGAGCCTGAAGGGGCCGCAGTGAAACGGCCCAAGCGACTGTTTACCAAAAACACAGGTCTCTGCGAAGTCGAAAGACGACGTATAGGGGCTGACGCCTGCCCGGTGCCGGAAGGTCAAGTGGAGAGGTTAGCCTTCGGGCGAAGCTTTGAAACCAAGCCCCGGTAAACGGCGGCGGTAACTATAACCGTCCTAAGGTAGCGAAATTCCTTGTCGGGTAAGTTCCGACCTGCACGAATGGCGTAACGACTTGGGCGCTGTCTCTTCGAGGGACCCGGTGAAACTGTAGTCTCGGTGAAGATGCCGAGTACCCGTGGCTGGACGGAAAGACCCCGTGAACCTTTACTACAGCTTGACGTTGGAGTTCGGGATGTGTTGTCCAGGATAGGTGGGAGGCTTTGAAGCGGGAGCGCTAGCTCTCGTGGAGCCAACCTTGGGATACCACCCTGCATGTTCTGGTCTTCTAACCCGATACCGTGATCCGGGTCGGGAACAGCGTTTGGTGGGTAGTTTGACTGGGGCGGTCGCCTCCCAAAATGTAACGGAGGCGCGCAAAGGTTCCCTCAGTACGGTTGGAAATCGTGCGTAGAGTGCAAAGGCATAAGGGAGCTTGACTGCGAGACTGACAGGTCGAGCAGGTGCGAAAGCAGGCCTTAGTGATCCGGCAGTGGAGAGTGGAATCGCTGTCGCTCAACGGATAAAAGGTACTCCGGGGATAACAGGCTTATCGCGCCCAAGCGTCCACAGCGACGGCGCGGTTTGGCACCTCGATGTCGGCTCGTCTCATCCTGGGGCTGTAGCAGGTCCCAAGGGTTGGACTGTTCGTCCATTAAAGAGGCACGCGAGCTGGGTTCAGAACGTCGTGAGACAGTTCGGTCCCTATCCGCCATGGGCGTTGGGAGCTTGAGGAGGGTCGTCTCTAGTACGAGAGGACCGAGATGAACGGACCTCTGGTGTATCAGTCGTCGTGCCAACGGCGCTGCTGATTAGCCACGTCCGGTTGGGATAACAGCTGAAAGCATCTAAGCAGGAAGCCCGCTCCGAGATAAGGCTCCCCATCCCCTAGAGGGAGTAAGGGCCGTGGTAGACGACCACGTTGATAGGCGGGACGTGTAAGCGCGGCAACGCGTTCAGCGGACCCGTACTAATTGCCCGAGGTCTTGATTTTGAACACCGATGAGCTGCTATGGAGTTTTGAGGGTGCGCGATGCTCGCTTTTCGCGCCCGCGTCAACAGCGTGCCGATGCCGGCACCATGCCGCGAGCGCGAGAGGGAGCGCCGACGAACTCACAATTTCCGGTGGTCATAGCGGCGGGGGTACACCTCTTCCCATTCCGAACAGAGCAGTTAAGCCCGCCAGCGCCGATGGTACTCGGGGCGAAAGCCCCCGGGAGAGTAGGACGCCGCCGGATTACTTTCGAGGCCGCCCCAGGGCGGCCTCGGTCGTTTCGGAGCGGTTCCGCAGCCGGCGGACTCGCTCGGCGACGGGTGGATGTGACGAGAACATCGTCGCGAGGCCGGCGTCTTCGAACGGATCGACCGTGAACAACGGCTCGGCCGCCGGGCTCGCCTCGAACTCGACGAGCTCGAGCGCCTGGTCGAGGCGCAGGAGCGCGTCTGCCAGGTCGTCCGCCGAGCCCGTGAGCTCTGCGGCGAGCGCGTCCGCGCGGTACTCCCGCTTGCGCGACAGCATGACGTGCTGGAGCGCGGCTGCGACCGGCCCGAGCACGTAGAGCAGCGCTCGCGAAAGCCACCCGCCGAGCCGGCTCGCCTCGACGAGCGCGGCCGAGACGAGCACGACAGGGGTCTGGACGACGATGTCGCGTCGTCCGCACGTGAGCGACCTCGTGGGCGAGGACAGCCTCCACCTCGGCTGGAACAGGTAGGCGGAGGAGCGACGTCGTGGCGGCGATGCTCGACCGGAAGACGCCGCGGCCGACAGCGAGCGCGAGCGGAGGCCCTTGCGCGATCACGTACAACCGCGGCTTGGCCACGCCGGCGGTGGCAGCGAGTCGCGCGACGGTGGAGTGCGTCCCCGGGCTCTCGCCCTCGGGTAGCTCACGCGCGCCGAGCATCCCCAGCACTGCGCGGTCGGCGACCCAGTACGTGCTCAGGCCGAAGAGCAGGCCCGCGAAGGCAAAGACCGAGGCCAGCCGGTAGCCGCCGATCGCGTAGCCGAGGAGCGCGAGCAGCGCCGACGCCGCGAGCAGCGCGAGCCAGGCCTTGAGGACGTTCCAGAGGGCGGCCGGCACGCCCTACGGCTCCTCGTCCGTCTCCTCCTCGGCGAGGCCGCGTGGCGGCCAGTCCGGCTCCGGCGCGTCGCAGCGGCTCGAGCAGTGCAGGGACGCGACATTCTGGAGCGGGATCAGGATGTGTCCGTTGAGCTCGACGTGCGCGATCTCGTCGATGGAGCAATACGCGGTGAGAACGCCCTCCTGGTAGTCGCCGCCGAACAGCGCCACCTCGACCTGCTCACCCTTGTACTTGCTCGTGTAGTCGTCCACGACGCGCAGCCTAGCGGCTGCGCTCGCTGACTTCGAGCTGCTCTTGAACGCAATGTGGATGGCCAACTCATCCTGCACTTTTCACCGACGAGTTTGACCGGGCGGTCGGACCCGAGAGCTCAGGTCGAGGGTCCGCACGGCACGAGGCCTACCCTGACGGGTTGCTCCCGCTCAGCGGTCTTCACAAAGGACATCGAAGGGCGTAACCTAGGACTCGACACAGTGAGAACTCTGTCGCTCGCCATCTGCGTGCTCGCCGTCGGGACGGCTACCGGTGCGGCCCACCCGCAGCAGGGAGCCGAGTTCGGCCTCCCCCCTGCGGGCAAAGTGCTGCTCGGCGTTACGGACCCGGATCCGGCCGCCTTCGACCGTCTCACCCGAAAGCACCATGCCGTGCATGTGATGTTCGGCGAGTGGATGAAAGACGTGGCTGCCATTATCGAGAGAGAGCACGCAGACGGGCGGATACCAGTGCTCACGCTGAAGACCACGATGGCGCCGGCCGCAATCGCGCGTGGTGGTGAGGACGCTCGCTACATCGCTCTTGCGACTGTCCTCAACCAGTCCCGCGAGAACGTCTGGGTGCGCCTCTGGCCAGAGATGAACGGCTCTTGGAACCCGTGGTGCGCGTTCAATCCATCCGGTCGAACGCGGGGTACTCTCGACACGAGAGTTCATCCGAGCGTTCCGCCGCGTTGCGCTGATCATGCGGGGCGGGCAGATCACGAAGATCAACGCCAAGCTTCGGGCGGCAGGGCTCCCGCTCCTTCGGACAAGCGGGGACATCCCTCGATCGGGACACGTCGCCGTCGTGTGGAACCCACAGGGCCATGGGACGCCGTACATCGACGCCAATGGGCCGGCCGCCTACTGGCCCGGGCGAGCCTATGTCGACATCGTTGCCAACGACTTGTACTCGGACAGCGGCGAGCCGTCGTGGGAGGGCATGGACACGCTCTACGCGTACGGAAGACCGTTCCTCGTCGCCGAGTGGGCACTCAAAGGTGAAGACGACCCGGCGTTCGTCAATCGCGTGTTCCAGTGGATCGCGACCCACCCGCGAACGATCGGGGTCGTCTACTTCAACAAGGGCTGGTCGGGCGGAAGCACGCTCTTCCAGCTGAAGGTGAAGCCCCAGTCGCTCGCCGCGTACCGCAGTGGGATCCGCAACCCCCGCTTCCTGGGGGAGCTGCCGGGCGTCGGAGCCTAGATCACTGATCGAGAACTCGGACAGCCCGATGCCGAGCGTGCACGCTGGATGGCGGGGACGCCTACAACAGTTGTGCGGCCGCGCACAAGGAAAACGCGCCGTCTGCGTACTCGAAGACGGCTGTGTCGCAGTTCCCGAGCACGGCAAGGGGTTCGCCCAGCACCTGACGTTGTAGCGACGGACGACGCCACCGTGCGTGACGACGAGCACGTAGCGCTGGCGTGCGTCGCGGCGATGGCGGTGAGCGTGCTCACAACCCGTGCGTCGAATCCTCCCGCGACTCGCCGTCGTGCCGGTCCATCTCGGGAAAACGCTCGGCGATCTGTGCGAGGGTCAGGCCGGTCCACGACCCGACATCCATCTCGCGAAGCCCGCCGAGTGCCACGACGTCGAGATCCTTGGCGGTGGCGACGAACTCCGCCGTCTGGAGCGCGCGGCGAAGGTCGCTCGAGTAGAGCGCGTCGAGCTCGACATCGCGCAGCCGCTCGGCGAGGCCCGCCGCCTGTTCGCGGCCAAGGTCGTTGAGGGGCGGGTCTCCGTGGCCCTGCCAGATGCCGTCGCGATTCCAGTCGGTCTCGCCGTGGCGGGCGAGGATCAGCCTCGTCATGCGGGGTACGCTAGCCGCCGTGGAGCTCGGGCTCGCCGATCGGATCTGTCTCGTCACGGGCTCGACGCGCGGGATCGGGCGTGAAGTCGCCGCGCAACTTGCGGCAGAGGCCGCCCGCGTCGCAACCTGTGGTCGCGGCGCCGCGCCCGGCGTCGGAGAGGCACTCCACGTCGAGTGCGACCTGGCCGTGCCGGGCGAGCCAGAGCGCGCCGTGGCCGAGACGGTCGCTGCGCTCGGCGGTCTCGACATCCTGGTCAACAACGTCGGGGTCGCGCGCCAGGCGCGCTTCGAGGACGTCTCCGACGAGGAGTGGGACGCGTACTGGCAGCTCAACGTCATGAGCTATGTCCGCGCGATCCGAGCGGCGCTGCCGCACCTGCGCGCGTCGGACAGGCGTCCATCGTCAACGTCTCGTCGACGGCCGGCAAGCGACCCTCCACCGGGATGCCCCACTACTCGGTGACGAAGGCGGCCGTGCTATCGCTGTCGCGGCTCGTGGCCGATCTCAGTGCGAAGGACGGCATCCGTTGCAACGCCGTCACGCCGGGTCCGACGGCGACCGACGCGTGGCTCGGCGACGGCGGGCTCGCCGACCAGCAGGGAGATCGCGATGAGGTGCTGGCGAAGGTGGGAGCAGGTCGCCCGCTCGGGAGGCTCGCAGAGCCGCAGGAGATCGCGGCGGTCGTCGTCTTCCTCTGCTCGCCGCGGGCGTCCTACGTCACCGGTGCCGCGTGGAGCGCTGACGGCGGCACCGTCCCGATCATCCTGTGACCCACGCCGAACGCGCGGATCGGTTTGACGCTTGCGCTCCCGCTTGCCGCGTCCCAGGCGGCGCTGCTCGTCCTCTCGCCGATCCTCGTCTCCCTCGCTGCCGATCTCGACGTCTCGACGGCGACGGCAGGGCAGCTGCGAACGATCTCCGGGCTCGTCGCAGGGGTCACAGCGCTCAGCGCAGGGCTTGTCGCGTCCCGCTACGGCCTTCGTGACCTGCTCGCGGTCGGCCTCTTGTTCCTCGTCGGAGGATCAGCGCTCAGCGCCGCGAGCCCGGACTTCGGCGTGCTTGCGGCGGCGCAGATCCTGATCGGCGTCGGGGCCGGTCTCTCGTACTCGGCTGCCGTAGCGGCGGCCGCCGAGTGGGCGGATCCGGCTGATCGCTCGCGGGTGCTCGCGGCGGCGCTTCTCGGGCCGCCGCTTGCCTGGGTCGTCGGCATGCCGATCGCGGCCTCGCCGGGGACGCAAACTGGCGCCTCGCATGGATCGCCGTCCCGCTAGCGTCCGCGCTCCTCGCGCTCGTAGTCCTCGTCCGTCACCCATCGACGCCGCCGGCACCGCGGCGGGCAGGCCTTCGCACCGTCCTCGCCGAGCCCGGGGTCGTCGGGTGGTCCGTCGGAGAGCTCCTTGCCTATTCGGCATGGGTGGGGACGCTCGTCTTCGTCGGAGCGCTCTTCGAGGAGAGCTACGGCCTGTCCGTGCGACGGGCCTCGCCCTCGGCCTCGGGGCGCTCGTCTACGTCCCGGGAATCTCCTCTTCCGTCGCTGGGTCGACGACTACCCGCGCGCGTTCTCATCGGGCTTGCACTTGCGGCAGCGACGATGGTTGCTGCTCTCGGTGCGATTCGGCCGAACGCATGGGCGAGCCTCGCCATCTTCGCCGCGTTGTCGTTCATCGCAGGCGGTCGGACGCTCGCCGGAAGCGCGCGCGGTCTCGACCTCGCTCCGGAGCTGAGGCTCGGCGTGACAGGAGTCCGCACCGGCGCTCTCCAGTTCGGCGCGTTCGTCGGCGCCGGCGTCGGAGGTCTGGCGCTTGCAGCCGGAGGGTTCGAGGCTCTTGGACTTGCGTTCGCAGGCCTCTTCGTGTGCGCGACGATCCCACACGTGATCTCCGCGAAGGCGTGCCGGCCGGTCGACAGCTCGACCCTCGTCGCGTGAGCGCTTTCGAGCAGCGCATCCGCGCGTTGGAGGCCGAGTGGCTGTCGCCGCTCGCCATCCGCTCGTACGAGACCCGGGGCCGCGCCGAGCCCGAGGAGCTCTCACCCGTGCGCACGCCGTTCCAGCGCGACCGTGACCGCATCGTCCACTCGAAGCCGTTTCGCCGCCTGAAGGGCAAGACGCAGGTCTTCATCGACCCCGAGGGCGACCACTACCGCACGCGCATGACGCACACGCTCGAGACGACGGCGATCTCGCGCGTCGTGGCGCGGGCGCTCCAGCTGAACGAGGATCTCGTCGAGGCGATCGGCCTCGGTCACGACATGGGTCACCCGCCGTTCGGACACGCCGGCGAGGAGGCGCTCGACGCGGCCGTGCACGAGCGCTTCGGCCGTCACTTCCGGCACAACGAGCACTCCCTCGCGATCGCACGTCGCCTCAACCTCACGCACGAGGTGTGCGACGGCATCCTCACGCACACGGGGCCTCAGGAGCCGGAAACGCTCGAGGGGAAGATCGTGCGCATTGTCGACCGGGTCGCCTACATCAACCACGACATCGACGACGCGATCCGCTTCGGCCTGCTCGGCGAGGCTGACCTGCCGCAGCGACGAGATCGCGCTGCTCGGCCCGACGGGCTCCGAGCGAATCGACGTGCTCGTACGCGATCTCGTCGAGACGTCGGCCGCCGCCGGCGACATCGTGCAGAGCTCGGACGTGGGGGAGGCGATGCTCTCGCTGCGGTCATTCATGTTCGAGCGCGTGTACCTCGGTCCGCAGGTGGAGGGCGAGCACCGCCGGGCCCACGATGCCGTACGGCGGATCTTCGAGCACCTCGTCGACCGCGGCGACTACCGCCGACGAGGCCGTCGACTACGTCGCGGGCATGACCGACCGCTTCGCGCTGACCTACGCCGAGTCCCTGTAGGCGGTCCTGACGAGGGCTTCGCAGCGTTCGACGAAGAACACCGCGCCGACCGACCGGTAGAAGTCGAGCGCCTGTTCCAGCTGGGCCTCGCCGTCCTCGGAGCGTCCGGTCTCGAGAAGTCTCTTCGCGGCCTCGAGCCGTGCGTCGGCCTCCGCCGCCCGGAAGCCCAGGGTCGCGTAGATGTCTGCCGCGCCTGCGAAGTCCCCGTCGAGCTCCGCGAGGGCCGCCGTCCTTGACGAGGCCGAACGGCGCCATCGAGACGATGACGTGCGTGGTGGGAGGCAGGTCGAGCTCGGCTGCGAAGCTGGCAATGATCGTGACGCCTGGCGGCTTCTCCTCGGAAGCCTCGGCTGTCGCGAGGAAGTCCTCGGCGAGCGCCCTCGCCTCGTCGATCCGCCCGAGGAGGAGATGCGCGCGAGCGGAGCGACCGAGATTCGGGAGAAGTAGCCTGCGGGTCGCCGACCGTCCGAGCAGCTCGAGCGCCACCGCGTACTCGCCGAGCGCGGCCTCGCCGTCGCCGCGCGCGAGCCAGATCGATCGCGCGCGTCTCGCGCACGTGGTCCTCGAGATAGTGAGAGTCGCCCGCCTCACAGGCGGCAATGAATGCGTTGGCCCGTGCGAGCGAGGCGTCCCAGTCGCCGAGCGCCCAGTCCGACCAGACGAGATTGCCCTCCGCGAAACGCATCGTGTCGCGGTCGCCCATGCGCTCGGCGAGCTGGAGGGACTCCTCGAACAGATCGTGCTCGCGTCGAAGGTCGTCGGCGGACGCGACAACGCCGAGATTGTTGAGCGCATTGCCCGCAATCGGAGAGTTGGTCGCGAGCCCGATGGCGAGCGCCTGCTCGAGGTCTGCGACCCCGCTCTCGTCGCCGAGGAAGTACTTCGCGGTGCCGACCGTGATCAGGGCGTGGGCCCTGAGCTCCTCGAGTCCGAGCCCCTCCGCCATCGCGAGAGCTTCGCGCCCTAGCTCGAGCCCTTCCGTGCGCTCGCCGGCGAGCATGCGGTAACGCGCCGACACCGCAAGCACACGTGTCGCGCCGGCAGACGCTCCGGTTCCCTCGACGTAGTCCCGCGCCTCCTGGAGATGACCGAGGCCGTCCTCGCGCCTACCCTCGTACCAGGCAACCTGAGCGAGAAATGCCTCGGCTTCGGCAGCCCCCGCTCGGTCGCCTGCCGCGAGCAGAGCGTCGCGCGCCTCCTCGAGGGCTGGAACGCGGCGCTCGTCGGCCGCGATCAGCAGTGCCTGCGCTCGTCTGAAGATGAGAGCCGGACGGTCCGGATCGTCCCGGGGCCAGAGCTCGAGCGCGTCCTCGTAGTACTTCTCGGCCGCCGGATACGCGTTGAGCGCAAACGCTCTGTCACCGGACTTCGCGTAGCGCGACGCGCGCCCGGTCGGCGAGGTCGCCGTCGTCGGCGCCGGACGCGCGCGCGAGCTCGAGCGCGGCGCTCCAGTGGAAGGCGAGGAGCTCTGCGTGGTCCTCCGGACGTCCGAGATCTTCGATCCACTGCGCGGCGTTCCGGTGCTTTGCGCTTCGCTCGGCACGCGGGATCTGCGCATACGCGACGTCGCGGACGAGCGCGTGCGCGAAGGCGAACTCCGTCTCCGACTCGACGGATGAGCGCTTCTGGCGGCGGACGAAGCCCTTTCGCTCGAGCGAGTGGAGGGTCGATGCGACGTCTCCGCCCGTGTGGCGCAGGGCACTGGCCCAGAAGGTCTTCCCGATGACCGCAGCCGTTTGCAGCACGGCCTTCTCGTCGGCGGTCGCCCCATCGAGGCGTGCCGCGATGAGGCCCTGGAGGCTCTCGGGGACCGGCGCGTCGTCGACCGAGCCTCGCTCGAGGAAGAGATCCGCGAACTGCTCCGCATAGAGAGGGTTGCCGCCGGCTCGCTCGAGCAGTGCCTGCTGCGACTCCACCGCCATCAGCGGCGAGTCGATCAGCCGACCGATGAGGAACGCCGTCTGCTCCTCCGTGAGCGGAGTGAGGGCGAGTGTCGTGGCGTTGAGCTTCCCGCCGCCCCAGCCAGGGCGGCGCTCGAGCAGCTCGGGCCTGGCTGTCGCGATGACGAGGAGCGGCGCGTCTGTCACCCAGTCGCACAGCTCGTCCACGAAGTCGAGGAGGGTCTCGTCCGCCCAGTGCAGATCCTCGAAGACGAGGATGAGCGGTGCTTGCTCGGCGAGGCCTTCGAGCAGGCGGCGCCACGCCGCGAAGGCCTCGCTCCGGCGGTCGCCACCCAGCTCGGCCTCGCCGGAGAGCCCTACGAGCGAGAGCAGGTGCGTCTGGACCCAGGCTTCCTCGGTGGAGCCGGAGAGGACGTCGGCGACGGTCTGACGGATCTTGTCGCGCACCTCGTCCGGGGTGTCTTGCTCGAGGATGCCGGCCTGCGCCTTGACGATCTCGGCGAGCGCCCAGAGCGTCACGCCGTCCCCGTAGGCCAGGCAGCGACCCTGGCGCCACGCGATGAGCTCCGGCTCCGCGTCGGCGATGCGGGACAGCTCGTACACGAGCCGGCTCTTGCCCATGCCGGGCACGCCAACGAGAGTGACGAGCTGCGGGATCTCCTCGTGACAGGCGCGCGCGAGCGCATCACGCAGGACCGCGAGCTCGCGTTCGCGCCCGACGAGCTCGGTACGCGCCTCGTGCGCGATGTCGACGCCGAGACGGGAGCGGGCGGAGACGGCCTCCCAGACGGCGATCGGCTCGGCCTTCCCCTTCGCATCGACGGCGGGCGCCTCCCGGTAGTCGATGACCCGCCTGGTCGCGCGATATGTGGTCTCGTCGGCGAGGATGCCGTTGACGGGCGCGGCGTTCTGGAGCCGTGACGCGGTGTTGACGATGTCGCCCGAAGCCATGCCTTCGCCTGCACCAGGGCGAGCGTCGAGCCGGATGAGCACCTCGCCGGTCGTCACGGCGATCCGAACCTGGACGCCGCCTTCGTCGACGGCCCAGTCGCGAATCGCGAGGCACGCCCTCACGGCTCGCTCGGGATCGTCCTCGTGCGCCGCCGGCGCGCCGAACAGCGCCATGACGGCGTCCCCGATGAACTTCTCCACGGTGCCGCCATACCGCTCGAGCTCGCTGCGGAGGCGCGCGTGGTACGGGACGGAGGAACGCCTCGACGTCCTCGGGATCGAGCTGGTCGGAGCGTTCGGTGAAGCCGACGAGGTCGCAGAACACCACGGTCACGACCTTCCGTTCCCGGCGAACGACACCCTCCACGGGACAGAGACTACGACGTGGGCGCGCGATACTCTCAGCGAGTGGCGCGGATCAAGCAGGAGTCGGTCGAGGCGGTGAAAGCCGCCGCCGACATGCTCGACGTCGTCGGCGCCCGCACGCAGCTCAAGAAGGCCGGGGCGCGCTACGTCGGCCGGTGTCCGTTCCACGAAGAGCGGACGCCCAGCTTCTCCGTCAATGCGATGGACAAGCTGTACTACTGCTTCGGCTGCGGCAAGGGCGGCGACCTCATCTCGTTCGTCCGGGAGACCGAGAACCTCGACTTCACCGAGGCGATCGAGTGGCTCGGCGAACGGTTCCGCGTGCCGCTCGAGTACGAGGAGGCGTCCCCACGCGCCGATGCGGAGCGAAAGCGGCGCGAGCGGATGTACGCCCTGCTCGAGCAGGCGACGACGTTCTACGAGCGGTACCTCTGGGACTCCGAAGCGGGCGCGGCGCCGCGTGAGTACCTCGCCGGCCGGGGGCTGGGGGAGGAGGTCTGCCGGGAGTTTCGGCTCGGTCTCTCGCCGGTCACGCCCGAGCTCGCACGAAAGGCTGTCGAGAAGGGCTTCACGCGCGCGGAGCTCGCCGCAGCCGGGCTCGTCAACCGACGCGGCAACGACACGTTCGCGGGCAGGCTCATGTTCCCGCTCGCCGACGCGCGCGGTCGCGTCGTCGGATTCACGGCGAGGAAGCTGCGCGAGGACGACCGCCTACAGGCGAAGTACGTCAACTCGCCCGAGGGGGAGCTCTTTCACAAGTCGGCCGTCCTCTACGGGCTCCACCTCGCCCGCACGGCCATCGCGAAGCAGGAGCGCGCGATCGTCGTCGAGGGCAATACGGACGCCATTGCCCTGCGGCAGGCGGGGCTCGAGCCCGTCGTTGCCTCGATGGGGACGGCGCTGACGGAGCGCCAGCTCGCCGAGCTCGGGCGGCTGACACGCCGAGTCTTCCTCTGCTTCGACGCCGATGCGGCGGGCGAAGCGGCGACGCTCCGAGGGATGGAGCTGGCTGCGTCGCAGGGTTTCGAGGTCAAGGTCGTTCCGCTCGCGCCAGGGCTCGATCCCGCCGACGCCGCCGACAGCTTCGGCGAGCTGCTCGGGAAGGCGGAGAGCTACGTGTTCTACCGCGTGCGGCTCGAGCTCGAGCGCGCGCCGGACCGCCAGGAGGCGTTCGTCGGCGTGCGCGAAGTCCTGTCCCGCTTCGACGACTCTCCCGAGCGGCAGGACGCGCTTCGCCTCGCTGCCGACCGGCTCGACCTGCCCGCGGAGCTCCAGGCGGGGTTCGCGCCCCGCTCGACTGCGGCAGCGACGGGCACAGTGTCCGCGAAAGTGCTCGACGCGGGCGATCGGCTCGAGCGCGACGCACTCGCCGGGTGTCTCGCACATCCGAGCCTCGTGCCGATGCTCGGCGAGCTCACGCCCGAGCACTTCGACAGCGAGGCGCATCGCGCTCTGCGCCAGCACATCGTGGACGGCGGCGAGCCGGCGCCGGAGCTCATCCCGCTGCTCGCAGAGCTCGACGCCGTCGCGTCGAGAGAAGCGCTCGACGAGCGCGTGACGGAGGAGCTGCTCCTGCGGCTGCGCGAGCGCTGGCTGCGGCGGGAGATCGCCCGGTCGAACGACGACTTCGAACGGACGAGGGAGCTCCAGGCGTCGCTCGAACGCGTCCGAGAGGCCGTCGGTAGCCTTGTCTGAGTGACAGCTGACCCGCTCGTCATCGCCGGGCGCGAGTTTCGCTCACGGCTGATCGCCGGCACGGGAAAGTTCCCGTCGTTCGAGGCGATGCGCGACGCGATCGTGGCATCGGGCTGCGAGCTCGTGACCGTCGCCGTACGCCGGATCGACCTCGACGATCACGCGGACACGATCACCGACTGGCTCCCCGACGGCGTGATGCTCCTGCCGAACACGGCTGGCTGCGAGACGGCGGACGAGGCTGTGCGAACCGCGCGCCTCGCGCGCGCCGGCGGGCTGCCGGACTGGATCAAGCTCGAGGTGATCCGCGACCCGCGCTATCTCCTTCCGGACGGCGAGGAGACGCTCCGCGCTGCAATCGAGCTCGTCGGCGACGGCTTCACGGTGCTGCCGTACGTTCAGCCCGATCCCGTGCTTCAGAGGAAGCTCGAGGAGGCCGGGTGCGCCACGGTGATGCCGCTCGCTGCGCCGATCGGCACGGGCCGCGGCTTGAGGCTTCGCCACGCGATCGAGATCATGATCGAGCAGGCCGAGGTGCCGCTCATCGTCGACGCGGGTCTCGGCGCGCCCTCGCACGCTGCCGAGTGCATGGAGCTCGGCGCGGACGCTGTTCTCGTCAACACCGCGATCGGGATGGCCGACGATCCTCCCGCCATGGCCCACGCCTTCAAGCTGGGCGTGGAGGCCGGACGAGCGGCTCGGCTGGCAGGGCTCGTGGACGAGTCGGAGACCGCGCGACCGTCGAGCCCCATCACCGGCCTCGTGACGCGATGAACGTCGTCGTCAACGGACGGGACGTCGAGGTCCCGCAGCCCGGCACGGTGTCGTCGCTCCTCGCGACGCTCGGGATCGACGGGCCGTACGCGCTCGTCGAACGCAACGGGGAGCCCGTGGAACGCTCTGCGTACTCCGAGGTCACGCTGGAGGAGGGGGACGCGCTCGTTGTCGCGCGACCGGTCGCCGGTGGATGAGCGGCTCTACCTGATCACGCCTGCGCGTGCGGATCTCGACGCCTTTCTCGACGCGGCGGTGCGCGGCGGAGTGGATCTCGTCCAGGTGCGCGAGAAGGGCATGGCCGATGCCGAGCTCCTTCCGTTTCTCGAGCTGGCGCGAGAGACGACGCGGCGACTCGGCGTGCGGCTCGTCGTCAACGACCGGCCGGATCTCGCAGTGCTGTGCGAAGCCGACTTCGTCCATCTCGGCCAAGACGACCTGCCGGTAGACGCCGCGCGCCGTCTCGACCTCGCTGTCGGCCAGTCGACGCACTCTTCGGCCGAGGTCGACGAGTCGCACGCCGACTACATCGGCGTCGGGCCAGTCCATGCGACACCGACGAAGGAGAGTCGTCCTGCCGTCGGCCTCGAGCTCGTTCGCCATGCAGCGACGCACGCCCGACAGCCGTGGTTCGCCATCGGTGGCATCGACGAGACGAACGTCGGAGACGTCGTTGCCGCGGGTGCGACACGCATCGCCGTCGTCCGCGCGATCGGCGATGCGGACGACCCCGAGCGAGCAGCTCGAACCCTCAGAACGGCGCTTCCGACCGCCTGAGGCGAGCGCAGTGCGGAGCTCCCCGGGTTGGACTCGAACCAACAACCCTCCGGTTAACAGCCGGATGCTCTGCCAATTGAGCTACCGGGGACCGACCGCCAAGCGGTGACGGCCAGTCTAACCTCTGCCTCCCAGCGATCGGCGTCAGACTGACGCGGTGCTCGACACGACGATTCCGATCCCGGCCTCCGGTCGCACCTTCACGTCGACGCGACGGATCCGCCTCTCCGACATGGACGCCGCAGGCCGCGTGCGGCTCGATGCACTCGCGCGCTACCTCCAGGACATCGCCATCGACGACGTCCAGGAGACGGGGTGGGGGCTACCGGAGCACGTGTGGTTCGTGCGCCGGATGCGCATCGACGTGCATCGCCCGCTGCTCGATGACAGGAGCGTCTCCTTGACGACGTGGTCGAGCGGGCGCGCCGCGATAGCGGCGGGCAGGCGTTGGTCGGTCGAGGGTGACGCCGGAGGACGCATCGAAGTGGACAGCGTGTGGATCCACCTCGACGCCGATCAGCGACCCGCGCGGATCGCTGACTTCGGCGTGTATGCGGGCTCGGCCGGCAACCGGCTCGTGTCGACGAAGTTCGAGCTTCCCGATCCACCCGCCCGACGCCACGCGCATCCCGTGGCCGCTCCGCGTCTCCGACGTCGACCTCCATGGCCACGTGAACAACACCGTCTACTGGCAGGCGGTAGAGGACAGGCCGGCGCCGATCTCAGGGAGCCGCACCGCGCCGAGCTCGAATACCGGCAGCCGTCCGATCTCGGCGATGAGATCGCGCTCGTGCCATTCGACGATTGCGTCGCGGTCGTTGCGGGCGACGCCGTCAAGGCAGTCGCTCGCGTCGCAGCTATTTGAGCAGGAGGCGTTCGAGCCGCCGATCGGCGATTGCGAGACCGATCAGCGTCATTGCCGTCAAGTATGCGACGTGGACGAGCGTGTCCCATCCGACCGTGCCGAGGGTGAGCGCGCGGAGCAGCTCGACGCCGTGGTACAGGGGCGTCAGCGGAACGATCCACTGCGCCGCCTCGGGGTAGTCGGAGAGCGGCACGAACGTCGCCGAGAACAGGAAGAGGGGGAGGGTGACGAGCTCGATCAGCGAGAAGTCCGCCCACGACCGCATGAACGTCACGCCGATCAGCCCGACCGCCGCGAAGGCAGCGCCGACGAGGATCGCGGCGGGAACCGCCAGCACGGCCCACCACGATGCGACGAGGCCCATGGCGAGCATGACGACGACGAAGCCGCCGGCATACACCCCACCGCGCATGAGCGCGTAGATGAGCTCGCCGAGCGCGACGTCTCGGACGCCGAGCGGGGTCGCGAGCACACCCTCGTAGGTCTTGCCCCACTTGAGCTTCGCGAAGACGTTGATCGTCGACTCGTAGACGGCGCCGTTCATCGCCGCCGCGGCGAGCATGGCCGGTGCGACGAACTCCTTGTAGGGAACCGTCTGGCCGTCGTACGTCACGTCCCCGACGAGCGCGCCGACCCCGATGCCGATGCCGAGGAGGAAGAAGACGGGCTCGAAGAACCCGGATACGACGAGCAGCCACGACCGGCGGCCGACGACGACGTTCCGGTAGACGAGCCGGCCGGCGAGCGGCCCCCACAGCGGCACGCGCGGGGCGGGAGTGGCGACGGTGCTCACGCGTGCAGCCTCCTGGTCACGTATCGCGCGGACAGGACTGCCCCGACGCCGGCGAACGCGACGAGATATGCGACGTGCCCGATCGCCGCGACGGTCTCGAGGGACCCGGTGCCGAGGTCACGGCAGAGCGTCACGCCGTGCCAGAGCGGCGTTGCCCAGGCGATCGGCTGCAACCACGTCGGAAGCTGGTCGATCGGGAAGAACGTGCCCGAGAAGAGGAAGATCGGCAGGATCGCGAAGCGGAAGACGCCGGTCAGCATGTCGGGCCGCTCGATGCGGGCGGCCAGCGCGGCCATCGGTGTCGCGAAGGCGAGGCCGCACAGCGTCGCGGCGAGCGGGGTCAGCACGGCGAGCGGCGAGGTGAACGCCCCGGCGATGCCCGCGACGATCGCGAACAGCGTGGCCGCCACGAGCATGCGCGCGGCCGCCCAGAGGAAGAGCCCGCCCATCAGCTCGCCGACGCGCACGGGCGTGGCGACGACCGCATGGAACGTCCTCACCCAGCGCAGGCCCGCCATCACGGGGAAGCTGCCCTCGTTCGTGCCGATCTGCATCGCGAGCGCGGCGATCAGTCCGGGTGCGACGAACTCGAGATACGTCAGGCCGCCGAGGTTGGCGTTCCCATCGTCGACGAGCCCGCCCAGGAGGATGCCGATCGAGACGAGGAAGAAGAGCGGGCTGAGAAGGCCGGTCGTGATCGTCGCGCGCCAGGCGCGCCGATACGTACGGGCGTACCAGGAGAAGACGGCCGCCGATTGCGCGGTGGGCGGCGGAACGGTGTCAGTCGACAAGCGTCCTCCCGGTCAGGGTGAGGAAGACGTCCTCGAGGGAGCTGCGGCGGACGAGCATGCTCTCGGGGCTCACCCCGCGCTCGTGCACGGCGAGGATCGTGGCGTCCCCGTCGTGCGTTCCGATGAGGATCCGGTCCTGGAGCGTCTCGAGCCGTGAGCCGATCCCGTCGAGCTTGGCGGCTATGCCGTCCTGCGTTCCGGAGGGGAAGCGGAGCTCGACGACCTCTCTGTCGACATGCCGTTCGATCAGCTCGCGCGGCGAGCCTTCGGCGACGATGTGCCCCTGATCCATGACGACGAGCCGGTCGCACAGCTGCTCCGCCTCGTCCATGTAGTGCGTCGTCAGCACGAGTGTCACGCCCTGCTGCTTGAGGCGATAGAGGCGGTCCCAGAGTGCGTGCCTCGCCTGCGGGTCGAGGCCGGTCGTCGGCTCGTCGAGAAGCATGAGATCGGGCTCGTTGATGAGGGCGCGCGCAATCGTCAGCCGCCGCTTCAACCCACCGGAGAGGTGTTCGACGCGCGCGTTGCGCCGATCCGTCAGCTGGACGAACTCGAGCAGCTCCTCCGCGCGTTCGCGCACGCGGCGCGAGGGAATGCCGAAGTAGCGTCCGTAGACGACGAGGTTCTCGAAGACGGTCAGCTCCATGTCGAGGTTGTCCTCCTGCGGCACGACACCGAGCCTCTGACGGATCTTCGGCCCGTCGAGCGCGGGATCGAGGCCGAAGACGTGCAGCGCGCCATCGGATCGCGGCGAGACAGCGCCGATCATCCGCATGGTCGAGCTCTTCCCCGCGCCGTTGGGACCGAGGAACCCGAACGTCTTGCCGCTCTCGACGACGAAGTCGATTCCGTCCACGGCGGCCACCTCGCCGAACCGCTTCACGAGCTTCGTCGCAGTGACGGGATGCCCCTCGGTGGTCACGTCGGCGAGGCTAGCCAAAAGCCCGACGCCACCGGCTTGACATACCTCGGGAGATGTGGGAGATTCCCTATCGTCAAGTCCCGCGGATCTTCGGATCAGCGGGATTTGGCATTTCTGGAGGCTGTTGTGGTCAACGCGCTGACGAGCCTGCCTGCGTCGTCCTCGGTGTTGTATGCCTGCAGCGAGAGCCTGACGAGCGTCCGCTCCCCGACGCGACAGGTGGGAATCTCGATCCCGTGCTCGCGCAGAGTCGCGGCGAGCCCTTCGGTGTCGTCGAACGGGACGGCGAAGCTCACCATCTGCGGAGCCTGAAGCTCGGGCGGAGCGATCGGGTCGTCGCCAAGCGCGTCGAGCACCGCGGCCTGTGTCTCGCGCGCGAGCGTCGCGCAGCGAGTGCGGTGCTCGGGTCGCGCCGGATGTCCTCGGCAGGCCGCACGCGGCCAGCCTAGTGGGGACGTGACCTACGCGGCGGCGCTCAGGTTCGGCGAGCGAACTCGGCCTGTACCTGGCTCACGTAGCGCGCGAGGTCCTCTTCCTTGCGGCGGAGCCGCTCGTCGAGCTCAGCGAGCTCGGACTCACGCTGCTCGATGCGATCCTCGCGGATGCTGAAAGCTGCTTCGAGCTCCGACTCACGGCGCTCGACCTCGATCTCGCGCTCGTCGAGCTCGCGTGCGCGTTCCCTCACGGTCGTCTCGAGCTGGCCAAGGCGGCGCTCGCGCCGTTCGACGTCGGCGCTCTCGGCCTCGATCAAGCCTTCCGTACCGACGAGCGCCTGCTCGCGGCGAGCGAGCTCCTGGTGGCGGTCGCCGGCCTCGACCTCGAGCGCGGCGAGAATCTCCTCCCGCTTCGCGAGCTCCGCCTCACGCGCCGGGGTGACCGGGGGAGGTGCGGGAGGGGTGGGAGCGGCAGCGGGCGGTGGCATGGGCGGCGCGGGATGCTCGTACGGCGTGGGCTCGACAGACGCCGTCTGAGGAGTCCCCGTCTCAGGAGTCTGTTGCGCGTCAGCCGACTCAGGGGCAGGAGACGACGATGCGGCCGCGTCCTGCTTCACGTCGAGCGGACCGGCGTTGCCGTAGAACTCGATGCGAAGGACGGGCTCATCCTCGCCCTTGGCGGCGTCGGCGCGCAGCGAGGCCGGCTCGGCATGCGCGTCGGCCTGCGGTTCGTGCTCGAAAAAGGGAAGGCTGTCCATGTACCCATCCCTCGAATCGTGCCGAATCGCGTTCGAGTGCATCCCTCGGATGAGCCATAGCGGTGTCAGACGCTGTGAGAGAGGGCGCGTTAGGATGCCCGCACGATGCGACCGCTGCGGCTGAAAGTGCGACTCAGGCCGCTCGACGAGGCGGAGGCCTATGCCCGCTGTCACGGCGATCGTGGCCCGGAGGTACGCATCGTCCACATGGAGCCACGACGCGCGCGATACGACCTTGGCGTGTCCGGTGAAGACCTGCGACAGTCATTCGAGCGCCGCCTCGACGCGCGCGAGACCGTTCCCGGGGCACGCTGCTCACAGGTAGTCAGTGTCGGCGGACGGATGACCTCTCCCGCATCGACCCACGTCGGCTGGATCGGCACCGGAGTCATGGGCTCGTCGATGTGCGGCCATGTGCTCGCCGCCGGGTATGGCGTCACCGTCTACTCACGGACGAAGGAGCGCGCCGCCTCTCTGCTCGACCAGGGTGCAACCTGGGCCGACTCGCCGGCGCAGGTCGGGGAGGCGGCCGACATCGTCTGTCTCATCGTCGGGTATCCGGCCGATGTGCGAGAGGTGGTGCTCGGGCCGAACGGCGTGCTTGGAGCGCTCGCCTCGGGCTCGCTGCTCGTCGACCTGACGACGAGCGAGCCCTCGCTCGCGGTCGAGATCCACGAGGAGGCGCAGCGGGGCGGCGTCGGAGCTCTCGATGCGCCGGTGTCGGGCGGCGACGTCGGCGCGCGGAACGCGACGCTCTCGATCATGGTCGGAGGCGACGAGGCCGACGTCGAGCGAGCGAGGCCGCTGCTCGAAGTGCTCGGCCAGACGATCGTGCACCAGGGCGGCCCCGGCGCCGGCCAGCACACGAAGATGGTCAACCAGACGTTGATCGCCACCGGGATGATCGGCGTGTGCGAGGCGCTGCTCTACGGCTACAAGGCCGGCCTCGACCTCGAGACGTGTGCTGGAGTCGGTGGCGAGCGGCGCGGCGGGCTCGTGGTCGCTCTCGAACTACGGCCCGCGGATGCTGTCCGGCGACTTCGCACCCGGGATTCGTCGTCGACCACTTCGTCAAGGACATGGGCATCGCGCTCGCCGAGGCGAAGCGCATGCAGTTGTCCCTCCCGGGTCTCGCCTTGGCGGAGCAGCTCTACGTTGCGCTGCAGGCGCAGGGCAAAGGTCGTCTCGGCACGCACGCGCTCATGCTCGCCCTGGCATCGTTGTCGAGCATCGACTGGGCTCAGGCGTAGCCCAGAGGTCCTAGCAGCGGCAGATCTCTTCGCCGACCTCGCGTCGCTCCAGTGGGAGGGAGCACCGCGGACAGGAGCGAGAGAGCAGCCCGGCCTGGACGAGGAGGGCACGGAGGAGCACGACCCATACCATCGCCCAGGGGACGAGGAACGCGCCCGACGTCGTCATGGGTTGCGTTATCGGCACGGCGGGCTGCCCGGCTTTAGGTCCTGGCGCCGTGGGTAGAATCGTCATCGTGAGCTGGCTGTTCGCCGCGCTGCTCGCAGTCGCCCTCGCCGTCCTCGTGACTGCCGAATGGCCGCGCCTCGTCAAGCTGTTCCCGCGTGGTGCCGAGCGGGCTCGTCCTCGCCGACGGCGGAAGACGACGCATCTCCACGTCGTGCGAACGGAGCAGGACGAGTTCGCGGCGAGCGTCCAGCGTGATCTCGATCGTCTGCCGACGATCGAGGAGCACGAGCGCCGCTAGCGAGCCCCCTAGCGAACGTGGATGGTCGTCCGCAGGATGCGGGTGTTGGGAAGGAAACCCGCCGTGCTCTCGGAGTTCTTCATCTCCTGGAAGTCGGAGATCTGAAACACGAGGCGGTGCGCTCCCGGAGCCTTCGCGCCAAGCGCGACTCTCGCGATGTTGCCCTGCACTGAGACCGGAGCCTCGAGACCGTCGATCCAGGCGCGCGCGGAGCGCGGGTCGACGCCGGAGCCGGCATCGGACACGGAAATGCGGATCTCGCCGCCCGCTCCCGGCGACGTGGTGCGAACGGTGGCCTTGGGCGGTGTGCGGTCGTTGATCCAGAGGCGGAAGGCGAAGCGGCCCGAGTCCGTGCGCGAGAGGGTGTCGAAGACGACGTCGTACACGCCGCGGGAAGGAACGAGCGCTGCGACGACACTGCGCGCGGCGCCGTACGAGTCGCGGTACGGATTGACGTCGATGGGAAGCGCCGGGACTCCGAGCAGACGGTTCTCGTCGCCGCCGGCGACGATGCGCGGCGAGACGGACACGCCTCGATCGACGCTCACGACTCGCGCTCCGAAGTTCGCCACCGCCGACGCGATGCGGACGCGGAAGACGCGCTCCGGTCCACCGAGGTTGTTCGACACCCCCATGCCGGCCGGATCGTCCGGGTAGCGGTAGGTCGCGACGCGGGCACTCCCGTTGTCGGTGTTGGCGGTGTACCTGCCGGCGCGTGTGAGCGTCCGCGCCGGCGCGCCCAGGCGCGGTCGCGTGATACGGCGTCCAGAACGGGATCCGCCGGGTTGCCGAGCCTCGGCGGAGGATGACGAAGCCTGTCAGGTCGGCTTCGTCTGCGCCCGGCTCAGATCTGAGCGTCAGATCGAGCGTACCCGGCACCGAGACGGTCGTCGGCGTCTTGAGGATGACGCCCGCCGGCGGCGACTGCAGTCGCGTCGAAACGTTCCACGTGCCCGCGCCGCCACCGGCGTCGGAGAGCGCGACGGTCTGATCCGCGCTTCGACCGGCGCGAACGAGCCCGAACGAGATGGCCGACGGGAGCGTGAAGAGGAGCGGGTCGTTCGCCGCCGGAATATCGATGAGACCGCCACCCTGCGCATTCGCGGGCACTTCCACGGCGCTGTCGGGCTCGACGAGGACGGGCTTCCCGGTCGACGTCAGGGCGGACTTGATCTCGGCGACCGTCCATTCGGGGTGACGCTGGATGAGAAGGGCCGCTGCGCCCGCGACGTGAGGCGACGCCATGCTCGTGCCGCTCGCGTACGACCAGAAGCCCTCACGCGCCGGCACGGACGAGAGGATGGAGACGCCGGGTGCGCTCACGTCGGGCTTCATCCGTAGCGAGATGGGCGTTGGGCCGCGCGAGGAGAAGCCGGCCAGTCGCCCCGTCTTCGACACGGCGGCAACCGCGATCCCCTTCGCCGCGGTGCCCGGCGAGCCGATCGAGCCGAGACCGAGCTCGCTGTAGGAGTTGCCGGCGGCCGACACGGGGACGACCCCGGCGTCAGCGGCAGCGTCGATCGCGGCATCGACGAGGTTGCGCGCCGGGTTGACCTCGTACTCCCCGAGCGAGAGGTTGATCACGTCCATTCCGTCGCGCACGGCCGATTCGATGGCCGCGACGACCTCCGCCGAGTTCTCGATCAGCCCGAAGTCCGGCGACACCGTGCTGAAGACCTTGTAGTTGCCGAGATACGCACGAGGCGCGACGCCGGACACCGTCACGGATTCGGACTCGGCGCGGACGCCGTGATTGCCGGCGGCGATCCCGGCAACGTGGTCGCCGTGGTCGGAGTTCTCCGGATCGTACGGCGCCCGGGCGTACTTCCCGGTCGCGTCGGCTGGGCCGAAGCCACGGGCGACGATCACCTTTGGCGTCGTCCAGTCCCGGTTGCCCTTCGGAAACCCGGGCGGATATGCATATCCGGCGGGATTGAAGAAGGGCAGGCTGCGGGTCGATCCCCGTGTCGATGATCCCGATCTTCACGCCGTTCCCCGCGGTCGAGAGGCTCGGCAAGCCCCACATCTCGTTCGCGCCGATCTCCTTCGTCGAATCGTTGAGGCGCGTGCCGTACGCGGCGCCGGGGAAGACGCGACGAATGCCGTCGATCGCCGCCAGCCGCGCGACCTGACCGGCCGGCACGACGACCGCCAGACCGTTCGCGACCACGCGATAGCGCCAGCGGACACGCGCGCCGGGGATACGTCGGAGAATGCTGGCCTCGACGCGCTGTTGCGCGTGGGCGAGCTCGCGGAGGTACCCGAGACTCGTCGGGGAGGCGAGGTCGAGCCGACGTCGCTTGACGCTCGCCGTCAGCACCCGACTGGTCTTGACGGCACGCGCGAGCGACGGAGCGTCGAGGGTGACGACGACCTCCGTCGACGGCGCCGACGCCGTCGCGACCGGCACGCCGATGCCGGCGAGTGTCGCCATGGCCAGCGTGAGAACGAGCGCGCGCACGGTTCGCGTCATGGTACGGACCACTACGATGTCGATCGAGCGGATGTGGCGGAATTGGTAGACGCGCACGGTTCAGGTCCGTGTGGGGGAAACCCCGTGGAGGTTCAAGTCCTCTCATCCGCATAGCGGTTTACGGCGGCTCTCGGGCCCAATCCGCACGAGGGAGGAGGATGACGTGGACGAAAAATGGAAGATCGCGAAGGCTTTCCGCTACGAGGGTGGGGCAGACACGAGCGCCGACGTCGACTTCGGGCTCAGGTTTGACATCGTCAGGATCGACGGTGGAGAGACGCGCGCCGTGCATGTCGAGGCCGTCACCGGTCGGCCGGATGGCGTCAACATGAGCGAAGTCGACGCGCGACACGCGGTGCACGAGCATCTCTCGGAGGATGATCCGCCTCGGCGGATTCTGTTCTTACGCGACGGCAGCTTTCAGGCCGAGCCTTCCGCCGACACCGCGTCGTAGGCGTCGCTAGACGCGAGCGCCACGGCGGCGGATGATCACACGGAGTGCGATCCGACCTCCCGACCGGCACCGTCACCTTCCTCTTCACGGACGTTGAGGGATCGACGAGCCTTCTGCGCCAGCTTGGCGCAGAGGCATACGCGGACGCGCTCGCCGAGCATCGCCGGGTCGTCCGCGAGGCGTGCGCTGCCAGGGGCGGCGTCGAAGTAGACACGCAGGGAGACGCCTTCTTCGTTGCGTTCCCATCCGCTCCGGGAGCCGCGAGTGCCGCCCTGGCGATCACGCAAGCTCTCGCCCCTGGCCCGATCAGCTTGCGCATCGGCCTGCACACAGGCACCCCGCTCGTTACCGACGAGGGCTACGTCGGAGACGACGTGCATTTCGCGGCCCGTGTCGCAGCCTCGGGCCACGGTGGTCAAGTCCTGCTCTCGAAGTCGGCCCGCGAGCTCGTCGAGGGGCTCTCGGTCACTGACCTCGGGGAACACCGACTGAAGGACATCGAGGGCGCGGTCGCGATCCATCAGCTCGGCGAGAAGACCTTCCCTCCGCTCAAGACGATCTCGAATACGAACCTTCCTCGGCCAGCGAGCTCGTTCATCGGCCGCGAGCGAAGAGCGGGATGACGTTGTGCGCGAGCTCCGTGACGGCGCACGCCTACTCACGCTCACGGGGCCGGGCGGCTCCGGCAAGACTCGCCTCGCTCTGGAAGCCGCCACCGAGCTCGTCCCGGCGTACAAGGCGGGTGTGTTCTGGGTTGGACTCGCCGCCCTCCGTGAACCCTCGCTCGTGACGGACACCATCGCGCAGACGCTCGGAGCGCGGGACGGACTCGCCGCGCACATCGGAGATCGGGAGATGCTCCTGCTTCTCGACAACCTGGAGCAGGTGATCGAGGCCGCGCCCGAGCTTTCGGGGCTCGTGCAGTCCTGTCCGAACCTGGCGCTCTTGGTGACGAGCCGTGAGCTCCTGCGCGTGCAGGGCGAAGTCGAGTACGCAGTCCCACCGCTCGTCTCCTCGGAGGCCGTCTCGCTCTTCTGCGAGCGCTCGCGGCTTGAAGCGACGGCCGAGGTCGCGGAACTCTGCTCACGTCTCGACGATCTCCCGCTCGCCGTCGAGCTCGCCGCCGCCCGCAGCCGTGCACTCTCGCCTGCGCAGATCCTGGAGCGCCTCTCCGATCGACTCGACCTGTTGAGAGGCGGTAGGGACGCCGAGATGCGACAGCAGACGCTGCGCGCGACCATCGAGTGGAGCTACGACCTGCTAAGCGGGGAGGAGCAACAGCTCTTCGCCCGCCTGTCTGTCTTCCAGGGCGGATGCACGCTTGAGGCCGCCGAAGGAGTCATCGGGGCCGACATCGACGGCTTGCAGTCCCTCGTAGAGAAGAGCCTCGTCCGCAGGAGCGACGGACGGTTCTGGATGTTGGAGACGATTCGGGATCTGGCTCGTGAACGCTTCGAGGCCTCAGGCGAGGCTGAAGCGCTCGGGCGGGGTCATGCGGAATGGTTTCTGGCCGTCGCTGAACGTGCCGAACCCTTCTTGAAGGGTGCCGAGCAGGAGGATTGGCTGCAGCGTCTGGAGGATGACCACGACAATCTCCGCCAGAGCCTGGACTGGCTCCTCGCCCACGACGAAACCGAGCTCGCGGGGAGGCTCGCCGCGGCGCTGTGGCTCTTCTGGTGGATGCACGGCCACTTCAGCGAGGCGCGCCGCTGGCTGCGGCGAGCGCTCGAGGCTGGGTCGGATGAGCCTTCGGAGACGCGCGCGAAGCTCCTGGACGGAGCCGGATACCTCGCCTTCGAGCAGTACGACGACGAGGCGGTCGGCCTCCTCGAGGCGAGCCTGTCTTGCGCGAAAGAGGTCGGCGCAACCTCGACAGCAGCGATGGCCGCTACGCACGTCTGCGCTGTCCTAGCCTGGGCTCGAAGCGGTCAATCCGACCGCCAGGCGGCGCTTGCAGCGGGCGGTGAGGCGGTGCACTTCGCTCGCCAGGCAGGCGACGACTATGCGCTCGCGGTCGCGCTCAACAATCTCGGTGCGACCCACGACTTGCTCGGAGACACGGAGCGAGCAGCCGCGTACGCCGAGGAGAGCCTTGAGCTGCGCCGGCGCCTCGGCGACATGTCGGGCATCGCCCTGTCGCTGCTGAACCTCGCAGGCCATGCCTTCGGTAAGGGTGATGCCCCCCGCGCGACGGCCCTCCTCTCCGAGGCAGCTGACATCGCAAGCGCAATCGGCGACAAGCGGCACCTCTGCCACGCGCACGGAGGGCTCGCCTTGGTCGCATCCCGGGAACGGCGCTGGGAAGACGCGGAGACGCACGCACGCGCGAGCCTGCGCCTCGCGAAAGAGCTTGGCGACAAGCTAGCCATGGTGGAGGCGGTCTTCTGCCTCGGAGGGATCGCCGCGGCCACGGGAGACCCAGCACGAGCAGGGCGACTTGTCGCCGCAGCCGAGCTCCACCACCCGCAACTTGCGCCGGAAGGGATGACCCTCGACGACGAAGTCCGAGCGAGCACCGAGACCGCGAAGGCCGTCTCCGACCCGGGAATCTGGCAAGAAGCTTGGACGGCAGGCAGCGCGATGAGTCTCGACGAGGCCGCGGACTACGCCCAGCTCGGCGAGACGTAACGCCGCGCCCCGACTCCAGGCCGCGACCGCGTGGAGGTTCAAGTCCTCTCATCCGCATAGGTGGATCCGGTTTACCGTCCGCGGGAAGATTTCTTCCGCCGCGGGCGTCTAGTGACCAGTGACAGCCTGCGGCTCTCACAAGTGCAGTGCCCTTCTCCTTGTATGCCGGGAGGCGGCTGGGTAGAGTTCCACGGTCGGAGGACGACCAAAGGGGAGACGGGCATGATGGGGAGACCGCGAGTATCGCGCGGACAGGATCTGAGGCGCCGCAGGCTGTCACGGCCGCGATCGGCTGACGGTTGGCGTGCGCTCGTCCTCGTAGGCATTCGTCGTCGTCAGGCGGGACGCGGGGGCGGCCTCGAGCGGCCGTCTCCGTGAGGACTCGACTACGTGACGCACGGCCGAGGGCGGCCCGATCGGGACAGATCACATGATCTCCGTTCCCGTGACGCTGTCCGAGCCGAGTCCGGATCGTCGTCGACGTCGACTGGAAGACGGTAGATGTAACCGCGTAGCGAGGAAGCGACTACATCGGCGCCTGCCGTGACGCTGAGGTTCGGCCCGGTGGATTTCGAGGAAGGACGATCACATCCGAAACATCGACGTGATCACGTCGGAGGAGAACGAGTACTTCTGACCGTCGAGTACTTCACCTCGAACTGTCGAACCGCGAACGCGACGATCGCAGCGCGATCGCGCGACCGTCGTCGATCCTGAACGACGACCGTCGCCTCCTCCGCCGGACAGGTGAAGTCAACGTCATCCCGACCACGGGGACGGCCAGTGCGTCGCCGTCGTTGGTGGTGCCGGGCTGCGCCGGCTCGAGGCCGGGGAGCAGATCGACATCGAGGACGTCGCGTACATCAACCCGAAGGACGGGCAAAGTCGTCGTCCAGCTCGACTGCCGGCATCGGGACGTTCTACGGTGGACGTTTCGACGTGGCAGACATCGGCGACGGTACGAAGCCGATCCTCGCAGGTCAGGCTCGTGGGTGGGAGCATCGCGGCGAAGTGCCGTGGCGCGAACCGCGCGTCCGCAGGGCTGAGCGGAGAGGCGAAGACAAAGCCCGTGCGCCGGCTCTGGGGCAAGGGCAAGGGCCGGTTCCGAACGCGCGGCCGGTACTCGTCGGGAACCGTCCGCGGTACGAACTGGATCACGACGGACTACTGCGACGGAACGGAGACGCGGGTCGTCAACGGCGTCGTGCAGGTCTACGACCTCGTGACTGAAGAAGTTCGATCACGCTCAAGCCGGGCGCAGACGTACTTCGCCAAGGCCGGCACGATCACGTCGTAGACGAGTACGCGCCGAAGCTCTAGCCGCGAGCGCGAGCGAGAACGTCGTCTGCGTGCTCGTCGGCCTTGACTCCACGCATGATCGTGGCCAGGTTCCCGTCGGCGTCGATGACGAACGTCGAGCGGTCGATGCCCATGTACGTCTTGCCCGCGTATGACTTCTCGCCCCAGACGCCGTAGAGATCCGCGACGGCGTGGTCCGGGTCGGCCAGGAGCGTGAACGGCAGGTCGTACTTGTCGCGGAACTTCTCGTGCGACGAGACATCATCCGGGCTGACGCCGAGCACGACTGCGCCGGTCGCCTCGAACTCGCCCCAGGCGTCGCGGATCGCGCACGCCTGAAGCGTGCAGCCGGGCGTGTCGTCCTTGGGATAGAAGTAGAGGACGACGGGCTTGCCGCGAAGCGACGACAGGCGCACGCGCTCGCCGCCATCGCTCTCGAGCTCGAAGTCCGGGGCGGGTGCGCCCTCTTCGATCGTGTGCTCGCCCATCGGCCGGATCGTATCGGGATCGAGCTACCCTGACGAGCGATGCGCTTCGTCCGCGAGATGAACCCGACCGTGCGCGGGCTCCTGATCGTCGCGCTCGTTGCGGGCGTGATCGTTGCGCTTCAGCTCTACCAGACGCTCGTCGCGCTCACGCTGATCGCGCAGATCGCCTTCGCGCTCGCGATCGCGTTCTTCGTCTATCTCGTGTGGCGCGAGCGCAGGAGCGATAGCGC
>CAVRVP010000001.1:0-514326 GCA_963724675.1 uncultured Actinomycetes bacterium | reverse complement strand
CCGAGGGATGGACAAGAAAAACCGTGAGCAAAGCGCCGGCCATCCTATTCATGCGTAGTCTCTTCAGATCATCGCTTGCTTTTGTACAACCCATCGATGAAGCCATTATCATCCAGCTCCTTCACGAAGCTCGAGTCGGCAAAATCCTCAGGCTTTGCGCCACGCGCTTTGGGATCTTTTTCGCCCAACTCCAGGAGAACTTCCTTGATCCCATCCAGGGGCGGGTAGGGTTTGGACGGCACAACCGGTGAGAAAAACTGGTAGCTATCCTCCACGGCTTCGGGGTCGTTTACCCGCATGTATTTGGCGATGACTCGCTTGCTGAATTCTTTCTGAGTCTTGTAGACGAAGATTCCCTCCACCAACGCTCGCGTAAACCGGCGAACCGTGTCCCTCCTGTCCTTAATGAAGGCACCGGTAGCGGCGATGGGCGTGTTCGTATAGGCGCTGCCGAAGTCCGATGGCTCCGCAAGACTGTTGAGACGCGCCTTGCGCGCAAGCACCGTTACGGGCGGCTGGGCAACGAGCCCGGCGACCTGCCCGTTCTGCACTGCGGCGAGCCTTGTGGGTTGCCCGCCGGGAATCTGAACGATGGCAACATCTGTATCGGGCTTCAGCCCCCATTTGATCAGAATCTTGCGGGTGGCGTAGTCCGAATTGGACCCATATCGGCTAATCGCCAATTTCTTGCCACGCAGATCCTCTGGCCGTTTGATCTCCGGATGGACGATCAAACTGTAGGCGAGAATATTCACGACTCCGGCGATCAGGGTCACATCGCCGCCACGCAACCGCGCTGCGACCGGCGAGTTGCCGCCCCCTTGAACAATAGGCACATCGCCCGAAAGTAAAACCTGGATCGCTCTGGATCCTCCGTCCAGATAGATAAGCGTCGTGTCAATACCGTGCTTCTCCAACAGTCCGGCCTCTTTCATGATCCACGGAACCGCCTGCGAACCGGCGATGGCGCTCCAGCCGAAGATGAGTTTATCGGCGGCCCTGGATGTGCCCGGGAAAGAAAGCAGGAACAGAGACCACAACGCAGCCCGCAGCAGATAACACGAGGTTTGCCGTTTCGGCAGCGAACTTCTGAAAGAATCGATTTTCATCATAGCTTCCTCCAAACGAGGACTCTCGGCGGATAGGCGGGATTCTATTATTCAGTGGCTTCAGGTGTCACCTACTTTACCGCTTGCCGGCGCCGATACTAGCAATCGCCTCGATCTCGACGAGAATCTCCGGGGTCGCAAGGCTTCTGACTTCAACCAATGTCGAGCATGGAAAATCACCGCTAAAGAACTCCTGCCGCGCGCGCCACACTGCCGTATTGTTCTTGATGTTCACGACGTAAATGGTCATCTTCACGACGTCCGCCATGGCACCCCCCGCCGCCTCCACGAGGCTGCGGATCTTGCCGAAGATCACCTTCGCTTGTTCGTATTCATCTCGGCCTTGGATGGTCGTGCCATCGTTGGCTCGGGAAACCATGCCGGAGATGAAGAGCATATCACCGACGCGCAAAGCGTTGGACCATCGACCCGGTGGCGGTTCAGCGACATGGGGACTCGTTACTCTTTCAACCTTCATGCTTCTATCCTCTCTTGGTGCATCTGCGATTACGCAAGCTGCAAGATTCGTTCGCATGTTGCGTGCTGTACAAGAAGATGCGCCACGCGCCAATACTCATGCTCCGGACCTCGAACATAGTCCTCCTTACGGGCGACTCTCTTAACCCAGTCGTTCGATTCGCTCCGCCGAACTGAACGGCGTCTGTAGCGGCGGAATTACTTCCTTCGCTAGAACTCGCACTTGTTCCCTATGCGTTTCCTTTGGACCGTAAGGACGCATGACAAACTTGGTAGCGCCGGCGGCGATATACTCTTGGATTTTTCTCCGCACCTGGTCAGGTGTACCCAGGGCAGAGTAATCAGACGGCGGGATGTCTTGTCGCCTGCGAATGGAAGGGCCGGAAATCCTTAACGCTTCTTCGGTATCGTTTGCAAAAGCAAATGGAACCAAAACTCCGTAATGATCCTCAGGGATCGCCCGACCAGCTTCTGCGGCGTGATTGCGGATCGCTTCGATGCCCGCCGCGACTTCGCTCGGGGTCACGGACGAAACGAGCCAACCGTCCGCCAGCCGCCCTGCGCGTCGAAAGGCAGCCTTGCTGCGCCCGCCGACCCAAACCGGCGGACCGCCCTTTTGATAGGGCCGGGGAAGCAACGTCAAATCGCGGACCGAATAGAATTGTCCCTCGAAGGTCACGTGCTCCTCAGTCCACAGTTTCTTCATCAGCACGATCGCATCGTCGCCCCGTTTGCCCCGTTCTTCTTTGCGCACCCCAGTCGCTTCGAAGTCACGCGAATCATCGCCACCGATGCCGACGACAAGCAAAAGCCGTCCCTTGCAGAGAAAATCGAGCGTAGCAAGCTGCTTGGCAAGAACTACGGGATGGCGTGTCGGTAACACAAGGGCGCTGGTACCAAACTTCATATTACGCATGCGCGCGGCCAAGTAGGCCATGAAGACGACCGGGTCGAGGGTCGGCCTAGGAGCGGCGATGCGGTCGCTTACCCATACCGAGTCGATGTCCCAGCTCTCGCACAGATCGATAAAATCGAGCAGGCGGTCCGGCGAGTCGCTGTCCAACGCGCTATCACCCAAGCTGATGCCGATTCGAACTTTCATGCCATGGCTTGCTCCTTTGCGTATTTATGGCCGCTTTGGAACTTGCGGATCGATTCGCATCAACCGCCCCGCTGTTTATCAAACTGCTTTATGGATTTAAGATCATTGACCCAATCGCGTGCGGAGCGACACCAACCTTGTGATTTTGGCCGCAGCTCGCCGCGTTGGCGCGCGGTTCCTCGCCGGATGTTGATTTTCATAACAGTCTCCTCCGTCTAAGTATCATCTTTGCGTGACATCATCTTTTTCAAACCCGGATATATTTCCCGCCAAGACGCCAAGCTCGCCAAGTGACGGGTCTGGCCCGTCATCCCGAGTGTAGGCGAGGGATCATTGCGAGGGCTCGGGTTCGCCCTCGCCGTGGCGATCGCCGGCACCGTTGCGGCCAGCTCGGCCATGAGCGCCAGCAACGCGACCACAATTCGCATCTGGGTCGACCAGGACCGGCTGCCGGCGATCACGAAGGTCGCCAACGACTGGGCCGCATCGAAGGGCGTCACGATCGACATCGTGCAGAAGGGCAGCGACTCGATTCGATCGGACGTCAAGACCGTCCAAGCCGACACGGCGCCCGACGTCATCGTCGGCGCGCACGACTGGGTCGGCGAGCTGTCGTCGAACGGCTCCATCGTCCCGCTCAACCCGTCGAAGGCGCTCCTCGCGGGAGTTGCGAAAGGGGCCATCGACGCGTTCTCCTACGGCGTCGCCATCAAGCGTCTCTACGGCGCTCCGATCTACACGGAGAACGTCGCCCTGATCACCAACACGAAGCTCGCCAAGGTGCCCAAGACATGGGCGAGCCTCGAGAAGCAGGCCCTCGCTACGAAGAAGAAGCTCAAGCAGAAGGTCGGCATCGCAGTACAGCAGGGCAACGGCGACGCCTACCACATGAACCCGTTCTTCACGGGCCTCTGCGGCTACATCTTCGGTCGCAACAAGGCGGGCAACCTCGACCCGTCCGACATCGGCGTCGCGAACGCGAAGTTCCTCAAGGTCGGGGCGCCCGAGATCGACCGCTGGAACAAGGTCGGCCTCATCAACTCCAGCGTCACGGACGGCATCGCGAAGCAGTTGTTCCTGACCGGGAAGGCGGCCTACTACGTGACAGGCCCATGGTTCCTCGATGACATCAAGAAGTCGGGGCTCAAGTTCGCCGTCTCCGCGTTCCCGAACAACAAGTGCGCGACCTCGCCGTTCACGGGCGTGGGCGGTCTGATGGTCACGAGGTTCGCAGCCGCACACGGCACGGAGTCGCTCGCCAAGGACTTCGCTGGCAACTACATGCTGCAGACCGCACCCCAGTTCACGCACTACTCCATCGGTGGACGCCTGCCGGTCAACCTGAAGGCAGCTGCCCAGATCAAGGACCCGTACGTCAAGGGCTTTGCGCTCTCGGGCACGAAGGGCAGCTCTATGCCGAACATCCCCCAGATGAACTCGGTCTGGACGGATCTCGGCCAGGCGTGGGTGCGCGCGACGAAAGGATCAGGCGCGATGACTGCAAGGCGGTCCTTCATCGGCGCACAGAAGTCCATCGAACAGAAGATCGGCTAGCACACCGTCACAGCGGAAGTGCAGGGGCCGCGAGGCCCCTGCACTTGCGCGCAGGACGATCAACCGGACAGCGCACGACAGGAGCCCCGGCTAGGTGACCTCGGCACCCACCACCCCTGATACGACGGGACGGGCGGCGACCCCGGTTCCACGGCCCTCGCTCGTCGCCCGGCTCGTGACGCTCTTCTCCGGGCCGTTGGGCATCGGGGTGAAATACGCCCTGCTGGCGCTCTCCAACGCCCTCGGCATCTGGGCGTTCGCCTCGCTCGTCAGCAACGAGAAGTGGCTGATTGCCGCCGCCGCGGCGATCGGGACGATCGCCATTGACCTCTTCTACTTGCTGCCGGGCCGGCGGTTCATTCCGGCCAAGTTCCTCGTGCCCGGCGTGCTGATGCTGATCGTCTTCCAGATCGTCCCGATCGGCTACAACGTCGGCATCGCCTTCACGAACTGGTCGACCGGCCACAACCTGACCAAGGACGAGGCGATCGCGTCCATCCAGGAAGCCTCGCTCGTGCCGCCGATCGACGGCCGGCAGTTCGCGATGACGCCGGCGAAGCAGCGCGGCCAGCTCGTGCTCCTCCTCGTCGACAACGCGGGCGTGAAGGCGTACGTGGGCACCGAGGACGGCTTGGAGGAGCTGCCACCGGAGGCCGTGACGATCGAGAACGGCGCCGTCACCGCCGCGAAGGGATTCGACGTGCTCGCCGGCGACGAGCTCGCGGGCATCGACCAGGCGCTCACTGACCTCGTCGTCCCGGTCGACGAGGACAGCTTCCTTCGCGCGGAGGGTCTCAGTACAGCGGTCGAGCTCGCTCCGACCCTTCGCTACGAGCCGACTGCCGACACCTTCACGAATGTCGAGACCGGGCTCGTTTACTCGGACAACGGAGAAGGATCGTACGCCGACCCGTCGGGTCAGGTGCTCGAGCAGGGATGGCGTATCAACGTCGGGCTCGACAACTTCAAGGAGATCTTCACCGACCCGCTGATCCGCGACCCATTCGTCGGCGTGTTCGTCTGGACGTTCGTGTACGCCGGGCTGTCCGTCCTCTTCACGTTCGCATTCGGCCTCTTCCTCGCCATCACGCTGAACAAGAATGGCCTCCACCTGCGGGGCATGCAGCGGTCGCTCCTCATCATCCCGTACGCGATCCCGGGATTCCTCTCGGTGCTCGTCTGGGGTGGCCTGCTGAATACCGACTTCGGGTTGATCAACCGCACGCTCGGCGTGTCCATCCCATGGCTCACCGATCCCACCTGGGCGAAGTTCTCGTGCCTGCTCGTGAACTTCTGGCTCGGCTTCCCGTACTTCTTCCTCGTTTGCACCGGGGCGCTGCAGGCGATCCCAGACGAGCTCACCGAGGCCGCGCGCGTCGACGGTGCGGGTGCGCGCCAGGTGTTTCGCAAGGTCACCTTCCCGCTGCTCCTCGTCGCGGTGGCGCCGCTTCTCATCGCCTCGTTCGCGTTCAACTTCAACAACTTCAACAACATCTATTTCCTCACGCGCGGAGGCCCGTACGGTGAGGATCAGGTCGTCGCCGGGTCGACGGACATCCTCATCAGCTACACGTACAAGGTCGCGTTCGGGGCCGCTGCCGGCACCGACTATGGCCTAGCGAGCGCGATCTCGATCATCATCTTCCTCATCATCGCCACCATCTCCGCGCTGTCCTTCTCGCGGACGAAAGCCCTGGAGAACCTCGCATGAGCAGCCACGCCGGCGAGTCTGCGCTTCCGGGGACAACGTCTGCTGCCGGCGGGCTCGGCGAAGGCCTGATCCGGGCCGACGAAAGGATCGGCGCGACCGTTGCGCCGCCCCGCGACAAGCCGCCCCTCCGCGATGTCTGGTGGCGCTACGTCGTGGCGCTCATCGCGATCGCCTTCGCGATCTTCCCGGCGATCTACATCTTCTCAGCATCCGTCGATCCGATCCCGTCGCTTGCTGCGTCCTCGCTCCTGCCGAGCGGTTTCACGCTGGACAGCTACCGCGCGATCCTGTCCAACCCAGAGGAGCCGTACCTGACGTGGTATGCGACGACGATGGGCATCGCCACGATCACGGCAATCTTCACGGTGCTGCTCGGCGCCCTAGCCGCCTACGCGTTCTCGCGGTTCAGGTTCAAGGGCCGCCGCATGGGGATGCTTTCCCTCCTGCTGATCCAGATGTTTCCGCAGTTCCTCGCGGTCGTCGCCATCTACCTGATCATGCTCGAGGTCTCCGACATCTTCCCCCACATCGGCCTGAACACGCGGAGCGGCGTCATCCTCGTGTACCTCGGCGGTGCGCTCGGCGTCAACGCCTGGCTGATGAAGGGCTTCTTCGACTCGATCCCCAACGAGCTCGACGAGTCGGCTCGTGTCGACGGCGCAACCCCGGCCCAGGTCTTCTGGGGGATCATCCTTCCGCTCGGCGCCCCGGTGCTCGCCGTCATCGGGCTCCTCTCGTTCATCTCCACGATCAACGAGTACGTGATCGTGAGCCAGCTGCTCCAGGATCCCGATAAGTACACGCTCTCGGTCGGCCTCTTCAACTTCGTCAACCGCGAGTACGGGCAGGACTGGGGGCCGTTCTGCGCCGGGGTTGCCCTGATGGCCATCCCAGTCCTCATCCTCTTCCTCTTCCTTCAGCGGTTCATCGTCCACGGCCTCACCGGCTCCGTGAAGGGATGACCGCACCGACCCTCGCCGATCCGCACCACGACGGGTCCGAGCTGTACGTCCCTGAGCAGCCGGTTGATATCGGCGACGCGACCACAGTGCTGCTCCGGGTTCCTCGGCGCACGCGAGTCGAAAGGGTGATCCTCCGCTACGTCCGCGACGGAGAGCCCAAGGCTGTCGAAGCCACGGTCGACCGGAGCACGCAGTCCGACGTCTGGTGGCGTGCGAGCTTCCCCGTTTGGAACATGACGACGCCGTACAGGTGGCTTCTCTGGGGCGGCGACTTCGGCTACGTGTGGCTAACCGGCGCAGGCCTGCAGTCGTGCGACGTCCCTGACGCCGACGACTTCGTTGCCGCCGTTCGCCACAGCGGTCCCGACTGGCATCTCGGCTCGGTCGTGTACCAGGTGTTCCCCGACAGGTTCGCCTCTGCAGGGGCGGACGCGTCTCCACCCGACTGGGCGATTCGTCGAGACTGGGATGCGCTTCCCACCGGGAAGGGACGCGAGACGCCCTTCGAGTGGTTCGGAGGCGATCTCCTCGGTCTCGAGCAGCACCTCGACCACATCTCGTCGCTCGGGGCCAACGTCGTCTATCTGACGCCCTTCTTCCCTGCGCAGAGCACCCATCGTTACGACGCAACCACGTTCGATTCGGTCGATCCGATGCTGGGAGGCGACGCGGCTCTCGTCTCTCTGAGCAGGGCGGCCCACGAGCGCGGAATCCGGGTGCTGGGCGACCTGACGACGAATCACGTCGGCAGCGGTCACGAGTGGTTCGTCGCCGCGCAGGAAGGGCGGGAGCCCGAGCGAGGGTTCTTCTATTTCGACGACTCGCTCCCCTTCGGCTACGACTGTTGGGCGGGCGTCCCGACGCTCCCCAAGCTCGACTATCGATCGGGCGAGCTGCGGAGGCGCATGTACGAGGCGGACAATTCGGTCGTACGGCGCTGGCTCGAGCCGCCGTTCGCACTGGACGGCTGGCGCATCGACGTCGCTCACCTCACTGGCCGCCGCCGCGAGCTGGACGTCCTCGTCGAGGTCTCGGACGGCGTTCGCGCGGCTGCGCTTGCGTCCCGCCCCGACGCCGTCATCGTCGCCGAGCATGGGCACGATGCCCGGGCAGACCTTTGCGCCGGCGGCTGGCACGGAACCATGAATTACCCCGGCTTCACCCGTCCGGTCTGGTCGTGGCTCCGTGGCGATGTCCTTCCTCCCGTTCCGGCAAGCGAGTTCGTGGAGCTCCCCGTTGGCGTGCCGCTGCTGCCGGGAGAGGCCATGGTGGAGGGGATGACACGTTTCCGGGCAGGCGTGCCCTGGCGCGCAGTGGCGCACTCCTGGATCATCCTCGACAGCCACGACACCGCCCGTTTCAAGACGATCGCGGGCTCGCGGGATCGCCAACTCGTCGGCATGGGGCTGCAAATGACGACCCCCGGCGTTCCGATGGTCTTCGCAGGCGACGAGGTCGGGCTCGAGGGAGCATGGGGAGAGGACTCACGGCGCACGATGCCGTGGGCGAGCCCGGAGAGCTGGGAGACGGACGTGCTCGACGCCTACCGGCGCCTGATCTCGTTGCGCCGGTCGTCGCCCGCACTTGCGCGAGGCGGCATCCGCTATGCACACGCGAGCTCCGACGCGATCGCCTACCTGCGGGAGAGCTCGGCCGAACGCGTACTCTGCCTCGCGCGCCGCCGACCCGGGGAGCCGTTGCGCTTGGCGCGCGAGGACCTCGGCGGCGGGCTGATCGAGGCGGTGGCGGCGGAGGGACAGACGGGAGAGGCGCGTACGGAGAACGGAGCGGTCGTGTTGCCGGGCGACGGTCCGGCATTCCAGGCATGGAGAATTGAGTGAGGGAGGCGGGTCGTGGCTGAGGTTGTGCTCAAAGACGTTGACAAGGTCTACGACAACGGCTTCCACGCCGTGAAGGACCTGTCCCTCGAGATCGAGGACGGAGAGTTCCTCGTCCTCGTGGGACCGTCGGGCTGTGGCAAGACCACCGCTCTGCGCATGATCGCCGGCCTGGAGCGGATCACCGACGGCACCATCACGATCGGAGACCGTGTCGTCAACGACCTGACGCCGAAGGATCGAGACATAGCGATGGTCTTCCAGAACTACGCGCTCTACCCTCACCTGAGCGTGGCCGACAACATCGCGTTCGGCCTCCGGCTCCGAAAGATGCCGAAGCGCGAGGTTGACGAGCGAATCGCGTGGGCGGCGAAACTCCTCGACCTGACTGCGAACCTCGATCGCAAGCCCAAGCAGCTGTCGGGCGGTCAGCGCCAGCGAGTGGCCATGGGCAGGGCGATCGTGCGTCACCCCAAGGTCTTCCTCATGGACGAGCCGCTCTCGAACCTCGACGCCAAGCTCCGCGTGCAGATGCGGGGCGAGATCGCGCGGCTCCAGCACGACCTCGGGACGACCACGATCTACGTCACCCACGACCAGGTCGAAGCGATGACGATGGGCCACAGGGTCGCGGTGATGAGCACCGGGCTGCTGCAGCAGATCGACACGCCTCAAGCCCTCTACGACGAGCCCTCGAACGTCTTCGTGGCGGGGTTCATCGGCACGCCGCCCATGAACCTGCTCCTCGGACGCGTGGAGGTCGAGAACGGCGTCGTCACGCTCGTCTTGGGCGATACGCGCTTCCCCGTTCCGAACGCAGCGCTCGAGCGTTATACGAAGCTGGTCGGGTACGCCGGGCAGACGATCGTCGTCGGCGCCCGCAGCGATGATCTCCACGCCCCCGAGGCGAGGCCGGACCTCGCGTGCCTCACCGCGCGGCTCGTCAACCTCGAGGCGCTCGGTTCCGAGACCATCTGCTACTTCCGGGTCGACGTGCCAACGATCGGGAGCGTCGAGGGTGCGGAGGAGGACGCGGCGGCTGGCAGCGAGAGCATCATCGCCGAGCGGCCCAACTTCGTCGCCACGTTCCCGCCGCGCGTGTCGCCGCGCATCGACGAGGACGTGCAGGTCGCAGTCGACGTCGCGCGCCTGCACTTCTTCGACGGGGAGACGGGTGCGGCGCTTCGCTAGCGCAGCCGCCGCCCTTGCGGCCGCGCTCGTCGCGGCTGCCGGGCTGGTGGCCTCCGCTGGTGGCTCAGGCGACGCCCGCACCGCCCCTCCAGGAGGCGCGCAGCTCGCCGCGCTGTCTCGGCCTCCGGCCACGGCCTCGATCGCGTCGCAGCGCATCTACTTCGTGATGCCGGATCGCTACGCGAACGGTGACACCACGAACGACACGGGTGGCAAGACCGGGTCGCGGGTCGCGACGGGGTACGACCCGGCCGACGACGGCTGGTATCACGGCGGCGACCTGAAGGGGCTTACCGGCGGCTGCGCCGACCCAAAGGTCGGGCTTCGCCGGGTGAAAGATCTTGGCTTCACCGCCATCTGGGTCGCACCGGTTCTCAGGCAACAGACGGTGCAGGCGTCAAGCGCGGCGTACCACGGGTACTGGGGTCTCGACTTCACCACCGTCGACCCGCACCTCGGCACGGACGCCGACTTCGCCGAGTTCGTCGAGTGCGCGCACACGCTCGGACTGAAGGTGTACCTCGATGTCGTCACGAACCACACGGCCGACGTCGTCGCGCTCACCGGGGGAACGAGCTACTCGGACCTCCCGTACAAGGACTGCCGCGGCCGGCGCTTCGATCCCGCCCGCTACGCAGGCGGCACGACCTTTCCCTGCCTCTCGCTGCGGAGCTTCCCTCGTATGCCGATTCTCCGTCCGGCTGACAAGGTCGCCAAGAAGCCCGCCTGGCTGAACGACGTGCGCCGCTACCACAACCGCGGCGATATCGACTGGAGCTCGTGCGACCAGCGGTGCTCCGAGCAGGGCGACTTCTTCGGGCTCGATGATCTCTTCACGGAGCAGCCGGTCGTTGCCCGCGGCCTGGCCGACATCTACGCGGGCTGGATCCGGCGCTTCAAGGTGGACGGATTCCGCGTCGACACGGCGAGGCACGTCGACCGCGCCTTCTTCAAGGTCTGGGTGCCGCGCATCAAGGCCGCCGCGCGGGCGGCAGGCGTGGCGGACTTCCAGATCTTCGGCGAGGCATTCATCACCGACTCCCTCGAGCTCTCGGCCTACATGCGATACCGGGCGCTCCCGAACGTGATCGACTTCCCGCTCTGGGACGCCGCTGTTCGCTACGTGAGCGGTGCGGCCGGAGCGCGAGCCGTCTCCTTCCGCTTCGAGGACGACGACTACTTCAATCTCCCGAACGGCATCGCCTTCACCCCGACGACGTTCCTCGGCAACCACGACGTCGGCCGCCCTGCGCGGCTGATACAGAACCAGTTCGGGGCGACGGGCGACGAACTCCTCCGGCGGACGCTGCTCGGCTACAGCCTGCTCTACCTCGTGCGCGGGGCGCCGGTCGTCATGTCCGGTGACGAGGTTGGGATGATCGGCGCAGGCGGCGACAAGCAGGCGAGGCAGGACATGTTCCCGACCGGCGTGCGCTACTGGCAGCAGGAGGAGCGACTCGCGGCGCCGCCGATCGGGACGGGATCGTCGTTCGACGTCGGCGGGCACCCGGTCGGTGCGCACCTCCGTACGCTCGGCGCCCTGCGCGACGCTCACCCGGCCCTTTCTCTCGGCTCGAGCGCTATCCGGCTCGCGCGTGAGGGCGTGCTGGTGCTGAGCAGGTTTGATCTGACGGCGCGGCGCGAGTACGTCGCCGCGTTCAACGCAGCTTCTGCTGCCGCCCGCGTCACCGTGTCCACGGCCACGCCGGGGACCACGTGGCAGCCGCTGCTCGGTACGGCGGTACCCGGGGTGTCGGACTCTGCGGGCCGCATCACGCTGACCGTGCCAGCGCTCACCGCCGTCCTCCTGCGCGCCGACGCGGACCTCCCGGCCCGCAAGCCGGGCGCCGTGACCGTGAAGGTCGCTCAGGACGATCTCAGCGAGCTCTACCGAGCACGGGCGACCGTGTCGGGGCTCGATCCGACGACGGTCACGCTCGCGATGCGGCGCGACGGGGACGCCGCCTGGAAGAGGATCGGCATCGATCAGTCGGCTCCGTACCGGGCATTCGTCGACCTTCGCGGCACTCGAGCGGGGACGCGCGTCCACTTCGTCGCCGTGATTCGCTCGAGCTCTGGAGGCGTGGCAACCTCTTCGGTCACGTCCATCACCGTCCGGCGATGACCGCTCCTGAGACGACGGTCACTCGAGAGATCGAGCGGCTCGTCGCTCGCGACCACCATGACCCGCACAGCGTCCTCGGCGCTCACCCGGCTCGCGGCGGTGTCGTCGTACGGGCATTCCGGCCGGGGGCCGAGCAGGTCGTGGCCCTCCCCGACTCTCTCGAGCCCGTCCGGCTTCGCCGAATCCATCGCGAGGGAGCCTTCGCCGGCTGCGTGGCCGGAGCGTCGCTGCCGCTCCGCTACATGCTCGAAGCGTCGTATCCGGGAGGAGTGACGGTGACCGTCCGCGACCCATACGCGTTCCCGCCGACGCTCGGCGAGCTCGATCTCCATCTCACAGCAGAAGGCCGGCACGAGGAGCTGTACGAGCGGCTGGGAGCGCACCCGATGCACGTGGACGGCAGCGACGGCGTCGCGTTTGCAGTCTGGGCGCCCAACGCCCGCTCCGTGTCCGTCGTGGGCGACTTCAACGAGTGGAAAGTGGGCCTGCATCCGCTGCGCTCTCTCGGCAGCTCAGGCATCTGGGAGCTCTTCATCCCCGGCGTCGAGCCGGGCGCGCGGTACAAGTACGAGATCCGCAGTGCCGACGGCTCGTTCGTGCTCAAGGCCGACCCGTTCGCCCTGGCCGCCGAGAACCCACCCAAGACCGCCTCGGTCGTGTACCGGTCGCAGCACGTCTGGCGTGACCACGCGTGGCTCGAACGTCGGGCGGCGAGTGATCCATGGCACGAGCCGCTGAGCATGTACGAGGTACATCTCGGGTCCTGGCGGCTGAATCCTCTGGAGGACAACCGCACGCTCACGTACGGCGAGCTGGGGGACGAGCTCGCCGACTACGCGACCGGGCTTGGCTTCACGCACATCGAGCTGATGCCGGTCATGGAGCATCCCTTCTCGGGCTCCTGGGGGTACCAGCCGACGGGGTTCTACGCCCCGACGGCCCGTTTCGGGGCGCCAGATGACTTCCGGGCGCTCGTAGATCGGCTCCACGGGGCCGGGCTCGGCGTGATCCTCGACTGGGTGCCCGCCCACTTCCCGAAGGACGACTGGGCACTCGCCCGTTTCGACGGCACCGCACTCTTCGAGCATGCGGATCCGCGGCGCAGCGAACACCCGGATTGGGGGACGCTCGTCTTCAACCACGGCCGGGCCGAGGTGCGCAACTTCCTCCTCGCCAACGCGCTGTTTTGGCTGCGGGAGTACCACGCCGACGGCCTGCGCGTGGATGCCGTCGCCTCGATGCTCTACCTCGACTACTCGCGTGCGAAGGGAGAGTGGACACCGAATGTCTTCGGTGGGCGCGAGGATCTCGAGGCGGTGGCGTTCCTGCGTGAGCTGAACGAGGTGGTTCATGCGCGCGTGCCCGGCGTGCTGATGCTCGCCGAGGAGTCGACGGCCTGGCCCGGCGTCTCGCGACCGGTCCATCTGGGCGGCCTCGGCTTCGGCTTCAAGTGGAACATGGGCTGGATGAACGACACGCTCTCGTACTTCTCGCGCGATCCGATTCACCGCCGCCACCACCACGAGGAGCTCACGTTCAGCATCGTCTACGCCTTCAGCGAGAACTACATGCTCCCTCTCTCGCACGACGAGGTCGTGCACGGGAAGGGATCGCTCCTGGCAAAGATGCCGGGCGACCGTGCGCAAAAGATCGCAAACGTCCGCGCCCTCTACGGCTACATGTGGGCGCATCCAGGGAAGAAGCTCCTCTTCATGGGTGACGAGCTGGCGCAGGAGCGCGAGTGGGACGCCGAGGGGAGCGTCGACTGGCATCTGCTCGAGCGCCCCGAGCACCGCGGCGTGCAACGTCTCGTCCGAGACTTGAACCGCTTGTACCGATCCGAGCCCGCGCTTCACGAGCTTGATAGCGATCCGGAGGGCTTCCGCTGGCTCGAGCTCCACGACGCCGACGCGAACGTCCTCGCCTTCGCGCGCTTCCCGCGCGCGGGAAGGCCCTTGGCGTGTGTATGCAACCTCTCGCCGGTGGCTCGGACGGCATACAGGGTCGCCCTGCCCCGTCCCGGTGTCTGGCGCGAGGTGCTCAACACCGACGCAGCCGAGTACGGTGGGTCCAGCGTCGGCGACCCCCTGCGGGTCGTCTCGGACGAGTCGCCGTGGCACGACCAGCCGTACTCCGGTGAGGTGACGCTGCCGCCGCTCGGGGTGGTGTGGCTCGTCCCCGAGGTCGATGAGTAGCCCCTGGCCGGGCAGGCCCTTCCCGCTCGGGCCGTTGTGGGACGGGCGCGGCACGAACTTCTCGCTCTTTTCCGAGAACGCCGATCGTGTCGAGCTCTGCCTGTTCGACGACGAGGGTCATGAGGCACGGCTCGACCTGCCGGAGCGCACGGCATTCAACTGGCACGGCTATCTCCCCGGCGTGGGGCCGGGGCAGCGGTACGGCTATCGCGTGCACGGGCCGTGGGCGCCCGAGCGTGGGCACCGTTTCAACCCCGCGAAGCTCCTGATCGATCCATACGCGAAGGCGATCGACGGGCCCGTCGACCCAGGTGCAGGGAACACGCTCCCCTACGTGGCGACGGGCGCCCCCGACGCCGACCTCGAGCTCGACGGCGACGATGATGCTGCCGCAGTTCCAAAGTGCGTGGTCATCGATCCCTCGTTCGATTGGGAGGGCGACGAGCGGTTGGAGACGCCCTGGGCCGACACGATCATCTACGAGGTGCACGTGAAGGGCTTCACGAAGACGTGCCCGCGCGTATCCCCCGACCTGCAAGGAACGTTTGCCGGGCTAGCCTCCGAGGCGGCCATCGAGCGCCTGACGTCACTCGGAGTGACAGCCGTCGAGCTGATGCCGATCCACCACATCGCCGACGAGCACTTCCTGCACGAGCGAGGCCTCCGCAACTACTGGGGCTACTCGTCGATCGGGTACATGGCGCCGCACGCGCCATACGCGGCGACGGGGACGCGCGGCGAGCAGGTACGAGAGTTCAAGGGGCTCGTGAAGGCGCTGCACCGCGCGGGCATCGAGGTGATCCTCGACGTCGTCTACAACCACACGGCGGAGGGCAATCACCTTGGCCCGATGCTCGCTTTCAAGGGCATCGACAACGCCTCCTACTACCGGCTTTCGCCCGAGGATTCACGCTACTACCTGGATTTCACCGGTACGGGCAATTCGCTGAACCCGGCGCATCCGAGTGTCTTGCGCCTGATCGCGGACTCGCTCCGTTACTGGGTCATCGACTGCCACATCGACGGGTTCCGCTTCGATTTGGCAGCCGCGCTTGCGCGCGAGTTCCACGACGTCGACCGCCTGGCGACCTTCTTCGACATCATCCATCAGGATCCGGTCCTCTCCCAGGTGAAGCTCATCGCGGAACCCTGGGACGTCGGCCCTGGTGGATATCAGGTCGGCAATTTTCCGGCGCTCTGGGCGGAGTGGAACGACCAGTACCGCGACACCATGCGCGACCTCTGGCGCGGCCACGGGAACGCGGCGTCCTTCGCGCGCCGCTTCACCGGGTCGAGTGATCTCTACCAGGCAGACGGGCGGCACCCATCTGCGTCCATCAACTACATCACCTGCCACGACGGGTTCACGCTTGCAGACCTCGTCTCCTACAACGAGAAGCACAATGAGCTGAACCTGGACGACAACCGGGATGGGTCGGATGCCAACCGCTCGTGGAACTGCGGCGCGGAGGGCCCGACTGACAACCAGGGCGTGCGTGCGCTCCGCGAGCGTCAGCAACGCAACTTCCTCGCCACGCTCCTCTTCTCCCACGGTGTCCCGATGCTGCTCGGCGGCGACGAGATAGGTCGTACGCAGCATGGAAACAACAATGCGTGGTGCCAGGACAACGAGCTGTCGTGGTTCGATTGGAATCTCGGCGACTCGAGCGAGCGACTGCTCGCATTCACGCGACGGCTCGTCGAGCTTCGGCGCCGGCACCCGGTGTTCCGCCGGACACGCTTCCTCAACGGCCTCTCGCCGGGGCCGGGTCTCCCGGACGCGTCGTGGTTCCGCGCCGATGGGCGCACGATGACGGGGCGCGACTGGGAGAGCCACGAAACGCAGGTCGTGGGTCTCTTCCTGAACGGGCTGGAGATCGGCTCCAGAACACCGGAGGGCGAGCCCGTCGTCGACGACTCGTTCCTTCTCTTGCTCAACGCCTCGCCCGCCCCGGTGGCGTTTACGCTGCCGCCCAGGCGGTTCGGAGCGACGTGGGAGGTCACGCTGCAAACTGCTGATCCCGACGCCGAGGCCGATACCCATCCTGCTCGCGGTCAGGTTGCGGTCGAGGAGCGCTCGCTCGTCCTGCTCCGGCGCACGGTTGCGTGAGCCCGCAGGCCAGAGCGCTGCTGGGGCGGAAGGTCAGGGGCGGCTGCGCCTGAAGCGCCGCGTTGCATCAGCGAGGCGCGCGGCGTCCGCCTTCGTCAGCTGGCCGGGCTCGAGCCGCCATCGCCAGTTCTGATCGATCGTCGACGGGGTGTTCATCCGAGCCTCGCTTCCCAGCCCGACGACGTCCTGCGCCTGCACGATCGCGAGACGCGACGGAGATGAGAGTGTCAGCTCCAGGAGCGTCCACGCCGGGTCGGTCGACGTGATGCCGACACGCTCGCGGTCGGCCTCCACCCGCGCACGAACCGCGCGCGGCGCGCTACTCCACCATCCGGAAGCGGTGTCGTTGTCATGAGTCCCGGTATACGCGACGGCGTACTCCCGGTGGTTCACGAGCCGGTCGGGGTGGCGCGCCGCCCCGCCGAATGCCCACTGGAGGACATGCATGCCCGGCAGCGCGAACGCCTCGCGGAGGCGGTGCACTGGAGGGGTGATGTGGCCGAGATCCTCAGCGATCACCGGCAGGTCGCCGACATCCCTGAACACGGCATCGAACACGGCCCGACCCGGGCCCCGGAGCCAGCGACCGCGCATCGCCGTCTTGGCGCCGCGGGGTACTGCCCAGTACGCGACGAAGCCGCGGAAGTGGTCGAGGCGCGTGACGTCGACGAGCTCCAGCGTGCGACGGAAGCGCTCCACCCACCAGCGGTACTGCTCCTTGCGTAGCGCTCCCCAGCGATACGTGGGGTTCCCCCAGAGCTGCCCGGTCTTGCTGAAGAGGTCGGGAGGGACGCCCGCGACGAGCCGGGCGTCGAAGTACTCGGGATGCGCATTGACGTCGGCGCTGTCGCGAGCGACGTACAGCGGGATGTCGCCGATGATCCGTACGCCGCGTGCATTCGCGTAGGCGCGCAGCGCGCGCCATTCGCGGTCGAAGCGGACCTGGGCGGCCAGCTCGCGCGCGTCGCCGGTGAACTCGAGCCAGTCGTCGATCCAATACGCGTGACGCCGCCGGAAGGTGCTGAGCGCCCGCGCGCCGACCCGCGCGTCCGGGTCGGCAAGGAGCCCGCTCGAGCCCGCGAAGGCGGACGCGCCGGCGTATGGAGAACCGAAGGAGTCGGGGGGGCCTAGTGGGAGGATCTGCCAGAAGGACTGCTCCGCCTGAACCAGCCAGTCCACGAACCGATAGCCGTCCCGCCCGAGCCGCCCGCCGGGAAGAGAGGTCGCGTGCAGGAGCACCCCGCTCGACCGGCGCAACGCGAGAGCTTCGCGACGGTGTGCCTGTCCCTCTCTCATCGAGCGGCTAGCGGGCGGGGGCCGCGAGCTCGATCCCCAATCCGTAGATCCGATCGACGTATTCGTCGAGCATCCGGGTAGCGGTGAACTGCGGCGCGCAGGTCTGCAGAGCCGCCTTCATCAGGTTGCACCAGCTGTGGGGGACTCCGTCTTCGCCGCGGTCGTAGAAGAGCGGGATCACGGCGTGCTCGAGGAGGTCGTAGAAGGCCACCGCGTCCTGCGCGTCGGCCTCGGCGGGGTCGGTCTCGTCGTGCAATGGGATCGCCCAGCCGTTCGAGCCGTCGAAGGCCTCTGCCCACCAGCCGTCGAGAATGCTGAGCTGGAGCGCGCCGTTGAATGTCGCCTTCATGCCGCTCGTCCCGCTCGCCTCCATTGGTCTGCGTGGAAGGTTGACCCAGACGTCGCAGCCGCCCACGAGCTGCTGGCCGACTGCGAGGTCATAGTCCTCGAGCACGACGAGCCGGTTTGCGAGCGCCGGGGACTGTCGCTTGAGGTTGAAGATCGCCCGGAAGGCGTCCTTGCCCTCCTCGTCCGCCGGGTGCGCCTTTCCGGCGATGAGAAGTTGCACCGGCGGCTCGCCGGCAAGCACGCGCGTCGCTCGGTCGGGATCCTGGGCGAGGAGGTGGACGCGCTTGTAGGAGGCGAGCCTGCGAGCGAAGCCGAGCGTCAGGCTGCCGGCGTCCAACGCGGTAGCCGCGGCTCGCACATAGTCGAGCCTTTCGCCACGCTGGAGCCGGTCGATCTCGCTCTTGCTCCCGACGTAGGCGATGAGCCGTTCGCGCGCCTCGCAACGGGCCGCCCAGAGCTCGACGTCCGGGATTGATGCAACCGGCTCCCACGTGCGCGGATCGCTCGTGCGCCGCTCCCAGCCCTCGCCGAGATGCCGGTCGAAGAGCGCGCGGAAGGTTGAAGAAAGGAACGTCGGGAGGTGGGCCCCGTTCGTCACGTGGGTGATCGGCACATCTTGAGCGTCGGACTCCGGGAATATGGGTCGCCACATCGTGCGCGCCACCTCTCCGTGCAGCCGGCTGACGCCGTTGCGGGTGCGGCTCATGCGCAATGCGAGCTGTGTCATACCGGCGGGCTCGGCGTGGTCGTCCGGGTGTGTTCTGAAGAGGCCGAGGAATGCTCTCTCGTCGAGCCCGAGCCGGCCGGGGAGATCGGGGACGACCGCGAGGAGCTCGTCGGCAGCGTACGTCTCGTTGCCAGCGGGAACCGGCGTGTGCGTCGTGAACACGAAGCGCTCGCGACTTCGGGCCAGGGCCTCGTCGGGGGAGGAGCCGGCCGCGACGTCCAGTGCCGCGAGCTCGAGCGCTGCGAGGGCCGGGTGCCCTTCGTTCAGGTGGAAGAGCTCCGGCTCGATGCCGAGCGCGCGTAGAACACGCACGCCGCCGATGCCGAGGAGCGCGTACTGTGCGAGACGAATCTCGCGCACGCCCTCGTACAGCCGGGCCGTGTACCAGCGCTGAACCTGGTCGTTCTCCGGCACCTCGGAGTCGAGGAGCAACAGCGGCACCCGGCCGACGTCGACGCGCCACACCTGGAACCACGTCCGGACGCCGTAGATGTCGACGGAGAGCTTGAGCGGCTCGCCCTCGTGCGAGACGCGCGCCATCGGCAGGCTCTTCGGGTCACTCGTGATCCAGTATTCGAGCTGCCGGCCCGACATGTCGAGTCGCTGATGGTGGTAGCCGCGCCGGTAGAGGAGCCCGACGGCGATGAGCGGGATTCCGGCGTCGCTCGCTTCCTTCAGTGTGTCCCCGGCGAGAACCCCGAGGCCGCCCGAGTAGATCGGCAGCGACGCGTGGACGCCGTACTCGGCGCACATGTAGGCGACCGGTCCCTGGATCGTAGGGTGAGGGCGTGGAGGCTGGTCGAGCTCCGAGGCGACCCGATCCGCGAGCCGGCGCACGTGCTCCTTGAGCCCCGCGTCCCGGTCGGCGTTGGCGCGCGTCGACGGCCAGAGGTCCGACAGGAACCGGACGGGGTTTCCACCCGACAGCTCCCACCGGTGCGGGTTGATTTCGCGGAAGACATCCTCCGCTCCGGGGAGCCAGCTCCAGCGGTAGTTGTACGCGACCGGGGCCAGCGGCCTGAGGCCATCCGGCAGGTGATCCGCAAGGTCGGCCGCGCGGGCGGCGACGTCCGCCGCCCCGACGAGCCTGCTGAAGTCAACTCCTCTAGGCATCATGCGCTGCTCGAACGGCGGATCCGCAGTCTATCGCTGGCTGGCTCCCGCGCGCGACCGGGTCGCGGATGCACCGCCTGGACAGTCGATGACCTCGACGACGAGATCGGCCGAGACCCAAGCCAGCAACTCATGATCCGTCGGTCCCTGGTTCGAGTCCAGGCTGGCCTACTCGATGCCCAGCAGCCATGCGGAAGCCCCACGGCATGGCGGCATGGACCGGACGCGGGGGGCCGCCATCAGGAGTCCGGGTCGTACATGATCTCCCGCACCTCTTGTGCACATCGGCAGGCGACGGCGATCTTGGCCGCCCACTCCAGCGCCTCCTCGCGTGAGGGCACGTCGATGATCGAGAACCCGCCGATGACCGCCTTGGTCTCCGGGTATGGGCCATTGGTGACCGTCCCGTCGGTGGCTACGATGCTCGCGCTCTGGCTTAGCAGTCCGCCCCCGAAAATCCACACGCCGGCGTCCTTGGCCTCATATACCACCTTGTGCGAAGCCTCGGCCACGTCGGGCAAGTCCTCCTCGGGAAAGGTCATCGCGCCGTCATCGAACGAGATCAGATATCGCGTCAACTCGTGGCTCCTTATCCCGGCCTCCTTCGGCCGGCGTTTTCCCCTGCGACGAACATATCGCTCCGGAACCGACAGGCTACCGGCCACGGCGGCGCTAGTTAGCGTCGCTACTGACTCTCGGGAGGCAGCTCAAAGCGAGCGATGATTCCATTGTCGCCGCCTTCAGGCACCGGACGTTCTGGATGGCGCGTCGCCACCCATGCGACTCCCCGCTCCGGGTACGCGACGACGTCGGGAAATCGCTTTGAGGAGATGGCCAGCAGCCGAACCGGGTCGTCGGTCGGGTTCGAGAAGTCGTGCAGCCCTTCCGGGCCTTCAGGGAAGTACACGACATCTCCGGGCGAAAGCTGCTCTTCACCCGCCGGGGTGCGCACAGTCGGTGTGCCCGAGAGGACGAAGAACATCTCCTCCACGCCGTAGTGCATGTGCAACGGGCCTCCTGTAGAGCCTGGCAGAAGCTCGCGCAGAGAGGCGCCGAGGATGTCCGCTCCGAACGCGTGTCCGAACCAACGGGCGCGCACCCGTTCGTCGTCGTTCACCTCGTCCCAGGGTTCGTCGGCCATGAAGTTCAAGCGGTGCATGACTCCTCCGTTTCCCGCGTCGACGCGTGTTTCGAGGGAGACTAGTCTTGTGTCGCCCGGACGCAGGAGGGGGGATGCGTGAGTGAGGTAATCGACCACGTCGAAATCAGGGTGAGCGACCTTGCCGCGAGTCGGCGCATGTACGAGTCGGCGCTGGCAGAGCTTGGATTCGCCGTGTTGGGCGAGGGCGAGTTCGAAGGCGATGCCTACGTCATGTTCGGGCGCGACACGAGCGACGACTTCGCGCTGCACGCGGTCGGAACCGAGCCGGGGCGAGACCGCGTCACGACGGGGGCACACATCGCGTTCCGCGCGCCGGACACCGTCAGCGTCGAGCGCTGGCACGCAGCGGCGATCGCCAACGGCGGCACGGACAACGGCGCGCCTGGCGTGCGCCCCGATTACAGCGACCGGTACTTTGCTGCGTTCGCGCTCGACCCGGACGGCAACAACGTTGAAGCTGTCTTCCACGCGCCTCTTCCGGCCGTAGATCACTCGTAGAGACGTAAGGCTCGATCACCGCACGCGCAGCACACGTACACCGGCGGGGCCGCGATTGCCGGCCCGGTCGACCGCGCTCACGACAACGCGGTGAGCTCCTCGCGCCAGGTGGACACGATGGACGGCGTCATGGCCGGTGAGCTCTCCATCCACGACCTCGCTCGTGGCTATCACGGCGCGATAGCGTGGGCCGATCGAGACCTCGTAGCGGTCGACGCCGCTACCCGAATCGGTGGCTGGAAAGCTCAGTGTCACCCACCGGCCCGACACGGTCGCGTCGAGGCGCGGGCGAGATGGTCGGGTTCGGTCGGTCCAGCGGAAGCGGAGCGTCGCCTGTTCCGGATCCGAGCTGTGCATGACCACCTCGAAGGCATTCCGCACCGAGAACCTCGCGCTCCGTGCACCTGCGAGCAGGAGGTTGCGCTGAGAGAATCGGCTGGGCGTGACTCGCGCATCGTTCGCTCCAGCGTGCACGACCGGCCACGGAACCTCTGGCCTGTACTCGATCCAGTACTCATCCGCCCCCGAGACCACGTAGAGGGCGTGGGCGAGGGACGAGGGACGATCGATCCGGGCGATCCGGTACTCACCGTCCACCAGAGCCGGCCCCTCGCGCGCGATCCATCCGAATCGCCATTTCTCGAAGGCATTGAAGTCTCCGCTGCCGTGCCCCATGACGCTGTAAGGGCTCGCGTAGTTCTCCGCGCGGCAGCGGTTACTGCAGATCCATGCCGGGCCCTCCTCTCGCACGCCGTAGTTGTGCCCCAGTTCGTGCGCGAAGAGCTCCTTCGAGATCTTCCCGAGCATCCAGACTCCGGGCGGGTAGTACGCACCACCCCACGGGCAATCCATGCTCGGAATGAGGTACGCGACGAGGTCGAATCGACGGAGATCGACCGAACGGCGGATCGTCTCGTGGACGCCCTGCGTGTCGCAGCCTTTTGGGCGTCTCGTGAGCGCACGCGTCCAGCCGATCACCTCGACCGACAGCGACGTCTTGCCGAACGACGCGTCGCGGACGTAGGCCTCGGTTTCTGCCACGGCAGCCCGGGCTTCGTCGGCGGTAACGGGCTCTGGGCCCCACGTCGCCAGAACGAGCCCGATCCGCTGCTCTCCGGTCACCTCTCCGGCCGACCGGGGGAACGCGTCGCTGGACAGGGCTGCGAGCAGAAGCGAGAGAGCAGCAGCCGCCACGAACGTGCGCATTCCATAGGGTTACACCGCCCGGCCCCGTGTGGTTACACCGCGTGGCTACGCCGGGTGGAATTTCCGTAGTTATCCGAAAGATGGTGGGTGCCCGCGCGGACGGCTGGACGGGCGGGATGAGGAAGACTGAGAGACGTGCGGATTCGCGGCCGACACGTCTCGAAGAAGCGGCTGACCCTGTACGTACTCGGCACCGGGGTCGCCATCTTGCTGCTGATCCAGGCAATTCCCTACGGACGCGATCACACGAACCCGCCGGTGGTCGCCGAGCCCGCTTGGGACTCGGCGCAGACCCGCGCCTTCGCGAAGGCGTCGTGCTTCGACTGCCACAGCAATGAGACGAAGTGGCCGTGGTACACGAACATCGCCCCGGCATCGTGGCTCACCGAGAACGACGTCAAGAGCGGGCGCTCGGCGCTCAACTTCTCGGAGTGGAACGGGCCGCAGGAAACCGACGACATCGTCGAGGCAGTGCGAGGGGGCGAGATGCCGCCCTGGTACTACGCGTGGATGCCGAATCACGCAAGCGCTCGGCTGTCATCGGCGGAGAAAGCTGCGTTCATTCGAGGACTCGAGAAGACGCTGAAAGCGTCGCCTCCAATTGGCGGAGGCGGAGGCTAAGGTCGAGCGCGCGCGGCGGTACGGCAGCCGCCGACCATGCGATGATCGACGTCGTGGCGATATGGGAGATCGTCTTCTCGGCGCGCGAGTACGAACCTGGTGAGGATCGGGACTCCGAGGTCGGCTGGGCCTATGACGTCGAGCGCGAGGGCGTGCAACGGACGATCGGCGTAGAGGTCTCCCGCGCGCTCGCGGAGGCCGACAAGCAGCAGTTGCCGACCTACATCCGCGCAGCCTTGAGAACGCGCGGGCGCTCCGCTGTCATGCCCGTCCTTGGTCGCGAGACCATCCCGCGGCGGCTGGTGCTCGAGCCGGACGGGATCGTCGAGATCGATCGCTAACGACCGCTGCCGGGTGGACGCGGGGCGGCAGGGGTAGTAGAAAGGGTCATCCGCTGCGCAAAGGAGGGAAGCCATGCCCGCCCAGACGATCGAGGGGCTGCGCGAACGTGTACGTGGTGAGGTGATCACGGCCGACGACGACAGCTACGACGCAGCGCGCAGGGTGTTCAACGCGATGATCGATCGGCAACCGGCCGTGGTCGTCCGGTGCTCTACGACCGACGATGTGATTGCGGCCGTCGACTTTGCGCGCGACCGCGGCTTCGACCTCGCAGTGCGGGGTGGCGGACACAGCGTGCCTGGCTTCGGCACTGCGGACGATGCCGTGGTGGTCGACCTCGTCGACATGCACGACGTCCTCGTCGACGCCGACGCGCGCACCGCGCGCGCCCAGGGCGGGACGACGTGGGGCGCCTTCAACGACGCGACCCACGCGCATGGGCTCGCCACGACCGGAGGTGTCGTGTCCACCACGGGTGTCGGCGGCCTCACGCTCGGCGGTGGCATCGGCTACCTGTCGCGTGGCGTCGGTCTGTCGTGTGACAACCTCATCTCGGCCGAGGTCGTCCTGGCGGAGGGACGGGCCGTCGTCGCGAGCGAGTCCGAGAACCCTGACCTCTTCTGGGCGATTCGCGGCGGCGGCGGGAACTTCGGCGTCGTCACGTCGTTCGAGTTCCAGCTCCATCCCGTGACGGAGATCTACGGCGGGCCTCTGTTCTTCGACGCCGCGGACGCGGGAGCCGTGCTCCGTGCCTACCGCGAGCTGATCGCAGACGCACCCGGGGAGTTCGGCGGTTTCCCCGCCTGGCAGATCGCGCCTCCGCTGCCGTTCATCCCGGAGGAGCGACACGGGGAGACGATGATCGCCTTCGTGTCCTGCTGGGCCGGTCCGCTCGACGAGGCGGAGCGCGTCCTCAAGCCGATGCGAGACGCCGCCGAGGTGGTCGCCGAGCACGTGGGGCCGATGCCGTACCCGGCGCTCAACAGCGCGTTCGACGCCCTCTACCCTCCGGGAGGCCTCCAGCACTACTGGAAGGCGAATTTCGTGACAGAGCTCACCGATGCGGCGATCGACGCCCATCTCGAGCATGGGCCGAAAGTGCCTGTGGTGAGCTCGACCGTGCACATCTACCCGATCAACGGCGCGTGTCACCAGGTGGACGCCGACGCCACGGCATTCGCCTACCGCGACGCGACGTTCGCGACCGTCATCGCGGGCATGTGGCCCGATCCGGCGGACAACGACGACAACATCCAGTGGGTGCGCGACTACTACGACGCGATCGCTCCGCTGTCCGAGGAAGGCGGCTATGTCAACTTCATGTCCGGCGACGACCAGGACCGGATCAAGGCGAACTACAAGGGCAACTACGACCGGCTCGTCGACGTGAAGCGGACGTACGACCCCGACAACCTCTTCCACCTGAACCAGAACATCAAGCCGTAGCCTGCTTCAGCAGCGCGAGAGAAACCGCTCGATGCCGGCCACGATCGCCTTCGCGATGCGCTGACGGTAGGCGGGGCTCTCGAGCAGCTTCGCGTCGGTCGCGTTCCGCATGTTCCCGGTTTCGACGAAGACCTTGGGCACGTCCGAGAGGTTGAGGCCGCCGAGGTCGGAACGGACGGAGAGGCCCGAGCCGCCGAGGTACGTGGCGCGCGGAAGGCCGGTTCCGGCCCCGTAGGCGCCGCGCATCGCGAGTGCGAAGCAACGCGACGGCTTCGCGATGTCGTCCGTCAAACCTCGGATCGACGGCGGATAGATGACGTGGAAGCCGCGGCCGCTCGGGGGGCCGCCGTCCGCGTGGATCGAGACGGCGGCGTCGGCGTGCGCGCGGTTGCCGATCGCGGCGCGCTCGGTGATGCACGGCCCCCAGCCGGTGTTGGACGTCCGCGTGAGCACGACGGTGGCTCCCTTCGCCCGGAGAATGGCGCGGACGCGCGTCGCGACGTCGAACGTGAACGCCGGCTCGCGGTAGCCGGTCCGCGTGCTCGTTCCCGTCGTGTCGCACGCCTTCCGGAGTGTGCCTGCGTCGACGAGGCGGTTGACCTCGTTGGGGTGCGCCCAGTTGCGCCCGTTGTGGCCGGGGTCGACGACGATCGTCGCTCCGCGCAACGGATCTTTGCCAGTTGCTGCGGATCCAACGCTCGCCAGGAGGCAGATGGCGACCACTACACTTAGAACCGTGAGTGAGACGGGCACCCTGCGCGTGAAGACGGGCCTGGCGGAGATGCTCAAGGGCGGCGTCATTATGGATGTCGTCGACGCCGAGCAGGCGAAGATCGCCGAGGAGGCGGGGGCCTGCGCGGTCATGGCGCTCGAGCGTGTCCCGGCCGACATTCGCCGCGACGGTGGCGTCGCGCGCATGTCGGATCCGACGAAGATCGCCGAGATCCAGGAGGCCGTGACCATCCCCGTGATGGCGAAGTGCCGCATCGGCCACTTCGTCGAGGCACAGATCCTCGAGGCGCTCGAGGTCGACTACGTCGACGAGTCGGAGGTGCTGACACCTGCCGACCTTCAGCACCACGTCGACAAGTGGCAGTTCACGATCCCGTTCGTCTGCGGCTGCACGAACCTCGGCGAGGCGCTGCGCCGGATCGCAGAGGGCGCCGCGATGATCAGGACGAAGGGCGAGGCAGGGACCGGCGACATCGTCAACGCGGTCACGCACATGCGATCGGTCTTCGGCTCGATCCGGCGGCTCCAGGGTCTTCCTGCCGAGGAGCTGTATGCCGAAGCGAAGGAGCACCGTGCCCCATACGAGCTCGTTCGCTGGGTGGCGGAGAACGGGCGGCTGCCCGTCGTGACGTTCACCGCGGGTGGCATCGCTACTCCGGCCGACGCCGCGCTCTGCATGCAGCTCGGCGCCGACGGCGTCTTCGTCGGCTCGGGCATCTTCAAGTCCGGCGACCCGGAGCTTCGCGCGAAGGCGATCGTCGAGGCGACGACGCACTTCCGCGATGCGGCCGTGCTCGCCCGCGTCTCTGCGGGCCTCGGAGAGCCGATGGTCGGCATCTCTGCCGCCGAGCTGCGCCCGGAAGACTTGCTCGAAACGCGCGGCTGGTAGCGACGATCCACGCGCCGTCCGGCGTGGTGTGGATGATCTCGCCATGGGTGCTGTACGGGCGGCGTGGTCGAGCGCCTCGTTCCTTCACTACCTGGGCGCGTTCGTCGTCCTCGGCGCGACCGTCTCCCTCCTCCAGACGCTGCAAGGCGACTACGGCGACTTCGCGTTCGTTGGCTGGTGTGCGCTCATCCTGTTCGTGCTCGTCGCGATCGCGGGCGGGTATGAGCGGGTGGAGATGCGCGTCGCCGCCGGGCTCTTCGGCTTCGTCGCGCTCATCGCCTTCATCGTCTTCGTCGGCTCGCTGCTCGAGTGGATCGGGCTGCTCGACTCGACCGACTCGCCGATCTCCGGCTTCCATATCGGCTTCCTCCTCCTCTATCTCGTCGCGTTCATCGCTGGTCTCGGCTACCTCGCCCGCTACGCGTTTCCGCTTGGCGTCACGGTCGTCGTCCTCTTCGCCTGGCTCTTCGTCGTCGACCTGATCTCGAACGGGGGCAACTGGTCAGCGATCGTGTCGATCTTCGTCGGCCTCATGTTTCTCATGGTCGGTGCGGGCGTTGATCGTGCATACGGGTTCTGGCTCCACGTGGGTGCCGGGCTGGCGATCGGGGGCGCGTTCCTCTACTTCTGGCACTCGTCCTGGTGGGAATGGGTGTTGATCGGCGTCATCTCGCTCCTGTACTTCTCCTTCGCGGCCGGGCTCGACCGCTCGAGCTACACGGTCTTCGGTGCGTTCGGGCTCTTCCTCGTCGCGCAGCACTTCATCGAGGACTGGGTCGGCGGCTTCTCGGATCCGTTCGGCTTCCTCGGCGTGGACGGGACGTCCGACCACCCGTGGGCGCGCGCGCTCCTGTATGCCGCCTTCGGGTTCATCCTCGTTGGGATCGGGCTCTGGTTCGAGCAGCGTCGCCGCACGCCGGGCTCCGGCGAGCTTCCGGCGCAGTAGTCGTCCCTACAATTGCGGCGTGGGTGACGCGCCGAAGATCGGCGTTCTGGCTGTCCAGGGCGACTTTCGCGAGCACGCGGCGATGCTGCGCAGCGCTCGGCGCGGACGTGGTCGAGGTCAGGAAGCCGGAGGAGCTCGACGGCCTCGACGGGCTCGTCCTGCCAGGTGGTGAGTCGACGACGTTCGCCCGGCTGATGGTGCTGTACGGGCTCGACGAGGCGGTCCGACGCTTTCCCGCGCCGATCTTTGGCACATGCGCCGGGATGATCATGCTCGACCGCAATCACCTGGGGCTCGCGGACATCGAGGTCGAGCGCAACGCCTACGGCCGGCAGCTCGCGAGCTTCGAGGCAGACCTCGCCGTCGTCGGGCAGGCGGAGCCGGTCCGCGGCGTCTTCATCCGGGCGCCGCGTGTGCAGTCGATCGGCCCGGAGACGATCGTGCTGGCCGAGCACGAGGGCGAGCCCGTTCTCCTCCGTGACGGGCGCGTGCTCGTCGCCTCCTTCCATCCCGAACTGACGGGGGACACGACGATCCACGAGCTCTTCCTCGAACTCGTCGAGGAGGCAGCGAGTGTCCGGGCATAGCAAGTGGGCCTCGATCAAGCACAAGAAGGGCGCCACGGACAAGAAGCGCGGGCAGCTGTTCTCGAAGCTTGCGCGGGCGATCATCGTCGCGGCGCGTGAGGGTGGCCCGGATCCGAGCGCGAACCTCGCGCTCCAGAACGCGATCGACAAGGCACGCGAAGCGTCGATGCCGAAGGACAACATCGAGCGGGCGATCGCACGCGGGGCGGGTGCCGCTGCAGACGGCGAGGCGTACGAGCACGTGACGTATGAGGGCTACGGGCCGGCCGGTGTCGCTGTCTTCGTCGACGCCCTCACGGACAATCGCAACCGCACGGCGTCTGACGTGCGCCACGTGTTCGCCAAGAACGACGGATCGCTCGGCGAGTCGGGCTCGGTCGCCTGGTTGTTCGACCGCACCGGGCTCGTCGTCGTGGGAGATGAGGTGGACGAGGACGAGCTCACGCTCGCCGCGGCGGAGGGCGGGGCCGAGGACGTCGCGCGAGACGGCTCCGTGTTCCAGGTGACATGTGCCCCCGACGAGCTCGCGGGTGTCCGGGCCGCTCTCGGCGACGCCGGCATCGCCATCGAGTCTGCGGAGCTCGCCATGCTGCCGAAGACGTCCGTCACGGTCGAGGACGAAGCATCGGCGCGTAAGATCGTGCGACTCATCGAAGCACTCGAGGAGCTCGACGACGTCCAAGACGTGTACGCAAACTTCGACATACCCGACGCCGTGCTCGAAGCGGCCGTCGGTTAGGGGGTACGAATGCCCGTTGCAACGCGCACAGAAGGCCGCATCGAGTCGCTGCTCTCAGCGCGCCTCTTTCTCAACCCGCAGCTCGCGGGTGACCGGCTCTATTTCGTCTCGGACCTCTCGGGGCGGCTGAGCCTCTACGCGATGGACGTCGGTGGCGGCGTGCCCGAGCCGCTCCTGCCGCCGGGTCTCGCGCTCCAGAATCCCGAGCTCGTCGGCGGCGAGCTCTTCGCCGTGCTTCCAGACCACGACCGGATCGTCGTGATGATCGACTCGGACGGTGACGAGAACTACCAGCCGCACGTGATTCCTCTCGCCGGCGGGTTCCCCGAGCCGCTCTCGGAGGAGGTCTTCGGGGGCCTGCGCTCGCACATGACGACGGTCGACGACAAGACCGCCACCGGCTACTTCTTCTGTGAGTCCCGCGAGCAGGCGGTGATGTACGGCATCCGCGCGGACTTCGCGACGGGTGAGACGGAGACGCTCGGCGAAGGGCCGTACGGGCCGTTTCCCTTCGCGTGGACGCGTGATCACAGTCGCGCGATGCTCGGCGACGGCTACACGGCGGGCGACACGGTCATGTACGAGCGCGACGAGGCCGGCGAGCGGCACATGATCTGGGGTACCGCGCTCGAGGACCGGGAGGAGGGCGCCGAGCACCCGCTGTCCGGCTTCAGCTCCGCGACCTTCACGGCGAGCGAGCGCGGCCTGCTCGTGACGACGACGCTCTTCGAAGACACGGGAGGCCCCGGCTACATCGACCTCTCCGCGCCAGGCGAAGTCGTCCCAGTGGCGCTCGACGGGGTCGTGCACGAAGGTGTCGGCGAGCTCGAGCGAATCCAGCGCGTCGAGGGTGATCGGCATGTCGCGGTCTTCAACATCGACGGCTGCTCGTGGGCATACGAGGCCACGTTCGACGAGGACGCGCGTGCGCTGACGCTCGGGCGCGTGCTCTGCGGCGAGGGTGAGCTCGCCGGCGGCGTCCTGCACGGCATCTCGGCGGACGCCGACAACGGCGGCTACGCGCTGTCGTTCTGCACGGCCACCATCCCGACCCAGCTCTACGTCGTGGACGGGTCGGGGGCGTCAGTTCAGACGAGGGAGCGCCCGCTTGGGCTCGACCCCGCCCTCCTCGCGCCGGGCGAGGACGCGTCCTTCGCCTCTCACGATGGCCTGCGCGTCTCGGCGCGGCTCTATCTGCCCTCGCCGGAGCTCGGCTTCGACGGCCCGCGGCCGCTCGTCTACTACGTCCACGGCGGCCCTCAGGGCCAGGAGCGGCCGAACTTCGCGTGGTTCTCGATGCCGCTCATCCAGATCCTCACGCTCGAGGGCTTCGCGGTGTTCGTCCCGAACGCGAGAGGCTCGACGGGCTACGGCATGGACTACATGAAGCGGGTCGACCACGACTGGGGTGGGGAGGACCGGCTCGACCACGTCCACGCCATGACCGAGGTGCTCGCCAACGACGATCGCGTCGACGTGAGCCGCGCCGGCGTCGTAGGGCGGTCCTACGGCGGCTACATGACGCTGACGCTCGCGGGGCGCCATCCCGACCTGTGGGCGGCCGCCGTCGACATGTTCGGGCCGTACGACCTCATGACGTTCATGGATCGCATTCCGCCGACGTGGCGCCCGTATTTCGAGCTCGCGATCGGCCACCCCGACCGCGACCGTGACTTCCTCGTCGAGCGCTCGCCGAAGACGTACCTCGGGGACATCACGTGCCCGATGCTCGTCATCCAGGGGAAGAACGACCCGCGTGTCGTGGAGCAGGAGTCGGCGGACGTCGTCGAACGGATGCGCGCCGACGGGAAGGACGTTGATTACCTCGTCTTCGAAGACGAGGGCCACGACGTGCTCAAGTTCCCGAACAAGGTGCGCTGCTACGACACGATCGTCCGCTTCTTCCACGAGCAGCTCGGGAGCTAAGCGTGGGCGCTACGTGGCGATGAAGACGCAGATGGCATAGACGCGGAGGCGCCACGTCTGGGACGTGGCGCCCCGCTCCACAGCGCGGGCACGCCACGACGTCTCCCCGACCGGCGCGTTGTCCGTGAGCGAGACCGTGTCGCGGCCGTCGCCCGAGAGGGACGCGCCGCCGCCGATCGCCTTCTTGCCCGGTGGGCAGGTCGCCGTCGCTCCCTTAGGGCTCACCGACGTGAGGGCCGTCTCCACCGGCACCTGCTGGTAGCCGCTCGTCCCGGGCGAGCCCTTCGGCCCCGCCGGGCCCTGCGGCCCGAGCGGTCCGCGAGGGCCGGGTGGAAGCGAGCCCGGCACGAAGTCCGCCTTCGTCAGCGAGCGATCGCGCACGTCGATGCCGCGGATGGTCGAGTTGGCGAGGTCGAGAGACGTCACGGACCCGTCTCGCACGTTCCTGCTCGTGACCGCGTCTTCCTGCAGCTGAGCGGTGCCGACGCTCCCCTCGGGCAAGGCCGCAATCGTTGCGATGCTCGACCCGGCCAGAGCCGCGAACAGCGCGAGCGAGGCAACGACGAGCGCCGGCGAGGGGCGAAATCGCGGACGCTGCGCCATGGTTCGACGCTACCAACCGCCTCGGCGAGCGCATTAGCCGCAAAGGAGGAACGTCCGCATCGCTCCGTAACCTCAACGCGTGAGAGTCCTCGGCATCGATCCGGGCATCGCGTCATGCGGATACGGCATCGTCAACCACGACGGAGAACGCCTCACGGCAGTCGACTTCGGCTCGTGGAGCACCCGCGCCAGCGAGCCGCTCCAGGCGCGTCTGATGACGATCTACGAGCGGGTGGAGGCGGTCATCGCCATGCACGCTCCGGATGCCGTCGCGCTCGAGGAGTCGTTCGTCGGCGCCGACGCCCGTACCGCGCTCTCTGTCGGGCAAGCCAGGGGCGCCGTGCTCGTCGCGTCCGCGCGCGCAGGCGCTGATTGTGCCGAGTACGCGCCGTCGCTCGTCAAGCAGTCGATTTGCGGACACGGCCGCGCCGACAAGGCGCAGGTCCAGCGGATGGTGAAGACGATCCTCGGCCTCCCGGAGCTGCCGAAGCCGCATCACGCCTCGGACGCGCTCGCCGTGGCGATCTGCCACGCGCTCGCGCCGCCACTCCTGAGGGCGTTGGCCGGATGATTGCGCAGCTGCGAGGAACGCCGGTCGGACGCGGCGCTGACGGCCTCGTCCTCGACGTTGGAGGCGTCGGCTATCTCGTGCAGGCGACGCCGCGCGCGCTCGCGAAGACGGGGAAGGGCGAGGTGACAGTGCAGACCTACCTCCACGTCCGGGAGGACGCTCTCCAGCTGTACGGCTTCGCAGACGCTGCCGAGCGTCAGCTGTTCGAGCAGCTGCTCGGCGTGTCGGGTGTCGGGCCGAAGGTCGCGCTCGCGATCGTGTCGGGATCGACCCCGACCGAGCTGCGACGGGCGATCGCGCGCGAGGACACCGCGCGGTTCGAGGCGATCCCGGGCATCGGGCGGAAGACGGCACAGCGCGTCGTCCTCGAGCTCAAGGGCTCGCTCCCGACAGAGGACGTGGACGCGGCCGTCGACGGAGACGGCGACGGCTATCTCGTTGCGCGAGATGCCCTTGTCGAGCTCGGCTATACGCTCGCCGACGCGGAGACGGCCCTCTCCTCGGTCGACGAAGAGCTGCCACCTGAGGAACGCGTGCGCCTCGTGCTCAGGAAGGCCGCATGACCACGCGGCTGCTCGCGCCCACGCTCCAGGCCGAGGGCGACGAAGAGCTCGATCGATCGCTGCGGCCGCGCACTCTGGAGGAGTTCGTCGGCCAGGAACGGCTTCGCGAGCAGCTGACGATCTCGCTCGAGGCTGCGCGCGGCCGAGGCGAAGCGCTCGAGCACGTTCTCCTGGCCGGACCGCCCGGCCTCGGCAAGACGAGCCTCGCCCATGTCATCCGCGCGGAGCTCGGCGTCGGCCTCCGTGCCGTCGCCGGACCCGCGCTCGACCGGAAAGGCGATCTCGCCGCGATCCTGACCGCCCTCGAGCCGCGCGACGTCCTCTTCGTCGACGAGATCCACCGGCTCGCGCCGGCTGTCGAAGAGATCCTCTATCCGGCGCTCGAGGACTTCCGCCTCGACATCGTCGTCGGCCAGGGACCGGCGGCGCGCACGCTCGCCCTCGATCTCCCGCCGTTCACGCTCGTGGGCGCCACGACGCGCACGGGCCTGCTCACGACGCCGCTCCGCGACCGCTTCGGCATGACCTTCCGGCTCGGGTACTACGAGGCCGCTGAGCTCGCGACGATCGTCCGCCGCTCTGCGCGCATCCTCGGCGTCGAGATCATCGACGACGCCGCCAACGAGATCGCGCGACGGTCTCGGGGAACGCCACGCGTCGCCAACCGCATCCTGCGCCGCGTGCGCGACGTCGCGGACGTGCGCCACGCGGGGACGATCACGGAGGACGTCGCAGCCGACGCGCTCACGCTGCTCGAGGTCGACGGCGAAGGGCTCGAGCGGACGGATCGTGAGCTGCTCCAGGCGATCGTGTCGAAGTTCGACGGGGGCCCGGTCGGCCTCTCGACGCTCGCGGTGGCACTCGGTGAGGAGCCGGACACGATCGAGGACGTCTATGAGCCGTATCTCCTCCAGCTCGGCTTCATCCAGCGCACGCCCCGCGGCCGGATCGTGACGAAGCTCGGCCGCGAGCACGTCGGATCGACGGCCGTCGACGGGACGCTCTTTTGAGCCCCGAGCTCTGGGTGCCAGGCGCGGCGGAGCCGTCGCTCGACGACTTCGTCGAGCGCATCCACAAGCGCGTCGAACACTTCGCCACGGAGCGGGCCGGTGGCCAGGCCGCGGTGACGGTGGAGCTGCGCGATGGCTCGGTACACCGTCTGCTCACGATCTCACCCGAGCCGGGCTACGGCTTCGTCACGCTCTCCCCGTGGCTCGAGGACGGCGAAGCAGAGGAGCTGATCGTCCCCGTGGGTGCGATCGCGCGCATCACCATGCGGCGGCTCGAGGAGCATCCGCCGTTCGGCTTCGCCCCGCCGAAGGAGAAGGCTTAGGGCCGGTATTGCAACGCGTGCCACGACGGCACGGGGAGAATCTCGACCAGGGCGCGATCGCCGTTCGTGTCGCAGTAGAGGAAGTCGGCAGCCGTGTCGTCCCAACCGACGTCGAGCAGGCCCTCCTTGACGCGGTGATCGAGCCACGCGCTGCGGAACACAAGCTTGCGCAGCCAGTAGACGAGGGACTCGTCGCCGACGAGGGAGATCTCGTCCCAGTGGCGAAGGAGATAGTGGCCGAGCCCACTCCGCGGCGCGGATAGTTGTCCGTCTGCGGTCAGCTCGACCAGGTCGGCCGTCTCGTCGTCGTCGAGCTCGTTTCGCTCCAGCAGCCCGAGCTTGACGGCGGCTGCGACGACCCGCTCCTCGAAATCGCGCCGGGAGAACGAGAAGCGGTACGTGAGGAAGTCGACCTCGTAGTCCTCGCCCGAGCGGTAGTCGGTGGTCGGCACGGCGGCAGGATAGCCTCGCCGGCGACCCACGTGCGACGTCCGGCGGCGGCCGTAGCGTGGACGAGATGGAGTGGCTGCTGGCCCCGTGCGATGCACAGGAGGCGCGTCGTCTGGCGTCCGTCCTCGGCGTGCGCGAGACGACTGCACGTGTCTTGATCAGGCGCGGCTACGGCGATCCCGAGGCCGCCGCGACCTTTCTCGCGGGAGAGGAGCCGGGCCACGACGCTGCGCTGCTCGGTGACGTCGATCGGGCGTGCGCGCTCCTGCGGGATGCGATCGCGGCGGGTACGCGGATCTGCGTCCACGGCGACTACGACGTCGACGGCATCTGCGCCACAGCGCTCGCCGTGCGCTGCCTCCGCGACCTTGGCGCCGACGTCGGCTGGCATCTCCCAAGTCGATTCGAGGAGGGCTACGGGCTCTCCGGCGACACCCTTGCGCGCCTCGCCGAGGAGGGATACGGCCTCGTCCTCACCGTCGACTGCGGCATCACGGCGGTCGAGGAGGTGGCAGAAGCGCGCCGCCTTGGTCTGGAGATCATCGTCACTGACCACCATCGCCCCAGCGAGGCGCTGCCCGACTGCCCGATCGTCGCGACGAGGCCGTCCGCGTATCCGTTCCCCGAGCTGTGCGGCACCGGCGTCGTCTACAAGCTCCTGCGAGTGCTGGCAGGCGACTCGCTCGAAGAGCACCTCGACCTCGTGGCGCTCGCAACCGTCGCCGACGTCGTTCCGCTCGTCGACGAGAACCGCGCCTTCGCCATAGCGGGCCTGAAGCGGCTCGCACGGACGACGCGTCCCGGGCTCCGCGCGCTCATGCGTTCGGCGCGTGTCGACGCCGCGGCGGTCGACGAAGGGTCCGTCGCCTTCCGGCTCGCTCCGCGCATCAACGCCGCAGGGCGGCTCTGCAAGCCGGCGATCGCGCTCGAACTGCTCATGACGGAGGATGACGAGGTCGCCACGTCGCTCGCCGATGAGCTCGAACAGCTGAATCGCGATCGCCAGTCGGTCGAGGAGCGCATCGTCCGCGAAGCGGTCGCGCAGGTCGACGCCTGGCCGGAGTCGCGGCGCCGTCAGCGCGGTTACGTCCTCGCCGACGAAAGCTGGCACGAGGGCGTCATCGGCATCGTCGCGTCGCGCCTCGTAGAGCGGTACGGGCGGCCCGTCGTCATGATCGCCGGCGCGGGCGAGGAGTGGAAGGGATCGGGGCGCTCGGTGACGGCCTACGACCTTCACGCGGGGCTCGATGCGTCCGCGATGCACCTCGAGCGTTTCGGTGGCCATCGCGCGGCCGCAGGCCTCTCGATCAGGCCGGAGGCGGTCGAAGCGTTCGCGGAGGCGTTCGCCGCACATGCCGCTGCGCATCTGACGGACGACGATCTTCGACGTCGGACGCGCATCGACGCGGCCGTGCCTGGCTCGGCGCTGACGCTCGAGCTCGCCGAGGAGCTCCGTCGCCTCGCGCCCTTTGGCCTTGGCAATCCGAGCGTCACGCTCCTTCTCCCGGGCTGCGAGCTCGTCGACCTCGAGACGGTGGGCGACGGCAAGCATCTCCGCTTCCGCGTCCTCGATGGAGGTCGCCCTGCCGGCGGAGCGATCGCATTCGGGTTCGGCAAGGAGCTTGACAGCCTGCGCCGGGAAACGACATTCGATCTGGCCGTTCGGCTCGAGGAGAACCGTTGGAACGGCACGGTCTCACCCCAGCTCGTCGTGCGGAGGATCGGTGAGGCAGACGATCGTTACGCCGCGCTGCGCGCTTCCCTGCTCGCCGAGTGGCGCGCTGGTGACCGGGCCTGGAGCTCCGAGGCGAAGGCGGTGTTCGGCGAGCTCGGCCTCCTCGACCCCGCCGCGGGTACACACGAGCCGGTCAGCCTCTACGAGTCGGAGGCGTTCCGCGCCCTGCTGACAGCCGACTTCGCGCTGCCGCGCGCTGCCTGACAGAATCCGCGCGTCATGCGCACCCTGCGGAACCTCGTGCGTGCCAGTGTGGCCGCTGCCGTGCTGTGCGCGCTCGCGTCGAGCGCATCGGCCGCAGCCACGGCAGCCTCCGTGACCCAGGTCGTCACCGGCGCGAACCACACGTGCGCACTGATCAAGGGCGGCAAGGTCAAGTGCTGGGGTGCGAATGACTTCGGACAGGTGGGCGACGGGACGACCGAGGATCGCGCCAAACCCGTTCTCGTCAAAGGGCTCGCCGACGTCAAGAAGCTCGTCGCCGGCCAGTGGACGACATGCGCGTGGCTAGCCAAGGCGGTCAAGTGCTGGGGGAACAACACGTACGGCGAGCTCGGCGACGGGACGAAGGTGGATCGCCACCGGCCCGTCACGATCAAGCCGCTCACGGGCGTGAAGGCGATCGCTCCGGGGTTCGACCACGCATGCGGACTCTTCGCCGGTGGGACGGTCAAGTGTTGGGGCTCGAACGTCGCTGGCCAGCTCGGTACGGGGACCGGCAAGGACAGCCTCAAGCCCGCCGCCGTGCCGGGCCTGACCGGCGTCACGGCGATCGGCTCCGGTGAGACCCACACCTGCGCGATCGTGTCCGGCGGCGCCGTGAAGTGCTGGGGGCAGCACTACTCCGAGCTGATCGGTCCGAAGCCGATCGCGAAAGCGGGAGTCACGGGAGCGACGCAGGTCGTCGCCGGCCAGACGCATACGTGCGTGCTCGCCAAGGGTCGCGTCGGTTGCTGGGGTGGCCAGAAGTACGGCCAGCTCGGCAACGGCAGCACCACGAGCAGTAGCGCGGTGGTGACACCGGCAGGGCTTGGCAAGGTGAAGCAGCTGGAGGCCGGCTCCGTCTGGACGTGCGCGCTGCTCACGAATGGAACCGTCGCGTGCTGGGGCAACAACCGCGCGGGCTCGGTCGGCGACGGCTCGACCACCGATCGCCTCAAGCCCGTCCTCGTCAAGGGCCTCGCCAAGGTGCGTCGCCTCGACGCGGGCGGCGCTCACACGTGCGCCTTGCTCGCCGGCGGCGCAGTGAAGTGCTGGGGCGGAAACCGGTTCACGGGAGCGCTCGGCGACGGGACGACCGTCGACCGGACAACGCCGGTCGCGGTCAAGGGCCTGTAGCGCCCTCCGGCCGGTTCAGCGTCTCGATCTCCACGAGCAGGCGCACCATCCGGCGCAAGGCCCGGCGGCGGCGGTGGCGTTGGACGAAGCGTGTAAGCAAGGTCTTCATGTTCGGTGGGCCCCCCCAGGCTCCTCTCGGCGCAACGCGAGCTGGGCTCAAGCCCTCACGGGAGGGGCCCGACTACACTTGATAAATGGCAGTCCTCGAGGCTCAGGAGCAGCATCAACACCTCGTAGAGGAGTTGATCGCCGACGTCGAGGCGTACAAGCCCGACCTCGACCGAGACCTCATCCGGCGCGCGTTCTCGTTCGCTGAGCGAGCGCACGATGGTCAGCGGCGCCGCTCCGGCGAAGACTTCATCCACCACCCGTGGGGCGCCGCGATGATCCTCGCAACGCTCCATCTCGACGAGCAGACCATTGCAGCGGCGCTCCTTCACGACGTCGTCGAGGACACGGAGGCGGAGATCGCCGACGTAAAGGCGGAGTTCGGCGACGAGATCGCGCGGCTCGTCGAGGGCGTGACGAAGCTGACCCGGATCCAGTTCGCGAGCCGCGAGCATCAGGAGGTCGAGAACTACCGCAAGATGATCGTCGCGATGGCGCAGGACCCGCGCGTCATCCTGATCAAGCTCGCCGATCGCCTCCACAACATGCGCACGATCGAGTACCTCGGTCGCCAGAAGCAGATCCAGAAGGCGAAGGAGACGCTCGAGATCTATGCGCCGATCGCCCACCGCCTCGGCATCCACGCGATGAAGTGGGAGCTCGAGGACCTCGCCTTCGAGCGTCTCCACCCGCGGAAGTACACCGAGATCGCGGCGATGGTGGCGGAGCGGAGAGGAGACCGCGAGGAGCACGTCAAGAAGGCGTCACGCCTCCTGGCGCGGGAGCTCGAGAAAGTGGATATCCCGGCCGACATCTCGGGCCGCGCGAAGCACTTCTATTCGATCTACGACAAGATGGTTCGCAAGGGCCGCGAGTTCAACGAGATCTACGACCTCACGGCCATGCGCGTGATCGTCGAACGTGAGGCCGACGAGGGAACGCGCGACTGCTACGGGGCGCTCGGCCTCATCCACGCACTCTGGAAGCCGATGCCCGGCCGCTTCAAGGACTTCATCGCGATGCCGAAGCTCAATCGCTATCGGGCGCTCCACACGACCGTGATCGGGCCAGAGGGCAAGCCACTCGAGATTCAGATCCGCACGCGCGAGATGCACCGGGAGGCGGAGTTCGGCATCGCGGCGCACTGGGTCTACAAGCGCGGCCGTCGCGGCAAGGCCGACGACGAGTGGACCGCATGGATGCGCCAGCTCATCGACTGGGAGGCTCCCGACGAGGCCGATCCACGGGAGTTCATCAAGACCTTCCGCACCGACCTCTTCTCCGAGGAGGTCTACGTCTTCACGCCCAAGGGCGAGGTGAAGACGCTGCCGTCGGGCTCGACGCCGATCGACTTCGCCTACGCGATCCACACCGACATCGGCCACCGCACGGTGGGAGCGAAGGTGAACGGCCGCATCGTCCCGCTCCACTACCGCCTGAAGAGCGGCGACTTCGTCGAGATCCTGACGACGAAGACCGGCCGCGGGCCGTCGCGTGACTGGCTCTCGCTCGCCGCGTCCTCGCGTGCGCGGAACAAGATTCGCCAATGGTTCTCGCGGGAGACGCGAGACGAGACGGAGCAGAAGGGCCGCGACGCGCTCGAGCAGGCCCTTCGGACGCAGAAGCTGCCCTACAAGAAGCTCCAGGGGTCTGCGGTGCTCGCGCAGGTGATCCGCGAGACCGGCTTCAAGAAGGCCGAGGACTTCTACATCGCACTCGGCTCGGGCAAGCTGCCGCCCGCGCAGATCGTCCGCAAGGTGATCCAGCGCCTGAAGACGGAAGATGTCGCCGAAGAGGAGACCGTCTCCCTCAAGCCGACGCGGGAGCGCCCGGCGTCGAGCCAGAGCCTCGGCGTCAGCGTGCCTGGCGTGGAGGACGTGCTCGTCCGTCTCGCCAAGTGCTGCACGCCGGTGCCGGGCGACGAGATCCTCGGCTATATCTCGCTCGGCAAGGGCATCACGATCCACCGTGAGGACTGTCCGAACATCAAGGCGCTGCGGCGGAACCCCGAGCGTCTCACGCCCGTGGCGTGGGACGGGGACAGCTCGCGGAGCTTCCGCGTCCAGGTGGCCGTCGACTCGTGGGATCGCCCGCGGTTGCTCGAGGACGTCGCCCGCACGTTCGCCGAGCACGGCGCGAACATCGTGGCGTACGGCGGAGTGGTCGAGGATCAGATGGCGCGGAACCGCTACACGGCCGAGCTCGGAGACGTGAAGTCTCTGCGCGCGCTCCTCAACGCCCTCCGCCAGGTCGACGGCGTGTTCGACGCCTATCGAATGACCCCGCAGTAGGGCCGTGGACGTTCGGCAGCGAGCACAGAGCTTCGGCGGCGTCGCCGGCGAGTACGAGCGCGCGCGACCGAGCTATCCGGACGAAGCGGTGGTGTGGCTGGCTGACCGGCTCCGGATCGGCCCAGGAAGCTCGGTCGTCGATCTCGGAGCAGGAACGGGAAAGCTCAGCAGGCAGATCGCAGCGCTTGGCGCGCGCGTGATCGCGGTTGAGCCGCTCGACGGGATGCGCATCGAGCTCGAGCGGGCGTTGCCCGATGTCGAGGCAGTTGCCGGCACGGCCGAAGCAATCCCGGTGCCCGACGCGAGCGTCGACGCCATCACGTGCGGGCAGGCGTTTCACTGGTTCGACACCGACCCGGCCCTACGAGAGATGTGGCGCGTGCTTCGCCCTGGTGGCGGTGTGGGGCTCATCTGGAACCTCCGCGACGACTCCGATCCTTTCCAGGCGCACTTGAGCGAGATCGTCGGTGAAACCGACATGGGCTGGAATGTCGAGGACGACCTCGTGACCGCCATCGCTCGGGTCGATCGTTTCGGCGAGATCGACCGGATGACGTGCCCGCACGAGCAGCTGTTGCCCCGGTCTCAGGTCGTCGATCGCATTGCGTCGATGAGCACTGTCGCCACCTTGGGAGACGCGGAACGCGCAGCGGTGTACGCGCGCGTCGACGATGCCGTGCGGGCGGTCCCCGAGCCAGTTCGCTTCACGTATCGGACCGAGGCGTTCGCGTTCGATCGGATTCCCTGAGGCGCGGAGAGCCCCTCGAACGAGGGATCAAGTCGCCGAACGCAGCAGTACCCCGTTTGAGGGAGTGCGCGATCGGCGACCTCCATTTGCAGGGCTTTTCCGCGCGATCGAGGGAGCGCTACTCCTCGAGGTCGTCGCCCTCGAAGCCGCGGATCATGTCGCGGAACGACTTCGGCACCGGCGCCGCGGTGTGCGTGGCGAGCTCGACGAGCACGAGCGTCTGGTGCGCCGTGACCATGTGCACGTCGTCCTTCAGGCGGTAGGCAGCGCACTCGTACGTGACGCTCGTCCGCCCGATGCGCGAGACGCGGATGAAGGTCTCGACCAGATCGTCGAAGCGCGCGGGCGCCAGGTAGTCGAGAGTGCACGCACGCATGACGAACTCCCGCTTGCGCGGCCCGCGATAGACGAAACCGAGGTGCCGGTGGTACTCGACGCGTGCGAGGTCGAAGAACGGGAGGTATCGGCCGTAGTAGACGATCCCCTGCGCGTCCGTGTCGGAGAAGCCCACGCGATCGAGCGCCGAGTACTTGAACGGCGGCTTGCGGTCCGAAAGGCGGCCGAGCTCGAGGCTCACGATGCGATCGTATCCGCGTTATCGTGCGGCGGGCATGCAGCGCCTCGCCCTCGTGGCGGTTCTCGCTGCGGTCGCCTTGCTTGCGGCCGCCGGCCCTGCCACGTCGGAACCAGAAGCGCAGCCGAAAGCGCCGACCAACGGTGTCTGCGTACCGAAGTCCGTGCGCCTCGAGTACTTCTCGAGCCTCGGCGCAAAGCTCGGCGAGTACGACGCGCCGTTCAGCAAGCTCGTGCGCGTCTACCCCGACGACCCGTACAACTTCAAGTGCCTCTGGAACGCACCGAACAGCACGGCCGAGGCGTTCGTCGTCTTCATCGGCATCGTTCCGCCAGGGCTGCCTGGCCGCATCCCATCGGGCGACTGCGCGAAGAATCGGCCCGACTCGCCGCCCTTCTACCACAGCCGCAAGCGTTATCTGGGCGTGAGCGGCGGCAACCGGATCGAGTTCCAACAGGCCGTAGGAGGCAACGAGAAGGTGATCAAGGGAGTGCTTGCGGCAGCCGAGGCTGCCGGCGTCGGCCAAGCGTGTCCCGGAGCGACGAAGCCGAAGCCAACGCCGAAGCCCACTCCGAAGCCAAAGCCCACCCCGAAGCCCGTGTCGGGCCAGCTCGGCATCGACTACAAGATGCCCGCCCGCTTCGGTGACGAGGATCCGGACGGGACCATCCACTATCCGACGCTGAAGGAGATGGCGCCGGACGAGTGGCGCGTCTTCCTCGACATCCGCCGCAAGGACGGCAAGGCGTGCGACCGAGGCGACGCGATCGCAGTGACTGCGAACGGGGTGGTGCTCACGCCGGCAAAGCTCGAACGTGTCTCGCGGTGCCGCGTCCAGGCGACGCTGCCACGCGAAGGGACGTACCGGATCGTCGTGCGGATGAAGACCCCTACGGGCGTCCTGCGTGGCGAGCGCGACATTGTCGTGCAGGACTGGCTCATCGTCGGCCTCGGGAGACTCGAACGGATCGGGCGAGGGTACGCCCGACATCGCCTCGTCGAACGCCGGTGTCGTGCGCTGGAAGAGCCAGCGCTGCGACCGCTCCGCCAACGCGTACCAGGCCAAGACCGCGCTGAAGCTCGAGGATCGAGACGCGCGCACGTCCGTGACCCTCATCCATCTCGCGTGCTCCGGCGCGTCGGTGATCAAGGGTCTGGTCGGCGGCTACGAGGGAATCGTCTCGCTGCGCCCGGACTTGCCGGCGCAGGTGACCAACATGAAGAAGCTTGCGCAGGGGCGCGAGATCGACGCGGTCCTCATCTCGATCGGCATCAACGATCTCGGCTTCGCTCAGCTCGTCGGTCACTGCATCAAGCGGCAGGGCTGCCCGAGCTCGCCGTTCCCGGAGAGCACCTCGAGCACGAGCCTGGCAGAGGTCATGCAGGAACGCCTCGACTCGCTTCCCCTGCGCTACGCACTCCTGGCGGAGGCGCTCGACCAGCAGAAGATTCCGCCGTCGCGTGTCTACCTCAACGAGTACTTCGACTCGACGCGCGACGACGATCTCAGCTTCTGCAATCCGCTGATCGGAACGCCGCTCGGATCGTTTACGCGTGCGGAGGCGAAGTGGGCTCACGACAGCATCCTCGTGCCGCTCAACGCGGCCGTCGAGGCGGCCGCGAAGAAGCACAAGTGGCGGTTTATCTCGGGGTCGCAGAAGGCGTTCGGCCCGCACGGCTACTGCGCGAAGACGCCGTGGATCGTCGGGTTGGTCGAGTCGTTGTCGAACCAGGCAAACGAGAACGGAACGCTGCACGCCAACGCCAAGGGCAACGAGGTGCAGGCGAGCTTCAACGTCCCGCGAGTGCGCGCGGACTTCTACAAGGGCGGCCGCACGCGAGCGCCGGAGCGTTAGCCCTCGGTGCTAGCCGCGGATCACGGCCAGCACCTCGTCCCGCTTCGCTTCCATCGCTTCCTGCGAGCGGGCTTCGAGGTTGAGGCGAAGGAGCGGCTCCGTGTTCGACGGCCGGACGTTGAAGTGCCAGTCCTCGGCGTCGACCGAGAGCCCGTCGAGATGGGAGACGCGCCCTTCCGGCCCGAACCGTTCCTTCAGCTCCTGGAGCTTCACCGGCACGTCCGAGACCGTGGAGTTGATCTCACCGGTGATGAAGTAGAGCTCGCGGAACGGGCGGAGGATCTCGGACAGCGGCTGCCCGCGGCGCGAGACGAGCTCGAGCATCAGCAGGAAAGGGATGACCCCCGAGTCGGCTTGGCAGAAGTCCCGGAAGTAGTAGTGACCTGACACCTCGCCTGCGAACGCCGCGTTCTCCTTCCGCATGCGGTGCTTGATGAACGCGTGACCGACGCGGTTGACGAGCGCCGTGCCACCGGCGCGCTCGATCGTCTCGGGAACGGCCCAGCTGGCGCGAACGTCGTAGAGCACGGTCGCGCCGGGCTCACGACCCAGGACGAGCTCGGCGAAGAGGGCCGTCGCGAAGTCGCCCGGCACGAACTCCCCCGTGTCGTCGACGAAGAAGCACCGGTCGGCGTCTCCGTCGAACGCGACGCCGAAGTCCGCCTTCTCCTCGAGCGTCGTGCGCACGATGAACTCGCGGTTCTCGGGCAGGAGCGGGTTGGGCTCGTGGTTCGGGAAGCTCCCATCCGGGTCGAAGTGGCACGTGACGGCCTCGACCGGCAGGCGCTCGAGCACCGGGGGCAGCATCGCGCCGGCCATGCCGTTCGCGGCGTCGATGACGATCCGGAGCGGCCGGATCGCGGCGATGTCGACGAAGGACAGGACACGCTCGACGTACGCGGGCCAGATGTCGTGCTCCGTCACGTCGCCGCGCTCGGCCGGCTGGCCGTCGGACAGGGAGAGGGCACGGTCGCGCACGTCGAGCAGGCCCGAGTCGCCGCCCACCGGCAGCGCGCCTCGACGGACGATCTTCATGCCCGTGTACTCCTTCGGGTTGTGCGACGCCGTGACCGCGATGCCGCCTTCGAGGCCGAGCTCTCCGACGGCGAAGTACACCATCTCCGTTCCGACGAGCCCGAGGTCGAGGACGTCTGCTCCGGCTGCCGCCGCGCCGTCGATCACCGCCGCCGCCATCGACGGCGCCGAGAGGCGCATGTCACGTCCGACGGCGATGCGACGAGGCTCGAACTGCTCGACATAGGCGCGGCCGATCGCGCGCGCGCCGTCCTCGTCGAGCTCGCTCGGATAGATGCCGCGGACGTCGTATGCCTTGAAGACCTTGGGGTCGAGCACAATGTGATCGTATTGCGGAAGGCAAACGGCCCGACGGTCGTTCGTACACTTTGATGGTGACGGTCGTCGAGAGAAAGCTTGCAACGGTGTTGTTCGTCGACATCGTCGGCTCCAGCCAGCTCGTCACGGGCTCCGATCCGGAGATCGTTCGGCGGCGCGTGACGCAGTTCTTCGAGCGCGTCTCGCATTGCGTCGAGATCCACGGAGGCATCGTCGAGAAGTTCGCCGGAGACGCCGTTCTGGCCGCATTCGGGATCCCGCAGGCACATGAGGACGACGCCGAGCGCGCTGCTCGTGCGGGGCTCGCCATGCGCGACGCCGTGCGCGAGCTCGGGTTCGAGGCGCGCATCGGCATCGAGGCGGGAGAGGTCGTCGTCGACCAGTCCGACTCGACGTTCGCGACCGGCGAGGCGGTGAACCTCGCCGCTCGGCTGCAGCAGGTGGCGAAGCCGGGCGAGATCCTCGTCGGCCCGACAGCCCATCGCCTGTCGCGCGGTCGACTCCTCGCCGAGGATGCCGGCCCGCTGGAGCTGAAGGGGATGGGCGCCGCCCTCCGCGCGTGGCGTGTGATGAGCGTCCTCGACGCCGCTCGGCCCCAGGTCAGCGCTCCAATGGTCGGCCGTGGCTCCGAGCTCGAGCTACTCGAGAACACCTTTGCGCGGACGCTGCGCGACGGCCGCGCGCACCTGTTCACGATCTACGGTGAGCCCGGCGTCGGCAAGAGCCGGCTCGCGCGGGAGTTCGTCGACTCCGTCGACGGCGCGAGTGTGCTCACGGGCCGCTGTCTCCCGTACGGCGAGGGCATCACGTACTGGCCGCTCGCCGAGATGATCAAGGCTGCGACCGGCATCGCCGACGACGAGCCGCTCGACGAGGCCTTCGAGAAGCTTCGCGCCTGCTGCGAGGACGACGCCGTCGCCGACCTGATCGGACTCGCCGCTGGGCTCCTGGACGCGGTCGAGGGCGACCGGAGCCCCGAAGAGATCGCGTGGGCTGCCCGCGAGGTCATGAGCACGCTCGGCGACGCCCAGCCGCTCGTCCTCTTCTTCGAGGACATCCACTGGGCCGAGGAGCCGATGCTCGACCTCATCGAGCACCTCGCCGACTCGGTGCGTGCGCCGCTCCTCATCCTCTGCCTCGCGCGGCCCGAGCTGCTCGACGTGCGGGCGGGGTGGGGCGGAGGGCGCGTGCGCTCGACCGCGATCGAGCTCGAGCCACTCTCCGAGGCGGAGAGCGAGGAGCTCGTCGCAGGCTCTCGTCGCCGACCTCGAGGATCCGCTGCCGTTGCCCAAGAGCCTGCTCGACCGCACCGAGGGCAACCCGCTCTTCGTCGAGGAGACCATCCGCATGCTCGTCGAGGGCGGTGACTCGGAACGCGTGCCGGACACGCTTCAGGCGATGATCGCCGCGCGCATCGACCACCTCGCGCCCGATGCAAAGACGCTGCTCCAGAAGGCCGCGGTCGTCGGGCGCGTGTTCTGGCAAGGCGCGATCGAGCACCTCGCCCCCGGCATCGAGATCGAGCCGCTACTGGACGATCTTCTGCTCCGCGAGTTCATCCTTCGCGAGCCGCGGTCCTCGATCTCTGGGGAGCGTGCGTTCCGCTTCAAGCACATGCTCATCCGCGAAGTCGCCTACGCCGGCCTCTCGAAGCAGTCCCGCGCCCAGCAGCACCGCCGCTTCGCCGAGTGGCTGAAGGAGCGTGCCGGCGAGGAGCTGCTCGAGATCCGGGCGCACCACCTCGACCATGCGGCGCTGCTGGTCACCGAGCTCGAGGGCTCGCCACCCGACGATCTCGCCGGCGAGGCTGCCGCGGCGCTGACGACCGCGGGCAAGCGGGCGCTCGCGCGCGAGCAGTACAAGACCGCGCGGAAGCTGCTCGTGCGTGCAGTCGAGCTCGAGCCGACCCTCGAGCGCCGCTACTACGCGGCGCGGGCCGTCTGGCGTCTCGGCGACCTGACCGCGATCGGCGTCGAGATGGAGAAGGTCCGCTCGGAGGCGGTGGCGACGGGAGACGCGAGGATGGAGGCGCTTGCGCTGACGACGCTCGGCGACGCAGTTCTCCGCCAGACCGGCGACACGGTCCGCGCGCAGGAGCTGATCGACCGTGCGCTCGAGCTCCAAGGCGAGGAGACGGACGCCGACGCGCACTTCGAGTCCCTTCTCGTCCGCGCCGGGATCGAAATCGCACGTGGCTCGATGGCGGAAGGGCTCCCGTACATCGAGCAGGCCTTCGCCGTTGCGCTCGCGGCCGGCCGCAAGGATCTCCAGACGATCGCCGCCCAGGCCCTCGCGCAGGCGCACATCGTGCGCCTCGAGCTCGACAAGGCGGAGCGGCTGATCGACAAGGCGCTCGAGCTCGCCGGAGAGAGCGGAAGCCCGCGCGCGCGAGGCTCGGCACACCTCACGCTTGGCTGGCTGCTGAGGATGCGCTACGACTACGACGGCGCCGAAGCGGCGTACTCGGTCGCCCGCGAGAACTTCGGCGAGATCGGCCACGCGACATTGCTCGCGGCATCTCTCTCCCGGCTGGCCGACTGTCGCCTTCCAGCGCGGCGAGCCCCAGCAGGCGGAGAAGCTCACGCGCGAGGCGATTCGACTCCTCGCGCCGCTCGGCCAGCACGGCGAGATGGCAGAGGCTCAGGCCGATCTCGCCATCGCTCTCGCGGAGCAGGGCAAGGTCGACGAGGCTGAGCGCTTTATCGCCGAGGCCGAGGAGTCCGGCCAGGCCTCGGAGCCGTCACATCGGCACTCGCTGACGACCGCGCTCGCCGCAGTCCGCCTTGCTCAAGGGCGCGCGGACGAAGCCGAGGCGCTGTACCGCGAGGCGGTCGAGATCGCAAAGGAGATGGACTTTCTCGCGCTCGAGGTCGACGCGGTCAAGAAGCTGGCGCAGTTCCTCGTCGACCGGGGCAGACGCGACGACGCCGCGCCCTACGAGGAACGGCTCGCCGAGCTCCTGCCGGCGGCCCCGAGCACGGCCGATATCGCCTGACTCGACGGCTCAGCGCGTGAGGATGAGTTGGGCGGCCCCGAAGCTGAGCAGGGTGACGGCGACGCCCAGGGTGGCGCCTGCGAGCGCGTCGGAGAGCCAGTGCACCTGGAGGTACGTCCGGCTCCACCCCATCCCGGCGATCGCGGTGGCTGCGAGCGTGATCCAGAGTCGGCGCCTCCGACCGGGTCTGCTGAAAAGGAGGACGAGTGCGACTGCGGTCGCGCCCGCGTAGGCGGCGTGGCCCGAGGGAAACGACGTCCCATGCACATCGAGCACGTGCCCCGGCGGGCGCTCTCGCCCGACGGCCAACTTGATCAGGTTGGCGAGTAGTGGGGTGAGCGCCTCAGCGACGGCGAAAGCGGCTAGCGCGCCCCAGCGGCGCGCGAGGAGGAGCGCAAGTCCGATCCCGGCTAGCGTGAGGGCCCGCCAGAGGCCGTGCCCGAGCGCGTTGAACACGAGCGCGAGGTGCGTGAGGAACGGTGTCTTGATGTCCCGCATCAGCTCGGCCCAGCGGTGATCGATCGTCAGAGGGCCCGCGGGTATCAGGAGCGCGAGCAGAAGCACCAGCGCGAGGAGTGCGCCCCCCCAACCGACGGCCCGGCCCGGGCGGGTAAGGAACTCCTCAGTCCGCCACCTTCTGGCTGGCACGGCTGCCGCCGTCCTTCTATTCCCGTCCGGCGGCTACGGCGAAGAGCCGTCGGAGCGTGTCGAGAGCCCCCTCTGGGAGCCCGGCCGACGGTGAGACACCCGGGTGTTGCGGCGCGATGCGCACCCGCAGCGCCCGCGGCCGGCTGACGAGCCGAAGCGGCGGGTCCAGGAGGAGCGCCTCGCCGTCGACTCCCACCGGCACCGGCTGTGACGCCGTCACCTCGAAGGCCGGAGCTGACCATTGCTGCCAGGGGCGGCCCGCTCTGTGGGCGTGCGGTGTCTGCAATACGGCGAGGCCCAGTTCGCCTGCGTCCATCCGAGGACGCATGCCCGAGCCGACGACCTGCCCCAGGCGGTAGGCGTTGTTCGACACCAGGATCACCGCCGCCGACTCGTGCGCGCGGCCGTCCGGGCCGCGCCAGCCCAGCTCGGCGGTCCGCTCGTCGGGTAGGGCGTCGAGCACGTCGGGCGCCGTGTCGAGGATGGTGCGGAGCTTGGCGTCGCGGTATCCCTCGCGCTGCACAGCCTCGGCGTAGAGCCCGAACGAGACGTTGTTCACGAACACGCGGCCGTTGATCTCGGCGAGGTCGACACGCCGCTCCCCGCCGGTGACGAACGCGTCGAGCGCGCCCACGACGTCGTCCCGGTCAACCCCCAGGTCGAGCGCGAAGTGGTTGCGCGTGCCGGCTGGGATACAGGCGAACGGGAGATCGTGCTCGGATGCGATCGAGGCCACCAGCGCCTGGGTGCCGTCACCACCGGCGGCCGCCAGTCCGTCGGCTCCCCGGGCCACCGCGTCGCGGACGAGCTGCGTGAGGTCGTCGCCGGGCTTGAGCTCGATCGGCTCGATCCCGCGCGCGCGCGGCTTCGTCGGGGAGGTTGTTGGTCACGGCCTTGCCGCCGCCCGACCGGGGGTTCCACACCACGATCGCGCGCCTTGGTGGGACCGCGGCCTGGAGCGTCGCGTCCACGCGGAACACCGGCCTGGCGATCGCGACACCCAGGATCAGGAGCGCAATGGCCATAAGACCGAAGCCGAAACGGTCACCCGACAGCACGACCACGACAGCCGCAAGGAGCAGCAGCCCGACGCCGGCCGCGAGCAACCCCCTTGCGCGGCCCCTCCGCAGAAGCGCTTGCCAGGCCACGACGACGCCGGCAGCGAGCAGCGCAATCGTCAGAAGGCCGCGGGGGAGATCGCGCACGATCTCGATAGCGGCCGCGACGACGGCAGCCACCAGGCACACCAATGCCGCCGCAGCGGCAACACGCCGACCGACCATCGCGTCGTCACCTCTCCGTCGCTCAAGCTCGCCCGCCATGGCCTAGGGCAGATCGTCTCTCATCCCAAGAAGCACGGCACGAATGACCTGTGATGACTCCTCGTCCGGCGATTCCGAGATGACTGTCGCAGGTCGCTCGAAGCGGGCCAGCGCGTCGCGTAGCGGCTCGGCCCGCAGCGTTCCCTCGCCGTAGGGCAGGTGCTTCGTCTCGTTGCGGTTCGCGAACGCGATGTCGGAGAAGTGAATGTGGAAGGGCGTGCCGGGCTCCTGCACGTCGTCGGCCGCCTCGAGCGCCGTCACGAACGGCTCCACCTCGGTGAAGGCGCCGTCGCTCGTCGCGTGCATGTGCGCGAAGTCGAGCACCGGCCGCACCCAGTCCACCCGTCGCGCGATCTCGATCACGTCGTCGACCGAGCCGAGATCGCGGACACGGCCCATGACCTCGACGCCGAACGGCACTCCCCGACCCTTTCCCTCGAGACGCTCGCGGAGCTCACCGAGCTGCTCGACGACCGCGTCGATCGCCGCCTCGCGCTCGCGTCCCAGGAGGAAGCCGGGATGGATGACGACGAGCTCGGCGCCGACGATCGTCGCGATGCCGGCCGAGTGGTCGAGCATCCCGACCGCCATGTTCAGCTTCTTGCCGCGCTCGGCGTGTCCCATGAAGCCGGCGAGCGGGGCGTGGATCGACAGCGCGATGTCGTTCTCCCGCGCCAGCTCGCCAAAGTCCGCCGCGAACTCCTTTCCCATCCAGAACTTCGACTCGAAGTCGATCTCGCACGCGGAGTAGCCACGCTCGACGAGCAGGGCGATCGCCTGCTCGGGGCTCTCCTGCGAGGGCACGCGAGCTGGGCCGATGCGTACGCGAGACATGGCTCTGACGCTAGCGCACGAGCGCCGCTGGGGGGTTCGTCCGACCCTGCTTCTACGGTGTTCGCATGGCCAAACGCCCCTCACGTGTCGACCTGTTGGAGCTCGATATCGACCTTCGCCTTGCCGATCTCTGGCGTGAGATGGAGGAGATCGGCGACTGGACGCTCGAGATCGCGGCTGCGTTCATGCGTGCCGCCTACGGCAAGGGGTACTGCGACGCCCTGTCGGAGGACGACCAGGGCTCGCTCTGTCTCGACCACGGGTACCGCCTTCCGGCCAAGAAGGACGCGGAGAGATCGCACTAGAGCGGCACCGGCTTCGGAAGCCGGGGCTAGAATCGCGTCGTGGCACGCAAGCGCAGTCCGGCGCGCCTCGTCCTGGCGCTCGGCGTCGCGGCGGCCCTCGCCGTCTTTCTGCTCTACACGTCCATCGCCGGTGGCACGAACGCGTCGCTCCGTCCCAGCCAGCTCGCAGGTCACGAGGCGGAGAAAGTGCAACTCGCCGGCCTCGTCGTCGGGCCGGTCACGGGCGACTCGCACGAGAGCGGCCTGCGGTTCCGGCTTCGTGACATCGACGGGAAGGCGACGGTCGCTGTCGTCTACACCGGCTCGAAGCCCGACCTCTTCCGGGTGGGACGCCACGTGTACCTCAAGGGGACGCTCGAGAACGGCACGTTCGTCGGGGAGCGCAACTCGCTCGTGACCAAGTGCCCCTCGAAGTACGCGCCGAAGAAGAGCGCGTCGTAGCGCCGCGCTGATGGTCGAGCTCGGCCGCGCAGCGCTCATCGTCTGCCTCGGCCTCTCGCTCTACGCGCTCTTCGCAGGCTCGCTCGCTGCGTGGGAAGGGCGCCGACGCCTCGCCGCGTCCGCGCAGAACGCGCTCGTCGCGGCGTTCTTCGCTGCTGCGGTTGCGTCCGGGGTGTTGCTCGTCGCGCTCGTCCGCCACGACTTCTCGTTCGTCTACGTCTCCGACTTCACGAGCGAGAAGCTGCCGTTCCTCTACACGCTGTCGGCCTTCTGGGGCGGCCAGGCTGGGTCGTTGCTCCTGTGGCTCCTCGTGCTCACGGCGATGAGCACCGTGGCCGTGCTGTTCAACCGCTATGCCGCTCGAGAGGTGATCGCCTGGGCGGTCCCGGTGCTCGCCTTCGTCGCGGCGTTCTTCTCACTGCTCCTCGTCGCAGTGGCCAGCCCGTTCGAGACCCAGGTGGCGCCGCCTGACGGCAACGGGCTCAACCCGAGTCTTCAGAACCCCTACATGGTGGCGCACCCGCCGATGCTCTACCTCGGCTACGTCGGCCTGACGATCCCGTTCGCCTTCGCGATGGGCGCGCTGCTCGCGGGCCGCAGCGACGAGCGCTGGATCGTCGCCACGCGGAGGTGGACGCTCGCCGCGTGGGCGTTCCTCGGCATCGGCCAGATCCTCGGCTCGCACTGGGCGTATGTCGAGGTCGGCTGGGGCGGTTTCTACGCCTGGGACCCGGTCGAGAATGCGGCGCTCATGCCGTGGCTCGCGGCGACGGCCTTCCTCCACTCGGTGATGGTGCAGGAGAAGAAGGGGATGCTGAAGGTGTGGAACGTCCTCCTCGTCGTCCTCGCCTTCTGCCTCTCGATCTTCGGCACCTTCCTCACGCGGTCGGGGATCGTCAACTCGATCCACTCCTTCACGCAGAGCTCGATCGGCCCGTGGTTTCTCGGATTCATCGTCACGATCACGATCGCATCTCTCGGTCTCGTCCTCTACCGGCTGCCGCTGCTGCGTGCGAAGACGAGGCTCGAGTCGGCCGTCTCCCGGGAAGCCGCATTCCTCTACAACAACCTGCTCCTCGTGGCGCTCTGCCTCACGATCCTCTGGGGTGTGACGTTCCCGATCGTGTCGGAGCTCGTGCGGGGCGAGTCGGTGACTGTCGGGCCGCCGTACTTCAACTTCTTCCTCCGTGTCTTCGGGCTGCCGCTGCTCCTGCTGATGGGGATCGGCCCGCTGGTCGCGTGGCGGCGCGCATCGATCGCGTCGCTCCGCCGCATGCTGCTCTGGCCGACCGTGGTTGCGCTCGCCGTCGGCGGGGCGCTGCTCCTCTACGGTGCCGGATCGTCTCTCCCTGGTCTCGTGACGTACACGTTCTCCGCGTTCGTGCTCACCTCGATCACGATCGAGTTCGTCAAGGGGACGCAGGCGCGCCGTGCTCTCGGGGGAGGCAGCTGGCCGCGGGCCTTCGGCAGCCTCGTGGCGCGAAACCGCAGGCGGTACGGCGGCTACGTCGTCCACGCGTCGATCGTGCTGCTCGCGATCGGCGTCGCCGGCTCCTCCGTCTACCAGACGACGCGCGAAGGGAAGCTCTCGCCGGGGCAGTCGCTCGAGGCCGCCGGTTACACGGTCGTCTACCGCTCGCTCTCGACCGAGCAGCGCGACAACCACACCGCCGTTCGCGCCCGCGTGGATCTCTATCGCGACGGCGACCGCGTCGGCACGCTGACGCCGGGCAAGAACCGCTACCAGGCCGAGCAGCAGGTCTCGAACGAGATGGCGATCTACACGAACTGGCTGCGGGCCGAGGACGTCGACGTCATCGCCGACCAGGTCAACCCCGACTCGAGCATCTACTTCAAGGTTCTCGTCAAGCCGCTCGTCAACCTCATCTGGGTTGCCGGCTTCGTCTTCCTCATCGGCTCTGTGATCGCGCTGTGGCCTGACGCACGAGAGGCGCGACGGCTGGCGGATCGCTACGAGCGGGCCGCGGCAGCCCGCGCCTGATGGACGTCGTCGCGCTCGTCCTCGGCGCCGTGCTCGCCGTCTCTTGTGTCGTCTACGTCGCACGGCCGTTCGTCTCCGAGCCGGCGGTCGCCGAGGACGACGATCGGCTCGCTCTCGCTCGATGCGGCCGGAGAGGCGATGGTGGCCAGCGCCGAGGATCGAGACCGGGCGCTCGCGGCGCTCAAGGAGCTCGAGTTCGACCATCGGACGGGCAAGATCACGGACGAGGACTACCGCGCCCTCGTCGCGCCGCTGCGCGCGGAGGCAGCGCGCGCGATGAAGGCGCTCGAATAGGGACAGCGTCTCGAGGGCAGGGGTCGGCCGACGTCCGGCGAAGGACGACGCATGGTCCGCCGTGCGGCTCTCGGCTTCCTGCTCGTCGTCCTGGTAGCGGCTCCGGCAGGGGCGGACACGATCCTCGAGCAGAAGCAGTCCGTCGACGCGCAGATCGCGGCGCTCGGAGAGCGCGTCCAGGCAGCGCAGGAGAAGGAGGCATCGCTCCGCGCGGAGCTCGACTCGGTCTCGTCCGAGATCCGTGCGCTCGCGGAGCGCGTCTCGGACATCTCCGCCGAGCTCGAGCCGCTCGAGGCGGAGCTCGCGCTCAGGCGGGACCGGCTGCGCCGGCTGAACGAGCTGTTCCGCGCTTCAGACCACGCGCCTCGAGCTCCTCCGGCGGCAGCACACGATCGCGATGAGACGCCTCGGCGACCGCGTCGCGAGCCTCTACCAGCAGGAGCAGACCGACACCTTGTCGCTCCTGTTCGCCGCGAAGAGCTTCACCGACCTCCTCGACGTCGCCGACTACGTGAAGCGGATCGCCGACCAGGACAAGCGGATCGCGAACGAGGTCGGCGCGGCGAAGGAGCGCGTGCGGAAGCAGCGTGCCGAAACGAGGGCGACGCGTGACCGGCATCGACAGGAGACGCGTGTCGTGGCGCTGCGTGTCGGCCAGATACGGGCGCTGCGCGATCGTCTCGCCGCCTCGCGAGCGGGCTCGTCGCCGCCCAGGTCGAGCGCCAGGAGGATCTCGACCAGCTGACCGCGGCCGAGCGCGACCAGCTGGCCGAGATGGAGGAGCTCCAGGCGACGAGCGCAGCACTCACGGCGAAGATTCAGGCGGCACAGGCGGCGAGGCCCACCGGCGGCGGCTCACCGTCCGCCTCGGGTCTGATCTGGCCTGTGCTCGGTCCCGTGACGAGCCCGTTCGGCGTGCGGTGGGGGAGGATGCACGAGGGCATCGACATCGCGGCTCCCGTTGGCACGGCCATCCGCGCTGCAGCGGGCGGGACCGTGATCCACGCCGGGTGGCTCGGGGGGTACGGCAACCTCGTCATCATCGACCACGGCAACGGGATCGCGACCGCGTACGGCCACCAGTCGAGCGTCGCGGTCGGCTCTGGTCAGGCCGTCGCTCAAGGCCAGACGATCGGCTACGTCGGCTCGACCGGGCACTCGACCGGGCCGCACCTCCACTTCGAGGTGCGCGTCAACGGCGCGCCCGTCGATCCGCTCGGCTACCTGTCCTGAACGGGCACCCGGTGCCTGGCACTGCTCCTGCGACAATTCTGTGCCAGTGCATCCACGGGCGCCTCGTCCTTTCCGGCGCCGCGGAGCGCGGACGAGGGAGCGCTAGAACCGGGCGACGTGAAGGTCCGGCAGGTTCCGGTAGCGCTCGTCGAGGTCGAAGCCGTAGCCGACGAAGAACTCGTCCGGCACGGTGAAGCCGACGTAGCGAACCGGGCAGATCGTCGACGAGCGCGCCGGTAGGGCCGGTCGAGGAGCGTCGCGACGGCAAGCGACCGCGGCGAGCGGAGGCCGAGCAGACGGATCAGAGGTAGTGGAGCGTGAGGCCGGTGTCGACGACGTCCTCGACGAGGAGCACGTCGCGCCCGGCGATGTCCGCATCGAGATCCTTGAGCAGGCGCACGCCTCGCTGCGCCGCCCGTGTCGCGGCCGCCGTAGCCGGCCAGCTCGACGAAGTCGATCCGGTGGACGATCGGGCGTCGCGCGCGACAGGTCGGCGAGGAAGACGAAGCTCGCCTTGAGCGCGCCGACGAGCACCGGCTCGCGACCGGCGTAGTCGTCGGCGATCTGCGCGCCGAGCTCGGCGACGCGGGCGTCGATCTCGCCGGCGGAGAGATAGACCTCGCCGATCCGGTCGTCGGGATCGCCGGAGCCGTCCCGGTTCGACCGGACCGCTAGGAGACGAGGTCGAGTCCGTATCGCTGGGCCAGGCGCTCGATGTCGCGTTTGTAGAAGAGCTTGACGCGAACGTCCGGATAGCGCTCGCGCAGCTTGCGGAGCTTGCGGTTCTTCCGGGTCACGAGCGACTGCTTCATCACCGTCACCTCGATGTAGAGATCCTGCTCGGGGAGGTAGAAGTCCGGCGTGAACGCCTCGATCACCCGCCCGTCCGCGTCCTCCTCGAGCACGAACGTCCGCGGCTCGTACGTCCACGGGCACGCCGTAGTAGTCGAGGATCTTCGCGCACTCGAGTTCGGCCTCGTTGGCGAACTGGGGCGGCCGCTGCCCCGGAATACGCCTGGAAATCAGGGATTTCCAGCGGCACCGCGAGTCAAGGGTAGCAACCGGTCCGGATGCCCCGGCTGGTGAAGATCTGGTAAACGCCCCTGGCACATGCGCTTTCGCCTTAGCCTCACTCCGCAGAAGCGCGAGTTCTTCGACCTGTACGCGCGAGCCTCGGCGAACGTCGTCGAGATCGCCCGCCTCCTCGTCGAGATGCTCGATCGCTTCCCCGAGGACGGGCGGCGAGCTCGTCGCGCCGGATCAAGGACCGCGAGCACGACGGCGACCGGCTGACCCACGAGATCGATCGACCTGCTCAACCGCACGTTCGTCACGCCGTTCGACCGTGACGACATGTACCGCCTCGCCGCGGCGCTCGACGACATCTGCGACCACGTCGACGAGGCGGCCGACAACATCGGCCTCTACGGCGTGAAGACGATCCCCGAGGAGGCGAAGCTGCAGGCCGACGTGATCCTCCGCTCGGCGATCAAGCTCGACGAGGCGGTCCAGCGGCTCGAGGGGTTCAAGGACTCGCGGACAGCAGCTCGAGCGACGCTGCGCGAGCTCGAGGACGAGGGCGACCGGCTCGCTCGCGAGGCGATCGCCGGGCTGTTCCGCTCGGGACAGGACGCCGATCTCGATCATCCGCTGGAAGGACATCCACGAGCAGCTCGAGGCGGCCGTCGACGCGTGCGAGTACGCGGCCGACGTGCTCGAGGCGATCGTCGTCAAGAACCGGTGAGTCCCCGACTAGCTAGTGGAGCTCACCCTCCTCGTCATCGTCGTCGTCGTCGCGCTCGGGTTCGACTTCACGAACGGCTTCCACGACACGGCGAACGCCGTCGCCACCTCCGTCTCGACGCGGGCGCTCTCGCCCCGGGTGGCCGTGCGCGATCGCGTCTGTCGCGAACCTCGCCGGCGCCTTCGTCACGACCGCGGTCGCGAAGACGGTCGGCCAGGGGATCATCGACGCGAACCTCGCGACGACGAAGACGGTGCTCGCCGCGCTGATCGGCGCGATCGCCTGGAACCTGCTCACCTGGCGGCTCGGGCTGCCGTCGAGCTCGTCGCACGCGCTGATCGGAGGACTGATCGGCGCCGCGATCGCGCAGTCGGGCATGACCGGCGTGCGAGTGGCACTGGCTCGTGCACAACGTCCTCATCCCCGCGGTCATCGCCCCCGTGCTCGCGTTCTTCGGCCGCCTATCTGCTGCTGCTCGCGATCTTCTGGATCTTCGTCTGGGCCAGCCCGGGCATCGCCAACCGCGGGTTCCGTCTCGGCCAGCTCGCCTCCGGGCACGTTCGTCGCGTTCACGCACGGCGCCAACGACGCGCAGAAGACGATGGGCGTGATCGCCCTCGCGCTCTTCTCGTACGGCGCCGATCGAGCACCTTCTACATCCCGACCTGGGTGAACGATCACCGCCGGCCTCGCCATCGCCGCCGGGCACGTACGTCGGCGGCTGGCGGATCATGCGCACGCTCGGCCAGCGCCTCTACAGCATGGAGCCCGCCGCCGGCTTCTCCGCCCAGACGTGTGCGGGTGCCACCATCTACCTCGCCACCCGACCTCGGATATCCGCTCTCGACGACGCACGTCATCTCCGGCGCGGTCATGGGCGCCGGCGCGACGAAGCGGCTCTCGGCGGTGCGCTGGGGCGTCGCGGCAACATCGTGCGTCGCCTGGCTCCTGACGATCCCCGCGGCGGCGTATCGTCGCGGCGGCGCTGTACTGGCCGGTCGAGGCGATCTTCTAGCGGTGGAGACGATGAACAAGGCGCTACGAGGAGCTGAAGGGCGGCTGGCGGAGGTCGTCGACCTCGTGGCGCGATCGCATGGTCCTGGCCTGGGACCACCGGACGATGATGCCGCGCGACGGCGCCGCTGCTCGCTCCGAGCAGCTCGGCACGATCGCGCGTCTCGCGCACGAGAAGTTCGATCGCGCCCGAGATCGGCGCGCTGCTCGACGAGGCGGAGCCGTGGGCGGAGTCGCAGGGCTACGACTCCGACGAGGCGAGCCTCGTCCGCGTCGATGCGCCGCGACTACGAGAAGCTCACGTCGCGTGCCGCCCGAGCTCACGGCGGAGATGTCGCGTGCCGGCGCGATCGCCGAGCCCGTGTGGCGAGAGGCGCGCCAGGCCTCCGACTGGTCGATCGTTCCTGCCGCACCTCGAGACGCGATCGCACTCAAGAGGCGCTACGTCGAGTGCTTCGAGCCGGCCGACGAGGACTACGACATCCTGCTCGACGACTACGAGCCGGGCATGAAGACGGCCGAGGTGCGCGCGGTCTTCGACGAGCTCAAGGTCGGGCTCGTGCCGTTGATCGCAGAGATCGCCGACAACGCCGATGCGGTCGACGACTCGTGCATGACCGGGCGACTTCCCGATCGACGCGCAGAAGACGGTCGAGCAACGCGATCCTCGCCGACTTCGGCTTCACCGCCGACGCGTGGCGCCTCGACGAGACCGTCCACCCGTTCGCCTCACGTTCAGGCCCCGACGACATCCGGCTGACGACGAAGCATCTGCCCACGAGCCTCAGCTCGATCTTCTCGTCGATGCACGAGTTCGGCCACGGCATCTACGAGTACGGCGTCGACCGTTCCCTCGCGCGCACGCCGCTTCAGCGCGGCACGTCGCTCTCGGTGCACGAGTCGCAGAGCCGCATGTGGGAGAACCTCGTCGGACGGAGCCGCCCCTTCTGGCAGCACTACTTCCCGACGCTCCAGGAGGCGTTCCCGTCGCAGCTCGCCGGTGTCGACGCGGAGGCCTTCTATCGGGCCGCGAACAAGGTGCAGCCGTCGCTCGATCCGCATCGAGGCGGACGAGGCCACGTACAACCTCCACATCATCCTCCGCTTCGAGCTCGAGCAGGAGATGATCACCGGCAGGCTTGTGCCGGCCGACGTGCCCGAGGCGTGGGACGCGAAGATGATGGAGTACCTCGGAATCGAGGTGCCCGACGTCGCAGACGGCGCGCTCCAGGACACGCACTGGTCGGGCGGTGCCATCGGCTACTTCTCGACGTACGCCCTCGGGAACATCGCCTCGGCCCAGCTCTGGGAGAAGATCTCGGAGGAGATTCCCGACGTCTACGACCAGATCGGCCGAGGCGAGTTCGCGCCGCTGCGCGAGTGGCTGCGGGAGAACGTCCACCGGCACGGTCGGAAGTACATGCCGAAGGAGCTGATGGAGCGTGTGACCGGCTCGGGCCTCGACCCGCAGCCGCTGCTCGCGTATCTCCGGGCCAAGCTCGGCGAGATCTACGGCCTTGCTGACGTAGACTTCCGTCATGACGGGGGCTCCCCACCGGCCCTTCCGGATCGCGCACATCTCCGACGTCCACTGTGGCGGGCCGTACTTCGTCCCGACGCTGCTCGACCGCGCGATCGCGGAGATCAACGAGTGGGAGCCCGACCTCGTCGTCTGCTGCGGCGATCTCACGACATTCGGGTTCAAGCCCGAGTTCGCGGAGGCGAAGACGTACCTCGACCGGATCGAGTGCGAGTCGTTCGTCGTCATCCCGGGAAACCACGACTCGCGCAACGTCGGCTACGTCCACTTCGAAGAGTTCTTCGGCGAGCGGAACTCGGTGCTTCGGGTCGGCGGCGTGACCGTGGTCGCGGTCGATTCGACGGAGCCCGACCTCGACCACGGCCGCATCGGCCGCGGCCGGTACGCCTGGATCGAGGAGCAGTTCGCGACCCCTGCCGATCTCCGCGTGTTCGTCCTCCATCATCACCTGCTGCCGGTGCCCGGCACGGGACGCGAGCGGAACGTCGTCTACGACGCGGGTGACGCGATCGAGTGCCTCCAGCGCTCCGGCGTCGACCTCGTGCTCTCCGGCCACAAGCACGTGCCGTACGCCTGGCGGCTCGAGGACATGTTCATCGTCAACACGGGCACGGTCTCGTCGCTGCGTCTCCGCGGGAACACGAGACCCTGTTACAACGTGCTCGAGGTCGACGGCGAGCAGGTCGAGGTGCGCCGACGCTACCCGTACCACGGTGAGGAGCTGATGATCCGCTTCTCCACCGAGACGCTCGACTACGTGAAATCGACCGAGGACCTCGAAGAGGAAGTGGGCGCACCGTGATCCGCGCCCTCGCCGTCATCGACGGTGAGCACTACGCGCCCGTCGTGCGGGACGCGCTCGCCGAGCTGCCGTACGACTTCGTCGCGGCTCTGCTCGTTGGCGGGACGGAGAAGCTCCGCGGCGGCGAGGACTACGGTGTGCCGCTCGTTCCCGAGCTGGAGGACGCGGTCGCGTTTGCCCCCGAGGTAGTCGTGGATCTCTCGGACGAGCCCGTTCTCTCGCCGGAGCGTCGGCTACGCCTTGCGAGCCGTGCGCTCGCGCTCGGCCTGCGCTACGTCGGCCCCGACTTCGAATTCGAGCCGCCTCGCTACGAGCCGCTGTCGCGTGCCTTCGATCGCCGTCATCGGCACGGGGAAGCGCATCGGCAAGACGGCGCTCACCGGCCAGCTCGCCCGGCTCCTCGCGCTCGACCGGCGCGTTGTCGTCGTCGCGATGGGACGCGGAGGCCCGGCCGAGCCCGAGCTGATCGAGGCGGCACCAACCCTGGAGACGCTGCTCGCGCTGTCCCGCGCGGGTCGTCACGCCGCCTCCGACCACCTGGAGACGGCGCTCTTCGCCGGCGTCCCGACCATCGGGTGCCGGCGATGTGGCGGCGGTCTCGCCGGGCAGGTGGCCGCGTCGAACGTTGTGGCAGGGGCGCGGCTCGCGGAGGAGCTCGCACCCGACATCGTCGTCTTCGACGGCAGCGGCGCGGCGATTCCACCCGTCGCCGCCGACAGCCGGATCCTCGTCACCGGGGACGATCAGGACGTGCGTGCGGGGCTCAACCCCTATCGCGTGCTCGTCTCGGATCTCGTCGTTTCCACGGGCGCGGACGCCGCGCAGGCCGACGCCGTGCGCGAGATCGCGGACGTGCCCGTCGTCCGTGCGGAGCTCCGTCTCGTGCCCATGGAGCCGCTCGAGGGGCGGCGTGCGCGGCCTTCACCGCCGGTCCCGCGACGCTCGACCATCTCGACGCGAACATCGTCGCTTCGTCACGAAACCTTGCGGATCGGGCCGCGCTTGCGCAAGGATCTCGCCTCCATCGACGCGGAGACCTACGTGATCGAGATGAAAGCCGCAGCGATCGACGTCGTCGCCGAAGCCGCAGAGCAGCGCGGAGCCCGGATCGTGTTCGCGCGCAACGACCTCGTCTCCCGCCCAGGCGAGCGGGATCTCGTCGAGGCGCTGGCCGAGGTTGCAAACGCAGCGATGCGGGAACCGGTGGCGTCATGAGCGAGCCCCGGCGCATCGATCACCTCCCGCTCGGCGGTGAAGGCGGCCTGCCGTACTCCAAGGGCCTCATGGCGCGAGCGCTCGTCGCCACGGGTCTCTCGGCAAGCCGCGCCTGGGAGCTCGCGCTTCTCGTGGAAGACGATCTCGGCGTGCGCAACGAGACGTCCGTCGACCTCGAGCGGCTCGAGGATCTTGCGCAGGAGGTGCTCGGGCGAGGACGAGGGCGTCGCTGCCGTGCGGCGTCTCCGGCGCTTCCGCGAGCTCCAGGAGCTCGACCTGCCGATCGTCGTCCTCGTCGGTGGCGGCACCGGAACGGGGAAGTCCCGTGTTGCGACGGAGATCGCCTATCGGCTCGGGATCACGCGGGTCACGTCCACCGACTTCATCCGCCAGACGATGCGCGCGTTCTTCTCCGAGGAGTTCATGCCGTCGATCCACTACTCGAGCTTCGATGCGGGGAACGCGGTTCCGGAGGCGGACGATCCGACGCTGACCGGCTTCCTCGACCAGACGCGCCAGGTGCTCGTCGGCGTGCGGGCCGTGATCGAGCGTGCACTCCACGAGGGTTGGTCGATGGTGCTGGAGGGCGTCCATCTCGTGCCGGGCATGGTGCCGCCCGTGGAGGGTGCACTCGCCGTTCAATGCGTGCTCGAGATCGAGGACGACGAGATCCACGAGAGCCACTTCTGGGTGCGCGACACCGTCACCGAAGGGCTCAGACCCGTTCAGCGATACGTCGACGCGCTCGACGACATCCGCCACGTGCAGGACTACATCGTCGACCGTGCCCGCCGCGCCGACGTCCCCGTGATCGAGAACTCGAACATCGACGTGACGATCGGGGCCGTGATGGAGCTCGTGCTCCAGAGCGCGGAGCAGCTCGAGACGGTCGGCAGTGGCCTCCGCGCCTGAGCCCGGATCCGCGGCGTGCATCTGCGCGCTCTACGCGCGCGCGACGGAGCGGGCGGCTCTCGGGAGCGCGCGCTGGCTCGGTGCGGGAAGCCAGGCCGGCGCAGAGGAGGCCGCCTTCTCGGCCATGAAGTCGGTCCTCACCGACCTCCCGATCACAGGGCGGATCGTGATCGGCGCGTCCGACGACGCGGCGAGCTCGCGGCCGGGGACGAGATCGGCGTGGGGGCGGAGCTCGTCGACCTCGCTCTCGATCCTCTCGAAGGTCGCGGAGTCGTTGCGCGCGGCGGCCACGGCGCGATGTCGATGATCGCGATCGGCAACCGCGGTGCGCTCCCCGTGATGCCGGACATGTACATGCGGCAGATCGCGGTAGGCCCGCGCGCACGCGGGACGATCGATCTTCTCCGGCCGGTGGGCGACAACGTCGCCGCCATCGCAGACGTCTTCGGCCGCTCGGTGAACGACGTCACGACGATCGTCCTCGACCGCCCGCGCCACCACGACCTGATCGCAGGGGATCAGAGAAGCCGGTGCGAGGATCAAGCTCATTCCCGACGGGACGGTCACCGCCGCCATCTCGGCGGCGATCCGCGGCACGAACGACCACCTCGCGATCGGCATCGGTGGCACGAGACAGGCGGTGCTGACCGCCGCGGCGCTGCGCTGCCTCGGCGGCGAGCTCCAGGCGCAGCTCTGGCCGACGTCACGCCGCGAGATCGACGTCGCTGCCGAGCACGGGATCGACGACATCGAGCGCGTGTTCACGACGGAGGATCTCGCGCCGGGGGACATCACCTTCGCTGCCACCGGCGTGTCGAACGGCGACCTCCTGCGCGGCGTGCGGTTTCTCGCCGACAGCGCTCGCACGCATTCGCTCGTCATGTGCACGCGCTGCAACTGGGTGCGGTTCGTCGACGGCGTGCATTTCTTCGCGCGCGAGCGCCGCGAGGAAGTCCGCCTCCTCGGCTACTAGAACGTCGGCGACTACACTCCGGTCATGCCGACGAAGGAAGCAGTGTTCGAGGCGCTCAAGCGCGTGGAGGACCCCGAGCTCGGGATGGACATCGTCGACCTCGGCCTCGTCTACGACGTCGAGGTGGAGAACGCGAACGTCAAGGTCATCCACACGCTCACGTCGATGGGCTGTCCCGCCGGGCCGATGATCCAGGAGGACATCGCGACGACCGTGAAGGAGGCGTTCCCGGACGTCGACGACGTCGAGCTGGAGCTGACGTGGGACCCGCCCTGGACGCCCGACCTCATGTCGGAAGACGCGAAGTTCATTCTGGGGATCGGATAACGCCGCGACCCCGTTAGGGGATCGAGAGCACGATCTTGCCGAACTGCTCGCCGGCTTCCAGCCGCTCGTGCGCCCTCGCGGCGTCGGCGAGCGGGAACACCGAGTCGACGATGACCATCGCTTTCCCGGTCGCGACGAGGTCGTAGGCCGCCTCGAAGTCCTCCTTCGACCCCATCGAGGAGCCGAGGATCGCGAGCTCCTTCCACCACACGCGGTGGAGGGCCGCCGGAGGGTTGGGGCCGGTCGTCGCGCCGCAGACGATGATTCGGCCGCCTTGTGCCGCTGCGTCGAGCGACGTACGCCACGTGGACTCGCCGACGTGCTCGACGACGACGTCGGCGCCGCGTCCTCCGGTCAGCTCGCGCACGGCGGCCTTGACGTCGTCGGACGTGTGGTCGAGGGCGGCGTCGGCTCCGAGCGCGGTGGCCCGCTCGAGCTTCTCGCGCTTCGACGACGTGACGATCACCTTTGCACCCAGCGCCTTCGCGATCTGGAAGGCCGCCGTAGCGACGCCGCCGCCGATCCCCCACACGAGCACCCACTCGTCCGGAGCCAGCCTCGCCTTGGTCACGAGCATCCGGTACGCCGTCTCGAAGACGAGGGGGAACGCCGCCGCCTCCTCGAACGTCAGGCTGTCCGCGAGCGGGTACACGTTCGTCGCCGGGACGGCGATCAGTTCCGCGTGCGTTCCGTCCGAATGCTCCCCCAGCACGCTCACGCGCCCGTCGTGGCGGATCCCGGGGTCGATGACGACGCGTTGCCCGGGCTCGAGGTGGTCGACGCCCGGCCCCAGCGACTCGACGACGCCCGCGCCGTCCGCGCCGAGTGTTCGCGGTTTCGGAACGGAGGGGAGACCCTTGCGTACCCAGACGTCGAGGTGGTTGAGCGATGCCGCGTGGAGCCGGATCAGCACCTCGCCGTCGCCTGCGACAGGATCGGGGACGTCCTCGTAGCGAAGGACGTCCGGCCCGCCGTCCTCGTGGATGCGGATCGCCTTCACGCCGGAACCCTCACGCGCTGACGCGGAGGCGCGCGAGCCCGAGCTCGGAGAGGAGCTCTCGGGCGCGCCGGGCGACGCTTCTGCGGAGGTCCGGCGGCTCGACGACGACGGCCTCGCCGCGGAAGCGGAGAATCTCTCCGACGAGCCACTCGGGGCTCCCGACCTTCTGTTCGGCAACTGCGGTGCCGCCGCGGAGCGGTTGGGCGCCACGCTCCACCTCCCAGCGCGCGACCTTCTTCGAATAGAGGATGCGCGCAACCCGCGCGTCGCGGAGATGGTCGAGCTCGAACCCCTCGCGGGGCTCGAAGACCTCGCTCGTCCGCGTCGCGCTGCGCATGCGGTCGAGCCGGAAGCTCCGGACGCCGTCGCGCGTCCGGTCCCAGGTGTGGACGTACCAGTGCGGCAGCTGCCGCTCGAGCCAGTACGGCTCGACGAGATGCGTCGCGGCCGACTCTTCGCCGACCTTCACGTACTCGATCTCGACGACGCGACGCCGCTTGATCCCGTCCGAGAGGGCAGCGATCAGGTGCTCCTCGGCGCGGTCCGGGCGTGGCGATGCAGTCTGCGCCAGATCGAACTGCCCGAACGTCTCCTCGAGCTTGCGGCGCACCTTGTCGAGCGGGCGGTGTGCCTCGGCGGCGATCATCGGCCCGACGAACTCGAGGGCCAGTCTGATCGCGCGCGCCTCGAGTGGTGTCAGCCGTGGTGGCGAGCGGAACGTGTCGCCGAACAGCTCCTTGTCGACGTGCACCGTGTCTCCGCGAAGCTCCGCGTATACCGCGTAGCACCCGCCACCGAAGTTGACGAGGTTGAGGAGCGCGAGATGCTCCTCGAGAGCCTCGGCGGGAATCGAGAAGCGCTCGACGAGGTCGCGTGCCGGGATCTCCGCCTGGGGCTCCTCGCCGCAGGCCGCGAGGAGATACGCCAGCAACGCCTGGAGCAGGCCGAATCGCTCCGGAGCGACGGGGCCGGCCGGGCGTTCGAGCTCGGGCTCGGCGAGGGCGGCAGCACGGGAGGCGACCTTCGGAGGCGGGCCTTCGTGCTGCGCCCGCACGCGGCGAAGGCCAGTCGCCACTTCCCGTCGCAGCTCGTCCGGCTCCAGCGGTGTGGCGCGTCCGTCCAGGCGGAGCACCCACGACGCGAGATGCTCGATGCTCGCGTACGGCGTCACGAAGACGTCGTCCTCGAGCCGCCCGTTGGCGCGGTACGTCCGCTCGACCCACCAGGCCGTGTCACCGGCCATGCCGATGCGCGCCTCGCCGATGATCTCGCCGATCTGCCAGACGGGAGGCGGCCGGTGCTTTTGGGCGTTGAAGTCTGCCGGGAGGCGAAAGTCGCGCTCGCGGCGCGTGGCGAAGCGGATCTCGCCGCGAATCCGCGACACGCGGAACGTGCGGATCTCGTCGGAGCCGTGGTCGCGGCCGATCACGTACCAGCTCCCCTCGTGGGGGAGCAGCGCGAAGGGATCGAGCGTCGCGCGACCGCGTCTCGTCGCGGGCGATCGACCAGTAGTCGAAGCGCAGCGTGCGTTGCTTCGAGATGGCGGTCTCGAGCTTGCTCAGCCGGCCGGCGAGCTCGGGCGAGTAGTCCGGATCGCGCACCTCCACGCGCACGGCGGTCTCCGTTGGAGCCTGTGCGAAGCCTGGCCTGCCGAGCGCGAGGTTCTGGAGCGCGAGCCGGAAGGGTTCCGCGTACGCGAACTGCCCCTCCAGCAAGTAGAGGCAGGTCTGGAGCGCCGCGAGCTCGTCGTCGGTGAGCTCGAGGGGAGGGAGGAAGTAGTGCTCGGAGCGGAGCGTGTAGAGCTCCTCGCCCGTAAATTCGTCACGTTGCGACTCGAGCGGGACACCAAGCGCGAGGAGCTCCGAGCGGTCGGAGTAGAACCGGCGCGCGAACGCCTCGTCGGACATCTCCGAATAGCCCTCGACGTTCTGCTTTACGTCTCTCGCCGTGAGCAAGCGTCGCTCGGCCATGAGAAAGGCGACGAGCGAGAGCTGCCGGATGAGCTTGTCGGTGTCGTGCGACACGGCTCGCCGAGCTTATAGCTCGGAAGCCTGTCCGGAGGTTCCAGGAGGGCTTGGCGAAACAGAGACTGTGCCGCCCGAACGCACCGGAGCACCGCCCTGCGGCGTCCTCGGTCGGCCACGTACTTGACTAGTACGCGGCCTCCTGCGCTCCTTGCAGCGCGTCACCCGGAGCGCCCGGGCGACGAGTACCGTTCCGCCAAGCCCTCCTAGCTACGCGGCGACGCGGGAACGCTGCTCGAGGTGCTGGTGCGACGGGCAGTAGTGTCGCTCGGGGAGCGGCGTGCGCTGGCACGGCTTTCCCTTGCGTGTCGTCGCCTGACAGCGGGCGACGCCTCCGTCGAAGGCGCCAGCCTCGATCTGCTCTTCGATGAACTCGACCGCCGCGCCGACGACCTTGTTCACTGCCCAGGCGACCTGTGCCTGGCTCGTGATCGGAAAGTACCGGCGAATGTCCTGAAAGAGGGCGCGATCCGGATTCGCGAAGTAGTGCGGATCCGTCGCAAGCCGCTCCATCGTCTGCTCGCACGAGGTAAGGACTTCGCGGCGATACTCGAGCTGCGTGGCGATGTCCACGTACGGGTCGATGAGGTCCTTGAGCGAGCGATAAATCGCTCGCGAGTACTGATACATACAGGCCCGAATCTCGGCCACTCGCTCGTCCATGCGTTCCAGTATCCCGATCCCTTGTGAAGTTCTCGAAAGCCGTCTGTTGAGCGCGCGTTAAACCCGTCGGGGATCATGCGGATCCCCCTTGTGAGTGGCGCGCTGTGCCAGTGTAACCGTTTTTCGCGGATGTCACAAAGTCGCGCCCCCCGTTGCTCTCCGGGGCAACGGCTCAGCGCGTGATCTCTTGCGCGTACGCGTTGCGAAACGCCGCTCTCGCGTGGGGGAGGGCGGTGAGGGCGTCACCGAGCTCCTGATAGACGCCCGAGAACACGACCCGGTATCCGGGATGGAGGCTCACGAAGTCGTCTGACCGGAGAATGCCCACGTCTTCGAGCCCTGCGCGCAGCGCCCGCCGTGCACGTCCGACGGCGACGCTCTCCGCCGCCGTCGACGGAATCACGCCCAGGACGATGGTCGCTCCGTCGCGTCGTGGCCAGTGAACGAGGTCGGACTGTCCTGCCGCCGCTACGTTCGGTGCCGGGCGTAGCGGGGAGAGCGCAACGATCGCAGACGCCTTCGAGTCGTCCGATCCGGCGGCAACCGCGACGGCCCCGCTTCCTGCGGCCACGATCGCCGCCACGCCGGCGGGGACGAGCCAGTGAAGACGTCGTCGCGGTGCCTCGACGCGCTCCCCGCACTCGAGGCAGTACCGCTGGCGGGCCGACAGGGCAGCACCGCAGCTGGAACAGGTGGCCGCGGCGTTCACTCCGGGGTCGTCGTCGGCGCGCCGCAGCTCGGGCAGAAGCGCGAGAACGGTGGCAGCTCTGCTCCGCAGGCGCACCGTCGCACCGGCTCGCGGCTCGTCGCTGCGCGGTAGACGTCATCGAGCTCATCGAGGCGCCGGTCGAGCTCGAGCAGCTCATCGCAGCGTTCGCGTACGAGGGCATCGTTGAAGCGGTCGGCGCGGAACATCTCGTAGATGAGGCCGCCGAGATCCTCGAGGCGCGTCTTGCGCTCTTCGACGAGCGCACGTCGCTCGCGCCGGAGCGCTCCGGGCGACGGGAGTGAGGCGCGCGGCGGGCGGCGGTTGCGAAAGGCCATCCCGACCTCAGAGCTGGAGCACGACGACCCGCTCCTCGGTCATCTCGCGGACGGCGTAGGCGGGGCCTTCACGTGTCGTGCCGGAGTCCTTGACGCCCCCGTAGGGCATCTGGTCGGCGCGGAACGTCGGCGCCTCGTTCACCGTGACGCCGCCGAACTCGAGCCGACCGACAGCGTCGAGCGCGCGACGCACGTCGGCGGTGAAGATCCCGGCCTGGAGGCCGAACCTCGTCGCGTTCGCTCCGTCGATCGCCTCGTCGAGCGTCTCGTACCGCGTGAGGGTGACGACCGGGCCGAAGACCTCGTCGCAGGACACCTTGGCCTCCGGTGGCGCGCCGGCGATCACCGTCGGCCGGACGATCGGGCCGTCCGCAGAGCCACCGGTCAGCACCCGCCCTCCGAGCGTCTGCGCCTCCTCGATCCACTCGAGGATGCGCTCGCGTGCGCCGTCGTCGATCACCGGGCCGACGTCGGTCTCGTCGTCGCCAGGGTCACCGACGACGAGCGCGTCGACGCGCGGAACGAACGCCTCGACGAAGGCGTCGTAGACGGAGCTCTGGACGAAGATGCGTTGCACCGAGATGCAGCTCTGGCCGGCGAAGGCGAAGCCGTTCGCGGCCAGCTTTGTGGCAGCCTCCTCGACGTCGGCATCGGACTCGACGATCACCGGCGTTGCGTTGCCGAGCTCGAGTGCGACCTTCTTCCTGGCCGCGCGCTCGCGGAGCTTCCAGCCGACCTCGGACGAGCCGGTGAAGGTGATGAGCTTCACACGCTCGTCCTCGACGAGCGTGTCACCGATCTCCGACGCAGGCCCGACGACGACATTGAGCCATCCGGGCGGGAGCCCAGCCTCGTGCTCGAGCTCCGCGAGGAGGAGTGCCGACAGCGGCGTCTGCGAAGCCGGCTTCAGCACGACCGCGCACCCGGCGGCGAGAGCGGGCGCGATCTTGTGCGCGACGAGGTTGAGCGGGAAGTTGAACGGGGAGATCGCTCCGACGACGCCGATCGGGCGGCGGAGGGTGAACGCGAGCTTGCCCTCGCCTGCCTGGGACGCATCCATCGGCACCATGTCGCCGGTCAGCGTGCGTGCCTCGACAGCGGCGAACGTGTACGTCGACATCGCGCGCGCCGCCTCGACGCGCGCCGCCTTCATCGGCTTGCCCGCCTCGGCGGAGATCGTGCGCGCGACCTCCTCGTGCCGCTTGCCGAGATAGCCGGCCACGCGGACGAGGATCTCGGCACGCTTGTGGGCGGGAAGCGGCTCCGCCATCGCTGCTGCGGCCGCATCGAGGGCCGTTCGCCGTCTCGGCGGCTCCGCCCTTCGCCACTCGCCCGACGACCTCGCCGGAATAGGGCGAGCGCACGTCGAGCCAGTCACCGGTCTCAACCCATTCGCCGCCGACGAAGAGCCTCCGCTCGGTCACCGTCGTGGCCACGTCGCCAGTGTAGTGCGAGACTTTCGGTCGTGGACGCGCCGGAGGTGCGCTACGCAAAGAGCACCGGAGACGTCGCCATTGCCTACCAGGTCGTCGGCGAGGGCGACGAGGACATGGTGCTGCTCCCCTTCCTTGCCAACATCTGGTCGCTGTGGACGCTGCTCGGCTTCGGCCCGTTTGGCCACAGGCTCGCTGAACGGCGGCGTCTGATCGTCGTCAACCCGCGCGGCGTAGGGCTCTCCGACCGCCCGCGTGGCTTCACCGTCGAGTCCCTCATGGACGACGTCTGGGCGGCTCGAGATGCGCGCAGGCGTCCATACGGGCGAGGTCGAGATCGTCGGCGACGACGTCGCGGGAATCGCTGTCCACACCGGTGCGCGCGTTGCCGCGATGGCCGGCCCGGGGGAGGTGCTGGTCTCGTCCACGGTCAAGGACCTCGTCGCGGGCTGCTCGGGCCTCGAGTTCGAGGAGCGCGGCGAGCACGAGCTGAAGGGGGTTCCCGGCACGTGGCGCTTGTACGCTGTCGCGAGTGGCTGACGCCCTCATCGTCGACGCTGTTCGGAGCCCGATCGGGCGGCGGAACGGCATGCTCGCCTCGGTTCGCGCGGACGAGCTCGCAGCCCAGGTGCTGAACGGCCTCGTCGACCGCGTAGGTGTCGACCCCGGCGAGATCGAGGACGTGCAGATGGGCTGCGTGTCGCAGGTCGGAGAGCAGGCGCTCAACGTCGGCCGCGTCGCAGCGCTCGTCGCCGGCTGGCCGGAAACCGTCTGCGCGTCGACGATCGATCGCCAGTGCGGCTCCTCGATGCAGGCGGCGTTCAACGCATCGGCGGCCATCCAGGCGGGGCACCTCGACGTCGTCGTCGCGGCGGGCGTCGAGAGCATGTCGCGCGTGCCGATGGGGTCGAACCTCGGCCCGGACGGCTTCAGCTTCTCGGAGAAGCTCCACGAGCGCTGGGAGATCGTCCCGCAGGGCATCTCTGCCGAGGTGCTCGCGGCCGAGTGGAACCTCTCCCGCGAGTCGCTCGACGCGTATTCGTACGAGTCGCACCGCCGCGCGATCGCTGCCATCGACGAGGGGAAGTTCGAGCGCGAGATCGTCCCGATCGAGGTCATGAACCCCCACGTCGGAGCGCTCGTCGCGGTCGACGAGACCCCGCGCCGCGACACGTCGCTCGAGAAGCTCGCCGGCCTCGCGCCGGCGTTCACGACCGACGGGGTCGTCACCGCCGGCAGCTCGAGCCAGATCTGCGACGGCGCGGCGGCGATGCTCGTCACGTCCGAGTCGGCGGCTTCGCGTCTCGACCTCGAGCCGCGCGGCCGGTTCGTGTCGTTCGGGCTCGCGGGCGTCGACCCGTACCGCATGCTCCACGGCAACCCTCAGGCATGCCAGACGGCCCTCGAGAAGGCCGGTCTCACGTGGGACGACATGGCCGTGATCGAGGTGAACGAGGCGTTTGCGTCGGTCGTCCTCCAGTTCCTCGCCGACACAGGTCTCCACGAGCGCTGGGAGGCCGGCGATGTGAACCCGAACGGCGGCGGCATCTCGATCGGCCACCCGCTTGGCGCAACGGGGGCGCGGATCACAGCGACGCTCCTGTCCGAGCTCGAGCGTCGCGACGCGCGCTACGGGATCGCGTCGATGTGCATCGGCCAGGGTCAGGCGATCGCCGGCATCGTCGAGCGCCTCTAGGTGGGTCGCGTTACGGGCATCGGCGGCGTCTTCTTCAAGGCTCGCGACCCGGATGCGCTCGCTGCGTGGTACCGCGAGCGCCTGGGCGTCCCTGTGGAGGAGGGAAACTGGGCGGTCTACGAGTGGGGCGGTGACGATGCGAAGGGAACGACGGTGTGGGCCGCGTTTCCTGCCGACACCGAGTACTTCGGCGCTTCCGGCGGCGGCTTCATGATCAACTTCCGCGTCGCCGACCTCGACCGCGTGCTCGACGAGCTCCGCGCCGAGGGTGTCGAGGTCGTCGATCGCGTCGAGGAGACACCGCAGGGTCGCTTCGGGTGGATCGTCGATCCCGAGGGGAACCGCATCGAGCTCTGGCAGCCCGCACCGGGCATGTAACCGCGGCGTCCCTAGCGCCGATTTCCTCGCGAGAGGCTTTAGCGTGGCGGCGGCGAAGACGATAGGCACTCCATGCTTCGCTTGCTGATCAGCCTCTTGCGACCGCTGCCGCGCGGTCGCCTCGCGACACTGCACGGCCGCCGGCCGATCTGGTAGCCGACCCGCGCGGTTCGATCCAGGCCCGCAGGCGCGGGACGGGTACTGTCGTCCCTCCATGGCGACGTACGACGCGGTTTCTTCCCTTCCACTCTCGGTCGACGGCTATTCGCTCGAAGCGCTCTCCGAGGACGTCTCGAGCGGCTTCACGCGCCGCACCACGGTCGTTCAGCTCCACGGCGGGGGACACGAGGGTGTCGGCGAGGACGTCACCTACGGCGGGGACGAGCAGCTCGCGCTTCAGGCGGCCGGCGCGGTCCACGATCTCGCCGGCGATCACACGATCGCGTCGTTCTCGGAGCTCGTCGGCTCGCTCGACCTCTTTCCCGGCGCCCCGCCTAAGACCGACGCGTGGCGCCTCTACCGGCAGTGGGCCTTCGAGAGCGCCGCTCTCGACCTGGCGCTCAGGCAGGCAGGCACGTCGTTCGCCGACGCTGTCGGCCGCGAGCCGCGAGCCGGTGCGGTTCGTCGTCTCGAAGCGGCTTCCCGAGCCACCGTCGGTGGACGGGCTGCGGAGGCTGCTCGACCTCTATCCGGGCACGCGATTCAAGCTCGACCCGACGGCCGACTGGAGCGACGAGATCGTTGCCGAGCTCGTCGCGCTCGACGCTGTCGACGCTGTCGACCTGAAGGCGGCCTACAAGGGCACCGCCGTCGACGTCGTCGACCGACCCTGCGCTCTACCGCCGCGTCGCGCGAGGCCTTTCCCGACGCGACGATCGAGGATCCGGACCTCGACGATGCCGAAGCCGCCGCCGTGCTCGAGCCGCACCGGGACCGGATCAGCTGGGATGCCGTGATCCACAGCGTTTCCGACATCGAGTCGCTGCCGTTCCCGCCGTCGACGCTCAACATCAAGCCGTCGCGCTTCGGAAGCCTGCAAGCGCTCCTCGCCGCGTACGACTACTGCGACGCGAAGGGGATCGTGCTCTACGGCGGCGGGCAGTTCGAGCTCGGCCCGGGCCGCGGCCAGATCCAGTACCTCGCGTCGCTGTTCCATCCGCACGGGCCGAACGACGTCGCGCCGGGCGGCTACAACGAGCCGGAGCCCGGCCCAGGCCTGCAAACGAGCCCGCTCGTGCCGCCGCCGCTGGAAGCAGGGTTTCGCTGGTCGTGAGAACGTTGCATATCGCGCGAACGCGGCGTACGGTGTAGGACGCTCGGATGTACGTCCACCCGCGTATCGACCCAAATGGCCACTTTCGAGACCGGCGACAGCAGTCACGCCGGCGGAAGCGACAGAAGCGTGCAGCCCTCGCCGCCGCGCTGCTTGCCCTTGCCGCGGCAGTGGTCCTCGGCGCGACGTTCTTCACGCGCGACGCGACGGTAGCCGCGCCCGTCAAGCCAAAGACAACCACGACCCTCGTGGGGAACACGCGCATCCCGGCCGAGATCCGCGGCGTTCACGTGACGGTCGGCCTCGCGTCGATCGAGGGCAAGCTCGGCGAGTACCTCGCACTCCGCGCGTATGGGCTCAACACGCTCGAGCTCGACGTGAAGGACGAGAACGGCACCGTCGGCTTCACGACGAGCGCGCTGCCGCGCCTCGCCCACGAGACCGGGTCCGCGACGACGCACTACGACGGCCCGGCCGCCGCCCGGGCTGCCGAGGACGCCGGCGTCTACCTCGTCGGCCGCGTCGTCAGCTTCGCCGATCCGACACTGGCCGAGGCGAGGCCCGACCTCGCGCTCCAGTGGCCGGACGGGACCGTCTGGCACGACCCGGCTGGCCTCGCGTGGCTCAACCCGTACGACCGCAGGGTGTGGGCGTACGTCGTCGACGTCGCGGCCGCGGCCGCAAAGGCAGGGTTCGACGAGATCCAGTTCGACTACGTCCGCTTCCCGAGCGACGGCGAGATCGACTCGATCGTCTACAACCATCGCCGCTCGGAGCCGAAGGACCGGACGATCGAGCGCTTCCTCGCCTACGCGAGCAAGAGGCTCCACCCGCTCGGCGTCCAGGTGTCGGCCGACCTGTTCGGTCTCGCGGCGACGCGCGACCTCGGTATTGGCCAGGCCCCGAAGCGGCTCGGGCATTACCTCGACGCGATCTATCCGATGGTGTATCCGTCGCACTTCGTCCCCGGCGAGTACCACCTCGTCGAGCCGGAGGCGTTTCCCGGGAGGACGGTCGGCGAGGCGCTCAAGGATTACCGCGGCGCACTTCGTGGGCGGAAGATCCGCATCGTCCCATGGCTTCAGGACTTCTCGCTCCAGCGTCCGTACGGCCTCGACGAGGTCGCCGATCAGGTGGCCGCCGCGCGGCGCATGAAGGCCCACGGGTTCATGCTGTGGAACCCGCTCGGCGTCTACACGCAGGAAGCGCTCTCCGCGCGCTGACGGCGCGCGTCTCACACACTTTCCTTACACCTCGATGAAGCCCCGCACACGCGGGATGGCGATACTTCGAGTCGCATGCGGGCGTCCGCTCTTCTTCTGGTGCTCTGCGCCGTCTCCGCCGTCGCCACGGCTTCGTCGTCGGGCGGGACGTCGGCGTCGGACGACGGCTGCCTCGCCGTCGACGCCGGTCGCGGCGTCATCAGCGTCAACGCCAAGGGGTATGTCTTCGGCCGCTTCGACCAGGGTCAGGTCGATATCGACGACCCGGTGCAGACGGATGGCCAGGTCCGCGTCTTCGGGTATCAGAAGAAGCGCCTGCTCAGCGAGACGAAGACGCGATATATCGGATTCGGCGTCCGCTTTCGCGCCAGCGGCCACTTCCGGCTTCGGATCGAGTCGGTCGGCGTCGACCTGAGCGTCGCGGGAAAGGGGACTGCGACGCTGTCGTCCGACGACTTCCTCGACGCAGGGCAGTACTCGACCGACGCGGAGAGCTTCTGTGACGCCCACTTCCAGCCGATGCCCGCGACGCCCCGCAAAGTCGTGATCGCTGCGCAGGCCTCTGGCTAGCGCCGCGCTTCTGGCATCCTCGCGCAATGGCGGCCGCTCCCGCATCGATCCTCGTCGTCGAGGATGAGAGCTCGATCGCGTCTTTCGTCTCGCTCTATCTGAAGAACGCCGGCTTCGTCGTGCGTACCGCCGCTACGGGCGGTGATGCGCTCGCGAGTGCGCGTGCAGACGCCCCGAGCCTGATCGTCCTCGACCTGATGCTCCCGGACATCGACGGGATCGAGGTGTGCCGCCGCATTCGCACGACATCGGACGTCCCGATCCTCATGCTGACCGCGCGGGACGAGGACGTGGACAAGATCATCGGCCTCGAGGTCGGGGCAGACGACTACATGACGAAGCCGTTCAACCCGCGCGAGCTCGTGGCGCGCGTGAAGTCGATCCTCCGCCGAACGACATCGGATCGGCGTCTTCCGGAAGGCGCCCTGATCACCCACGGCGACCTGACCGTCGACGCCGGTCGGCGGGAGGCGCGCGTCAGCGGGGAGGAGGTACAGCTCGCCCCGAAGGAGTTCGACCTGCTGTGGGAGCTGCTCGACCACCGCGGTCTCGTCCTCACGCGCGACCAGTTGCTCGAGCGTGTGTGGGGCTACACGTTCGCCGGCGATACGCGAACCGTCGATGTCCACGTGCGCCAGTTGCGCCGCAAGCTCGGCGATGCATCTCCGGTCGTGACCGTGTGGGGCGTCGGCTACAAAGTGTCGCCCGCGAAGGACGCCGCACCCGCGGCGTAGGCCGACCGTGTTCCAGTCGCTGCGGTTCCGGCTGCCGGCTCTCTTCCTCGCAGGGATCGTGCTCGCCGGCATCGTGTCGGCGGCGATCGCGTTCCGCCTGCTCCAGAACTACTCAGAAGACCAATCGCTCAAGGAGCTTCGGCGCGAGGCGACCGGATTGACGCGGCTGTACGCGCAGCAGGCGATCAAGTCGAGCGACGAAGGCCGCTTCGCGCCGTCGTTCGCGGGACCCGAGCTCGAGAACGCGACCGGTGACCGCATCTACTACGCGGGCCTACCGCTGTTCCCCGGGCAGTCGGCCGGGCTGCGGAAGCTCCCGGCCGGGCTCATCGACTGGCCGGCCATCCGCTCCGGCAACACGATCACCTTCGAGTTCACGCCGCCCGATGAAGGGCGCCCGTTCATCGCGGTCGGACACCCAGTCGCTCTCGAGGGGACGACCTTCGGCGCGCTCGTCATTGCCAAGCCGAAGACCGTGTTGCGTGACACGTGGCTGACGCTCATGAAGTTCTTCGGGGTCTCCCTCCTCGGCGGCCTCGTCGTCGCCGGCGGCCTCGCGTGGTACGCGTCGCGCCGCATCACGCAGCCGGTACTCGGGCTGTCGCGCGCCGCCGACGAGATCGCGGGCGGCCGGTACGACGTCGCCATTCCCGAGATGAAGGGCGGCGACGAGATCAGCCAGCTTGCGGACCGCTTCCGTGAGATGGCGATCCAGCTCTCGGAGGCCGAGGAGCTCGAGCGGAATTTCCTCATGTCCGTGTCGCACGAGCTCCGGACGCCCCTGACGGCGATTCGCGGCCACGTCGAGGCGCTGCGCGAGGGTGTCGTGGCCGAGCCCGAGGCTCGCGCGGAGTCGCTCGACGTGATCGCGGCCGAGACGGACCGCCTGGAGCGGCTCGTCGGCGACGTCCTCGATCTCGCGAAGCTCGACGCGCGACGCTTCACCGTCCTCCGTGAGGAGGTCGACATGGGGCGCCTGCTCGACCAGGCCTACGCATCCTTTGGCGAGGAGGCGCGGCGCAGGAAGATCGACTATCGCTGCGAGATCGCCGATCGGCCGGTGATCACGACGGACGGCGACCGCGTCCTCCAGATCATCTCGAACCTCATCGTCAACGCCTTTCGCTGGACGCCCGACGGCGGCCGCATCGACCTGGCGCTGACGGCCGAGAACGGCGCGGTGTCGGTAGCGGTCGAGGACACAGGCCCGGGCATCGATGTCGACGAGCGTGAGCGCATCTTCCGTCCCTTCTGGTCGCAGGACGGCGGCGGAACCGGGCTCGGGCTGACGATCGCGCGCGAGCTGGCGATGGCGCTCGGTGGCAAGATCGAGGTCACCGCAGCAGCCGAGCAAGGAAGCCGGTTCGCGCTCGTGCTGCCGCCCCCGAGTGACGCCGCCGGGCTGAGCGCTCTACGCTTCGCGGCGCGCGAGCCGGTGAACGGTTCCGCCGGGTTGTCCGTCCGAGCTGGCGAGCGCGCCCTCGATGCGGGCGAGCCGCTCGTCCACGCTGGACCAGCCCGAGCTGATGAGATCCACGAGCAGGCCGAGGTCGTCGACGCGCGCGTGTCGCTCGGCGGCGAGATCCGCCTCGAGCCGGTCGAGCCGACGGGCGATCTGCACGGCCATGCCGCGGACTTCAGCGAGCTGTCTGCCGACGGGGGCGGCCTCTCGCCGCACGCCGTCGCGGACGGCCGTGGCGACCTGTTCCGGCAGGTCCGCCTCGAGTCCCGCCGTCATCCGCGACAGCTCGCTCAGCTGTGTGTGCGCCCGTTCGAGCGCGGCCGTGACGTCCGCCTCGCGCGGCCGCCCCTCGTGGGCTTCGGCCAGCCGCTCCCGTGCCCGGTCGATCGCAAGTTGATGCATGACGGCGAAGATAACGCCGCCGCCGGACGGCTCCCGCGCGACCGCGCGCCGTCTGCTGGCACACTTCCAGGCGCATCACGTCGCCGCCAAGGAGAGTACGTGTCCCTCATCCCTATTCTCGTCATCCTCTTCGCCGCCATGTGGCTGCTCGTCATCCGCCCGCAGCGGCAGCGGCAGCGTGACACGAAGCGCCAGATGGACTCGCTCATCCCGGGCGCTGAGGTGATCACCGCCGGCGGCCTGTACGGCACGGTGCGGGCGGTCGAGGACGAAGAGCTTCAGATCGAGATCGCCGACGACGTGGTCGTTCGCGTGGCGCGGCGGGCGATCGCGGCCGTCGTCGAGCCGGATGAGCTCGATCCCGAGGGCGAAGCGCTCGCCGAGCTCGAGCGCGCTCAGCTCGAGGCCGAGACGCAGGCGGTCGCCGGCCGGGACTCCGGCGAGCGGTAGGCCCCTTCGATGCGTGAGCGGCGCAAGCATCTCCTTCTCGTCGGCCTGATCGCAGCGGGGCTCGTCGGCGTCCTCATGCTGGCGCTGCCCGGTTCGCCCATGCACCGCAGCCCGACGCTCGGCCTCGACCTCCAGGGCGGGCTCGAGGTCGTGCTCAAGGCCGTTCCGCCGAAGGGGCACGAATTGACGAAGGAGGACCTCGACCGTTCCGTCGGGATCATGCGGAACCGGATCGACAAGCTCGGCGTCTCGGAGCCGGAGATCCGCAAGCAGGGTGACGACCAGATCGTGATCCAGCTGGCAGGCGTCACCGATCCGAAGAAGGCTGCCGCGCTGATCGGCAAGACGGCTCAGCTCGAGCTGTACGACCTCGAGGAGGACCTCACCGGCATCTCGATCGGCGCAGACGGGCCTGCCGCGGCGACGAGCATCTTCGACCTGCTCGAGCCGGAGCAAGGTCGGCTCGGGAATGCGACGGAGTACTACCTGTTCGGCAAGCGCAAGCAGGTGCTCGAAGGCCCGGCGCAGACGCGCGATGCGCTGTTCACGAAGGCGCATCCCAAGGTGCCGCCCGGCGGTCGCGTGATGGGCGTGCCCGAGGGCACCGTCATGGTCTCGTGTACCGCGACCGAGCAGAACGCGTGCCCCCCGAACCTCACCTCGGGCGGGCCGTACTACTACCTCTTCAAGTACCAGCCGAACGACGCCACACGGCCGATCCCCGAAATGACGGGCGCCGACATCAAGGCGTCTGGCACGAGCCAGGATTTCGACCAGTTCGGGTCGCCGATCGTCCGGATGGCGTTCACCGGCAAGGGTGACGACAAGTTCCAGGACATCACGCGGCGGCTCTGGCAGCGCGGCAACCTGCGCGGCGTCTCGCAGCACTTCGCGATCGTGCTCGACCGGGAGCTCAAGTCGTGGCCGCAGATCGACCACACGGACCGGACGCTGTCGAACGGCATCTCGGGCGGCGCGCAGATCGAGAGCATCGGGACGATCGGCGAGGCGAAGGATCTCGCGCTCGTGCTCCAGACCGGTGCACTGCCCGTGTCGTTCGAGCAGATCGAGCGCACCGATGTCTCGGCCACGCTCGGCAAGGACTCGCTCGCCGAAGCGAAGACCGCGGCGATCATCGGCCTGCTCGTCGTCGCCATCTTCCTTCTCATCTTCTACCGCCTGCTCGGGCTCGTCGCCGTCACGGGTCTCGCGATCTACGTCGCGTTCATGTACGCCGCGATCCTTCTCCTCAACGTCACGCTGACGCTGCCCGGCTTCGCCGGCCTGATCCTCACGATCGGCGTCGCGGCCGATGCGAACGTCGTCATCTTCGAACGCATCAAGGAAGAGGTGCGGTCCGGGAAATCGACCCGTGCTGCGATCGCGACGGGCTACCAGAAGGGCTTCCACACGATCGTCGACGCGAACGCGGTGACGGCGATCACCGCCCTCGTGCTGTTCGCAGTCGCGACGGCTCAGGTGAAGGGCTTCGCGCTCATGCTCCTGATCGGCACCGTCGTCTCGATTCTCACCGCCGTCGTCGCGACGCGCGCGATGCTCGGCCTGCTCGCCGGGTTCCGCTGGTTCGACAACCCGCGCTTCATGGGAGCCGAGGGTCAGGCGATCGCGAACTGGCAGCGGATCGACGTCAACAGCCCGAAGCGTCGCCGGATCTGGCTGTCGATCGCAACGGTGCTCATCATCGCGAGCCTCGTCGCCGTCTTCGTCAAGGGGCTCAACTTCGGCATCGACTTCAAGGGCGGCACGCAGATCACGTTCAAGACGTCGGAGTACGTGTCGATCGAGCAGGTGCGTTCACAGACGCGGGCCATCGGCCACAGCGGTGCGGTCATCCAGGGGCGCGGCCAGGCGCAGGGCTCACGTTTCCAGAACTTCCAGATCCGCACCGAGTCGCTCACGCTGCCGCAGCAGAACCGGATCCAGGCCGAGCTCCAGAACGAGCTCAATGCGACGTCGATCGGCATCAAGAGCGTGTCGTCGAGCTTCAGCCGCCAGATCGCGAAGGGGGCGATCTACGCGATCGTCGTCTCCTTCCTGCTGATCATGCTCTACATCACGCTGCGCTTCCAGTGGCGCTTCGCGATCCCCATCCTCCGCACGCTGTTCAGCGACATCCTCATCACCCTCGGCGTCTACGCCATGAGCGGTCGGGAAGTGACGACGGCGACGGTTGCGGCCGTGCTCACCGTCCTCGGGTACTCGATCTACGACACGATCATCGTCTTCGACCGTGTGCGCGAGAACATCCCGCTCATGCGGCGCGCCTCGTTCGCGACGATCGCCAACGTCTCGCTCTGGGAGACGATGCGCCGGTCGCTCGCCACGACGTTCATCACGCTGATCCCGATCGCGAGCCTCCTGCTCTTCGGTGGCGCGACGCTCAAGGACTTCGCCTTCGCGTTGTTCGTGGGCATCGGGCTCGGCGCCGTCTCGACGTTCTTCGTGGCGACGCCGTTCCTCACCGTGCTCATGGAGCGCAGCCCGGAGTTCCGAGGACGCGTCGGTGTCGACGTGATCGAGGAAGGTGTCGGCGGCGTGGTCCCCACTGCAGTCGAGGCAGACGTGCAGGAGAGGGCCGTCGAAGGTATCCCGGCCGCTGCGCCGGCCGGCAACGGGCCCGAGCCACGCACGCAGTCGAAACGCGAGCAGCGGCGCCAGCGTCGGCGGTCGCGACCTCATGGCCGCGCCCGATAGCTCGGCGCGCGAGCGTGTCGAACGCCTCGGGCTCGCCGCCATCGGCGCCGTGGCGCTCACGGCCGACAGGATCGAAGAGCTGTCGGCGGAGCTCGCGGAGCGCGGCGCGATGACCCGCGAGGACGCGCGTCAGCTTCTCGACGACGCGACGGCTCGCTGGCGCGAGGACAAGACGCGCCTTGCCGAGCGCGCGGGCGACGGGCTCCAGGGCTTCCTCGTCGGGATCGGGCTCGTGACGCGGGACGAGCTCGAGGAGCTCGAGCTGCGGCTCGCGCAGATCGAGCATCGGCTGCGGCTGGTCGAGGACGACGGCGGCGACGGGGCTTCGGGCCGGCGTTCCGTGCAAGACTGACGGCGAGTGGCGTCGCAGGCAAAGTCGCGGAATATCGGCCGGATGTCCGAGATCGCCCAGGTCGCGGTCCGGCACGGCTTCGGCTACTTCTTCACGCGGAACAAGCTCACCGATCTGTTGCCGTGGGGCGAGTCGGCCACGCTCGAGGACGGCGCGCCGTCGGCTCGAGGTCAGCGCTTGCGGGAGATGCTCGACGAACTGGGGCCGACGTTCGTGAAGTTCGGGCAGCTGCTCTCGACGCGGCCCGACATCGTGCCTCCGGACATCATCGTCGAGCTCCGGAAGCTCCAGGACGATGTGTCACCGTTCCCGTTCGACCAGGTGCGGAAGGTCGTGGAGGACGAGCTCGGCCAGCCGCTCGAGCGGCTCTTCGTCGAGTTCGCGGAGACCCCGATCGCAGCCGCATCGATCGGCCAGGTGCACGAGGCGGTGCTGCCGAACGGCCACCGCGTCGCCGTCAAGGTGCAGCGGCCGACGGCTCCGCGGCAGATCGAAGCCGACCTCGGCCTCCTCTATCAGGGCGCGAAGATCGTGAAGGACCGGGTCCGCGCCCTCGACTTCGTCGACACGGAGCAGCTCGTCGACGAGTTCGCACGCTCGCTTCGCGAGGAGCTCGACTACCGGCTCGAAGCGCGAAACGCGCAATCGTTCCACCGAAACTTTGCCGGTCATCCGCACGTTCATGTCCCGCGCGTATACCCGAGCTACTCGGCGACGCGCGTGCTCACGTTGGAGTTTCTCGACGGCACGCAGATCGCCGACATCGATCCCGAGACGATGCCCGTGGAGGAGCGGCGCGAGGTCGCGTACGTGATGGCCGAGGCGTGGATGACGATGATCTTCCGGCACGGCTTCTTCCACGGCGACCCGCATCCCGCGAACGTGCTCGTACTCGACCGGCCCGACGAGATCGGTCTTGTCGACTTCGGACAGGCGGGGAAGCTGAGCGAGGACGACATGGTCAAGTTGACCGCGCTGTTCATCGATGCGGCGGCCGAGAACATCGAGGCGTTGCCCAAGCGGCTCAGCGATCTCGGCGTCCGGTACGACAAGCGGCGCGAGGCCGAGTTCGTCGGCTATCTCCGAGAGCTCTACGCGCGCTATTTCGGCGTTCGGTTGTCCGACATCGACCCGGTTCAGGCAATTCGCGAGGCCTTCGAGCTCATCTACACGATGAACCTCCACCTTCCGGCCCGCTTCGTCCTCCTCGACAAGGCGTTGGCGACGCTCGGCTCCGTCGGCGCAGAGCTCTATCCGGACTTCAATGTGTTCGAGGTGGCGAAGCCGTACGCGCGTGCGCTGATGATGCAGCGGCTCACGCCGGGCAGAATGGTTGGGCTCGCACGCCGCGAGGCCCGCGATCTCGCGCGGATCGCGCGCGTCGCGCCGTATCAGGTGCACGACATCCTCGAGGTGCTGCGAGAGGGGCGTCTGGAGGTGCGCCTGCCCCGATCGGAGGTGGACGACGCGATGCGCCAGCTCGACGTCGCGTTCAATCGCCTCGTCGTGGCGCTCGTCGTCGCCGCCGGCCTGATCGGCTCGAGCTTCCTCGCGGCCGCCGCGACGGGCAAGGGCCTTCAGCTCCTCTCCGGCATCGGCTTCGGTCTGTCGCTCCTGCTCGGCGTCTGGCTCATGTGGGGCGTCATTCGCCACGGCCGCCTGTAATCGCTCGCCTGCGCGCCGCTCGCTTGGCTCCCTGACCAACGACGCCCGAGACGGCTTTCCATGACCAGCCAACCGACCGATTTCGGTCACTGGCGGCTGGGGAGAGATCGTCACACATTCGCGCGAAAGGACATCTAGACGCTCTCGAAGGCGGTCGCTACCGTCGCGACATGTCACAGGCGCTGCTCGTAGCGGAACCGGAAGAGGCCGTTGGGACATTCCTCGCGCGCCATCTCGCGGACGACGGCTTCGACGTGATCCGGGCCGAGGACGGCGAGACCACACTCGAGCTCGCCGAGCGCGTGCAGCCGGATCTCGTCCTGCTCGGCACCGAGCTCGACGTTTGCCGGCGGCTGCGCTCGGGCGAGCCGGGCCGGTCCTGGGACCGGGCGGTGCCGGTCATCGTCCTCGGTGAGGCGCAGGCTGACGCCGTTGACCGTGTGCGCGCCTTCGACCGCGGATGCGACGACTACGTGCCGCGGCCCTTTCACTACGAGGAGCTACTCGCCCGCATCAGGGCGGTGCTGAGGCGAGCAGTTGTAACGCCCGAGGAGACCGAGATCATCAGCGCGGGCGAGATCGTCGTCGACCCAAAGACCCGCTGCGTAACGGTCGCCGGCACGTTCGTCCCGCTTCCGGCGAAGGAATACGCCTTGCTGGCGCGGCTCGCTTCCGCGCCGACCGCCGTGTTCACGAAGGCCGAGCTGCTCCGGGACGTCTGGGGCTTTCGCTCGACCGGTCGCACGCGGACTCTCGACTCTCACGCCTGCCGTCTGAGGCGTCGGCTCGCCGAGATCAGCGAAACGCCATATGTTCTCAACGAGTGGGGGGTGGGCTATCGGCTGATGCTGCCGCTGTTTGCCGAGCGCCTTTGACCCTTCCCGCCTCGCGGCTCAAGATTACGGCCGCGCTCAGGCGATAACCGTCGAGGATGGAAGCTGCGTCCATCATCCACTGGCGTCCCCTCGGCGAGATGCTCGTCGATCGCGGCCTGCTCACGATGCCCGAGCTCGACGACGCACTCGACGAACAAGAGCGAACCGGAGAGAGGCTGGGGAGATCCTCGTTGCCCGCAAGATCGTGCCCGGCGCTGTCCTAACCACGATCCTCGCCGAGCAGCTTGGTGTCGAGCTCGAGACACAAGGATGGATTCGGAAGTGGCCTGTTCACAAAGATCGCGCGGCGGAACGGCAAGTCGCGCCCACCCGAGGCGCGAGCCTGAGCCGGCGGTCGCGTCGGTCAGCGTTCTGCCGGCCGTCTCTGTCCCGTCGCCGTCGCTGGAGGAGGTGCTCGTCGAGCTCGATCGCGTCGGCCGCGAGCTCGATGCCTCGTCCGCACGTTGCGCAGAGCTCGAGGCGGAGCTCCGTAGGGTCAAGGCGGCCGCGAGACGGAAGGTCGCCCCGACGAAGACCCGCAAGGTTTCCGGGAAGGCGAAGGTCGTCCCAGCGCCGAAGGCGGCTGCGAAGAAGCCGACCCTCGGCGCGGGCGAAGGCCAAGCCCCGGGCGACGAAGCCAAAGCCCTCCTAGGGCAGCCTGTCGCGGCGGGACGGCCGCCTCGTAACGGGCGAGCACGCCCGGCCAGCCGGTGTCGTAGTTCGCGCGCTCGGGCTCACCGCCGCCGGAGTACCGCTCCCAGCCTCGATGCTCGAGCTCGACGACCGTGCCGTCGCCGTCCTCGGCAGAAGCGGACCTCGACCTCGGTCGGCGGCGCAGCCGGGTTGACCGTCCACTCGAGCACGATCCGGTTCGGAGGCTCGTAGACGAGCACCGTCGCCCACGTGCAGCGCGCGCCGTCCTTCGCGACCTCGTACACCTTCCCGTCCGCCTTCGGCTCGAACACGACGGCCTCCGGGGGATGAGAGCCGTCGGCGCCCGCAGTGATCGAATGCGTCTCGACCGGCCACCACGTGCCGATCCCCTCGGTGAACGTGCGAAACGCATGGTCGACGTCACACGACACGCGCACGCGCTTTCGCACCGGTTCGGCGACCGTCTGCGCCTGAGTCATTCCTCTCTCCTTTCATTGCGGTCGGCGGCAGCGGCGAACTCCGCCAGAGCTGCCGACCAGAAGGTGTCGAGGTACGAGCGGAGTGCATCGACCCAACCAGGCTCGAGGCGGTAGATCCGCTGCGTTCCCTCGGAACGGACGCTGACGAGCCCGGCGCGCTCGAGCACGCGAAGGTGCTGCGAGACGGCCGGGCGTGACACCGGAAGCGTGCGGGCGATCTCCTTCACCGGAAGGGGGCCGCCGCGCAGGCGTTCGAGGATCGCGCGCCGTGTCGGGTCGGCGAGCGCGTCAAGCGGTGACCTTGCGTAAGCAGCCACTTACGTAAGTATACACTTACGCGAGCAGCGCGCCCTCCAGCTGCAGCAGCGCCCGCTTTCGGTCGAGACCACCCGCATACCCGACGAGGCTCCCTGACGCCCCGACGACGCGGTGACAGGGAAGGATGATCGGCACAGGGTTCTTGTTCAGGGCACCGCCGACGGCCCGGGCCGCCTTCGGGTGCTCGATCCGGGTCGCGAGGCCGCCGTAGGTCGTCACCTCGCCGTACGGGACACGGACGAGCTCGTCGAGAACGAGCCGGTGGAACGGAGCGAGGAACGTGATGTCGACCGGAACGTCGAACTCCCGCCGCGTCCCACCGAAGTATTCGTCGAGCTCTCGCCGGACGGTCAGGAGGCGCCGCGGCACACGAAGCAGGCGCGCTCCGCGCGTACGTGCGAGAGCCTGAAGCGACTCCTCCGGCGTGTACGAGATGCAGCACACGCCGCGGTCGGTGCTCGCAACGAGCAACGGCCCGACCGGGGAGTCCTGGAGGTCGTACGCGGCGTCGAGCAGCCCGGCCGCCGCGGCGGCCTCGCGGAACCGCGTGTCGAGGGTTTCCGGAACGGTCATGCGAGCTCCTTTCGTAGGCGGCGAACGCCGGCAGAGGCGGCCTGGCGGGCCGCGACGGCGTTCGAGCCGAGCACAGCGCCGATCTGGTCGTAGTCGAGGTCGTAGCCGTAGCGGAGGACAACCGCCGCGCGCTCTGTGGCGGGGAGGCGGCCGGCGAGGTGCTCGAGCTCGGCGTACGCGGGTTGTGTATCCCAGCTGTCCTCCTCGACGTCGCCGACCGTTGGGCGTGTGCGGCGGTGGACGTCGATCGCGACGCGTTCCGCGATCGTCGCCACCCACGCCCCGAGCTGCTCGCCGTGACGCAAAGCGCCGTAACCGCGGAGAGCGCGGAGGAACGTCTCCTGAAAGGCGTCTTCCGCTTGTTGGGCCCCGAGGCTTCGGACGAGCAGGCGATACACGCGGTCGCGATGCTCGGCATAGAACTCCTCGAAGGGCGGAACTCGCACGTACGCCATCATCTGCTCTAACGCGTGACCATGCCGAGATGTGAGACTCGTGTGATGCGTCTCGCGGTCGTCGGTCACGTCGAGTGGGTCGACTTCGCAGTCGTCGCAGAGCTTCCGAGGCGTGGCGCGATCGTCCAGGCGCGGAATGCGTGGCAGGAAGCGGCGGGTGGCGGCGCGGACGCCGCGGTCCAGATGGTGAAGCTTGCCGGCTCGGCGACGCTGTTCACGGCACTCGGCGCCGATCCCCTCGGCGATCGCGCAGCGGCCGAGGTCGAAGCCCGCGGCGTCCGCGTCGAGGCCGCGCGTCGCACGGATCCCCAGCGCCGCGCTCTCTGTCTCGTCGACGACGGTGGCGAGCGTACGATCACGCTCCTCGGCCCGAAGCTCGTGCCCCACGCGGATGACCCGCTGCCGTGGGCCGAGCTCGGCGCGACCGACGGCGTCTACTTCACCGGTGGCGATGCCGGGGCCGCCCGCGCTGCCCGAGCGGCTCGCGTTCTCGTTGCGTCCGCGCGCGAGCTGCCGACTCTCGTCGAGGCTGCGGTCGAGGTGGACGTGCTCGTGGCGAGCGCGCGCGACGACGGCGAGCAGTACGAGGCGGGTGACCTGAGTCCGGCACCGCGGTATGTCGTGCGCACCGACAGCGGAGCCGGCGGCAGCGTCGACCCGGGCGAGCGCTTTGCGGCGGTCGAGCCGCCGGGTCCGATCGTCGACACCTATGGCGCCGGCGACGCGTTCGCCGCAGGCCTCACGTTCGCACTTGCCGGTGGAGAGTCGATCGGCGACGCAGTGCGCTTCGCGGCGACATGTGGCGCGCACGTTCTCACGGCGCACGGGCCGTACGACGGTCAGCTCCGGCTCGTCTGAGCACGAAAACGGTCAAGAAGGGTTGCGCAGCGGCCGATAGTGGTCTAAAGTGGCGCGAAGTGGACCACCGACCCAACGGGCGGAGAACATGTTCCTCGGCGAGCACGAACACACCCTCGATGAGAAGAATCGACTCACCCTTCCGTCGCGATTCCGCGATTCCTTCCCGGACGGGCTCGTGCTGACGCGCGGCATGGACGGGTGTCTCTATGCGTACGCCCGGGCCGACTGGGATCGGCTCGTCGAGTCGCGCCTCGCATCGCTCGACCCGCTGAGCAAGGACGACCGGATGATGCAGAGGCACTTCTTCTCGGGCGCCGCGGAGGTGAACGCCGACAAGCAGGGTCGCGTGATGGTTCCGGCCGCGCTCGTCAAGCACGCGGGCCTCGGGCGCGACGTCGTGGTCGCTGGCGTTTTCGACCATCTCGAGATCTGGGACCGAGCGGCGTGGCGCGGTCAGCTGGACGATGTCGAAGGGAGGGCGGAGGATGTTGCCGAACGCCTTGCAGCCAAGCGCAACTGATCACGTACCGGTCCTCGCCGACGAAGTCCGCCGGCTGCTCGACGTGCAGCCCGGCGACACGGTCGTCGACGCGACCTTCGGCGCAGGCGGGCACGCAGCCCTGCTCGCGACCGACCTGCAGCACACCGGCCGGCTCATCGCCATCGACCGGGACCCCTCCGCGCGGACGTACTTCGAGCGCTTCCGGCGCAAGGCGGGTATCCAGGCGCGCTTCCTTCGCGGCGAGTTCGCGACGGTCCTCGACCAGCTCGCCGCCAACGGCGTGCAGGCCGACGCGATCCTCCTCGACCTCGGCGTGTCGAGCATGCAGCTCGACCGGCCGGAGCGGGGCTTCTCGTACGCGGTCGACGCGCCGCTCGACATGCGGATGGACCCGTCTGCCGAGATCACGGCCGCCGACATCGTCAACGAGAGCACGCGAGCGCGAGCTGGCGACCATCTTCCGTCGTTACGGCGAGGAGCGCTACGCAAGGCAGATCGCGCGCGCGATCGCGCGTCGCCGCCGCCGCAGCCCGTTCGAGCGGACCGGTGAGCTCGTCGACACGATCAAGGGCGCGATCCCCACGCCTGCCCGCTTCGGCGACGGTCATCCGGCGCGTCGGGTGTTCCAGGCGCTCCGCATCGCGGTGAACGACGAGCTCGGCCAGCTCGAGGACGTCCTGCCCGCCGCAGTGGAGATGCTTCGGCCGAGGGGCCGGCTCGCGGTGATCAGCTTCCACTCGCTCGAGGACCGCGCCGTCAAGCACTACATCCGCCAGCAGGCGCACGGCTGCACATGCCCGCCGGACTTCCCCATCTGCGCGTGCGGGAAGGATCCGCTCGTGCGCGTCCTGACGCCGCGTGCCGTCCGGCCGAGCCCGCGCGAGATCGCGTACAACCCACGAGCCTCGTCGGCGCGGCTTCGCGTCGCCGAGAAGGTCTAGGCATGGCCTCCGCTGCCGGTGCCGCTCGGGGAGCCGCCACGTCGAAGGGGCGACCGCGAGCGCGGCGGGAGGCAACCGGGCAGCGTCGTGTCGCCAGCGGCGTGGTCACCATCGTCCTCATCGCCTCGTTGCTCGCCGGCGTGGTAGCGCTCAACGTCGCCGTGCTGCGTCTCAACCTCGAGCTCGACCACCTCGGGCGCGAGCGGACGGAGCTCAAGGCGGAAAATGCGGCGCTCGCGTCGAAGCTCGCGAGCTCCGCGGCGGCGGCGCGGATCCAGCAGCTCGCGGCGCGCCAACTCGGCGTCAAGCCGGCAGCCCCCGAACAGACACGGTTCGTCGACATCCATCCCTGATGCGCCGGCAGAGCGTCTCGCACCGCCGCGTCAACCTGCTCCTCGTCCTGCTGCTGACGGTCTTCGGGCTCTCGCTTGCCCGCGCCGTCTGGCTCCAGACCGTCCGCGCTCAGAGCCTTGGCGAGCTCGCGTCCAGTCAGCATCACCTCACCGTCGAGGTAGCCGCAGGGCGCGGGACGATTCTCGACCGCATGGGCGTACAGCTGGCGATCGGCGAAGAGGCCACGACGGTCTACGCCAACCCGAAGGAGATCGAGAACGCCCAGGCGGTGGCCGTTGCCGCCGAGGAGACGCTCGGGGTGAAGGCAAACGCCATCTACCCCGACCTCATCGACCGCACGAAGGGCTTCGTCTACCTGAAGCGGAAGGCTGACCCGGAGGATGCGAAGGCGCTCGAGGCGAAGGGTCTCGCCGGCGTCGGGTTCATTCCCGAGGAGCGCCGCGTCTACCCGCAGGGAGCGGTGGCCGCGCAGGCGCTCGGCTATGCGGGAACCGACAATCGCGGGCTCGCGGGCCTGGAGCTGCAACTCGAAGCGAAGCTCGCCGGTCGCGCGGGGAGCGAGACGTTCGTTCGCGACCCCTTCGGCCGTGTCCTCGACGTCGTGCGGTCGGTCCCCGAGCGACCCGGGAAGGACGTCTTCCTCACGCTCGATCACACGATCCAGGCCAACGTCGAGTCCGTCCTCCGCTCCACCGTCTCGCAGTGGGGCGCCAAGCGCGCGAGCGCCGTCGTGCTCGACCCGCAGACCGGCGGCATCCTGGCGATGGCCGTCGCGCCGGGCTTCGACGCGAACAGCTACGCACGAACCTCGTCCGACCTTCACCGCAACGTCGCCGTCACGGACACGTTCGAGCCCGGCTCGACCTTTAAGCTCGTCAGCGTCTCGGCGGCGCTCGCCGAAGGTCTTGTCGATCCGACGTCACCGTTCACGCTGCCAGGGAGCATTCGCGTTTCCGACCGCGTGATCCACGACGCGGAACCCCGCGGCACGGAGACGATGACCGTCGCGCAGATCCTCTCGCGGTCGTCGAACGTCGGCGCGATCACGCTCGCGCAGCTGCTCGGGCCGCAGCGGCTCGCGCGCTGGATCGAGCGCTTCGGCTTCGGTCGCCTCACCGGAGTCGACTTTCCCGGCGAGACGCCCGGCATTGTCCTTCCTGTGGAGCAGTGGTCTGGATCGACGATCGGCAACGTGCCGATCGGCCAGGGAATCGCGGTCACCGCCGTGCAGATGGCTGCGGCGTACGCGAGCATCGCGAACGGCGGCGTGTGGATGGCGCCGCATCTCGTCGACCACGTCGTCGGTGGGAGGCGGCCGAAGGTGGAGCATCGGCGGGTTCTCTCGCCGCGCATCGCCGCGGAGGTCAAGTCGATGCTCGTGAACGTCGTCGCCGAGGGCACGGGAACGCTCGCAGCCCTGCCCGGGTACACGATCGCCGGCAAGACGGGGACGGCCGCCAAGCCCGATCCCGTCGTCGGCGGGTACTCGGAGTCGAACTACGTTGCGTCGTTCGTCGGCATCGTCCCTGCCAGTCGCCCGAGGCTCGTCATTCTCGTGTCCATCGACGAGCCGCGGGGTGCGATCTGGGGTGGAGTGGTGGCGGCGCCCGCGTTCAAGAGGATCGCCGACTTCGCCCTCCAGTACCTCGAGGTCTCACCGGACGACCCGTCCACTTTGGCCACGTCCCCTTAGGATCCCTGGGGGCCACTAGCCTCCTCCCCGCTGCGAGCGTAGCGTTCGCGCCTGTCTACCGCCAGGGTCTGAGACAGAAAAGACCCGCAAATGGAGCACTTCCGTCGACACCGTCCGACGCGGAAGCCGCGGTGGGGGCCGCTGGTACACTCGCGCGGCGTGGAACTCGCCCGCGTCATTGCGGCGCTCGCACCGGCGGACGTCGTCCACCCCGCGGACGTGTCCATCACCGACCTCGCGTACGACTCGCGTTCTGTCGACCCCGGCGCGTTGTTCTTCTGCGTTCGCGGAGAGCACGCCGATGGACATGTGTTCGCACGCGACGCGATCGCGAGCGGCGCCGCGGCGCTCGTCGTCGAACGTCCCGTCGACGCAACGTGTCCCGCAGCTCGTCGTTCCGGACGCACGGCGCGCGATGGCCGTTGCGGCGACGGTCTTCTTCGAGGATCCGTCGCGGGAGCTCGTGCTCGCCGGCGTGACCGGGACGAATGGCAAGACCACGACGTCGTTCCTCCTCTTTTCGATCCTCGCTGCAGCGGGAAAGCGGCCAGGCCTGCTCGGCACGATCGAGAGTCGCGTCGGCGGAGAGCGGCGGCCGGCGCTACGCACGACGCCCGAGGCGATCGACCTCCAGCGGACGCTCCGCGAGATGGTCGATGTCGGAGACCGGAGCTGTGCGTTGGAAGCGACGTCCCACGGCGCCGAGCTCGGGAGGCTCGACGGCGTGCACTTCGCGGTTCTCGCCTTCACGAACCTCAGCCATGACCATCTCGACTTCCACGGGACGATCGAGCGGTACTTCGAGGCGAAGCGCAGCCTCTTCGTGTCAGCGAGCCGCCCACCGGCGGCGGTGAACGTCGACGACCCGTATGGTCGACGGCTCGCGGACGAGCTGAGAGACGCCGGCGGCACGTTGCTCACGTACGGCTTCGCCGGGGACGCGGAGGTGCGACCCGAAGGCCTCGAGCTCGGAACGGACGGATCGTCGTTCGCCGCGGGTGGGCTCGAGATCAGAAGCCACCTGCTCGGCCGCTTCAACGTGGAGAACGTTCTCGCCGCCGTGGCCGCTGCCCGCCTGCTGGGGCTCGAGGACACCGCGATCGCGAGCGGGATCGCATCCGTACGCGGGATACCCGGACGCTTCGAGGCGGTCGACGAGGGCCAGCCGTTCGCGGTCATCGTCGACTACGCCCATACACCGGACTCGCTCGGGAATGCGTTGCGCACGGCGACCGATCTCGCGGAGCGCCGCGTGATCTGCGTCTTCGGCTGTGGCGGCGATCGCGACCGATCGAAGCGCGCGCCGATGGGCGAAGTGGCGTCGATGGCCGACGTCGTGATCGTGACGTCGGACAACCCGCGGAGTGAGGATCCGGCGGCGATCGCCGCGGAGATCGTCGCGGGCAGTCCGGGCGAGGTGACGGTGGAGCTCGACCGCCGAGCGGCGATCGAGCAGGCTGTTGCCCTAGCAGAGCCTGGCGACGTCGTCCTCGTCGCGGGCAAGGGTCACGAGCAGGGTCAGGAGGTGGACGGCACCGTGCTGCCGTTCGACGATCGCGCAGTCGTCCGCGAGGCGCTTCGCCGACAGCGTACTCGCGCGTGATCCCCCTGTCGCTCGACGAAGTCGAAGTGCTCTGCGACGGCGCGCTCGCGCGGGCACCGGGAGCGACGCACGTAACCGGAGTTCGTATCGACTCCCGTCGGATCACGTCCGGCGACCTCTTCGTTGCCGTCGGTGATGGAGTGGCCTTCACCCGAGACGCCAGCGACCGTGGTGCCGCCGCCACGCTCGTCCCCGACGACGCATTCGCGGCGCTCGCCGCGCTCGCCAGTGCCGTGCGAGACCGAACCGAAGCGGACGTCGTCGCCATCACCGGATCGACGGGTAAGACGTCGACGAAGGACATCCTCGCTGCGATCTGCGCGTCGCGGGCACGAACGGTCGCAGCGGAGGCGAGTTACAACAACGAGCTCGGCGTGCCGCTCACGCTGTGCCGGATCGAACCCGACACCGAGATCTGCATCGTTGAGATCGCGATGCGGGGCCTGGGGCAGATCGCCGAGATGGCCGCCGTCGCGCGGCCTCGCGTCGCCGTCGTCACGAACATCGGCCCGGCCCACATCGAGCTCGTGGGCTCGCTCGAAGGTGTCGTGCGAGCCAAAGGGGAGCTGATCGACGCGCTGCCTCCCGGTGGTGTGGCGATCGTCCCGGCCGACTTTCCCATCACGCGCGACGACCTCGACGTGATCCGCCTCGAGGAGCCGGACGCGGCGTTCGACGGCAGACGTGACGCGCATCCGCTTCGGCGAGGACGAGATCTCGTTCAACTTCCGCGCACGTCACCAGGCTGTCAATGCGCTTGCCGCGCTCTACGCCGCGCGCGCCCTCGGCCTCTCCGTCACCGGCCACGTCGACGTCGTGTTCTCGCCGTGGCGGGGCGAGGAGCTCACGCTGCCTGGGGGAGGCATCCTGATCAACGACGCGTACAACGCAAACCCGGCGTCGATGCGCGCGGCCCTCGACGACCTCGTCGATCGTGCCGAGGGCCGGCGCACCGTGGCCGTGCTCGGTGACATGGCCGAGCTGGGACCTGACGCGCCGCGCTACCACGTGGAGCTCGGGGTGGCCGCAGCCGAGGCAGGCGTCGAGGCGCTCGTCGCCGTCGGCGACCTTGCCCGGCACTACCTCGAGGGTGCGGGCGCGATTCCCGTCGCGTCCTGGGTGGCGACCGCGGAGGAAGCGATCCCGGAAGCGCAGCGGATCGTCGAGCCGGGCGATTGCGTGCTCGTAAAGGCATCGCGAGCGGTCGGGCTCGAGGTCGTGGCGGGCGCGCTGGCCGGAGCGGCAGTCTAGGCTCTCGCCGTTGGTACGCGTTCTCATCGCCGGTGTCGTTGCGCTCATCATCTCGATCCTCGTCGCCCCGAGGCTGATCCACTACCTCCGCAGCGCGGGCATACGGCCAGCACATCCGCGAGGAGTTGCCCAGAGCACCACATCGTGAAGGCGGGGACGCCGACGCTCGGCGGGCTTGTGATCATCGCCTCTCTCGCCGTCGCGTTTCTCGCGCTCTCGCATCACACGACGAACGCCCTGCTCGTCTTCTTCGTAACGCTCGGCTGTGGCGCGATCGGCTTCCTGGACGACGCGATCAAGCTCACGCACAAGCGCTCGCTTGGCCTGAAGGGTCGCTGGAAGCTGCTGCTGCTCGCGGTGATCGCAGCCGTCGTCGGCATCGTCACCGCGCACCGCGACTTCTCGACGAACGTGTACCTCCCGGTCGTCAACTGGGAGCTGCCGCTGTCGTACGGGTGGTACGTGCTCGTCTTCCTCATGATCGCGGGCACGGCGAACGCCGTGAATTTCACGGACGGCCTCGACGGACTCGCGGCGGGCACGGGGATCATCGCCGTCTTCACGTTCACCGCGATGGCGGTGATCGCGTGGATCCGGTCGGGCGCGCCCGGGCACCGCACCGAGCTCTACATCGACCTCTCGATCTTCGCTGCCGCGCTGATCGGGGCGATCGTGGGGTTCCTCTGGTACAACGCCTGGCCCGCCGAGATCATCATGGGCGACACGGGCTCGATGGCGATCGGCGGGGCGCTCGCGTCGTTCGCGATCGTCATGAAGACGGAGATCCTGCTCGCTCCTGATCGGCGGCATCTTCGTGATCGAGATCGTCTCCGTGATGATCCAGGTGGTCAGCTTTCGGTACTGGAAGCAAGCGCGTGTTCCTGATGACACCCATCCATTACCACTTCGAGATGAAGGCGTGGTCGGAGAACAAGATCGTCGTCCGCTTCTGGATCCTCTGCGCGATTCTCTGCGCGCTCGCATTTGCGCTCTACTACCGCTACTACTTCCAGTTCTTCCGAAGCTGACCGAATACGAGAGAGACCAGTGGGCGGAGTGGCTGGTCGAGGAGCGCTACGCCGGCCGCTCGCAGGAGGAGGTCGAGGCCATCGACTCCTCGCTCGCCGACCGTGCGCGACCGTGTCCTCGAGCGTGCGCGCATCCAGAACGGCGACGTCGTGCTCGACGTCGGGACGGGCACCGGTCTGCTCGCACTCGGCGCGCTCGATCTCGTCGGTGCCGACGGCGCGGTCATCTGCCTCGACATCTCGGTGGACTGCCTCGAGGAGCTCCGTGGCGCGACGTCCGATCCTCGCCTGTCGTTTCTCGTCGGCGACGCGGCTGTGCTACCTCTGCCGGACGACTCCGCCGACGTCTGCGTGCTGCGGTCGGTGCTCATCTACGTCCGCGAGAAGGCTGACGCCGCGCGCGAGCTCCACCGCGTGCTGCGTGACGGCGGGCGTGTCTCCCTGTTCGAGCCCGTCAATCGGCGCAACACGCAGCTCTGGGAGCTCGTCGACTTCGGACCCCTCGCGGAGCGTGTGGCCGCGGACTTCCACCGGCGCTGGCCGGCCGACGATCCGATGCACGACTTCGACGTCGAGGACATGGAGCGCTGGTTCGCGGACGCCGGCTTTCGCGAGATCGACGCCGAGGTCGAGGTCACGTCGATGACGATCGAGCCGGAATCCGCCTTGCACGGCGTCGGTGCTCCCGGCAGGCCGTCACTCGTGGAGGCGTGGGCGGAGACGTTCTCGCCGCAGGAGGTGGAGGAGCTCGCCGCCGCCGTGCGCGCCGCAGGCCGCAACCACGCCGCAGTGGCCCGCGCTCTACCTCACGGCGACGAAGGGATGAGACCGAGTTTCCTGCCGGCGCGCGCGGTCGTCGTCGGCATGGCGCGGTCCGGTCGTGCTGCGGCCGCAGAGCTTGCCCGACGTGAGGTCGACGTCGTGGCCGTAGATGCGAAGCTCGGCAACGATGCCGACCTGACCGCGCTCGAGAACGTCGAGCTGGTCGTGAAAAGCCCGGGCGTGCCACGCGAGAACGCGCTTGTCGTCGCCGCGAGGGAGCGTGGCGTGTCGATCTGGAGCGAGGTCGAGCTGGGCTACCGCCTGCTCTCGGCCGGTACGCGGCTCGTGGGCGTCACCGGCACGAACGGGAAGACCACGACCGTCGAGTTGCTCGGTGCGATGTTTCGCGCCGCCGGCAGGGAGGTGACCGTGGCCGGGAACGTCGGGCGGCCGCTCACGGGGTCGCCCCCGGCCGAGTGGGTGGTCTGCGAGCTCTCGTCGTTCCAGCTCGAAGACGTGCACGAGCTTGCCTGCGAGATCGCGGTGCTCCTCAACCTCGAGCCGGATCATCTCGATCGTCATGGGACGTTCGATGCGTATCGGGATGCGAAGCTCCGCATCTTCGAGCGCGCCGGGACGGCGATCGTTCCGCGGGAGCTCGGGTTGCCCGGGACGACGTTCGCGCGCGACGATCCGCTGCCGGCTGAGCCGCGCATTCCGGGGGCGCACAATCGCGAGAATGCCGTCGCGGCGACAGCCGCCGCGCGCGCGGCCGGACTGCCGGACGAGGCGATCGCGGAAGCGCTCCAGACATTCCCTGGCGTGGCGCACCGGCTCGAGACGGTGGCCGAGTTGGACGGCGTGCTCTACGTCAACGATTCGAAGGCGACGAACGTCGCGGCAGCTCGGCGTGGGCTCGCGGCGATCGATCGGCCACTGCATGTCATTCTCGGCGGCTCGCTCAAAGGAGAGGACTTCGCGTCGCTGGCGGACGCGATCGGTCCGAACGTCAAGGCGGTCTACCTCATCGGCGAGGCGGCCGACGAGCTCGACGTGGCTCTGCGGCCGACGGGCGTGCGCATCGAACGCTGCGGCACACTCGGTGTGGCGGTCGAGCGCGCCGCGAACGCGGCTGTGGCGGGTGACGCAGTGCTTCTCTCACCGGCCTGTGCGAGCTTCGACGCGTTTCGCGACTTCGAACATCGCGGCGAGGAGTTCAGGCGTCTCGTGCAGAACCTGGAGGGATGAAACGGGCGCAACTCGAGGCGAACGTCCTCATCCTCGTCACGCTCGGGCTCGTCGCCTTCGGGCTCGTGATGGTCTACAGCGCGACGTCGGCCCGCGCGACCGTCGGAGACGGCGAGCCGATGTTCTATCTCACGCGCCAGGCGCTGTTCGCTCTCGCCGGCGTCGTCGCCCTCGTGCTCTGCGCGAAGACGCCGTACGCGTGGTGGCGTCACGTCGCACCGACCTTCCTCGCCGTCAGCATCGTCCTGCTCGCCGCCGTGCTCGTCGTCGCCGAGCCGATCAACGGCGCGCGGCGGTGGCTGCCGCTCGGGCCGTTCTCGTTCCAGCCGTCCGAGCTGGCCAAGCTCGCGCTCGTCGTCTGGGTGGCCGCGTATCTCTCGCGCCCGCGTCGCCGGCCGCCCCAGACGCTCGTCGAGCTGCTCAAGCCGCTCGGTCTCGTGGTCGCCTTCTCGGCAGGCCTCGTGCTCCTCGAGCCCGACCTCGGGACAGCCGTAGCGATCTCGCTGATGGTCGGCGGGATGCTCGTCGCCGCCGGTACGCCGTCCGGCGTCCTGTTGCGTGGCGGAGCGATCGTCGCCGCGCTCGGAGCGGCCGCGATCTGGCTCGAGCCGTACCGGCGCGAGCGCATCTTCTCGTTCTTCAACCCGTGGAACGACGCGCAAGGATCGGGCTTCCAGTCCGTCCAGGCGCTCATCGGCCTGGGGAGCGGGGGAGTCCTCGGCAAGGGGATGGGGGAGTCGATCGGGAAGATCTTCTACCTCCCAGAGGCGCACACCGACATGATCTTCGCCGTCATCGGCGAGGAGCTCGGCCTGATCGGCACCGCAGGGATCACACTGGCGTTTGCGGTGTTCTGCTGGGCGGGCCTCCGGATCGCCCTCGCCTGCCCGGATCGCTTCGGAGCGATGCTCGCCGTCGGCGTCACCGTCCTCATCGGCGCGCAGGCTGCGACGAACCTCGCGGCCGTGCTCGGGCTTGCGCCCGTCACCGGAATCACGCTGCCGTTCGTCTCGTACGGTGGGTCGAGTCTCGTCGTCGCGCTCGCCGGGGCGGGAATCCTCCTTAACATCGCAGGAGCCGATGCGCGCGCAACCGCCAAGGTGTCTGATCGCAGCCGGAGGGACCGGCGGCCACGTGCTGCCGTCGCTAGCGGTGGCGGAAGCCCTCGTCGCGCGCGGAGCACAGGTGACGTTCGCCGGGTCGCCGGGTCGCGCCGAAGCGCAGCTCGTTCCTGAGGCGGGCTTCGAGCTCGACACCTTCGAGATTGCAGGCCTGCCGCGGCGCCCCAGCGTCGAGCTCGGTCGTTCGCTGCTCGTGGCCGCGAAGGCGCCGCTCGCGTGCCGTCGCATCCTGGATGAGCGTCGCCCCGACGTCGTGCTCGGCGGCGGCGGCTACGTGGCCGGGCCGATGGTGGTCGCCGCGGCTTCCCGGCGCATCCCGGCGGCGATCATGGAGGCGGACGCGCACCTCGGTCTCGCCAACCGGCTTGCCGCTCCGTTCGCCAAGCGCATCTTTCTCGCCTTTCCGCTGCCCGGGCGACGTGGAAGCAAGTATCGCGTCACAGGCCGTCCCGTCCCGTCGCGCTCGAAGGCGATCCCGCGCCCGGAGGCGCGGCGGCTCTTCGAGCTACCGGCCGACGGCCCCGTGCTGCTCGTCTACGGCGGCAGTCAGGGGGCGCGGAGCATCAACGAGCTCGCGGTTGCCGCGTTCGGCAGTGAGGGGCCAAGCGTGCTCCATCTGTCGGGTGAGCGTGACGTCGATGACCTTCGCGGCGCGGTTGCGCGGGAGGACTACCGCCTGCTGGCGAGCACGCACCACTTCGGCGCAGCCCTGGCGGCCGCCGACCTGGCGCTGGCACGCGCGGGAGGCTCCGTATGGGAGCTCGCCGCGGCTGGCACGCCGGCCCTGCTCGTGCCCTACCCGCATGCGACGGCCGACCATCAGGCCAAGAACGCTGTCTATTTCGAGCGCGAGGGTGCGGCCCTCGTGGTGTCGGAGGCAGACATCGCCACCGTGCCAACCCTCGTCGCCGATCTGTTCGCGGATCCCGAGCGGCTCGCGGCGATGAGCGCGGCAATGCGACGGATCTCAAGGCCCGATGCAGCTGACGAGATCGCCGAGGAGCTGATCGCGCTTGCAACCGCTTGAGTCCCGCCGGTTGTGGTTCGCCGGTATCGGCGGCGCGGGCATGAGCGCTCTTGCCGTGGTTGCCAGGGAGTGGGGTGCCGAGGTGGCCGGCTGGGATCGGGTCGAGACGCCGTACCTCGACGCGCTTCACGACGTGGACGTCACCATCGCCGACGAACCGCCCACGCCTCCCGAGGGATGGGAGGTGATCGTGTCGACGGCGTTCTCCGGCCGGGTCGCCGGGCAAGACCCGCGGCGAGCTTCTCGCGGAGCTCGTCGAGCTTCGGCCGTCGATCGTCGTGGCCGGCGCGCACGGGAAGACGACGACCGCTTCGATGATCGCGTTCAGTCTCGACCGGCTCGGTCTCGATCCGACGTTCCTCATCGGCGGCACGGTTCCGCAGCTCGGCGCCAACGCTCGGGCGGGCAGCGGCTGGCTCGTCGCTGAAGGCGACGAGTCCGATCGGTCGCTCGAGCTCTTGCGCCCGGCCATAGGCGTGCTGACGAACGTCGACCTCGACCACCACGCGACGTTCGCGTCCCGCGCCGAGGTAGAAGCGCTCTTCGAGCAGTGGCTTGCCGGATGTGGCCAGGTCGTACGAGGCGACGAGCTTCCGCCGCTCGACGCGCCGCTCGCGGTGCCGGGCGACCACAACCGCCGGAATGCGGCCGCGGCCGTCGCTGCGCTCGAGCTCGCGGGCGTCCAGCGCGACGATGCACTGGCCGCGGTCGGCGCGTTCTCGGGCGCGGCACGCCGACTGGAGCTGCGCGGTGAGGCCGCCGGCGTGTCCGTGTACGACGACTACGGGCATCATCCGGCGGAGGTGGCGGCGACTGTCGCGGCTCTGCGGGACGTGCATGCCAGCGCTCGCGTGCACGTCCTCTTTCAGCCGCACCTCTACTCGAGGACCCGCCATCTCGCGGTCGAGTTCGCCGGTGCGCTCAGCGCGGCCGACAGCGTCTGCGTCACGGAGATCTACCCCGCGCGCGAGGCTCCCGTCCCCGGGGTCAGCGGCAAGCTCGTCGTCGATGCGCTCGCTCAGGTACGGCCGGGGATGCCGCTGGCGTGGGCGCCTGCGCTCGACGATGCTGCGCGCATCGCTGCGCGACAGGCGCACAAAGGTGACGTCGTCGTGACGGTGGGGGCTGGTGACGTCGATCGCGCTGCCGGCCTCGTCCTCGACAGGCTGAGCGCGTGACGTGACGCATCGCCAAGGACACCCGCCCGCGCCCGCCGCGCACCGCCCTTCCTTATCTCCCCCCGGGGCGCTGACGCGCCCGACCCCCGCTTTGAGGGTAGCGAGCGGCGCGTTACGCGTCTGTGCCGAAAGCGTGCCAAGAGCGTGATGGCGCCGCCCCCCGATCTCGCGCTCGAGCGGAATGTCGCCTTTGCCCGCCTGACGACCGTCGGTATCGGCGGGCCGGCCGCGTACCTCGCGCGACCGGAATCGGTATCGCAGCTCGAAGCCCTTCTGGCCTGGGCGGCCGAGGCTGGCCTTCCCGTCCTCCCGATCGGGCTCGGGTCGAACGTTCTCGCGTCCGATGCCGGCGTCGACGCCGTCGTCGTCAGGCTCTCAGGCGAGCTCGCCGCCGTCTCGACCGAGGGCACGCGGCTCGTCGCCGGCGGCGGCGCTTCGAATGCGGTCTGCCTGCACAAAGCGCGGGCCGCGGGCCTCGGCGGCATGGAGTTCGCCTGCGCCATACCCGGTACCGCGGGCGGCGGCGTGCGCATGAACGCGGGCGCGTATGGATCGGACTGGTCGGACATCATCGACCGTGTGCTCGTCGTCGGCCCTGAAGGTTCAGACTGGCGATCGCGCGGGGATCTCGACCTGTCATACAGGCACTCGGGTCTTCGGCCCGGGGAGCTCGCCGCGATCGTCGAGTTCACGCTCACCCCGCGACCTGTCGCAGAGATCAAGGCGACCGTGGCCGAGCTCAACGCGGCGCGAAAGGCAGCCCAGCCCGTGAACCGGCGAACGTTCGGCAGCGTGTTCAAGAATCCGATCCACGAGGTCGGCACCGGGGCGATGCTCGACCGCTGTGGGCTCAAGGGGTTCGCCATCGGGGGCGCGCGCATCTCACCTCGGCACGCGAACTTCATCGAGAACGTCGACAACGCTTCGTCGGACGATGCGCTCCAGCTGATGGCGGAGGCACGCCGCCGCGCGCGAGAGGAGTTCGGTGTGACGCTCGAGCGCGAGGTCGAGCTCGTTGGCGGCATCGAGCTGGCGCCGTGAACGGCCGTACGTCTCCCGACAGGTAGGAAGCGCGGATCGACCGGCGAAGACTGCGCCGTGGGGTCGAACCGGCGTCCGGACGCTGCACCCGTCGACGGTCCAGGGGTGCCCGCCGTCACAGACCGAGTGCCGTCTGCGGCCTGGCTCCCGTCGGCAAGATCGCTCGCCGTCGCGCTCGCGCTCCTCGTCGGTGGCGTCGGGCTCTACATCGTTGCGCGAACGACATCGGTCTTCGCGGTCGACGAGGTCGTGGTCGAAGGTGCCCCGCCTGACGTAGCGATCGGCGTTCGCCGCGCCCTCGAGCCCATCGTCGGTCGAAGCCTCGTCGCCTTCGACGAGCACGACGCGAACCGCAGGCTCGCCGAGGTCGCCGATATTGCAACGGCGCGCTACGACCGCGATTTCCCCCACACGCTGCGTGTCATCGTCAGAACGGAAAAGCCGGAAGTTCTACTCCGCCGCGGGCGGGAGGCGTGGGTCGCGTCCAGAAGCGGTCGTGTGCTCCGACAAGTGCTGAGCCGACCCTTGCCCGCGCTGCCCAGAGTCTGGCTTGCTCCCACGGCCGACCCGATGGTCGGCGGGCTCCTCGACGGCTCGGCGGCTACGGCGGTTCGCGCGGCGTATCCGGTCGAGCGTGCCGGACTCGTCCGCCCGCACGATCCGCGCCGTCGACGGGGAGCTCGCGCTCGTGCTCGAGAGCGGGACAGAGGTGCTCCTCGGCGACGCCTCGCGACTTCGATTGAAGCTCGCTGCGGCTGCTGCGATCCTCCCGGATGCCACCGGCGCGAGCTACGTCGACGTGCAGCGTCCCCGAGCGAGCGGTCGTCGGCATGGCGAGCTGAGCAACCCTCAAGTCTCAAGTAGAGGGTGATAGTTACGTTGCACGGATCCGATTGACACGGCCTCCATCGGTCCCTACCCTGGTAGATCGCAGGCGGGCGTGGGCCATCACGCTCGAGTGAAGGTCGAGATCGAGGTTGGTGGAGAGTGAAAGGACAAGCAGGAAATTACGTAGCAGTGATCAAGGTCGTCGGTGTCGGCGGCGGTGGCACGAATGCCGTGAACCGCATGGTCGACGCGGGCCTTGCCGGAGTGGAGTTCATCGGCGTCAACACCGACGCCCAGGCTCTGCTCATGAGCGACTCCGACGTGAAGCTCCACATCGGAGACGAAGTCACGCGCGGGCTCGGCGCCGGTGCCGATCCCGAGGTCGGCCGGGCTGCAGCTCACGAGTCGCGGGACGAGCTGAAGGAGGCGCTCAAGGGCGCCGACATGGTCTTCGTGACGGCGGGAGAAGGCGGCGGTACGGGTACCGGCGCCGCCCCGACGGTCGCCGACCTCGCAGCCGAGGTCGGGGCGCTGACCGTTGGCGTCGTGACGCGGCCGTTCTCGTTCGAGGGTCGTCGCCGCGCAGAGGTGGCGGAGCAGGGAATCGCTGACCTCGCCGAGCGCGTGGACACGATCATCGTCATCGAGAACGATCGCCTGCTCCAGGTGGTCGAGCGCCAGACGTCGGTCGTCGACGCGTTCAAGCTCGTGGACGACGTGCTCCGTCAGGGTGTGCAGGGCATCACAGACCTGATCACCGTGCCCGGGCTCGTCAACCTCGACTTCGCCGACGTCCGGACGATCATGCGCGAGGCCGGGACGGCGATGATGGGCATCGGCACGGCGCGCGGCGAGAACCGTGCGGCGGAAGCAGCGAAGCAGGCTGTGTCGTCGCCGCTGCTCGAGGCGTCGATCGAGGGTGCCACGGGCATCCTTCTCAACGTCACCGGTGGAAAGAGCGTCGGCCTGTTCGAGGTCAACGAGGCTGCCGAGGTCGTCACGTCGGCTGCCGCGTCGGACGCGAACATCATCTTCGGCGCCGTCATCGACAAGGCGATGGACGACGAGCTTCGCGTCACCGTGATCGCGACGGGCTTCGGCGACAAGCATCGCCGGAAGCGGCGTCCGACCTCCGAGCGGCTCCGCGAAGGCGAGCCCGTTCTCGCAGCGTCGGCGCCGGCGAAGGAGGGCTTCGACATCCCGAAGGACGTGCTCGACGTGCCGTCCTTCCTGCGCGACGCCTAGCGCGCCGCACCTCGTCACGGCGAGGAGGGGCAGCCGGTTAGCATCAGCCGCGTGAGCGAGCTGCGCCGGACGCCCCTCCACGCCGACCACGTCGCACTGGGCGCACGCATGGTGCCCTTCGCGGGCTGGGAGATGCCGGTGCAGTACGCCGGCGTCATTCCGGAGCATCGCGCGGTCCGCGAGGACTGCGGGGCGTTCGATGTCTCGCACATGGGCGAGATCGAGGTCGAGGGGCCACAGGCGCGCGCGCTCCTCCAGACCCTCCTCTCGAACGATCTCGAACGCCTTGCGCCGGGTGACGCGCAGTACACGTTGCTGACGAACGAGACGGGCGGCATCGTCGACGACCTGATCGTCTACGCGATCGATCCGTTCCGGTACCTGCTCGTCGTCAACGCGGCGAACGCCGAGGGCGACTTTGCATGGCTGAAGGAGCGCGAGATCCGCGGCACCGACGTGCGCGACGTCTCGGACGCCTACGGGCTGATCGCCGTGCAGGGGCCGCATTCGCTCGAGCGTCTCGGACTCTCCGAGCGGCGTGCGTTCACGTTCGAGGAGACGGAGATCGACGGCATCCCGTGCATGGTCAACCGGACGGGGTACACAGGCGAGCTGGGCGTCGAGCTGCTCGTGGCCGAGGACGACACGAGCGAGCTCTGGGCGCGCGTCCTCACCCGCGGTGCGACGCCGTGCGGGCTGGGCGCGCGGGACACGCTCCGACTCGAGGTCTGCTACCCGCTGCACGGCTCGGACATCGGTCCCGACACCGATGCGGTCTCGGCGGGGCTCGGCTGGACGTGTGCCTGGAGCAAGGACTTCATCGGCAGCGACGCCTTGCGGAAGGTGAAGGAGGCAGGGCCGTCTCAGCGTCTCGTCGCGTTCGTGATGGAGGAACGGGCCGTTCCGCGTCACGGCATGCCGATCCGCGAAGGAGGAACGGTGACGTCCGGCACGCATTCGCCCATGCTCGACGTGGGCATCGGCATGGGGTACGTACCCGTGTCGTACGCGGAGCCGGGTGCGATGATCACCATCGACGTGCGGGGAAACGATCGCCGCGCGCGTGTCGTCGAGAAGCCCATCTACAAGCGAGAGGAGCACACGAGTGGCAGCGGCTGAGAGCTATCCCGAGGAGCTGCGGTATCACGCCGGCGCACGACTGGGCGCGGATCGAGGACGGCGAGGCGACGATCGGCATCACCTGGTATGCCCAGGACTCGCTCGGAGAGCTCGTCCACTACGAGCCGCCGGCCGTCGGGTCGACGATCGCGAAAGACGCCGTGTACGGCGAGGTCGAGTCGGTGAAGGCCGTGTCCGACGTGATCGCGCCGGTGTCCGGCGAGGTGATCGAGGTCAACGAGCGCGTCGTCGACGAGCCCGAGCTCGTGAACGAGGATCCGTACGGCGAGGGCTGGCTGGCGCGCGTGCGGGTCTCCGACCCATCGGAGATGGAGTCGCTGCTCGACGCCGCCGGCTACCAGAAGCTGCTTATCGAGCAGTGAGCTTCATTGCGCTGACCGACGCCGACCGCGAGGCGATGCTCGCGCGCATCGGCGTCTCGGAGCTCGAGGAGTCTGTTTCGCGACATCCCCGAGGGTGTGCGCCTCGGGCGCGACCTCGACCTCGAGCCGGCGCTGTCCGAGCTCGAGCTCCATGCGCATCTGTCGGAGCTCGCCTCGCGGAACGTCGGCACTGGGCGCGAGCTGTCGTTTCTCGGCGCCGGCATGTACGACCACTACGTGCCCGCCGTCGTCGACATGGTGCTCCAGCGCGGCGAGTTCCTGACCGCCTATACGCCGTACCAGCCCGAGATGAGCCAGGGCGTGCTTCAGGCGATCTTCGAGTACCAGACGGCGATCTGCGAGCTCACCGGCATGGACGTCTCGAACGCCTCGGGCTACGACGGGACCACCGTGGCGGCGGACGCCTGCTACATGGCGAAGCACGTCACGGGTCGGAGTCGCATCGTCATCACCGAGGCGACGAGCCCGCAGGTGCGCCAGGTCGTCAAGACGTACGCGCCCGGCTTCGGGCTCGAGGTCGTCGAGATCCCGCATACCGACGGAACGACGGACGTCGCGAGGATCGCCGACGCTGCAGCGGATGCCGCGGCGGTGATCTTCCAGCACCCGAACTTCTTCGGGTGTCTCGAGCCAGCGCCGGACATTGCCGCAGCCGCCAACGCAGCCGGCGCGCTCGCCGTGGCGCACGTCGACCCGATCTCGCTCGGCGTGCTCGATGCCCCCGGCAACTACGGCTGCGCGATCGCCGCCGGCGAGGGTCAGGGAGCCGGCAACGGGTTGTCGTATGGCGGCCCGCATTACGGGTTCCTGGCCTGTCGGTCCGACTACGTCCGCCGCATGCCGGGACGGATCGTCGGCGAGACGACCGACGCCGAGGGACGGCGCGGCTACGTCCTCACGCTCGCCACGCGCGAGCAACACATCCGTCGCGAGAAGGCGACCTCCAACATCACGACGAACCAGACGCTGCTCGCCCTCGGCGGCCTCGTCTACCTCACGTGGCTTGGGCCTGCCGGGTTGCGGGCGGTGGGGGAGACCTGCATGGCGCTCGGCGCGTACGCGAAGGAGCGCCTGGCCGCCGCAGGGTTCGAACCGCTGTTTTCCGCTCAGGCAACGTTCAAGGAGTGTGCCATCCGCGTCGGACGGAACGCGGGCGACGTCGTCAAGGCGGCGCGCGCGCTCGGTGTGCACCCTGGCTACGCGCTCGGCCGCGACTACGGAGATCTCGACGACGTCCTCCTCGTCGCCGTCACCGAGAAACGGACGACGGCTGACATCGATCGCCTCGTCGACGTTCTCACCGAGGTGGCCGCGTGAAGCTCGTCTACGAGAAGTCGAAGCCAGGCCGGACGGCATACACGCTGCCGCAGATCGATCTCCCCGTGCCCGAGATCCCCGACGAGCTGCGGCGTGCCGAGCCGCCGCGCCTGCCCGAGATCGCCGAGCCCGACCTCGTGCGGCACTTCACCGAGCTGACGACGCGGAACTTCGGCGTCGACACGGGCTTCTATCCGCTCGGCTCCTGCACGATGAAGCACAACCCGCGCATCAACGAGGTGGTCGCGCGGCTTCCCGGCTTCGCCGACCTCCACCCGCTCCAGGAGGAGGACGGCGCCCAAGGCGCGCTCGAGCTCATGTGGCGCCTGCAGGAGATCCTCGCCGAGGTGTGCGGCCTCCATGCGGTGTCGCTCCAGCCGGCTGCGGGATCGCAGGGCGAGCTGACGGGTCTCATGCTCATGCGGGCGTACTTCGACGAACGCGGTGAAGGCGACCGGCGGCGGAAGATCGTCGTCCCCGACACGGCGCACGGGACGAATCCCGCGAGCGTGACGATGGCCGGGTACGAGCTGGTCCAGGTGGAGACGGATGCCCGCGGCAACATCGACCTCGACGACCTCCGCGGCAAGGTGGACGACGAGACGGCCGGGCTCATGCTCACGAATCCGTCGACGCTCGGGCTCTTCGACGAGGGGATCGAGGAGGTGGAGCAGATCTTCCATGGCGCCGGCGCGCTCATGTACTACGACGGGGCGAACCTCAACGCCGTCTGCGGGATCACGCGGCCGGGCGACATGGGCTTCGACATCGTCCACATCAACCTCCACAAGACGTTCTCGCAGCCGCACGGCGGGGGCGGCCCGGGGGAGGGCCGATCGCCGTCCGCGACATGCTCGAGCCGTTCCTTCCAACGCCCCAGGTCGTCAGCGTCGATGGCGGCTTCGGGCTCGACCACGATCGGCCGCTGTCGATCGGCAAGGTTCGCGGCTACACGGGACCGTTCGGCGTCTTCGTCCGCTCGTATGCCTACATCCGCCTGTTCGGACCGGGGTTGCGGGAGATGTCGGAGGTCGCGGTGCTCAACGCGAACTACCTCCTCGCGCTGCTTCGGGACGACTACGACCTCCCGTACGACCGCCTGTGCATGCACGAGTTCGTGCTCTCGGCCCGCACGCTGAAGCGAGATCACAGCGTCACGGCGCTCGACGTGGCGAAGCGCCTGATGGACTACGGCTTCCATCCGCCGACGATCTACTTCCCGCTCGTCGTGCCGGAGGCGCTCATGATCGAGCCGACGGAGAGCGAGGCGAAGGAGACGCTCGACGAGTTCGCGGAGGCGATGGTCGCGATCGCGCGCGAGGCGAAGGACAGCCCGGAGCTCGTGCACGGCGCTCCGCACACGAGGCCGGTCGGACGGCTCGACGAGGTGAAGGCGGTGAAGCAGCTCGTCGTGCGGCACGGCTTCGACGACAGCCGGGCCGAAGCGCGCGCGACGTAGCCGCCGGCGATGATCGCCGAGACGGTCAACGCGGCATCGAGGCAGGCGATTCTCTGGGCGTCCGAGAGCAACGCGCTGCGGGCGTTCGTGCGCCGTCACGGCATGCGGTTCGGGGCTCGGCGGTTCGTAGCCGGCGAGACGTTCGACGCAGCCGTGCCCGTCCTTCGCGGCCTCAACGACCGGTCGCTGCTGACGAACACGACAATGCTCGGCGAGGGCGTGCGCGACGAGGGGGAGACGCGCGCGGTCGCCTCCGAGTACTCGGGCGTGCTCGAGCGGATCGCCGCCGAGGGCCTACGTACGAATCTCGCCGTGAAGCCGACGCACCTCGGCCTCGGCCTGGACGACGAGGTGGCGTACGAGAACCTCGCGTCGCTCTGTGGCGTCGCAGCAGGTCACGCGAACTTCGTCCGCATGGACATGGAGGAGTCGCGGCACGTCGACGGCACTCTTGGCCTCTACCGGCGGCTGCGCGGGGGCGGCGCCGACAACGTCGGCTTCGTGCTTCAGGCGTATCTCCACCGGACGCCGGACGATCTCGAGGCGCTCCTCCCGCTCGGGCCGAACCTTCGTCTCTGCAAAGGCGCGTACCTCGAGCCGCCCAGCGTGGCGCATCGCGAGAAGCGCGACGTCGACCGCGCCTACGCCAGGCTGCTCGAACGATCGCTCCGCGCCGCCGAGTTCACGGCCATCGCGACCCACGACGAGCGGATGATCGAGCACGCCATCGACTGTCGCGCGCCGCGAGCGGGTCGCGCCCGAGCGGTTCCAGTTCCAGATGCTCTACGGCGTGCGGCCGCGGCTCCAGCTCTCGCTCGTCGAGCGCGGCTTCCCCGTCCTCGTGGCGACGCCGTACGGGCCGGACTGGTACCGGTATCTCATGCGCCGGCTCGCGGAGCGGCCGGCGAACGTCGGCTTTCTCCTCAGGAACCTCCTGAAGGACTAGCTACGCGGACTTGGCGGCGAGCTGGCCGCACGCGGCATCGATGTCACGACCGCGCGTCAGCCGCACCGTCGCGGGAAGGCCCGCCCGGTCGAGCGTGTCCTTGAACGCATCGATCGCCTTCCGTGACGAGCCGTCGAACGCCCCCGTCGGGTTGTACGGGATGAGGTTCACCTTGAACGCGTGCCGATCGAGCAGCGCCACGAGCGCCCGCGCGTGCGCGACGCGGTCGTTGACGCCGGCGAGCATGACGTACTCGACGAACACCTTTCGGCGCCGCAACTCGAAGAGGCGGCGGCACTCGGCGATCACCTCCGCCAGCGGATAGCGGTCGTTGACGGGCATCAGCTCCGATCGGAGCGCGTCGTCGGGCGCGTGGAGCGACAGCGCGAGGCGAATCGGCTCCTCCACGTCGTCGACGAAGCGCGTCAGGCCGGGCATCCAACCGACCGTCGACACCGTCGTGCGCCGGTGCGTGATGCCGACGTCCGGTAGGCGTCGTGCCGCGCCGAGCACCGCGTCGAGGTTGAGCATGGGCTCGCCCATCCCCATGAAGACGGCGTTCGTGATCGGCCCCGAGCGACGAAAGTGGAGCGCCTGGTCGACGATCTCCGACGTTGTGAGATTGCGACGGAAGCGCATCTGCCCGGTGGCGCAGAAGGTGCACGTGAGGGGGCAGCCGGACTGCGACGAGAGGCAGAGCGACGTGCGGCCGTCGCGGTAGCGCATGAGAACGGCCTCGACCGGGTGCCCGTCCGCGGTGCGGAAGAGCGTCTTCACCGTGCCGTCGCGCGACCGGGCGTCCGTGACGACGTCGAGCGTCGAGATCGGCACGCGCTCGTCGAGCACGGCGCGGAGTGCGGCGGGCAGCGTCGTCATCTCGTCGTAGGTCGAGGCACCGCGTGCGAGCCACTCCCACACCTGGCTCGCGCGGTAGGGCGGCTCGCCGCGCTCGGCGAGAACGGCTTCGAGCAGGGCGAGGTCCATCCGCTGCGAGAATAGCCCCGTGATCGATCTTCGCTCCGACACTGCCACTGTTCCGACCGCGGAGATGCGCGCGGCGATGGCCGCCGCCGAGGTGGGCGACGAGCAGCTGCGCGAGGACCCGACGGTGAACGAGCTCCAGCGCCGGGCGGCTGAGCTGCTCGGCCAGGAGGAGGCGCTCTTTCTCCCGACGGCGACGATGGCGAACCAGATCGCGCTCTACTGCCAGAGCGAGCGGGGCGGCGAGCTACTGGCCGAGGAGCGCACGCACGCGCTCGTGTTCGAGGCGGGTGGGCCGGCCGTTCATTCCGGTCTCGTCATGAAGGGCCTCCCGGGCGATCGCGGCCGCATCACGCCGGAGCAGATCCGCGACGCGGTGCGCATCACGGACGACCTCCAACCTGCGAGCATCGTCGTCCTCGAGCAGACGCACCGCAGCGCGGGCGGGCGCGTATGGCCTCTCGACGAGCTGGCGGCGGTGGCGGCGACCGCGCGGGAGCTCGGCCTCGTCGTGCATCTCGACGGGGCGCGGCTGATGAACGCCTCGGTGGCGAGTGGCGTGCCGGCCGCCGAGTACGGCGCGGTGGCGGACACGGTCACGCTGTGCTTCTCGAAGGGCCTCGGCTGTCCGCTCGGAGCGATCCTGGCCGGGTCGCGCGAGACGATGGGCAAGGCGTGGCGCGCGAAGTTTCTCTTCGGCGGAGCGTTGCGGCAGGCCGGGATCGTCGCCGCGGCTGCGCTCTACGCGCTCGACCACAACGTCGAGCGGCTCGCCGACGACCACGCGCGTGCCCGGCGGCTCGCCGAGGGGCTCGCTGAGGCGGGCCTGCCCGTCGACCCTGCTGCGACGGAGACGAACTTCATCGGGCTCGAGGTCGAGCCGCTCGGCATCACCGTGGAGGAGGCAACGGAGCGGATCGCCGGCGAGGGAGTCCTCGTCGGCTGGCTCCGGCCCGGGGTGATCCGGATCGCGACGTATCCCGGCGTCGAGGACGAGCACGTCGACGCCGCCGTGACGGGGATCTCGCGCGCGCTGGCTGTGCCCGCGCTCGCGTAACTACCGGTCGCCGACGAGGAAGAACGAGAGCGCCGCGAGGCAGTACGCGCCGATGAGGACGATGCCCTTCGTCCGTGTCGAGCGCCCGTCGATGAGCAGCAGGGCCGTGAGGCCTGTCGCGGCGGCGATGACCCCGAGCTCGACCGGCCGGAAGGCTAGCGACAGCGGGTCGATCGCCCACGAGATGATCGTGACGGCCGGAATGAGGAGCACTGCCACCTGGGCGCTCGAGGCGAGAGCGATCTCCGCCGCGAGCTTGATGTTGCCGCGGCGGGCGATGACGACGGCGCCGCCGTGCTCGGCGGCGTTGCCGACGATGGCGACGATCACCGCGGATACGAAGAAGTCGCTGAGCCCGACCTCGTGGGCGAACGTCTCGAGCGACCCGACGAGCACTTCCGCGACGAGCGCGGTGACGATGGTTGCGCCGCCGAGGACGGCGAGTGCGTGACGGAACGACCAGCCCACCATGTCGACCGGATCGTCCGCGACGTGCAGCTGGCGATGCCGGCTGAGCGAGCGCCACGTGACCGCGACGTAGATCGCGAGCAGCACGATCGAGACGCCGAGTGACACGACGGCGAGCGAGTGCCGTTCGGGATCGCCCGACCAGCTCGGGATCGCGGGGATCGCGAAGGCGATCGTGGCGACGGCGACGAGCGCGATCGACGTGTAGCTCGACGTTCGGTCGATCGGCCCGGTGCCGCCGAGCGCAAGCGAGAAGCCGAGCACGAGCAGGAGGTTCCCGACGACGCTTCCTGTGAGCGAGCCGCGGACGACCTCGGTGAGCCCTTGGTTCACCGCGATCAGGGCGATGATCAGCTCCGGTGCGTTGCCGAAGGTCGCGTTGAGGAAGCCCCCGATCCCAGGCCCCGTGTGGTGCGCCGCGTGCTCCGTCGCTTCTCCGATCAGCCAGGCGAGCGGGATGAGTGCGATCGCCGCGAGCGCGAACTCGGCCACGTCACCGATCGCGTCCGCGTAGTGGAGCGCGATGAGGATCGGGCCGAGTGCGAGCGATGCCCAGAGGATCTTCCGCACCATCGCGGCAACCCTACCCCGCGCGCCTTCGTCGCTGAACGGGCCTCTATGCCTGAATCGGCGGCCGAAGTCAAGTCTTGCGGTGGAGGTGCTCGTGTGCCCACAATCCAGCCATGCGGCCTCTTCCTCTCGCGTCCGAGAGCCTTCCGCTTCGGCCGCAGGACGAGGTGCGCTGTCGTCGCTGTGACGTTCATTGCGACAAGGTCGTGTACCCGGCCGCCTGTCTCGAGCGCGCCTGCCCCTTCGTCTACGCGTACGAGGAATTCGGCCACCGGTACGTCGGCTGCATGCAGAAGGTGTACGGCTGCGAGATCGACCTCGACCTCCTGCTCGCGGCCGAGGAGACGCGGCCCGGCTTCGGTCCCGTGCGCGCTATCGGGGCGACCGCTGCCGATGTGTCGCGCGGAGGTGTCGTCCTGCTACGAGCGGCGCCAGGGGAATCTCGGCTGCGTCAACCCCGAGTTCTTCGAGCTCCCCCTCGGGGCGCCCGCTTTCCGCGTGCTCGCGCAGGTCCTCGGCGACGCGTAGCGCCCGCCCAGCGTCCATGGAGGTCGCGGAGAGCCGCGACGTCCGCCGCGCTCGCGCCGCGACCGTCCGGTCCGGGCGTCTCGAGCACGGCCGGCAGCGCCTGAAGAGCCGGGTGGGCGAGGAACAGGCCGAGCTGTTCGCCCATCAGCCCGTCCGGCACGTTGTCATGCCGGTCGCGGTTCGAGCCGAGCGGCGCCTTCGAGTCGTTGATGTGGAGCGCGCGTAGACGGTCGAGGCCGATCATCGTGTCCACCTCGGTGAGGAGCTCGTCGAGCGCAATCGGATCGGTGATGTCGTACCCCGACGCGTACAGATGACACGAGTCGAAGCAAAGCCCGAGTCGTGGATGTCGGCCGAGCCGGTCGACGATCGTCGCGAGCTCGCCGACCGAGCGTCCGATCGTCCCGCCCGCGCCGGCCGTGTTCTCGATCAGGAGCCACGTGTCGCCCTCGCACGCGTCGAGAGCCGGCTCGAGTGCCGCTGCGATGCGGTCGAGCGACCCTTCGAGCCCGGCTCCGAGATGCGAGCCGACGTGGAAGGCGACACCGTCCGCGCCGATCGCGCTCGCCGTCTCCGCCGTTCGGAGCATCGTCGTCGCGCTCTTCTCGTAGAAGTCCGCGTTCTCGCTCGCGAGGTTGACGAGGTAGAGCGCGTGGACGAGCACCGCGCCCATGCCTGCCTCGGTGCGTCGCGCGCGGCAGGCTGCGAGCGTCTCCGGGTCGTGATCGGGGAATCGCCAGGCACGCGGGCTCTGCACGAAGAGCTGCACCGCGTCCGCGCCGATCTCGGCCGCGCGGTCGATCGCCCCCTTGACGCCGCCTCCGCAATGGGCCCCGAAGAACACGCTGCGACATAACCTACTTCCATGAGCGTCCGCGTTCGCATGGCTCCAAGCCCGACGGGTGCGCTCCACGTCGGCGGCGTCCGCACTGCCCTCTTCAACTGGCTCTTCGCGCGCCACGAGGGCGGCGAGTTCCGGCTCCGCATCGAGAACACGGACACGAGCCGCGAGGTCTCGGAGGCGGTCGAGCAGATTCAGGACTCGCTCGCCTGGCTCGGCCTCGACTGGGACGGCGACGTGACGTTCCAGCTCGATCGCACCGCCGACTGTGCGGACGCGGCGCGCCGGCTCGTGGACGACGGCGCGGCGTATGAGGACGAGGGAGCGATCCGGTTTCGCATGCCCGACGAGGGCTCGACCGCGTGGGAGGACGTCGTCAAGGGTCGCATCGAGTTTCCGAACGCGGACCTCGAGGACCTCGTGCTCGTGCGCTCGGACGGGCGCCCGACGTACAACTTCGCGTCGCCGCTCGAGGACGTCTGGGACGGGATCACGCACGTCATTCGCGGCGACGACCACATCTCGAACACGCCAAAGCAGCTGAATGTCATCCGCGCGATGGGTGCCGAGCCGCCCGTCTACGCACACGTCCCGAACGTCTCCGGCCCGGACGGGCGCAAGCTGTCCAAGCGCCACGGAGCGACGGGTGTCGACGAGCTCCGCGCGCAGGGATACATCGCCCCGGCGCTCCTCAACTTCCTTGCGCTGCTCGGCTGGAGCTTCGACGACAAGACGACGATCATGTCGCGCGACGAGCTCGTCGAGCGGTTCACGCTCGACCGTGTGGCGAAGAGCCCGGCCGTGTTCGACTACGAGAAGCTGACGTGGATGAACGGCGTCTACCTCCGCGCTATGCCCGTCGAGGAGTACGCGAGCGCACTTCTCCGGTGGCTCCGCGAGCAGGGGTACGACTGGGACGAGGTCCGTGTGCGCGAAGCGGCCCCGCTCGTCCAGGAGAAGATCGCGCTGCTCTCGGAGTTCCCCGCCTTCGCCGGCTTCCTGTTCGGCCCGGTCGAGCTGGATGAAACCGAGCTCGGCGCGAGCAGCGACCTGCTCGGTGCTGCGGCTGACGCCGTCGCATCGGTCGAGCCGTTCACGGCCGAGGCGATCGAGGCTGCCCTTCGCGCCCTCGCCGAACACCTTGGCCTCAAGCCGCGGGATGCTTTCCAGCCGATCCGGGTCGCGGTCACCGGCTCGAAGGTCTCGCCGGGACTGTTCGAGAGCATCGAGCTGCTCGGTCGCGACGAGTCGGTCGCGCGGCTGTCCGCTGGTAGGGTCGCCGGCTGATGGCGGCCCTGGAAGGAGAACGGATTCGCCACGCGGTCGTCTTCGAGCTCCGCCACGCGCCGGGATCGTCCGAGGAGGCCGACTTCCTCAGCGCGGCCGAGGGGCTCCGGGGGATTCCGGGCGTCGAAGCCTTCGAGGTGGTGCGTGAAGTGAGCCCGAAGAACGGCTACCGCCTCGGCATCTCGATGGAGTTCGCGGACGGGGACGCCTACGCGGCCTACAACGACCATCCCGACCACGTGCGCTTCGTGCAGGAACGCTGGCTGGCCGAGGTGTCCGAGTTCCTCGAGATCGACTACGCCGCGCTGTAGCCGCAGCTCCTAGCCGACGACCGTCACGCGCTCGCAGCCGCTCACGCGGTCGCGCTTGTCGACACGCGCGGTGTCCTTCCCGGATCCGCATCGGACCGACTCGGCGCGTCCGTTGGACGCGTCGACGACGTCCTTCCCAGAGCCCGCGTCGTACGCATTGGTGCCCGGCCCGCCGACGAGCGTGTCTGCGCCCGACCCGCCCGTGAGCCGGTCGTCGCCGTCCTCGCCGCGAAGCACGTCGTTGCCCGTTCCGCCGATGAGGCAGTCGGTGCCGGGGCGCCCGGAGATGCGGTCGTTGCCGCCCCGCCCGAAGATGACGTCAGCGGCGCCGCTGCCCGAGAGCGTCTCGGATCGGTCGGTCCCGACGACCGGTCGGCGACAACCTCCGTTGCGGAGCGGATCCGTCGGGTCGCTGTCGTCACCGCCGCCACCACTTCCGCCTCCGCCGGAACCGCCGCCGGCGTCACCTCCCAGCGGGGGAATGAGGACGGAGTCGCCGCTCACGTCGACCAAGGGGGACCCGTGCGTGGGAAACCCGGCGCTGCACGAGATGTTCAGCTCGGGATGCAGCGAGCGCCAGTACGGCTTCGAGGACACGTTCAGCCTCGTCTTGGACGTTGCGGACGAGACGCCTCCGAGGTAGATGCGTTCGCGCGTTTGCTCGTCGACGAGATTCAGATTCCCGAAGAAGTCCACGCCGGTGTCTCCGAGACACCGTTGCGGTGTGCGTAACCTCCACGAGCCACGTGTTGGCGCTGACGCGCTCCACGAGCACAGCCGCGGTCCCGGCCTCGATGGTGACGTGGTCGGCCGAGCTCGCCGCCGGCCAGACGACGGCCGCCAGCGCAACGGACGCGACTGCGAGCCCGCGTCCGATGCTCACGGCCGATAGATGAACGACGCGGCGGCGACGAGCGCGAGCCCCGCCGCCCAGATCGGCCAGACCGCGAGCACCGCTCCGGTCGTGAAGAGCGCGGTCCCGATCACGACTGCGGCGAGCGATGCGGCCGCGCGTCGTTCGATGTGCGGCTCGTCGGGAGGCAACACCGGCCGCGGTTCGACCCGGGCGACGCGCCTGCGTGCGAGGCGCACGCGGAACAGCGCGGCGCGCCATTCGTGCACGAGCTCGGTCGCGGCGTCCGGCTCGTCCGCCTCGAGGCTGGCGGCTACGTCGCCGGTGATGTCGCGCGCGTCTTCGAGCGCGACCGCGAGCTCGCGGTGGGCGCGGCTCGTCTGCGGCGGTGGTGCGATGCCCAGCACGCTCTCGCCGGCACGGTGGAGCGAATACTGGAGCACCGGCAGCGTCTCGAGCGTGTCTTCGTCGAGCTCATCCGGGTCAGCCGCCATCCGTTCGAGCCGTCCGAGGGCGGCGGAGAGGTCCGTCCAGACTCCGTCGAGTGCGCTCGCATAGTGCTCGCGGGTGGCCTCGGCGTTCGTCACGGCCACGTCCGATCATAACGAGAGGTAGATTCCCCGCCGTGAGCGTTGCTGTCGTGCGGCCGGCGGAGGAGTTCGAGGCGACCCTGCGCACGTACTCGAGCGAGCGAGCCGAGGAGGCGCGCGCCGTGCGGGTCGGCGAGAAGGAGCGCTCCGAGGCAGCGGCGATCGTTGCGCGCTATGCCGACCTCTTCTCCCGCGAGCAGCTGGACGCGTTGCGGGAGGCGGAGGACGTCGAGCGCGACGCCGAGCGCCGCGAGCGGCTTCACCGTCTCCGCAAGGCCTGCGAGGGCGGCCTGCTCGCGCGCGAGCTCGTCCACCTGCAGGACGAGGTGCAGAACGAGATCCTCGCCCTCCGCATCGACTACCGCGGCGAGAGCATGCCGCTCCGAACGGCACAGGCGAAGCTCGCAGTGCTCGACGCGTACGCCGACCGCGAGGAGCTCGGCGAGATCCACGCCGATGCGACTGCGACGATGAACGAGCGGCGGCTGGAGGTCGCGCGAGCGGTCGAGGTCATGCGCACCGACCTGACCGGCGTCGCCGACCCCGTCGTGCGGTCGGAGGACGACAAGGGCATCTCGCTTCGCCAGCTCGCCGACGTGCTCTCGGACGGGAGCGCGCTCGTCGAGGACGCGTACGCCGGCATGCGCGACCACTGGTTCGACCGCATCCTCGGGCCTGACCGCGCGCCGATGCCGTCGAGCTACCACGCGGCGTACGTCCGCCGCCTGTCGCCGCTCCAGGGGATCTACACGAAGGAGCGCGCCACCGAGATCTGCCTCGCGACCCTCGACGCAATGGGCTTCGACCTTGCCGGGGACTCGAACATCAAAACCGACCTCGAAGACCGTCCCCAGAAGACGCCGCGCCCGTGCGTGATCCCGGCCGATCCGCCGACGGTCGTCCACCTCATCACCCGAGCCCAGGGAGGGCTTCCGGACTACCAGGGATTCCTTCACGAGGCCGGCCACGCGCTCCACTACGCGGGCTGCGACCCCGACCTCCCGTACACCTTCCGCGCGCTGTCGCGCGACCACGCGCTCACCGAGATCTACTCGTTCCTGATCGAGTCGATCACGCGCGAGGCGGGTTGGCACGAGGCGCACTTCGGGCTGTCGGCCGACGACGCAGCGGAGAACGCGGAGGCGACGGTCTTCCTCCACACGTTCCTCTTCCGGCGCTACGTCGCGAAGTTCCACTTCGAGCTGGACTTCTGGTCGCGCTTCCCGGAGGACGGTGGCACCGCAGACGGCTATGCCGAGCGCCTGACGGAGGCGACCGGTTACGTCTACCGGCCCGACGGCTTCGTCTCCGACATGGACGCCGGCTTCTACTCGGCCGACTATCTCCGCGCGTGGATCCGCTCGGCGCAGGTGCGGACGTACCTCGTCGACGCCGTAGGGCCTGACTGGTGGAAGAGCGCCGAGACCGGCGACCTGCTGCGCAAGCTCTTCTGGGAAGGGACGAGGCCGTCGAGCGAGGAGATCGCCGAGCGGCTGGGATTCAATCCGCTCGACCTTCGTCCGCTCGTGACCGAGATGACGGGCGACGCGTCGTCCCTCGGCGCGCCGCGCTAGTCGGTGGCGCGGATCGCGCGCGGCTGGACCGATGATCCGCTCGTCGCGCTCGGGCTAGCGGCGGCGCTCGTCGTCGCGCTCGACCTGGGGCGCCTCACCGCGGACGCCGCCGAGTACCCGTGGCTGATCGCCGAGGCAGCCGTGGCTGCCTGTGCTCTCGTCCTGGCCTGGCGGTGGCAGGACCGCCTCCATCTCCGTGGATTGCTCGTAGTCGCGTCCGCCTTCCAGGCGGCGATGGTCGTCGTCTATCTCGCCGCGGGCACGCTGCCCGACCGAAGCGCGGACATCTACGCGACGCAGGGGCAGTCGCTCCTGGACGGCGACTATCCGGAGTCGGAGTACCCGACCGGTGCCGTGCTGCTGTTCGCGTTCGAGACAGCCCTCGGACGGGGATCGGCCCACGGTGTGAATGCCGCCTCGATGGTCGCGTTCCAGCTGCTCGTGGTGTGGGGCATCTGGGCCACTCGCACCCAGTGGAGCGCGTGGCTTGCCGCGGTCGTCGCCTTCTGGCCGTTCGCGCGGAACTACTGGGACGAGACGTTCGACCTCGTGCCCGCAGCGGCACTCATCTGGGGGCTCGTGCTCGTGCTGCGTGGGAGGCTCGTGCTGGCCGGCGCGCTGCTCGGGCTCGGTGCGGCGATCAAGTGGACGCCCGCCCTCTCGCTTGCCGCTCTCGTCGTGTGGCTGGTCGCATCCCATCGACCTCGCGATGCCGTTCGACTCGCGCTGCCCGCGGTCGGCGTCTTCGCGGTGCTCACGCTGCCGTTCCTCGTCTGGAGCCCCCACGACGTGGCTGCCGCGTACCGTCTTCAAGGAGGGCGGACGATCATCGGCGAGTCGCTGCCGTACCTGCCGCTGCACTGGCTCGGACAGGCGTCGATCGTCGAGGACCTGACGCACGCCGCCGATGTCCCAGCGTGGGCGAACGGGGTCGCGAGCGCGGCCCAGCTCGTGGTCGTCCTTGCGACGCTGTTGCTCGCCGTCCACGTACGGGGCCGGCTGTGGAGCGGCGTTGCGGTGGCCGCGCTCCTGCCGGTCGTCTTCCTCCTCACGAATCGCGTCTTCAGCGCGCAGTTCCTGCTCCTCGTCCTTCCGGTCTGGGTGCTCGCGATCGCCCTGCTCGCACGGTCGAGACGCGAACAGCTGACCCTCGCGGCGATCGCCGCCGCCGCCGGCATGGCCAACGCGTTCGTCTATCCGTTCGCACTTCCGCGGCCGTTCGGCTGGGAGGTGTGCTCGACCGTCTTCTTCGCGCTTGCGATCGGACTGACTGCCTGGTTGCTCATGCGCGCCGGGACCGCCGTTACGCGGTCGGATGGCTCTCCGGATCGGCGAGGGAGTCGACAAACGCGAGCGTCCGCTCCGTGAGAGCGGCGTCAGCCGTCTCGTAGTAGCGCCGCACCGGATCGGGCCGGTCGGCGAGCGCTTGCTCGATCAGATCCGCCCACTCGGCGTCGAGGTTGTCCAGTGCCCACGCCGCCGCTGCCTGCTTCGAGCTCGACCGTCCCCGTTTTGGCCGTGTGGAGGATGCGGCACATCGTCAAGACGAGGTAGGGCTGCTTCCAGCGGTTCATGGGACCGGCCTCGCCGGGCTGGCGAGCCCAGACCGCGTACTCCCGCGACATCCGCTGCATCTCTTCCGCGAGCTGCTCGTGTGTCACCTCGTCCACGAGCGTCGCGGGCGGCGGGCCGGCGAGCACGATGCCGCGTTCGCGCAGTGTCCAGCGGACGACCGCGGTGTTGCAATGAGGGTCGAGGACCAGCTCACGCGCGCCGTTGTCGAGGAATGGGAGCGGGGTGCGCCCGGGATCGACGCGCCGAAGGATGGCGACGGGGACGTAGGAGCCCTCGAGGTGCTGTGCCCAAGGCGTCTTCTTCGCGTAGAGCGTTGCGTGGAGAGACTGGAGACCAGACAGCTGCTCGTCCTCCACCGCGACGCGCGTTGCGACGATGAAATCGACGTCCGAGTGCTCGTCTGCCTCGCCGAGTGCGAACGAGCCCTGGAGGTACGCCCCCGTGAAGTCTCCGCCGAGCGCTCGGCGCGCGCCGTCGACGAGATCGCCGAGAACCGCGTTCAGCTCCGCGATAGGCTGTTGGCCCACTCACGCGGCGCGAGTCTAGGCTTGGGCTGTGATCCGGTCGACCATCGGCATCTTCGTGAGCCTCACCGGCGTCGCCGCTGCTCTGACGCTGCTCTTCCTCGGCATGCGCTCGGTGATGGACGTCGGCGGCTTCTGTGCGAGCGGTGGCCCGTATGTGATCGAAACGGAATGTCCGCAGGGAACCCCGGCGATCATGGTCGGCAGCATTCTCGGCGGCATCGTTCTCGCCTTCGTCTACGTCGGGCTCGCGGTGAAGAATCACGTGCCGAGCTTCGCCGCGCTGCTCTGGCCGGCGCTCTTCCTCTCGCTCGGCTGGAACTTCCTGGAATACGCGTTCGACTCGCCCCTGGCGGACGGGGGAGTGGTCTGGGGCTGGCTGATCTGCGGGATCGTCTTCATGCTCATGGGCGGCCTGCCGCTCATCGCCATGCTTCCGTGGACGGTACGGGGCTTCACGCGCGACGACGAGTCGCGGCCCGGCTGGCCGGGCGGTGTCCCCGTCGACCACATGCGTCGCGCCGCGGCGCGCGTCGCTCCGGCCACCGTGCGCTCGGGCAGCAGCCGCATCGACGAGCTCGAGCGGCTCGCGAACCTCCACGAGCGCGGCGCGCTCGACGACGACGAGTTCGAGGCGGCGAAACGCGACTTGCTGGGAGGCTCGTGGTGAGCAGGAGCCAGCGCATGTACTGGCTCGGCGTCCAGCTCGCCGCCGTCGCCGCGGGGATCTACGTCGGCTGGTGGCTCTTCGAGTGGGCGACGTAGCGGACGCAATCGCCGGTCCGTAATTCCCCGAACGTCCTCGCAGGCCCGCCGCGGATGCGCGTCCGGCCGAGCGATCGCACGATGACGGTATGGCCGTACCGCCGTTCAAGATCAAGGTGGTCGAGCCGATCACGCTGCTCGACGAGCCCGAGCGCCGCCGCGCAGCGAAGCGGGCCGGCTACAACACGTTCCTCCTTCGCTCGGACGACGTCTTCATCGACCTGCTGACGGACAGCGGCACGTCGGCGCTGTCGCAGGAACAGCGTGCCGCGATGGAGCTGGGAGACGAGGCGTATGCAGGCTCGCGGAGCTTCTTCCGCCTCGAGAAGGCCATGAGCGACGTGTACGGATACGCGCACCTCATCCCGGCACATCAGGGGCGAGGCGCGGAGCATCTCCTCGCGCGCATCCTCGTCGAGCCGGGGCAGCTCGTGCCGTCGAATCTCTACTTCACGACGTCGAGGTTGCACGTCGAGCTCGTCGGAGGGGTCTGGATCGATGTCTCCGTCCCGGAGGCTTCCGATCCCGAGTCGGAATTCCCGTTCAAGGGAAACATCGACCTCGTCGCGCTCGAGCGCGTGCTCGCGGCGGCCGCGCCCGACGGCGTCGCGTTCGTGCGCCAGGAGGCCTGCCTGAACATGGCAGGCGGCCAGCCGTTCTCGATCGAGAACCTGCGCGGCGTCCGCGCCCTCACCCAGGCGTACGGCGTGCCGCTCATCCTCGACGCCACGCGTATCTCCGAGAACGCCGTGTTCGTGAAGGACCGGGAGCCGGGCTGGGCCGATCGGTCGCTGCCGGAGATCATCCGCGCAATGGCGGCAGAGTCGGACGGCGCCGTCTTCTCCTCGAAGAAAGACCACTTCGTTCCCATCGGCGGCCTGCTCGCGCTGAACGACGATGCACATGCCGAGCGCGCTCGCGAGCTCGTCGTCGTGTACGAGGGCTTTCCCCACTACGGTGGGATGGCGGGCCACGACATGGAAGCGCTTGCTCAGGGCGTTCGCGAGTCGACGAGCGAGCCGCTCGTCAGGCACATCGTCGATCAGGCGTCCTGGCTCGGTTGCAGCCTCCAGGCCCGCGGCATCCCGATCGTCGTGCCGATCGGCGCGCATGCGGTCTTCCTCGACGCCTCGCGCTTCCTGCCGCATCTCTCCCACGAGGAGCTCCCGGCGCAGTCGCTCGCCGCGGCGATCTACCTCGCCGGAGGGGTGCGCTCGATGGAGCGCGGGATCGTCTCGGGTCAGCACGGCGACGAGCCGTATGACGGGCTCGAGCTCGTGCGTCTCACGCTTCCGCGGAGGGTCTACACGCAGGAGCACCTCGCGTACGTCGTCGACACGGTCGACGCGGTCCACCGCGTGCGCGAGCACGTGCCGGGGCTCCGCTTCACCTACGAGCCCGAACACCTGCGGTTCTTCCTCGGCCGCTTCGAGCCGCTGGCTCCCTATCCCGCCTTCGAGTCAGTGGTGGACGCCCAGCCGCACGCTGTCAGCGTCCCCTAGCCCGGCCTGCGCACTATCCGCGCCCCACGTCCGCGAGATCGCTGATGCGTTCCCTCGGGAGTGCCGCCACGCTGAGGCCATGGTTTCGGTCCTCGCTCCACGAAACGCGTTCGAGGAACCCGCTCCACTGACCGACGCGGAGGCGGTTCTCGAAGCCGACCGCTGTCTCGAATGCGGCGGTCCGCACGCCGAAGCGCCGTGCACCATCGCGTGCCCGGCCGGCATCGACGTTGCCTCGTTCGTCGCGGCTATCGCGCGGAAGGACACGCGTGACGCGGCGACCACGATCTTCGCCGAGAACCTTCTCGGCGGCACGTGCGCGCGCACCTGCCCGACCGAGATTCTCTGTGAGGGCGCATGCGTCCTCCACCACGAGGGTCGGCGCCCGATCGAGATCGGGCGACTCCAACGGCATGCCACCGACCGGGCGTTCGCCGAAGGCTTCTCGCTTCCGCGGCCCGCACCGTCTCGCTTCCGCGTGGCGGTGATCGGCGGCGGCCCTGCCGGTCTCGCCTGCGCCGGAGAGCTCGCCCGCCTCGGTCACACCGTCACCTCGTACGACGAGCGCGACGAGCCTGGTGGGCTCGTGCGCTTCGCGATCGCGCCGTACCGCCAGCTCTGCGAGCCGCTCCCGTCCGAGGCACGGATGCTCGAGGAGCTCGGTGTCGACTTTCGCTTCGGCTTCACCGTCGACTCGGCGGCGACGCTTGCCGAGATCGAGTCCGGCGTCGACGCCGTCGTGCTCGCGGTCGGCCTCGGCAAGGACGTCGAGACGGACTTCGAGCGCGAGGAGCTCCCGGGCGTGTGGGACTCGCTTCCCGTTCATCGAGGCGATCAAGACAGACCGGCCGCCAGAGGTCGGATATCGGGTCGTTGTCATCGGCGGCGGCAACACCGCCATAGACGTTGCCCGCGAGTCTCTTCGCCTCGGGGCCGGCGACGTGACGGTCGTTTACCGCCGGACGGAGTCGGAGATGCCCGCGTACGCGCACGAGGTCGTCGAAGCGCGGGAGGAGGGCGTGTTGTTCCGCTTCCTCGCGCAGCCGCTCGGCTTCACCGGTGCGCACCGCCTCGGCGGCGTTGAATGCCGCGAGATGCGTCTCGGCGAGACGGATGCCAGCGGGCGTCCTCGTCCAGAGCCTGTGCCGGGAACCGAGTTCGTCATCCCGGCCGACACGGCGGTGAAGGCGATCGGGCAGGCGCCACGACGCGAGCTGCTCGGTTGGATCCAGGGTGTCGAACTGCAGGACGGCGTCGTTCCCGTCGACCCCGCAACGGGTCAGACGGCCAATCGGAAGTATTTCGCCGCTGGCGACTGCGTCAACGGCGGCACGACTGTGGTCGCTGCCGTACACGACGCGAAGCGCGCAGCACGGGGCATCGACGCCTTGCTTTCGGAGGACGCGCGATGATCGAGATTCGCTGGCACGCACGGGCGGGACAGGGCGCGAAGACCGCCTCGCACCTGCTCGCGGTCGCGCTCCTGCACGAGGGGAAGCACGTCCAGGCGTTTCCCGAATACGGGCCCGAGCGGCGCGGCTCGCCGATCCGCGCGTTCAACCGCATCGACACGCGCCCGATCCGGCGGCACGACACGATCACGAACCCGGATGTCGTCGTCGTGCTCGACGCCTCGCTGCTCTCCGACGCGTCCGTCACCGACGGGCTCGTCGACGGCGGCGTGCTGCTCGTGAACGCGCGCAAGCCCCGCAACGGCGCGCGCTGCATTCCGGCAGCGAGGCTCGCACCGGGCTCCTCCAATCTCGTGATGCTCGGCGCGCTTGCGGCTGTGCTCGGCGAGCCACCGCTCGAGGCGCTCGTGGATGCGGCGACCGATCTCCTCGGGCACAAGGCCGACGTTGCCGCGATTCAGGCAGCGCTCGCGGCCGGCTACGCATGCGCACGAGAGGAGGAACCGTGCCTCGTCTGAAGCCGTGGCAAGAGCTCCGCCCGGGCGGCGTCGTCCGCCGTGACGAGGCCGAGCCCGAGTCTCGGGCCAGCTGGCGGACCGGCCTGCGACCGGAGGTCGACGTCTCGCGCTGTGTCAACTGCCTTCTGTGCTGGCTCTACTGCCCGGATGCGGCTGTGATCACGAACGGCACGACCTTCGTCGGCTTCGACTACGACAGCTGCAAGGGATGCGAGATCTGCGCCGCGATCTGCCCGACGCGCGCAATCACGATGGAACCGGAGGCGTCCGATGACGACTGAGCTGATGACCCGCACCCGGGTGCCGCGCGTTCTCACCGGCGGCGAGGCCGTCGCCGAGGCGATGCGCCAGATCGACCCCGACGTCGTGCCGGTCTACCCGATCACGCCGCAGACCCCGATCATCGAGCACTACGCGACGTACGTCGCCGAGGGCCTCGCCCACGGCGAGGTGATCAATGTCGAGTCAGAGCACTCGGCGATGAGTGCCGCGCTCGGTGCCGCACTCGCAGGGGCGCGTGCCATGACAGCGACGTCGTCGCAAGGGCTCGCGCTGATGGCAGAGGTCGTCTACATCGCCGCCTCGATGCGCGCGCCGATCGTGATGGCGCTCGGCAATCGTGCGCTCTCCGGCCCGATCAACATCCATTGCGACCACTCGGACAGCATGCTCATCCGCGACTCCGGGGTCGTACAGCTGTTCGTCGAGAACGCGCAGGAGGCGTACGACGTGACGCTGATGGCGCCGCGGATCGCCGAGCACCCGGACGTGCTCCTGCCCGTGCTCGTCTGCCTCGACGGGTTCACGATCACCCACTCGGCGGAGCGGGTCGTCGAGCTCGATGACGACGAAGTCCGTGCTTTCGTCGGCGAGTACATGATCCCCGACCCGATCCTCGACCTCGAGCACGTGACGACGCACGGCCCGTTCGCCATGCCCGACTACTACTACGAGCTGCGTGCCCAGCAAACTGCGGCTATCGAGCGCTCGGCGGCCGTGCTCGAGGCGGTCGCCGCGGAGTACGCAGGCCTGACGGGACGCCGCTACGGCGCGTTCGAGGCGTATCGCCTCGACGGGGCCGACCGCGCGATCGTCTGTCTCGGCTCTACGGCCGGCACCGTCAAGGATGTCGTTGACGCGCTTCGCGACGAAGGTGTCCGCGTCGGACTGCTGCGCGTCGGCTCGTTCAGGCCCTTCCCTCGCGAGGATGTTCGGAGCCTGCTGCACGGCGTCGAGTCGGTCGCGGTGCTGGACCGTGCCAGCTCGCCGGGTGGCACGCCGCCGCTCCTGGCCGATGTGGCCTCGGCGCTCTACGGTGCTCCGACGACGCTCGGGTCGTACATCTACGGCCTCGGAGGGCGCGAGATCCACGCCGCCGAGATCCGCAGCATCCTGACGCTGCCGTTCGAGCGGGACACCACCTACGTCGGACTGAGGAGCGAGCCATGTCCCGTCTGAAGACGATCGTCCGCGCAACCGACGGAGCGCCCCCTCTTCGGGGCGGGCACTCCCTGTGCCAGGGGTGCGGTATCCCGATGGTCGTTCGCACGATCATCGGCTCGATCAAGACGCCCGTCGTGGTCGTCAACGCCACCGGCTGCCTGGAAGTCGCGACCACCCGCTATCCGACGACCGCGTGGGGTGTCCCCTGGCTGCACGTGGCCTTCGAGAACGCGGCCGCGTCTGCAAGCGGGGTCGAGGCCGCGTACCGCGCGCTCCAGAAGCGTGACGCGCTTCCCCAGGACGGTCCGATCACGTTTCTCGTGCTCGCGGGCGACGGCGGCACGTACGACATCGGGCTCCAGGCGCTCTCGGGCGCGCTCGAGCGCGGCCAGCGGATCCTCTTCGTGTGTTACGACAACGAGGCGTACATGAACACGGGAATCCAGCGCTCGGGAGCGACACCCTTCGCTGCCCGGACGACGACGACCCCGCTGGGGTCGGAGGCGCTGGGCAAGGCGCAGGAACGCAAGGACATCACGGCGATCGCCGTCGCCCACCACATCCCCTACGTCGCCCAGGCTGCCGGATCGCACTGGCACGACCTGAGCCTCAAGGCAGAGCGCGCTGCCGAGTCCGACGGGCCCGCGTTCCTCAACGTGCTCACCGACTGTCCGCTCGGGTGGGGGCACGAGCCCAAGGACGGCCACGTCGTGCTCGACCTTGCGGTCGAGAGCCAGTTCTGGCCGCTCTACGAGGTCGTGGACGGGCGCTACCGGCTCACCTACCGGCCCGAACGCCCCGTGCCGATCGAGGACTGGCTCCGCACGCAGACGCGGTTCGCCCACCTGCTACGGCCCGAGAACGCCGAGGTCGTCCGCGACATCCAGCGTCGCATCGACGAGGACTGGGACACGCTCCTCCGCAAGGCCGCCTAGCTCGACGATACCGAGGCTGATGGCATACGGTGGGTAGACCCGACCAGGAGGTCTGACCATGTGGGCCAGCGTCCGCCGTTATGACAACAATCCCGAGCTCGCCGACGCTCTCGCTGCGCGCAGCGACGAGATCAAGGCGCTCATCTCGGAGGTTCCCGGATTCGTGTCGTACTACCTGATCCACGACGGATCGGACACGGTCTCGATCACCGTCGCACAGGACAAGGTGGGCGTCGACGCGTCGAACGACATCGCGAAGAACTGGCTCGCCGAGCACGCTGCCGACGTTCCCGCTTCCTCGCCGCACATCACCGAGGGCGAGGTCCTGATCACCACCTCGGGCTGACGCCGATCCACGTGGCGATGTTCCACGTCGTGGTGCGCCGCTCGGGTCCTGAGTGGGACCCGGCGCGGCCGTTGGAGGAGCAGTCCGGCTGGCCGGCCCATGCTGCCTTCATGGACGCGCTCGTCGAGGACGGTGTCATCGTTCTCGGCGGGCCGCTCGCGGACGAGATCCGTGTCGTCCATGCCGTCGAGGCCGAATCAGAGGACGAGGTGCGCGAGACGCTCGCCCGTGACCCGTGGAGCGAGACGCATCTCGTGGTCGAAGCGATCGAGCCGTGGACGATCCGGCTCGACGCGCGCCGCGCGTAATTGCTGGGCTACGACGGGTCGAAGGGGATGCGGCGAACGGCACCACGGCGATCACGATGCTGAGAACGATGCGACAGGCGTGCCACTGCGGAGCTTCGAGTTGACGTGCCTGCCGGAGCCCGAAGACACTGAGCACGAGGCAGACGAGCCCGACGAGCGGCGAGATAGCCCGAACGATCGAAACGAAGGAACGTTCTCGGTGGCTGCGTCCACGACCCCCAGCGATCCAGAGCACGAGGATCCCGGCCGTGACCCGGAACATCAGAGCGAGACGTTGACGGTGCGCACGCACCGTTGTGATCGACGCCGGGAGGGCCGGCCTTGACCGTCGCGACCCAGGCTTGGTCTCGGGCGCCAGCGGCCGCCCAGGCGTGCGAGAGAGGCGCATACGGGATTCGAACCCGTGCCGCCGCCGTGAGAGGGCGGTGTCCTAGGCCACTAGACGAATGCGCCCGGCAGGTCGGAGTCTAGCGGCTCGATCTGACCCGGAACCGGGGTGAACACTGCGGCCGGAGAGGCATGGGGATACCGGTCCGTGAGCACGAACGCATAGGCGTTGAGCTGTCCCGAATAGCCGAGCGCGTAGGCGCCCGCGCGCTGCAATCCGACCGGGATCCGCCCGAGCGCGAGCGATGCGAACCAGGAGAGCGGCGCCGTGATGTACAGCACCGTCGTCGCTGCGCCGCTGAGAAGCGCTGCCGGGAGCGCGAGCGGCAACCGGAACAGGATCTTCCAGCGACTCTGTCGCTCGAAGGGATCGACATGGAGGTCGACCGGGTAGCTGCCCTCGTCGCCGACGAAGCCGGGGAACGGGTTGCCGACGAGGGAGAGGAAGGCAGAGACGTGCACGGAGTAGCGGACGTACGCCGCAAGGAACCGCGCAAACGGCCGTGGGTGAGCGGCCGATGACGAGCGCGCAGAGCCAGTTGAGGATGGCGGCGACCATGGCGATGATCGTCCAGCCGAGCAGCCACACGATGTGGGGGAACGCGAGCGGCAGACGAAGCAGCACGGTGACGCGGGAGCGCCGTGCGTCGTCGTCGTTCGTGAGCCGCGGGACGCGCTCGTCGACCTCGGGCGGAGCGAGCTCCTCGAGGTGGGCGACGGGATCCGTGTTCGGATAGCGATCCGTAAGGAGGAAGAGGTAGGCGCCCGCCTGGGCGCTGTAGCCGAGGCTCCACGCGATGGCGTCGCGAAGCCCACGCGGCGCCTGGGCCTTCACCATCGCCGCAAACCAGACGAGAAACGCCGCGGTGCCCGCGAGCCCGATCCCGCGGAGGCCGATCGACACCGGCCCGCCGAGCAGGACGCCCGCAAGAAGGAGCGCCGGGCACGGCGAGCACGAGCCGGAACAGCGTCTTCCAGCGGCTCTGCGGCGCCGCCGGGGCGATCTCGAGATCGACGACGTACTCCTTCGCGCTGCCGACGAAGAACGGCGGGAATGGGTTCGCGGCAAGAAGGAAGTACGCCTCCACCTGCGTCGCGTAGCGGAGGTAGCCGGAGAGGAAGTCGTGCAGTCCTGTGGGGGCCCGGCCCTTCACGAGAACGATGAACCAGACGATCACGACGATCACGAACGCGACGGTGGACCAGAGCCCGAGCCAGAAGATGTGCGGGAGGGCGAGAAGCCACCGGAAGAAGACCGTCAGTCGCGAGCGCCGGAGATCGTCGGAGACGACGAGCCGGATCGGGTGCGCAGCGGGGTCAGCGGCCACGAGGGCGAGCCTACCGCTCGCGGGCTTCGTCCACTGCGGCTCGTTCGGGGGCGATCAGCTGCTTCCAGCGCAGCGTCCGTGCGATGTAGAAGAGCGCGACCAGGCCCGCCAGGGCGTTGACGGCGTTGGTCGCGAGCTGCATCCCGACCGAGAAGCTCACGAGCTCGGTGCGCGGCACGCCGCTGTCGCGGAACGCGTAGAGGAGAAACCCCTGCTGCGTGCCAAGCCCTCCCGGCGTGAACGGCAGGAGCGTCGAGAGGCTCTGCACGGCGAGCACGAGCATGACGTTCCGCGCCGACGTGGGGATGTCGAATGCGTCGAGGAAGAACCAGACGCTCGCGATGCGCAATGCCCAGGACAGCGCCTGCCATGTGACGACCTCCCGGAGGAAGCGGCGGGGCTCGTAGAGGATTGCGAAGCCGTGGCGGATCTGCTCCTTGAAGTCGCGCACGCGGCGTGACCAGATGACGACGAGCAGCGTGATCACCGTCGCCCACACCACGAAGATGACGAAGGCGGGGCGCGGGTGGTCGATCGGCCAGCTCCAGTCGAAGGTCGGGATGTTCCCGAGCGCGTCGAAGGCGGGGAGGACGCCCGCTGCGAGCGCCCAGAGGAGGACGAACGAGGCGACGAAGGCGTCGAAGAGCGTCTCGACGATGAGTGTCGGCGTGAGCGTCGTGTACGTCGTCCCCTGCACCTCGTGCTTGACGAGGACGAGCTTCACGACGTCTCCCGACCGGGCCGGGGCGATCGCGTTGACGCCCGTGCCCGCGAAGTACGCGCCCGTGACGCGGCCGAGCGGCACGCGGAGGTCGGGGAAGGCGGCTGCGATGATCGCCCGCCAGGCGACCGAGCGGCAGAAGAGGCGCACGAGCTGGAGGCCGAGCGCGATCGCGATCGCGGTCCACTCGACCGCCGCGAGCTCGGAGAAGAACGTCTCTACCGCGTCGAACAACTCGCCCATGGCTCCGCGAACGATAGGTGCCGGAAGACGGGTCTAGACTGCCGTGTTCATGCAGGTGGACGAATATCTCGACCTTCGCCTCGGCGACTTCCTCGAGCGGCTCGGCACGGGAAAGCCCGCGCCGGGCGGCGGCTCGGCGTCCGCATTGACGGTCGCCTTCGCCGCCGGCCTCGTAGCGATGGTGGCGCGCCGCTCGGAGCCGCACTGGGAGGAGGCTGCCGGCGTCGCTGCGCAGGCGCTCGCGCTTCAGGCACGTGCGGCTCCCCTCGCGCTTGCCGACGCGGAGGTGTGGGAGCAGGCGCTCGATGCGCTGAACGAAGCGTCGGCGGCGGATGCGTCGCCGAACGGCGACCTCGAACGGAAGCTCGAGCTGTCGGCGGCCGTTCCGCTCCAGATCGCGGAGATCGCGGCCGACACGGCGGCGCTCGCCGCGCTCGCCGCCGAGCTAGGGGAAGGCGCCGTATCGCCCCGATGCCGCTGTCGCATCGGTGCTCGCGGCTGCGGCTGCGCGGGCCGCGACGCACCTCGTGTCCGTCAATCTCGCCGTGTCCGAAGGGGACGAGACGGCTCGCGCGGGCGCGTGCGAGCGAAGAGATCGCCGCCGCCGCCGCGGGGCGGGCTCTCGACATGGGTCGCTGAGCGCGATTTGATGCACGTGTTGACTGCGACACTCACGGATGCCGAGCTCGTCCAGCGCTGTCGCGCGGGTGACTCCGATGCGTGGAACGAGCTCGTCGAGCGGTATTCGCGCTACGTGTACGCGATCTGCAGCCAGGGCTTTCGTCTGACCCCGGTCGACGCCGAGGACGTCTTCCAAGAGGTCTTCACGCGCGTCTACACGCGCCTCGACACCCTTCGCGACGAATCGGCGCTCCGGCCGTGGATCGGACAGCTGACGCGACGGCTGTGCCTCGACGCGATCGCGGCCTCCGGTCGCGTCCAACCGGCCGAGGACGTCGTCGCCGACACCGACGAGCGATCGCTCGAGGACCTCGAAGACGCCTTCGACGTGCGCGACGCGCTCGCCACGCTTTCCGAGCCGTGCCAGGAGATGCTCGACCGCTTCTTCGCACGCGACGAGAGCTACAAGACGATCTCCCAGGACCTCGACCTTCCCTCCGGGACGATCGCGAGCCGCATCTCGCGCTGCCTCCGTCGGCTTCGCGAGGAGCTGGAAGGGAAGAAATGACCCCTCTCGCCGGTCTAGGTATGTAGATGATGGTTACACCTCATCACGAGGAGCGGCTCGGATATCTCCTCCGCCTGCTTCGACCCGCCCCCACGGGGTGGGTCGAAGCTGCGCAGGAGCTCCCGGCTGCGCGCCAGACGATGGACGCGATCGTTGCGCGGGCAGAATCCGACGCGGCGTTCCAGGCGGCGCTCGTCGCCGATCTCGAGGCTGCGCTCGAGCGCGAGGGATACGACGCGCCTCGGCCGATCGTGGACGAGCTGCGCAAGCGCTACCCCGCAGCCTGATTCCGGCGTAGCATCCCGTCTGTGACGGATGACCTGGTCGCCCACGAGGCACAGGCGCGCGGCGGGCCGCTGCCTGCGTGGAGCCTGCCCAGGCATGCCGAAGGCGACATCGCTCTGTCCGACGAGTGGCCGGAACGCGTCACGCGGGAGTGGGCGTGGGGTGGCTCGACGGGCAAGGGGGTGAACGTCTGCATCCTCGACTCGGGCGTCGAGGACGGGCACCCGCTCGTCGGCAAGCTCGAGAGCGCCGTGGCCGTCTCCGTCGACAAGGACGAGAACCCGATCGTCGAGGAGGACACAGCCGGCGACTCCTGTGGGCACGGCACTGCCTGTGCGGGGATCGTGCGCTCGATCGCGCCGGAGTGCAATCTCCACAGCGTGCGCGTGCTCGGGGCAGGCTTCACCGGCTCCGGGCCGGTGCTCCTCGCCGGCCTTCGCTACGCCGTCGACCAGGGCTTCGACCTCATCAACATGAGCCTTTCGACGACGAAGAAGCAGTTCGCGACGATCCTCCACGACATCGCAGACAACGCGTACTTCCGGCGCAGCATGCTCGTGGCGGCCGCACACAACATGCCCGTCGAGAGCTACCCGTGGAAGTTCTCGTCGGTGATCTCGGTCGGAAGCCACGAGCAGGACGACCCGATGGCGTTCTTCTACAACCCGAATCCGCCGGTCGAGTTCTTCGGACGCGGCGTCGGCGTCGACGTCGCCTGGCCGGGCGGCTCCCAGATCAAGGCCTCCGGCAACAGCTTCGCGACACCGCACATCGCCGGCATCACCGCGCTGATCCTGTCGAAGCATCCCGAGCTGATCCCGTTCCAGCTCAAGAGCGTCCTCTTCCTGACGGCCACGAACGTAGGAGGGTCCGCATGACGGACGACGGTGAGCTTCGCGCCGCAGTGGCGGCGGGTGTCGTCGGCTCGCGCGAGTCGTTCCACGGCCTGCTGACCGGCATCACCGAAGTCGCCGCGTGCGATCTTCGGCGCCACGGCATCGTCGATCCTGCTGCTCGACGAGGAAGCCGACGAGCTCGTGTTCGAGGCCGTCGCCGGCTATGGCGCTGACGACCTGATCGGCATGCGCTTCCCGTCCGACACTGGCATCGCCGGCTGGGTGCTCTCCACCCGGACGCCGCTGATCCTCGACGATGTCCAGAACGACCCGCGGTTCGCGAAGGACTTCGCTGCCGGGACGGGGTACGTGCCGCAGGGTCTGATGGCCGTGCCGCTCCTCTACGACGAGCGGGTCGCTCGGCGTGCTCGAGGTGCTCGACCGGCCGCAGCAGTCGACGTTCTCGCTGCAGGAAATGGAGCTGCTCGGGTTGTTTGCGAACCAGGCCGCGATCGCGCTCGACCTCCTGAGCCGTGCGCGGCAGGCCGAGGCCGTGCTCGAGTCGGGAGAGGGCGACCTGGCGGTCGTCGCGCGCCTGGCCACGGCCGTCGCTTCACTCGAGGACGAGCGGCGCGAGGCCGGGCTCAAGCTGCTCGGTGACCTCGCCGACACGCTCGGCGCGGACTAGAGCTCGAGACCGCCCCTAGGAACGACAAAGGGCCCGAAGCTTCCGGGCCCTTTGAAAACTCGTGCGATGCGTGCTACTCGACCGACTCGACCGACTCCATCGACTCGACGGACTCGACGCTCTCGAGCGAGTGCGCTTCGACGTCCTCGTCCTTCTTGGCCGCCTCAACGCTCTCGAGACTCTCCATGCTCTCTGCGCTCTCTACGCTCTCCAGGCTCATGTGCTCCTCCTCTCACCTGTAGACAGCTCCTGCACCCCACAAGACAGGGTTGACAGGGGAAATCTTCCCTACTCCGCTTCAATTTCGCAAGCCTGAGTGACATGCTCCGCTCGTGAAGCGGCTCGGAGAGCATATTCGAGAGTCGGGCCGGGCGTTCGTCGCCGTCTTCCGTAACGCCAATCTCCGCCGTTTGGAGCTGGCGTGGTCGGCTTCCGCAGTCAGTCACTGGGGCTTTCTCGTCGCCGTGTCGGTCTACGCCTATGGCCAGGGCGGGCAGGACGCGGTCGGGCTCATCTTCCTGCTCCGGCTCGTGCCCGCGGCGATCGTGGCGCCGTTCGCAGGCGTGCTTGCCGACCGCTACCGGAGAGAGCGTGTCCTGCTCGCGTCAGCCCTCATCCGCTGTGGGCTCGTCGGCGCAGCGGCGCTGGGAGTCGCGGCCGACGTCGAGCCGGTGATCGTCTACGCGCTCGCGATCGCCGCGACCATCGTCAACGCGCCGTATCGGTCGGCGCAGGCCGCGATCACGCCGACGCTGGCGACGACACCGAGCGAGCTGACCGCGGCGAACGCGGTGGCGAGCACGATCGAGAGCCTCGCCTTCTTCCTCGGCCCGGCGCTGGCGGGGCTGCTGCTCGCCGTCACGGGCATCGATGTCGTCTTCGGGATCGTCGCCGGCCTACTCGCCGTGTCGGCGCTGTTCGTGCTCCGGATCCGGATGGTCGAGGAAGCCGAGACGGCAAAGGGCGAGGTGGAGGCGGGGACGATCCTCTCGGAGTGCCTCGCCGGCGTGCGCGTGATCTGGGGCAATCGCGCGCTGCGCGTGCTCATCGGGCTCCTCACTGCGCAGACGTTCGTTGCCGGCCTCGTCATGGTCTACATCGTCATCATCGCCATCGAGACGCTCGACCTCGGCGACTCGGGTGTCGGGTACCTCAACGCCGCCTTCGGCGTCGGCGCGCTCATCGGCGCGTTGGGGGCGCTTGGGGCTCACCGGCGCTCGAAGGCTGAGTCCCGGCTTTCTCTTCGGGCTCTGCCTCTGGGGCGCGCCGCTCGTCGTGCTCGCCTTCTGGCAGAGCACTGTGGCGGCGCTGATCCTCTTTGCGATCGTCGGCGTTGGTAACTCGTTCGTCGACGTTGCCGGCTTCACGCTCGTCCAGCGCGCCGTTCCCGACGACGTCCTCGCGCGCGTGTTCGGGATCATCCAGTTCACCTGGCTCTCGTCCGTCGGCATCGGCGGCGCCCTCGCCCCGGTGCTGATCGACGCGCTCGGAACGGACGAGGCGCTCATCGCGACGGGCGTCTTCCTCCTTGCGCTCGTGGCGCTGCTCGGCGCGCGCGTGGCGAAGATCGACGCGACCGCCGCGGCGCCGGAGGCGCAGGAGCTCCGCATCCTCGGTGGGGTGCCGATCTTTGCGCCGCTGCCGGGTGCGTCGATCGAGCACATCGCGGGTCGCCTCGTGCCGCTGCGCGTCGACGCCGGCACGGTGATCGTGCGCGAAGGGGACGCGGGCGATCGCTTCTACGTCGTCGTCGAGGGCGAAGTCGACGTGACCGCCGACGGCAGGCCGGTGTCGACCCTCGGCGCAGGTGGGTACTTCGGAGAGATCGCGCTCGTGCGCGACGTGCCGCGAACGGCGACGGTCACGGCCCGCGGCCCGGTCGTGCTCTACGCGCTCGAGCGGGAGGACTTCCTCAGCGCCGTCACGGGCCACGCGCCGAGCGCGAAGGCGGCGGAGTCGGTCATCTCGTCGCGCCTCTCGGGCCTCTCGGCCGCCGCGGGCCAGCCGCTCTGCACCTAAACGAAAAACCCTGCCGGAGCAGGGCTTTTGTCGAGGCTGCGGGGCTAGGATTCGAACCTAGACTACCTGGTCCAGAGCCAGGCGTCCTGCCGTTAGACGACCCCGCAACGGCGCTGCATTCTACCCGCCTGTCTCGAGGCGAAAGATGGGGACGAGGCTCTTCTCGGCCTCGGTGTCGATGTGTGCGACCACCTCGACGTACGGCTCGAGGCCCGATCCCCGGAGCTTCTCCTTCAGGAGGCCGTCGACCTGGTAGACGCCGGAGGAGTTGTTCATGGTGATCTCGATCAGCACCGGCTTCTCCTCGCCGTCCTTGATCTCGACCTTGTCGATCGCCGCGGCGGAGAGGGAGTGAATCGAGACGTGGCCGCGCTCGAACGGAATGCGCGAGCGCCCCTCGGCCATGTCGAGCGCGTCCGCGACGCGCAGGATGCCCGCCTCCAGCGTGAGCGGTCGCCCCGATGCCCGGTGGCTCGTGATCACGTGCAGGACCTCCGACACCATCACCGTCAGCTCCGGCTCGTCGTAGCTCGGCTCGAGCAGCGTGCGTGCCTTGCGTGCCGCGAGGAAGAGGCTGAAGTCCTCGTGGTTGTCGCGGTGTATCGCCATGCCGGTGTCGTGGAGCAGGGCGCCGAGCATGACGACGACCTCCGAGTCCTCCGGCCGCATCCCGTAGTCGGCGACCATCGACGGCTCGACGCCGTGCTTCGTGAGCTGCCGCAGGATCTTGAGGGCGATGTTGGCGACGATCTGGATGTGCACCCAGGAGTGGTCGTTGATCTGGAGGCGTGCGATCGCGTTGACGTTCGAGACGTGCCACAGCGCCTTGAGCTCCGTGTCCTCGTTCACGCGGTCGAGCACGGCGCGCAGCGTGCGATTCGAGCGGGCGGGCACGCGGATCCGCATCTTTGAGACGGCCTGCGCGGGCGTCATGCGCGCCTCGCGCTCGACGTCCTCGACGGGCGGCGGCTCCGGCTCGATCAGCTCGTCGTGCTCGTGCTCCTCGGCCATCGCCCGACAGCGTACGCGCATACTTCCGCTCGTGGAGGAAACGAAACGGATCGTCGTCGCCATCACGGGAGCGTCGGGGTCGATCTACGGCATCCGGCTGCTCGAGCTCTGCCGCGAGCTCGAAGACGTCGAGACGCACCTCATCGTCAGCCCGGCAGGGCGGCGGACGCTCCTCCACGAGACGGCGTACTCGATAGCCGACGTCGAGAGCCTCGCGGACGTCGTCTACGGCCATCGCGACATCGGCGCGCCACTCGCGAGCGGCACCTTCGTCACGCACGGCATGGTGGTCTGCCCGTGCTCGGTGCGGACGCTGTCGGCGCTCGCCCTGTCCGCATCGGACAACCTGATCACGCGGGCCGGTGACGTATGCCTGAAGGAAGGCCGGCCGCTCGTCGTCGTCCTCCGCGAGACGCCGCTTCACCTCGGCCACCTGCGGCTCGCAGCCCAGCTGACGGAGATCGGCGGCGTCGTCATGCCGCCGGTGCCGGCGTTCTACCCGCGTCCGGAGACCGTGGCCGACATCGTCGACCAGACGGTCGGGCGGGTGCTCCAGCGCCTCGGCGTTCCCGTTGAGGGCCTCGTCGAGGAATGGCAAGGCGACGTCGTGCGCGACGAGCCGTAGCCGCTTTCGGAGGGAACGTCGCCGGAGGGGCGAATCCAGTTCGAGCCCATGTTGCAGGGAGCCTTCGAGTGGGGCATCGCGTGCGCGATGGTGGCGGTCGCCGCCACGATCGGCGGGTGGTACGCGGCCGGGTGGCTCCAGAGTGACGACAGCGTCGCGGTGCCCGTGCGGCACGTGCTCGCGAGCGACAAGGCGTTGCCACGTGTGTCGGCTCCGCCCGCGCCGGCTCCACCGGCCGTCGTGACAGAGCCACGCGGCCCGACCCGGACGTGGTACCGGTTCGTGGGCGTGCGAGGGGACACCTGGCTTCAGGTGCGCTCCGTGTCGCCGCGGGGCACGGTGCTGTTCGACGGGACGCTCACACGTGGGACAGCTCGTCGGTTCCGTGAGCGGTCGTTGTGGGTCCGCTTCGGCGCGGCGAGCAACGTCAATCTCCGCATCGCGGGCCGGAGGGTGCCGCTACCGCTGTTCGGGACCTTCGACGGGTTCGTGTCACGTCGAGGCGTCAGGCTCGACCCGGTGTTCCATCCCGATCTGCCTCAGGCCACCGCCGCCCAGTCGCCGTAGAGGGACGTGTAGAGGCCCCGGCGCTCGAGCAGCTGCTCGTGGGTGCCCTGCTCGATCACCTTGCCGTGCTCGAGGACGACGATGCAGTCGGCGCGGCGGATCGTCGACAGGCGGTGCGCGATGATGAACGCCGTTCGCCCGACGAGCAGCCGCCGCAGCGCGAGCTCGATCTGCCGCTCCGTCCCGATGTCGACCGACGACGTCGCCTCGTCGAGGATGAGGATCCGCGGGTCGGCCAGGAGGGCGCGCGCGAACGCGACGAGCTGGCGCTGACCGAGCGAGAGCCGCACGCCGCGCTCGCCGAGTTGGGTCTCGTACCCATCCTCGAGCTCCTCGATGAACGCGTGGGCGCCGACGGCCTGGGCGGCAGCGATGACGTCCTCGGCCGGTGCGTCCGGCCGCGCGAAGGCGATGTTCTCGCGCACCGTCCCGGCGAAGAGGAATCCCTCCTGGGGAACGATCCCGAGCTGCGAGCGGAGCGAGGCCTGCGTCACGTCGCGCAGATCGGTGCCGTCGATCGTGAGCCGGCCGTCCCGCGGGTCGTAGAACCGCGCGAGCAGCTTCGCGATCGTCGACTTCCCAGCTCCGGTGTGACCGACGAGGGCGACGGTCGTCCCGGCCGAGATGTCGAGATCGAGGTCGTGGAGGACGTCAGGGCCGTCGCCGTAGCCGAATCTCACGTGGTCGAACCGCACGCGCCCCTCGACGTCCGCGAGCGGGTGCGCGCCCGGCGCGTCGAGCACCTCCGGCTCCTCGTCCATCACGTCCATGATCTTGTCGAGGGCTGCCGTGGCGGAGAGGAACGTGTTGTAGAACTGCGAGAGCTCCTGCACGGGGTCGAAGAAGTTCGAGAGATACCCGATGAAGGCGAACAGCGTGCCGACCGTGATGTCGCCGCCCGACACGAGGTAGCCGCCGTAGCCGAGGACGATCGCGGTCGCCGTGGTCGACAGGAAGTCGACGGTCGGGAAGTACGCGCTGCTCAGCACGACGGTGCGGTAGTTCGCCTGCCGGTAGTGGTCGTTCACGGCGCGGAACTGCGCGACCGCGGCGTCTTCGCGGCTGAACGCCTGGACGACCCTCATGCCCGCGATGTCCTCGGCGAGCGTGGCGGTGACGAGCCCGAGGCGCTCGCGGACCGCGCGGTAGGCACGGGCCGAGCGTGATCGGAACATCGACGTCGCGACGACGAGGGCGGGGAGGACGACGAGCGTCGCCAGCGCGAGCCGCCAGTCGAGGAAGAAGAGGATCACCATCGACCCGAAGAGCAGCAGCGTGCTCTTGACGAGCGAGGTGACGCCCTCGGTGACGAGCTGGTCGAGCGCGTCGATGTCGTTCGTCAGCCGGCTGATGATCACGCCGGCGCGGTTGCGCTCGTAGTAGCCGAGCGAGAGCCGCTGGAGGTGGCGGAAGAGGCGCTCGCGAAGGTCGGCGAGGACGCGCTCGCCCGTCCAGCCCGTGAAGTACGTCTGCGCGGACGAAGCGCCCCAGTTGACGAGGCCGACGACGAGGAACGCGGCCACGATCCAGCCGAGCGTCTGGAGATCGCCCTTCGAGATGCCGTCGTCGATCGCGAGCTTCGAGAGATACGGGCCGGCGAGGGCGGTGAGCGTCGTCACGAGGAGCGCCGTGAGGGCGAGCGCCGTCTGGAGCTTGTACGGCTTTGCGAGCCGCGCGAGCGCCGTGAGGCGGCGGCGGCTGCGGCGCCACGACCAGTCGCCGCCCTTCGTGCCGCGCTCGACGGTGAGGTGGGAGCCCGGCTGCCAGACCCTCATGCCGTCGCCTCCACGCGTGCTGCGAACTCGGCCTCGAGCAGGCCGTGCTCGTACATCTCCTGGTAGACGGGGCTGTGCTCGATCAGCTCGTCGTGCGTTCCGCGAGCAGCGATGCGCCCGTGGTCGAGGACGACGATCTCGTCGGCGAGCGAGATCGTCGAGAGGCGGTGCGCGATGATGATCGTCGTCCGCCCGACCATCGCCTGCCGGAGGCCGAACCGGATCCGCGCCTCGGTCGTCGCGTCGACGGCCGCGGTCGCGTCGTCGAGGATGAGGATGCGCGGGTCGACGGCGAGCGCTCGGGCGATCGCGACCCGCTGGCGCTGACCGCCCGACAGCGTGATGCCGCGCTCGCCGACGACCGTGTCGTAGCCCTTCGGAAGGCGCTCGACGAACTCGTGCACCTGTGCCGCCTTCGCGGCGGAGACGACGTCGTCGTCGGTGGCGTCGGGGCGGCCGAACGCGATGTTCTCGCGCACGGTGGCGGAGAACAGGAACGGATCCTGCGCGATCACGCCGATCGCGCGGCGAAGCGAGGTGAGCGGCACCTCACGGACGTCGGCGCCGTCCACCGTCACGCGTCCCTCGGTGACGTCGTAGAAGCGCGGCACGAGCGACGCGAGCGTCGTCTTCCCCGAGCCGGTGTGGCCGATGAGCGCCACCGTGCGTCCCGGCTCGAGCTCGAGGTCGATGTCCTCGAGCACGGGCCGCTCCGCGTCGTAGCCGAAGGTCACGCCTTCGAAGCGCACGCGGCCGCTGCCGTCCGGAAGCTCTCCGCCGGCCGCGGCGTCGGTGATCTCCTCCGGCTCGTCGATGATCTGAAAGATCCGCTCGCCGGACGCGGTCGCGCGCTGTGCCTGGCCGATCCACATGCCGAGCATCCGCAGCGGCATGACGAGCATGAGGACGAGCACGTTGAACTGGATGAAGGCGCCGAGGGAGAGGCTGCCGTTCACGACCATCCGGCCACCGACGAGGAGCACCGCCGCCTGGGCGAGCAGCGGCAGGAAGGCCATGAGCGGCACGTAGAACGATCGCTGGCGGTTCGCGCGGACGGTCTGGTCGAACACCGACTCCGACGCGCCCGTGAACTTCGCGCGCTCCCGGGGCTCCTGGGCGAACGACTTGACGACGTGGACACCGACGATGTTCTCCTCGGCCACGGTGGCGACGTCCGCCATCTTCTGCTGCACCTCGCGGAGCACCGGGTGCGACACCGCGCTGTAGCGGTACGCGATCACGACGAGCACCGGCGTGATCCAGAGGGCGACGAGCGCGAGCTCCCAGTTCACGGCGACGAGCACGATCGTCACGGTGACGACGGTGACGATGTGCTGGAAGAAGAAGATGAGCCCGTAGCCGAGGAAGAAGCGGACCGCCTGGAGGTCGACCGTCGCGCGGGACATGAGCTGGCCCGTCTGATGGCGGTCGAAGAAGCCGAACGAGAGCCGGACGAGCTTCCCGTAGAGCTCGTTTCGTATGTCGAACTCGACTCCGAGCGCCTGGCGGCCCGCGATCAGCCGCCGTCCGGCCATGAGCGATGCCTTGAGTGCCCCGAGCATGAGGACCGCGCCGACGATCACCCAGAGGCCGTCACTCGTCCCGTCCGTGATCGGACCGTTGATGGCTGCGCGGATGACGAAGGTGATCCCGATTGCCAGCAGCTGCGAGCCGATGGCCAGGAGTGACGACGCGACGAGCGACCACGAATACGGCCTGAGAAAGCCGAGCAGGCGTCGGAAGGTCGTGCGATGGCGCGGCGCGTCGGGCACGCTTTCAATCTAGTTGTCGGCCGCCTTGTCAGACTAGGGGCCCCGCAGAGCAAAGGAGGAGCGATGGGCTACACCATGTGTGACACCGACGATGTCGAGGCGATCAACGGCGTCTTTCGTCCGATCCGCCGCGCGCTCGGGGTGACGGCGTTCGGGATCAACCAGGAAGAGCTGCCGCCGAACGGCGACGCGTATCCGGACCACGACCACGCGGAGGACGGACAGGAAGAGGTCTTCTACGTGCTCGCGGGCTCGGGGACGATGGTCGTCGACGGTGACGACGTCGAGCTCAAGCCTGGCCGCTACGTCTTCGTCGAGCCGGCATCGAAGCGGAAGATCCTGCCCGGCGACGACGGCCTGCGCATGATCTGCGTCGGCTCGCCGCCCGGCGCGTACACGCCTCGTTCGGGCTAGCGCAACGGGTGGCGCCGGGTGGCACGCCCGCTCGCGGCGGTACCGAACTTCTCCGAAGGGCGTTCGGCCGAGACGGTCGACGCCCTTCGTGCTGCGCTCGGAGGCGCCACGCGCGTGCTCGACGTCCACGTCGACCCCGACCACAACCGTTCCGTGTTCACGCTCGGCGGGAAGCCCGCGGAGCTCGTCGACGCGCTCCTCGCGGGTGTCGCCGTCGCGCAAGAGCGCATCGACCTCCGGGCGCACGAGGGCGTTCACCCACGGATCGGCGCCGCTGACGTCGTGCCTGTCGTCGCCGTGTGGCCCGAGCAGCTGCCGGCCGCGAAGGTCGCGGCGCTCGACGTGGCGTCGCGCATCGGCTCCGAGCTCGAGCTGCCGGTCTTCCTGTACGGCGAACTGGCGCCGGCTGTCCGCCCTGCTGCGCTCCGCCGCCTCGGCCTGTCGGAGCTCGCACGGCGAGTCGCGGAGAAGGAGCTCGTCCCGGACTTCGGCCCGCCGCGTGTCGACGAGCGCACGGGCTGCGTGCTCGTCGGCGCCCGCCGGCCGCTCGTCGCCTTCAACGTCGACCTCGCGACCGACGACCTCGCCGTCGCACGGGAGATCGCCGCCGTCGTTCGGGAGACGGGCGGCGGCTTCCCCGGCGTGCGTGCGCTCGGATTCCCGCTCGCGAGTCGTGGGATCGTCCAGGTGTCGATGAACGTCGAGGACTGGCGCGCGGCCCCGCTCGACGAGATCGTCGCGCGTATTCGCATCGAGGCTGACGCGCGCGGCGTCACGGTCGCCGGCTCCGAGCTCGTCGGCCTCGTGCCGGAAGGCGCCGCAAGGCCCGGGGCGGAAGCGCTCGGCCTGCCGTCCTTGGACGAATCGCAGCTGCTCGAGTCTAGACTCGCCCCGTGACGCGCGAGCTAGTCCTCACGGGCGAGGACCTCACGGTCGGCGATGTCTGGGATGCAGCTGTTCGAGGCGTCTCGGCGTCCCTGTCCGAGGAGGCGCGGGCACGAATGCGCGCGGGCCGCGAGGTCGTAACCCGGGCTGCGCACGGCGAGAGCGAGCACACGTACGGGATCAACACGGGCTTCGGCCGGTTCGTGTCGCAGGCGATTCCCGCCGAGCACACCGAGGAGCTCCAGCTGCGCCTCCTGCGGAGCCACGCCTGTGGCGTGGGCGAGCCCTATCCGCCTGAGGTCGTTCGCGCGGCGATGCTCCTCCGCGCGAACGCGCTTGCCAAGGGAAGCTCCGGCGCTCGCGTCGAGGTCGTCGAGCTGCTCGTCGACTGTCTCAACCGCGGCGTGCTCCCGTACGTGCCTAGTCGTGGGTCGGTCGGTGCGAGTGGCGACCTCGCGCCGCTCGCGCACCTCGCGCTCCCGCTCGTCGGCGAGGGAGAGGCCTGGGTCGACGGTCAACGTCTGCCCGGCCGCGACGCACTCGCGGCGGTGGGCCTCGAGCCGATCGAGCTGCACGCCAAGGAGGGCCTGTCTCTCGTGAACGGCACCCAGTTCATGGCCGCCGTCGGCGCGCTGGGCCTCGTCAGGGCGCGACGCCTGGAGAAGGTGGCCGACCTTGCATGCGCGATGTCCGTCGAGGCGCTCCAGGGGTCCCGGACGAGCTTCATGCCGGAGATCCACGAGCTGCGGCCGTTCCGCGGCCAGCGCGCGTCCGCCGGGAATCTCTTTCGCCTCCTCGACGGGTCGGCGATCATCGAGTCCCACCGCTGGTGCGACAAAGTGCAGGACGGCTACTCGCTCCGCTGCGCACCTCAGGTGCACGGTGCGGCGCGCGACCTGCTCGACTACGTCGACTACGTCGTGTCGATCGAGCTGAACGCGGCTACCGACAATCCGCTCGTGCTCATCGACGAGGACCTGCTCGTGTCGAATGGCAACTTCCACGGCGAGCCGGTCGCATTCGCTCTCGACGCGCTCGCGATCGCGGTCGCCGAGCTGGCGTCGATCTCGGAACGGCGCACCGAGCGGATGGTGAACCCGAGCCTGTCGGACGGCCTGCCGGCGTTCCTCACGGAGAGCGGTGGGCTCAACTCCGGCTTCATGATCCCCCAGTACGTCGCCGCCGCGCTCGTGAGCGAGAACAAGGTGCACGCGCATCCCGCGAGCGTCGACTCGATCCCGACGAGCGCGGGGCAGGAGGATCACGTGTCCATGGGCAACGCTGCAGGGTTGAAGGCGTGGCAGGTGCTCGCGAACGCGGAGAGCGTGCTCGCGATCGAGCTGCTCGCCGGCGCACAGGCGGTCGAGTTCCACGCCCCCCTCGAGCCGGGTGCAGGCACCGCGGCGACACGGCGGTTCGTGCGGTCGCTGTCGCCGCGACTCGAGGACGACCGGTCGCTGTCCGGTGACATCGAGAAGGTTGCAACAGCGATTCGCGACGGGTCTCTCGTAGAGGCGGTCGAGGCCGACGCCGGAGCTCTCGCATGACGATGGCCGGCTCGCTCGACGCGACGGTCGAGTCGCTGTGCGGGGACTTGTCGGCGATTCGCGCGCCTCGCGGCACGGAGCTGAACGCGCGGTCGTGGCAGACCGAAGCGCCCCTGCGGATGCTGCTGAACAACCTCGACCCCGAGGTGGCAGAGCATCCGGAGTCGCTCGTCGTCTACGGCGGATCCGGCCGGGCCGCGCGAGATCACCAGAGCCTTCGCGCGCTCGTCCGCACGTTGCTGCGGCTCGGCGACGACGAGACGATGCTCGTCCAGAGCGGCAAGCCCGTCGGCGTGTTCCGCACGCATCGCGGTGCCCCGCGAGTCCTCATCGCGAACGCGATGCTCGTGCCGCGCTGGGCGACGTGGGACGAGTTCCGCCGCCTCGAAGCGCTCGGGCTGACGATGTTCGGCCAGATGACGGCCGGCAGCTGGATCTACATCGGCACGCAGGGGATCCTCCAGGGGACGTATCAGACGTTCGCGGCCGCGGCCGAGACCCACTTCGGGCAGAGCGACCTCCGCGGCCGGACCGTGTTGACGGCCGGGCTCGGTGGCATGGGAGGCGCGCAGCCGCTGGCGGCCGCCCTTCTCGACGGCGCGATCCTCTGCGTCGAAGTCGACCCGTCGCGCATCGAGCGACGGCTCGAGCTGCGCTATCTCGACGAGGCGACCGACTCGATCGACGATGCGGTGGCTCGCGTCCGGTCGGCGGCGGCCGAGCGCCGCGGGATCTCGGTCGGGCTCCTCGGCAACGCGGCCGACGTCGTGCCCGAGCTCGCGCGACGCGGCGAGCACTTCGATCTCGTCACGGATCAGACGGCGGCCCACGACCCGCTCACGGGCTACGTGCCACAGGGCCTCGACGTCGACGCGGCCGCCGCTCTGCGCGCGTCCGATCCCGACGAGTACCTCCGCCGTGCGCGCGCGTCGATTGCAGTGCACGTGGAGGGCCTGCTCGAGTACGTCCGGCTGGGAAGCTATGTTTTCGATTATGGCAACAACCTGCGAGGTGAGGCCCGTGAAGCCGGTGTAGAGGATGCATTCGCATACCCGGGCTTTGTCCCGGCCTATATCCGGCCGCTCTTCTGCCGCGGTATCGGCCCGTTTCGGTGGGCGGCTCTCTCGGGCGACGAGCGTGACATCGCCGCCATCGACGACGTCATGCGGCAGACGTTCCCCGACGACGGCGTGCTCCAGCGGTGGCTCGAGCTGGCCCCGGCGCGGTTTGCCTTCCAGGGGCTTCCCGCCCGTATCTGCTGGCTCGGCTACGGCGATCGGGCCAAGGCGGGGCTTGCGATCAACGACCTCGTTCGCTCGGGCGAGGTGCGGGCGCCGGTCGTCATCGGTCGCGACCACCTCGACGCGGGGTCGGTGGCATCCCCGTACCGGGAGACCGAGTCGATGCGCGACGGTTCCGATGCGATCGCCGACTGGCCGATCCTCAACGCGCTCCTGAACACGGCGGCAGGTGCGACGTGGGTGAGCGTCCACCATGGCGGCGGCGTCGGGATCGGCAACTCGATCCACGCGGGGATGGTCATCGTCGCGGACGGCACCGACGACGCGGCTGAGCGTCTCGAGCGCGTGCTGACGACGGATCCGGGCACGGGCGTCATGCGGCACGCGGATGCCGGCTACGACGAGGCGCTCGACGCAGCACGCGCCGGCGGCCTCGATCTGCCGATGCTCGCCGACGCGTGAGCCGCCTTCTCATCCGCGATCTCGCGCAGCTCGCAACGCCGGCAGGGCGCGGTGCTCCTCTGCGCGGCGCCGCGCTCGGCGAGGTGACGGTGATCGAGGACGCCTTCGTGCTCGCTGACGACGGGCGCATCGTCGCGGTCGGGCCGATGCGCGACCTCAGACCGCTGGACGGCGAGGTCGACGAGATCGACGGCCGAGGGCGATGCGCGGTTCCGGGCCTCGTCGACTGCCACACGCACGCGTGCTTCGCGGGCGACCGCGTCGAGGAGTTCGCGCTGCGCGCACGCGGCGCGACCTATGAGGAGCTCCATGCGGCGGGTGGCGGCATCCGCTCGACCATGCGCGCGACGCGCGACGCGGGGGCGGACGCCCTCCGGGCCGCCGTCGAGCGACACCGCGACGAGATGAGGTCGAACGGGACGACGACGTTCGAGGCGAAGTCCGGCTACGGGCTCGATCGCGCAACGGAGCTTGCGTCGCTCGAGGCGATCGCCGCGGCAGGTGGCATGCCGACCTTCCTCGGTGCGCATGCCGTGCCGCCGGAGTTCGACGACGCCGACACGTATCTCGACTGGCTCATCGCCGACGTCCTTCCCGATGCGGCGCGCGACGGCCGTTGCGGCGGACGTCTTCCTCGAGCGCGGCGCATTCGACGCGGACCAGGCGAGGCGATATCTCGTCGCGGCGCGCGACTGCGGTCTGGCACTGCGCATCCACGGCGACCAGTTCACGGAGATGGGAGCGATACCGCTCGCGGTCGAGCTCGGCGCTCGTTCGGTCGACCATCTCGAGGCCACGGGGCCGGACGGTGTCCGCGCCCTCGCCGCGAGCCGCCGTCGTGGGCGTGCTCCTGCCAGCGAGCGCGCTCTTCCTCGGGCGGCCGATGCCTCCCGCGCGCGCTCTCGTCGATGCCGGCGCGGCGATCGCCCTTGCCACGGATCTCAATCCGGGAAGCGCGTTCTGCCACAGCCTCCCGCTCGTCCAGTCGCTCGCGTGCATGAGCCTCGGCCTCTCGCCGTCCGAGGCGCTGGCGGCGTCGACGGTGAACCCGGCGTGGGTGCTCGGCCTCGCCGATCGCAAGGGCCGCCTTGCGGAGGGCTTCGACGCCGACGTCACGCTCGTGGACGCCCCGGACTGGCGCTATCTCTCGTACCACCTCGCGGGAGACGTCGTATCGGAGGTGATCATCGGAGGACGGCGCGTCGTGGGCGCGCTAGGCTAGATCGATGGCCTCCAAGAAGCAGCGGCGCCGGCGCGAGAAGGATCGCCGGCACGAGTACGAGTACGTCTACGTCGACGCCGACGGCGAGGAGGTCGCGGTCGACGACGTCGAGGCCGAGACCCCGTCGAAGAACGGGAAGGCGCACTTCCGCCGAAAGCGGTACGCACGTCGGGCGGACGGACGATCGACCCACCCTCCTGGCGAAAGACGCTCCGGCGGGGCGCGCTCTTCGCGCCGCTCATGCTGCTTGCGCTCTATCTCCTGCGGCCAGACGGCGGATCGAACGGCTCTGTGATCGTGAGCACGGCCATGCTGCTCGTCTTCTTCATCCCGTTCAGCTACTTCATGGACTCGTTCATGTATCGGCTCGCGCAGAAGCGCGCGGCACGCGGCGACGGCTCGTCGGCGAAGAGCCGCTAGCGGCCGGAGGTAAGGCTCTCGTGCCACTAGCCGTCGACCGCCACGAGCTCGGGCCGATCGGGACGAACTGCTACGTCGTGCGCGTCGATCGGACGGCTGCGGAGGCGGTCGTCGTCGATCCGAGCGGCGACGCGACCGAGCTTCGGCTCGAGCTCGCGCGCGTCGGAGCGGCGTGTGCGGCCATTCTGTTGACGCACACGCACTGGGATCACATCTTCGGGCTCGCCGATCTTGCCGAGGGCACGGAGGCGCCGGTCTACGCACCAACGCTCGAGCGCGATGTGCTCGCGGACCCCTCGAAGTACTACTCCGGCGTCGGCGTTCCGATTCGCGCCTGGACGCCGGAGCACCTGCTCTCGGGCGGGGAGACGGTCGAGGCCGCAGGCATCGCCTTCGAGGTCGTACACGTACCGGGGCACTCGCCGGGTCACCTCGCGTACTACAACGATGGATGCCTCTTCTCGGGCGACGTCCTCTTTGCTGGCTCGGTGGGGCGCACCGATCTTCCGTTCGGCGACTGGGACACGCTCATCGCGTCGATCCGCACGCTCGTCGATCGCTTTCCACCCGAGACGATCGTCTACTCGGGTCACGGGCCGCCGACCACGCTTGGCGACGAGATGGCCCGGAACCCGTTCCTCGCGGAGCTGCGGACGTGACCGCTCCGGAGGCGCCGAAAGGCACGCACGACATCCTCCCGGCGGACCAGCCGGGATGGCAGCACGTGCTGGGTGTCGCCGAGGACGTATGTCGCCTCTACGGCTACCACCGCATTCAGACCCCGACCTTCGAAGACACGTCGGTCTTCGCCAGGACGTCGGGTGACGGCTCCGATGTCGTGCAGAAGGAGATGTACACCTTCGACGATCGCGCGGGCCGCTCGCTCACGCTGCGACCAGAAGGGACGGCGCCGATCGTTCGCGCCTATCTCGAGCACGGCATGCATCGCGATCCGCAGCCGGCGAAGCTCTACACGATCGCGCCGATGTACAGGTACTCGGCGCCGCAGCGAGGTCGCTACCGCGAGCACTGGCAGCTGTCGGTCGAGGCGATCGGCTCGGCCGACCCGGGTATCGACGCCGAGATCATCCGCCTCTACGTCGAGATCCTCCAACGGCTCGGCGTGACGCGATACGAGCTCCAGCTGAACTCGATCGGCGATCGCGCCTGCCGGCCTGCGTACGTTGCTCGCCTGGTCGAGTGGCTCGACGTGAACGACGCGGCACTCGACGACGAGGCGCGGGAGAAGCGACGGACGTCGCCGCTCCGCGTCTTCGATACGAAGAACCCCGAGGTCGAGCAGGCGCTCGACGGCGCTCCGTCGATCGAGGATGCGCTGTGCGACGCGTGCCGAGCGCACTTCGCGGAGGTGCTGGAGTTGCTCGACGCGTTCGAGGTGCCGTACCGGCTCGTTCCAACGCTCGTGCGCGGGCTCGACTACTACACGCGAACGACCTTTGAGTTCGTCGACGAGGCGATCGGCGCGCAGTCGTCGATCTGCGGTGGCGGCCGGTACGACGACCTCGCCGAGGCACTGGGTGGCAAGCCGACGCCGGGCATCGGGTTTGGCGCCGGCATCGAGCGGCTGCTCCTGTCGCTCGGCGAGGAAGCGGTCGAGGAACCTCACCTCGGCGCGTTCTTCGTCTGCGAGGACGGCGCGGACAGGAAGGCGGTGCTCCGAGCCGTGATGGAGCTTCGCGCGGCGGGCGTGTCGTGCGACGCCGACTACGCGGGGCGCTCGCGCAAGGGGCAGCTGACGCAGGCGTCGCGTCTCGGCGCGGAACGCGTCGTGGTCGTCGACGCCGACACCGATCTCGCCGCCGTCGTCGAGGAGCTTCGGCCGTGATCTGGCGCGACCTCATGTGCGGCGACGTGCGGGCCGACGACGTCGGACGGACGATCACGCTCTCCGGTTGGGCTCATCGGCGCCGCGACCACGGCAACCTCGTCTTCATCGACCTCAGGGATCGCGAAGGCCTCTGTCAGCTCGTCGTCAATCCTGCGCGCTCGCCGGAGGCCGCCGCCGTCGCGCACGACGTGCGGAACGAGTTCGTCCTCCGCGCCGAAGGGGAGGTCGTCCGGCGCGCGCCCGACGCGATCAACGCGGAGCTGCTCGACCGGCGAGGTCGAGATCCAGCGTGGACGTGCTCGAGATCGTGTCGCGCTGTCCGCCTCTGCCATTCCAGCTGGACGAAGAGAACGTCGACGAGACACTGCGTCTGCGCTACCGGTGGATCGACCTCCGCCGCGAGCGCATGCAGCGCAACCTCCGGCTCGCGTCGCGGGCGGTCTCATCCATCCGGCGAACGATGGAAGAGCTTGGCTTCATCGACTTCTGGACGCCGAACCTCACACGGGCCACACCCGAGGGCGCCCGCGACTTCCTCGTGCCCGTGCGGCTCCAGCCGGGAACGTTCTTCGCGCTGCCCCAGTCGCCACAGCTCTTCAAGCAGCTGCTCGTGATCGGCGGCTTCGATCGCTACTACCAGATCGCCTACGTGCTTCCGCGATGAGGATCTCCGGGCCGACCGGCAGTTCGAGATCCGCCAGCTCGACGTCGAGATGGCATTCCCGACCCGGGAAGCCATCTTCGAGGTGCTCGAGGCGGCGGTGTGTGGCTCGTTCGAGGCGGTCGGGCGCGAGCCGCCGGCGCGGCCGTTCCCCCGGCGCACGTGGCGCGACGTGATGGATCGCTACGGCTCCGACAAGCCCGACCTCCGCTTCGGGCTGGAGATCAAGGACGCGACGGACGTGACGCGAGCTTCGGAGTTCAAGGTCTTCGCGGGTGCGGCGTCCGTCCGGTTCATTCGTGCACCGCGCGCGTTCTCGCGCGCCGAGCTCGACCGGCTCGAGGAGATCGCCAAGGAGTGGGGGGCGAAAGGGCTCGCGTACATCGTCACGGACGATGGCGGCGAACGACGCTCGCCGATCGCAAAGTTCCTTTCCGACGCCGAGCTCGACGCGTTCGGCGCCGAGCCGGGCACGACAATGCTCTTCGCGGCGGGCGAGCCGGGTGCCGTCACGCGGGTGCTCGGCGGGCTGCGCACCCACCTCGGACGCGAGCTCGACCTCGCGGACGAGGGCCGTGACGAGCTGCTCTGGGTGACGGACTTCCCGCTGTTCGAGCTGGACGAGGAGACGGGTGCGTGGACGTTCTCGCACCACCCGTTCACCGGGCTCGCACCGGGCCACGAAGACCTGATCGAGTCCGACCCAGGCGCCGCCGTCAGCCAGGCATACGACCTTGTCTGGAACGGTTGGGAGCTCGGCTCCGGGTCGATCCGGATCCACGACCAGGGGATCCAGCGGCGCGTGTTCGCCGCGCTGGGCCTGAGCGAAGAGGAGGCGCACGAGAAGTTTGGATTCCTTCTCGAGGCGCTCCAAATGGGCGCGCCGCCCCACGGCGGCTTCGCCATGGGGCTAGACCGTTTCCTCGCGCTTCTCGTCGGCGAGCCGAACATTCGCGAGGTCACGCCGTTCCCGAAAGTGTCGAGCGGCGCAGATCCGCTCACGGGGGCACCATCGTCGATCCCCGCCGCGCAGCTGGCGGAGCTCGGGATACGCACCCTCGAGCCACCGAAGCCGTGACCGGCGGGTTCGCGCCCCGCTTCGCACTGGAGGCTGCATTCCTCGTGCTGCTCGCGCTCGCCGCAGGTCTCGCCGAGCTCGACACGACGTGGATCGTGGTCGTGATGGTCGCCGGTTGGGCGCTCGTCGCCCTCGTCGAGTGGCTCGCCTGGACGGCAGAGCAGGAGCCCGAGGCGCCGCCCGCGCCCGACCTGGGTGCGCGCGAGGACACGGCGGGCTGGGAGCTCGAGGAGATCCTCGCGCCGGTGCCCGAGGACGACCCGTCGCCGTGAGCGCAGTCCTCGGCCAGCGGCTCGCGGCTCTCGCGGCTGCGGCACTGCTCGCCGGAGTCTCGGGTGTCGCGCTGTCCCAGGCCGGGACCGACGCGCCGGATCGGAGCGTCGGTGAGCCCGCGGTCGGGTCGTGGGGAGGCTGGATGACTGCGCTCGCCGGTGTGGCGGCTCGCGTGCCTGACGGCGGTGCCCGCTCGGACTGCGGATGGTTCGTCAACCGGCGGACGCTCGGGATCGTGCACCCGGTCCTCCCCTGCGGCGCGCGCGTCTTCGTCGAGGTCGAGGGTCGCCGTGCGCTCACGCGTGTCGTCGCCCGATCACCCGTGCCCGCCGGGCACGAGCTCGACCTGACGAGAGCGCTCGCGAGCCGTCTCGACCTCGAGGGCGTGCGCGAGATCAGGTGGGCCTACGCGCGGTAGAGTTCGGTGCGTGCTCGACCCTGTTCGCGACCGCCTCGACCAATTAGAACCAACACCAAATGCGAGGGAGCACGTGTCGGACGTAGGCGTTGCCGATCGTCCGCAGGGCACCCACCTGGCGGTTTCAGGTTCGCATGGAGGGGTGGCTGACGGCAGGGTGGAGCACGCTTTCTCGCGATGAGCGCGGACGCGGCAGCTGAGCTTGAACGGACCATCGCCCGCTACAACGACGCGTGGAACGACCATGACGTCGACGCGATCGTGGCCCTCCATGCGCCCGGGATGGTGTTCGAGAACCACACCGCGGGCGAGCGGGCCGAGGGTGACGACGTCGGCCCGCACATCGCGGCGATCTTCGTGAGCTGGCCCGACATCGCGTTCAGCTCGCGACGGCTCTATGTCCGCGACGGTCTCGTCGTCTCCGAGTGGACCGCGACGGCGACGCACCGAGAGACAGGGGAGCGACTCGAGTGGGACGGCGTGGACGTCTTCCCGTTCGAGAACGGGCTCATCGCACGCAAGGACGTCTACTCGGCGGCGAACCGGGCACGCGTCATCGAATGATCGACGTCGCCGGCGACGCGACGCGCGACGGCGAGTGGACGAGCGTTCGCCTGAGGATCGACGGCGACACGATCGCCGACGCCGATGCGGAGGGGCTCGATGCCGATCTCCGCGGCCTGACGCTGCTCGAGGCGGCGCGGATCGGTGGCCACGACCTCGCCGTCGAGGCGCTCGCGGCTGCGCTCGGTCCGGTGTTCGTTGCGGCACCGTCGCGCTCACGCGTGGCGGTGGCGATGAGCGGCGGCGTCGACAGCGCCGTCGCGCTCGTCCGGTCGGGGCCTGACGCCATCGGCGTGACGTTGCGGCTCTGGGTCGACCCGGAAGCCCCGCACGCCGAACGCGCCTGTTGCTCGCCCGATGCCGTTCGCGCGGCGCGACGGGCATGCCATCGTCTCGGCATCCCGCACGTCACCCTCGACCTGCGCGAGGAGTTCAGGCGCGCGGTCGTCGAGCCGTTCGTCCGCGGCTACGCACGCGGTGAGACGCCGAACCCGTGCACGCAGTGCAACGGTGGCTTCCGGATCGCCGAGTTGCTCGCGTTCTGCAGCCGCGCGGGGGCTGCACGGCTCGTGACGGGTCACTACGCGCGGATCGTCAGACACCGCGACCGGCTCCTGCTCGCGCGCGGCGTCGATCCCGGAAAGGACCAGTCCTACATGCTGTCGCGCGTCGATCCGCGTCATCTTGCCCGCATCGACTTTCCGCTCGGCTCGCAGTCGAAGGCGGACACACGCGCCGAGGCGGCAGCCCTCGGCCTGGACGCCGCTCGGCGGCCGGAGAGCCAGGAGGCGTGCTTTCTCGGCGGCGACGACTATCGCTCGTTCCTCGAGCGGCGCGGCCTCGCACGGGCCACCGGCCGGATCGTGGACGAAGCGGGCGACGAGATCGGCACGCACGACGGCCATTGGCGCTTCACCCCGGGCCAGAGGCGCGGCCTCGGCGTGGCGACCGGACGGCCACTCCATGTGATTCGCACCGATTCGCGGACGAACACCGTCGTCGCCGGGCCACGCGAGTCGCTCGCCTGTCGTGAGGTCGTCGTCCGCGGCCGGCGGTTCGTGCCCGCAGAGCACGTGGTCGCCCAGGTGCGTCATCGCTCGGCGGCCGCCGCGGCGTCCGTGACGCCGACGACGAACGGCTTTCGCGTGACGTTCGACGAGCCAATCGCCTCCGTCGCGACCGGCCAGACAGCGGCGCTCTACGAGGGTGACGTCGTTGTCGGCGCGGGGGTCGTCGTCGCGACGGGCGCGTCCGGCGCCGCATAAGATCACGGCATGGTCATCGCCGACTACACGGCGTCGGATCTTGCCTGGATCGCGCTGGCGGCGTTCCTCGTGCTCGCTGGCGTCGGGCTCTTCTACTTCCTCTTCCGGTTCGGCGAGACGCTCGGGCAGGTGACGAAGACCGTCGAGCACACCGAGACCGAGATGCTGCCGGTGATCAACAAGGCCGGGGGTACGCTCGACCGCGTCAACCGCGAGCTCGACAAGGTCGACATCATGACGACGAGCGCCACCGATGCCGTGAAGGCTGCCGACACGGCTGTGCGCACGGTGTCGAGCGCCGTCACGTATCCCGTGCAGAAGATCGCAGGGCTCGTCGCCGGGCTCCGCTACGGCTTCTCGTCGTTCGTGTCCGGCCGTGACTTCGACGCGGCGATGGTTGCCGCGCGGGAAGCCGCCGCGCGGCGCGAACAAGACCTCGCCGACGAGGTCGCCGCGACCGACGGCTAGCAGCACCTGGACGGCTCTGCTCGCGGCCCCGGCCTACAATCGAGCTGATGCGCACGGCGGCTGAGCTCCGCGAGGGCTACCTGTCCTTCTTCGAGTCGAAGGGGCACCTGCGCGTGCCCTCGGCGTCGCTCGTCCCGCGCGCCGACGACCGCTCGACGCTCCTCACGAGCGCGGGCATGCAGCCGATGATGCCGTACTTCCTCGGCCTCGAGACGCCTCCCGGGCAGCTGCTGACGACCTCACAAAAGGTGTTCCGCACCCCCGACATCGACGAGGTTGGGCTGGACGGCCACCACCTGACGTTCTACGAGATGCTCGGCAACTTCTCGTTCGGCCAGTACTTCAAGGAAGGCGCGATCGCGTTGGCCAAGGAGTTCGTCCTGGAGCACATGCGGCTCGACTGGGACCGCATCTGGGTAACCGTGCACGCGGGCGATCCGCAGTACAAGCTCGGCCCCGACGAGGTCGCGATCGAGCTCTGGCAACAGGCCGGCATGCCCGTCGAGCGGATCGTTCCCCTTCCGAGCTCCGAGAACTTCTGGTCGGTGGGAGGCCCCGGCCCGTGTGGACCGGACTCGGAGATCTTCTACGACTGGGGCGCGGAGCACGGCTGCGGCGAGCCCGACTGTGCACCCGCGTGCACGCGCTGCGCGCGGTTCCTCGAGTTCTGGAACCTCGTCTTCATGGCCTACGAGCAGCACGCCGACGGCACGCTGACGCCTCTCCCGAAGGAGAACATCGACACCGGTCTCGGGCTCGAGCGCGGCGCGGCGATCCTCCAGGACGTCATGTCCGTCTACGACACCGACGGCTACCGCCAGATCATGGATTGGATCGCGGCGGAGTCCAGCATCGCGTACGGCGACTCGCCGGCTGCGACGAAGGCCCACCGCATCCTCGCCGACCATGGCCGCGGCATGACGTTCCTCGTGGCAGACGGCGTCACGCCGTCGAACGAAGGGCGCGGCTACGTGCTGCGCCGCATCATCCGGCGCGCGGTGCAGCAGGCGCAGCGGATCGGGCTGACCGACGTCTGGCGACTGCCGGCGGTCGTCGTCGATCAGATGGGCGAGGCGTACCCCGAGCTCCAGCGCGAGGCCGCGACGATCGAGCGGGAGATCAAGGCCGAGGAAGCGCGGTTCGAGGAGACCCTCGCTCGCGGCCTGGAACGCTTCGAGGAACTGGCGGACCGAGATGCGATCTCGGCGGACGACGTGTTCACGCTCGCCGCCACGTATGGCTTTCCCGTCGAGCTCACCGCCGAGCTGGCCGAGGAGCGCGGCCAGCAGGTGGACGTCGACGGGTACCGGCAGCTGATGGACGAGCACCGCGAGATCTCGCGCGGTGCCGTGGAGACGGCCATTCGCACGATCGAAGGTGCGACGACCGCATTCGTCGGCTACGAGAAGACCGACGTCCTCACCGCGATCGCCGCGCTCGAGCCGGACGAGGACGGCCGCTTCCGCGCGAAGCTCCACGACTCGCCCTTCTACGCGGAGGGCGGAGGTCAGGTGACGCGATGCCGGTTTCATCGAGAACGAGGAGACCGGGGCGCGCGCCGACCTCGTCGGCGCGGTGCGTGGCGATGACGACCAGACGCTGCTCTTCGCCGGCGAGGGCTTTGCCGTCGGGGATCGCGTGCGCGCAGTCGTGCCCTGGAGCCATCGCTTCCCGACGATGGCGAATCACACGGCGACGCATCTCCTCCACAAGGCGCTCCGCGAGGAGCTCGGTGACCACGTGGAACAGGCCGGCTCGGCTGTCCGGCCCGACAAGCTTCGCTTCGACTTCACACACGGCCAGGGGCTGACGGCCGAGGAGCGCTCGGCAGTGGAGCGGCGCGTGAACGAGAAAGTGTTCGAGAACCTGCCCGTGCTCGCCTACGTCGTGCCGATCGAGGAGGCGAAGAAGCTGGGCGCGACAATGCTCTTCACCGAGAAGTACGGGGAGGACGTCCGCGTGATCGAGATTCCCGGGTACTCGATGGAGCTCTGCGGCGGCACGCACGTGCGCGCGACCGCCGAGATCGGCCCGTTCGTGATCCTCTCCGAAGGCTCCGTCGCATCGGGCGTGCGGCGGATCGAGGCAGTGACGTCCGGCGAGGCCTACGCGCTGCTCCATGCGCGGGCCAACGAGGCAGACGCGTTGCGTGGCGAGCTCGAGCGGGCGCGCAAGGAGAAGCCGAAGGCCGCCGGTGCTGCGCGCGTGGACGTCGACGCGGACGTCAAGGTCGTCGCGGGCATCAACGTCATCGTCCAGCACGTGGACGGGCTCGACGCCGACACGCTGCTCGACCTCTCCGACCGCTTCAAGAACCAGCACGTGCCGGCAGCCGTCGCGCTGGGTTCGGCCGAGAACGGCCGCGTGCACCTCGTCTGCAACTTCGACGGAGCAGTGGCCGAGAAGGTGAGCGCATCCGATGTCGTCAAGGCTGCCGCCGCGCTCGTCGGGGGCGGCGGAGGCGGCAGGCCGACGATGGCGCGCGCCGGCGGCACGGACGCCGCGCAGCTCGGGGCCGCGCTCGCCGAGGCGGAACGGCTGATCGTCGGCGCCCTCAGCGCCTAGCGGGTGGGCGGCTGACGCGTGAAAGTGCTCGCGCTCGACTTCGGCCGCGCGCGGACCGGCGTCGCCGTCTCGGATCCGACGGGAGTGCTCGCCCGGCCGCTCGATGTGGTCGAGGGTGCGGCGACCGACGCGGGCCTCGCGCGTCTCGCCGAGATCGTCGCGCGGGAGGAGGCCGAGATCGTCGTCGTCGGCCTTCCGCTGACGCTCAAGGGCGAGCGGGGAGAGCAGGCGCTCGAGACGGAGCGGTTCGTCGAAGCCTTGCGCTCGCGGCTAGCGGTGCCCGTCGAGATGTATGACGAGCGCTTCACGTCCGTGCTCGCCGACGGCGACGACGCGCAGGCGGCGGCGCACCTCCTCTCCGGCTACCTCGAGCGGATGCGTCGCTCGTGAAGCCGCTGCATCGCCGCCGCGCTCGTCGCGACGCTGGCGCTCGCCGGGTGCGGCGGAGACTCTGCGCCGCCAACACCCACGACGCCTCTTCCGAAGGTGCTGCGGATCGTCTTTCCGGAAGGCTTCACGCGCGCGCAGATGGCGGAACGGGTCGGGGCAGTCCGGACGATTGCGCGGCAGAAGCGCGGCGTGGTGATGCGCATGACGCCGCCCCGCTACCTCGCGGCCACGGCGTCAGCGCCGATTCCACCCGCGTTTCGGCGGGATGCGAACGACCAGATCGAAGGCTTTCTCTTTCCCGCGACGTACGCGTTCTTCTCGAACGAGGGTGCGCCGCGATTCGTCGAGCGCCAGCTGAACGCGTTTCGCAAGGCGTGGCGGCGGGTGGACATGGGCTACGCGCGCTCGAAGAACCTCACGCCGTACGACGTGCTCATCATCGCGTCGATGATCGAGCGGGAGGTCGTCGTGCCCCGCGAGCAGCAGCTCGTGGCGGCCGTGATCTACAACCGCCTCCGTGCCGGGATGCCGCTCGGCATCGACGCGACGCTTCGCTACGGCCTCAACATCCCGCCGACCGAGCCGATCACGAACGACCACCTGGCTTCGGGCTCGGCCTTCAACACGCGAAACAGGACAGGTCTGCCGCCGACGCCGATCGCGAATCCCGGCCTCGCCGCGATGCGCGCGGCCGCTCACCCGGCGCAGGTCGACTATCTCTACTTCGTGCGCAAGCCGGACTGCCGCAGCCACTTCTTCACGGCGAGCGTCGATGCGTTCAACGCGTACAGCCGGGAAGGCCTCCAATGCTGATCGGCATCATCGGCCATCCGCTGACGGGATCCCTCTCGCCGCGGATGCAGAACGCCGCGTTCGCCGCGACGGGAATTGACGGCACGTACGTCCTCTGCCCCGTGCCGGAGGGCCGTGTGGAGCACGCCGTGGCCGGGCTCGTAGAGCTCGGGTTCGCGGGCGCAAACGTCACGACGCCGCACAAGCTGGCCGTGGCAGCGCTCTGCGACACGGAGCTGACATCCGTGAACACGCTCGTCATCCGCGACGGAGAGATCGAGGCGTACTCGACCGACACGGCGATCCTCGCCACGCTCACGGCCGACCATCCGGCGATCCTCGGCGACGGCGGTTCCGCCGCAGCCTTCCGGCATGCGCTGCCGGATGCCCGCGTGTTCTCCCGTCGCGGATCGTGGCCTCCCGATGTGCGCGACGCCGACCTCGTAGTCAATGCAACGTCGGAGCGAGACGACGTGCTCGTCGACGTCGGCCGCGGGCAGACCCTCGTCGACCTGCCGTATCCCGAGACGGCGACGGCTCGCGCCGCCCGTGCTGCCGGCGCCGAGGTCGTCACCGGCCTCGACGTGCTCGTCGCCCAGGGTGCCGCAGCCTTCGAGCTCTGGACGGGCGTCCCGGCTCCCGTCGACGTCATGCGCACCGCAGTACGCTCCGAGGCGTGACGCTCGAGCTCACAACGGCCGGCGAGTCGCACGGGCCGGCGCTCGTCGCGATCGTGACGGGGCTGCCCGCCGGGCTCGTGCTCGACCGCGCGGCGATCAATGCCGATCTCCACCGCCGCCAGCAGGGCTACGGCCGCAGCCCGCGTCAGCAGATCGAGACCGACGAGGTCGAGATGCTCGCCGGCCTTCGTCACGGGCGCACGCTCGGCACGCCGCTCGCCACTCGTCGTCCGGAACCGCGACCACGCGAACTGGGAGTGGGGGATGAGCCCGTGGCCGCCCGAGGGTGAGCCGTCCGGGAAGGGCACGACGCCGGTGACGACGCCGCGGCCCGGTCATGCCGACCTCGCGGGGGCGATGAAGTACGGGCTCGACGACGTGCGCGACGCGCTCGAGCGTGCGAGCGCGCGGCAGACGGCCGTGACGGTGGCGGGAGGCGCGGTGGCGAAGGCGCTGCTCCGCGAGATCGGCATCGACGTCGCCGGAACCGTGATCGACCTCGAGCTGCTCGCCGCGCGAGTCGACCAGGCGCGAAAGGAACGCGACACCGTCGGCGGCATCGTCGAGGTGCGGGCGACCGGTGTTCCGCCCGGTCTCGGCTCATACGCGACCCGGGATGAGCGGCTCGATGCCCGCCTCGCGGGCGCGCTCATGGGCATCCAGGCCGTCAAAGGGGTCGAGATCGGGGACGGGTTCGCTCTCGCCAGCCTTCACGGCTCCGGGGCGCACGACGAGATCGTCCGCGACGCCCGGGGTCTCCATCGCGCGTCGAACCGTGCCGGCGGCATCGAGGCGGGCGTGTCGAACGGTGAGGAGATCGTCGTCCGCGCCGCCATGAAGCCGCTGCCCACCCTCATGCAGCCGCTTCGTACCGTCGATCTATCGACGGGCGAGCCGGCCGAGGCGCTCGTCGAACGCTCCGACACTGCAGCTGTCGAGGCGCTCGCCGTCGTCGCCGAAGCTTCTGCTGCCTTCGAGATCGCGCGCGCGGCGCGCGAGAAGTTCGGCGGCGACGCGCTCGCGGACTTCGTTGGCGCCCACCGCGCCTATCTGGAGAGGATCGACTGGGCGCCCCGATAGAAGGCAGGCAGCTCGCGCTCGTCGGCTTCATGGGCGCCGGCAAGTCGACGCTCGGCCGTGCGGTCGCGGAGCGCGTTGGCAGGCCGTTCGTCGACCTCGACGACGAGATCGAACGTGCGAGCGGGACGTCGATCTCGGAGCTGTTCGAGGACGGCGAGGCGACCTTCCGCGGCGTCGAGGAACGCGTTGCGGCTGACGTGCTCGCCGGCGACCACGCGGTCGTCGCTCTCGGCGGCGGTGCGCTCACGTCCGAACGGACGCAAGCCGCATTGCGCGAGCGGGCACTGACCGTTCACGTGGACGTGGACGTGGACACCGCCTGGTCCCGCGTCCGCGGCAGCGAACGGCCTCTCGCCCAGGACGAGTCGGCGTTCCGCGCCCTCTACGCGCAGCGAAGGCCGGTATACGAGGAGCGAGCAGATGCCGCTGCTCGAGATGCCGACGACGTCGTGCTCGCCGCAGCGGGGGATCCACGTCGCGGCTGGTGCGTACGGAGTGCTGGACGGTGGCGGTCCGGTCGAAGTGGTCGTGGACGCCCCCGTGCTCGAGCTTCATCCCTCGCCGCTCGACTGCCCGACGCATGCGGTCGAGTCCAAGACGGTCTCGGACTGCGACCGTCTGTGGAGTGCGCTCCGCCTCGAGAGGGGCGGGACGCTCGTCGCCATCGGCGGCGGCACGACGACGGATGTCGGCGGCTTCGTCGCGGCGACATACCTTCGCGGCGTTGACTGGATCGCGGTGCCGACGACGCTCGTGGGTCAAGTGGATGCCGCGATCGGCGGCAAGACAGGCATCGACCTGCCTGAAGGCAAGAACCTCGTGGGCGCCTTTCATTGGCCGCGGCGCACGGTGGTCGACCCGGCGCTGCTCGCGACGCTGCCCGAGCGCGAGCGGCGGAACGGCATGGCCGAGGTCGTGAAGACAGGTCTTCTGGCGGGTGAGCAGCTGTGGGAGCTGCCGGAGCCCGAGCTCGTTCGGCGCTGCGCGGCATTCAAGTCGGCGGTGTGTCTGCGCGACCCGCGGGATCTGGGAGAACGCCGGATGCTCAACCTTGGCCACACGTTCGCGCACGCGCTCGAAGCCGCCTCGGACTACCTGCTGCCGCACGGCGAAGCGGTGGCGCTTGGGCTGGTCGCTGCGCTCCGGCTGTCCGGGCTCGATGACGAGGCGCGGAATGTCGAGGAGCTGCTCCAGCCGACGCGCCCCGAAGTGGACGCGGAGCGAGCCTGGGAGGCACTCACCCGCGACAAGAAGGTGGAGGACGGCCGCGTCCGACTCGTCCTGCTCGAGGCGCCGGGCAAGCCGCTCACGGCGGTCACGCTTCCGGACGCCGATGTCCGGCAGCGCGCTCGACAGTCTCATCGCGTAGATTCGCGGGGTGCGGGTCGAAGTGCTCAACGGCGCCAATCTCGGCGTTCTCGGGCGGCGCGATCCTGCCATCTACGGGGGCATCTCCTTGAACGAGCTCGAGTCGCGCATCTACGACTGGGGCAAGGAGCTCGGCATCGGTGTGCGTTGCCGGCAGACGAACCACGAGGGTCAGTACATCGACTGGCTGCACGAGATCGCCGAGATGGCCGATGCCGCCGTGCTCAACCCCGCGTCATGGACCCACTATTCGTACGCGATTCGCGATGCCGTCGAGCTGCTCGAAATTCCCGTCGTCGAGGTGCATCTGTCTAACATCGAGGAGCGTGAGGACTGGCGCCGCGTCTCTCTCATCTCGGATCTCGCCGCCCGACGTGTGATCGGCAAAGGCCCCGACGGCTACAAAGAGGCGCTCGAGTTCCTCGCGGAGAACCGCAGATGAAGGATCGCCTCGAGCGGCTGCGGGCCGTGCTCGAGGAGCCGCTCCTCGTCACGAATCCCGTCAACGTCCGGTACCTGTGCGGGCTCTCGAGCTCGAATGCCGCCCTCCTCGTCGATGGCGAGCGGGCGCAACTGTTCACGGACTTTCGCTACGTCGAACGCGCCCGCGCGATCTCGGACGTGGAGACGGTGCAGACACGACGGAACCTCTTCGCGGATCTCGCCGAGCGGCTCTCGGGCCGCATCGGCTTCGAAGCCGATGCGCTGACGGTCGCGCGGCACGACGCTCTTCGAGACGGAGGCGTCGAGCTCGTGACGCGCCGCGGGCTCGTCGAGGCGTTGCGGGCGGTGAAGGACAGCGGCGAGCTGGCGGCGGTGCGGCGGTCCGCAGCGATCCTGAACGAGGCGATGGAGACGCTCGCCGGCGAGCCGTTCGTCGGTCGGTCGGAGCGAGAGCTCGCGTGGCGGATCGTGCAGCTGATGCACGAGCTCGGTGCGGAGGATGCGGCGTTCTCAGCCGTCGTCGCGGCGGGCTCGGCGGGCGCATCGCCGCACGCCGTCCCGTCGGACCGGCGCATCGAGGTCGGTGAGACGGTGATCGTCGACGCGGGCTGTGTCGTCAACGGCTATTGCTCCGACTGCACGCGGACGTTCTCGACCGGCCCGCTGCCCGCGGAGCTCGAGCGCGCGTACGCGGTCGTGCTCGACGCCCAGCTCGCCGGGCTCGCGGCGGTGAAGCCCGGAGCGCGCGGGCTCGAGGTCGATCGCGTCGCACGGGCGATCATCGAAGAGGCCGGCTTCGGCGAGCAGTTCGGCCACGGCCTTGGCCACGGCGTCGGGCTCGAAGTGCACGAGGCTCCGTGGCTCAATCCCGAGCTCGAGAGCACGCTTGCCGTCGGCAACGTCGTCACGGTCGAGCCCGGGGTCTATCTGACCGGGCTCGGCGGCATTCGCATCGAGGACGAGGCGATCGTCGGCGAGGACGGCCCGGAGGTGCTCACGCCGTTCACGAAGGAGCTCGTGGTCGTCAACTAGACTGGCGCGCCGTGGCCGAGGTCGTCTCGACGAATCAATTCCGGAACGGCATGCACATCGACGTCGAAGGTGACGTCTGGCGTATTGTCGAGTTCCAGCACGTGAAGCCCGGTAAGGGTGGCGCGTTCGTGCGGACGAAGCTCAAGAGCCTCGGGTCCGGGGCCGTCGTCGACAAGACGTTCCGCGCGGGCGAGAAGTTCACGCGTATCCACACCGAGGTGAAGGCGGTGCAGTACCTCTACGACGCCGGCGACGAGGTCATCTTCATGGACGAGGAGTCGTTCGAGCAGATCCACCTGCCGCGCGTGGATCTCGCCGACGAGCTCCAGTTCGTCGAGGCGTCGAGCTCGGTGCAGCTGCTCATGGTCGACGGCAAGCCGGCGGGCATACAGCTCCCGGCATCGGTCGAGCTGACGGTCTCTGCGACGGAGCCCGGCGTGCGCGGCGACACGGTGTCGAACGTGACGAAGCCGGCGACGCTCGAGACAGGGGCAGTTGTCCAGGTGCCGCTGTTCGTCAATCAGGGCGACCGCATCAAGGTCGACCCGCGCGAAGGTCGTTACATCTCTCGCGCCTGAGAGTGCCGCCGCCGAAGCGCGACGACGGTAACCGTCGCAGCAAGAATGGCGGCGACGATCGGCGGCCCGAAGACGAGCAGTGAGCCGGCCCGCTGCCAGCCATCGCAGGACGGGTAGCAGTCGACGAGGCCATCCATGTTGTGCCACCCATGGCGGACGAGCAGCACGCCTGCGAGCCAGATCGCGCCGAGGACGGCTAGCGCAACGGTCAATGCCACCAACAGCGCGCGGCCCGTGCGCCCGAGCAGCAAGACGATGCCCGCCGCGACTGCGGCGACAGCGAGCACGATCGGCCAGAACCACGACATCAGGGGCTCAGCACCGTAGTCGCCCCTCGACGGCGCCGTCGGCGGGCGACGGAAGTGACCCGCCGGCCGCCACGGCGACATTGAGTCCTCGCAGCGCCGATCCGATCCGGAGCGACGCTGCTCTCGACGCAGAGAAGATGACGACGGTCGCCCGTCCGGTCTGGATCTCGAGCCGCCGGCCGTCGTCGAAGAACGCGCCTGGCGCACCGCGCACGAGTGTCCTGTCGGGCGTGGGGACGCTCGAAGCGCCCGCGTCGTAGAGGCTGAGGCTCCGTTTGCACGCCGGCCAAACCTGGATCTCGGCGGGAGGAGCGCAGCCCGTGTCGCTCTCGACGATGCAGTCGCCGTAGACGAACGCGACGTAATCGGCAGTGTCCTTCCGGCGTAGCACCGCCGTCAGCGGGTGACCTTCGACCGCCGCGCCGCCGTAGTACACGGGAAAGTCTGCGATCGCGCGGGCGCGATCGAGGTCGAACGAGCTCCGTGGCGGTGCTTGCTTGGCTCCTGCGGCCCCAGTCCCCTCGAGCACGGTGACAAGTCCCACAAGCGCGCAGGCCACCAGACCTGCCGCCAACGCCGCCACAGGGAGACGTTGCCCCTTCAATGGTTCACCTGGTGGATACGGATGTACGACGTCGCGCCGTCCGAGCCTGCGTAGTCCCCGTCGCACTGGCGGAAGTTCTGCGTGTTGCCCCACCACGCGTAGAAGTACGCGTGACCTCCGCCCGCCATCGCGTTGACGAGGGCGTTGCGTCCCTGGTCGAACCCGCTGCCATTGGGCCCGTTCGCATCGACCGCGTGCCATCCGCTCGGAAGGCAGCTCACGACCCAGTCCTCGTGGTGTGCGCCCGCCGTCGCGGGCCAGCGGTAGTGGGGATCGGAGTGCTGACCACGAACGCGCATGTGATAGCGCGAGCACGTCGGGCCGCACGTGGCGCGTTGCGCATGCATCGGGTAGCAGCTGCCGTGGTCGACGAACATCTGCGAGGAGCCCGATGTGTCGGTCGCTCCCGTGTGCGATTCGACCTGGCTGACGACGCGACCCCACGTTCCCCAGTCGTAGAAGACGACGTTGATCGGATCGACGCGATTCGCCGTCGTTCCCGGGCAACCACTGTGGGTGTACTGGCCGGTAAGGTCGAAGTGTCCTGACGCCGTCGCCGCGAAGGCGAGAGCGACAACCGACGCCGAGACGACGGCGACTGCGAGGAGGGTTTTCGTCGAGGTCGGCACGCTTTCCAGGGTCGCAGCCCACGCCGCGCCCGCCAAGTGTCCGTTTTGGACATTTCCGTGCCAGATCTGTGCCAGTTGTGCGAACGCTCCCGCGCACTGCCTCGGGAAGCGCTCCTAGATAGGCTCACCGCGTGCCGAGGCTCGTCGACACGACTCTTCGCCTGCTCGGACAGGAGCCGCTCGCCGGCAAGCTGCCGACGGGCGAACAGCTTCGCCTCGCCGAGATCCTCGACGGGGCGGGCTTCGCGTACCTCGAGGTGTCCGGAGGAGGGTGCTTCGAGACCGCCGTGCGCAGGGGCGTCGAGAGCCCATGGGAGCGGATCCGGATGCTCAAGGCCCGAACGACGACGCCGCTCGCGATGGCGCTTCGCGGACGGTTCCTCGTCGGCTCGCGCCCGGTCCGGATCGACCTTGCCGAGCGCTTCGTCGCGTGCGCGGCGGAGAACGGCATCGACGTCTTTCGGCTGCACGACCCCCTGAACGACGTCTCCAACCTGCGCGAGGCCGCGAAGGCCATCACCGCTGCCGGCCGGGAGTTCGACGCGGGCCTCGTCTACAGCCCCAGCCGTCAGATCGACGCGGATTGGCTCGTGGAGAAGGCGCAGGAGCTACCGGAGTTCGGCGCGGCGCGGGTGCTCATCCACGACCCCTCTGGATCGCTGAGCCCCCAGCGTGCGGCCGATCTCGTTGGCGCCGTGCGGGAGGCGTCCGGCCTTCCCGTCGGGCTCTACTGCCAGGGCGCAGGCGGCGCTGCTCTTGCCGCCGCGATCGAGGCTGCACGCGCGGGTGCGGATCTCATCGCCTGCGCGGTGTACCCGCTCGCGCTCACGCTTCACCGCGTCTCCGCCGAGTCGGGTGCGACCGCTCTTGCCGGCCTCGGGTTCGACACGGGCGTCGACGTCGACATCGCCTGGCGCGCGTCCGACCTCGTCGACGAGTTCATCGGCGACGAGCCGGTCACGCCGACACCGCCCCGCGTCGCGACCCTCGCTGCCGAGCATCGCTTCCCGCCCGGGCTCGTGGCGGCGCTCGACGTCCATCTCCGCGCCAACGCTGCGAGCGACCGCATCGACGAGGTGCTCGACGAGCTCGCGCAGGTACGCGCCGACGTCGGCTACCCGCCGCTGGCGGCTCCCATCGGACAGATCCTCGCCTCGCAGGCGCTCGTCCACGTCCTGTCGGGAGAGCGGTACCAGACGGTGGTGGACGAGCTGAAGGCGCTCATCGCCGGCCGTTTCGGAACGCCGCCGGCCGCCATCGATCCGACCGTGCAGCGCGCGGTCGAGCTCGTCGGCGGTGAGGTGCCAGAGGAGTCGCCGCTCGGCTTCGACAGCACCGACGGCGTGGGGGAAGGCCTCGCCGCAAGTGAAGAGGAGCTCTGCCTGCTGGCGCTGTTCGGGGAGGCTGCGGAGCCGCTCCTCAACGCCATCCGCGGACGGGGTCGGCGCGAGGAGGAGGGAGTCGCGGGCGTCGAGCAGACGCGCTCGGAACGCATTCGCGAGATCGTCCGCATCGTCCAAGAGTCCGGCGTCGGAGAGGTGACGATCGAGGACGCCGGCATGCGCGTCACCGTCCGCCGGACGGACGAGCGCGCGACCGCGCCGGTGGCCCCGGCAGCAGCCCACGGCGATGACGAGCAGGACGCTGTCGCCGAGCCGGCCGCCCCCGGCGACGGCATCGTGCGGATCGAGGCGCCGATGGTGGGGACCTTCTACCGCGCGCCCGAGCCCGGCGCCGCGCCGTTCGTCGAGGTGGGCGACGTCGTCGTCGACGGGCAGACGCTCTGCATCCTCGAGGCGATGAAGCTCATGAACGAGGTGAAGGTCGAACAGTCGGGGATCATCCGCGCGATCCATCCGGAGAACGCCGAGCCCGTCGAGTACGGCCAGCTCCTCTTCGAGCTCGAGCCGGCCGACGGCCGCCCACCCGTTCTGTAGCGATGTTCGCGCGCGTCCTCATCGCCAACCGCGGCGAGATCGCGGTGCGCGTCATCCGCACGCTCCACGAGCTCGGGATCGAGGCGGTGGCGGTCTACTCGACCGCCGATCAAGACGCGCTCCACGTCCGGCTGGCGGACCGGGCCGTGTGCATCGGGCCGGCGGCCGCGGCCGAGAGCTACCTGTCGATCCCCGCCATCGTCGGCGCGGCCCAGACGACCGGATGTGACGCCGTGCACCCCGGGTACGGCTTCCTCGCCGAGAACCCCGCGTTCGTGCACGCGTGCGCCGACAACGATCTCGTCTTCATCGGGCCGGACGCGGACGTGATGGAGCGGATGGGCGACAAGGTGCGGGCAAAGGAGGAGATGGCCGGCGCCGACGTCCCGGTCGTGCCGGGTACGGCGGGGCTTGCGACGGCAGGCGACGCGCGCTCGGCGGCGGACGAGATCGGGTACCCCGTGCTGCTCAAGGCGGCCGCCGGCGGCGGCGGTAAGGGCATGCGCCTCGTCCGCTCGCCGGAGGAGCTCGACGGGGCGTTCGACACCGCCTCGTACGAGGCGCTTGCGGCGTTCGGCGACGGCAGCGTCTACCTCGAGCGGGCGATCGTGCCCGCCCGCCACATCGAGATCCAGGTGCTCGCGGACGGCCAGGGCGGCGTGCTCACGCTCGGCGAGCGCGAGTGCTCGATCCAGCGCCGCCATCAGAAGCTCGTCGAGGAGTCACCGTCGACGGCCCTGACCCCCGAGACGCGCGAGGAGATGGAGGCGGCGCGGAGCGCGCGTGTCTTGCCGTCGGGTACCGGAACGCGGGCACCTTCGAGTTCCTCGTCGGACCGGACGGCTCGTTCTACTTCATCGAGCTGAACGCGCGCCTTCAGGTGGAGCATCCCGTGACGGAGCTCGTGACCGGTCTCGATCTCGTGCGCGAGCAGTTGCGCATCGCAGCAGGCGAGACGCTGACGGCTACCGGGAGAGCGGGCCGCAGCGGCCACGCGATCGAAGTGCGCATCAACGCCGAGGATCCCGCACGCGGGTTCGCACCCTCGCCCGGGACGATCACGCGCTTCCGGCCGCCGCTCGGGCCGTTCGACCGGCTCGACACGCACGTCGAGGAGGGCACGGTCGTCTCGCCGCACTACGACTCGTTGCTCGCGAAGCTCGTCGTCTGGGACGTCGACCGGAACGGTGCGATCGCCCGCGGCCTGCGCGCCCTTGGCGAGCTCGAGGTGTCGGGAGTGCACACGACGCGAGAGCTCGCTCTCGACATCCTCGCGAGTGACGCCTTCCGCTCGGGTGACTATTCGACGTCGTACCTCGAAGAGTCCGAAGGCCTGCTTCCGGCTCTGGTGGCGACGTGATCGATCTCGAGCACTCCGAGCTCGGTCGGATCGCCGTCGACGAGGAGGCGCTCACGCGTCTCGTGCGTGACGCAGCGGCATCGGTGGCCGGGGTCCGCTCCGTGCGCAGCCGATCGACGCACGTGAAGGTCGAGGACCCGCGGGCCGCCACGGTCGCGGTCGAGCCTGAGCTGTGCCGCCGGCGCCGTGTTGCCAGATGTCGCACGTCGCGTGCAAGCCGACGTCGGCGCTGCGATCGCGAATGCGCTCGACGCGCGTCCGCTCCGCGTCGACGTAACGGTGGAAGAGGTCGTGGACTGATGGCCGGGCGTCGAGCAGCGCGGCGGACAGCGCTCTTTCTCCTCTATCAGTGGGACCTGACCGGCCAGCCGCTTGCATCGCTGCACGCAGGCGACATCGACCCCTTCAGCCGCGAGCTCGCCGAGGCCGTGGCGCGCGAGGCGGCAGAGCTCGATCGCGCGATCGACGAGGCATCCGACTCATGGCCGGCCGACCGGCTCGGCGTGCTCGAGCGCAACGTTCTTCGGATCGGGCTGTACGAGCTGAAGCACGCTACGGTCCCGGTCGAGGTGGCGATCTCCGAGGCGGTCAGCCTGGCCAAGCGGTACGCGTCCGACGAGGCCGCGCGCCTCGTCAACGGTGTGCTCGGACGCGTGGCGCGCGAGCAGGTCGCGCCGTGAGCATCGATCCGCTGACGAATGCGGAGCTCCTGCTCACGCGGCTGGAGGCTGCACGTGTGCGGCTCGAGCAGACGGAGGACCCCGAATCGGCGCTCGAGCTGCTCGACGAGATCGCGCAACTCGCGCGCGAGGCGCACGCGGAGATCGAGCGTGCGAAGGATCAGGTCGACACGTGAGGTCGGCTGACGAGCTTCGCGACTTGACGGAGAGCTATCTCGCGACGCTCACGCTGTCGAACGACCTCGGCGACCTCGCAGATGCCGTGCGCTACGCGTACGTCGAAGGCGGCAAGCGGATACGTCCGGTCATCTGCCTCGCGACAGGCGAGGCGGCCGGCGCGTCGGCGGAGGACGCGCTGCCTGCGGCCGCAGCGCTCGAGCTCATCCACTCGTTCTCGCTCGTCCACGACGACCTGCCGGCGCTCGACAACGACGACATCAGGCGCGGGCGCCCCAGCACGTGGGCGCATTTCGGCGAGGCGAACGCGATCCTCGCCGGCGACGCTTTGCTCGCCGAGGCGTTCCGGCAGGCGCTGTCCTATCCCACGCCGTTCGTCGCGCGCGAGCTCGCCGAGGCGACGCTCGGCATGATCGGCGGCCAGCACCTCGACATCCACGGCGAGGTGCACGACCTCGCGGAGCTCCATCGACTCAAGACCGGGCGCCTGTTCGCCGCGTCCGTCGGCTGTGCGCTCTGGGCGGCAGGAGTGTCCGAGGAAGACCAGGCGCCGTGGCGTGCATTCGGCGACGAGCTCGGCCTCCTCTTCCAGATCGTCGACGACGTCCTCGACGAGGACGGGTACTACCTCGTCCACGGCGCCGACGAGTCGAGAGCGATGGCCGACGCGGCAGCGGCACGGGCGCACGGGCGTCTGGAGCTCGTCCCTGCTGACACGTCGGTTCTCGAGAGCGATCGTCTCCGACCTCGCCATCCGCACGCACTAGCGGCTGGAACGGCCACCTTGGTGCGTGGGAGCGCGGCCTCTACGCTTTGCTGGTGAAGAAGCGGCTCGACATCCTGCTCGTGGAGCGCGGCCTCGCGGAGTCGCGAGCGCAGGCGCAGGCGCTCGTGCTCGCGGGCCGGGTACCCGGTCACGAGAAGGCGGGCGAGCAGGTCGACGAGGGTATGGAGCTGTCCGTCTCGGCGCCGCCCCGCTACGTCTCCCGCGGCGGCGAGAAGCTCGAACGAGCCCTTGTTGCGTTCGGCGTCGAGGTCGAAGGGGCGAGCTGTCTCGACGTGGGGGCATCGACCGGCGGCTTCACCGATTGCCTGCTGCAGCACGGCGCCGCTCGGGTGATCGCGCTCGATGTCGGCTACGGGCAACTCCATCCGCGCGTCCGTGACGATCCGGCCGTGACCGTCCTCGAGCGGACGAACGTGCGCGAGGTCCAGGACCTTCCCTTCGCGCCGAGCCTCGTGACCTGCGATGTCTCCTTCATCTCGCTGAAGACCGCGTTGCCGCCCGCGCTCGCGCCTTGCGGCGTCTGGCTGGCAGGCACTCGCGCTCGTCAAGCCGCAGTTCGAGGCGGGTCGCGCTGACGCCAAGCGCGGCGTCGTACGCGATCCTGCCGTCCATGCCCGCGTGCTCGCGGAGATCGCAGCGGCGTCGCTCGATTGGGGCGCGCGCGTGGCCGGCGTCGTAGACTCCGGACTGCCCGGCCCGAAGGGAAATCGCGAGTTCTTCCTGCACCTCGTCCATGACGACAGCCCCCGGCTCCCGGACTCGCTCGACGCCTGGATCGCCGATGCCGTCGGCTGAGCCGACATCAGGCGAGCCGGTGCGGCGCGCTGCCGTCGTCACACACGGCAAGCCGGAGAAGATCCGCGACGCCGTGTCGCGGCTGGAGGCGGCTGCGACGGCCGCCGGCGTCGAGCTTGTCGACGATGCTGGCGCGGAGTCGGCCGACGTCGCGATCGTCCTCGGCGGGGACGGGACGATGCTGCGTGCGCTTCAGCGGTTCCTCGGAACCGGCGTGGCCGTCTTCGGCGTGAACTTCGGGCGTGTCGGGTTCCTCACGTCGGTCGACGGGGATCAGCTCGAGGCGGGTGTCGCTCGCGTCTTCGCCGGCGAGCACGCGGTCGTGGACCTGGCGACCGTGGACGTCGAGGCCGGCGACGAGCGCGCAGTCGCCGTGAACGATGTCGTCGCGACGAGCAGCACGCTCGGGCGCATGGTGGAGATCGAGTGGACGGTGGGCGAAGAAAGCCTCGGACGCGTGCCGTGCGACGGCGTCATCTGCGCGACGCCTACGGGCTCGACGGCATACAACCTCTCGAACGGCGGCCCGGTGCTCGCCTGGGGGCTCGACGCGATGGCCGTGACCTTCGTCTCGCCTCATTCGCTCCACGCGCGGCCGCTCGTACTGCCTCGCAGCCAGGGCGTCGAGATCGTGAACCGGACGCCTGACGTCCCGGTGACGGTGCTCGTCGACGGCCACCGCCTCGCCGAGCTCAACGCGGGCGACGGCATCGCGGTGCGGCTCGGCGATCGTCCGGCCCGCCTCGCGGTGCTTCCCGAGGCGACGTTCTTCCGGCGCTATCGCGAGACCTTTGCTTCGTAGGCTCCGCATCGAGAATCTCGTGCTCATCCGCGAGGCCGAGCTCGAGCTGGCGCCGGGGCTCAACGCGATCACAGGCGAGACCGGCGCGGGCAAGACGATCCTGTCGCAGGCGGTCGGCCTGCTCCTCGGCGCCCGCGGCGACGTGGCGCTCATCGGCTCCGACGGCGCGGAGGCCTACGTCGAGGCCGACATCGATGCCGGCGCCAGCCTGCTGGACGACGACGAGCTCGCGGGGATCTCCGAGCTACGGCCGGACGGCGAAGAAGGTCTCGCCATCGCCCGGCGCGTGTTCGGCGATGGCAGGACGCGCGCCTACGCCTGGGGGCGCTCCGCTGCGCGAGAGGACGTCGCGGCGCTGGCCGAGAGCGTGATCGCGATGTCGGGGCAGTTCGAGCAGCGTCGCCTTGCGCGGCCCGCCTATCAGCTTGATGTTCTCGACGCATTCATCGGAGACGACCAGATGCGGCGCCGCTCGGAGTTGCGGCGGGCGTGGCGGGCGCTCGGCGCCGCACGGCGCGCCCACGAAGCCCTGGCAGGCGACGCAGCCGCCGCGGAGGAACGGCTTGCCGAGCTCGCGGCCCTCGTCGAGGACACGGCCGGTATCGAGGCCGGTGCCGAGACCGACCTGCGCGCCGAGCGCGAGCGACTGCGTCACGTCACCGAGCTCGCCGACGCAGCGACGGCAGCAGCCACCGCACTGGTGCCCGACGACGGTGAGGGCGCACTGGGGCTCGTGGCCGCGGCCGGGGTCAACGTCGAGCGCGCTGCGGAGATCGCGAACGAGCTGAAGCCCCTCGCCGCCGAGCTGCGGGACGCGGAGGTACGTCTGCGCGAGGTCGGGAGCGGCGTCAGGGCATTTCTCGCCTCGCTCGAAGCCGATCCCGCTCGGCTCGAGCACGTCGAAGCACGCCTCGACCACCTCGCCGACGTGCGCCGCCGCTACCGGGCGGAGTCAGTCGAGGAGCTGCTCGAACGAGCCGCCGCTGCGCGGGCCGAGCTCGACGCTTTGGCTGACGGGGACGATCCCGTGGCGGCGTCGGCCAGGGCGGTAGCGCAAGCGCAGGCCACCGTGGACACGTTGACCGAATCTCTCCACGCGGCGCGTGCCGGTGCGTCGGAGCGGTTCGCCGAGGCCGTGGCCGAGGAGCTGCGAGGTGTCGGCATGGGCGATGGCGAGTTCACGATCGAGTTGATCGAGCGTGAGACCTCATCGGCCGGCAGGGACGAGGTGTCCTTCCTCATCAGGCCGAACGCAGGCTTGCCGTTCGCACCGGTTGCGCAGACGGCGTCCGGTGGCGAGCTCTCGCGCATCGCGCTCGCTCTCGCCGCCGTGGGTGGCGGCGCGACGATGGTCTTCGACGAGATCGACGCCGGCATCGGTGGCGAGACCGCGCACGCGGTGGCCGACACGCTCGTGCGGCTGGCGGGTCGCGCGCAGGTCGTGACGATCACGCACCTTCCGCAGATCGCGAGCCGTGCCGACCGCCACTTCGCAGTCGAGAAGGTTCCCGGCCACCCGACGCACACGCGCATTCGGCAGCTCTCGGATGACGAGCGGCGTGAGGAGATCGAGCGTATGCTGGGCGGCCGCGAGTTCCTCGCAGCGCTCGCGGCGGGAGAGTAGCCGGTATGGCAATCAGGACACCAATCCGTCGGAAGCGGCCCAGGACGAGGGCGTTCGTGGAGGTGACCGGGTCGGCCAGGCTCGACCGCCGCACGAAGCATCTCGTCAAGCGGCTGACACCCGACGACATCGCGATCGTCGATCACGCCGACATCGACCGCGTCTCGGCCGAGGAGCTGGTCGAGTCGGGCGTGCGCGTGGTCGTCAACGTCGCCCCTTCCGCCACCGGCCGCTATCCGAATCCAGGCCCGCTCGCGCTCGTCCGCGGCGGCGTTCAGCTGGTCGACGTCACGGGAGGGGATCTCTTCGACCGTCTCTCCGAAGGCGAGCACGTGACGGTGCGCGCGTCGGGCGTCTTCCGGAACGGTGAATGCCTCGCGCCGGGCCGCCTGCGGGAGGAGGCGGAGCTCGAGGAGGAGCTCGAGGAGCAGAAGACGCGGCTGGCGCTCGCGATCGAGACGTTCGCCGAGAACACGATGCGCTACATGCGCGACGAGGGCCGGGACCTCGCCGAGGGCATTGCGTTTCCCCACGTCGAGACGCGATTCCGCGATCGTCACGCGCTCGTCGTTGCGCGTGGGCCGGGGTACAAGCACGACCTCCACATCGTCCGGTCGTATATCCGCGACTTCCGACCCGTGCTGATCGGCGTGGACGGTGGTGCCGACGCGCTGATCGAGGCCGGCTACAAGCCCGACGTCATCGTCGGCGACATGGACTCCGTCACCGATCGGGCGCTATCGAGTGGTGCCGAGCTGATCGTCCACGCGTATCCCAACGGGGACGCGCCCGGTGCCGAGCGAGCGGAGCGGCTCGGCCTCGAGTACCACCGGGTGCCCGCGTTCGGGATCTCGGAGGACGTCGCGCTCATGCTCGCGTACGAGAAGGGAGCGCAGCTGATCGTCGCTGTCGGCACCCACTTCAATCTCATCGAGTTCCTCGAGCGCAACCGGTCTGGCATGTCGTCGACCTTCATGGCGCGCCTGCGCGTGGGCGAGATCCTCGTCGACGCGAAAGGGGTCTCGCGGCTCGTGAGCCGCCGGATCGGGGTGTGGCCGCTCGCCGCCTTCGCCGTGGCCGGTCTCGGCGCGATCGTCGTCGCCGTCGCCGCGTCGCCAGACCTTCGCGCCTTCATCCACGTGCTCGGGCAACGCGTGCTCGACCTCGTCGGCATCGGCTGATCGGGACCTGTCCGAGTGGCCAAGGTGCTCCCAGCCTCCTCCCCGCTGCGAGCATACTGAGCGCCGGCGCGCCCATGGGCAACGAGACTGTGTCGACATCGTCAACGAAGCACGGCCGATGAGGGTCGAAGCTTCGCGTGAGCTGCTCGCGTCCCGTGCGGACGTGTGGGTCTTCCTCGCCGAGCCGTATCACCTCGCCGACTGGTGGCCGACAATCTCGACGGTACGGCCCGACAGGCGCGGCCTTGCGCCAGGTGCGCGCTGGGACGTGGTCGGGCTGAGCACGCCGACCATGTTCAGGCGCGCGAACGCGACGGGGCTCGCGATCGTCAAGGTCGTCGAGCTGCACGAGCGCGTCGTCTGGACGCTGACCGCAGACCGTCTCGACGTCGAAGTGCGTCTCCGGCAGGCTGCGCCCGATCGGACGATGGTGACAGTTGCGGTCGAGGGCGCCTGGCGCCCGGAAGGCTTCGGCCGACCGCGAGCGCTTCCCCGCGCCGCCGTCGACCGCCTCCACGACCTGCTCCAGACGGCCGCCGCTCTCTCGGTCGGCTAGCGATGTTCGACCTTCGCTATCACGTCGCGTCGCTGACCGCCGTCTTTCTCGCGCTCATCCTCGGCATCCTCGTCGGCGTCGGCATCTCGAGCGGGGGCTTCGTGAAGAAGAGCGAGCGAAAGATCCTCCACGACCGTATCGACGAGCTCGAGGGTCGCCTCGACAGCGCACGCGTGCGAAGCGGCGAGCTCACACGCGCGCAGCGGGCGGCCGAGACGTTCATCGAGGAGTCGTACCCGTTGCTGATGGCCGATCTGCTCGACAAGAAGCGCGTGGGCGTCGTGTTCGTCGGGGCAGTGGACGCGGAAGTCCGAGATCTCGTCGAGCGAACGCTCACCGACGCGGGAGCCGGGAAGCCGCTGCGCCTTCGCGCGATGCGTGTGCCTGTCGACCTCAAGGAGCTGGACGGCGCGCTGGACGAGCGTCCCGGGCTCGCCCGTTACGCCAGGCCCGAGGCGGCGCGCGACCTGGGCCGGCGACTCGCCCAGGAGTTCGTCAATGGCGGAAGGGGGCCTGTCTGGCGTGCGCTTGCGCCGCAGCTCGTGGAGGAGCGAGCGGGGAACGACAGGGAGGAAGCCGACGCGGTGATCGTCGTCCGCTCGGCGGCGCGTCAGCGCGGCGACACGGCGAGGCTCCTTCGCGGCTTTTACGAAGGGCTCTCGGAGGCGGGCGTGCCGGCGGTCGGAGTGGAGACATCGGCGGCGAGCCCGACCGCCGTCGACGCATTCGACAAGGCTGCGCTCTCGAGCGTCGACTTCGTCGAGACGCGTGTCGGCCGCCTCGCCCTGGCACTCCTGCTCGCGGGGGCGGCACCCGGCAGCTACGGGTTGAAGCCGGCTGCGACGGACGGCGTCTTGCCGCCGGTGACGCCGTTGACCGAAGCTCCTGTCGCCGAACGACGGGTGACGACGCACGAGACCGTCACCGTTCTCCTCGCCGCACGCGACGAGGAGGAACGTATTGCGGAGACTGTCGCCGCCCTCCGGCGCGAGTTGCCGGACGCGGTCGTCGTCGTAGCGGACGACGGCTCTCGCGATCGAACGGCGGTCGTCGCCGAGGCGGCAGGCGCTCGCGTCGTCCGCCTGCCTCGGCGTGGAAAGGGCCAGGCGCTTACGCTCGGCGAGCAGGTGGCGCCGCCCGGACGGCTTCTGCTCTGCGACGCGGACATCCGCGGGCAGGTGGGGTCGCTCGAGAGCTCTACCGCGGATCTCACGGTCGCGGTGTTCGTCGAGCGGCGCGGCGGCGGGCTCGGCGTGACGAAAGGCGTCGCCAGGGCGCTGATCCGGCGGCTGACTGGCTTCGAGGCACGCGAACCGCTCTCGGGGCAACGCTTCCTCACATCCGAAGCACGGGCGCAGTGCTTTCCGCTTGCGGCTGGCTTCGGCTGCGAGGTGGGGATGACGGTCGATGCGCTACGCGCCGGCCTCTCGGTCGAGGAGGTCGAGTTGCCGCTCGAGCACCGCGCCACCGAGCGTGACCTGCGTGGCTTCCTCCATCGCGGGCGCCAACTCGCGCACGTCCTGCTCGCGGTCGGTCCGCAGGGACGAAACCACCGCGGCCTGCGGCTGCCGATCGTGGGATGGGTCGCGGGTCTCGCCGCCGGGCCCGCAACGGCTGCCGTCGCCGCGGTCGGGCTTGCCGACGACCTGTGGAGCGGACCTGAGCGTGGAGCACGGGCACACCTCCGCGCTGGCACGACGACGGGCGTGCTCAAGCTCGTGGCCATCCCCGCGATCGGGCTGATTGCGACGCGACGGCTGTCCGGCGCGCTGCTCGTCGGGCTCGCGGCGAACGCGTTGAACCAGCTCGACACGAAGCCCGGACGCGCGCTCAAGGCGTACCTCGCCGCTGCGCTTCCGCTCGGCGCGCCGCTCGCGCCCGCCGTCGTCCTCCTTCCCTACGATCTCCGCGAGATGGCGATGCTCGGTGACGCAGGTGCGAATGCTCTGGGCGCGCTGCTAGGCTTAAGTTCCGTGGGTCGGCTCACGGGGCGCGGACAGTGGATTGCGATCGGCGCCCTCGCCACCCTCAACCTCCTCGGTGAAGCGCGTTCCCTCGGCGAGGCGATCGAGCGGACGCCCGTTCTCCGCGAGCTCGACGCGCTCGGACGGCAGCCATGACGAGGAAGCCCGTCAAGTACGTCTTCGTCACAGGTGGTGTCGTGTCGTCGCTCGGCAAGGGGATCACCGCGGCCTCGCTCGGTGCGCTGCTCAAGGCGCGCGGGCTCAAGGTCGAGGTGCAGAAGTTCGACCCGTACATCAACGTCGACCCGGGCACGATGAGCCCCTTCCAGCACGGCGAGGTGTTCGTCACGGAGGACGGCGCGGAGACCGATCTCGACATCGGCCACTACGAGCGCTTCCTCGACCAGAACCTCAGCGCGACGGCGAACCACACCTCGGGCGCGGTGTGGTACTCGGTCATCCGCAAGGAGCGTCGCGGGGAGTACCTCGGCTCGACGGTGCAGGTGATCCCGCACATCACGAACGAGATCAAGGAGCGCATCCGGCGCGTGGGGGAGACGACCGACTGCGACGTCGTCATCTCGGAGATCGGCGGCACCGTCGGGCGACATCGAGTCGCTGCCGTTCCTCGAGGCGATCCGTCAGTTCCGGCGCGAGGCCGGGCCTCAGAACGTCCTCTACCTCCACGTCACGCTCGTCCCGTTCATCGACTCTGCCGGCGAGCTGAAGACGAAGCCGACGCAGCACTCCGTCAACGAGCTGCGGCGGATCGGTATTCATCCCGACATCGTCGTGTGCCGCTCGCGCGAGCTGCTGTCGACGGACATCCGCGACAAGATCGCGCTCTTCGCCGACGTCGAGCCCGAGGCAGTCGTGTCGAACGAGGACGTGCCCGACGTCTATCTCGTCCCGGAGGCGCTGCGTGCTCAGGGCCTCGACGCGCTCGTCTGCGAGAAGCTCGGCCTCGCCGACGCGCCGGTCGACCTCGGTGAGTGGGAGGCGCTCACCGAACGGATCGGAGAGCGCGATTCGACAGTCGAGATCGCGCTCGTCGGCAAGTACGTGAAGCTTCACGACGCCTACCTCTCCGTTCACGAGGCGCTGAAGCATGCGGGCATCCACCACCGGAGCCATGTCCACGTCCGCTGGGTCGACGCGGAGGGGATGTCGCTCGAGGAGGCGGAGCGAGAGCTCGAGCAGGTGGACGGCGTGCTCGTGCCCGGCGGCTTCGGCTCGCGCGGCTGGGAGGGGAAGATCCTCGCCTGCCGCGTCGCGCGCGAGCGCCGTATCCCGTATCTCGGCATCTGCCTGGGCATGCACGTTGCCGTGTCGGAGTTCGCGCGTCACGTCGTCGGTCTCGACGGCGCCAACTCGACGGAGATGGATCCCGAGACGCCGTATCCCGTCATCGACCTGCTGCCGGAGCAGAAGGAGATCGAGGATCTCGGCGGCACGATGCGGCTCGGCGCACAGGCGGTCGAGCTGGCCGAAGGGACGCGCGCGCGAGAGCTCTACGGCGAGGCGGTCGTCCACGAGCGACATCGTCACCGCTACGAGGTGAACAACCACTTGCGGCCGCAACTCGTCGACGCTGGCCTCATCGTCTCGGGCACCGTCTACGAAGGACGGCTCGTCGAGATCGTCGAGCTCGCCGACCACCCGTGGTTCGTCGCGAGCCAGTACCACCCGGAGTTCAAGTCGCGCCCGGTGCGTCCCGCGCCGCTGTTCCGCGACTTCGTCGGCGCTGCCGTCGTGCGTGCGCAGGCGCGAGCGGGTGCGGCTGAGACCGCCGAAGCGGTCTCAGCCTAGAACTGCCCTTTCGCTACTTCGCGAGCCGGAACGAGATCAGGCGTCGCGTCGAGATGCCGCCGAGCAGCGGGTCGCTGCTCTTACGCGCACGGACGAACATCACGAGCAGCGTCTGGTTCTTCGCCGCGGGGTAACCCTTGAGGCGGGGCATCCGCAGGATCGCGATGCCGTCTCCACCCGTCTGCTGCTCGGGCTGGATCCTGAACTGGTTGTACGGCACCGCCGTCACGTACACGAGCGCGCCGGCGACCGGCCGGCCGCCACACGCGGTCACGCGGAAGCCCACGGTGAGCTCGGACACGACTGCGTGATCGGGTTCGGCGACGCCTGGAACCGGTCCACGAGTAGGCGCGCCGGCGGCGTCACCTGGCTGACGTTGACTGGCCCGTTGCCACCGGGGCACCCGGTCGGCGCTGCGACGTTGATGACCGCCGTCGGCACCGACGTCGCTGTCTCCGTGCCGATCGTGTTGCGCGCGGTGACCCTCACGCGCAGTGTCCGGCCGATGTCCGACTGCCGTGTGACGTACGTTCTTTGCGGTCGCGCCGCCGATCGACGAGCAGCTACCGCCGTTGGCGTTACAGCTTCGCCACTCGTACGTGAACGTGATCGGCTGTGTCCCCGCCCACGTGCCGGCATTCGCGGTCTGCGTGTCGCCGAGCAGCGGTGAGCCCGAGATCGTCGGTGGGTCGACGACACGTGGCCTCGCCGAGCCCTGGACGATTCCCGTCGGATTGGACGCCGCAGAGTCGGAACCGTCTGCGTTCGTCGCGATCACACGTACGCGGATCCGGATCCCGACGTCGGCGTCGCGCAACCGGTACGTCGTGCCGGTCGCACCCGCGATGACGGCGCAGTTGGAGCCGTCAGCTGCCCCACCGTCGGTCGGGCAGCGCAGCCAGCGATACGCGAACGACATCGGCGTCGAGCCGGACCACAACCCCCGGTTCGCCGTCAGCGTGCGGCTCTCGACCGCTTCGCCCACGATGCTCGGCTCGGTCGTGTTGTTCGGTGGTACGAGCGCCAACGCCGAGCCCGAGCCCGGCAGAAGCACCGCAGCTCACTGCAGCCGCGACGCCTAGAGCGGCGGCAACGTGAGTGAGCCGTCCTCGCCTTGGGTCGTCGCGGCGATCGTGCGTCTCGTGTGTACATGACACCTCCTTCGGGTGTGTACTCCTTCTACCCGTCAGGAGGCGCTGCGACGATGCTGCGACGGTCCTTTTGCGTGCTTTTTCCCTTGTGCTAACTATTCCCTCATGGTTTCCGAAGCGACCTTGAAGGAGACAGAGGCAGGGCTCATCCCACAGGGGGAGGGTTGGTTCGTGCTCAACGCGCGCGACGTGACGTGGGTGCGAAGCGAGGATCGCGGGCAGGACACCGACTTCGAAGGCGGGCAGGAGTGGACCGAGCTCGGCTTCCGCATCCAGGTCATGTCACCCGGTCAGCACGCCCTCTACCACGGCGAGCGTGGCCAGGAGGACTTCCTCGTCGTCGCCGGCGAGTGCATCCTCGTGATCGAGGGCGAGGAGCGGCAGCTGAAGCAGTGGGACTTCGTCCACTGCCCACCGTGGACGAAGCATGCGTTCATCGGCGCCGGCGATGGGCCGTGCGCGATCGTCATGGTCGGCAACCGCGCCGGCGGCTTCGAGGTCGTCTACGCCGTGGACGAGGTGGCCGCGAAGTACGGCGCGAGCGTGCCGGAGGAGACGTCGAAGCCGGACGAGGCCTATGCCCACTTTGCGCCGGAGGCGCGGGCGGCCTACCAGGACGGGTGGCTGCCGTGAGCGACTCGGGCGCATACGTCGTCAACGCGCGCGACGTCCTGTGGCGTCAGCGAGAGGGCCTCGGTCGCTGGGCCGACCTCGAGGGTGACCGGAACTTCGATCAGCTCGGCTTCCAGCTCGTCGTCGTCCAGCCCGGCGAGCCCGTGTGCATGTATCACGGCGAGTCCGAGCAGGAGGACTTCCTCGTCGTCGCCGGCGAGTGCATCCTCGTGATCGAAGGAGAGGAGCGGCAGCTGAAGCAGTGGGACTTCGTCCATTGCCCGCCGTGGACGAATCACAATTTCATTGGCGCAGGCGACGGACCGTGCGCGATCGTCATGGTCGGCGCGAGAAAGCCGGAGGGCGGCGAGGGGATCATCTATCCCGTCGACGACGTCGCTGCGAAGCACGGCGCGAGCGTCGAGACGGAGACGCCCGAGCCGGCCGTGGCCTACGCGCCCTTCGCGCGCCGCGATCCGTCGCCGTATCGCGACGGCGACCTCCCCGACTGGCGCTGATGGTCCCGGAGGCCCCGCTGGAGCGGACCGAGAACGGCCTCGTCCCCGCGGGCGAAGGCTGGTTCGTGGTCAACGCGCGCGAGGCACCGTGGTGGCGGAGCGAGGAGCTCGGCCAGGCAACGACGTTCGAAGGAGAGCCGGAGTTCTCAGAGCTCGGCTTCCACATCGAGGTGCTCTATCCGGGCCAGCCGAACTGCATGTATCACGGCGAGTCCGAGCAGGAGGACTTCCTCGTCGTCTCAGGTGAGTGCATCGCGATCGTCGAGGGCGAGGAGCGACACCTGAAGGCCTGGGACTTCGTCCACTGCCCGCCGATGACCGAGCACGTCTTCGTCGGCGCGGGCGATGGCCCGTGCGCGATCGTGATGGTCGGCGCGCGCAAGTCGGGCGGATCGATCCTCTATCCCGTCAACGAGGTGGCGGCGAAGCACGGCGCGAGTGTGCTCGAGGAGACGCCGAATCCGCGAGACGCGTACGCACGCTTCCCGCGGCCCGAACGTACGCCGTACCGCGACGGCGACCTGCCGTGATCGAAGAGGCGGCGATCGAGAGGCTGCCCGAGGGTCTTGGCGCGGCTGGGCCGGGGTGGTTCGTCCTCAACGCCCGGGACGCGCGCTGGTGGGAGCGCAGGGGGCTGGGGCGCTGGTGTGACCTCGAAGGTGACGGAGACTTCGATCAGCTCGGTATCCGGATCGCCGTGCTCGAGCCTGGTCAGCCGACCGGCATGTACCACGGCGAGGCGGGCCAGGAGGACTTCCTCGTCGTCGCCGGCGAGTGCACGCTCGTGATCGAGGGCGAGGAGCGGCAGCTCAAGCAGTGGGACTTCGTCCACTGCCCGCCGTGGGCGAACCACGTCTTCGTCGGAACCGGCGAGGGGCCGTGCGTGATCGTCACCGTCGGCGCGCGAGTCGGCAGTGATCACGCGATCGTCTATCCCGTGAACGACGTCGCGGCGAAGCACGGCGCGAGCGTCGAGGTGGAGACGCCGCATCCGAAGGAGGCGTACGCGCCGTACCCGCGCGAGCCGCTGTTCCAACCGTACGCCGATGGAGACCTACCCTGAGCGCCCTTGGCCGGTCGCCCCTCGGGCGGCAGAGCCGCCCTCCGGACAACCTGTCGCCCCTCCAGGACACGCTCAGCGCGCTTGCTCAGTCAGCGGGCGGTACGCGGTCCCCTAATGCACGCTATTTCTTCGTCACGCGGATGCGGTAGTTCTTCCCGTCCTGCGCGAGCACCTCGACCTTCACGTACTCGTCCTCGTGCACGCCGCCGGTGCGGAAGGCGCCGGGCGTGACGTTGCCGCAGCGAGGCGTGCCCGCGAGGATGATCGGATCCTCGTAGCTCACCTTCGTCGAATCGATGCTGTACACGAGGACGCCTTCCTCACACGCGTTCTTGTCGAAGCCGATCCGCTTCCGGACTTCGACTGCGTACGCGAACGTGCTCGAGATCGGCACGACGACGAGCTTCTTACCGCCGCGCTCTGCGATCGGCGTCAACGTCTCTTCGAGAGTGCCCGGCGCGGACAGGCACGTCAGCTGTGGCGGGTCGATCCACCCGAGCAGCCACTTGTGCCAGCCGATCAGGTGTGTGAGGCTCGGCGGCTCGCTGCCCACCGCAAGCGGATCCCAGCCGACCGCGCGACCAGCGAGGTCCGGCAGCCCGAGCGTGTGGAGCAGCTCGTGCGTCCACGTCTTCGTGGCGTTCTGGCCCTGACTCCCGATGTCCCCGCTCAAGAAGTTGCCGAATTTCACCTGCGTGCCATCGACGCTGATGCCGTTCGGCTGACCGGCAGCCGGGAGAGAAAGCGCGGGGTTGCCCGTAAGGGGGCTCGAGCTCCAGAACGTCACATGCTCGTACTGGGAGAAGTCCACGAAGGGGTCGGCGGCCCGAATCGCGTCCTCGGCGTACGGCAGCCAGTGCGTGTAAATCGGGAGGTACGCCGACACGGGCGCCGGCATGCGAATCCACCGCGTGACGGGCGTCACGGTGACAGAGAAGCGCCCGTTCGACACCTCGTCGAACCACGCTGGGTCGGGCGCGATGAACTTTGCGAGGCCTTCCGGGGCGCCAGGAAGGCCGGGAGAGTCCGGGTAATCGATGAAGAGAATCACCGCATCGTCCCGACCCGAGCGGCGACTGCGCGGAAGGCCACGGCATCGGGCCTTCGCTGGGCAGCCCGACCAGGCCCGGTCCCGGCGCAAACTGCGGAGAGCAGCTCGCGTTCGAGCTCGCCGGGAGCGGCGGCACGCCACAGGAGGCCGCGGCCCTTAGCGCCTTCAGCTTCTTCTGCTGCGTCTTGACGAAGGCGGCCCGCTGCTTCGCGCTCTTGTGCGTCTTGAAGTACGCCGCCCGGTCCTTCGTCATCCGGGTCTTGTAAGCGACGACCGCCTGCGCCCGCGCCTGCTTCTGCTCGTACGTGCAGGTCGCGGACTGGCGTGCCTGAATGGGGGACGCGAGCGCGGCGACTCCCGCGATCGCGCCGACCGCGGCGATCGAGACGAGCAGACGACCCCGTGCGACCCCTCGCATCGCGCGGCAAGCTAGCAGAGAACGATGGACGCGATCCCTTCGTAATCACGCGGGGTACCGACCGTACGAGGAACCTACGTCTCGTCGCCCGCCGCGAACCGGCGGTGCACTGCTTGACGAGTCAACCGCATCGCCTGTGCGATGTCCTCCCAGGTTGCGCCGTTGTCGCGAGCATCCTTCACCGCCGCCTCGATCACGATCTCGGTGAAGCCGCGGATGTCGGCTATGGCGCGGAGCACTGTCACAGCGGACTCCGCGTGCTGCAGGCTCCAGAAAGCGTCGTGGAGCTCCGGCCACTCATGGTCATCCAGCCAGGCCATGAACGGGAACCTACACCCTTCTCGGGAGGGCTTGACTAACGCGTCAATCGGAGTTTACTGATACTGTCGCGCGCGTTTTACTCAGCGGCAGACGAATTTCTCAGCGGCATGACGAGAGGGAGGGCATTTTGAAGCATCGATCGAGCTTTCTTGCGGCTGCGTTCGTGTTCGCATTTGCGGCCTTGCTCATGGCAGCAGGCGCGAGTGCGGCGACCGTACGTATCTCTGTCAGATGGAACCGTCGCGACGCCGTCGGTTGACCCGGCTTCGATGACGATCGCGGCGTCGAGCGACGCCAATGAAGCGAGTCCAACCGGCACCTTGACGGTGACATTCCCGGCGCCGTCCGGCGAATGCCACCGGTCCAGGCGCCTCGCTCACTGTCTTTCATGGGGACGTGCAGCACGGGTTGCCTGCGAGTGCAGGGGAATCGGGCGATCGTCGTGGGGCACTTGCCTGCGAACGAGCAGTTCGACATCACGGGCTTCGGCCACATCGAATGGGTGGCGGCCTTCGTCGAAGACAATGGCGTCGCGACAGGCAGTCCTGTCGACCGCGCGCACCCGTTCATCTACCAGACCACGACCGGCAGCAGGACGTGCTTCCCCGGCTTTCCTCGGTACAACGACGTCTGGACGACGATGGACAACCCGCCCGGGTCGGGTGGCCTCATCCGCCCTCGAGTCGGGCGACGCCGGACTTCGGCTACACGGACCAGCTCGACGCCTATCGCGAGCGAACCCGGACACGACCGTCTCGGTCGTCAACCCGAACGGGCTCAGTGTCGCGATCACGGACGCACCTGACTGCGATCCCATCGACAAGGGGTTGCAGGTCGCTGTCGGCGCTGGAAGCGGGTCAGCCGAGATCTCTACGCGTGCGGCTCTCGCTCATCGACTCGTCGGCCGGCGGGCAGCACGTCATCGTCACGTGCGCGCAGCCTGATCCTCGAAGGTCGTGGTCGGATCCGCCGAGGTCGTTCTCGGAGACGGTCTCACGGTCGCTGTCCCGCAGGGCGGTCAGCGCCGGAGATCGCCGAACGAGTCGACGGCAACTTCACCGTCGAGACCTCGTCGGCCGATCGTGGTACGATCGACGGCGTCATCGCGATCGCGTCGGGAGACGCGACGATCGGTTGCCCGGCGAGATGATCGCCGACCTCGCCGACAGACGTCTCTACCTGACAAGCCGGCGCTCGCGCCTGCGCTCAGGCGCAGCTCCAGCGCGGCTGCACTCGCCACCGACAAGCCGAAGTGGCGTGCGTGCCATGAGCGTGTACATCGTGGCCGGAAGCTCGCTCCTGCACCGCGTTCCGGCTGCCGAGAAGCAGGCTGACCGCGGACGCTGGCAATTCGCGACGCATCGGCTGCTGAAGCACCGATGAGTGGGCCGCTTCGGCGGCGCCACACGTACCGGTAAGACGGGGAACCGCGTCCGCATCGTCCGCCTCGCGGCACTAGGATCGGCGCATGGTCTCGACTTTCTCGAGCTCGCGGCGATTCCGAGCCCGCCCGGCGAGGAGCGCGCGGTCGCGGATCGTGTCGTCGCCGAGCTGCGCGCGATCGGCCTGGAGGTCGACGAGGACGACACGGGCTCGATCATCGAGTCGACGATGGGCTCGCTCTATGCGCGCCTCGAGGCGACGGCCGACGGCACGCCGATCTTCCTCTGCGCGCACCTCGACACGGTGCCGCCGGACGGGCCGATCGAGCCGGTGGTCGAGGACGGCATCGTCCGCAACGCCGCCGGCACGATCCTCGGCGCCGACAACAAGGCGGCCGTCGTGGCGATGATCGAGGGCGCGCGACGCGTGCTGGAGGAGGGTCGGCCGCACGCCGGCCTCGAGCTCCTCTTCACGGCGAAGGAGGAGGTCGGCCTTCGCGGCGCGTACGCGTTCGACCACACGCGCCTTCACGCCGAGCTCGGTTACGTCTACGACCAGGCGGCGCCGATCGGCGAGATCGTGGTCGGAGCGCCGTCGGCCGTCGCGCTCGAGGTTGCCTTCCACGGCCGAGCGGCCCATGCGGGGATGTACCCCGAGGAGGGTCGCTCCGCCATCGCCGCCGCGGCCCGCGCGATCGCGGAGCTTCGCCTGGGGCGGATCGACGAGGAGACGAGCGCGAACGTCGGCGTGATCGAGGGCGGAACCGCGCGCAACATCGTCCCCGAACACTGCACGTTCCTCGCCGAGGCTCGGAGCCACGACGATGCGAAGCTCGCCGAGGTCGTGCGCGAGATGGAGGAGTCCTTCGCGTTCGCGGCGGCTCTCGCGGAGTGTGAGGTGAACGTGCGCACCGACCGGAGCTACGGCGCGTATCGCTTCCGCAAGACCGACGCGGTCGTGCAGCTCGCCGCAACGGCCCTCGAGCGATGCGGCTTCACGCCGTCGTACGCGCTCACGGGCGGTGGCGCGGACGCGAACGTCTTCACCGAACGCGGCCTGCCGTGCGCAGTGCTCGCGAACGGCATGACGGACATCCACACCCCCGACGAGCACATCGCGGTCGCCGACCTCGACGCGATGGTCGACGTCACGCTCGCGCTTCTCGATGCCGCTGTCGCTTAGGCGCGGCCGCGTGACGGCGATCGTCGAACGTCTGCCGGAGCTCGTCCGCTGCGAGGTGGACGGCGTTCCGTGCATCGCGTACCCGCGGCTGACCGGCCCGGTCGAGGAGGGCGACGAGGTGATCGTCAACGTCCAGGCACGCGAGCTCGGCCTCGGCTCGGGCGGCTTCGACGTGCTCCACGTCAATCTCACGCGCGGCCTGGAGCTGCCCGCGGAGCCGGGCGCCCACGTCATGAAGCTCCCGTACACGTCGCTCCAGCACGCGGTGCTGCACGCCGAGGAGTCGGGCGACCTCGTCGAGGCGCTCGACGGGATGCCTGTCGTCTGCTGCTCTCTCCACAGCCAGGTCGTCCCCGTGCTTGCGGGTCTCGGCAAGGACGTCCGAGTCGCGTATGTCCAGCTACCCGGTGGCGCGCTGCCCGTCTCGCTCTCCGACGCCGTACGGCGAGTTCGCGGATGTCGCCGTTGCGGTTGGGGCATGTATCGACGGGGACGTCCACTGCGTCTCGACGGCATCGGCGCTCGCCTGGGCGAAGGGCGCGGGCTTCGACGTAGCCGTGTGCGCGATCGGCCCGGGCATCGTCGGCACCGGCAACGTTCCTCGGCCACGGAGGGCTGGCAGCGGCTGAAGCGGCGAACGCAGCCTTGGCGCTCGGCGGCCGGCCGGTCGTCGCCGTGCGCGCGTCCGAAGCAGACGAGCGAGAGCGTCACCGGGACGTCTCTCATCACACGCAGGCCGTAGCTCAGCCTCTGCCTGGGTGACGTCGTGGTCGCGAGCGACGAGGATGCCGAAGGGTGGCGCGAGGCCTGTGCCGGCTTGCCGCTGTCCCACATGGGCCGCGGGACCTGACGACGATCCGGCGTTCTTCGCCGCGGCGTACGCCGCCGGACGAGTTGCCCGGCATATGGTCACGTGATGGAACACCGCAAGCTTGGCCCGGTAGTCGGCCTCGGCACGTCAGGGACGTTCAAGGGAGACCGCGCGCTTGCGCATGAGGTCGTCTCGGCAGCGCTCGACGCGGGTTCCACGCTCATCGACACGTCTCCGATGTACGGCGAAGCGGAGGCGTCGCTCGCGCCCGCGCTCGCGGAGCGGCGCGAAGAAGCGACGCTCGCGACGAAGATCTGGGCGGAGACGCTCGACGAGGGTCGCGAGCAGTACCGACGACAGCTCGACTGGTTCGGCCGCGTTGACGTCGAGCAGATCCACAACCTCGTCAACTGGCGCGAGCACCTCGGCTGGATCGAGGAGGAGCGCGCGGCCGGTCGTGTCGGACTCGTCGGCGTCACGCACTGGAACCGCGACGCGCTGCCCGATCTCGCGGACGCGCTGCGATCGGGCCGGTTCGAGCAGGTGCAGCTGCCGTACAACCCAGCGGAACGCGAATGCGAGCGCGAGCTGCTCCCGATCGCCGCCGAGCAGGGGCTCGCCGTCATCGTCATGCGGCCGTTCGGCGACGGCGACCTGCTGCAGCGCTGGCCGACGGAGGCGCAGCTCGAGCCTCTGCGGCCGTTCGGAGTCGAGACGTGGCCGCAGGCGCTCCTCAAGTGGGTGCTCTCCGACGAGCGGGTCGACGTCGCCATTCCCGCGACGACGAAGCCCGAGCACGTGCGCGAGAACGCCGCCGTCGGGTCGCCGCCGTGGTTCGGGCCCGATGAGCGCGCGTACGTATCGCAGCTTGCCCTCGGTTAGGCTTCCGCACCCATGCGGATCGGCGTCGTCAAGGAGGTCAAGACCGATGAGCATCGCGTCGCGCTCACACCCGCCGGCGCCCGCGAGCTCGTCAGGAACGGGCACGAGGTGGTCGTCGAGGCGACTGCCGGCGAGGGCAGCGCGTTCCCCGACACCGCCTACGAGGCGGTCGGCGCACGCGTCGCGTCGCTCGACGAGACGTGGGCGGCCGCAGAGCTCCTGCTGAAGGTGAAGGAGCCGATCGCGGCCGAGTACCCGCGACTGCGGGACGACCTGATCCTGTTCACGTACCTCCATCTGGCCGCAGACGAGCCGCTCACGCGCGCGCTCGCCGACTCGGGCATCGCCGCCGTCGCGTACGAGACGGTGGAGACGGAGGATCGCCGCCTGCCGCTGCTCGCACCGATGAGCGAGGTGGCCGGACGTCTTGCGACGCAGATGGGCGCCTGGGCGCTCGAGAAGCCGCAGGGCGGTCGCGGCATCCTCCTCGGAGGCGTGCCCGGGCGTGCCACCGGCGAAGGTCGTCGTGATCGGCGGCGGGATCGTCGGCTACAACGCCGCGCTCATCGCCGTCGGCATGCAGGCCGACGTCTGGGTGCTCGACCGCTCGGTGGAGCGGATGCGCGACCTCGAGATGATGCTCGACGGCCGGATCACGCTCGCTATGTCGACCGAGCTCCAGATCTCCGAGGCCGTGGAGGATGCCGATCTCGTCATCGGCGCCGTGCTCATTCCCGGCGCGCGGGCGCCGAAGCTCGTCACGCGGGCGATGCTCCCGACGATGAAGCCCGGAGCTGTCCTCGTCGACGTCGCCATCGATCAGGGCGGTTGTGCCGAGACGTCACGGCCGACGACGCACTCCGATCCAACGTACGTCGTGGACGGCGTCGTCCACTACTGCGTCGCGAACATGCCGGGCGCGGTGCCGATCTCGTCGACGAAAGCGCTGACGAATGTCACCGTCCCGTACGTCGAGGCGATCGCAAAGCACGGGCTGGCGGCGGCGGTCGCCCGTGACCCGGCGCTCGCCCGCGGAGTCAACGTGCTCGGCGGCAAGGTCACGTACGAAGCCGTCGCCGAGGCGCACGGGATGGACTACGCGCCACTCGCCGACGTGCTGCCGCGCGCCGCGGCCTGACGAGCTACGAGGTCGAGCTCTCCTCGGGCTTCTTGCTCGGCGAGACCTTCACGACGATCCACGTCATACCGGCGGCGATGCCGATGATGGTCGGGATGAAGATGGCAACGCCGAGGAGGCCGAGGACGGTGGTCATCGCCGCCCTAGAATAGCCTCATGCCTCGCGCGTGCGTCATCGTGCTCGACGGCGTGGGCGCGGGCGCCCTGCCGGATGCAGCGGAATTCGGAGACGAAGGCTCCGACACGCTCGGAAACGTCGCGCGCGCGGTCGGTGGCCTGGATCTCCCGAACATGGAGGCGCTCGGCCTCGGCAACGTCGAGCCGCTCGAAGGAGTCGCGCCGATGGCGGGTGCTCCCGCCGTGGCGGGGAGGCTGCTCGAGCGCTCGAAGGGGAAGGACACGACGCTCGGGCACTGGGAGATGATGGGCATCGTCACGGCCCAGGCCTTGCCGACGTATCCGCACGGCTTCCCGCACGACGTCATCGACCCGTTCATGCACGAGACGGCCCGGGGCGTGCTGGGGAACAAGCCGGCGTCGGGGACGGAGATCATCCAGGAGCTCGGCGAGGAGCACCAGCAGACGGGCAAGTGGATCGTCTACACGTCCGCCGACTCCGTCTTCCAGATCGCGGCGCACGAGGAGACGATTCCCCTCGAGGAGCTCTACGAGGGCTGCCGCACGGCGCGCAAGATTCTCACGGGAAAGCATGCCGTCGGCCGTGTGATCGCGAGGCCGTTCATCGGCGAGCCGGGGAACTACGAGCGGACACCGAACCGGCACGACTTCTCGATCGAGCCGCGGAGGCCGAACTATCTGACACTTGTGCGCGAGGCAGGCGCAGAGGTGCACGGCGTCGGGAAGATCCCGGACATCTTCGCCCACCTCGACATGGATCACGAGCATCCGACGAAGTCGAACGTCGAAGGGATAGCAGTGACGGAACGGCTGCTCTCGGAAATCGATTCGGGCCTCGTGTTCACGAACCTCGTCGAGACGGACATGCTCTGGGGGCACCGGAACGACCCCGAGAACTTCCACCGCTGCCTCCAGGACTTCGACCGGCGGCTACCCGACCTGCTCGAGGCGATGCGCCCGGGCGACCTCCTCATCGTCACCTCGGATCACGGCATCGACCCGACGACCGCGTCGACCGATCACTCGCGCGAGCACGGGTTGCTCCTCTGCTACGTCCACGGCAAGAACGCCGCCGGACAGATTCACGAGGGCGAGTTCGGCGACGTCGGTGCGACGGTGAACCTCTGGCTCGGCGGGAAGTCCGCGCAGAAGCGGCTCTCCGGTACAGCCCATCGTCGAGCCGTGAACAACCTCAGCGATCCGGCCGTCGTACGACGGGAGTACGAGACCGAGACAGGGCTCGCCGCGCGCAAGGCGGCGTACCGGAACGCGGACGGCCCGGATGCGCCACAGATCGTCTTCGATGTCGTCGCGGCAGCGGATCCCTCCCGTTACCTCGAGGTCGGGTGTGGAGAGGGGGAGCTCGCCGCGCGAGTCCACGACGAGCTCGGCTGTGAGGTGATCGCGATCGATCAGTCGGAGCGGATGGTGGAGGTCACGAAGGCCCGCGGTGTCGACGCCCGTATCGGAGACGTCCAGGATCTTCCCTTTGCCGACGGCGCGTTTGACTGCGCCGTCGCCGCGTGGATGCTGTACCACGTGCCCGATGTCGGCCGCGCGCTGGACGAGCTGGCCCGCGTCCTGCGTCCCCAAGGTCGGCTCGTTGCGGTCACGAACTACAACGACCACCTGCAGGAGCTCAGGGAACTGATCGGCCGGTCACGCGCTGCTGCCTGGGGGTTTGCCGGCGAGCAGGCGGAGGAGTTGCTCGCCGCGCGCTTCACGACCGTCGAGAAGACCGACGCCGCCGGCACCGTCACGTTTGCCGACCGCGACGCGGTGCTCGCCTACGTCAGGCCATCCGCCGCGCTCTTCGGCGGCGAGCCCGACGTACCCGAGCTGGACGAGCCGCTCGTGGTGCGCCGTCGTCCCGTGATCTTCGTGGCCACGAAGTGATACGCCCGGCTGAGCTCATCGATCGCAAGCGCCGCGGGGAGGAGCTCGGGGACGACGAGCTTGCCGAGCTGGTGCTCGGGTACGCGCGCGGCGACGTGCCGGATTACCAGATGTCGGCATTCCTCATGGCGGTGTGCTTCCAGGGTCTAACGCCGGCGGAGACGCACGTGCTCACGGACGCGATGATTCGTAGCGGGGAGACGATCGACCTCCACGCCGCGCTCGGGAGGAAGGTCGTCGACAAGCACTCGACCGGGGGCGTGGGGGACAAGACATCACTCGCCGTCGGGCCGATCGTTGCGGCATGCGGCGTGCCCTTCGGGAAGATGTCGGGCCGTGGTCTCGGTCATACCGGAGGCACGCTCGACAAGCTCGAGTCGATTCCCGGCTTTCGTGTCGAGCTCTCCGTGGACGAGCTGATCGCGCAGGTCAAGGAGGTCGGCATCGCGATCATCGGTCAGACCGGCGACCTCGTTCCCGCCGACAAGCTCCTCTACGCATTGCGCGATGTGACGGCGACCGTCGACGAGGTCTCGCTCATCGCGGCGAGCATCATGTCCAAGAAGATCGCGGGCGGCGCCGACGCCATCGTCCTCGACGTCAAGGTGGGCGATGGCGCGTTCATGAAGACCCTCGACGCGGCGCGCGAGCTCGCGCAGGCAATGCTGGATCTCGGGAAGCGTGCCGGCCGGGAGACCGTATGCGTGCTCACGGACATGGACCAACCGCTTGGTCGGGCTGTGGGGAACGCGCTCGAAGTGCGTGAGGCGCGCGCGACCGTACGCGGCGAAGGCCCCGCGGACTTCACCGAGCTCGTGCTCGTGTCATCGGCGCACCTGCTCGCGCTCTCCGACCTCGGCATCGACGAGGCGGAGGGCCGGCGGCGCGCCGAACAGGCGATGGCCGACGGGTCGGCGAGCGCGACGTGGGATCGCTGGATCGCTGCCCAGGGCGGCGATCCAGCCGAGAGCGCGCTCCCCAGCGCGCCCGTCGTGCGGGAGGTGGCGGCGCCTCGCGACGGCGTCGTCGAGCGGCTCGGCGCCGTGGCCGTCGGGCACGCCGCCATGCATCTCGGCGCCGGGCGGATGGCGAAGGACGACGAGATCGACCACGCGGTCGGCGTCGTCTGCCACGCAAAGCGGGGCGATGTCGTCGCGGTAGGCGATGTGCTCGCCGATGTCCATGCGCGCGACGACGCGTCGGCGGCTGCCGCGTGCGACGAGGTGTTGGCGGCGTATCGTCATCGGCAACGACGCTCCCGGGCGCCGCAGCATCGTTCTCGAGACCATCACCTGAGTCGTGCCGGAGCTCCCAGAGGTCGAGACGTATCGGACTGCGCTCGAGCCGAGAGTGGTCGGCCGCACGTTCCGCCGCGTCGAGATCCTCGACGACCGTCTGACGCGGCCGCACGATCGGGTCGAGGTGGCCGCAGAGCTCGAGGGCGAGCGCGTCTCGTCCGTCGAGCGGCGAGGCAAGTACCTCGTCGTGCGATTCGAGAGCGGCCTCGCGCTCGTCATCCACCTGCGCATGACCGGCGGCTTCCCCGTCGGCGAGGCGACGCACGAGCGTGCAGTCGTCGAGCTCTCCGACGGTGGGCGCCTTGCGTACCGGGACGTAAGGCGATTCGGGACGTGGCTCGTGCTGGGGCCGGACGAGCTCGAGGCCTACTTCGAGGAGCGCCTCGGTCCCGAGCCGCTCGCGCGAGCGTTCGACTGGCGCTATCTCGTCGGTCGGCTGGCTCGGAGGCGCGCGGCCGTGAAGGCCTGCCTCCTCGATCAGCGTGTCGTCGCGGGTCTCGGGAACATCTACGTCGACGAGGCGCTCTGGTGGGCACGGCTCGCGCCCTTGCGGCGCGCCGACTCAGTCACCGACGAGGAGGCGCGGGCGCTCGTTCGCGGGGTGCGCAAGGCGATCCGGCGCGGCATCGAGCGCCAAGGAGCGGATCTCGGGGACGGTGCGTACACGGTCGGCTCGATGCAGGACGCATTTCGCGTCTACGGACGCACGGGTGAGCCGTGCCCGCGGTGCCGGACGCCGATCGAGAAGGTCCGCGTCGCGGGTCGAGGCACCCACTTCTGCCCCGCGTGCCAGCGCTGAGCGCTGTGGAGCGATTGGCACACTTTCGGCACGCTCGCGCGACAGACACGTAGCGACCTCCCAACTACGATGAAATCGGGAGGAGGCGCGGGGTGGCCCCGGCCGCGGGTGGCCTCTCTAGACTGGTCCGCATCGCCCGGACCATCACCACCGAGGCCGTCGTGCTCCGCTCGATCCGTTTCGCGGAGGCGGATCGCATCCTTCACCTCTACACCCAGGACGGCGGGCGCGCGGGGGCGATAGCGAAGGGTGCCCGCAAAACGCGCTCGCGCTTCGGCGCCCGGCTGGAGCCGCTTTCCCACGTCGAGCTCGTGCTTCACCCGGGCCGCGGCGAGCTCGCCACCGTCACCGGCGCGTCGCTCGTCCGCTCGCACGCCGCGGTCCGCGACGACAGCGCACGCCTCGCCGTGGGCCTGATCGGCGCCGAAGCGGTACTGCGCCTCTTTCCCGAGCAGGAGCAAAACGAGCGCGTGTTCACGGCGATCACCCGATTCCTCGACGTGCTCGACGAGACGACTGTCGCGTCCCGCGCGGAGCTCGACCCCCTGGGCCTGGCGTTCCAGCTCAAGCTGCTCTGGCTGTCCGGCTATCTCCCTCACATCGGCAGCTGCGCCGAATGCGGTGGCGACGGTGAGATCGCCGGCTTCTCGCCGCGCGCGGGGGGCATCGTCTGCCGCGACTGCGCGACCGATGTTCGGGCGCTGTCGCCCGAGGGCGTGGCTGCGATCGACCGGCTGCTCCGCAGTCCGCTCGACGAGGTGTCGGCCGAGCCGCTCTCCGACCGTGGTGCGCGCGATGCGCTGGCGGTCGTCGCCGCGTCGTACGAGCACCACGGCGGGTTTCGTCTCCGTACGCTGAGCGCCTGAGGTGAGTTCCGACTCGGGGTTGCACCCATCCCGCGCGCGAGTGAAGATGGGAGCCGTGGAGGACAAGCAGGTCGAGGAGCTCCGGCGCTGGGCACACGGCCTCGCCACAGACCCTCGCCCGGAAGTGCAGGCGGCGGCCAAGGCGATCACCCTCCTGGCCGACGATCTCGACGCTGCTCGGAGCCAGCTGCTCGAGGAACGAATGATTCGCCAGGCGCTCGAGGGAACTGCTGCCGGCGACGACGGCACCGACGTGGCCGAGTCGGATGACGTCGAGCGAGACCTACGCGCGCGCCTTCGGGCCATTCTCCCGCCGCGCCTCTCGCGGCGTCCCTGAGCGCCCGATGAGACGCGAGCTGTCCGGCGGCTACGAGCTCGACGACGACGTCTCGCGCATCGATCTCGTCGCGGTGCACGAGTACCTCGCGGAGGAGTCCTACTGGGCCGAGGGGCGGCCGTTCGAGGTCGTCGCTGCGCTCGTGGCGAACGCCACGCGCGTGGTCGGGCTCTACCACGACGGCGAGCAGGTGGGGTTCGCGCGCGTCGTCTCCGACGAGCACACGTTCGGCTACCTCGCGGACGTCTATGTGCTGCCGAGCCACCGCGGCCGCGGCCTCGGCGTCGAGCTCGTGCGCGAAGCGGTCGAGCGAAGCCCCCACGGCGAGCGTCGGTGGCTGCTTCACACGCGTGACGCGCAGTCCCTCTACGAGCGCTTCGGCTTCGGCCAACCGTCCGAGCGGCTGATGGAGCGCGTCACTGGCTGATCGCCGGACAGCGCTTCTCGTCGGGGCGCTCGCAGTCGGCGTGGCGGTCGCGTTCGCCGACTCGTCGATCGTCGTGCTTGCGCTGCCCGATCTCTACGGGGAGTTCGACACGACGATCGTCGGCGTCTCGTGGGTGATCACGTCGTACAACCTCGTCGTCGCGGTCGCGGCGTTCTGCCTCGTGCCCGTCGCTCGGTGGCTGCGTCCCGCGTGGACGGGGGCGGTGGGGATCGCGATCTTCGCCGTCGCCTCGGCCGGCTGCGCGGCGGCGTGGGAGCTCGAGGTCCTCATCGCGTTCCGGTGTCTGCAAGGGCTCGGCGGGGCACTGCTTCTCGTCGCGGCGCTCCGGGGCCTTGCCGCATTGACGGGCTCTCCCGCGCGCGGCGCCGTCGTCTGGACGACGGCCGGGACGATCGGCGCAGCGGCCGGGCCGGCGCTTGGTGGCGTGCTCACGCAGCTCTTCGACTGGCGCGCGATCTTCGCCGTGCAGGTGCCGCTCGCGCTCGTCGCGCTCGCAGCCATGGTGGACGCGCGCGTCCGCGCTCTCGCGCCCGAGCCGCCTGTCGCCTCCCATCGTCGTCACGCGTATGCGGCCGACGCAGGATTGGGGCTCGTCTACGGCGCGCTCGTCGGCGCCCTGTTCCTCTCCGTCCTGCTCGTGATCACGGTCTGGACGACGGAGCCGGCGCTCGGGGCTCTCATCGTCAGCGCGCTGCCGCTCGCAGTGCTCGCCGTGCGCCCGCTGGCGAAGGCGCTCCCCGTGCGCACTGCGGCGATGGGAGGAGCGGGGCTGCTCGCCGGTGGGCTCGTGGCGCTTGCTCTCCTGCCTCGCATCAGCGACGCGCTCGTCGCGCTTGCGCTCGCGTTCTGCGGCGCGGGGCTCGGGCTGGCGGTACCGGCGCTGACGGGAGAGGCCCTCGATCCCGACGGGCGCGCGACGCGAAGCGCCCTGATCACGGTCGGCTCGCGCCACTTGGGCCTCGTGCTCGCGCTTGCGCTCGTCGCGCCGCTCCTCTCGGAGACGCTGTCCGGCAGCGACGACAAGGCGCTCAGGGCCGGCGCCCAGACGGTGCTCGAGGGCAACGTGTCGCTGCGGCAGAAGGTGCCCATCGCCCTCGACCTTCGCGATGCGCTCGACGAGGCGAAGCAGGGTGAGGTGCCCGACCTCGCCCAGCCGTTCGACGATCGAGGGGCGGCCACGGACGACGACCTCGCGACTCTCCGAGACGACCTGATCACGACGCTCGAGAGTGTCGTCACGCGCGGCTTCCGCTCGTCGTTCTTCCTGTCGGCGCTCTTCGCGCTCGCGGCGATCCTGCCCGCCACGCGGCTGCGGAGGACGGCATGACGAGGCCCGTCCGCGTGCTCGCCGCCCTCCTCGCGCTCGTCGGCGTCTTCATCGTCGCGGAGCTCGCAGCCGGCGCGTTGACGTTCGGCGAGACGACGATCGCCGATCCGTGCACGACGAATGCGAACTTCGACGGCGGCGGGATCGACGGCGCTGTGCAGAGCTTCGCCCTGTCCGCGCTCAGCGGCGCGGCGTGCGAGCTCGGGGTGAGCCGGGAGGAGCTCGTCCTCTCGCTCGTCCCCTCGACGGGCTCCGCCGTTCGCTGGGACAAGGAGACGATCAACCGCGCGCTCCGCAACGGAGTCAAGCGCGCGGCGGAGGACACCGCCGGGAACGGGTTGCTCGGCGCCTTCCTCGCCGGGACCCTCGAGGAGGTGCTTGCCGACCCGCTCGCGTGGCTGCTCGGTCAGGCAGCCGAATAGCATCTGGCCGATGGCGCCCCTCAACTACCAGGAGATGATCGCGGCGCTCCAGGCGTACTGGGCAGCCCAGGGCTGCGTGATCATGCAGCCGTACCACACCGAGCTCGGCGCCGGAACAGCCAATCCCGCGACGTTCCTCCGCTCTCTCGGGCCCGACCCGTGGCGGGTGGCGTACGTCGAGCCGTGCATCCGCCCGACCGACGGGCGCTACGGCGAGAACCCGTATCGGTTCCAGCACTACTACCAGTACCAGGTGCTCCTCAAGCCTGCGCCCGCGGACGTCCTCGACCTCTACTTCGGGTCGCTCGAGGCGATCGGCATCGACCGGGCGCGCCACGACGTGCGCCTCGTCGAGGACGACTGGGAGCAGCCGTCGATCGGCGCCTGGGGGCTCGGCTGGGAGGTGTGGTGCGACGGCATGGAGATCACGCAGTTCACGTACTTCCAGCAGGTCGGAGGCATCGAGCTCGACGTCGTGCCCGCCGAGATGACGTACGGCCTCGAGCGGCTCGCGATGTTCCTCCAGGGCAAGCGGAGCGCCTTCGAGATCGAGTGGGCGCCCGGTGTCACCTGGGGCGATGTCTACCGCGAGTCAGAGCGGCAGTGGTCGACGTACAACTTCGAAGCAGCGCCGGTCGACGTCCTCGAGCGGCGGTTCGCAGAGCACGAGGCCGAGTGCGCTCACCTGATCGAGCTGCGGCTGCCGTTGCCCGCCTACGACCAGGTGCTGAAGTGCTCGCACGCGCTCAACCTTCTCGACGCTCGTGGCGCTGTCTCGCCGACCGAGCGGGCTGCCTACATCCTCCGCGCGCGCAAGCTCACCTTGAACGTTGCCCGCCTCTACCTGGAGCTGCTCGATGGCGACGCTGCTGGTTGAGATCGGCTGCGAGGAGCTGCCTGCTGCCGCGTGCCGCGAGGCAGGGGCGCAGCTCACGGAGCGAGTCCGCGAGGCGCTCGGCGTCGAGCCGTCCGACGTGTTCGTGTCGCCGCGACGGATCGCGTTCCTCGTCGCCGACGCTCCCGGTGGAGTCGCCCGCGAGCTGGGTGTCGGGGCCTCCGGTCGATGCACCGGCGGCCGCACGCGAGGGGTTCGCGCGAAAGCACGGCGTGCCCGTCGACGCGCTTGCCGAGCGTGAAGGAAGACTCGGCGTCGAGGTTCCGGGAAAGCCCTTTGCCGACCTCGTGCGTGAGCGGCTCGACGATCTCGTCTACGGCCTCTCGTTCTCGAAGTCCATGCGCTGGGACGAGATCGGCCGCCGCTTCTCGCGGCCCGTCCGCTGGGTGCTCGCGAAGCTCGATGGCGAGGCGCTTGTCGGCGACACGTCGTTTGCCGGCCGCCCCGCCGCGCAGGCGGTGGAGGTTGCGACCGCCGCTGACTACCTCGAGAGTCTTCGCGCGGCCGGCGTCGAGCCGGACGAAGACGAGCGGCGGCGGCTGATCGTCGAGGCGCTCGACGCGCTCGGCACGGCGCGCGACCCGCTTGGGAAGCTCGACGAGGTCGTCTACATGAGCGAGTCGCCGGTCGTGCTCGAGGCTTCGTTCGACGAGTCGTTCCTGCGGCTGCCTCGCCGTGTGGTCGACACGGCCATGCAGAGCCACCAGCGCTACTTCCCGCTCGACGGCAACCGCTTCGCGGTCGTCGCGTCCGGCGGCGATCCCGACGTGATCGTCCCCGGCTACGTGCGCGTGCTCGAAGGGCGGCTCGACGACGCAGCCTTCACCTTCGATCGTGACGTCGCGGTCGGGATCGAGGCGATGGCGGCGAAGCTCGACCGGATCACGCTCTTCGAAGGCGGCGGCACGTACGCGGACAAGACGGCGCGCGTGGTCGAGCTCGTTCGTGCGCTCGGAGGAGGGGACGACGTCGTCGAGGCGGCACGGCTTGCCAAGGCCGACCACGCGTCGGAGCTCGTGCGGGAGTTCGCGGCGCTCGAAGGCGCGATCGGGGCCGAGTACGCGCGGCTCGCAGGCGTCGCGGAGCCCGTGTGCCTCGCGATCGAGGAGCACTACCTCCCGGACGGCGCCGACGCGCCGCTTCCGTCGTCGGAGGATGGGCGGATCCTCTCCGCCGCCGACAAGCTCGACACGCTCACCGTCGCGTTCTCACTCGGCCACCGCCCGACCGGCTCGCGCGATCCCTACGGCCTGCGCCGGGCGGCGATCGGAGTGTGCCGGCTGGCGGTTGACGGTGACGTGGTCGTGCCCCGCGGACTGCTCGAGCCGGACGTCCGCGCGTTCGTCGAAGAGCGGCTCGAAGGACTGCTCGACGTGCCCGTCGAGTTCGTGCGCGCTGCGCGTGCGTCGGAGGAGCCGGACATCGGCGCTGTGGCGCGCCTCGCAACGTTCCTCGCGAGCGAGGACCTCGGCGTCGTGCACGAGGTCTATACGCGGGCCAGCCGCATCGCAGGCGAGGCTGCCGACGACGAGCCGCTCGACGCGTCGGCTCTCGTCGAGGACGCGGAACGCGACCTCGCGCGCGGCGTCGAAGCCCAGCCGGACGCCGGCGCCTCCCACGCAGAGCTCCTTGCCTGGTCACGGCGAGCTCGGCCCTGTCGTCGAGCGCTTCTTCACGGACGTGCTCGTCATGGCGGAGGACGAGAAGCTCCGCGCGAACCGCCTGCGCCTCCTGCGGGACGTCCGCCGGGCGATCGGTAGGCTTGGCGACCTCTCGGAGATTCCCCTGTGAGTACCTTGGTTACACCCGAGCTGGAAGCGCAGGCCATCGCCTGGCGGCGCTACCTGCACGAGCACCCTGAGCTCTCGTTCCAGGAGCACGAGACGTCTGCGTTCCTCTTCGAGCTCATCGGCGGCACCGAGGGCATCGAGCTCGACCGCCCGACCGAGACGAGCGTCGTCGCGACGCTGCGCACGGGGCGCCCAGGCCCGACGCTCGCGCTTCGCGCCGACATCGACGCATTGCCGATCCAGGAGGAGACGGGGCTCGAGTTCGCCTCGAAGAACCCCGGTGTGATGCACGCCTGCGGGCACGACGGGCACACGGCGATGCTGCTGGCGACGCTCAACGCGCTCCACGATCGCCGGGACGAGCTGACGGGCGAGATCCGGTTCATCTTCCAGCACGCCGAGGAGCTCGGCCCCGGCGGTGCGGGCCAGCTCGTCGAGGCCGGCGTCATGGAGGACGTCGATCTCGTCGTCGGCGCGCATCTCTTCTCCCTCGATCCGCTCGGCAAGGTCGGCGTGCTCGTCGGCCCGCACACCGCAGCGGCCGACGTCTTCGCGATCGAGATCCGCGGCAAGGGCGGCCACGGCGCAGCCCCGCACAAGTCCGTCGACCCCGTGACTGCGGCAGCCCAGGTCGTCAGCGGGCTCCAGCACGTCGTATCGCGTGTCGTCGACCCGATCGAGCGCGCGGTCGTCTCGGTGACGCAGATCCACGCCGGGACAGCCGACAACATCATCCCCGAGTCGGTCGAGCTCCGCGGCACGGTGCGGACCTTCGCGCCCGAGGTGCGCACCGCCGTACGCGAGGCGATGGAGAGGCTTGCGCGGGGGATTGCCGAGGCGCACGGGTGCACGTCGACGTTCACGTACGAGGAGGGCTACGACTCCGTCGTCAACGACGAGGCCGCGTCGGCTCTCGTCGAGGCGGCTATCCGCGAGGAGCTCGGCGACGACGCGTTCTTCGTGCCGCCTCCGATCATGGGCGGCGAGGACTTCTCCGCCTACCTCACGGCCGCGCCGGGCGCGTTCTTCATCGTCGGCGCAGGCGGCGACGACCGCTATCCGCACCACCACCCGCGCTTCGACTGGGACGAGGCGGCCATGCGGAACGGCATCGCAGTCTTCACGCGACTCGCGCTGGACTACCTCGCACCGTAGGCTCACGGCGTGAAGACGCCGGTCGAGCTGCACATCGTCTCCGATGCGACAGGGGAGACGGCGACGCGGCTCGTGATGGCGCTCGAGGCGCAGTTCCCCGAGGAGACGTTCGAGGAGATTCGCCACCCGCGCGTGGAGACGGAGGAGGATCTTCAACTCGCGGTCGAGCGAGCGAAGGGCCGGCCCGCCGTGCTCGTCTACACCCTCGTCAAGCCGGAGCTCCGCGCGGAGATGCGCGCGCTCTGTCGCCGCGCGAAGGTGCACTACTGCGACATCCTCGGCCCACCGCTCGCATCGATCGCGAAGGTCTCGGGCACCGGGGCTCAGATGAAGGCGGGTGCGCGGCCGCCGCTCAACTCCGCGTACTTCAAGCGCATGGCGGCGATCGAGTTCGCCGTGAAGTACGACGACGGCCTCGGGGCGAAGGGCCTCCGGGAGGCCGACATCGTGCTCGTCGGCGTATCGCGCACGTCGAAGACGCCGCTGTCGATGTATCTCGGCTACATGGGCTACAAGACCGCGAACATCCCGATCGTCAAGGGCATCGAGCCGCCGGAAGAGTTGTTTCGCCTGTCGCCAGCGAAGATCGTCGGCCTGACGATCGAGGCGTCGAGACTTGCCGAGATCCGGCGCGAGCGGGCTCGGCTGATGCAGGCGTCGCGGCAGCAGTACGCGGGGATCGTCGAGGTGTACGAGGAGCTCGAGGTCGCCGCCGCCGTCCACCGCCGCCTCGGGTGCCCGGTCATCGACGTCACGGAGCTGTCCGTCGAGGAGACGGCCGTGCGCATCATCCGGCTCGTCGAGCGCCGGAGCCACGAGCTTCACACGGCGCCCTCGTGAGCGAAACGTACTTCGATCCAGGGGCGCAAGCCGCGCGTGCACGCCGGATCCCGCTGTGGCGATGGACGCTGTGGTGGGTGTGTCTCGCCCTCGGCATGCTCCTCTTCTACGTGATCCTCACGCCCGTCTGGCTCGGGTTCCGAGGGGCTGCGTGGCTGGCAGAGTTCCGTGCCCGACGCCGCCGCGGGTGAGTCGTGGGAAGATGCCGCCGTGCCACGTTTCGTCTACGCCTTCGACGAGTCGTGCGACGGCGGCCGTGAGCTGCTCGGCGGCAAGGGGGTCGGTCTCGCCGAGATGACTGCGCTCGGCATTCCGGTGCCGAGCGGCTTCACGATCACGACCGAGGCGTGCCGCGCGTACATGGCGGCAGCAAAGCGTCTACCGGACGGGCTCGAAGGCGAGATCGAGACCCACGTACGCGGGCTCGAGGAGCGCACCGGCAAGCGCTTCGGCGATGCCGCCGATCCGTTGCTCGTCTCCGTCCGCTCGGGCGCGGCCGTCTCGATGCCGGGGATGATGGACACGATCCTCAACGTCGGTCTCGGCGACGACGCCGTCGCCGGGCTCTCCGAGACGACAGGCAATCCGCGCTTCGCCAACGACTCGTACCGGCGCCTGATCCAGATGTACGGAGAGACGGTCGACGGCGTCGACGCACACCGCTTCGAGCAGGAGCTCCAGGCGCTGAAGCGCGCGCGGGGCGTCTCCCAGGACGTCGAGCTCAACGTCGAGGACCTTGCGGAGCTCGTCGCGACCTTCAAGGCGATCTACGAGCAGGAGGTCGGTACGCCGTTCCCCCAGGACGCTCGAGCCCAGCTGCTCCGTGCCGTCGAGGCCGTCTTCCGCTCGTGGGACACGCCCCGAGCCCAGGTGTATCGCCGCGCCCACGACATTCCTGACGACCTCGGAACGGCCGTCAACGTCGTCCAGATGGTGTTCGGGAACAAGGGCGAGCGATCAGGGACAGGTGTTGCCTTCACGCGGAACCCGTCGACCGGCGAGTCGAGCCCGTTCGGTGAGTTCCTCGTCGACGCCCAGGGAGAGGACGTCGTCGCCGGCATCCGGACGCCCGAGCCGCTCGCCGAGATGCAGGAGCGTCTCCCCGGCGCGTACGGCGAGCTGCTCGCGACGATGCGGCGCCTCGAGGATCACTACCGCGACGTCCAGGACATCGAGTTCACGGTCGACGACGACCGCCTGTATCTCCTCCAGACGAGGACGGCCAAGCGGACGGCCGCCGCTGCGCTCCGGGCCGCCCGCGACATGGTCTCGGAGGGCACGATCACGCGAGAGGAAGCGGTCGCGCGGATCGACCCGGCACAACTCGATCAGCTACTCCATCCGATGATCGATCCGGCCGCGGCTGTGCACCCGATCGCCACCGGCCTCAATGCCTCGCCGGGGGCGGCTTCCGGCAAGGTGGTCTTCGACGCCACCCGCGCCGAGGAGCTCGGCAAGGCCGGCGAGGCGGTGATCCTCGTGCGCTGGGAGACGACACCGGACGACATCCACGGCCTGCTTCAGGCGCAGGGCGTCCTCACCGCGCACGGCGGGATGACGTCGCATGCGGCGGTCGTCGCGCGCGGGATGGGGAAGCCGTGCGTCGCCGGGTGCGAGGGGCTCGCGATTGACGTCGCCGCCGGCCGCGCGACGCTCAACGGCCACGAGTTCGCCGAAGGCGATCTGCTCACGATCGACGGCGGGACGGGGCACGTGATCCTCGGCGAGGTGCCGCTGGTTCCGCCCCAGATCAACGAGGACCTCGAGACCGTGCTCGTCTGGGCGGACGATCTCCGTCGCCTTCGCGTCCGCGCGAATGCCGACACGCCCGAGGACGCCGCCAAGGCACGGGAGCTCGGAGCGGAAGGCATCGGCCTCTGCCGCACGGAGCACATGTTCATGGCCGAGGGGCGGCTGCCGGTGATGCGCGAGATGATCATGGCCGACTCGACCGACGGTCGCCGCTCGGCTCTCGATCGCATCCTGCCCATGCAGCAAGCGGACTTCGAGGGGATCCTCGAGGCGATGGCCGGCCTGCCGGTGACGATCCGCCTGCTCGACCCGCCGCTCCACGAGTTCCTGCCTCCACTCGAGGAGGCGACCGACGATCACATGCGGGACCGGATCCGCGTCCTCCAGGAGGCCAATCCGATGCTCGGCATGCGGGGCTGCCGCGTCGGGCTCATCTTCCCCGAGATCTACGAGATGCAGGTGCGCGCCATCGTGCGGGCGGCGCGCGCCATCCACCAGCGCACGGGTGAGACGCCGCTCGTCGAGATCATGCACCCCCTCGTCGGCTTCGGCGAGGAGCTCAAGCGACTCCGGGAGCTCACGGTGCGCGTTGCCGAGGAAGAGGACGCGCTCGAGTACCACGTCGGGACGATGATCGAGCTGCCACGCGCGTGCATCTGCGCCGACGAGATCGCCGAGTACGCCGATTTCTTCTCCTTCGGCACCAACGACCTCACGCAGACCGCGCTCGGCTTCTCCCGCGACGACGCCGAGAGCAAGTTCCTCGCGCGCTATCTCGAGGACGACGTGCTCGAGCGCAACCCGTTCGAGACGATCGACGAGAGCGGGGTGGGGGAGCTGATGCGAATCGCGGTCGAGCGTGGCCGCGCCGCGAAGCCGGACATCAAGCTCGGGATCTGCGGCGAGCACGGCGGCGATCCGAAGTCGGTGGCGTTCTGTCATCGGATCGGCCTCGACTACGTCTCCTGCTCTCCGTATCGCGTGCCGCTGGCGCGCCTCGCCGCCGCCCAGGCGGTGCTGACGGACGCGGGCGTTACCGCTGCCGTCGCCGGCGGCTGAGCATTTTGCAGGCTTTTTCGGGTCGTGTATCCTCGTGCGGCGCCAACGGGGGAGGCACGCGATTCACCGAGTAGTACTGCGGACGGTCATCGCGCTTGCTGCGGTAGGCGCCCTGCTGCTCACAGGAGCGGCCGCTGCGCGCGATCCTGGACCCGGTCACCATTCGCCGGGAATACAGTCGATCACGCCGACTGCAAACGCGGAAGACCTCGCGGCCGCGATCACGACCGATCAGGACTTCGTCACGGCCGCCTCATTCGTGGCGGTTCCTCCACTCGGGACTCCGAACGGTGTCGGCGACAGTGCTCTCGGAGGCTTCCCGACCGACGGCTCGACCTACGCGATCCTCACATCGGGCGACGCCACGCTCGCCGATCAGCCCAATGACTCGACCAGCTCCGGAGCCGACGACAACGGACCCAACGTCCGCGGCGACAGCGACTTCGACGTCACGATCCTCCAGATCGACCTCGACGTCCCCGCCGGCGCCAATTGCTTGACCATTGACTTCCGCTTCCTCTCCGACGAATACCCCGAATTCATTCCGCAGGCATTCAATGACGCGTTTATCGCCGAGCTCGATTCCTCCACATGGACGACGTCCGGTTCTGACATCTCAGCACCGAACAACTTCGCCTTCGACAGCGAAGGTAACCCCGTCAGCATCCACACGGCGAGCATGTCCGACACCGAGGCTGCGGGCACCACGTACGACGGGGCAACGCCGCTGCTCTCCGCGTCGAAGCCTGTCACTCCCGGAGAGCACCAGCTGTACGTCTCGATCTTCGACCAGGCCGACCGTGTGGTGGACTCGGCGGTCTTCCTCGACGCACTCGTGCTGGGCACGACTGGGCCGGGTGGCTGCCTTCCAGGCGCGACTCTGGTCTCCATGGACAAGGTCGTCGACGACTCCACAGTCGCGCCGGGCGACGAAGTCACCTACACGATCACGGTCGCGAACAGCGGCAGCACCGACGCCAACCTGAGCACGATCACGGACAAGCTCCCCGACGGATTCACGTACGTAACGGGCTCCACCAGCGGCGCCACGGATAACGACCCGTCGATAGATGGCCAGGCACTCACGTGGGAGGCCCCCGTCACCATTCCGGCAGCCGACTCGATTACGCTCTCGTTCTCGGCGACCGCTTCGGACACGCCCGGCGAGTACTTCAACAACGCGAGTGGTCAGGGCGATGAGATCTCGGTGACGCCCACGGGGCCTGACGCTCCGGTGACGGTCGAGGGAACCGAGCCCGAGACGGGCAACATCGTCGTGGCTAAGCAGACAGGCCCCGACGGCGACCCGCAGAGCTTCGAGTTCACGACGAGCTACAGCGATCCGTTCTTCCTGTCCGACGGCCAGTCGCACGACTCAGGCCCGCTGGGGCCGGGGGTCCACTCCGTCTCCGAGAACGAGCCGGAGGGCTGGGACCTCGCGAACGCCACCTGCGACGACGAGAGCGATCCGTCCGAGATCGACCTCGACCCGGGGGAAACGGTCACGTGCACGTTCACGAACGCGAAGATCGGAAACATCGTCGTCATCAAGCAGACGGATCCTGACGGCGACCCGCAGAGCTTCCAGTTCACGACGAGCTATAGCGATCCGTTCTTGCTCTCCGACGGCGAGGAAAACCAGTCCGGCCCGCTTGGAGCAGGCACCTTCTCGGTCTCGGAGAACGTGCCGACGGGCTGGCAGCAGACGAGCGCGGTCTGTGACGACGGCAGCCCTGTCACGGCCATTGAGCTTGCCACGTACGAGACCGTTACCTGCACGTTCTTCAACACGAAGCAGGAGAGCGGCACTATCGTCGTCGAGAAACAGACCGATCCGGACGGTGACCCGACGCTCTTCGACTTTACGACGAGCTATGGCCCCGGCTTCTCGCTGTCGGACGGCATGACGAACACCGCCGAACGCACGCCGGGGACGTACTCGGTTTCCGAGACGGTACCCAGCGGCTGGCAGCAGACGGGTGCGACGTGTGACGACGGCAGTGATCCCTCGGACATCAACCTTGCCGCCGACGAGACGGTCACCTGCACGTTCGTGAATGCGAAACAGCAGGGCAACATCGTCATCCAGAAGGCGACGAGCCCCGAGTGCGACTCCACCGTCTTCGACTTCATCGCCGACTACGACAACGACGGCTTCCAGCTCGCCGGCTGCGAGCAGAACGACTCGGGGCCTCTCGACCCCGGTACGTACGGCGTGTCCGAGGGCGCGCTGCCACCCGGATGGGTGCAGACCGACACGTACTGCTCGGACGGAAGCGAGGTCGATGCCATCGATCTCTCGGCGGGGGAGACCGTGTACTGCACCTTCTACAACGACCAGCAGACCACAGGGAACATCGTCGTTGCGTTGGAGACGCTGCCGGACGGCGACCCGCAGCTGTTCGACTTTACGACTGACTACAGCGACCCGTTCTCGCTCTCCGACGGTCAGTCGAACGACTCGGGCCTGCTTGACGCCGGGACGTACTCGGTGTCGGAGACAGTGCCCGCGGGTTGGCTCCTGTTCGACGCGAACTGTGACGACGGCAGCCAAGTCAACAACATCGACCTCCAGGCCGGCGAGACGGTTACGTGCACCTTCGAGAACCGGAAGAAGGGCAACATCATCATTCAGAAGGAGACCGATCCCGACGGCGATCCGACGGTGTTCGACTTCCAGGGGGACGGCATCGCGGCGTTCCAGCTCTCGGACGGCCAGTCGCACGACACCGGCCCGCTCAACCCCGGGGCGTGGCTGGTTCAGGAGGTCGACCTCCCCGCGGGCTGGGAGCTGACGAGTGCGACGTGCGACGACGGGTCGGATCCCTCCGCCATCGATCTCGATCCCGGCGAGACGGTCACGTGTACGTTCGTCAATACGTTCGCCGGCGAGGCGAGCATCGTGATCGAGAAGCAAACGATCCCGGGCGGCGATCCGACCGAGTTCCCCTTTGCATCGACATTCGGACCGTTCTCGCTCTCGGACGGCGAGCAGATGGACTCCGGCACCCTCGACGAGGGGACGTACTCCGCTGCCGAAGGTGTACCCGCGGGCTGGGCGGTCACCGACATCGACTGTTCGGGTGGGGCGTCGATCCTCATAGGTACGGACAGCGATTTCGACCTCGGCGATACCGGGGTGGAGATCGACCTCGGCATCGGAGAGAACGTCGTGTGCGTGTTCACGAACACGAAGCTGCCTACGCCCGATCCTCCGCCGTCGCCTGAGCCGCCACCCCCGCCGCCTCCTCCACCTCCGCCGCCGCCGCCACCACCGCCGGCACCACCAGCTCCGCCTCCGCCACCATCTCCGCCGCCGGCACCCCAGCCGCCTCCGCCACCGCCGCCGCCAGGCCCAACGAACCAGGCGCAGATCGGCCCGCCACCCGCCGGCCTCGAGCCGGGCACCGTGAAGTTCCCGGCTCGAAACAGCACGTTCGTCCCGGACGACGACCAGTTCCTCCCGGACGGCACGATCGTCAACGTCTCGAACGGCAAGGGCGTGAAGCTCACCGATCGGGACGGCGATTCAACGGTCTTCTACGGCGAGAAGGACGGTGTGCCGAGCATCTTCAAGATCAAGAAGTTCGGCAACGTGATCGAGCTTCAGCTGATCGGCGGCAACTTCAAGAAGTGCAGCTCGCGAGCGCTCCAGGCGAGCGACGCGAAGAAGAAGCCGATCCGTCGACTCTGGGGCAAGGGCAAGGGGCACTTCCGCACGAAGGCTCGCTTCGCGTCGGCCACGATTCGAGGTACGTGGTGGCTGACAGCGGACTTCTGCGACTACACGTCGATCTTCGTCCGGCAGGGTGTAGTCACCGTGCGGGATCTCGTCAAGGGAAAGACGATCCGGCTGCCGGCGGGCAAGACGTACAAGGCGTACAAGAAGAAGCGATAGCCTCGCCGTCGTGAGCGCAAGCCCTCAGCCTCCACCGCAGGCTTCTGCGCCGCAGGCCCAACCGCCGCAGGCCCAACCGCCGCGGGCAAAGGACACCAACTGGTCTCGGCGATTCGTCGTCTTCGGCGCCGTCGTCGTCGGCGTCCTCGTCCTCGGCTACATCGGTGCGGCGTTCCTTCCGCGCTGGTGGGCGCATCGCGTCGGCGACCAGGCGAACGAGAGCATGACCGGCGCAATCATGCTCGGAGTCTTCTACGGCTTCCTGTTCACGGTCCTGCCGCTGCTGCTCATTGTCTGGGGCATCCGCAAGCGCCGATCCCCGAAGGCATGGCTCTTCATCGTCGGCGGCGCACTGCTGCTCGCCGTGCCGAACCTCCTCACCCTCGGCATCGTCGTCGGACGCGGGAGCGCTGCCCATGCGGGCGACCGGACGCTTGATGTCGACGCTCCCGGCTTCAGGGGCGCAACCCTGGCGGGCGTGCTGCTGGCCGTTGCCTTCATCGCGTACGTCTGGCACTTGTCCGCCTCACGCCGCCGTGCCCGCGCGGAGCTACGGAAGCGCGATGAGCCGGTGAGCTCCTAGGTGGACAAGCAGGCCGGGACATACCTGCGGACGCTCATCTACGCCGCGTTGCTGGGCTTTCCGGTCGCCCTGGCCGCGGTGCTGTTCCAGACGGCGATTCACGACGTCATCCATTTCGTCTGGGAGGTCGTGCCGCACTGGCTCGACCAGCCCGAGCCTCCGACGTGGTACGTGATCCTCGTGCCTGCGCTGGCGGGAGTCCTCGTCGCCATCGCGGTGCGGCTCCCTGGTCACGGCGGCCACTCGCCGCTCGAGGGGCTCGGCATGGGAAGCGTGCACCCGCTCCACCTGACGAGCATCCTTCCGGCGGCGCTCATCACGCTGGGCGCCGGGCTCGTCCTCGGGCCGGAGGCGCCGTTGATCGCCCTCGGTCTCGCTCTCGGTGCCGTCGCAGTTCAGGTCGTCCGCGTGCAGGACGACGAAGCGAAGCCGCTCGTCCTCGCCGGAGCGTTTGCGGCCATCGCCGCGCTCTTCGGAGGGCCGCTCGTCGCTGCGTTCCTGCTCTTCGAAGTCACCGCCGCCGCGGGCGTGATTCCGGCGCAAGCGATCGGTCACGCCTTGCTTCCCGGCTTCGTCGCCGCCGGGACGGGCGCGCTCGTGTTCACCGGCGTCCAGGACTGGCCCGGGGTGCACACGTTGTCGCTTTCGCTCCCGGCGCTTCCCCCGTACGACGCCGTCCGGCTTGTCGACCTCGGGTGGACGGTCGTGCTGGCGACTGGGATCGCGATCGTCGTCGTCGCCATCCGGCACCTGGCGCACGAGGTCGCCGCCCGGTCGACACGACGCCCGGACCTCGTACTCGTCGGTGCAGGCCTGCTCGTCGGCGGCTTGGCGGTCGTCTTTCGCGCCGCGGCCGACCGTCCCGTCGACCTCGTGCTCTTCTCCGGGCAGGCGGAGCTTCCGCTGGTCGTGGCGGAGGGCTCCGCAGGCGTCCTTCTCCTCCTCGTCGCCACGAAGGGCCTTGCCTATGCGCTGTCGCTCGGCAGCGGCTTTCGCGGCGGGCCGGTGTTTCCCGCGATCGCGATCGGCGTCGCCTTCGGGGTGATGGCGGCGGACGTCCTTCCGGGATTCGACACGACCCCGGCTGTGGCTGTCGGCATCGCTGCCGGCACGGCCGCCGTGATGCGCGTCCCGTTCACGGCGGTTCTGCTCGCGACCCTTCTCATGGGCTCGTCGGCGGTGGACGTCGCCCCCATCGCAGTATTCGCGGCCGCGATCGGCTGGCTCGTCGCCGTCGCGCTGCCGAATCCCGAGGACCGCGCCGCCGCGAAGGCGAACGCAGCCGAGGCTACGCCAAACCTCTGACGCGCCAGTAGGCGACGGCGACGGAGAGCACGCCGATGCCAACGAGGGCGAGCGTTCGCGTCGCACTCACGTCCCTGAACGACCGCCGCTCGCGTCCGAAGCCGGTCAGCGCCAGCGCGCCGAGCGCGCCGCCGACAAGGCCGCCGATGTGCCCGCCGATCGAGATCCCCGGTACGGCGAACGTGAAGGCGAGGTTGACGATGATCAGCGTCAGGTAGTTGCCGCCGAGCTTCCCGGTGGCCTCGTACTCGAGCACGAGGCCGGCGCCGAGCATGCCGAAGATCGCGCCAGAGGCGCCGACCGTGACAGCGGTGGGATCGAGGTAGAGCGATCCCGCCGAGCCAGCCAGGCCCGAGACGATGTAGATAAGGAGAAAGCGCCAGTGGCCGAGCGCCATCTCCACCGGCGCGCCGAGCCACCAGAGGGCGAGCATGTTCATCGCCAGGTGGATCGGCCCGTAGTGGAGAAAGGCAGCCGTGATCAGCCGCCACCAGTCGCCGTCGGCTACGAGCGGCCCGAACAGCGCGCCGTTCTCGAAGATCTTGCCGCTGTTCGCGTTGATCGTCGCGCCCATCGCGAGCTGGAGGACGTAGATGCCGACGTTGAGCCCGACGAGCACTTTCGTCACGATCGCGGTTGGCAGCACCGAGGTTCCGCGGCCGACGTTCATCACGCGCTGCGTCACCGGCTGGGCCGCCTTCGCAGCCTGGCCGGCGTGGTCGGGACAGCGGATCCCGACCGGCGCAACCGTCATGCAGTCGACGCAGATCGGGCGACCGCATTCGGAGCACGAGAGGCCGGTCTCGCGATCCGGGTGGCGGTAGCAGGTCGCGGCCCCGTCCATTCCGGACTAGCGTACCGGCGGCCATGCGCGTCCACGTCGCCTTCACGCCGGCCGAGGAGGTTGCCGCTCCCGTCGGCATCGTCATCGACGTCTTGCGTGCCACGTCGACGATGACGCAGGCGCTGTCGGCCGGCTACCGCCGTGTCCTCTGCTGCTCGGAGGTCGAGGACGCGCGGACGATTGCTGCGGCCGAAGGCGGTGCAGTCCTCGCCGGTGAGCGTGGGACGGTCAAGATCGACGGCTTCGACTTCGGCAACTCACCGCGGGAGTTCCTCGAGCCGGCCGCGGAGACCGTTGTCCTCACGACGACGAACGGCACGCGGCTGCTGCTCGCGGCGGCGTCGCGCTGCGATCTCGTCCTCGTCGGCTCGCTGCTCAACCTCGACGCTGTCGTGGCCGAAGCGAGAGCGGTGGAGGTGGAAGATGTCGCAGTGCTCTGCGCCGGCGTTCAGGGCGAGCTCGCAATGGACGACGCCTTCTGCGCGGGGCGCATCGCGGCGGCCCTCGGTGGCGAGCCCGCCGACTCGGCTGCCGCTGCGATTCGGCTAGCGGAAAGCTTCGCGTCGAACGAGGACGGTCTCGGCGCCTCGCAGAGCGCCAGGAATCTCCACGCGAGCGGGCTCGACGCCGACATTGCCTGGTGCGCGCAGGAGAGCACCCTCGACGTCGTGCCGCGCTTCACACGGATGGTCCGCACGGCCGCAGAGGTGACGTTGTGAGGCGGCCACCGGCCGTCGCCGCGAACGCGATGGTGGCGACGAGCCAGCCGCTCGCCACGCGCGCGGGGCTGCGTGCCCTCGAGAGTGGCGGCAACGCGGCCGACGCGGCCCTGGCAGCTGCCGCCGTCCTCGCGGTCACCGAGCCGACGGGCAACGGCATCGGCGGCGACAACTTCGCCATCGTCTGGAAGGACGGGCAGGCGGACGGCCTCGACTCGGCGGGGCCTGCGCCGGCCAACGCGGCGCCGCTGACCCCTGTGGACGTGGACGGCCCACGCTCGGTGACCGTGCCCGGAGCTGTCGGCGGCTGGGCGGCACTTGCGGAGCGCCACGGGCGCTTGGGCCTGGACGCATGCGTCTCGGACGCGATCGACGCCGCGGAGAACGGTTTCGCAGTGACGCCGCTTACGGCCGCCGCGTGGCAGAGGGGAACCCGGGTGCCACCGCCGTACCTACCGGCGCCGAAGGTGGGAGAGATCGTCCGGCTGCCCGAGCTCGCGGCCACGCTGCGGCGCATCGCGGAGGAGGGTCCTTCCGCGCTCTACGAGGGGGAGGTCGCACGCGCGATCGCCTCCGTCACGTGGCTCGAGGAATCCGATCTCGCGGCGTACGAGGCGCGTTGGGTCGAGCCGCTGTCCGTTTCGTATCGCGGTCACACGGTGCTCGAGCTGCCGCCGCCGACGCAGGGCGTCGCGGCGCTCGAAGGGCTCGGGCTGCTCGAGCGCTCGTCGCCGAGCCTGCCGTCCCAGATCCGCTGCATGCAGCTCGCCCTCGAGGACGCCCGCGAGCGTGTGCGTGACGGTGCGGACGTCTCGGAGCTCGTCAGTGCCGACTATCTCGACCGGCGACGTGCGGCGGCGCCTGCGGCCGTCACAGAGCCTCCGGGCGGCACCGTGTACCTCTGCGCGATGGACGCGGACCGCATGGCCGTGTCGTTCATCCAGTCGAACTACATGGGCTTCGGCTCGGGGCTCGCCGCGCCGGGCACGGGCATCGCACTCCAGAACCGCGGCGCGTGCTTCAGCGTCTCCGGGGCGGTCGAGCCGGGCAAGCGGCCCTACCACACGATCATCCCCGGGATGCTCCTGCGCGGCGGCGCGCTCGCGGGGCCGTTCGGCGTGATGGGCGGGTTCCTCCAGGCGCAGGCGCACCTCCAGCTCGTCTCGGCGATCGTCGACGATGGGCTCGACCCGCAGGCTGCGCTCGAGCGGCCGCGATTCATGGTCGACGGCGACGTCGTGCTGCTCGAGGAAGGGTTGTGGGAGCGCGACGCCGACCTCGGCGCGCTCGGCGTCGAGACGGTGCGAGAGACGAATGTCGGCTACTTCGGCGGCGGGCAGGCGATCCTCGTTTCCGGCGACGTCCTCGTGGGCGGGTCCGATCCCCGCAAGGACGGCTACGCGGCGGGTTTCTGATGGCGGCTTCGGTCGCATGGATCACGATCGCACCGGTCAAGGCGCTCGCGCTCGTCTCTCTCGACGAGGTCGAGCTCGAGTCGTTCGGCGTCCGTGCCAATCGCCGTTTCTATCTCGTCGACGACGATGGGCGGATGATCAACGGCAAGGTGGCCGGCGAGCTCGTTGCCGTCGTTCCGGACTACGACGAGACTGCCGCGAGGCTCGCGCTCCGCTTTCCCGACGGGGGCGTCGTGGATGGCGACCTGGAGGTGAGGGAGGCGGTGACGACGAGCTTCTTCGGCCGGCCCGTCTGTGGCCACCGGGTCGTCGGTCCCTGGTCGGAGGCGCTGTCGACATTCGCGGGGAGGCCGCTGCAGCTCGTGCGCACCGACGAGCCCGGTGACGGCCCGGACCGCGGATCGGTCGCGGGCGTCTCTCTCGTCGGCACCGCGTCACTCGAGACGCTGGCCGAGGCGGCCGGCGTCGATCAGGTCGACGGCCGCCGCTTCCGGATGCTTCTCGGGATCGACGGCATGGAGGCGCATGCGGAGGACGCCTGGCTCGGGCGGCGCGTACGGATCGGCGACGCCGTCGTCCGGCCGCTCGGCAACGTCGGCCGCTGTGTCGTGACGACGCGGAATCCCGACTCGGGTGTCTCCGACCTCGAGACGCTCCGCGTGCTCGGCGAGTACCGACGCGACGTCGAGACGACCGAGCCGCTGCCGTTCGGCATCTGGGGCGAGGTGGTCGAGCCCGGCCGCGTGCGCCTCGGCGACCCGGTCGCGCTCCAGTAGCAGACGGTGTTCTAGGATCGGTGGCGCGATAGGGAAACGTCACGCCGGAAGGAAACCGTGAACGCCGAAGGTGAGCGAAGGCCGCCGGACATCTACATCTGTCCTCTCTGTGGTGGCGACAGGTGGATTGGACTCGGTGGTGAGTCGGTGGGCGAGACCCCCGCTCCCGTCTTTTTGGCCGAGGTCAATGAAGTTGGCCGACCATCCCCGTCCGTGGGCCACGCTGTTGTCGCCATGGCCTGCACTGTTTGCGGCTTTGTGCGAGCCCACGATCCGAAGGCGATAGGAAAGTAGGCTCTCCACCTTGACAGGGGAACGTATGTTCGTGTAGAACATACGTTCCTATGATCGCTTGCATCCTCATTCCTGGCTTCGAGTTGCGCGCGGCGCTCAGGGGCAAGACGCGCCTTCAACTTCGTCCCGTGGCGCTCGCGCCCGTCCCCGGCACGCGGCCGGAGATCGGCGCCGTCACGGCTGCGGCCGAGGCAGCGGGGGTGCGCCCGGGGATGCTGCTCTCGGAGGCGCTTGCCACGTGCCCGACGCTTGCACTCGCCGAGCAGGACCCGGCGAGCGCCGAGCACGCGTGGGAGGAGATCCTCCGGCGGCTCGAGGACGACGGCTTCGCCGTCGAGCCCGCCTCGCCCGGCTGTCTCTATCTCGACACCAAAGGAGTCGAGCGGCTGTACGGCGGCGTCGAGGGCGTGCTCCGCCGGGCGCTCGCGGCTGTCGGGCCGGTGTGGGACGCGCGCGCCGGCGCGGCCGAGCGGAAGTTCGCCGCCCTTGCGGCTGCCAGCGTTGCTCGCGCTGGCCAGATACTCGTCGTCGCGAGCGAGGAGACGCCCACCTTCCTCGCTCCGCTTCCGCTCGGCGTCCTGCCGCTCGAGCGGGAGCGGTACGACGAGCTCGAGGGGCTCGGCGTGAAGACGGTCGGCCAGCTGGCAGCACTGCCAGGCACAGCCGTCGCCGAGCGCCTCGGGCGGGACGGACGGCAGGCGTGGCACCTGGCGCGAGGAAAGGGCAAGAGTCGCATCAGGCCACGCCGGCCGCCCGCCGAGATCGTCGAGCGCCTCGACTTCCCGAGCCGGTCGACAACGAGCTGACGCTGAGGAGAGGCCTCGGCGCGCTCGTCGAGCGGGCGCTCGAGCGGCCCGAGCGGCGGAATCGCGCGGTGCGCAAGGTTGTTCTCTCGGCCCGGCTCGTCGGCGGAGGGTCCTGGAGGCGTACGCTCACACTGCGCGAGCCGGCCGCCGACAAGACCCGCCTGCGGGTGGCTCTCGGCCCGAAGCTCACCGACGTGCCTGCGCCCGTGACGGCGCTCGGCCTCGAGCTTGCCGAGCTGGCCGAATGGACGGGGCGTCAGCTCGAGCTCGTCCGACCGGAAGGTGCCGAGCTTCGCAGTCGTCTCAAGGAAGGCCTGCGCCAGGTGCGCTCGAGCGCGGGGGCAGGCGCGGTGTCGACGGTGGTCGAGGTGGCGCCGTGGTCGCGGATCCCGGAGCAGCGCGCCTTGCTCGTTCCACGCGATTAAGCGAACCGCGGCCGGCGCTCGTCGAGGCCGGCTTCGACGGTGTGCCGAGCCAGGTGAACCGCCAGGAGGTGGAGGTGGTGCGAGAGGAGTGGCGGATCGTCGACCGCTGGTGGACGGAGGAGCCGGTCAGCCGGCGCTACTTCGACACCGTGCTCGAGGACGGCCGCTGCGTCGTCGTCTTCTACGACGAGGACGGCCGCGGCTGGTTCACGCAGGCGGCCTAGCGGTGCCTGCTGCACGCAAGCGGTCCGTGAACCCTGTGTCGGGCGTGTGGATGTTGAGGACCGTGATGGGTGTCCCGCCATCCGGGATCCGGAACCAGTGCTCTGCTCCCGGTGGAGCGGCGACGAACGTCCCCGGGCCGCCTCGTCGACCCCCGACGAACTCCACTTCGCCTTCGAGCACGAAGAACGCGTCGACGTGATCGTCGTGGGAGTGGGGATCGACGCCCTCCCAGCCCGGATCGAACGCGAGCTCGATCGCAGCCAGCTGCGGCAGCTGGGCCTTGATGCAGTGGGCCCTGATGCTGTGGGATGGGGTGGGGCGCGACAGCCACTCGCCCTCGCCGGGCAGAGCGACGATCGCCGTATCGGCCGGCGCTCCGCCGTCGGCGGGTGGGTCGAAGCTGTCGAAGCCGAGATTCACGCCGCGCAGATAGTCGGCGAAGCCACCGTTCGGCGCGTGGAAGTTGAGGAAGCACGCCCGCGCCGAGCTGTCGTTGTCGAAGCCGTGGACGACGCCGGGCGGCACGGCCACGAACGTCCCTGCTGGCGCTGTCACCCGCTCGATGTCGGGGCCGATCCGGAACGTCAGCTCGCCCTCGAGGACGTAGAAGGCATCGAGATGCTCGCGGTGGACGTGTGGATCGGCGCCGCGCTCGCCTCCTTCGTGGCGTGTCCACGTCACGTCGAGCAGCTCGTGGGCGAAGAAGATCCGCAACGTGCGCTTCGGCTGATCGACGACCAGCTCACCCTCGCCGGGCGCTAGGAACACCGGTTGGGCTACGTCGAGCTCCATGCACATTCAGCGTATTCGTTCCTCGACGGGGCGTCGCAGCCGGAGGAGCTTGCGCTCCAGGCGGCCGAGCTCGGGTACGACGCGCTCGCGCTGACGGATCACGACGGCGTGTACGGCTCGCTCGAGTTCGCGCACGCGGCCAAGGCGTTCGGCGTGCGGCCGATCACCGGCGCCGAGGTGACGCTCGAAGGCGGGTGCCACGTCACGCTGCTCGTCGAGACGCCGCGGGGCTACGCGAACCTCTGCCGCCTGCTCACTACTGCGCACGCGCGTGAGCGGCTCGAACCGGCGCTCGACCGCGAGCTGCTGGCAGAGCGGAACGACGGTCTCGTGTGCCTGTCCGGCTGTGCCAGGCACGGGCTCGGCGTCCTCGATCCGAATGCCGCCGCTGCGCTCGCTCGCGCGTTCGGGCGGGAGCGGTTCTACATCGAGCTCCAGCGTCCGTACGAGCGCGGCGACGGGCGACGAAACGCTGCCCTTCGCGATCTTGCCGAGACGCTCGGCGTGGAGACGGTGGCCACCGGCGACGTCCATGCGCATCGGCCGCGGCGCGCGGTGCTCCAGGACGTGCTCGTCGCGATCGGCCACCGGTCGACGCTCGACGGCTCCGAACGGGAACGTCGCGGCAACCGCGAAGCGGTGCTTCGCCCACCGGACGAGGTTGCCGAACGGTTTCCCGGCGACGCGGATGCGGTGGCGCGGACCGGCGAGCTCGCCGAGAGGCTCACATTCGACCTGACGGAGGAGCTCGGCTATCGCTATCCCGACTTCGCAGACGGCGAGGAGCCGGCCGATGCGCAGCTCCGGCGCGTCTGCGAGCGCGCGTTCGCAGAGCGGTACGCGGGGGCGAACGGCCACAAGCGCAAGGCGCGACGACGGCTCCGCGAGGAGCTGGAGCTCATCGCGCACCTCGGCCTCTCGGGCTTCTTCCTTCTCCACCACGAGGTGCTCGAGCTCGCACGGGAGATCGCGGTCGAGCTCCGTGGTGCGAGCGTCGCGCGGAACGCGCTGCCCCCGGGACGAGGGCGTGGCAGCTCGGTCGGCTCGATCGTCTGCTACCTCACCGGGCTCTCGCACGTGGATCCGGTCAGCGCGGGCCTCTCCCTCGGTCGCTTTCTCAACCGCGAGCTCGCCTCCGTTCCCGACATCGACCTCGACTTTCCGCGTGACATCCGCGAGCGTCTGATCGTCGAGGTGACGGAGCGCTACGGCCGTGAGCACGCGGCGCTCGTGGCGACGTTCTCGACGTACCACGCGCGCGGGGCGATTCGTGATGTGGGCAAGGCGCTCGGCCTTCCGTACGCCGAGCTCGAGCGGCTCGCACGCGTGACGGACGGCGACCCACGCCGTGTCGCGGACGAGATCGCGCGTCTCCCCGACGCGACGACGAAGCTCACCTCGCGCCGCTGGCGCGCTCTCGGCTGGCTCTGCAAGGAGATCGCCGGGTTGCCGCGCCACATCTCCCAACACCCGGGCGGGATGATCATCTCGTCACGGCCGCTCGTCGAGCTCGTGCCCGTCGAGCCCGCAGCCATGGAGGGGCGGCAGATCTGCCAGTGGGACAAGGACTCGTGCGCCGATGCCGGCTTTCTCAAGATCGACCTGCTCGGCCTCGGCATGCTCTCGGCCGTCGAGGACTGCGTCGAGCGCATCGCAGCTGCGAGCGGGGAGACGATCGACCTCTCGCGCATCCCGCTCGACGATCCCGGCGTCTACGGAGAGATCCAGGCTGCGGACACGGTCGGCACGTTCCAGATCGAGAGCCGTGCTCAGATGCAGAGCCTGCTGCGAACGCGCCCGGCGAACCTCGACGATCTCACCGTGCAGGTCGCGCTCGTCCGGCCGGGGCCGATCCAGGGAGGCGCGGTCCATCCGTACATCGACCGGAGGGCCAAGCGACGCGCAGACCCGTCGTACGTCATCGAGTACGACCACCCGCTGCTCGAGGAGCCGCTTGCGGAGACGTTCGGCGTCGTCGTCTTCCAGGATCAGGTGCTCGAGGTGGCGATGGCGCTCGCCGGCTTCTCGATCGGCGAGGCGGAAGGGTTGCGACGGGCGATGAGCCGCAAGCGGTCGGAGGAGGCGATCGAGGCGTTTCGCGCACGCTTCGTGGCCGGAGCGGCGGATAACGGCGTCGATTCGCGCACGGCCGACGCCGTGTACGACAAGCTCGCGGCGTTCTCCGGCTTCGGCTTCCCGAAATCCCATGCTGCGGCGTTCGCGCTGCTCGCCTACCAGTCGTCGTGGCTGAGGCGCTACCACCCGGCCGCGTTCCTCTGCGCGCTCCTCAACGCCCAGCCGATGGGCTTCTATCCACCGGCGAGCCTCGTGCGGGATGCGGAGCGGCGCGGCGTGACCGTCCTGCCGCCCGACGTGAACGCGAGCGAGAAGGCATGTTCGCTCGAGGACGGCGCCGTCCGCGTCGGCGTCGGCTACGTGCAGGGCGTGGGGGAGACGGAGGCAGAGACAATCGCGGCGGGCCGGCCGTACGACGGCATCCGCGACCTTGCGCAACGGGCTCCCGTCGATCGTGCATCTCTCCAGGCGCTCGTGGCCGCCGGCGCCTGCGACTCGTTCGGCGAGCCACGCCGGCAGCTCGCCTGGGAGCTCGGGCTCGTCCCGCGTCCTCACCGCGTCCGGGGCGGGGGTAGCCAGCTGGCCCTGCCGCTCGAGCCGACGGCGGAGACACCGGAGCTACCCGAGCAGACCGCCTGGGAGAAGATGCTCGCCGACTACCGGGGAACGGGGCTCTCGGTCGGCGTCCATCCGTTCGAGCTCCTGCGGCCCCACCTGCCGCCGGAGACGGTGGCCACGGTCGAGCTGCCACGGCTGGAGGACCGCTGCGAGCTGACGGTGGCCGGGATGGCGATTGCGCGCCAGCGCCCGCAGACGGCGAACGGCATCGTCTTCATGCTGCTCGAAGACGAGCACGGCCTCGTCAACCTCGTGGTACCACCGCAGGTCTACGAGCGCCACCGTGCGCTCGTGCGCGGAGAGCCGCTGCTCTCGGCGCGAGGCCGGCTGGAGAAGGTGGGGAGGAACATCAACGTCGTCGTGTCGGAGCTCGAGAGCCTCGGCCCGCTGGCACGCGAGCTGGCCGGCCTCGCCGAAGTGCGCTCCGCTCTCCCGAAAGCACACCACTTCGGCCACCGCTGAGAAATACAGTTGCGACATGCCGACCTTCCCCGTTCTCGAGCGCTTCGCATACCTCAACGCCGGGACGTTCGGGCCGCTGGCGCAAGAGACGGTGGACGCGGTCGCCAGCCACGTCGCCCGCGAGCTCGAGTCGGGACGCGGCGGGGCGCCGTACTTCGAAGCGCTCATCGCTCTGCGCGGGCGAGTGCGCGCGGCGATCGCCGAGCTGCTCGACGTGGATGCGAGCCGGCTCGCGCTCACCTCGTCCACGTCGAGCGGCTGTCAGATCGTCCTCGCCGGGCTCGGGCTCCGCCCGGACGACGAGATCGTGACGACCGACGAGGAGCACTTCGGGCTGCTCGGGCCGATCGCGGCGTCCGGCGCACGCGTTCGCGTTGCCGCGACGCGGGCACGTCCGCCCGAGGAGGCGCTCGACGCGATCCTCGCCGAGGTCGGCCCACGGACGCGGCTCGTCGCCCTGTCGCACGTCTCGTGGATGACGGGCCACATCCTCCCGATCGAGGCTGTGAAGGAGGCGACGGCCGTGCCGATCCTCGCCGACGGCGCCCAGTCCGCAGGAGCAATCCCGGTCGACGTCGGAAAGGCCGACTTCTACACCGTGTCGGGCCAGAAGTGGCTGTGCGGGCCGGACGCGACCGGCGCGCTCTACGTCGCCGATCCCGAGCGTCTGCGCGTGGCTCTGCCGTCGTACTTCTCCCGCACGGAGCATGGCCCTGACGGCGCGTTCGAGCCGGTCGACGGGTCGTCACGGTTCGACGCCGGGACGATCCCGATGCCGTCGCTCGCGGGGCTCGAAGTGGCGCTGGGGGCGCGCCGGATACGCGATACGAGGACGGGTGCGGCGCCGCGCGCCGCTGCCGCGAGCTCCTCCTGGAGAGCTACGACGTCGTCACGGCGCCCGATCAGGCCACCATCGTCTCGTTTCGCCCGCGCGGTGATGCAGCCGAGACGACGGCCGCGCTCTACGACGCCGGAGTCATCGTCCGTGACATCCCGGGCACGGGCTGGGTGCGCGCCTCGTGCGGCTGGTGGACGACGGACGACCACCTCGATCGTCTCGTCGACGCGCTCCCCTAGGCGTGTCCATCCTCGTCCGGAGCTGGAACGTCTTCCACGGGCGGACGGATCCGCCCGGACGGCATGCGTACCTCCGGGAGGCGATCGAGCTTGCGACGCGCGACGATCCGGATGTGCTCTGCCTTCAGGAGCTCCCGCTGTGGGCTCTGCCGCAGCTCGACGAGTGGAGCGGAATGACGACGTACGGAGAGAGAACGCGGCGGAGCCTCGGGCGTGCTGGTCAGTGGCTGACCGATGTCCACGACGGGCTCTTTCGCTCGGCGTTCACGGGCCAGGCGAATGCCGTCCTCGTCAGCTCGCGAGTTGAAGGCTGTTGGTCACTGGAAGCGCGTCTTCAACGGGCGGCTCTCCGAGTGGGCGATCGAGCGGCGTGTGTCACAGGCCGTGCGCATCGAAATGCCGGACGGAACGACGCTGCTCGTCGTCAACCTCCACCTCTCGCACTTCGGCAACGGCGATCCAGCGGGAAGCGAGCTCCGGGAGACGGCCGCCTTCGCGAACGGCCTCGCGGTGGCGGGTGAGCCGGTCGTCCTCGCGGGAGACTTCAACCTGACGGCGGCGGCGCCGGCCCTCGTCGACCTCGAACAGGATGGCTTCTCGCCTCCCGGCCCCGGCATCGACCACGTCGTGGTCCGCGGGGCGCCCGCATCGCCGCTCGTCGTCTGGCCCGTGGAGCGGCGCACGGTCGGCGGTCAGGTCCTCTCCGACCATCCACCGGTCGAGCTGGAGGTGGGCTAGCCGCTCTAGCCGGTCTTCAAGCCGAGCTCGGCTGCGATCGGGCGCAGGGCCTCGACGACGTTGGCGATGTGCGCATCGAGCTCGAGCCCGAGCTCTTCCGCACCGCGATAGACCTCGTCTCTGTGAACGCCGGCTGCAAAAGATGGCTGCTTCAGCTTCTTCCGGACCGACTTCGGCTCGAGCGTCGCAATGCCGTCCGGGCGCACGTAGCCGCAGGCGGTGACGAAGCCCGACAGCTCGTCACACGCGAAGAGCGTCTTCTTCAAGAGCGTGTCGCGCGGCATCTCGAGGTGCTCGGCGTGCGAGAGGACGCCCTCGATGACGATCTCCGGATATCCCTCCTCGCGGAGGATCGGCGCGCCGTCCTGCGGGTGCTTGTCGAGCGTGGGGTGGATCTCGTAGTCGAAGTCATGCAAGAGCGCGACGACAGACCACAGCTCCTCGTCTTCGCCGAAGTGCCGGGCGTACCACGCAACCGACGCCTCGACTGCTCGTGCGTGGCGCAGCAGCGGCTCGGCGGTCGTGTACCGCGTGAGCGTCTCCCACGCCTGCTCGCGCGTCGGTTCGGTTCGTGCGGGAGAGCCGTTCACAGGCTCGGGTAGGGTAGCGTCGCCGTGGAGACCGCTGTGCAAGACGCCGTGCGGCAAGCGTTCGTGATCGAGGGAGGCCACCGTCTCTCCGGCACCGTGCGCGCCGCAGGCAACAAGAACGCCGCCCTGCCGATCCTCGCCGCGTGCGTGCTGACGCCCGAGCCGATCGAGTTGTCGAACGTCCCCCGGATCCTCGACGTCGACGCGATGCTCGCGCTCATCCGCGGCCTCGGCGCGGAAGCCGACTGGAGCGGGCCGAACGAGGTCCGCATCCATGCCGAGAACGTGGCGACGACCGAGCTCGACGAGGAGCTGTGCAACCAGATCCGCGCATCGATCCTCCTCTCCGGCCCCCTGCTTGCGCGCTTTGGCAGCGCGAGCGTGCCTCCACCGGGCGGTGACGTCATCGGCCGTCGCAGGATCGACACGCACATGCACGCCCTCGCCGCCCTCGGCGCCACGATCGATGTGGGTGCGCGGTACGACATGCGGGCGGAGAAGCTGGTGGGCACGCGGCTCAATCTCGACGAGGCGAGCGTCACCGGCACCGAGAACGCGATCATGGCCGCCGTCCTCGCAGAAGGCGAGACGGTGGTCTGGAACGCTGCGTGCGAGCCGCACGTGCAGGATCTCTGCTGCTTCCTCGTCTCGCTCGGCGCGGAGATCGAGGGCATCGGGTCGAACGTCCTCCGCATCCGCGGCGTGGGGGAGCTCGCGGGAGGCTCGCACCACATCTGCCCCGAGCACATCGAGGTGGCGAGCTTCATCGGCCTGGCGGCCGTCACCGACTCGGAGATCACGATCGAGGGCACGGCGCCGGAAGATCTCATCGCGATCCTTCCCGCCTTCGACCGGCTCGGCGTGCGGGTGGAGATCGATGGCACATCCGTGCACGTGCCGGCCGGTCAGGAGCTCACCGTCCAGGACGATCTCGGCGGCCAGATACCGAAGATCGAAGATGGCATCTGGCCGGCTTTCCCGTCCGACCTCACCTCGATCGCCGTCGTCGTCGCGACGCAGGTGCACGGGACGATTCTCGTCTTCGAGAAGATGTTCGAGAACCGCCTGTTCTTCGTCGACAAGCTCGTCGGGATGGGTGCGCGGATCATCATCTGCGACCCGCACCGCGTCGTCGTCTCCGGTCCCGCGAAGCTGTACGGCGAGCGGCTCGAGAGCCCCGACATCCGCGCGGGCATGGCGATGCTCATCGCGAGCCTGTGCGCGGAAGGCGTCTCGACCATCGGCAACATCGCGCAGATCGACCGCGGGTACGAGCGGATCGACGAGCGGCTGCGGCTACTCGGGGCACGAATTGAGCGCATCGACGCCTGACGCCGCAGGCGGCCTCCGTGCGCGCGCGGCGCTCGTCGACGCGGGAACGGTGAGCGTCGAGACCGGCGTTCCCGTCGTCGACCACCTCGTTGGCCTGCTCGCGCGCTACGGGTCGCTCGAGCTCGCGCTCGAGGTCGAGCCCGGCGATGCCGCAGCGGAGGTGTCGGCCGCTGGCCAGGCGCTCGGCGAGGCGCTACGCGGCCACCTGCGAGACGGTCGCGTCCAGGGGCACGGCGCCGCGTCGGTGCCATCGGCTGAGGCGCTCGCGTACGTTGCGCTGGAGACGTCGGAGGAGTCGCTCGTCGTCTCGAACGCCGATCTCTCGGAGGTACGCGTCGGCGGTCTCGCGGCGGATGTGATCGGCGACTTCCTTCGCCGCTTTGCGGCAGGAGCCGGCGTGACGCTCCACGTGCGACTGCTCGAAGGTAACGATCCGCAGCACGTGCTCGAGTCGATCTTCAAGGCGCTCGGCGCCGCTCTCGCGCAGGCCATGCGGCCGCGCACGACCTGAGGAGGAACAGCATGGGAGAGAAGCACGTCGTTCGCACCGAGGCGGCGCCGGCGCCGTTCCAGGGCGCGCCCTACTCGCAGGCGATCCGCGCGGGCGGTCTCGTCTTCGTGTCCGGGCAACTTGCGCTCCGTCCCGGAGACAAGGAGCTGAGCGGGGGCACCGTGGGCGAGCAGACCGAGCAGGTCTTCGCGAATCTCGCGGCGATTCTCGAGGCGGCCGGCTCGAGTCTCGACCGCATCGTCAAGACCACGGTCTACCTCCAGGATCTCGGCGACTTTGGCGGTATGAACGAGGTGTACGCCCGCCATGTGGGCGACCAGCCGCCGGCGCGCGCGACGATCGAGGTGGCCGCTCTGCCGTCGGGAGCGCTCGTCGAGATCGAAGCGATCGCGCTCGCGGGCGAGTAGCGCCGCGGGCGCCGGGCGGCGCCAAGGGCACAATCTCCGGCGTGGCCATCGTCGAGAACGTCGCGCAAGAGCTGCACGAGCTCACGAGGCTCGCGCCGGTGCTCCGCGCCGTCGAGGAGTCGAACATCCCGGTCGACGGCGTGTTCCTCGTCGGCGGCACCGTGCGAGACATCCTGCTCGGCGAGGAGGGCTTCGACGTCGACATCGCGGTCGAAGGCGATGCCATCGGGTGGGCGAAGGCACTGTCCGTGAGGCTCGAGGGGCGCATCCGCGTCCACGACCGTTTCAGCACAGCGGTCGTCTTCTACGGAGACGGCGAGCGAATCGACGTTGCCACAGCGCGGCGAGAGTCGTACCACGCGCCTGGCGCCCTGCCTTCCGTCGAGCACGCTGCGCTCCACGACGACCTCCACCGGCGGGACTTCACGATCAACGCCATGGCCGTGTCCCTCACCGCAGACGACTTCGGGCTCGTCGTCGATCCGTTCGCCGGCCAGAGTGACCTCGCGGCCGGGAGGCTCCGCGTGCTCCATAGCGGCTCGTTCGTCGACGACCCGACGCGGATCTTCAGGGGCATTCGCTACGAGAACCGCTACGGGTTCCAGATGGACGACGAGACGACGCGTCTCGCACGTGCATGTGTCGAGCGCGGCCTGGTCAGCGACCTGTCACCAGCCCGGCTTCGTGACGAGCTCGTCCTACTGCTCGAGGAGGAGGCGACGATCGACCACTCGTTCGAGCGGCTCGCTGGGCTCGGGGTCGCTGACGCTGTCCACACAGGCCTCACTGCTGATGCGGAGACGGCTCGCATCGTCCACCGGGGCCGCGAGCTCGCGCGGACACTGGTCGTGGATGTGCCGGCGTGGCGTCTCGGTTTCGCGGCCCTCGCGCGGAACCTCGACGGAGACGCAGTGCGGGAGTGGCTCGACGGGCTCAAGATCGCTCGGCGGGACGCGAGTGCGATTGCGGGCGCCGTCACCGTGGCACCAAAGCTCGTGGCGCTTGCGCGGGACGCGCGACGCATCGGCTTCAGACCTCGTCCTCCTCGCCGAGCCGCATGCGCCCGATGCGCCGCTCTTTGCGCTCGCACTCCAGGACCTCGAGCCGTTGCGCCGGTACTTCACGGACCTGCGTCACGTGCGACTCGAAGTGACCGGCGGCGATCTCGCATCGCTGGGCCTGGCCGAATCGCCTCGTGTGGGCGAGATCCTCGGAGAGCTGCGCCGCCGCAAGCTCGACGGCGAGCTCGACGGACGAACCGCCGAGCTCGAGGCTGCGCGCGAGCTGGTCAGCGCGGCGTGAGTGTCGACCTCGTCAGGTGGGATGCTCCGGGGCCGTACGCGATCGCCTTCTCGACGCGCGTCGGCGGCGTGAGCCACGGCGCGTACGCGTCGCTCAACATCGGTCTCGGAACGGCTGACGAGCGCGAGCACGTCGACGAGAACCGATCGCGGCTGCTGGGCTCGCTCGGAGGCGATCCGGAACGGGCGTCATGGCCGCGGCAGGTCCACGGCGCGAGAGTCGTCCGCGCCAGGGGGTCGTGGCGACGAGGCCGATGCCATCTGGACCGACGAGCCGGGGGAGCCCGTGATCGTCGTCACGGCCGACTGCGCTCCCGTTGCGCTCGTTCGGCTCGCCGGTTCGCCCGCTGTCGCGCTCGTTCACGTCGGCTGGCGGGGCCTGCTTGCGGGCGTCGTGCAGGCCGCCGTCTCGGCGCTCGGTGGTGAGGTCGCCGCGTCGATCGGGCCGGCCATCGGCCCGTGTTGCTACGACGTGCGCGACGACGTCGCCGATCCGGTTCGGGCGGCGTTCGGCTCCGAGCTCGTACGAGAGGGCCGCCTCGATCTTCCCGGCGCCATCGACCGGGCTCTTCGCCAGGCCGGCTGCGTGCGCGTCGACCGGCTCGACGAGTGCACCGCGTGCCACCCCGACCGCTACTTCTCCCACCGCCGCGACCGGGGCATCACCGGCCGCCAGGGGGCGATCGCGCTTGTCACCTGAGGAGATCCGCGAGCGGTACGAGCAGGTGCTTGCGGAGGTCGGGCCGGGTGTCCGTGTCGTGGCCGCGACGAAATACGTGGCGGTCGACGACATGGCCGCGCTCGCCGAGGCGGGCATCGGCATCGTCGGGGAGAACCGCGCCCAGGATCTGGCTGCGAAGCACGCGGCCTACGGCGACGCCTTCGAGTGGCACTTCATCGGGCACCTCCAGAGCCGGAAGGCGGCGCTCGTGAGCGAGATCGCGCAGCTCGTCCACTCGCTCGACTCGCTGTCGGCCGCTCGGCGGCTAACCGTGCCGGCGCTCGTGCAAGTCAATCTCGCCGGTGAGGGCTCCAAGTCGGGCATCGCTCCCCGAGTCGCTCGGCGCGTTCCTCTCCGAGTGCCCGGCACGCGTCGTCGGGCTCTCGACGATGCCGCCGCTCGCCGACGACCCGAACGGTCGCGCCCGTACTTCAAGCGCCTCCGCGAACTTGCCTCGGAGCACGGGCTCGCCGAGCTCTCCATGGGCACGAGCCAGGACTACCGCATCGCCGCGGAAGAGGGCGCGACGCTCGTCCGGGTGGGTTCGCGCCTCTGGCGCGGTTAACATCTGCCCCGTGGGCTTGGGAGACGTCTGGCATCGAACGCTGGTCTACTTCGGGATAGCCGAGGAGTACGAGGAGGCGTGGGACGACACGTACGAGAGTGACGAGCTCGCGATGCCGAGCGAGCCCGAGCAGTCCGTGTACCCCGAGCGTCAGAGCGGCAACGTCCGGCGCCTGCCGCGGCGCAGGGGAGAGTCTGCGGAGATCGACGACTGGACGAGCGCAGGGGCGGCGCGGGACGAGTTGGAGCCGCCGCCGCGGTCTCGACCGCGGGCCGTTCCACCACCGGCCGGATCGGTCTCGCAGGTGCATCTCGTTCTGCCGCGGAGCTTCAACGACGCGAAGCAGATAGCCGACCGGTTGAAGCAGTCGACACCCGTGATCGTGAACCTCCAGGAAGCCGACCAGGATCTGTCGAAGCGCCTGATCGACTTCTCGAGCGGGTTGACGTATGCGCTCAACGGCAACATGCAACGCATCGCCGAGCGCGTCTTCCTGCTCACGCCGCCGAACGTCGAGGTGTCGGCCGAGGAGCGCGCGAAGGCGCTCGAGCGCGGCGGCTTCTTCAACCAGGCGTAGGGGGCAAGGAACAGCGGCTCTCGGGCCGAACTGGGACCCGTGGGCGACACGTACGCCAGTTTCACGCTACTCGTAGACGCGGTCGAATCGATCCAGCGTTTCGTCAGCGTCTTCGTCTGGGTCTACATCCTCCTGATCTTCGCGTACGTGCTCAGCTCGTGGATCCGCGCGCCGCTATTCCCTTCAGCCACTCGTACGCTTCCTCCACGACGTGTGCGAGCCGTATCTCCGCCTCTTTCGCCGCGTCCTGCCGCCCCTCGGGCCGGTCGACGTGTCGCCGATCGTCGCGGTCTTCGCCCTCTACGTCGCGCTGTACCTCGTGAACGACGTTCTGCTGGACACCCTTCGCTAGAGAGGAGACACCATGGCTTACGCACCCGTCGAGCTCAGACACGTTCCCCTCAAACGCCGCTTCTTCGGCTACCACCGAGACGCGGTCGACGCCGTTCTCGAGGACGTGGCGTCGAGCTACGAGACGGTGTGGCGGGAGCGCGCCGACCTCGCAGATCGCGTCGAGCACCTCGAAGGCGAGCTCGCGCGACACCGTGACCTCGAGCAGCTGCTTCGCGCGACGCTCATGTCCGCCGAGCGAGCGGCCCAGGACCTGAAAGAGCAGGGGAAGGACGAGGCCGACACGATCATCGACGAGGCACGCCGTGAGGCCCGTGACATCACGCGCCGCGCACGTGCCGAGCGCGACTCGCTCGTGCTCGAGGCGAAGCGAATTCGCCTGCTGTTGCACGCAGCGCTCGACGCGGTGGACGAGTCGACGACGGTCGAAGAGGAGGAGGACGCACCGCCGCACGCGAGCGCCGAAGCGGCATAGTCCCCTCCGTATACTGATCTCGCGATGGGCGTGCCGAGCACTCGTCTTCGGCTTCGCGTCACTCCCGGGGCTGCGCGAAGCGAGATCGTTGGGCGCCATGGCGGCGCATGGCGCGTGCGCGTGGCCGCGGTGGCCGAGCGCGGTCGAGCCAACGATGCGTTGCTGCGGCTGCTTGCCCGCCGTCTCGAGCTACGCCGCTCGGACGTCACGCTCGTCTCCGGGCACACCGGGCGCGACAAGGTCGTCGAGCTGAGCGGGCTCGGCGGCGACGAAGCCGAGAGGCGCCTGGAGCGCAGCGTTGCCTGAGCTGGACACCGACCTGTTCCGCGACCGCCTCGTCGCCGAGCGCGCGCGCGTGACGAGCGCGATCGAGTATCTCCAGCTCGAGAACGCCGGCTCGATGGAGGACGAGGGGGAGGAAGCCGGGTTCGGCAACCACCTGGCGGAGACCGCGAGCGCGACCTTCGACCGGGAGCTCGACTACTCGCTGGAGGAGAACTCCGAGCACCTGCTCGCGGCGATCGACGCAGCGTTGAAGCGCATCGAGGAGGGCACGTTCGGCGCCTGTACGAACTGCGGCCGGACAGATCGACCCGGGTCGCCTCGAGGCGCTCCCGTACGCGACCCTCTGCATCGACTGTCGCCGCCTCCAGGACCGCGAATGATCGAGACGTCTGAACGTCCTGACCACGCGCCGGAGCGTGACGGTCTCGCGGCGGTGTCCGTGGTGGAGCGGCAGCTGTCCGCCGACGCGGTGCAGTGGCTCTCGCTCGGTGCCGTCGTCGCCGCCGCCGTGATCGCCGATCAGGTGACGAAGCACGTCGTGTCCAGCCAACTCGCGGTCGGCGACAGCGTCAATGTGGCCGGACCGTTCGCGATCCATCACGTCCACAACTCCGGCATCGCCTTCGGATTGTTCGCCGGGGCGACGGGCATGGTGATCGCTCTGACGGCCGTGGCGGTGACCTGGATGCTCGTCTTCTTCGCTCGCTCGGGCGCGCGTCACCCAGTGCTGCCGGTCGCGCTCGGCCTCCTCATCGGCGGCAGCGTCTCGAACCTCGCAGACCGGGTCCGGCTCGGCCACGTCACGGACTTCCTCGACCTTCGATACTGGCCCGCCTTCAACCTTGCCGACGTCTGCATCGTCGTCGGCGTCGTCCTCCTCCTCGGCACGATGCTGTCGGGCGAGCGCAGCCCGCGTCGTCGGCAGGGCGCCTCGACGCTCGGGCCCTGACCGAGATCCTCGTGCCGGCCGGCGCCGCCGGCCTTCGCCTCGATCAGTACCTGGCGGGAGAGGACGTGGTCGGCTCTCGCGGTGCGGCCGAACGGCTGATCGAGGCAAAGGCGGTTCGTGTCGACGGCGTCGTGCGGTCGAAGAGCCACCGCCTGGCGGGTGGCGAGCAGGTCTCGTTCGAAGCTCTTGGTTCCTCTGCCGCCTGACGAGCCGGTGGAGGCGCCAGCGGATCTTGTCATAGCGTTCGAGGACGAGTATCTCCTCGTCGTCGACAAGCCGGCCGGCATCGTCGTGCACCCGGGCGCCGGTCGCCCGACCGGAACTCTCGTCGCGTCGCTCGTCGGCCATGGTGCGGCCGGGGGCCCGGAAGAGCGACCGGGCATCGTGCATCGCCTCGACCGCGACACGTCGGGCCTGCTCGTGGTGGCCAAGGGCGAGGAAACCCATCGCCGGCTTCAGGCCCTCGTCAAGCGGCGGGCGATCGAGCGCGAGTATCTCGCGCTCGTGAAGGGGCGGCCGCGCTCGTGGAAGGGCACGATCGACGCGCCGATCGGCCGCGACCGCCGCGACCCGACGCGCCGCTCGCTCGACACGGAGCGTCCGCGCTCCGCCGTGACGCACTTCGGCGTCGAGCGCCTCCTCGACGGCTATGCCTTGCTGCGCATCCGGCTCGAGACGGGCAGGACGCATCAGATCCGCGTGCATCTGGGCGCCGTCGGCCTGCCCGTGGTCGGCGACCGGACGTACGGCGTCGCCGGACTCGCGCTCCCACGCCAGTTTCTCCACGCGTGCCGGCTTGCGTTCACGCACCCGTTCTCAGGCGAGCTTCTCGAGATCGAGTCACCGTTGCCGGCGGATCTCGCAAAGGCCCTTGAGGTAGCATCAACGCACTAGGCAATCCGACCCGGCGAAGAGTCGCGGTGGGACGGTGCCGGCCGCTCAGGTCGGTTCCCATCGGGCGTCGCCGGCTGTAGTCGTCAAACCGTGAAGGGAGCACATCTGTGTCCGTCGTATCCATGAAGGACCTCCTGGAGGCCGGGGTTCACTTCGGCCATCAGACGCGCCGCTGGAATCCGAAGATGAAGCGATTCATCTTCGGCGAGCGCGGCGGCATCTACATCATCGACCTCACGCAGACCCTCGATCTACTCGAGGAGGCGCACGCGCTCGTCCGCAACATCGCCGCGCGGAAGGGCACGGTGCTGTTCGTCGGCACGAAGAAGCAGGCGCAGGATGCGGTGCGCGAGCACGCGGGCCGCGTCGGCATGCCGTACGTCAGCCATCGCTGGCTCGGCGGACTGCTCACGAACTGGCGCACGCTCTCCGAGCGCGTCGAGCACCTCCACGACCTGCGGCGGCTGAAGTCGGACGGCCAGCTCGACCTGCTGCCGTCGAAGGAGCGCATCGCGATGGAAGGCGAGCTGATCAAGCTCGAGGCCAACCTCGGTGGCGTTGCCGACATGAAGCGCCACCCCGATGCGGTGTTCGTCGTCGATCTCAAGAAGGAGCAGCTCGCTGTGCGCGAGGCGCGCCGGCTGGGCCTCCCGATCATCGGCCTCGTCGACACGAACGCCGATCCGGACGAGGTCGACTACGTCGTCCCGGGCAACGACGACGCGATTCGCTCGTGCGCGCTCGTGACGAAGGTGATCGCGGACGGGATCGAGCTGGGCAAGCAGGGTGTGGGAGCCGAGGAGATGGAGCAGGCAGCCGCACCGGAGGCCGAGGCGCCTGAGGAGCCCGAGGCTGAGGTCGACGCGGCCGACGAGCCAGCCGCCGAGGTTGCGGAGGTGGAAGCCTGATGGCGGCGACGATTCCCGCCGGCCTCGTCAAGGAGCTCCGCGACCAGACCGGCGCGGGGATGATGGACTGCAAGCGGGCGCTCGAGGAGGCTGGCGGCGACCTCGAGGCCGCGCAGACGCTTCTCCGCGAGAAGGGCATCGCCCAGGCCGCGAAGCGCTCGGGGCGCGAGACGACCGAGGGCAAGGTCGGCTTCTCCATCTCCGAGGAGAGCGTCGCCGCGATGGTCGCGATCGGCTGCGAGACGGAGCCGGTGTCGAACAACGAGGAGTTCCTCGTCTACGCGCAGCGCGTTCTCGGCGAGGTGTTGAAGCACGGCGTCGACGCGACGGACGCGCTCGAGGAGGAGCGTGTCGAGCTCGTCGCACGGCTCGGCGAGAACATCGCCGTCACCGGCGCGGCCCGCTTCGAGGGGGCCGAGCACGAGATCCTCACGGCCTACGTCCACCCGCCCCAGAACAAGCTCGGCGTGCTGCTGCACGCGAAGGGCTCTCCCGACCTCGCCTACAAGCTCGCGATGCACATCGCTGCTGCCGCGCCGCTCTACGCCGACCGGGCGTCCGTCCCGGCGGCGGAGGCGCACGCCGAGCGCGAGATCCTCGCGAAGCAGGACGACGTGCTCGAGAAGCCCGAGCAGGTGCGCGAGAAGATCGTCGAGGGCCGGCTCGAGAAGTGGTTCGAGGGGATGGTCCTCACCGACCAGGCCTGGATCCACGACCCGGATCGGCGCGTCGGCGACGTGCTCGCCGAGGCGGGGCTCGAAGTGGTCGAGTTCGCCCGCTTCGCTTTGGCAGAGTAGGGCCGTGCAGCCGCAACCCGAGCCGTCCGGCTCCCCAGCGTTCACGCGCGTCCTGCTCAAGCTCTCCGGTGAGGCGCTGAGCGGCGACCAGGAGTTCGGCATCGATCAGGAGCGCGTCGAGGCGCTCGCCGGGGAGATCGTCGCTGTGCACAGTGACGGTGTCGAGATCGCGATCGTCGTCGGCGGCGGCAACATCATCCGCGGCATGGAGCGCGCCGCGGACGGCATGGACCGGGCGACTGCCGACTACGCGGGCATGCTCGCGAGCGTCCTCAACTCGCTCACGATCCAGGACGCGCTCGAGCGTCGCGAGGTGCAGACGCGCGTCCTCTCCGCCCTCACGGTGTCGGAGGTCGCGGAGCCGTACATCCGGCGGCGCGCGATGCGCCACCTCGAGAAGGGGCGCATCGTGATCTTCGCCGGCGGCACCGGCAACCCGTTCTTCACGACCGACACCGCGGCTGCTCTGCGCGCGCTCGAGATCGGCGCGGAGGCGATCCTCATGGGGAAGAACGCGGTCGACGGCGTCTACGACGGCGACCCGCGCATCGACCCGTCGGCGTCGTTCATCCCCGCGCTCACGCACCTCGAGGCGATCGAGCGCGGCCTCAAGGTGATGGACACGACCGCGCTGTCTCTCTGCATGGACAACGATCTGCCGATCATCGTCTTCGCCCTCGAGGAGGGGACGATCGCGCGCGTCGCGCGCGGCGAGCGTCTCGGCACGATCATCTCGACAACGACGACGACCGGAGCGAGCCGATGATCGAAGAATTCATTGCCGACGCGATCCACCGCATGGACAAGTCGGCGGAGGCGACCCAGCACGAGTTCAACAGCGTCCGCACGGGGAGGGCATCGGCGGCGCTGCTCGACCGCATCCAGGTCGACTACTACGGACAGCAGACGCCGCTCAAGCAGCTGGCCACGATCAACGTCCCGGAGCCCCGGATGCTCACGATTCAGCCCTTCGACCCGAGCGCGACGAAGGCGATCGAGAAGTCGATCATGGAGTCCGACCTCGGCCTGACGCCGTCGAGCGACGGCAAGGTGATCCGCCTCCCGATTCCGCAGCTCACCGAAGAGCGGAGGAAGGAGCTCGTCAAGGTCGTCCGCCACATCGCCGAGGAGGGCCGGATCGCCGTGCGCAACGTGCGCCGCGACGTCATGCACCACCTCAAGGACCTCGTCGACTCGGGCAAGGTCGGCGCCGACGAGGAGCACCGGGCCGAGGATCGGGTGCAGAAGCTCACGGACGAGCACGTCCACACGATCGACGAGCTGCTCAAGCAAGAAAGAAGCCGAGATCATGGAGGTCTAGGCCTCCATATGAGGCTCATCACCCGCATCCGCTCGCTCTGGACGCTCAAGGAGCCGCCGGAGAGCGAGCACGAGCTTCCCGATCGCGCACGCTCGGTCGCGATCATCATGGACGGCAACGGCCGCTGGGCACGTCGCCGCGGGTCTGCCGATCGCCGCCGGACACCGCGCGGGCACGAAGGCGCTGAGGCGTGCGGTCGAAGCCGCGATCGACCTCGACATCGAGTCGCTCGCCGTCTTCGCCTTCTCGACCGAGAACTGGTCGCGCACGCGCGACGAGATCGACACGCTGATGGAGATCTTCGGCGAGACGATCGAGCGCGAGTTTCCCGACCTCGTCCGTCAGGGCGTCCGCGTGCGGTTCATCGGCAGGCGCGATCGTGCGCCGGACGATCTCCAGCGGCGCATGGCCGGGCTCGAGCGCGAGACGGCCGAGAACACGCAGCTCCGGCTCTGGATCGCGTTCGACTACGGCGGCCGGGCGGAGATCGTCGAGGCGGCGCGCAAGCTCGTGGAGTCGGGCGTCGAGGCTCGCGAGATCGACGAGAACGTCCTCTCGGCATACCTCTACGCGCCCGAGATGCCCGACCCTGATCTTCTCATCCGCACCTCGGGCGAGCTCCGCGTCTCGAACTTCCTCCTCTGGCAGATCGCGTACACGGAGCTCGTCTTCGTCGATCGCCACTGGCCCGACTTCACGCCGAGGGATCTCGCGGAGGCCCTGTCCGCGTACGCGAACCGGCGTCGCCGCTTCGGCGGGAGATGAACAGCCTCACCTCGCGGATCGTCGTCGCCGCCATCGGGCTGCCGCTCGTGCTCGCGGCGCTCTGGGCGGGCGGGTGGTGGCTGTTCGCGCTCGTCGCGCCGGCCGGTGCGGTGGCGCTGCACGAGTACTTCGTGATGACGAGACCGCTGCGACCCGTCTCGCTCGCGGGGTACGCGGGGCTCGGCGGCATCCTGTACGCCGTCGAGGTGAGCGGCCTGGCGTGGGCGATCGGCGCGCTGCTGGGAACCGTTGTGATCGCGTTCCTGCTCAAGGGCCTCGGTGGCACGCAGGGCTCGCCGACGGCCTCCGTGGGCACGACCGTCCTCGGCACGCTCTGGATCGGCTTCGGACTCGCCTGCGTCCTCCTGTTGCGGCAGATCCCCGAATTCGGCTTCGAGGTAGCGCTCGCAGTGCTGCTCGCGGTCTTCGCCTCCGACACCGCCGCGTACGCCGTCGGACGCATGATCGGGCAGGCACAAGCTCGCGCCGACGATCTCCCCCGGAAAGACGTGGGAGGGCTTCTTCGCAGGTACCGCCGCAGCCGTGCTCGTGACCTTCATCGCCCTCTACCAGGATCGAGCGCTCTTCCTCACGATCGGCGAGTCGGTGCTGCTCGGTGTCGCTATCGCGGCGGCCGCGCCGCTCGGCGATCTCTTCGAGTCGATGCTCAAGCGCGACATGGGCGTCAAGGACTCGGGACGACTGCTCGCCGGGCACGGCGGCGTCCTCGACAGGATCGACGCGATCCTCTTTGCCTTCCCGGCTGCGTACTTCGTCGTGCTCGCCCTCTACCCGTGAAGCGCGTCGCCATCCTCGGGGCACGGGCTCGATCGGGCGCCAGGCGATCGAGATCGTCGACGGTCACCCCGGCCTCGAGCTCGTGGCCGCCTCGTCCGGGTCGACGCCGATCGACGGGCTGACGGCGCTGACTCAGGTGGGCGGCGATCTCACCGAGCTGCTCGATCGCGCCGAGCCGGACGTCGTGCTCAACGCCGTAGTCGGCTTCGCAGGCCTGCCCGCGACCCTCTGGGCGCTCGAGCGGGGCGTCGATCTCGCGCTCGCCAACAAGGAGAGCCTCGTCGCGGCAGGGTCCCTCGCGCTCGCCGCGCAGGAGCGAGGCGGGGGAGTGCTCCTCCCGGTCGATAGCGAGCACTCGGCTGCGTACCAATGCCTGGAAGGACGGAGCCCGGACACGGTGGACTCGCTCGTCCTGACGGCATCCGGGGGGCCGTTTCGCGGCCGCATCGCGCAAGGAGCTTGCCGATGTCACGGCGAAAGACGCATTGGCGCACCCGACGTGGTCCATGGGCCCGAAGATCACCATCGACTCCGCGACGCTCGCGAACAAGGGCCTCGAGCTGATCGAGGCGCACTTTCTCTTCGATCTGCCGTACGACCGGATCGAGGTCGTGGTGCACCCGACGTCGATCGTCCACGCGATCGTCCGCTTTCGCGACGGCGCAGCGCTCGCGCACCTCGGCTACCCGGACATGCGCGTTCCGATCTCGTTTGCGCTCACGTATCCGGACCGCTCCGCGACACCCGTCCCGCGTCTCGACTTCGCCGACGTGCGGGCGCTCGAGTTTCACGCCCCCGATGTCGAAACGTTTCCCATGCTGCGACTGGCTCGCGAGGCGGGGGAGCGTGGCGGCACGGCGCCGTGCGCGTTCAACGCCGCCAACGAGGTCGCGGTCGCAGGGTTCCTCGAAGGACGCAGTGGCTTCCTCGACATTGCGGACGCAGTCGCTGCCACACTTGACGTCGTGGACGGCGCACCCGCACGAGACCTCGACGACCTCGTCGCCGCGGACGCGGAAGCGCGCGGCGATTGCCGAAGAGGTTCCTGAGCGCGGACGCGCCGGCGAGGGGCGCGCGTGAGCATCGCCGATCTCGATCCTCGGCCTCGCGTTCCTCATCTTCATCCACGAGGCGGGCCACTTCTTCGCGGCGCTCGCGGTGCGTATGCGTCCTCGCGGCTTCAGCATCGGCTTCGGCCCCGCGCTCGCGAAGGTGCGCCGCAACGATGTCGACTACGCGTTTCGCGCCATCCCGCTCGGCGGCTACGTGACGATCCCAGGCATGGTGCGACCGCAGGCGTCCGACGTCGACGTGTACGTGGGCAAAGCGGTGCAGGAGGCGCCGGAGCTCGTCGGCCCCGCGGAGCGGCTCAAGCGGACGCTCGAGGCCGAGGACTTCGACGCCGCCCAGGGTGAGTTCGCGGCGCTCGTGACGACGATGGAAGGCGCCGGCGCGAGCGAGAAGCAGGTCGAGCGCGCGCGTAAGGGCATCGGTGACGCGCTGGGCGACGACGCGTACTGGCGACAGGCCGTCTGGCGACGTGTCGTCGCGCTTGGTGCGGGGCCGGTCACGAATCTTGTCTTCGCCGTCGTCCTCTTCGCGATCGTGCTGATGTCCGCCGGCGGCAAGGCGACGACGAAGGTCGAGCAGGTCTTCGAAGGCCGTCCCGCTCACGTGATCGGGCTCATGGCCGGCGATCGCATCGTCTCGATCAACGGCGCTCTCGTCACGCCGTCTGACATCACGCGCGAGATCTCGTCATCCGAAGGCAAGGCTGCTGACCCTCGTCGTGCGCCGCGGCAGTGAGACCGTCGTCCTCGGCCCTGTTCGCGCGAAGGAGGACGAGGGCGTGTACCGCCTCGGTTTCCGGCTGAGCGCGGAGCCGCTCGGCTTCGCAGCGTCGATCAAAGAGTCCGTTGTCCTCACCGGTCGCCTCACGGGTGAGATCGGGAAGTCGCTCGGCAACATCATCCACAAGGAGGGCCGCGAGCAGATCGCGAGCCCGGTGGGGATCGTGAAGGAGTCGTCGACGGCTGCCGAGGCAGGCTGGGAGTCGTATCTCGCCGTGCTCGCGTTCATCAGCCTCTCGCTTGGCCTGCTCAACCTCCTGCCGTTCCTGCCGCTCGACGGAGGCCACATCGTGTTCGCCGTCGCCGAGCGGATCCGCGGCAAGGCGATCAGGCGAGAGATCTACGAGCGTGCGTCGGCCGATCGGCATCGGCTCGTCCTGCTTCTCTTCTTCGTTGGTCTCACGAACGACGTCGGGTCGTCTGGGCGGCTGATGGCGAGCGAGCGACAGATCGAAGTCGGTGGCGTCGCGATCGGCGGCGGGGCGCCCGTCGTCGTGCAGTCGATGACCTTGACGAAGACGCACGACGTGGAAGCGACGACCGCGCAGATCGCGGCTCTCGCGTCGGCCGGTTGCGAGGTCGTTCGTGTGGCCGTGCCGAAGACGGAGGACGCGAACGCGCTGCCGACGATCGTGCGCCTGTCGCCGATCCCCGTCATTGCCGACATTCACTTCAACGCGTCGCTCGCGCTCAAGGCGATCGTCGGCGGCGTCGCTGCGGTGCGCATCAACCCGGGAAACATCGGAGGGCCGGACAAGGTCGAGCTCGTCGTGAAGGCTGCGAAGCAGGCGGGGATCCCGATGCGGATCGGCGCCAACTCGGGCTCGCTGCCGAAGCACCTCGCGGGTCTTGCCCAGCAAGACCAGGCCGAGGCGCTCGTCGAGGCGGCGCTCGAGGAAGTGCGGCTGCTCGAGGCGCTCGACTACCGCGACTTCAAGATCTCCGTCAAGTCGAGCCACGTGCCGACAATGATCCGCGCGTATCGCATGCTGTCGGGGAAGGTGCCGTACCCGCTCCATCTCGGCGTCACGGAGGCGGGCACGCCGTTCTCGGGTGCGATCAAGAGCGCGGTCGGCATGGGCGCGCTGCTCGTGGATGGCATCGGTGACACGCTGCGTGTGTCGCTCACCGCCGATCCGGTGGAAGAGGTCAAGGTGGCCTTCGAGATCCTCAAGGCTCTCGGGCTGCGCGAGCGCGGCCCGATCCTCATCGCCTGCCCGTCGTGCGGCCGTGACAACGTCGGCGTGGAGACGCTCGCCGCCGCCGTCGAGGAGCGCCTTGGGGGTTATGCCGAGGCGTTCGAGGTGGCCGTGCTCGGCTGCGCGGTCAACGGTCCGGGCGAGGCGGGTGACGCCGACTTTGGCATCGCGGGCGGGCGCGACACGGGGTTCGTCTACGCGCACGGGCGCGTGTTGAAGAAGGTGCCGTCTGAGGTTCTCGTCGACGAGCTGTTCACCGAGATCGACGCGTGGATCGCCGAGGGGATGCGCCGCCCGAAGCGCCTGAAGATGGCGAAGCCGGCTGCACTCGCGATGGCCGAAGCCAGTCTCATCCCGCTCGACTAGAGTCGAACGCATGCGGGCGTCACAGCTCTTCCTGCCTACCCTGCGCGACGACCCGGCGGACGCCGAGGCGGCCAGCCACAAGCTCCTCGTGCGCGGCGGCTTCATCCGCCAGGTGTCCGCGGGCATCTGGACGTTCATGCCGCTCGGCTGGCGCGTTCACCAGAAGGTGGTTCAGGTGATCCGCGAGGAGATCAACGCGATCGGCGGGCAGGAGATGCTTATGTCCCGTGCTCACGCCGGCGGAGCTGTGGGAGGCGACCGGAAGGATCGCGATTCCGGCAGTCTTTCAAGCTCGACGGACGGACGGGTCGCCCGTACGTGATGCCCGTCTCGCACGAGGAGACGATGACGTTCCATGCGCGGGAGATCGCAGTCCTACAAGGACCTGCCGCAGCTCTGGTACCACTTCTCGTCGAAAGAGCGCGACGAGCCGCGCCCCGCGGCGGACTGCTACGGACCGCGAGTTCATCATGAAGGACTCGTACTCGTTCGACCGGGACGAAGCGGGGGCGCTTGACGGAGCTTCGACCGCACCGGGAAGCGTACGAGCGGATCTTCGAGCGCTGCGGCCTGCGAGTCCACTTCGTCGAGGCAGAGTCCGGGATCATGGGCGGTAAGGAGTCCTCGGATTTCTCGCCCCGGCAGGCTCGGGCGAGAACGAGCTCATGCGCTGCGAGAAGGGCGACTACTTCGCCGACATCGAGGCTGCACGTGGCACCGCGCGTCCCGCGCAGCTGCCGGACACGCTCGACGCGACCGCAGGAGGTGGAGACGCCGGGCGTGGCGACGATCGATGCACTCGCTGAGTTCCTCGGCATCGACGCACGGCGACGTCGAAGGCGATGCCGGTCGTCGCGGCGACCGCTGTCGTGCTTGCGCTGCTCCGCGGCGACGACCGACTCTCAGCGAGGAGAAGCTGACGACGATCTTCGAAGCGGCGTTCCGTCCCGCGACGGACGAGGAGATCCGCTCGACCTTCGGCGCCGGTGGTGGTTCGCTCGGGCCGAGTCGGCGTCGACGTCGAGGTCGTTGCGGACGAGAAGCCTGCGCGACGGCCAGTACGTGGCTGGCGCAAATCGCGACGGCTGGCACCTACGCGGCGTCCAGGCGGGACGCGACTTCGACGCGACGTTCGCGGACATTCGCCAGGCGAAGGCGGGCGACGCCTGTCCCGTGTGCGGCGGCACCCTCGCTGATCGAGCCGGCGATCGAAGTCGGGCACATCTTCAAGCTCGGCACGTTCCATTCGGCTGCCGCTCGAGGCGACGTTCGTCGACGAGGACGGCGAGCGAGCAGCCGATCATCATGGGCAGCTACGGCGTCGGGCCTGGGCGGGTGATGGCGGCCATCGTCGAGCAGCACCACGACGAGAACGGCATCGTCTGGCCGCGCTCCGTGGCGCCGTACGACGCGCACATCGTCTGTCCTGCCCGGCCTCGAGGAGCAGGCGGCGGCGCTCGAGCAGCGGTTGACGGAGAGTGGGGCAGAGGTCCTGCTCGACGACCGCGACCTGAGAGCTGGGGAGAAGTTCGCAGACGCGGATCTCATCGGTTGTCCGATCCGGATCACCGTCGGCAAGAAGACCCTGGACGACGGTGCAGTCGACGTTCGCGATCGGCGTAGCGGCGAGGAAAGACGGGTACCCTTGGACGAGGTGGAGCTCTGATGCCGCGCAAGAGGCGATACAGCGAGCGCCCCTTCGGGGAGACCGCAGTGGCGCTGATGGACGAGACCGGGATCACGTACCGCGGTCTCGCGGTGAAGTCCGATCTCTCGGCCGGCTACCTCAACCACATCATGCACGGCAACAGGCCCGTGCCCTCGAACGACGTCATCGAGCGACTGGCCGAAGCGCTCGACGTCGAGCCGGAGCACTTTCTCGAGTACCGGATTCGCCGCATCACCGAGCGTCTCGAGGAGATGCCCGACCTCGTCGACCGCCTCTATAAGCGTCTCGGCTGAAGCGCAGCGCAGGGTCATCGGGTCGACCGTCGCGCCGCGCAGGCGCACCTCGAAGTGGAGGTGCGGTCCCGTCGACCGTCCCGTCGAGCCGACGAGGCCGACCGTCGTCCCCGTCGAGACGCGCTGGCCCACCGTCACGTCGACGCGGGAGAGGTGGCCGTAGAGGCTGCGGACGCCCGAGCGGTGCGCGATCATCACCGCGTTGCCGAAGCTACCGCGCGGGGCGGCCCAGGTGACGACTCCCGGATCCCGCCGCACCGACCGGCGTGCCCAGCGGAGCGATGAAGTCGACACCGGCATGAAACGCGTTGCCGCGCGGGCCGAAGCCGTCGCCGATCGGGGCGTGCACCGGGTCGGTGAGCCGTATCGGGCTGACAGGGAAGCGGCCTGAGCGCACGGCTCGCCGCGTCTGCGGTCCTGCCTCGCCGATCTGCGGGAGGCCTTCGAAGCGCTGGAACCGGCGCACGGCCGCCTCGAGCCGGCTGCCGAAGACGCCATCGAACGTGCCAGAGGGGAAACCGTGCCACGCGAGGAGGAACTGGAGCTCGGCGACGTCCCAGCCGACGGCGCCTCGGATCAGGCGTCGGATGCCGAGGTCGGGTGCGCCGAGGCGGCCGAGGGCGCGACGTGTCTTCGGCCCGGCGACCCCGTCGGGAGTGAGGCCGCTACGGGCCTGGAACTCCACGAGCGCATCGGCGGTGGCGGCACCGAGGATTCCGTCGACGGACCCCGAATAGAGACTCTCGGCTCGCAGCGCCACCTGGAGCGCGGCGATGTCGGAGTCCGGGCGACCGGCGGTGTCCGCCTGCGCTGCCGGCGCGGCGAACGCGAGCGCCAACGGAGGGAGACGGCGATGAGACGCATGCTCTTGTTTTCGGCACTGCGGCGCGAATGTTGAGCAGGAGTCCTGCTTGAAGAACGGAATCAGATCGCCTAGTGTGCAGGCACTTGGCAGTATCGAAGGGTGTACTTGATGGTGGAAGAGGGGCTTGTCGAGCGTCCTCGCCACGCCGCTCGTTCGTTCTACGCACCGTCCGCTGTGCGTGATACGTATCGGGCTCATCGCCTAGGCCGGCGGCCTGCTGGCTGCATGGAGAGAGAGGGAGGATCGGCAATGAAGCAACGAGTAGGACTCGCAGCGGGACTACTGGCGCTTGTCGCGACAGCCGTGTTTGGCATGGCGTCCGCAGCGTCGGCGTCACCCACCGTTGCGCAAGCGACGTATCCGAAGACGTTCAACATCAAGCAGCAGTTCAAGGCGCAGTCGCTCGCTACGGCGCGGTTGGTGCGCACGACCAACTACGCGCCGAGCCCGGCGGGCGCGATCACCAAGGCGTCTGCTAACGCCAACAACCTCCGGGTGCCGATCGACCGCGCGATCCCGAAGTCCGGCGTCAACGCGAGCCAGCCGACGGACTACGCGACGGTGAAGAGTCTTTCGATCACCAACGGGTCCGGACAGATCAAGGCCAAGACCGGACTCACGGGATACGACCAGGAGACCTACGGCGGCTACGCCCTTGAGCCTCCGGATTCGGAGATCTGTGCCGGGAACGGCTACATCATCCAGGTGGTCAATAGCCTCGTCGGTGTCTGGGATCAGTCGGGTCACGAGCTGTCGCCGCCGATGGCGATGGAGTACTTCCTCAGTGACTTCTCGAACAACCTCACAGACCCGAAGTGCTACTGGGATCCCGACACGAAGCACTTCTTCCTGACCATCCTCGGCTATCCGAACACGTTCGACGGCTCGTTCATCAACATCGCGGTCAGCCAGACGGGCAACCCGCTCGGCGGCTGGAACATCTACACGATGGACACCACCGATCCGTTCGGCAACGCGAACTGCCCATGCCTGGCGGACCAGCCGCTTCTCGGCGCGGACAAGTGGACGATCCAGATCTCGACGAACGAGTTCCCTGGAATGGCGGCTTCAACGGCGCCGGGTACTTCTTCATCGACAAGACGGCGCTCGCGCTCGGTCTTCCGGCCGCGAACACCGTTGGGGCGAACCTGGCCGCGCTTTCGACGCCTGACGGCGCGTGCCCGACCGACAGCTCCGGAGCCCCGTGCTGGTATTCGGTGCAGCCGGCCGAGTCACCGAACGGCAACTACGACCTGCACTTCAACGGAACGGCGCTCGCGATGAGCGCGCTCGACTTCACGGGCGGCTTCGACGATCGCGAGACGTTCTGGCTCTGGACGAACACGAAGTCGATCGCGAGCGTTAGCCCCGCGATCTTCGGCGACAACCTGACCGTCACGACCGGCGCGACGTACGCGAACCCGCCGCTCGGCGTCCAGCCGACCGGGTTCAACCCTTCGGGCTACTGGCTCTGGGGCGCCTGTCGCCGGATGCGTCGGCGGGATCGAGACGAACGACGATCGCATGAACGAGGTGGAGTACAACGTCAAGACGGGGTGGGTCACAGGCGGCCAGAACACGGGCGCCTACGTCACGAACCACAACCACCTGCGGGCTGCGATCCTGACGACGGCCGCACAGTTCAAGTGGATGGGAAACACCCTTGTGCTCGTCGAACGGGCGGTCGAACTACATCGCGAACCAGAACGCCGACGTGCTCTTCCCGGCCTCGACCTCGGTCAACTCCGGGAACGGCATCTGGGCGTACAGCCTCACGGGTGACTCGATCTACCCGAGCTCGGCCGTGTCACCGTTCTCGAACGGGGCGGGTCCCGGGCAGATCATCGTCTCCAACAAGGGCGTGGGCCCACAGGACGGGTTCTGCGAGTACTACGCCCCGTGCCAGCCTGGCCGCTGGGGTGACTACTCCGGTGCGGTCACGGACGGTAACAACGTGTTCTGGTCGAGCCAGTTCATCGCCCAGACCTGTGACTACGCCACGTACTTCGCCGACGTTACGTGCGGCGGTACACGCGGGCAGTACATCAACTGGGCCAACTCGATCGGCGGAGCGAAGCTCCCGTAGATCGAGCGCTCGGACAGAAGTCGCGAGACGAGGGCGGCGGGGAATCCCGCCGCCCTCGTTGGTTGTTCAGCGTATGCCCGTGTCGATGACGAGGTTGATTCGGCGCAAGCCTGAACTCGGCACGGTGACGACGGCCGGCCGTACGAGGCCCCCGAATCGCGACCGGATGCCAGTGGCGACGCGGTAGCGTCCCTGCTCGAGGCGGACTGTGTAGTCGCCGTCGGCCTGGCTCTGTGTGCGAACGGACGCGGTGCCGGCGGGCGCGCCGACCTCAGTGAAGATGAGCGTCCCCTTGAAGGGGGCATAACACGGCTTGTCCGCGCGGCAGACGGGCGTCGTAGGGCCTCGTAAGACCTTCCCCGTCAACCCTGGGGCCGTGGCCGCGCCGACTGATCCACCTGCTGCGACCGCCGCGGCGAGTCCTGCCGCGACCGTGATGGCAAAACGACGGCTCACGATCGCACTCCTTTCAGTCGAACCACAGAGCAGCGTAACGCGGCGTCTCCGTCGCGCGGGTAAAGGCAACGCAAAAGCCGCTATCGTTGCCGGCTCGGGGCGTGGCGCAGCCTGGTTAGCGCGCTAGTCTGGGGGACTAGAGGTCGGCAGTTCGAATCTGCCCGCCCCGACTGAGAAAGGCCCTGCTGACGCGGGGCTTTCGTTTCGCTGGATGTTTGCACGCTCTCGCGTTTGCTCTAACCACCTACCGCCTGTCTACCACGAGTAGGGTGGACGAATAGGCCAGAACAGTCCCGTTACGTGGGAACACGCTCGCCCAGGCCACTCTCGCCGCGTTGGCTTCAGAGTCCTCGTCGGAGCCAATCGTCTCGGCGAACCTCGTACACCGTCATCGGCTCGCCCGAGCGCCCGAGGCCTAGGCCCCGCGCCGCGAATCCGAGGTTGGCGGCAAGGCGACGAGATGGTTCGTTCGCTCCCTCCTCGATGTAGGCCGTGATGATCTCGACATCGGTACGGCCCCAGAGGTCATCGATGGCTGCTTCCATCGCCTCGGTCGCGATGCCTTCCCTCCGCCGCTCCTCGGTCACCCACCAGCCCGCCTCGACCTCGTCGGGTGCGATTCCCTCGATGCCACGACCGGCAAGGCGCAGCTCGGCGCAGCCGAGGAAGCTCTCGTCCCGTCTGTCCCGGATCGCCCAGGGGCCGAAGCCGTGCTCTCGCCACTGCAGCTCGGCGGCGCGAGTGTCGCGCAATGCGTCGGCGGGGTTCTTCGACGCTCGTGCGTGCTCGGCCTCGTCGAGTCGTCTCAGCGGGATCAGGATCAGACGCGCTGTTCGGAGAACGATTCGACCGCGTGCCGGCCCCGCCGATTCGCCCGCGTAGCGTCCATGCACGCTCGCAGTATGGCCCCGATGCGTTCTGGTGATATGCCCGAACTCATTGGCCCGCATCAGGGCGCTACCGCCTGAGCGCCGAGAAAGGGTCGAACCGCTCAGCAGCCTCCTCGATGCGGGTCCTGCTCACGTGGGTGTAGACGGAGTTCGTGACGCGCTCGTCGGAGTGGCCGACGACCGTCGAGCGAAGCTTGCCGTCCATGCCCTGGTCGTTGAGCTGTGTTGCCGCAAAGTGACGAAGGTCGTGCGGGTGAACGTCCCGTTCGATCCCCGCTAGCCGCAGCGCCCGCTGCCACTCCCGCCGCCGCCAGTTGTGCGGGTCGAGGGCACCACCGATCGCGTTCGGGAACACGAGGCTCTCAGGTGATGGCGCCGGCAGGTCAAGGAGCGCTTCACGCGCCGATGCGTACAGCGGCACAAGCCTTCGGGTACCGGGAACGTCGCCCCTCTCTGCGGGACTAGAGGTCGGCAGTTCGAATCTGCCCGCCCCGACTGAGAGAGGCCCTGTTGACGCCTAGCCGGACGCGGCCCGGCGCACGCGATACACCGTCGTCTGGCGATAGACCGAACCGGGTCGAAGAACGATCGACGGGAAGTCTGGGTGATTCGGCGCATCGGGAAATCCCTGTGCCTCGAGCGCGACGCCGGCGAGGCGGTCGTACGGCTCACCGAAGATCCCGGCCGAGCTTCCGTCGAAGTGATTGCCGGTGTAGACGTGAAGCGCGGGCTGCGTCGTGTGGACCTCCAGCGCGAAGCCACCGACTGCCGAGCGGAGCTCAGCCGCGACGCGAAGGCGATCGCCTTCTGTCGAGCTCAAGACGAAGCTGTGGTCGTACCCGCGGCCCTTCCGAATCTGCTCGTCGGCCACATCGAGCGGGTCGCCGATCGGCCGGATGGCGCGGAAGTCGAACGGGGTGCCGCCCACATCACGTGTCTCGCCGGTGGGCAGCTGCTCGGCGTCGAGGGCGACGAATCTGTCCGCGGCGAGACGGAGTTCGTGCTCCGCGACTGACGTGCCACGTCCGCCGAGGTTCCAATACACGTGATTGGCGAGATTGACGACGGTCGGCGCAGTGGTCGTCGCCGTGTAGTCCACGCGAAGATCGGTGTCCCGCACGGTGTACTCGGCCGCGACCTGAAGTGCTCCTGGAAACCCCATGTCGCCGTCCGGGCTTTCGAGCTCGAGCGCCACCGCCGTCGATGAACGCTTCACTACAGCCCACTGCTGGGAGCTGAATCCGTCGGATCCCCCGTGCAGGCAGTTCTCGCCGTCATTTGCCGAGAGGCGATGAAGCGCTCCGTCGAGGGAGAAGCGCGCGCCACGGATGCGGTTTGCGACCCGGCCAACCGTTGAGCCGACGTAGTCACGCTCGTACGCCGCTTGGTCGGCGGCCGAGGCGAAGCCGAGAGCGAGGTCCCTTGGCTCCCCGACGCCGTCCCGTGCGCGGATGCGGATGACGCTTGCGCCCAACGTGCTGACGACCGCCTCCAGGCCGGCCGAAGACTGGATGCGAAAGACGGCGGTTCGAGTCCCCTTGTCCACGGCTCCTTTGTAATGATCGCGGCCCATGCGGGTGATTCTCGTGACCTTTGCCACGATGCTGCTTTTGCCGGCGGCCGCGAGTGCCTCGGGCCAGACGTCGATCTTCTACTACCCGTGGTGGGGGACGAAGGCGCAGGACGGCAAGTACCACCACTGGAACCAGTACGGGCACGCGCCGCCGATCGACCTCTCGTCGACGTACTACCCGGCGCGGGGGCCGTACTCGAGCTCCGCGCCCGAGGTGGTGCGCGCGCAGATGCAGGAGATCGCGGACGCGGGCATCCAGGAGGTGATCACCTCCTGGTGGGGCTGGGGGTCGCCGACGGACAAGCGCCTCCCGCAACTCCTCTGGCACGCGAAGAAGAAGGGGCTACGCGTGGCCGTCCACCTCGAGCCCTACATCGGCAGAACGGTCGAGAGCGTCGAGGCGGACCTCGCGCACTTGCGAGAGGCCGGGATCGGGAAGATCTACGTCTACCAGCCGTTCTCTCTCGACGAGACGGACTGGAACGCGATGATCGGCCGGTTCGACGATCTCGAGCTTCACGCGGAGACGATGGACGTGGCCCGGGCCGCAGCGCGCGGCTTCGACGGCGTCTACACGTACGACGTCTTCACCGTACGCGGCGGCTCGTTCTCGGGGCTCTGTGCGCGTGCGCGCGCGGCGGGGTTGTCGTGCGCGCCGTCCGTCGGCCCGGGTTACAACGCCTCGCGTTCCACCCGCGACACGCGGATCCGTTCCCGGCAGAACGGCCGGACGTACGACGACATGTGGCGGGCTGCGATCGCGGCGCATCCGGACCGGATCACGATCACGAGCTACAACGAGTGGCACGAGGGGACGCAGATCGAGCCGGCGCGCCGGCATCCGAAGACGATCTTCGACGCCTACCAGAGCTACGAGGGCGCCTACGGGCGCTACGGGCGGGCAGCGGAGCGTGCATACCTCGTGCGCACGGCGTACTGGACGAAGGCGTATCGCGTCGCGGCCGCTGCCGTGTCGCTAGTCCGCCAGGTCGCGCACGCGTTCGACGACGGCGGCTGAGCAGCCCGAGACAAGCGCGGCCGGGATGTCGCCCGGCTCGACGCCCGCCAGCGACGGGTGCGTGACGTCGATTGCGATGTCCCGCCACGCGTCGATGCCCAACGCCTCGGCGCCGTTGCGCGATCCGATCGCGAGGAGCTGTTCGGTGTCGAGAACGTCGCGGCGGAGCGACTCGCGCCTCGCGATCCCGTCGAGCTGACGCAGCTCCTCGAGCGGGTCGATGCGGACGTTCGCGTCTGACCCGATGCACAGCGGGATATCCCGTGCAAGCATCCGGCCGACCGGCGCGTACCCGTCGCCGAGGTCGGCTTCGGTCGTCGGGCAGATGCACACCCGCGCGCCGGCCGCCGCCACGAGGTCGAGCTCACCGTCGCTCGCATGGGTTGCGTGAACGATCGTCGTGCGCGGGCCGAGACAACCCGTGTCGTCGAGGAGCTCGATCGGGCGACGACTGTGCTCGGCGAGGCACTCCTCGATCTCGCGCGGCTGCTCACACGCGTGGACGTGCAGTGGTAGACCGCTTGTGCCGGCGTAGCGGCCTATGTCCCGCAGCCAGTTGGCCGGGCACGCGCGAACGGAGTGGGGGGCGGCACCGACGTGCAGGCCACGCGCTCCGAGCGCCTCGAGGTCGTGGAGATAGGCCGTCACCGACTCCTGGCGGAAGCGATCGAGACCACCGCGCCCGTACGCGGCGTACAGCAGCACGACGTCGATGCCGGCCGCCGCGGCACCGTCGGTCGCCGCCACGGCCTCGTCGTAGCCGAGGTAGTGGAACTCGCCCACTGCCGTGTAGCCGGCCGCGAGAAGCTCGCGGTACGTGCACTCGTACGTCGCCCGGATCGAGTCGAGCGTGAGGCGCTCTGCCTCGGCCAGCATCGCATCGCGCCACGCCCAGAAGTCACCCCCCGCCGCGCGGCCACGCAAGGCACGCTGGAAGCCGTGCGAGTGGGCGCTCACGAAGCCGGGCAAAGCGAGTGACGACGCCATGCGATGATTCTCCCATGGGCGCACGCGCTGTCTCCGCACCGCTGGCACAGCTGCCGAACGCTCTCACGATCCTCCGCTTCGCGCTCATCCCCGTGTTCGTCGTGCTCCTCGCCCGCGGCGATGACGGTTACAGCTGGCCGGCGGCCATCGTCTTCGCGCTCGCGGCGATCACCGATCAAGTGGACGGATGGCTCGCGCGACGGCTTCAGGTGGAGTCCGAGTTCGGCAAGTACGCCGACCCGCTCGCCGACCGGCTGATGATCGACGTCGCCGTGGTCATGCTGTTCTTCTACGACCGCCTGCCGTGGCCCGCGCTCGTCATCGTCGTCGGTCGAGATCTCCTGCTCGTTCTCGGGACGAAGTTCGTCCTCCCGCGCGGCTACGAGTTCTCGGTCAGCTTCCTCGGCAAGCTAGCGACCTGGGTGCTCTACGCGGCCATCGGCCTCGTGATCGCCACGAAGCCGGGAACCGAATGGCCGCTCGTGCTCTTCTGGATCGGCGTCGGGCTGGCCGTTGCGGCCGGCGTGTCGTACGTCGTCGGTGCTCGAGGGGCGGTGCGTCGCGCGTGAGAGCCGTGGTCATGGCCGGCGGGGAAGGGACGCGGTTGCGGCCGCTGACGTCGAATCAGCCGAAGCCGATGGTGCCGGTCGTCGGCAAACCGTGTCTCGAGCACATCGTCGATCTGCTTCGGCGTCACGCGTTCGACGAGGTGATCGTGACGCTCGCGTACCTCCCCCAGACGATCAAGAGCCACTTTGGCGACGGCGAGTCGCTTGGGCTGTCGATCGAGTACTCGCTCGAGGAGACGCCGATGGGCACTGCGGGCTCCGTTCGCCTGGCGGGCTCGCGTCTCGACGAAACGTTCCTCGTCATCTCGGGTGACGCCCTAACGGACATCGATGTGACGAAGGTGATGGCGTTCCATCGCGAGCGAGGGGCCGCAGTGACGATCGCGCTGAAATCGGTGCCGAATCCCCTCGAGTTCGGCATCGTCGTGACGGACGAGGATGGGCGGATCGAGCGCTTTCTCGAGAAGCCCTCGTGGGGTCAGGTCTTCTCCGACACGATCAACACTGGCATCTACGTTCTCGAGCCCTCCGTCCTCGAGCACGTGCCCGCCGATCAGCCGTTCGACTTCTCGAAGGAGCTCTTCCCTCTCTTGCTCGAGATGGGCTTACCGCTCTACGGCTACGTCTGCGACGGGTACTGGCAGGACATCGGGAACCTCGAGCAGTACCGCCGGGCGAACGAGGACGCGCTCGACCGTCGGGTCGAGCTCGAGATACCCGGCATCCGGCTCCGCGGCAACATCTGGCTCGGCGAGGGTGTCGAGATCGACGATCTCGCCGGCGTCGAAGGTCCCGCCTTCATAGGGAGCTACTCGAGCATCTCGCAGGAGGCGACCGTCGGCGCGTACTCCGTGCTCGGCGCAAATGTCCGCCTGCGCGACGGCTCGCGGGTCGTCCGGTCGGTCCTCGACAACTCGACCTTCGTCGGCCGCGGGGCCATCATCGAGGGAGCCGTCATCGGCCGCTCGTGCGACATCCGCTCGCACGTGCATATCCACGACGGCGTTGCGCTCGGCGACGGCGTCGTGCTCGGCGCGCAGACCGAGGTCATGCCCGACGTGCGGATCTTTCCGTACAAGGAGGTCGAGTCCGGCACCGTCGTGCACGAGAACGTCATCTGGGAGCCGGCCGGCGGCCGCCACGTGTTCGGCAGGGAGGGCGTCTCCGGCGTCGTCAACGTCGACCTCACCCCAGAGGTGGCGGTTCGGCTCGCGGCATCGCTCGGGACGGCCCTTCCGCGCGGAGGGCGCGTCGTCGCCAGCCGTGATGCCACCGCTGCGGCGCGCATGATCAAGCGCGCGATGGTGTCCGGCCTCACGTCGACCGGGATCAGCGTTGCCGACCTCCGCGTCCTGCCGGCCCCCGTCAATCGGCATTTGCTGCGCACGCAGGGGCACGACGCGGGCTTCCACGTCGGCGTGAGCCCCTTCGACCCGGAGATGCTGCGGATTCGCTTCTTCGAGCATCCGGGCATTCAGCTCACACCGCGCCTTCAGGCCGAGATCGAGAAGCACTACACGCGCTACGAGCTGCGGCGGGTGGCGCCCGGTCAGATCGGCCGGATCAGTTACCCCGTGCGCGTGCGCGAGGGGTACGCACAGGATCTCCTCGACACGCTGAAGGTGGACGCCATTCGAGCGCGCGGCTTTCGGCTGCTCGTCGACTACGGCGGGTCGGCCGCCTCGTTCGTCCTCCCGCTCGTGCTCGGGCCGCTCGGCGTGGAAACGGTGGCCGTCCACGAGTTCGCCGAGGCCGACGGCAGCGAGCCGACGCCGGAGGAGACCGTCGAGCGCACCAGGCGCGTCGTCCAGGCGGTCGGCGCACATCTCGGCGCGGTGCTCGACCGGGGTGGCGAGAAGCTCAGCCTCATCGACGAGACGGGCGGTGTGATCGGGCCGGAGCAGGCGACGCTCCTCTTCGTCTCGCTTCTCGCGCGGTCGGGTCGTCCAGGGATCGTGGCGTTCCCGGCGACCGTGACGCAGGCTGTCAACGGCCTGGCCGCGAGCGGCGCGCTCGAGGTGACGAGGACGACGTCGTCGCTCGCAGCGCTCACGCAGGCCGCCGACGGTGACGGCGTGATCTTTGCAGCCACGGCCGACGGGTCGTTCGTCGTACCTGCGTTCCAGCCGGCCACCGACGCGATGGCTGCGCTCTGCCTCCTGCTCGAGCTGCTCGCCGATGCAACGGGCTCGCTGTCCGAGATCGTCGCCGAGCTTCCCGAGTCGCACGTGGTCCACACGACCGTTCCGTGCCCGTGGGCGCGCAAGGCAGCCGCGATGCGAATCCTGACCGAGAGCCTCGAGGGCGAGGAGGCCGACGCCAGCGACGGCGTCCGGGTGCGCAGAGCCGGGGGCTGGGTGCACGTGCTCCCCGACCCGATCGAGCCTCTCCTGCACCTCTACGTCGAGGGGACGAGCAGCGAGGACTCAGCTCGGCTCGAGCGCGAGACGCGTGCCGTCGTCGAGGACGCCGTGCGGGAGGAGGAAGGGAGCGACGTAGCGCAAATCTCAAGTTGAGGTTGACCCTTCTGGAAACGCCTGCTTCAATGGGTCCAGCTTCGCTCCCCGAACGAAAGGGCTCCGTGGACGCGCTCCCCGACCTCACCACTCTCTCCGACGACGACCTCAAGCAGCTGATTCGCGACCTCGAGGAGGAGGAGAACGAGCTGTCGTACCGGCGACGGCTCCTGCACGGAAAGATCGACATCCTTCGCGCGGAGCAGGTAGCCCGGGAGAAGGGGAGGCCCATGGGCGAGCTCGGGAAGGTCGACGTCGATCGCCTGAGCGAGATCCTCTCCGGCAAGGGCTCACCGCCCGCCGTGGAGGACTAAGCACGCGGCAGCATCATGAGCCACGTCTATTGCTCCGAATGCGGGTTTCAGAACCCCGAGGTCGCGAACTACTGCGCTCGGTGCGGCGCGCTGCTCCGGGACGAGGTCGGTGACGAGACGACCCTCTCGTACACACCAGAAGAGGAGTCGGATGCGCAGCCGAATGTCGACGCGATCGAGGGACCTGCGCTCGTCATTCGCTCGGGCGGTGGACGTGCGGGAGAGCACTTCACGCTCGACCGCGAGCGCACGACGATCGGCCGCTCCCCGGAGTGCGACGTCTTCCTCGACGACGTGACGGTTTCGCGCCGCCACGCCGTCGTGATGCGGCACGACGGTGCATTCGCGATCGAAGACCAGGGGAGCCTCAACGGAACGTTCCTCAACCGCCGGCGGATCGAGGCCGGGGAGCTCGCGGACGACGACGAGCTTCAGATCGGCAAGTACCGACTCGTCTTTCTCGCCCGATGACGACGACCGTACGAAGCCAGGCCCCTGCGGCGCCGGCTGCGAAGCTCGAGACGATCGGATCCGTCTGCCGCCGGCTCGGCACGGAGTTCCCCGACATCTCGATCTCGAAGATCCGGTACCTCGAGGATCAAGGGCTGATCTCGCCGCGCCGGACTCCCGGTGGCTACCGGCTGTTCTCGGAAGAGGACATCGAGCGACTCGAGACGATCCTCCGGCTCCAGCGGGACGAATTCCTGCCGCTGCGCGTGATTCGCGACGAGCTCGCCGCGGAGTTCTCGCCCGGCAAGCGACGTCGACGGCCGGGCGAGCTCGACGGCGACATCCCCGAGCTCGGGTTGCGCGACCTCTGCGAGCGTGCGCGCATCGACGCGGACCTCGTGCGGGATCTGGAGGAGTACGGGCTCATCGCGCCGTCGACCCGTGGGGGAGAGCGGTTCTACAGCGAGGCCGACGTCGACATCGCGCATGCGTGCGGACGGCTCGCTGCCACGGGAATGGATGCCCGCCACCTGCGCACCTTCAGGACCTCCGCCGACCGGGCTGCGGGGCTTCTCGAGCAGGTGGCAATGCCCGCGCTCAGGTCGCGGAGCCCCGAGCGCCATCAGGAAGGTCTCCAGCAGTTGCGCTCCCTCGGCGAGGCGGCGCAGGAGCTGACGGACATCCTGCTCTGGAAGGCGCTCCGCCGAGTCGCGGCCGGGTAGGTTCTACAGCGTGGCGATCGACCTCAGCGAGAAGATCCGCGACGTTCCGGACTTCCCGAAGCCGGGGGTCGTGTTCAAGGACATCATGCCGCTCATCGGCGATCCGGCGGCGCTCGCCGAGACGGTCGACCGGCTCGCGGAGTGGGCGGCCCCTCGCACGCCTGATCTCGTGCTGGGTGCGGAGGCACGCGGCTATATCACCGGTGGGGCTCTTGCCTGCCGGCTCGGATGCGGCTTCGTCCCGGCCCGGAAGCCGGGGAAGCTTCCGTGGCACACCGTGGCGGTGAAGTACGCGCTCGAATACGGCTTCGACCAGCTCGAAGTGCACGCCGACGCCATCAAGCCAGGGCAACGCGTCCTCGTCCACGACGACGTCCTCGCCACGGGCGGCACGGCCAAGGCGACGGCGGAGCTCGTCGAGCAGCTCGGCGGCGAGGTCGTAGGCCTTCCGTTCATCATCGAGCTGACGTTCCTCGACGGCCGCGAGAAGCTCGCGGGCTACGACGTCTTCTCGCTGATCGAGTACTGAGCGGGCCGCGGTGGGCTGTGCGTCCGCCGCGTCGTCTTAGATAGCGGGATGTACGACGTGCTGGGTGCTCGATATACGTTCGCGTGCCCCGAGCGCGAGCGGGCGAGCGTGCCGCTGTCGGCGTTCCGGGAGGTCGAGCGTCTTCCCGGCGCCGCACATCCGTCTGTCTTCCGCGTTCGCTTCGCATGCGTCTGCGGTGACGAGCACGACGGCTTGCTGTCGCACGACGACCTCGACTGGGCGCCGCTCGGGATGGCCGAGGAGCTTTCGTTCGTCAACCTCATGACGAACAGGGTGGAGGCCGTTCGCGACGAGCTCGGCGACCACGCCGTTCGCCATATCCGCGGCGGGTCGTGGCCGTGGAGCGTCTACTGCTTCCCCGAAGGGTGCGCCCGGCCGGTGTTCCCGTCGCTCTTCGAGTTGATCGCGCCCGGAGAGCGCGACACCGTGGGCCTCGCCGCACGCTGCTCGAGCTGCGGCCGTCTCTCGGTGAACATCGTCTCGACGGCCCACGTCGATGTGCCGTTTCACCACGATGCCGAGATTCGCGTCGTGCCTCACGTCTTCCCCGATGACGCCACGCAGACGATCGACGCGTTCAGGGAAGAGCTGTGGTCCGAGACGTTCGATGCGAGGCGGCTCGGGCTCTGACGATCAGGTGCGGCGCCGCTGGCGCAGCGATCCCTGGACGCCGCGCGTGCGGATGAAGAGGAAGGCGCCGCCGAACGTGAGCGCGCCGACGAGGAACGCCATCGCGTTCGAGTTGCCGATGCTGAGCATGAACATCCACACGTAGAGGCCGAAGAGCAACCCCCAGAGAAACGCAGACGTGCCGGCAGCAACACTGGGCGAGCGCACGTGCATGGCCGCAATCCTAGTCGTCCGGCCTAGTCGCCTACGGGCCCGATCGAAACGGGACCAAGAATTCGCCGAGTCGGTGGCGGTTTCGTCCACCCGTTCCGCTGACATTCCGCTTCCGCGTAGTGCCTGCGAGTCGGGCTTCGACCTACTCCCGCTCCGTGCTCGGCGCAAGAAAGAATCTAGTGTGGCTGGGGCCTCGAAGCAAGGGGTCGAGTGACGAAAAAGCCGCAAAGTGCGGCCAGATGTTCTCCACACTTTCCACACTCGAGCCCGCAGCCTGTGGAGAGGTCTCAGAAGGTCGACGATCGGGCTCCCGTCGCGATCACGAGAAGAATCAGCGCGGCGAGCACGAGTCGGTACACGACGAACACGGTGTACGTGTGGCGGCGAACGTAGCCGAGCAGGACCCAGATAGCTGCGAGGCCGGTCACTGCCGCTGTGAGCATCCCGACGACGAACGGGCCCGCGGAACCGGGGGGGAGGTCGGCGAGCAAGACGTCGGTCACGCCCGAGAAGAGGACGGCCCCGAAGACGATCGGTACGAGCAGGTAGAACGAAATTCGAGCTGCTGCGTCGCGGTCGAGCCGAAAGACCCGCGCCGCGGTGATGACGATGCCCGATCGGACACCCCGGGGGCGAGGGCGAGTGCCTGCGCGAAGCCGAGGGCGAGCCCGCGCTTGTTGTCGAGGGATCGCCATGGGTCGATCCGTCGGCTGGCGATCGGCGAGGTAGAGCGCAGCGGCGCCGACTGCGAGAAAGATCGCGATCTGCCACGGCTCGCCGAGTCGCTTCTCGATGAAGCTCTGACCGCAACGCCCACGATCACCGCCGGGATGGTGGCAAGGACCACGATCCACGCCACACGTTCGTCGGTCGTCTCGACGGCGCGGCGACGGACGCTGTCGCCACCACGCACGAACGAGCGACACGAGGTCGCGCCAAAAGTACGCAACGACCGCCACGAGCGTTCCGAGATGGAGCGCGACGTCGAACGTCTTGTTGAACGCAGGGTGCTGCTCGAGATACGTCCAGTCGAACAGCCACGGAACGAGAATCAGATGTCCCGAGGACGAGATCGGGAGGAGCTCCGTGAATCCCTGGACGGCGCCGAGGACGAGCGCCTGCCAGTTCGTCAGCGAGCCCGGACGCGTCGCCGGCGCCGGTGATGCAGAGCACGAGGGCCAGGCCCATAGCGACGCCGGCCGCGACGAGGATGCCGACGCGCTTCATCGCGCCGCATCCTACTTTTCGGCCGGGCTCAGCGGCCGAGAGGGGACAGTCCCTGGGACAGTCCCTGAGACTGTCCCCGCAGAATGTCTCAACTTGACATAACGAGCATTATCGTGCGGACCGAGGGACGGGAAACGCTTGACGGGCGGGATATCCTTACGCGACGCGCTGCAGGAGGATGGCGACAACGGGCAAGGTCGGCAGGGGCAGGTGTCGGCGGCGCCACGGCGAGGCCGGAATGCCGGAGGACGATTGACGAGCGAGCAGCCGACCGAACCGACCATCGACTTCGAGAGCCTCCCCCAGAGCGAGGACCTCAATCAGCTGCTCGAGGCGGGTGAGGCTGCGGGCTCCGTGAAGGCCTCCGAGCTCGCCGACGTTCTCGAGGCGCACGGCTTCGACGCACTCGAGACGGACGCCGTCTACCGGGAGCTCGAGGTACGCGGGATCGACGTGTTCGACGACGACCAGGGATCGATCGCAGCCCTGCTCACGGCGCCCGTCGAGACGACGACGGACGCGCTGCAGCTCTTCCTACGCGAGGCGGGCCGGCACCAGCTGCTCACCGCGGCGCAGGAAGTCGAGCTCGCGAAGCGGATCGAGCGCGGCGACGACGCCGCGAAGCAGCGGATGATCCAGTCGAACCTCCGTCTCGTCGTCTCGATCGCGAAGAACTACCGCAATCAGGGCCTCCCGTTCCTCGACCTGATTCAGGAGGGAACGCTCGGCCTGATCCGCGCGGTCGAGAAGTTCGACTGGCGGCGTGGGTACAAGTTCTCGACGTACGCGACCTGGTGGATTCGCCAGGCCGTCGCGCGGGCGCTCGCGGACAAGGCGCGGACGATTCGCATGCCCGTCCACATCGTCGAGCGGCTGCAGAAGATGAATCGCGCCGAGCGAAACCTCTGGACCCAGCTCGGACGTGAGCCGACGCTCGAGGAGATCGCCGAGGAGGCGAGCCTGCCGATTCAGCAGGCGCGTGAGGTCAAGGCTGCCGCGCGTGCAGCGACGAGCCTCGATCAGCCCGTCGGCGAGCAGGAAGAGGCTGTGCTCGGAGACTTCGTCGCCGGTGACGGCCCGCTCCCCGATGAAGAGGTAGAGGTATCGCTCCGGAGCCAGGCGCTCCAGGCGGCGCTCCAGACGCTGAGCACGCGGGAGCGCGAGGTGCTCGCGCTTCGGTACGGCCTCGACGACCACGATCCGAAGACGCTCGAGGAGATCGGGCGGCGACTCGGGTTGACACGCGAGCGCGTGCGCCAGATCGAGGTCGAGGCGCTACGCCGCCTCGCCAGCCTGCGCGAGATCCAGGCCGTCCCGTACTAGCCGGCCTGTAACCGAGCGCTAGTCGGTCTCGAGGTAGAACGCGAGCTCGGGAGCGATTGCGCGAAGCTGTCGGAGCGCGCGTGTCTCGAGCTGGCGCACGCGCTCGCGCGTCACGGACAGAACGCGACCGATCTCGTCGAGCGTGTGCGGCTGGTATCCGTCGAGCCCGAATCGCCGGGCGAGGATCTCGTGCAGCCTGGGCTCGAGGTGGGACAGCGCCTCGACCACCTCACGGCCGCGGAGCTCGTCGGACGTCGCCGCCTCCGGCCCCTCCCCCGGCTCGTTCTCGATCAGATCGTTGTAGCTCGCACTGCCGCCCGCGAGCGGGGTCTCGAGGCTGATCGCATCCTCGACGAGGTCGATCAGCTCCGCGACGCGGGCCTCGGTGTAGCCGGCCTCGGCGGCGATCTCAGCAGGTGTCGGGTCGCGGTTGAGCTTCTGGGCCAGCACGCGCCGAGTGCGCATCACGCGCCGCGCCTGGTCGGACACGTGCACGGGCAGCCTGATCAGCCGGCCCTGGTCGGCGAGTGCGCGCGTGATCGACTGACGAATCCACCAGGTCGCGTACGTCGAGAGCTTGTACCCCATGCGGTAGTCGAACTTCTCGACCGCGCGGATGAGGCCGAGGTTGCCTTCCTGGATCAGATCGAGCAGGGGCACGCCCGCGTGGCGGTAGTTGCGCGTGAGTGACATGACAAGCCGAAGGTTGCACTCGATCAGCCGGCGCTTCGCCGCCTCGTCGCCCGCGTCCTTCCGCCGCGCCAGCTCGCGCTCCTCCTCTCGGGTGAGCAGCCGTCCGTCGCCGATCTGGCGGACGTAGAGCTTCAAGGGGTCGCGCGTCTGCGGGGCGCCCGGATCGGGCGCCTCGTCGTCGCCGGCTGGTTCCAGCAGCGCGGGGCCGAGCGTCTCTTCGAGCTCGTCGTCCTTCGGAAGCGGGTGCACCATCGTCACCGCTCGTATCGGCACGAGACGGGGCGCGCGTGAGCGCTATGTCGCGACGGATCCGTCAGCCCCCACCGAGGTGCCCTGTTCGAGGAGCCGCTCTCTCACGAGGAACTGGAACGTTGCCCACGCGCCGCGGCGTGCGTCGAACATCCGGTAGACCTGCCACTCGGTGAGCAGGCCGCGGTCGCCGCGCCTGGCGTCGCGCCAGTCGGCGAACTTCGGCAGGCGGCCGAGCGCCCGCGCCATGTCGACGCCCTGGTCGATTGCGCGGTCGAGTCGCTCCTCCCCGACGGGCACGTCGAATCCCGCCTCTCGGAGCGCATTCGACAGCGAGCCGAACGTATGCCAGTAGAGCGACTTCGACGGAACGATCCCTCGGTGCTCGTCGATGTCCTTGGACGTCGGCACGCGCCCGATGCGCTCGCCGAGGTCGCGGAGGCACTGAAGGAGCTCCTCGCGCGTGGCGAAGCGGCGGGGCATGAGGCCGGCCTGGCGCTTCGCCGCGTTCCACGAGCCGAACCGCTCGATCACCGTCTGCGGATGAACGTGTGTGCCCGCGTGCGCTTCGAACTCCCGCATGGTCGGGGAGCGGCCCAGCGCTGCGGCACAGGCGCGGAGCTCGTCGAGGATCTGGTCGTCGCCGTAGCGCTTGCGGATCCCCGCCTGGAACGCCGCGAGCGCGTCCGGGTCGACGCGCGGCGCGGCTGGGCGGTTACGCGATCTGCCCATGCAATTCAGAATAGAGCGTTCTGGAAAATTCGCAAGTGCGACCAGAGCGTGTTGAACGTCGCCCGATTCGCCCCGAATTAGACTGCTGCGATGCGACTCCAGGTGGAGACGGCGCTTGCGCGCGCTGTGGGGCGGCTGTCTCGCACGGTCGGGCGCGGCGGAGGAACAACTCTCCCCGGGCGGCTGCTGACAGCGGTCGATCCGGGAGCCGTGCGCGCTCTTGCGGCGCGCCTTCCGGCTGGAAGCGCACTGATCTCGGCCACGAACGGCAAGACGACGACGGCAGCGATGGCGGCCGCGATCCTCTCCCCTACGCTCAACCTCGCGCACAACGCAGCCGGCGCCAACCTCGTCTCCGGTGTTGCGGGGGCGCTCGTCGAGGCGCCGGACGCCGACGCAGGGCTGTTCGAAGTGGACGAGGGAGCGCTGCCGGCCGTGATGAAGGACGTGCTGCCGACCGTCGTGACGCTCGGGAACCTCTTCCGCGACCAGCTCGACCGTTACGGGGAGCTCGAGATCGTTGCCGAGCGCTGGCGCCAGGCGGTGGGCGCCTTGTCACCTACGGCCACGACTCGCTGTCAACGCGGACGATCCCCTCGTCGCTGATCTCGCGGGCGACCGGGAACGCGTGATCCGCTTCGGCGTCGACGACCTCAGCGCGGGCGGCGGGCACCTCCAGCATGCCGCCGACTCGAAGTACTGCGTGCGGTGCGGGCAGCCATACGTCTATCGGGCGGCGTACGTCGGGCATCTCGGCGACTACGCCTGCGCGAACTGCGGCCACGCGCGTCCGCCACTTGACCTTGCCGCGCGCGCGATCGATTTCGACGGGATCGAGAGCGTCGCCTTCGACCTCGTGGACGGTGGCGAGTCTCGACGCGTGCGGCTTCGGCTACCCGGGCTGCACAACGTCTACAACGCACTGGCGGCTGCGGCGACCGCACGGGGGCTGGGAGCGACACTCGACGCGGTCGCCGACGGGCTTGAAAGGGCTGAGCCTGCGTTCGGCCGCTTCGAACGCATTCCCATTGGCGACCGGACGCTTCTGATCCTGCTGATCAAGAACCCTGCAGCTGCGAACGAGGCGATCCGGACGCTCCTGCGTGACGACTCCCTCGGCCCGCTCGTGCTGGCGCTGAACGACGGGATCGCCGACGGCCGTGACGTCTCGTGGATCTGGGACGTCGACTTCGAGCCGCTCATCGCGCGGATCGATCGCGTCGTGGTCGCCGGCGACCGCGCCGCAGAGCTCGGGCTCCGCCTGGCGTACGGAGGGATGGACGAGCAGGCGATCGAGGTCGTCCCGGACATTGGTGAGGCGCTCGATCGCGGCCTCGAGCTCACTCCGTCCGGCCGTGAGCTCGCGTTTCTGCCGACGTACACGGCGATGCTCGACCTTCAGTCCGTCCTGGCCGAACGTGGCCATGCGAGGCCCTACTGGGAGCGTGTGGCATGAGGATCGTGATTGGCCACCTCTACCCGGACCACCTGAACATCTACGCGGATCGCGGGAACATCGCCGTCCTCACCCGGCGCGCCAGTCGTCGTGAGGTCGAGGTCGAGGTGCGGCCGATCGGAATCGGCGACACGACGCCGACCGACGTCGATCTCTTCTACGTCGGCGGCGGTCAGGATCGTGAGCAGGGCCTGATCGCGCCCGACCTCGCAGCTGCGCAGCGAGGTCACTGAAGCATGCGGTCGACCGCCGGCGTCGCGATCCTTGCGGTCTGCGGCGGCTATCAACTACTCGGGCGGGGATATCGCGATCGCTCCGGCGCGTCACTCCCGGGCGCCGGCGTGTTTCCGCTCGAGACCGTCGCGGGCGACCGCCGCATGATCGGCGACGTGCTGCTCGAGTGTGAGCTCGACCCCGGCGAGCGGCGCACCGTCGCAGGCTTCGAGAACCACGCTGGCCGTACGCTTCTCGACCCGGATGCCGAGCCTCTCGGTCGTGTCGTCGCGGGCTTCGGGAACGACGGCGTCTCGGGCGTCGAAGGTTGCCGCGTCGGCAACGCGATCGGCACGTATCTCCACGGGCCGCTCCTGCCGCGCAACCCGTGGCTCGCGGACTGGCTGCTCGCGCGCGCGGTCGCCCAGCGAACGGGCGAGCTCCCGGCTTTCGAGCCGCTCCCGGACCACCTCGAGCGAGAGGCGCACGCCGTCGCTGCGGCCCGCGCGCGTTCGCGAGGAGGTCGCCGCTGACGATCGCCTTCCGGCCGATGGTGGTAGCCGACCTGCGTCTTCTGACCACCTGGCTCCAGCGACCGCACGTCAAGCGCTGGTTGCGGGATCACGACGACTACGATGCCGTCGTCGCGCACTATGGGCCGGCGCTCGACGGACGGGATCCGACCGACCACTACATCGCGCTTCTCGACGATCGCCCGATCGGTTGCGTGCAGACCTATGTCGTGTCGGACTACCCGGCGTACGCGACGCTGATCGGCGTCGACGACGACGTCACGGCCGGCGTCGACGTCCTCATCGGCGACGAGGAGCTAACGGGTAAGGGGCTTGGCGCGGAGATCCTGCGACGCTTCGTGGACGACGTGGTCTTCCGTCGATCCGAGACGACGGCGTGCGTCGCCGATCCGGATGCCGACAACGTCGCCTCGATTCGCGCCTTCGAGAAGGCAGGCTTCACCGCCGTCAGCACGTTCGTGGAAGAGCCTGGCGACGGCCGCATACACGTCCTCATGCGGCGCGAGCGTCAGGGTGCCCAGAGCGCTCCGAGATAGACGACGGGATCGCCAGGCTGCCACCGCTCGAGGAAACGCTGGATCGGCGGGTGTAGGACGACGTCGTGAAGCTCGTCGAGCGCGAACAGCCGATGGCCACGCACGGCGGCGTCCTGGGAGGTGACGGCCTCGAGCGACCGCCCCGTGAGGTCGGCCGCGAAGATGACGTGGACGACGTGCTTCGACGCAGCGCTCCCCGCGGGCGCGATCGAGTCGACGAGCGCGACGGGCCCCTCGAACGCAAGTTGGTCGGCGATGCCGAGCTCCTCGCGCAGCTCGCGGTGGAGCGCGTCGATGAGGCTCTCCCCCGCGTCGACGCCACCACCCGGCAAGAGCCAGTACTCCCGACCCGGCTTCTCGTGACGGCAGAGGAGAAAGCCTTCCTGCCAGCGCAGGAGCGCGGATACACGGATCCTCGGCTGGACGGCCACGGTCAGCGCCCGGATGAACCGAAGCCCGACGTCCCCCGTGCCGATTCCGGCAGCTCGGGCGTCTCCACGAGGTCGACAGACGGCAAGCTGACGATGACGAGCTGAGCGACTCGCGTTCCGGGCTCGATCGTGAAGGGCTCCACGCGGTCTGTGTTGACGGCGATGACGCGCAGCTCGCCGCGATAACCGGAGTCGATGAGACCGGGCGTGTTGACGAGTGAGATCCCGTGATCGAGCGCGAGGCCGGAGCGCGGGATCACGAGCCCCGCACACCCCTCGGGGATCGCGACGGCAATTCCCGTGGGCACTACGGCGCGCTCCCCCGGTCCGAGCACCACGCGTTCGCACGCCACGAGGTCGACGCCCGCGTCTCCCGGATAGGCGCGGCTTGGCAGGACCGCGTCGGGGCGGAGACGCGTGACCGGGATGTCCATCACGAACCGGCGGACGCGACCGTCGCTGCGTGTGCGGGCGCTTCGCCGGCCACGAGATACGACGCGAACCGCCGGGCGTCGCGTTCGGGAAGCCGTGCGCGCACGAAGACGCCGTCGGCACGATCCTCCCGCAGCTCGATCGGCGGACCGAGCGCGTAGAGCGCCGACAAAGCGCTGCCGTCCTCGTAGGGCACGAGCAGCTCCACGAGCGAGAACCGCTCCTCGAAGCGTTTGGCGATGCGCGAACGCAGCTCCGCAAGCCCTTCACCGGTCTTCGCTGAGACCTGGAGCGAGTCGGGGTACCTGTTGCCGAGCCGCCGGCGGTCGACCTCTCCGACCGCGTCGATCTTGTTGAGCACGATCTCCACCGGCATCTCCTCCGCGCCGATCTCCGACAGCACGGCATCGACAGCCGCGATCATCTCCTCGAGGACGACTTCCCCCACCGAGGCGTCTGCGACATGGAGCACGAGATCGGCGACGAGCGTTTCCTCCAGCGTGGCCGCGAAGCCCTCGACGAGCTCGTGCGGCAGACGCCGAATGAAACCGACGGTGTCGGTGACGAGATAGCTCCTGCCCTCATGCTCGAACCCACGCGTGGTCGGGTCGAGCGTCTCGAACAGCCGGTCGTCGACCGCGACACCCGCGCCGGTGAGCGCGTTCAGGAGCGTCGACTTGCCGACGTTCGTGTAGCCGGCGAGCGCGATCGTCGGGGTCTCCGATCGAAGACGCGACTTCCGCCTGGTCTCGCGCTGCTTCGAAAGGGCGCGCAAACGGCTCTTCAGGAGCGATACGCGTTGGCGCGCAAGTCGTCGGTCGGTCTCCAGCTGGCTCTCGCCCGGCCCTCGCGTCCCCACGCCGCCTCCGAGCCGCTCGAGGTGCTTCCACATGCCGCGCATGCGCGGCAGGTTGTACTCGAGCTGCGCGAGCTCGACCTGGAGCTTTCCCTCGGCGGTCACGGCGTGCTGGGCGAAGATGTCGAGGATCAGCTGCGTGCGGTCGACCACCCGCGTGTCGAGCGCGTCTTCGAGGCGTCGCTGCTGCGACGGGTCGAGCTCGTCGTCGATCACCAGCACCTCCGCCTCGGCGGTGGCGAACGCCGCCGTCAGCTCGGCGAGCTTGCCCTTGCCGACGTACGTCTTCGGGTCGGGTCGGGAACGATGCTGAACGAGCTCGCCCACCGTCGACAGGCCAGCGGTGCGCGCCAGCTCGTGCAGCTCGGCGAGCTCGGACGCCTCGCGTGCCGGCGGAAGGCACGCTACGACGTACGCGCGTTCGGGCTGTGCCCCGGGAGAAGGGTCGGGTTGACGATGGGTCACCGCGTCATTATGCAGCGGTGGTGTGCGCGGCCGGAAAACGGCTAGCGTAGCCGCGTGCGCGTCTCCTCCACCCTCGCCGAGCAGACCACCTATCCGTTCGTCCGGCTGGACCAGGCAAAGCGGGCCACGGCCGCCCGCGGCGTCGAGATCATCGACTTCGGCCAGGGTGACCCGCGTGAGCCGACCGACCCGGCGATCAGGCAGGCGCTGGTCGACGGACTGGCAGAGACGATGGCCTATCCGAGAGCAGAGGGCCTGCCCGAGCTTCGTGAGGCGATCGCGGCCTGGTGTGGGCGGCGCTTCGGCGTCGCGCTCGACCCAGCGACGGACGTGATCCCGACGTACGGCAGCAAGGAGGCCATCTTCAGCTTCGCGCAGGTCTTCGTCGACCGCGACGGCGGTAAGAACACGGTCATCGTCCCGGATCCCGCCTACCCCGTCTACGAACGCGGCGCGGATTTCGCAGGTGCGGACGTCGTGCGGGCGCCCGCTCCTCGAGGAGAGCGGCTTCCTCCCCGATCTCGCCGCGCTCGGAAGCGACGTCCTCGCGCGCACGGCGCTCGTCTGGGTCAATTACCCGAACAACCCGACGGCTGCCACGGCGCCGCTCTCCTTCTACGAAGAGCTCGCCGGACTGGCCGCTGAATACGACTTCCTCGTGTGCTCCGACGAGGCCTACAGCGAGCTGTGGTTCGATGCTCCCCCATCGTCCGCGCTCGAGCTCTTCGATCGCTCGCGCGTCGCCGTCTTCAACACCCTGAGCAAGCGGTCCTCGATGACCGGGTACCGCTCCGGGTTCGTCGCCGGCCCGTCGTGGCTTGTCGACGCCCTGCGGAAGTACCGGCCGACAGTCGGCACCGCCCCGCAGGAGTTCGTTCAGCGGGCGTCGGTGGTGGCGTGGAACGACGAGGCGCACGTCGAGAGGGCGCGCGCGACATACCGGCACAAGCGCGACATCCTGGTGCCCGTCTTCGAACGGCGCGGCTGGCGCGTGGTGGGCGCCGCGGCGACGATGTACCTCTGGGTGGCCGTTCCGAGCGTATGGACGTCCGAGGAGGCCGCGACACGTCTCCTCGAGCACGGAATCGTGGTCGCGCCGGGGTCGTACCTCGGGGCAGCAGGTGAGGGGTACGTGCGAGTCGCGCTCGTCCCAACGATCGCCGAGTGTGAGCGCGCTGCCGAGATCCTGGAGGATGCCCTCTGATGGACGACGTGCGTATTGAAGAGATCGTCGCGGCGCTCGATGCGGGCGAACGGCGAGTCGCGACGAAAGTTGGCGAGGAGTGGGTCGTCGACGAGGAGGCGAAGGAGGCGATCCTCGGGTACTTCCGACTGCGGCAGGTGATGCCGATCGAAGCCGGTCCGTTCGAGTACCACGACAAGATCCCCGTCAAGCACGGCTGGGCCGAGGCCGGCGTTCGGGTCGTGCCGCCTGCGATGGTGCGATACGGCGCGTATGTCTCGCCCGGCGCCGTGCTCATGCCGAGCTACGTCAACATCGGCGCATGGGTCGGGCCGGGCACGATGGTCGACACATGGGCAACGGTCGGCTCGTGCGCGCAGATCGGCGCGAACGTTCACATTGCCGGCGGCGCCGGTATCGGCGGCGTGCTCGAGCCGGTCAATGCCCGTCCCGGTGATCGTCGAGGACGATGCGTTCATCGGCTCGCGTGCGATCGTCGTCGAAGGCGTCATCGTGTCCGAGGGTGCCGTGATCGCGCCGAACGTCTCGCTTACGGCCTCCGTTCCGATCATCGACGTCACCGGGCCGGAGCCCGTCGAACATCGCGGCGTCGTACCCCCCCGCTCCATCGTCGTGCCCGGGACGCGACCCAAGGAGTTCCCGAGCGGCACGTACGAGGTCGCGTGCGCGCTCATCATCGGACGACGAAGCGACGCCACCGATCGCAAGGTGAGCCTCAATGAGACGCTGCGCGAGTACGGCATCGGCACGACCTGAGGTACGCGCTGGGAGATCGATTGGCCTAGTCGACGCGGTCCGCGGGACCGCTGAGCATCGCCCGGCCGTCGTGGAGCTCGACTGTCAGGTCACCGCCAGGGAAACGCACGACGACGGCGCCGTCGTCGTGCGTGGCGGCGGCCACGGCGACGGCGCTCGTTCCTGACGAGCGTGTCTCCCCCACGCCGCGCTCCCACACGCGTGCGGTCACGGTGCGCGGCGCGTCTACTCGAGCGACCTGGACGTTGGTGCGCGCGGGGAACCGCGCGTGGGATTCCAGCAGCGGCCCGATACGGGGCAGGTCGTCGGGGTCGCCGATGACCACGGCATGCGGGTTGCCCACGTCGACGACGATCACGGCGAGCCCGGCGATCCGCTCAGGGCTTGAGACCGTGTACGGTCCCATCTCCTGTGAGATGGCGCCGTCGCGAAGGTGTGTGATGACGTCACGAGCCCCGACGCGCACCCGGACCGTGTCGGCACCCGTGCGCTCAGCGAGCCAACGCGCCGCGATGCGCGTTCCGTTCCCCGACATCTCGGCGCGGCTCCCGTCGGGATTCCAGATGGCGATCTCGAGCCAGTCCTCTCCGGACTCCAGCACTTCGAGAACGCCGTCACTGCCTGCCGCCAGCTGCGGCACGCGCTCAGCCTCGACCTGTCTCCTCCGTGAGGAGATAGACGTTCCCGGCTGCGTGCCATGTCGAGGATCGCATCGGCGATGTCGCCCGGTGGGCGATCGGCGGCGACCGTAGCAAGCCCTGGAAGCCGCCGCATCCATTTGCGCTGATACGCGGCCAGCTGGCGCGTGCGTAGGACGATAGCCTCCAATGCCTCGTCGGGCGAGAGCTCGGCGATCTCGCGCAGTCCGATCACCTGGCCGGCGGTGGTCGAGAGCTGCCCTCCGAGCGCCGCGCGGACCTCACCGACGACACCCTGGTCGAACATCGCGCGTGCTCGCGCTGCGATCCGTCGATCGAGCTCGTCGCGTGGCACGTCGAGCCCGACGAGCAGAGTCGGGTGCCGGTAGGTCTCGCTCCAGAGGTCGTCGCCGGCGCGCGTCGTTTCGGCGTCAGACACCTCGAGCGAGCGGACGACTCGTCGCCGGTCGTTTGGGTGGGTGCGGGCGGCGGCCCCGGGTCGCGCTCCGTCAAGAGGGCATGCGCGCGCGCGGGCCCGAGCCGGTCGTAAAGACGCTCCCAGCGTTCTCTGACCCCCACGGCCGGCGGGGGCGCCAGGGTGAGGTCGGCGAGCGCTGCGCGGAGGTACAGGCCAGAGCCGCCGACGACAACGGGGATCTTGGCAGCGGCGAGCGCGTCGTCGATCGCCGCATGCGCGAGTTGCTGGTAATCGGCGACGGACGCCTCGTGCTCGAGTGGCCAGATGGCCACCAGTCGGGTGGCGACGCGCGGCTGTGCGGTCAGGATCGGCAGGCCGTCGTAGACCTGCATCGAGTCCGCGCTGATGAGGTCGGCGGGAATGCGCCGTGCAACTTCGGCCGCGACCTCCGTCTTGCCCGAGGCGGTCGGGCCGAAGATCGCGACGACCAGCGGCCCCACGCCTACGCGGCGACGAGCACGTGCTGGCGACCCCGCAAGGTGGTCGACGTCGACCCTGTCACTTCGACAGGGACGCTCGAACCGGCAGCGTGCGTCTCCCGTGAAGTTCACCGTCGTGTTGCGGCGCGTTCGCCCGCGAAGCAGGCCGGCGTCGACTCTGCTCGGTCCTTCGACCAGCACGTCCTCGATCCGGCCGACGCGCTCGGCGTTTCGTTCCGCCGCGATCCGCTGGGTGACATCGACGAGTCGTTCGATGCGCTCCTGCTTGACGGCGTCCGGGACGTGATCGGGCATCGATGCCGCCTCGGTTCCGCTTCGCGGGGAGAAGACGAACGTGAAAGCGCCGTCGAACCGCACCGCCTCCACGGCAGAGATCGTCTCGTCGAACTCCTCGTCTGTCTCGCCCGGAAAACCGACGATGAGGTCGGTTGTGAGCGCGAGATCGGGGATCGCCCGCTCGGAGGTCCGCGACGAGCTTCAGATAGCGGTCGCGGCTATACGTCCGCCGCATGCTCTTGAGCACGCGCGTCGATCCCGACTGCAGGGGCAGGTGCGCGTGCTCGCACACCGCCGCGCAGTCGGCCATCGCGGTCAGCACGTCCGGGCGAAAGTCCTTGGGATGCGGGCTCGTGAAGCGGATCCGTTCGATCCCGTCCACGTCGTCGACCCGCCGCAAGAGGTCTGCGAAGGATGTGTGCACGACGGGTGCCAGATCGCGTCCCCAGGAGTTGACGTTCTGGCCGAGCAGCGTGACCTCGCGCACACCCTCGTCCGCAAGTCGACGCACCTCGGCGAGGACGTCTTCCGGCGGCCGGCTGATCTCGCGGCCGCGCACCGCGGGCACGATGCAATAGCTGCACACTGAGTTGCACCCCATCGAGATCTGCACCCACGCCTGAAAGCGGCGGCTCGAATGGCCGGGCAGGTCCGCGGAGAAGCGCCGTTCGCCGGCGGTGCCGAACGCCGCACGCGGGATGCCGAAACCGCCCGCCCCGAGCCAGTCGCCGAGGTGGTGGATCGTGCCCGGCCCGAAGGCGACGTCGACGAACGGATAGAGCTCGAAGAGACGTTCGCGCTGCGCTTCCGCGAAGCAGCCGCCCACGGCGATCACGGTGTCCGGGTGGCGGCGCTTCTGGGCATGGGCGTTGCCGAGGTACGCGGCGAGTCGTTGATCGGGCTTCTCGCGGATCGTGCACGTGTTGAATACGAGCACGTCCGCCTCGTCTGCGCTCGCAGCCTCGCCGATTCCCAGCTCCTCGAGCGTTCCGCGGATGCGCTCGGAGTCGTGCGCGTTCATCTGACAGCCGAATGTCGTGACGTGGTACCGGCGCATCGCCGGATTGTATGTCCGGGCGCTGCGCGAAACTTGGCACGGATCCGCAACGGACGTGCGCGCCCGAGCGGACTACGCTAGACGGCGGGTGGAGGCGCGGGGTGGCCCCGGGGACGTGTCGGAAATGGACACCTACTTCGCGTACTCGATCGCCCGCGACTCCCGGATGACGGTCACCTTGATCTGGCCCGGGTAGTCGAGGTGCTGCTCGATGTCCCGCGCGATCTCATGGGAGAGAAGAGCAGCCTCGTCGTCGGCGATCTCCTCCGGCTTCACGATCACGCGGATCTCACGGCCCGCCTGCAGCGCGAACACACGATCCACGCCGGTTCGCCTGGCGGCGATCTCCTCAAGCGCTTCGAGCCGCTTGACGTACGACTCGAGGCTCTCGCCGCCGCGCGCCTGGGCGCGCTGCGGACGCTGCGTCCGCAGCGATCAGAAGGACGGCTTCGACGGTCTGGGGCTGGACCTCGTAGTGATGCGCCTCGATCGCGTGCACGACCCCTTGCGATTCGCCGTAACGCCGCGCGTATCGCGCCGAGATGAGTGCGTGAGGCCCCTCCTCCTCGTGCGAGACGGCCTTTCCGAGATCGTGCAGAAGCGCCGCGCGCTTGGCGGTCTTCGTGCTTGCACCGAGCTCACTCGCCATGACACCCGCGAGTTGGACGACTTCGAGCGTGTGCTTGAGGACGTTCTGGCCGTAGCTCGTCCGGTACTTGAGGCGACCGACGATCTTGACGAGCTCCTCCTGGAACTCGCCGCAATTCGCCTCGAACACGGCCTGTTCGCCGGCCTGGCGGATGAGATCGTCGACCTCGGCCTTCGACTCGTAGAACATCTCCTCGACGCGCGCAGGATGGATACGCCCATCCTCCAGCAGCTTCTGCAGCGTGAGCTTCGCGACCTCGCGGCGTATCCCGTCGAACGAGGACAGAACAACTGCCTGGGGCGTGTCGTCGACGATGAAGTCGACGCCGGTCAGATGCTCGAGCGTGCGAATGTTCCGGCCCTCGCGGCCGATGATGCGTCCCTTCATGTCGTCGGAGGCGAGCTCGACGATCGACACGGTCGTCTCGGCCGCGTGGCTGGCTGCGACGCGCTGGAGTGCATCGGCGACGAGATTGCGCGCCCTCCGCCGAGCTTCTGTCTGGGCCTCTTCGTCCAGTTGCCGCACGCGTCTGGCGAGCTCATGGCGCACCAGCTCCTCCGAGCGCTCGAGCACCTCTGCCTTGGCCTCGGCGACGGTGAGGCCCGAGATGCGTTCGAGCTCACGCAGCTCGCCTGCTTTTGCAACCTTGATGTCCTCCTGGAGCTGCTTGACGTGCGTCTCGCGATCGGCAAGACCCTGCTGGCGCCGCTCGACCTCTTCTTCTCGTCGCACAAGATCATCCTGCTCGCGCCGAAGCTCGCGGTTGCGTTCCTCAGCCTCGGTCCTCGCGGCGCTGAGCTCCCGTTCCGTCTCGGCCTGAAGGCGCACCGCTTCCTCCTTGGCGGCGAGCTCTGCCTCGCGACGGAGCGCTGTGGACTCGCGCTGCGCATCCTCGAGCATCGCCCCTCGCGATCGCCGGGCGGCAGCAAGCTTCGTGTCGGCGACGAAGCTCACGACGAGCCAGGCCCCGACAAACCCGGCGGCGAGGCCGATCAGGATTCCGACGACGTACGGCACGGGCCTCCTCGGTCGCTTGGCCGCGTCGAAGCGACGCGGTTACGACTCGGTACCGAGCCCGCGCGGACGGTCCCGCGAATCGACGAGGACGACGGCTCCCGCCGCCCTCAGGCAGCTAACTCAGCGTGCTGCCTGCTGCTCTCCGGTCGGATGGTCGTGGGTGGGTATCACTCGTGAGGGTCAGATGTCGTGGAAGTCGATTCGTTCAGGTGTGTCAGCGCAGGTGAAGTATGAGTCGTACGGCCATCCTACCGTCGCTCACGGGCCATCCGCAACGGCCGATCCGGAAACCGCACGTGCCACCTCTTCGTCGAATCCCTTTCGAAGCAGAAACCTGAGCGTCGCGTCGCCGCTCCCGCGCCGTCCGGCGACTCGCTCGGCGCGCTCCCGTTCCGGCGGCAACTCGGCGATCGCCGACGCACGCAACACCGACGGCAGGCCGCGTTGCCGCAGGTCGGCCTCGATGCCCCGATCGCCGAGCCCGCGCTCGGCGAGGACGCGGGCTCGCTCGCGTGCGGCTCGCTCGTCGCTCTGGTAGCCGGCCTCGCGGAGTTCTTCGGCCGCTCTCAGCGCGTCGTCCTCACATACGCCGGATCGCCTGATCCGATCGATCAGCTCGGCCGTCGAGAGCTCGCGGCGGGCAAGAGCCCGCATGCCCGCTTCGAATCCGTCGGGCGTCTCGCGTGCCACGCTACGACGCGGCGGCGACCTCTTCGACGACGTCCGCCTCGTCTTCGGCGGCCGCCTCTGCCTCCTCGGTCCGCTCGCTGGGCTCCGCAGTGGGTAGGAGGCGTGCGGAGACGATCTGCTCTGGCCCGACGGCGGCCTGAAGACCCTGAAGGATCGCCTGGCAGACGTCCGGGTGCTCGCGCAAGAAGGCCGTTGCGTTGTGGCGGCCCTGGCCGAGACGCTCGTCGCCGAACGAGAAGTACGACCCGGACTTCTGGACGACCTTGTGCTCGAGGCCCGCGTCGAGCACGGTGCCTTCCCAGGAGATCCCGGCGCCGAAGTAGATGTCGAACTCTGCCTGCTTGAACGGTGGCGCGACCTTGTTCTTCACGACCTTCACGCGGACGCGGTTGCCGATCGCCTCGACACCTTCCTTGAGGGTCTCGATCCGCCGGATGTCGAGCCTGACGGAGGAGTAGAACTTCAGTGCGCGGCCACCAGGTGTCGTCTCGGGGCTCCCGAACATGACGCCGATCTTCTCCCGGAGCTGGTTCGTGAAGACGCAGACCGTGTCGGTGCGGTTCAGCGTCCCGGCGAGCTTGCGGAGAGCCTGGCTCATGAGACGCGCCTGAAGACCGACGTGGGAGTCGCCCATCTCGCCCTCGATCTCGGCCTTGGGCACGAGCGCGGCTACCGAGTCGACGGCAACGACGTCGAGCGCGCCAGAGCGGATGAGCAGCTCGGTGATCTCGAGCGCCTGCTCGCCCGTGTCGGGCTGTGAGACGAGAAGGTCGTCGATGTTCACGCCGATGCGGCGGGCGTACTGGGGGTCCATCGCGTGCTCGGCGTCGATGAAGGCGCAGATGCCGCCGCGGCGCTGCGCCTCGGCGATGACGTGGTAGACGAGCGTCGTCTTCCCCGATGCCTCGGGGCCGAAGATCTCCACCACGCGGCCGCGTGGCAGGCCGCCGATGCCGAGGGCCATGTCGAGGGAGAGCGATCCGGTCGAGACCGCGCCGATCGAGACCTGGGGCCGATCGCTCATGCGCATGACCGAGCCCTTGCCGAACTGTCGCTCGATCTGGCCGAGGGCCGTATCGAGAGCTTCTCCGCGATCCACCGCTATCAGCCTCCCCGCTTCCGATGAACATTGCAGACGAACATTCCAGACGAACCTAGAGGGACGGATTCGAGCACTTCGTAACGCGCCCCGTCGGGCGCGAGACGTGAATGGTAGACAGCCGCTTCGGACGGACTGAACGGCGGAATCGCCGGCAGCGGGGGCCGAAGTCCTGGCCGCGCGCGGAAGCGCAGCACGGTGACGTGGGGCAGCCACGCCCGGCCCTCTCGCTCGTAGACGCCGAGCTGCTCGAGGCGCTCGTGCAGGTCGCCGGCGAGGCGGCCCGCCTGGCCGCTCACGTCGTCGAGGACGAGCATCGCAACGCTGCGGGTCTCGCGGTATCGAAGGGGCGAAAGAACGATCGATTCGGCAGCGCGAGCCGCGGCACCGAGTGCCTCCGTGATCGCCGGCACCCGCGAACGTGGCAGGTGGCCGAGGAAGGCCAACGTGATGTGCAGGTGCGTGCGATCGACGATCCGTCCGCTGCACTGTTCGGGCACTCGAGCGACGCTCGTTGCCACAGAGCGATCCGCTCCCTCGTGTCGTCGGGGAGCGTGAGGGCGCAGAACACTCGGATCCGGTCATCGCCGTCAACCGTAGACGCGTCGGGCTCGCGCGTTCGTGTCAACTCTGTGACAAGACGCGCCGCGCAAGGTGGAGCGCCGCCACCGCCGACCGGCGGCGGATCGCGTCACGATCGCCGGGGAAGTCGAGCATCGTCGAACGGCCGCCCTCCTCGGTCGCAACGTGCACGAAGACAAGCCCGACCGGCTTCTCGTCGGTTCCGCCGCCGGGTCCTGCAACACCGGTGACGGAGATCGCCACGTCCGCTCCGAGCACGGTGCGAACGCCGTTTGCCATGGCGTCCGCGGCCTCGGCCGAGACGGCTCCATGGGCCTCGATCACGTCCACGGGGACGCCGAGCGTCTCGACCTTGACGTGATTCGAATAGGCGACGATGCCGCCGAGAAAGACGTCGCTCGCGCCAGGAACGTCCGTCAACAGCTCGGCCACCATGCCGCCGGTGCAGGACTCGGCCGTGGCAATCGAGAGGCCGCCCGCGCGCGCGAGCGCGAGCACGATCTCCGCCACCGAGCGGTCGTCCTCGGCAAAGAGGTAGCGCTCCAGCCGTCCGCGCAGCTCGCCGGCGAGCACATCCGCGCGATCGTCTGCGCCTGGCTCGACGATGAGATCGACGTGGATCTCGAAGTCGCGGGCGCAGATGGTGGCATCCACCCCGTCGCCGTCGCCCCCAGCCTCCGCGAGCGCGCGTGCGACGGCCGACTCGCTTGCACCGAAGAAGCGGAGAACGCGTCGCCCGGTCGGATGGGCACGCGCGAGCACGGCGCGTACCTGCGCCGTCTCGAGCGCGCGCGGCCAGAGCCGCTGGAGCTCCGTCGGCGGTCCGGGCAGGACGACCGCCACTCCGCCCGGGCGGTGCTCGACCACCATCCCCGGGGCAGTTCCGGCGAGACCGAGCGACAGCGCGCCGGCGGGAAGCGTGGCCTGCTTCGTCACGCCGGTCTCGAAGTCGGCGTACGGCCGGCCGAGACGTTCGGCGACGGCCCGGGACACGCGTTCGATCTCCTCCTCGAGCGCCGTGTCGACGACGAGAGCGAGACCCGCAGCCTTGGCCACCATCTCGACCGTTCGGTCGTCGTGTGTCGGCCCGAGGCCTCCAGAGAGCACACAGAGATCCGCCTCGAGCCCTTCGCGGATCGCCTCCTCGAGCTCGTGTGGTGCGTCCCCGACGACCGTTATCCGCGAAGGCGTGAGGCCAAGCGAGACGAGCTCCCGTGCGAGGAACGGCCCGTTGCGGTCGTTGCGATCACCACGGACGAGCTCGGAGCCGGTGACGACGATCGCCGCACGCGGCCGCGGCGCGCCCGCCATCACGCGATCAGCCGCAGGTGGCCTTCGAGGTCACCTGCGTGCGGGTGACCATCACGACCTGCGGGCAGCCGGAGCCGAGCGACGCCACCTGACCGTCGACTTTCAGCACGAGGTTCTCGGGATTGCCGACGTGGAGCCAGAGACGCTTGGCCGTGAACCGCTGCGACTCCTTGCGCTCGATCGTCCCCTGGAAGAGGACGTCGCCCGTCGCCCAGCCGCGGCGCACCTCGACGAGGGACGAGCCGTTGACGGCTCTGATCGTGACGACAGCCGTGTTGCGGGCGGGCGTCTGCGTGCTCGCGGGTGTGAGGTTCGGGATCTTGGGCTCCGCGGCGCCGCCGCCGTAGTTCCACGCGGCGATGACGAGAGCAGTCACGGCTGCGATGCCGACGAGCGTGAGGACGACCATGTTTCGTTCCGCCCGGCGGTGATGCTGCTCGCGAACGCGGATCCTTCGTGCCCGCTTCGTCCCCTGCTCTTCGTCCACCCAGAAGCGGGATGTGTACTCGTCGACGAAGAGATGACCGTCGAGCCCGAGGAACTCTGCGTAGGTGCGGAGGAACCCACAGACGTACGACTGGCCGGGAAGCACGTCGAAGTTCTCGTCCTCGAGCGCGCGGAGATACTTTCCGCGGATCATCGTCAGGCGCTCGACGTCAGCGATGTCGAGGTCCTGGCGGACGCGCGCTTCGCGCAGGCTTGAGCCGATCTCGAACATCAGGCGGCTCCGATTGTACGGAACCCGTCGACCGGTGGCGTCAGTCCGCGAACTGAGAGAGCAAGGCGTAGAAGAGAACGGACAGCCCGGCGGTGGCGGCGACCCAGAGAGCGACGAGCCCGAGCACGCGTCCGGCGCGTGCAGCTCCCCCTCCCCCACTTCGACCGAGCGTCCGCTGGACCGTCTCCCGGCCGCGGCGCGAGAGCACGATCGCCACGTAGCCGAGCACTGCCGCGAGGATGGCCGACGCCGACGATCGGACGAGCGTCACGCTCGTCGAAGAAACGTGAGCCGACGACCGCTGCCGGCACGGCCGCGACGGCAGCGATTCCCACCGCGAGCGACGCGTACGCCCGTCCGTTTCGGGCTCGCGGCAGCCCGTTTGCGCTCGCTCGTGCCATGGCGTTCACTGCTTGACGTACGGGCGACCGTCGGCCGCAGGCGGGGTCGAGCGTCCGACGACGCCCGCCACGACGACGAGCGTCACGACGTACGGCAGCGCGCGGAAGAGCGTCGTCCAGGCGGCGTCGCGACCCGTAGGCGCCGGGCAGTCGCAGCGCGAGGGCCTCCGTGAACCCGAAGAGGAGGCACGCGGCGAAGGCGCCGAACGGACGCCAGCGCCCGAAGATGACGGCGGCGAGCGCGATGAACCCGCGCCCGGCCGTCATGTTCTCGTTGAAGCCATGCGTGATGCCGTTCGAGAGATACACGCCACCGATGCCTGCGAGAGCTCCGGAGAGGACGACGGCGGCGTAGCGCATGCCGTAGACAGAGATGCCGACCGTGTCGGCCGCCTTCGGATGCTCGCCGACCGAGCGCAGCCGCAGACCGATGGGCGTCCGGAAGAGGACGACGTGCGCGACGACGACGAGTATCAGCGCGACCCAGATCAGGAGGTTCATGTCGCCGAACGCCTTGCCGACGAACGACTCGTCGGGAATCCACGGCAGAGACGATCGACGGGACGTTCGACACGTCGCCAGGGGTTCCCTGATCGGTGTAGACCTCGATGAAGAAGTACCCCGTGATGCCGAGCGCGAGGAAGTTGACGGCAGTGCCGCTGACGATCTGGTCGGCGCGAAGCTGAATCGAGATGAAGGCGTGCACGAGAGCGAGCGCCGCACCGGCGACGATGCCGGCGACGATCCCCCACCACCATTCGCCGGTCTTGTCGGCGCCGAGAAAGCCGAAGAACGCACCCATCAGGAGCATGCCCTCGAGACCGATGTTCACGACGCCGCTCCGCTCGGAGAAGATGCCGCCCAGCGCGGCGAAGGTGAGAGGCGTCGCCGCGCGGAGCGTCGCGGCGATGAGCGCGGACCACACGAATGCCTGCTCGAGCGACGTCACGTCGGATCGCGTCGCGATCCATCCGAGCAGGATGCCGAGCACGCCGGCCGCGACCGCCCCCCACGCGAGCCTGCGCGCCGCGCCGAGCTGCCGCGCGCCGAGGCCGGCTGCAATGCCGCAGACGCCGACGGCGAGCGGCACGAGCGGTGAGCGCGCCGTCACGGGCGGCAGCGCGAGCCAGAAGGCGATGACGCCCAATGCGATCCCGGCCCATGCGAGGTATGCGGGGCGCACCACGTCGGCAAGGCTCCCGCGCTCGACGGTTCCGGCGTCGGCGCTCACAGCGGTGATCCCTTCCCGACGCCGATCACCTTGCCGGTCCTCGACCAGAGCCAGATGATGAGGATGTCCGCGCCGATGAAGAGGAGGACGAGCGCCTGGATCGTCAGCGAGAGGTTGCCGGCCTGCTCCGGGATGTCGAATGCCTCGGGCGGGATGTTGCGCGAGGCGGTGCCGCTGAGGAGAGCGCCGAAGACGAGCGCGGACAGCGCGACACCGAGCGCGGTGTTGCGACCGAGGAGCGCGACAGCGATGCCCACGAATCCGATTGACGACGACTGGATGTCCGAGAAACCGATCGAGAATCGCCAGCCGAGCATGTCGATCGCGCCGGCGAGCCCGGCGAACGTGCCCGAGATGGCCATGGCGAGGAAGTAGTTCCGCGCGACCGATATCCCTCCGTAGCGGGCTGCTTCCGGGTTGAACCCGACCGCACGCACCTCGTAGCCGAGCGTCGTCCGGTTGATGATCACCCAGAAGGCGACGAGTGCCGCGAGGGCGATGAACATGCCGCTGTGGAGGCCCTGGAGGACGGCATCGCCCCAGAAGACCGGCAGGCGGGCGCCCTCGACGACCTCGTTCGAGGTCGGGCTGAACACCTGCTCCGTGTTCTGAAGTGGCCCACCCTGGCCGAACAGGTAGAGACCGACGTAGAAGGCGATCCAGTTGAGCATGATCGTCGTGATCACCTCGTGGGCGCCGACGGTCGCCTTGAGGATGCCCGCGATGCCGGCCCAGGCTGCGCCGGCGAGCGCCGCTGCGACGACCGCGATGACGATGTGCAAGGCGCTGTTCATGCCTGAGAGAGACGAGCCGATCCAGATCGCGAAGTACGCGCCGACGAAGTACTGCCCCTGACCGCCGATGTTGAACAGGCCGCAGCGGAACGCGAAGGCAACCGCTAGTCCTGTCAATACGAGCGTCGTCCAGAGGACGAGCGTCTGCTGGAGGTTGTAGGCGGCGTTGGATTCGATGTCGTTGACGTTCCAGGGGAACCAGACCGTCGCGTTCGTGAACGGCAGGCCGACGCGGTACGAGCCGACCTGGTAGAACCACTCGAGTCCCGTCCCCGACCAGATGCCCTGGTAGACCTTGATCGGGCTGTGCCCGGTTGCGAGCACGACGAGCCCGCCGGCGAGGAACGCCAGCACCGCCGTCAGCACCGGCGCGACCCACCCGCCGGCACGCTGCCAGCGGTCGTAGCGGGCGGCGGCCGTCGTCGGCGATCCGTCGGCCGGCTCCGGCGGCGTTGTGGCCGGCTGTTCGCTCATGCGGCAGCCTCCGCGTCCTTCGTGCCTCCGAGCATCGCCATGCCCAACTCCTCCTCAGTGACGTCGGCTGTGTACTCACCGACGATCTCGCCCTCGTACATGGCGAGGATGCGGTCGGAGAGCGAGAGGATCTCCTCGAGCTCGAGCGAGACGAGCAGGACGGCTCGGCCCTCGTCGCGCTCCTCCACGAGGCGCCGGTGGACGTACTCGATCGCCCCCACGTCGAGGCCCCGAGTCGGCTGGGCAGCGATGAGGACGCGCGGGTCGTTCCCGACCTCACGCGCGATCACGACCTTCTGCTGGTTGCCGCCCGACAGCGACTTGGCCAGCGTCTTCGGGCCACCGCCGCGGACGTCGAACTCGCGCAGGAGCTGTGCGGCGCGCTCGACGAGGCGACCCGGCCGGAGCCAGCCGAAACGGGAGTTCGGCTGCCGGTCGAAGTCGTGCAGGGCGATGTTCTCGGCGAGCGTGAACTCGAGCACGAGGCCTCGCCGCTGGCGGTCCTCGGGAATGTGGCCCACCCCGGCGTCGAGGATCGCGTGCGTGCTGGCGCTCGTCAGGTCCTTCCCGGCGACGGAGAACCGTCCTGATTCGACAGGGCGGAGCCCCGTCAATGCCTCGATCAGCTCCGTCTGGCCGTTGCCGTCCACGCCTGCGATGCCGACGATCTCGCCCGCGCGCACCTCGAGCGAGACGCCGCGGACGGCGGGCAGGTCACGGTCGTCGCGGACGTGGAGATCCTCGATCCGCAGGAGCGGCTCGGCCGGCGTGGAGGCCGTCTTCTCCACGCGGAGCAGCACGTCGCGGCCGACCATGAGACGGGCCAGCTCCGCTTCGGTCGCGCCGGCGGCCGGAAGCGTCTCGATCTTCTTCCCGCGACGGAGCACCGTGATGCGATCCGCGATCTCGAGCACCTCGTGGAGCTTGTGGCTGATGAAGATGATCGACATGCCCTCGCGGACGAGGTTCTTGAGGATGCCGAACAGCTCGAGTGCCTCCTGCGGCGTGAGGACGGCCGTCGGCTCGTCGAGGATGAGGATGTCCGCGCTGCGATAGAGCGCCTTGAGGATCTCCACACGCTGCTGCTGGCCGACGGAGATGTTCTCGACGCGCGCCGCGGGGTCAATCGCGAAGTTGAACGTCGCTGGCGAGCTCCTGCACGCGGTGGCGGGCGGCCGGAAGGTCGAGGAAGATCCGCGCGTTCGTGGGCTCGGTCGCGAGCACGATGTTCTCTGCCACCGTCATCACCGGGATGAGCATGAAGTGCTGGTGCACCATCCCGATCCCGCGCTCGATCGCCTCCTTCGGCGAGCTGATGCGCACCTTCTCGCCCTTTGACGAGGATCTCGCCCTCGTCCGGGTGGTAGAGGCCGTAGAGGATGCTCATCAGCGTCGACTTGCCGGCGCCGTTCTCCCCGAGCAGCGCGTGCACCTCGCCGGCCCTGAGGTCGAAGTCGACGTGGTCGTTGGCGAGGACGCCCGGGAACTGCTTCGTGATCCCGCGTAACTCGAGGACGGTCGCGCGCTCGGCCATCGAGTCGCGATTCTACGGCGTTCGACGCATGCGTTCAGACAGACCGAGGGCGGGCACGTGGCCCGCCCTCGGAGTGCTGATGGTGCGCGCGGTGCTAGAGCGTCGTCGGCGGCTTGATCTTGCCGGCGAGGATCTGCGCGCCGAGTGCGGTGATCCGCTTGATGTATGCCTGCGGCACGGCCTTGCTGATCTTGCCGATTGCAACACCGTTGTTCTTGAGGTTGAAGTTGAGGTCGCTGCCGCCGGGGTACAGGCCGAGGTCCTCGGCGACGATGACGGCGGACACGGCACGGTCGACCCGCTTGACCGCGCTCGTGAGGATGTGCGGACCGAGGAAGGACTGGTCCTTGTCCACACCGACGCCCCAGATCTTGTTCTCCTTCGCTGCGTCGAGCGCACCGAGGCCGCAACCACCGGCCACTGCGAACTCGACCTTGGAACCGGCTTCGATGTGGTTGAGGGCGAGCTCCTTGCACTTCGCCTGGTCGACGAAGTCGGCGGAGAAGTCGATCAGGGTCTTCGTGCCCTTCACGCACTTCGTCGCTCCGGCCCGGTACGCGGCGATGAAGATGGAGACGCGTCGGGATGTTGATGCCGCCCGTGGCGCTGATGACTTTGCCGCCCGCCTTCTTCGCCATGAGAGCGGCGAGACAGCCGATCATGTAGCTGTTCTCGTTCGTCGCGAACGTGAGACCGACGACGTTCTTGAACTGCGGCACGCCCTTCTTGTTGGCGAACGGCGCGGCGTGGACCGAATAGTCGACGATCGCAAAGTGCGACTTCGGGAACTTCTTCGCGATGGTCGCCGTCCCGTCCGCGAGCAGGAAGCCGGTGGCGATGGAGATGTTCGCACCATCACGCTGGAGCTTCGTGAAGTTCGGGATGTAGTCGCTCGTCGAGCGCGACTCGAGTCCACGGCACTTGCCGCCCACCTTCGCCGCCCCGGACTTGCAGCCCTGGAGCGAGAGCTGGTTGAAGCCCTTGTCGTTGAAACGGCCGACGTCCGATACGACTCCGGCGAGAAAGCCGGCGGACGGGGCGGCCGAGCTGACGCCGGTGGCGATGAGCGCCGATGCGGCTACCGCCACAGCGGCGAGCACGCCGACGGAGCCGGCCATTCTGCGAGTTCGCTTCACGCGATGCCTCCCTTGATCTAGTCGGATATTCCGACGTACTAAGACGCCTGATGCTAACCCGAAGTTGGCTCAGGTGCTCGGAGAACCGGTGTTTCGGTTACCGATGCGCGCTAGAGATTCGAGGCGTTGTCGAGCTCTGCGGCGCCGATGAGCACCCGTCGCGGCTTCGAGCCCTCGTAGCCGGAGATGATGCCGCGCCGCTCCAGCATGTCGATGAGGCGGCCGGCGCGCGTGTAGCCGACGCGAAGCCGTCGCTGGAGCAGCGACACGGATGCCGTCTGCGTCTGCACGACGACCTCGATCGCGCGTTCGAGCAGCGGATCCTCGTCCGGATCGAAGTCGGAGTCCTCGTCACCGCCCTCGTGCTCTGCCTCGGGGACGACGAGCAGCGACTCGTCGAGCTCCTGGGCGCGCTGGGAGCGGCACTGATCGACGACGAGCGCGACCTCTTCCTCGCTCACGTACGCGCCCTGGAGACGCTGGAGGCGCGACGTCCCGAGCGGCTTGAAGAGCATGTCACCCTGGCCGAGCAAGGTCTCGGCGCCGGCCTGGTCGAGGATCACACGCGAGTCGGTCTGGCTCGAGACGGCGAAGGCGATGCGGCTCGGGATGTTCGCCTTGATCATTCCCGTGATCACGTCGACGGACGGACGTTGCGTCGCGACGACGAGGTGGATGCCGACGGCGCGGGACTTCTGCGCGAGCCGGATCACCGAGTCCTCGACCACCTGCGGCGACGTCATCATCAGGTCCGCGAGCTCGTCGATCACGACGAGGAGGTACGGCAGCGGGGGCTCGTTGCGCGCACGCAGCGCGCGGTTCATCTCCGGCAGGCTGCGCGCGCGGAAGAGGCTCATGCGCTCGTAGCGACGCTCCATCTCCCCCACGACGTTCGTGAGCGCCGCCGCGGCCTGCTTCGGGCTCGAGACGACCGACGTGAGCAGATGCGGGATCGACTCGTAGTAGCCGAGCTCGATCCGCTTCGGGTCGACGAGGATCATCCGCACCTCGTCCGGCGACGAGCGCAGCAGGATGGACGTGAGGATCGTGTTGATGCAGCCCGACTTTCCCGAGCCGGTGGTGCCGGCGATGAGGAGGTGCGGCATGCGGGCGAGATCCGTCCAGATCGCGTTGCCCGAGATGTCCTTCCCCAGCCACACCGAGAGCGGGCTCGCCGCCTGCGGAAGGTCGTCGAAGACGTCGCCCAGCGTGACGAGGTTCGGGGTCGCGTTCGGTACCTCGACACCGACGGCCTGCTTGCCGGGGATCGGCGCGAGGATGCGGATCTCCGTGGTCGCGAGCGCGTACGACAGGTCGTCCTTGAGCGCGGCCACCTTCGCCACCTTCGTCCCGGGCGCGAGCTGGAGCTCGTAGCGCGTGACGCGCGGGCCGGAGATCTCGCCGACGACTGTCGCGTCGACGCCGAAGTTGGCGAGCGCCGATACGAGCGTCTCGGCGATCAAGGCACTGGCCTCGGCCGAGGCGCCCGCCACCGCCTTCGACGGCCTCAGGATGCCGCGGTCGGGCAGCTGGTACACGCCGGTCTCGGTGCCCGTCGCATCGAACAGCGACGGCTGTGTGTCCTCGAACGGCTCGTGCTCTCCCGTGAGCAGGGCCGGCTCGAGCGACGACTCGGTGATGTCCGGATAGTCGTGGGCGCCGTCCACGAGTGACGGCGGCGGAGCTGTCTCGGGTCGCAGCGGGATGACGGGCGCCGCGGGCTCGGCAGTCGTGCGCCGCGAAGCGGCTGCGCGCCTGCCGACGCTCTTCATCGCGCCATGCGAGCGGCGGACGATCGCGCCGACCGACGCTCCGGTGAGAAGGAGCGCTCCCGCAACGAGCGTGCACGTCCCGAGGATGAGCACTCCCGTCGATCCGACGAGCCACCCGAACGCCTGCTCGGCGCCGTCGCCGGCGAGCCCGCCGTGCGTGTTGCCGAGCACGAGCACGGTGCCGAGTGCGGTGACGACAAGCCCCAGGCGGAACGGGCGGACGTCGACGAGCCTGCTCCGCACGAGCATGAGGATCGCCGATCGCCCCGCACGCAATCGGCAGGAGGTAGACGGCTGCGCCGACGAGCGACTCGAGGCCGTCCGCAACGCGTCCTCCGACGTGGCCCGCAGACCAGTCTCCGTAGAGCACCGTTCCCAGGAAGACGCCGAACCCCGCGAGCGCGAGGCCCGCCAGCTCAGGGTAGTGGTGGCTTCGTGCCTTCGTCCCCTTCGTCCGCTTGCGTCTGCGGATGCGCGAGGGCACCCGCGGGCGCAGCTTCGAAGGACGCTTCTTTCGCGCCATGGGGGGCGTCTTCGGGCGCGAGCGGGCGCTTCCTGCATAATCGCCGCGTGGCTCGTGGCGCTCTCCTGCTCGGTGCACTCGTCGCAATGGCGGGTGCATTCGTCGCACTGGCGACCGTGGGCTCCGCATACGGCGCGCAGGAGCTGTACGTCCCCTTCCGCACACCGTCGAAGAACATCGCCTGCGCGTACTTCGTCGACACCGGGCATGCGACGCCTCCGCTGCGACATCCTCTCCGGCCTGAAGCCCGAGCCGCGTGGCCGATGTGAGCTCGACTGGACGGGCGTTGCGATGGGGACCGGTAAGGCGGGGCCGGCGTGCGCCGGCGACACGGTGTACGACCTCAAGGCGCCGGTGCTCGGCTACGGAAGGACGTGGCGGCGCGGGCCGTTCACCTGCCTCTCGATGCGCGTCGGGCTCTCGTGCTCCAACCGGTCCGGGCACGGCTTCTTCCTCTCGCGTGAGAGCTGGTCCGCCGGCTAGCCGGCGACGGCCGGGTTAGCCGAGGGACGTGATGCGCGCTTCGAGAAAGTCGAGGAAGCCGTCCGCATCGACGTCGACGGCGACGTGAGCGTTCGGTTCCCCGTCGCCTCGCCGGTAGAGATCGACCACCGTCCTGCCGCGGCACAGCTCCGACTCGAGCTCGACGTCGACGCGGCGCATGTCCGTCCGAAGGAGCTCCGGGCGGATGACCGAGGCAAGCGCCAGCGCGTCGTGTACGGGCGGCCCGTCCCAGCCGTACGTCGTGCGGTGGTAGAGACCGAAGAACTCGACGAGCTCGGCGACGACGGTGCCGACGCGCCCGCCGGCGCGGAACCGCTCGGCCCGCTCGGGCGTCACGATCGCCTGGTGCGTGACGTCGAGCCCGACCATCGTCACGTCGATGCCGCTCGCGAAGACAATCGCCGCCGCCTCGGGGTCGGCCCAGATGTTGAACTCGGCGGCGGGCGTGATGTTGCCGAGACCGATCGAGCCACCCATGAGAACGATGCGTGCGGGCCGCACCGCGGCGTGTGCCTCGAGGAGGCGCGCGACGTTGGTCAGCGGTCCCGTCGGAACGAGCACCGTCGCCTCGTCGATGTTCCGCGCCAGGAACGACACGGCATCCTCGGCCACCGGCTGGGCCGACGGCTCCGGCAGCGAAGGGCCGTCCATTCCCGTCTCGCCGTGAACGTGGTCGGCGATTGACAGCTCGCGCACGAGCGGGCGGTCGGCGCCCCTGGCGACCGGGACGTCGCTTCGGCCGACCAGCTCGAGCACCTTGAGCGCGTTGAGCGTCGTCTTCGCGAGCGTCTGGTTCCCGTGGACAGTTGTCACGCCGACGAGCTCGATCTCGGGGCTGGCGAGTGCGAGCAGCAACGCGATCGCATCGTCGTGGCCGGGATCGCAGTCGAGGAGAACGCGTGTCGGAGTCATCGCGCGAGTATGGCGTCGACCTCGTCGGGCCGTGGGAAGAGATGGTTGCGCGCCGCGACGGGACGCGGCCAGCGCCCCGGCCGCACACGCACGGCGCAAGGCGTCCGCCGGCCCTCGGTGGTCGAGCAGCGACACGACGAGGCACGCGGCGAACGCATCGCCGGCCGCCGTCCCGTCGACCGCGTCGACGGCCGGTGGCTCGACCCGCGCGATCTCCTCCCCGTCTTCGAGCAGGATCGCCCCTTCGGCGCCCAGCGTGACGGCGACGAGACCCGCCACGCTCGTGAGAGCGTCCCGTTCGAGGCGGTTCACGACCGTGACATCGGCGGCGACGGCCAGCGGGCGCGCCGGAGCCGCGTTGAGACAGAACATCCCCGTGCACTGTTCGCGTGCGGCCAGCACTGCCGCGTCGGGGACCTCGAGCTGGCAGAGCACCGCGTCGTGCGGGGGTAGCTCGAAGCTCGCGATCATGCCGTTCGCCCCGGGGGCGACCGCGATCGTCGTCTCGCCGCCGCAATCGACTTGGATCAGCGCGACGCCGGTCGGCTCTTCGCACGATTCCACGTGGAGGGAGACACCGGCCTCACGCAATCCAGCCAGCGCCTCATCGGCGAATGAGTCACGGCCGACAGCGCCGATCATCGTCACCTCGGCACCGAGCCGCGCGCAGGCAACCGCCTGGTTGGCGCCCTTCCCACCGGGGTATCGCGCAAACGTCGCCCCCGTAACCGTCTCGCCGGCTCGCGGGAGCTGCGGGACCTGCGCGACGAGGTCGAGGTTGATCGAACCGACGACCGCGATCCGCGGCCGGCTCACGCCGCGAGGGCGCGGAGATCCTCGACGGCGCGCTCGAAGAGATTCTCGCGCAAGTCGAAGAGGCCCGCCCAGAGCGAATCTCGATCGGGCGGCGAGCCGACGCGTGCCCGATCGGCGAGCCCCTCGAGCGCGCGCAGCAGCACCGCCAGCTCGAGATATGCCTGCGCGACGCGCACGGGCGACGCGCGAACGCCGGCGCGCGTGAGGACGTCGTCCCACGCGACGAGCTCCCCCGCTCCGGGCTCGCCGTACCACGAGCGACCCTCGGCGATATCGGGCTCGAGCTCGAGGAGATAGCGCGCGAGCGGACGTTCGAGGCCGGCGATCGCCGTCTCCGCCCTGTCCGCGGCACGCTGTAAGGCGGCCTCACGGCGGCCCGGCGTGCACGGCTCCGCGTCGCCGCGTGCCCAGCGCTCGAGCAGCCGACAGAAAGCGAGTGACGCGACCTCGCACGCCCGGAGCTGAGACACGAGCCGCGTTGCAGTCGTCGGATCCGCCGCCTCGGCGAAGAGGATCTCCGCCCAGTCCCTTACCCGGACGGTGCTCACACTTCCACTACGACGGGGAGGATCAGCGGCCGCTTTCGCGTCTTCGCGTACACGAAGCGGCCGAGGTCGTCGTGGAGGTGCTCCTGGAGGAGCTTGATCTCGAGGATGTTCTCCTCGATCAGCTCGTTGAGGACGCGCGTCGCCTCCACACGGAGCTCATCGACGAAGTCCTCGGAGTCGGGAATCCCCCGCGCGATCAGCTCAGGCGTTGCCGTACGGCGCCCGTTGGCGCTCGCGAGCGTGGCGACGACGATGAGCACGCCGTCCTCAGAGAGTCGCTTGCGGTCGCGTAGCGCGACGTCCGAGATGTCGCCCACCGCGAGTCCGTCGACGAACGTGATGCCCGCGTCGATCCGATCGACGATGCCGACGCCCCTCTCGTTCAGCTCGACGACGGAGCCGTTCTCGGCGAGGACGATCGCGTCGGCAGGAACGCCCGCATCCTGCGCCATCCGCGCCTGCGCCTCGAGCATGCGGTACTCGCCGTGCACGGGCATCACGGCCTTCGGCCTGACGAGCGCGAGCACCGTGCGGATCTCCTCGGAGTTGCCGTGACCGGAGACGTGCACTGGCGCGATGTCCTGATGGAGCACCTCGGCACCGGCCCGCGCGAGCGCGTTGATCGTGTCGTGCACCCGCAGCTCGTTGCCGGGCACGGGCTTCGCCGAGATGATCACCGTGTCACCGCGCTCGACCTGCACCGACGAGTGGTCGTGGTAGGCGATTCGCGTGAGCGCCGACATCGGCTCTCCCTGGCTGCCGGTGCACAGCACGACCACCTCGTGGGGGGCGTAGTTCTCGAGATCGTCGGGCTTCACGAGCGCATCGTCCGGCACGTCGAGATAGCCGAGCGAGCGCGCGATGTTGAGGTTCTTCCGCATCGAGCGGCCGACGATGGAGATCTTCCGGCCGCACTCGAGCGCGACATCGGCGGCCTGCTGCATGCGGTGGATGTTCGAGGCGAACGACGCAACGAGCACGCGTCCCTTGCGGAGCGGGATGATCTGCCGGAACGCGTCGCCGACGAGGCGCTCGGAGCCGGTGTAGCCGGGGCGCTCGGCGTTCGTCGAGTCGCCGAGCATGAGGTCGACGCCCTCGTTGCCGAGCTCCGCCAGCCGCCCGACGTCGGTCTTGAACCCGTCGATCGGCGTGTGATCAATCTTGTAGTCCGACGTGTGGAAGATGCGAAAGCCCTCGGCCTCGACGACGACGCCCGTGTTGTCCGGGATCGAGTGGGCCATGCGAACGAGCTCGAGGCGGAACGGCCCCGCGTCGACCGGACCATCCTCGGGCCGGATCTCGACAAGCTCTGTGCGATCTTGGAGCTTGTGCTCGGTCAGCTTCGATGCGACGAGCCCCAACGTGAGCTTTGTCCCGTAGACACGCGGTACGTCGACCTCGCGCAGAAGGTACGGCAGCCCGCCGACGTGATCCTCGTGTGCGTGCGTGAGCACCACGGCCGTCACCGAGCCTGGTCGCTCGGTGAGGTAGCTCACGTCCGGGAGGACGAGATCGACGCCGAGATGCTCGTCGCGCGGGAAGGCAAGCCCGGCGTCGATCACGAGCGACCCGCGCTCGGTCTCGACGACGGTCATGTTCTTCCCGATCTCGCCGAGCCCGCCCAGCGGGATGATGCGAATCGCCTTTGCCACTGGGGAACGAGTCTAGTCGCGTTTAGAGTTGCCGCCTGTCTGCGGTGAACGACTCGCGAGCACGGAGCACCCCGGTCTTCACGATCGACGGTCGTGTCTATCGCTGGGACGATGTCGTGGAGTACGCCGGCGTAACCGGGGACTGGGACGCGATCGTTGCAGCCGCCTCCGCTGGCCTCGCCGCCGATACGAGCGCTGTCGAGGACGCTGACGTCGATGCTGCGGCTCAGACCTTTCGCCGGGAGCGACGGCTCGTCTCGGCCGACGAGCTCCAAGCGTGGCTCGAGGGTCGCGGCCTCACGGTCGACGACTGGCTCGGCTACGTCAGGCGGACGCTCGCACGCGAGTCGGAGGGTCGCCGTGCTTCCGCCGCTCCCGCCGACGAGCACGAGACGTGGGTGGAGGCGATGTGCTCCGGGACGCTCGACGAGCTCGCCGTCACGCTCGCCACGCGGCTCGCGATTGCCCCGGAAGCGCCGTTCGCCGAGCTCGAAGCGGCGTTCGACGCCTTCGCGGTCGCTGCCGCGACGGACGACGCAATTGCGCGCGAGGTGGCGTCGGCGCGGCTCGACTGGCTTCGCGTCGAGTACGCGACGGCTCGCTTCGCCGACGAGGACGCGGCCGCCGAGGCCGCGCTCTGTGTGCGGGAGGACGGCGACGCGCTGGACGCCGTGGCCACGCGCGCGGGTGCGGAGCTCGAAGAGCGCTATGACTGGCTCGAGGAGATCGACGCGCGGCTCGCCCCTCTTCTCGTCGCGGCGAGGCCGGGGGAAGTCGTCGGCCCCCTCCCCACGCTCGACGGGAGCCTTGTCGCCGAGGTGCGCTGCAAGACGACGGTCGACGTCGAGGATCCCGAGGTGCGCGAGCGTGCGGCGGCCGCCGTGGCCGAGCAGGCCGCGTCGCGTCTCGTGACGGAGAGGGTCGTGTGGCATGACGAGCTCTGAGCCGGTCGTCTCCGACGACAGGATCAGGCTCCTGCACGAGCTGCCAGGTCTCCATCGGCTTCCCGAGGACGTCCGCGCGGTCGTGGTCGAAGCCTTCGAGCTCGTCTCGTACGAGTTCGGGGCGGTGATCGTCGAGGAGGGCGATGAGGCTGACGCGTTCTACGTCATCGCCACGGGCTCGGCGAGGGTGGTGAAGCGTGGCGAGAGCGGCGACGAGGTGTCCCTCCACATCCTTCGCGCCGGCGACTTCTTCGGCGAGATCGGGCTGCTCGACGACTCGACGCGGGTCGCGACCGTGCGGGCTCGCGAGCCCGTCGACGCGTTCCGCCTCGAGCGCGGCGTCTTCCGGGCGCTCGTCAGCCGCTACCCCGACGTGCGTGAGAGCTTTGCGCGCCTCGCGCAGACGCGTGGCGCGCTCAACTTCCTCCGGCTGCGCTCGGTCTTCTCGGCGCTCCCGCCCGAGGGTCTGATCGAGCTGGCCGAGGGCCTCGAGCCCGTCGACGTCGCGGCCGGTGAGTTTGTCGTGCGCGCCGGCGACGTCGAAGGGCCGCTGTACATCGTCGAGTCCGGGCGCCTCCACATCGTTCGCGACGGCGAGGAGCTCGAGTATCTCCACACCGGCGACTTCTTCGGCGAGCTGGCCGTGCTCCACGGCGGCGTCCGGGAGGCGACCGTCGAGGCGCTGACCGCGTGCCGCCTGCTCGCGCTCCACCCGGACCACATCCGCCGGTTGCTCGATGCGTACCCCGAGTTCCGGGCGCGCGTCGAGGAGCGAACCGCCCTCGCCGACTTCCGCCGCGTCGCCGCCGTGCCACTCGACTTCGCCGAGGACATCCTCCCGGCGGAGGTTGCCGGCGCGGACAAGCTCGTCGAGGAGCCCGACACCGTGGAGGAGCCCGAGGTCGACGAGGTCGACACGTTCGAGCCGCAGGCGAAGGAGCGGCCACCGCGGAAGCTGCCGCACGTCTTCCAGCTCGACGAGATGGACTGTGGCGCCGCCTGTCTCGCGATGGTGGCGCGGTACTTCGGCAAGGCGGTCGCGATGTCTCGTATTCGCGACCTCGTCGGCACCTCGATCGACGGTACGAGCCTGCTCGGCATCGCGCGCGGCGCGGAGGCGCTTGGCCTCAATGCACGAACGGTGCGCGCCTCGAAGAGCCGTCTCGATCGGATGCCGCTACCCGCCATCTGCCACTGGGAGGGGAACCACTGGGTCGTCCTCTACGAGGTCTCGGAGACGAAGGTGCGGATCGGCGACCCCGCCAAGGGCATTCGGACCCTGCCGCGCGAGGAGTTCGACGAGAACTGGTCCGGGTACGCCACCCTCCTCTCCCGGACGCCTGCCTTCGACGCGCTCGAGGAGGACGCGCCGCGCTACGACTGGCTGTTCGCGTTCCTCCGGCCGCACCGCCGCGCGCTCATCGCGGCGACGGTGCTCGCGCTGCTCGCCGCCGGCCTCGAGCTCGCCGTTCCCGTCTTCACGCAGGTGATCATCGACGACGCGATTCCGGACAGCGACAAGACGTTGCTCGTGATCGGTCTCGGGGCGATGTTGGCGGTGCTCGTCGCGATGGTGGGGCTGACGGTCGCCCAGCGCTACATCATGAGCTCGGCCGCCGTGCACATCGACGTCGCGGCGCTCGACTTCCTCAGCGGACGGCTGTTCGGCCTGCCGCTCTCGTACTTCGCGCGCCGACGCACCGGCGACATCGAGCGGAGGCTCGCCGGCGTGCGGCAGGCGCGCGAGATCCTCGTCGACAGCGGCGTCGAGGGGATCACACTCGCCGCGCAGGTCCTCGCCGCGCTCTGCCTGATGCTCTATTACAGCTGGGCGCTGACGCTCGTCTACCTTGCCGTCGTCCCGCTCTACGTCCTGCTCATGCGCTATTCGGCACGGCGCTTGCGGCCGATGTTCGACTCGCTCGAGGAGGCGCACGGCCGCTACGCGTCGCAGCAGATCGACGCCATCCGCGGCATCGAGACGGTGAAGGCTCTCGCGGCCGAGGAGGGCTTCCGCGACCAGATGCGGATCCGCTTCTCGTCTCTCGCCGAGCGGCTCTTCCGCGCCGAGTTCCTCGTGATGACGTACCAGGGCGCCGTCCAGATGGTGACGATCCTCTCCCTCGTCCTCTTCCTCTTCGCCGGAGGCATGCTCGTGATCGAGGGGCAGCTGACGACGGGCGAGTTCGTCGCCTTCAACGCGCTCGTCCTGCTCACGAACGGGCCGGTGCTCATCCTCCTGTCCCTCTGGGACGAGTACCAGCAGGGGCGCATCCTCCTCGACCGGCTGTCCGACGTCGTCGACGCCGAGCCCGAGCAGGCCGGGCGGGAAGGGCTGCGAGCCGTGTCGACGCTCGAGGGAGCCGTTCGCCTGAGGGACGTCGGCTTTCGCTACGCGCCGCAGTCACCGCCGATCCTGGCGGAGCTCAACCTCGACGTTCCGCCCGGATCGACGGTTGCGCTCGTCGGTCGCAGCGGCTCCGGCAAGTCGACGCTCGTGAAGCTCATCGCGGGGCTGCTCGAGCCGACCGAGGGGTCGATCGAGCTCGACCGCATCGATCTCGCGACGCTCGACTATCGCACCGCGCGGCGCCACATCGGCTTCGTGCTCCAGGACACCCACCTGTTCGACGACACGATCGCCCGCAACATCGCCTTCGGCGAGGAGCCCGATCCGGTCGACGTGCAGTGGGCGGCACGCGTCGCTTCGGTGCACGAGTTCGTCGAGCGGCTGCCGCTCGGTTACGAGACGCGTGTCGGGGACAGCGGCCTCAAGCTCTCCGGCGGCCAGGCGCAACGGGTGGCGATCGCGCGAGCGATCTATCGCAAGCCCGCAGTTCTTCTTCTGGACGAGGCGTCGAGCGCGCTCGACGCGGAGTCGGAGCGCACCGTCAAGCGCAACCTTGACGACCTCATGCACGGGAGGACGACCTTCGTCATCGCCCACCGGCTCAGCACGGTTCGCGACGCGGACCTCATCGTCGTTCTCGACCGCGGTCGCATCGTCGAGCGCGGCACGCACGTGGAGTTGATGGAGCGCCAGGGGCTCTACTACTACCTCGTCGGGCAGCAGCTCGACCAGTAGGCGTGCGAGGGCGGAAGATTTCGCCCGCTCGGGCCGTCTTAGTAGCATCGGCAGCAATCCGCACGACGATCCGGAGAGGAGGATCGAAATGGGCGACGACCGCGACAAGGCACCAGCGGCGGCACAGGCAGACCTCGAGCTGTCCGCGAAGGAGGCCGAGGACGTGAAGGGCGGCTCCGCAGAGGGCAAGAAGCGCAAGAAGCGCAAGAAGGGCGGCTCCGGCGGCAGCGGCTCTGCTACCAACAAGCCTATGTAGCTCAGTCAGTCTCGATGCCGACGCGGGCCGGCCCTTCGCCGGCCCGTTGTCGTTCCGGGTCGCTGTCGTTAGGGTCCTGCAGTGGGGCTCTTCTCGCTGTTCACAGGGAATCTGAAGGATCCCGTGCGCGGCGTGGCGCAGGTGGTTTCCGCGAGCGCCTACGCCGGACGGGGCATGTGGCAGAACTGCCACCTGACGCTCATCGTCCAGGCGGACGGTGTCGAGCCGTTCCGTGCGGACTGGGACGGGCTCGTGCGCTCCTCGCGCTGGCCGTTCCCGGGCATGTCACTCCCAGTCGACGTCGACCGGGCGAATCCGGGCCGCTACGAGATCCTCTGGAAGGAGGTCGACTCGCATCGCGACAGCGCGGAGCAGAAGGCCGACGCCATCGTCGCCTCGCTGCGCGGTCGAGCGGCGCCACGAGCGGTCTCGAGGACGTCCCGCCGGAGGCTGCGGCGATCGTCGAGCAGATCACGGAGATGTTCCCCGGCGCGACGGTGATGGTCAACGAGCCGATCGACCTGCGCGGCGGGGCCGCCGACGGAGGCGACGACCGCGTCTCCCAGCTCGAACGTCTCGCCAAGCTGCACGAGCGCGGCGACCTGACGGACGCGGAGTTCGAGGTCGAGAAGAGCCGGATCCTCGGCGGCGACTAGCGTACGCCTGAACCGGAGCGGTGATGCCGAGCCGGTCGAGGCAGCTCTGCACCTGCGCCACCTCGTCCGCCGTCGCCTCGACGAGCGGTAGCCGCAAGCCCCCCGACCTCGTGGCCGAGGAGGTTGAGCGCGGCCTTGATCGCGATCGGGTTCGTCGCGACCTTCAAGAGGTCGTAGCTCGCCTCGAGCTCCTCGTCGAGCCGCCGGGCTTCGACGTGGTCGCCGGCCTTGAAGAGCCGGATCATCTCCTTCACGCGTGGCCCGACGACGTGCGTGTGGACGCAGACGCCGCCGACGCCACCGAGCTCGAGGAACGGGTAGATGAGGTTGTCGTCGCCCGCGTACAGGTCGAGCCCCGTCTCCTCGGCGATAAAGCGGGCCTGGATGTGGTCGTCGTTGGCCTGCTTGACGGCGACGACGTTCTCGATCTCGGCGAGCTGCGCGATCGTCTCTGACTCGATGTTGATGACGACGCGGCCGGGGATGTTGTAGACGATCACCGGCTTGTCCGACATCGCCGCGATCGCCTTGAAGTGCTCGACGATGCCGCGCTGCGGAGGCTTGTTGTAGTACGGCGTCACGACGAGGAACCCGTCGACGCCGATGTGGTGCGCCTTCTCTGTGAGGTGCATCGACTCGGCGGTCGAGTACGTGCCGGTTCCGGCGATGACTGTCGCACTCCCGCCGACCGCGCCGACGGCGACGCGGAAGAGCTCGAGCCGCTCGTCCTCGGACAATGTCGGCGACTCGCCCGTCGTGCCGGCGACGACGATGCCGTCGGAGCCGTTCGCCGTGAGGAAGTGCGCGAGCTCCGCGAAGCGGTGGAAGTCGACCGTGCCGTCCTCGCGGAACGGCGTCACGATTGCTGTGAGGACCTCTCCGAGCATCGTCTCGATGATACTCCCGTGCTTAGTCGAGCAACGCGTCGAGGCCGACGGTCAACCCTGGCGGCAGGTCGCGCAGCCGCTCGAGCGCGAGCAGCACGCCCGGCACGTAAGCCTCGCGCGAGAACGCGTCGTGGCGGATCGTCAAGCAGCTGGCCGTCTCCCGCGAGCAGCACCTCCTGATGCGCGACGAGCCCCGGCAGGCGCACCGAGTGGATGGCCACGTCTCCCTCCATCGCGTCGGCCGTTGCGCGCGCGGTGCCTGACGGCGCGTCCTTCTTCGCCTCGTTGTGCGCCTCGACGATCTCTGCGCGCGCGAGATGCTTAGACGCCTCGACTGCGAACCGCATCATGAGGACGGCGCCGAGGGCGAAGTTCGGCGCGTAGAAGACGGGCACGCCGGCGTCCTTCGCCTTCTCCCCCACACCCGCCAGGTCGGCGCCGGTTGTGCCGACGACGCACGGCACCCCGGCGGCCACCGCGGCCGCGACGTTGGCGACCACGGCGTCCGGAGCCGTGAAGTCGACCATCGCGTCTGCCTCTGAGAGATCGTCCACGAGGTCGTGACCAGCTGCCTCGAGTGCCGGCCCAAGCACCAGCCCGACCTTGCCGCCACGCCCGTTGAGCAGGATCCTCACGCCGCCGCCTTCGCAGGCAGCCCGGGATGCACGCGCTCGACGGCGGCGAGAAAGCGCTTCTCGCTCGGACCGATGCCGGCTGCCGAGAGCGCGCTCGGCGCGAGCAGGACGCCCGCCAGCTCGGCCACGGCAGACGGCTCGACGGCGTCGATCTCGGCGATGACCCGGTCGAGCGACAGGAGCTCCGTGTCGGTGATGAGCGCCTTGCCGAGCCGTGTCATGCGGTTCGACGTCGACTCCATCGAGAGGACGATGCGGCCCTTGAGGTTCTCCTTCGCGCGCGCGAGCTCAGCCTCCGCCACGTTGCCCGCGGCGATGTCCGCGATCTCCGTGGCGACGATCTCGAGGCACGGTGCGAGGTTCTCCTCCCGGGTACCGACGTAGATGCCGACCTGGCCCGTGTCCGAGTACTGGCCGGCGAATGAGTAGACGGAGTACGCCATGCCGCGCTTCTCGCGGATCTCCTGGAAGAGGCGCGACGAGGCGGAGCCGCCGAGGATCGCGTCGAGGAGCGATGCGGCGAAGCGGCGACGGTCGGAGCGCGAGATGCCCGGAGCGCCGACGCAGACGTGGTACTGCTCCGTGCGCTTCGCTTGGAAGCGGATCCCAGGCTTCGGCGCCCTGACGAGCGGCTTCCGCACGTGCGTCTTGGCGTCAGGCGGCTCGATCCGCTGGTGCGCAGCGCGCTCCAGGAGCGCGAGCAGCGCGTCGTGATCGAGGTTCCCGGCTCCCGCGAGAACGATGTTGCCCGCGGTGTACATCTGGCGGTGGTACGCGGCGAGCGTTCGTCGCGTGATCGTGGAGATGACCGGCGCCCGCCCGATGACGGGGCGCCCGAGCGCATGTGTGCCGAACACGGCCTGGGAGAGAAGGTCGTGGATCTGATCCTGCGGCGTGTCCTCGACCATCGCGATCTCCTCGAGCACGACCTCCCGCTCCGCGTCGACGTCGGCGAACGTCGGCGCGAACACCATGTCGGCCATCACGTCGATCGCCCGCTCGAGATGGCGGTCGGGGATCCGCGCGTAGACGACCGTCGACTCCCGCGACGTCGCCGCGTTCAGCTCGCCGCCCATCTCGTCGAAGATCTCGGCGATCTCCTTGGCCGCGAACGACCGCGTGCCCTTGAACAGAAGGTGCTCGATGAAGTGCGTGGCGCCGGCCTTCGCGTCGGGCTCGTCGCGTGCACCCGCGCCGATCCAGAAGCCGAGGGCGACCGAGCGCACGTGGTCGAGCCGCTCGGTGATGAGCCGCTCGCCGGAGTCGAGCTCGGAAAGGACGTACTCCTGCATCGGCTCAGGGTACCCCGGTCGAACGGGGTAGCTGGCCGGGAGGATCGAGCCTTGTAGCGCACAGGCCGATGCGAGAGGCATGCTGCGACGCCCCATCATGCTCGTCGTCGGCGTTCTTGCTGCCGGTGTGCTGCTTGCCGCCGGCGCGGCCTATGCAACGGGCGGCGGTGGCGGTCGGATTAACGCGTGCGTCAAGAAGTGGGGCGGCACGCTCTACCTGCCGGACGGCAAGAGCTGCAAGGACGGCGACGAGTATCTCTCCTGGAACATCAAGGGTCCCCCCGGCGACAAGGGCCCGTCGGGCCCGCAGGGGCCGACGGGCCAGAGAGGCCCAAGTGGTCCAAGCGGCCCGAGCGGACCGCCCGGACCCGGCGGCGGTGGCGGATCAGGCCCATCTGGCCCGGCAGGACCGCCCGGCCCCTCCGGCCCAACCGGACCTTCCGGCCCGCAGGGGAGCCCGGGGCCATCCGGCCCGTCCGGTCCACAGGGTCTCGCAGGCCCGAGTGGCCCATCCGGCCCGCAGGGGCCCCTCAGGTCCGTCGCGGCCCATCCGGTCCGTCAGGTCCAGCCGGCGCCTTCTCGGGCCAGTTCTCGAGCCCGAACGGCCTCTACACGCTCGAGGTGCTCGACACGGGCATCCTCATGAGCGGCCCCGGTGGCAGCGTCCGGATCGACACCGGCAACGTCATCGTCCAGGGCACGGTGCAGGTGCAGGTCAGCGCGCCGATCGTCTCGCTCAACGGTGGCTGCACGCGCGTCATCCGCCAGAACGGCACCGGCGTCACGCCCTCGACCGCCGTCTTCACCTGCTAGCTACAGGCCGAAGCGGACCTCGGTGAAGTACCAGTAGGCGGACGTGAGCCAGAGCGTCACGAGCACGGCGAAGAGCGTGCCTCCCACGAGCGGCAGCGTCCAGCGCGGGTGGTCGGCGTCGTGGACGAAGAAGATCTTCACGGCAAACACGCCGTAGACGAACGAGCCGACGATCGAGTGAGCGAGCGTTCGTGGCTCGCTCGAGTCGAAGCCGAGGATGAAGATGCAGTGGAAGGCCACGGGGAGCGTGCAGAGGAACGCCGCACGCCCCGACCAGCGGTGAACCCGGTTGACGACGGTGGCGGCGAGATGCGAACGATCCCCTGGAAGTGGCCGAAGATCCGCGCTGCCGTCGTCACCTGGACGAGAGCGAGCACGACCGCTGCCGTCGCGAACCACGCCTTGCCCGCGATCGTCGACGAGAACACCGCCGTCATCACGTCGGTGTAGGTCGACTCGACGCTGGCGACGACGCTCATCCGCCCCCTTCGTCCGGCGCGAAGATCGTTGCGAGATACGCGAGCACGTCCGCCTTCTGACGGCCGCTGACGAGGTTCGGCGGCATCGTGCCGCCACCGTTCTCGATCCTCGCGCTTGCTGCCGCAACGGAGATCGAGTTGCCGTCGAGCTTCGGACCGATGCCACCTTCACCCGTGGCGCCGTGACAGGCGGAGCAGTTCTGCGAGAACACGACCTGACCTCGGTAGGCATCACCGAGCACGACGCCAGCCGTTGCTGCCGGCGCCGCCGGCTCGGCAAGGGTCAACTGCGCGAGGACGAAGACGCCGGCCGACACGCCGACGAACAGGCATATCGGCAACACGACGAGCCGGACGATCCGCGCACGCGGCGTCTCCTCGCGGGACACCGGGCGATGGTAACGGGGCGAGCGGCCAACCTGTGCTCGGCCGCCCGCCCCGTGAGTCGTGCGACCTAGCGGCGGCTGCGCTCGCGGCTGCGGCCACGGTCGTCACGCGGACGCTCCGTGCGCTCGCGGGGCGGCGCGTCCTTCGCCCGCTCGATCAGCTCCTCCGGCGTGACGAGCTTGCCGTCCTCGTGCTTGGCGACGAGCTTGAGGCCGATGCGGCCTCGATCCTTGTCGACCTCCTGCACGAGCACGTCGAGCACATCGCCGCGGCTGATCACGTCCTCGATGTGGCCGACCCGGCCGGGGCCGACGTTGGAGACGTGGAGCAGCCCGTCCGTGCCCTTCTTCAGCTCGACGAACGCGCCGAAGTCAGTCGTCTTGGCGACCTTCCCCGTGTACGTGTCTCCGACCTCGGGGCTCTTCGTGAGCGCCGTGATGGCCGCGATGGCCGCGTCGCCCTTCGTCCCCTCCGTCGCGTAGACGAGGATCGTCCCGTCCTCCTCGATGTCGATCTGCACGTCGTGGTCGGCCTCGAGCGAGCGGATCGTCTCGCCACCCTTGCCGATGACCATGCCGATGAACTCCGGATCGATCTTCACCGACGAGATGCGCGGTGCGTGGTCGGCGAGCTCGGGCCGCGACTCGGGCATGACCGCGCCCATCGTGTCGAGGATCGACTCGCGCGCCCGCTTCGCCTGCTCGAGCGCCGAGCGCATGATCTCCTGCGTCACGCCCGTGATCTTGATGTCCATCTGGAGAGCGGTGATGCCCTCGCGTGTGCCGGCGACCTTGAAGTCCATGTCGCCGAGGTGGTCCTCCGCTCCCTGGATGTCCGTGAGGATGACGTAGTCGTCGCCTTCCTTCACGAGACCCATGGCGATACCGCTGACCGGCGCCTTGATCGGCACGCCGGCGTCCTGGAGCGCGAGAGTCGACCCGCAGACCGATCCCATCGACGACGAGCCGTTCGACTCGAGCGTCTCGGAGACGAGGCGAATCGTGTACGGGAAGTCCTCGGCACTCGGGATGACCGCCGCGAGCGCCCGCTGCGCGAGCGCGCCGTGGCCGATGTCGCGGCGCTTCGGACCCCGCATGAAGCCGGTCTCCCCGACCGAGAAGGGCGGGAAGTTGTAGTGGTGCATGTACCGGCGTTCGCCCTCGAGCGAGAGGTCGTCGATCCGCTGGCCTTCCTTCGCCGTCCCGAGCGTGAGCAGCGTCATGATCTGCGTCTGCCCGCGCGTGAAGAGCGCCGAGCCGTGCGTCCTCGGTGAGACGCTGACCTCGCACGAGACGTGGCGCACCTCTTCCGTGCCACGGCCGTCAGGACGCCGCTTGTCGACGGCGATCTTGCGGCGAACAATCTCCTTGTAGAGGCTCTCGGCCGCCTTCTTCACGAACTGCTTCGTGATCGAGTCCTTCGACGTCGGCGGCTCACCCTCGGCCGCGACGGGCGCGACCGGGAACGGCAGCGTGACGTCCTCGACGATGCGGTCGAAGAGCAGCTGCCGCTTCGCGGACTTGAGCTCCTTCGAGTCCTGCTCGGCGTCGGTGAGGGCGGTGAGGCCGTCCATGAACTGCGCGCGGACGGGCTCCACGACGGCTGCGAGGCGTGCCTCGTCGAGCAGCTGCGCGAGGCTAGCCCTCACCTGCGTGCGCCGTGTGATGTCCTCTTCTGTCGAGGCCATCGTCAGCTCGGGGCAGAGCTCCGCTTCGAGCTCTTCGGTGACGCCGGCGCCGTCCTTGAGGCCGTGCGCGGCGATGTGCTCGCGGATGCGAGCTCCGTGGGCGGCCGCGAGCTCCTGCGTGAGCGCCGGGTCAAGCCACTTGGCCTTGCCGGCCTGCTGGCGAAGCTCCTCCTGAGCCTCGCAGAGCTTGATGATCTTGCGATGCGCCTTCTCGAGCGCCTCGAGGAGCAGGTCCTCGGGCACCTCGTTCGCGCCGGCCTCGACCATCGTCAGGCCGTCCTTCGTGCCGACGACGATCAGATCGAGCTCGCTCTCGTCCGTCGCCTCGAGCGACGGATTGACGACGAGCTCACCCTCGACCAGGCCGATGCGGACGGCGCCGACCGGGCCAGCGAACGGCAGCGACGAGATCATCAGGGCCGCCGAGGCGCCGTTGATGCACAGGATGTCGTGCGGCGTGATCATGTCGGCGGAGAGCACCGTGCAGATCACCTGCACCTCGTTCTTGAAGCCCTTCGGCCACAGCGGCCGGATCGGGCGGTCGATCATGCGGGCCGTGAGCGTGGCACGCTCCGTGGCGCGGCCCTCCCGCTTGAAGAAGCCGCCGGGGATCTTCCCGGCCGCGTACATCTTCTCTTCCACGTCGACGGTGAGGGGGAAGAAGTCCGCGCCTTCGCGCGCTTCTGGGCGCCCTTGCGCGGTTGCGAGCACCATCGTGTCGCCCGAGCGGACGACGACGGCGCCGTCGGCCTGCTTGGCGAGCTTCCCGGTCTCGAAGACGATCTCCTGACCGCCTACGGTCACCGAGACCGACGTGGTGCTGTCGGTCTGAGTCATAGTCATGTGTCCTCCACTTGATGCTTCGTGGAGAGTGGAGGTTTGAGGGAGCCTCGCCGTTTCCGCCGAGTGGTGGCCCGTATCGGGGCTCGCTCAAACTTCCACCCTCCGATTCTGCTCGGTTGCCTATCGTCGCAGGCCGAGCTCCTTGATGAGGGCACGGTAGCCCTCGAGATCCTTCCGCTGGAGATAGTCGAGGAGGCGCCGGCGCTGGCCGACGAGCTTCAGGAGACCGCGCCGCGAGTGGTGATCCTTCTTGTGCGTGCGCAGGTGTTCCGTGAGCTCCGTGATGCGCGTCGTCAGCAGCGCGACCTGGACCTCGGTCGAGCCGGTGTCCTTCTCGTGCTTGCCGTGCTTGCCGACAATCTCGAGCTTTGCTTCGTTGGTAAGGGTCATGTCACCTCCGTCGAAAAAGACGTCTCCGCTGCACCCGCCTCAGCCGCGAGACCCTGATCCGCGGCCAGCCGATGTTGCGGTCTACGACAAGGGTAGCAGCCGGTCAGACGGGTCGTTCGGCTGCGCGGGCTGCCTCGACGTCGTGGCCGATCTGGGTCACGAGCGCGGCTTCGCTCTCGAACGCCTGCTCGTCGCGCAGTCGCTGCCACAGCTCGACGACGAGCCGTTGTCCGTAGAGATCCCCGTCGAAGTCGATCAGGTGTGCTTCGATCCGGCGCTCGACGCCGCCGTAGTGCGGATTCGTGCCGACCGAGATCGCGGCCCTCGACGATCGTGCGTACCCGGCATAGATGCCGTTCCGCGGCACGAGCAGGCCTGCCTCGACGGCGACGTTCGCGGTCGGAAACCCGAGCGTGCCGCCGCGCTCGTCGCCCACGACGACGATGCCGTCCACCTCGGGGGGCCTGCCGAGGAGCGCCGCTGCGCCTGCGACATCCCCCTCGTGGAGCACATCCCGAATGACTGTCGACGAGGCGCCGTCCGCGATTGGGACGGTTCGGACGTCGAATCCTTCGGCCTCGAGGAGGGCGAGGTTGCCGCGGCGACGGTGGCCGAAAGCGAACCCCTCGCCGGCGACGACCACCTCCGTTCCGATCGCCCGGAGCACGGTCTCACAGAAGTCCTCCGGCTCGAGCTGCTGGAGCTCGTGCGTGAACGCGAGCACGAGCGTCTCGTCCACTCCGGCGTCGGCGAGGAGCTCGAGGCGCCGCTCGGCCGTCGTGAGCAGCTCGACGCCGTACCCGAGCACGATTCGTGGGTGGGGCTCGAAGGTGATCACAGTGGCCGCGAGACCAGTGGCGCGCAGCTCGTCGATCACCCGGCGGTGCCCGAGGTGAACGCCGTCGAAGGAGCCGATGGCGACGGCGCGGGGTCGCTGCTCGACGCCGTCGACGGCGGTCGCGATGTTCATGGGAGCACAGTGCCGTTCACGGCGACGAGCTCGCCTTCGCACATCGCCCGCACGGTCTGCTGGACGCGGTGACGGCCGGTCCGGACAGCAGCCGCCTCGTCGGGTGAGAGGTCGATCGCGGGTAAGAACGGGAGCGCCTCTGCGGGCGAGAGGATGCGCTCGTCGTCGGCCGCTTCGACCGCGAACGGTCCCACCTCGATGCGGCGGAGGGCGCGGCAATGGCCGCCGAGCGCGTCCGCGATTGCGCGCACGTACGTCCCGGACGACACGGCGAGGTCGATCGTCGCCACCTTGCCGTCGTACCCGAGCAGCGAGAGCTCGTGCACGGTCGACGTGCGGTAGGGCATGTCGACGTCCTGGCCCTCACGGAAGCGGCGATACGCGCGCTCGCCGTCGATCTTCACGGCCGAGGCCGCCGGGATGCGCAACGTGATCTCGCCCCGAAGTGGCGCGATCCGGTCGACGAGCTCTCCATCCGACGGCGGGCTCGATTCCTCCACCACCGCTCCGTCGAGATCGCCCGTGGCTGTGCGGGCGCGCAGGTCGATCTCCGTCACGTAGCGCTTGTCGAGGCCGACGAGGTACTGCGCGAGCCGCGTCGCCGAACCGAGAAGGACGAGCAGAAGGCCTGACGCGAAGGGGTCCAGCGTCCCGGCGTGGCCCGCGCGCGCGCCGGTGCTGTCGCGTAGCCGCTTCACGACAGCGAACGACGACGGCCCGACGGGCTTGTCCACGAGCACAAGCCCCGTGGGTCTAAGTGCTCTGTGGAGGCATCCGCGAACGCCGGCCTGGATGAAGGCGCGATCTCCTCGACCGACTCCGCGCTCGAGAAGCCGGCCGCCTGCCGGTGGCCGCCACCGCCCCTCGCCCGGGCGATCGCCGACACGTCGAGCTCGTCGTGGGACGCTCGGAGGCTGACGCGCCGCTTCGCGTCCGGAGGCTCGGGCGGCTCGCGGATGACGGCGGCCATGTCGGTCCCGTCGACCGCGCGGAGGTAGTCGATGATCCCTTCGGCGTACTCCTCCCCCACGCCGAGCTCCGCGAAGTCCGTGCGGAGGAGATGGGAGATGACGAGCCGGCCGCCCTCGTAGATCTCCGCGCGCTCGAGTGCCCGAGCGAGCAGCTTGAGCTTTGCGAACTCGACCGACTCGTAGATGCCTTGAAAGACGCGGTGGACGTCGACGCCAGCCTCGACGAGCTCCGCGGCGAGCCTCAGCGCCTTTGGGCGTGGTATTCGTGTACTGGAAGCGCCCGGTGTCCGTGACGAGCGCGACGTAGAGGGCCTCGGCGATCGCGGGCGTGAGCGCCACGTCGAGTTCGCGCAGGACGTCGCGCACGATCTCGCCGGTGGACGACGCGTCAGAGACGAGCAGGTTGATGTCACCGAAGGCGGTGTTGTCGTGGTGGTGATCGATATCGAGCGCGAGCGGGACGGTGCCGAGGAGCGTCGCAGCCTCTCCCATCCGCTGCGCGTTCGCGCAGTCGAGGGCAACGAGGACGCGCTCGCCGCCGTCGTCGGGAAGCTCGCGGCGAATGTCGCCGATCGGCAGGAATCCGTACTCGGTCGGAGGATCGGTGTCGCCGCCGAGCACCATGACGGTGTCCTTGCCGAGGGCGTCGAGCGCAAGCTTCAGGCCGAGGATCGATCCGACCGCGTCGCCGTCCGGGTTCTCGTGCGTGACGAGGAGGAAGCGGTCGTGCTCACGCAGGGCGGTCGCTACGGCGACGAGATCAGCGGTCGTCTGGGTCGAGGTCATCGATCAACTTTGACATCCGCACGCCCTCGGCGACGGTGGGGTCGTACTCGAACGTCAGCGTCGGCGTGCGCTTGAGGCGTAGCTCGGCGGCGATACGGGCTTGAAACACGCCGTGCGCCGCGGCGAGGCCGTCGAGCGAGCGCTCGCGCTTCTTCGCCGACCCGAGCACGCTCACGAACACCGTGGCATGGCGGAGATCGCGCGACGTTCGGACACCCGTCACCGTGACGAAGCCGATCCGCGGGTCCTTGAGCTCCGGCAGCGTGTCGGACACGACTTCCCGCACGGCCTCGTCGACCTTGCGCATGCGGTCACTCATTCAGCGCCACGACCTTTCTCTCGGCACGCACGAGCTCGTACTCCTGGGCGCCGAGGTAGCGCTCGGCCGCGGCCATGAGCTCGACGAGCTCCGTGTGCCCCCGCGTCACGATCGCGGCCGCGAGGCCCGCACGCTGCCAGAGATCGTGGTGCGCGACCTCGGCGACCGCTGCGCCGAAACGGTTCTGAAGCTGTGCCTTCGCGGACTTCACGTGCTTGCGCTTGCCCTTGAGCGAGCCCGCCTCGGGGAAGTGGAGCTCGATGGACAGGATTCCGACGTATCCGGTGGGCACGCGCCTATCTTGCCGTCCGACGACGGTGCGAGGGTCTCGCCTCCACTTCTCAAGGAGGTTCTGTGAACGCTGCGCGATGGGCGCCGGTGAGTGGCGTGCTGTTCGTTCTCATGTGGGTCATCTCGATCTTCTTCTGGGGCGACATCGGCGATTCCGATGCCGAGATCGGCTCGTGGTATGCGGATTCGGGCAATCGCCACAAGCAGATCGTCTCGTACTTCGTCGTACTCGCGGCCAGCCTGTTCTTCGTCTGGTTCGTCGCGGTGCTGCGTGGTCGCCTGGCCCAGGCCGAGGGCAAGACGGGAGCGCGAACGGCGCTCGCGTTCGGTGCGGGGCTCGTTGCCGCCGCGATCTGGACAGTGGCGGATGCCTTCTTCGCGACCGTCGGGTTCACGATCGAGGACGCCGATGAGTTCGTGCTCGATCCAAATACGTTCCGCGTGATCGACAACGTGGGCTACGCGATCTGGACGAGCGGCACGACCGTGGCGGCGCTGCTCGTCTTCGCGACGGCGCTGTCGAGCCTCAAGGGTCAGATCGTGCCCAAGTGGCTGGCCTGGCTCAGCATCGTCGTCGCGGTGACGATGCTCTTCGCGATCGTGTTCATCCCGTTCCTGATCTTCCTGGGCTGGGTGCTCGTCGTCAGCCTCTGGATGCTCTGGAAGCCGGGCGACGCCGCGCCTGCGGCAGCCTCGACAGGCTAGGACGCGTCAGCCGAAGGGGCGGGCGGGGCGTCGTCGAGCCCCGTCCGCTCCACCTGCCGCACCTCGAACACCTCGAGGACGTCGCCTTCCTTCACGTCGTCGAAGCCGGCAAGGTGGATGCCGCACTCGAAGCCTTCTGCGACCTCGCGCACGTCTTCCTTGAAGCGCTTGAGCGAGTCGATCGTCGTCTCGTGGAGGATGGCGCCGTCGCGGATGATGCGCACGCTCGCCCCACGCCGGATGGTGCCGCTCGTGACATACGAGCCGGCGATCGTGCCGTAACGGGAGATCTTGATCAGCGCGCGCACCTCGGCCTCGCCGAGCGTCACCTCCTCGGAGATCGGCTTGAGCATGCCGACGAGCGCCTGCTCGATGTCCTCGGTCAGCTGGTAGATGACGCGGTAGGTGCGAATCTCGACGCCCTCGCGCTCGGCGAGCGCGCGCGCCTCGGCGTTGGGCCGGACGTTGAAGCCGACGACCATGGCGCCCGAGGCGGACGCGAGCATGATGTCGTTCTCCGTGATGCCGCCCGCGGCGGAGTGGATGACGTTCACGCGCACCTCGGGGTGGTCGATCTTCTGGAGCTCGGAGACGGCCGCCTCGACCGATCCGCCCACATCGGCCTTGAGCACGAGGTTGAGATCCTGGACGCCTTCCTGAACGCGGTCGAACAGCGCATCGAGTGAGATCGGCTTCGCGCGCTGCGCGAGCTGCTCGCGGCGAAGTCGCTCGCCTCGGGCCTGTGCGAGGTGGCGAGCCTGTCGCTCGTTCTCGACGACACGGCCGAGCTCGCCGGCGGGCGGCGGGCGGTCAAAGCCGACGATCTCGATCGGATCGCCGGGGCCGGCCTCCTTGATCTTCTCGCCGTGAAAGTCGTACATGGCGCGTACGCGGCCCCAGGCGTCGCCGGCAACGACAGCGTCACCGACGTGGAGCGTGCCGCGGTGGACGAGCATGGTCGCCACCGGGCCGCGGCCGACGTCGAGGCGCGACTCGATGATCGGACCGGACGCCTCGGCCTTCGGGTTTGCCTTGAGCTCGAGCTCGGCATCCGCGACGAGGAGCACCTTCTCGAGCAGATCGGAGAGGTTCTGCTTGTCCTTCGCCGACACCTCGGAGAACTGCGTCGTGCCTCCCCAGTCCTCCGGCTGGAGGCCTTCCGCGGCGAGCTCGTTCTTCACGCGGTCGATGTTCGCGTCGGGAAGGTCGACCTTGTTCACGGCAATCACGATCGGCACCTCGGCGGCGCGGGCGTGCGAGATCGACTCCTTCGTCTGCGGCATGACGCCGTCATCGGCGGCGACGACGAGCACGGCGATGTCCGTCACCTTCGCGCCGCGCGCGCGCATGGCGGTGAACGCCTCGTGGCCCGGCGTGTCGAGGAACGTGATTCGGCGGCCGGCGTGGTCGACCTGATACGCGCCGATGTGCTGGGTGATGCCGCCCGCCTCCGTCTCGACGACGGACGTCTCGCGGATCGCATCGAGCAGCGTCGTCTTGCCGTGGTCGACGTGGCCCATGATCGTGACGACAGGCGGCCGGTCGGCGAGATCCTCCTCGGCGTCCTCGTACGTCTCAGGCTCGAGGTCCTCCTCTGCGGCGTGCTTGATCGTCACCTCGCGCTTGAGCTCGGTGGCGACCAGCTCGACCTCTTCGTCCGAGAGCGTCTGGGTCGCCGTCTTGGGCGCGCCCAGCGCCATGAGAATCTTGATGATGTCCGACATCGGGACGCCGAGCGCCTGTGAGATGTCCTTCACCGACGACCCCGAGGCGACTGTCGCCGGGCCGGTCGGCTGCACCGGCGCGGTAGCCGGCTTCTCGCGCACCGCTCCGCGCTCCCGCAACTGGCGCGCGTCTGGACGCGGCCGGCCGGCGGCCGTGTCGATCACGACGCGGCGCTTGCGGCGGCCTCCCGGGGCACCCTGGCGGGGCCGCAGCGGGCGGTTTGGCTTGTTGGGTCCGGTGTCGTCAGCCATCGCGGTCAGTGTAGAGCCGAACGAGCCCTGGATCGACTGTCACGGCCGTCCGCAGCGTGCGCGCAAACGCATGCTGCGACGCCGCTCGCTCGAAGCAGACGAGCTCGCCTGCACGTGTACGTCCCGCGGCCCGGATCCCCCGGCGACGCGGGTGTGAGCGCCCCTTCGCGGGCGACGAAGCGCACGAGCTCCGCCTGCGGAGCCCGTCTGCCGCACCCGGCGCAGCGTCGTGTCGGCGCCGCCGTCACGCCGCCGCAGGGCCGTCCTCCTCGAGCGAGCTCTCGGCCGCCTCGACCGGCTCGAGTGTCTCGGAGAGATCGCCGCTCTCGTTCACCTCGGCATCGTCGACGTCGTTGTCATCGTCGACGTCCGCCTCCGCCATCGGCTGCACGATCTGATCGGAGATGTCCTCTCCGGCCGCCTCCTTGGCCGCGAGCTCCTGGTGGGCGGGAACGCCGCAGAAGCGGCTGCCGGGAAGCGCCGTGTTCGGGCAGCGCTTGCGCGTCGAGAGAATGGCGGAGCACCGGCCGATGAAGTCCTCGTCGTCCTCGCCGCCGAAGGCCGCCTCGGCCTCTTCCTGCGCGAACTCCGTGTCGGACTTGATCTCGACCTTCCAGCCGGACAGGCGGGCGGCCAGGCGGGCGTTCAGGCCCTCCTTGCCGATCGCGAGCGCGAGCTGGTCGTCGGGCACGATCACGGTCGCGTCGCGCGTCTCGTCGTCGATGTACACCTCGCGCACGCGTGCCGGTGAGAGCGCCTTGGCGACGAACCGCGCCGGCTCGGTGTTCCACGGGATGATGTCGATCTTCTCGCCGCGGAGCTCCGAGACGACCATCCGCACGCGCGAGCCTCGCGGGCCGACGCACGCGCCGACAGGGTCGACCCCCTGGACGTGCGACTCGACGGCGATCTTCGAGCGGTAGCCCGGCTCACGGGCGACGGCGCGGATCTCGACGAGGCCGTCCGCGATCTCCGGCACCTCCAGCTCGAACAGCGTCCGGATCAGCTCGGGATCGCGACGCGAGAGGATCACCTGCGGGCCTTTCGTGCCCGAGCGCACCTCGGTGATGACGGCCTTGATCCGGCTGCCCTGCTCGTAGCGCTCGCCGTCGACCTGCTCGGAGCGCGGCAGAAGAGCCTCGACCTTGCCGAGGTCGATGAGGACGTTGTTGCGGTCGCCGGCCTGCTGGACGATGCCCGTCACGACCTCGCCCACGCGGTCGATGTACTCCTCGTACATCATCTCGCGCTCGGCTTCGCGGATGCGCTGGAGGATGACCTGCTTCGCTGTCTGCGCGGCGATGCGGCCGAAGTCGTCCGGTGTCACGTCGTCGCGCTTGATCACCTCTTCCGGGACGTCCGTGAGGTCGATCGTGAGGTCTTCGTCGGTGACGAGCACGTGCGAGCGCTCGCCCGTCTCCTCCTCCTGCTGCTCGAGCGCCTGGATGGCGCGCTCGCGCGCCTCGTCCACGAGGCGCACCTCGATGTCCTCGGGCACCTCGATCGAGAACACGCGGAAGTCGCCCGTGTGCGTGTCGAGCTCGACGGTCGCGTGGCGCGTGGCGCCGGGCGTCTTCTTGTAGGCGGCGAGGAGTGCGTCCTCGAGGGCCTCGATGAGCGTGCCGCTCTCGATCCCTTTCTCCCGCTCGATGGTCTGGATGCCTTCGATGATCTCTCGGGTCATGGTTGGCTCACCTCGGTGATCAGGTTGCCCCGCACGATGGCGTCGTACGGGATGTCTACTGGCTCTGATCCGGCGGTCACGCGCACGACGCGCTCGTCCGCTGCGACGAGCTCGCCCTTGAAGCGCGTGCGACCGGCGACGGGCTCCGCCGTACGGAGCGCGACCTTGTGCCCCACGGCGTTACGGAAGTGTCCCGGCGTGCGCAGCGGTCGGTCGATGCCCGGCGACGACACGTCGATCGCGTACCGGTCGAGGTAGCCGCGGAGCAGCTCGGTCACGCGCGCGCAGAGGGCGTGGTCGACGCCCTGCGGATGGTCGACGTAGACGCAGAATCGCGTCGGCGACGTGAGCTCGACCGCGAGCACCTCGACGCCGGGCAGGGCAGCCGAGACCGTGCGGGAGATCTCCCGCTGGAGCTGCCTTTCCGTGTCGTACGTCGTCGCCAAACCGCCTCCCGTCATAAGAAATGGGCGCCGCGCGCCCATTTCGCCACACCGGTGAAAATAGGTGTCAGAAGGATAGCAAGGGAGACGTCACGTCTTCCTGCCGTCTGGCTGACCCGCAAAAGACGCAGGCGTTCGTGCACGAATGACGATGCCGGCGATGGTGTTCCGGGCTTGACCCGAAAGGCGTCCCCTGTGAGGGTGGGTGTCTGGATCGTCGACGAAAGGGAGGCGCCACGCATGACTGAACACGCAACGGCAGTCGCACCGCATGTGTACAAGGTGCTGTTCGAGAATGAGCGCTTACGGGTGCTGGAAGTGACCATGCAGCCAGGGGACAGCACTGAGATGCACTCACATCCCGATAACCTCGTCTACGGGCTCGACACCGGCACGGTGGCGTTCACAGCCCCTTCGGGCGAAGTCGCGGAGCTCGAGGTACCCGCAGGCGCGTCGATGTGGATTGACTCAACGGAGCACGCGACCGAGAACGTTGGGGGCACCACCATCCGCGCGCTTATGATCGAGCCGAAGTAGGGCGACTCCTGGTCGACTCGGTTCAAAGCGGAGGGCGCTCGAGCCTCTGGGCGTCGAGGACGATCGTGACGGGCCCGTCGTTGACGAGCTCGACCGCCATGCGCGCGCCGAAGACGCCACGTTCGACCGGGACACCGGCGGCAACGAGCGCGTCGCAGAAGGCCTCATAGACGACCTCCGCTTCCTCCGGCGCGGCGGCGTCGGAGAAGCTCGGCCGGTTGCCCTTCGCCGTGTCGGCGATGAGCGTGAACTGGCTGACGACGAGCGCCGCTCCGGCCGTGTCGAGAAGCGATCGGTCGAAGCGCCCTTCGTCGTTCTCGAAGATCCGCAGCCGCGCCACCTTCCCTGCGAGGCGCTCGGCCGCCGCGGCGTCGTCGCCACGCGCGACGCCGAGCAGAACGCACAGCCCGGCCCCGATCGCGCCGCCCGGCGTGACGCGGGCGGACGAGACCCGCTGGACGACGGCCTTCACGCCTCGCGAACGCGAGACTCGTACTGCTCGTCGCCCGGCTTGAGCGAGCGCGCGAGCTTGTAGTGACCCTGCGCCTCGATCGGCCGGCCCAGCTGGTCGAGGCAGCGGCCGAGCGCGTAGTGCGCATAGTCGTTGACCGGGCTCAGGTCGAGGACGGCGCGAAACTCGACCTCTGCATCGGCAAAGCGGCCGAGGCGGAAGTACGCGATCCCGAGTGCCTCGCGGATCGACGCCTTGCCCGGCTCGCGCCGCCGCGCCCGCTCGAGCGGCACCGTGGCCTGAGCGGTCTGCCCCGCGCGGAGCCGCTTCCAGCCCTCCTGGAAGTCGGCGTAGACGTCCGTCACGACAACAGGGCCTCGACCGCGTCGAGGATCTCGCCTGCGATCTGCTGCTTGGGCGCCTTGGCTACCGTGCGCTCGCCGTCGCGCGAGACGATGACGACCTCGTTGTCGGCGGCGTCGAAGCCGACGTCCTCGCGCGAGACGTCGTTGAACACGATGAGGTCGACGCTCTTCGCGACGAGCTTCTGCCGTGCGCGCTCGAGGCCGTGCTCGCCCTGGTCGGCTGCGAAGCCGACGAGGATCTGTCCGTTCTGCCGTCGCGCGGCCGAGGCCGGCGAGCACGTCCTCCGTGGGCTCGAGCTCGACCGTCCACGCGTCACCGTCCTTCGGTCGCTTGTCGTCTCGCGCCTCCGCCGGGCGATAGTCGGCGACGGCGGCCGCCATGACGACGACGTCCGCGGCCGTCCCTCGCGCCGCGTCGGCCATGGATGCCGCGGTCGGCGTGTCGACGACGTCGACCCCTGCGGGCGCCGCCACGGCGAGGTTCGCCGCGAGCAGCGTCACGTCCGCCCCGCGCCGCCGCGCCTCCTCGGCCAGTGCGACGCCCATGCGGCCGGACGAGCGGTTGCCGAGATAGCGCACCGCGTCGAGCGGCTCGCGTGTGCCGCCGGCGGAGACGAGCACGCGCTTCCCCGCCAGCGGGCCGGCGCTGCCGAGCAGCACCTGGCAGCGCGCGAAGATCTCCTCGGGCTCCGTCATGCGGCCGATGCCCACCTCGCCCTCGGCAAGCTCGCCCGCCTCGGGGCCGATCAGCTCGACGCCCCGCGCGCGCAGCCGCGCGACGTTCTCCTGCGTCGCCGGGTGCTCCCACATGCGGACGTTCATCGCGGGCGCGACGAGCACCGGCCCGCGGAACGCGAGCACCGCCTGCGTCAGCACGTTGTCGGCGAGTCCGTTCGCGAGCTTCGCGAGCGTGTTCGCCGTCAGCGGCGCGATCACGAGCAGGTCCGCCTCGAGGAGATGGGGATAGAGGTCGCGCGGCATCTCCTTCCGCGCAAGTGCCTCGAATGTCTTCGCCGCGACGAACTGCTCCGCGTCAGGCGTGAGCAACGGCGTGACGTCGTGCCCCTCGCGTACGAGGAGTCGGCACAGCTCGCACGCCTTGTAGGCGGCGATACCACCGGAAACGCCGAGAGTCACTCGCGCCATAGCCAGAGATTGTGCGCCCTGGGGACGCCTCAGCGCTAGTTCTTGGGGTACTCGTAGGCGATCTTGCCGCTCGCGATCTCCTCGAGGGACATCGTGAGGTAGTTCTTCGAGCGGGACTCGACGAGCGGCGGCAACTCGTCGAAGGTGCCTTCGCCGAGCTGGTGGTGGTAGTTGTTGATCTGCCGAGCCCGCTTGGCGGCGACGATGACGAGGCCGTAGCGGGAGTCGACGTTCTCGAGCAGCGTGTCTATCCGTGTCGTGATCATTGGCCGGACATGGTACCCGCAGCGGCGAGACGGCCGCGGACGATGGTGGCGAGCTCCGCGACGGCCCGCTCCACCTCGTCGTTCTCGACCACGTAGTCGAAGAGGTTCGCCTGGCGCAGCTGGCTCTCGGCGAGGTCGATGCGCTCGCCGATCTCGCCCGCGCTCTCGGTCGCCCGCTCGCGAAGGCGCCGCTCGAGCTCCGTCACCGGAGCGGTGACGAAGATCGTGACCGCGCCGGGCACCTCCTCCGCAACCTTGAGCGCGCCTTCGGTCTCGAGCTCGAGCACCGCGACGCGACCCTTCTCCGCGATGCGGCCGATCTCCGAGCGCAGCGTCCCGTAGCGCTGGCCGGAGACGTACGTCACGTGCTCGAGGAAGTCGCCGCGCGCGACGCGCCGGGCGAACTCGCCGTCGGAGAGGAAGTAGTACTCGCGCCCGTCCTCCTCGGCCGCGCGCCGAAGCCGCGTAGTCGCGGAGATGGCGAGCTCGAGCTCGTCGAGCTCCCCGATCAGCGCATGGATGAGCGTCCCCTTGCCAGCGCCCGAAGGCCCGGTGATGACGATCACCGGCCGGCCGCCCTCCCGGCGGCCGTTCCCCGCGGCGTTACTGGTTGAAGAGCCCAACCAGCTCCGCTCGCTGCCGGTCCGACAGGCCGCCGATCGTCTTGGACTCGGCGATCCGGCACTGGTTCAGGTAGCGCTTCGCCTTCACCTGACCGAACTTCGGCACGGCCATCAGCATGTCGAGGACTTTCGCGGTGGAGACATAGTCGGGTGGGTTCCGGAGGATCTGCTCGAAGCGGACGCGCCCGAGCTTGAGATCCTTCTTCAGGCGAGCACGCTGCACGCGGATGTCATTGGCCCGCTGGAGGGCCTCCATCCGTTGGTCGAGAGAGCGGCGGGGTGCTTGCGTCGGAGCCTTCGATGCGACCATGGGAAGGGGGCGATACTAACACTGCCTGCGACGATTCGGAACGACCGGGATGCGCCAGGCCGCGGGCTCGCTCGGCCTCGTCGAAGCCGAGCAGCGCCAGCTCCGCCGCGAGCTCCTCGCGGATTCGCGCCGGCGCGTCGGGGTCGGTGAAGAGGACCGTGCCGAGGGCGACGTGCGTGGCGCCGGCCGCGATCAGCTCGAGCGCGTCACGCCCCGTCGTCACCCCGCCCATGCCGACGATCGGCAGTTGGGTGACGCGCGCTGCGGCATATACGGCTGCGAGCGCGATCGGCCTGAGCGCCGGGCCCGAGTATCCGCCGGTGCCCTGCGCGAGCACCGGCTCGAGGCCTGGGCCGAGCGCGAGGCCGCGGATCGTGTTGACGAGCGAGAGGCCGTCCGCGCCCGCCGCCTCGACGGCCGTCGCAAGCGCGCCGACGTCGGGAACTGCCGGCGAGAGCTTCGCGTACAGCGGCAGCGTCGTGGCCGCGCGGCAGGCGGCGACGATCTCCGCCGCCGACTCCGGCGCCTCGTCGACGTTCGGGCACGAGAGGTTGAGCTCGATCGTGTCGACGTCGTCGCGCCCGTCGAGCCGGCGGCACGTCTCCGCGTAGTCGTCGGCCGCAAAGCCGCCGACCGAGACCCAGACGGGAACGCCGAGCTCTGCGAGCTGCGGCAGGACCTCGTCGAGAAACCGCTCCCGCCCCGGGTTTGCCAGGCCGATCGAGTTGAGCATGCCCGCGTCCGTCTCCGCGATGCGGATCGCCGGATTCCCCTCGCGGGGCTCCGGCGTGACGGTCTTGGTGACGAATGCGTCGAGCTGCCTCGCCGTGACCGGAGCGGTCAGTGCGTCGAGGCAGCCTGACGCGTTGAGCAGCACGGGCTTACGTCACCGTGAAGTTGGCCGCGCTCGTGCCCGTCTGGCCGCCCTTCGTGACGGAGATCTTCCCCGTCGTCGCGCCGGACGGCACGCGGGCGTAGATGCGCGTGTTCGACGAGACGAGCCACTGCGTGGCAGACGACGCCGTTGAACTTCACCGACGTGGCGCCGGTGAATCCGGACCCGTTGATGGTGACGATCGTCCCCACCGGCCCGCTCGTCGGCGTGAAGCCGGAGACGCTGATCGCGCCGCCGCCACCACCGTTGACGGTGAAGTTCGTCGAGCTCGTGCCCGTCTGGCCGCCCTTCGTGACGGAGATCGGGCCTGTCGTCGCCCCGCCCGGGACGAGACTGCGGATCTTCGTGTTCGAGTCGACGATCCATACGGTCGCGCTCGTGCCGTTGAACTTCAGCGACGTCGCGCCGGTGAAGCTGGAGCCGTTGACCGTCACGAGGGTGCCGACCGAGCCACTCGTCGGGTTGAAGCTCGAGATCGTCGGGCCGGCTGGCGGAGGAGGCGGCGGAGGCGGTGCGCCGCTGTAGAAGAGGAGGCACTGCGAGCCGTCGTTCGACCACTCCTGCTGGAGGTAGTAGTGGTGGCCGTTGATCGTCTGGTTGTAGCGCGCTCCCGCTGGTCCGTTGATCGGTGAGCCGAAGTTCCATGCGCACTTGTCCGAGCCCTCGGCGCCTGCCGAGTCGTACCAGGCGTTGAACTGAAAGTCGTTGATCGCCTCGCGGTGCTCGTGGCTCGCGACGTTGATCGTCGGATCGGCGTCGTCGCCGTTCGGGCGCTCACCCGTGTCGCAGCCGGCGTGGGCCGCGTACGGCTGGTTCGCGTAGATGAAGCCGTTCGTGTACCCGTGATAGGCGCAGTAGTCCGTGTACGCGCAGCCGCTGGCCTGGTTCGCGCCGAAGCAGCTGCCGACCCCCTGCGGCGTGAAGAGGAAGAACTGCGTCGAGTTGTTCTTCGTCCAGCCCTGCGCGGCGATGACGGCGTTGATCTTCGAGACGATCTGCGCATCTGACAGGCAGTTCGTGACGCCGGCGGGCGGTGGGTTGTTGTACGCGCAACCGTCTTGCCGGGAGCGCACCCGTGTCGACGATCGAGCCACCGAACGTCGAGGTCGTCGTGACCGGGCCCGGGTTCGGGTTCGGCGAGAGGTCGTAGTACTGCGTCTCGACGGAGTAGACGTTGGTGGTAGTGCCGCTCGCCGCGGCGACGTCCGCGAAGTAGCCGTCGAGAACCGATCGGTAGTTCGCGCTCACGGTGTACCCGGACGGGATCCAGTAGATCGCGTACGTCTTGTTCGTGTGCATCACCGGGCCGCCGTGGTAGATGAGATTGCCACCCGCGGCGGGCTGAACACCGATCGGCGGCACGATGCCGCCGACGTGGCCAGCCTGGACGCCGCTACCCGCGGCGCCCGCGAACGATGTCGCGGCAAGGACGATCGCCCCGCCGACCAGCCACATCCTCCACCGCGGCATCGTTCCCGCTCCTGCCTAGGTCACATCGAAGTTGTTCGCGCTCGTGCCGGTGCTCGCACCCTTGGTGACGGAGATCTTCCCGTCCGTCGCGCCGTTCGGAACGCGGGCGTAGATGCGCGTGTTGGACGAGACGAGCCACTGGCTGGCAGCAGACGCCGTTGAACTTCACCGAGCTCGCGCCGGTGAACCCGGACCCGTTGATGGTGACGATCGTCCCCACCGGTCCGCTCGTCGGCGTGAAGCCGGAGACGCTGATCGCGCCGCCGCCACCGCCGTTGACGGTGAAGTTCGTCGAGCTCGTGCCCGTCTGGCCGCCCTTCGTGACGGAGATCGGGCCTGTCGTCGCGCCCGACGGGACGAGGCTGCGGATCTGCGTGTTCGAGTCGATGAGCCACATCGTCGCGCTCGTGCCGTTGAACTTCAGCGACGACGCACCGGTGAAGCCGGAGCCCTTGATCGTGACGAGCGTGCCCACCGAGCCGCTCGTCGGGTTGAAGCTCGAGATCGTCGGGCCACCGGGCGGAGGCGGGGAGGCGGTCCGCCGCCGCCGTTGACGTAGAGCAGATGGTCGTTCGTCGTGCCCGGCCCGGGGTTCGGACCTTGTCCTTCGTCGTCTCGCTGTAGATGAAGTTCCGCACGGTCGCGGGCGAGGCCGAGGGGTTCGCCTGGAGGTAGAGCGCCGCGACGCCCGCCGTGTGCGGCGTCGCCATCGAGGTGCCGCTCCAGCCGCCCTCGTAGCACGTGTCGCACGTGTTGACAGTGGACGTGATGTTCACGCCGGGCGCGAACCAGTCGACGCACGCGCCGTAGTTCGAGAACGATGCGCGCGTGTCGCTCGAGTCCGTGGCGCCAATCGTCATCGCGTTCGCGCGCAGCCGCGGGAGAGTAGAGGCACGCGTTGTCGTTCGAGTTGCCGGCCGCGACGGCGTAGCTGACGCCGTCGGCGATCGAGTTCTGGACGGCCGTGTCGAGCGGCGAGTACTGCCCACCGCCGAGGCTCATGTTGGCGACGGCGGGGTTCGTGCCCGTGTGGTTCCCCGTCACCCAGTCGACGCCGGCGATGACCTGCGAGAAGCTGCCGCTGCCGCCGCAGTCGAGCACGCGGACGGCGATCAACGAGACGCCCTTCGCGACGCCGTACGTCGCGCTGCCGACCGTGCCGGCGACGTGCGTGCCGTGGCCGGCGCAGTCGCTCGCGTCGGGGTCGTTGTCGATGAAGTCGTAGCCACTCGTCGCCCGGCCGCCGAAATCGACATGCGTGAGGCGGACGCCCGTGTCGATGATGTACGCCTTCACGCCGGCGCCCGTTGCCGAGTACGAGTACGAGTTGGAGAGCGGGAGGTTTCGCTGATCGATCCGGTCGAGGCCCCACGTGGCCGGGCTCTGTGTCGTCGTCGCATGCACGAAACCGTCCGGTTTCACCATCGACACCTTCGGGTCGGCTGCGAGGCTCGCCACGTTCGCGACCGGCATCTTCGTCGCGTAGCCCTTGAGGGCATAGCGGTAGACGTACGTCGGCAGCTGGCCGTGCGCGACCGCGAAGGCGGCCGGGTCGGCGACGGAGTCGTCGAGGACGACGACGTAGTCGGCCGTCGCGGGTACCGCCGGCGTGGCGGCACTTGCGCCGAGCGCGAGGACGACGGCGAACGCTACGAGTGAGAGCGCGACGAGTCGAGTGCGGGTCATATCGGCAAGAACCTCCTAGGGCGATGTCGGCAGTCGGTGCAGATCCTGGTCACTCGGATGGTAACCCACCTCGTTTCGGCGTCTGAGCACGGGCCCCTCCACGCAGAGTCGCCTGAGGGTACCCCCGATCTCGACGGCACAGCCGTAGCACGCGCCGTAGCCGCACGCCATCGGCGCCTCCCATGCGAGCTGCGCGTCGGGCGCGATCCGCTCGACGGCGCGGAGCATCGGCTCGGGGCCGCACGCGAGGACGTCCCACTCCCCGTCCGGGAGCGAGTCCGTGACGAATGTCGGGTCGAGGACGACCGTCGCTCCGGGGAGAAGCGAAGCCGCCTCGGCGTGGAAGGCGGAGCGGAAGCCGAGCACGGCAGGTGGCGCGCCGAGCGCTTCCGCGAGGTACGGAAGCGGCGCGATGCCGATGCCGCCGCCGATGAGGAGCGGCCGCTCGACGTCGAGGGCGAAGCCGTTGCCGAGCGGCCCGAAGACATGGATGGCGTCGCCGGCGCGGAGCGCCGCGAGCGCGCGGGTCCCGGGGCCGATCGGATCGACGAGAAACGCGAGCTCGCCCGCCGGAGCCAGGCAGAGGCTCATCGGACGCGGCAGCAGCCGGCGCGGCGCCTCGAGCATGAAGAACTGGCCGGGGCGGCCGGGATCCGTGTCCCCGCGCTCGACGCGAAGGAGCACGTACGGCCCGACAGGTTCGTTGCGCGTGACCCTAAGCCGGTCGCGTCTCGGCATGCCGTTCCTGGAGGCTGCGGGCTATCTCGGAGCGTGCGTACGCGATCGCCTGGACGCCGGCGGCCGCGCCCGCGACCGTGGTGATGCACGGGACGCGGGCGGCGAGGGCCGCCTCACGGATGAGGTAGCCGTCCGTCCGCGCGGCGCCCGACTCCTTAGGCGTGTTGATGACGAGGTCGCAGCGGCCGCGACGAATGAGCTCGACGACGGTGGGATGGTCGTCGTCCGGTGCGTCCGAGACCTTCGTCGCCTCGTCGACTGCGAGCCCGGCAGTCTGGAGCGCGGCGGCCGTGCCGGAGGTCGCGATCAGCTCGAAGCCGAGCCCGGCGAGCATCGCGGCGACGGGGATGATGGCGCGCTTGTCCGCGTCGCGCACGGAGAGGAACGCGGTGCCGGACGACGGGAGCGGGCGGCCCGCTGCGCGCTCGGCCTTGGCGAATGCGGTCGGGAAGTCGTCCGCCGACGCCATCACCTCTCCTGTCGAGCGCATCTCCGGGCCGAGCACGGGATCCGCGCCCGGGAAGCGCGCAAACGGGAAGACAGCGGCCTTGACGGACACCTGGTTCGCGTGCCGCCGCGCCGGCAGATCGACTGTCGCGAGGCGCGCGCCGGCCATCACACGGCACGCGGCACCGATGAGGTTCACGCCGGTCGCCTTGCTCGCAAAGGGCACCGTCCGCGACGCACGAGGGTTCGCCTCGAGGACGGACACGACGCCGTCCACGACCGCGAGCTGGACGTTGACAAGCCCGACCACGCCCAGGGCCGGCGCGAGCCGCTCGACGATCTCCTCCACCTCGGCCTCGTGTGCGGGCGAGAGCGACGGCGCGGGTAGAGCGCAGGACGAATCCCCCGAGTGGACACCCGCCTCCTCGACGTGCTCCATGACCGCCGCGACGAACGTGTCGGTGCCGTCGCAGATCGCGTCCACGTCGATCTCGAGCGCACCTTCGAGGAACCGGTCGACGAGGGTCGGGCCGCGCGGGCCTGCGGCGAACGCCTCCACCACCTGCTCGGGCCGGTAGCAGACCCGCATCGCGCGCCCTCCAAGGACGTACGACGGCCGGACGAGAACGGGGTAGCCGATGCGCTCTGCGATCGCCACGGCCTCGGCGGCGTTCTCCGCGATCCCCCACTCCGGACAGCGGATCCCTAGCTCTGCGAGCAGGCCGGCAAAGCGGCGGCGGTCCTCGGCGAGGTCTATCGCCGCGAGCGGCGTACCGAGGATCGGAAACCCCGCGTCGTCGATCGCGTGTGCGAGCTTGAGCGGCGTCTGGCCGCCGAACTGGATGACGACGCCGTCGGGCCGCTCGTGCTCGCAGACGGCGAGGACGTGCTCCTCGGTGAGCGGCTCGAAGTAGAGGCGGTCGGAGGTGTCGTAGTCGGTCGAGACCGTCTCCGGGTTGCAGTTGATCATCACCGCCTCGTAGCCGAGCCCGCGGAACGACTGCGCCGCGTGGACGCAGCAGTAGTCGAACTCGATCCCCTGGCCGATCCGGTTGGGGCCCGAGCCGACGATGACGACGCGCGGCGCGTCTCCTTCGGGCACGGCCTCGTCGCGCTCACCGACCGTCGAGTAGAGGTAGTTGGAGGCGGCGTCGACCTCGCCGGCGACGGAGTCGACGCGACGGTAGACACGACGGCCGGCTGACGGCGGTGCGTCCTTCAGTGCCTCGATCTCGCGGCGGAACCACGGATGGAGGTCGTCCGGCAGGTCGTCGAGGTCGCGCCACGGCGTGACGGCGCCACGATCCAGCTCGCGGCTCGCCATCGCCTTCTCGAACGCCTCGGCAAACGTGCGGCCGATGCCCATCGCCTCGCCCACCGACTTCATCTGTGTCCCGAGCGTCGTGTCCGCGCCCGGGAACTTCTCGAAGGCGAAGCGCGGAACCTTGCAGACGACGTAGTCGAGCGTTGGCTCGAAGCTCGCCGGTGTCGTCTTCGTGAGGTCGTTCGGGATCTCGTCGAGCGTGTAGCCGACGGCGAGCTTCGCCGCAACCTTCGCGATCGGGTAGCCCGTCGCCTTCGATGCGAGCGCGGACGAGCGCGAGACACGCGGGTTCATCTCGATCACACGGATGTCACCAGTCTCGCGGTCGCGCGCGAACTGGATATTCGATCCTCCGCACTCGACGCCGACTGCGCGGATGACGGCAGCAGCGGCATCGCGGAGCTCCTGGTACGCCTCGTCCGACAGCGTCATCTGAGGCGCCACCGTGACCGAGTCGCCCGTGTGGACGCCCATCGGGTCGAGGTTCTCGATCGAGCAGACGATGACGACGTTGTCCGACGCGTCGCGCATCACCTCGAGCTCGAACTCGTCCCAGCCGCGTACCGACTCCTCGACGAGCACCTGGCCGATCGGCGACTCGCGGAGGCCGATCTCGACCTGACGCTCGAGCTCGTCCTGCGTCGACGCGAAGCCGCCGCCGTGGCCGCCGAGCGTGAACGCCGGGCGCACGACGGCGGGAAGCGCGACTCCGGCCAGCTCGTCGACCGAGGTGACGATGCGCGACTCGGGGACGTGGAGGCCGACCGAGCGCACGACGTCGCGAAACAGCTCTCGATCCTCGGCGCGGCGGATGACGTCGAGCCCCGCGCCGATCAGCTCGACGCCCAGCGTCTCGAGAATGCCGTCCTCGGCCAGCTCGCGGGCGAGGTTGAGGGCCGTCTGCCCGCCCATCGTCGGCAACAACGCATCGGGCCGTTCCCGCCCGAGGACGTCTGCCACTCCTTCGAGGTCGAGGGGCTCGAGATACGTCCGGTCGGCGAAGCCGGGGTCGGTCATGATCGTCGCCGGGTTCGAGTTGACGACGATCGTGCGGAAGCCGTCCTCGCGCAGCACCTTGAGCGCCTGGCAGCCCGCGTAGTCGAACTCGCACGCCTGGCCGATGACGATCGGTCCCGAGCCGATGAGGCAGATCGAACGAAGGTCGTTACGCCGCGGCACGAATCTCCTCGACCCAGGCGTCGATGAGCGGTCGTGCATCGTGCGGCCCCGGGCCGGCCTCGGGATGGAACTGCACGGAGCGAGCCCGCAGCTCCGGGAAGGAAAGGCCCTCGACCGTGCCGTCGTAGAGCGACACATGCGTCGCCGCGCGCTCGTCCGTCTCGCGCACGGCGAAGCCATGGTTCTGGCTCGTGACGAGCACGCGCCTCGAGGCACGCTCGAGCACCGGGTGATTCGCGCCGCGGTGGCCGAACGGAAGCTTGTAGGTCTGGTGCCCGGTCGCGAGCGCGAGCAGCTGGTGGCCGAGGCAGATCCCGAAGACCGGGACTCGCCCCAGGAGCGCCACGACGGTCGCCGTCTCGTCGGCCAGCGGCTCGGGATCGCCGGGCCCGTTCGAGAGAACGACACCGTCGTGGCGCGCGAGCTCGTCGGCATCGGCGTCGTGCGGGTAGACCGTGACGGCGGCGCCGGCCGCAGCAAGGCGCCGGATGATGGAGCGCTTGCAGCCGTAGTCGACGACGGCCACGCGCACGTCGCCACCCTCGACCGCGACATACGGCTCCGAAGCCGACACGGCGGCGGCGAGGGCGCGCCCTTCCATAGACGGCAGCGCGCGTACCTCGTCGAGGGTTGCGTTGATGCCAGCGCGCATGGAGCCGCGATCTCGCAGATGGAGGACGAGCGAGCGCGTGTCGACCCCCGTGAGCGCGACGACGCCGTTCGCCCGGAGCCAGTCCGTCCACTCCGGGCCGCGCGCCTCGCGCATCAGGACGCCGCGGACATGTGGCCTCGCCGACTCCGAACGCTCGTCGGCGACGCCGTAGTTGCCGACCATCGGCGCCGTGAAGCAGAGGATCTGCTCCGCGTAGCTCGGATCGGTCGCGAGCTCCTGGTAGCCCGACATCGCGGTCGCGAACACGGCCTCGCCGAGCGCAGCTCCATCCGCGCCGACCGAGGTGCCTTCGAACACCTCCCCGTCCTCGAGGACGAGCGAGCTCACGCTTCGTACGCGATCTTCCCGGCTGCGACCGTCATGCGGACGACACCCGTAAGCGTCTGCCCGAGCAGCCACGAGTTCGCCGAGCGAGAGCGGAACCCTCGCTCCTCGACCGTCCACTCTGCAGCCGGGTCGAGCAGGACGAGGTTCGCTGTCGCGCCGGGCTCGATACGCGGCGGCTCGAGGCCGTAGATCCGCGCCGGGCCGGTAGACATCCGCTCGACGAGCGTTCCGAAGGAGAGCATGCCGGGCTTCACGAGATGCGTGTTGAGCACCGCGAACGCCGTCTCGAGGCCGGTGACGCCGAACGGCGCTTCCTCGAACGGCACTTCCTTCTCGTGACGCGCGTGCGGCGCGTGATCGGTGGCGATCGCACAGATGGTCCCGTCGCGGACGGCGTCGACGAGCGCCTGGCGGTCGGCCGCCGCGCGGAGCGGCGGGTTCATCTTGACGTTGGCGTCGAGCGAACGGACGGCGTCGTCCGTGAGCACGAGGTGGTGTGGCGTGGCCTCTGCCGTGACCGGCGCGCCATCCGCCTGCGCGCGGCGGACGGCCTCGACCGACTCGCGAGCGGACACGTGGAGCACGTGCAAGGGACGCTTTTCGTAGCCCGCCAGGGCAACATCCCGCCCGACCATCACGCTCTCGGCCACGGAGGGATACCCGGTGAAGCCGAGCTCGGCCGACACCTCGCCCTCGTGCATCTGGCCCTTGCGTGACAGCGCCGGCTCTTCGCAGTGGACGGCGATCGTTCGCCCGGCGACGGCGCCGTACTGAAGAGCGCGCCGCATGAGCGACGACGAGACGACAGGCATCCCGTCATCCGAGAATCCGGCGGCTCCGGCGTCCGCGAGCTCGGCCATCTCCGTCAGCTGCGCTCCCGCCTGGCCTTTCGAGATGGCAGCGAGGAAGCCGACCGCGACCTCCGCCTCGGACTGGGCGCGCTCCACGAGCGCCCCGAGGACGGCAGCCGAGTCGACGACGGGATCGGTGTTCGGCATGGCGAGGACGGCGGAATAGCCGCCCGCCGCGGCCGCCTGCGTCCCGGACGCGATCGTCTCCTCGTCCTCGCGGCCGGGCGTCCGCAGGTGGACGTGCGGGTCCACGAACCCGGGGCAGAGCACGAGACCCGTGCCGTCGACGATCCGGTGCTCGTTCGCATCCACCTGCTCGGCGAGCTGCGCGACGACGCCGTCGTCGACACGAATCTCGAGCAGTGCGTCGACGCCACGTGCTGGATCGAGGATCCGCGCCCCGCGGACGACGAAGCTGTCCTTCGGCCCGTTCTTCGCGTGGAGAATCGGTGTCATGACGCCACCTCCAGCTCGAGCGCGGATTCGACCGGAACCGGGCCGTGTGTGAGCAGGTCGTAGAGCACTGCCATGCGCGTCACGAGCCCGGCCCGCACCTGTGTCTCGATGAGCGCGTCGTCGGCGTCTGCGACACGCGGGTCGATCTCGACACCGCGGTTCATCGGCCCCGGATGCATGATCTTCTGGCCTGGTCGCACGCGCTCCGGCGTGACGCCCCAACGCTCGGTGTACTCGCGGAGGCTCGGCACGTAGTTGGCGCCCTCCTCCATCCGCTCGCGCTGCATGCGCAGGACGTAGACGACGTCCGCCTCGCGGATCGCGCCGATGTCGGACGAGACCGAGCAGCCCATCGCCTCGATGCCGCGCGGCATGAGCGTCGGCGGGCCGACGAGCGTAACGGTGGCCCCGCACAGGACGAGCGCCTGGATGTTCGAGCGCGCGACGCGCGAGTGAAGCACGTCGCCGACGATCGCCACGTGGAGGCCCTCGACGCGTCCGAGCGCCTGCTGGATCGTGTAGAGGTCGAGGAGCGCCTGGGTCGGGTGCTGGTGCTTCCCGTCTCCCGCGTTGACGACGTGGGCGCCGGTGACGCGCGCAACGAGCTGCGGCGCGCCGATCGACGGATGCCGGATGACGATCACGTCCGGCCCGTAGGCGTCGAGCGTGAGCGCGGTGTCCTTGAGCGACTCGCCCTTGTCGACGGACGAGCCGGCGGCCTTGATCGACATGACGTCGGCAGAGAGGCGCTTCGCTGCGAGCTCGAAGCTCGACGACGTGCGCGTCGAGGACTCGTAGAAGAGGTTGACGACGGTACGGCCGCGGAGCGTCGGGAGCTTCTTCATCTCGCGGTCGAGCGCGTTCTCGAAGCTCTTGGCCGTTGCGAGCAGCCGCTCGACATCGTCTCGCTCGAGGTCAGCGATCGAGATCAGGTGACGCCGGTCGGTGGCCGCCGGCGGAAGCTCGTCCCGCACGACGTGGATCTCAGGCATGGGCTATCTCCTCTTCTGGAGCGGTTATGAGCAGGACGGCGTCGACCTCGTCCACCTCCACGAGTTGGACCTGGACGCGCTCGCTGCGCGCTGTCGGGAGGTTCTTGCCGACATAGTCGGGACGGATCGGGAGCTCGCGGTGACCGCGGTCGCAGAGAACGGCGAGCTGGACGGTCGCCGGGCGCCCGTAGTCGAACAGCGCCTCGATCGCAGCGCGAATCGTTCGGCCGGTGTAGAGGACGTCGTCGACGAGGATGCACGTCCGTCCTTCGAGTGGGAAGTCGAGGCGCGTGGCACGGACGACGGGCTGCGGGTGCAGCGGCGCCTCGCGGCCGCGCACGGAGACATCGTCGCGGTAGAAGGTGATGTCGATTGTGCCGAGGTCGACCTCGGTGCCGGCGAACTGCTCGATCAGGCGGCGGAGGCGGTGCGCAACACACACGCCTCGCGTGTGGATGCCGACGAGCGCGACACGGTCGAGGTCCGGATTGCCCTCGATGATCTCGTGCGCGATGCGATGGAGCGTACGATCGAGCGCCTCTGCGTCGAGGAGGACCCGCTCGGACGCGGGCGCATGGGCTGAACTCGTCATTCGACTCCTTTCCGGCCTCACGGGACCGGGTTAAAGGGGTACGTCAGTCGGAGAGCCTAGCGAACGGCGAGGACGGCGGCCGCCCGAGTAGAGTCCGCCCGTGCAACGCCTGGGTGCGCTCGCCCTCGCCGCCGTCGTGCTTGCGATGGCGAGCCTCGTCCAGGGCGGCGGGTGGAACCAAAATGCCCACCTCGCGCTCGTCCGCTCTCTGTCCCACGGGACGCCGATCGTCGACGACACGTGGGAAGGCACGGGCGATCTCGCGGAACACGACGGCCACCTGTACTCGGCCAAGGCTCCGGGCGTGGCGCTGCTCGCGGTCGGGCCGTACTTCGTGCTCGACCGGACAGGTGTGCTCGAGGGGATCGCCGACCTCACCAACACCCCGCGCGCTGACGTCGACCTGTGGTTCATCGCGGCACTCGTGTGTGCGCTCCTCGCGGGCGTTGCGCTCGTGCTTGTCGGGCGGCTCGGTGACCTGGTCGCGCCTGGCTACGGCATCGCCGCCGCCGCGACGCTCGGGCTCGGGACGCTGCTGCTTCCTTTCGCAACGCTCGTGTTCGCGCACGTCCCGGCGGGTGCGCTCGCTTTCTCCGCGTTCGCGATCCTGTGGCTACGCAGGGGCGCGGTGGCCACGGTCGCCGCCGGCGTGCTCGCAGGGCTCGCCGTCACGGTCGAGTACTCGCTCGGAATCGCCGTCGTCGCACTCGGCCTCTACGCCGTCTGCCGCGGAGACCTGGTGCGGCGCGGAGGCGCGTTCGCCGCCGGTGCCCTGGCCGGAGTCATCCCGCTCTTCGCCTACAACTGGTGGGCATTCGACTCGCCACTCCACTTCCCGTATGAGGACGCGCGCCCCATCTTCGGCACCAACGCGAACGACCGCGGGCTCTTCGGGATCTCGTGGCCGAGCCCAGAGGTCGCGGTCCGCCTGCTCTTCGACGAACGTGGCCTGATCGTCGTCACGCCCGTTGTCCTCGTCGCAGTCGCCGCGCTCGTGCCGATGGCGCGGCGCGGGTTTCGCGCCGAGGCGTATGTCGTCGGCGGGCTTGCATTCGCGTTCCTCGTCTACAACGCGGGCTACGACGTGCCGTTTGGCGGCGACTCTCCCGGGCCGCGCTTCCTCGTGGCTCTGTTGCCGTTCCTCGCGGTGCCGCTCGCCGTGGCGTTCGAGCGCTGGACGATGCTGACCATTGCCCTCGCTGTTGTGTCCGCCGTCTACGCCGTCGGGGTGACAGCCACCGGGCCGCTCCAGGCATCCGGCTGGGAGTGGATCGACGACCTCCCCGGGACGGCGACCACGCTCGAGCTCGTGCGGTTCGTGCCGCTCGTCGTAGTCGGCGCTGCGCTTGCGGTGATTGCGACGCTCAGGCGTAGCCGAGCTTCACAAGGTACGCCCGCAGCTCCTTGACGTAGGCGCCGCCCTGGGGCCAACCCGAGAGATCTTGGCGCGGACCGAGCTCTCCCGCCTTCCGTGCGCGCTCGATCTCCGTCCAGCCTTCCTCAGCGCGGCCCAACAGGTACAGGTCGGCGAGCCACGCCGCGAGCACGCCCCGGACGTCCTGGCCTCGCTGCCGAATCTTCACGTACTCCTTGCGGAGCTGGGTGGCGTCCGCCTCGATCCGGTCCGGGAAACGATCGCGTCCGGTCGATCACGCGACCGCGTTCGTACTGCCAGATCTGGATCGGAAAGAACGACGCTGCGAACGCCGTGAACGCGTACGCAAAGCGTGCGTCGGCGCTGACGAATTCGGGTCGGCTGTCACCGTCGACGCTGCGCAGACGATAACCGACGTCCGCCCAGCTGTGGAACGTGCCTGCATACGACCGTGTTGCTGGCCGGTACCGGAAGATCCGAGACTGCAAGCAGCAGTGGGCACCGCCCGTGTACGTGTCGAAGACGACCTCCGGCTCGTCGTCGGCATCGAGGTCACGGACGGCGATTTCCGGCGGAAGGAAGTACGTCGTGCCGAGTGGCCCAGAGCGCCACGTGGCAGCACCGCGGTTGATGACGACGTGAAGCTTTGAGTACTCCGTGCCGTTCTTCGCAAATGTGAACCGTGCTCGCACCGTGATATCCGGCGCGGCGGCGCTCGATGCTGCCCGCGCCGAGCATGACGAGCAGGACGAGAGATGTCAGCGCTGGGCGATAGCGAGCAGCCATTTCAAGGCGTATTCCACCACGCCAGGCAAATCACGCTCCGCGTGGGCTCTCCCTGCAGCCACTTCGGAGGAATCGAGCAGGTCGAATGTCGAGATGTGACCGGCGCGGATCCGCTCGAGTGCAGCGTCGCGCGTGAGGCTCGCATGCTGCGAGAGTCGCAGGAACTCTGTGCGCGCAAAGCCGGCGCCGTCGAGCTCGGCCGCGAGCGTGTCCTGCGTCGGAAAGCGGGCACGGTCGATCGCCTCGAGCGAGGGGAAGTACGCGTTGAGCCAGAACTCGCCGAAGTGCGTCGGGTCGAAGGTGACGATCGCGAGGCGCCCGCCGTCGCCGAGCACTCGCGCGAGCTCGCTGAAGGCGACCGGACGGTCGATCAGGTGGCTGACGAGCCACAGGACAGCCCGCTCGAACGTTTCTGAGGCGAAGGGCAACGCCTCGGCTCGTCCCTCGATGAGATCGACGGCTGCCGAGACGTTGGCGCGTGCCGCCGCGAGCATCGCCGGCTCGGCGTCGACACCGACCACATGCGTTCCCGGCTCATCGGTGAGCGCTCGCGCCAGTCTGCCCGTCCCGCAGCCGCAGTCGAGCACGCTGCGGCCGCGCAGATCTGCGGACTCCACCACCACGTCGTAGACCTCCCGCCAGTTCGCGTCGACCGGACGAACGCGGTCGTAGTCGGCCGCGAGACGGCCGAAGTCAGGCCGGCGCGGGCTCGACAAGCTCACGCGACGGCGGCCCGTGCGCCGCGCCTCCCTTCACGAGCCTCGGCTCGCCCCGTTCCGGGAATGGCAGCTCGATCGTGTCGAAGTCGCGAGGCACGACCGTGTCCGGAAAGATCGTCCGCGCCTCCGCAGCGGCCTCGCGGCCCGAATAGCGGTTCGACAGGTGTGTGAGCGCGAGGAAGGCCACGCCCGCCTCGCGCGCCGTCGTCGCCGCATCCACGGCGGTCGAGTGCGACGTGTCTTCGGCCCGCTCGCGCTCGTCCTCGAGAAAGGTCGCCTCGTGGACGAGCAGCGTTGCTCCGGCAGCGGCTTCGACGACGCTCGGTGCCGGCGCGGTATCACCGGTGATCACGATCTTACGACCCGCCCTCGGCTCACCGAGCACGTCCTCCGGGCGCACCACCTTCCCGTCGGCGACCGTCACGGCCTCGCCCCGCTGGAGCGCCCCGCGCTCTGCGCCACCCGGAACGCCGAGAGCATCGGCGGCGTCGACGTCGAAGCGGCCGGGGCGCCCGTCCTCTACGAGGGCGTACCCGAGCGCCGAGACGCCGTGATCGACGGCGAACGCCTCGAGCCTGTAGCCGTCGCGTGTCGAGCGCATCGCCGGGATGCAGCTCGACGAGCTCGTATGGATACGTCAGGCGGCCGAAGATCCGGCGCAACGACGCGAACAGGTCGTGGAGGCCGGCCGGTCCGTAGACCGTGATCGGCGTCTCCCTGCCCCGAAGCGCGAACGTCTTGAGCATCCCCGGCAGACCGAGGTAGTGATCGGCGTGGTAGTGCGTGAGGAAGATCTCGGGTAGCTCGACGAGCCCGACAGTCGACATGAGCAGCTGCCGCTGTGTCCCCTCCGCGCAGTCGAACAGCAGGCGCTCTCCCCCACGCCGCACGAGCAGCGCGGTCGGCGCCCGCTGGGGCGTGGGCATCGACCCGGCCGTGCCGAGGAAGGCGACATCGAGATCCACGCGGCGATTGTAGTTTCGTCCCGGCGGCGACCTGCCGCTCGCTCTACGGCAGGACGAGCCGTTGGCCGGGACGAATGAGCGCGCCGGCGAGCCCGTTGGCCCGTTCGATGCGGTAGATCCCGTCCCGCGGGTCGCCTGCGTAGTGCGAGGCGGAGATCGACCAGAGCGTGTCGTACGGCCTGACGACGTAGGCCTGCTCAGGTCCCGCCCCTTCCGAGCGGTTTGCGGCGAGAGCCACGACGAACGAGGCTACGAGCGCGGTGATGAGAAGCTTAGCGAACATGTGTTCGCCATAGTAGAGCGAACAGGTGTTCGTGTCAAGGATGGCTCTACGGTGCGGCGCCGACGCGAAACGGCTTGCTCACGAACGTCTGTGCACGTGCGGGATTCATGGCCGCCGTCACGCGGACGGCGAAGACGTAGTGCCCCGGCTTGAGCTTGCCGCGGAACTCGAAGCGAGGCGTGTAGTTCGCCTTGATCTCCTTCACGGTCGTGCGCGCGGGCTTCGCGGGACCCCCCGCCCCGGCGAGCGAGCGGTCGATGTCGCCGTGACGCGGCCGTGCTGCGGCGCCGGCGACGCGGAAGATGGCGGCCTTGCCGGTCGCGTCCTCCGTCGCGCCCGCCGACAGCCCGAAGATCGCCTGGCGCGCCGGGAACGGGCGCTCGCCGAAGATCGCCTTCGCGCCGGCGATGCCGGTCGCGTGCGACCAGACGACGGGCGTGGCGCATGACCCAGACGCCGCGATCGCGTCGCGCATGGCGGCGTACGACGGCCGCGGGCTGAGGTCTGCGCGGAGGAGGCCGCTCTGGAACCGGTTGAGATCGGTCTCGTCGATGAGGTGGAACACCATCGCGTCGGAGACGGCCGCGTCGCACGACAGCATCTGGACGAGGGCGCGGTAGTGCGCCGCCTGCTCGTCCTCGGAGACGGTCGGGACGTTCTCCGTCCCGGAGTAGCGCGACTCGAGCCCGGGGCCGATGGCCGCCTGCCAGCCGAACTCGTCAACGAAGAGCCGCAGGCCGGCCTCCGGCGCTGCGGGAGCCTCGGCAAACACCGGCTGGGCGGTTCCCTGGAACGCGTCCCACACGGCCTGCTTGATTCGCGCGAGGTCGGCGCCGCCCGCGTTCGGCCAACCGAACGGCTTGTCCGGAGGATCGGTGTTCGTCCGCGGGTAGACGTGGAAGGAGAGCGCGTCCATGATCGGCGTTCCTCGACCGCTCGTCCGATACGCGTCGCCGAGCGCCTTGAGGAAGCGGACGGGCGACGTCGACGTCTTGTCGTTCCCTTCGTTGGACGGTCCGGCTGCGATCACGCGGATCGCGGGATTGACGGCCTTGAGCGCGTCGTACGACACGGCGAGCAGCCGCCCGAACGCCGCGGCAGAGACCTGCTCACCCGCCGGCCCGAACTGCGGCTGCCAGAAGTACGACTCGTTCGGCTCGTTGCCGACGATGTACTCGGTCACCTGCGGATACGTGCGCGCCAGCGTCTGGAGGTACGCGGCGAACAGTGCCGCGCGCGTCTCCGGGTCGACGGACAGTGCCCAGGCTTCGGTCGGATAGACGTCGAACACGACGCGGACGCCGGCGTGCGCCGCGACGGGGAGCGAGCGGTCGAGGAAGCCGCGCTCCTGGATCGACGTCGGTGCGAACTGGTTCCAGCGCACGGTGATCCGGTTCTCGGTCATGCCGAGCGCGGTGATGCGTGGGTAGAGCGATGCGCCCCCGTCGTCCGCGTACTTCGTCATGTCCTCGGCGACGCCGAATCGAGGCGATGCAGCAGCGCTCCCTGCCGCGAGCAGAGCGAGCGCACAGGCAGCGGCGATGGTGTGGCGTTTCACAGGAGGTGTCGTCGGCAAAAAGGGCCGGGGAGCTGAGACCCGATCAGACGAAAATCGGCTCCAGGCCCGGGAGGATGGCGTCGAGGAGCCTATCGGCTCCGAAGCGAACGGGGTCGTCCGTACGGAGCCCTGTCTCCTGCTCGACCGCCGCAATGGCGGCTCGCGATGCGTCCTCGTCGAGACCGCCGGTGTTGAGCGCGATGGCCAGGACGCGCGCCTTGCGTGCCGGAAGCGAGACACGCTCGTGCAGCTCGACGAGCTCGGTGAGCGGGGGAATCGGATGGCCGGGACAGCCTTCGATCTCGGTCTCCCCGGCCTTGTGGCACAGGACGAACCCGTGCGGCGCTGCACCGTGGACCAGGCCGAGCGTGACGCCGGAGTAGAGCGGATGGCAAAGGGCGCCCTGCCCTTCGACGAACAGCAGCCGTCCTCCCCGCTCGTGCCCTTCGACCACGAGCCGCTCGGCAGCGCCCGCGAGGAAGTCCGCGACGACCGCGTCGACGGCGATGCCCCAGCCTGCGATTGCGATTCCCGTCTGGCCGGTCGGGCAGAACACCGACGGCAGGCCACGCCGACGCGCCGCGAGGTCGAGCTCCAGCGCGACGGTCTTCTTGCCGATCGCGCAGTCGGACCCAACTGTGAGCACGATCTGCGCGTCGACCTCGAGGTTTGCGCCGGTGGGCACGTTGAGCCCCTCGGGCGGACGTCTCAGGTCGGTGAGCGTGACGCCACGCTCGGCGGCGAGGGCGGCGAGCTCATCGTCGTCGCCGAGGAACTCGTGGAGCCCGCTCTCGAGGTCGAGGCCCGCCTCGATGCACTGGCGCAACAGCGCACGCCACGCGGGCGGGAAGCGGCCGCCCTGTGTCGCGACGCCGACGACAGCGGTGGTCGGCCCGTGGGCGAGCGCCTCTCCAGGGTGCCGACGACGGGAGCTCCCTCCATGGCCGCGCCCGCCCGGGTCGAGTCGAGGATGCACACCGTCTCGTGCGGCGAGTAGTGAAGGATCCCGCGCGCGGTCTTCCCGTAGTGCGGGTCGCCGCTGTAGCCCTCAGCGAGGATCAGATAGCGCTTCTCGGACACCGAGGCCATTCTCGTCGGAGGGATGCTGGACGCCGTTCTCGAAGCGGACGCCGGGCCACGGGTCGTGGCGCAGGAGGAGGTTGCCGTCGAGGTCGACGTGGTCGCAGAGGCTCGCGATGTGCGCGCCGGGAGCGATGCCGAGCCCGGACTCGACCATGCAGCCCAGCATGACGCCGAGGCCAAGTGCCCGGGCGGCCGCCGCCATGCGGAGCGCCTCGCGCACGCCGCCGGACTTCGCGAGCTTGATGTTGATGCCGTGCGCTCGTTCTGCGCACGCCGCCACGTCGGCGAGTGTGTGGCAGTCCTCGTCGACGTAGATCGGGATCGGTGACAGGCGGCGAAGCTCCGGCCCGCCGGGGTCGCCGGCCGGGCAGCGGCTGCTCGCAGTAGTCGACGCCGAGCGCGGCGAGCTCCGGCAGCGCATCGCGTGCCTCGTCGACCGTCCAGTACTCGTTGACGTCCACCTGAAGCGGCAGCGTCGTCGCGCCGCGGACGGCGCGGACGCGGTCGACGTCGAGCCCATCCGCACCGCCGAGCTTGAGCTTGAGGCGATGGAAGCGTGTCGCAGCTGCCTCGGCGCGGCGGGCCATGTCGTCCGGGTCGCCGAGCCAGATCGTCCAGGAGGTCGGAGGACCGCTGGAACGGAGCCCGAGCAGCCGGTAGAGCGGCAGGCCGGCCTGCTTTCCGCACAGGTCGAAAAGCGCAGCGTCGAGAGCCGCGCGCGCCGCCTGCTCGCCGGCCGGCAGGCGCTCCTCGATCTCGTCGCGGGCCCACGGATCGTCGCCGATCACGGCGGCGGCGTCCTCGAGCCACGCACGAGCGGACTCCGCCGACTCGCCGTAGCGGGCGATCGGGGCCGCCTCGCCCCAGCCCGAAAGGTCGCCGTGCCGAAGCTCCACCTGCACGACGTCGGCGGTGTCCTGGCTCTCGCGCGCGATGTGGAACGTCTGCGCGAGCTCGAGCGTCGCGATGCGGGCGGCGAGCTCCATCGCGCGGATCGTATGCCCGTGTCGGTGTAGCGTGCCCGCGATGGCAGACCGCGCCACCGAGCTGCCGACGAAAGGGACGCCGCTCCGGTCGAGGACCCGCCAGCTGATCGGCGGCGGCCTCGCGATCGCCGTCATCGTGGCGACGTTCGTCTTCGTCCTGCCGCGGATCGCGGACTACCGCGACGTCTGGGGCGTCGTGAAGACGCTGACGTGGCCGAGCCTGCTCGCGCTCGTCGGCATCACCCTCGTCAACCTCGCCACGTACGCGCCGCCGTGGCAGGCCGCGCTGCCAGGCCTCCGCTTCCGCCAGGCGTTCGTCGTCACGCAGGCGTCGACCGCGTCGACGTACGTCGCGCCCGGCGGCTTCGCACCGGGCATGGCGGTGTCCGCGCTCATGCTGCGCGCCTGGGGCTTCAAAGGCCCGCCGGTCGCCCTCGCCGTCACCGTCACGGGCGTCTGGAACCAGCTCGTCATCTTCGGCTTCCCGATCGTCGCGCTCGGCCTGCTCACGGCCGAAGGGGAGGGCCATCCGTTGCTGCGGACGATGGCGCTGATCGGCGCTGCGGTGTTCGGGGGCGTCGTCGTGGGGCTCGCCGTCGGCTTCTGGAGCGCGTCGCTGGCGCGGAAGATCGGCGACCTCGCCGCGCGCCTCGTCTCCTGGTTGAAGCGACTCGTGCGACGGAAGCCCGTGACACTGGAGCGGCGAGTCGTTCGTCCGCTTCCGCGCGGCCACGATCGGCCTTCTGCGGCGACGCTGGCACGTGCTCACGCTCGCGACGCTCGTCGGGCACCTGAGCGTCTTCGGCGTCCTGCTCGTGTCCCTGCGCGTGCTCGACGTCCCCGGCTCGGACGTGTCCGTGGCCGAGGCGTTCGCGGCCTGGTCGATCGTCCGCGTGCTCGGCTCGCTGCCGCTCACGCCGGGCGGGCTCGGGATCGTCGAGCTCGGACTCACGTCGCTCCTCGTCGGTTTCGGCGGTGGACAGGCGGAGGTCGTCGCCGCCGTGCTCGTCTATCGCTTCCTCACGATCGTGCCGACGCTCGTCCTCGGGCTGATCGCGGCGGCGACGTGGAAGCGCCACCATCCTGATCCCGTCGATGCGGGTGCGGCGTAGAGTGGCGGCCGTGGGCGTCCTGACCGGAAAGTGCTCCTGCGGCGCCGTGCAGTACGAGGTCGCCGATGCCTTCGAGTACGCGCTCAACTGTCACTGCGCGTCCTGCCGCGCGGAGACCGGCTCGGCGTTCAAGCCGCTCGGCGGCATCGCGCGCGATCAGCTCGACGTGACCGAAGGGCCGCGACACGCTCCTCGTCGTCGGTGGCGAGGACGACAACCACACGCGATGCGCGACGTGCGGCTCGCTCCTCTACTCCGTCGTCCGCGACGGCGCGTACGTCCACGTCGCCCTCGGGTCGCTCGTCGACACGCCGAGCATCCGGCCGACGGTGCACATCTGGGTCAGCGAGAAGGCGCCGTGGTACGAGATCACGGACGATCTCCCCCAGTACGACGAGTTCCCGATCTGACCCATGCGCCGGAAGCGACGAGTCCCTGCTCACGGGCGGGTCGTGGCACGGCGCGTGGCACAGATCCCTAGTCCTTCGGCGCGGAGGCGGGCGCGCCATCTTCCGTGTGTCTCCTCCCACGCGGCCCCGGACAGGTCGTAGAACCCGTTTAGAAGCTCAGGCGTCAGTCTCCAGAGCCACGGGAAGAACCTCAGTACCGATCTCGACGGCGGAACTCTCGCAACGAACGCGAGGTCAACGTGCTGCTTGCAGACACGGCAGTTGTCGAGGGCTGTAGTCCGCCGGGCGCCCGCAACTTCGAAGGTCGCACGTCGTACCGCTCGGCACTGGCAGTAGAGGCATGCGGCGAAGCCTCCCGGATTCTTCGTCGACATGTCGCGAACACGACGCGGCGGACGAATAGCCCTCGCTATGCGCCTGGCAGGAATCGAACCTGCGGCCTCGCGCTCCGGAGGCGCGCGCTCTATCCCCTGAGCTACAGGCGCGTGCTCCCAGTCTAGCCGCGGGGTTCGCCTACAATGAGCGGGCTATGGCTCCCGCTCAGGACGACCCTCTCAGTACCGATGGCCGGTCTGCCTCGCATCCGCCGGTCGTCGCGCCGCGCACGTCTCGGCGAGGTCGCCCCGCGGTCCGAGCCGCAGCTCGCTGAGCTCAGCGCCAACGGGCTCACCTGGATCAACCTCGCCTCGCCCGACACGGCGGGCTCGGAGGCGCTCTCCGAGCGCTTCGGCTGGCATCCGCTCGACATCGAGGACGTGCTCTCGAAGCGCCAGCGGCCGAAGATCGACGAGTACCCCGACTACCTCTTCGTCGTTCTCCACTTTCCCGTCTACGACAAGGCGGTCCAGCGGCTGAACGCGGCCGAGCTCGACCTCTTCCTCGGCGACGGGTACCTCGTGACGCTGCCGAACGTCGAGCTCCTGCCGGTGACGCGGCTCTTCCAGCGGTGCGTGGACGACGAGGAGCTCCGCGACCACCTGTTCTCGAAGGGCTCCGGGTACCTGCTCTACCACGTGCTCGACGACCTCTTCGACTACTGCTTCCCGATCCTCGACAAGATCGGGCACAAGCTCGACACGATCGAAGACGACATGTTCGAGGGTCAGGCCGAGGAAGTCGTGCGCGACATCTCCAACGTGAAGCAGGAGATCATCTCGTACCGCAAGATCATCAAGCCCGAGCGGGCGACGCTCCGCGTCCTCGAGCGGCGCACGCAGCCGTTCCTCCCGCAGGAGCTCGACGTCTACTTCGACGACATCGTCGACTCGGCCGAGCGGATCTGGGACCTCCTCGACAACTACAAGGAGGTCGTCGAGGGGCTCGAGTCGACGAACGAGTCGGTCATCTCCCACCGCCACAACGAGGTGCTGCGACTGCTCACGGTGTTCAGCATGATCGTCCTCCCGGTGACGGCAATCGCGAGCGTCTTCGGGATGAACGTGCTCTTCCCCGGCGAGGGGACGCACGAGGCGTTCTGGGTGATCGTCGGGCTGATGGCCGCCGCGATCGTCGGCCTTGCCGGCTACTTCAAGTACAAGCGCTGGCTCTAGCTCTGCCGCGCGAGCGCGAGAAGAACACGACGGCGAAGATCGCGAAGAACAGCGCGTCGGCGATGATGAAGACCGCGACCGCCTTCGTCGGGACACGCAGAACACGGCCGGACGGTGGCGACGCAGCGAGCGCGCGCAGTCGGTCCGCCACCTCCTCGTCCGGTAGGTAGCCGGACGCAATCTCGTCGAGCTTCTCCTCGTCGACGCCGAGCGCCGAGGCGATGTCGTCGCGCGACATGCGCGCCTCGAGCGCCGCGAGCATCGAGGGGAAGTCGTCGTCGAACGCCACGGCCCGAGTATGTCGTAGCCTCACCTGCGTGAAGCAGCTCTGGGCACCGTGGCGGCTCGAGTACATCGCGGCGGCCGACGAGCTCCCGGGATGCGTCTTCTGCGACGCCGCGGCTGCAACCGACGAGGACGGCCTGGTCGTCCACCGAGGCGCGACGTCCTTCGTCCTCCTGAACAAGTACCCGTACTCCTCAGGCCATCTGATGGTCGCGCCGCTACGTCATATCGGCGACATCGGTGACCTGACGGACGACGAGCTGATCGAGATCCACCGGCTTGCAGCGAGCGGCATGGGCGCACTTGCCGAGACGTTCGCGCCACAGGGCTACAACCTCGGCTGGAACCTCGGCCGCGTCGCGGGCGCCGGCGTCGTCGACCACGTCCACCTTCACGTCGTCCCACGCTGGGCCGGCGATACGAACTTCATGCCCGTGCTCGCCGACGTGAAGGTGCTCCCCGAGCACCTCCTCGAGACGCGGCAGAAGCTCGCCGCCGCCTGGCCTCGGACGGAGTAGGATCCCGCCTCGGGGAGGTGGCTGTGCGGCGGCCGCTTCCCCTTCTCAGCCCGCTATCGTGGGCGCGACGCGGACGTAGCTCAGTTGGTAGAGCACTGGCTTCCCAAGCCAGGTGTCGTGGGTTCGAGTCCCATCGTCCGCTCTCGCTTCAGGGGCTGTCTACGTACTTTCGAGCAACCCCATCCGCGGCCCCGCTGATGCGACGGGAGGCGTCGAGGAAGATGCTCTCCTCTTGGTGGGGCTCTACGCGATGCCCCCAAGGTAGGAGGTTCTGATGTTCACGTATGTCGGGCTCTTCAGGCTCGCGCCGATTGCGCGCGACCACTTCGAGAAGACCCCCGAGTACTTCGAGAAGATCCACAAGATCGTCGAGGAGGAGGGCGGCACCGTCGAGCGCTTCCTCGCCGTCATGGGTCCGTGGGAGTACCTCGGGATCTTCGAGTACCCCGATCTCGAGGCCGCGTTCCGCGTTCTCGCCAAGATCGCCAAGCTCGAGATGTTCGAGACCGAGACGTTCCCGGCAGAGGACGTCAAGCTCTTCTGGAAGGCGCTCGTCTAGCGCTGTCGTCTTCACTCACCGAGACGCGGAGGCCGTCCTCGTGACGGCCTCCGTGCTACATGCGGTCGGGAGCGGCGACGCCGATCAGGTCGAGCGCCTGCGCGATGACGGCCTGCGTCGCTTCGGAAAGGCCGAGCCGGAACGCCATCGCTTCACCTCCCTCGACGACGCGGTGCTCGTGGTAGAAGCGATGGAAGTCGTCGGCCACGCGAATCGCGAACGTCGTCAGCCCGTGCGGCGCGCGGCGCTCCGTCGCCTCGCGCACGACGGCGGGGAACTCGACGAGCCGCTTGACGAGCTCGCGCTCCTCCTTCGCGAGGACGCCGTACGCCTTCGACGACGGCGCCACGTCGCCGACGTTTCGGCGGATGCCCGCGATGCGCGCATGCGCGTACTGGACGTAGTAGACGGGGTTCTTCTGCGTCTGCTCGGCCGCGAGGTCGACGTCGATGTCGATCGGCTGGTCGTGGCCGCGGGAGACGAGGTACCAGCGCGTGGCATCGACGCCGATCTTGTCGATCAGCTCCGAGAGGAACACGACGTCGCCGCGCCGTTTCGACATGCGCTTGGCCTCGCCGCCCTCGACGAGATTGACGAGCTGGTAGACGAGCACCTCGATGCGCGCCAGGTCGTACCCGAGTAGGCCGGCCGCCGCTTCGAGGCGCGCCACGTAGCCGTGGTGATCGGCGCCGAGCACATAGATGGCCCGGTCGAACCCCCGCTCGAGCTTGTTGCGGAGATAGGCGACGTCCGCGGCGAAGTACAGGTACCGCCCGTCCTCCGAGCTGACGAGCGGCCGGTCCTTGTCGTCACCGAACGACGTCGTGCGGGCCCACACCGATCCGTCTGCCTCGTACGTGTCGATGCGCGCGATCGCGGCCTCGATCTCGCGCTCGACCTCGCGCCTGGCGCGCCCACGAGTCGAAGTGGATGCGGAACGCCTCGAGCTCCGACACGATTGCGGCCATCATCAGCTCGACCGGATCGCCGTCCAGGGCGGCGATCGTGTCGACATACGCACCGCCGTAGCCGTCCTCAGGCACGTCCTCCCCCGCGCGACGAGCCTCGACCGATGCACGAAACAGATCGATCTGGCGGCCGATGTCGTTGTAGTAGTACTCCCGCTCGACCGCGTGCCCGGCGTAGGCCAGGAGCCGCGCGACCGAGTCGCCGTAGGCCCCGTTTCGTGCCGAGCCGACCGTGAGCGGTCCGGTCGGGTTGGCCGAGACCATCTCCACCTGGATCCGCTCGGGCGCGGTCGCCGAGCCGGCGGCGTAGGCACCGCCTGCGTCGAGCAGCTCGCCGAGCGCCTCCTCGAACCACGCGTCTGTGAGCCAGAGGTTGAGGAAACCTGGGCCGGCGACCTCCGTGCGCTCGACCGTCGCGAGGCTCGCTGCGCGCGAGCCGAGCTCCTCCGCGACCTCGCGCGGGTTCCGCGCTGTCGCGCCCGCGGTCTTGAGCGCGATGTTCGTCGCGTAGTCGCCGTGGTCGGCGTTCGCCGGCCGCTCGAGCTCGATCTCGGCGCCCGCGAGCTCGCCCAGCTCGCGCTCGAGGCGCCGGAGCGCCTCAGCCGGCAACGGTCTCGTGTGGCGAGAGCATCTGCTCGAGTGCCTGCAGCTCGCCGCTCGTGCCCACGGCGATGATCACGTCGCCCGGCTCGAGCGTCAGGTCGGGGCTCGGTGTCACGTCGAAGTTGCCGTCGCGGTGTCGGACGGCGATGACGAGCGCACCCGTCTCGTGGCGCAGACGTAGCTCACGAATCGTGTGGCCCGCCGGCCGCGACGCCGGGACCACCTCGATCTCATCGAGGCGAATGTCCGGGCCTCCGGACGACGACACGATGTCGAGAAACGCTGCGACCTGGGGCCGAAGCACGAGCTTGGCCATGCCGTTCCCCGCAATCGAGAACGGCTGCGTAACGCGGTCGGCGCCGGCTCGCTGGAGCTTGCGAGCCGCATCGGCGTCGGACGCGCGCGCGACGATGAGGATGTTCGGCCGCATGGTTCGTGCGGAGACGGTGATGAACAGGTTGTCCGCGTCGGAGTCGGCCGATGCGACGAGACCCCGCGCCTCGGCGATGCCCGCTGCCTCGAGATCCTCGTCCTGTGTTCCCGATCCTTCGATCCACGGCGCGTCCTGCTCCTTCGCCGCGGCTATCGCCTCAGGGTCGACGTCGATGACGACGTACGGCACGCCGGCGCTGCGGAACTCCGCCGCGACGGCCTGCCCGACGCGGCCGAAGCCGCAGATGATGTAGTGGTCTCGCATGTTTCCGATCATCTTCTGCCTTCTCCGGTCGCTCCACGATCCGGTGAGCACGCCGCGGGCGACGATCTCGACGAGGGCGCCGGCGATGTACGCGTAGATTGCCATGCCGCTGAGGATGAGCACGATCGTCGCGATCTCGGCGCTGGCCGAATCGGGGCGGGTGTCGAGCCCGGTGAGCGAGATCGTGACCGTCGAGCGATAGAGGGCGTCGAGCGGGCTCTCGTCGAGCGTCAGGGCGAACGTGACCGCTCCCAGCGTCAGCGCGAAGACGAACGCGGTGACGGCGAAGCGGAAGTGGCGGAGGGTGAACGGGGCGTCGGACACGGGCCCTAGGTGGAGACACCGCTGGGAGCAAAGAGCTCTTCGAGCGCCTGGAGCTCGGCGATCGTCCCGACGGCGATCAGCACGTCGCCCTCGTCGAGCACCTCGTCAGGGCTGGGCGTCGCGTCGAACGCGCCGTCCGCCTTGCGCACGGCGATGATGAGCGCCCCGGTGGCATGGCGCACCCGGAGCGAGCGGATCGTCTCGCCTGCCCGGGCGGATGCTCCCGTGACCTCGATCTCCTCCATGCTGAGATCGGGGCCGCCGGCCGACGTGACGATGTCGAGGAACGCCGCCACCTGCGGCTTGACCACGAGCTTCGCCATCTCCTGTCCAGCCGTCGTGTACGGCTGGACGACGCGGTCCGCGCCCGCGAGACGCAGCTTCTCGGCCGCGTCCTGCGTCGACGCCCGGGCTACGACGAGGATGTCGGGTCTCGCCGCCTTGGCCGAGAGCGTGATGTAGAGATTGTCGACGTCCGAGTCGCTCGAGGCGACCAGACCCGCGTCGCTCGCTCGATACCTGCCTCGACCAGCAGGCCGGCCTCGGTTCCCGCTCCTTCGATCACCAGGTCGCCTCGTTCGTGGGCGACCTTGAGCGCGTCCGCATTGACGTCGACGACGACGTACTCGAGGCCTGTCTCGCGGAACTCCTGGCCGATGCGGCGGCCGACGCGGCCGTAGCCGCAGATGATGTAGTGGTCTCTCGAGCTTGTTCACGGCTCGTCTGCGTCCGCCGCCGCTGCCACGCTCCGCCGACGGTGCCGCTGACGGCGATCTCGACGAGCAGGGCGAAGACGTAGAGGAAGATCGCGACGCCGCCGACGACGAGGAAGAGCGTGAACGCCTTCGCAGCGGTCGACTCGGGAGCGTCGAACAACCCGGCCGTGTAGACGGTGTTGATCGTCCGGAAGAGCGCATCGAAGACATTCTCGTCGAGGAGCAGCATGAAGCCGACCGTTCCGATGACGAGCAGGCAGACGAACGCCCCAGCGGCGACGCCCGCCTGCCGCAAGGTGACCCTGGTCGGCACGAAGACATCGTAGTAGCGGCGCGCGCTCAGGATCCTGGCTCGCCGAACAGTGGCGTCGCGTCCGGATTGCGCGCGCGCCACGCCTCGGCCATCTCGATCCGATCGAGAAGCGGCGGGTGCGTATCGAGGAGGATGTACGCCCAGCCCGGCGGCGTTGGATCTCCGAGGCTCGTCGTGGAGAAGCGCTGGAAGAGCTCCGCGGCGCCATCCGGGTCCCGCGTCACCTCGAGCGCGCTCCAGTCGGCTTCGGCCTCGAGGTGGCGGGAGATGACGTTCTGGAGGGGAAGCGCGAGCAGGCTCAACCCGACGAGGACGAGAAGGGCGAGCGGCACCGCCTCGGGCGCGCGCATGCCGCCGCGCCGACGGGTGAGCCGCGCGATCGCCCACGCGCCCGGGATGGCGAAGAGCGCGTACCAGGCGAGAGCCTTGGGCAGGTGGTTGCGCGCCTGGTGACCGAACTCGTGCGCCACGACCACGCGGACCGCGTCGTCGTCGAAGCGTCCGTCGAGGAGCGTGTTCCAGAGGAAGACCTTCCGCGAGGGGCCGAGCCCGGTCGCATACGCATTTGCCGCGGACGTGTACTTGTCGACGTCCTCGACGGCCACGTCGACGTCGGACACGCCCTCGAGCGCGGCAAGACGACGCACGTCGGCGGCGAGCTCACGGTCGCGGATCCCGTGCGTGTCGAGGACGAGGTACGGCGAGATGAAGAGGAAGAGCGCCGACAGCGCGATGAAGGCGAGGCTTCCCGGAATCCACCACCAGTCGCCGACGAGTCCCGCGAGACCCATCACGATCAACACGGAGAAGGAGAGGAAGAGAAACTCCACTCCGAGCTGGACCCAGCCGCCGAGGAGCGCGTCGACGTAGCCGACCTTCGCCACGTCGTGGCGGCGCTCCCACCACGTGGCGGCGATGGTGAACGGGACCTGGACGAGCCAGACGAGCCCGAACCCGATCATCGCGAGCAGCATTCCGGTTCCGATCCGGCCGGCCGCCGACTCGCGGACGAACCGCACGCCGCGCACGGCATACCAGCCGAGAACGACGAACAGCGCGACGGTGGACAGGATCCAGTTGATGCGGTGGAAGCGCTCGTACCGATCCGCGTCGCGCAGCTCGTCCGCCGTGAAGTAGTCGGCTGCGTCGAGGTGAGGCAGGTGGAGGTTCGACGGGACGGTCGTGTCCCAGAGGAAGTACGCAGCTATGCACCACGCGACCGCGGCGACGAGTACGGTTGCGATCGCGAGGAAAGGCCTTCGATTGCGCATCGCCGTCATCTCGGACGTCCACGGTAACCTCATCGCCCTCGAGCGTGTGCTCGAAGCGATCGACGACGCGCGCGTCGACGCCATCTGGTGCCTCGGAGACACGGTCGGCTACGGCCCGCTGCCGAACGAGTGCTGCGCCGTCATCGCCGACCGGACGGACGTGTGCCTCGCCGGAAATCACGATCTCCTCGCCCTCGGCACGGTCGTGCTCGCGGGCGACTTCAATCCCGACGCGGCCACCGCCGGCGCCTGGACCGCCATGCACCTCGACGCGCCGTCACGCCGCTTCCTCGCCGGCCTCGAGCCGCAGGCGCGCGAGCCCGGCGCCGCGCTCTTCCACGCCAGCCCGCGCGACCCGGTGTGGGAGTACGTCCTGTCCGAAGACGCCGTCCGGATGGCACTCGAGCTGACGAGCGCCCCGGTCGTTCTCGTCGGCCACAGCCACGTACCGATCGCCGCGTCACTGGACGAAGGCGTTCTCGCCGGCGGCCATGCACCCGAGGGAACGGCCGTGAGCCTCGACGGCGCACGGTGGCTGCTCAATCCCGGATCCGTCGGTCAGCCGCGCGACGGTGACCCGCGGGCGTCGTGGCTGCTCATCGACTCCGATGCCGGATCGGCGTCGTTCGAGCGTGTCGAGTACGACATCGCCGGGACGCAGGAGGCGATTCGTGCCGCCGGACTCCCGGCGACTCTCGCAGAGCGGCTCGCGGTAGGTCTCTAGGAGCTAGAAGCCGCCGCCGGCGGAGCGCGCGACCTCGGCGGTTGGCGTGATCTCCTCCGCGCCGCTACGGCCGTAGGTGATCCCTTCGCGGGCGAGGGAAAGTTGCACTTCGTCCCGTGCCTTGTGGATCCGCCACTTGACGGTCGCGAGCGTCACCTCGAGCGAGTCGGCGATCTCGACGTACGGGAGGCCGACGACGTCCCTGAGCAGGAGCGCCATCTTGAGATCCGGGTTGAGGGCGTCGACGGCACGCCACACGGCGTCCATCGCCTCGACCCGCTCGGGCGGAGCGTCGAGCGCCGCGAGCGGCGCCATCTCGTCGATCGGGACGAGCGCACGGGGCCTCCGCTCGTTCGCGCGCAGCTCGTCGAGGACGCGGTTCTTCGTCACCTGGAAGAGCCATGTCGTGAAGCGGCAGCGCAGCGAGAACTTCGGCAGCCCCTGGTAGACGCGGAGGAAGACTTCCTGCGTGAGATCCTCGGCGAGCGAGCGGTCGTGGACGAGCCGCAGGACGTAGTTGTAGACCGGCCGCTCGTACGTGCGCACGATGATCGCGAACGCGCGCTCGTCTCCACGCTGGGCCTTTCGGAGGATCCCGAGGTCAGGTTGCGGGAGCGACAAGGTGCGGCAGTATAGCCATGCCTGTGGCCGGATCGGGGGCCGCGCGGGACCGACCTTACGGCGGGTTAACGAGAGGCTTACCCGTCATAACAGAAGGCACATCAACGCCCAGCAGCCCGAGGCACGTCGGGGCGATGTCGGCGAGCTCACCACCGTCTCGCAGCGCCATTTCGGGCGCGGTGAGGACGACGGGAACGGGATTCGTCGTGTGCGCAGTGTGCGGGCTGACGCCGTCCGCTTCGAGCATCTGCTCGGCGTTCCCGTGATCGGCTGTCACGAGGCTCACACCGCCCGCGCGCTCCACTGCCCCGATCACCTCGCCGAGACACGTATCGGCCGTCTCGACGGCCTCGACGACGGCAGCGATCACTCCCGTGTGCCCGACCATGTCGGGGTTCGCGAAGTTCACGATCACGAAGCCATACGCGCCGCTGTCGACCCCGTCCACAACCGCACGCGCCACGTCGGGCGCAGACATCGCGGGCCGCTCGTCGTACGTCGCGACATCGCGCGGCGACGGTACGAGGATCCGCGTCTCCCCCTCCCACTCCTCCTCGCGGCCGCCGTTCAGGAAGTACGTGACGTGCGCGTACTTCTCCGTCTCCGCCACGTGCAGCTGCCGAATCGAGGCGCGCGAGAGCGTCTCCGCGAGCGTGTCGGTGACGCGCTGCTCCCCGAAGACGACCGGACAGTCGAGCTCGTCGTCGTAACGCGTCATGGTCGTCAGGTCGAAGCCGGCGTCGACCAGCCGGCGCGACAGCTGCCGCGCTCGGTCGGGGCGGAAGTTGAAGAAGATGACCGAGTCCTCTGGCGCGATACGCGGTCGCCCGGCGATGACGACCGGCTCGATGAACTCGTCGGTGACGCCACGCTCGTAGCTCGCGCGCACGGCCTCGACGGGATCGTCGGCTATCGGCGTCTCGCCGTCCTCCGCCGGTGAGGGCGCGGAACACGCGGTCTGTCCGCTCCCAGCGGGAGTCGCGGTCCATCGCGTAGTAGCGGCCGCAGACCGTGGCGATGCGATCGGTCGGCAGGCTGGCGAGATCGTCGGCAGCGGAGTGCGGAGACACATCGCGGCCATCGGTGAAGGCGTGCACCCACGTCCGCTCCGGGGCGAAGCGGAGCAGCGCACGGAGGTGGTCGATGTGCGAGTGGACGCCGCCCTGGGAGACGAGCCCGATCAGGTGGACGCTCGTGCCCCGCTCGAAGGCCGCCGTCAGCACCGGGATCGTCGAAGAACGACCCGTCGGCGATGGCGTGGTTCACGCGCTGGAGGTCCTGGTAGAGACGGCGTCCCGCGCCGATCGTGAGATGGCCGACCTCCGAGTTCCCCATCTGTCCGGGTGGAAGCCCGACGGCCTCGCCCGACGCATCGAGAGTCGAGTGAGGAAAGCGGGCCACGAGCTCGTCGAACACGGGCGTCCGAGCGAGGTCGACGGCGTTCCCCGGCCCGGCCGGGGCGCAACCCCAGCCGTCGAGGATGACGAGCGCTACGAGTGGGTAGCTGCGGCTTCGCAAATCGCGGCGAACGACTCGACGTCGAGAGAGGCCCCACCGACGAGGGCGCCGTCGACGGCTGGCTCGGCGAGGAGCTCGGCAGCGTTGTCCGGCTTCACGGACCCGCCGTAGAGCACGGGCACGTCGAGCAGGGACTTGACGAGGGCATGGGCCTCCTGGGCAATCGCCGGCGTCGCCGTCTTCCCGGTGCCGATCGCCCACACCGGCTCGTAGGCGACGACGAGGTTGTCGTGGGGCTCGAGCACGGACACCTGGCGTCGCAGCACCGCCTCCGTCTCGCCGCGCTCCCGCTCCTCCTCGAGCTCGCCGACGCACGCGATCACGGAGAGCCCCGCCTCGAGAGCCGCGGCGGCTCGGCGTGCAACGCCGTCGTCCGTCTCGCCGAAGAGCTGGCGCCGCTCCGAGTGACCCACGATCGCGCCGTAGACGCCCGACTCCTTGAGCATCTGGGGCGACACCTCACCCGTGAACGCGCCGCTCTCCTCCCAGTGGACGTTCTGGGCCGCAACCGCGATCTCGGTGCCGGCCAGCTCGAGCACGGCTGCGTGGAGAGACGCGAACGGCGGGCACACCGTCACGTCGACGCCGTCCATGCCCTCCACGCGGACGGCGAGCGCACGGCAGAACTCCCGGGTCTCCGCGGGCCCCTTGAACATCTTCCAGTTGCCGGCGACGAGCGGCTTCCGACCCGTGGGCACGGTTCGAGTCTAGACCGAAGGCCCGGTCGGGATGGGGCGGTTTAGGATGGCTGCATGACGACGCCTCCGGACCGGAACCTCGCGCTCGAGCTCGTCCGCGTCACCGAAGCTGCGGCGATCGCAGCCGGGCGCTGGGTCGGGCGGGGCGACAAGATCGCTGCCGACCAGGCCGCCGTCGACGGCATGCGGACGATGCTCGACACGGTTCGGATGCGCGGCACGGTGGTCATCGGCGAGGGTGAGAAGGACGAGGCGCCGATGCTGTACAACGGCGAGTCGGTCGGGAACGGCGAAGGGCCGGAGGTGGACGTGGCGGTCGATCCGCTCGAAGGGACGCGGCTGACGGCCCACGGCGCCCCGAGCGCCATCGCCGTGATCGCCCTGGCGGAGGCCGGCACGATGTTCTTTCCCGGCGCAGCCGTCTACATGGACAAGATCGCCGTGGGGCCTGACGCGGCAGAGGCGATCGACATCGAGGCATCTCCGGCCGACAACGTCCGCGCCGTCGCCAGGGCCAAGAAGGTCGCGCCGGAGGACGTGTCGGTCGTCGTCCTCGATCGTGACCGCCACGTCGACCTGATCGCGGCCCTCCGCGAGATCGGCGCGAAGGTCCGGTTGATCATGGACGGCGACGTCGCGCCCGCGATCGCCGCTGCGCGCCCCGGGAGCGGTGTCGACCTGCTCATGGGCGTCGGCGGCACCCCCGAGGGCGTCATCTCCGCCGCAGCGATCAAGTGCCTCGGCGGCGCAATCCAAGGCAAGCTCTGGCCGCGCACGGACGACGAGCGGCGCGAGCTCGTCGCGGCCGGATTCGATCTCGATCGCGTGCTGACGACGAACGACCTCGTCGGCGGCGACGACGTCTTCGTTGCGGCAACGGGCGTCACGGACGGCACCCTCCTCAACGGCGTTCGCTACACCGCCGACCGCATGTTCACCGACTCGATCGTCATGCGCTCTCGCTCGGGCACGGTGCGACGCGTCGAGGCCGACCACCCGGCCCGGAAGCTCGAAGCCCTCTCGTAGCTGCTACGCCGCGACGTGCGTCTCGAGCGCAGGGGAATACTCGCCCGAGCGCGCCAGCCCGTTCATGCGTGCGCGATGGAGATACGCGGCCTGCGCGGCGGCGATGTTTGCCGTCTCGCCGCCCCAGGCCTTGAGGGCGGGCGCCTGGAGCGCCCGGCCGTACGAGAAGCTCAGCTCCCACGGATGCGGGCCGAGCGCGTTCATCGCGCTCAAGTGCGCCGTCGCGTCCTCGTCCGACTGCCCACCCGACAGGAAGACGATCCCCGGAACGGCGGCGGGCACGTGCCGGCGGAAGCACGTGAGCGTCTGCTCCGCCACCTCCGCCGCGCTCGCCTGCGTCGGGCAGGCATACCCCGAGAGCACCATGTTCGGCTTCAGCAGCATCCCCTCGCAGCTCACACGCTGGTCGCGCAGCTCGGTGAAGACCGCGTGCAGCGTGCGTGACGTGACGTCGAACGAGCGCTCGATCGTGTGGTCGCCGTCCATCAGCACCTCGGGCTCGACGATCGGGACGAGCCCCGCTTCCTGGCTCAGCGCCGCGTAGCGCGCGAGCGCGTGCGCGTTCGTCCAGACGCAGTACTCGCTGGGGATGTCCGCGCCGATCATGATCACCGCACGCCACTTCGTGAAGCGCGCGCCGAGCTCGCGGTACTCGTCCAGGCGCTCTCGCAACCCGTCGAGCCCTTCCGTCACCGTCTCCCCGGGAGCGTTCGCAAGCGGCTTCGCTCCCGTGTCCACCTTGATCCCGGGGATGATGCCCTGCCCCTCGAGCTTCGCCGGGAACGCCTCACCGTCGGCCGACTGCTGGCGGATCGTCTCGTCGTAGAGGATGACGCCGCTCACGTGCTCCGCGGCGCCCTCGGTCGTGAAGAGAAGGTCGCGGTAGCCGCGACGGCTCTCCTCGGTCGATTCGACGCCGATCGAGTCGAAGCGCTTCTTGATCGTGCCGCTCGACTCGTCGGCAGCGAGGATTCCCTTCCCGGGGGCGACGAGTGCCCGAGCTGTCTCTGCCAGCTGCTCAGACATGAGGCGAATCTAGCACCGAGGCGGGAATCGCCGCCACGCCTGGAAGCTCCCTCCCCTCGAGCAGCTCGAGCGACGCGCCGCCGCCCGTCGACACCCACGACACGTCGTCGGCGAGCCCGAGCTCGTTGATGGCGCGGACGGAATCGCCGCCGCCGACGACCGAGTACGCGTCGGCCTCGGCAACGGCGCGGGCGACTGCCGCGGTGCCGGCCGCAAAGCGCTCCCACTCGAAGACCCCCATCGGGCCGTTCCAGAAGACCGTTCGCGCCGGCCGGATGAGGGATGCGAACCGTTCGCGCGTCTCAGGGCCGATGTCGAGCCCGAGCCACCCGTCGGGCACTGCTGCGTACGGGACGACCGCGGTCTCGGCATCGGGCTCGAAGGCCGAGGCCGCCACGACGTCGGTCGGCAGCTCGACGGCGAACGGGAGCGGGCTTTCGTCGCGCAGCTCCTCGGCCATCTTGCCGCCAATGATGACCGAGTCGGCACGGTGCCCGAGGTGCTCGAGAACGCCGAGCTTGTCGGCGACCTTGGCGCCACCGGCCACGAGAACGAACGGTCGCTCGACGTCGCCGAGCAGCCGGCCGAGGTGCTCGAGCTCGGCCTCGAGCAGCAGGCCCGCATACGCCGGGAGGATGTGGGCGACAGCCTCGGTCGACGCATGCGCACGATGCGCCGACCCGAACGCGTCGTTGACGTAGAGATCCATGCCCGAGGCAAGCTCGGCGGCGTAGGCCGGATCGTTCGCCGTCTCACCGGAGTGGAATCGCGTGTTCTCCAGCACGCGCACACGCTCGTCGGGAAGCAACTCGTGGAGACGCTCGCGTACCGGCTCGATCGAGAACGCGGCGTCTGGCCCCTTCGGCCTTCCCAGGTGAGAGCACACAGCGACCTCCACGGCGTCACGATCGAGCACGAAGCGGAGGGTCTCGAGAGACGCACGAATGCGCGTGTCGTCGGCGATCTGACCGTCCTCGAGCGGCACGTTGAGGTCTGCCCGCACGAGGACGCGCTTGCCACCAACATCGGCGTCGCGGACGGAGCGCGGCCGGTGCATGGGCCTAGGAGGGAAGCGTTGCGCCCATCCGGCCGACGAGATCCACGAGCCGGCACGAGTAGCCCCACTCGTTGTCGTACCAGCCGAAGACCTTCGCCGTCCGCCCGTGCGCCATCGTGAGCTCGCTGTCGAAGATGCACGAGTACTGCGAGTGGACGATGTCCGTCGAGACGAGAGGGTCCTGCGAGTACTGCAGGATCCCGTCGAGCCCGGCACCGGCTGCTTGCCTGTATGCCTCATTGATCTCGTCCTTTGAGACATCGCGACCGAGTGCGACAACGAGATCAGTCAGGGATCCGGTTGCGATGGGGGCGCGCACCGCAACGCCGTCCACCTTGCCCTGAAGCTCGGGCAGCACGAGCCCGATCGCCTTGGCTGCACCAGTGGAGGTGGGTATGAGGTTGATGGCCGCCGCGCGAGCCCGCCGCAGGTCGGTGTGCGGCATGTCTTGGAGGCTCTGATCCTGCGTGTACGCGTGAATTGTCGTCATGAAGCCGCTCTCGATGCCTGCGAAGTCGTTGAGCACCTTCGCGAGCGGAGCGACGCAGTTCGTCGTGCAGGACGCATTGGAGACGATGTGATGACGGTCGGGGTCGTAGTCGCCGTCGTTCACGCCGAGCACGATCGTGATGTCGGGGTCCGTGGCCGGCGCCGAGATGACGACCTTCTTCGCACCTGCGTCGAGATGCTTCTGCGCTCCCTCGCGACTCGTGAAGAACCCCGTCGACTCGAGCACGACCTCCACGCCGAGCTCGCCCCACGGCAGCGCCGCCGGATCGCGCTCAGCGAGCATCGTGACCGTCTCGTCCCCGACGCGCATCGCCCCTTCGCTGACCTCGACCGCCTGGCCAAGGGGACCGAGCGTTGAGTCGTAGCGGAGCAGGTGCGCCATCGTCTCCGCGTCGCCGAGATCGTTTGCAGCGACGACCTCGATCTCGCTACCGCGCTCCAGCTGCGCTCGGAAGAAGTTCCGCCCGATGCGCCCGAAACCGTTGATGCCTACCCGAATCGTCGCCATCTCCCTCTCCCGTCGGTTAGGGACCGAGTCTATCCCTCTGCCAGTGCCACGAGACGCGCGAGGCGGCGCTGTGCCGTGGCTTTCGGCACGGGAGGGTCGCAGCGCGCGCCGAGGTCACGAATCGAGGCGGAGGGACGCCTCGTGCGCAGCTCGGCGATCTCTTGGAGCTCAGCCGGAAGGTCGCCGAGAGCCCCCGCTGACTCGAGGGCCCGGATCGCCGTCAGCTGCGCGTGTGCGGCCCGGCTCGTCCGCACGAGGTTCGCGTGGTCCGCGTTCGCCAGTCGATTCGCCGTCGCCTTCGCGGCACCTACGACAGCGTGCTCATCGATAACGAGTGCGGCGTCGCTGGCGCCGGCGAGCGCGAGCGCATCCGCGATCGTCTCCGCACCACGCGCATAGACGGCGGCGTGGCCCGCTCGCTCGCGCACCCGTAACGCGACGTCCTCCTGCGCAGCCACGCGTGCGACGAACGCGGCCCCGTCGGCTTCGGGGAACCGGATCTCGAGATGTGGAGAGCGCGGCCCACTCACAGACCCAGCTCCGAGCATTGCGCCGCGGAGGTACGCGGCACGGCAGCAGCGGCGCCCCACCACGCGCACCGGCGGGCGGGTGACAGGGGTGCCGCCGCTCCCGAGGACTCCGGCCTCGCGTAAGACGTCGAGCGCGGCGGGCGACCCTTCGACGTGGAGCTGGTAGCGCGTCTCCCGCTGAAACGCGTGCCGGCGGTACGTGCGGATCTCGCTCGCAACGCCAAGGTCACGTAGGAGGGCGAAGGCTCTCCTGGCGACGGTCGCGGCCGCGACGTCGAGGTGGAGCGCAACCTCGCCGTGGCCGCGGAGGTGGAGTGCGCCGGCCGTGTGGAAGAGAGCAGACACCTCCGCGAGGGCGTCACACCTGCGAGGAGGGGCAATGGCAGAGAGCTCGTTGCGGACGTCTTCGGCCAGCACGTCTAGGCCGCCGCGCCTTCGAGCCGAAGGAGCCGCCGTTTGTAGCCGAGCCCGAGCGAGCCGTACCCGCCCAGCCCGCCCGCCGCGACGACGCGGTGGCAGGGCAGCACGATCGCGAAGCGATTCGTCGCGCAGAACGTCCCGGCCGCGCGGTGTGCGCCCGGGTGCCCGGCGAGGGCGGCGAGCTCGCCGTACGTGATCGTCTCGCCGTAGGGCACCCGTCTCAGGACGTCCACGACCTCGGCCTGAAAGGGCGTGCACCACGAGAGGTCGAGATCGACGTCGGCGAACGTGTCGTGCTCGCCTCGGAAGTACGCGCGAAAGCGCGTTGCAAGCGGATGGTCGCCCGTCGTCTCCTTCCCGTCGGTGGGGTGCTCGTGCCACAGGACCACATCACCGTCGAGAAGCAGCTCCCCCACGCCCCAGTCCGCGGCGTCATAGAGCACTCGTGCCCGTGCCACGGGGCCAATCTACTTCCCGACGAGCCTTAGAATCGCCGACGTGAGCACGCACGGCATCTTTCGCCCGCCGACGCCTCTCAACGAGCGGCCGTGGGAGTACGGACCCGGCTCGCCCGAGCGCGCGGCGCTGAAGAAGCGGCTCGACGAGCTCCGTTCCGAGCGCATCGACATCCCGTGTGTCATCGGCGGGAAGGACGTGCGGACGGGCGCGACCTTCGAGGCTGTCGAGCCCCATCGCAAGGAACACGTCCTCGCCGACGTGCACGGAGGCGGCGAGGCCGAGGTGGAGGAGGCGATCGCTGCCGCCGCCAAGGCATGGCCGGAGTGGTCGCAGACGCCCTGGGAGGAGCGCGTCGCCGTCTTCCTGCGCGCAGCAGAGCTCCTTGCCGGGCCGTGGCGGACGACGTTGAACGCCGCGACGATGCTCAACCAGTCGAAGACGGCGCACCAGGCCGAGATCGACGCCGTGACGGAGCTGATCGACTTCTGGCGCTTCAACGCCGACTACCTCACGCGGATCTACGCCCAGCAGCCGGTGTCCTCTCCCGGAATCTGGAACCGGATGGAGTACCGGCCGCTCGAGGGCTTCGTGTTCGCCGTCAGCCCGTTCAACTTCACCGCCATCGGGGGAAACCTCACCGCATCCCCAGCCCTCATGGGCAACACCGTCGTCTGGAAGCCCGCGTCGACGTCTGCCTTCTCGGCCTACTTCCTCATGCGGCTGCTTCAGGAAGCCGGCCTGCCGGACGGGGTCATCAACCTCGTCTACGGCCCGGGCGCGACGATCGGCAACCGCGTGCTCGCGAGCCCCGACCTCGCCGGCATCCACTTCACGGGGTCGACGTCCGTCTTCAACGGGATGTGGAGGACGGTCGGCGAGAACATCGACTCCTACCGCAGCTATCCCCGCATCGTCGGCGAGACGGGCGGGAAGGACTTCATCCTCGCGCATCCGTCCGCGGACGTGGACGCCGTCGTCGCGGCCATCGTCCGGGGCTCGTTCGAGTACCAGGGGCAGAAGTGCTCGGCCGCATCACGCGTGTACGTGCCCGCCTCGCTCTGGGGCGCCGCCCGCGACCGGCTCGCGGACGAGGTGAACACCATCGCGATGGGCGACGTCGCCGACTTCGAGAACTTCATGGGCGCGGTGATCGACGCGAAGGCTTTCGCCCAGCATCGCGAGCGCGATCGAGGAGGCTCGCGCGAACGGCCGCACGATCGTCGCCGGCGGCGTGACGGACGACAGCGAGGGCTACTTCGTCTCCCCCACCGTGATCGAGACGACCGACCCAGGTGACCGGCTGCTCCGCGAGGAGCTCTTCGGGCCGATCGTGACGGCGTACGTCTACCCGGACAACGAGTGGCAGGACACGCTCGAGCTCGTCGATCGCACGTCACCCTACGCGCTCACGGGTGCGGTGTTCGCCCGCGACCAGCGCGCCCTCGGAGAGGCGGGTCAGGCGCTCCAGCACTCGGCGGGCAACTTCTACGTCAACGACAAGCCGACGGGTGCCGTCGTCGGCCAGCAGCCCTTCGGCGGCGGGCGCGCCTCGGGGACGAACGACAAGGCCGGCTCGATGTGGAACCTCATTCGCTGGGTGAGCCCGCGGACGATCAAGGAGACGTTCGTCCCGCCGCGCGACTACCGGTATCCGTTCATCGGGCCGGACGCCGACAGCGCCTCATAAACCCCTTACGAAGCGCTCAATTACGCCACATCTGCGGCATCTAGGCTCGCCGCCATGCGCTTCCTCGTTCTCACCGCGAGCACGCTTGCCCTCCTCGTGCTCGTCCTCCCGGTACGGGTCTAGCTCGCCTCCTACGGCTCGAACGTCCATGCCCTCGCGGCGGCGTTCGGGCCGCTCGAGGCATAGGCGACGACCGTGTGGACGCCTGGCTTCAGCTTCTCGGCGAAATTCGCGAAGATCGTCGCGCTGTTCGGCCCGGAGAACGACTTCGCGTCGAGAGTGACACCGTCGACGTAGAGCAGCCCGACGCCCGAACCGCTGCGGGGCCCGTGCACCTCGACGCCGATCTGGTTGACGAACTCCCCCTTCGTCCCCGGATCCGGGCCGAGCACCGCGATCCGCAGCGGCCCGCCCAGCTCGAGGCGCCAGAGCTCGCCCTCGCGCCGGAGCGGCGTGGCAAAGGCGTCCTTCCCGCGGGCCAGGGCGACGACACCGAACCCGCCGCCGATGTTCTGCGACAGCTCGATCGGCAGCTCTCCCTCCTCGAAGGGCGCGATCTCGCGACGAAGGTCGCGCAAGGCAGTCGCTCTTCTCGAAGTCTTCGAGGGTCGGCCCGTAGCGGCGGCGCGAGGGCTCCGAGAGGAGGTTCCAGATCGTCTCCACATCGTCGTCGGCCGACGCGGCCACGACCGCCGCCATCACGTCACGTCCGGGATCGCGCTCGGTGAACGTCGGCGTCAGTCTCCGCCGCCTTCTCATCGCCGCCGCAGCCGACGAGAGCCACGCCGGCAAGCAGCAGCACGAGAAGGAGTACGGCGGGGCGATGCACCGCGAAAGCGTAGACGCCGGCTCGCTACGGCGCGCCGGCCTTGTGCAGCTGGCGGTACACGGCGCGCGCGACCTTGGGCGGAAGGCCGGGCACGCCTTCGAGCTCCTCCTGCGTCGCCGCGAGGACGCGCTCCACCGAGCCGAACTGTTGGAGGAGCGCGCGCCGCCGGGCCGGGCCGACGCCGGGCAACCCGTCGAGGAGCGATGCGCGCGCCGCCGCGTTGCGCCGCTGCCGGTGGAAACCGACGGCAAACCGATGCGCCTCGTCCCTCAGTCGCTGGAGGAGCTGAAGCCCCGCCGACGAGCGGTCGAGCCGGATCGCACGCGCAACGCCGGGAACGAAGACCTCCTCCTCGCGCTTCGCAAGCGAGATCACGGCCACACGCGGCAGGTCGAGTGCACGCATCGCGTCGAGAGCCGCGGACAGCTGTCCCTTGCCCCCGTCGACGACGACGAGGTTCGGCACCGCGGCGAACGACTCGTCCCAGCGCTCCGCGGTCGCCGGCGCGCCCATCCGGGCGAAGCGCCGCGAGATCATCTCCGCGAGCGCCGCGTAATCGTCGCCGCCCGACGCCCGTCTGACCGTGAACTTCCGGTAGTGCGCGCGTTTCGGCTGCGCATCCTGGAAGACGGCCATGGAGCCGACCGTGTGGCGGCCCTGCGTCGTCGAGACGTCGAAGCACTCGATGCGCACGGGCAGGCTCTCCAGGTTGAGCGCCTCGCGCAGCTCCTCGAGCGCCGTCACACGGCGGTGGCGCCGTCGCTCCACATCGGCGGCCGCCGACTCGAGCGCGAGTTGCGCGTTCGCGGCGGCGAGCTCGGCGAGGCGCCGCTTGTCTCCTCGCACCGGCGCCCGGACCTCGACGCGAGCGCCGCGCTCCTCGGAGAGAAGCGGCGCCGCGCTCCTCGGACAGAAGCTCCTTCCATCCTGGCCGTGACCCTTATTTCCGCGATTGAAATGGGGATCGAAGACCGCATGGGTCGATCGATTCGCCTGGCCGACGAAAAAGCCGTATCGCAAACGCGTAGCCCGTTTCGAACGGTGGGTTCCCTCGCGGAGTTCGCCGAGCGTCGGCTTGCGGAGGAACCGGGTGTCGTGTCGTGACGCCACCGGTCACGCTGGTCACGGGCGCAAGCCGAGGCATCGGGCGATTCTTGGTCGAGCACTATGTGGAGGCCGGGCATCGCGTCGTTGGACTGAGCCGCAAGCCGGTCGATTGGGAGCACGACCGATTCGAGCACCACGAGGTCGACGTTGCCGACGAGAGAGCGATCGCCGAGGTGATGCTCGACATCCGTCGGCGGCACGGCGGCGTCAATCACCTGATCAACAACGCCGGCATCGCGTCGATGAATCACAGCCTCCTCACGCCGGTATCCGTGGTGAATCGGATCCTGTCCACGAATGTCACGGGAACTTTCCTTCTCAGCCGGGAGTGCGCGCGATTGATGCAGGCGAAGAAATACGGCCGCATCGTCAACTTCGCGACTGTGGCGACACCGCTCAAGCTCGAAGGCGAGGCCGCGTACGCGGCATCCAAGGCGGCGGTCGTCTCGCTGACCGAGATTCTCGCTCGCGAGTACGCTCCCCTGGGAATCACCGTCAACGCGGTCGGACCCGGCCCCGTTGAAACCGATCTGTTGCGCGGCGTATCCGAAGAGTCGAGGCAGCGTCTGATGCACAGACTCGCGATCCCGCGCTATGCGACATTTCAGGACGTCGCGAACGTCATTGATTTCTTCCTGTCGCCCACGAGCGCCATGGTCACCGGCCAGGTCGTCTATCTCGGGGGGGTTTGATGCTCCTCCGAAATCGACTCGAGGAGCACGGGACCGCCGAGGCGATCTGGTTCAGGAAGGACTTTCAACGTTACGGCGAGCTCATTGATGCGCTTGATCGTTGGACCGGGGTCATCGCCTCGGCCGGGGTGACTCCGGGCAGCGTGGTCGCGATCGAGTCGGATTTCTCTCCGGATGCGGTGGCGCTGTTCCTGTCGCTTGCCGACCTCGGCTGCCTCGTTGTTCCCCTGACCACGTCCGGGGGGGCGCATAGCGCGGACTTCAAGCGCATCGCAGAGGTCGAGTGGGTGATCGACCCGGATGCGCTCGACGGCGACCCGTGCGGCAAGACCGGTGTTGACGCTACGCACCCGCTGTACGAGCGTCTTCGAGAGGCGAAGCACGCCGGGCTCGTGCTCTTCTCGTCGGGCTCCACCGGAACGCACAAGGCCGTCGTCCACGACCTGCCGGCGCTGATGGCGAAGTTCAAAAGGCGCCGCGCGTCGCTTAGAACCGTCGCGTTTCTGCTGTTCGACCACATCGGCGGCGTCAACACGATGCTGCACGTGCTGTTGAATGGCGGGACCTTGATCGTCCCCGAAAACCACGACCCGGCATCCGTCTGCGCGGCGATCGCAGCCGCGCGGGCGCAAGTGCTGCCCACGTCACCGACGTTCTTGAACCTCCTCCTCCTGAGCGAAGTGCACACGCACTACGACCTCGAGAGTCTCGAGCGCATCACGTACGGCACCGAGCCCATGCCGGCGTCCCTCCTTCAACGCCTTCGCGCGGTGTTCCCTGGCGTTGTGTTGCAGCAGACGTACGGACTCTCCGAAGTCGGTATCGTCCAGTCGAAGTCGAGATCCGACGAGTCGCTATGGATGCGAATCGGCGGAGAGGGCTTTGAAACGAGAATCGTCGACAACGTTCTGCAAATCAAAGCCGCATCGGCCATGCTCGGTTATCTCAACCACCCCAGCCCGTTTTCTGCGGATGGGTGGTTCGTGACCGGAGACATCGTCGAGTCGGACGGCGACTACATTCGCATCCTCGGCCGCAGGTCCGAGGTCATTAACGTCGGCGGAGAAAAGGTGTTCCCGATCGAGGTCGAGAACGTCCTGCAACAAATGCCGGGTGTCGTCGACGCCTCGGTTCGCGGCGAAACCAATCCGCTAACTGGTCAGTGCGTGGTTGCGACCGTCCAACTCAGTTCCGGGGAGACTTTGTCGGAGTTTCGGACGCGAATGCGAGCGTACTGCAAGGACCGACTCGCGCGTTTCAAGATTCCGCAGAAAGTGCTGCTCGCAAGCAGCGAACTCCACGGCGGCCGTTTCAAGAAGGATCGGCTGCGCGCGTAACCTGGCTACGTGGCCTGAGTCGACATCCGCGCGTCGTAATCCCGCACGACCTTCGCGCGCCAGGCGCACAACCCCGCCATGAGAATGGTCGCCATTCCTCCGGACACGACCGACACGGAAGCCCCGATCGCGGCCGAGGCGAACAGCGACGCGACGAGCCCCGCCTCGAGCTCTCCCAGCTGCGGCCCGCCCATGAAGAAGATCATGTTGACGCTGGTCATCCGGCCTCGCATCGCGTCGGGGGTGATCATCTGCCGCACGATCTGCCGCACGACGGTCGAAACGAGGTCGGCGAGGCCGGTGGCCGCGAGCGCGATGAACGTCAAGACGTAGCTGCGGGACAACCCGAAGACGACCGTCGCGAACCCGTACGCGGCGACGGCCCAGAGAAAGACGCGTCCCTGCCGCGCGGGAATCGGTTTCAACGACGTGTAGACCGAGCCGACGAGCGCGCCCAAGGCCGGGGCCGCGCGCAGCCAGCCGAAGCCCAGGGCGCCGACCTTCAGGATCTGATCCGCGAAGATCGGGAGGAGCGAGTTCGCACCGGAGAAGAACGTCGCCACGAAATCGAGCGCCATGGTCCAGACCATGACCGGCGTCGTGAAGACGAATCGCAGTCCCTGGCGCAGCGATTGAACCGGCGATTCGCACGGCAAGCCTCCCCCGTCGACCTTCCCCGACGCCCGCATGGTGAGCAGCGTCGCCACCACGGCGAGAAACGACGCCGCGTTCGTCAGGTAGATCAACGCGAGCCCGCGCGTCCCCTCCCCCGCCGACGCGATCAGGACACCGGCGAGCGCGGGGCCGCCGATCATTCCGGCGTGGAACATCGTCAAGTTCATCGCGAGCGCGCCGGGGAGGTCCTCGCGCGGGACGAGTCGCGGCACGAGCGCTTGGCGCGCCGGGTTGTCGAAGGACCCCGCGGCCGAGGTCATGCCCGTGAGCAGGTAGAGGGTGAGTAGCGTCTCGTGGTGCGTCAGGGTGAGAATTCCCAGAAGGGCCGCGACCGCGGTCATCGTGAGCTGGGTCGCGAGCATGACGCGCTTGCGGTCGTACCGGTCGGCGACCACGCCTCCCAGGAGTGACAATGAGACGATCGGGATCACGCGGGACAGCCCCACCATCCCGAGCGCCAGCGGGGAATGCGTCAACAGGTAGACGTGCCAATCGATCGCCGCGGCCTGCATCTGGGAGCCGGTCAGGGAGATGAGCTGTGCGACCCAGAGCCAGCGAAAATCGCGATGCCGCAGGGAGAGGTAGGGCCGTGGGGACATTCTGCTTTTTCCTACAATTCCTTCGTGGCGACAGGAGTGGAAGCCTAGGGCAGACGCTCAAGGAATTGTAGGAAAAAGCAGAATGTCCCCAGCAACCTTCCGGGGTTCCGGGCGTTCTAAGAGACGACGTATGACGACGTTGGAGTTCGAGGCGGCGGTGATGGAGCACAAAGACCGGATCCACAGCTACGCCCGCGGGATCCTGCGAGATCCGGAAGACGCCAAGGACGTGGCGCAGGAGTGCCTGATCCGGCTTTGGCGCCATCGCGAAAGGGTCGAGCCGGGGGCGGGATGCCGAGGCTGGCTGCTCCGTTCCGCGCACAACCTCTGCATCGACCGGCTGAGGCGACGCTCGACGCACCGGGAGGTCGCCCGGGAAGACGACGATATCGATCCGACGGACGTTCGTCCCGGCCCCGAGCGGTTGACCTCGTCGGTCGAGGTCGCGGGCCGCCTCGAAAAAGCCCTTGCCGAACTCGACCATCGTGACCGCGCCATCGTGTTGTTGCGCGAGATTGAGGGGCTGGCCTACGAAGAGATCGCCGAACTGCTCGACCTCAAGATGGGGACGCTCAAGGCGACCCTTCACCGGGCGCGCGAGAAACTGCGGCACGCGCTCGTGGCTTCCGAGGTGACGCCATGACCTGCGAAGAGATCCGACTGCTAATCCACGAGGTGCACGACGACCGTGCGGACTCGCTTCCCGAGTTCGTCCACGTTCATCTCGCCGCGTGCGCCACCTGTAGGGATTTCAACCGCGACCTCGAATCGCTCTCTCACGCCCTTCGCGCCATGCCGCGCATCCCGCTCCCCGCGGACGCGCTCGAGGCCGTTTGGCGCGACACGGTGCGCCGCCGGCCTTTTGCGTTGACGACGTTCGGACTCTGGCGACTCGCGGCGGCGGCGGTCTTCGTGACCGCCCTTTCCGCCACGACGCTCTACTTCGTGTTCGCGCCCGTTCGACCTTCCGCGCCAACGGCCGTTGAGATCGCGCGTGCTTCCGCCCAAGCGGAAATGGTGTTCGGCTACACGGCCCGCGCGTTGGCCGCCACCAGGGTCGCGGCGACCGATCGGGTCCTCGCTTCGAGAGTATCGCCCGCGGTGCGAGGCGTTCCCGCGTCGCACCCGTCAAGGAGACCGTGATGAGCCCGTTTCGAATGATCGCATGCGCCGTGCCCGTCATCCTCGCCTCGTTCGTGACGCCGGGCGCGCGCGCCGGAACCGCCGCTGCCACGGCGGGCGGCTACGTCGACGAGACGATGTTCCGCGCCCTGATCGACGAGAACCAGGAGGTCGTCGAGGTCAACCTGGAGGGCGCGATTCTGCAAGCCTTGGCGAAAGGTGGAGGCGACGGCCACGACGCCGACGACTCCAAAGACATCTTCGCGAAGCTCAAGTCGATCCACGCCGTGATCGGAAAGGTGAAAGGCCCCGCGGACGCGGCGATGTCTCTCGTCCAAAAGACCGATCAGAAGCTCGTCTCGGCGGGATGGCAACGCGTCACGCGCATCTCGGACGCGACGTCGAAGATCTCGGTTTTGACCCACACCGTGGCCGGCAAGGTGGACGGGCTCGTCGTGTTGATCTTCGACAGCGCGGAGAAGGAGCTCGTCTTCGCCAACCTCGCCGGCGAAATCGACATCACACAGCTGGGCGAGATCGGCGAACGCTTCAACGTTCCCGGACTCGATCAGGTTCCGGGGGCGCGATGACATAGGGGACTGTCCCCTATTCCGTCTCGCCGTTTGATGCCTTGCGCTTGGGGTGGAACGCGTAGCCGAGCAGGAACGCAACCCCGAGGCCGGCGTGCGACCACGCGGCGGCGCTCACGGCGGTCGTCTCGACGAAGACCTGGACGAGGTAACCCGTCACCGCCATCGGCAGCAGCAGCCAGAACATGACCGCTCCGCTGCGCCGGCCGTTGGGCTCCCCGTTGCGAATCCGGGCCAGTGCGTGGCGGCGAAAGATCAGACCGATCGCGAAAAGGGTGGCTGGCGCGACGAGGATGTGCGCCTTCAGAAACAACGTTTGCAGCGGGTGACCGATGCGCGAGTCAGGGTCGGACCCCGGAACGAAGTACTTGAACGCACCGTAGGCGACACCGGTGAGCGAGACCGCGGCGATCGCCACGTGGTTCCACCAAGCCTCCCACCGCTTCATGGCGCCGAGCGCTTCTCAGCGGCGGGGTGCCGGATGACCTCGTGCAGCGCGAGCACGCGCCGTGCCGCCTCGGTCGTCGCGCGCGCCGTGAGCGTGGCCCCGGCGACGGGTCGGATGCCGCGTTTCATCGAGAGCTCGTCACTCAAGGGTTTGCCCTGGAACTGCTCGTACCAATGCGGCCGCGGGAGGTACTCCTCGGGCTCCCGGAATGAAAGGACCTCGATGCGCGCGGTCCGTCCCGCAGGATCGACGACCACCATGATCGTCTCCGGCATCGTCCTTACGATGTGCGTGTCGAAATAAGCGGTTCCGAGCTCGCGGCCGTCTTTGGTCGCGACGTAGTACGCGACGAGCGCGCCAGGCAGCGCGTCGTCGCCCGAAAGCCGCTGCGCCTCGCGCTGCTGCGCGGTCGTGAGGTACGCGGTCTTGCGCTCGATCTTCGCGCCGGGAAACGCGAGCTTCAACGCCTCCTCCTGAGAGAGGAAGACCTTGGCGCTCGCGGCGGTGACGGCGCAGACGAACGCCGCCACCGCGACGAGCCGATTCACGAGAGTCGACTCACGATCAGAAGATGTATCCGAGCGCGAGATTCCAAGCATCAACGCCCGTGTCCGCCGCGTTCTGCCGCTGCTGCCAGTCGAGCTTGAAGATCAACCGGTCGATCGGCTTGAACGCGATGCCCACCGTCAGCTCGTCGATGTCGTTGGCCGGATTGCGGGCGTAGCCGGACGGCACCTGCTCCTGCGTGTCGTACTGCTCGTAGCGCACGTAGGGAAGGAGCGACATCTTCGTCTTGGGCGCGAACGAGAGAACATCGTAGGCCCCTTGTACGTACCAGCCGGATTGCCGGTTGCCGACCGATTCGTCCCCGACGAAGCCGTTGAACTCGTTGATCAAGTCCGCTTGGGAAATCGTCGACTTCGCGTAGAGGCCTCGCAGCCAGAGCCCCCGCCATTGCCAGTCGGCGTGGACGTCGAAGACGGTCGTTCGGGCGTCGATTTTCTCCCCCGCCGGCGTGAGGTTGTCTTGGCCGGCGTTGCCGGAGAAGGCGGACGCGCCGACGAGCAGACCCGGGGTCCCGACGTAGTCGAGCCGGCCGCTCACGGCCCAGTCCTGCGCGATGGCTTCGGAGCCCTCCTGCCGTCCCCCGCGGATGCCGTCGTCCGCCGAGAATCCCGCGGCGTCGAGGCTGGTCGTGACGTAGGCGCGATAGGCGAGAAAACCGGTGTCGCCGTACACGCCGGCGCCGAGCTCTCGCCAGGTCGTCGGCAGGATGACCCGCTCCACGTCGGGCCGCCGTGCGCTGATGGAAACCGTCGGCTCGTGGAGCTCGTTGACGAGGCCGACCGGCATCAGGACGAGGCCCGATCGGACGTTGAGGAGGCGGTTGTGCATATAGTCGAGGTACGCGAACTCGACGGCGACCTCCCCTCCCGTGTCGGCGGCGGCCACGGCGTGCTCGTACTCGATTTCGGTGTTCAGGACCCAGTGGTCGTCGAACTTGTAGCCGAGGTAGGCGACGGCTCGCAGGAAATCGAACTGGTCCACGCCGCCCGAGGGGTTCCCGCTCTGGTCGCTGCCCGCGGGGTTCTCGTAAAGCGCCTCCCCGTATCCACCGATCGAGACGCCCCGGGTGATGCCGTAGACCTTCGCGGCCGACACGCCGAGGCCGTAGCGGGCGTCGGTTCGATCCGGTGTCGAGGTCCCGGCGATCGCCTCCGTCTGACCCACCTTCAGCGTCTCGATCTCCGACGCGAGGATCTCGATCTTGCGCTCGATTTCGGCAAGCTGGGCTGACGTGGCCCCGTCCGATCCGGCCTTCTGCGCCGCAAGCTCCGTCCGCATCTGGGCCAGTTGCTTTTCCAGATTTGCGATTCGCGCGTCCTCCGACGCGCCTCCGCTCTGGGCGGACAGCGCCGTTGCGCCGGAAAGGACAAAGAGGGTGATGACGATGATCCGCAGGATCCGATACATGGTGAAGCTCTCCTCTAGGGGTGTTGGGTCGTGAGTCCGGATACGGTGGGATCGGCCGACAAGACGAGTTTGGAGATTCCAGGCGAGGCGACGGCTTCGAGACCGTCACCGTGTTCGACGAGAAAGAGGACGTCGTTGGGCGTGCCGTCCCGCCGCAGCCGTGCGGAAAGGGCAAGGCCTTCACGGGGCCCGAGCACGAAGAACGCGGTCGAGAGAACGTCGGCGACGAGTGCTGACGGCGCGAGGACGGTCACCGAGCCGAAGTCCTTCGCGGGCCCGCCAGTTCTTGGGTCGAGCAGGTGACCGATGTGGCGCCCCGAAACGACACGGCGGCGTTCCGAGTTGCCGGAGGTCGACGCGGAGAGATTCGGGATCGCAAGGACGACGACGGGCTGTGTCCGGTCTCGCGGGTGGGCGATCGCGACGGTCCACTCCTTTCCGTCCACGTTCTTGCCTCGGGAGAGAACTTGGCCGCCGAGGTCGAACAGCGCGTTCTTCCCGCCGGCGGATCGGAATCGATCGGCGGCGCGGTCCAGCGCGTAACCCTTGCCCCACGCCCCGTCGTCGATTCCCGCGGACGGATCGAGACGAGTCGCCGTCGCGCGCGCGGCGTCGAAACGAAAGCGATCCGGGCCGGTGGCGGCGAGCGCCGCGGCGAGCGCTTCCCGTGAGGGGATCCGCCCATTCCCGCGCAAGTCCCAGGCCCGGATCAGGGGAAGCACGGTCGGGTCGAAGGCGCGGCGCGTCGCTACGGACCACCGGAACACATCGGCGAGGACGGCCGACAACTCGGGGTCCAGCGCGACCGATTCCCCGACAGGGGCGGCGTTCACGTGCGCCAGGGGGCTGTCGTCCCGCCACGTCGTCAAGAGATCCTCGACACGCCGGACCTCGGCGAGTGCCGACTCCGAAGCGGCGAGCGCGGCCTCGCGATCGCGGCAGGAAACGGCGACGTAGAGGCTGGTCCCCATCACCGCCACGCGGCGCTCGGCGGTGACGAGGCCGCCGTCGGTAGCGGCCGCTGGCGAGGCGAAATTCGCAAAAACAGCAACCAGAGGCAGCAGGAGTAACCGGAGAGGACCTCCCCTGACTCCGCGATTCATGTATCTTCACTCCGAGGTCTTGCCTCCGAGCACACAAATGCCCGGTGGCAGGTCTTGCGGGAGTCGGGTCGTCTGGTTTGACGGCCGGGTGCGGCCCGGCTTCCGCGCTTAACTCAGCGGTTCAACCCAACATCAAGGATCCCGTCCGTCTCGTTCTCCCGATGCGCGGCAGACGCCCAGGCGCTTGCATCCATGGCAGAGGTGGCCCCGGCGGCGGCGTCTCGACAGCGGGGTGAGCACCCGGCGCTCACGGTGCCGCTTCGAGCCAGCTCCTGCATCCGCTCGACGCGTGTCGGGGCTGACCGCGTGCTCCATCATGCAGGCGTCGACCGCGGCGGTCTCTGGGTTGACGCCCAGCACCTCGACCAGGAGCGCGCGGACCGTCTCGTAGCGGCGGATCACGCATTCGGCGACGTCGGTGCCGTCCGCGCGTCAGCGACGACGAGCCCGTAGCGCTCGTGCTGGACGAGGTGCATCTGCTCGAGCTTCTTGAGCACGGACGAAACCGTGCCGGGGCTGACGTCGAGCCGCTTCGCCAGATCCGAGACCCGCGTGACGCCGTGCTCGCCGCGCGCTTCGTGCAGCGCCTTCAGGTACATCTCGTGCGTGGACGAGATCGCGTTTTCTCGATGCATGACGATGCCTCCGCGCCTGGACTGTTCAGGCGGGCGGCATCCTAGACGGAGATGTTTTGCCTGTCAAACATTGTTTGTGGGCGACAGAAAAGGGACACTCCCGTTGCTGCCGAGTTCCGGTGCGGGAGCTGTTCTCTTTTTCGACAAAGCGGTATCCGAGGAGCTTTGTCGAAAAAGAGAACGTTCCCCTCCTCGCTAGGCGTGACGGCGAAGGGAACGGGAATGCCGTCTTGCGATCGCCGCTTCCTGAACGCGTCGAGCAGCCGCTTCGTCGTGGCGCCGGGCTTGCCGTTCCCGACCGTGCGGCCGTCGACCGAGATCACGGGCATGATCTCGGCTCCGGTGCCCGGTGAGGAACACCTCGTCGGCGTTGTAGAGATCGTGCAGGCCGTAGTTCCCTTCCTCGGTGGGGATCGGCATCGTCGCGGCCGATCTCGAGCACGGTCGCCCGCGTGATTCCGGGAAGCGCCCCGTTCATCAGGTCGGGCGTCTTCAGCACGCCGCCCGCGAGGAAGAAGAGGTTGTCCGCCGTGCACTCCGCGACGCGCCCCTGATGGTTGAGCATCACGGCCTCGAGCGCGCCCGCGCGGCGCGCGTCGAGCTTGGCCATGATGTTGTTCAGGTAGTTGAGCGACTTGATGCGCGGATCGAGGCACTGGATCGGAATCCGACGGACCGAGGAGGTCACGATCGGGCGCACCGGTCTCGTAGAGCTCCTTCGGATAGAGCTTGATCTCGGCGCAGATGATGACCACCGTCGGCCGCGAGCAGTTCGCCGGGATCGATGCCGAGATCGCCGGGGCCGCGCGAGACGACGAGACGGATGTAGGCGTCCCGCTTCTCGTTGGCGGCGACGGTCTCCAGGACGGCCTGCGTCATCTCCGCCGGAGTCAGCGGGATCTCGAGCGCGATCGTCTTCGCCGACTGGTACAGCCGGTCGATGTGCTCCTTCAGCCGGAACACCGTCCCGTCGTAGGCCCGGATCCCCTCGAACACACCGTCGCCGTAGAGGAAGCCGTGGTCGAACACGGAGACCTTGGCGTCGTCCTTCCCGTACAGCGTGCCGTCCACGTAGATCTTCACGAGCTCCTCCCTGCAGCCAGCGTTGGACCATCGTCCAGAAAATAGGCGTGCAGCTTCGTCTCCCGCGTCAGCTCCGCGTGAAACGTCACCGCAAGCACCCGCCCCTCCCGGACGAGGACGGGCTCGCCGCGATAGGCGGCGAGCGTCTCGACCGTCGGCCCCAGCGCCTGGAAGCGCGGAGCGCGGATGAACACAGCTTCCATCGTCCCGCCCAGCGCCGGAGCGTCGATCGTCGCCTCGAACGAATCGACCTGCCGCCCGTACGCGTTCCGCGCGATCGTGGCGTCGAGAAGTCCCGAGGCTCGGCTGCTCCGGGTTCACGACCGTCCGCGCGAGCAGAATCGCCCCGGCGCAGGTTCCCAGGATCGCGCCGCCGCGGTCGTGGAACGCCTCAGCGCGGGAAACCACGGCTCGTCGGCCATCAGGTTCAGGAGCGTCGTGCTCTCGCCGCCCGGGATCACGAGCCCGTCGAGATCCGGCAAGCTCGCGCGACGCGGCGCACCTCGACGACCTCGCACCCGAGGCCGCGAACGACCTTCGCGTGGGCGTCGAAATCCCCCTGCAATGCGAGCACGCCGATCCGCGCACGATCGCCTCCCTCACCAGCCGCGCGTTTGAAGCAGCTCGGACTCGGCGAGCTTCGAGGTCTCGATCCCGTGCATGGCGGAGCCCAAGCCCCGCGACGCGTCGGCCACGATCTTCGGCGTCCTTGAAGTGCGTGGTCGCGCGCACGATCGCCTTCGCGCGCACCGCCGGATCTTCGGACTTGAAGATGCCGGAGCCGACGAACACCGCCTCGGCGCCGAGCTGCATCATCAGCGACGCGTCGGCCGGCGTCGCGATGCCCGCCCGCCGCGAAGTTCGGGACCGGGAGCTTTCCGGTGGCCGCGACCAGGCGCACCAGCTCGTACGGCGCGCCGAGGTTCTTGGCCTCGGTCATCATCTCTTCCGGGCCGAGCAGCGTCAGGCGCTTCATGCCCGACATCACCGAGCGCATGTGACGGACCGCCTCGACGATGTTCCCGGTGCCGGCCTCGCCCTTCGTGCGGATCATCGCGGCCCCTTCGCCGATGCGGCGCAGCGCTTCGCCCAGATTCCGGCAGCCGCAGACGAACGGCACCGTGAACGCGAACTTGTCGACGTGGAACTCCTCGTCGGCGGGGGTGAGCACCTCGCTCTCGTCGATGTAGTCGACGCCCAGCGACTGCAGCACCTGCGCCTCGGCGAAATGACCGATCCGGCACTTCGCCATGACCGGGATCGACACCGCCTTCATGATCTTCTCGATCATCGACGGGTCGGACATGCGCGCGACGCCGCCGTCCCTCCGGATGTCGGCGGGCACGCGCTCGAGCGCCATCACCGCGCAGGCGCCGGCGTCCTCGGCGATCTTCGCCTGCGTGTCGTCGGTGACGTCCATGATGACGCCGCCCTTCAGCATCTCGGCGAGGCCCGTCTTCAGCCTCAGCGTTCCCTTGTTGTCGTTGTCCATCGCGAACCTCCCGCCGCTCTCTAGAGAATCGGCACGGCCTCGAAGTCCCGCTCGCGCGACGCGGCGCGGTCTTTCGGCCATCGCTCGGCGCAAGCAGCTCGCCCAGCACCGCGATCCCCGACGCGGATCTGCTCCTCCGCGCGACGACGCGAACGTCAGCCGCAACGTGTTGCGTCCGCCGCCCGAGACGTGGAAGAGCGATCCGCGCCCGACCAGCACGCCGCGCTCGCGCGCGGCCGCGAACAGCTCGTCGCCGTCGACGCTCTCGGGGAGCGCGACCCAGCCGAACAGCCCGCCCGACGGGCGCGTGAAGCGCGCCCCCTCGGGGAAATGAATCCGGATCGCCTCGTCCATCGCGCGCGATCGCGACAGGTACGCGGAGCGCACGCGCGCCAAGTGCTCTTCCTGCGAGCCCGAGGCGATGAACGCGTGAAGCGCCGCCTGCACGAGCGGGCTCGTGCCGCAGTCTTCGATCTGCTTCAGCGCGAGGAGCCGCTCGAAGACCGGCTCCGGCGCCGCGACCCAGCCGACGCGCAGCCCCGGCAGGAGCTTCTTCGAGAACGTGCTCAGGTAGAGGACGTGCTGCCCGCCGTCGAGCGCGTGCAGCGTCGGCAGGTCGCGCCCCTCGAACCGCAGGTCGCCCGCCCAGTCGTCCTCGACGATGACGCAGCGATGGCGCGCGGCGATCGCCAGCACCTCGCGGCGCCGCGCCTCGCCCATCACGCGCGCGGTCGGGTTGTGGAACGTCGGCTGCACGTAGATCAGCGCGCGGCCGGTGGCGCGTCAGCGCCAGCTCGAGCAGATCGGGGCGGATCCCCTCGTCGTCGAGCGGCACGCCGACGGCGCGCGCGCCCAGCGCCGCCAGCGCGCTGATCGCGCCGGTGTAGGTCGGATCCTCGACGACGACCGCGTCGCCCGGATCGACGAACGCGCGGAACGCCAGCTCGAGCGCCTGCTGCGAGCCGTTCGTGACGAGGATCGACGACGCGTCGCACGGCGAGCCCTTGCGGCTCATCTCGGCGGCGATCGTCTCGCGCAGCGGCCCGTAGCCCGCGGTCGGACCGTAGGAGAGCACCTCGGTGCCGCGCTCGCGAAGCGTCTTCTCCATCGCGCGCGCGAACGGCTCGACCGGCATCAGCTCGGCGGCCGGGTAGCCGCCGGCGAGCGAGATCCCCTCGTGCGACGTCGCGACGCGGTAGATCGTGAGCAGGCTCCCGACACCCGGGCCTTGAACCGCGCGCGAGAATCGCGCCGAGCCACGGATCGTCGGGATTCGCCGCGCGCGATCGTCGACGCGCCGTTGCGCGACCGACGAGGAATGTCCCGCGCCCCGTGTGTCCGGTCGCCGCGCCCTGCTCGACCAGGAGGTCGTACGCGGCGATCACCGTGTTGCGATTGACCGCGAGCTGCTTGGCGAGATCGCGTGTGGGAGGAAGCTGCTGCCCGGCGGTCAGGCGGCCGTCGCGCGAGCGCGGCTTGAATCCCTTCCGCGATCTGGCGGTAGACCGGCAGTGGCCGCCGACGTATCAATCGCTGAGCCCGGGAAGAGTCATGGTCCGCCGTACCCTCTTGGCCTAGGTCGGATTAGAAGTGTACGGCGATTTGCGGAGCTTGCAACTAGGCCGTGCTAGGCCAATTTGACTTCTTTTCTCCTCCGAAGGCGATCGTCCACGGCCCTCAACAACGCCGTCAGTCCTTCCCGCTTCGCCGCCGCGATCGCGATGGCGCCTTCGTGCTCCGCGAGGATCTCGTCGCGGCGCTCCGCGTCGACGAGGTCGGCCTTGTTGAAGACGAGCAGGCGCGGAATATCGGCGTCGCCCAGCTCCTCGAGGATCGCCTCGACCGCCTTGATCTGCGCTTCGTGGCGCGGGTGGGCCATGTCGACGAGGTGGACGAGCAGGTCGGAGTCCGCGATCTCCTCGAGCGTCGCGCGGAACGCCGCGAGCAGGTCCTTCGGGCAGGTCGCGGATGAACCCGACCGTGTCGTTGATGACGATCTCGCGCTCGCGCGGAAGGCGCAGGCGGCGGGAGGACGGATCGAGCGTCGCGAACATGCGCTGCTCGACGAAGACCTCGCTCTTGGTCAGCACGTTGAGCAGCGTGCTCTTGCCGGCGTTGGTGTAGCCGACGATCGAGACGACGGGGACGTCGCGCTCGCTGCGGCGCGCGCGGCGCTGCTCGCGGCGGGTGCGCTCGCCGTGGAGCATCTTTTCGAGGGACTTGATGCGGTCGCGGACGCGGCGGCGGTCGACCTCGAGCTTCTGCTCGCCGGGGCCGCGGCCGCCGATGCCGCCTTCGAGGCGCGACAGCCCCGAATCGCCGTGGCTCATCAGGCGCGGCAGCAGGTACTTGAGCTGCGCCAGCTCGACCTGGATCTTGCCTTCGTGCGTGCGCGCGCGGCGCGCGAAGATGTCGAGGATGAGCTGCGAGCGGTCGATGACCTTGATCGCCGTCGATTCCGCGATCGCGCGGGCCTGCGCGGGCGTCAGATTCTGGTCGACGACGATGTAGTCGGCCTGCAGGCGCGACGCGCGGATGATCAGGTCCTCCAGGCGCCCGGCGCCCATCAGCGTGCGCGGATCGAACTGCTGGCGGCGCTGGACGATGCGGTCGACGACGCCGAGGCCCGACGACGCCGCCAGCTCTTCCAGCTCGTCGATCGACTCCTCGGCGGCGAGGCGGCTGCCGGTCGTGACGTGGACGAGGATGGCGCGGCCGGCCTTGCCGGCGACCTTCGTGCGCTTGCGCGTCCGCTCGAACTCCGCCTCGAGCGCGCCGATCAGGTCGAGGAAGTCGTCGTCGACCAGGCTCGCCGGGCGCGGCGGGAAGAGTCGGTAGCGCTCGCCGTCGGCGACGACGTCTTCGATCTCGCGTCTGCCGGCGCGCGGGCTGCGCGCCGCCAGTCCGCGCGGGGCGACGAATCCGTGCGGGAGCGCGGCGACGCGCGGCGTCCTTCGCGCGCTTGCGCTCGCGCTCTTCGGCGGGAAGCAGGTGCGCGACGCGAACGGGGCCGGGCGCGCCGTCGTCTTCGACCGCGACGACGGCGAGCGCGTCGAGCCGGTGCAGCGCCAGCGGCGAGAGGTCGGTCGCGGTGAGCGGCTCGTCGCCGCTCCTTGGTCGCGATCCATCGCAGCGTGCAGAACCGGTCGCGGCCCGACGGGCGCCGAGGGCTCGTCGCGGGACCTTGACGCGGCTGCGCGTCGCCGATCGCCACGGCCTCGATGCGGCCCGCGCGATCGACGAGGACGCCGACGCGGCGGTTCAGGGCGTGGGCGTCCTCGGCCAGCTCGCGGGCCAGGTCGTGGGAGACGATGTCGTGGGCGGGGACGCGGCGGCGGTAGAGGCGCTCGACGCGGTGCTTTTCGGCCGGGGAGAGGCCCAGCACGTTGCCGTGCAGCTCGGAAATCGGGCGTTACCTCCTTCGTCGACTTCGAGTTGATGTTGTACGGCGATTCCGTCACGGCGCCAGAACGGGAGCGTCCCTTCCCGGGCCGGCTGTCATATGCGCCCCACGATGTGCGTGCCCGCGCGGCCTTCGATCGCGTGCGGGAGGCTCTCGGGGTTCGTGATCAGCGCGCGGCGCCCGCCGCTCTTCAAGAAGTGGATGACCGCCTCGATCTTGGGACCCATGCTCCCGGGCGGGAAGTGCCCTTCCGCGTGGAGGGCCTCGATCTCCTCGAGCGTCACGGCGCCCGAGCGCGCGCTGGTCGGGCTTCCCGAAGTTCGACGTACGACCTGCGGCACGGCGGTGAGGATGACGAGCAGCGCGGCGCCGACGTCGGTGGCGAGCACGCTCGAGGTCAGGTCCTTGTCGATGACCGCCTCGACGCCCGCGTACGCGTCCGTCGCCGTTCTTCTTGATCGGGATGCCGCCGCCGCCGCACGCGATCGACGATGTGCCCCGCGCGCGCGGCCTCGCGGATCATGTGCGCGCTGGATCACGCGGAGCGGGCGCGGCGAGGGGACGAGGCGGCGCCAGCCGCGGCCCGCGTCCTCCGCGACGATCCAGCCGAGCTGCTCGCGGCGGCGCTCGGCTTCCTCCTTGCGAGAGGAACGGGCCGATCGGCTTGGTCGGGTTCTTGAACGCGGGGTCGGTCTCGTCGACGAGCACCTGCGTCACGACGGTCACGACGTACCGCCGGACGTCCCGGCTGCGGAGCTGATTCAGCAGGTTCTGCTGCAGGATGTAGCCGAGGCTCCCCTCGGTCATCGCGACCAGCACGTCGAGCGGCATCGTGGGCGTCTCGTCCTGCGAGCATTCCTGCTGCAGCAGGAGCGTGCCCGACCTGCGGGCCGTTGCCGTGCGTGATGACGAGGTGGTAGTCCTTCTCGACCAGCGTCATCAGAAGCCGCGCGATCTCGGCGGCGTTGCGCTCGTGCTCCTCGATCGTTCCGCGTCTCACCCTTCTGCATGAAGGCGTGGCCGCCCATGGCCACGAGCACGATCGGTTTGCCGGCGAGCTCTCCCATGAATCCCCTCCCGCGCGGCGTGCGGCGCCGGCACCGCGAGAACTTAACACGGTGGATGCGACCGCGCCGCCCGCGATTGAAAGAACCCGGAACATGCGCCAAGATGACCGCGATCCGTGTCCCGAAGGAGATCGTCGATGTCACGCAAGAGCTTCGCTTCGTCGTCGACGGTCGCCGCGCGCCCCGGCCCCGAGCTCGGCGCAGGCGATCTACCTCGACCTGCTCCACAAGATGCTCACGGTCTACTACGATCGAAGAGCGGCTCAAGGTCTTCGTGCGCGCCGGCAAGGTCTCGTTCCACGCCTCGACGCGCGGCCACGAGAAGCTGCAGATCGCGATGTCGCATGCTGCTCGCGCCCGGGCAAGGACTGGTTCTTCCCCTACTACCGCGAGAAGGCGCTGATGGTCGGCCTGGGGATGTCGCCGAAGGACATCTTCCTCCACATGCTCTCGAAGGCCGACGACCCGTGCGGCGGCGGCCGGAACATGAGCGAGCACTTCTCCTCGCGTGCCGCTGCGCGTCGTCTCGCCGACCGCCTGCACCGGCACGCAGTACCTGCAGGCGGTCGGGCATGGCGAAGGCGGTCAAGGCGCGACGGCGCGCGACGAGATCGTCTACGTCTCGTCGGGCGAGGGCGCGACCTCCGAGGGCGAGTTCTTCGAGGCGCTGAACTACGCCGGGCGCGACCAGCTCCCCGTCCTGTTCCTGGTCCAGAACAACGGCTACGCGATCAGCGTGCCGCAGAGCAGTCCAGACCGGCTCCGAGATCCACACGATCGCGAAGGGCTTCGAGGTGCGAGCGTCGAGGTGGACGGCACGCGTTCACCGAGATGTACAAGACGCTGAAGCCGCTGATCGCAGCGATGCGCCACGGCGGCGGGCCGCTGCTCGTCGAGGCGCACGTCGTGCGCCTGGACTCGCACTCGTCCTCCGACGACCAGGCGAAGTACCGCACCGAGGAAGAGCTCGAGGAGGTCGCGCCAGCAGGACCCGATCGCGCACACCGCGGGGCGCGTGCTGTCCTGGGGGCTGATCGACGAGGCGAGCCTCCAGGCGATGCGCGAGGAGATCAAGGCGGAGGTCGAACGCGCGCCGCGGACGAGGCCGACGCCGCCGCCGACCCGCGACCCGAGACCGCGGCGCATGCACATCTTCTCCGGACGTCCAGCCGGTCGACGCCGAGCGCGAGCCGACGCCGATCTCGACGGCACCCGATCACGATGGTCGACGCGATCAACCACGGCCTGCGCGAAGAGATGGAGCGCAACCCGAAGATCGTGATGTGGGGCGAGGACATCGCCGACCCGAAGGGCGGCGTCTTCGGCGTGACGCGCGGCCTGACCGACGCCTATCCCGACCGCGTCGAGAACTCCCCGCTGGCCGAGGCGACGATCGTCGGCGTCGCGCAGGGGATGGCGATCGGCGGCTACAAGCCGGTCGTCGAGATCCAGTTCTCGCGACTACTCGTATCCCGGCCTACATGCAGATCCGGAACGAGATCTCGACGCTGCGCTGGCGCAGTCGGGCGGCGCCTGGACGTGCCCGATGGTCGTGCGCATGGCGACCGGCGGCTACATCCGCGGCGGCCCGTTCCACTCCCAGTGCCCCGAGACGCTCTACGTCCACACGCCCGGGCTGGTACGTCGCCTACCCGTCGAACGCCGCCGACGCGAAGGGCCTGATCAAGACCGCGTGCCGCATCGACGACCCGGTCATCTTCTTCGAGCACAAGGGGCTCTACCGGCAGGTGTTCTCGAAGTCGCTCGAGCCCGACGCCGACTACCTGATCCCGTTCGGCAAGGCGCAGCATCGTGCAGCCCGGGCACCGACCTGACCGCGATCACCTGGGGGAGCGGCGTCGTCCGCTGCCAGCGCGCCGCCGCGGAGCTCGAGAAGGACGGCTTCTCGGTCGAGGTGATCGACCTGCGCACGCTCGTGCCGCTCGACGAGGAGCTGATCTTCGCGTCGGTCGCGCAAGACCGGGCAAGGCGATCGTCGTGCACGAGGCGCAGCGCACGCGCGGGTTCGGCGGCGAGATCGCCGCGCGCATCGCCGAGCGCTGCTTCGACGCGCTCGACGCGCCCGGTCGCGCCGCGTGGCCGCCAAGGACTGCTTCCCGCCCTACGCGCCGTCGCTCGAGGCGGCGATCCTGCCCTCCCAGGACGACGTCACCGCCGCCATGAAGCGCGCTGGCGCGGTGGTGAGGAGGGATTCGATGTCGAAACGGATGATCGGCCTCGTGCTTGAGCTTGATCGGTAGCGTGCGTGATCGGCGTCGCTCGCGGGGCAGAACTTCTTCCGGATCTTCGATCAAGACCGTCCCCGCCGGCTCGATGACCGAGCTCGGTGCGCGCCGGCACGCACACCGCGTACCTCGTCTCGGGCGTCCGTGCTGGGTCGTCGTGATCTTCGCGCTGGACGACGCTCGCCGCCTGGCTCGCCCGGTTCTTCCCGGCTCCGCGCGCCGACCGCGAGCCCGACGACCGCGAAGTGACGGCGTTCAGTCGCCGCCCTCGTCCCCGACCTTCTCCGCGGCAAGACCGCCTGGATCACCGGCGGCGGCACCGGACTGGGCCGCGCGATGGCGCTGCGCTTCGCGGCGCTGGGCGCGCGGTCGCGCTGTCGGGCGCGCGAGGCAGCCGCCGCTCGAGGCGGTCGTCGCGGAGATCGACGCCGCAGGCGGCCGCGCCGCGTCGGCGCCCTGCGACGTGCGCGACGCCGAAGCCGGTCGATGCCGCGCTCGACCGCATCGTCGCGAGAGCTGGGCGTTCCCGACATCCTCGTCAACAACGCCGCGGGCAACTTCCTCTGCCCGCTCGGAGGACCTCACGCCGAACGGGTTCGCCGCGGTCGTCGGGATCGTCCTGCACGGAACGTTTCACTGCACGCGTGCCGCCGGCGAAGCTCTGGATCGCGGAGAAGCGCGGCGGCGCGGTCCTGTCGCATCGCGACGACCTACGCCGACGACCGGCTCGGCGTTCGTGCTTCCCTCCGCGTGCGCGAAGGCCGGCGTGGTCGCGCTCACCCGCTCGCTCGCCGTCGAGTGGGCGCGCCACGGCATCCGGCTGAACGCGATCGCGCCCGGGACCGATCCCGACCGAGGGCGCGTTCTCGCGGCTGCTCCCGACCGCCGAGCTCGAAGCGAGCGAGAAGCGCCGCATCCCCGCCGGCCGCTTCGGCACGCAGGACGAGCTCGCCGAGCTCGCGGCGTTCCTCGTCTCCGACGCGTCCGACTGGATGCGCGGCGAGGTCGTGACGTTCGACGGCGGCGAGTGGCTGCGCGGCGCCGGCGAGTTCAACGACCTCCTCGACGTTCCCCCCGAGATGATCGCGGCCCTGAGAAAATAGCGGTCGCGCGGCCTACCTCCTGTTGTGTCTCGAGCGGCTCGGGGGCGGCGGCGGCTGATCCGGCGGAATGTCCGGCGCGGCTCCCTCCGCCTCCTCGAGCTTGAACAAGACCTCGTTGTTCGAGAATGCGACCAGTCCCGCTGCTCGCGCGTCGAAAGGGCGAGAAACGCCGCACGAGACGCTTGCGGCCTCACCCCCGTGCTCCAGGATGGCTTCCGTGAGCGTCGTGGCGCGGCCATCGTGGAGGTACGGAGCGGTGGAGCCCACCCCCCACAGATTCTCGGTCAGGAACACCGAGGCTCCCGTCCCCTCCTCGTCGATCGATTCCGCGAGGTCTTGTCCCATGTCATGACGCTTCAAGTCTCCGAGGAGCCGGACGATGGCGTTCCCTTGCGAGTCCTTTTCGAACGCCCCCAGGCGAAAGACGACTCTGCCGTTTCGATCGAGGATCGGATGTCGGCTGATCCTTGATCAGATCGAACGTGACGGGCTTGTTCGGGTCCACCCGGCGGGTGAGAGGGTCCTGCCCGGCGGGGAACACCGAATCGCGGTAGTTCGGATTCTGGCTCGGTTCGCTGAAGACCGGGTTGCGAATCGTCAGGCTCCGTACGTGACACGACGTGCAGGCGGCGCGGTTGAAGGCACTGCTCCCGCTCGAGATCGCCGCCGTCTCCTGGGACGACAATGCCGGGATCAAGCCGAAGCGGGCCAACTCGACCCGGGTCGTCGGTCGAGGTTGCGCCGCGTTGTAGATGGTCAGGGCCGTCTGATCTCCGACGGTCAGCTCGTTCTTCACGCCGTCGAAGTCTCCGTCCTGGTCGTCCCCCACGATCTCGACCGGCTGCATCCCGATCTCGTTGTGGGCCGCGTCCCTGCTGAAGTCGCGGACGAATGCAACGGTCCCCTTCCACTGGTAGGGCGTGACCACGAGGTTCGGATCGACACCGCGGACCTCCGACGTGGAGACCGAACCGTCGCCGTGAGCGGTGATGAATCCGAACGGCACGCCCTTGGAGACGAGGGCGCGCCTGACGTCGCTTCTTCGGGTTCGTGCGTCGGCCACGACGGCGTTTCGAATGGACTCGAGCTCGACGTTCATCTCTTCAGCCAGGCGCTGAACCGCTCCGAGGCCGAAGAGGTGCGGAGAGTTTCGATTGATGAACCGGGCGACGTCCGCGGTGTGGCCCGGATCGCGTGTGACGTTCGCGGAAGCCGGCCCGCCGCCGTCCTCGGGACCGGTGTGACACTCGGCGCAGGACGCCGCGTTGGGCCCGGTCGACCGGCTCGGCGAGTGGTTGGCCCATTCGTCCGACGCGCTCAGATCGGCGCGGGGGGTTCGTGTGTACCGTTGCCCCTGGCCTACGTTGGCGCCCCCACCGTCGAGCGCATTGAACGGAGTCCCGAACAACTCGTCGCCGTGTTCGAACGCCTCGAGAAAAGCCCTGAGCTTTTGGCCGTTGCCGACCAGCGTCGTGAAGTCGGCCTGGTCGGCGTGCACGGCGAACGCGGGTTTTTCGACGACCCGCACGTCTTGAAGTTCCGCGGCGGAAACGCTCGCGGTGACTCCGATGGCGAGAAACGCCATCGCGATGAGATTTCGGTCGGTCATGTCTTCCCCCCTGCGGTAACGACCCGCTTCACTTGAACGTGCCGCCGATATACGGTCACGGGGGGGGGACGTGGAAGGCCTAGTACGCCGCCGCCTTCAGTTCTTTCCAGCACCTGGCGACGTGCTCTTCGGTCTGTCGCGGGTTTCCGATCGCGACGCGGAGCGTGTACCGCCCGGCGAGCTTCGTGTGGGAAAGGAAGACCTTGCCCGAGGCGTTGACGCGCTCGAGGATCGCGGCGTTCGCCGCGTCGAGATCGTCATCCGCGTGCGGTAGCGAAAGCAGACGGTCGCCGAACGGGACCGGGGCGAGCCGCTCCCAGTCGGGATCGGCGTCGACCCACGACGCGAACAGCTTCGCCAGCCGCACGTGCTCGCGCAGGCGCGCGGCCATGCCCGTCGACGCCGAACCAGCGGATCTGCATCCACATCTTCAGCGCGCGGAAGCGCCGGCCGAGCTGGATGCCGTACTCGTTGAAGTTGTGCACGCGCGCCCGCGTCGGGGGTGCGCAGGTACTCGGGGACGAGGCTGAACGCGTCGCGAAACGCCTCGGGACTGCGGAACAGCAGGAGCGACGCGTCGAACGGCGTGAACATCCACTTGTGCGGGTTGACGACGATCGAATCGGCGCGCTCCCAGCCTGGAAGCAGCGGCCGGAGCTCGGGGACGATCGCCGCGGCGCCCCGCGTACGCCGCATCGACGTGCAGCCAGAGCTTCTCGCGCGCGCAGATCGCGGCGATCGCCTCGCAGGGATCGACGCTCGTCGACGACGTCGTCCCGAGCGTGGCGACGACGCAGAACGGAGTCCGCCCCGCGGCGCGATCCTCGGCGATCGCCGCGGCGAGCGCGTCGGGTCGCATGCGGTAGTCGTCGTCGGCCGGGATCCGCCGCACCCCCGCGCGTCCGATCCCGGCGACGATCGCGGCCTTGTCGATCGACGAGTGCGCTTCGGTCGAAGCGTAGATCGCAGGCGGCCGATCCGGCGCCCGTCAGCCCTTCGTCGCGAGCCGAGCCCGGGCACCGCGTGACGCGCCGCGACGATCGAAAGCAGCGACGAGATCGACGCCGTGTCGGTGAACATCCCGTCGAAGACGCGGCGGCAAGCCGAGCATCTGCCGCAGCCACGACGACCACGACCTCCTCGAGCTCGGTCGAGGACGGCGCGTTGCGCCAGAGCATGACGTTCGAGTTCAGCGTCGAGGCGAGCCACTCCCCGAGAATGCCGGGACCCGAGGCGACGCTCGGGAAGTAGGCCATGAACATCGGGTGCTGCCAGTGCGTGATGTACGGCTCGACGATCGAGCGATAGTCCGCGAGAATGCGCGTCGAGCGGCTCGGGGGACGACGGCGGCGCCGCGGGGAGCTTGGCGCGCGTCGCTCCCGGCTCGATCTTCGGCAGCACGTCGTAGCTCTCGAGGCGATCGAGATAGTCGGCCGCGAGATCGGCGACGCGATGCGCCGCGTCGCGGAAATCGCTCCGGGCGACATGTCGCCCAAGCCGCGTTGCTCGTCGGTGAGCTGCTTCGATCTCGGCATCGACCCACCGAGATTTGTCAGAAAAAGGGGACTGTCCCCTATGTCTATCGAACACTCCACCAGACGATGATGCCGAGCGCGATGCGGTACCACGCGAACGGCGTCAGGTCGTGGGTGGCGACGAAGCGCAGGAGCCACCGGATCGACGCCCACGCGACGACGAACGAAACGAGCGTCGCGACGATGAGCCAGGTGAGGTCGCCGGGGACGAGCGCGTGCGCGGTGCTTGCAGAGGCTGTAGACGCGTCGCGCGACCCGAGCGTCGGGATCGCGAGGAAGAACGAGAACTCCGTCGCCGCCTTCCGCTCGAGGCCGCACAGCAGCCCGCCCGAGAATCGTCGCCGCGGAGCGCGAGAAACCGGGCCACAGCGCCACGCACTGGGCGAGGCCGATCGAGCGCCGCGCGCTTCGGGCCCACCGCGGTCGCGTCGCTCGATCGCGGGTGCCGGCTTCCATCGCTTCTCGACCGCGAGGATCGCGATCGCGCCCGCGATGAGCGCGGCGGCGACGGTGCGCGGGCCGAACAGGTGCTCGCTGATCCAATGGTGCGTCGAGCAGCCCGACGACGCGCCGCCGGCACGAACGCGACGACGACGCTCGTCGCGAACGACCGCGCCTCCGGGACCGGCGAAGGCCGCGCGCGACCGACAGGAGCTTGGCGCGGTACTCCACGACGACGGCGAGCGACCGCGCCGAGCTGGATGAAGATCGCGAACACCTCGGCGCGCGCGCCCGTCGAAGCCCGCACAGGCGCTCGGCGAGGATCAGATGGCCGGTCGATGAGATCGGCAGGAACTCGGTGAGCCCTTCGACGACGCCCAGGATCAACGCGATCAGCGGCAGCGGGAGCATCACTGATCCTGGGCCGCCATCAACGCGGGCACGAGGACGAGGGCCGTCAGCAAGCACGTCAGCGAGCCGACAGCGCCACGATGCCGACGCTGCGCATCGCGGGTAGTTGCCGAACGCGAGCGTCCCGAAACCGGCGACGTTCGTAGCCGCCGCGAGCGCGACGCCCTTCCCCGTCTCGAGCACGCCTTCGTCGAGCACGCCTCCGTTTCTGTGGAGACGATGGACGAGGTGGATCGCGTAGTCGATCCCAACTCCCATGATCATCGTGGCGACGAACGGCATTCGCGTAGTTGATCTGCATGCCGAACAGCTTCATGCACCCGAGCATCATGACGACGCCGGCGACGAGCTGCGCCAGCGCGATCGCCGTCAGCCGCAGACTCGCGGAAATCGAACCAGAGCAGGACGGCGACGAGCGCGAGACCGAGCGCGACCGAGATCCGCGCATCGTGCAGGAAGATCCTCGTCAGCTCGTGCCCGACGACGTTCGTGCCGGTGACGACGATGCCCGGATCGTCGCGCCTGAGCGCCTCGACCAGACGCGGCGGCGGGCGTGCGCCGATACCGGGGGTCGCGGGTGGGAGGTAGGTCACGATCTTCACGCGGCCGTCCGTCACGGTGGACGAAGCGCTCGACGATGCGGTCGAGGCCGCTGCTGCTCCAAGTCCTCCAGCGTGATCGGCCGGGCGGGCGCGAGGAAGCGCTTCAGCTGGTCGAGATACTCGTCGAACGCCTCCTCGCGAAATCCGTTCTCGGCGAAGGCCGCGCGTGAGCGTCGCGCGGATGCGACGCTCGTCGAACGCGCCCGACTCTTGCGCGCTTGATCGCGGCGATGACGGCTGCCTGCCGCTCGGCGAGAGGAAGGTACGTCAGGATGCGACTCGTAGGAGCCGACGGTGCCGTCGGCGAGAAAGGGCTTCAGCCGCTCTTCGATGGCGTGCGTCCGGCGGACCGCCTCGTCGACCGTCGACCCTTCGGCGATCGCCATCATGTAGGAGAGCGAGGCCCCGAACTTCTCGGCGACCTCTTTTTGAACCGCGAACGACGGGGCGTGGTTGCTGCGCAGCGAATCGACGCCCGCGTCGAAATCGAGCCTCAGCGCCAGACGCGCGCCGGCGAGCGTCAACGCCGCCACCGTGCCGATGGCGAGCCGACGGTGGCGGACGGACCGCGCGTCATGAGATGCTCGAAGCCCAACGACTGAAGGTGGAGCTTCTTGACCCTGTCCTCCCGGTGCTTGCGCGCGCCTTCGTGCATCGCGATCATCGCGGGGAGCAGGAACGAGGATCGCCACGGCGCAGATGAGAATGCCGGTGCCGACGAGGAAGCCCAGATCGCGCAGGCCGCGATAGCTGCCAAAGCACATCGCGTAAAACGTTCCCGCGGAGGTGATCGCCCCGGTGAACACGCCCAGGCCGGTCAGACCGACCATCCGCTCCGTCGCCGAGGCGACCGACGCGCCGCCCTGGCGCTCCTCGACGTAGCGCGCGTACATGAGGATCGTGAAATCGGTGCCCAGTCCCATCAGCAGCGCGGGGAGCGACGCCGAGGCCGAGTTCAGGCTCCCGAGCACGATCGCCGCGACCGCGAACGTCATCGCCTGCCCGAGCAGCAGCGGCAGCGACGAGTAGAGCAGCGCGGCGAAGCGCCGGTAGCAGACCCAGTACAAGAGCACGACGGCGACGAACGACACGATCGCCGTTGATGACCACGGTTCGCTTCGAGCAGCGCCGATTCCTCGGTGAGCGCGGCCGGGTTCCCTCCGAAGCGCAGCGTCGTGGTCTCGCCTCCCGCGTCGTCGGCGGCGAGCGCGGCCCGCACCGCCTCCGCGTCCTCCCGCGCGGCCGCGAGCAGCTTGCGCGAGAACGCGAGATCCTGCGACGGGTGGGTCGGCTTCACCAGCATGATCAGCGTGCGGTTGTCCTCCGAGAGGTAGTACCCGTCGGAGAGGTCGACCTTGAGCGCGCCGCGATGCGCCAGCAGGCGGTCCACGAACAGCGGCATCAGCCCGAGCGGATCGCGGAGGAGCAGCCCTTCGGCGATCGCCGCGGTCGGCGAGGACAGCGCGACCTTGTTCTCGCGGATCTGGCGGCGAATCGCGTCGTCCTTCAGCTTTTCCGCGATTTTCGGGAGCTGGTCCGGCGGCAGGAAGAGGAGCGCGTTCTCCGAGAACAGGTGCATGAATCTCGCGTCGGGCTGGAAGCGGTACTCGACGCTCTGCGACGAGCTCCTCGCGCGCGCGGAGTTTCTCGGCGAACAGATCGGCGAAATCCTCGATCTCGTCGGCGCCTTCGTCCGTCCCGGCCTCGAACAGGACGATGAGGTAGTCGATCGAGCCGAACTCGTGCAGCGCCTCGCGGAAGGTGTCGACCTGGCGGTTCCCGCGCGGGATCGAGGTTCAGGACGTCCGATTCGATCTTGATGCGCGAGCCGATCCATATCGACGCGGCGAAGAGGATCACCGAGCCCCAGAGCACGAGCCTGAAGCGCTCCCGGCTGAATCGCTCGATGCGAAGGAGAGCGCGCTGCTTGCGCCCGACGGATGGCTCGCCGGGCGAGTGGGTTGGTCATCGAGGGCGGATTATAGCCGCGTGATATCGTGCCGTGACTCGACTTGGAGGATGCGCATGGACGCTCTCAAGCTCTCGGCCGGCGAGCTCGTCAAGCTCGAAGACGACTACGGTGCTCACAACTATCACCCGCTCGACGTCGTCGTTCACAGGGCGGCCGGATGCTGGGTTTGGGACGTCGAGGGCACCAAGTACCTCGACTTCCTCGCCGCCTACTCCGCGGTGAACCAGGGGCACGCGCACCCGCGCATCCGCAAGGCGATGATCGAGCAGGCCGAGCGCGTCACGCTCACCTCCCGCGCGTTCCGGAGCGATCAGCTCGGGCTCCTCTACAAGGAGATGTCCGAGCTCTCCGGCTATCAGAAGATGCTCCCGATGAACTCCGGCGCCGAAGCGGTCGAAACCGCGATCAAGCTCTCCCGCAAGTGGGGATACACGGTCAAGGGGATCCCCAAGGACAAGGCCGAGATCCTCGTGTTCACCGGGAACTTCCACGGGCGGACGACGACGATCGTCAGCTTCTCCGAGGAGGCGCAGTACAAGGAAGGCTTCGGGCCGCTGACGCCCGGCTTCACGATGCTCCCCTACGGCGACCTCGCGGCGATCGAGCGGGCCATGAACCCGAACGTGGCCGCGATCCTCGTCGAGCCGATCCAAGGCGAGAGCGGCATCCACCTGCCGCCCGACGGCTATCTTCGAGGCATCGAAGCGCTCTGCAAGAAGCACAACGTGTTGTTCGTCTGCGACGAGATTCAGTCCGGCCTGGGCCGCACGGGGAAGCTCTTCTGCTTCCAGCACGAAGGCGTTCGCCCGGACGTCGTCATCGTCGGGAAGGCGCTCTCGGGCGGCTTCTACCCCGTGTCCGCGATCCTGGCCGACGATCCCGTCATGCTCGTCTTCAAGCCGGGCGATCACGGCTCGACGTTCGGCGGAAACCCCCTGGCGGCCGCGATCGCGCGCGAGGCGCTCAAGGTCTTGGTCGACGAGAAGCTGATCGAGAATTCCGCCGAGATGGGCGCGTACTTCCTCGGGAAGCTGCGCGGCCTGAAGAGCAAGTGGATCAAGGAGATTCGCGGCAAGGGGCTGTGGATCGGTCTCGAGCTGACCGAAGCGGCCGGCGGCGCCCGCCGGTTCTGCGAAGCGCTCCGCTTCAAGCAGCTCCTCTGCAAGGAGACCCACGTCCACACGATCCGATTCGCGCCGCCGCTCGCGTGACGAAGGACGAGCTGGACTGGGCGTTCGAGCGGATCGAAGCGGTCTTCCGTGAGCTCGCCTGACGCGATGACCGAATCGCGGGCGGCCGCTCCGATCACGATCGAAGGGGTCGCCCTCCACCTCGCGCACCCGGACGAGCTTCCGATCCGTTGGGTCGGCCAGACGGAGACCCTGAAGCAGCTGCTCGCGGCGTGGAGCGTCGTCGACGCGCGCGACCTCCCCATGAACCCGCGCCTCCTCGGAAAACCGGGCGTCGGGAAAGACGACGCTCGCCTACGCCGCGGGACAGGCGCGCGGGCCAGGACGTCTACATCTTTCAGGCCACGATGGACACGCGGCCGGAGGACCTGCTCATCACGCCGGTGATCGACCGGGAGGGGGGCATCCGCTACGTGGCCTCGTCGCTCGTCACCGCGATGATCCGCGGCGGCGTCGCGATCGTGGACGAGGGGAACCGCATGTCCGAGAAGTCGTGGGCGTCGCTGGCGCCGCTCCTCGACAACCGGCGGTACGTCGAGTCGATCGTCGCCGGCGTCAAGGTCCGCGCCCACCCCGATTTCCGCTTCGTCGCGACGATGAACGACGACGCGTCGACCTACGAGCTGCCGGAGTACATCCACTCGCGCCTGCAGCCGCAGATCCAGCTCGACTTCCCGGAGCACGACGAGGAGAAGGCGATCCTCGCCGAGAACCTGCCCGTTCGCCGACGACGCGATCCTCGAGTACGTGACGGAGTTCCTTCAGGCCGCGCACGAGGCCGACGAGCGCTTCACGGCGCGCGACGGCATCAACATCGCGCGCTACGCGTTGAAGCGACTGAAGGACGGCGGCCCCGTCGATACCGACGCCGCGTTGCGCGACGCCGTCGAGCGCGTCGTCGGCGCCGACGCCCTCCGGTACCTGTGACGGTGGTCCTCCGCTTGTCGCGGCTCCCGGCGGCGCTCATCTGCGTGTGGTCCTTGAGCTCGTGGACGGCCAGCGCGGCGCCGAGAAGTTTCGAGCTCCTCTACCGGGCGGCGATGAGGGCCGAGAGCGCCGGCAAATGGGACGAGGCTTACGAAGACTGGCAGAAGCTCCACGAGATCGCCCCGGATAATCCGTTCTCGAGTTACCAGGCCGCGTCGAGCGCGGCGAAGTTGGGACGCACCGACGAGGCGTTCGCCTGGCTGGAAAAGGCCGTGCCGCCGGCTGGGAATGGCCGGACAACGCTCGAGAGGACGAACACCTCATTTCTCTTCGCGAAGATGCGCGCTGGCTGCCGCTCCTTCACAAGATGAAGGCCATCTCGGATCGCGAGACGCGTCTCATGCAGGCCCGAAGGCCGGATCCCGACTTGGCCCTGGCACCCACGTTCAAGTCTTGTCGCAAGTTGGTCGCGACGTTCGACCGCAAGGCGGCGGCGCTCGAGCAAGATCGGTGGCGCCTCTCGAACAGCGCCCACGAAGCGGCTCGGATCGCCTTGAGCGACGAGCGCTACGCGGCCGGACGCAGATACGTCGACGATCATCCCTCGGCGAAGGACCGCCAGGACGCGGCGTGGGACGCGGTGTCGCACCGGCCGTGGCTGATCTACGCCCACTATCTGTACCCCTACTATCTCGGGTTGCGCTGGGGCGATGCGGGCCTGCAGGTGCTAGAAGAGATGGATGCGTTCGTGGCGGCCAATCCTACGAGCCCGCACCGAGCCGAGGCTCTCACCTACCGCGCGTTCGCCTCTTTCCACGTTCGGCCGGAAGGAGGAAGCCAAGACGTTCCCTGGTCCGACGAGGATCTCCAGGCGTTGGAGTCGTCGCTCGGCCAGATCGCGCGGCAGTTTTCGGGGACGACCCCGGGCGGCCTCGCTCTCGCTTGGCGACTCATCATCGCGGACAAGCTGTCGGTCGATGCGGTGAAGCCGGACATGCGTGCGATGCGCACGGAGCTCGAGACGACCTACGCGAAGAACAAAGAGGTCGGCGAGGCGTTGGCCTCCCAAGGACGCGCGGCGCTCCTTCGGATGGACGGGCTCGATACGTTCGACGGCACCGACCTGTCGGGACGCCGCTGGAACGCCGCCTCTTTCGCCGGGAAGGTGACGCTGATCGACTTCTGGGCGACGTGGTGCATGCCATGCGTCGCGGAAATTCCGACGGTGCGTCAGGCTTGGACCAGCTTTCACGAGAGCGGGTTGCAGATTCTCGGGGTCAGCCTGGACATGGAAAACCGCAAGAGCTTCGAAGCGTGGCTGCGGTCGAACGAAGTCTCGTGGCCCCAGCTCTGGGACGGCAAGGGGTTCGAGACTCCCTTGGTTCGAAAGTTCCGCATCAACTCGATTCCGTTCACCGTGCTCGTCGGACCGGACGGGCGAGTTGCGGACGTCGATCTGCGTGGGGACCAACTCGTCTCGCGGATCCGCGACCTCATCGAGACACTGCCCAAGGCGAACGACCCTTAGGGCACCCGCCTGACACCGTCGAGCGCAGCGCTGCACATCCCGAGCCCGGGGCAGTACGCGGGGTAGACCTCTTGACCTCGAACGAGGTAGTACGCTCCGGTCATCGTGTCGCCGTCCACCACGACCTCGATCGACTCGCGGTAGAAGTAGCAGTCCTGGAGCCAGAACCAGTCCACGTAGAGGCGATCGTTCCCAACGCCGCCGGTGGCGCCGTTCGCTGTGTCCCAGGCCTCCGACTGGATGGTGACTTCGCAGCCGTTCTGATGGAGGGTCCAGACGATGCCGCGGTCAGAACAAACGATTCCCGTACCGGTCTCGGCGACCATGTTCACATCCCAGACGCCGGCAACGTTTACGCAGACGGGCGCCGGGCCGTTGTCGTAGCTCACCCGGTCGCACCCCGACGAGATTGCGGCGACAACGAGGAACGCCACGCACAGGAGCCGGCACGCGATCGCGGTCATCGCTTTTACGGTAGTCGCTGGCGGAGGAGGATCTAGAGACCTAAGCAGTCGGGAGAGAAGGGGACACTCCCCTTTTCTGAACAAAGCGGTATCCGGGGAGCTTTGCAAGAAAAGGGGAGTGTCCCAGGCCTCCTCATGGACAGACGCCGAACTCGGTCGTCGAAACGACCGTACTGCCTGGCGCGGTAGGCACGATGCGCATCGCCTTGACCGCAGACAGCCCGACGCGACCCTCGGTGGTGAACGTCGCCGGAGCCACGGGGGTGGCACCGAGATCGAGCTCGACGGACTGGACGTTTCGCACGCTGAAGTCGTCGATGCGCATCATCAGCATCTGGCTCTTCAGGCCGAGGTCGCCGATCTCGACGTAGAGATCGCCGTAGAGCGGGTCGACCGCGATATCACGGATCGACTTGACCACCGTGGCACCGCTGCCGGGAACCGGCGTGTAGGCCTGCGCCAGATCGACACTACGACTTACGACGAAGAGCGCGGTGTCGTAGACGTCCAACCGTGTTCCATGTGCGATGTAGAGCGAGCGATGTCCGACGGGTGGCACGCCGAACGCGATCGCCGTGATCCGCTCGCCCGGGGGCAGGGCCCATCCCGGGACGGGGCCGACGCTCCAGCTGCAAGACGGTACGATCGAGCAGTCTCGCTTGACGGAGGCGAGGTCGCCGTTCGTGCTCCAGTTCGCGAAATACGCCGTGAACCCTCTCGCGCCGCCGATACCCGTGGTCCCGCTCAACGTGTCGATGGCCGGTCCGATCGGGCCCTGGTTCAGGGCCTCGATCGTGAAGGGCTGACTGGAATACGTTTTGGGCGACGTCAGCGGAATCAACGGACTCCCGCTCACGGTATCGACGAAGAGCGCGCCTGGATTGTAAGAAGGCGGCACGCCCGACACCTCGTTCGCGATCGATGCCAAGAGATACCTGTTCTCGAAGACGGCGGCGTCGCTCACCGGCGAGAGGTCGACGGCCGGGCTGGTCCACGAGGTGAGGAGGCCGGTCGGATCGACCTTGTACAGCTTGCTCGCCTGAACTCCCCCCATGCCGGACAGGTAGGCGTTGCAGAAGCCGCCTTGCCGATCGAACGCCACATCGTTGACGCCGCGCAGGGTTCCCGAAAGGGCATTCAGCGTCGATGCGGACGTCGCCTGGCAGGCGCTCGTATTGCGTTTACAGGCTCCCGAGCTGCAGACCTGGTCGGACCCGCACACGTGGCCGCATCCCCCGCAATTCGCGGGGTCGGTGCCGAGGCTTACACAGTTGCCGGCGCCGCAGCAGGTGGTCCCCGTCGAGCAGGCGCGGTCGCCGGGCGCGGCACACGCGCACGCGGCGTAGCTGGCGGCCACGCAGACTCCTCCCCCACAAGCGCTCGAGCCCGCGCATCCCAGGTTGTTCGTGCACGCCGAGGATTCGTTCGACGCGGCGGCATAGCAGACCCCGAGCGCGGATTGACACGCGGCGGCGGTGCACTCGGTGGCCCAGCCCGTGCAGTCCACGACCGATGTGCACGGCGACTGTTGGGGCGGCGCCCCCGTCCCATTAACCCATGGTATGCAGAACCGCCTCAACATTCCGGAGCCTGCGCCGACGGCGGCCACGGTGAGCCGATCGATGTCCGGGCCCCCGAGGTCGAGCTCCAGCGCCGGGGCGAGAACGGGGCCCGGCCCCACGAGGATCGATGCGTCGAGGTGGCCGTTGGCCAGATCGAACTGCTGCAAGTAACCATCGCTGCGACCCACGAAGACCTTGCCGAGCGAAGGAACGACGACCGGCATCGTGGTGAACGTGGCGCCTGGCGCCGTCGACCAGATCTTGGTGGCCGTCGCACCCGCGTCGTGGATCGCGTGCAGTGTGCCGGTGGAATCGACGGCGAGCACGATCCCCGTCGAGCCGCCCCGGAACTCCGGCCAGGGCGAACGCGCGATGGAGACGCCCGGACCGCCGACCGGGACGCTCCAGATGGCGCTCCCGCTGGTGGCGTTCCATTTGCTCACCACACCGCTCATCATGGCCACGTAGAGGTTGCCGTTCGCGAGCTGCGGCCTGCTCCGGATCGGGCCAGCGTTTTGCGACCACAGAAGCGTTCCGTCGATCGTGTTGACGCTCCAGAGCGTGTTCTGGAAGCGTCCCGCAGTTTGCTCCGTGCCGCAGTAGATACGGCTGCTCGCGTAGTCGAGCGCGCATCCGTCGGAGCCGTAGTCGATCATCTTCGCGAGGTCGGCGTTGAGTTGCCACTTCACGACGCCGTCGCTCGAGTAATGGGCGATGATCCGGTTGCTAGTCGTGTCCCCGCACTGATCTCGGGTGGTGACGAACACCAAGTCGTCGTCTGCTCGTCCGTGCGCATCCATGTCGGCCCTGAACGCCGGGTTGGAGAAGGAGTAGAGCTGCACCGTGGGTGGGGCGACCAGCGTGTCGGCCGAGCAGCTGGCCCGCTTCGTGTCCACCGACCAGCTCTGCGCGCCGTTGACCGCATTGATCTTGTAGAGGACCCCGCCCGATGTCGTGAGGAAGAGGTACTCACCGCCGCTGCTGAGCGGCACCGGGCTCGCGAAGTTTTGGATCGTGCCGGCGGTCGGATCTGTCCATGTCCAGGAGACGGACCCGGCCGAGCCGCCCGAACGTCTTACCGCGTAGAGCGTCGCATCCTGCGCCAGGTAGACAAGTGCCGCCGCGGTTGGGGCGGACGAGCTTGCGGTCCGGACCTGGGACGACCCCGAGATCGCGAACGTCCACAGTGGAGCCGCGGAGCAAACGGCCGCAGTGCACGCCCCGGACGCACACACGGCTCCAGACTCACAAGACTGCTCGCAACCTCCGCAGTTCGCCGCATCGGACGCGAGGTCCGTTTCGCAGCCGTCGGATTGCCTGTTGCCGTTGCAATCGCCGAAGCCGGCTTGGCAGGCCCCGTTGCACACGCCCGAGCTGCAGGTGGCCGATGGCACGTGGTTGCCCGAACATGCTGCGCCGCAACCTCCGCAGTTCGCCGCGTCGGACGCGAGGTCCGTTTCGCAGCCGTCGGTTTGCCGGTTCCCGTTGCAGTCGCCGAAGCCGGCTTGGCAGGCCCCGTTGCACACGCCCGAGCTGCAGGTGGCCGATGGTACGTGGTTGCCCGAACACACCGCGCCGCATCCGCCGCAGTTCGCCGCATCGGACGCGAGGTTCGTCTCGCAGCCGTCGGTTTGCCTGTTCCCGTTGCAGTCGCCAAAGCCGGCTTGGCACGCCCCGTTGCACACGCCCGAGCTGCAAGTGGCCGAAGGCACGTGGTTGCCCGAACATGCCGCGCCGCATCCGCCGCAGTTCGCCGCGTCGGACGCGAGGTCCGTTTCGCAGCCGTCGGTTTGCCGGTTCCCGTTGCAGTCGCCAAAGCCGGCTTGGCAGGCCCCGTTGCACACGCCCGAGCTGCAGGTGGCCGATGGCACGTGGTTTCCCGAACACACCGCGCCGCATCCGCCGCAGTTCGCCGCGTCGGACGCGAGGTTCGTTTCGCAGCCGTCGGTTTGCCGGTTCCCGTTGCAGTCGCCAAAGCCGGCTTCGCACACGCCGTTGCATACGCCCGAGCTGCAGGTGGCCGATGGCACGTGGTTGCCCGAACACACCGCGCCGCATCCGCCGCAGTTCGCCGCGTCGGACGCGAGGTTCGTCTCGCAGCCGTCGGTTTGCTTGTTCCCGTTGCAGTCGCCGAAGCCTGCTGGCGCACGCGCCGTTGCGCACGCCCGAGCTGCAGGTGGCCGATGGCACGTGGTTGCCCGAACACACCGCGCCGCATCCGCCGCAGTTCGCCGCATCGATCGTGAGGTCCGTTTCGCAGCCGTCGGTTTGCCGGTTCCCGTTGCAGTCGCCAAAGCCGGCTTGCGCACACGCCGTTGCACACGCCCGAGCTGCAAGTGGCCGATGGCACGTGGTTGCCCGAACACACCGCGCCGCATCCGCCGCAGTTCGCCGCGTCGGACGCGAGGTTCGTCTCGCAGCCGTCGGTTTGCCGGTTCCCGTTGCAGTCGCCGAAGCCGGCTTGGCACGCCCCGTTGCACACGCCCGAGCTGCAGGTGGCCGATGGTACGTGGTTGCCCGAACACACCGCGCCGCATCCGCCGCAGTTCGCCGCGTCGGACGCGAGGTCCGTTTCGCAGCCGTCGGTTTGCCGGTTCCCGTTGCAGTCGCCGAAGCCGGCTTGGCACGCGCCGTTGCACACGCCCGAGCTGCAGGTGGCCGATGGCACGTGGTTGCCCGAACACACCGCGCCGCATCCGCCGCAGTTCGCCGCGTCGGACGCGAGGTTCGTTTCGCAGCCGTCGGTTTGCCGGTTCCCGTTGCAGTCGCCAAAGCCGGCTTGGCACGCGCCGTTGCATACGCCCGAGCTGCAGGTGGCCGATGGCACGTGGTTGCCCGAACACACCGCGCCGCATCCGCCGCAGTTCGCCGCGTCGGACGCGAGGTCCGTTTCGCAGCCGTCGGTTTGCCGGTTCCCGTTGCAGTCGCCAAAGCCGGCTTCGCACACGCCGTTGCACACGCCCGAGCTGCAGGTGGCCGATGGCACGTGGTTGCCCGAACACACCGCGCCGCATCCGCCGCAGTTCGCCGCGTCGGACGCGAGGTTCGTTTCGCAGCCGTCGGTTTGCCGGTTCCCGTTGCAGTCGCCGAAGCCGGCTTGGCACACGCCGTTGCACACGCCCGAGCTGCAGGTGGCCGATGGCACGTGGTTGCCCGAACACACCGCGCCGCATCCGCCGCAGTTCGCCGCGTCGGACGCGAGGTTCGTTTCGCAGCCGTCGGTTTGCCGGTTCCCGTTGCAGTCGCCGAAGCCGGCTTGGCACGCGCCGTTGCACACGCCCGAGCTGCAGGTGGCCGATGGCACGTGGTTGCCCGAACACACCGCGCCGCATCCGCCGCAGTTCGCCGCATCGGACGCGAGGTTCGTTTCGCAGCCGTCGGTTTGCCGGTTCCCGTTGCAGTCGCCGAAGCCGGCTTGGCAGGCGCCGTTGCAGCACGCCCGAGCTGCAGGTGGCCGATGGCACGTGGTTGCCCGAACACACCGCGCCGCATCCTCCGCAGTTCGCCGCGTCGGACGCGAGGTTCGTTTCGCAGCCGTCGGTTTGCCGGTTCCCGTTGCAGTCGCCGAAGCCGGCTTGGCAGGCCCCGTTGCACACGCCCGAGCTGCAGGTGGCCGATGGTACGTGGTTGCCCGAACACACCGCGCCGCATCCGCCGCAGTTCGCCGCATCGGACGCGAGGTCCGTTTCGCAGCCGTCGGTTTGCCGGTTCCCGTTGCAGTCGCCGAAGCCGGCTTGGCACGCCCCGTTGCACACGCCCGAGCTGCAAGTGGCCGATGGCACGTGGTTGCCCGAACACACCGCGCCGCATCCGCCGCAGTTCGCCGCATCGGACGCGAGGTTCGTCTCGCAGCCGTCGGTTTGCCTGTTCCCGTTGCAGTCGCCGAAGCCGGCTTGGCACGCCCCGTTGCACACGCCCGAGCTGCAGGTGGCCGATGGCACGTGGTTGCCCGAACATGCCGCGCCGCATCCGCCGCAGTTCGCCGCGTCGGACGCGAGGTCCGTTTCGCAGCCGTCGGTTTGCCGGTTCCCGTTGCAGTCGCCGAAGCCGGCTTCGCACACGCCGTTGCACACGCCCGAGCTGCAGGTGGCCGATGGCACGTGGTTGCCCGAACACACCGCGCCGCATCCGCCGCAGTTCGCCGCGTCGGACGCGAGGTTCGTCTCGCAGCCGTCGGTTTGCTTGTTCCCGTTGCAGTCGCCGAATCCTGCGGCGCACGCGCCGTTGCACACGCCCGAGCTGCAGGTGGCCGATGGCACGTGGTTGCCCGAACACACCGCGCCGCATCCGCCACAGTTCGCCGCGTCGGACGCGAGGTTCGTTTCGCAGCCGTCGGAGCTCAGGCCGTTGCAATTGCCGAACCCGGGATCGCACGACGCGACGGCACAGATTCCGTCCGCGCATGTCGCCGCGGCATGCGGGAGGCTGCACGGCGGCGGCGGGCTGTCGGCCTGGCCGTCGCAATCGTTGTCGAGGCCGTCACAGGTCTCCGCGGAGCCTTGGGTGTTCTGATTACAAGTGATCTGACCGGCGCTGCACGCGGTCGTCCCCGCGGCACAAACCCCGAGGTGTCCGGTGTTGCACGCGGCCCCACCACCGGGATTGCCTTCGTCGACCAATCCGTCGCAGTCGTTGTCGAGTTCGTCGCAGATCTCGGCCGAGGCTGGAACGCCTTGTGCGCAAATCAGCTGGCCGGAGGCGCATTCCGTCACCCCGGGCGAGCAAACTCCCGGCAGGCCGGTGCTACACGCGTTTCCGCCGCCGGGGTTGTCCTCGTCGACGGTGCCGTCGCAGTTATCGTCGACACCGTTGCAGATCTCGGGCGGGTTGTAGACGCAGGGGCTCGTGACGACGTAGAACCAGGCGGCGCCGGGCGGCGGAGAGTCGATCCAGCTGCGTTGGGAACTGACACCGATCAGGTTCGCCGGAGCGACGACGCCCGACGGGGACGCGGCGCGGTGAACCTTGAACGTCGGTTGACCGCCGCTCCACTGCAGGTTCACGTCGCCGGGGATCGCGCCTCGCGCGACCGAGAGCGTCATCCCGTCGAAGGGATCCGTCGCGTAGACGGTCCCGGAAACGAGAAGAAGCGAGAGCATGGTGAGACGTGTGGATCGGATCGATGTCGGTTCCCCCCCAAAACTCAGGAACGGAACTCGGCCGCTGACGAAGTCGGCGGCACCTGATGCCAAGCGGTCTACTCCTACTTGGAAGCCAAAACAAGGAGAAAGTCCGCGGCGGGGGGAGGGCGTCGGACCGCTTGAGAAGCTCTATAACTAGGCGACTACCGGGAAGCTCTCGCCTTGCGATCTCCCCGAATCCCTAGAGTGTCGACGTCTGGAGCTTTCTCGCGCCGATCCACGAGAAAACCGCGCCGAACGCGATCAACGCGGCGCACGGCACGACGACGGCCTCGAATCCCCGGCCGAAGCTGATGAGCGCGTGGAATCCGTCCATCGCCCACGCCGTCGGGAAGACGTGGGCGCCGGTGCGGAGCCACTCGGGCATCACCTCGGACGGCCACCAGCAGCCGCCGAGCGCGGCCATGACCATGCTGGCGAGCCATCCGACGTGGACGCCTGCTCCGGGTTGGCGAAGATCGCGCCCAGGAACGTCGAGATCCCGGCGACCGCGAAGGCGTAGCGCGAAGAGCAGCGCAGCCAGCCCCGCGGCGGAGCGCCCGAAATCGAGACGGAAGAGAAACCGGCCGGCGGCGACCAGGATCGCGATCTGTCCCAGCGCGACGAAGACGCGGCCGAGCACCTTTCCCGCGAAGATCGTCGTCCGTCGAGATCGGCAAGGTCATCTGCCGCTTCAACATCCCCTCGCGCTTCTCGATCGTGAGGAACACCGCGCCGTAGATCAGCGTCATCATGAGGACCGTGAACGTCATGATGCCCGGGCACGCTCTGCGCGACGCCTCGTGGCACGGCCGTGCCGTGCCCCGCGTTCGCGCTGACGAGCGCGACGATCGGCGGCCGCGCGCGGAGCGCTGTCGTAGGCGCACGGCGCTCATGGGGCCGCCCGATGGTCTTCATCTCGGCGACGCGGCCCAGCGTGCGCACGATGGCGCGGACGACGACGACCTCCGCGGCGCGCGAATAGTCGGAGTCGGCGTCCTTGGCCGGTTTCGATCTTCAGGCGCTGCTGCTTCCCCGCGAGCGCGTTCTCGGTGAACCCGGCGGGGAGCTCGATCCAGCGCGTCGCCTTCTTCGCGGCCTCGCCGTCGGCGTCCGCGCCGCGAAAAACCGCGAGCGCGACGTTGGGACCGTCGAGCTCCTTCGCGAACGACTCCGCCAGCCATCCCCCGTCCCGGTCGACGACGGTCAGCGAGACCTGGGGCGTGCCGCCCCACCGCCCATCGACGCGACCGAAGAGCCACATCAGGAAGATCGGCAGGAGGAAGAGCCAAAACGCGGAGACGCGATCGCGAAGCGTCAGCCGCACGTCGTTCGCGGCGAGAAGGAACAACCGCGCTCATGCCGAGCTCCGCGCCGGGCGGTGCGCCGGAGCGCCAGCGCGCCGATCGAGCAGAAGCACGGTTCCCATCACCGCGAGAATCGCGGCGTGCGTCGCGAGCACTCCGGAGACGCCGGCCCCGTCTTCGAGCAGCGCCCGATACCCCTTGCGTGCCCCAGTACAACGGGCGTCGAACGGCGCGATCGCCGCGCACCGACGGCGGAAGCGCCTCGATGCGAATGAACCCTCCGCCCAGAACGCCCATGCGAAGGAAAATCATGTTGGCGAGCGTCGACGCCTGCCGCTCGGTGCGCGCGACGCCGTAGATCACCGCGGTCGTTCCCGTGACCGCGAGCACGAGCGCGGCCGACAGCAGCACGAACCCGGGGAGGCTGACCGGCGTGCTCAGCACCGCGGCGCCGACGACGCCATGACGAGCGATCGCCATGCCCGCGAGCACCGCGGTGTAGACCGCCTTCGCGAGGATGATCGTCTCCGGCCGCGACGGGTCCGGCGAGCTGCCGCCGCAGGGTGCCGAGCGTGCGCTCGGTCATGACGTCGCGCATCCCCTGATCGGCGACGAGGAACAGCCCGTACACCGCGACGCCGGGAAGCACGAGCAGAAAGATCGCCGACGGCGCGTCGCCGCCGTCTCGATTTCGTGGCCGGCTCGGGCGCCGCCTTCACGCTGTCGAACATCTCGCTCTCCAGCGCGATCGCCGGAGGAAAGACGAGCTCCGACACCCCTCGAGATCGCGCGCTTGACGCCGAGCGAGATCGCGACGACGTCGGCGTCGGCCGGGGTCCGTTCCGTCGTCCTCGGAGATAGCGGCTTCAGGTCGGAGATCGGCTTGTCGAAGCACGCGCCGGCCGGCGTCGAGCACGTCCGCGAGCGTGCCGGTCGTCTGCGCGGCGATCTCCGGCAGGATCCCCTCGGACGGGTTCCTGAGCAGCGTCAGCGTCGCCGGCTTTCCGTCGAGAACGTCGTTCGTGAACCCCTTGGGGATCGTCAGGAGCGCCGACGCCTTTCCCGTCGTTGATCGCGACGACGCCCGCGTCCTTGGCGATCGGTCTTCCCGTCGAAGTACGCGGCGGCCTGCTGCGACGTGAACGCGGACGCCACGCAGTCCGCCGACGAGACCGTCGTCCTCGTTGGCGACGAGCATCCTCACCTTGGGGATGCTGTCGCCCCTTCCCGAACGCGAGCGCGATCATCCCGGCGAACAGGAGCGGGAAGCACATCGCGGCGATCGAGTCCGAGCGGCGATCGCAACTTCCGCTTGCAGGTCCTTCGCGACGAGGTGGACGACGAGCCGCATCAGTCGCGCAGCTCGCGGCCGGTCAGGTTCAGGAACAGCGTGTTCAGGCTCGGGCGGCTGGATCGAGATGCCGTCGATCGGCAGGTTGATCGGCCAGCACGCTGACCGAGCAGCTCGACCGAGCCGCGACCCGAGCCCTCGACCGTCAGGCACCAGCTGCCCGGGCGTCGACGGACGTGACCTGCACGCCGGCCAACGCTTCGAAGCGCGGCCGGACCGGCGCCGGCATCGAAGGCTCCGCGCACGGTCACGACGTCGCGGCCGCCGACGCGGCTCTTCAGCTCGTCGAGCGTGCCCTCGGCCAGGATCTTGCCGTGGTCCATGATCGCGATGCGATCGCACAAGCTCCTCGGCCTCTTCCAGGTAGTGCGTCGTGTAGATCACCGTCGTGCCGCCCGCCACGACCTGCTTGACCGATTCGAGGATGTTGAGCCGCGCCTGCGGGTCGATGCCGACCGTCGGCTCGTCCATCAGCACGGCGCGCGGACCGTGCACGAGACCCAGCGCCAGGTTGATGCGGCGCTTCATGCCGCCGGAGTACTGCTTCACCGGATCCTTCGCGCGATCCTTGAGCCCGACGAGGTCGAGCACGCGATCGACCGCCTGCGTGAGCGCGGCTCCGGACAGGCCGTAGAGCCCTCCCCAGAAGCTGGAGGTTCTCGCGCGCCGAGAGGTTCTCGTAGAGCGCGGGCTCCTGCGGAACGACGCCGAGCTGTGCTTTGACCTTGAGCGGCTCGCGCGCGAGATCGATCGAGTCGAAGAGGATGCGTCCCTCGTCGGGCGCGAGAAGCCCCGAGAGCATCGACATGATGGTCGTCTTGCCCGCGCCGTTGGGGCCGAGCAGACCGTACAGCTCGCCCTTCGCGACCGTGAACGAGACGCCGTCGACCGCGCGGAGCGAGCCCGTAGCTCTTGACGAGCTGCTGAACCTGGAACATCGGGCACCTCGTTGGTAGGCGGCGCATTGTAGTCCCGAACCCGCTGGTACGATGGCTGCCGTGAACTTCGTGCGGCGAGCTCGACGTCGTACGATCTCGGTCGCGGGGTCTTCGTCGTTCCCGTCCTTCACGAGCGTCTCGAATCCGCGATGGCGGTCCGGCGCGCGCTCGCAGGCGCTCTCCCCCGACGCCGTGGCCGTCGAGGTTCCCTCGTCGCTGGCGCGCGTCTTCACGCGCGCGGTCGATCGCCTCCCGGCCATCTCGGTTCTGCTGTACGAGACCGCGCGCGGCGAGACGATCTACCTTCCCGTCCATCCCGCGGATCCCGTCGTCGAGGCGGCGCGGTGGGCCCGTGAGCGCGGGCTCCCCGTCGCCTGCGCGGATCTCGACGTCGACGGATACGCGGACCATCGCGACCCGCTCCCCGACCCCTACGCGATGACCCGCATCGGTCTTGCCGCGTACGTCGACGCGGCTCGAGCGGCGGCGCGCCCGCCGGACGCGCAGGATGCGAGACGCGAAGCGGCGATGGCGTTCCACGTCCGCGCGCTCGCCGCCGACGGTGCGACGCGGTCCTCGTCGTGCTCGGACTTCGCCACGTCTCGGGGTTCGCGGAAGCGCTCGACGCAGGACCAGGCGGCGCCGCTCACGCCCCGCTCATCGAAAGAACGTGCGCCTCGTGAACCTGCATCCGGAGTCGCCTGGGAGAGGTACTCGCGGAGCCGCCGTTTTACGCGGCCGCCTACGAGGCGCGCGCGGCGCGGCCTTCGCGCCCGAGGATCGCGTCGAGACGCCGGCTGCGCCCGGGCGCGAGTATGGGGCGTTCCGCGTCGTCAGCGGCGGGCGCGGCGACGATCCGGCGCGCGTCGTCGACGCCGCGGCCCGCGCGGCCGCGCTCGCGGGCGCGTCGCTCGACCGGCTGCGCCTCCAGGGAGCGCTGATCGCCGAGGCGGGACGCGCGCTCGAGGCGGCGGCTCCCGACGAGCGCGTCGAGCCGTGGCAGCGCCGGAACCTCGCGCGGTTTTCCGGCCGGCTGGCGCGCCAGTCGGGCATGCTGGTCGCCGACCTGTTCGATCTCGTCGTGGCGGGTCGCGCCTGTGTGACCGACAACTTCGCCTACGAGCTTCACCGGCTGGCGACGTCCTACCCGTGGCAGAGCGAGGCTGCGGCCGCGATACCGACCGCGCGCATCCGCGCCGAGGAGCTCTGGGACGGCGTCCGCCGCGTGCGCCTCACGCGGCGCCTCAGGCGGCCGAAGACCCGGCGTCCGGAGTCGATCCTCAGAGGCGAAGGCGCCGGGACGAGCGCTTTCCGGGCGAGTGGCTCGGCGCCTTCGACGCGGAGGCGATCTGCTCCTACCCGCCGGAGGACGCGATCGTCGAGGCCTTCGGCGGCTATCTGAGGAAGAAGGGGAAGTCGGTGCTCGCCGAGGAGTGCTCGCGCACGTTGCCGTTCACGACCTCGGTCCTGGACGGCATCGACGTGCGAGAGACGATCCGGCGATTCGCGGAGCACACGATCTACGTGAAGGAGATCGGGCGCAGCCCCGGCGAGATCGGCGTCGTCGTCGTGATCTTCGACGACGATCAAGATCACTTCCGGCGAGCGCTACGCGTACAAGCTGACCTGGCACGGCGAGCACGGACAGGAATCCGACATGGCGTTTTACGCGACCGCGCCGGAGCGCGCGATCGTGGGGCCGGGGATCTGCCGCGTCACCTACGGCGGGCTTCCTGCTCTCGTACCCCCCCGGAAGGCTCGGGGACGTCTGGGGCGACGCGGACTACCGGTTCGCCGAGAGCAAGCCCGAGGTCCTGCTCCTCGCCGCGCTCGACTACTCCCGGGAGCGGGTCGTGGTCCACGCTGCGCCGAAGCCCCCCCGGCCGATCTTTCACCAGATCGCCGCGCGGCTCGACCGCAAGATCCTGCACCTTCCGCTCGGAACGCTCTCCCCCGGGACGCTCCGGAAGATCCGCGTCATGCACGTCCTGTCCGGCCACGCGAAGCGCCAAATCGCGAAGGATTACGTCTGGTAGTTGCCGAGGAACGCCCTACGCGACCTACGATGTGAGTCCCGCCGCTCGTCTCGTGAAAGGCCAACCCCATGGACCGGAAGTACGGACACAAGGGCTACCAGGAATCCTCGCGTGACGACCGCGACCGCGATCGTCAGCGCCAGCAGGGGCCGCCCGCGGCCAAGCTGACTCCCGAAGAGAGGGCGCAGCAACGATCGTTGCGGCACGCGGTTCAGCGTGAAGCCAACGAGGTCTTGCGCTGCCCGAACTGCGGACGCAACGTCGCGGCGTCGGGCGCGATCTCTTCGGAGACCTCATGCCCTCACTGCAACTCGCCGCTGCACGCGTGCCGGGCCTGCCAACACTTCGACTCGGCCGCGCGCTGGGAATGTCGCGCGCCGATCACGGTCCCGTCACGGAGAAGTCGAAGGCCAACACGTGCACCCTGTTTGCCGCCCGGCTCGTGCTCGACACGACCGGAAAGCGAACGGGGACCTTCGGGCTCGTCGAACGATCCGAAGTCACAGTTCGACAGCCTCTTCAAGCGCTGACCGGTGTCCTGGCCTCCGCGCTACGCGGAACCTATATTCCCGACGGCCCGGCAGGCCGGGGAACGACCCATGAGCAAGCGAAATGGAGAACGGGGCGAGGGCCGGATCGGGTTCGTGATCTCCCTCGTGATTCTGGGACTCGGCGCGTTCATCTTGGCCAAGGTCATTCCTGTGCGGGTGAACGCCTACGAGTTCCGCGACTTCATGCAGGAAGAGTGCCGGTTCGCGGCCACGCGCAATCACGACGAAGAGATCAAGAAGCGGATCTGGGACAAGGCGAAGGATCTCCGGCTCCCGCTCGAGAAGAAGAACCTGCACATGCAGCGGACGACGCATGAAATGATCATCAGCGCGAAGTACGAGCAGGTGATCGACCTCAAGTTCACGAAGTACATCTACAAGTTCGACCACGAAGAGCGCGCGCCGCTCTTCTAGGGGACACTCCCCTTTTTCTTCACTCAAATGATCCCCGCGGCACGCGACGCGCGGTCCGATCTCCGCGCGTCGCTCCGCTGAACCGCTCGCTCATGCGGAAGAACCGCTCGCGGTTCAGAGGGCCGTCGACGATCGATGGGAGTCTGTAAGAAAAGGGGAGTGTCCCTAGAGAGGCGGCCGTCGTCGACGACGACCTTGCCCGCGGCGACGACCGTTCGCACGCGGCGCACGCCGAAGCGATAGACGAGGTGGTAGCGATTCGGGACGGCGTGGATCACGAAATCCGCGCGCTTGCCGACCTCGATCGAGCCGGTGTCCTCCGCGCGACCCAACGCGTAGGCCGCGTTCAGCGTGGCCGCGGTGATCGCCTCGTCGATCGACATCGACAGCGAGAGGCACGCGAGCTCGCACGACCACGCCCATCGCCTCGGTGGGCGACGTTCCCGGGTTGAAATCGGTCGCGATCGCGACCGGCACTCCGGCGTCGATGAGCCGGCGGGCCGGGGGCAGCGTCTTCGACATCAGGAAGAACGCCGCCGCGGGTAGCAGCACGGCCGCGGTCTTCGACCGCGCGAGCGCCTCGATTCCGGCGGACGACACGTGCTCGAGATGGTCGGCCGACGCGGCGCCGAAGCTCGGCGGCCAGCGCGGCCGTGCCGTCGTCGGCGAGCTGGTCGGCGTGAAGGCGCACGCCCAGCCCGGCGCTTGCGGCCGCCGTCGAGCACGCGCCGCGCCTCGGCCGGCGTCAACGCGTGCGCGTCCACGAACGCGTCCGCGTAGACCGCGAGCTTGCGCTTCGCGATCTCGGGGAGCATCTCGCCGACGATCGCATCGATGTAGCCCTTGCGATCGTCCCGCCGCTCCGCGGGAATCGTGTGCGCGCCGAGGAAGGTCGGCACCACCTCGACCGGATGCGAGCGCGGCGGCGAGCCGCACCGCCTCGAGCTGCTTGATCTCGGCCTCCGTCGTCGAGACCGTAGCCGCTCTTGACCTCGGCCAGCGTCGTTCCGCACAGCAGCATCGCGTCGAGACGCTCCCGCGTGAGCGCGGCCAGCTCGTCCTCGGACGCCGCGCGCGTCGCCGTCACCGTCTGTGAGGATCCCCCCGCCGCGCGCCGCGATCTCCGAGTACGTCGCACCCGAGAGGCGCTCGTTGAACTCGGACTCCCTCCACCCGGCGAAAGGGAGGTGCGTGTGCGCGTCCACGAAGCCCGGGAAGCACCGTCGCCGCCGTTCGCGTCGAGCGTGCGGCCGCCGGGCGCCATCGCCACGGCTTGGCGGAGCTCTCGCTCGGTTCCGACGAAGACGATGCGGCCGCCGCGGCACGCGACGGCGGCGTCGCGGACGACGCGGAGGCGCCCCAGGTCGGAGCCCAGGCGGGCGGAGCGTCCTTCGGGGGTGGCGAGCTCGGAGATGCCGACGACGGCGAGGTCGGCCTCGATCATCCGACGTCGGTCGTCGAGCGCCGGCGCAGGAAGCGCAGATTGTCGATGTCGGCCTTCTCCTGCTTGCGGAGATCCAGGAGCGAGAGGTGCTCCTCGATCGCCGCGCGCAGGCGGTTCTCGAAGGCGTCTTTCTCGAGGCGCAGGCGGCCGATCTCGTTCTCGAGCGCCTTGCAGCTGATCCTGCGCCTGCTCGAGCACGCGCTCGGCCTTGAAGCGCGCCTCCTTCACCAGAAGATCGGCCTCGGCCTTCGCGCGCTCCTTCAGGTCGGCCGACATCATCTGCGCGGTGACGAGCGTCTCCTGGAGCGTGCGCTCGCGCTCCTTGAAGTCGTCGAGCCGTTGCGTCAAGCGCGCCGGTCTCTTCGCTGAGCGTCTGATTCTCGAGGTTGAGCCGCTCGATCTCCTCGGCGACGGCGCGGAGGAACAGCTGGACCTCGTCGGGATCGTAGCCGCGCATCTTGCGGGTGAACGCCTGCTTCTCGATGTCCATCGCCGTCAGACGCGTCGTCATGGTCTCCTCCGAAAGCGCCGCCAAACATAGCCCCTTGCCTACGGCGGGGCAAGATCGCGCTCAGGCGCGCTCGCCGAACACGCGCGCGTCCGACGCGCACCAGCGTCGCCCCTTCCTCGATGGCGACCTCGAAGTCGTCGGTCATGCCCATCGACAGCTCCGGGAGCGGCCGGCCCAGCCGGGACGCCGCGAGATCGCGCAGCTCGCGCAAGCCGGCGGAACCAGGGGCGCGTACGTTTCGGGATCGTCGCTCCGGCGGCGGGATGATCATCAGGCCGCGCAGGTCGAGGTGCGCGAGCTTGCCGACCTCCTCGACGAGCGGGCAGAGCGTCCGCTTCGCCCGCGCCGGCTCTTGGTCGCCTCGCCGGCGAGGTTGGCTTGAACGAGCACGGCTTGCCGATCGTGGCCTTCGCGGCCGCGCGCCGGTCGAGCTCGACGCGCCAGCTCGCGATCGTCGACGCCGTGGATCAGCTCGAACGCGCCGGCGGCGTGCTTCGCCTTGTTCGTCTGCAGGTGTCCGACGAGATGCCAGCGGGCGCCGGGCCCGGCCTCGCGCGATCTTCGCCAGCGCCTCCTGCACGCGGTTCTCGCCGAACAGCGTCTGCCCCGCGGCCATCGCTTCGCCGAATGCGCGCGACCGGGACCGTCTTCGAGACCGCGACGAGGCGCACGGACCGCGGGTCGCGCCGGGCGCTCGCGCGCAGGCCGCCGGCGATGCGCTCGCGCACCTCTTCGAGCCGGCGCGCGATGTCGCTCACGCGAACGTCTCGTGCACCTTCACCGCGGCTCCGTCCCCGCCGCTCTCGACGAGGTTGAGCACGCGGTTGACCAGCTTGTCGGCGTCCTTGTTCTTCTCGCGCGGCACGTGACCGATCTTGAACGTGCGAAATCCGGCGATGCGTCGCACCGCCTCGGCGTGGAGCGGAATCAGGTCGGGATGCCGGACCTTGTACTCGCCGCGCATCTGCTTCACGACGAGCTCGGAGTCGGCGAGCAGCTCGACGTCGAAGGCCTGGCGCGACAGCGGCGAAGGCCAGCGCCTCGAGGAGACCCGTGTACTCGGCGACGTTGTTGGTGGCCCGCCCGATCGCGCCGGCGAACCCTTCGACCGGCGCGGCCGTCGGCATCGAGAACGACGACGCCCCAGGCCGCGGGACCCGGGATTCCCGCGCGAGCCGCCGTCGAAGCCCGCCCTAAACCGCTCCGCCATTGACCGCCTCGACCTTCGTGCCGGTCTCCTGAGGCGGGGCGGACGTCGAGACGGGGGCGGGCGCGAACGCGGCCTCGGCGTACAGGTAGCGGCGGCAGCTGCCGCAGACGTGGATCTTCGAGGCCTGCCGGATCTCCTGATAGACCTGCGGGCGCAAGCGCACGTGGCACGCGGAGCAGCTCTCCCGCTCGACCTTCACGAGAAAGAGCCCCTTGCGGCCCGCCTCGACGCGCCTGACGTTGGCGACCAGAGGCGCGGGGAGCGTGCTTTCGATCTCGTCGCGCTCCGCAGCGTGCGCGCTCGATGCGCGCCGTCGCCTCCGCGACCGCGGCCTCGACCTCGGCGCGCTCGTTCTCGACGATGGTGCGCTCCGTTTCGATGTGCGCCGCGCGGGATTCGAGCTCGGTCTTCAGCGATTCGATCTCGTCCATGCTGGCGAGAATCGCGTCTTCGTGGTCGCCGATCGACGCCTTCGCCGCGTCGATCTCCTTGAGCACCGCGGCGTACTCGCGCTGGTTCTTCACCTGCATCAGGCTGTCCTGGTAGTGCTTCCGTGTCTCCTCGAGCGTGGCGAGCTCGCCCGAGCGGCTGCGGCGGTCGGCGTCGATCGCGTCGTAGCGCTCCTTGATGCCGACGTACTCGGCGTTGCGCTCGCGGAACCGGCCTTCGGCCTCTTCGATTCTCGCCGGTGCGCCGTCCACGACCGCGTGGGCCGCCTGGATCTCGAGGGCGAGCTCCTGCATCTTCATGAGCTTCAAGAGCTGGCTTCTCGCGTCCGACATGGACCCCTCCGTCATCGACCCCCTGAAAACACGAAGGGCGCTCGTGAACCGAGCGCCCTCTTCGCGATCGCTCCCTTTGGACCCGCCCCCTTCTTTCGAGGCAGGCCCGTTGGAGCGGGCTCACGCGTGTCCGTCCATTTCATTCTTCTCACGGCAACGAATGACTTTAGCACCGCGGTCCGCGGGTCGTCAACCGCCCCAAAGGCGGCGGCAGATGAAGACGGCCGCGAGCATTCCCGCGGCGTCCGCCAAGAGGCCGGCGGGCACGGCGTGGCGCGTCCTCTTGATCCCGACCGCCCCGAAGTAGACGGCGAGGATGTAGAACGTCGTATCCGTCGATCCCTGCATCGTGCTGACGAGATACCCGAGATACGAATCGGGGCCGTGCGTGCTCACGATCTCGCTCATGACGCCGAACGCGCCGGATCCGGAGAGCGGCCGCAGCACCGCCATGGGGACCGCCTCCGCGGGGAGGCCGAACGGCGCCGTCAGCGGGCGACACGGCGGCGACGAACAGATCGAGGCAGCCCGAAGCGCGGAACATGGCGACCGCCACGAGGATCGCGACGAGGTACGGGATGATGCGCAGGGCGACCTGGAATCCCTCCTTCGCGCCCTCGACGACGGACTCGTAGACGCGCACGCCGCGCGACCAGCCGAAGAAGCACGAGCCCCGCGATCAGCAGCGGCACCATCCAGAACGAGAGCACGCCGCGCGCGGCGTCGCCCCACGGACGACGCCCCGGCGCTCCGCACGAAGTGGATGAGCAGCGCGACGAGGACGGCGGCGGCGTAGGCCGCCGCGAGCCAGCCGCCGAATCGCGGCGGGTGTCGCTCCGGCTCGTCCGGAATCGACGGCGCGGGCTCCGGACGCGCCGGAGGCGGCCGCCGACCCCTGGGGAACGGCCGCGCGGAAGCGCGGGAGCCTGGCGAGCAGGCGTCGCCCCGAGGATCGCGACGATCGTGGCGCAGGACGACGCGAACCACGTGGCGACGAGGATCCCCGCGGGGTCTTTCGAGCCCGCGGAGGCGCGCAGCGCGATCACGGTCGTGGGCAGGATCGCGAGCCCGGCGGTGTTGATCGCGAGGAACAGCACCATCGCGTTCGTCGCCGTCCCCTTGACCGGGTTCAGGCGATCCAGCTCCTGCATGGCGCGGATCCCGAACGGCGTCGCCGCGTTTCCCAAGCCCAGCACGTTCGACGCGATGTTGAGGATCATCGCGCTCATCGCCGGGATGGTCCGGCGGGCACGTCCGGGAAACAGCCGCCGCATCACGGGTGCCGCCAGCCTTGGCCAGGATGCGCAGCAGGCCGCCGTCCTGCGCGACCTTCATGAGCCCGAGGAACAACGACATCACGCCGACGAGACCGATCGCCAGCTCGACCGATTTCTTCGCGGCGTCGAGCGCGGACGACGAGACGCGCCTCCATGTGACCCGTGAAGGCGGCGACGAGAACGGAGATGAGGACGAGCGCGACGAAGAACGCGTTCAGCACTAAGGGACGCTGCCTTGCCGGAGGGCCAGCTTCACCAGCGCATCTTCCTCGCGCTCATGCTCGCGCATCATCGCGAGGAACCGCCCCAGCTCCTGCTTCAAGGCCGCGGCCTCCGCGGGGTCGCCGCGGCGCGCGATCGCTCGTGCCTTCTCCGAGCGCCTCGCCGAGCCGGGCGTGCTGCGCGCGAATCCGGCGGACGTCGCTTTCGGTCTGCGGCAGCGCGTCTTGGATCCCCTGCAGGAGGCCGCCGGTCTCTTCCGATCCGAAGTGCTCGTCGAGGCGCTCCTTGAAGCTGTCGATGCGCACCGCGACCGTGCGAAGCATCTCCGCGACCCGCGCTCGCAGGATCGAGGTCGGCGAGCGCGCGCTCGAGCTGATCGAGGTGGAAGTGAATCAGACCGTGCTCTTCGAGGGCCTGTTCGCTCAGCTTCGAGAAGATCTGAGAGCCGCTCATCGGGTTCACCTCCTGCCGCGCCTCACAACTTCGCCGGGGCTCATCAAGTTGGCGGCAAGCCGGCGAATTCGTCAAGTCGGAGCTCGGCCTGCGCGCGGATTTCGCGCCGTGTCAGCGGGCCACGAGGATCCGATTCAGAGGCTTCCGCACGAGATCGGGGACCTGGCAGCCTTCCGCGGCGGATACTCCAGTCGCGACGAGCAGAAATACGCGCTCGCCCTCGGGGCGGCCGAGAATCGTCCTCAAGAACCCCATGGGACTCGGGGTGTGGGTGAGGGTGGCCAGCCCCGCGTGGTGCAGCGCCGCGAGGAGGAATCCCGTGGCGATGCCCACGGACTCCTGGACGTAGTAGTGCTTCGCGAGGCCGCGCGGCGTCGTGGCGTACGTCTGCGCCATGACGACCACGAGCCATGGGCAGATCGTAAGAAACGGCTTGTGCCAGTCGGTGCCCAGCGGCGCGAGATCTTCGAGCCACTCCTTCGGCATCCGCCGCTCGTAGCTGTCCTTTTCTTCTGCTTCGGCTGCGGCTCGGATGCGCGCTTTCGTCTCATGGTCCGAGACGAGCACGAAGGTCCACGGCTGCTTGTGCGCGCCGGAGGGTGCCGTGCCCGCCGTTTGGATCGCGTTCGTCACGATCTCTTCCGGCACGGGCCGTCGGAGAAATGCCGGACCGTCCGGCGGCGCGCCATCTCCGCGTAGAACTCGCGGATCGCGCGAGCATCTCCTCGGACGAGAGCTCCTGGAACTCCAGCGGGACGAACCTGGGCTCGTCCGTCATGGTCTACCCCCCGGACGCCGCCTCGGTCCCCTTGGAGGCCAGCCGCCGGCAGATCTGCCTCGACGCTCTGCGGCGGCGGTTTCGACGTCCAGATCGCGGCGCCTGAATCTCGACGACGTCGATCCGGCGCTTGCGCAAGGCGCCCGCCACCCGCTGGTACCCTTCCTGAAGACGCCGCGTCTCGCGCAGTCCGTGGCCGGGTCTCGCGGCTCGTCGGACACGTCAGAGATACGTCGGGCGCGGGCGGCTGCGCGAGATCGAACACGTTGAGCAGCCAAACCCCGGGCGCCTTGCGCAGGAACCTCGGCCACTGGCTCAAGGGGATGCGTCTCGCGCCGGAGACGTAGGGCAGAAGCTGCTGCAGTCCTTTCTCGTCGAACGCGCCGCTGTAGAAATCCGCTTCGGCCGAGGCGAGGAGATCGACGAGCGGGCTTCCGTCCGCGACGACGAACGTCGCCGCCCCGAGTCTCCGGCCGATCGCCTGGGAGAGCGCTTGGTTCGCCTCGCGATCGATGCCGCAGCAGACGATGCGCACCGGGGGCGCCGGACGCGGACCCGGAGCCGCGCGGCAGCGCGGGCGCCAGCGCCAGCACGTCGGCGCGGATCATCTCGGCGATGTCACGCGCGTCGAGCGACGGCTCGTAGGTCCGCGGCTTGCCGATGATCACGTCGATCCCGAGCGGAAGGGGGACGGACTCCCCGCGCGGCAGGCTGCGCTCGGCGCCGGCGAGGAACACCGGCAGGATCGACGAGGCCGGGGACGGTCTTGACGATCTTGCCGATCCCCGGCTTGAACGATCCGATGACGCCGGGCTGCGCCGCGGCTTCCTTCGGGAAAGAAGATGAGCGTCTTTCCCGCCTCGAGCGCGTCGATCATCGGCTGGAGGACGTCGCGCCCGGCGGCTGCGGTCCGCTCGATCGCCATCGCATTCATGCCGATCATGACGATCGTGCGGCGCCATGCGGTCTTTCCGAAATAATCCGCGGCGGCCACGGGGTGAATCTGGGTCGATCCGCCGGATCGGAAACATCGTCATCAGCAGCGGGGCGTCGAGGTGCGAGTTGTGGTTCGCCACGACGATGCAGGGCCCCTCGGGAAGCGGGCCGCGGCGGCGGTAATGCGCGCCCCAGTACCACTCGGAGCATCGGCCTCACGAAGCCGAGCTGGAACGCGAAGAAGAACCCCAGGGAAAGCCAGCGCCGGAGCGCATTCACGAGGTGACGGCCCGCAGGTAGTGGTAGTAGAGCGGCGCCGCGTAGAGCGCCGGCAGCGAGCGATCGAGAAACGCGGCGCGTCCCAAGCACCGCGTCGGATTGCGTCCGCATCAGGTCCTGGGCCACCGCGTCCGAGACGAACGAGCCGCCCGCCATGCGCGAGGGCCGTCAGCGCGCCCGCGACCGCGCCGTGAAGCGAGCCGGTCGCCGCCAACGGTGCCAAGCGCCGCGCACGACGGCCGCGGCGAGGACGACGCTGGCGACCACCCCGACGAACGGCCGCACGCGCTCTTCCCCGGGGCGGAGACGCCCGGTCAGCCGCTGCGGAAGGTCGGCGAGCAGCGCGGTGATCCCGAACAGCTCGAGGCTGCCGCTCGGGGAGATGCGTCATCGAGCCCGAAGTGCGCACCGCAGAAGACGAAGACCAGGACGCCGAGGAGCATGCGGCCCAGAGCGTCGAGAAGCCCGGGCTGGCGCGGGACGATCGACAGCAGGACCGGGATCAGGAGGAAGAGCCCGATCACCGTCGCCGCGCTCACGAGGCCGAACGAACCCGGCCCAAGCGGGCCAGAGCGCCAGCGGGATCGCGAGGTACGCGACCAGAATCGCGAATCGGTCCTGGGACCTCAGCGGCGTCAGCGTGAAGTACTGCTTGAGCGCGAGGAACATCACGATGCCCAAGAGCGGGAACGAGATCGCCGGGCGTGAGCCGTGAGAGGGCGACGATCAGCACCGCGAACCAGGACCACGCCGCGATCCACCCCGGCAGCACCCGGTAGCGTCCGCCGCGGCGGCCCGCGAGCACGGCGAACGGGGCCAGCAGCGACGAGCGTGAGCACGCAGGATCAGAACGAGCTTGGGAATCGCGGGCATGCCCCCTCCGGCCGCGTATTATGCGGCGGCGGGCGGCTGAGTGCCCGACGCGGCACCATCAGGGCTCGTCTGGTCCAGACGAGAAACACCAGCGAGCCGATCGCGGTCGCCAGCCATCAAGCCGAACACCAACCCCAGCACCGGGGAGACGTGGATCAGCGGGCGCCAGCCGAAGCCCCAGGCCGCCGCCGCCGGCGCGGCCAGCACGACGTAGCGCAACACCGCCATCGTCAGCCCCGGCCGTCCCTGCCCCATCCCCTCGAACACCGGCCGGCAGAGGAAGAACGGCGTGGCGAGCAGCGCGCCCAGCGGGACCACGCGAAGCGCGGGGACGAGGTACGCGATCGTGACCGGCGACGTCGGAGAGGTGCCGCGCCAACGGGCGGCGCCAAGAAGAACAGCACCGGCGCCGCCACCGCGGCGTAGAACAGCGAGCGCGACGTGGGCCTGCTTCAACCCGTGGCGAACTCCGCGAGTAGTCACGCTCGCCGAACCGGCGCGCCGCGAACGGGAGCATCGCCACCGAGGCCGCGAGCGCGGGCATGACGACGAACTGGAAGACACGGTAGTAGATCGCGTACGCGGCGAGGGCTTCCTTCCCGTGCTCGAGCCCCTTGAGGAGCCCATTGACGACGCCGGTCTCCGACGCCATCAGCACGTACGACAGCGCCGAGGGCACGGCGAGGGCGAACAGCGCGCGGTACGGGTGCGGGTCGCGCCCGGGCACCGTCGGCAGCCCGCGGGCCTTGCGCGCCGCCTCGTGGCCGGCGGCCTTGCGCAGCGCGTAGATCAAGCCCGCCGAACCGGCCGAGCACCGTCGACAGCGCGATGCCGAAGATCCCCCAGTGGAACCAGAACGTGAAGATCGTGTTGAGAACGACGTTGATGACGTTCGACCAGATCCCGGCCCACATCGTCGCTTTCGTGTCGCCGTGCGCCTTGACGATCGAATCCGGGATCACCGACCAGAACAGCGTGAGCGCGGAGCCGCCGACGAGCACCGATCCGTAGATCGCGAACTCGCGGGCCACCTCGCGATCGGGGGCGAGCGCGTCCGCGAACACCCAGCAGCCGGCGCCCAAGAGCAGGAACACCGGCACGCACAGCAAGCACGAGCGTCCAGGTCGCCTTGCAGGTACTGCTGCAGCTTGGTCTCCTCGCCGGCCCCCATCGCGCGCGAGAAGTTCGACGTCAGGCCGGTGGACATGCCGACCCAGACCGCGATCATGACGAACTCGAACGGGAACGACAGGCCGATCGCGGCGACCGCCGCGTCCGAGAGGAACGACGCGTAGTACGTGTCCACGAACGTGAAGAGCGACCGCATCCAGAACGAGATGACGAGCGGCACCGTCATCATCAGAAGCGTCGGTCGCTTCGGGCGGCTCCTCCGCTCAACCCGGTCTCCCGCCGCGCGCGGTCGAGGCCAGCATCCCGCACGCGGCGTGGATGTCGGGGCCGCCGGAGTAGCGCCGCACGAACGCGATGCCGCGCGCCCGCAGGGCGTCGAGGAACCGGCCCCGCTCGGCGTCGTCGCGACGGCCGGTAGCGCCCCGACGGATCGTTGACGTCGATGAGGTGGACGCGCACGGGAGCGCCCGCGAACGCTCGCGCGATCGCCTCGGCCTCGTCCTCTCCGGAATTGACGCCGGACATGAGAACCCACCCCAGGTGCACCGGTCCGCCGTGCGCTTCGGCGTGCCGGCGCATCGCGCGCGGCGAGCTCGGCGACGGAGTACTTTTCCGCGAGCGGGACGAGCGACGCGCGCTTCTCGTCGATCGCCGAGGTCAACGAGAGGATCAGCCGAAAGACGTGCCGCTCGTGCGTGAAGCGCTCGATCGCGGGAAGAAGGCCCACGGTCGAGATCGTGATCGCCTCGCCGCGGATCCTGAGCCCCGACGGATCGCGCAGGATCGCGGCCGCGCGGATCACCGCGTCGTAGTTCGGCGAGCGGCTCGCCCTGGCCTTGGAAAACGACGCCCGGTGACGGGCCGGTCGGACGGCCTCGCGCTTCACGGCCAGGACCTGCTCGACGATCTCCCACGGCTCGAGATTGCGCATGAGGCCCAAGCGTCCCGTCTCGCAGAAGGCGCACGCGAGCGCGCAACCGGCCTGCGAGGAGACGCACACGGAAAACCGCGGGCGGTGGAGCGGGATGCGCACGGCCTCGAAGAGCGCGCCGTCCTCCGCGCGGAACAGGTACTTGACGAAGCCGTCGAGCGCGCTCTCGCGCCGGTCGATCGGAGCCAGGCGCGTCGTGCTCCCGCGGCGTCCGATCTCGGCGGCGAGCGCCCGCGACAGCCCGCGCACGCCGTCGAGATCGTCGCGTCCGTCGCCGACGACCCTTCCGATCACGCGTCGCGCGATGGCCGGATCGAGCGGCAGGTCGGGCCAGAGCGAGGCCAGCGATTCCGGCGTGTGGCGAGCGCAGGTGAACCGGCGGCATGGCCGGCTCCGGATATCAGTGGGGCTGGCGCTTCATGTCGAGGAGCCAGTCGCCGATGCGCGCGGTCACGGAGGCGACGGTGAAGCCGAACTGCTCGCCGTTGACCGCCCCGGGCGCCGACGCGCCGTAGCGGTCGATCCCGATCGTCAAGCCCGACGGCGCCGGTGAGCGCGCGCCAGGGCGAGGTGACGCCCGCCTCGATCGTCGCGACCGGCACGCCGTCCGGGAACAGGTCCCGGCGATACGACACGGGCTGCTGCTCGAAGATCTCGACGCACGGGATCGACACGACGTTCAGCGTGATGCCGCGCTTGGCGAGCTCCGCCTTCGCCCCGACGGCGAGGTGAAGCTCGGAGCCCGTCGCGGCGACGATCGCGTGCGGGGATCTCGCCGCCGGCGATGAGATAGCCGCCGCGGCGGAGCTCGCGCTCGCCGATGCGGCCCGGGCCGCTCGATCGGCGGGAGCTTCTGCCGGCTAAGCACGAGCGCCGAGGGACCGTCCTTGCGCTCGAGGCCATTCCCCACGCCAGCGCGGTCTCGATCGCGTCGGCCGGGCGCCACACCTCGAGGTTCGGGAATGAGGCGGAGCGAGGCGACGTGCTCGATCGGCTCGTGGGTCGGCCCGTCCTCGCCCGACGAAGATCGAATCGTGCGTGAACACGAAGACCACGGGCAGCTTCGACAAGCGCCGCGACGCGGATCGACGCCGCGCATGTAGTCGGAGAAGACGAGGAAGGTCGAGCCGAACGGGCGGAACGCGCCGTGGTAGGCGATCCCGTTGACGATCGCCCCCATCGCGTGCTCCCGCACGCCGAAGTGGAGGTTGCGGCCGTCGAACGACGCCGGGCGCGACGTCGCCTCGCACCCTTGATCGTCGGTAAAGGTCGACGACGCGAGATCGGCGGCGCCGCCGGCGAGCGCGGGAACGAGCTCCGCCGCCTTCTGGAGGATCGCCCGGCCGTGCTCCCTCGTGGCCGCCGCGACGACGGGCGCCGCGGCGAGAAGCTGCGCGACCAGGTCGCTCGGGAACCGCGTCGCGTCCAGATCGCATCCCACTGCGCGGCCTTCACCGGATTCTCGTGGGCCCAGGCTGCGAACCGATGCTCCCAACCGGTGCGGAGCGCGGCGCCTTCGGCGGCGCGCGCGCGGAAGAAATCGCGCACGTCGTCGGGGACGTAGAACGCCGGCTCCGGCGGCCAGCCGAGCGCTTCCTTTGCGGCCTTCGCTTCGTCGGGCCCGAGCGGGCTGCCGTGCGCTTCGGAGCTGTCCTGCTTGTGCGGGGCGCCGTAGCCGATGTGGGTCTTGCACGCGATGAGCGACGGCCTCGCGCGATCGCCGATCGCGGCTTCGATCGCCTTGGCGATCTGTTCGTGGTCGTGGCCGTCGACCGACTGCACGTGCCAACCGTACGCCGCGTAGCGCGCGGGCACGTCCTCGGAAAACGAGAGCGAGGTGCTTCCGTCGAGCGAGATCCCGTTGTCGTCGTAGAGGACGATCAGGTTTCCGAGCCCCAAGTGCCCGGCGAGCGACGCACGCCTCGCCGGAGATCCCTTCCATCATGTCGCCGTCGCTGGCCAGAACGCGAAGACGCGGTGGGCGACCGGCTGGAAGTCGGCGTCGTTGAACCGCGTGGCCGCCATCTTCCCGGCGAGCGCCATGCCGACCGCATTGGCGATCCCCTGACCCAACGGCCCGGTCGTCGCCTCGACGCCGACGGTGTGGCCGAACTCCGGGATGCCCCGGCGTCTTGCTCCCCCACTGCCGGAACGCCTGCAGCTCGGACATCGGAAGGTCGTACCCCGCCAGGTGCAGCAGCGAATAGAGGAGCATCGCAGCCGTGCCCGGCCGACAGCACGAACCGGTCGCGATCGGCCCAGTCGGGCGCCGTCGGGTCGTAGCGCAGGAAGCGGCTCCAAAGAACGAACGCGACGTCGGCCGCGCCCATCGGAAGGCCGGGATGCCCCGACTTCGCCTTCTCGACCGCGTCGACCGAGAGAAACCGAAGGGTGTTGGCGGCGGCCTTCGCGAGCGTCGCGTCGGGTGCGGGCGACATAGGCGGACCTCCAGAGCGGCTGCGGAAGGGCGATCATTATAGGCCGCGTGAAGACGAGCTAAGATCGCCGTATGCACCTCCTCGCCGCGATGGCCCTGCTCCTGGCTCCGGAGCCCGCCATGACGATGAAGCTGACCGCAACCGCGTTCGCCCACGAGGCCGCGATCCCCGCCCGCTTCACCTGCGACGGCGCCAACGTGTCGCCGGCGCTCGCCTGGTCGGGCGTTCCCGCGGGAGCCAAGAGCCTCGCGCTGGTGATCACCGACCCCGATGCGCCCGATCCGAAAGCGCCGAAGACGACCTGGGTGCACTGGGTGCTCTACGACATTCCCGTCAGCGCGACCGGTCTGCGCGAGGCCGTCGCCGCGAAGGGACTTCCGCAGGGCACGCTCGAGGGTTCGAACGACTGGGGGCGGACCGGGTACGGCGGCCCGTGTCCTCCGATCGGCCGCCATCGCTACGTCCACACGCTCTACGCGCTCGACGTCGTGCTCGCCGAGCTCGAAGATCCGACACGCGCGAAGCTGCTGACCGCCATGCACTCTCACGTGTTGGCGACGGCGGAGCTCATCGGAACCTATCAGAGGCGGTGAGCCGCCGCGGCCGTCAGGACCACCTTCTGCCCGCGAGACACGCGCACCTCGTCCCATCGCCGTACGACGCGCGCGCACGCGGCGTCCTCGCACAGCTCGACGCGGTACGCATCGGGAGAAACGCCGTCGATGGCGATCGACCCGTCCTTCGCGGCCACGACACGCGCCGGCCCCTCCGGGCCGGACAGACGGGCGGCACCGGCCGGGGCTTCGATCGCGATCGCCCCGCCGACCGCGGCGACCTCGAAACGCGCGTGGGTCCGCGCGCCGCGTTCGAGCTTGACCGGAACGGACAGGCGCACGGGAGCGGCGGGCACGAAGAACGGGTGCGAGATCGTGACGTTCAGCGTCCACTCCCCTTCGGGAAGCTCGCGAAGCATCACGCGATCGCGGCTCCGCTCCGCGGGCACCAACCGGCGCTCGGGCTTTCCGGCTGGAAGTGTCCGCGTCAGCTCGGCGACGACCGTCGCCAGCGTGAGGTCGGGCGCCGGATCGTGCGACAACACGTTGGGCCGCAGCTCGACGGCCGGACCGCAGAGCATCGGGATGGCCCCGAGCTCGACGGCGTCGGTGCCGTTGACCTGAACGACCGCGGCTTGCTCTCCGTCCGGCGTCCCGAGCACCCACGTCCACTGCGCATACCCGCTTGGACGTAGGCCCAGACGGAAGCTCCCGTCCGTCAACGGCCCGACCTGGAACGTGTCATGACGCTTGCCGGAGAGCTCGATCGATTTCGATGTCATCACCGGCTTCTTGCAGCCTTCCCGGGTGAGCTCGTCCTCGTCGCGTTGCGGCATGCCGAGCAGGCAGAAATCCGCCTGATGCGGGAACAGGCCGAAGTCGGCGCACACGAGCTGTCCGGCGAGCGAGGCCGCGGGGAGCAGGCGGACGCTCAATTCTTGAACGTCGTGGCCGGCTAGCTTGACGACAACGTGATTCTCCCGTGGACCATCGCCCACCGCGATGCTGGCGACGGCGGCGGTGGCGATCGTTCCCGACAAGACCGGCGTCACGTCGTATTCGCCGGCGGCAAGCCCGGTGACCACGACGTGGCCGGTCTGGTCCTTGGTCGGTGGGACGGAGATCTCGGCGTCGGGCTCCGCGAGCCGCGCCGCGGGATCGTTGTCGCCTGCGGCCGTCTCGATCCACTTCACGACGAGGCCGACGTCGGTGGTCGGGCGGTTCTTCCCGTCCGTGACGAGCGCGTCGATCGTCGCGCCCTTGTCGAGGCGGATCGTGGCGTAGCGTGGCACTCGCGCCTCGGGATCGAGATCGGTGACGGCCTGTACCGTCGTCACGTAGCCTGCGGCGCGCGCGCGAAGGAGGTAGCTCCCGGCCGCGAGCTTGGTGAAATCGGCCGGCATCCAGTGGCGTCCCGTCGTTTCCGTTTCGATCGGCGTGTCCGCCCCGGCCTTTCCCGTTGGCGGCCACGCTTCGACCCGCGCGTCGCCGATCGGCCGGTCGTCGGCGTTGACGACTTGCACGCGCAGCACCGTCTTCGGTCCGGAATCCGGCTTTTCACGAACGCTGAAGTTGGCGATCAAGTCCTCCCCGCCTTCGCAGGTGACATTGAGGAACGGTGGGCTCGATTCGAGCAATGACTCACCGACGGGCGCAATACGCCACGTTCCGCTCGGCACTTCGAGCACGAAGTTTCCCTTGGGATCCAGCGTCGCGAGCGGCGCCCCTGCGCAATCCGTTGCGCGACACAGCTTCGAAGCGCCCCACGGTCCCGGCGTGACGAGCGTCGCCTCGACCGCGACCGAAGGCGGCGTGCTCGTGCTTGTCACCAGACCGCGGACACGACACGGGGGGCTGAGGGTCCAGGTGATGAAGCGATCGGACGAGGGAGCTTCGAGCTCGATCGGGACATCGAGCGTATCGACTTCAACGCCGTCCCGCTCGACCTTGATGACGTTCGCTCCCGCCGGTCCCGACAGATGGGCCAGCCATCGTCCGGATCCGAGCGTGATCTTGCCGTTTCCGCCGCCGTCCAACCCCGCTACGGCCTTCTCCCCGCTATCGCTCGCAAGCTCGATCCGGCTCCGCGGAGGAATCGCCGCCTTCCCGGACACGACCTTGAACAGGATGCGCACGCCACGTTGCAGCTCGATTCTCAACGCTGCGCTCGCATTGGACTTCAAGAGCGTCACCGTGCCGAAGGCAATCATCGGAGGTCCGACGGGAGCGCATAGATTCGCATCCACGATCGCAGGCAGGTACGGAAAGTAGACCCCAACGCCCAGATCGGCGATGCGGCACCGCCCGGTCGGCCCGGTCGAGCAGTAGCCTGCCGGACGCGTATTCTCGAAGTAGAGCCCGTCGGCTTGAATCTCCGGCGTCATGAGATACAAGAAGACGAACTGATTGGGCAACGGTCCGCCGCCGCGTTCCACGACGGCGACATCGACCACGGCACCGCGAGCCGCGACTCCTGCGACGAGCGCTACCGCGGCGAAAAGCGGCGCCGATCGATTGCGGGGGGTCATCGCTCGACGATTCCCACCGCACGGCCCGACGCGCAGTCGACGCGCAACAGCTCACCTTCGCTCACACCGTAGCGGAGCGTTACGGGCTCGTAGTCGCCGAGGCCGTCGGCGGAGCGGATCAGCGTGAGCCGCGTGTCGTTTCTGGGATCGACGATGGGGTTTCGACAGCCCTCACCGGCCTTGGGCGCAACTGGTCCTGCGGGTGTCGACGTCATGAAGTGATCCGGAACGTCAACCGGCGCACGCGCCGATCCCACCGGATGAAGACGCTCGTGCTTGACCACGCAACCCGTCAGATCGACGATGACGACTGCAGCAAGCAGAACCCGCAAGCACCGTCGCATGTGCATCGCCCCCCGAGGTCAGAACATCCCATGCTTGTTGACGCCGTTTTCGGGTACGGCTTGTCCGATGTCCCACGCCTCCGCGATCCGCTCCTGTTCGAATCGGAAGATGTGAACGACCGCCATGTCGAGCTTGCTCGCCGCGCGAGAGAGCCTCGAGTGCACGGCGACAAAGTCACCGTCTTCTAGCGCCGCTTGAACGACGAGCTTCTTCCCGGGGTTTCGTGCTTCGTCTTCTTCCATGCCTTCTCGAAGCGATTGGGCATCTCCGGGAAAGTACGGATTGTGATGGCGAAAGCCATCACCCACGTGCCGTTCGTAGGCACTCCGAATGTCGCCGCAAACGACGAGCGTCAGGAATTCGACCGCGGCTTCCTTACGAGAAAATTTTGCCATGAATGTCCACCCTGTACCGGAGTTTGCGTGCGCTGCCGAGAGATGCCAGCGTGACGAACTCCTCCACGAGAATACCGCCGTTGGCCTCGACGACCCGCCGTGAAGCCACGTTATCCGGGTCGGTGGTGATCTCGACGAACCGAAGGCCCTCGATTCGGGCGTCCCGAAGCATCTCGCGAAGCGCGCGCGTCGCGTACCCGCGCCTTTGCTTCCACGGCACCACGCCGTAGCCGATGTGACCGAGACAGTACGGAGGGAGCGCCTCGGTGCCGCGCTGCCAGCGGAACCCGATGCTCCCGCAGAATTCCCCGTCCCACAGCCACTTGCGATAGCCCGGAAGCCGCGGCACCGTCGAGCCGTCGGGAAGCGTGATCGGCAGGCCGGCCGCTTCCCTGTCGACAAGGCTCGCGACGAACCCGTCCGCGTCTTCGACGATGCGGGCGAGCTCTTCTCGTACGGCGGCCGCGCCACGGAGATTGTCCGGCGACCATCCTCGCTTTAGGGCCGCGACGTAGCCGGGCAGATACTCGGGCGACGGCCAGACCAACGTCAGGTCCTGCATCGATCTTCAAGGCTCGACCGCGGTTTCCCAACCGCCATACGCACCGTTGTACCTCTGTGCCAAACGCTTGAACACGACCCGAGCGCCGGTCAACCCGTCGATCGTCGGCATCATCTTTCGCGAGGCAAGGCACTGCCAGTTGATGTTGTCCGGCCCCGCGCTGACCTTGACGCCGTATCCCACGGAACGAAGCTCCTCCGCCGCCGCTTCCGCGTCGGCTTCGTGCGGAACATAAAGGTAGAACTCGATCTCGTGGGGCTTCGAGAGGTCCGACCCGGCGGCCCGAAGCTGATCCAGGATGTCGTTGTCCTGGGCGATGTCGTCCGCGTCGGCTTGAGGCGATTTCTTGTCCTCGCGGGCGCCGCAGGCGGCCGTCGCAACGGCGATCACGACGGCCAGGGCGATGGCGCGAGGCCGGCTCACGGCTTCAAACATACGCGATCCACTGGCGCAGGATCGCCTGGAAGGCGGCCTTGCCGTCCTTCAGCTTCCGGGCGCTTTCGAATTCGACCATCGCGCGATCCTTGCCCAGCCACTTCAACATTTGCTTCGGGTCGTCGATCCGCACACCCCCAGCCGGCAGCTTACGAACCTTCGCTCCGAGGTGCAGGATGACGCCGACGCCCGCCTTGGCTCGCAGATTCATCGTCGCAAAGTATTCGGTCGTGCGAAAACTGGGCGCATTCCACTTGATGCCCTCTTTGACGGAGGAGTCGACGCCGAGCATCAGCTTGCGCAACGTCTCGATCTCGGCCTTGAACGGGTGCTCGAGCGTCGCCATGAACGCGTCGACCGCGCGGCTCGAATCCGAGGGTGTGCCGTGAGCGGGCGTCTTCGGCAAGGCGCCACTCATCTCATCGTTCTCCTTGCTCCGTCGGCAGCTTCGCGGAGAGCCAGCCGCTGATGCCGGCCGACATGACTCGAACGTTGCCATACCCCATCTTCTTGGCGCGCCGGGCCGCGTTGGGGGCTTTTCTGCACAGAGGGTTCGAGCAATAGAAGACCAGGGCGGAGTTCTTGTCCCCTGGAAGATCGCTCTCCGTGTAGCCGGCAGGATCGAGACTCAGCGCGCCGGGAACACGAGCCGTCGTCCAGCTGTCGCGGGAATTGACGTCGATGACGGTCGCGCTGTGGCGCTGGATCAACTCATGCAGCTGATCTGGAGAGATTGTCTTCAGGCCCATCAGTCTCGCAAACATGGCTAGGACTCCTTATTCCCCCAGCGGATCTCACCTGTCGGGTCGCGAGTACCGAATGCAACCGTTCGCGACCGGCTGCTACGCGGGCTTTCCCCAATGCGCTGCCATCAAGTCGAAGCCTTGCTGCCAGCCAGCCTCGGTGGCTGACTTTTCACCCGGCGGCAATTCTCGCAGTTCGGCCGCAATATCTTCGCCAGCGTGCTCGAACGTGACGATGCTCCAACCGTCTTCTTGCTCGATCTCGATCGAGATGGTGTCGGTGTTCGGTGAGAACTGAGGCATCGCATACGTGTACTTCACCCGTGACGGCCGCCGGACGTCGAGGTATTCCCCGGTGGCGACGTACTTTTCACGCGCCTCGAACCGGGTGATCGTCCACCGCCCACCGACCCGAAGGTCGATTTCGAATTCGACATTCTCACCCCACCACACGCCCATCCGGTCCGGAGACGTCAGCATGTCGACGACGGTTGCCCGTGGCACTTCGAATCGCCGCACAATTCGCAGAACGGGCTTGTCGTCGCCATTCGAGTCACGACGAACGCTGCGGCAGCCACCGCCGCGGCCTAGTCGGCCTTCTCGAGATGAACGAGATACGCCTCGACCATCAGTAGGTTCCTCTCTCCCGAGCGATGAATGACGCTCAGCAATCGATCCATCTTCGCAACTTCCTCCAGCTGTTCATCGATGAACGACTGCAAGAAACCCTGGGCCAAGTAGTCGGTCTGCGACACCGCCAGGTCCATCAGCCGTTTGATCTGGCCTGTGACTTCTCGCTCCCAGTTCAGCGCCGCCTGCGCCGCTGCTTCAGCCGAAGCAAAACTGGCGACCGGCTGAGGGATGGGCGGAATCTTGAGCTCGCCCTGAGTGTCGAGCAGGTAGCGCACGAACCTCAGGGCATGTTGATTCTCTTCTTCCGCCTGTTTGAAGAAGAGCTTGGCCAAGAGCGTGAGCTTTTGCCTCTCGAAGTAACCGGCGATGCTCACATACTGGAGGCCGGCGCCGAACTCGTGGCCGATCTGTTGGTTGATGGCGGCGGCCAATTCCGGGCTGATCAACATGCGAAGTCTCCTTCGTGCGGCGGATTGGGGATAGGCCATGATACGGGCACTTCGCGCTTCAGAAAAGCGTAAGCGCATGAGCCGAGAGAGAGGGTCGCAAGGCACGCTGAATCCGAAGACAGGTGTCACCTAGCTTCCCGACCGTTCAACGCACTTCACCTTCGGCGATGGAACCCCTGGATGTCTGGGTTGAAGCTGAGAATGACGCGACCCCACTCCCCGATTGTTTCCAACCTGCGATCACCTTGTTTCGGCGAATCAAGTTTGTCGCCAATTGCTGAAAGCGCTGGGCCCGGAAGGAATGCGGGATCCATCATGCGCCCCCGCGCTCGTCGGCTGCTAGCGCCAGTTGGGCAGCTCATGGATGCCTCGATGCAGCGCGTGGTTGGGCAGTCTGCTCGATTCATCACGGCGCGCTCAGGGGGCGGTCAAGCGTTCCACGACTCCCGCGTTCACCGCCTCCCAGCACGAAGGCGACACCCCGTCGTTCCACACGACAACGAGAACCTTGCCTTCGCGGTGGACCCGCGCGCGCCCTAGGCTCTCGTTGTGCGCCCAGATTCCGCGCAGGACGCCTTCGATCCGGTCGGCGTCCGCGGGGGACGCGGCCTCCAGGCCATAGAGGCCGACCTCGCTCTCGCCGAGGTAGAGGGCATAGAGCGCAGCGCGGATCCCCTCTCCTCCGCCGAGCCGGCCCTGCGACGCGATCCGAGCGATGACATCGACGAACTCGGCGTCGGTCGAGAGGTACGGATTGTCTCGTAGCACCGGGGCCAGATGGAGTCTCGCTGCGTCCTTGAGCTTCCGTGTCACGAGCGAGGCATGCAGCTCCTGTCCGTCGACGACGAGCGGGCCCAGTGCGCTCGGCGCGCAACCGGCGAGGAGGAGGAGCGACCAACCAAGAAGCAACTTCGTGCTCATCGTTCGATGTCTGCCCAACGCAACGCGTATCGCGCGGGCCGAGTGGCGCGGCGCTTGCCCTGCAAGCGCCGTGACCACGAGGTGCGGCGGGCTGAGCGGGTCGTTAGGCATGTCAGAGAAATCGAAACGCTTGTTCTGCGTACTATATCAGGAGGTTCTGGAATGAGCATGCCGAATCGAACGATCTTGGGCTGCCTTGGCGTGATCAGTTTGGCTCTTGTCGGGACAGGCACGCTGGTTTTCTTGAAGCGGGACACCGTCTCCAAGAGCCTCACTGAGGCGTGGGACACGCAGGCCGAGAGAACACAAGAAACGCTCTTTCGATGGGGTGAGTTGATGTCGATAGGCGCCGAGTTGGAAGACCAGTACGGCGCGAAACCGGACGTGACTTACGATACGTCCACCAGCGATCGTACCCTTAACATTTGCTTCACCAACTACCAGTTACCGGAGCAGGTAACTATCGAAGATCACGCTCGTGAAGTCGCCGTCTTTGCTATCGGGAAAACGACAAAGTTCCAACAGATCGACGCGGTAAGGGTGCTATTCCAGAATCCTCCGAGGCAGGGAGGTGTCGGAGGAACCGACGGATCGGGGGCATACACCTTCGCGCTGGACGACTTGATGCCGAGTCAACCGCAGGCTAGGCCCGCGGATCCCGATCACTCGGCCACGAAATAGGCCTTTCGCCCTGCCGACCGAGCACTGCTGCATTACGTCTGGCATCCGCGTCGCACGTTGTGTTTCGTCCGGCTAACGTACACGATAACCCGCGGGCGGGACGGGCGCGCGCCTTGCGCAAGCAAGATGCGTGACGGGACGGACCGACAGCTTGATTGATTGAATGGACTCCTGCCACAACGTGATCGGCATCTTGGTGCCAAAGTTGTGAGCCACGTGAAAGCCCCCTTTTGGGGAGGAGGAGTCCGCGATGAAGGATACGACCATTTCCGTCGATGTCGCGAAGTCGGTGTTCGAGATTGCGGTGTCGTTGCATCCGGGCCACGTCGATGAAACGCATCGACTGCCGCGCGCGCGGTTCGCCCCGTTCTTTGCTGCCCGCCAACCGACGACGGTGGTCATGGAGGCGTGCGGCATGGCCCACCACTGGGGGCGTGAGCTGCAGAACCAAGGCCACCGGGTCGTGCTCCTTCCTCCTCACGCCGTCCGGCCGTACGTCCCGCGCAACAAGACCGATCGCACCGACGCGAAGGGAATCCTCGAGGCCTTCCGTAATCAGGCGATTCATCCGGTTCCTGTGAAGACGGTGTCCCAGCAGGCGCTGGCCGCGCTGCACCGCCTCCGTTCTCGCTGGATGGCGACCCGCACCTCGCGCATCAACACTGTGCGCGGCGTTCTTCGCGAGTTCGGCGTCCCGATTCCCGTCGGAGCCAGACAAGTGGTCCCAGCCGTGCGCGCGGCGCTCGAAGACGCCGACTCCGGCGTGCCCGACACCATCCGATCTACGGTGGCCGACGCGTCGACGAGATCCGCGGCCTCGAGGCTCGCATCGCTTCGGTGGAACACCAGATCGAAGCTGTCGCGCGCGAGACCCCGGTCGTTCCGGCGCTCCGCTCGATCCCCGGCATCGGTCTCCTCACCGCGACAGCGCTCGTCTCCGTCGTCGGTGATGCCAACCGCTTCCCCTCAGGACGGCACTTCGCCAGCTTTGTCGGATTGACGCCACGGGAGTCGTCGACGGGACTTCGCCGCCGCCTCGGCGCGATCAGCAAACGCGGTGATTCCTATCTCCGCATGTTGCTGATTCACGGTGCGCGCTCGGTGCTCTGCCACGCAAAAAGGACCGACACGCACGACCGCCTTCGCGCCTGGGCGCTCGAACGAGAACAGCGTCGAGGTCACAACAAGGCCGCGGTCGCGCTCGCAAACAAGCTTGCGCGCATTGCCTGGGCCGTTTGGACGAAAGGGGTTCCGTACCAGAACACTGTAACCGCCGAATAACACTTTCAGCTCACGGAGGGATCGCACCGCCCAACCGCCGACTGTTCCGAGAATTTCGACGTGATGGCGCATCGGTTCGGACCGACGCGAGGGGAAGCCGACAACAACCCTGACCCGTAGAGGTCGTTTGAATTGATTGGCTCCCCGCGCGCGGATTCCATCATGGCCCGGAGCACGAAGAGTTCCACGACGAGGCCGAAGATACGACTGCAGTCGAACTCGATCGCGTGATCACAAGACCCGGATCGGACGGCGAGGGATGAAGAAGACAGTCAATCGTCAGTGGTGGGAGGAGTCCAGATACGGGTTGTTCGGCGGCGTGGCACCGAACCGAGGTTGACGTTTTGACGTTATGACGCTATATTCCACACATGGGAACCGCACGGCGCGCCACTGTTTACTTGGACTCCGAGCTTCATCGTGCCCTCCGCGTGAAAGCGGCGGAGACTGAGCAGAGCATTTCGGATCTCGTGAACGACGCCGTGCGTCACAACCTCGCTGAGGACGCCGAAGACCTAGCCGCCTACAAGGCGCGAGCCAAAGAGACGGACCTCGATTTCGAGAAGGTGCTGAAGGACCTGAAGCGTCGTGGCAAGCTATAGACTGCTGATCAAGCCGTCGGCGGCCAAAGAACTCGAAGCACTGCCGTTGAAGGATCGCCGCCGAGTGGTGGCAAGAGCGCGTGAACTCGCGGCTGTGCCCCGGCCGATGGGCGCAGAGAAAATCAGCGGACACGATCTGTACCGGGTGCGTCAAGGCGATTATCGGATCGTTTACCAGATCATTGACCATGATCGCGTCGTTTCCGTTTTCAAAATCGGACATCGTCGGGACGTGTACCGATAGTCTTGTCCGCCGAACGCCCGCGATCAGTTGCGGCGTGGGTTGGCGCGACGCGTGCGGCAGCACGCGGCGTGACCGGACGAACCGTCGCGTTGACGCCGTAGTTGGGCGGCGCGGCTTTACTCATCGACATACGGCTCTCCAGTTTTGAGTCGAGCTCCGCGGTCCCAGATTGATTCGTCCGCGAAACGTACGCGCGCAACATGGATCCCGATTCGCGACGCTCGGCCGCAGCTTTTCATCGAATCCGCAACGACTTCGTCGATGACCGCCTTCGGAAGGAAGATCGAGTTTTTGGTACCTGGGGGGATAACTAGGCCACCTCGCGTTTCAGCAGGCCAGACACGCTTCCAGGGCGGGGTGCACACCGGACCGGTAAACTCGAACGTAATTTCCCGGATCGTTTTTGGAGACTTGTTCTTGACGACGACGCTGTAGAACTCGGTCGATATGACGGCACGAGTGATGGTGGCTGGCTGCGATTCGAGGACGGGGAACGTGAAGTCGCGCACGGCCACGCCGAACGAGTCGCCCCACGTGGCGACTATCAAGCACACTGCCACGATAACTCGGCTCAACGGCAACGCCCTTTCGGGTCCGCCCAACGCCCGTGTTCAGCCGCGCATTCGCGCGTAGCGCGAATGCGTCGGCTGGAACACGTTGTTAGCCGCCACTTTGGTCCAACCGATCAAGTGCGGCGTCATAGAGAAACACTCGGCGCGCCTTATATGTGAACGCAGAGACCTCTTTGAGTAGCTGCTCATGAAAGGCTTCCTTATCCTCAATGTCCACATTCAATGCCGTCTCGGCCCAATTAACGAACACCAGCAAGTCGCTGTCGCTGTAGTCTTTCTGAGCTTTGGCCCTGCAAGTGTTAGCCAGTATGGCCGTGAGGCGGGCGAGGGCGCCTTTCTCGACCATCCGCACCGCAACGCCCTTTTCAATCACTTCCTTCTCTTCGCCGTCCTGTGCCTTGCCGTCGCGCGGCTCTTGCATCCAATATGGATACTAATATAGTATCTAGACATGGCTTCAGTAAACACTCAATTTTCGATCGCCGTCCACGTAATGGCGGCAATCGCACATCACGAGGGAGTTTTCACGTCGGAAATTCTCGCAGGCAGCGTGAATGCGAACCCGGTTTTCGTTAAGAGAATCCTCGTTAAACTCTCGAAGGCGAAGCTGGCTAAGACGACTGTTGGTAAGTCGGGTGGTTATGGCCTGGCACGAAGCCCAAAGAGTATTTCCCTCTTAGACATCTACTCTGCGGTAAACCCTCCAGATGCTTTTGCCATCCATGCCTATCCCAAAACGAAGGAGTGTGTCGTGAGCTGTAACATCAAGGAAGTCATGAGCGACGTGCTGGTTGGCACTCAGGAGGCCGTCCGTAGGGATCTGAGGCAGACGACGTTGGCGGATGTGGTGTCCAAAATCAGGGCCAGGTCCGGTTAGCTTTTTTTGCTCGCAATAGATACTTTTATAGTAACTAATACCCAACGAAAGGAACACGAGATGACGAAACTGAATGGAAAGACCCCTGTGATCACCGGTGGCGCCACCGGAACCGGGCCCGCCGCTGCAAAGCAGGGCATGGATGCGCCCACCGCCGTTCTCATCGGGGTGACCGGAGGACTTGGTCACGCGCTGGCCAGGCTCCTCGCGGCCGAGGGCTTCCGGTTGGTGCTCGCGGCGCGGCGAGAGCACGACGCCGCCGCGCTGACCGGCCGGAGCGACGGTTCGGCGATTTACCTGCGCGCGGACGTCACCGATCCGGCGAGCCTCGAGAAGCTGGCGGCGGCGGCCTTCGAGCACCTCGGCCGGATCGATGCGGTGGTGAACCTCGCGGGCGTCTCGCCGCGCAAGGCCATTGAGGACTACACGTCGGCCGACGTCGACGAGCTGCTCGCGGTCAACGTGAAGGGGCCCATCTTCGTGACCCAGGCATTCCTGCCGGGGCTGCGCAAGCAAGCCGGCGGCGGAGTGGTTGTCCACATCGGCGGCGCCATGGACGGCCGGGTGGCGCTGCCGTTCATGAGCGCCTACGCGGCGACCCGCGGCGCGCTGGCGAGCTACGTGCAAGGCGCCAACCGCGAGCTTGCCGGGACCGACGTGGTGCTTTCTTTCTTCGGGCCTGTGCCCTCCAACACCGAGTCGGAGTCCGCATTTTTCGACATGTGGCGCAAGATGGGCGTCGCCCTCTGCGAGCCCGACGTGGTCGCGCGCGAGATCCTCGCCACCATCCGCCAGCGACGTCGGGCCCACATCATGGGCGGCGGGATGCTCAAGATGCTCACGCTCGTGAACGCCATGTCGCCATCCGCTGCTGATGCGATCGGTCTGCGGCGGTTCGCGAAGCTCATCCAGCAGCATCGTCCACGCTGATCGGGGCGCCTCGCGCCTGTCGCCGGGGGCAGGCGGAGGGGCTCCGCTCCAAGTGTGGCCGTCTCGCCGTGTTGTGGCGGCTAACGCAACGCATAACGCGCGGGGCGGACGGGCGCGCCGCTTGCGACAGCAAGCGGCGTGACCGGACCGCCCGGCGCGTTGATGCCGTAGTTAGACGACGACACCTGCGGACACATGTGAGCCCGAACGAACTCACCCAATGTTCCTGCCTTTCGTCGAGTTACCAGTTCGTCCAGGAATGCGCTTCTCCGTCTGGGCTTAGCTGCAACTATGGTTTCGTAGACCCGAACCAATCCCTCAATGCCTGCGAGTTGGTACGCATACTTGTTGCTGATGTCCTCGGGATGATCGAGCAGATAGGCACCACTAGCGATAGGCACGTGAAACCACAGTTCGTGCTCTTCCTTGGTCTTGGAATCCACCAGTGGCTTGAACTGCCCCAAACACACGCTGAAACCCTGGGAATGTTATACAGCGAGAACTACCCCGGTATCCGGACACGCCGCGGTGATGTCGATGATGATCACGACGCGGAGGCACCACGCGGGGGCACCACGCGGGGGCACCACGCTTCGGGCGATCTGACGAACACGCGGTGTCGTCCTTCGAAATCTCCTCCAGCCGCCCCGTGAAACCGTCGCTCCGAAGCAAAACGTCACGGCTCCGAGCTTTTTCCGTCGAAAGGCATGTTTGGGAGCCAAATAGCGCGTTTCGCGCGGAAAGCGGCTTCGTAGGATCGCCCAGGAGGCGCGATCGCAAGGCTCGCCGAGCTATGACGCCCCCGAATTCGACGAAAACACGGCGAAAAACCTGTGTACTATCCCGTGTTGACGATTCCTCATCCGCCAAGCCGACAGACGCTCGTTACGAGGTCCACGATGTCGATCGCCGTCGCCGTCTTGAAGGGTCGCACCATCGCAATCGCCGCCGACACGCAGGAGAACTTCGGCGATCGCCGCGTGCTTCGCGGCGATCACGCGTCGTCGAAGATCATGAAGGTCGGCGGCGTCGTACATCGCCCAGACCGGGTGGGGGCTGTACGAGAACATCCTGCGGGACTACCTCGCCAAGACCGGAACCCCGCGGCTCCGCGACGAGCGGGAGATCTTCGTGTTCTTCAACCGGTTCTGGAAGCGGATGCGCAAGGACTACTCGTTCGTCAACGACCAGCCGACGGAGCACGACAAGTCTCCCGTTCGCCGATCTCGACGCGTCGTTTCTGGTCGTCAATGCCGGCGGGATCTTCCACGTCACGGGTCAGATGTCCGTCACCCGCTTCACGCGCTTCGATGCGATCGGCTCGGGCGGGCCCTATGCGTTGGGAGCCATGCTCAGCGCTCCATCGACGAGAAGCTCGACGCCGCGGAGATCGCCCGTCGCGGATGCGCCGCGGCGGTGCACTTCGACGTCTCCTGCGGCGGCGAGATCGACGTGTTCTCCGTCAAGCTCGATCGGACGCTTCGGGCGTAGACTTCGCCCATGCGCCTGACATCAACGGTCGAACGAGATGAATTCCTGGCCCTGCTCGGGGTCTCTCCGGCATCGCGCGTTCTCGAGGCCGAGGACGCCGCTGTCAACGAACGCGACGACAGCTACGACGCGATCCTCTGCGTCGACACGATCGCGGAGCTGGAAGATCGTGGTGCCGCGCTGGACTCGTGGGCGCGCGTCGTGAAGCCGGGCGGTCGGATCCTGTACACCGACCCGGCGATCGTTGCGGGGCTGATCACGAGCGAAGAGCTCGCGGACCGAAGCGCGACGGGGCCCTCCGTGTTCTCTCCGCAGGGCGAGAACGAGAGCTTGATCGAAGCGGCGGGCCTGCGCCTCCTGCGGGCCGACGACGCAACCGATGCGATGGCCGAGGCCGCCGCGGCCCGGCGGGCCGAGCGTGCCCGCCGTGAAACGGAGCTTGTTGCCGACGAAGGACGCGCGCGCTTCGATCTCGTGCAACGCTACCTCGCGATCGACGCACCGGCTCGCCGCCGAGCGCCGGCTCGCGCGGATCGCGTTCCTGCTGGAGACATGCGCGTGAGCGACGAACCCGACAAGCCGAACGTCGTCATCTTCCCACCGCTGCTCTTTGTGATCGCCTTCGTCATCGGCGTCGTGGCGCGCATTTCGTCGGGTATGACTACTGGTCTCTCGCGTGGCCGTTTCGCCTCTGCGGTGCCGCGATCGTCATCGGCGGCCTCGCGTTCGCGTATTGGGCCCAAAACGTCATGAAGGCCGCCGGGACCAACATTCGCCCGGACATGCCGACGACGGCGATCGTGGCGGACGGACCGTTCGAGCTGACGCGCAACCCGCTCTATCTCTCCGTGATCGTCATGTTCGTAGGGGTCGGGCTCGTCATCGCCTCGCCGATCTTTCTCCTGATCGTCGTGCCGCTGGTGCTCGTATTGCACTTCGGCGTGGTGCTGCGCGAGGAGCGGTACCTCGAATCCAAGTTCGGCGACGCCTACCGCGCGTACAAGGCGCGCGTGCGGCGGTGGATCTAGGGACCGGTGCTCTATGCGGAAGATCGGTCTACGGCGTCCACCCCGGCGTGCTGATGACGCAGCAGTGGGTCGCGACGCTGAAGGACAAGACCGGGCGGTCGCTCGAAGATGGCTCGCACTCGTGAAGAAGAAGGGCGGGAAGGACGAGCTCGCACGTCGCGAGTGGCTGAAGAAGGAGCACGGCCTCGGGACCAACTCCGCGTGGTGGATCGCCGAGCGGTCGGTCGGAAAGGGCGAGGAGGCCGGCGACCCCGAGCTCTACCTGAAAGAAGCCGAGCGCTACGTCGAGGCGATGTTCACGGGGAAGCGGGCGGCGCTGCGCCCGCTCTACGACGCGCTCCTGAAGGTCGTCGCTCGCCGTCGGGAAGGACGTCAAGGCGTGCCCGTGCCGGACGATCGTGCCGATCTACCGGAAGCACGTCATCGCCCAGATCAAGCCGGCGACCAACACGCGCATCGAATTCGGCCTGGCGCTGGGAGATACGAAAAAGACGCCGAAGCGGCTGGTCGATACCGGCGGCCATGCCAAGAAGGACCGGATCACGCACGCGCTTCGCGATCACCTCTCCGACCGACATCGACGACGAGGTCAAGCGGTGGCTGAAGACGGCCTACGATCGCGACGTCTGAGGATGTAGAATTCGGCCTCTTTTTTTGAAGGAGCGAAAGTGGCTACCAAGAAGGAAGAAGGCCGCGGAAGATCTCAACCTCAACAACATCGTGAACCGCCAGTTCGAGAAGGCGGCCGCGCACGTGAAGCTCCCGGCCGGGCTGCTGACGCAGATCAAGCTCTGCAACAACGTCTACTACATGCAGTTCCCGGTGAAGATCGACGACAAGTACGTCATCTTCGAAGCGTGGCGCGCCGAGCACAGCCACCACCGGAAGCCCCTGAAGGGCGGCATCCGCTACAGCCGCATGGTGGACCAGGACGAGATCATGGCGCTTGGCGGCGCTGATGACCTACAAGTGCGCGATCGGCAACGTCCCCTTCGGCGGATCGAAGGGCGGCATCAAGCTGCGCCCGCGCGACTACACGCCGGAGCAGCTCCAGAAGATCACGCGCCGCTACACCGCGGAGCTGATCGCGAAGAACTTCATCGGCCCCGGGATCAACGTCCCCGCCCCCGACTACGGCACCGGCGAGCGCGAGATGGCGTGGATCGCCGACACGTACGACGCCTTCCATCCGGGCGGGATCGACAACTGGGCCTGCGTCACCGGGAAGCCGCTCTCGCAGGGCGGCATCCGCGGACGGCGCGAGGCCACCGGCCGCGGCGTCGTCTTCGGGCTGCGCGAGGCGTTCCGTGATCCCGGCGCGCATGAAGACAGACGGGGCTCAAGGGCACGCTCGAAGGGAAGACCGTCGCCGTGCAAGGATTCGGCAACGTCGGCTACCACGTCGCGAAGATCCTCCACGAGGAGGACGGCTGCAAGATCGTCGCCGTCGGCGAATACAACGGCGCGGTGATCAACCCGAAGGGGCTCGACATTCCCAAGCTCGCCGAATGGTTCAAGGAAAAGCACACGATGAAGGGCTTCCCCGGCGCGACGAAGACGCTGTCCAGAACGGCGTCGACGTCTTGTCGCTCGCCGGTCGACATCATCATCCCGGCCGCGCTCGAGAATCAGATCACGGGCGCCAACGCCGACACGATCAAGGCGCGCATCGTCGCCGAGGCCGCCAACGGGCCGACGACGACGGACGCCGAGAAGATCCTCCTCAAGAAGAACATCCTGATCCTGGCCGACATCTACCTGAACTCGGGCGGCGTGACCGTCTCCTACTTCGAGTGGGCGAAGAACATCTCCCACATGCGCTACGGCCTCCTGCAAAAGCGTGCCGACGCCTTCCAGCGAACGCAGATCGTCTCCGCCACGGAAGACCTCATGCACGTCAGTTCCCCGAAAGCGTGCGCGAGGGGCTCCTCAAGGGACTGGACGAAGAGGATCTCGTGAGGTCGGGGCTCGAAGAGACGATGAGTCACCGGCTACCAGGAGATCTCGACCATCCTCAAGAAGCACAAGAAGGTGACCGACTTCCGCACCGCGGCCTTCATCTGCGCGATCGAGAAGGTCGGCCTGGCGTACCTGCGAGCTGGGCGTGTTCCCCTGATCGCGTCCCTCGTGGTGGCCGCCCACCTCGTCGTCTTCCAACAGGACGGATCCTTGGCGGCGTACGATTTCGCGAAGAAGGCGCTCCCGCAGATTCGCTCCCTGGCGGCGGCTCGAGGCATCACGCTGGAGCTGCGCGATGCGAAGGCCGGCGCGCCTGCCGAGGTGCACACCACGCCGCTCCTCGTCTATCAAGACGCCGCCGGGCGGTCGATCTACCGCGGGCGCCCCACGGAGCTTGACCGCATCGGGCAGTTTTTGAGGACGGTTCGCGCGGGGCCGCTCGCGAACGCCGAGATCGAAAGCGAAAACGTGGCCGTCTGGCGGCGAGGGCGGGCGGCCGTCATCGCGCCGATCAAGGTCACGCCGCTCTCCGGCACGATCCCGGCCCGATTCGACGAAGCCGCATTCGCCGCGGGCGCGCGCCGCGCGATTCTCTCGGGGTTCACCCGGTTCCGTTCCGAGCGCAAGATCGCAACCGGCCCATCGGATCGGGCGTTCTACATGGACTTCCACCCGTATCGCGATCCCTCTGGGAAGCTGTTCGTGTCGACGGCGATCTATTCCGGGTTCAACTGCGTCGAGCCGGTGTTCTCCGGTTTCGCGCAGCCCGTCTCGGGAGCTTGGGAAGACCAACTCGATGTCTTCGCGCGCGCGGGCAAGCTGCTCGAGGACCGCGTCGTCCAGATCGGTAACGGTTCGGAAATCGGCGACGCCTACGATCCCGTGGAGCGCAGCGTGCCGCTTTCTTCGTGGAGCGCCCTGGGATTGGCGCTTCCCGCGGCCGCGCCCTCCGGCGCAAGGGCGCCGGTCGTTGCCGTCGCGCTTCCTCGCCGCCTCGTGGTCGCAGGAGCGCTCGCCGACGATCCGCCGCGGCTGGAGTTCCGCTTCGCGCCCCCGCTCGACAGCTACAACGGCGAGGTTCGGGTGCTGTCGGGGACGATCGTGCTCGGGGACCGGTCCCGCTTGCGGGGCGCGACGGGGACGCTCGAGGCCGCGACCGCCTCCGTGACGATGGGGAACAAGATGTTGGACGCCGAGCTGCGGAATTCGATGCTGCGCGCCGACGCGTTCCCGGTCGCGCGCTTCGTGCTCGACCCCGGTCGAGGCGGCCGACGTTCCGCTCGCTCCCGGCGTTTTGACGCCGTTCACTGCGACGGGGCGCCTCGAGATGCTGGGAGCGACCGTCCCGATTTTGGTCAAGGCGCAGGCGGAGCCCGCACTGGCCGAGGACGGATCGCCCTGGCTCGACGTGCGGGCGAAGTTCGTGCTTCACATCGGCGCGGCGTTCGGCCTGAAGGGGCCTGACGGCCCGTCGCCGGCAAACGACACGCTGGAGTTTTCCGTGCGCCTCGCGTTGAAGCCTGAGACGCCCGCCCCTGCGATCAGCCCGGCAGCTTCGCGCTGAACGCTACGGCGACGTCGTTGACCGGCGAGTACTTGTCCTTGGCGTCGTAAGGCTGGCCGATGCCGAAGGCCGCCCGGTCGAGAGTCGCCGTGCCTTTGATGGTCAGAGGATTTTCCGAGACGACCTCGAACTCGACCGGACAGGTTCCCTTCACGCCGTGCAGGTTGACCGACGACGTCGCCGTGTAGCGCTTTTCGCCTTTCGGCTTCGCGCCCGAGATCTCGATCGTCGCCTTCGTGTACTTGGCGACGTCGAAGAAATCCGCCGTGCGCAGGTGGGCGGCGAGCTTGGCCGCGTTCTCGTTCACGCTGGCCAGATCGACCTCGATCGCGACGACACCCTTCGTGAGGTCGCCGCCGGGGATGTCGACTTTCGTGAACCGCCAGGACGCGAAGCGTCCTTCGGCGTTGTACACCGTGTTGTGACACTTGAACGTCAGGTCGCCGGGAGGAGGTGCCGCCTCTTCCGCAAAAAGTCGCGCGGCGCCGGCGAGGACGAGGACCAAGGCGAGAGCGAGGGCGGGTTTCTTCATGAGTTGGGGTTCCCTTTCATCGAACAAGGCCGCGGATCGTAACACGCGGTAGTAGGCCGAGACGAATTCGTAACCCGCCGTGACAATTCTCGAGCTGCGATGCGGTGTGTGATCCGCGCCAGACGCATCCGGGACGCCGAAAAAGCATGAAGCCTCGCTGTTTCCCATCCAAGTGGCACCACGCTTGCTGTAACTACTGACGCTTCGCCGATGGCAAAGGAGGCTGAACGGGATGCGTGCAGGAACCTGGTCTCGTGGACTCGCCGCAAGTGTCATTCTTGCACTTGGAGCGTTCCTCGCATGTAAGGACGTCACCCTCGACCGGAAAAACCAAGCGCCCGTGACCCTCGCGTCGGGAAGTCCGACGTCGGGACCGGCCCCGCTGACGGTGGCGTTCGCCGGCACGGCAACAGACCCCGACGGCTCGATCGCCAGCTACGCGTGGACTTTCGGCGATGGCGCGACGTCGTCGCAGGCGAACCCGACCCACATGTACTCCGCGGCCGGCAACTTCACCGCGATGCTCGAAGTCACGGACAACGCGGGTGCTACGACCCAGGCGACCGTGGACGTCGCGGTCAGCGTTCCCGCCAATCCTCCCCCGACCGCGACGGCCTCCGCAACACCGATCTCCGGCAGGGCGCCGCTTGTCGTGACGTTCAGCGGGAGCGGCTCCGACCCAGACGGGACGATCGCCTCGTACGCGTGGATGTTCGGGGACGGCGGCATCGTCGACCCTGCAGAACCCAACGCACACGTATCAGACGAGCGGGAACTTCACGGCCACGCTCACGGTCACCGACAACGGCGGCGCGACCGGGTCGGCGACGGTCGCGATCACGGCAGGGTCCAACCAGCCTCCGACGGCGAGCGCTTCGGCCACGCCGACGTCCGGCAAGGCCCCGCTCGTCGTGGCGTTCACCGGAAACGGCACGGACTCCGACGGAACGATCGCGTCCTATGCCTGGACCTTCGGCGACGGCGGCACGTCGAGCACGAGAACCCCTCGCACACGTATCAGCCGCCGGGAACTACAACGCCACGCTGACCGTCACCGACAACAACGGCGCCACGGGGAACGACACGGTCGCGATCTCGGCTGTCCGCCAACCAGCCGCCGACGGCCACCGCGTCCGCGACGCCGACCTCCGGGCTGGCGCCCCTCGCGGTGGTCTTCACCGGATCGGGCTCGGATCCCGACGGCACGATCGCCTCGTACGCATGGACCTTCGGCGACGGCGGCACGTCGAACGCGCAGAATCCGTCGCACACGTATCAGACCGCGGGGAACTTCACGGCCACGCTGACGGTCACCGACAACAACGGCGCCACGGGGTCGTCGTCGGTCGCGATCGCAGCAAGCTCAGCCGGGAACCAGCCTCCGACAGCCACTGCATCGGCCACGCCGACCTCCGGCAAGGCTCCGCTCGTCGTGGCGTTCACCGGCTCGGGGACGGACTCCGACGGGACGATCGCGTCCTATGCCTGGACCTTCGGCGACGGCGGCACGTCCAACGCGCAAAACCCCTCGCACACCTACGCCTCGCCCGGCAATTTCACCGCGACGCTCACGGTGACCGACAACGGCGGGGCGACGGGCTCGAGGACGGTGGGCATCTCCGCCACCAGCAACCAGCCTCCCACCGCCACCGCGTCGGCCACGCCGACCTCCGGAACGGCTCCCCTGCCCGTGACCTTCACCGGGTCGGGCAGCGATCCGGACGGCACGATCGCCTCGTACGCGTGGGCGTTCGGAGACGGCGGCACGTCGTCGCAGCAGAACCCGACGCACACCTACACCTCGGCCGGAAGCTTCACGGCGACGCTGACCGTCACCGACAACAACGGCGCGACGGGGTCGACGACGTCGGCATCACGGTCGCCGCGTCGTCGAACCAACCTCCGGTCGCGAACGCCGGTCCCGACCAGATCAACCTCGACCCGGGCGTCACGGTCCACCTCACCGGCGCCGCCTCGTCCGATCCCGACGGATCGATCACGGCGTATCAGTGGACCCAAACCGCCGGAACGACGATGACCCTGACCGGCGCCAACACCGCGACGCCGAGCTTCGTCGCGCCGCTCAAGACGACCGCAACCTACACGTTCACGCTCACCGTCTTCGACAACGGCAGCCCGCAAGGGAGCGCGCAGGACTCGGTGACGGTCACGACGCGTGTGACCTACCTGAACACCACGAAGGCGCTGATCGACGACCGGGCGAACCAGGTAACGGGAACGAGCTCGGCTGCACGCAGGGCGGCTGCCACGCCCCGGGGGACCAGAGCCCGCCGCTCGAGACCTACGCCCACGTTTACTCGAATCGATCGAAGACGCGGTCGAAGATCCAGAGCGGGCAGAGCATGCGGAAGTACCTGCTGACCGGCGAGCCGGAGATCATCACGAGCTGGATCGACAACGGAGCACCGGAGAAGAACTGAGCCGGATCGAGGGGCAGAGCACGAAGCGATCGGTCGACGTAACGAAATCGTAATTCCAAGGGGTGGTTCGATGGGCGCGCAGGTCATGCTCGGGAAGGTTTCAGCGACCGAGCGTACCGGGGTGTCCGCGGCGGAGACCTCGGCCGGCTCGCGAATCGGGCTCGTCCTCGTACTCGCCCTGTTCGGCACGATCGTCGCGGCCAATCTGGTCGGCCTTCCGTACTTCCTGCTCAGTACGGTCGAGCGCGTGCGGAGCCCCCTGCACCCGTGGTTCCGGCCATCGGGGATCATCGGACAGTCCGCAGGAATCGTCGCGTTCGCCCTGTTCCTGTTTCTATGGCTGTACCCGCTGCGGAAGAAATTCAAATGGCTCGCTTTCACAGGATCCGTCGCGAGCTGGCTCAGCGTCCACGTGATCATCGGCCTGGCGATTCCGTTGCTCGCGGCGCTCCACGCCGCGTGGCACTTTTCCGGCCTCATCGGCTTAGGCTACGGCGCGATGATGGTGGCCTGGCTCAGCGGGATCGTGGGACGGTACATCTACTCGCGGATCCCGCGGAGCAAGAGCGGCGTCGAGCTCACCCGCGACGAGGTCGAGACCCAGCGGGCGGCGGTCCTCCAGCAGATCGTCGAAGCCACCGGCATCGAAGCCGAGCTGCTGGAGCACATCCTCCTCGCCGGCACGTCGCCGACGGTGACCTCCGACGTGAGCCCGCTCAAGGCCATCGGCGTGATGATCGCCAACGACGTGCGGCGGTGGCGCGCCCTTGCGGCAGCTTCGTTGGGACTGGCACGGCACCTCCGCGACGGACGGGCCGTGGAGCACGAGATGCTCTTCACGATGCGCCGCCTCATGCGGCGCGAGATCGCGCTGACCCAGCAGGCGCGCATGCTCGATGCCACGCACCGGTTGTTCCGGTTCTGGCACGTCGCGCACAAACCGATGGCCATCAGCGCGCTCGTGGCGGTCGTTCTCCATGTCGGGTACGCGATCGCCCTGGGCGTGACCTGGTTCCATTGAGGATCGACGCGTGGAGATGATTCTCACGACGGTGGCTTTCTTCGCGCTGACCGCGTGGCTCACCGTGCGGCATTTGAAGAAGACCGAGGCGCCGAAGGCGGCGCCGGCGCCCCAACCGTCGGGTCCGCCCTGTCTGCGCTGCGGCCACGCCTTTCCGACGAGCTCGTACTTCTGCCCCGGGTGCGGCGTGTCACACCAGGTCTACGAGCTCGTCTCCGCCAAAGCCTCCCAGGCCGCGAAAGGGCCGGCGACGGCCGCGGGCCCGCTGCACGCGATGGTGCGCGCCGATGTCTGTGTCGGTTGCGGCACCTGCGTAGCCGCGTGCCCCGAGCCCAACGCGCTGAGCATGCACGGGCGGCTCGCGGTCGTGAACAAGGGAGCTTGCGTCGGCCACGGGGAGTGCGTCGCGGCCTGTCCGGTGAGCGCCATCCTCATGACGACGGGCGAAGCGGTTCATCGCGTCGAGGTTCCGGAGATCGGCGCAGGGTTCCAGTCGAACGTCCCCGGCCTCTACATCGTCGGCGAGCTAGGCGGCCGTGGCCTCATCAAGAACGCGATCAACGAGGGAACCCTCGCGATCGAGCACATCGTCCGCGAGTTACCCCCGGGAGAGCCGCGAAAGCTCGGCGATGCCGAGGCGCTCGACGTGGTCGTCATCGGATCGGGGCCGGCGGGACTGAGCGCGGGGCTCTCCGCGCACCTCGCCGAGCTCAGCTACGTCGTTCTCGAACAGGGGGACCTCGCCGAATCGGTCCGCAAATACCCGCGCCACAAGATCCTGCTCGCCGAGACGTCGCGGGTTCCCGTCTACGGGAGGCTCTGGGTCGGAAATGCTTCGAAGGAGACCCTCCTTTCCGTCTGGGAGGCGATCATCGCGGAGAACGGCCTCAAGATCCTCACGGGCCGGCGCGTCGAGGAGATCACCCGTTTCGGGGCGTTGTTCCTCGTCCGCGCCGGGACCGAGATCTTCTGCGCCCGGCGGGTCGTGCTCGCGATGGGGCGCCGCGGGACCCCCCGCCGGCTCGGGGTTCCCGGCGAGCAACTACCCAATGTTTTCTACGACATCGTCGAGATGGAGACCTTCTCGGGCCGGCGCGTCGTGGTCGTCGGCGGAGGGGACTCCGCAGCCGAATCGGCGCTGGGTCTTGCGAACCAGGAGGGCACGGTCGTCCACCTCCTCCATCGGCGGGAGCGGTTCGATCGAATGCAGCCGTCGCTTCTCGCCAAGCTCAACCGAGCCGTCTCAGCGGGGCGCATCACGCTCCTTTTCAGCTCCCATGTCCGGGAGATCCAGGAAACCTCGCTCATTCTTGATGTTGGCGGCCAGCGGAACAAGATTCCCTACGACGACCTGATCATCCGGGTCGGGGGTGAAGCTCCTACGCAGATGCTCGAGGGTCTCGGTGTTCACATCGTCAGCAAGGACATCCCACTGCACGCCCCCGAGGATGCCCTCGTCTCTTAGGGCGGGCGCCCTCGCGCTCGCCGTCCTGACTTCGATGCTGCCGGTCCACGCTCAGATGTCGCCCGGCCCGCTCGCACGCCCGCACCAGGAGCTCGACACCCCGCTTCAGTGCTTCGCGTGCCACGGCAAGGCCAAGGGGTCCATGAACGAGCAGTGCATCGCCTGCCACGCGGACATCGGCTGGCTGATCGAGCACGAGCGCGGCTTCCACGCCGCCCGGAAGGCCGACGACGTGCGCGACGCTGCCATCCGGACCACGCGGGGCGCGACTTCGAGATGGTGCGGTGGCCGGAGGGGAGCGCGGAGAGTTCGACCACAAGACGGCCGGATGGCCCGCTCGAAGGGAAGCACGCGCAGGTCAAGTGCCGCGACTGCCACACGACGAAGTACACCGTCTCGCCCGCGGCGAAGCTGTCCAAGCGAAGAAACCCGCCGCAGGGTTGGGTCGGCCTCGAGCGCGAGTGCACGAGCGTGCCACGAGGACGTCCACCGCGGCGTCGCTCGGGCCGGAGTGCCAGTCCTGCCACGGCCTCGACGCCTGGAAGCCGGCCCCCAAGTTCGACCACGGCAAGACGAGCTATCCGCTGACGGGAAAGCACGTCCCGGTCAAGTGCGAGAAGTGCCACATCGTCGCCGGCCAGCCGAAGCCGGTCTACAAACCGATTCCCGCACGCCGAGTGCACGCCGTGCCACGTGGACCCTCACGCCGGCCGCTGGGGCCGGCCTGCGCCAAGTGCCACGTCACCGCATCGTTCCTGACCGTGGCGGCGTCGAGCTTCGATCACGACAAGACGCGCTACCCGCTGCGGGGGAAGCACGTCGCTCTCAAGTGCGCGCAGTGTCACGATCCGGTCAAGGCGTGGGGGAAGAAGCCTCCGTTCGCGTCGTGCATGCCGTGCCACAAGGATCTGCACGCGGGCACGGCGACGATCGTGGGCCGGGTCGTCGATTGCGCCGCGTGCCATCGGGTCGAAGGCTTCAAGGTCCACGTCTACACGGTGGAGCAGCACCAGAGTCGCCGCTATCCGCTCGAAGGGCCGGCACCGGAAGGTCGCCTGCGCGGCCTGTCACGTCAAGAACCCTCCGGGCGTCTCGGCCGCGCTCCTCGGCCCGGCAGGCGTGCAGATCCGTCCCGACGTTCACGCGCTGCCTCGACTGCCACAGGGACGACCACGGAGGCCAGCTCGCGTCGCGGCCGGGCGGCGCGGCCTGCGAGCCCTGCCACAACGTCGCGGGTTGGAAGCCGAGCCTGTTCGGCGCGGCCGAGCACGCGAAGCTGAAGCTCCCGCTCGAGGGACGCCACGCGAAGATCGAATGCGCCGCGTGTCACGGACCGGCCGCAAGGGGCTGCCTCCCCTCCCGCCGCGCGAGGTGCTCGGCCGCGCCGGCGTCGCGCTGACCGTCAAGGAAACGGAATGCGCGTCGTGCCACTTCGACGCTCACGGCGGCCGGTTCGGCCCGACGGGGGCGCGTCCGAAGACGAACGGCTGCACGACCTGTCACAACGTCGTGGCCTTCCGTCCGGCGATGGTGGACGTGGCCGTGCACCGCGACTTCAACTACGCGCTCGAGGGCGCGCACCGGGCGATCTCCTGCGACGCCTGCCACGTCGAGTCGAAGCCGGCGCCCGTACGCTCGAGCCTGCTGCTGTCCCACGGACCGGCGCCCGCCGATGAACTTCACGACGAAGGGGACGAGACTGCGAGGCGTGCCACGAGAACGCCGCACGGCGACCAGTTCGAGCAGCGCGGCATCGCCGGCAAGCTGCGCCTCCTGCCACGGAGAAGACGCGTTCCGGCCCGCGTCGAAGTTCGATCACGACGTCGACGCGGCGTTCTCGTTGAAGGGCGCGCACGCGCGCGTTCCCTGCGCGAAATGCCACGCGACGTCGCAATCGGCAGGAGGGCGCGCGATTGTCGTCTATCGCCCGGTGCCGCACACCTGCGAGGACTGCCACGGGAAGCGCATTCCCAGGCTCGATCGTGAGCGGAAGCCTATGTTGAAGCCTGCTGAGCCCGTGCCGAGCGATCCTCGTCAGCCGCACTCCTGCTCATCGGCGCGGGCGGCAGCCGTGCGCCGTGGAGCGCCCGGTCCAGGAACCGGCAACCCGCACGGGCCCCTCAAGGACACCTGCGCGACCTGCCATGGAGCCGAAGGCTGGAAGCCCGTCAAGATCGCGCGGTCGTTCGATCACGGGCGATTCCGGTTTCCGCTCGAGGGCGCCCACGTCCAGGCCGCGTGCCGTTCGCTGCCACCTCAACCTCGTCTTCAGCGAGGTCGGCAACCTGTGCATCTCGTGCCACCAGGACGCGCACCGCGGGGAGCTCGGTGACGACTGCGCGAACTGCCACACGCCGCGCAGCTTCATCGATCGGGCGCGCATGGGCCGCGCCCACCAGCTGACGCGCTTCCCGCTGACGGGGGCGCACGCCGGGGCGGACTGCGAAGCCTGCCACGTGGTCTGCATGCGAACCGGATGTACGTCAACACCCCGGTCGAGTGCGTCGCGTGCCACCAGCAGGACTACTACGCGACCCGCAACCCGAATCACGTCGCCGGGTTCGGCAACCTGCCAGGATTGCCACAACACGGTCGCGTTCCGTCCGCGCGCTTCCCGATCACGACGCCGCGTTCTTCCCGATCTTCTCGGGCCGGCACAAGAACAAATGGAGCGCGTGCACCGACTGCCACGTAACCCCGGCTCGTTTCGACTTCTCGTGCTTCCCGGTTGCCACGAGCACGCCGCGAGACCGAGGTCACGAACGCACGAGGACGTGTCGGGTTCACCTACACAGCCCGCGTGCTACAGCTGCCACCCGAGCCCATGAGCCGCGCCGCCGTCTCCGATCGCGCTGGCATCGCGCGCCGCGGCGGCGCTCGCGATCGCCGCCGAGCGCGGCTCCCCGCGCGGCAACCGCGCACGTCACCTACGTGGCGCGACCTCGGCCTACGTCGACGCCGGCCAGGACGACGGGCTGCGGGAGGGCGACGAGCTCGAGGTCGTGCGCGACGGCGCCGTCATCGCGACGCTCAAGGTGACCTACGTCTCGACCCACCGCGTGTCGTGCGCGATCGTCGGCGTCGACGGCCACGCTTGTGGTCGGCGACGTGGTGCGCTACACGCCGAGCGTGCCGCCGGTCGCGGCCGCGGTCCGATCGCCGCGGCCGGAGCTCCCGCGAGCGCGTCCCGCGGGGCCGGGCTCCACGGCACCGTCGGCGCTCGGCTACCTCGGCGTGATCGATCGGAGCGGGAACGACGGCGGCTACAGCGAGCCCTCGACGGACGTGCGCGTCGCCGGCTACGGGCTGAACGGATCGCCGGTCGATCTCGACGTGAACGTCCGCGCGCGCCGATCCTCGTATTCGACCTTCGCGGGTGGGGACCAGACGACGCAGCGGGTGCGCACCTACAGCGCCTCGGTCTCGTACCGCTTCGGTCCGCGAGGAGCGCCTGACGTTCGGCCGCCAGTACGCGCCGATGCTCGACGGCCTCGAGATCTTCGACGGCGTGCAGTTCGCCCACGACGGTCCTCGCTGGGGCGGCGGGGTGCTTCTCGGGCTTGCAGCCGGACCTCATCGATCTGAGCTTCTCGACCGACGTCCGCGAGTTCGCCGGATACGTCAACGTCCACAACCGCCCGGGCGCGACGTCACGCTGGGCGTTCACCACGGGCCTCGTCGGCGCGTACGCGAAGGACGTCGTCAGCCGCGAATACCTCTTTCTCCAGGCGATCTACGACTCGAAGTGGCTCTCGATGTACGCGAACCAGGAAGTGGACTTCAACCGCGGCTGGAAGATCGACGTCGCCGGCCTGGACCCGGTCGAGCTGACCGGCACGTTCGTCTCGCTCCGGGTCCACGCCGCGAAGTGGTTGGACCTGAACGCCGGCTACGACAATCGCGCCAACGTCTATCAGTACTGGGACTACGTGAATCCGCTCGTCATCTTCGACCAGACGACCCGGCAGGGGGCCTGGGGCGGCGCGTCGTTCCGCGTCGGCCGCCACGTCGACATCGGGATCGAGGCGCGGCAGATCGACGGCGGCGTGCCGGGCCCCGCGAACTCCTACTCGTTGAGCCTTCGGCGCGCAGCGCTTCACCCGCGCGAATTTCGGCGTTCGCCTACGGGGCACGCACTTTTCGAACCTGCAGAGCAACGGCGACCTCTACGCGCTGTCCACCGGCGTGACGCGTGGCCTCCGGCGTGCACTTCGAGCTTCGCCGGGGGGCGCCTCGACGAGACGAACGTGGATCCCGCGCTCGATCGTCACCTGACCTGGTACGGGCTCGACCTGGACGCCGCGATCGGGCGGCACTGGTATCTCCTGCTCTCGGTCGAGCGCGACTCCGGCACGTTCGAGGAGCAGGACCAGGTCTACGCGAGCGTCATGTACCGGTTCTAGAACCTCAGCAACAAACCCGACGCTGACCGCACCGCACGGTCGAATGACGACTTCATGCGGCCTGGCAAAGTTGCCTACTACTGCGCAGTCTCGAAGGTGAAGGCTCTTACGGCAAGACCCAGGAGGGCGCGCGCCGACCGGACAAGTCGACGACGTAGCCGCCACGGCTCAGCACACGCCGCCCAGGGCCGATTGCGGGGCGTGGGTAGAGCGGGAGATAGGCCGTGAGATTCGACGCGTGGTCGAGCAGGTCCATCAGGTACTCGCGGCTGGGATAGCGTCCGATGTGCTTGATGCCCTCGGCCACGGTCAGGCAGGCGAAGAAAGTCTGCGCTTGCAGCCGCTCATGTCGCGGGGGAAGACCGCGTTCGCTCGCCCACGCGCGGAAGCGCTCGAGTTGAGGATCGGGTTCGCCGGGAAGCTTGAGAAGGTGGACCAATTGGGACCGACCGCGGAGCGCGACCGGGACTGAGTCCCAGTCCGCCTCCAGGAGCGTGGAAGAGAAAAGGAGCGGGGGCACTCCAGCAACGTCGCTTCCGTCTAGTCGGCGGACGACCTCCCGGGAAAGCCACAACACCACGGCGCTGGCGGGGCCGGAAATCGCTCGCGATGTCGCGGCGACCGCGGCGTTTCCTGTCCGGGACCACCACCTCGCGCGAACGACCTCCCGCGCGTTCCAGAGCGCGGCCGAGTCGTGCGGCGGCATCGGCCGGTCCGGTTGTATCGCCGCGTCATCACTTGGAGCACGTCGGCTCCCCTTCCCGACGCCAAGAGCTCGGAGGCGAGGATCTCCGCCTCCAAGCCGAGACCGCGCGAGAAGTACAAAGAGTAGAAACCTCCATCTCGCGCCGGAGCCAGATTGCACGATCTGGCAACAGGCAGACGACTTCCTCGGCCTCGCAGAAATCGTGAATCGGCTGCCAGTTCCCTGCAGGCCAATCCGCCCACGAGTGCGAAGACGGGGCGCTCGCTGTAGCGCGCCTCGAGCTGCGCGCGCCATCGTCTCGGGCGGACCGTTGAGCCGCCAGACGTCGAGCGACCACTGGCGGAATGTCTCCTTCGCCTGGCCGGGTGCGTGCCCGCCTCGCAGGCGCTGGCGACCGCTCCGGTTCCGGTCGGCGACGAAGGCCTCGAAGCACGTCGACGCACCGCCTTCTCGGCGTCGGGCGGTGACGTCTCCCGGCGACCAGCGTGGCGAGTCGCACGCTCGTGGGCCCGACGCCTGGCGCCGGCGTCGCGCCGAGCTGACGCAGATATGCTGTGAGGGCGGCGACAGTCGCGATCTCCGAGCCGAAAGCGCGGCATCAGAGGATCGAGCGACCGGCCGGCGGGATCGATTCCTTCGCGCAGCGGCTCGCGCGAGCGTGCTGTCGCTGTACGCCGGGCGCCGGCGCTGCGGATCCGGGGCAAACAGCAAGGGGCCCGCGAGCGCGGCCGGGATCCGGCCGCCCTCGATCGCGCCCATTCCGCTGCGGCCGTGACAACTCTGGCACGTCACCTGCGTGCCGAGCACGGGCACATCGACCTGCACCAGCGCGGTGACGGCCTCGCCGGACACGTCGCGCCCCTCGCGGTAGAGCCGCCGGCCCGCAGCCACGAGATCGTTGGCGGAAACCGGCTCGGTGCCGCGCCCTCCCAGCGAGGACTATCGCGAGCACCTGCGCGAACAGCGCCGGGCCGCATCAAGGCTCCCCGCTCACCCGTTCAGTCGAGCACGGCTCGCACCTGCGTCGGCGAGGGCCGCGCCGCTGCCCAGTCCGTCGAGCCGCACCCACTTCGGTCACCACGGCGGCGCAGGAGCGTGATCGGGCGGTGGCTCGACTTCGAGCCCGACCAGGCGTCGAAGGCGCGCAGAACGCGCTCGACGTCCTCGGGGCTGCCGGTGAGGAAGCTCCAGCCCCGCGGCGCACCGAAGCGCTCGGCGTACTCGGCCAGCACCGCGGGCGTGTCGTGCTCGGGGTCGATCGTGATCGAAACGAGGCGGATGCGATCGGCTTCCGAGCCCAGCTCCCGACGCATCTGCGGCGAACGTCGCGGTCATCACCGGACAGATCGTGGTGCAGGTCGTGAAGATGAAGTTGACGCGCCAGCGGCCCGGACGCCCCCTGGAGTTCGCTCACCGGGACCGGACGGCCCGCCTGGTCGCGAAGCGTGACGTCGGGAAGTACGTACTCGTGCTGCGAGCGGCGAAACGGGCTGGGCTTCGTCTTCGCGCGACAATGATCCGCCGTCGGACTCTCGGCCGCCGCGACGCTTCCGCTCACGAGAAGGGCGCCGATCAGTTCGAGAACGAGCACCCGGATGCGCAGCGTCGTCATTCTCACTTCCCACGCGCTTGGCCGCCGGCAGCCGGGGCCGACAGCGCGAAGCGTGAGTCATCGAGCGGTGGATTGACGATTACGCTCTCCACCGTGAGGAGGTGCGCCTCGGTGGTCCCCTCGGTCCTCGATATCTGGCGGTGCGCGAAGAGGAGACCCGCGGTCGGCTGCCAGTCCTCGAAGAAAGTCTCGACGCGTTGCTCGCGTCCGGCGAGAACGCGAAGGGCGTCGAGCTTGACCTCGAGCCCGGTCTTGGCGTCGAGGTACACCCAACGGACAGCTCCGTGAGGCAAGGTCACCTTCAGTTTGAAAGCATCCCGTCCCTGAACCGGCTCCCGTCCCAGGAGTTCCACGGTGTGTCCCCGGCGGGCATGATCGATCAGAAGACCGTAGAGGTCAGCCGAATCCGCCGACTCGCGCAATTCGTCCTCAGCCAGGGGCTGGGGTGTTCGCTGCCCACGGAACGGCGCGAGCTTCCATCCTGTATTGCCGTTGGAGCACTGAACGGCAGTCTCACCATCGAAGACGAACTCGAGGCGCATCTTGCTCGGTCGCTTCTGCTCGAGCACGTACGGCACGAGCATCCCCGACCCACGTCCATCTTGCCGGTGAGCCGGAGCGAAGAGACGGCCCGCCAGGCCACGGCGCCTCCGCGCGCGGCGACGTTTCGGGCGACCAACTCGTTCACGGTCTCGGCGAGTCCCAACGTCGGGAAGCACAGCACGAGCGCTGCGGCGAGCACGGTACCCAACCGGTTGATCTTCATGAGGTTCCTATTGTACGACCAGCCCATCGACGTGAAATTCGCCGATCTCGATGTTCACGTGTTGGCCTGGCCTCACGAGTTTTCCAGGATTCGAAAAGAACATCCAATAGACACGCCCGGCGATGGGCGGGTTCGAATTGCGGAGTGCGCCGGTCGTGGGCGGCGAAGGAACGATCAGCTTCGCCCCTGTCTCGGCGTGGGTGAGCACCGGCTTGGTGCGGCGCTCAAACAGCGGCTTTGCCTTGTCCGCGTCCAGCACGCGATAGCGGAACTCGAGCATGTGACCGGCAGCGGTCTCCCGGACGTACATGACCTCGACGCCCCATCGCCGCTTGAGAAACGTCAATTCGCGAGGATGGTGACCCGATGCGAGCGAGGCGGTTGGCCCAAAGGAGGCGGTGACGCAATGCGGCCCCTCGACCGCATGCGTTGCGCCGGAAGCCCCGACGAAGGCGGCGGTTACGGCGAGGCCACCCGCAAGGAACCCCCAGAAAGGCGCCGCCTCATTCACAGGCATCGCCGATCCCGTCGTCGTCGGAATCCTCTTGAGCCGGATTGAACGTCGTCGGGCAGTTGTCGCAGGCGTCGCCGAGACCTATCCGCGTCGCTGCTTTGCTGATTCGAGTTCGTGGCGTCGGACAGTTGTCGCAGGCGTCGCCTTGGGCGTCAGTGTCGGCATTGGCTCTGGTCCGCGTTCGCGACGATTGGACAGTTGTCGAATACGTCCGGCGTCCCGTCGGCGTCGGTATCGCTCGGCGGGTCCGGGCACGGGTTGTTGTTCGGGATGGCGGTCCCCGTACTGTCCGTACCGAGTATCGACTCCCTGCAGGCGTTCACCCTCGAGACGACGTAGTAGTACAGCGTGCCGGGCGGTGGGTCTGTCGGAATCGTAGACGGTCGTCAACGTGGTTTCGTGGACGAGGCACGTCTGGTCGTAGAGCCACGGCGTTCCGGGACGAGCGTTGGTCCCGCGGTACACGTTGTAGGGTCCCGGTCGCGTCGCCCCAGATCAGTTCCGCGCTGCCCGAGGGGTCCTTCCCGATCCGAAGGCTCGAGTCGATCGCGAGGGGTTCACGCCGTGAAATTGCCCGCGCAGGTACCTGCCGAGCAAACATCCGCGCAGGTTTCGGCGTTGTTGTCGTCGCAGGCGGTGCCGTTGGGCAACGCGAGATCCGCCGGGCAGGCGCCCGACCCCCCGTGCAGCTTTCCGCCAGGTCGCACTGACCCGTCGAAGCGCGACAGGTCACGGTCGCCGCCTGGAAGACATCGATGCACGCGGTGGTGGACCCCGTGCAGTGATCGGCCGCGTCGTTGTCGCAAGCGCCGAGTTGTGACGCTCCGGTGCAGGTCGTCGTCGCCGGCTCGACCGCGTCCGCCGGGCACAGGCCCGACGTCCCGGTGCAGGTTTCGCCCACGTCGCACTGACCCGTATCGGCGCGACATGTGAAGGTACTCGGCTGGAAGACGTCGACACAGAGCGTGGTGGACCCGGAACAGTGATCGGCCGCGTCGTTGTCGCACGCACCGAGTTGCGATGCGCCAGCGCAAAGCGTCGTTGCCGGCTCGACCGAGTCGGCCGGGCACAGGCCCGACGTCCCGGTGCAGGTCTCGCCTACGTCGCACTGGCCCGTGTCCGCTCGACACGTGAAGGTCGACGCCTGGAAGACATCGACGCACGCGCGTGGTGGACCCCGAACAGTGATCGGCCGCGTCGTTGTCGCAAGCGCCGCAATTGCGACGCGCCAGCGCAAGCGTCGTCGCCGGCTCGACCGCGTCCGCCGGCACAGGCCGGACGATCCGGTGCAGGTCTCAGCCGACATCGCATTGGCCGGTATCGGCGCGGCACGTGAAGGTCGACGCCTGGAAGACGTCGACGCACGCGTGGTGGACCCGGAACAGTGATCGGCAGCGTCGTTGTCGCAAGCGCCGCTGTTCGAGCTCCCGCGCAAGCGTCGCCGCCGGCTCGACCGGCGTCCGCCGGGCAGACGCCCGACGTCCCGGTGCAGGTTTCGCCAACGTCGCACTGGCCGGCATCGGCGCGGCACGTGAAGGTCGACGCCTGGAAGACGTCGACGCAGGCCGTGGTCGACCCGGAACAGTGATCGGCAGCGTCGTTATCGCACGCCCCGCCTGTCGAGGCTCCCGCGCAAAGGTCGTCGTCGACGGCTCGACCCCGTCCGCCGGGCAGGTGCCCGACGATCCGGTGCAGAGTCTCGCCAACGTCGCACTGGCCGGTGTCGGCGCGGCACGTGAAGGTCGACGCCTGGAAGACATCGACGCAGGCCGTGGTGGTCCCGGAACAGTGATCGGCCGCGTCGTTGTCGCAAGCGCCGCTGTTCGAAGCTCCCGCGCAAAGCGTCGTCGCCGGCTCGAAGGCGTCCGCCGGGCAGGTGCCCGACGATCCGGTGCAGAGTCTCAGCCAACGTCGCACTGGCCGGCGTCCGCTCGGCACGTGAAGGTCGACGCCTGGAAGACGTCGACGCACGCGCGTGGTGGTCCCGCGAACAGTGATCGGCCGCGTCGTTGTCGCAAGCGCCGCTGTTGTGAGCTCCCGAGCAAGCGTCGTCGCCGGCTCGACCGCGTCCGCCGGGCAGGCGCCCGACGATCCGGTGCAGAGCTCCGCCGACGTCGCATTGGCCGGCATCGGCGCGGCACGTGAAGGTCGACGCCTGGAAGACGTCGACGCACGCCGTGGTCGTCCCGGAACAGTGATCGGCAGCGTCGTAGTCGCACGCGCCCGTCGAGGTCCCCGAGCAGGTTGTCGTCGATGGCTCGACCGCGTCCGCCGGACAGGTGCCCGACGTCCCGGTGCAGGTCTCGGCCACGTCGCACTGGCCGGCATCGGCTCGGCACGTGAAGGTCGACGCCTGGAAGACGTCGACGCATGACGTGGTGGTCCCGGAACAGTGATCGGCCGCGTCGTTGTCGCAAGCGCCGGTGTTGCGAGCTCCCGCGCAAGCGTCGCCGCCGGCTCGAACGCGTCCGCCGGGCAGGCGCCCGACGTTCCGGTGCAAAGCTCCGCGACATCGCACTGGCCCGTATCGGCGCGGCACGTGAAGGTCGCTCGGCCTGGAAGACGTCGACGCACGACGTGGTCGTCCCGGAACAGTGATCGGCCGCGTCGTTGTCGCACGCCCCGCGTTCGAGGCTCCCGAGCAGGTTGTCGTCGATGGCTCGACCGCGTCCGCCGGGCAGACGCCCGACGTTCCGGTGCAGGTCTCCGCACGTCGCATTGGCCGGCGTCGGCGCGGCACGTGAAGGTCGACGCCTGGAAGACGTCGACGCACGCGTGTTGGTCGTCCCGCAGCAGTGATCGGCCGCGTCGTTGTCGCACGCGCCGCCGTTCGACGTCCCCGTGCAGGTCGTCGTGGACGGCTCGAACGCGTCCGCCGGGCACGCGCCCGACGATCCGGTGCAGCGTCTCCGCCACGTCGCACTGGCCCGCGTCGAGCCGCGGCACGTGAACGTGCTCGACTGGAAGGCGTCGACGCAGGTGTTCGCCGGTCCCGCTGCAGTGATCGGCCGCGTCGTTGTCGCACGCGCCGCCGTGCGAGGTGCCCGTGCAGAGTCGTCGTCGACGGCTGCGAAGGCGTCCGCCGGACAGGCGCCCGACGTCCCGGTGCAGGTTCCGCGACGTCGCACTGCACCGGCGTCGAGCCGCGGCACGTGAAGGTCGACGGCCCGGTAGACGTCGACGCAGGCCGTTGCTCGATCCCGCTGCAGTGATCGGCCGCGTCGTTGTCGCACGCGCCGCCGTTGCGAGCCGCCCGTGCAGAGCGTCGCCGCCGGCTCGAACGCGTCCGCCGGGCAGACGCCCGACGATCCGGTGCAGTCTCCGCCACGTCGCACTGCACCCGCCGACGCCGCGGCACGTGAACGTGCCCGGCCGGAAGACGTCGACGCAGGCTGTTGTCGGATCCCCGGCAGTGATCGGCCGCGTCGTTGTCGCACGCGCCGCCGTTGGAGGCGCCCGTGCAGCGTCGTCGCGGACGAGCGCGAACCCGTCCGCCGGGCACGCGCCCGACGATCCGGTGCAGGTCTCCGCCACGTCGCACTGACCCGGCCGAGCCGCGGCACGTGAAAGTGCTCGGTCTGGATACGACGTCCACGCAGGTGTTCGCCGACCCGCTGCAGTGATCGGCCGGATCGTCGTCGCACGCGCCGCCGTTGGTGACGCCCGTGCAGATCGTCGCCGACGGCTGCGAACCCGTCCGCCGGGCACGCGCCCGACGTCCCGGTGCAGGTTTCCGCCACGTCGCACTGCGCCGGCGATCGGCGCGGCACGTGAAGGTCGCCGCCCGGATAGACGTCGACGCAGGTGTGGCTCGACCCGGCGCAGTGATCGGCCGCGTCGTTGTCGCACGCGCCGCCGTTGCGAGCTGCCGCGCAGAGCGTCGCCGCGGACTCGAACGCGTCCGCCGGGCAGGCGCCCGACGATCCGGTGCAGGTCTCCGCCACGTCGCATTGGCCCGCGCGAGCCGCGGCACGTGAACGCTGCTCGCCTGGATAGACGTCGACGCAGGTGTCGCTCGACCCGCTGCAGTGATCGGCCGCGTCGTCGTCGCACGCGCCGCCGTTCGCGGTCGCCCGTGCAGCTCGTCGTCGGACGAGCGCGAACGCATCCGCCGGGCAGGCGCCCGACGATCCGGTGCAGGTCTCCGCCACGTCGCACTGGCCCGTCGCGCCGCGGCACGTGAAGCTCGCCGCCCGGTAGACGTCGACGCACGTGTTGCTCGACCCGTTGCAGTGATCGGCCGCGTCGTTGTCGCACGCGCCGCCGTTCGACGGCTCCCGGCGCAGAGCGTCGCCGACGAGCGCGAACACGTCCGCCGGGCAGACGCCCGACGATCCCGTGCAGGTCTCCGCCACGTCGCACTGACCCGCCGAGCCGCGGCACGTGAAGGTGCTCGGCTTGGAAGGCGTCGACGCAGGTGTTGCTCGACCCGCTGCAGTGATCGGCCGCGTCGTTGTCGCACGCGCCGCCCTGCGAGCTGCCCGTGCAGCGTCGTCGCCGACGACGCGAACACGTCCGCCGGGCAGGTGCCCGACGATCCGGTGCAGGTCTCCGCCACGTCGCACTGGCCGGCGTCGAGCCGCGGCACGTGAAGGTGCTGCCGCTGGAAGGCGTCGACGCAGGCGTTGGCGGTTCCGCTGCAGTGATCGGCCGCGTCGTTGTCGCACGCGCCGCCCTGCGAAGCTGCCCGTGCAGCGTCGTCGGCCGACGTGGCGAACGGCGTCCGCCGGACAGCGCCCGACGTCCCGGTGCAGGTCTCCGCCACGTCGCACTGGACCCGCCGAGGCGCGGCACGTGAAGGTCGACGCCTGGAAGACGTCGACGCAGGTGTTGGCGGTCCCGCTGACAGTGATCGGCCGCGTCGTTGTCGCAAGCGCCGCCGTTCGAGCTCCCCGTGCAAGCGTCGCGGCCGGCTCGAACGCGTCCGCCGGGCACGCGCCCGACGATCCGGTGCAGAGCTCCGCCACGTCGCACTGGCCGGCATCGGCGCGGCACGTGAAGGTGCTCGGCCGGAAGACGTCGACGCAGGTGTTGGTCGTCCCGCTGCAGTGATCGGCCGCGTCGCACGCCCCGCCCGTCGAGGTCCCCGAGCAGGTCGTCGTCGATGGCTCGAACGCATCCGCCGGGCAGGTGCCCGACGATCCGGTGCAAAGCTCAGCCACATCGCATTGGCCGGCATCGGCGCGGCACGTGAAGGTCGACGCCTGGAAGGCGTCGACGCACGCCGTGGTGCGTCCCCGAACAGTGATCGGCAGCGTCGTTGTCGCAAGCGCCGCTGTTCGAGCTCCCCACGCAAGAGGTCGCGGCCGGCTCGAAGGCGTCCGCCGGGCAGGTGCCCGAAGTCCCGGTGCACAGCTCCGCCACGTCGCATTGGCCGGCATCGGCTCGGCACGTGAAGGTGCTCGGCTGGAAGACGTCGACGCACGGCGTTGGTCGTCCCAGCTGCAGTGATCGGCAGCGTCGCACGCCCCGCCCGTCGAGGTCCCCGAACAGGTTGTCGTCGATGGCTCGACAGCATCCGCCGGGCAGACGCTCGACGATCCGGTGCAAAGCTCAGCAACGTCGCACTGGCCGGCATCGGCGCGGCACGTGAACGTGCTCGGCTGGAAGACGTCGACGCACGCCGTGGTCGTCCCGGAACAGTGATCGGCCGCGTCGTTGTCGCAAGCGCCGCCGTGTCGACGTTCCGGAGCAAGTCGTCGTGGACGGCTCGACCGCATCCGCCGGGCAGGCGCCCGACGATCCGGTGCAAAGCTCCGCAACGTCGCACTGGCCGGCATCGGCGCGGCACGTGAACGTGCTCGGCTGGAATGCGTCGACGCAGGTGTTCGCCGACCCGCTGCAGTGGTCGGTCGCGTCGCACGCCCCGCCGGTTGATGTCCCCGAACAAGTCGTCGTCGTCGGCTCGAAGGCGTCAGCCGGACAGGCCCCCGAAGCCCCGGTGCACAGCTCCGCCACGTCGCATTGGCCGGCATCGGCGCGGCACGTGAACGTGCTCGGCTGGAAGGCGTCGACGCAGGCGTTCGCCGACCCGCTGCAGTGGTCGGTCGCGTCGCACGCCCCGCCCGTCGAGGTCCCCGAGCAGGTCGTCGTCGACGGCTCGAACCGCATCCGCCGGGCAGGCGCCCGAAGATCCGGTGCAAAGCTCCGCCACGTCGCACTGACCGGCATCGGCTCGGCACGTGAAGGTCGACGCCTGGAAGACGTCGACGCACGCCGTCGTGGTCCCGCGAACAGTGATCGGCCGCGTCGTTGTCGCAAGCGCCGCTATTCGAAGCTCCCCACGCAAGCGGTCGCGGCCGGCTCGAAGGCGTCCGCCGGGCAGGCGCCCGACGATCCGGTGCAAAGCTCAGCAACGTCGCATTGGCCGGCATCGGCTCGGCACGTGAACGTGCTCGGCTGGAAGGCGTCGACACAGGTATTCGCCGACCCGCTGCAGTGGTCGGTCGCGTCGCACGCCCCGCCCGTCGAGGTCCCCGAACAGGTTGTCGTCGATGGCTCGACCGCATCCGCCGGGCAGGTGCCCGACGATCCGGTGCAAAGCTCCGCCACGTCGCATTGGCCGGCATCGGCTCGGCACGTGAACGTGCTCGGCTGGAAGGCGTCCACGCAGGTGTTCGCCGACCCGCTGCAGTGGTCGGTCGCGTCGCACGCCCCGCCGGTTGATGTCCCCGAACAAGTCGTCGTCGTCGGCTCGAAGGCGTCAGCCGGGCAGGCGCCCGACGATCCGGTGCAGAACTCAGCGACGTCGCATTGGCCGGCATCGGCGCGGCACGTGAACGTGCTCGGCTGGAAGACGTCGACGCAGGTGTTCGCCGACCCGCTGCAGTGGTCGGTCGCGTCGCACGCCCCGCCCGTCGAGGTCCCCGAACAGGTTGTCGTCGATGGCTCGAACGCGTCCGCCGGGCAGGCGCCCGACGAGCCGGTGCAAAGCTCAGCAACGTCGCACTGACCGGCGTCCCCGCGGCACGTGAACGTGTTCGGTTGGAAGACGTCGACGCAGCTATTCGCAGTCCCGCTGCAGTGATCTGCTCCATCGCACGCGCCGCCATTCGACGTTCCGGTGCAGCTCGTCGCCGACGACGCGAATCCGTCCGCGGGGCAGGTCGTGCTCGTCCCGCTGCAGGTTTCGGCGACGTCGCAGGGCCCTGCGGAGGCTCGGCACACCGCTCCCGCGTTACCCGCCGGGTGCTGGCAGCTCGTGCTCGATCCGTCGCACTGATCCAACGTGCAGGCGTTGCCGTCGTCGGCGCATGAGGTCCCCGACGGTCGCAGCGCGTCCACCGGGCAAGTCGCGGAGGTGCCCGTGCAGGTTTCGGCCACGTCGCACACACCGGCTGCCGCGCGACAGACCGCGCCAGCGTTCCCGGGAGTGTGCTGGCAGCCCACGCCGGGCGTGCAGCTGTCGATCGTGCAGGGGTTGCCGTCGTCGCAATTCAGGGGCGTGCCGACGCACACTCCGCTCTGGCAGGTGTCGCCGGTCGTGCACACGTTGTCGCCGTCGGTACAGGGAGTGCCGTTCACGGTTCCGGCGCAGGTGACCGTGAACAAGCCCGTTGTCGAATCGTAGCCGGAATGGCTCCCTCGTTGATCGAGGCCGCGGTAAATGTCAGGTTCGACGTTGTGCCTGGGGTCCCCACGACGAGGAACTGGATTCGCAGGAACTCACCCGAGCCGCTCAGGAGATCTCCGGTTGCGTACGTCGAGATCACGATGACCCCGGGCGTGGTGAGGTTGCGCACGACCGCGAAGCCGGCCGTCGCGCCGATGCCCGACACCGTCACGTTCTGCGCCGTGAGAATCGCGGGGTTGTACGTGATCGTCATGTCGATGCCGAGGATGCCGTCGCCGGGCGTGACCGAAATCGGGACCTGGACGACGGCTCCCGGGCCGCCTTGCGCGGTGTCCGGCATGCTGAGCAGCGCCCCCACCGCGGGGACGGTGAACAACCCGTTGTCGAACGTGGCCGGAATTTGGCTCCTCGTTGATTGCGGCGCTCGTGAACGTCAGAGGGGACGAAGTGCCCTGGGCTCCCAAGACGTGGAACTGAATCTGTGCGATCGCGCCCGACCCGGCCAGGGGATCTCCGGTCGCGAACATGGAGATGACGATCGTTCCAGGGGTGTCGAGGTTCTTGATCCAGTGAGAACCCGGCGGTCGCGCGCGACACCCGACACGGTGACGTTTTGCGCCTCGAGCACCGCCGGGTCGTAGCGCAGGTCATGTCGATCCCGAAGATGCCGTCACCCGGGGTCACGGTGATCGGAACTTGGACGATCGCGCCCGGGCTCCCCTGAGCGTTGTCCGGCATGCTGAGCAGCGCCCCCAGCGTGGGGACGGTGAACAACCCGTTGTCGAGCGAAACCGCGATGTGGCCGTCGTTGATGACGGCGCTCGTGAACGTCAAGGCGGACGAGGTGCCACGGGCTCCCAGGACGTGGAACTGGATTCGCGCGATCTCTCCCGATCCGGCCAGTGGATCTTGCGGGCCGTACATCGAGATGACGATGATCCCCGGGGTGTTGAGGTTCCTGATCAGCGAGAACCCGGCGGACGCGGCAATGCCCGAAACGGTGACGTTCTGCGCCTCGACCACCGCCGGGTCGTAGGTGCACGTCATGTCGATCCCGAAGACCCCGTCGGCAGGTGCTGCGGTGATCGGAACCTGGACGATCGCTCCCGGATCGCCGTGGGCGGTCGTCGGGCAAGCTCAGGATGGTCGCCGCTCTGAGCGAGGCTGCTCGATGCGAGAGCCATCCGACGCGACGACGACACAGCCGATGACGCGGCACGCGTTCCTGGTCATGGTGCGCTCCTCACTCCCGTGGTTCTTTCACCGGTCACCCACTCTCGGCGTCCCCATCGGAGTCACCGGAGCTCGTCCTCGCATCCGCAGCGGGATCGCCCCTTCGTTCGCGACCGCGCTCAATTCGATCGATGGCGCCCGCCCGGTGCCGGCGAGCCCTTCCACCGTCACGGTGAGCACCGCTCCATTGCCCGCGAGCGGCAGCGACCCCGTAGGTCGAAATCCGATGCGTCCCGCGTTGGTCGGAGTGCGCAACGCCCCAGCCGGTCGCGATCCCGGCCGACTTGCACGCCGACGATCGCCACCCGCGACGCGTCGTACTTCAGGCTCAGGTCGAGCCCGAGGATTCCGTCCGCACTCTCGATCGCGATGGTCAGCTGCCGGCGCTCTCCTCCGCACGGAGCGGGACCGTCAAGCCATCGATCGAAATGACGGCCGGCGCCGCCGACGGACCGCGCACGACGTCCACGCCGGCCGCGCGAAGACCCTCGACGCCGGCCGACGGAACCGCCGCGAACTCCGCCCGGTCGCCGTCCGCGAAGCTCGGGCTCGCCTGCCTGAGCCGAAGTGAAGAACGCCGCGGGCGCCCAGTTGCCGGTCACGTCGCCGTAGAGGACGGCGTAGAAGTTCTTGCCGGTCTCCGCCTGCGACAGCGGTGTGAAGTCGTAGGACGGCGAACCGCAGCCCGGATCGCCGGGGAACGCGTAGGCGTCGCATCGCCGGAACTTCCAGTCCGACCCGGTCGCGATCGCCACGTCGAAGTGATCGACGATGAGCGCCGCGAACCGGGCCACCTGGGCCGCGTCGAGCGCGCTGATCGTGCCGTTTCCGGTGACGTCTCCCGCGAAGCGCTGGTTGGTCGTGAGCGTGTCGAGGCCGACGGCACCGCGCGCGATCTTCGCCGCGTCGGTTCCGGAGATCGCACCGTTGTGATCGGACGCCCGCGGGCTTCCGTACTTGTTGACCGTCGTGATCGTCGACGTTGCCGAAGACGCTGCCGAACGCGTAGGTCCCGCGTGCTTCCCGTGGTGACGTCGGCGACGGCGTCTCCCGTCCTGTCGATCCCGACGTTCGGAACCGGCTTGCGTGCTGGGCTCGACGTCCGACCCCGCCGTTGGAGAGGCCGTCACGGTAGTAGTAGACGGTACCGCCGACCGAACACGCGCCGCTCGCCGCGTGCACGCACGCGCCACTGCTGCACGTGTCCGACGTGCACACGTTGCCGTCGGTGCAGGAGTTGGCGTCATTGGCCACGTAGACGCAGGCGCCGTTCGAGGTGTTGCACGAATCGTCCGTGCACGTGTTGTTGTCGTTGCAGACGATCGGGTTGGTGCCCGACGCAGATCCCGGTTTGGCAGGTGTCGGTCTGCGTGCAGGCGTTGCCGTCGCTGCAGGACGTGCCATCCGACGCCAACCCGTTGTCGTGACATGCGCCGGCGAGACACGTGTCTTGGTTCGTGCACTCGGTCCCGGCATCGCCGCAGTTCCCGGCGATGTTGTTGGGCCGGCAGACACCCGCGCCGTCGCAGCTGTCCGCAGCGTCGCACTCCGGATCGCTCGGCGTTTCCGTACCGCACGCCGTGTCCACCGCCACGAAGCCGTTGTCGACGCACAGGCCCGCTGCGCACGTGTCCTGGTTCGTGCACTCGGTCCCGGCATCGCCGCAGTTCCCGGCGATGTTGTTGGGCCGGCAGACACCCGCGCCGTCGCAGCTGTCCGCAGCGTCGCACTGCGGATCGCTCGGTGTCGCCGATCCGCACGCCGTGTTCACGGTCACGGGCGTGAACACGCACCCGAGGGCGGCATCGAAGGAATCAACCGTGCAGTCGTTCGAGTCGTTGCATCCTTCGTCGGCGCCGAGGTCGACTCCAGGACCCTGCGGTCGAACGGTATTGTCGAAGTCCCAGCCCGGGCCGCCGGATGCGCCGATGTTGAGTGCAGCGGACCCACTCCCGATGTGGTAGTTCCAGGGCGCGCTTCCTACCGGCCAGATCTGTGTCAGCGGGCCGATAGCGCACGTCGATGAAATTTCCGCCCTCGGCGATGGCCGGGGCGACCTGCATCGGCCCCGCAGCGCTCAACTCGCGGGCCCCGTTGCAGTACGCGGAGAGGAAACTCGGGTCCGCTGAGAGGTTGTTGGAGCCGACGTCGTCGTAGCCCGCCGTGTCGGTGAGGATCGAGTCGGTCGGATTGAGCCGCAGGGTCGGGCCCAGGAGCGGCTCACCCAGAACGCCGAGGTCCCAGTAGCTCGCCCCGGAAGCGCACTCGCCGACAGTTGCCGGGGAGAGCTCGGGGAGCAAACGGGCCGTTGCGGTGGTCGAGTCGTAGGAGAAGGCGCGATTGTGCCACACGATGTTGTTGAAGAAGCGTATCGGGCTGGAGAACACGGACCCGGGCCCCAATAGCGTGGTCAAGGCCAGGCTGTGGCGCTCCGAGGACACGCCGGCCGGCTGGGGCGTGGAGAGGTTCGTCGCGGCGTTGAAGACGACACCGACAGTGGCGGTGCTGTCGTTGTTGGCGATCGTGTTGTTGACGATCGAGCTGTTGACCGTGTCCTGGAGCGAGATGCCCGCGCCCGACCAGCCGGCCACGTTGTTCACGATCATGTTGTTGGTCAGCCGCACCTGGTACCAGTTGGCGCTCACGGCCGGGTTCAGCTCCACGTCCCTGCCGTTGACGAGCTGCGTGCGGATGCCCCCGCCGTGCCCGGTGCCCGCCTGGTTGCCCTGGATGAGGTTGGCGTCGACGGTGACGTTGCCGGCGCCGAGCGTGAGCGCGCCCGCCGCGGGCGGCTCGCCCGCGATGAGGATGCCCCCGCCGGATCTGGTTCAGGCCCTGGTTGAACGACTGGTTGAACAGGATCTGGTTGAACTCGATCCGGCCGTTGTCGCTCAGACCCAGGTGCCCAATCCCGGCGCCGTCGCCCTGGCTGAAGTTGCCGCAGACGAAGTTTCGGGAGACGGTGTAATTGTCGGTGCCCGTGCACAGCGACAGGCCGCCGCCGGCGCCGTTGTCGGAGATGAGCGCCGTTCTGGGTGATCGCGTTGTGGTGGATGTTCAGGTTGCGGTTGTACCCGAACGGTCCGTCGCCCGGCGGCGCGAGGAACGGGTGGCCGACGCGGATGCCGCCGTGGAGCAGCCCCGAGTTGCCCGTAGACGCGGTTGTTGGAGATCTCGAGGTTGTGGGCATAGCCGTTGACGAAGATCCCGCCGCCGCCGTCGGCGCCGGTGATGGTGAAGCCGTCGATACGTGACGGGTAGCGTCTGGAACGAGCCGTCGTTCTTCGCGAGCACCGTGATGCCCGCGCCCAGTTCCGTCCCGAAGAGGCCCGGCCCGACGAGGTCGAACGTGTCGGGCTGACCGGGAAGCAGGTCGACCGTCCCGGCTGTCGACCAGAGCCTTGACCTTGTGGCGCCACGCGTCCAGCTTCTCGGTGGGGACGCTTCACGGCGTTGATGATGGTCGCGGCGCCCGCGCCCTGAAGCCGCACGGGCTTCCACATGATGACGAGCTCGTCGTAGATCGCCAGGCGCGACGAGGATCAGGGAGCCGGGGGCCGCTGCGTCGATCGCGGCTTGGATCGTCGGGAAGTCCGCCGGTACGCGGATCGGCGTCTCGCCGCTGACGGTGACGGTGACCGTGTTGACCGTGCTCTTGCCGTTGCGCGTGTGACGACGAGCTGGTACGAGCCGGAGCGGCAGGCTCGGAACCGTCGCCCGTGATCTGCCCGTCCGCCCACGAGACGTCGGAGAGCGAAGTGCCGTCGAGGGTCACGCTGCTGCCCGGTCCCTGGAGTCCGAAACCGTAGTCGCGCTCGACGGTCAGCTGGTTGTAGGGCGCGACGGCCAGCGGGCCCTCGTAGGCCGGGTTGGGCACGTCGGTGCCGCGCCCTGGGAAATGATCGTGAGGGTGTCTCCAGCGCGCCACGAGCGGCCCAGTGCCCGGGCCGTCGACCTGGCTTGACGACCGGCGTCCCGTCGGGGAAGGCGCAGTCCACGGGGTTGAATCCGGCCGCGAACGCCGCGTACGGCAGGACCGGCGTGTCGAGGTAGGTCGTCGTCCCCGGCATGTACTGGCCGTGTAGCAGAAGGTGCCGTAGTTCGGGTTGTTGTAGGGGTCGGGAATCGAGTCCGCCGCCCGGGACCAGCGGATCGGCCCCGGGTCGTTCAGGCAGTACGTCATGCATGGCCGGCGAGTATCCGCTCGGTACCGGGATGTTCGCGCTGAAGGTCGAGGGCAGCGACGCCGTTGTAGAGGCCGAACGCGTCGGAGTAGCCGCGGTACACCTCCCGCCCCTTGAAGTCGCGAATCGAAATCGGCAGGAACGCCGGCCCCCACTTGTCGCCGAAATTCGGCGAGCCGGGATTGGTCTCCGTCGCGATGTCGTCGGTGATCAGGCCCGCGAACTGCCCGGCGACCGGCGTCGACGTGAACAGGTGGAAGTCCGCCGCCGCCTGTGCCTGGTCGGCGAGGATGACCTGCTTGCGGTCGCAGAGCGGCCTCATGGTGCCGGCGAAAGGCGCGTACGTCTCGACGCCGGGGAAGAGGCTGAGCTCGGCGGGCACCAGGTGATCGGCTCCCACGCAGGGCGGCTGGGCGAGCCCGGGCTCGGGGCCCATCGCCGCCAGAACCATCGCCTGGTCGGGCATGATCATGACCATCGCACCGCCGGGCAGCATCATGGACACCGGGGCCGTCGCGAAGGCATCGCCGAAGTCGACGTTCTTGTCCTCCTCCTTGACCAGCTCGTAGCCCGGCGGAGGCACGACCTCCACGACGTACTTGCCGGGCGGGATGCCGGTGAAGGCGTAACCGCCGTCGAAGACGCCGGGCCGGATCTGGTTCGAAGTTGCGAATGCCGTCGAAGCACCGCGTCGCGTCGCCGCCGAGCGTCCCGGTGACGAACGGACTGCGCGGGATCCTCGCCGGGGCAGCTCGTCGGCGTCGGTGGCGTCCCAACTGTCGGTCTGGACTTCCTGCACCAGGGCGAGGGCCTGGTCCCGCCGCCGCTCTCTGGTCACCTCGCGGTAGAGGCGGACCTTGACTCCCGGGATGCCGGGCTCCCAGGGGTCGCCGACGGTGAGCCGCGGGTCGTTCTCGCCGCGGGTCGAGGCGTAGAACACGATGCCCGCGATCCCGCCGTTCTCCCCGGGCATGTATGGCGCCTTGCCCCAATCGAAGATGCTGGTCTGGCCGGGCATGGCCTGGAAAGCCTCCAAGAGCACGGGAACGGACCGGTGTCGGTGCGGGGGCTGCCGACCTGTGGGATTGAGGAGGCCCGGGATAGGGTCCGCCGCTGACGTCGCCACCGCCGTCGACGGTCACGGTCACGCCGGTCGGCTTGAACCGCGCGTAGTCGATCTCCGCGATCTGCCAGGCGCCGTAGGGGAACACCTGGTCGAAGGGCACGAAGCCGGTCGTGTCGGTGGGGAAGGACTGTTCGACCGTGCCGTCGCGGAAGCGCAGGTTCACGTTCTGGTCCGGAAGCCCCGGCTCGTCGTCTTGACGAATGCCGTCCTGGTTGCTGTCCAGGAACACGTTGTGCTCGAGTCGGCGCGAACCAGGCGTTGACGGGGATGTTGCCGACGTCACCGCCGCCGGGGAGGATCACCGTCTGGTAGGCGATGATCTGGTCGAGGTAGGTCGTCCCAGATGACGAGCTGGTACGTGCCGTCGGGGATGTCGCTCGAGCGTGAAGCTGACCGTCGGATTCGGCCTGGACTGTCTTGATGTTGGGCCCGGTGCCGCGCGCTGCTGTTGAGCCCGACCCAGGCCCGCGTGTGTGCGAGCGCGTCGTACGAGCCGGTGTCAGAAGCTATCCTGGCTGGGCGGTCGCGCGGTGTGCACCAGTGTCACGTTGCCGGTGATCGTGTTGCGTCCCGCCGGGGTTGACCAGGTGAGTCGGGGTTCACGAAGCCGATGAAGGCGTGGTAGCCCGGCGCGCCGAACTCCACGAGGAACGGCGGCTCACCCGCCTTCACCCAGGTGTCCTGCAATTTCGTGCCTTCGATGGTCGAGGTCTGCGTCCACGTCTCGGCCGTGCCGGCGGGCGGCGACGACGACGACGCCGTACTTGCCGGGAGGAAGGTCCTTGATGAGCGCGGTCCCGTCGGGGCAGGTGACGATGACCCCCGCGGGCGGCGGCGAGCCACCGAAGCAGTCGAGAGAGTTCTTGAGCGGGTTGCCGAAGGCGTCCTGCGACATCGTCCCGCCCGAGATGCCGTAGCGTCCCCCGGCGTCCTCGAGGGTGATCTGGAAGCCGCCGAGACGCGGCTCGGTCGGATCGGGGACGCCGTTGGTCGGAGCGATGTCCTCGAACACGATGACGCTGATCTGGGCCGTGGGAATCGGCTGTTTGTTCACGATCACGGTGACCGCCGTAGGCGCCGGGCGGGATCTGAGCGCCGCCGATCGAGTGGCCGTCGCCGGTGCCGGCGTCGTCGGGCAGGACCGACACGTAGTAGTGCTTCGTCGGGTCGAGCGCGAGTTCGGCGAATCGTCGATCGCTCCGGCGCCCTGGGCCACGACCGGCATGTAGCTCTTGTGGAAGTTCGTCGACAGCGTTTCCGAGAGCGACGGGGGAGTGGCGGGGTCGATGTGGTAGGTCGCGTCCTCCTGGACCAGCCAGCGGTAGTCCGTCACCGGGGCGCCGAGGGGGTCCTTGCACGGTCAGCACGATGTTGGCGACCGGGTTGATGGTCAGCGTCACCGTCGCGGAGGCGCTCGACACTGCGCCATCGGTGGCGTGGTACGTGAAGGTGGTGCTGATGCCGCCGGTGTACGTGAACGAGCCGTCGGCATTCAGCGTGACGCCGGACCCCGAATCCAACACGGCCGTCAGCGTGTCGCCGTCCGGATCCGCGTCGTTGCCCAGGACGCCGTGCGCCGCATCGACCGCGATGTCCGGCCCGATGGCGTTGACGTAAGGCCCATCGTCTGCGGCCACGGGGGCGTCGTTCACGAACGACACGTTGAGCGTGACCTGGGCGGGGTAGTCTGATCCCCGCCAAGCGTGGCGCTGTAGGTGAATCCATCGCCACCCGAGAAGTTCGGGTTCGGCGTGTAGTCGAACGTGCCGTCGGCGTGCGAGCACGAGCGTGCCGTTCAACGGTGCGGCTCACCACCGATACGGTTGCGCTCGGGAGGACAGCCCGACGTCGTTCGCGAGCACGCTCGGCGCACCGACGAGCGGTGTGTCCTCGGTGACCGGGTAGATGTCGTTGACGGCATAGATCGCGGGCGGCGTCGGCGGAGCGGAACCGGTGCCCACTTGCAGGTACGCCAGCATCCCGCCGTCCGGCTGGTTGTCGTTGGTCAGATCGAGCATGCGGTCGAAGAGCGGGTACGTTGCGTCGGCGGAGCGGCATGGCGACGAGCGCGTCGAGCGTCTTGCCGGCCGGCAGGAGCGCCGCGCTCTGCTGCTTGGTCAGGCCGGGGTAAGAGTTTCCGTCCTCCGCGACCAGCCCCATGTCGAGGCCGACGATGGTCGGCGTGTGGGAGCGCAGGCCGGCGTTGAGGAAGCGCAGGAGGACGTGGTCACCCGGCGCGCCGGCAGGCACGGCGTCCGGTGGCGTGGTCCTGTCGTACGGCTCTCCGTTGATCAGGAAGTAGGTCGGGCTGTAATTGACCGTGCTCGGGTAGCCGGTGACGTCGCCGGCCGCAGCGACCGCGCTGTTCTGCACCGGGTCGATCTCGCTGAAGAGCAGCACGGCGTCCGCGTCGTAGCAGCTGTTGAGATTGTCGTAGGCCGGGCTGCTGCCCTGCCGGGCACGTGACTCCCGTCGCCGGCCCGACGACGAGCGCCCCGTAGAGGCCCATCGGCACCTGGATCGACGGGTGGGTGCCGCTCTGGTAGAGGTAGGTGCCGGGACGCAAGGAGCTCCAGACGTAGTCGGCCGTCCCTCCGCTGGGCGACGCCTCGTGAGTGAACGATCGTACGCGCGGCCTTCCGAGCGTGTCGTGGGTGAACGTCGGGAGGCCGCCGCCGTCCTCGGCCTGGCCGGGGATCACGATCGACGTTGGTGTGGACAGAGTGTTCTTGAGGTGAATCGTGAGCGTGCTTCCGGCCGCGAGTTCGATCTGCGGCCCCGGTGCGTCGGTCGCGGTAGGCAGCGCACAGTTGGCCCAACCGGTCTCGCACAGCGCGAAGCCCCACATCGGGACGGTGCCGCCCGCGGGCAGGGCTTTGTCGAAGCTCTGCGCCTGGAGGTAGACGTCGGCGGCGTTCGAGACGCCCGCAGCGAACGGGGCGATCGCGACAACGAGCGCGGCCGTCCTCAACATGGTCTTCAGGAAGGTCGATCGCATGGCTCTTCCCCTCCGCGCTACTCGATCGGCGACCCAGGGGGCTTCGATGATCAGCATCGTCATCATCCCGCCGGGAAAGACGTCGTTGTTGACCAGCTCCCGCTCGGTGTGGGAGTGCCACATGAAGGTGTACCCGGCGCTCGGGTTGAGTCCGCCTTCACCGGGAGGAAGGCTGCCGAGCGCACCGAGGTAGGGGCTGCCGCTGTAGAAGCCGCCGAACGTCAGCACGTTCAGATCGGGCAGCGTCACCGGGATCGGCCTGACCGTGGTCCGGCGCCCACTCGTGCGGCTCCATGGCGTCGTCCGGCGCGATGCCCGTAGATGTCCCAGCCCAGGTCCTTGGCCCGTCCACTCGAAGATCGCGTCGACCGTTCCACCCGGCACGGACGGAATCGTGAACAAGCTCGGCCCGGCGAGCTTCGTCGAGTCCGTGGCGCTCACGAGCAGACGACCGTCGCGGGCGAGGACGCGGGTATGGTTCCCGTGATGGTGGAAGGGATGCAGTCTCGCGGTTCGCACCCACCACCCGGAGCAGCACCCGCTCGCCTGGGTGCATGCGCGGCAGGCTGTTGTACGGCTGGGTCGGCAGCAGCGCAGAGCCCGCTGCGGCCATCGTGTCCGGCGCCGCGCGTCCGTTGATGAGCCAGTACTCCGAGTGATACGGCTCTGTTGCGACATTCATGGGGCCGGGTTCGGAGGCCTGCTGCTCCGCCGCGCGGTGCACGTCGATGTCGATCTCGCTCAGCAGGAACAGGTACTCGCGGTCGAAGCAGGTGGCCGCATGATCGTAGGCGGAAGCCGTGCAACCGGCAGCGGGCGCGGAGGGGCGCACGATCAAAGCACCGTAGAGACCCATCTCGACCTGCAGGTCGGGGCGCGTCCCGCTGTTATAGAGGTAGGTCCCCGGTTGGCTCGGCGTGAACGTGTAGGTGACGGACCCGCCGGGCGGGGCCTCCTGGGTCAGGAGGCCCGGAACGCCGCCCGACGGTCGTGACCTGCTGCCCTTGGAACACGATCGAAACGTTTCCCGCGGCTGCGGGAAGCGCATTGGTGAGAGTCACCGTCACCGACTGACCCGCGGTCACCTCCAGCGTCGGCCCGGGGAGCTGCATGGCGCTGCCAACGCTGTAGCCCCAGGCGTAGATCGAACCTCCATCGGGAACCGACACGTAGCCCGCGCTCGCGGTCAGGCTGAAACTGGTGCTCACAACACTCGGAATCGTCGCCCGTACCGTGGGGGCCGCGAACAGCAGCATCGCCGCCATGTCGGCGAGCGCAAACAGTCCGGGCCAACCGGAAGTTCCGCATTCTTGGCTCTGATCTGCGCATCGTCGCTCTCCTCGTCGTCAGTTGATGCGGATCTCGGTCATCATTCCGCCGAAGTTCTCGGCATCGTTCGCCAGCTGGTCGAGGTTGGTGGTGTAGAGGAAGTAGGTGCTACCCGGCGTCAGTCCGGTCGTGTCCAAGATCACGTCGGCCGACTGGCCGCCGCCAAGAGTCAGCGAATTGGTCTTGTAGTAGAGGTTGTTGCCGTCGCCGTCGCGAAGGAGCCGCGCATCCAGCGCGACCACCTCCATCGGAATGCCGTTCGTGCCGAGCGTGTAGAACCGCGTGACGCTCAGGTTGGAGATGCGGAGCAGAATGCGCTGGCCCGCCGTCGCTTCGATCAGGCTGGACAACCGTTGCGAGGGTTGCACTTTCCCGAGCGGGTCCGTCGTCGAGAGCACGTCCGGGTTGACGGTATCCGGGTAGCCGCGACCGTTCAGCAGGAAGTAGCGGTCCTTCATCCCGGCGAAGGGCAGCGGCTGGACGTCGAAGCTCGCGTCGTGGAAGTCCGGGTCGAAAGAGCCGATCTGGATCGGGTACTCCATGTCGTAGCGCGTCGTGCCGTCGCCGTCGTTGAAGGCGTACGTGTTCCCGTCGATGTGTCCCGGGGGGCACGGACCGCCGTTGGTCAAACACCGGTTCTGCCTCGGCCGCACGTACAGGTTGCCGAGCATGCCCATCTGCATGTGCTCGGCCGCCTCGACGTGGCAGTGGTACATGTAGGTCCCGGCGTCCTTGGCGTTGTAGTAGTAGGTGAAGCTGGCCCCCATGTTGATCGAGATGGAGGAGTCGGGGACGCCGTCGAACATCGACGAGGCGTTGGGAAAGCCGTGCCAGTGGATCGAGTGCGGGTCGAACAGATCGGGCCGCATCGCCATGCCGACGTTGGTGAGCGTGAGGAAGACCTCGTCGTCCTCGTCCACGACGATCGTGGGCGCCGGTGCGTTGGCGGCCAGCATGCCCTCGGCCATCACCCAGCCGGGGTACTCGGGGCGTATTCGGGGCGGGACCTCCCGGCGCGAAGCTGTCGGTCGCAGCGAAGCTGAAGATGTACAACTCCTTCTTCTGGTCGTCTGCCATCGTCACCATGCCGTCGCCCGCCACCAGGTGACGGCACTTGATGCCCGGGTTGTCGGGCCCAGGATGCAGACGAGTTCCGGTTGCCAGGGGACACTGCATATGGATGTTGCTCTCCTGTGCGATCGCCGCTCCCATCGCGACCAGCAGAGCAATGCCCCCGAGCGCCCATCGAAGTCGGTTACTGGCTGTCATCTCCAACTCCTCTTTTGATCCACGCCTCGGCCAGCAGAGGACCCCCGTCTGGCTTCCACTCGTCGGGCTCCGAGAATTGCGCCCCAAATACACGACGTAAATCGCTGGAGAGACCGTACGCGCAGACTCGCCGTCGGTCTATGGTGAGAACGCCTCAAAGTTCGTGATCAAGATTGCTCATCGCGGTGGTTTCAGCGTTGGGTGGCGACTGATCAGCGCGTACCGAGAAACGGTGACGGCGCGTTCCGGGTCCAGCGTCGCCGACGGGACGCGGTCAGTGCCGGATCTTCTCGGAGCGCTTGGGTTTGCGCGCGAAGGGCCTCGACGACCACTCGACACCCGCTGACGATTCTGGGGCGGACACGGCCGGGAGGAGTTCCGCGGCGGCGACCAAGTGGACGACCCAGCCTCGCGTCGCGTCGGCTCCACCGACGCGAAAGGCGCTCAACACGACGCGCAAGATCTCCCGGCTGGCTGTGCGTGGATACAAGACGAGATCATCCTCCGGCACGTCCTGCTGCATTGCGGGCGACAATTCGCACCAGGGATGGCACACGAGTCGTCCTTCCGGGTCACGTCCGCATAGGACGTGGTGGCATGGGCGACCAACGACATCCGGCTCGGCGAAGCCGAGCACCGCGGTGGCGCCTTCATTCCACCCCACGATATAGCCTTTGCGGTCGATGACGATCGCCGCGCTGACCGGGAGGTCGTTGATATTTGAGTGTTTCACGACGCCCTCGGGCACTCGATGCACGCGCTGCCGACGGTAGCGACACCATAGTAGGGCGGCTGGGGTGACGACGGCCATGATCTATGTAGATCATTTGGCCTGAGGACAATGGATCGATGCACGAGGCAAGACGCCGTCGCGATGCCTCAGATGAGACGCATCCTGTAGACCAGGGCGACGGCCTCCAGTTGACTGTGCACGTTCATCTTGCGAAGGAAGTTGTGGACGTGGTTACGCACCGTCGGGAGGCTGATGAACAGAGCATCGGCGATTCCCTGACAATCCTTGCCCTCCGCGAGCAATCGAAGTACCTCGTACTCACGGGCTGTCAATCCGTAGGGCCGCGCTGTCCGTACCTCGCTCGCTGTGGTGGGCACCGAATCGCCGTTGATCATCCGCGTTGTCGGCGTATCGGCCGTCGCCCGCGGAATCGGCGTCAGGATGTGAACGATCCGGCATTCCGACCCGTCGCGGAGCACGATGACCGAGCACGCTGCGCGAATCATGTCGCCCGTAGCCGTAACGACGTCGAACTCGAAGGGGTGCACCGGCAGACCTCGCCGGGCCATCAGTCCGACGTCGCACTGCTCGAGCGGCAGGTGGTTTCCGAAGCGGTCGCGTCCGTACAGCACGCTGTGGCATGGCCACCCCTGTGCTTCGTTTGTGCTGCATCCGACGAGGCTTTCTGCCTCAGGGTTGAGCGAGACGATCCGCCACTGCTCGTCCGTCACGAGCACCGGCGAAGCGGTACCGCGTGAAATCACTCGGTGGGCTCCGCTGATCCAGGTTGCTGGCGTCCCTTCCGGGGGCCCCACGCGCGCGAGGTTGTCTGGAACGGATTTCGGCTGTGCATCTGCTTTCATCACCACCCCCGTTGAAACCGCTGCATCCTTTATGCGTGTTGTTGGGGTCGGCGACAAGACAGGGAATTGGTTGCGTTGATGGGGGTTTTCCCTGACGGGAGCGTCAGGAAAACCCCGATAATTAGATTTTCTTTGGATCCTGCGAGAGCGTCCAGCGAATCGCGAACTGGACGAGCTTCCGCGAATCGCGAAGGTCGAACTTCCCTTTGATGTGAGCCTGGTACGTCTCGATCGTCTTCGCACTCAGTCCCAGCCGATCGGCGATCTCCTGCGTGCCGAGTCCGTCGCCGATCAGACCGAAACACCTGCATTTCGCGGTCGGTCAGCCGCCCGACGACGGGGTCGTTCTCGTCGGATGACGGAGAGAACAATCGCTTGAGAAGGCTCGGCGCCACACGATCGCTCAGGAAGATCTCACCGCACAGGACATGGCGGATCGCCGCCAAGACCTTGGTGCTGGCCTCCTGCTTGGTGAGGTAGCCCAGCGCCCCGGCACGCAGCGCGCGCTCGACAAAGTGAATCTCGTCGTGCATCGACAGAACGAGGATGGGAAGCGTGGGTCGAGCGGCGCGCAACGCCTTGATGAGGTCGATCCCGTCGCCGGACTTCAACGAGAGGTCGACGATCACGAGTTGTGGAGAGAGTTGCTCGACGAGACGAAGCGCGGTCGCCCCGTCCTCGGCCTCGCCGCAGACACGGAGATCCGCCTCCTGCTTCAGCAGTTGCGCCAGACCCTGCCGCACGATCGGATGATCGTCCACGATCACGACGTTGATCATCGGCGGACCCTCCTGGCTCAAGAAAACCTGCAGATCACGGTCACTCCCTTGCCCGGTCTCGATCGGAGCTCGATGGTGCCGCCCAATACGCCCGCCCTGTAACGCATGGAACGCAACCCCATCCCTTTCACCGGCGTCGCGGTGACCGGAAATCCCGCGCCGTCGTCGCGTACGACGAGCGTGCGGTCCCCGTTCCGCCTCACGAGACAAATCGTGATTCGCCTCGGCTTGCCGTGTCGAAGCGCGTTGTTCACCGCCTCTTGAATGATCCGGAACAGGTTCGTCGCTTTCGACCTCTCGTCGGGGGCGGCGCCCACGGCGAGCCTGACTCTGCACTCTACTCCGTACGTGCGCTCGACGCCGACGACCAGCTCGTCGAGAGCTCCTTGGAGACCAGACTGCTCCAGAGCCGCGGGGAAGAGCCCATTCGCGAGCATGCGGGTCGTTCCGATCGTCTCGTCGATGAGCGCGCTGATCCGGAGCGCCTGCTCCGCCTGCTCCGGAACGGCCGCCAGCTGCTGCTGGAGTCCCTTGCTGAGGAGCGCGGTCCCCGTAAGGCTCTGTCCCAAGCCGTCGTGCAAGTCGCGCCCGATCCGTTCGCGCTCGAATTCCGCGATCTCGAGCACCTCCTTCTCGAGTCGCTTCCGTTCCGTGATGTCCGACGTGATGATCGTCACGGCGACCACGGCATCGTCGCGGAGCACGGGCCCGATGCGACTGGAGTACCACGCGGACGTCTGGTCTGGACCGACGCCTTCGAGCTCGAGGCTCACCGGCGCGCCGGAGCGAAACACGCTCTCGATGGCTGCGTGCAGTTGCGCCGCAGACTGGGGCGGCGTGTAGCCATCGACGTTGGTTCCAATGACTTTCTCGACCGTCAGTCCCGGAACGACGCGGTTCACGAACAGAATGGTTCCCTCGCGATCGACGGTGAGGATCACGTCGGGGGCGTGCGTGACGAGCGCCTTCCATCGAGCCAGGGTCGCTTCGAGCTCTTGTCGTGCGCGCGCCAGTTCCGTCCCCATCAGGTTGAACGCGCGGGCGAGCTCACCGAACTCGTCGTCCGGACCTTCGTCGACCCGGTACGACAGTTGGCCGCGCGCGACCAGCCTGGTTCCCTCGACCAGCTTGCGCAGCCTCCTCGTGATGTAACGCGCGATCGCGAACGACACCCCGGTCGCCAGCAGCACGCCCAGGACGGTCGACCTGCGACGACCGCCTCCGAACGAGCGGTCGACGCGGAAGGCCTCGCGCCTGTCCCACGCGGCGACGAGTCGAGCCGCTCGCAACGGCGGCGGCGGACCAGCCTTGCGCTCTCGGATCGATCGACAGATGGTCGCCGCCTATGGCCGGCCAACCGGAGGCCATCGCTCGAGATCGATCGCCCGCGATGATCTCGCCAGATGATCCACGAGAAGGAAGAACGTACGTTGGACCGCCCGTCGCGGAGCCTCCGGGAGCTCGCGATGAGCGTGCTCGACGGCCTCCAACCGTACGCCGGCCACCAGCCAGCCGATCGGCTCGGTGCTCAGTCGCGAGACGATGGGATGGGCGATGTTCAGGACGCCCCGACTCGCAGCGTTATCCGCAAACAGGTCGCCCCAGTGCGTTCGCCCGTCGCTTTCGACGTGAGGCGTGAGGTCCGCGATCGAAACCGTCTTTCCGATATCGCCAACCTCGCTGGCCGCGATCACCTCTCCGGATCGGTCCAGCACGGCCAGCGAATCGTACTGGTCGGATTGGCCGCGAGCCCGTTCGAGAAGGAAGTTCTCGACGCTCAGAGACACGATCTCGGACAAGAACGTCGTCCATGATGCTCAGGCCCGACCATGAACGCACCTCGCGCGCTCGGTCCGCGAAGAACTCGTCCACCGCCTCCAATCCCTCACGAGTTCGGGCGGAATAGTTCTCCAGGATGAGGCTGTCGAGGGCGACCTCGCCAACCCGGATCACCAAGCATCCTTCCACGGCAAACGCAATCGCGACCACGAAGACAAACGCCGCGAGCAATCGCGCAAAGAGGCTGAGCTTGTGAACGGAGAGCACGGGCTCACTTCCGGAGCGCATAACCCGGCGCGCCTGGGACGAGCCCATCGACCGCGACAACCTTCGCGTCGGTTCCCCGCGACGCGGCGGCGCGCACGAGCGCGATCAGAGTCCGCGACCCGAAGCCACGAATGCGACCGCCACATCGTCCGACGCCACGACCTTGGGAGCGAGATCGATCTCCTCTTGATAGAGACTTCTCGACGATGAACCGTCGAAGTCCGAATAGTCCATTCGATAGATGCGCTCGAGAAGAAACGAGCCCGGCTCGACGCTGCTCTCCGAGAAGATCGGCTTGACCGGACAGCCCTGGCTTCCAGTACTTCTCGCGAAAGAGGAACAGTCGTCGCACGCGCTCGAAATTCATGGCTCTCGCCGAAACGTCGGGGCTCACGATGATCACGTAGTCTTCGACGGCGAGCGCCGGTGCGACCGCGAGCGCATTGCGCACCGCCGCGAGCGACGACGAGCGCCGCAAGGTCCCGCGAACGCCCTAGAAGATGAACGCGGTCTGGACGACGAGGCCATGCTCTGGACCCCGGGCGATCGTCGTGACGGATCTCGAATTTGAGGGCGTTGAACGAATTGAGATCCCAGCGCAACCGAGCAGGCTCCTCTTCAACGGCGTGATCTCCGGACCGTAGTACGGGTCGGCAGTGTCGACGTCGAGACGGTCGTAGCCGCCGTACGGCTTCAGCTTTCCCAAGTTCAAGACGCCGATGAGAAGTATCCCGGGCGAGTTGTAGATCAATCCGGTCAGGAGGTCTTCGTGGTGAACGTAATAGTACTCGGCATACAGGTCGAAACGGTCGCCTCGAAAGGTCACGAATGCACCCGATGATGCGCTCGGACTCCTCACCTTCCCTGCCGGGAACCGCCGGGTCGGCGGGAATCCGGTCGAGATGGATATCCGGCCCGAAGAGCAGGCGGCCGTTTCCTTCGTGCGAGACGCTGAGCCTGAGGGTCAGCGCCTTCTGATCGTTGACAGTCGAACCCGTTCTCGATCTCGCGCGACGTCAACCCTCGACCGTTCCCGATATTCGCCGCGTACTCGACTCCCCACGGCCCTCGGAAGACCCGCCCCCCCATGGCGAGTCCCGACCGAGTGCATGGGGAGGATCCCGCTCGTGCTCTTCCCAGTGGAGTACCTGTGGGCGCTCGGTCGGTCGGCTGAAGGAGCAGGCCGTGGTGGAAGGCCTCGTTCCAATACCCGAGGGCCGTGTGGTGCCTGCCCACGGAGAGCCAAAAACGATCCGAAACCGTGTACTTGACAAAGATGCGCTCCAGTTCGACGGCGGTCTCGTTGTCGATCTCCGACTCGATAACGAGCTCGGACAGGAATGACACATTGTCGGCGAGGTGGGAGACCATGAACAAATCGAGCTCGCCCAGCGCGAACCAGTTGCGGCTCGAGTTGCCGACGCCTTCCACGTCGTCCCAATACACGTTGGCCGTGACGTCGGCAAAGCCGTGAAGCGTGAGCCGCGGCGCGAGATCCGACAATCCGAACTCGCGCGCCATCGGCGTGGGTGGGCTCTCGGAGCGCTCGGGAGGCTTGGCGTCATCGGCGCGGGCAACCCGCGAACACAACAGTAACGCCGCCACCGCGCACACTCGTACGACCCCGCCCGGCACGCTTCGTCCGAGCGTGCCACGGCTCACAAAACGGTCCCTGCCGGAAGCGGTGGCCCCATGGTGTGGGCATCATAAGGTGTTTCGCCCAGGGGCTCGCGACGGCCCTCCTTCCCGACACCCCCGGCGTGCCAGAGCTTGTAGGCGGCCGGATAGACGAGGAGCTCGAGAAGGAACGAGGTCACCAATCCCCCGACCATCGGCGCTGCAATTCGCTTCATGACGTCCGCACCAGCCGTGCTCGAGATCAGGATGGGCATGAGCCCGGCGAGCGTTGCGACGACGGACATCAACTTGGGACGCACGCGCCGAACGGCCCCGTCGATGATGGCCTCGTCGAGATCCGCCCCGTCGTGCATTCGACCTCGCTGCCGAGTCTCATCATAATAATAGGCGAGGTCGAGGAACAACAGCATGAACACGCCGGTTTCCGCATCGAGCCCTAGGAGCGCGATCATGCCGATCCAGGTGGCCACCGAGAGGTGGTAACCGAGTGCCCGGCAGAGCCACAACTCTCCCACGTCGGAGAATGGGACCGCCATCAGAACGAGTATCGACTTGAACCACGACCGCGTGCACACCACGAGCAGGAGCGTGATGCAGGCGAGGACCAAGGGAACGATGATCCAGAGGCGCCGCCCAGGAGCACTGAAGCGGCGATGAGCGCGATGGCGATCGTTTCGGGGAATTCTCGGCGAGACATAGGTCGGAATATGCGGCCGAAGCGGGATCACAAGGCGAATCACCCCCCGGCATTGAGCGGGGCGTCCAGCCAATTGCTCATGGAGCCTAGTTCATACTAACTAGACCCTCGGAGGTCGGCGCCTCAGAACATCCAGTCGAACGACAGCCAGATGCGCCGCGCTTCGAGCAGGTAGTACGACGCGTCGGCGAGCTCGCTCTCCGACACCGGCTTGCGCTCGTCGCCCAGATTCGTCCCGTCGAGCCGCGACCGCCAAGCGGTCGCCGCGCTACCCGATGCCCATCCCCCACGTCGTGAACTGCGGGGCGAGCGCGGTGTTCCTCTTGTTGAGATAGCGCGAGCCGGTGAAGGCGGTGTCCGCGTGGGCGATGAATCCCTTGGTCGGCGCGTAGACGATGCCGAAGCCGGCCAGCCAGATGGGCGTCATCTCCTGGCGCTTCCCTTCGAGCTGCGTCGGTCCGGCGCCCAGTCCGAAGTCCTGCTCGTAGTCCTTGAACGTCGCGTCGTGGTAGCTACCCGCGGCCCGCAGCACAGGTCATGCGTGCATTCGCGCCGTCGACCTCGAGCTCGAACCCTTGGAACTGCTCGGCACCGGCGTTCTCGAGCGCGGGCAAGCCTCCCACGAGCGTCGGGAGGACGAGGTTTTCGAGCTCCATGTCGAAGGCGGAAAACTCGATGTAGACCTTCTTGTCGGCGAGCGACGTGCGCAGCGCCGAGCTCCATGCTCTCGGACGTTTCGGGGTCCAGGATCTCGTCTTCGGCGTCCAGACCGAAATCCACCGCGGCGGGCTTGTACGTGTTCCGGTAGTCGGTGAAGATCCGGACGTTGTCGAGCCCGTGTTGCCACGCGGTGAACGTCACGCCGGCGCTGCCGCCGAGCCGCGATCTCGCTCGCGCTGTCGGTTCGCCTGAATCGGTCGTCGCCGCAGAGCGAAGTCCTCGACCGACGTCTCGCGGTTCTCGTCGGTGAGGTTCACGCGCAGTCCGCCTTCGAGCCGCCACCGCCAGTCGGGCGTCCAGGCGACGTACCCGTAGAGCCCGCCGAAGTTGCTCGGGTCGGTGATGTTCGCGTCGATGTTCAAACGGCGCCGAGATGCCGTCGGGCGGGTTGGAGCCGTCGGCGTTGATCGCGTAGTCGAAATCGCCGCCGTGCAAGTCGCCCTTGCCGTACTGGTAGTCCGACCCCGGCGACGATCTGCGTCTTCTCGACGGTCGTGATCTCGATGTGCGCGTCGACGTACACCTCGTCGATTTCCAGCGCTCGTGCGCTCGCCGACCGCCGGGAAGACCGGTCCGGTCGGATCGGTGACGAAACCGCGCAGCGCGTCGGTCGATGAGTCGCGAAGGACACGAGGCCGCTCCAGATGCCGTACGACTTCGGGATGTTGAAGCCCGCGCTCACCGTGTTACCGCCTCGGATCGATCTCCGCACCGCCGGGGTTGTAGTTGGCGTCGAGCGGGACGTTCGGCGCGAGAACCGGCCCCGTGCGCGGGACCGGGCTCGAGGGGGACTGGTTCAGCCATATCCCCTCGAGGTCGAAGCGGATCTCTCCCCCGCCTTCGAGCGCGGCGCGGTTGCGCCAGAGCACGTGCCCGCGCTCGAACTCGGTGCGCGGATCGGGATAACTGCGCTGTTCGGCGCCGACCGTGAGCCGCGAGTCGAACCCGGCCCACGTGCCGACGTCGAACGACGACACGACTCCCGCGCTGCCGTACGAGCCCGCCGCGGCCGTGATGCCGGGCCCGCGCTGTCCGGGGAGGTATCGGATGACTTGAATCACGCCGACGAACGAGGTGGTCCCGTACATGACCGGCGCGGCGCCGCGGAGGATCTCGATCCGCTCGACGTCTTCGAGCGTCACCGTGGACACCTGCGGGTTGAACACGCCTCCCCACGGGATGCCGTCGACGATCAACAGGTAGGCATCCTGCTCCCTAAACCCCCACATCTCGGGCACCGCGGAAGCCGGGCCGCCGTCTCCGCCCGGCGCGATGTCGACACCGGCCACGAGCGCGAGAGCCGAGCGCAGGTCGGTCGCGCCCCGGTCCCTGAGGTCCTGCCCGGAGATCACGGTCATCGATTGCGGAATCTTGGTCGGGTCGTCCTCATACTTGGTGGCGGTCACTTCGACGTGCTCTTCGACGGTCGTCACCGCGACCGGCGTTTCGTCCTCGGCCGCGCGGAGCCATGGGAATCCCGAGCAGCGAAAGCAGCATCAACGCGGGCATGAGTCGGCGCATGAGTTCCCCCGATCGAGCGATCGACCGCGGAGGATAGGGGGCCGCGCGACCTACTACCAGCACATCGTAGTTCGATCGGCGAAGGCTGCCGGGTGGCGCTATTGCAGCAGGCGAACGGCGGCTTCGGTCATCGTGTAGGCCGCCCGGAGTGCCGGTCCGGCGAAGACCACCGCCGCACCCGCCAAGAGCGAGGAATCCGACGACCGTAGGCGCGAACGGAGCGCGCGGTGACCGGGCACCGCCGGCTCGTCCTTCAACAACCGGGCGATTCTCCGGGCGATCGTCGATTCGTCGCAGAAGTTGCTGACGGTCGAGAAGTCGCACCGGCGGCAGGCGCGAGGCCTTCAACAGGGCGCCGGCCAGGTCGAGGGAGCGCGATCGGTCGCCGGCCACGGCGTGGTCGTCGGCCTCTTCCTCCGCGGCGATTGCCCAGGCCCTCTCGATCTGCCGTCCGGCCGACGAGAACGCGAGCCAATCGGGGGCGAGCCGCATCGCCGTGCGCTTGAGATTGTCGAGCGAGCGCAGGTGTCCCGCCTCGTGGTCCCAGGACGCGCCTGCTGCTCGCCCGTGGACAGGGCGTCGAGGAACTGGTCGGAAACGAACAGGCGCGGGCGAGACGACCCCGACGAGGGCGGCGAGCGGCATCTCGGAGGGGACGCGGTAGGCGAGAACGGGAACTCCGAAGCGGACGTTCTCGACCGCCGCGGTCTTCCATCGGCGCTCGAGGCGCCGCGTGTCGAGCCAGCTCACGATGAGTGCGGCGCAACCCGAGGCCGACGAGAACCAGAGCGACGATGCCAAAGCCCAAGATCGCCGGGCTGGCCCGCTCGGCGGTCTCGCGCGGCTCGAAGATCCAATACGCCGGCAAGACGAGGCCGAGCACCAGGACCGCCGATCCGGCCGCCGGCAGCATGCGCAGGAAGAACAGCCAGCCGCGCACGTTGCCGTGCGGGGCGAACGGTGCGCCAGTAGAGCGCGGTGAGCAGCGAGAGCGCAGTGTTCGCGACGACGAAGCCGAGCGCCGCGAAGGCAAGACCCATCTCGAGGTATCTCATCGGGATTCCCCGCGGACGAGCTTCGTCCGCTTTTCTTTCAGCAGCCTCTCGAGGTCGTCCAGCAGCAGGCGATCGCGCTCGCTGACGGCGTCGACGAAGCAGGACAACAGCGGCTCGAGGTTCCTCCGGCCTTGCGCGGCACCCAGAAGGACTTCGACGCTTCGCGCGGCCAGCCGCACCTCCATTTCGGAGCGCTCGAATCGCGGCTCGTACGCATAGGCGCGGCCGACCTTGGTACGGGCGAGCACGCCTTTCGTGTGGAGCCGGTCGAGCGTCGTCATGAGCGTCGTGTAAGCGAGCCGGGGAAACGACGGCTGCAGATCTCTCACGGTCGCGGGGCGCTGTGCCCGCCAGGCCGCTTCGAGGACCTGAACCTCGAGCGGGCCGAACGTCCGGGAGAGGACGTCGGATGGCTGGTCTTCGCGATGCGGCATCCGAGTATGTTAACCCGGGTCGCTACCCGCGGGGGTGCTCGAAAGCACCTCCACCGAGTGAACCTTGAAGACGCAGCCGACGGCGACGCCTGGACGCAGGGCCAGCTCGCGTGCCGTCTCAGGGGTCACGTCCGCGTGCAGCACGATGCCGACGTCGACCGCCACCCGGACGCGGTTGCCGGTCTCGTCCGTGGCGACGACGCGTCCTCTGAGACGATTGCGGGCGCTGGCGATTCCAGGATCGTCCGCCGCCGCGAGCGCGATCGCGCCGGAGGCCAGACGGCACCAGACCTCCTCGCCGGCGGTTCCGACGCGCGCGAGGAGGACCGTGGCTCCCCCGGTGATCGCTGCGCGATCGGATGCGGTGTAGACGGCGCGAAAGAGGTTCGGGATCGATCCGGGCTCGTGCGATCCCGCGAGAACGGTGGCCGTGTCTCCGCACGCCGCGACACGGCCGTCGGCCATGCGCGCGGCCTGGCCGGCGATCCGCGCGACCTCGGTGCGCTGATGGCTCACGAACAGCGTCGGGACCGCAAACCGCCGCGTGACGCGCTCGAGGAACGAGAGCGCCTCCCAGCGCGCCGCCTCGTCGAGCGCCGAGACCGGCTCGTCGAGCAGCAACAGCCGCGGTCCGGAGACGAGCGCGCGTGCTAGCGCCACACGCTGCCGCTCGCCGCCGCTCAGCGCGTGCGTGGCTCGGGGAAGAAGAGGAGCGAGCTCGAGGACGTCGACGATCTCGTCGAGATGGGCGTGGGGCCGCCCGCGGTTGCGCCGCTTGGCATAGGCCAAGTTCGAGGCGACCGTCAGATGCGGGAAGAGGAGGCCGTCTTGGGCGACGAGCCCGAAGGCCCGGCTTTCGGGCGGCACGCTCGTCCGCACGGAAGTGTCGACGAGCGGAACGCCGTCGAGCACGATCCGGCCGTCGTCGGGCGCCGCGAGCCCGGCGATCAACGCCAGCGTCGTGGATTTTCCGCACCCGGAGGGTCCGAACAGCGCCGCCACCGGTTGTCCGGCGTCGAAGTCGAAGGAAAACTCGACGTCGAGCGTGAAGCGCTCGGAAAGCCGGGACCGCGCGCGAACGTCGAGGCGGGTCATCGACGCGCCTTTTGCGCGAGGATCTCGCTTCCGATCAGCGCCCCGACCGCGAGCACCACGCAGAGCACGGCGAGCCGCCACACCCCTTCGGCGCCGCGGGATTGGATTTCCTGGAATACGGCGACCGGCAGCGTCCGCGTCTGGCCCTCGACGTTTCCCGCGAGGACGATCGTCGCCCCGAACTCCCCCACGCTACGTGCGAACGCGAGCACCATCGCGGACAGGACTCCTCCGCGCGCCAGCGGCAGCGTCACGGTGAGAAACGCGTCGAGGCGCGACGCGCCCGAGCGTGCGCGCGATGGCGGGGAGGCGCGGATCGATTTCCGCAAACGCGACGCGACACGCCCGGTACGCGAGCGGGAACGCCATGACCGCGGAGGCGATGACGCAGGCTCTCCACGTGAACACGACGGGAATTCCCAGCGCTTCGAGCGCGGGGCCCAAGGGACCGCGGCGGCCGAACAGGACGAGAAGCCCGTAGCCCGTCACGACGGGCGGAAGAACGAGCGGGAGGAGCAGCGCGGTTTCGACGAGAGCCTTGCCGCGAAACGAGCGGACCGCGAGGAGCCGGCCCAGCGCGATCGCCGGCGGCATCACGAGAACCGTCGCGCCGAGGCCGACGAGCGCCGAGAGCCTCAGCGCCTCCCACTCCGCCGCGCTCACGGGGGAAGCTCGACCGCGACGTTGGTCGCCTTCACCGTCGCGACCGCCATCATTCCGGGTGCCAGCCCGAGCGCGTCGACGGCCTCGCGCGTCAGGAGGCAGACCAGCCGGTGCGGTCCCGCCTGGATTTCGACGTGCGCGGCGACCTTGTCCTTGACGACGCGCGTGACGATCCCGGGCAGCCGATTGCGAGTCGATTGGCGCGAGCCTGCCACCTTCGAATCGGCGCGGTCCCGATCGACGACGTAGCTCGCCAACGAGCGGCCGTCGATCAATCGCTGGCCGCCGCGCGTGCGCCGGGACTTCACCGTCCCGGCGTCGGCGAGACGGCGCACCGTGTCCGAGCTGACGCCGAGCACCGCCGCCGCGTCGCCCATCTTGATCTCTGGCATTTGCTAGGTCTCCTCTAGGTTTAGCGCGCAGCAGCGTGATAGTTTACGCCGGTTTCTCGGAAAGGGAGGTCCCCCGCCATGCGTTACCTCTTTCGTTCGCTCTTGTCGCTTCTCGTCGTCGGCGTAGTCGGCGCCGCACCGGGCGAGCACAAGGCCGAGGCCCGCATCTACGCCGCCGCCAGCCTCACCGACGTGATCGGCGCCATCGCGAAGGAATTCGAGCCGATTCGGGGCAGCCACGTCGTTGCGAGCTACGGCGCGTCGAACACCCTCGCGCAGCAGATCCGCGAGGGCGCGGCCCCCGGGGTCTTCATCTCGGCCTCCGTCGAGTGGGTCGACAAGCTCGAGGGTTGGGGCCTGGTCGAGCCGGGAACACGCGTCGATCTCGCTTCAAACTCGCTCGTCGTCATCGTCCCCAAGGGTGCCGCGGACCGACCGGCGACGCTGAAGGACTTGGACGACGCGAAGTATGCGCGCATCGCGCTGGCCGACCCGGTCGCCGTGCCCGCCGGAAAATACGCGAAAGCCGCGCTCCTGAAGGCCGGTGTCTACGAGGGGATCCAATCGAGAGTCGTCGCCGCCCAGGACGTACGGACCGCTCTTTCGTACGTGGAGCGCGGCGAGGCGCCGGTCGGCATCGTGTACGCGACCGACGCCGCGGCTTCGCGCCAGGTGGATGTCGTGTACCGCATCCCCACGGAACTGCACCCGAAGATCGTCTATCCAATGGTCCTCGTGAAAGGCGCCAATCGCAGGGCCCGGGAGCTGCATGCTTACCTGCAGACCAAGGAAGCGTGGGCCGCTTTCGAAAAGGCGGGATTCACCAAACCCTGACGGATCCCGCGAACCTTCTAGATTGATCAGCCCCCATCGGGGCCGAACGGGTCCGCTTGCGCCTGAAACCACCCGCGACCGCCCGCGCAGAAGCCTCGAATTCTCGGCACCACCATGAAGGAGAAGATCACGTGATCATGAAGAAAGGCCCGATCGCCCTCGCCTTGGCAGCGGCGCTCCCCGCGCTCGCCGCCGAGCTTCCGATCCCCGACATCCCGTACCAGAAGTTCACGCTCGACAACGGCCCACGCTGATCGTCCAGGAGGACCACAAGGCTCCGATCGTGGCGGTCAACGTCCGGTACCACGTGGGCTCGAAGAACGAAAAGCCCGGCCGCACCGGCTTCGCCCACCTGTTCGAGCACCTGATGTTCAACGGGAGCGAAAACTACAACGATGACTACTTCAAGGCCATCGAGCCGCTCGGCGCGACCGACCTGAACGGCACGACCAACAACGACCGGACGAACTACTTCCAGAACGTTCCGAAGACGGCGCTGGACACGATCCGCGGGCTGTCAGCGTGATCGGCCTCTGGGCGACCCAGCGTGGACACGTCAACTGGCGGGACGCCTCGACTTGCTGGGCACGCTCAGACCTCGAGGACGACCGCGGAATTTGTAAGAAAAAGGGGAGTGTCCCCTATTATTGCCGATGCCCACCCACGCTCCGCGAATACCGCATCCGGTCACGCTTCACGGAGTGACGCTCGAGGACGACTACTTCTGGCTGCGCGACAAGAGCGACCCGCAGGGTCGCGGAGTATCTCGCGGCGGAGGATGCCTACGCGCAGGCGGCGCTGGCTTCCACCTCGCGATCTCCAGGCGAGCCTCTACAAGGAGATGCTGGCGCGCATCAAGGAAACCGACCTGTCGGTCCCCTATCGCAAGGGACGGTACTGGTACTACGCGCGCACCGAGGAGGGGAAGCAGTACCCCATCCTCGCGCGCAAGCTCGGCTGCGCTGACGAGCGCCGAAGAGATCGTCCTCGACCTGAACGTGCTCGCGCGCGACCACGCCTACTTTGCCATCGATGCGTTCGCCGTCAGCGACGACGGGGACTTCCTCGCCTACTCGGTCGACACGACGGGCTTCCGCGAATACACGCTGCGCATCAAGGACCTGCGGCGCGATCAGGACGGGCCGGAGTCGATCGAGCGGGTCAGCTCGGTCGCATGGGCGGCGGACGGCCGCACGCTGTTCTACGTCACCGACGACGACGCCAAACGCGCCTACCGGCTGTGGCGCCGCCGTCGCGGCGAGGACGGACGCGACCCTCCTCCTCGAGGAACAGGACGAGCGATTCTCGCTGACGATCCGGCGCTCGCGGAGCCTCGGCTATCTGTTCTTGGACGCCGACAGCCACACGGCGAGCGAGGTCCGGTTCCTCGCGGCCCACGAGCCCCACGGCGATTTCCGCGTCTTCCTCCCCCGCGCGCCCGAGCTCGAATACGAGATCGAGCACGGACGCGATGCGTTCTGGATCCGCATCAACGATCGCGGCCGCAACTTCCGCCTCGCACGCTGCCCCGTCGATGCGATCGCGAAGGACGGCGTGGTCGGAGGTCCTCCCGCACCGCGACGCGTGTCTTCCTCGCGGGGATCGAGCCGTTCGCCGAGCACCTCGTCGCCTACGAGCGCGAGGACGGACTGGAGCGGTACATCGTGCACGCGCTGGGCGACGGAACGTCCCACGCGATCGCGTTCCCGGAGCCGGCGTACTCGACCGTGCCCGACATCAACGCGGAGTTCGAGACGCGCACGTTCCGTTTTCGCTATCAGTCGATGGTCACGCCCCCGTCGATCTACGACTACGACATGGCGACGCGCGACGCAGACGCTGATGAAGCGCCTCGAGGTCCTGGGAGGCTACGACCCGTCGCCGCTACCGGATCGAGCGCGTCCACGCGACCGCGCCCGACGGAACACGGATCCCCGTGTCGCTCGCCGCGAGGAACGACACGCCGCGCGACGGGACCGCTCCGATGCACCTCGTCGGATACGGCGCGTACGGGTACCCGCTTCCCGTCACCTTCTCGTCGAACCGGCTGTCGCTCCTCGATCGAGGCGCCGTCTGCGCGCTCGCCCACGTGCGCGGCGGCGGCGAGCTGGGAAAGCCCTGGCACGACGCCGGCCGGATGGAGAACAAGCCCAACTCGTTCACCGACTTCATCGCGGCGGCCGACTTCCTGGTGCAGCGAGCGGTACGCCTCGCGGGAGCGGTTGATCGTCGAAGGGGGAAGCGCCGGCGGCCTGCTCGTCGGCGCGGTCTTGAACATGGCGCCCGAGGTCGCCGGCGGCGGCGATCCTCAAGGTCCCGTTCGTGGACGTGGTCAACACCATGCTCGATGCGTCGCTGCCGTTGACCGTCGCGGAGTACGAGGAGTGGGGCAACCCCGCCGTCGCCGCGCAGTTCGCCCTTCTCCGCGCCTATTGCCCGTACACGAATCTCGCGCCGCCGGCCGTATCCTCCGATGCTCGTGAAGACGTCGCTCCACGACAGCCAGGTCATGTACTGGGAACCGGCCAAGTACGTCGCGCGTCTGCGTGAACGGAACGGCGGCGCGCCGCAGGTGCTGATGAAGGTGAATTTCGCCGCGGGTCACGGCGGCTCGTCGGGCCGCTACGACGCGCTCGAAGGAGATCGCGCTCGACGTGGCGTTCATGCTCAAGGTTTGGGGAATCGAGGCGTAGCGCATGCCGGGCCCGTTCCACTACTCGTTCTTCGTGACCGATCTCGCTTCGACGCGCCGCTTCTACGGCGAGCTCCTCGGCTGCCGCGAAGGGCGCAGCACGGAGACGTGGGTGGATTTCGATTTCTTCGGACACCAGATCTCCGCGCACACGACCGGCCCGCCCACGCCGACTGCGGATCGCGGGGTCGTCGACGGCATTGCCGTCCCGATGCCCCACTTCGGCGCGATCCTGGACTGGGACGCGTTTCCACGCGCTGGCGGCGCGGCTCACGCGAAGCCGGCTGCCGCTTCGTCGTTCCGCCGCGGCTGCGATTTGACGGCCAACCCGCCGAGCAGGCGACGATGTTCCTCCTCGATCCGAGCGGCAACGCGCTCGAATTCAAGGCGTTCCTCCACCCGGATCACGTCTTCACCCGTGAGTCCGGCCTCGGCCGTGATCGTCGGCGGGGGCGTCATCGGCGCCTCGGTCGCGTGGCATCTCGCGGCACGCGGCGAGCGGACGTGCTCGTCCTCGATCGAGCCGCCGGCGCGGGCGCACGGGAGCACGGCCGCGGCGACCGGCGGGCTACCGCGCGCAGTTCGCCACCGCGATCAACGTTCGGCTCTCCCTCCTCTCGCGCGCAGAAGCTCCTGCGGTTTCCCGACGAGATCGGCGCGGACTCGGGCTACGTCGCGGCGGGCTACCTGTGGATCGCGGAAGACGAGTCGGCGCTCGCGGCGCTCGGCGCCGCGCGCGGAGATCCAGCACCGCGAGGGGCTCGCCGAGGCGGTCGAGGTCTCGCCCGGCGACGTCGCGCGGCTCCAGCCGGCGGTCGCCCTCGAGCGGAGTCGTCGGCGGCGCGTACTGCCCGACCGACGGGTACATCAAGCCGCAGGTCGATCCAAGAGGGCTACCGTGAGCGCCGCCGCTGCGCCTCGGCGTGCGCTTCGCCTGGGATACGCCGGTGACCGGATTCGATCGTGACGAGCCGTGGCCGGATCGTCGCCGTGCGCACGTCGCGGGACCGAGTGCCCTGCGATCATCGTGGTGAACGCGGCCGGAGCGTGGGCACGAGAGGTCGCCCGTGCTCGCGGGCGTCGAGCTTCCCGTCGAACCGCTGCGGCGCCAGATGGCCTCGACGGTGCCGACCCGCGCGATCCCGCCCGACGCGCCGATGACGCTCTACTGCCGGGACGGCTTTCATCTTCAGAGAGCGCGACGGACGCGTGATCCTCTCGTGGCCGACGCCCGGGAATCCCCGCGATCCGTTCGACACGAGCGTCGAGCCGTCGTGGCTCACCAGACGTAGCGGCGATGCAGGGACGAGCGCGTCCCCGCGCTTCGCGGCGTTCCGCTCGACCCAGCCGCGTCCTGGGCGGGGCTGTACGAGATGTCTCCCGACAAGCACGCGATCCTCGGCCCTGCCGCCTCCGTTCCCAACCAGCTTCCTGCCGGCGACGGAATACTCATAGACGATGTTGGCGAAGTTGCGCTCTTCGAAGCGATGGCCGTCTTCCCGGTCGCTGTCCATCACCTTGACGTTGCGCACTTCTGCATTGGAGACCGCCACCTTGCCGGCGGTCGACGGCCACTCGCGCGCCGCGCGCGCCTGCAACGTCTTGTAGGCGGCGGCACCGAGGATCAGCCCAAGCGGGGCGAGCAACATCGCATAGACGAACCACGGCAGATCGGGCACAGGTGTTTTCCCCAGAGACGGCTTGTGATTAGACGCGCTGCCTCCGCCGCCGGTTCAATGACGTCTGCCTGCGCTCAGCGCGCCCGCGTCAGCGCCAGCCAGATGCCGCCGCCGATCATGAAGCCGCCGGAGATGCGCGACACCAGCCGGGTCCGCCGCGCCGAGAAGAATTTTCGCGCCCGGCCGGCGAGCAGCGCGTAGATCGAATCGGTGATCGCGCCGGTCACCATGAAGGTGGAGCCGAGCAGCGCCACCTGCGTGAAATGAGTCCTCGTTCATGTCCATGAACTGCGGAATGAAGGCGCCGAAGAACACCAGCACTTTCGGGTTTGAGAGCAGCACCAGAAAACCCTGCAGGAAGAAACCGCCGCGCGGCGGCGGCGGCGGCTCGTCGGCGTTCGACGCCCTCGACGGGGAAGCGGATCAGCTTGATGCCGAGCCAGACCAGATAGGCGGCGCCGGCAAAGCGCACCCAGTCGAACCAGTAGCCCATCGTCGCCATCAGCGAGGTCAATCCGACCGCGACGATGCCGATCACGATCGCAGGCCCGCCTGCGACGCCGGCGATGTTGATCAGCGCCGCGCGGGTGCCGTACCGCAGCCCGTTGGCGATCACCAGCGTGACGACCGGACCGGGAAGCAGCGCCAGCGCGATGCAGGCGGCGACAAAGGCGAGATAGACTTGAAGGGACATGGGAGGACTTCGGGCCAGGAAACGCATCATGGCCGGGCGTGTCCCGCCATCCACGTCTTATCGCAAAGCGATCTTGATAAATAGACGTGAATGCCCGCATCAAACCCGGGCTTGACGACAATTGATAGGCGCTGCGCGCCCAGGTCATTGAAGCCGACCAGCTTCATGTTGGAAGCTTCCGGCGGCGCGCCGATCACTTGCTGCTGCGCGTAAACGCTACCGGCGCATGCGGACAATGAAATCGAGAAACACACTGCGAGTATGACGCGACCGTTCATGCTTTCCGCCCATGTGCAACGCCAATCGTCGTTCGGTGACCGCGACATCATATCCAGGCGCGGCCAGATTGCACTACGCTGCATCAGTCGAATCCGGGTGGGTGCAATGCAGCGTGCCACGTCGTGAAAATTGAGCGAATATCTCTTCCTTTGGGGAGGCAACGATGTCGCCACATCACATTCGCATCGCCAGCCGCCGCCGTTTTCTGCAATTCCTGGCGGCAAGCCCGTTGTTGGCGCGCAGCGCCCTGGCGGAAGGGCTGCGGCCGTCCGATCCGGTGCGACTGGGCGCCGCGCGATCTCGACAAATTGATTGCCGACCCCACACAGGCGCTCGACGTGTTCGACTTCGAGCCGGTCATGAAGAAGAACGTTCCACCGGCGCATTTCGGCTACATGGCGACCGGCGTCGACGACGAAGTCACGCTGCGCGCCAACCGCGAGGGCTTTCGCAAGTTCGAGCTGCGGCCGCGCCGGCTGGTCGATGTCAGCAAGATCGACATGAGCACCGAGATTTTCGGTGTCAAATACGACAGCCCGATCGTGATCGCGCCGACCGGCAGCAACCGCGCCTTTCACCCCGATGGCGAGATCGCCGTCGCCAAGGCGGCGAAGACCGGCAACCATCTGCAGATGCTGTCCACGGTGGCGACGACCTCGATCGAGGATGCCATCGCCGCGCGCGGCGCGCCGGTGTGGTTTCAGCTCTATACGACGCAGCGCCGGGAAGTCGGCGAAGCGCCTGGTCAAGCGGGCCGAGGCCGCGGGCGCGCCCGTCATCGTGGTGACGGTCGATGTCAGGTCATCCGCGAAATGGGAGACCTTTGTCCGGCTGCGGCGCACCGACACCCGCGACTGCGGCAGCTGTCACGGCGTCAACGACTATCTGTCGCGCAAGCCGAATTTTACCGGCATCGATCTCGGCGGCGTCAGCGGCACGGCCGTCACCAACCTGACCTGGGATTCGATCAAGCGCCTGCGCGACACCGTCAAGGTCAAGCTCGTGCTCAAGGGCATCCTCGCCTATGAGGACGCCAAGCTCGCGCGCCGATGCCGGGCATCGACGGCATCGTGGTCTCGAACCATGGCGGGCGCGTCGAAGACGGCGTCAGCGCCACCATCGAGGTGCTGCCGGAGATCGTCGCAGGCGGTCGGCGGCCGCATGCCCGTCCTGGTCGACAGCGGCTTTCGCCGCGGCAGCGACATCGTCAAGGCGCTGGCGCTGGGCGCGCAGGCCGTGTGCATCGGCCGGCCCTATCTGTGGGGACTCGGCGCCTTCGGCCAGCCCGGCGTCGAGCGCGTGCTTGGAATCCTGCGCGACGAGACCCGCACCGCCATGCAGCAGCTCGGCGCGCCCACGATTCAGGGATCTCGCGCCCGCGATGGTGCGGCGGGTCTGACGCTTCGACGCCTCACCGCGTCCCCACAAGCGTTGCCTGCGCATGCACGCAAAGTTTCATCGCGCCAGAACATCACTGCTTGACATGCAACCATTTGGTTGCCTATTATCCACCATGGATGAAGTCTTCAAAGCGCTGGCCGACGCCTCACGGCGATCGCTGCTGGACCGGCTTCACGCCAGAAACGGTCAGACGCTGAACGAACTCTGCGACGGCCTCGCCATGACGCGGCAGGCGGTGACCAAGCATCTCGGGATTCTCGAGGAGGCCAACCTCGTCACCACCTTCAGGCACGGCCGCGAGAAGCTGCATTACCTCAATCCGGTGCCGATCCATCAGATCGGCGAACGCTGGATCAGGAAATTCGAGCGCGGCAAACTGGCGGCGCTCAGCGAATTGAAACGGCAACTGGAGAAGCGCGATGAGTAAGCCGGAATTCGTCTACGTCACCTATATCGAGACCACGCCCGAGAACTTGTGGGAAGCGCTCACCAACAGCGAGTTCACCAAGCGCTACTGGTTCGATACCGAGCGTCAGATCCGACTGGAAGGTCGGTTCGCCCTTTGCGCTGGTGATGAGCGGCAGAGACCACCGACACCGGCGAAATCCTCGAAGCCGACCGGCCGCGGCGACTGTCCTACACCTTCAAGCACGAGCTCATCGAGGAGATGCGCAACGAGCCGGCAACGAAAGTCGTCTTCACGCATCGAGCCGCTATGGCAACCTCGTGAAGCTGACCGTGACGCATGAAGGCTTCGTCGAAGGCAGCAAGCTGCTCGACGGCATCTCCAGGGGATGGCCTGCTATCCTGTCCGGGCTCAAGAGCCTGCTCGAAACCGGCAAGGCGTTCGCGATCCCGCCTGTCGCGCTCGGCATCCAGGGGTTCGAGTAGACATGAAAATCTATCGAAGGGTTCGAGCGAACATGAATATCGAAAAATTCAAGCCCGCGATCGTCTACACGATCTACATCGCCTCCACGCCGGAGAAGGTGTGGCAGGCGCTGACATCAGCGGAATTCAGCCGAAAATATTTCTCGGGCAATCGCGGTCGAGGTCGATCTGAAGGTCGGCGGCGCCTTTATCGTGCGCACGCCGGACGGCGCGGTGCATATCTCCGGCGAGGTGATCGAATGCGATCCGCCGCGAAAGCTGACCGTCACCTTCAACGTCAACTGGCCGGCGCTGGTCGAAAAGCTCGGCCCGACGCTGGTGACCTACGAGATCGAGCCCGCCGGCGACGCGGTGAAGCTGACGCTGATCGCAGTCGCACGACCGTCCGATCAGCGACGACATCCTGTCCGGCGGCCGCGCCGGCTGGCCCGCGATCCTCTCCAGCCTGAAGAGCCTGCTGGAAACCGGCAGCGCGATGGTCATCCAGATGCAGCCGCCGCAGCGGATGCTGGCGGCGCTGAAGGAGTTGGGGATCGGGATGCCGTAAGTTACGCGCATCCCTTTCGCGTCGTCCCGACGTCCGCCGGGACGACGGCTGATCATTCCGCCACCGGCGCGACGATGCGGCGGTAGAGATGCCAGGTGGCGTGGCCGAGCACCGGCAGCGTCACCACAAGGCCGAGGAAATAGGGTATCGCCGAGACGGCCAGCAGCACGACGATGACGGCGGCCCAGCCGATCATCGGCACCGGGCTTGTCACCACCGCGCGCACGCTCGTGACCATCGCGGTGACGAAATCGACATCGCGATCGAGCAGCAGCGGAAACGACACCACCGTCAGCGAAAACAGGATCAGCGACAACGCCGCGCCGACCGCGTTGCCGATGGCGAGGAACAGCAGGCCCTCATTGGTGGTGAGCACCACCGTGATGAACTGCTGCAGGCTCGAAAACGAGGCGTTGAGCCCGAGCATGAGCGCGATCAGCAGCCGCACCTGGTACATCCAGATCACGAAGACGAACAGCGTGACGAAGGCCATCCAGCCGATCTCGCCGCGCGCCTTTACGCGTCGCCCAGATCGCGCCAAGCGAGATCGGCTGCCCGGTCTCGCGCCGGCGGCTCACCTCGTAGAGCCCGATGGCGACGAAGGGGCCGATCAGCGCAAAGCCGGCGGCGAGCGGATAGGCGAGATAGACCAGGCCGAATGCCATCAGGCAGAGCAAGATCGCAATGCCGCCCGCGGCATAGAGCGCGCCGAACGCGAGCCCATACAGCGGCACCGCCTGGAAATCCCGCAAACCCTCGCCCAACGCTTCGGCGATGTCGGCCGCCGTGATCGGACCGCACCACCGGATCGACCTTGCCGGAGATCGACGTCATCGATTCCCTCCCCTTGTTTTGCGGCTATTGTGACAGGCTGGCACAGGCGGCGTGTTGATCTCGGTCAATGACATTCGGTGTCCGTCGAAGGGCGTGCCATGAACGAGGTTTGCGCTATCTTGTAATCATTGTGAAACAGAAACACTTCGCCAGGGACGCTAAAACCGGTCGGTTCGTAATCGGAAGGGATCGTTTCGCCAAAATCAGCGAGGTCGAGGGCATCCGGCTGACCGCTGCAATGAAAAAACGAGCCAGCGAAGCACAAATCAAGGGCCTTTCAGCCGAAGAATACCGCAGCACGATCATTCGCAGTCATCGAAAGGGTTAACCGAGCCGCATGTACGATGCGATCGAGGACCCGTTGCCGGCTTTGACGGCGACGAACAGCCGCTGGCCAACCAGATCCATGACCTGAGCAAAGAGACCGGCATTGCCTCACCATAGAACGTGGTCCGGTGCTGCGCGCTAACCCAATGCCCTTAGCTCCCGCCGCAGGACCTTTCCCGTCGCCGTCATCGGCAGTGTCTCCACGAACTGCACGAAACGCGGATATTCGTGGGCGGCGAGCTGCACCTTCACAAAATCCTGGATCTCACGGGCCAGCGCGTCGCTCGCTGCAAAGCCCGGCCGCAGCACGATCCAGGCCTTGATCGATTCGGTGCGGATCGGATCGGGGATGCCGACGACCGCCGACATTGCGACCGCCGGATGCTTCATCAGCGTGTGCTCGATCTCGGAGGGACCGACGCGGTAGCCGGCGGTCGTGATGACGTCGTCCTCGCGGCTGACGTACCAGAAATAGCCGTCCTCATCCTGCACGCCGAGATCGCCAGTCAGCAAGAATTCGCCGGCATACTTCGTGGCGGTCGCTTCCGGATTGCGCCAGTATTCGATCATGGTGCAAGGACACGGCTGGCGGACGCCGATGATGCCGCGCGTCCCCCGCGGCAATTCCTCGCCCTTGTCGTTGACGATGCGGACGTCGAAGCCCGGTGTCGCCTTGCCCATCGAGCCGGGCCGGATCGGAAACAGGTTCGAATTGCTGCCTATCACGAGATTGCACTCGGTCTGGCCGAACACTTCATGCGCGTCGATGCCAAAGGTTTCGCGAACCCAGCCGAGCAGTTCGCCGCCCAGCGATTCACCACCGGTGAAGATGCTGCGCAATTTCACCCCGGGGTTTTTGACATTGGCCTGCCGCATCAGTTTCAGCGCGGTCGGCGGCAGGAACACGTTGCGGATGCCTAGCTCAGCCATCATCGCCATCGCCGCCTGCGGCTCGAACTTGCGCGCACGATGACCGACCAGGGGAATGCCGTGATACCAGAACGCGAACAGCCCGTTGATCAATCCGCCGATCCAGGCCCAATCGGCCGGCGTCCACATCAGGTCGCCGGGCCTTGGGAGAAAATTGTGGCACATCTCGACATTCGGCAGATGTCCGAGCACCACGCGATGCGCGTGCAGCGCACCTTTCGGATTACCCGTGGTGCCCGAGGTGTAGATGATCAGGCCGGGATCATCGGGTGAGGTATCGACGGTGGTGAACTCCGGCGACGCTGCTTTCAGGGCTGACCAGAAGGGTTTTGTGCCGGCGGGCGTGCGGTCGCCGATCACATAAACATTCCTGAGATCGGGCAGCCGGTCCCGGATTTTCGCGAGCTTCTCCCAGCCGGCCTCGTCGGTAACAATGGCTTTCGCGGCCGAATTCGACAGGCGGAATTCCAGCGCGTCCTCGCCGAACAGCGCGAACAGCGGGATCGAGATCATGCCGGAGCGGAACGCGGCGAGATGGGCGATCGGCAGTTCCAGCGATTGCGACAGGAACACCGCGACGCGGTCGCTGCGCGTGAGCCCGTCCGCCTTGAGCACGTTGGCGAAGCTGCGTGACATCTCGGCGACCTCGTCGAACGAGGTGCGCGTGGTGGCGCCGTCTTCGTCGAGATAGATCAGCGCCAGGCGGCCGGTGCCGTCCGCATAGCGATCGCAGCAGGCGGTCGCCATGTTGAAGCGCGCCGGGATGTCCCAGCGAAAGTTGCGATAAAGTTCGTCGTAAGTGGAGGCTTCGGTCAGCATGGCCGGAGATTAGACCATTGCTATCCCTGCGCAACTCTCTTCCATTGAGTCTCCGGTCTTGCGGGCCTAGCATGTCGGTTCTTGGAAATTCAGCTCAGCCATCCGACAGGCTCGCGTACATCAAGCGGAGATTTGCCAAAAAGTAACCAGACCTCAGAACCCACAGGGACACTTTGATTAAGCCAAGGGAGCTTTCCATGAAGGACAGTCGCAGCATTCTCCTGGGCGTAATTCTTCTTGTTCTTGGTTGCGTCCCGGCATCGGCTCAGCAGGTTACGGGTGTACCGGGTTCGCCCGGTGCGACCACCACAATCGACGGAAAACAACTTCCGCCGCCTGATCCGAAGTTCGGCGGCGTAATTAAGGAGAAAGCCTCGGAGTCGACGGCCTGGTGGGCCCCGCGCGTCGTGCCGCCGAAGGGCGCGCCCAACGTGTTGCTCATTATGACGGATGACCAGGGTTTCGGTGCACCGAGCACCTTCGGCGGCGTGATACCCACTCCTGCCATGGACCGCATTGCCGCGCAGGGGCTGCGTTACACGAACTTCCATTCTACCTCGCTCTGCTCACCAACGCGGGCGGCGATCATCACAGGGCGCAACCATCACTCGGCGGGCTACGGGGTGGTCGGCGAAATAGCCACCGGCTTTCCAGGTTACGACTCAATTATCCCGATCGAGAAAGGCACCATTGGTACAATCCTGAAGGAGAACGGGTACGCGACCTCGTGGTTCGGCAAGGACCACAACACACCTTCTTTCCAGTCGAGCCAGGCAGGGCCGTTCAATCAATGGCCGAACGGAATGGGCTTCGATTATTTCTACGGCTTCGTCGGCGGCGACGCCAGCCAGTGGCAACCGAACCTGTTCCGCAATACGACGGCGATCTATCCGTTCCAGAGCAATCCCGGCTGGAATTTGGAGACGGCGATGGCGGACGAGGCCATCCAGTACATGAAACAGCTCAACGAGATCGCGCCCGGCAAGCCATGGCTCGTCTATTACGTGCCGGGCGCCACCCACGCGCCTCATCATCCCACGCCGGAGTGGATCAAGAAGATCAGCGACATGCACCTGTTTGACGGCGGCTGGAACAAGGTGCGCGACACCATCTTCGCCAACCAGAAGCGGCTGGGCATCATGCCCGAGAATGCCAAGCTGACACCGTGGCCGAAGGACTTGCCGGAATGGGACTCGCTTAGTTGGGACGAAAAGAAGCTCTTCATCAGGCAAGCGGACGTCTATGGAGCCTACCTCGCCTACGCCGACCATGAGATCGGCCGGGTCATCCAGGCCGTCGAAGACCTCGGCGAGCTCGACAACACTTTGATCATCTACATCGGTGGCGACAACCGCGCGAGCGCCGAAGGCATGCTCAACGGCACGCCGAACGAGTTCACCACCTTCAATGGCATTGAAGTGCCGGTGAAGGATCAGTTTCTCTGGTATCCGTTCTGGGGATCGGCACGGACGTTCCCGCACTATGCGGCAGAATGGGCGTGGGCGATGGACACCCCGTTCAAGTGGGTCAAGCAGGTGGCGTCGCACTTCGGTGGGACGGCCCAGGGCGTGGCGATTTCCTGGCCCGGTCACATTAATGATTTGGGCGGCATCCGCCGCCAGTACCATCACGTCATCGATGTCGTCCCGACCATCCTCGAAGCAACCGGCATTCCGCAACCCGATGCGATCAACGGCATCAAACAGATTCCGATCGAAGGGGTGAGCATGGCGTACACGTGGGACAAGGCGAATGCCAACGCACCCACTCGACACACGACCCAATACTTCGAGATGCTCGGCAACCGCGCCATCTATCACGACGGTTGGTTGGCGGCCACGACGCCGGCTACCCTACCGTGGGAGCTGAGCACCAAGACGCCTCCGGACGTTATCACCGGCTACAATTGGGAGCTTTATAACGTCCAGGAGGACCCCACCGAGTACAACGACCTGGCAACCAGGATGCCAGGTAAACTCAAGGAGATGCAGGACCTCTTCTACTCCGAGGCGAAGAAGTACAACGTGCTGCCGCTCGACAACTCCTCGCTCGCGCGCTGGAATACACCTCGCCCGAGTCTCACGGCGGGACGTACCGTCTTCACCTATTCGGGCGAACTGACTGGCACGCCGGCCAGCGCTGCGCCGGACATCCTCGACAAGTCCTACACCATCACCGCCGAGGTCGAGATCCCCCAAGGTGGCGCGGAAGGCATGATTGTCACTCAGGGCGGGCGCTTCGGCGGCTATGGTCCCGCGCCCGAGGCGCGCCGGCTCGTCGAGCGCTTCGAATGGCACTACACGCCCAAGCACGGCAGTTGGCTCGACCTGGCCGAATCCGAACTCGGCGTTCTCGCCTCGCAATGTCTGGATCGCCGCATCGCCGACAAGCAAATCCTCGCCCGCGAAGTCGCCGCATGGCAGGACCACCGCAACAACCGCCACGCCAAAGCCGACTGGCAATTCACAACCGCCAACGCCCGCGTCAAGCTGAAAAGACTGTACCCTCAGTTCGAGTGACTCGGGCGACTAGGACGTCGCCGCGGCTCGCTCCATCGCAAGCTCGGCCTCGAGGCTTGCGAGATCGCGGTAGATCGAAGCCACCGCAAGCACCCGGCCTTTGCTCTTGTATTTCAGCAGGCAATCCTTCGCGGCGATATTGCCGTCGATGGCGATTTCGTCCCACTTCTCGGCGTGGCCGACATAATTGATCGGCACATCGTAATGCTGGCTCCAGAAGAACGGCACGGCATCGAAAGCCTCGCGCTGGCCCAGCATGTTGCGCGCGGCGGTTTGGCCCTGGCGCTCGGCGACCACCCAGTGTTCGACGCGGATATTCTCGCCGGAGTGGACATCCGGCCACCTTGCGATGTCACCCGCGGCGTAGATGCCGGGGACGCTGGTTTCGAGCGAGGCGTTGACGGTGACGCCGCGATCGATGGCAAGCCCGGCCCTCTCCGCCAAGGCAAGACGCGGCCGCACGCCGACGCCGACCACCACGACATCGGCCTCGATGACGCCGCCGCTTTTCAGCGTCGCGCGCTTGCCGTCGATCGCGGTGACGGTATCGCCGAGATGGAAGATGACGCCGTGCTCCTCGTGCAGGCTGCGCACGAAGTCGCCCATCTCGGGGCCGAGCACGCGTTCCATCGGCCGCGCTTCGAGGCCCACGACATGAACCTCGATATCCCTTGCACGCAGGCTCGCCGCGGTTTCGAGCCCGATGAAACTTGCGCCGATCACGACGGCGCGGCGTGCGCCATCGGCCGCTGCGATGATCGCCCGGCAATCGGCCAGCGAACGCAGGGTGTGCACATGCGGCTGGTCCGCGCCCGGTATCGGCAGGCGCACCGGCTCCGCGCCGGTCGCCAGCAGCAGGCGGTCGTAGGGAACGGTTTTGCCATCCGCGAGGACGACGGCGCTCGCTTTCGTGTCGAGCGATGCGACCTCGGTCGCAAGCCGCAGATCGATCGCGGCGCGCGCGTAGAATTCATCCGGCCGCAGCGGCAGCCAGTCTTCCGGCGCGCTGCCGGCGAGATAATCCTTCGACAGGTTGGGCCGATCGACCGGGGCCGCCGCCTCGTTGCTCAACATGACGATGCTGCCGCGATAATCCTGTCGCCGCAGCATCTCGGCGGCGGCAAAGCCGGCGGCGCCACCGCCGACGATGACGATCTTGCCCGGCGCATCGACGACGCCCTTCACCCGCGGCCCGGGCTGCTCCCGCTTTTGCCGAACGAAGATACGGTCGCCGTTCTGTTCGACGTTCCATACCGAGAGCGGATTGAGCGCGGGGGCGCGGGTGGCCTCCCCGGTGCGCAGATCGAAACAGGCGTGATGCCAGGGACAGCGGATGCTCTCGGCCGTCACCAGCCCTTCGGCGAGCGGACCATGATAATGGCTGCAATGGGCGTCGATCGCGAAAATCAGGGAGTCCGAACGCACCAGCAGGACTTCTTCATCGCCGACGTGACCGAGCAGCGTCGTTCCTGACAATTCGGACGCGGCGATGCCTTGGGATAGATCGGGACCGGCGGGCGGGGCTTGCTGATCAGCCATGTCTTCCTTCCGCCTCCCCGCTCTACTTCAAATCGTCATTCCCAGGATAGATGCACCGCCAACGGAAAGGTTCCCGAAACCCAAGTGGAGAGACGCGGCCAACGAGCTATCCCGTCAGCGCCGCCTTCACCAGGCCGCTGGCCTTGCCGAAATCCATCTGGCCGGCGTATTTCGCCCGGAGCACGCCGATCACCTTGCCCATGTCCTTCATGCCGGCGGCGCCGGTCTCGGCGACCGCGGCCGAGATCGCGGCCTGCACCTCGTCGTCCGACATCTGCTTCGGCAAATAGGCGGAGATGATCGCGATCTCCTCGCGCTCCTGGGCGGCCAGTTCGGCGCGCCCGCCCTTGTCGTAGAGCTCGACGAACTCCTGGCGCTGCTTGATCATCTTCTGAAAGACGCCGAGCAGGTCGGCGTCGGAGAGCGGCGGCTTGCCCTGCCCGCGCGCATCGATATCGGCGTTCTTGATGGTCGAATTGACCATGCGCAGCGTCGAGAGCCTTCGCTCATCCTTCGCCCTCATGGCGTCCTTGACCGCATTGTTGATGTCGTCGCGCAGCATCGGCTTGTCCTTATGAATTCTCTCGCCCTGATCTAGGCCGTTCGGACTGCGAGAACAACCTTAGTTCCGGAGCCATTCGACCAGCGCCGCCGCGGTGGCCTCCGGCTGTTCCGGCTGCGGCAGGTGCCCGCAATCCTTGAGGATCACGAGCTGTGCGCCGGGTATCCCGTTGGCCATTTCCACCGAAAGCGAATTGGGAATGGTGTGGTCCTCGTCGCCCGACAGCACCAGCGTCGGACACTTGATCCAGGCCAGGGTCGGCCGCGAGTCCGGCCGGCTGATCACCGCGGTCTGCTGGCGGCAGAACGCCTCGACCCCGACGTCGTCCCCCATGTCATGCACGAACTGACGCAAGGCAGCGTCCTCGCGCCGCGACGGATGCACGAAGCCGGGAAACAGCTCGTCGAGCACGCCGCGATAGCCGCCGCTTTTGGCGCGGGCCATCATGCCGCGGCGGCGTTCGGTGGCCTCGGGCGTATCGGGCCGCGCCTGGGTGTTGATCAGCGCCAGTCTTGCGACCCGATCCGGGGCCTGGCGGATGATCTCGAAGGCGATGTAGCCGCCCATCGAATGGCCGGCGAGCGCGAAGCGCGGCGGAGCCTCGGCGAGAATTCTGCGCGCAATCGCCCCCATATTGTCGTCGCGGATGTGATTGGCGACCGTGACCGGGCCGAACTGCCACAGGGCCGGAACGACCGGGGCAAAAATCCGCGGCGAGCTGACGAGGCCCGGAACGAGCAGAATCGGTATGGTGTTGTCCACGCTCGGCTCCGGATTCGGCAATTTTGGCGAGAATACCATAGCGTTTTCAAGCGAAGTGGTCCCCGGTTCGCGTCAGGAAAACGCGTCAGAACCAAAAGCAAGGGGAACCCTAGATTACGGCCGGGACGCGGGCTGTCAAATATGCAGCAATCGGATGTGAAATCCGCCCTTTCCGGCTTTGACGCGGCGGCGTGCGGGGACTATGTAACCCGCTCATGACGACATCAGAAAATGCTTCTGCCTGGCCGGACCACAAACCGACCGCGCTCCTCGTGCTTGCCGATGGCACCGTGCTGGAGGGTTTTGGCCTCGGCGCGGAAGGCCACGCCGTCGGCGAGGTCTGCTTCAACACCGCGATGACCGGCTATGAGGAGATCCTGACCGATCCCTCCTATGCCGGGCAGCTCATCACCTTCACCTTCCCGCATATCGGCAATGTCGGCACCAACGAGGAAGACATCGAGACGGTGAACATGGCGGCGACGCCGGGCGCGCGCGGGGTGATCCTGCGCTCAGCCATCACCGATCCCTCGAACTACCGCGCCACGCGCCATCTCGACCAATGGCTGCGCGCGCGGGGCATCATCGGGCTGTCAGGCATCGACACCCGCGCGCTGACCGCACTGATCCGCAGCAAGGGCATGCCCAACGCCGTGATCGCGCACGCCAGGAACGGCCAGTTCGACCTGCACGGGCTGAAGGAAGAAGCGCGCGAATGGCCCGGCCTCGAAGGCATGGACCTGGTGCCGATGGTAACCTCCGGCCAGCGCTTCACCTGGGACGAGACGGCATGGGCATGGGAAAAAGGCTTTGGCCGGCAGACCGAGCCGGAGTTCAACGTGGTCGCGATCGACTACGGCATCAAGCGCAACATTCTGCGCCTGCTCGCGGCTGAGGGCTGCAAGGTCACCGTCGTGCCGGCGACGACGTCGGCCGAAGACATTCTGGCGATGAAGCCGGACGGCGTTTTCCTGTCGAACGGCCCCGGCGACCCCGCCGCGACCGGCAAATACGCCGTGCCTGTGATCCAGCAGGTGATCGCATCGGGCACGCCGACCTTCGGCATCTGCCTCGGCCATCAGATGCTCGGCCTCGCGGTCGGCGCCAAGACCATGAAGATGCATCAGGGCCATCACGGCGCCAATCATCCGGTCAAGGACGAGACCACCGGCAAGGTCGAGATCACCTCGATGAACCACGGCTTTGCCGTGGATCAGGCGACGCTGCCCAAGGGCGCGACGCAGACCCACATCTCGCTGTTCGACGGCTCCAATTGCGGCATCGCAGCTCGAGGGCAAGCCGGTGTTCTCGGTGCAGTATCACCCGGAAGCCTCGCCGGGCCCGCGCGACTTGCATTATCTGTTCAAGCGGTTTGCCGATCTGATGCGCGCGAACAAGCGGGCGTAGGCTTCGTCCGTCGTCATTGCGAGCGCAGCACTTGCGACGAAGCAATCCAGTACTTGCTTCGCGGCTTATGGATTGCTTCGCGGCAGCCTGTCATCGGGCGCGCATTGCGCGCACCCGTTGGCTCGCAATGCGACTGTGCATTATGCTCGTCATTATAAGCGAGGATACACCATGGACGACGCCAACAGCCCCAAGCCCGAATACGGCGTCACGCCCACTGCAAGTGATGGCCTCCATGGCGGGCCTCGATTTCGTCCGCGCGATGTTTGCCGGAAAACTGCCCCCGCCGCCGATCATGCAGACCGTCGAACCCTTTGATCAGACCGCCGAGACCGGCGTGGTGGCGTTCACCAGCGTTCCGGGCTTCCGGCACTACAACCCGATCGGATCGGTGCATGGCGGCTACGCCGCGACGCTGCTGGATTCCGCGATGGGGCTTGCGGTCCACTCCGCGCTGCCGGCCGGCTCCGGCTACACCACGCTCGAATTCAAGATCTCCTTCATCCGCGGCATGACCAAGGATACCGGCCCGGTGCGCACCGAAGGCCGCACCCTCAATGTCGGCCGCCGCGCCGCCACGGCAGAAGCCCGCATCACCGACGCCAAAGGCCGCCTGCTGGCGCACGCGACCACGACCTGCCTGGTTTTCGAGATTGCGAAGGGAACGTGAGGAGCGACATCGGTTTGATTTGTAGGGTGGTAGTTAGGCGAAGCCGTAACCCACCGCGGACTTGCCGCAGGGCGAGACTTTCGGTGGGTTACGCTGCGCTAACCCACCTACGATCCCTACGTCCGGAGAGGAACCATGTCCGTCGTCAGCGCCGAGATCGAGCCGCTCGCGATCGTCTTCGACGACGACGGCCTCGTTCCCAACAATCCGATGCCGTTCCTGATCTACAAGGGCGCGGTCGACGTCGCGAACGATCATCCGGAGAAGACCATCGAGGGACTGTTCGGCGCCAATGGCTGGGGCGAGATGTGGCGCAACGGCGTGTTCGACTATCCGCATTATCATGCCACCGTGCACGAGGTGCTCGGCGTCGCCCGGGGCCATGCGCGCGTGCAGTTCGGCGGCGACCGCGGCAAGGCGCTCGAGATCTCGGCCGGCGACGTCGCGATCCTGCCCGCCGGCACCGGCCATCAGTGACTGTCGGCGAGCGAGGATTTCTGCGTGGTCGGCGCCTATCCGCCCGGACCGACGATGCAGATCACGCGGCCGACGCCGGAAAACCACGCCGAGGCGCTGAAGACCATTCCGGAAGTAAAACTGCCGAAGACCGATCCGGTGCGCGGCGAAGACGGCCCGCTGGTCCGGCTATGGAAGCGCAGCGCACGATAATGCGGCCGCGACCGTCAGCCGCGGCGGGCGATCGGCGCGTTCGCGTTGGCTGAAACCTCCGCTGCCTGCTCTCCGGAAGACAGCCGCATCGCGGCGACCCGGGCGACAAAAAGCCCGATGACGAGATTTGCCCGTTCGGTCTCCAGCTTGTCGCGGATCGGCCCCATCGGCTCGGTCGCGCACATGGTCTTGATGCAATTGAGGGTACGGGCCAATGAATTGACCACCGCCAAAATCGGCTCCATGGCCGGCGGGGCCGCCAGCGGTTCCGATACGGGCTTCGGACTGCGGGCCAGGAAATTCAATTACTTTATGCATTCGCTCGTTTCCAAATCAAAACAGCCATTAACGCACGGGTCGGTTGCACCCGTAGCACCCTGCACGGCCGCACCGGCTTTCATGATAGCGAAGCCTCTCACAAGCTCGCTTAAATTGATTATCGGAATCTTGCAGGACAATCTAAAGACGTGCGCTTTTTGCGCGCATTCTGGTCATTTTGCGTCTGGGCGGCTAGAGATAGGCCGTGTAGGAACCTACCCACACCAGAATCGACGCCAGGAGACCGATCACCCCGGCGTTGCCGGCAAACGCGGTGGCGCTGCCGGACATTCCCAGCCGAAGCTGGTCGCGGTTCATCCCGTCAGGGATCGATATCACGGCCGGAAACACCGTCGCCCCGCCGAGTGCATTGGTGCGCGCCATCGTCCCTGATACGGCGACCTGCCCCTGGCCGATGCCCTTCGGAATGGCCGTGATCCTGGCGTGATAGATGCGGCCGGGAGCGTTATCGAAAACGATATCGACGAGCGTGCCCTCCTTGATGGTCTGGAAGCCATTCTGCGAAAACATTCCAACCAGCGTGATCTCGTTCTCGACGATGAACGACATCGCCGAGTGCATCTGCAGCGCCCGATCGCCGACCGTCACTGTCACGAGCGTTACGTAACCGTCCGCCGGTGCGCGAATCGTTGTCTGCGACAATTCCCAGTTGGCGTTATCGAGCTGCGCCTGAAGCTGCGCGACCGTGGTGTTGACGCCGCCGATCTCGGAATTCAGCGCGAGCTTGGCGCTCTGCTGCGCCGCCTTGGCCGCAACCAGCTGCGCCGACACCGTCTCATACTGGACCTGCTTGTCCTGCGCCTGAAATTCCGTGTTTGCCATATCCGCTGCCAGCGTCTCGATGTCGGCAAGACGCTTTTTGTTGTAGGCGGCCTGTGCGGTGAGCCCCGTAACATTCGCCGTCGCCTGCTCGTAATTCGATTTCAGGATCTCGACCTGCTGCTTTGCGCCGGCGAGCGAGGCCTGCAACTGCGTGACCTTGTACTGAAACGGCGCCGGGTCGATTTGAAACAGCACGTCGTTGGCCTTCACCGGCACGTTCGGCTTGACCGGGATCGCGACAATTTGTCCTGTCACATTCGGCGTCACTTCCACCACGCGGCCGGTCACCGTCACGCGCCCCGACGGCGTGAGATAATTAAAAAGCGCGAGAAATGTCGCGAGGATAAACCCGCCTATTAACAGCGAGATAGTCCCGGACAACCAGCCCCATCGCACCAGCTTGAATTTCGAGAACACGGCCCACAGCGCGACGAGGTAGAGGCACAGAATAATGATCATGGCTGGCCCTCATTATTCGGTTGTGCTATCGTGATACCCGTGGAGGTAGCCGAAGTCGCCCTTCAAAGTGCCCTGCATCGACAAATTCTATAGCATCGAATTTCAGCAATCCTGTTTCGATTATGCAGACGCCATGCGGCGTTTAATGCAGCACGAACGTCTGCACGTTCTCCTTGCAATGCGCGCCCTCGCGCGCCCAAGCGCGAATGCTTCAAGTCGTTCCGTCGTTTTTTGTACAAGGAATGATGTCATGCGTGTCACAGCATTGAATCAGATTTTCGGAATGCTCGCCGCAACGCGCGACCGTCCGTGCCGGCCTCGAAACAGCGCTTGCGATCGCCTATCCGCCCTGTTACTGAGACGAGAACGCGAGGAGACGTGCGCGACGCCGGTCGGCCAACGCCCCGGCGATATGATGCCGATCAGCTAACCGAAAGAAGCGTCGCGCCGACCATCAAGGGAGGCGGGAAGATTCCGACGGCGACAAGAGAATTGAACGAAGCCATAAATCAAAATCAACAAATCAGAAGAGGAGGTTCGACATGTTTCGAGGAATCCTGCCACTGACATTGTCTCTCTGCCTTGGTGCGGCGACAGCACCCGCGGCGCTGGCCCAAACGGCAGCGCCGATCACCGAACAGGAGGCGCACGCCATCGCGGTCGACGCCTATGTTTATTTCTACTCCATCATGTCGATGGACATCTCCCGCAAGCAATTCACCAACGGCACAACCGATTTCAGGGGGCCGATGAACACGTTCGTCAACGTGCCCGAATACCCGCCGGCGGATTTCAAAGGCGTCGTGCGCTCCAACTTCGACACGCTGTATTCCGTCTCCTGGCTCGACATGACCAAGGAGCCGGTCGTCATCTCGGCGCCGGATACCGATGGACGCTACTATCTGCTGCCGATGCTCGACATGTGGACCGACGTCTTTGCGTCGCCGGGCTGGCGCACGACGGGCACCAAGGCCGGGACATTCCTGGTGGCGCCGGCGGGCTGGAGGCCGGATCTGCGCGACAGGTTCGTCGAGGAGTTCAAGCTTCCAAAGGACACCCAACGGATCGACGCGCCAACGCCCTACGTCTGGCTGATCGGCCGGACCAAGACCGACGGCCCGCCGGACTACGCTGCGGTTCACAAGATCCAGGCCGGCTACAAGGTCACCCTGCTTTCCGAGTATGGCAAAACGCCCAGGCCGGTCGAATTCAAGCCCGACCCAAGCGTCGACATGAAGACGCCGCCAAAGGTCCAGGTCGATACGATGACGGCGGGCGTATATTTCGCCAATGCTGCCGAGTTGCTCAAGCTTCATCCGCCCCATGTCACCGACGAGCCGATCATCGCGCAGATGAAGAAAATCGGCATCGAGCCCGGCAAGAGCTTTGACATCGGCAAGCTCGATCCAGTCGTGCAGAGGGCGCTGGAAACCGCACCGCAGGACGCGCAGAAGCTGATGGCCTGGAAGGTGCCGACGCTGGCGCGGGTTGCCAACGGCTGGTCGATGAACACCGACACGATGGGCGTTTACGGCAACTACTACCTGAAGCGGGCCATTGTCGCGCAACTCGGACTTGGCGCGAACCTGCCCGAGGATGCCATCTATCCGCTCAATCTCGGCGACGAATCCGGCAAGCCGCTCGATGGCGCGAACAAGTACACCATCACGTTCGAGAAGGGCGCCGCGCCGCCGGTCAACGCCTTCTGGTCGATCACCCTTTACGATCAGGAAGGATTCCAGGTCGGCAACGTGCTGAACCGCTTTGCGGTCAGCAGCTGGATGCCGTTCAAGTACAATGCCGACGGCTCGCTCGACCTCTATTTCCAGAACGAGAGCCCCGGCAAGGACATGGAAGCCAACTGGCTTCCCGCGCCGAAGGGAGCCTTCAATCTGACCATGCGCCTCTACGCGCCGAAGTCGGAGGCGCTGACCGGCAAATGGAATCCGCCGCCGGTCGTGAAGTCGCAAACAACGGTGGGCATTTCGGCCCAATAAAAATTGACGGCACGCCGGCGCTTCGGTGCCGGCGTTTGCCTGTCGCTGCCCGCTGTTTGCTGCACCGGGCTGGAAACCAAAACCCATTCTGGATGAGGAGCCGTTCAAATGTTGACGAAACGCGATCTTCTTCGTTCCGCAGCGCTGGCTGCAATCACCGCCTCGACGGCAAATTCCGTCCTGGCGCAGGCGCAGACGAGCGCCCCACGTCCGGGCTTCCTCAAGGCAAAAGACATTGCCGAGGCAGGCTTCATCTACGGCCTGCCGATCGTGATGAACTACGGCGTCATGTACGAATACGCCGTCGATCGCAATTCCGGGCAGTTCAAGGCGCCGTTCAATCAGATCAAGAACGAGCCCAACGTCTTCACCTACAAAGACACCGCCATCGTCACGCCGAACAGCGACACGCCCTATTCGTTCGTATGGATGGACTTGCGAGCAGAGCCGATCGTCCTTTCGGTCCCGGCGGTCGACCCCAAGCGCTACTACTCGGTCATGCTCTGCGACGGCAATACCTACAACTACGGCTATATCGGCAGCCGTGCCACGGGCAGCGAGGCGGGCGACTACATGGTGGTCGGGCCGGACTGGAAGGGTGCGACCCCGCCCGGGATCAAGAAGGTGTTCCGGTCGAGCACGCAGTTTTCGGTGGCGGGATATCGCACCCAGCTCTTCAATCCGGATGACCTCGACAACGTCAAGAAGGTGCAGGCCGGCTACAAGGTGCAGACGCTTTCCGCCTATCTGAACCAGCCGGCGACGGTCGGCGCGGCGACCATCGACTTTCCGAAAATCGACAAGGAGCTCGTGAAGACGAACTTCTTCGAGTACCTCGACTTCGCGCTGCAGTTCGCGCCCGCGCAGGAGAACGAGAAGGAGATACGCGCCCAGCTTGCGAAGCATCGGCGTCGGGCCGGCAAGACCTTCAACTTCAAGGACCTCCCGCTGGAGCACAAGCTCGAGGTCGGCCTCGGCATGAAGGAAGGCGAGACGCAAGGTCGACGAGGCCGTCGCCAATGTCGGCAAGGCGATCAACGGCTGGCGGGTCAGTTCGCTGCCTGGCGACAGCGCCCACTACAATGGCGACTGGCTGAAGCGCGCCGCCGCCGCGAAGGCCGGCATTTACGGCAACGACGCCGCCGAGGCGATGTATCCGCTCACGCGCGTCGACGGCGATGGCCAGACGCTCGACGGCAGCAAGAACAACTACACGCTGACATTCCCGCCCGGTCAGCAGCCGCCGGTCAACGCCTTCTGGTCGCTGACCATGTATGACGGCAAGACGCAGTTGCTGATCGAAAACCCGATCAACCGCTATCTGGTCAACTCGCCGATGCTGCCGGACATGAAGACGAACCCGGACGGGTCGCTGACGCTCTACATCCAGAACAAGTCGCCGGGCGCCGACAAGGAAGCCAACTGGCTGCCTGCGCCGAACGGCCCGATCTATCTGGTGATGCGGCTCTACTGGCCGAAGACCGAAGCGCCGTCGATCCTGCCCGCCGGCGAAGGCACCTGGAAGCCGCCGGCGATCGTGGCGGCGAACTAGCGTTCACGACGGCCGCCGTCGCCGAAAGGTGATGGCGGCCGCAGCCTGTGCGCCCATGCGCGCCGTATGCCGCCGGGCGTCATCGTCCCGAGACCGATCCGCTGCCGTCACGCTCTCGCAATGCCCGTTGCAGTGAATAGCAGGCGATTTCTCGCGTCTTTAGCGCAACAGTCGCGACAGATTTTCGATTTGGACCCGTTTCCGCAGAGCGACGGCTTGCGACGAGACATTCAATCCATGTCAATCTCGGGTTGATCACTGTGATCTCAGGGCATTGGGAGCAGCAGATGGCGCACGAATCATTCAATCGAGGACTCAACGCCCTTCTCAAATATGCAGGTGCCGGCCTGTCGATTGCGATGCTGGCCGCCCTTCCCGGCGTGGCACACGCCGACGAAGGTGGCGTCAGCTTCTGGGTCCCCGGCTTCTTTGGAAGCCTCGCGGCCACGCCGCAGCAGCCGGGTTGGTCGCTGGCGACGATCTACTACCATACCTCCGTATCGGCCGGCGCCGACGTCGCGCGTGCACGTGAATTCACGCTCGGCAGGGTTCCGGGCAACCTTACCGTCAACGCAAATCTGAATTTGAACGTCAACGCCACCGGCGATCTTGGCCTTGTGATCCCGACCTATGTATTCGAGACGCCGGTTCTCGGCGGCCAGGCGTCGGTGTCCCTCATCGCAGCCTATGGCGTCGTCGGCACCAGCCTGGCGGGGACCTTGTCAGGCGTGGTCACGGGCCCGCTCGGCAACAGCGTCCCCTTCGCGCGGTCCGACAGCATCAGCGACACCACATGGGGCTTTGGGGATCTGATACCGCAATTCCCATTGCGCTGGAACGCCGGCGTCCACAACTACATGACCTATATCACCGGCGACATTCCGGTTGGCGCTTATCAATCCAGCCGCCTGTCGAATATTGGCATCGGACACGGCGCGATCGACGCCGGCGGCGGCTACACCTATTTCAATCCGCAGACCGGCCATGAATTTTCTGGCGTGCTCGGCTTCACCTACAACTACATCAATAATCTCGACGCACTATAAGAGCGGCGTCGACATGCACTTCGACTGGGGTGCATCGCAGTTCCTGTCGAAGCAGGTCATGGTTGGCCTCGTGGGCTATGTCTACAAGGAGCTCGGCTGCGACAGCGGATCAGGCGACCGTGTCGGCTGCTTCCAGTCCCAGGTGGTTGGCGTCGGTCCCCAGATCGGATTCCTTTTTCCGGTCGGCGACATGCAGGGCTATCTCAATTTCAAGGCTTACGGAGAGTTTGCTGCAGAGAACCGGCCAGCGGCTGGAATGCCTGGGTCACCTTCGCCATCTCGCCGCCCGCGCCCGGAGCGCCTCCGACGACAAAACCCGTCGTCAGAAAATATTAGGATCAACCAAGCTGCGGCTTGTCAGTTGTTTAGAAAAGCGATCCTGCGCCGCGGTCCAATGTCGCAATTGGCACGGCTAAAGCAGACATGCGCTGGTCGCTATCCGCAATTTCGCCTTTTGACCCCAACCCGGACATGGCGAGCAATTTCCAGCTCAAAGCCAGAAAGCCAAGTGCCAAACGATAGAGGCGCAGCGACTTACTGGGCCTTGCCTCTCGTCTCTTGGGGTTTTGGTGGAGTTCCTGAGTCAGGGCTCCCTCGACGTATTTGGGACTGCCAACAGCCGCCACGCGCTCTTCAGAATGCCCGCATGGTCATCGACCAAGAACACAACTGTCCGTTGCACCGTAACAGGCGCATCCAACGCGGTGCTTTACGCCCCCGAGTGCTGGCCAACCCTTGATCTAGATCAAGGGAATCTAGCCCATGAGGTGAGGGTTATTCGTTCGCTGACGAGGCGACGACGTCTTCTTCTGAAAGCGAACATTTCGGGACTAATGATCAAGGAGCCCGCATGATGTCGATTCGCGAACCCATTCTCAAGCCCGTTGCGATCGCAGACCTGCGCCCGACCCAGATGACGGTCGGCATTCGGGAGGTCAAGGAGAAGCGCAAGCGCTGGCGTGACGAGAGCAAAAACAAAGGAGCCGAGTTTCTAGGCAAGCATATGATCCCGGTCGTGCTTGGCCCGAAGGACCGCCACTACGTCATCGATCATCACCACCTGGCGCGTGCGCTGCATGACGAAGGCGTCGAAGAGATACTGGTTACCGTGGTGAAAAACCTCAGGACGCTGGAGCCCGATTCGTTCTGGTTCGTCCTGGACAATCACAGCTGGATGCATTCGTACGACGACGAGGGCCGCCTGCGCCCTTACAAGGATTTGCCGAAGACCGTGGCCGGGCTTATTGACGATCCGTTCCGCTCGTTGGCGGGCGAACTGCGGCGCGCCGGCGGGTACGCCAAGGACACGACGCCGTTCAGCGAATTCTTGTGGGCGGATTTTTTGCGTCGACGGGTCAAGCGCAAAACCGTTGAGACCCACTTCGAGGACGCCCTCGAGCAAGCCCTGGAATTGGCCAAAAACGAGGAGGCGAGCTACCTGCCCGGCTGGTGTGGTCCCGTCTTGGAGGATTGAAGGCATGCCCATCCAGCGCGAGAAATCCGCAAGCGCGCCGAAGACCCGACGAGCCGTGCTGGCCCGGTGCGAGAGGCTAACGGACAGCGGCATCGACTAGAGGAAAGAGCAGCTCATGGCGCATGCAGAGGCCGACGGAACACTGAGCCATCTGGATCACGAGCTCGTCGCGTCGCTGAACGACTTCCACGATCCGAGCCAAGAGTGGCGCCGCCTCTTCTCGGAGCTGCTCGGCACGTTCTTCCTCGTCCTCGTGGCCGCCGGTGGCGGCATGATGGGGCAGGCCTTTCCCGGCACGATCAGCCGTGCCGCTGCGGTCGTCGCACCCGGTCTGATGGTGATGGCGATCATCCTCTTCATGGGCAAGGTGTCCGGCGCTCACCTCAATCCCGCGGTCAGTATCGCGTTCTCGCTGCGTGGCGACTTCCCATGGCGTCGCGTGCCGGGATACATCGTCGTGCAGTTGATCGGCGCGACGCTCGCGGCACTGTTCCTGCACGCGGTGATCAACGTGTCGGCCAGCTACGGGTCGAACTATCCCGCGTCGGGATACTCCGCGTCCGATGCGTTCCTGATGGAGGCCGTGCTGACCCTCGGTCTCGTCAGTGTCATTCTCGGCACGGCGTCCGGCGCCCAGAACATCGGGATCTTCGGCGCGATCGGCGTCGGCGCGTACATTGCGCTCGCCGGGCTGTGGGGGAGCCCTATCTCGGGAGCGTCGATGAACCCCGCGCGCACGTTCGGCCCGAACTTAGTCGCAACCGACTTCACGAGCTACTGGGTGTATGTCGCAGGCCCACTCGTGGGTGCAGTTCTCGCAGTGGGTGCAGCATGGGTGCTCCGCGGTGCCGGCGGCGGCCGCGCAGGCTCAGGTGCGGCACAGGGAAGCCTTTTCACCGAAGTCGAGCACCCGGAGAAGGAGTGAGGCGCAGGCTCAGAGCTAGTCGCTTAACCGGTCAGAAGTGAGAAAAACCCAGAATTCGAGGGGGACAAGAGTTGATGGGTCACGAACTCTCGTTGTTCGTAGGTACGTTCGCGACATTGCTCGCGATAATAAATCCGTTCGAGGTCCTGCCGGTCTATCTCAAGATGCTGGAAGGCAGGGACGCCGCCACACATCGCCAGGTGGCACGTAAAGCCTGCTTCTATGCGCTGCTCCTATCTCTCTTTTTTCTGATCTTCGGAACGCTGATCCTACGCCTGTTCGGCGTGCCGCTGAGCATGGTCCGCATCGTCGGCGGCATCATCCTGATGAAGATCGGCTTTGAGCTATTTTCACCATCCGCTTCCGGTGGCGTGATTCCGGCCGGCGGCGCGGATCAGGGCGGCAACATAGCTTTCGTGCCGCTTGCGATGCCGCTCATGTGCGGACCAGGCGCTATCGCCACCATCCTCGGCATGACTGCGACGATCAAGCAATCATCAGCGGAACTGGCCTCTTTCGTGGCGATCGTCGCGGCTATTTTCGCGACGATGGTCGTCACCTACCTGTGTCTGGCATATGCCGGTAAACTTTTCGACAGACTCGGCGCTATGGGCATCGATGCGATCACCCGAATAGTTGGCTTCTTCGTCTCGGCGATGGGCGTTGCGCTGATCTTCGACGGCGTCATCGAGGCATTGCAGACGCATGGTGTGACGGTTCTGCATTGAACTAGCTGTTGATGGCGCCGAGCAAATCGGGGGCGATCTTGATCGCTGATGTTCTGCCAATCGGAGATTCGTTCTTAAACCATACCGAGTTCGATGTGGACCGTATTACGCAGGAATATCGGACTACGCCGAGGCACAAGTCTCATTACGCGCCAGCCTGCCACGTCATTTGACCGGGAACAGCAGCGCGAGACTAGCCCGCAGTGACCAGGGCGGAGCGCCAGTCGGACGTATCGCGTTGTAATAGACTTGGATCGATGCGTTGACCGGTTGATCACCCACTCTGAAAACCCGACCGAAGCCGCCGCCGACCGGCACAGTCCACCGCTCGCCCGATGCCGCGAGCCAATCCGCGGTGATGATGGGTGATGTGTTCAGGTACCAGCCGTGCGCCAAGTTGTAGTTGGCGAAGGGCTGGGCGAGGAAGGCGTTGACGGGCGGTCGCAGTGGATTGCCGCCGACCGACCACTGGTTATTGAGCAATACGCCGAGCACCCAATGTCCCGGTGTGACCAGGAAGACGGCCGTTGGGCCCAGCAGGAATTTGCCGGTCCCGAGGATAGGATCGTTGGCGGAGGGAATGGTAAAGACGGGGCCAACGCCCCAGATGAGCTTGCCCGGGTGCGTGGGGGAAAGAAACAACGACTGCGTAATGTCGCCAACGCCGTTGGTGTTGCTGTCGAAGAACGGACTTGGCTGGCTCAGCAATGGGATGATGGTACGTGAAATCAGGTTCCAGTCATCGCTCAAGTGCATCGGCACGACGGGCTGAATGTTGAATACTTCCTGGGTGCGACTGAAGGGTCCCGCGTTGAAATTGGTGTTGCTCTGAAACGGCACGCTGACCAGATCCGCGATCGGGTTTTGTGATTGCTTCTGTAGGTCTTCATCTTTTGAAGGTTCATGCGAAGGCTTCGGCGCCTCAGCTGCATCGGGAAGGCCGCTCTGGAATTTGTAATTGATCCCGGCTTTGACCATTTGAAGGTCGCGGTTCAAAGCCACCGCAGGGAGTGTGGGAGAATTCCAGTTTGACAGTCCGAGATAATCGTATTCGAGTTTGACCGTCCAATGCGACTTGAAGCCGTATTCGATGCCGGCGCCAGCCAACCAGCCGCTGCTGGTGCTGGATCCGTTCCAAATTGTGCCGGGAAGATTCAAAGTAGCGTTGCTGTTCACCCAGCCGCCGCCAAGCTTGGCGAACAGGAGCCATCGATCGTTGACGAGGCCGATGCGGCCCGCCGCGGTGCCGATCCAGCGCTGGTCCACAAGGCCTAACGTCGGAGCAGGAAGGACCGGATGAGCAAAGCCAGCTCCATCGAACTCACCTTCGACACCAATTAGAAAATGACCGGCCTGGAAGTTATAGCCCGCCTGCACGCCGCCAATGAATTCGCTTAGGCCGCCATACAGATTGTTGCCAGGAATGTTCAGGCTGCCGTTGGACCATCCCCCACCGAAGTTGGCACCCACATAAAGCCCTGACCAATTATAGGGCGGCGGCGCGATCGGAGCTGTGTACACGGGGGCTTTGACAGGCAAGTCGGATGCAAGAGCAGACCCGCTCAACAATCCCGCAGCAGCAATTCCCACAAGGAAAATTTTCTGCACTGTCGCCTCCTGAAAGGTCGGCCACAGCTCCGAAATATATTGCGAATAGCTCCTTCTGCCCAACCGACTTGATCGATGCGGGTCAAACCATGCGTGCTATTTTCGATGCGGTGACAATTCAGCAACAACGAGTTCGCTTCATCTCTTTGGTCGCGCCGCATGAGCTTTTAGCTCCGTCACCATTGCTGTCTCAGTTTGCGACCGCCTCAAACCGAACGTGCGATGTCGCCTGTTTGGCACCTTTGAGACATGTCGAGGCGGCCTGACGATGTCCGCTCCTGGTGGCAGGCCGAGGCTGGCCCGAGGTCAAAAACGTCGCGTTTGCCCCATAGCGTGCATTACCTTTCCTGTTACTGCGACGCAGTATCAGAACGACGTCGACATGCACTTCGACCGGGACGCATCGCAATTCCTGTCGAAGCAGGTCATGGTTGGCCCTGTGGGCTATTGGCCGGCCCTATTTTGCGAGCATCGGGGGCACAGATCCAATGTATCCAGATACGCCGTCCGTCAGCCAGCTATCGCAGGTGATTTCGCAGGCGGCAGCGCCCGCGTTCCTGCTGGGTGCGCTGGCAGCCTTCATCGCCGTGCTGATTTCCCGCCTGAACCGAATCATCGACCGCACTGTGGTCCTGAACGGGATACCGGATCACGACACCGTCCGATCCCGGCTCAAGGTCGATCTACCACGCCTGATGCGGCGGGCGGCGATGCTGAACCGGGCAATCTTCTGGGCGGTGGTCGCCAGCATTTCGGTGACGCTTCTTGTTATCGTGGCGTTTGTAACCGCGTTCTTTCAGCTCCAGCACGAGCTGGGGGTGGCCATCTTCTTCATGATTTCGCTGAGCGCTTTCACAATCTCGCTGGTCGATTTTGCCCGCGAGGTGCGCATCGCGCTGAGCGAGTTCGATCATTACGCCTGACGCGGTGACGCGTTCGTCGCACCATCACCCTTTGACCGGAGGCAGCCCGCGCCGATTGCCTGAGTGAAAACCAGCCCAGACAGCTAACGGTTCCACTGACCCATCTGCAGGCATGTCAGCAAACTGACGTAACTCGGCGTGCCGCCGATGCTCTCCTGCGAGGTGCAGCTTGCCCGGCTTGGCGCGGGGAATTTCGACCATTGGCCTGCGAGCTGCCGCTTCGCTTTCTGTTCATCGTTCACGCAGCTCTTGATCGACTGGTCAACGGAGAGGCCGGTGGTGGCGGCGACGTCGAGCTTGCAACTCCGCGCAATGTCGAAGTTCGGCACGCCGTCTGCCACCGCAACGACCATCTGCGAGCTCAAAACGATCATCGGAAAAGAGATAGGCATCTCCCGCCTCCATCGGATCGCAGCAAAAGCTTCGGGCAGCCGCTCTTCGAAGCCGAAGCGCAGCCTACCGCAAAACCGGGCTGGACGCGACGGGAATGTCCTGCAGGCAGCCGCCGCAGGCCGCAGGGACGGCAAGGCCGACCCTGCCGCGCCTGCTCAAGCGCACCCGCGATCAGGCCGCGTTGGCGCCTTCCTGGCGGCTGGCCTCGAACAGGAACCAGGTGCGGCGCTCGGTCTCGTCGATGAAGACTTCGAGCAGGCTTGCGCTGCCGGAATCCTCGTTGATCGTCGCAAAGCTTGTGGGCCTTGCGCATCGCCGCCGCCATCTTCTTGTTGTCTTCCATCAGTTCACGCAGCATTTCGCGCGGCGGCACATAGTCGTCGTCGTTGTCCTGGATGGTCTGCAGCTTGGCGATCTGCCCGATCGAGCGGATCGTGGTGCCGCCGAGCTTGCGCACCCGTTCGGCGAGCTGGTCGGTGGTGGCGAAAATCGCCTCCGACTGCTGGTCCAGCATCAGATGATAGTCGTTGAAATGCCGGCCGCTGACATGCCAGTGGAAATTCTTCGTCTTCAGGTAGAGGGCGAAAGCATCCGCCAGCAACGTATTGAGCGACTTGGATATCTTGTCCACCGCGGCCTGCGGCAAGTCGGTCGGGGTATCAAGCTCGGGGGCTGTCTTGTCGGATTTGTTGCTGGTTTTGCTCACGTTGCACCTTCCTGTTAGGAGACGGACTTTGGCGGCGGTGGACATTGGCCGTCGGACGACCTAACGCATCACTTTCAGGCTGGTTCCGACACCGGAACCCGCTGTTTTACCGGGCGCCCGCGATGGATGAATGGATCGACTATTACAATTCCACGCATACGATTTATGCGAGCAAGCTGCATCGCGACCTGCATTTCGAGATCATCGCGCGCGACATCATCGGCTACATCTCCTCGCCCGACGCCGTCGTGCTGGACTATGCCTGCGGCGAGGCGCTGTCCGCCGCCCGGGTCGCCGACGCCTGTGCCAAGCTCTATCTGGCCGAGCCGGCACCCGGGGTCCGCGGCCGGCTGATCGCGCGCTTTGCGCCGAATACCAAGATCCGCGTCCGCTCCCTCGACGATCTCAGAAAGATGGACGAGGCGGTCGACCTCGTCTTCATGAATTCGGTCGCGCAATACATGACGCCGGAGGAACTGGATTCGGCGTTCGCCGTCGTTCGCCGGCTATTGAAGCCCAGCGGCCGCATGGTGCTGGGCGACATCCTGCGGCCCGACGTCGGCATGGCCAGAGACGTGCTGGCGCTGTTGAAATTTGCCCGCACCCACGGCTTCCTGAAAGACGCCCTGTATGGGCTGGCGAGCACCGCACTGTCGGACTACCGGCAGCTGCGCACCCGCGTCGGGCTGCAGCGCTATGGCGAAAATGAAATGATCGAGAAGCTCGCCCGGGCCGGCTTCTCCGCCGCGCGCGCGCAGCAGAATATCGGGCACAATCCCTGGCGGATGACCTTCGTGGCCCGGCACGCCCTCCAGCTCAGTTGATCCGCTGTCCAAGTTGTTAACCCTAAGCCGCGGTAGGTGTGGTTCACCGCGCCGTGATCGGCGATGATTGCCGCGGCCCGGTGGCGGAAGCGTCGACGCGGGAGCAGTGCAATGCTCTTTATCCTGGTTCAAATCCAGGCCGGGCCTCCAGCCTTCGCTGGCTCCGCCAGCTTCGGCTAGGCAAGCCAGCCCCGCCATCGGCAAGCCACCTGTGCATGCGGTTTGCCCAAACTCCCCTGTCTCGGCCCGAATGGCGGGCTTGCCACGCCGTAGCCCGAAGGGCGAAGGCGGGAAATCCCCGTTGATGGCCCGTTTTTGGGGGTTTCGCGGGTGCGGAATCTGGTCTAAAGACCACCCGCGCGCGAGGGTGACCCGCGCTCTTGGCTTAGGGGACGCGCGGCATGCGCGCCCTTTTTTTGTGCCCAATTTCCAGTCTGAGAGCTGATGCCCAAAAGAACAGATATCTCCACCATCCTGATCATCGGCGCCGGTCCCATCGTGATCGGCCAGGCCTGCGAATTCGACTATTCAGGCACCCAGGCGGTGAAGACGCTGAAGGAAGAGGGCTACCGCATCGTCCTCGTCAATTCCAATCCGGCCACCATCATGACCGACCCGGAACTGGCGGACGCGACCTATATCGAGCCGATCACCCCCGAAATCGTCGCCAAGATCATCGAAAAGGAACGCCACGTCATCCCGGGCGGCTTTGCGCTGCTGCCGACCATGGGCGGCCAGACCGCGCTGAACTGCGCGCTGTCGCTGCGCCGGCAGGGCACGCTCGACAAGTTCGACGTCGAGATGATCGGCGCCACCGCCGACGCCATCGACAAGGCCGAGGACCGCCAGCTCTTCCGCGAGGCCATGACCAAGATCGGGCTTGAAACGCCGAAGTCGCGGCTCGCCAATGCCTCTGCCCTGAAGAAATCCTATCGCGACAAATACCACGCCGAACGCGAGAAGCTGTCCGGTGCCGCGCTCGAAGAGCTCGAACGGCAATGGACGCTCGGCGAGAGCGAGCGCCGCAAGCGCTACCAGGAGCACGCGCTCGGCCAGGCGCTGATGGCGCTGTCCGAGATCGGGCTGCCCGCGATCATCCGCCCCTCCTTCACCATGGGCGGCACCGGCGGCGGCATCGCCTACAACAAGGAAGAGTTCCTCGACATCATCGAACGCGGCCTCGACGCCTCCCCGACCAACGAAGTCCTGATCGAGGAATCCGTGCTCGGCTGGAAAGAGTTCGAGATGGAGGTGGTGCGCGACAAGAAGGACAATTGCATCATCGTCTGCTCGATCGAGAACCTCGATCCGATGGGCGTGCACACCGGCAATTCCATCACGGTGGCGCCGGCGCTGACGCTGACCGACAAGGAATACCAGATCATGCGCGACGCCTCGCTGGCGGTGCTGCGCGAGATCGGCGTGGAGACCGGCGGCTCCAACGTGCAGTTCGGCGTCAACCCCGCCGACGGCCGCATGGTCGTGATCGAGATGAACCCGCGGGTGTCGCGCTCCTCGGCGCTGGCTTCCAAGGCGACGGGATTTCCGATCGCAAAGGTCGCCGCCAAGCTCGCGGTCGGCTACACGCTCGACGAAATCGCCAACGACATCACCGGCGGCGCGACGCCGGCCTCGTTCGAGCCGACGATCGATTACGTCGTCACCAAGGTTCCCCGCTTTGCGTTCGAGAAATTTCCCGGCGCCTCCACCACGCTGACGACGTCGATGAAGTCGGTCGGCGAAGTGATGGCGATCGGCCGCACCTTCCAGGAGAGCCTGCAGAAGGCGCTGCGCGGGCTCGAGACCGGCCTCACCGGCCTCGACGAGATCGAGATCGAGGGGCTCGGCCGCGGCGACGACAAGAACGCGATCCGCGCCGCGCTCGGCACGCCGACGCCGAACCGCCTCCTGCAGGTGGCGCAGGCGATGCGGCTCGGCTGGTCGAACGAGGAGATCTTCAATTCCTGCAAGATCGATCCGTGGTTCCTCGGCGAGATGCGCGGCATCGTCGACATGGAAGAGAAGGTCCGCAAGAACGGCCTGCCGCGGCAACGCCTTCGGCATGCGCATCGCTGAAGGCGATGGGTTTTTCCGACGCGCGGCTTGCCGTGCTCGTCGGAGACGACCGAGGCCGAGGTGACGGCGAAGCGCCACGCGCTCGGCGTTCGCCCGGTGTACAAGCGCATCGACACCTGTGCGGCCGAATTCGCCTCGCCGACAGCCTACATGTATTCGACCTATGAAGCGCCGTTCGCGGGCGTGCCGGCGGACGAGAGCGCGCCATCGGACAAGAAGAAGGTCATCATCCTCGGCGGCGGGCCGAACCGCATCGGCCAGGGCATCGAGTTCGACTATTGCTGCTGTCACGCCTGCTTCGCGCTGCATGACGCCGGCTATGAATCCATCATGGTCAACTGCAATCCGGAGACGGTGTCGACCGACTACGACACCGCCGACCGGCTCTATTTCGAGCCGCTCACCGCCGAGGACGTGCTGGAAATCATCGCGACCGAACGCACAGAACGGCACGCTGCACGGCGTGATCGTGCAGTTCGGCGGCCAGACCCCGCTCAAGCTGGCGCGCGCGCTGGAAGCCGCCGACGTGCCGATCCTCGGCACCTCGCCCGACGCCATCGACCTCGCCGAAGACCGCGACCGCTTCAAGCGCGTGCTCGACAAGCTGCGGCTGAAGCAGCCGAAGAACGGCATCGCCTATTCGGTCGAGCAGGCGCGGCTGGTGTCGGCCGATCTCGGCCTGCCGCTGGTGGTGCGCCCGTCCTATGTGCTCGGCGGCCGCGCGATGCAGATCATCCGCGAAGAGAACCAGCTCAACGATTATCTGCTCGGCACCCTGCCCGAACTGGTGCCCGGCGACGTCAAGGCGCGCTACCCGAACGACAAGACCGGCCAGATCAACACCGTGCTCGGCACCAATCCGCTGCTGTTCGACCGCTATCTGTCCGACGCCACCGAGATCGACGTCGACTGCCTGTGCGACGGCAAGGACACCTTCATCGTCGGCATCATGGAGCATATCGAGGAAGCCGGCATTCACTCCGGCGATTCCGCCTGCTCGCTGCCGCCGCATTCGCTGGATGCGAAGATGATCGAGGAGCTCGAGCGGCAGACCCGCGAGCTCGCGCTCGGCCTCGACGTCGTCGGCCTGATGAACGTGCAATATGCCATCAAGGACGGCGATATCTACGTGCTCGAGGTCAATCCGCGGGCCTCGCGCACCGTGCCGTTCGTCGCCAAGGTGGTCGGCACGCCGGTGGCGAAGATCGCGGCACGGATCATGGCCGGCGAGAAGCTTGCGGATTTCAAGCTGAAGAAGAAGCAGCTCGGCCATGTCGGCGTCAAGGAATCGGTCTTCCCGTTCGCGCGCTTCCCCGGCGTCGACACCGTGCTCGGCCCGGAGATGCGCTCGACCGGCGAGGTCATGGGCATCGACCGCTCCTTCGAGGTGGCCTTCGCCAAAAGCCAGCTCGGCGGCGGCACCCGCGTGCCGCGCAAGGGCACCGTGTTCGTCTCGGTGCGCGAGAGCGACAAGACCCGCATCGCCGATGCGGTGCGGCTGCTGCACTCGCTCGGCTTCAAGGTGATGGCGCACGTCAGGCACCCAGCGCTTCCTCACCGACAAGGGCGTGCCGACCGAGAAGGTCAACAAGGTGCTGGAAGGACGGCCGCATATCGTCGACGCCATCACCAATGGCGACGTCCAGCTCGTCTTCAACACCACCGAGGGGCCGCAGGCGCTGGCCGACAGCCGTTCGTTGCGGCGCGCTGCCCTCTTGCATAAAGTGCCATATTACACCACTCTTTCAGGTGCTGTGGCGGCTGCCCAGGGCATCCGCGCCTATCTGGGCGGGGACCTTGAGGTCCGCACCCTGCAGAGTTACTTTTCCGAAAACTGATCGTTGGCCGGGCTGAAATGCCCGCTAAACGATTGGCAATAAAGCCGTATGGCTGGAACTCACCGCTCGTTTGGATGTTGTGTCGGCCCTTGAACGGGCCGAAAATTAATAGGCTGGCGGGCTCCGCGTTGGGCCATGAAAGCCCGAATTGAAATCTAAAAAAGTGCCTCGTGCGCGCGACGCCCTGGGCGGTTCGCACGATGGAAGGACGGAAGAGATGGTGGAAAAGGTTCCGATGACCGCGTGGCGGCTATGCCGCCCTCGAGGTCGAGTTGAAGAAGCGCCAGTCGGTGGACCGTCCGCGCATCATCGAGCATATCGCCGAAGCGCGCTCGCATGGCGACCTCTCGGAAAACGCGGAATATCACGCCGCCAAGGAAGAGCAGTCGCACAACGAAGGCCGCATCGCCGAGCTCGAAGACAAGCTCGCGCGCGCCGACATCATCGACATCTCGAAGCTCTCCGGCGACACCGTCAAGTTCGGCGCGACCGTGACGCTGGTCGACGAGGACACCGAAAAGAAGACGGTGTGGCAGATCGTCGGCGAGGTCGAGGCCGACGCCAAGAAGGGCCGCATCTCCATCACCTCGCCGCTGGCGCGTGCCCTGATCGGCAAGAAGAAGGGCGCGACCGTGGAAGTCGTGGCTCCCGGCGGCGCCAAGGCCTACGAGATCACCAAGGTCGAGTGGCGATAGATCACCTGCGCAACGTTCCGCGTGTCGCGGAATCTGAGCAAACGCCGCGTTCGCCGGACGCGGCTTTTGCGTCCGTTGCGCGCGGTCTCGACGCGGCTCGTTGCGCCGTGCTGACAGGATTGTGAGTGGAGATGCGGCGGATTCCATCATATCCGGCGCCCGGACAATGCTTATGAATCATAACTAAGATTGGTCGACGGCGCGCTGCAAGTGCCTGCCGCATTCGGCGCGCGGTAAGCGGCAGCTCCGGCGCATCGTGACGGCATCTTGTTGCGCTGCAATCGCGACGTGCGGTGACGCGGCGAACGGGGAATGATTCAATCTTCAGCAGGTGTTGTTCCGCATCACACGCGATCGGCCAACACCGTGTAATGTCGTGACGCTAAGCTCGAGCGTGTCAAACAAGGGGGACATGACATGGACCAATTGACAAGATGCTCGCGAAATGGCAGCCGATGGCGCTGAGCCTGTTTCGCTTCATCACCGGGCTGCTGCTGTTTCAGTACGGCGTCGCCAAGATCTTCAAGTTTCCGGTACTGCCGCTATTTCGCCAACTCGCCGCCGCTGATCATGGAGCGGCCGGCACGCTCGAACTGGTGCTGGGCGCGCTGTTGATGATCGGCCTGTTCACGCGGATCGTCGCGTTCATCCTGTCCGGTGAAATGGCGTTCGCCTATTTCCTCGGGCACATGTTCAAGAACCCGAGGAGCCGGTGTTCCTGCCGCTGCATCAATGGCGGCACCGCTGCGATCCTGTTCTGCTTCGCCTGTCTCTATCTGGCGACCGCGGGCGGCGGCCCGTACAGCGTCGACGAGATGCGGAAGAAGTGAGCTGAAAGCCGTACGTTCGTCATTGCGAGCGAAGCGAAGCGATCCATTGCTCCGCAGAGCGAATGGATTGCTTCGTCGCTATCGCCTCGCTGACGGATGGCGCCGGTGCCTCAGCCCGCCACCTTCACATCGAGCGGCACCGCGGCTTCGTATTTCGAATTGTGCAGCACCAGCGACGTCCGCACGTTGCGCACGTGGGGCGCCGCGGTCAGATGCGTGACGAAATCCTGAAACGTCGCCATGTCGGGCGCGACGCATTTCAGGATGAAGTCCACCTCGCCCGACAGCATCCAGCATTCCCGCACCAACGGCTCGGCGCGGACGAAATCCTCGAACGCGCGCAAATCCGCGTCCGCCTGGCTGGACAGATGCACCGACGCGAACACCGTGACGTCGAAACCGAGCCGGCGCGGATCGAGCAGGCCGCGGTAGCCCTGGATGTAGCCCTCTTCCTCCAGCGTCCGGACCCGGCGCAGGCAGGGCGGCGGCGAAATGCCGACGCGTTTGGCCAGTTCCACATTGGTGATTCGGCCGTCGGCCTGGATTTCGGCGAGGATTTTGAGGTCGATTTCGTCAAGATTCTTCGACACGCGCGTCGGGTTCCCTGATTCTGGCTGGGCTTGAGCAGGTCTTGCCGGCAACTCTCTTAGCGCAGGCCGCGCCGCTTGCGCAATTTTATTGCGCGTGCAGTGCGCCATTTCGCGATTGTTCTTCAGTTCCGGGGAAAATTCGCTGAGATGGATTGCAATTCTTGCATAGCTACCCAGATATCCTAGACTTGGATTTGACACTTTTGGCGCCGCCGCGAGGTCCTTCCGGGCGCTTTCCGCTCAAGTCCTGAACAAACCCCCCGAATAAGAGAGGGATCTGCCGATGCCCGCGCCTATCCATGCCAAGGTCGTCATCATCGGTTCCGGCCCGGCCGGTTACACCGCCGCGATCTACGCGGCGCGCGCGATGCTCGAACCGGTACTGATCCAGGGCATCCAGCCGGGCGGGCAGCTCACCATCACCACCGACGTGGAAAACTATCCGGGCTTCGCCGACGTGATCCAGGGCCCGTGGCTGATGGAGCAGATGGAGAAGCAGGCGGCGCATGTCGGCACCAAGATCGTCACCGATCTCGTCAACAAGCTCGAACTGGCGCAGCGGCCGTTCCGCCTGACCTGCGACAGCGGCGACGTCTATCTCGCCGAAACCGTGATCCTCGCCACCGGCGCGCAGGCGCGCTGGCTCGGCATCGCCTCGGAAGAGAAGTTCAAGGGCTTTGGCGTCTCGGCCTGCGCGACCTGCGACGGCTTCTTCTACCGCGGCAAGGAAGTGATCGTGGTCGGCGGCGGCAACACCGCGGTCGAGGAAGCGCTGTTCCTCACCAACTTCGCCTCGCAGGTGACGATCGTGCACCGCCGCGATCATTTCCGCGCCGAGCGCATCCTGCAGGATCGCCTGTTCAAGCACCCCAAGATCAAGGTGATCTGGGACTCGGCGATCGACGAGATCTGCGGCACCGAGAACCCGGGCAAGGTCACCCATGTGCGCCTGAAGAACGTCAAGACCGGCGCGCTGACCGAAGTGCCGGCCGACGGCGTCTTCATCGCCATCGGCCACGCGCCCGCGACCGACCTCGTCAAGGGCCAGATCAAGCTGAAACCCTCCGGCTATGTCGAGGTGGCGCCGAACTCGACCGCGACCTCGATGCCCGGCCTGTTCGCCGCCGGCGACGTCGCGGACGAAACCTACCGGCAGGCGGTCACGGCCGCCGGCCTCGGCTGCATGGCGGCGCTCGAGGCCGAACGCTTCCTCGCTTTGCGCGCGAGCGATCGCGCGGCGGCAGAATAATCATGGCTAGAACACGCGACGGATTTACGGACATGGATTGGGACAAGCTGAAGGTCTTTCACGCGGCGGCGGAAGCGGGCAGCTTCACCCATGCCGGCGAGCAGCTCGGGCTTTCGCAATCGGCGGTATCGCGCCAGGTCAGCGCGCTGGAGCAGGAGCTTTCGGTGTCGCTGTTCCACCGCCATGCCCGCGGCCTGATCCTCACCGAACAGGGCGACCTGCTGTTCCGCACCGCGCATGACGTGTTCATGCAGTTGCAGGCGGCGCGCGCCAAGCTCACCGACAGCCGCGAGCGGCCGAGCGGCGACCTCAAGATCACCACGCCGCCGGCGCTCGGCATCAACTGGCTGATCCCGCGGCTCGACGAGTTCACCGCGCTCTATCCGGATATCCGCATCTCGCTGATCGTCACCGACGAGGATCTCGACCTGTCGATGCGCGAGGCCGACGTCGCGATCCGCACCCGCAAGCCGACCCAGCCGGACCTGATCCAGCGCAAGCTGTTCTCGATCGGCTTCCACGCCTATTGCTCGCCGGAATACATCAAGCGCTTCGGCACGCCGCGCACGCTCGACGACCTCGACTCGCACCGCATCATCATGCTCGGCGATGCGCAGGTGCCGCCGCATCTGCAGAACCGCAGCTGGCTGATCGACGCCGGCCGCAACGGCTCGGGTCCGCGCGAAGCCTACTTCAAGGTCAACAACATCCTCGGCCTGGTCCGCGCCTGCCAGCAGGGGCTCGGCATCGCCGCGCTGCCCGACTATCTGGTCGAGGAAAACAACCGCCTGGTGCAGCTGTTCGGCGAAACCGACTCGATCCAGGTCGATACCTATTTCGTCTATCCCGAAGAGTTGAAGACGGTCGCGCGCGTGCAGGTGTTCCGCGATTTCGTGGTGAGCAAGGCGCAGCGCTGGCCCTCGTAGAGCATCGGTCGATTGCATCAGAACCGGAACCAACTCCGTCAAAACGCTGGCAGCGGTGACGTTTCGTCTCCCGCTTTGCGAATTAGCCTATTTCATAAAGGGCCCGCTCTCCGCATGTCTGACATGCGGCTCGGACGGTTGCCGCACAGCACTGATGAGGATCATAGTGCTCGCACGCTGAGCGATCGCGTCGCGCATATGTCCCCCTCCTCCAGTGGCGCGGTGGTTCAGTAATCCCTCTTGGAAGGTGATTGTGTCGGCCTCACGTGGCCAATACCTTAAGCCGGGCTCTCTTGGGCCCGGCTTTTTTTCGTCCGCAGTCTCGACAAGCCATGGTGCTGCGCGGATTGACATTGCGGCCCCCTGCCACCATCATCGGCAGATGATCACGCGTTCGTGCGCAGCTTTGTCGTCGAAAAAAGGTCCCCACCTGGGGACCCGAGATCGACGCGCGCGCTGAAACTGCCGCACCCCGCGATCCCGAAAGCCCCGCCGTCTGGACGGGGTTTTTTTATTGGTCCCGTCTCCGGCTCACCCCATGAGGAGATGGAACGATGACTACCCCTACGACTGACGATCTCACAAGCCGCCTGCAGGGCCTGTGGCTGCCGCTCATCACGCCGTTTCGCGACGGCGAACTCGACGAGGCGTCGCTACGCCGACTCGTCCGGCACTATGCGGCCGGCCCGGTCGACGGCTTCATTCTCGCCGCGACGTCGGGCGAAGGCATGTCGCTCCGCGGACGAGCTCGAGCGGCTGGTGACGATGACGCGCAGCGAGCTTCAGGCCAGCGAGCGCCACCTGCCGATCCTGCTCGGCCTGTCCGGCGCCTCCACCGCGAAGCTTTTCGATGCGTGGATGAGACGGCGGCCTGGCCGATCGACGGCTATCTGATCGCCAGCCCCTATTACATCCGCCCCTCGCAGCGTGGCCTGGTGCAGCATTTCACCGCGCTCGCCGACCACGCCTCGTGGCCGATCATGATCTACAACATCCCCTACCGGACCGGCGTCAGCCTCACCAACGAGACGCTGCTGCAGCTCGCCTTGCATCCGAACATCGCCGGCATGAAGGATTGCGGCGCCGACCGCGCGCAGTCGATCGACCTCCTTGCCCGGCGGCCGCCGGCTTTCGCGTGCTGACCGGCGAAGACGCGCTGTACCACGACGCGCTCGCCGACGGCGCCGACGGCGCGATCCTGCTGTCGGCGCATCTCGAAACCGAACGTTCGCCTCGGTGGCAGACGCCATGAAGCAGGTCGACCGCAGCGGCGTGCTGCCGCGCTGGAAGACAATTTCATCCTGACCCGGCTGCTGTTCCCAGCCAGGCCGGCGCCCG